>NZ_LMSL01000001.1:0-227 GCF_001428405.1 Frateuria sp. Soil773
CGGCGTGCACCACGCCGTCGCTGCTGGTCCACTCGTGGGCGGCGCCGACGGAGACGGTGTTGGTGCGGTCGGCCAGCGATTCGCTGCCGAGCGAAACGCTGTTCGCGGCATCCTTGGTGACCCAGGCGTTGGAGCCGAGCACGGTGGAGTTCACCGCCTGCGCGTAGCTGTTGTAGCCGAGCACGCTGGCGCCGTCCTCGGTGGCCCAGGCCTCGGTGCCAAGCGCG
>NZ_LMSL01000001.1:352-22052 GCF_001428405.1 Frateuria sp. Soil773
GCCCAGGCCGCTGGCGCTGGAGGTGGCGCCGATGGCGACAGCACCCCAGCCCTGCGTCTGGCTGGCCGCGCCCAGCGCGATGCCCGAACCGGCTTGCGAGGTGCTGTTCATGCCGATGGCGATGCTGCCGTCGGCGATGGCCTGCGCGTTGTCGCCGAACGCGGCGCTGTGGTCGCCCTGGGCCACGCTGCCGTAGCCGGTGGCGGTGGCGAATTCGCCCAGCGCCACCGCACCGTTGCCGACCGCGGTGGCGCCGGCGCCCAGCGCGAAGCTGCCGCCGCCGGCCGCGGTGGCGTAGTCGCCGTCGGCTTCCGCCTGGTTGCCGAAGGCGGCCGACTGGGTGCCGCTGGCGATGCTGCCGTCGCCCACGGCGGTGCTGGCGTCGCCCTCGGCATTGCTCTGCGCGCCGACCGCCAGGCTGTGGTCGGCGCTGGCGCTGGCCAGCGAGCCGAGCGCGACCGCGCCCTCGCCGCTGGCGACGGTGGTTTCGCCCGGATCGGGCTGGCCGTTGCCGTCGAGGTCGGTCCAGGTCTGCCCGCCGATCGCCACGGCGTTGTTGCCCACCGCCGCGGCGTATTCGCCCAGCGCCACGCTGTGGTCGCCGACGGCGGCGCTGAAGGCGCCGATGCTGGTGCTGCTGGCGCCCACGGCCATCGCATAGCCGCCCACGGCGGTGGAGAAGGCGGCGGCGCCGGTGCGCGCGCCGAGCGCCACGCCGGCTTCGCCCGCCGCGGTGGCCGAACGGCCCAGCGAGGTGCTGCCCGGGCCGCCCGCCGAGGCTTCGGCGCCCACCGCGGTGCTGCCGTCGGCGTTGGCTTCGCTCAGCGAGCCGACCGCGGTGGACGCGCCGCCGTCGCTGACCGCGTTCGCGACGCTGCCGATGGCGACGTTGCCCAGGCCGGCGGCGAGGCTGTCGGCGCCGACCGCCGTGGTCGAGTCGCCGTAGGCGATCGCATGCGCGCCCACCGACAGCGCGGACAGGCCCGAGGCCTGGCTGCCGGCGCCGATCGCGGTGGCCCAGTCGGTCCAGGCGTGGCTGTCGGCGCCGAAGGCCGCGCTGCCGAGGCCGTCGGCCGCGCTGCGCGCGCCTTCGGCGATGCTGTCGTCGCCGCTGGCGGTGCTGGCCGCGCCGCCGGCGACGGCGTTGGCGCCGGTGGCCTGGGCGTCGTCGCTGCCGTCGCCGGCGCCGCTGGCCTGGAAGTAGCGCGAAGCGTCCACGGCGGCCGGCGCCGGCAGCGCCTGCACTTGCGCCTGCGCAGCGGCGGCCCGCTGCGAGGCGTCGTCCGTGCCGGCGGCCAGCGCGACGGCGGGCGCGGCGGCCATCGCGCCGGCCAGCATGGCGGCGCGCAGGCGGCGTCCGGCGCGGCCCTTGCCGTCCGCCCTGGCGAATTCGGAGGCGACGACCAGTGCCTGGAGCGACTTGCTCCAGATCTTGCTGTGGATCTTGTTCACGTAATGCTCCCCGTCGATGAGTGAACGCGCGGCCACGGCATTGCGCCGGTCCCGTGCGAGCGGCAACGCGACGACGTGCATACGCGTCCCCATGCGCGGTGCCCGTCGTGATTGGACGTCTATACGGCTGTCGCCGCGACGTCGCTGTCCGTCGAGCATTCGCCAGAACGCGCCGGCAAGTCACGCACGCTTCCTTGCGCTGTTTCGTGCTTGCTCGCGGCCCTCACCGAACCTCACCCTTGATTGCGGCGCCTCCAGATGAGACAAAGCAGGCGGAAGTACGCAGTTCGGGGTGCAGGGTGAACAGACAGTCTTGGCGCACGGTCTCCGGCGGGTTGGAGCGCGTTCCCGTGGCCGATCCGCCGGGGCCGCTACCCGGCGCCACGCGCGGCGCGCAGGCGGGCCGCGGTCGCCGGAGCCCCGCGCGGTGATCGGCGCCTTCCTGGAATCGGCCCGGCGCTGGCTCGGCGACACTCCCGTCACCGACCCGGTGGACCGCCGCAACGCGCCCTTCGTGCAGGTGCTGCTGCTGTTCTTCTGCGTCTTCGTGCCGCTCAACAAGTCGCTCTACCTGTGGGCGGTGTTGAGCGGGCGCTGGCACGGCCGCAGCATGCTGGCCTTCGACGTCGCCACCGACCTGCTGATGTGCGTGGCCGCCGGCGTCGCGGTGTGGATGATCCGGCGCGGCCACTTCCGCCGCGCGGTCTCGCTGTTCCTGGGCACGGTGCTGGCGGCGATGGTGGCGATCTACGCCGTGATCGACGTGAAGAACGTGGCGGTGGAGGTGTTCCCGCTGATGGTGCTGGCGCTGGGCGGGCTGGTGCTGGGCCGCCGGGCGCTGTGGAGCATCGCCGCCCTGCAGGTGCTCGGCTATGCGATCTGCTTGGCCAGCAACCTGCTCGGCTTCGTGCCGGAAAAGCAGCCCGCGCTGGTCGCCACGGGCATCATCATTTCCACCACCGGCGCCTACCTGCTGATCGCGATCATCGTCGACCGCACCGTCGCCGCGCTGCGCGAGGCGCTGGCCGAGTCGATCGCCAAGACCAACCGGCTGGAGCGCGAGATGGCCGAGCGCGAGCGCGCCCAGCAGCAGCTCGTGCACGCGCAGAAGATGGAAGCGGTGGGCCGCATCGCCAGCGGCGTGGCGCACGATTTCGACAACGTGCTCAACGTGGTGCTCGGCTACGCGATGCGGCGCGAGCGGCTGGCCGACCGCGGCGCGGGCGCGCTGGTCGGCGCGCTGGAAGGCGTGGAGACGGCGGCGCGGCGGGCGCTGGCGATCAGCCGCAAGCTGCTCAACTTCAGCCGGCAGGACAGCCTGCGGCCGGAGGTGTTCGACGTCGCCGCGCTGCTGCGCGACATCGAGCCGATGCTGCGCCAGCTTTTCCCCGCCGAGGTCCGGCTGGAGCTGCAGGCGGACGCGGCGGGGTTGCCGGTACGCGCGGACCGCGGCCAGTTCGAGCTGATGCTGCTGAACATCGCCGCGAATGCGCGCGATGCGATGCCGGCAGGCGGGCGCTTCGCGGTCCGCGCGCGGCGCGCGGCCGGTGCGCCGGCCATGGAGCTGGTGCTGGCCGACGACGGCAGCGGCATGCCGGCCGAGGTGCGCGAGCGCGTGTTCGAGCCGTTCTACACCACCAAGCCGGCGGGCACCGGGACCGGGCTGGGGCTGGCGGTGGTGTACGACCTGGTGCACGCCGCCGGCGGCCAGATCACGGTGGAAAGCGCGCCGGGGCAGGGCACGGCGTTCCTGATCCGCCTGCCGCTGGCCGAAGACGCGGCGGCGGAAAGCGCCATGGACCTGGCCGGCGGACACGCGTGAGACGCGCGGCCCGGCGACGGGCCGCGCTCGGGCTGAAGCGGCGGTTGCCCGGGCGCGCTACGGCGCGTGGGCGACGAACAGGTAGCCGTTGCCGCGCGAGGTGAGCAGCGGCAGCGGCCCGGCCTCGGCGTCGACGGCCTTGCGGCGCAGCCGGTGCACCAGCATCTCCAGCCGGTGCGGGTCGAAGTCGTAGACGTCCTTGCACAGGGCGGCGATCAGCGTCTCGCGCGACACCGGCTGGCCGGCCGCGGCGGCCAGGGTGTGCAGCAGGCGGCGCTCGGGCGCGGTCAGCGCCAGGATGGTGCCGTTGGGAGCCACCAGGCACCAGCCGTCGGTGCCCAGGTGCCACTGCCCCGCACCGGCCTCCTGCGGCGGCGCGGCGTCCGGCGCCGACAGCCGGCGTGCCAGGTTGTGCAGCGTGGCCGCCAGCACTTCCACGTCGACCGGCTTGGAAAGGTAGGCGTCGGCGCCCGCGGTGAGCGCGCGCAGGTGGTCCTGGCGGCCGCGGTTGCCGGTGAGCATGACGATGCCCAGCTCGCCGGACAGCTCGCGCAGGTGGCGCGCCACGGTGAGCCCGTCCTCGTCGGGTAGGCCGATGTCCAGCACCACCATCGCGAAGCGCTGCCTGAGCATCAGCCGGTACAGCTCGGCGGCCGTGCCGGCGCCGGTGGCGGCGAAGCCGAAGTCGCGCAGGCCCGGCAGCAGGATCGCCTCGCGCAGTTCCGCATCGTCCTCCAGTACAGCGATGTGCATGGGGGAGGCGGTCGTGAGGCGGTCGGGCATCGGCGGGATTCGGCTCGAAACGGTCAAGCGGGGACTATAGCGCAACGGGCCGCGGCCTCTTTCCGCCGGGCCGGCCATGCCTTTTGGCACTGTGTCGCAAGTCATGCCCGGCCTAGGTTGAGGGATTCGCATCTGTCCCAGGGAGTCCATCATGCGACGTCTAGTCCGTCCGCTCGTCCTTACCGCGCTCGCAGCCTGCTGCGGCGCCGCGTTCGCCGCCACCGCCGACCAGGTGCCGCACGGCAAGCTGCCGCGCTGGGCGGTGCCGCAGTCCTACACGCTGGCGTTCAAGGTGGACCCGCGGCAGCAGGACTTCTCCGGCACCACCACGATCAGGCTCACGCTGGAGCAGGCCTCCGACCACGTGTGGCTGCACGGCCACGACCTGAAGGTGGCCAAGGTCACCGTGACCGACGCGGCCGGCAAGACGCACGCCGGCAAGTACGTCGAGGCGGCGCCGAAGGAAGGCGTGGTGCGGGTGGACTTCGGCAGCACGCTGAAGCCGCAGGAGCTGACCCTGACCTTCGACTACAGCGCGCCGCTCAACCAGCAGTTGCAGGGCCTGTACAAGGTCAGCCACGAGGGCCAGCCGTACGCGATGACGCAGATGGAGCCGATCAGCGCGCGCTACGCCTTCCCCGGCTTCGACCAGCCCGACTACAAGACGCCGTTCGACATCAGCCTGACCATCCCCAGCGACGAGCAGGGCGTGGCCAACACCAAGCAGGTCAAGGAGGAGAAGGCCGGCGACGGCTGGAAGACGCTGACCTTCTCGCGGACCAAGCCGCTGCCGACCTACCTGGTCGCGTTCGGCGTGGGCCCGTGGGACATCGTGAAGGGCCCGGACATCTCGCCCACGCCGTACCGCGCCGAGCCGCTCGAACTGCGCGGCGTCGCCGCCAAGGGCGAGGGCCACCGCATGCAGCACGTGCTGGGCGAGACGCCGAGCATCATCCACGCGCTGGAGGACTACTACGGCTTCGGCTACCCGTGGGACAAGCTCGACCTGCTCGCCGCGCCGGACTTCTCCGCCGGCGCGATGGAGAACCCGGGCCTGGTCACCTTCCGCGACTGGCTGCTGCTGCTCGACAAGGATTCCGCCGCGCGCTACGTGCGCGGCTCGTTCAACGTCACCGCGCACGAGCTGGCCCACCAGTGGACCGGCGACACCGTGACCATGGCGTGGTGGGACGACCTGTGGCTCAACGAGGCGTTCGCCACCTGGATGCAGGGCAAGGTGACGCAGAAGGTGCATCCGGAATACCGCGCCGACCTCGACAACGTGCGCGGCGCGCAGTTCGCGATGAACGGCGACAGCCTGGTCACCACGCGCAAGATCCGCCAGCCGATCACCGGCAACGGCGACATCGAGACCGCGTTCGACGGCATCACCTACTCGAAGGGCGCCAGCGTGCTCGGCATGTTCGAGGGCTACGTCGGCGAGGACACCTTCAGGAAGGGCATGCGCGCCTACATCCAGGAGCACAAGTTCGGCAACGCCACCGCCACCGACCTGGTCGACGCGATCGCCAAGGCGGCCGACAAGGGCGACGACTTCAAGCAGGCCTTCATGAGCTTCCTCAACCAGCCGGGCGTGCCCTACGTGCAGACCCGGCTGAGCCAGGACGGCGGCAAGACCGTGCTGCACCTCAGCCAGAGCCGCTACCTGCCGGTCGGCAGCAAGGGCGACGCCAAGCATGTGTGGGGCGTGCCGATGTGCGTGCGCTACGGCACCGCCGATGGCAGCAAGGTGAGCTGCGAGATGCTGAACAAGGCGCAGGGCACGATGGTGCTGGCCGGCGCGAGCAACCCGACCTGGGTGATGCCCAACGCCAACGGCACCGGCTACTACCGTTTCGGCATGACCAAGGGCGACCTGGCCAGCCTCGGCAAGCAGATCGGCAAGCTGGACGACGCCGAGCAGCTCACCTACGCCGACGCGGTCGATTCCAGCTTCAGGCACGGCGACCTCGACGCCGGCGACGTGCTCGCCGCGCTGAAGCCGCTGACGTCGTCCAAGACGCGCGAAGTGGCGCTGGCGCCGATGGGCAGCTTCGAGTGGATCTACCGGCGCCTGGCCGCCACCGACGCGCAGCGCGCCAAGCTGGTCGAATGGGCGAAGTCGGCCTACCTGCCGACGATGGAAAGCCTGGGCTACCAGCGCAAGCCGGGCGAGGCCGACGGCGATTCGCTGATGCGCAGCACGCTGGCCGGCTTCCTCGCGCTCGACATGAAGCTGCCCGAGGTGCGCGCGGCCCTGCTCAAGCAGGGCGACGCCGCGCTGAAGACGAAGGACGGCCACCTCGACCTGGCCTCCGGCAACCCGGACCTGCTCGGCGCCGCGCTGGGCGTGGCGGTGCAGGAGCATGGCAAGAGCGCGGTCGATGCGCTGATCGCCGAGCTGCCCAAGACCAGCGACCCGGCCCAGCGCAACGCGATGCTGGCGGGCCTGAGCGCGGTGGAGGACCCGGCCCTGGCCGAGCAGGTGCGCGACTTCTCGCTGGACAAGCAGGTGAAGGTCGGCGAGATGGCCGCGTTGCTGCGTGGCGGCCGCGATACTCAGGCCCAGCGCGACGCGGTGTGGAAGTGGTCGGTGGCCAACTACGACAAGATCGTGGCGCGTACCGGCAGCTTCTCCGGCGGCCGCCTGCCGGCCCTGATGGGCGGCGGCGGCTGCTCGCAGGCCGAGGTGGACCGCCTGCAGGCGTTCTTCAAGACGCGCGTGAAGGACGTCACCGGCGCCGCCCGCGGCCTGGCGCAGACCAGCGAGTCGACCCTGCTGTGCTCGGCCCTCAAGGCCAAGCAGGACCCGGCGGCGATCCTGCGCTGAGCTGGGTGGAACACGCGGCCGGTGGATCGGCCGCGACGCGATACGGGCGCCGGGCGGTGAACACCGTCCGGCGCTTTTTTCTCCGGTACCCGGCGGGGCGAAGGCCACGGGTGCCCCACATGCGACAGGATTGCCGATGCGCCGCTCGTTCCGATGGCTGGTTCTCTTCACCCTGGCGCTGGCCTGCCAGGCCGTCCTCGCAACGACGAGGGAGGACGTGCCGCTGGGCATGCTGCCGGGCTGGGCGGAGCCCTCGTCCTATCGGCTGGACCTGAAGATCGACCCGCGCGCACGCGACTTCGGCGGCCGCGCCACCATCCAGGTGAAGCTGGCCCAGGCCACCGACCACCTGTGGCTGCACGGCCGGTCGCTGGCGGTGGACAAGGTCACCGTCACCGACGCGGCCGGCAAGGCGCATGCGGCGCGCTACGCCGAGGTCGTGCCGAAGGACGGCGTGGCGCGGATCGATTTCGGCACGACGCTGCCGGCGCAGGCGGTGACCCTGGCGATCGACTACCGCGCGCCGTTCAATGCCAGCCTGCAGGGGCTGTACAAGGTGGTGTTCGACGGCCGCGCCTACGCGATGACGCAGATGGAGTCGTCGAACGCGCGCTTCGCCTTCCCGGGCTTCGACGAGCCGCGCTTCAAGACCCCGTTCGAGATCCGCCTCACCGTGCCGGACGCCATGGTCGCCATCGCCAATACCCGGCAGGTGGGCGAGGCGGCGGCCGGCCCGGGCTGGAAGACGCTGAGCTTCGCCCGCAGCCAGCCGCTGCCGACCTACCTCGTGGCGATCGGCGTGGGGCCGTGGGACAGCCTTCAAGGGCCCGACATCGCCGCCGACGCGCAGCGCGCCGAGCCGGTGCCGCTGCGCGCCTTCACCGTGCAGGGCCAGGCGCAGCGCGCGCGGCAGGCGTTGCAGGAGACGCCGCCGATCATGCAGGCGCTGGAGGACTACTACGGCTTCGGCTATCCGTTCGGCAAGCTGGATTTCCTCGCCACGCCGGACTTCGCCGAGGGCGCGATGGAGAACCCCGGGCTGGTCACCTTCCGCGACTGGATGCTGCTGCTCGACGACGGCTCCTCGGCGAGCAGCGTGCGCACCGTGTTCAACACCATCGCGCACGAGCTGGCGCACCAGTGGACCGGCAACCTGGTCACCCTGCGCTGGTGGGACGACATCTGGCTCAACGAATCCTTCGCGGTGTGGATGCAGCAGAAGATCGAGGCGCGGCTGCGCCCGGGCTACCGCGCCGACCTGGAGCACGTGCTCAGCGGCGAGCGGCCGATGGCCAGCGACAGCCTGGCCAGCGCCGGCGCCATCCGCAAGCCGGTCCATGCGGTCGGCGATCCCGGCCCGAACATCGACGGCGTGCACAACAAGGGCGCGATGGTGATCGGCATGTTCGAGCGCTACGTCGGCGCGGACGTGTTCCGCGAGGGCATGCGCACGTACATCCGCCGGCACCGCTTCGGCACCGCCGCGGCGGCCGACCTGATCGACGGCATCGCGGACGCGGCCGGCCAGGACGACGCCTTCAAGCGCGCCTTCCTCAGCTTCCTCGACCAGCCCGGCGTGCCGCTGCTCGAAGCGCGGCTGGACGCCTCGGCGAGCCCGGCCGTGCTGCACCTGGCCCAGCGTCGCTACCTGCCGCCGGGCAGCCGCGCCGGCGCCGATGCCGTGTGGGGCATTCCGCTGTGCGTGCGCTACGGCACCCCGGCCGGCAGCCGCACGGCGTGCAGCCTGCTGGACCAGGCGCAGGGCACGATGCCGCTGCCGGGCGCCACGGCGGCGAGCTGGGTGCTGCCCAACGCCGATGCGGCCGGCTACTACCGCGTGGTGATGGACCGCGCGCCCCTGCTCGCGCTGGGCAAGGCCGTGGCGGAGCTGAGTGAGCCGGAGCAGGTCGGCTATGCCGACATCGTCGCGCTCGCCTTCGAGCGCGGTGTCTACTCGATCGACGACACGCTCGCCGCGCTGGCGCCGCTGGCGCGTTCGCACGTCCGCGAGATCGCGCAGCTGCCGCTGGCGCAGTTGGCCCGGCTGCGCGAGGCCGCCGTCGTGCCGGCGCAGCGCGCGCGCATCGACGCCTGGGCGAGCGGCGTCTACCAGCCCAGGCTGGCCGCGCTGGGCTACGTCCACCGTGCCGGCGAAAGCGCCGACGACGCCCTGCTGCGGGCCAGCCTGGCCGGCGCGCTGGGGCTGCAGTTGCGCCTGCCGGCGGTACGCGCCGAGCTGGCGCGGCAGGGTTCCGCCGTGCTGGCGGGCGACGGCCTGCTGCACGCCGAGGCGACGGCCCCGGAATTGCTGGCGACGTCGCTGGTGGTCGCGGTGCAGGAACAGGGCAAGCCGGCCGTCGACCGCCTGATGGCGGTGCTGCCGCGCACCGTGAACCCCGAGCACCGCAACGCGATCCTCGCCGCGCTGGCCGGCACCGACGATCCGCAGCAGGCCGAGCGGGTGCGCGACTTCGCCCTGGGCGAATCGGTGAAGGTGGGCGAGATGGGCTACCTGCTCGGCGCCGGCGCGAAGGGCACGCGCGCGCAGCGCGACCGGCGCTGGCAGTGGTTCACCGGCCACTACGCACAGATCGGCGCGCGCATGGGCGCCTTCCAGGGCGGCCGCCTGGCGATGCTCGCCGCGGCCGGCGGCTGCAGCGCCGAGGAGGCGCAGCGGTTGGATGCGTTCTTCCGGCCGCGGCTTGGCGGTGCGAGCGGCGGCCTGGCGCGGGCGGAGGAGACCGTCGAGCTGTGCGCGGCGCGCGCGCAACGGCAGCACGCGGACGCACCCTAGCCGCCGGCACGAGAGGCGGCCATTCGCCTGAGGGCATGCAAGCCGGCCGGCGACACCAAAGCGGCCGGCACCGTTCGCGTGCGGTACGACCGGACGGCATGGAAACCATGCGGCCGTAACCCCGTCGGCCGCGCCGCCGCGTTGCATCCGGAGCGGGGTCGCCATGTCGTGCGCAGGCGACATGGAGCCGCCCGCGGAAAGCGGCGGCGCTGTTCGCCCGCCATGTAGCACCTACACTGTGCCGGCCGTGCGGGCACACAGGGAGAGACGCATGCTGGGTCGAACGGGTTGGTTGCTGGGTCTGTGGCTGCTGCTGGCCGCGCCGCTGCCGGCGCAGGACGTGCCGCCGCCGTTGCGCGACTGGCAGGGCTGGGTGCTGCACGACGCGCCGCAGCACGCCTGCCCGTTCCTCGCCACGCAGGCGCCGGGCGCCGGCGGCCACCAGTGCGCGTGGCCCGGCCGGCTGCTGATCGACGCGGGCAAGGACGGCGCTCGCTTCAGCCTGGATGTCCACGTGGACGCGCCGAGCTGGGTCGCCTTGCCCGGCGACGACCGTAACTGGCCGCAGCAGGTCAGCGCCAAGGGCCAGCCGCTCGCCGTGCTGCAGCGCGCCGGCCAGCCGATGCTGTGGCTGGCGCCGGGCGACTATGCGTTGCAGGGCACGTTGCCCTGGTCGGCGCGCCCCGCGCGCCTGCGCGTCCCGGCCGCGATCGGCCTGGTCGGCCTGAGCCTGGACGGCGCGGCGGTCGGGCGGATCGAGCGCCATGGCGACCAGTTGACCCTGGGCGAGGCCGCCGCCGGGCAGCGCGCCGCCGACGCACTGTCGATGCGCGTGTACCGGCGCCTCCAGGACGGCCTGCCGGCCATGCTGGAAACCCGCCTGCAACTCGACGTCGCCGGCAGCGCGCGCGAGCAGGTGCTCGGTCCGGTGCTGCCGGCCGGCTTCGTCGCCACCGCGCTGTCCGGCGACCTGCCGGCGCGGCTGGAGGACGACGGCCGGCTGCGCCTGCAACTGCGGCCGGGCCAGTGGACGGTCACGCTCGTCGCGCGCGGCACCGCACCGCTCGCCAAGGTCGGGCTGAAGCTGCCGCCGGCGCCCTGGCCGCGCCAGGAAACCTGGAGCTACGCCGACGACCCCGGCCTGCGCAGCACGCGCGTGGGCGGCCAGGCCACCGATGCGGCGCAGGCCGGCGTGCCGCCGGCGTGGGTTGCGCTGCCGGCCTACGTGCTGGACGACGCGACGGGCCTCGCGGTCGAGCAGGGCACCCGTGGCGCCGAGGGCGGCCAGGGCGACCGGCTGCAATTGCAGCGCGAGCTGTGGCTGGATTTCGACGGCGGCGGATTCAACGCGGTCGATCGCCTGAGCGGCGAACTGCGCCACCACCAGCGGCTGGACGTGGCCGCGCCGTGGCAATTGCAGCGCGCCACGCAGGGCGGCACCCCGCTGCTCGTCACCAGAGGCGAAGGCGGCCGCAACGGCGTGGAACTGCGCGGGCGGCAGCTCGACCTGGATGCGGGCCTGCGCCTGCCGGTGCATGGCGGCGCAATGCCCAGCGCCGGCTGGCAACTGCCGCTGGAAGGCATCGATGCCACCCTGCATCTTCCGCACGGCTACCGCCTGCTCGGTGCGATCGGCGCGGACCGCTCGCCCGATTCGTGGGTGGCGCAGTGGAGCCTGCTCGACCTGTTCGTGGTGGCGTTGATCGCCCTGCTCGCCGGCCGCCTGCTCGGCTGGCCGTGGGCCCTGCTGGCCGCAGGCTTCCTTGCGCTGGCCCAGCACGAGCCGGGCGCGCCGCGCTGGACCGTGGCGGTGGCGCTCGCGCTGGCCCTGTTGCTGCGCGCCTTGCCGGAAGGCCGGCTGCGGTTCGCCGCGCGGTCCGGCGCCGCCGCGGCCCTCGCGCTGGCCGTGCTGTGGACCCTGCCGTTCGCGGCCACGCAGATGAACTACGCGCTGCATCCGCAACTGGAAGGCGGCGCCGCCGCGGGCATGCAGGCCGGCAACCTGGCCGAGGCGGCGGCGCGGGAGGAAGCGGTGCGCGCCGCGACCATGCAAAGCCAGGCAAAGCAGTCGCTCGAAGATCGCGCCGAAGCACCGCCGCCGCCACCGGCTCCCCCGGCGCCGCCGGCTGACATTTCCGAAGGCGCGCCGGCACCGGCATTCGACGGCGCGGTGGCGCTCGGCGGCATGTCGCCGGCGTCCTCCGCGCTGGCCGCGCAGCAGCAGGCCGACAACCGGGTGATCCAGGCGGGCGGCGGCACGCCGCAGTGGGACGTCGGCAACGACTACCGGCTGGGCTGGTCCGGCCCGGTCACGGCAGGGCAGAGCACGCGGCTGCTGATCGCGCCGGCCTGGCTGGTGCGCCTGCTGCGCGTGGCGATGCTCGCGCTGCTGGCCGCCGTGCTGGCGAAGCTGGTGCCCGTGCTGGCGGGGCCGTGGCGCCCGCGCCGGCGCGCCGGGCCGGCGTCCGCCGCGCTGCTGGCGCTGGCCTTGCTGCCGGCGGCGCACGGCGTGCACGCGCAGAGCCTGCCCAACCAGCCGATGCTGGACCAACTGCGCAACCGGCTCACCGAGGCGCCGGCATGCGCGCCGGCCTGCGCCGCCGTGGCGCAGGCCTGGCTGCAGGCGAACGGCGACACGCTCGTGCTGGACCTCGAATCGCACGTCGGCGCGCCGGTGGCGGTGCCGCTGCCGCAGGCCGACGAGGCGCTGCAACTGCTCGACGTCAGCGTGGACGGCCATGCGGCCGGATCGCTGGCGCGCCGCGGCGACCAGCTTCTGCTGCGGCTGGATCGCGGCGTGCACCGGGTCGGCCTGCGCTACCGCATCGGCGCGGCGGACAGCGCGACCCTGCGCTTCGTGCTGCGCCCGCAGCGCATCGTGTTCGCCGGCCAGGGCGGCGACGGCGGTCGCTGGTCGCTGGACGGCGTCGACGGCGCCCGCCTGCTCGGCGACAGCGTCGCGCTCAACCGCATCCGCACCGCGGGCGACGGCAAGGACCTGCCGCCGGCGCAGAATTTCCCGCCGTACGTGCGGCTGACCCGCAGCCTGGTGCTCGGCGTGGACTGGACGGTGGAGAACGTGGCCGAGCGCATCGCGCCACGGGAAGGCGGCTTCAGCGCCACGCTGCCGCTGCTGCCCGGCGAGCATCCGCTCGGCGACGGCGCGCTGGTCGAGGACGGCCACATCCGCATCGGTTTCCGGGCGGGCCAGGACACGGTGCGCTGGACCAGCCGGCTCGACCGCGCCGACCGGCTGGCGCTGCCGGCGCCGGCGCTCGGCGAGCGGGCCGAGGTGTGGGAGGTGCATGCCGCGCCGATGTGGCACGTGGATGCCAGCGGCGTGCCGGCCAGCGCCAGCGACGACGGCCTGCGCTACCAGCCGCTGCCGGGCGAGCGCCTGCAACTGGCGTTCTCCCGGCCGGCCGCGGCGGCGGGCGACAGCCTCGCCTTCGACAGCGTGCAGGTGACCAGCACCGTCGGCGAGCGGGCCAGCGAAACCGTGCTGGCCCTGCATGCGCGCAGCACGAGCGGCGGCGAGCACGCGATCGCGCTGCCGGCCGGGGCGGAACTGCTGGACGCGCGGCGCGACGGCGAGCCGGTCGGCCTCGCCGTGCACGACGGCAAGCTCGGCCTGCCGCTGCTGCCCGGCGAGCACGACTACGATGTGCGCCTGCGCGAGCCGCACGGTGTCGCCGCGCGCACGCGCACGCCGGCGTTCGACCTGCACGCGCCGGTGGCGAACATCGACCTCGCGCTGCAACTGCCGCAGGACCGCTGGGTGCTGTGGACGTGGGGGCCGGGTGCCGGGCCCGCGGTGCTGTACTGGTCGCAACTGGCCGTGCTGCTGCTCGCCGCATGGCTGCTGGCCCGCCATGCGCCGACGCCGCTGCGCTTCCGCCACTGGCTGCTGCTCGGGCTGGGCTTCTCCGCGTTCGCCTGGAGCGCCTACGCGCTGGTCGTGGCGTGGCTGATCCTGCTTGGCCTGCGCGCGCGCAAGGTGCCGCCGGCGCGGCTCGGCCCGCTGGGCTTCGACCTGATGCAGGTGGGGCTGGCGGCGCTGACCGTGCTGGCGCTGGCGGTGCTGGTCGCCGCGGTGCCGAAGGGGCTGCTCGGGCTGCCCGACATGCACGTGGCCGGCAACGGCTCCGGCGCCTGGAACCTGCGCTGGTTCGCCGACCAGAGCGCCGGCGCGCTGCCGGGCGGCGGCGTGTTCAGCGTGTCGCTGTGGGTCTACAAGCTCGCCATGCTGGCCTGGGCGCTATGGCTGGCGAATGCGCTGATCGGCTGGCTGCGCTGGGCCTTCGCTGCGTGGATGCACGAAGGCTACTGGCGCCGGCGCGAGCCGAAGCCGGCGCCCGTGCCGCCGCCGCTGCCCAAGGAACCACCGCTCCATGGCTGACGTACGCACGGTCCTCGCCGCCGCCGCGCGGCGCCTGGGCGAGCGCGTGGATGCCGAGGCGCTGCTGCTGCACGTGCTCGGCCGGCCGCGCAGCTGGCTGTTCGCGCATGCCGACGACGAGCTGGACGCGGCGCGCGCGGAAGCGTTCGATGCCCTGGTGCGCCGCCGCCACGCCGGCGAGCCGGTGGCCTATCTCACCGGGCGGCGCGGCTTCTGGACGCTGGAGCTGGAAGTGACCCCGGCCACCCTGATTCCCCGGCCCGATACCGAGCGGCTGGTGGAACTGGCGCTGGAGCGCCTGCCCGCGGAGCGGCCGGCGAGCGTCGCCGACCTGGGCACCGGCAGCGGTGCCGTCGCGCTGGCGATCGCGCGCGAGCGGCCGCGCGCGCAGGTCGTCGCCACCGACGCCAGCGAGGCCGCGCTCGCCGTCGCGCAGCGCAACGCGCAGCGGCTGGGCATCGCCAACGTCTCGTTCGCGCACGGCGACTGGCTCGCGCCGCTGCACGGGCGGCCTTTCGACCTGATCGCCTCCAACCCGCCGTACATCGAACTGTCCGACCCGCACCTGGCGCAGGGCGACCTGCGCTTCGAACCGGCCGCCGCGCTCGCTTCCGGCGCGGACGGGCTGGACGCGATCCGCCATATCGTCGCGGACGCACGCGATCACCTTTTGCCGGGCGGCTGGCTGCTGCTGGAGCATGGCTGGAACCAGGGCGCCGCCGTTCGCGCGCTGCTTGCCGCGGCAGGCTACGGCGAGGTCTTCACGGCGCAGGATCTCGAAGGCCGCGACCGCGTCAGCGGCGGCCGCCGGGCGGGGTGAATCGCGGCCATCCGATCGTCGCGGCGGTGCGGCGCGCATTTGGACGTCCAAACGCGGTCTGCCGATCGGCAGGGTGCTGGCGCCAACGGCGTAGGCGTTCGCCGCATCGGCGGCGAGGGCATCGCGCCGCGGCCGTGACGGCGGCGGCCGCTCCGCCGCGCCTCCGCCGCGGATTTTCCAGCCGGCTCAATGCATGGCGCCGCATCGCGTGCGCGCCGGCCGCGCGGTTCGCGGCGGGTGGACGGTTAGCGCCTTCGGGCTAGCGCGTGCGCGCAATAGGCATGCCGTACGCGGCGGACTAGCGTGTGCACGGTCGCCACGGCGGCTTTCGCGCGCAGCGGTTCTTGCCAATCCGCGCGCGCCGCAACGGTCAAATTGGCATTAGGGAAGGAAACGGGGCGGCGGTGCGCCATGCCGCAGCGGACGGCGCGCGCCCGCGTTTCCCGGAATAAGGAGATCGCGATGCCTGTACTTTCACTCTACGTGTTCGAGCGCGGCGGCGCCGAACAGGCCGGTAGCTTCTGGCAAAGCCACATCGGCCACGGTGCCGGCGGCTGGGCCTGGTCCTCGATCAGCAACCTGCCCAACGTCCATTCGGCGCTGGCCTGGGAACGCCCCGACAACGAGTCGGTGATGGACCTGAGCGCCGCCGCGAACAATCCCATCGCGCTGGGCGTGATCGACCGCCTGCTCAGCGGCGGCGCGTCGCGCCGGGGCGCGGTGCGCACGTCGTACGTCACCTGGGCCAACGTGCCTTCGGGCGTGCGCGGCGGCAATCCTGGGCGGCACCAGCCGTGGGAACTGCTCGCCACCCTCAACATCGACTTCCACATCTCGACGCCGTGGTACTGCAGCGACGCGGACGGCACGATCACCTACTACCTGTTCTTCTTCATCGACGAAGGCGGGCACCTGCACGCGAACGTCGAGGGGTGGTCGTTCCACTACGACGGCGGCGGCCCGTTCTGCACCGGCGAGATCAGCGCCAAGCTGCGGACCGCCGTCTCCGGCGGCATGGGTACGGTGCAGAGCGAGATCGACGCGGGCATCGCCCTGTTCGCCGGCAACCGCCGGTTCTCGATGCTGTACTTCCTGCCCGGGCACGGCGCGCGCAGCGGCGGCGCCTTCCACGACAACGCGGACGACAACGTCGCGCTCGCGGTGCTCCCGCGCTGACCGCATTCGGAAAAGGAGAATCCACATGACCAACCAGAAGAACACCGGCAACGACGTGCGCGAACTGCTGAAGGGAGCGGAAATCGCCGTGACCGAAACCGTCGAGAACCGCCTCGGCAGGCTCCACCAGCTCGATCCGTCGCAGTGGTCGGGCCGCCGCGCGCTGGTGCTCGACCGCAAGCAGGGCGGCATCACCGCGGCGGTGCGCGTCGAGCTTCCCGGGTCGAGCCCGCTGCGCGGCCAGGCGCTGGCCTCGCCCGAGGCGCTGGCGCTGCTCGGGGCGCTCACGCTGGCGCTGCAGGACAGGGGCATGGACGCCAAGCTGATCGCCGGCGGCGACGGCCTGGAGGCCGTCATGCTGAACAGCCATGCCTGCCACTGCGACGTCGATGCCGACTCGCTGCGCGACAAGCACCTCAAGGAGGTGGACGAGGTCGCCCGGCTGGTCGAGCCCGCCCTCGCCCAGAAGGGAACGGCGCTGGCCACGGCCATCCTCGCCCGCGTGCGTCCCCTGGTGGGCGCGCTGGTGAAGGAGGAGCTGAAGGCCCAGCCCATCGTCGTGCCCACCTTCGACGAGCAGGAACGCGATCGCATGATGAAGCAGGCGTCGCACTGAGGCTCGTTCGCGGCCTCCGGGCACCGCGCGTTGCCATCGGATGGCTGTCGGATGCGGTGTCCGGAGGGGCGGGAGCGCCACGCCTTACTTGAAAGCCCGTTCCCGGCCTACCCGTCGGTCCAACCGCCTTCACCGTCATTCCTGCGAGGCGCTTTTCAACAGCCGCAGGGCTGGTCAAGCAGGAATCCAGTGACTTGATGCTCCGAAGCTCAAAGACGCCAAGTCCCAGCTCTTGCCGCCTTTTCAGGGTTCGCCGGGGTGACGCTTCAAGGGCGTGCCTGGCGGCGGTGCCCTTCGCCGTACGGCAAGCCGCTCAGCCGCCGACGGCGGCGGCCGTGTTCGCCAGCTTCGGGAAGCGTGCGCGGATCGCGTTGCGGATGCCGGGCAGGTCGAGGCCGGCCATGCTCAGCACTTCCTCGCGGCTGCCGTGTTCCAGGTAGACGTCCGGAAGGCCGATGTGCAGGATCGGCTTGGCGATGCCGTGCGCCGCCAGGCACTCGGCCACGCCGGAGCCGGCGCCGCCGGCGATGGCGTTGTCCTCCAGCGTGACGAAGGCGTCGTGGCTCTTCGCCAGTTCCAGCAGCAGCGCCTCGTCCAGCGGCTTCACGAAACGCATGTTGACCAGGGTGGCGTTCAGCTCGGCGGCGATCGCGGCGGCCGGCGCCAGCATCGCGCCGAAGCTGAGGATGGCCAGGCCGTGGCCGCGCCGGCGCAGCTCGGCCTTGCCGATCGGCAGGGTGCCCAGCTCCGGCCGCAGCGCGTTGCCGGGGGCGGTGCCGCGCGGGTAGCGGATCGCGGCGGGGCCGGGATGCGCGAAGCCGGTCGACAGCATCGTGCGGCACTCGTTCGCGTCGGCCGGCGCCATGACCACCATGTTCGGCAGGCAGCGCAGGAAGGTCAGGTCGAAGCTGCCCGAGTGGGTCGCGCCGTCCGGGCCGACCACGCCGGCGCGGTCGATCGCGAAGGTGACGTCCAGGTTCTGCAGCGCCACGTCGTGGATCGCCTGATCGTAGGCGCGCTGCAGGAAGGTGGAGTAGATCGCCACCACCGGCTTGGCGCCTTCGCAGGCCATGCCGGCGGCCAGGGTCACCGCGTGCTGCTCGGCGATCGCCACGTCAAAGTAGCGCTCGGGGTACTCCTTCGAGAAGCGCACCAGGCCGGAGCCCTCGCGCATCGCCGGGGTGATGCCGAGCAGGCGCTCGTCGACGGCGGCCTGGTCGCACAGCCAGTCGCTGAAGACGTCGGTATAGGTCGGCTTGGCCGGCGCCGGTTTCTTCACCAGGCCGGCCTCGGGGTCGAACGGGCCGACCGCGTGGTATTCGATCTGTGCCTGCTCGGCCGGGGCGTAGCCCTTGCCCTTGGTGGTGACCACGTGCAGGAGCTGCGGGCCGGGCAGGTTCTTCACCGTGCGCAGCGCCTGCAGCAGTTGCGGGATGTTGTGGCCGTCGATCGGGCCGGTGTAGTGGAAGCCCAGCTCCTCGAACAGCGTGCTCGGCACGAACATGCCCTTGGCGTGCTCCTCCCAGCGCTTGAAGAAGCGCCCGAAGAGGGACTGCTTGGGAATCGCCCGCTTGGCCCGCTCGCGCCACACGTTGAGCGTCTGGCTGGCCATGGCGCGGGCCATCATCTTGGTCAGCGCGCCGACGTTCTCGCTGATCGACATGCCGTTGTCGTTGAACACCACCAGCATGTCCGGCTCGACGTCGCCGCCGTGGTTCAGCGCCTCGAACGCCATGCCGGCGGTCATCGCGCCGTCGCCGATCACCGCCACCACCTTGCGCTTGTCGCCCTTGCGCTGCGCGGCGATCGCCATGCCCAGCGCGGCCGAGATCGAGGTGGAGGAGTGGCCGACGCCGAAGGTGTCGTACTTGCTCTCCTCGCGGCGCGGGAACGGCGCCAGGCCGTCCTTCTTCTTGATCGTGGTGATCCGCTCGCGGCGGCCGGTGAGGATCTTGTGCGGGTAGCACTGGTGGCCCACGTCCCACACCAGCCGGTCGGCCGGCGTGTCGAACTCGTGGTGCAGCGCCACCGTGAGCTCCACCACGCCGAGCCCGGCGCCGAAATGGCCGCCGGAGCTGGCGACGGACTCGATCAGGTACCGGCGCAGTTCGTCGGCGACGGCGGGCAGTTCCTCGTCGGGCACGCGGCGCAGGTCGGCCGGCGTTTCGATGGGCGCCAGGTGGGGGTAGCGGGCAAGGTCGATCATCTGCGTATTGTTGGCCCAGCGACAGGGCGGGGCAAGGGCGGGTAGCTGAACCGGCGCGGGCAGGGCGGGGCGGCCGGCTTGCACGCGGCGCCCACATGCGTCGGGCGAGCCTATGCGCCGACCGCCGCCGGGAGAGCGCCCATGAACCTGAAAAAGCCGTTTCGCCATTTCGCCGAAGCCACCGCGCGCTATGCCGGCCGGCCGACGGCCTTCATCCTCGCCGTCGCCCTGGTGGTGGCGTGGGCCGTGACCGGGCCGCTGTTCGGCTTCGGCGACACCTGGCAACTGGTGATAAACACCTCCACCACCATCATCACCTTCCTGATGGTGTTCCTGATCCAGAGCAGCCAGAACCGCGACACCGCGGCGCTGCAGATCAAGCTGGACGAGCTGATCCGCACCAGCCAGGCGCACAACGTGCTGCTCAACCTGGAGGAACTGGACGACGACGATCTGGACCGCATCCGGCGGCACTATTGCAAGCTGGCGCATTCGGCGCGCGAGAGCATCGAACTGATCGAGCAGGACATCGGCGACCTGCACAACGACGAACACGGGGGCGCCGCCGCCGTGCGGGAGAGCGCAGCCTGATCAGGCGTGCGCCGCGCGCCGGTCGCGCGGCAGATGGCTGACCAGGAACTCCATCTGGTCGGCCAGGATGTTGCGGTTGGACAGGATCAGGTGCTCGACCCAACTGGGCCGGTACGGCACCGCCAGCAGCGGCATGTGCGCCTGCTGCGGGGTGCGGTTGCTCTTCTTCAGGTTGCAGGCCAGGCAGGCGCTGACCACGTTCTCCCACTCGTCGCGGCCGCCCTTGGACACCGGCTGCACGTGGTCGCGGGTCAGTTCGCCGCGGTTGTAGTGGTTGCCGCAGTACAGGCACAGGTGGCGGTCGCGCGCGAACAGCGCGGTGTTGGTCAGCGCGGGCGCCGGGTCGACCGCGTGGTCGCGGCAGTGGCCGGTGCTGGCGATGATCGGGTGCAGGGCCAGCGTGCTCTGGGCGCCGAGCGAGCGGTTGTGCCCGCCGTGCACGGTGAGGCAGGGGTCGCCCAGGGTCCAGGCGACCGCCTCGCGCACGTAGAGGCAAACCGCCTCCTGCCAGCTTATCCAGTCGAGGATGCGGCCGGTGGCGTCCAGCGAGAGTACGCGGGTCGTATGCAGCTCGGCCCGGCTTCGTACTTCCATCAGCATGCAGATTCCTTCAGCCAGGGCGAAAGACGTTCGGCGATGCAGCGGTGCCTCATCGCACCAGCATAGACCAAAGTTCATGGCAGTTGCATGCAAACCCCCGCCAGCATTGAAGATGCTGCCCGGAACGGGGGATTCGCCGGGACGCCCGGGCGCTGATATAGTGCCAAGTTCATCTGTAGACCCGACGCCGGGTTTGGGAGGGGGAGCCGCTGGTGGTGACCCCGGCACGGCGGGGCAGAGGTAATACGACGTGGCTGAAGTTCTTTTCTACGAGCGCCCGGTGCCGCTCAACCGTACCGCCCACAAGGACCTGCGCCTGAAGAGCGCGCCGAGCATGAAGTTCGCCGCCGGCGCCCACTCGGTGCCGCTGACCGGCGTGGAGTTCCCGGTCGCCGCGCGCGACCTGCCGATCCTGTTCGCCGGCCAGGACATCGCCGACGCCGGCCCGATGGCCCTGCTGGGCATGCGCCAGAACGAAAACCTGCTGGTCGACGCGAACGGCCAGTGGGAGGCCAACGTGTATGTGCCGGCCTTCGTGCGCCGCTATCCGTTCGTGCTGGCCGAGAAGCCGGCCGACCAGGAAGGCGACGACTTCACCGTGTTCCTGGACGAGGCCTTCGAGGGCTTCGGCAGCGAGGAAGGCGAGCGCCTGTTCAAGGAAGACGGCAGCGACAGCGAAGTGCTGGCCAATGCCGTGGGCTTCCTCGGCGAGTTCCAGCAGCACGTGGGCCGCACCCAGTGGTTCATGCAGAAGCTGCGCGAGCACGACCTGCTGGAGCCGCGCAACATCCGCCTGCAGAAGGGCGAGAAGTCGATCAACCTCAACGGCCTGTTCGTGGTCAACGAGGAAAAGCTGCGCCAGCTCGACGAGAAGACCACCCACGAGTTCCTGAAGGAAGGCGTGCTCGGCTGGATCTACGCGCACCTGCTGTCGCTGGCCAACATCGACCGCATGGCCCAGCGCCTGGACGTGCGCGAGCAGGCCGAGGCCGCCGCGGCGAAGAACTGAGCGGTTCCGGCTGGCCGCCGCGCCGCCCCCGGGCGGCGCGGCGGCGGCCTCCGTTCCCGGAAGATGGCGCGCCCGCGCCATCTTTTTTTGTTTCAAGCTGACTCCAGCGCCGAACTTCGCTGGATTACGCCGTGGCCCGATACAACAAGTGTATCAATAGCTTAGGCAAGTACAATCTATGCCGGCGCTTTCCGAAATTTGACCCGACTTTCTCTCTGCTGGCCCCTCGGCGGCTCCTGGGAATCGGGTCTTTCCGAGGAGTCGTCATGGCAAAGATCAAACTCACCAAGTCCGCCGTTGATGCGGCGCAACCCCAGGCGCAGGCCGTCGAACTCCGGGGCTCTGTTGAGGGAAAAGTTCCATTCCCATCAATTGAAGAAAACACGTAGGACAAGTCTCACTCGGAGTAGGGTTTTTCTTTCAGAAAAATTCCTATGCCACCACCTTCGTGCCCCCCTAGGATGATTGGCTGTTGGAGATTTACATCTAGCAAGCTGAACAGGGGAAGCAAGGATGTTGAAGCGTTCGCTGGCGACGACGGTCGCCTTGGTGCTGTGTGCCGGATGGGCATCTCAGTCGCCCGCCGAGATTCCAAATTTGGA
>NZ_LMSL01000001.1:22183-22250 GCF_001428405.1 Frateuria sp. Soil773
AATTTTCGGCCGGCGCTGGCTCAGCGACTACGACTACAAGCTGCTGTTCACCACGAACGATCCAGCG
>NZ_LMSL01000001.1:22368-22477 GCF_001428405.1 Frateuria sp. Soil773
CGCCTGCTATCCCCGTCCGGGCAACAGTGTTTGCGATCCCACCTCGAAGCCGATCTGGGCGCAGCGCCCGGATGGCCGCCTGATCAAGTTCAATTACGCCAGCTCGCCC
>NZ_LMSL01000002.1:0-651 GCF_001428405.1 Frateuria sp. Soil773
ATGTCCGCGCCCTTGAAGCTGGGCGTATCGACCGTCGCCACCGTGATCTCGGCGCCGTTGCTGCTGACGAGGATGTTCTGGCCGTTCTTGAAGTTCACCGTGCCGCCCGGCGCCACCTGGGTCGCCGTGCCGCCGTTGGCCTGCACGTTCCAGCCCTTGCTGGCGATCTCGCTCACTGCGTTCAACTGGCTGCCGTTCACCGCGTCGGTGCTGCCGGCCGAGACGTCGCCGTCCTTGACGTTGGTGACCACGGTACCGCCGGTGCCGCCCAGGGTGACCTTGCCCTTGCCGGCGTCGTCGTACTTCACCGCGTTGCCCGCGAGGCTGTCGATGTTGTCGGCGACGGCCTTGAGCTGGCTCACGTTCACCGCGTCGGTGTCGCCCGCGCCAGCCGCCACATGGGTGACGCGGCGCTCGCTACCGACCTTGCCCACCGACACTTCGCCGATGGCCGTGCCCGCGACCGCGGCGCCGTTCACGGTATACGCCGCATTGCCGAGCGTGCTGCCGTCGGCCAGTGCGTCGCGGCCGATCGCCACGCTCTGCCCGTGGCTCGCGGTGGCGTTGTAGCCCAACGCCGTGGCGCCCGCCACGGTGGCGTGCGCGTCGTCCGCCGCCAGGCCGGTGTCGTTGGTGCGCACGTACTTCACG
>NZ_LMSL01000002.1:796-15877 GCF_001428405.1 Frateuria sp. Soil773
GTGACGAGGATGTTCTGGCCGTTCTTGAAGTTCACCGTGCTGCCCGGCGCCACCTGGGTCGCCGTGCCGCCGTTGGTTTGCACGTTCCAGCCCTTGCTGGCGATTTCGCTGACCGCGTTCAACTGGCTGCCGTTCACCGCGTCGGTGCTGCCCGCGGCCACCGTGCCGTCGGCCACGCCGGTGATCTTGTTCGGGCCGGCGCCGCCGTGCTTGGCGCTGTACGCGCCCGCGCCGCCGTTTGCCGCCGGGTCCCACTGCAGCGCGTCGTCCTGCAACGCGGCAATGTCGCCCTCGTTCACCGTGACGCGGCCGTCCAGGCTGGAGATGCTGAGGGTATTGGCGTCGACCTTGGTGTTGACGGCGGTGAGCTGGTTGACGTTGACCGCGTCGGTGCCGGCGGTGCCGCCAGCCACGTTCTTGAGCTGGCGCTCGGCGCCCGCCTTGCCTACCGACACGGCGCCGCCGGCGGCGATCGCGTCGCCGCTGAACTTGGCCGGACCGCTGGCGTTGGCCGCGCCCACGCTGTTGGAGCCCATCGCCACGCTGTCGTTGACGGCGGTGGTGGCGCCGGCGCCCAGCGCCACGGAGCCGTCGCCGCTGGCGCGGGTCTGCGAGGCGGCCAGGTAGGTCGCGCCGGACGACACGCCGTCGTTGCCGGCGTTCCTCGAATCGGCCGCGCCGATGGCGATGGCGCGGTAGCCGGAGGCGTTCGCCGAATGGCCCATGGCGATGCCGCTTTCGCCGTTGGCGTAGGCCACGTTGCCGATCGCCATGGCGTAGTCGGCGGTGGCGGCCGATTGGCGGCCCATCGCGAAGCTGGTGTTGCCGCTGGCGAGGGCCACGGTGCCGATGGCGATGGCGGAGTTCTTGGTGGACTGCGCGCCGACGCCGAGCGCGATGCCCGAGTCGGTCGCCTGCGAGCGGTCGCCGATCGCCACCGAGGCGTTCGATGCCTTGGCATTGTCGCCCACGGCCGTGCTGCAGCCGTTCTTCAGGATGTACTGCGGGTCGCCGCTGCCGTTGGGGTTGCCCGGGTTCTTGCGGTCGACGAAGTTGGTGCTGCAACTGGTGTCGGCGGTGGCGCCCTTGGTGTTGCTGCCGGTGCCCGACACCGCGGTCTGCGCCCAGCCCGGTGCGGCGAACGCCAGCGCGAACATCAACGTTCCGGCGACTGCGCCGGCGCGAACCGTGGCGGACTGCTCCCTGCCCGCCTTGCCCGCGCGGCTGGCGAACTCCGATGCCACCACCAGTTGGCCCAGCGATTTGTTCCAAACCTTGCTGTAGATCCTGTTCATTGCCCGTCCTCGATCGATGTCGAAAGGTGAAAGCCGCGGGCCGCGCACAGCCCTGCCGGCGCACGACGCGTCAGTTGACTGGCCGGGATGTCCGGCGTCCTGCTGTGGACACGTGGCGATCGAGGCAGCATCCGGACCCGCGCCGCCCGCCGGACGCTTCACGGCGGACTCCCCTTGCGGCGGCCGGTGCGGACCTCATGTCCGGACCGGTCGTTGTCTGCGGCCTCTACGGCCGCGCTGCACCCGCTATCGCACACTGCTCCGTGCCGATTTGCTCGGCGTCGGTCGAGGCATCGCCCCGTTGTCGAGATAGGGCTTGCGGTCCCGCCCTCGGGGCCGCGAAGCTGGCGCATCCTAGGCAGCCGTCACGGCGGCGAGAAGGTCGCCGGGCAGGAACTTATGTCACGCCCGGCGCGACAAAAACCGCCCCGGCAAAGCAGGTCGCCCGCGATCCGCGGCGGGAATGCAGTTGCGGCGGGCCGCCGGCGCCTGCGCGGGAGCTTTGCCCCGGCGGACGATGCGCCTTCCGGAAACGGCGAAATTTTTTGGCGCCGCGCCGCCGAAACATGCGGCGCGTCACGGCACGACGCCCACCGGATGGGTTAGCCGGGATCGATGCGGGGACGATGGAACGGGGACGGCGCCATCGGCGCGTCCGGCGGGACGGAGTTGCCGGCCGCCGCGCTAGCCCGCGGGCGTGCCCTTGCCAGCGGCGCCGTCCTGCAATCCCTTGCGGTACTGGCTCGGGGTGACGCCCATGCGCTCGCGGAAGGCGGTGGTGAAATTGCAGGCGCTGCGGAAGCCGACGCTGCCGGCGATCTCCTGCATGCTCAGGAGCGGATCGGCCAGCAGTTCGCGGCCGCGCCGCAGCCGCTCCTCGCGCACCCAGGCGAACACGGTCATGCCGAGGTGGCGCCGGAAGATCGCCGAGAGCTTCTTGTCGTGCGTGCCGACCCGCGCCGCGATCGCCTCCAGCGGCGGCAACTCGGCGAGCTGCTGGCCGATCAGCCGCATCGCGGCGCGCAGCACCACCTCGTCCGGCGACAGCGGCGGCGCCGGCGTGTCGTCCACCGCGGCGGCGCGGCGGCGCGCCAGTTGCAGGTGGATCTGCACGCGCGCCAGCAGCTCGGCCGGCTCGCAGGTCTTCATGATGTAGTCGACGCCGCCCTGGCTGAGCCCTTCCAGCCGCTCGTCGGCGGCGCCGGCCGAGGTGAGGAACAGCACCGGGATGTCGCGCGTGCGCGGCGAGGCCTGCAGCAGGCGGCACAGCGCGAAGCCGTCCATGCCCGGCATGCGCACGTCCAGCAGGATCAGGTCCGGCGCGAGCAGTTGCGCGCGCTGCTGGCCCTGGCGGGCGTCGGTGGCCACGCTCACCCGCCAGTGCCTGCCGCGCAGCGCGAGCAGCAGCGGCCGGATCGCCTCCGGCGTGTCGTCGATCACCAGGATATGTGCCTGACTCGGCGCCAACATGCCCACCCCTGTCGCGTCGCCGCGGCCGGCGGGAAGCGCCGCCGCGCGGGCCATTGTAGGCGAGCGCATGCGGCTTGTCCGCCCGGGCAAAGCCGATCGCCGCCGCGGCAAAGGCGTGCCGCCCGCGCGCCGCGCAGACTGCGCATGCGGCACGGGCGCCGCGCCATTTCGCATCGCCGACACGCATGGATCAGACCGGGCAACTGGCCAATCTCTATCTGCTGACCCGGGTGATCGACGCCGGCGGTTTTTCCGCGGCCGCACGCGAGATGGGCACCACGCGGTCGCTGCTGAGCCGGCGCATCATCGCGCTGGAGCAGCAGCTCGGCGCGCGATTGCTGCACCGGGACGCACGCCGCTTCGCGGTGACCGCGGTGGGCGAGCAGGTCTACCGGCAGGCGGTGCTGATGTGCGAGGCCGCCCAGGCGGCGGTGGCCGTGGCGCGCGAGGCGCAGGGGCCGGCCGGCCTGCTGCGCGTGGACATGCCCGGCCCGCTGTCGCCGCTGCTGTCCGGCGTGCTGGCGGAGTTCGCCGACCGCAACCCGCAGTTGCGGCTGGCGGCCAGCGCCAGCGGCGGCGCCGACGCCCTGCTGCGCCAGCGCGCCGACGTGGCGCTGAGCCTGGGCAGCGCGCTGCCGGACAGCGGCGACATCGTGGCGCGCCCGCTCGGCAGCGCGCGGCTGGTGATGGTGGCCAGCCCCGAATTGCTGCAGCAACTGGACCACCCGCGCCACCCCGACAACGTCGAGGACCGGCACTGCCTCGGCTACACTGGCCACGGGCTGGCGCCGGACTGGCAATTGCGCGGCACCACGCCGCGCCGGCGGCACGCGCGCCTGGTCAGCGACCACCTGCCGACCGTGCTGGCGTCGGCGCGCGCAGGCATGGGCTTCGCCCAACTGCCGATGTACGCCTGCCACGAGGACCTCGCCAGCGGCCGGCTGCAACTGGTCTTCGAGGCCTTCGAGGCGCGCCCGCTGCCGCTGCACGCGCTGACCATGGCCGGCCACGCGAGCGGCGAGCTGGCGCTCGGCCTGATCCGCTTCGTGCGCGAGCAGCTCGCGCGCATGCCGGCGCTCGGCCTGCTGCCGGCTTGAGCCGGCCTGAGCCGGCCGGGTCAGCGCCGCAGCAGCGGCAGCTTGTCCGGCACGCCGTCCCACGCGGCGGCGTCCTCCAGCGCGGGCTTCTTCGCGGCGAGCACCGGCCACTCGCGCGCCAGTTCGGCGTTGATGCCGAGGAACCCCTCCTGCCCGGCCGGCACGTCCAGCTCGGGAAAGATCGCGCCGACCGGGCATTCCTCCACGCACAGCGTGCAGTCGATGCATTCGTCCGGATCGATCACCAGGAAATTCGGGCCCTCGTGGAAGCAGTCCACCGGACACACCTCGACGCAGTCGGTGTGCTTGCAGTTGATGCAGTTGTCGGTGACGACGTGCGTCATGGGCCGGGTACTCCGCGCGGGTCTCGCCGTCCGCAGTGTGGTGCCGCCGGTACCGGCGGCACCCTGACCTGGATCAGGGCGGCCCGTGCGCGGACCCGTGCCGAGGGCTTGCCAGCCGGCCGCGCGCGGCGCGATGCTGGCGCCAGGGAGACAAAGGGACCGGCTGCGACAACGCGCCACAGCATTTCCCGTGGCGGATTGCCGCAGTGATTTGACCCAGGTCAACGAGCCGCGACGCGGCGTTGGGACAATGACGCGACAACCAACCGGGGGCGCCATGCCGAACACGGAGTACTACAACGACAAGGTCGTGCGGCAGTTCCTGCTCGCCGCGGCAGTGTGGGGTATCGTCGGCATGTCGGTCGGCGTCTACGCCGCCGCCGAGCTGATGTGGCCGGCGCTGAACTTCGACATCCCGTGGCTGACCTTCAGCCGGATCCGCCCCGACCACACCTTCGGCGTGATCTTCGCCTTCGGCGGCTCGGCGCTGATGGGCACCTGCTACTACGTGGTGCAGCGCACCGGCCACGCGCGGCTGGCCCTGGGCAGGCTGGCGGAGTTCACCTTCTGGGGCTGGCAACTGGTCTGCGTGCTGGCGATGACCACGATGCCGCTGGGCATCACCCAGAGCAAGGAATACGCCGAGCCGGAGTGGTTCATCGACATCCTGATCGCGGTGGTGTGGGTGAGCTTCGGCACGGTGTTCTTCGCCAGCCTGGCGCGCCGCCGGATCAAGCACATCTACGTGGCCAACTGGTATTACGGCGCCTTCATCATCGCGGTGGGGCTGCTGCACATCGTCAACAACCTGGCCCTGCCGGTGTCGCTGTTCAAGTCCTACCCGATCTACTCGGGCGTGGTCGACGCGATGGTGCAGTGGTGGTACGGCCACAACGCGGTGGCGTTCTTCCTCACCGCCGGCTTCCTCGGGATGATGTACTACTTCGTGCCGCGCCAGGCGCAGCAGCCGCTGTGGAGCTACCGCTTCTCGATCGTGAACTTCTGGGCGCTGATCTCGGTGTACATGTGGGCCGGCGCGCACCATCTGATGTACACCGCGCTGCCCGACTGGGTGCAGTCGGTGGGCATGGCGTTCTCGCTGATCCTGCTGATGCCGAGCTGGGGCTCGGCGGCGAACGGCCTGCTCACCTTCAACGGCTCGTGGTCGAAGCTCAAGACCGACCCGGCGGCGAAGTTCATGGTGCTGTCGCTGGTGTTCTACGCCGCCTCGACCTTCGAGGGCTCGATGATGGCGATCAAGACGGTCAACTCGCTGTCGCACTACACCGACTGGACCATCGCCCACGTGCATTCGGGCTCGATCGGCTGGGTCGCGATGATCACCATCGGCTCGCTGTACGCGATGGCGCCGCGCGCGCTGGGGCGGCCGGCGATGCACTCGCACCGCGGCATGGAGTGGCACTTCTGGCTGCACACCATGGGCCTGCTGCTGTACGTCGGCTCGATGTGGACGGCCGGCGTCACCGAGGGCCTGATGTGGCGCGCCACCAATGCCGACGGTTCGCTCACCTACGGCTTCCTCGACAGCCTGATCGCGATCAAGCCGATGTACCTGATCCGCTGGCTGGGCGGCGTGCTGGTGCTGTCGGGCATGGTGGTGATGGCGTGGAACCTCTGGTACACCGCCGCCGACGCGCGCGCCCGGCTGATCAAGCCGATCCCGGTGCCGATCCCGGAGCCCGAACCCCACCAGGTTCCCGCCCCCCTGCCGGCGGCGACCTGATGCGCCGCCCCGTCAGCGCCGCCTCGACCGCGTTCCCGCTGCGGGAACGCGGCCCGGCCCCGCAAGCCCAACCGCGGCCGCCCGTCGCCGCATTTTCCGAGTAGAGCTCACGCCATGGCCTACAGACATTTCGAAGCGATCGAGAAGCATGCCGGCCTGCTCGGCATCCTTACCGCGATCATGGTGTCGATCGGCGGCCTCGCCGAGATCACCCCGCTGTTCATGGAAGCACATGCGGTGAAGGCGCCGCCCGGCGTGCAGCCGTACGACCCGCTGCGGCTGGCCGGCAAGGACATCTACGTACGCGAGGGCTGCTACCTGTGCCATTCGCAGATGATCCGCGCGCTGCGCGCCGAGACCGAGCGCTACGGCCACTTCTCCACCGCCGCCGAGTCGGTCTACGACCGCCCGTTCCAGTGGGGCTCCAAGCGCACCGGGCCCGACCTGGCGCGCGTGGGCGGCAAATACTCCGACGACTGGCAGCGCGTGCACCTGATGGACCCGCGCAAGGTGGTGCCGCAGTCGAACATGCCCGGCTACCCGTGGCTGGCCAGCCAGAAGCTCGACGCCGCCGACATCCAGGCGCGCATGCGCACCCTGCGCAAGCTGGGCGACCCGTACAGCGACGCCGAGATCGCCGGCGCGCCCGCCGCGCTGGAGGGCAAGACCGAGCTGGACGCGGTAGTCGCCTACCTGCAGGGCCTGGGCATCCGCAACGAGCCCGCCACGGCGACCGCGGCGACCGCGGCCCGCGCCGGCCAGGCGGGTGCGCCATGAGTCCGGTCTGGGGCCACGTCGCCGGGGTCATCACCACCTTGCTCATGCTCGTCTTCGTGGGCATCTGGATATGGGCCTGGCGCGCGCGCCATAAGCGCGTGTTCGCGCGCATGGCGCAACTGCCGATGGAAGACGAGATCGACGCCAACGCCACGGATACGCAGGAGGATCGCCCATGAGCACGGGATGGTCGTTGTGGGTGATGTTCCTGGTGGTGCTCAACCTGGGCATCACGCTGTTCCTTTTCCTGTGGGGCCCGCGCGCGAAGATCCCCACCCAGCCCGACGGCACCAGCGGCCACGTCTGGGCGCACGGCGTGCTGCGCGAGGGCGTGCGCCGGCTGCCAATGTGGTGGATCGTGCTGTCGGCCGGCATGTTCGTGGTCGGCTTCGCCTACCTGGCGCTGTTCCCCGGCTTCGGCAACTACAAGGGTCTGCTCGGCTGGACCTCGCACGGCAAGCTGGCACGCGATGTGGCTGCCAACGACGCCAGGCTCGCCCCGCTGATGGAGCGCTTCGGGCTGTATCCGGTCGAGCAGCTCGCCGGCGATCCGGCCGCGCAGCAGATGGGCAAGGTGCTGTTCGAGGACAACTGCGCCGCCTGCCACCAGCGCAGCGGCAAGGGCAACGTGCTGCTCGGCGCACCCGACCTCACCGACGGCGACTGGCTGTACGGCGGCGACGGCAAGGCCATCGCCACCTCGATCCACGACGGCCGCAGCGGCGTGATGCCGCCGTGGGCGAGCCTGGGCGAGGACAACGTGAAGCATCTCGCGCAGTACGTGCTGAGCCTGTCCGGCGCGCCGCACGACGCCGCCCAGGCCGCCGCCGGCCAGCCGCTGTTCGCCACCTGCGCCGCCTGCCACGGCGCCGACGGCAAGGGCAATACCGCGCTGGGCGCGCCCAACCTCACCGACAAGGTGTGGCTGCACGGCGGCAGCGTGGCCGAGGTCGAGCAGACCATCCGCGACGGCCGCCAGGGCCACATGCCCGCCTGGAGCCCGCGCCTCAGCGACGCGCAGATCCACGTGCTGGCCGCCTACGTCTACCACCTGTCCCATGCCGACGGCGACGACCCGCGCTGACCGCCACGACGCGGCCGCCTGGTACCGGCAGCCGGTGCTGTGGCTGGGCGCGGCGATCTTCGCCGCATCGCTGGCCGGCTGCGTGTGGATGATCGTGCTGGGCGCGCGCCATGCCGACGCGCCGGTGGACGCGCCGCACGCCGTGTTCGGCGTGCCGGCCGCCAGCCACAGCAGCCCCGGCGCGGCGCGATGAGCGCCCACGCCGCCTGGGCGCACCCGCAGCTCGCCGCGCAGGTGCTGCGCGCGCGGCGCGACGGCCGCAGCGAGGTCGCGCTGCGGGTCGAGCCGCTGCACAGCGCGCAGCAGGTGCTGCGGCTGGAGCAGCGCATCCAGGCGCTGCCCGGCGTGCAGCGCGTCGCCATCGACGCGCCGGCGCGGCGGGCCCGGGTGGTCTGGGATCCGCAGCGCACGCCGCTGCCGGCCCTGCTCGACGCGTTCGCCGCCGCCCGCTGCGCGGCGCGGCCGCTGCAGCACGACAGCCTGGGCGATGCGCGCTCGCGCGAGGCCCACGACGCGCTCAAGCGGATGCTGGTGGCCGGCATGTTCGCGATGCAGGTGATGACCTACGCGTTCGTGATGTACGTGGGCGCGGTCGATTTCGTCGACTTCACCACCCGCGGCCTGTTCCGCTGGCTGAGCCTGCTGTCCACCGCGCCGGTGGTGTTCTACTCGGCCGTGCCGTTCTACGCCGGCGCCCTGCGCGAACTGCGCGAGCGCCGGCTCGGCGTGAACCTGCCGGTGGCTCTGGCGGTGCTGCTGGTGTTCTTCGCCAGCACGTACGCCACCGTGGCGGGCCGCGGCGAGATCTACTTCGACTCGGTCAGCATGTTCGTGTTCCTGCTGCTCGGCGGGCGCTACCTCGAACTGCGCGCGCGCCATCGCAGCGACGCGCTCGGCGACGCGGCGATCGACGCCACGCCGCTGCTGGCCGAACGACGCCGCGCCGACGGCGGCCTGGAAACGGTCGCCGCGATCGAGCTGCTCGCGGGCGACCGCGTGCACGTCGCCGAAGGCGCCACGATACCGGCCGACGGCCGCCTGGAAAGCGCGCAGGCACTGGTCGACGAGGCATGGCTGTCGGGCGAGTCGCGGCCGGTGCGGCGGCGCCGCGGCGAACCGCTGGTCGCCGGCAGCGTACTGCTGGCCGGCCCGGCCGAGCTGCTGGTGGAGCGCAGCGGCGACGCCACCGCCGCCGCGCGGCTGGGCGCGCTCGCCACCCGCGCGCGACAGGCGCGCGACGCGCTGCCGCAGGGCCACGACCGCGACGCCGGCCGCTTCGTCGGCCGCGTGCTGCTGCTGACCGCGCTGACCGCGCTCGGCTGGCTGCTGGTCGATCCTTCGCGCGCCTTCGCATCTTCGGTGGCGGTGCTGGTGGTGGCCTGCCCGTGCGCCTTCGCGCTGACCCTGCCGGCCACCCTGGCGCGCGCGCTGGGCGTGCTGGCGCAGCGCGGCGTGCTGGTCACCGACGGCGCGGCGCTGGAGCCGCTGGCCCGCGCCGACTACGCCCTGTTCGACAAGACCGGCACGCTGACCCTGCCGCGGCTGCCCGACGACGCGGTCGAGCCGCTGCGCGGCGACGACCGCGAACAGGTGCTGCAATGGGCCGCGGCGCTGGCCCACGAAAGCGCGCATCCGCTGGCGCGCGCGCTGGCCGCTGCCGCCGCGCGGCAGGGCCCGGCGCCGCGGGCGGAGGCGGTGCAGGTGGTGGCCGGCGCCGGCATCCGCGGCGAACTCGACGGCCGCGCGCTGCGCCTCGGCCATGCCGGCTTCGCGCTGGCCGGCGGCGTCCTGCCGGACGGCGCCGCCGACACCCTGCTGCTGGCCGACGCCGACGGCGCCATCGCCGCCTTCCACCTGGACGAAGCCGCCCGCGGCGACGCCGCGGCCACCGTGGCGGCGCTGCGTGCCGACGGCATCGCGCCGGCCGTCGCCAGCGGCGATGCGGCCGCGCGCGTCGGCACCCTCGCCGGCCGGCTCGGCATCGCCGACTGGCATGCGCGGCAGACGCCCGCCGACAAGCTCGCGCGGCTGCAGGCGGCGCACGCGCGCGGCCACGTCACGCTGGCGGTCGGCGACGGCATCAACGACGCCCCGCTGCTGGCGGGCGCGGACGTCTCGGCCGCGCTCGCCGGCGGCACCGGCGTGGCCCAGGCGCAGGCCGACCTGCTGTTGCTGGACGGACGCCTGCACGGCCTCGTGGACGCCCGCGCGATCGCGCGCCAGGTGCGCCGCGTCGTGGCGCAGAGCCGGCGCTGGTCGCTGGGCTACAACCTTTTCGCGATCCCGTTCGCCGCGTTCGGCCTGGTGCCGCCGTGGCTGGCCGGCATCGGCATGTCGCTCAGCTCGCTGGCGGTGGTGCTCAACGCCCTGCGCGTGGGCCGCAGCGACGCCGCGCGGCGACCGGCGCTGCCGGCATGAACATCCTGCTCGTGCTGATCCCGGTCACCGGGCTGGTGGTGATACTGGCGGTGGCGCTGTTCTTCTGGGCGGTGAACCACCACCAGTTCGACGACCTGGACAACCCGGGCGTGGTACCGCTGCTGGAGGATGATCCAGATCAGGGCGGCAAGGCGCCGGCACCGGCAGACTCCAGCGCAACCGGCGACGACGCCGCCCACACCGGAGCTTCCCCATGAAACGCCAATGCTTCGCCCTCGTCCTGCTCTCCCTGGTCGCCGCCCCCACCTGGGCCGCCGCGGCCTGCTCGGCCACGATCGAGGCCAACGACGCCATGCAGTTCAACCAGAAGTCGATCGAGGTGCCGAAGAGCTGCAAGCAGTTCACCGTGACGCTCAAGCACGTCGGCAAGCTGCCCAAGGCCGCGATGGGCCACAACTGGGTGCTGTCCGCTGCCGCTGACGAGCCCGGCATCGACGCCGACGGCGCCAAGGCCGGCCCCGGCAACGACTACCTCAAGCCGGGCGACGGCCGGGTGATCGCGCACACCCGGCTGATCGGCGGCGGCGAGAGCGATTCGACCACGTTCAAGGTGGCCGCGCTGAAGGCCGGCGAGACCTACGCCTTTTTCTGCTCGTTCCCCGGCCACGCGGCCCTGATGAAGGGTACGCTCGGCCTGGGCAAGTGAGCCCTGCCGCGGCGCGTTCGCGCGCCGCGGCCTTTTCCCTCCCCGCTTCCCCGCCACGGACCATGCGCAGCAGCCTCGACGAAAACGCCATCGCCCGCCTGGTCGCCCGCTTCTACGACAAGGTGCGGGTCGATCCGGTACTCGGCCCTGTGTTCAACCCCGCCGTGCACGACTGGGACGAGCACAAGCGCACCCTGGTGCGCTTCTGGTGCTCGGTGGCGCTGCGCGCGGCCAGCTATCGCGGCAACCCGATGGCGGCGCACCGTCCCCATCCGATCCGCGCCGAGCATTTCGACTACTGGATCGCGCTGTGGCGCGAGACCTGCGCCGAGGTGCTGGACGAGGCCGGCACCGCGCAGATGGCGGACTACGCCGAGCGCATCGGCGCCAGCCTGAAGCTCGGCCTGGGCCTGCATCCGCGGGGGCGCAGCCTCGGCGTGCCCATCGTCGGCATCCGGCATTGAGCGCGGCGCTTCCCGCTCCCGCGAAAAGCGCCAGGCTCGCCGGTTTCCCGGTTCAGGCCAGCACGGCCAGCGCGGCCTCGTAGTCCGGCTCCTCGGCGATCTCGCCCACCCGTTGGGCATGGATCACCTTGTCGTGCCCGTCCAGCACCACCACCGCCCGCGCCGCCAGGCCGGCCAGCGGGCCACTGGCGATCGCCACGCCGTAGTCGGCGAGGAAACCGCGGCCGCGCATGGTCGAGAGCATCACCACGTGGTCGAGCCCTTCGGCGCCGCAGAAGCGCGCCTGCGCGAACGGCAGGTCGGCCGAGATGCACAGCACCACCGTATCGGCCAGCTTGCCGGCCAGTTCGTTGAAGCGGCGCACCGAGGCGGCGCACACCCCGGTATCCACGCTGGGGAAGATGTTGAGCACCTTGCGCCGGCCGGCGAAGCTCGCCAGTGTGGTATCGGCCAGGTCCTTGCCGACCAGGGCGAATGCCGGCGCCTGCGCGCCCTCGGCGGGAAACGGACCGTCGACCTGGATCGGCTGGCCTTTGAACGTGACGTGGGACATGGCGATACCTCGCGGGAAAGGGAGGCCAGTAGAACATGCCGGCGCCTTGGAACACGATGGTTGGGATGCTTTCCTCGCGGAAGGCGCGGCATGCCTTGGAGCCGGATTCAAAATCCGCCGCTGGGCGGGGCCTTGGATTACAGGCACGCCCGCCATCCCTGCGAAAGCAGGGCAAAAGCGAGCCTTGCGAGTGTTGAACAGCCGAAGGCTGGCCCCCGAAGGGACGAGCGCAGCGAGTCATCCAGTGACTGGATGCCCAAAAAAGCAGAGGCGCTGGATCCCAGCTTTCGCAGGGATGACGGGCGGGGAGCGTGAGGCGATTCCAGTCCGACAGGGAGACTTTGGACAGGCTCTCAGGGCCGTTCAAGGTCTATCCGCCGGATCGGCACACCCTGGCGCTCGTCATTCCTGCGAGGCGCTTTTCAACAGCCGAAGGGCTGGTCAAGCAGGAATCCAGTGACNTCTCCCCCCAAAACCTAGAGGCACTGGATACCAGCTTGACCAGCCCTTCGGCCGTTGAAAGCCGCTGGGGTGACGCTTCGTAGGGATACCTAGGGGACTTTAAACAGGCCCTAAGGCGCAGCCGCCACCGTCTTGCGCACGGCCGCGACGAAGGCCGGGTCGAGCCTGCCGATCACGTCCGTGCGCGCGACGATGCGCCCCTGCGCATCGAGCAGGATCAGTTCGCTGCTGTGGTTGAAGTCGCCGTCCGGGCGCTTGCGGTATTGCAGCCCGAGCAGCGCGGCCAGCGGGCGCACGTCCTGCGGCTCGGCGCGCGCCAGGGTCCAGTGCGACGCGTCCAGCCCGCGCCTGGCGGCGTAGTCGTGCAGCGCCTGCACGCTGTCGCGCTCGGGGTCGAAGCTCACCGCCAGCACGTCGAGCCGGTCGCGCGCGGGCTCGTCGACCGCCTGGCGGGTCAGCTTGAGCGTGTCCACGATCATCGGGCAGACCATCGTGCACGAGGTGTAGAACATGGTGACCAATTGCGCCCGGCCGCGCCGCGCCGCGAGCGGCTGCGTGCGGCCGTCCTGGCCGGTGAGCTTCAGGTCGAGCTGGTAGACCGAATCGCCGGGCAACGCGGCGGCGGCGGGAGCGGCGGCAGGCGCGGCCGGCGGCGCCCCGGCCAGGGCGCCGCCGGCCAGCAGCAGCGCGACGCAGAGCACGATCAGACGTTTCATCGGATGTCCTCATTCGGGCTTCGCGCAGCGGAAGCCCATGTTGTTGGTGGTGTCCACGGCCTTCAGCGCGGACAGCATCGCCACGCGCATCAGGGTGGCGTAGTTCTCGCGCTGCTGCATGCCGATCGCGCCGGCGCCGCAGAACTTCAGCTTGTCCGCGCCGTCCTGCTCGCGCCCGTCGGTGGACACCAGCAGCGCGTTGAAATCGTCCACCCACTCCCATACCAGCCCGTTGAGGTCGCGCACGCCGTGCACGTCGGCGTCGCCGCCCACTGCCGGCAGCGCTCCCCGCGACGGGCGCCCGTACCAGTTCAGCACGCGCTCGCGCCAGGCCGGGTCGCTGCGCGCGTCGGCCCGGGTGGCATCGGCCGCGGCGGCGTATTCCCACTCGTACCAGGTCGGCAGCCGCGCATGCTCGCTTTCGCAGAAAGCCTGGGCGGCGAACCAGCTCACCCGGGTCACCGGCTGGCGCGGCAACGCGCCCTCCCCCAGCGCATCGGCGGCGGCCCAGTGCGAAAGGTACTGGCCGTCGGCGAACACCGCGGGCACGCGGTCGCGCCGCCACTGCGGATGCGTCTCGACGAAGGCGAGGAACTCGGCGTTGGTCACCGGCTCGGTGCGCAGGCGGAACGGCGCGATCCGCGCCGGCTCCGCCTTGCCGTCGGCCGGCAGCACGCTGGCGAACGTGCCGCCCGGCAGGGCGGCGTAGTCCGCCGCCACCGCCGGCGCGCCGGACAGCGCGCCGAGCAGCAGTGCCGGCCCCATGCCGCGCACGTTCAGTGCTCCGGCGCCGCGGGCGCAGGCTGCGCACGCACCTTGGCAACCTCGTCCTTGCTGACCTGGCCGCCCGGGTTGTCCCAGCTATTGAGCACGTAGGTGAGGATGTTCGCCACCTCGTCGTCGGTGAGCTGGCCCATCGGCGGCATCACCGAATCGTAGTCCTTGCCGTTGACGGTCACCTTGCCGGTGAGCCCGTGCAGCGGGATCGAGATCAGGTGCTCCTTGTCCTGCTTCGCCAGGTAGTCCGACTTCGCCAGCGGCGGGAACACGTTAGCCAGCCCCTCGCCGTTGGCCTGGTGGCATACCGAGCAGGTGCCGGTGAACAACTGCTTGCCCGCGGCGATCTGGTCGTCCTTGCTGAGCGTGCCCGACGCGTTCGCCTTGGCCGCGGTGCTCACCGCGTGCAGGTTCGGCTCGGCGCGGTCGCCCAGGTAGACCGAGTCGACCTCCTTGCCCGAGTAGATCGCCTTGTCCTCCGGCCCGTCCACCTTCAGGATCGCCATCGCGCCCTTGTTGAACGCGCGGAAGATCGAGTGGTCGACCAGCACGTAGCTGCCCGGCACCTGGGTGTGGAACTCCACGATCGCCGCGCCGCCGGCCGGGATCAGCGTGGTCTGCACGTTCTCCTGCGGGTGCGTGCCGCCCTCCGGCTGCACGCGGTCGAAGATCTCGCCGATCACGTGGAAGCTGGACACCAGGTTGGGGCCGCCGTTGCCGACGAACAGGCGCACCGAGTCGCCGACCTTGGCGGTGAGCGCCTTGTCGCCGGTAAGCGCGCCTTCGTGGCCGTTGAACAGCACGTAGGTGGGCTGCTCGGCGATCGCCTTGTCCATGTCGAACGGCTGGTGGCCTTTTTCGCGGTACTTGCCGGTGGTGTAGAAGTCACCCTGCATCACGTAGTACTCGTGGTCCACCTTCGGCAGGCCCTCCGGCGGCTCGACCAGGATCAGCCCGTACATGCCGTTGGCGATGTGCATGCCCACCGGCGCGGTGGCGCAGTGATACACGTAGATGCCCTGGTTGAGCGCCTTGAAGGTGAACTGCGACTCGTGCCCCGGCGCGGTGAAGCTGGAGGCCGCGCCGCCGCCCGGGCCGGTAACGCCGTGCAGGTCGATGTTGTGCGGCATCTTGCTGTCCGGCGCGTTCTTCAGGTGGAACTCCACCGTGTCGCCCTGGCGCACGCGGATGAAGCTGCCCGGCACGGTGCCGC
>NZ_LMSL01000002.1:15884-17398 GCF_001428405.1 Frateuria sp. Soil773
CACGTTCGGCGGGCTGGTCAGCACCGCATGGACCGGATCGCCCTGCGGCGGGCCGAAGTCGCCGCTTGCGGCGGTGCCGGCGGGTGCCCCCTGCGCCGGCGCGGATGTCGCCGCCATCGCCGAGGGCTTGTCCGAACAGCCCGCCATCGCCAACATGCCTGCCGCGGCCAGCATCGTGCACAGCAATCGTTTCATGGAAGTTCTCCCTGTCCGTTTCGGCCCCAAGTCTGGCCGTACCCCCCGGCGGCGCGCTTGATCCGCGTCAATCCCCGCGACGCAAAACGGCGGCTGCGGCAAGCTGCCACAGCGCCCCACCAGAATTCCCGCCGGGCCTCCGCGTCAGCGCTCCGTCACCGTCGCGCGGATCGCCCGCGCCCGCGCCACCTCGCCCGGGCGCACCCGCCCGCCCGGGTTGCCCCAGCTATTGAGCACGTAGGTGATCGCGTCGGCGATCTCCTCGTCGCTGAGGTGTCCCATCGACGGCATGCTCGAGTCGTACTCGCGCCCGTTCACGGTGACCTTGCCGTGCAAGCCGTGCAGCGCGATGGCGATGGCGCGCTGCGGGTCGGCGGCGAGGAAATCCGATTTCGCCAGCGGCGGGAACACCCCCGGCAAGCCGCGCCCGTCTGGCTGGTGGCAGGCCGCGCAGGTGCTGCCGAAGGCGTCGCGGCCGGCGCGGATCTGCGCATCCACGCCCGGGGCCGACGCGACGGCGGCCGGCGGCGACGACGGCGAACCCAGGTAGGGCCGGTCGGCCTGCTTGCCCGAGTACACCGCCAGGTCTTCCTCGCCGCCGACCTGGAGCACGCCGAGCGCGCCCTTGTTGAACGCGCGGAAGATCGCATGGTCGACGATCGCATAGCCCCCCGGCACGCGCGGCGTGAGTTCCACCACCGCCGCGCTGCCCGGCGGGATCGCCGCGGTCTGCACGTTGTGCGCCATGTCGCTGCCGTTGGAGACGCGGTCGAAGATGGTGCCTATCACGTGGAAGCTGGACGACTTGTTCGGCCCGCCGTTGCCGACGAACAGGCGCACCGACTCGCCCGCCCTAGCGGTGAGCGCATGCTCGCCGGTGAGTGCGCCTTCGCGGCCGTTGAACAGCACGTAGGTGGGCTGCTCGGCGATCGCCTTGCCCATGTCGAAGTCCTGGTGCCCTTTCGCGTGAAAAGCGCCGGCGGTGTAGAAGTCGCCCTGCATCACGTAGTACTCGTGGTCCACCTTCGGCAGGCCCTCCGGCGGCTCGACCAGGATCAGCCCGTACATGCCGTTGGCGATGTGCATGCCGGCCGGCGCGGTGGCGCAGTGGTAGACGAACAGGCCGGGATTCAGCGCCTTGAAGCTGAACTGCGATTCGTGCCCCGGCGCGGTGAAGCTGGAGGCCGCGCCGCCGCCCGGACCGCTGACCGCATGCAGGTCGATGTCGTGCGGCATCTTGTTGCCCGGCGCGTTCCTCAGGTGGAACTCCACCGTGTCGCCCTGGCGCACGCGGATGAAGCTGCCCGGCACGGTGCCGC
>NZ_LMSL01000002.1:17414-81016 GCF_001428405.1 Frateuria sp. Soil773
TACGTTCGGCGGGCTGGTCAGCACCGCGTGGACCGGATCGCCCTGCGGCGGGCCGAAGTCCCCCGGCGCCACCGCGCCCGCCGTCGCCGCGGCGAGCGGGGACGAGGCCCCGGAATGCCCCGAACAGGCGGCGAGCAGGCAGGCGCCGGCGCAAAGCAGCGCGACGCGACGGATCCGCGACATCGACCATGACATCGGCATTCCCCCCGTGATTTTCCCTGGCGCACGGCCAGGCGACCTTCATCCCTGAAGCGGTGGATGCCGATCGCCATCCGTCGAGCAGGTGGCTGCGACAATCTGTCACAGCCCGGCGGGCAGAAATGTGCGGATCAGCCCGGTTTACCGTCGCGCCTCGGGGTCAGGTAGATCCACAGCGCGCGCAACACCCAGGGCAGGAAGGCCAGCAGCCATCCGGCGGCGGCGAGCACCAGCCACAGGTAGGCGTCGCCGCCCAGCTCCGCGCGCACCCGCAGCAGCAGCACGCCCTGCAGCAGCGCGAAGCACAGCCACGGCACCGCGCCCATCTGCAGCGGACGCCCGGAATGGCCCTGGGTGACCCGGGTCACCATCGCCACCAGCATCGAGCCGAAGTAGCCGATGGTCAGCACGTGCAGCGGCGCCAGGCCCAGCACGGGCTGTTGCGTCGCCATCAGCCACAGGCTTTGCAGCGCGTACAGCGCGAACGCCAGCGGCAGCCAGGCGAAGGCCAGGTGCAGCACCGCCAGCAGGCCTGGCCGGCGCGCCTTCCACGGCTGCCAGGCCAGGGCATGCCAGCCGAAGGCCAGTGCCAGCGGCGCATCCACCACCCACAGCCACGCCGGCTCCCCGCCCAGGTCGATCAGCAGGTGCGCCAGCAGCAGCGTCCACACCAGCGGCAGGCTCCAGGCCGGCCGCCGCACGACGTAGCCGGCCGCCACGTTGCCGCTGAAGAACGGGATCATGCGATGCGACACCGTGAAGTACACCGGCAGCAGCAGGCCGAACGTGCCCAGCTTCACCGCCAGCAGCGCGCACGCCGCCGGCGCGCCGGACAGGAAGGCGAGGAACGCGGCCAGCCCCAGCGCCCCCAGCGCGAACGCGGCCAGGCACGACAGGGCATGGCGGTCGCGCGAGCGCGCGGCGCGCAGCACGCCGCCCAGCGTGGCCAGGGCCAGCAGGTAGCCGGCCAGCATCAGCGCCAGGCCTGCGCGCAGCAGCCACGGCGCGTCGAGCAGACCGGCGTGCGCCAGCAGGTAGCCACCGAACACCGCGCCGGCCACCGGCACGTAGCGGGCGCGCGGCAGCGCCGGCTGGCCCAGCCAGCGCGGGAACACGGTCAGCAGGAAGCCGAACATGAAAAGCGGCAGCATGCCGTACTCGGTCAGCACGGCGTGCGCCCAGCCCGGCGGCACCGGCGGCTGCGGCCAGCCGGCCAGGCCGAAGCGCAGCGACACCAGCTCCAGCGTCCACCAGGCCATGCTGGTCAGCACCGCCAGCGCGCCGGCGAAGAACAGCAGGCGGTGCGGCGCCGAGGCCAGCAGCGCCGGCAGTTCCTTCATCCCGGCCTCCATGGCCGGTGGTCGAACGTCGCGCATGCCCCGGGCCTCGCTGCAATCGGTCGCCCGCATGCTCGCAGCCGCGCCGGCCGGGCGCCGTGATCTGGATCAGCCGGTCAGTCCGCCAGCAGGTCCTGCCCGATCGCCCGCAGGCCGGCCGGGTCGCGCAGCACCAGCTCGCGTCCCTCGACGGCGATCAGGCCCTGGCTGCGGAAGCGGCTGAGCACGCGGCTCACCGTCTCGGCGGCCAGCCGCAGGTAGTTGGCGATGTCCGCGCGCGACATGCTCAGGTGGAAGCGCGTATCGGAAAAGCCGCGGAAGGCGTAGCGCTCCGACAGGTCGACCAGGAACGCCGCCATGCGCGTGTCCGCGCTGTGGTCGCCCGCGAGCAGGCTGGCCGCGCCCAGTTCCTTGCTGATCAGGCGGAACAGGTGCTGCTGCACCACCGGCATGCGCGCCGCCAGGGCGCTCATCGCGGGGAACGAGAAGCGGCAGAAATACGCCGTCTCCAGCGCGATCGCGTCGCACGGGAAATGGTCGGGATAGATCGCGTTGAGCCCGATCACCTCGCCCGGCAGGTAGAAGCCGAGCACCTGCTCGCGTCCCTGCTTGTCGACCATGCAGGTCTTCACCGTGCCGCCGCGCACCGCGTAGATCGCGCGGAACGGATCGCCGGTGCGGAACACGTGCTCGCCGGCGCGGAACGGCCCGACGTGCTCGACCAGGCAGTGCAGCTCGGCCAGCTCCGGCTTGCCGTAGCCCACCGCGATGCAGGCGCTGGAAAACGCGCAGGTGCTGCAGAAGCGCACGGCATCGCCGTCGTCGGCGATCGGGCGGACTGGCGATGAGAGGGAACGCATGCGGATGACCATGGCCGGATGGAGCAGGAACGCCCCGCGCCGTCACGATGCGCGGGCGGGCACGGTGGTGATAGTAGTAGGCCGCGGCGGCGCCGCACAGGCGGCGGCGTGACGCAGCGCACCGCAGCGGCGGCCGGCGCCGGCCGCTGCGGGAAGCCCGCGGGCGGTTTTCAGCGCCGCAGCGGCGCGATCTCCTGCTCGATCGCACCGAAGATCGAGGCGCCCGACGCGTCGGTGACGTCGATCTTCAGGCGGTCGCCGAACTTCAGGAACGGCGTGCTCGGCTGGCCGTCGCGCAGGGTTTCCACCGTGCGCTGCTCGGCCAGGCAGGACGCGCCCTTGCCCGTGTCCTCGTTGGCGATGGTGCCGGAGCCGACGATGGTGCCGGCGGTGAGCGGGCGCGTCTTTGCCACGTGCGCCACCAGCTCGGCGAAGCTGAACTGCATGTCCACGCCGCACTCGGCCTCGCCGAACCATTGGCCGTTGAGCCAGGTGCGCATCGGCAGGTGCAGCTTGTCGCCCCGCCACGCCTCGCCCAGCTCGTCCGGCGTCGCCAGCACCGGCGACAGCGCCGAGCGCGGCTTGCTCTGCAGGAAGCCGAAGCCCTTGGCCAGCTCGTTCGGGATCAGCCCGCGCAGCGACACGTCGTTGACCAGGCCGACCAGTTGGATGTGCGCCGACGCCTCGGCCGGCGTGGCCGCCATCGGCACGTCGTCGGTGACCACCACCACCTCGGCCTCCAGGTCGATGCCGAAATCCTCGCTCGGCACCACCACCGGGTCGCGCGGGCCGAGGAAGCCGGCGCTGGTGGCCTGGTACATCAGCGGGTCGGTGTAGAAGCTGGCCGGCACCTCGGCGCCGCGCGCGCGGCGCACGCGCTCGACGTGCGGCAGGTAGGCCGAGCCGTCGACGAACTCGTAGGCGCGCGGCAGCGGCGAGGCCAGCGCGGCCATGTCCAGTGCGAACGCGCCCGCCGCAGTGCCGGCGTTGAGCTCGTCGGACAGCGCGTTGAGCCGCGGCGCCAGGTTCGACCAGTCGTCCAGCGCCGCCTGCAGCGTCGCGGCGATGCCGGCCGCCTTCACCGCCCGCGCGAGATCGCGGCTGACCACGACCAGCGTGCCGTCGCGGCCGCCTTCCTTGAGACTTGCGAGTTTCATCTGATGCTCCGAGGTTCGGAAATGTCCGGGATACCGTTACTTCTGGAAAATCCGCCGCGGGCGGCGGTTCCGTGCTTTTTTGCCGTCGGGAAGGCCGGCGTCCGTCATCCGCAGCCTTCCACGTAATCGACCTGCGGCGGCACGCCGACGCGCCATCGCGTCACCCTGCCGTCCGCCCCGGTCTCGAAGACCAGCACGCCCCCGCCCTGCGGCGCGGCCACGCGGAGGATCTTCGCACCCTCGACGTACTTGTGCGGCTGCTCATCGACCGCCGCGCCGTACAGCGCATGGACCTGCGCCAGGCTCATGCCGACCCGGCCGCCGCCCGGCGCCGCTTCCTTCGCGGTGCCCACGTCGTAGCGCACGAAGCGGCCGCCCTCGAACATGAAGGCGAAGTCGCGCGGCGTCTTCGCCCACTTCGGCAGCTTGTACTTGCAGCTCGACCCCGGCGACGGCGGGGCCCCCTTCAGCTCGCCGCCCCAGGCCTTGGCAAAGGCGGCTTCGTCCATGCCCAGGCGCAGGTCGCCGTAGCCGTCGTAGCGCGCCGGCTGCGCCGGGTCGGCCGGCGCCGGTGCCGGCTTGATCGGCGGCGCGGCGGCCACCGGCACGCCGTCGGAAGGCGCTCCGTTGCCGCAGGCCGCCAGCAGCAGCGCGCAGGCAAGTCCGGGCAGGCGGCGCATCATCCCGCGCGCCCGCCGTCGAAGTGGCGGGCGATGCCCTGCCAGCAGGTGTAGTAGTCCTGCTGCAGTTGCGGTGCGTCGAGCGCCTGCCGGGTCGGCCGGATCACCTTGCGCGTCTCGAACATGAAGGCCATGGTGCCGCCGATCACGTCGGGCCTGGACAGGTCGGCGGCGGAAGCCTTCTCGAAGGTGGCCGCGTCCGGGCCGTGCCCGCTCATGCAGTTGTGCAGCGACGCGCCGCCGGGCACGAAGCCCGCGGCCTTGGCGTCGTAGACGCCGGCGATCAGCCCCATGAACTCGCTGGCCACGTTGCGGTGGAACCACGGCGGCCGGAACGTGTGCTGCGCCACCAGCCAGCGCGGCGGGAAGATCGCCAGGTCCACGTTGGCGGTGCCGGGCGTGTCGCTGGGCGAGGTCAGCACGGTGAAGATCGACGGGTCGGGATGGTCGTAGCTGATCGAGCCGATCGTGTTGAAGCGGCGCAGGTCGTACTTGTACGGCGCGTAGTTGCCGTGCCAGCCGACCACGTCCAGCGGCGAATGGCCGATCTTCGCCTCCCACAGCGTGCCCTGGAACTTGGCGACCAGGCGGAAATCGCCCTCGACGTCCTCGTAGGCGGCGCACGGCGCGAGGAAGTCGCGCGCATTGGCCAGGCAGTTCGAGCCGATCGGGCCGAGATCCGGCAGCCGCAGCAGCGCGCCGAAGTTCTCGCACACGTAGCCGCGCGCCGCATCGTCCAGCAGCTCGACGCGGAAGCGCACGCCGCGCGGGATCACCGCGATCTCCTGCGGCCCGATCTCCAGCACGCCCAGCTCGGTGGCGAGCCGCAGCCGCCCCTGCTGCGGCACGATCAGCAGTTCGCCGTCGGCGTCGTAGAAGAAGCGCCCCTGCATCGAGCGGTTGGCCGCATAGACGTGGATGCCGATGCCCGCCTGCTCGGCCGGGCCGCCGTTGCCGGCCAGGGTGACCAGGCCGTCGACGAAGTCGGCCGGCGCCTGCGGCAGCGGCCACGGGTCCCAGCGCAACTGGTTCGGCGTGGCCGGCGCCTCCTCGAAGCGGTTGTGGAAGCGCTCGTGCGCCAGCGGCGCGAACGGCTCGTGCACCGCCGCCGGGCGGATCCGGTACAGCCAACTGCGGCGGTTCGCGTGGCGCGGCGCGGTGAAGGCGGTGCCGGAAAGCTGCTCGGCGTAGAGGCCGTGCGCCACACGCTGGGGCGAGTTCTGCCCCTCGGGCAGGGTGCCGGGGATCGCCTCGGTGGCGAATTCGTTGCCGAAGCCGGATTGGTAACCGTTGCTGACCATCGCAGACATGCGCGTGCCCTTGGCTCTTTAAAGCCCCTCTCCCCGCGGGAGAGGGGTTGGGGTGAGGGTTCGGTTTTCGCCGATGCTCAGGATGGATTCGAGCACCGCCTCGGTTTGCTGCAGGGCCTCATGATCCCAGTAACGCAGGACCTTAAGGCCCATCGATTCAAGATGGCGGGTGCGCGGCGCATCCGCGTCTTCGTTGTGCTGCGAACCATCAAGCTCGACCACCAGCCTGGCTGCCTCGCAATAGAAATCCACCACGTAGGGCGGGATCGGGTGCTGGCACCGGAACTTCAGGCCGCCCAGCCTGCCGGCGCGCAGATGCAGCCACAGTCGCCGCTCGGCCTCCGTGGCTTCCTTCCGTAGATTGCGCGCCTGCTGCCTCGTCCGTGCCGGCAGCGGCGGGTTGATGCGTCCCGGCATGCCCGTACCCTCTCCCCAACCCCTCTCCCGGCGGGAGAGGGGCCTTGAGACCTTACAGCACCCCGCGCTTCATCTGGTCGCGCTCGATCGACTCGAACAGCGCCTGGAAGTTGCCCTCGCCGAAGCCCTCGTTGCCCTTGCGCTGGATGATCTCGAAGAAGATCGGGCCGATGTTGTTCTGGGTGAAGATCTGCAGAAGCTTGCGCTGCTTGGTCTCCGGGTCGGCGTCGATCAGGATCTTGTTCTTCGCCAGGCGCGGCACGTCCTCGCCGTGGTTGGGGATGCGCAGGTCGATCACGTCGAAGTAGGTGTCCGGGGTGTCCAGGAACTCCACGCCCTGGGCGCGCATCGCTTCCACCGTGGCGTAGATGTCGTCGGTGAACAGCGCGATGTGCTGGATGCCCTCGCCGTGGTAGGCGTCGAGGTATTCGTTGATCTGGCTCTTCGGGTCGTTGGACTCGTTGAGCGGGATGCGCACGATGCCGTCCGGCGCGGTCATCGCCTTGGACACCAGGCCGGTCTTGGCGCCCTTGATGTCGAAGTAGCGGATCTCGCGGAAGTTGAACAGCCGCTCGTAGTAGTCCGACCACTTCTGCATGTTGCCGAAGTAGAGGTTGTGCGTGAGATGGTCGATGAAGGTGAGGCCGAAACCGGCGGGGTTCTGCTCGGCGCCTTCGACCGGCGCGTAGTCGCCGTCGTAGATGCTGCCGGCGCTGCCGTAGCGGTCCACCAGGTACAGCATGCAGTCGCCGATGCCCTTGACCGCCGGCGCGTTCACCGCCTTGCTCGCCTCCTTGTGGTCGATCGCCTCGCCGCCGTTGCCCAGCACGGTGGCGAGCACCTCGGCGGCCGGCTTCCTGAAGCGGATGGCGAAGCCGCAGGCGCAGGGGCCGTGCTTTTCGGCGAAGTCGGCGGCGAAGGAATCCGGGTCCTCGTTGACCAGCAGGTTCACGCCGTTCTGGCGGTATACCGTGATCGGCCGCGTCTTGTGCTTCAGCACCGCGGTGAAGCCCATGCTGCGGAACAGCGCGTGCAGTTCCTGGCTGCGGCCGGCCGGGGCGGCGAACTCGACGAACTCGAAGCCGTCGATGCCCATGGGGTTTTCGAACGTGGTGACCTGCATGCCAAGATTCGGCTGGGCGTTCATGGCGTTCTCCTGCGATGCGTTGTAGCTAAGCTGCGTCTATGGGCGGCCCGCGCGTGGACGCACGGGCTCCGGCGAGGGGTCCGCCCGCGGGAAAGTCCGCCCAAGCATGGCCGGACGCCCGCAAGGGAACCGCATATCTCCCGTTATAGTTACATATGAAACCACTTGCAAGGAAGACCGCCGCAGTGACCGTCAAGCGCAAGCCCGCTCCCGCCACCGCCGAACACGCCCCGCTGCAGTTGGAGCACTTCCTGCCGTACCGGCTGTCGATCCTGTCGAACACGATCAGCCAGGCGATCGCCGACGACTACCAGCGCCGCTACGACATCTCGATGACCGAATGGCGGGTGATGGCGGTGCTGGCCCGCTTCGAGGGCCTGTCCGCGCGCGAGGTGGCCGAGCGCACCGCGATGGACAAGGTCGCGGTGAGCCGCGCGCTGGCACGGTTGGTCGCGGCCGGCCGGGTCGACCGCGCCATCCACGACGACGACCGCCGCCGCTCGGTGCTCAGCCTCACCGAGGCCGGCTGGACCATGCACGACGAGGTCGCGCCGATGGCCCGCGCGCGCGAGCGCGAGGTGCTGGCGAAGCTCGACGACGAGGAGCGCGCGTGGCTCACGCGCATCCTCGACAAGCTGCTGCCGGCGGGCTGAAGCGGCTGTCCGAGGCGGCTGCCTGAAAAATGGCGGCCCGAAACGGCAAGGGCGGCCCGGAGGCCGCCCCTGCACGCCGCCGGCGCCGCGCGCTCAGCGCACGCCGTGCATCAGCCGGTTGATCAGCGGCGCCACCAGGAACAGCAGCGCGCCCGGGATCACCAGCAGCCAGAAGCTGAAGGTGAAGCCCGACAGCGCCGAGGCCACGGTCATGCCGGTCTCGCCGCTGACGTGGCCGGCGAAGATGCCCGACAGGTTGTTGCCGATGCCGGTGGACAGGAACCAGCCGCCCATCGCGAAGCCCACCATGCGCACCGGCGCCAGCTTGGTCACCATCGACAACCCGATCGGCGACAGGCACAGCTCGCCCACCGTCTGCAGCACGTACACCAGCACCAGCGGCCAGAACGGGATCAGCCCGCCCGCGTCGACCAGGCTGGACAGCGCGTACATCAGCACGGTGAACGCCAGCGCGTTGAACAGCAGGCCGAGGCCGAACTTGCGCGGGATCGACGGCTCGGCGTTGCGCCGGTCCAGCAGCCCCCAGGCGATCGACACCAGCGGCGCCAGCAGCACGATCGCCAGCGGCGCGACCGACTGGAACCAGCCCACCGGGAACTCCCAGCCGCCGAACATCCTGCGGTCCACGATGTTCTGCGCGAGGAAGTTGAACGAGCTGCCGGCCTGCTCGTAGAACATCCAGAACAGCACGTTGAAGGCGAAGATCAGCAGCATCGCGATCACCCTGTCGCGCTGCACCCGCCCCTCGCGGATGCCCTCGACCAGCAGCATCAGCGACAGCCCGACGAACATCACCGTCAGCAGCCACTGCAGGAAGATCGCGCCGGCCTTCGCCATCAGCAGGTACACCAGCGGCGCCGCCAGCACGCAGCCGACCAGCACCCACGCCACCCGCGCCCGGCTGGCCTGGTCCGGCGCCGGCCGGCCCACGCCCTTGAGCTGGCGCCGGCCGACCAGGAACCACGCCAGGCTGACCAGCATGCCGATGCCCGAGGCGAGGAACACCAGCTTGTAGTTCTGCTGCATCGGCGTGTCGGTGAAATGGGCCGCCATCCAGCCGGTGAGCAGCGGCGCCACCAGCGCGCCGCCGTTGATGCCCATGTAGAACAGCGTGAAGCCGCGGTCGCGGCGCGGGTCGCCCTGCAGGTAGAGCTGGCCCACCATCGAGGAGATGTTGGGCTTGAACAGGCCGTTGCCCACGATCACCGTGGCCAGGCCGAGCAGGAACACCGGCTCGCTCGGCCACATGATCATGAACAGGCCCACCGCCATCACCACCGCGCCGACCAGGATCGAGCGCTGGTAGCCGATCACCTTGTCCGCCACGTAGCCGCCGAACACCGCCGCGGCGTACACCAGGGCCAGGTAGGCGCCGTAGGTGCGGCTGGCGTACGCCTGGCCGGACGGATCGCCGCCGAAGAACTCCGCCACGATGTACAGCGTCAGCGCCCAGCGCATGCCGTAGAACGCGAAGCGCTCCCAGAATTCGGTCATGAACAGCATCCACAGCGGGCGCGGATGGCCGAGCATCTGCGGATAATCGGGCCTGGCGCCTGGCGCCACGTCGGTGGTCGGACTCATGGGTTCCCCTCGGGTTGCGGGTCGGCACCTCACGTGCGGACCTGTAATTTCTTGCGAAGGTGTACCCGCTGGCCGCACGCGGCGTCAAATGCACCGCAGCAAGGCATCGCCGGCACGCGAAAGCTTCCACGGCAGCCATGGCGGCGCGATGGCCGCCATGGCCGGTGCCGCACGCTCAGCGCACGCCGTGCATCAGCCGGTTGATCAGCGGCGCGACCAGCAGCAGCACCACGCCGGCGCCGGCGAGCAGCCAGAAGCTGAAGGTGAAGCCGGACAGCGCCGAGGCCGCGGTCATGCCGCTCTCGCCGCTGATGCGCCCGGCCAGCAGGCCCGACAGGTTGCCGCCCACCGCCAGCGACAGGAACCAGCCGCCCATCGCCAGCCCGACCAGCCGCGGCGGCGCCAGCTTGGTCACCATCGACAGGCCGATCGGCGACAGGCACAGCTCGCCCACCGTCTGCAGCACGTAGCACAGCGTCAGCGGCCAGAACGGGATCAGCCCGCGCGGGTCGAGCAGGGACGACAGCGCGTAGGTCAGCACGGCGAAGCCCAGCGCGTTGAACAGCAGGCCGAAGCCGAACTTGCGCGGGATCGACGGCTCCATCCGGCGCCGGTCCAGCCCGGCCCACACCAGGGTCACCAGCGGCGCCAGCACGATGATCGCCAGCGGGCTCACCGACTGGAACCAGCCCACCGGGAACTCCCAGCCGCCGAACATCTGCCGGTCCACCAGGTTCTGCGCGAGGAAGTTGAACGAGGTGCCGAGCTGGAAGTAGAACATCCAGAACAGCACGTTGAAGGCGAAGATGATCAGCATCGCGATCACCCGGTGCAGTTGCACGCGGTCGTGCCGCACCGCCTCCACCACCAGCATCGCCGCCACGCCCACGAACAGGAGGCCGAGCAGCCACTGCAGGCCGTCGGGCCCGATCTTCGACAGCAGCCCGTACACCACCGGCACCGCCAGCGCCGTGCCGGCCAGCACCCACACCACGCGCAGCCGGCTCTCGGCGCCGGGCGCCGGGCGACCCACGCCGCGCAGGCCGCGCCTGCCGATCCAGAACCACAGCAGGCTCAGCACCATGCCGATGCCCGCGGCGGCGAACACCAGCTTGTAGTTCTGCTGCATCGGCGTGTCGGTGAAATGCGCGGCCAGCCAGCCGGTGAACAGCGGCGCCACGAAGGCGCCCGCGTTGATGCCCATGTAGAACAGGGTGAAGCCGCGGTCGCGGCGCGGGTCGTCCTTGCCGTAGAGCTGGCCGACCATCGAGGAGATGTTCGGCTTGAACAGGCCGTCGCCAACGATCACCAGGGCCAGGCCGAGCAGGAACATCGGCTTGCTCGGCAGCATGATGGTGAACAGGCCCGCCGCCATCACCGCCGCGCCGATCAGGATCGAGCGCTGGTAGCCGATCACCTTGTCCGCCACGTAGCCGCCGAAGATGCCGGTGGCGTAGATCAGCGCGGTGTACGCGCCGAAGATGCCGCTGGCCCAGCCCTGCCCCGCCGGATCGCCGTGGTAGAACTGCGCCACCACGTACAGCGCCAGCGCCCAGCTCACGCTGTAGAACGCGAAGCGCTCCCAGAACTCGGTCATGAACAGCATCCACAGCGGGCGCGGATGGCCGAGCAGTTGCGGGTAGTCGGGCACGGCGCCGGTATCGATGGTCTGGCTCATGGATTCACCTCGGCGCCTGAAGCCGCAGCCTGGCGCGTTGTCGTGGGGTTGTCGTGGATAGGGATCGCGCGGGCGCGCGGCGGCGCCTGGCGAAGGACGATGCGCCGCGGCCCGGCCGGCAGGCGCGGCAAGCGTGGAAGGACGGCTGGCCGAACGGTGCGTCTGCACGCCTCGCACGAAGCGCGGGAACGGCCGCGCGCAACGCCGCGCGACCGCCGGGCGCCCGGTTCGGCGACCATGCTGCGGCCATGCCCTTCACGCCGCCGGCGTACCCAGCACCGTGCGCACTTCCAGCAGCTCGGGGAAGAAGGTCAGGTCCAGCGCCTTCTTGAGGAAGCCCACGCCGGACGAGCCGCCGGTGCCGCGCCGGTGGCCGATGATGCGCTCCACCGCCTTCATGTGGCGGAAGCGCCAGAGCTGGAAGCTTTCCTCGATGTCCATCAGCGTCTCGCACAGATGGAACTCCGCCCAGAACTTTTCCGGCGCCTCGTAGATGCGCCGGAACACCGGCAGCAGGTCGTCCTCGCGCTGCCAAGGCTGGCTCACGTCGCGCCGCAGGACCGCCGCCGGCACCGCATGGCCGCGCCGCGCCAGCCAGCGCAGCACCTCGTCGTACAGGCTGGGGGCGTCCAGCGCCTCGCGCAGCGTCCGCGTCGCCGCCGGATCGTGCGCGAACACCGCGAGCATGTCGGCGTTCTTGTTGCCGAGCAGGAACTCCACCGTGCGGTACTGCACCGACTGGAAGCCGGACGACGGCCCCAGCGTGTCGCGGAACGCGAGGTACTCGTGCGGCGTCATCGTCTCCAGCACCGCCCACTGCTCGAACAACTGGCGCTGGATCTGCTTCACCCGCGCCAGCACCTTCAGGCAGGGATCGGCGCGGTCGGCGCGCAGGAACTCCAGCGCCGCGCGCAGTTCGTGGATCACCAGCTTCAGCCACAGCTCGGCCACGTGGTGCTGCACGATGAACAGCATCTCGTCGTGGTACGCCGGCTGGCTCAGCGGCTGCTGCGCGGACAGCAGGGTATCCAGCCGCAGGTAGCCGGCATAGGTCATGCGCCCGTCGAGGTCGCGCTCGATGCCTGCCTCGAGCTCGCGCTGGTTGTCCGTCATGGGGGATCGCGGTGGCCGAAAACGCGCATGGTAACCCCTGCCGGCCGGCAGGCTGCACGCGGCCGCGAATCGCGCGCCTTCCCCGCAGCCTCCGTACCCGGCCGCATGCTGCGGCGTACCTTGCGACGCAACATGCCCTCCTGCTATCAATTGCCGGCTATTTCAGGCTGTTTTGATCGGCGCAACTGATCGCCGCAGCCAAGGGATCTTCGCGCGCCAGGCCCCACTGGATGGGCCGCCGCCTCCCGCCATCCCCCTTCAGTCCACCCGGGAGCGAGTCGTGTCCATCGCCGCCAAGTTTGAGATCGAATACCTGCAATACCTCGATGCCGAAGGCAACGAGGTCCGCAAGGACCTGCCGGCCTTCGCCAAGGATCTCGACCACATGGTCGAGCTGTACAAGCTGATGCTGTCCACCCGCGTGTTCGACGCCAAGTCGATCGCCCTGCAGCGCACCGGCAAGCTCGGCACCTACGCGAGCTGCCTGGGCCACGAGGCCGCCCACGTCGGCATCGGCAGCGCGATGAAGCCGGAAGACGTCTACGCGCCGAGCTACCGCGAGTACGGCGCCCAGCTCTACCGCGGCGTGCAGCCGCGCGAGGTGTACATGTACTGGGGCGGCGACGAGCGCGGCAACGACTACCAGAAGGAGCCGGCTCGCCACGACTTCGCGTGGAGCGTGCCGATCGCCACGCAGTGCCTGCACGCGGCCGGCAGCGCGCTGGCTTTCAAGATCCGCGGCGAGAAGCGCGTGGCGGTGTGCACCATCGGCGACGGCGGTTCGTCCAAGGGCGACTTCTACGGCGCCATCAACATCGCCGGCGCGCAGAACCTGCCGCTGGTGGCGGTGATCGTGAACAACCAGTGGGCGATCTCGGTGCCGCGCAAGATCCAGTCCGGCGCGCCCACGCTGGCGCAGAAGGGCATCGCCGCCGGCCTGTTCTCGATCCAGGTGGACGGCAACGACATCATCGCCGTGCGCAAGGCGATGGAAGACGCGCTGGAGCGCGCCCGCAACGGCCAGGGCGGCAGCGTGATCGAGGCGGTCACCTACCGCCTCGGCGACCACACCACCGCCGACGACGCGCGCCGCTACCGCGGCGAGCAGGAAGTGAAGGACGGCTGGGACAAGGAGCCGATGAAGCGCCTGCGCAACTGGCTGGTGGCCAAGGGCGTATGGGACGACGCGAAGGAAGAAGCCTGGAAGGCCGAGTGCGACGAGTGGATGGACAACGAGGTGAACGCCTACCTCGAGACCAAGACGCAGCCGGTCTCGGCGATGTTCGACTACACCTTCGCCGAGGTCCCCGCCGACCTCGCCAAGCAGCGCGACTACGTCCTTTCGCTCGAAACCAAGGGTCACTGAGCCATGGCACAAATCACTCTCATCGAAGCCGTCACCCAGGCACTGGCCTACGAAATGGCACACGACGACAGCGTCGTGGTGCTGGGCGAGGACGTCGGCGTCAACGGCGGCGTGTTCCGCGCCACCCAGGGCCTGCAGCAGAAGTTCGGCGAACTGCGCGTGCTCGACACGCCGCTGGACGAGACCACCATCGCCGGCGTCACCGTGGGCCTGGCCGTGCAGGGCATGAAGCCGGTGGCCGAGGCGCAGTTCGAGGGCTTCATCTACCCGATGATGGAGCAGATCGCCTGCCACGCCGCGCGCATGCGCAACCGCACCCGCGGCCGCCTCACCGTGCCGGCCGTGTGGCGCGCGCCGTGGGGCGGCGGCATCCGCGCGCCGGAGCACCACTCCGAGGCGAACGAACACCTGTTCACCAACATCCCCGGCCTGCGCGTGGTGCTGCCGTCCTCGCCGGCACGCGCCTACGGCCTGCTGCTGGCGGCGATCCGCGATCCCGATCCGGTGATGTTCTTCGAGCCCAAGCGCATCTACCGCCAGTACAAGGAAGAAGTGCCCGACGACGGCGAGGCGCTGCCGCTGGACGTGTGCTTCGTGCTGCGCGACGGCACCGACGTGACCCTGGTGACCTGGGGCGCGCAGGTGAAGGAAGCGCTGGAGGCCGCCGACGAGCTGGCCCAGCAGGGCATCAGCGCCGAGGTGATCGACGTCGCCACGCTGACCCCGCTGGACTTCGACACCATCGCCGAATCGGTGCAGAAGACCGGCCGCTGCGTGATCGTGCACGAAGCCCCGAAGACCGCCGGCTTCGGCGCCGAGATCGCCGCGCGCGTGGCCGAGGAGTGCCTGTACGACCTGCTCGCCCCGGTCGAGCGCGTCACCGGCCCGGACACGCACATCCCGCTGTTCCGCCTCGAAATGAAGTACCTGCCCAGCGTGGAGCGCATCGTCGACGCCGCCAGGCGCACGCTTGCCGCCAGCTAAAACCTCACCCACGGAGCGTCATTCCGGCGATGGCCGGAATCCAGTCCAAGGACTCGTGCGAAGCACACGAACCCTTTGCGACACCCCAACGACATCGCCACTGGATCCCGGCCCTGCGCCGGGATGACGCACAATGAAATCCTCCGCCTGACCACGGAACTCCGAACATGGCCGACATCAAGACATTCCACCTGCCCGACCTCGGCGAAGGCCTGCCCGACGCCACCATCGTCGAGTGGCACGTGAAGGAAGGCGACACGATCAAGCTCGACGCCCCGCTGGCCTCGATGGAAACCGCCAAGGCGGTGGTCGAGGTGCCCTCGCCCTACACCGGCAAGGTGACCAAGCTCTACGGCGCCGCCGGCGACATCATCGAGACCGGCGCCGCGCTGGCCGACTTCGAGCCCGACCCGAACGCCAAGCAGCGCGCCGAGGCCGAATCCACCGGCCACCACCACGGTCCGAAGAAGAGCGTGGGCAGCCCTGCGCCCGACGACGGCGGCAAGGTGGTCGCCTCCGACGAGGGCGGCGAAGTGCAGGCCGGCGGCGCGGAGCGCGAGGACGAAGGCACCGTGGTCGGCGCGATGGTCAGCGGCAACGCCGTGCACATCGAGCAGGCCGCCAGCATCGGCGGCGTGAAGGCCGTGCCGGCGGTGCGCGCGCTGGCGAAGAAGCTCAAGGTCGACCTGGCCCGCGTGCGCCCCACCGGCGCCGACGGCGTGGTCACCCTGAAGGACGTGAAGGACGCCGCCGCCAACGGCAGCGCGCCGCTGGGCGCCGCCCCGGCCCGTGCCGTGCTCGCCTCCGCCGGCCGCCACCTCGCGCCGGAACTGCCCGAGCCCGGCCCCGCGCCTTCGCGCACGCCGGTGTCGCTCGCCGGCAAGCCGGTGCGTACCGCGCCGCCGTCGCAGCAGGCCAGCGGCCAGCCGGAACAGCTCAAGGGCGTGCGCCGCAACATGGCGCGCGTGATGGCCGAGGCCCACGCCAACGTGGTGCCCACCACCCTGGTCGACGACGCCGACCTGCACGCCTGGATCGGCAAGCAGGACATCACCGCCCGCCTGATCCGCGCCATCGTCGCCGCATGCAAGGCGGTGCCGGCGCTGAACGCCTGGTTCGACGGCAAGAACCTCAGCCGCACCCTGCACCCGCACGTGGACATCGGCATCGCGGTGGACACCGACGACGGCCTGTTCGTGCCGGCCCTGCGCAACGCCGACGTGCTCGACGGCGCCGGCATCCGCGCCGCGATCAAGCGCCTGCGCTCGCAGGTCGAGGACCGCAGCATCCCGGCCTCGGAGCTGTCCGGCTACACCATCAGCCTCAGCAACTTCGGCATGTTCGCCGGCCGCTACGCCACCCCGGTGGTGGTGCCGCCGACCGTCGCCATCATCGGCGCCGGCAAGCTGTGCCACGACGTGGTGGCGGTGATGGGCGGCATCGAAGTGCACCGCCGCATGCCGATCAGCCTCACCTTCGACCACCGCGCCGCCACCGGCGGCGAAGCCGCCCGCTTCCTCAAGGCGCTGATCGACGACCTGGCGCTGCCCAACTAAAGGGCGGCCCCGGCCGGGAAAAAAGGCGCCCAGGGGCGCCTTTTTTCATGCCCCACCCCACGCCCACGGCGACAGGCGGCACCACCGACGCCGTCGCGATCACCGAGCCGCGGATCGTCCGGACAGGGGCCGGGCCATTGGCCGAAGAGCGGGACGCTTCCGGCAAGAACGTCGCGCCCGCCATGCCGGCACGGTTCGGTCGTGCCCGGAACGGCGACGGCATCCGCTACATGCGGCGCGACGCATGGGGACTGCCGTGCTACCGCGGCAAAGTGCATGCCGATGACAACTGGCTCCATCACCGGTGTCGTACCAGGACGCCCGGTCGGCGTTCGCCGGGAAATACGCATCGGCGGCGGATCCCGGCGCCGGTCCATGCCATGTCCTCCCCAAGATCGGCCGTCCATCGACCATCAATGCGTCCCGCTGCGCCATCCGTTCCGCTACTCGCCGTCAGCCGCACGCCCCCGTCATCCCGGCGAAAGCCGGGATGACGGCAAGGCGGCAAGCCAAGGTCCATCCGCTTGCCGAATCCGCGTCGTGACTGCGGGGATGCCCGCAACTTCCGGGCAACCGGATACCCCGCGACCGCTCGTGGCTCGCCCGCAAGGCGGAAGCATCCCGCCCCCTGCATAGCTCGACCGTGCAGCGAATCACGAGCCTCCCGCGAATCATCGCCGGGCACCCGGCAGCGCGCCCCCGAAGACATCGGCGCGCAGGCCGGGAAGCACTCGGCCAACCTCGTCGTGATCGCATCATGGCCGGGCCGGTTGAGGGAACCTCCACGCGGGCGCGCCTATAGTGCGAGCGTCACCACGGAGCATTCCGCCGCGCCGGCTTGCCGGCCGCCCGAATGCGCGGCCCCTCCCCCTTGTCCCGGAGAAATCGCCATGCACCACAGCCGCCTCAGCACCCTGGTCATCGATTGCCGGACCGACGACCTCCGGCAAGCCACCGATTTCTGGAGCCATGCCCTGGGCAAGCCCGTCGTCAGCTACGACCAGGACGGCGACGGCAAGTACGCCGAGCTGGCGACCCTGGCCGACGAGCCGATCATCCTGCTGCAGCGCGTGGCGCACGACAGCCGCGTGCATTTGGACATCGAAACGGACGATCTCGAAGCCGAAGCCAGGCGCCTGGAAAAACTGGAAGCCAGCCGCATCGAGTGCGTGCGCGGGCGCTGGTGGGTGATGGAAGCGCCGAGCGGGCATCGCTTCTGCGTGGTGCAGAAGCAGCGCGAGGCCTTCGGCGCGCACCTCAACCGCTGGGAGTGAGGCGCCGCCCGGCGGGCTCAGTAGTCGCGCACGTCCAGCATCAGGAAACGGTGGACGCTGTACGGCTCCGCCGCTTCCGGCAGGGCCACGCTGGCCAGGGCGCGATCGCCGGCGGCCCACGGCTCGTTGTCGAGCAGCGCCTCGACGGCGGCGCGGCCGTCCGCATCGCGGCGCAGGAACAGGCGCACCCAGTGCAGCCGGGGCTCCAGCGCTTCGTTGCGCAGCGCGGCGGCAAGCGGCGCCAGCGCATCGTCCGCCAGCGCAGCCGGCGCGCCCTGCACGACGGCCGGGCCGATGAAGACATCCCAGCCGCGCACGCCGATGTCCCACGATTCCAGCCGCAGCCTGCGCTCGTCGGTGACGTACCAGCACGCGGCCAGCAGCACCGGCAGGCCGCCCTGCTCGAAGCGCCGCAGCGCGTCGCGGCAGCCGGCCTCGCCATCGCCGAAGCCGGCATAGCTCTCCTCGACCTGCTGGTCCTCGCCGAGCACCACGTCGAGGTCGAGCCGCCCCGGCCCGCCCGCCGCGCCTTCGTGCCAGGCGGCGCGGATCGCGGGGAAGTCGCCGTCGGTGACCAGCCAGTCCTCGTCGGGCTCGAGTTCCACTTCGTGCCGCTCGAACAGGCGCAGCAGGTGGCGTTGCAGCGTATCGTTGTCCATGTCGTTCCCGTGGCGACCGCGCCTCAGCGCGGTCGGCGCCAGATCAGGTAGCGCAGCAGCATCGCCAGCGCGAGCACGGCGATGAACACGCCGTAGCCGTTCAGCGCGGGCAGCACCTGCTGCCAGATCGCACCGCTGACGCGGCGGCCGAATTCGTTGTCCTGCGGCACCACCGCCGCCTCGAAGCCGAGCACGGCGCAGCCGATCGACGCGACCGCGGCGAGCAGCAGCGCGACCGTGTCGAACGAGCGGCGCGCGGCGGTGCGCGGCAGGCTCTTCGGATAGGCGAAGTAGGCCCAGCCGAGGACCAGCAGCCAGGGGGCGAGCAGCAGGATGGCGAGGTAGCGCATCAGCGTCCGGTTCCGTCAAGCGGGCCGGCCGCGTTCATTCCTGCGCGGCCAGCCGTTCCAGTGCCTCGCGCAAGCGCGCGAGGGCGTCGTCGCGTGCCTGTTCGTCGGCGTATTCGGGCGAGCTGGCGACGGCTTCGCCGTCGAGTTCCAGCACCAGCGCCAGCGACGAAAGCTGCACCACCGCCGCCGGCGCGCCGAGCGTGCGGATGCGCTTCTGCAGCGCCCCGGCCGCCTTGGGATCGGCGAACGGCGCGGACAGCAGCAGTTCCTCGCCCTCGGCGGAGAACAGGCGGAAACGGAAGCTACCATCCGGATCGCGGAAACTGGCGAAGCGCGGCAATTTGTCCGCCTTCGCGGCAGCGCGCCGCTCCGGCTGCGACACCCCGGCCGCCGGCGCGACGATGGCGCGCAAGCCGATCGCGTCGCGCAGCTCGGCGAGCTTCGGCGTGGCGATCGCGCGCGCCTTCTGCGCGCCCTCGCGCAGGCGCTCCTCGATCTGCGCCGGCCGGGCCATCAATGCTTCGTAGCGCTCGCGCATCGGCGCCACGTCGGCCTCGATCCGCTCGAACAGCACCTGCTTGGCCTCGCCCCAGCCGATGCCGTCCAGCAGCGCCTGGCGGAACGCGGCGCTCTCGGCCTCGCTGGCGAAGGCGCGGAAGATAGTGAACAGCGAGGAGCTGTCGGGATCCTTCGGCTCGTCCGGCCCGCGCGAGTCGGTGACGATGCGCATGATCGACTCGCGCAGTTGCTTCTGCCCGCCGGCGAACAGCGGGATGGTGTTGTCGTAGCTCTTGGACATCTTGCGGCCGTCCAGGCCCGGCAGGGTCGCCACCTGCTCCTCGATCACCACCTCCGGCAGCACGAAGAACTCGCGGCCGTAGGTGTGGTTGAAGCGCTGCGCGATGTCGCGCGCCATCTCGATGTGCTGGATCTGGTCGCGCCCCACCGGCACCTTGTTCGCGTCGAAGGCGAGGATGTCGGCGGCCATCAGCACCGGGTACATGTACAGGCCGGCGGTGACGCCTGCGTCCGGGTCCTCGCCCGCCGCGGCGTTCTTGTCCACCGCGGCCTTGTACGCGTGCGCGCGGTTGAGCAGGCCCTTGGCGGTGACGCAGGTGAGGAACCAGGTCAGCTCGGGGATCTCCGGGATGTCCGACTGCCGGTAGAAGGTCACCCGGTCCGGATCCAGCCCCGCCGCCAGCCAGGTCGCCGCGATCTCCAGCCGCGAGCGTTCGATCCGCGCCGGGTCGTCGCTCTTGATAAGCGCGTGGTAGTCGGCCATGAAGTAGAACGCGTCGACGTCGGCGCGGCGGCTGGCCGCCACCGCCGGGCGGATCGCGCCGACGTAGTTGCCAAGGTGCGGGGTGCCGGTGGTGGTGATGCCGGTGAGGACTCGGGTCTGCATAGGTATCGCTTGTCGGTGGAGGCGGGTGGCGCTCAGCGGATCAGGGTGGACTTGCCGAACAGCGACTCGACCAGATCCACCGCCAGCTTGGCGGTCTGGTTGCGCTTGTCGAACGCCGGGTTCAGCTCGACGATGTCGAGCGAACCGAGCCGCCCGGTGTCGGCGATCATCTCCATGCAGAGCTGCGCCTCGCGGTAGCCCGGGCCGCCGCGCACGGTGGTGCCCACGCCCGGCGCGATGGCCGGGTCGAGGAAGTCCACGTCGAAGCTCACATGCAGGTGGGTGTCGCCGTCGACGCCGTCGAGCGCCTCCTCCATCGTGCGCTTCATGCCCACCTCGTCGATGTGGCGCATATCGTAGATGTCCACCTTCGCCTCGCGCACCAGCCGCTTCTCGCCCTCGTCCACCGAGCGGATGCCGATCTGCCGGAACACGTCCGGGGCGGTCGCCGGCACGTGCTCGCCGATGCCGGTCAGCTCGGCCGGGCCGTTGCCGCACAGGCACGCCACCGGCATGCCGTGGATGTTGCCCGAGGGCGTGACCTGGGCGGTGTTGAAGTCGGCATGCGCGTCCAGCCACAGCACGCGCAGCCGCTTGCCGCTCTCGCGGCAGCGGCGCGCCACCGCGCTGATCGAGCCGATCGCCAGGCAGTGGTCGCCGCCCAGCATGATCGGCAGGCGGCCCGCCTGCAGTTCCTGGTGCACGGCGCCGTGCACGGCCGTGTTCCAGGCCACCACCTCGGGCAGGTGGCGGTAGCCGTGTTCCGGCGGCTGCCACGGATTGAGCGGCCCCTGCAGGTTGCCGCGGTCGATCACCTTCAGCCCGCGCCGCTCCAGTTTCTCGGCCAGCCGCGCCACGCGCAGCGCCTCCGGGCCCATCGAGGCGCCGCGGTGCCCGGCGCCGATGTCGGTGGGAACGCCGATGAGGGAAATGATCTGCTTGTCCATGTTCGCTCGTGGTTGAAGGTCACTCAGGGATCGTCGGCCGCGGCTTCGCTTACCAGCGGACGGTGCGCCGCGCGCCACGCGTCGGCGCTGCCTTCGAGCAGGCGCACCCGCGTGTAGCCGAGCGACTGCAGGATCTGCCGCGCGCGCGCGGCCCGCCGCCCTGACTTGCAGTAGACCACGATGTCCTGCCCGCGGTCGAAGCCGAGCGCGCCGTGGCGCGCGGCCAGTTGCTCGACCGGCACGTTCAGCGCGCCGGCGATGTGGCCGTCGCGGTACTCCTCCGGCGTGCGCACGTCGAGCAGGGCCGGCGCCGCATGTTGGCGCTGCAGCGCCTCCAGCGCCTGCGGCGCGAGCGGCGGCGTCTGGGCCGCGGCGACCGCGGGCAGCAGCGCAACCATGAAGAGCAGGCTGGCGCGCATACGGGCTCTCCTGCGCAGTGATGGTGCCGGCACCCGGGTTCGAACTGGGGACCTACCGCTTACAAGGCGGTTGCTCTACCAACTGAGCTATGCCGGCGAAAGAGCGGGAATTCTAGCAGGCGCCGCCGCGCCGGCTCAAAAGCAGCCGGTGCTGTGCGAACCGACGCTGGCGTTGCGGATGCGGCTGCGCCAGTCGAAGCCGGCCCTGTCGGTCACCGCCAGGTCCAGCCAGTATTCCGGCACGGTCTCGGTGCGTTCGCTCATCTGCGCCGGGAAGCCGGCCGCGACCACTTCGTCGCGCCGCTTGCGCGCGTTCGCCGGATCCTTGAACAGGCCCAGCGACACGGTGTTGGACTGGTCGCCGGAACTGACCACGAAGTAATCGCCGATGTGCCTGGCCTCCAGCCGACGCGCCAGTTCCAGCGCCTGCGCACGGTTGCCGCTGGCCGGCAGGTGCACCCACCAGCCGCGCGTCTGGGTGGTCTGTTCCTGCCGCGAGCGCATGCGCGCGCTCTGCGCCGCCAGCGCCTGACGCGCGGTGCGCAGATCCTGCGGCGCGGCGAACGGGCCGAGCGTGAGGCAGCTATAGCTGGACGACGGCGTGCCGGCGCGGACGGGCGCGGGGGCCGGTGCGGCCGGCGGCGCCACGGTCGAGGCGGCGGCATCGCCGGACGCCGGCGCCGCCGGGACGGCCTCGCTGCGTTCGGACAAAAGCTTCAGCTCCGGCATGCCGGGATCGGTCGCGCTGCGCCCGTGCGCATCGTCCTGTCCCAGCAGCAGCCATGCGCCCACCGCGATATTGAGCGCGATCAGCAGAACGAACAGCAGGCGCAGAAACATCCATCCCCCTTGACGACCCACCCGCGCATTCTAGGAAATGACCGCCGGGCCGGTCTGTGTCTGCGCCCACACGGCCAGCCCGCGCAGCACGCCATCGTGCGAGAACCGCGCCGGCCGCGACAGCAGGGCCGCCAGCGGGGCGGCGTCGCCGCCGCCGAGCATGAGCACGGGCGCGCCGCCCAGCCGCGCCTCCGCCTGGGCGACGAAACGCTCGATCAGGGCCGCGGCCGCCTGCCAGCAGCCGGACGCCACCGCGTCGGCGGTGTTGTCGGCCAGCTCCACGATCGCGCCTTCGCGTTCGGGCCGGACCTGGGCGGTGGCACCGAGCAGCGACTGCCGCATCAGCCGCGGGCCCGGCGCGATCAGGCCGCCGAGGTGGCGGCCGTCGGCGGCCAGCGCGTCCAGCGTGAGCGCCGTGCCCACACCGGCCAGCACGCAGGCGCCCAGGCCGTCGGCATGGGCGGCGACCATGGTCAGGAAGCGGTCCACGCCGAGCCGCTGCGGCTCGGCGTAGGCATTGCGCACCCCGCAGGCCGCCGCCGGCGTGCGCAGCCAGCCCGGCTGCAGGCCGAAGGTCGCGGCCACGCTGCGCTCCAGCAATGCCTCGCGGGCCGGCTCCACCACCGAGGCGCCGAACGCGGCCCGCGGCGCCAGCAGGCCGGCCCAGTCGCGTGCCAGCCGGGCCGCGACGTCCTCGTCCCAGGCGACCGCGCCGTGCGCAAGCCAGGCGTCGTCCCGGTGCATGGCCCACTTCAGGCGGGTATTGCCCAGGTCCAGCAGCAATCTCATGCGCGCCGCACCGTGACGTCCGCGCTGTCGATGCTGCGCAGGCTGCCGTCGGCCAGGCGCACCTGCAGGGCGCCGCGCGCGTCCACCCCGGCGCCGGTCGCGTCGAACTCGCCGAGCGCGCCGCTGAGGCGCAGCGGCCGGTCGCGCAGCAAGTCGTGGCGCGCGAAGTCTGCGCCGAAGCCGGCGAAGCCGTCCCGCTCGAACTGATCCAGCCCGTCGGCCAGCGCGCCGATCAGGCGGATCGCCACCAGGTTGCGGTCCGGCGGCGTGCCGCCGGCCAGCGTAGCCAGGTCGCACGCCGGCTGGCCGGCCTGCGCGCGCAGGGCCTCGGTCAGGCGCAGGTTGAGGCCGATGCCGATCACCGCCGCGCACGGCCCCTGATATTCGCCGCTGAGCTCGACCAGCACGCCGGCCAGCTTGCCCTGCGCCGACAGCACGTCGTTCGGCCACTTCAGGCCGGCGCCTTCGATGCCGAGGGATTCCAGCGCGCGCAGCACGATCACGCCCACCGCCAGCGACAGGCCGGACAGCGCGGCAAAGCCCTGCTCGAACCGCTTCAGGCACGACAGGTAGAGATTCAGTCCGGGCGGCGACAGCCAGGGCCGGCCGCGCCGGCCGCGGCCGGCACTCTGCGTCTCGGCCAGCAGCATGCTGAGGTCGGCCGCCGCGGCGCCGCGGCGCTGCAGTTCGCTCGACGTGGAATCGAGCTCCCAATGCACTTCGAGCGCCCCCAGCCGCCCCCTGACCGCGGCCGGCAGGCCGTCGCGGATGGCCTGCCCGTCGAGCAGTTGCAAGGGCCAGGGCAGGCGGTAGCCGGCCGGACCGCGCGCCTCGATCGGCAGCCCGCGCGCGCGCAGCGTCTCGACCTGCTTCCAGATCGCCGCGCGGGTCACGCCGGAACGCTCGGCCAGCGCCGCACCGGACACCGCCGCGCCGGAGGCCAGTTCGGCGAGCAGTCGCTGCGCCAGCATCAGCGCGCCCGGCCCCGGCCACGCGGAGCGTTGTCGGCGACACGCCCGTAGGTGAGGTGAATGGCCTGCATCGGGGGATTCTAGCCAGCGCCCGGGGCAAAGTCGCCTCTGCCACAGGTCACCGCGGAACCGCCTCCCGGCTGCGCCCGCCCGCGGCAGCACTGGCAAGCGCGTCACATTTCTGCGACGATCCGGCCCTTCGCTTGTGGATCAAGGGGTTGGTCGCCATGCGTACCCGTCAGTTGCTTTTCGGATGCGTGCTCGCGCTCGGTAGCGCCGGCGTCGCCGTGGCGTCCGACGTGGATACCCGCGACCTGATCGGCGACGGCCACTCCAGCCTCGACGGCGGCGGCCGCGAAGGCAGCGTCGGCAGCAACGACCCCACCGCTCTCAACCGCGACTGCCCGGCAAGCAGCGGCAGCGCCGGTGGCGGCAGCGCCAGCATGCCGGCCAGCGGTGGCGGCGGCAGCGGCGGCAGCCGGCCGGCCGGCCACCGCAGCCTCGGCTGGCAGTCGCTGCTGCCCGGTTCGATCCAGTAGGCCACCCCGGCCGCGGCGGGACCGCGGCGCCGTCCTCAGCCCGGCGGCAGGCTCACCCCGAAGCGCGCCCCGCCGAATTCCGGCGAACGATCCACCTGCAGCTCGCCCCGGTAGGCGCGCACGATGTCCTGCACGATCGACAGGCCGATGCCGTGGCCCTGCACCCGCTCGTCGCCGCGCACGCCGCGCTGCAGCACCTTCTCGATCTTGTCCTCGGGGATGCCGGGGCCGTCGTCCTCGACGCTCAGCCACAGGCCCGGGCGGTTGCGGCCTGCCTGCGGCTGCAGCTTCACCACCAGCAGCACCCGGTGGCTGGCCCACTTGAACGCGTTTTCCAGCAGGTTACCCATCAGCTCGAGCAGGTCGCCCTGCTCGCCGTAGAACACCGCGCCGTCGTCGATGTCGAACTCGCACAGCACGTTCTTCGCCGCGTAGACCTTCTCCAGGCTCTGCACCAGGTCCTCGGCATGGCCGGCGATCGGCACCGCGGTGGCGAACGGCTGCCGCCCGGAGGTGGCGGCGCGGGCCAACTGGTAGGCCACCAGCTCGTCCATGCGGCGCACCTGGTCGAGCACGTCGTTGCGCATCGACGGGGCGTCGCCGGCCGACTCCAGCCGCGAGCGGATCACCGCCAGCGGGGTCTTCAGGCTGTGCGCCAGGTCGGCCAGCGTGTTGCGGTAGCGCGTGCGCTGCTCGCGCTCGGTGTCGATGAAGGCGTTGATGCGCTCGGTGAGGCCGGTCAGCTCCAGCGGGTACTGGCTGTCCAACTGGTCGCTGTCGCCGCGCTCGACCCGGCTCATGTCGCTGGCCACCTTGCGCAGCGGGGTCAGGCTCCAGCGCAGCAGCAGCAACTGCAGCAGGATCAGCATCACGCCCAGGATCGACAGCATGCTGATCAGGGTGCGCCGGTACACCGCGTTCTCGCCCTCGAACTGGTCCTCGGTCTGCGCCACCATGAAGGTGAGCAGGACCGGCTTGCGCGGCGGGTTGTCCATGGCGACGCCGTAGGCGTAGTAGTACAGCGGCCCCAGGCGGGTCTCGACCCGGCCGAAGCGGTTCTGCCCCGGCTCCAGCGGCTGCAGGAAGGCGAAGTCGCGGCCGATCGCGGAGGACGACTCCGCCCGGAACCCGCCCTCGCCGATCACCAGCGCGTACAGGCCGGAGCCGGGGCGCGAAAAGCTCGGGTCCGGCGGCGAATCGGGCAGGAACACCTTGCCGAAGCGGTTCACCTCGGTGCCGGCCAGGTAGGAGATCACGTAGTTCTGCAGGCGGTCGTGCAGGCCGCTCAGGGCGGTGTCGTGGTTCGCCTTCGACAGGGTCAGCCCGACCAGCCCCAGGAAGGCCGCCAGCACCAGGCCGGTGGCCATGGCCGCGCGCGCCGCCAGCGAGAACGGGCGGCGCACGGGCGGCGGCGGCTCACTCGTCGTCGCCGTCGCTGCGGGGGATGGCAAAGCGGTATCCGCGTCCACGTACGGTCTCGATGGGCTTGAGGGTGCTTTCCGGGTCGAGCTTGCGGCGCAGGCGGCCGATGAACACCTCGAGCACGTTGGAGTCGCGGTCGAAATCCTGCTGGTAGATGTGCTCGGTGAGGTCGGCCTTGGAGACCAGCTCCCCGGCGTGCAGCATCAGGTATTCCAGCACCTTGTACTCGTAGCTGGTGAGGTCGACCAGCTTGCCTTCCACCGATACCGTCTGCGCGGTGGTGTCCAGCTTGATCGGGCCGCAGGCCAGCACCGGCTTGGACCAGCCGCTGGCGCGGCGCACCAGCGCGTTGATGCGCGCCAGCAGTTCCTCGACGTGGAACGGCTTGACCAGGTAGTCGTCGGCGCCGTGCTTGAGCCCCTCGACCTTGTCCTGCCAGCCGCCGCGGGCGGTGAGGATCAGGATCGGGTAGCGCTGGCCGGCCTCGCGCAGCGCCTTGATCAGGTCCATGCCGGACATCTTGGGCAGGCCCAGGTCGATGATCGCCAGGTCGAACGGCACCTCGCGGCCCAGGTAGATGCCTTCTTCGCCGTCCTGCGCCGCATCGACGGCAAAGCCATCGCGCTTCAGCCGTGCCGCAAGGGTCTCGCGCAGCGGCGCCTCGTCCTCCACCAAAAGGATGCGCATCAGTGTTTCTCCTTGTTGCCGTTGCCGGCCGGGTTCTTGGTTGATTCGGCGGAGGCCGGCGGACGGGCCGCGTCGGCCGCCACCCTGACCACCCGCACGTGGCCTTCGGGCGTGAGCACTTTTATCGCGTATTCGGTACGCCGGCCGACCCGGCGCGAATCGGCCGACAGTACCTTGCCGTCGGTTTCCTGCTGCACCTTGGCGATCGCCTGCTCCAGCGTCATCGCCGCCTGGGCCGCCGCCGCGGCGCCGGACGCCGCCAGCAGCAGCGCTGCGAGCCACAACAGGCCGTGGTTGTTCAAGATCATCGCTTCGATTCGCCCTGGATATGGCCCCGACCGGCGTTCAGCCTAGGGAATCCGGGCTGAATACTGACCGGACGGCCGTGTGCTGTCACGCGGCGGCCGCACGCCGCGGCGCCAGCGCCTGCTCGATCAGCGCCCAGCCGGCGCCCGGCAGGTGCGCCCCTTCGCTCAGCGTGCGCCGGAACCCGCGCGCGCCGGGCTCGCCCTGGTACAGCCCAAGCAGGTGCCGGCTGATGTGCTTCAGCGCAGTGCCGCGCGCCAGTTCCGCCTCGATGTACGGGCGCATGTGCAGCAGCACGCTTTCGCGCGCGGGCAGCGGCTCGCCGTACAGCGCGTGCTCGATCCGCGCCAGCAGGTAGGGATCGTGGTACGCCGCGCGGCCCAGCATCACGCCGTCGAGCCGCTCCAGGTGCGCCCGCACCTCCTCCACCGTGGTGATGCCGCCGTTGATCGCCACCACCAGTTGCGGGAACTCCCGCTTGAGCCGGTACACGCGCTCGTAGTCCAGCGGCGGGATCTCGCGGTTCTCCTTCGGCGACAGGCCCTTGAGCCAGGCCTTGCGCGCGTGCACCACCAGCACCTGGACGCCGGCTTCCAGCATGGTCTCGGTGAAGTGCTGCAGGCCGGCGTAGTCGTCCTGGTCGTCCACGCCGATGCGGCACTTCACCGTCACCGGCACGTCCACCGCGTCGCGCATCGCCTTCACGCAGTCGCCGACCAGCACCGGCTCGTACATCAGGCAGGCGCCGAAGCGTCCGGACTGCACCCGGTCGGACGGGCAGCCCACGTTGAGGTTGATCTCGTCGTAGCCGGCCCCGGCCCCCAGCCGCGCCGCCTCGGCCAGCTCGGCCGGCTCGCTGCCGCCCAGTTGCAGCGCCACCGGATGCTCCTGCTGGCTATGCTCCAGCAGGCGCAACTGGCGCCCGCGCACCAGCGCCGCGCTGGTCACCATCTCGGTGTACAACCGCGCGTGCGGCGACAGCAGGCGATGGAAATAACGGCAATGTCGATCCGTCCAGTCCATCATCGGGGCAACGGAAACGCGCCAGGACGTGGCTTGGATGGGGGCAGCGGTGGCGTGTCTTTCGCTCATCAGGCGGCCATTTTCGGGGAATCGCGCCATGAGCGCCATGCCGCGACGGCCGCCTCCGCCCCGTCCGACGGCCCGGCCTGCCTATACGGATGGCCGGTCTTGGGGCGCCGCGCCGGTGTTTTTCACGCGGACGGCGGCGCCGCAGCGGACGCCTGGACGTCCTTCTTCGCGGCGTTTTCCATCCGCGACGAAACGGCGCGCAGCGCCAGCGCGGCGAGCGTGAAGACCAGCGCCGCCACCCGCATCTCCTCGGCATAGAAAGCCAGCGCGACGAAGATCAGCACGACGAACAGCTTGCTGAGCAGCCAGCTCCACGCCAGGCGGCGGTCCACGTCCGGAGCGAGGTTGGCGACCAGCGCCGCGTAGAACCAGAACATCGCCAGGCAGGTGTAGTTCGCCGCCACCGAGAGCGCGTAGACGAGGAGATTGATCGACTCCGGATCCCTATGGGAGAACGAGACGCGGATCACCACCGGCATCAGCGCCACCATGCTGAGCAGCAGCATGTTCAGCGCCGTGGCGGGGCCATCCACGTCGCGCAGGTGCGCGACGATGCGCCGGTGGATCGCCCAGACGCCGCCGATCAGCACGAAGCTGAGGAAATAGACCATCAGCGGGAATTTCCACGCGTCCCACAGCGACTGCCCCGGCACGATCTCCGGCTTGATCTCGATCGCCGACAGCGTGATCGCGATGGCGAACACGCCGTCCGACAGCATCACCAGCCGGTCCAGGTGGCGCTGGCCGACGTGATGATCCGAAATGGGTTCCCGTACCCGACCGCCCATGCGCCACTCCCCCTGTTGAATTCGGTGCGGCATGATGCCGCAGATCCCGGCCGCGGTCTGCACCGCCCCGCCCGGCTCCGCGCAGGGCGGTGCCGGATCGCGTATTCTGTACAGCCGTCGCCGCGGTTCCGCGGCGCTCGCACGGCACAGCGGCAGCGCCGCCCTCCCCGCGAGTTTTCCCGACAACCCGGCCAGTCCGGCGCACGGCCGAACGCCTGTGCCACGGCAAAACTTACGAGACAAGACGACATGGTGGCAATGGCGACCGAGCACGTGATCGACGTGCAGCACTGGAACGACAACCTCTTCAGCTTCCGCACCACGCGCGACCCCGGCTTCCGCTTCGACAGCGGTCAGTTCGTGATGATCGGGCTGGAAGTGGACGGCCGTCCGCTGATGCGCGCCTACTCGATCGCCAGCGCGAGCTGGGAGGAGCACCTGGAGTTCTTCTCGATCAAGGTGCCGGACGGCCCGCTCACCTCGCGCCTGCAGCACCTGAAGGCGGGCGACCCGCTGGTGGTGACACGCAAGCCCACCGGCACCCTGGTGCTCACCGACCTCAAGCCGGGCAGGCACCTGTACCTGCTCGGCACCGGCACCGGGCTGGCGCCGTTCCTGAGCATCATCCGCGATCCGGACACCTACGAGCGCTTCGACAAGATCGTGCTGGCCCATGGCGTGCGCCACGTCAACGACCTGGCCTACGCGCACTACCTGGAGCAGGAGCTGCCGCAGCACGAATACCTGGGCGAGCTGGTGCGCGGGAAGCTGATCTACTACCCCACGGTGACGCGCGAACCGTTCCGCAACCGCGGCCGCATCACCGACGCCATCGTCGACGGCGTGATGAGCCAGGCCACCGGCCTGCCGCCGCTCAACCCGGAAACCGACCGCGTGATGCTGTGCGGCAGCCCGGCGATGCTGGACGACCTGTGCGCCCTGCTCGACGGCCGCGGCTTCCGCGCCTCGCCACGGACGCGCGAGCCGGGCGACTATGTGATCGAGCGGGCGTTCGTGGAGAAGTGACCGATGCCCCGGGCTGTCCGGTCGTGCAGACCCGGCAGCCCCGCCCGGTGCGCTGCGCCTCGCTGCGGCAATCCGGCCCATCGCCGTCCCGGCCGCCGCGCCATCGGCCCTTTCGCGACTCCGGCTTGCTCTACGACCGCCCCCTTCCCCTCACCGTCATTCCGGCGAAGGCCGGAATCCAGTGAAGTATGCGTGCGAAGCACACGAAACAGGCTTTGCGTGCTTCGCACGAGTCATTGACTGGATTCCGGCCTTCGCCGGAATGACGGGTGCGTGCAGGGAGAAGGTGGGACGCCCCCTCACTCCCGCACCCGCCCCTTGCCCTCGTTGTCCCAGTAGCCGAATACCCGCCGGGCGATCAGCTTGTAGAGCCGCTTGCCGGTGGCGCGCCACAGCCGCGAATGCGGTGCGGGCGTGTCGAGGATCGCGCGCTGGCGGGCACTGAGCGCCGCCGGGCAGTAGGTGCGCTTGTGCTTGAGCAGGTGGCGCAGGTCCTCGCGCGCGAGCAGGCGGAACAGCCGGCCGCGGCGGCCGCGGGTCCAGGCGATCTGGAAATCCACCAGCGCCGGGCGGCCGTCCTCGCGCACCAGCCAGTTCGGCTCCTTCGCCAGGTCGTTGTGCACGATGCCGCGCCGGTGCAACTGCGCGAGCAGGCGCAAGGCATCCCGGTAGTAGCCGCGGTCGCGCGGCTGCGCCTGCTGCATCGGCGCGCCGGCGATATAGCTGCGCAGCAGCTCGCGGCCGTCCCAGCCGAGCAGGGCGGGCACGCCGTCGATGCCGGCCAGCCGGGCCAGCGCGCGCGCCTCGCGCGCGGCGGCGCGGCGGGCGAACGCGCGCGCCCACCAGCGGGCGGCGGCCACGTCGCGGCGGATCACGCGGCGGCCGCCGCGCGTGGCGATTTCGATGCGGCCCAGTTCGTCGGCCTTGAGCAGGATGTCGTCCACGGGTCTCCGGCGGCACGTATCCGGCGCACATTTTCGGCCGGGAGCGTCTATTGTGCCCCGACCGGGCCCGCGAGGCCGCGTCGGCAAGGGAGCGTTCCATGGACATCGCGCTGTACCTGCTTGCCGCGATCCTGATCGTCGGCGGCCTCGCCGGCGCCGTGCTGCCCGCCCTGCCGGGCATCCCGATGGTGTTCGGCGGCATCTGGCTGGCCGCCGCGGTGGACGGCTACCGGCACCTCGGCGCGTGGTGGCTGGGCATCATCGCCGTGCTCGGCACGCTCGGCGTGATCGTGGACTTCGTCGCCGCCACGCTCGGCGCCAAGCGCGTGGGCGCGAGCCGCGCGGCGCTGTGGGGCGCCAGCCTGGGCACCCTCGTCGGCATGTTCTTCGGCATTCCCGGCCTGCTGTTCGGCCCCTTCCTCGGCGCCCTGGCCGGCGAGCTGGCCACCGGCACCAGCGTGCTGCGCTCCACCCACGTCGGCGTAGGCACCTGGCTGGGCCTGCTGTTCGGCACCCTGGTGAAGCTGGTGATCTCCTTCGTCATGGTCGGCCTGTTCGGGCTAGCCATGTTGTTCGGCTGAGCGCGGCCGGAACGACGGCAGGCATCCGCCATGCCAGCGATGCGCAGGCACTCGGCAGCAAGCCCGGCTCAGGCCCGGTCGGGAATCACGTAGAGCAGCACCGCCAGATAGTGCAGCACGCTGCCGGCCAGCACGAAGCCGTGCCATACCGCATGGTGGTAAGGCAGCCGGCGCGCCAGGTAGAACGGCACGCCCAGCGTGTAGGCCACGCCGCCGGCGATCAGCAACACCATGCCGCCGGTTTCCAGGTGCGCGCTCAGCGGCTTGAACGCGACCATGCCGATCCAGCCCATCGCCACGTACAGGAATACCGCCAGCTTGCGGCCGTTGTAGCGGCGCAGCAGGCCCAGCTCCAGCGCGCTGCCGGCCAGCGCCAGCGTCCAGATCGCGCCGAACAGGCCCCAGCCCCACGCCCCCGGCAGGGCGACCAGGGTGAACGGGGTATAGGTGCCGGCGATCAGCCAGAAGATCGCCAGGTGGTCGAGCGTGCGCAGCACCCGCCGCGGCAGTTCGCCCGGGATCGCGTGGTACAGCGTGGAGGCGGTGTACAGCAGGATCAGCGTGGTGCCGAACACCGCGCTCGCCATCACCGTCCGCGCATCGCCGTACAGCGCGGAGAACGCGACCAGCACCGCCAGCCCGGCGATGCTCAGCAGGATGCCGACGCCGTGGATCAGCGAGCTGGCCAGCTCGTCGCCGATGGCGTAGCGCGGAATGCCGGCGGTGGTTGATACGGGCATGCAGGGGACTCCCGGCGAAGCGGAGGACGCGCGTCCCGCCTACCTTAACGGCGCCGGCGTCCCCTGCCTACCCGAGCGACGCCGCCTACTCGATGATGAAGGCGCCGAACGCCACGCCGAGGTTCCAGCCCTGGCCCTTGCCGCTCAGCGCCAGCGACACGTTGCCCTTGGTCAGCACCTGCGCATCGGCCGACTTCTCCGCACCCGCGTGCGCCTCGGCGTTGGCGTAATGGCCGAGCACGTCGCGCACGTTGGAGACGCCGCTGAACTTGCCGATGCCGTCGGTGATCTTGGTCTTGCCGAAGGTCAGCCCGCCGCCCTTCGCCCGCAGCTTCACGTGCAGGGTCTGGCCGTTGCTGCAATGGACCGTGCCGCTGCCGCTGGCGGTCTTGTAGAACACCGACCAGCCGGACAGCTCGAAATTCATCTTGCACGATACCTCGCCGGCCTGCGCCGACAGCGGCAGCAGCACCGCCCCCAGCAGCACGATCGCCGCCGCCGTGATTCCCTTTCGCTTGCCCATGTCTCCTCCCATAGCAAACCCAGCCCGGCCGGTTGCCGGCAGGCGATTGTTGCAGGCCCTCCTGAACTGCGAGTCAATCGCCGCGTGAAAACGGCTTTCACCCGGCCTGCACGGCGACGCAAACCCGGCCCTGCAAAATTGGCCGCGGATGCACCGCATCCCCCTGTGCATCCCCCCCTATCTGCCCCGCCCCTGTGCGGGGCTTTTTTTGCGCCCAGCCATCCAGCCGGCTCGACCCCGCCCGCGTCCGATCCGCGTTCCATCCTTCGGCTATCGACCGCAGGGAGGATCCGCCCGAACACCCAGCCCCACGCGCCGCGCAGGCGGGTTCCGGCCGGCTTGCGCGAACGCACGGGACAGGCATAGGCTGGCGCTGCGCCCGCACCATCCCCCGCTGCCTGGCAGCGTGCCGGCGCCAAAAAACGAAATCAGCCGTCAGGAGGTCGCCATGTCGTCCGCAAGCCTGGCTGTACCCTGCCGCACGCCCGATCGCGTGCATATCGCCGCCCTCAGCGCGGCCCTCGCCCTCAACCTCGCCGTCCTGCTGCTGGCCTTGCGGCCGCTGCCGCCGAGCTTCCTGGACGCGCCGCGGTCGAGCGCGGCGATCCCGCTGCATTGGATCCCGGCGCCTCCGAAGACGCCCGATCCGCCCCCGCTCGACGTCAAGCCGCTGACCAGGGCCCCCGTCCAGGCGCCGCCAGCCACCCACGTGGCGCCGCCCGCCGTCGCGCCGCCGGCGGTGGCTGTCGACGACGGCCGCCTTGCCCTGCCGCCGGCCATGCCGGCGATCGCCCCGCCCGCTCCCACACCCGCGGCAGCCTCCGAGCCGGTGGAAACCAGCCTGGGCTACCGCACGGCGCCGCTGAAATTCCCGGCCACGGCGATCCGCCGGCACATGCACGGCACCGTGCTGTTGCGCGTCCTGGTTGACGAACAGGGCAAGCCGCTCGACGTGGTGATCGAGCGCAGCAGCGGCCACGAACTGCTCGACCGCAGCGCACGCGAGCAGGTACTGGCGTCCTGGCTGTTCCAGCCGGCGACGGTGGACGGCCGCCACGTGCGGGCGTGGGCGCGCGTGCCGGTCAGCTTCGATCTGCGCGAGCTGTAGAACGCCCGCGGCACGATGCGGGAAGGCCCGGCCGGCAATGCCGGACCGGGCCCTTCCACGGCAACCGCGAATTCCAGGATCTACGGATAGGTCTAATGGGCGCAGCTTCCGGTCGACGCCGGCGCGCGCTTGTTGGCGCGCACGATCGCCCAGACCAGCGCCGCCAGCAGCAGCACCGGCAGGCACAGCGGCAGCAGCGCGATGGCGACCAGCGGCGCGACGACCAGCAAGGCGATGCCGCCGAACACCAGCCCCACCGCGCCGGCGACCATACCGAACAAGCCGCCGATCAGCGCGAACGTCAGCTTGAACACCACGCCGATCAGCGAAGCGGCCAGCCACAAGGCACCGAACAGCGATACCACCACGATCAATTCGATCATCTGCGTACCTCCTGGGCGACGATGCGAGCGGATCGCACCATGACGGAAGTGGGATGCGGCCGGTCGGCAAAACGTTGGCATCCGGCACGACGGATTTTCCGCCGCCGCGCGGCCGCGCGCATACCGCAAAAGTCATGCTTCCGCATCGCTTCGGGTTACGCCGACTTAACGATGCGCATGCTCCACTTCGCTCCGGTTATCGCATGGCGTTTCTCCATGGGCATACATAGGCAGAGTCTGAAAACGCTGCGCCGGATCGCGCACGCGCACGGCCAGGGCGGGCATCCCGACCTCGCCTCGCTGGCGCGCGACCTCGGCAGCGCGATCCATCGGCATGCGGCGACGCTGGATGCCGAGCTGGCCTACCTGCGCGCGCCCGGACGCGGCTTCGAGCGGTGGCTGCTGGGCCATCGCCGTCGCGCCGGCATGCAGTTGCTGGTGATGGCGTGGCCGGCCAATTACGCCACGCCGGTGCACGACCACGGCGGCCTGTGGGGACTGGAGATCGCCCTGTACGGCGCGCTGGAAGTGCAGTCCTACGCACGCGATCCGTCGAGCGGCGAACTGCAGCCGCGCGGCCGCACCTGGCTGGGCCCGGGCGACGCCACCTGGTTCGACGCCGGCGAACCCGGCCTGCATCGCTGCCGCAACCTGTCGCGGCACGACACCGCACTGACGCTCCACGTATACGGCGGCAACCTGGCCGAGTACTTCGCGTACGAGCAGGCGCAGCCGGACCAGCCATGGCAGGCGCACCCGCGGCACGCCGCCGTCAGCGGCCGACTGCCGGCCTGACCGGCGCCGCTCGCGCGCGCCAACCAGCCACAAATCAGAAGGAAGCCCCATGTTTCGACGGGTCGCCATCATCGGCGGCGGCGCCGCGGCGGCGGCGCTGCTCAGCGAACTGCTCGAGCATCGCCCCGCTCGGCCGCTGCACCTGGACTGGTACACCGGCGGCGGCCGCGCCGGCCGCGGCGTGGCCTACGGCACCGATTCGCCGCGCCACCTGCTGAACGTGCGCGCGGCCTCGATGAGCATGTTCGCCGGCCGTCCGCGCGGCTTCCTCGATTACGCGCAACAAGGCGATCCCAGCGTGGCCGGCACCGATTTCCTGCCGCGCCGGCTGTACGGCGACTACCTGGAGGCGGAAGTGGCGCGCGCACTGGCGCAGGCGCGCGCCAGCGGCATCGACGTGCGCGTGATGCCGTTCGCGGTGGACGCGCTGGTGCCCGAGTCCGACGGCGTCACCGTGCTGCAGGGCGAGGAAAGCCGCCGCGTCGACGCCGCCGTGCTCGCGCTCGGCGCCCTGCCGGCGCAGCCGCTGGCGGGCGTCGAGGACGAGGCGATCGCCGGCGGCGGCTACGTGGTCGATCCCTGGGCGTTCCTGGCGCAGGTCCGGCCCGACCCGTCGCCGCGCGAAGTGGTGCTGATCGGCCTCGGCCTCACCGCGGTCGACGTGCTGCTCGAATTGTCCGCGCAGTGGCCGAACGCGCGATTCACCGCGATCTCCCGCCACGGCCTGCTGCCCGAGGCCCACCGGGCGTCGGCCGCGGTGCCGGCCGACGACGGCGGCAGCCTGGTCGAGGCGATGCGCGAGGCGCCGGGCATCCGCCCGTGGATGCGCCTGCTGCGCGAGGCCACGGCCGCCAGCCGCGACTGGCGCCCGGTGATCGACAGCCTGCGCCCGCATACCGCGGCCCTCTGGGCCGAGCTGCCGCGCGACGAGCGCGCCCGCTTCCTGCGCCATGCGCGCTGGGCGTGGGAACGCATTCGCCACCGGCTGCCGCCGCAGATCAACGAGGCGATCGCCGCGCTCGAACAGGACGGCCGCCTGCAACGCCGGCGCGGACGCGTGCAATCGGTGCGGCGCGGCGACGGCGGCAGGCTGCAACTGCAGGTCAGCCACGCCGGCGGCGCGCCGGTGCCGCTGCAGGCCGACCTGGTGATCCAGACCGTCGGCCTGGACACCGACGTGCGCCGCACGCCGCATCCGCTGGTGCGGCAATTGGTGACCAACGGCCACGTCATGCCCGACCCGCTGGGCATGGGCATGCAGGCGAGCGCCGACGGGCGCCTGCTGCACGAGGGCAAGCCGTGGGAACGGCTGTTCGCGATGGGCAGCCTGCTGCGCGGCACGCTGTGGGAATCCACCGCGATGCCCGAGATTCGCCAGCAGGCCCGCGGCCTCGCCGACCGCCTGCTGGGCGATCAACCGGCGCGCTGACCGCCCCGGCCAGAAGGCGCGCCGCCGCTAGCGCGGCGGACGCCGCGCATTGCAGACCGCCAGCGCGACGATCACGCCGAGCGTCGCCCCGACCAGCTCGCACAGCACGCGGATGCTGATGCCGTCCGGGTCGTGCACTTCGGCCAGCTTCACCTTCAGCAGTTGCAGCGACTCCAGCCGCGCGAAGTTGAAATAGAACATGTCCCACAGGTCGCCGCTGGCGGTCAGCGCCAGCGCCAGCAACCAGGCCCAGGCGATCTGCGCGCCGTGGCTGCGGCGACCGCGGGTGCGCCAGTGGATCAGCGCGAACAGCAACGCGGCGACCGCGGCGCTGATCGCGCCGGCCTCCAGCCCGCCGGTCCAGCCATAGCCCATCCACGATTGGTCGTAGTGCATTGTGCCCGGATGTCCTGTTCGTATCGGGCCATTATGCCGTGTCGCGGCGGCCGACCGGCCCCGGCGCGCCGGCCGCGCTAGACTTGCGCGCTCCGCTTCCGCTCAAGCCGCTCCTATGCTCCCTGCGCCGAGCCCCCATGCCGCCCTGATCCTGGTGGACGTGCAACCGGACTTCATGCCCGGCGGCGCGCTGGCCTGCCACGAGGGCGACGCTATCGTCGCCGGCATCGACCGCCTGCTGCGCACGCGCGCGTTCCGCCACGTGGTCGCCACGCAGGACTGGCACCCGCGCGACCACGTCTCGTTCGCCGCCAACCACCCCGGTCGCGCACCGTTCGAGCAGATCGCCCTGCACGGCCGGCCGCAGACGCTGTGGCCGGCGCATTGCGTGCAGGGTACGCCGGGGGCGGCGCTGCATCCGGCGATCGACTGGTCGGCGGCGGACCTGATCCTGCGCAAGGGCAGCGACCCGGGTGTGGATTCGTACAGCGCCTTCCGCGAGAACCACGGCCCGGACGGCGCGCGCCCCAGCACCGGCCTGGCCGGCTGGCTGCGCGAGCGCGGCATCGACGAGGTCTACCTGTGCGGCCTCGCCCGCGACGTGTGCGTGCTGTGGACCGCGCAGGACGCCGTGGCGCTGGGCTTGCGTGCGCGCCTGCTGTGGGATCTCACCCGCCCGGTCACGCCGGACGGCGACGCCGCCACCCGCGCCACGCTGCAATCGCTCGGCGTCGGCATCGACTGACCGCGTCAGGCGTCGTTCTCGCCCGCCGCGGCGACCCGCGGCTCGCCGTCGTCGCCGAGCGTCACGGTGAGCGTGATCGGCCGGCAGCACACCTGGCAGTCCTCGATGTACTGCTGGTCGCCCGCGCTGGCGTCGAGCAGCACCTCGACCGGCTCGCCGCAGTACGGGCAATCGATGGTGGCGGGGGTCAGCATGCGCGCTCGCTCCGTGGCGGGCCCGGGGATAGGCGGGCCGCTATACTGGCATGCAAACCAGGAACGAATCGTCATGACCGAGCGCACGTTCGACCGCTACCACGTCCGCTCCGGCGCCAGCGCCGAGGGCTCGCGCTTCACCGCCTGGCTGGCGGTCTCGCCGCGCGACGGCCGCGGTTTTCCCACCTACTACGCCATCTGCGAGAACCGCAGCTTCCGCGACAGGGGCAAGGCCGAGCAGGCCGCCGCCGCCGCGCTGGCCGACATGGCCGGACTGGAAGACGACGGCACCCCGATCTTCCCCGACGACTACACCGGCTTCGCCGACGACGCGGCACCCTGACGCCGCCGATGACGCCGTTGAAGTACCTCGCCGGCTACCCGCCGGCCGTACAGGAACAGGTGCGGCAGTTGATCGCGCAGGACCGGCTCGCCGACTACCTGCAACGGCGCTACCCGCAACGCCACGCGGTGCAGAGCGACAAGGCGCTGTACGCCTACGTCCAGGCGCTGAGGCAGGAGCACCTGCGCAACGCGCCCGGCATCGACAAGGTGCTGTACGACAGCAAGCTCGACGTGGTGCGCAAGGCGCTCGGCCTGCACAGCGCGATCTCGCGCGTGCACGGCGGCCGGCTCAAGGCGAAGAAGGAGATCCGCATCGCCTCGGTGTTCCGCGAGGCCGCGCCGGAATTCCTGCGCATGATCGTGGTGCACGAACTGGCGCACCTGAAGGAATTCGAGCACAACAAGGCGTTCTACCAACTGTGCTGCCACATGGAGCCGGACTACCACCAACTGGAATTCGACCTGCGTGTGTTCCTCAGTTGGCGCGAGCTGTCCGCGGCCAACGAACGCACACCCTAGCGCGCGATATTCCCGCGAAGGTCGCGATGCGGCGACCATGCCTGCGGCAGGCCGATCCAGAACAACCCCTCGCGCGCGCAGCGCGGCGCCAGCCTCAGCAGCTCGTTGTCCTTGCTGACCAGCCAGCGGGCGCCGGCGGCCTGGGCCAGTTCCAGGAATTTCTGGTCGTCCGGATCGGCGCAGCGCGGCAGCGCCACGCCAGGCTCCGCCTCCGCTTCGCCGTCCGGCAGGCAGCGCACCAGCGCATCGAACGCCTGCGCCAGGCCGGGGCGCAGCGTCTCGTCGATCGGCAACTGCGGGTAGTGCAGCACGCGCAGCCACTCCTCGCGGCAGTCGCGGCGGGTCACCGCCTCGATCGCGCCTTCGCGCATCGCCGCGTGCAGCGCGGCGGACTGCGGGTCGCCGAACAGGAACAGGTCGAGGCAGACGTTGGTGTCCAGCACGATGCGCGGCGGCACCGGCAAACCCTTATGCGGCAAGGCCGGCCGCACGCTGCGCCAGCTCGCGCACCGCCGCGGGAATCGCCGCCGGCGCATCGGCCGTCACGTAGCGTTGCGTATCGTCGCCGAGGCCGTTCTCCAGCTCGTGCGCCCAGGTCACGTGGTAGGGCATGTGCACGCCCCAGCCGCCCAACCGCACCACCGGTTCGATGTCCGAACGCAGCGAATTGCCGACCATCGCGAACTGCGCCGGCTCGAGCCCGAACTCGGCGAACAGCCGCCTGTAGGTCGCGGCATCCTTTTCCGACACGATCTCGATGCGCCGGAACAGGTCGGCCAGCCCCGACTGCTCCACCTTCTTTTCCTGGTGGAACAGGTCGCCCTTGGTGATCAGCACCACGTGGTACTGCTCCGCCACCGCCCGCACCGCCTCGCGTATGCCCGGCAGCAGCTCCACCGGATGCTGCAGCACGCCCTTGCCGATCGCCACGATCCGGTGGATGTCCTGCGCGGTGATGCGCGAATCCGTCAGCGCGATCGCCGTCTCCACCATCGACAGCGTCATGCCCTTCGCGCCGTAGCCGAACAGCTTCAGGTTGCGCCGCTCGGTCGCCAGCATCTGCTCGTGCAGGCGAAGGTCGGCCAGATCGACGTAGCCGCCAAGGATCGCCTCGAACGCCTTGCCGGCGTCCTGGTAATAGCCCTCGCTGTGCCAGAGCGTGTCGTCGCCGTCGAAGCCGATCATCTGGAGCATGCCAAACTCTTTCGCGTAACTGCTGGCGGAGCAGCATGGCATCTCCATCGGCAGGTGTCGATCAATGCCGGCGCTGAGCCCATGCCCCCGCCGCTGGCGGCATGGCGGGGTATACCAAGGACGCCATCCCCACTGAATGGCCTGCGCCGCCACGGCCGGCTTTCCTTCATCGTCTGCAACCGGCACGGCATGCGGTCCGAAGAGGATCGCGGGTGTGTGCGGGCGACCGGCGTTCCGTGGCGGCGACTCAATTCGCCGCACCGATCGCATACCCTATGGCGCTGCCGGAAGCAGAACTACGGTATCGCCTGCGTGGAAGGCGCAGCGACCAATTGCTGGCTCAGCGCATACAGCACGCGCAGGTCCTCGGCGTCGAGCGTGTCGCCCTCGATGCCGCGGAAGTGGTGGTGGAAGGACACCACCGCCGCCGGGCGGTCTTCCAGCGGATAGCCGATCGCGGCCAGTGCCAGCCAGGGATCGAAGCCGGCCGGCGGATCGACCAGCGCGCCTTGCGGCCACATCCCGAAGCCGGCGTCGGCGAGCTGCTTCCACGGGAACAGCGGCCCCGGATCGTTCTTGCGGCCCGGCGCCAGGTCCTCGTGGCCGATGATCTGGGTGCGCGGAATGTGCAGCCGCTCGGTGAGATCGTCGAGCAGGCGCAGCAGGCTGGCGATCTGCGCCGGCGCGAACGGCGAGTGGCCGTTGTTGTCCAGCTCGATCCCGATCGAGGACGAGTTCAGGTCGGTGATCGTGCCCCAGCGGCCCGGGCCGGCCTGCCAGGCGCGCAGTTCGTCGGCGACGAGCTGGTAGATGTGGCCGTCGCTGCCGATCAGGTAATGGGCGCTCACCGGCCCGCCGCTGTTCTTCGTGCGCAGCGTGTCCAGGCTCTGCTGCACCGAATCCTGGTCGGTGAAATGCAGCACGATCAGCACCGGCCGGCGGATGTCGTAGTTGGGGGACGGCACCCAGGTCGCCAAGGGATTGCGCGACGGCGCCGCGGCGCAGCCGGCGAGCAGGGCGAGCGCCGCCAGCAGGATCGTGCGGGGAAGACCGCGCCCCAGCGGGCGCGACGCGCGAGTCGGACGAGACATGCGTACTCCTGCACCAAGGATTCCGCACCGATCATGCAGCAAGGCGGCGGCGCGCCCAACCGTCGGCGAGGCCGCGCCCCTGCCGGCCAAGGCCAGCGCGCCTCAGCCCAGCTCGCCGGCCGTGCGCAGGCCGATGCCCATCGCCGCGGCCAGCTCGCGCATCGGTTCGCTGTCGCGCGCCAGCGTGATCCAGCCGGCGAAGGTGCCGTCGCCGGGCTCCCATGCCCATACGACATAGCCGAACTCGGCCAGGCGGTCGCCGGCCACCGCGAGCAGCGCCGCCACGTCGGTATCCTCGAAGAATTCCTCGTCGTCCGGCTCGCCGTCCCAGTCGATGGCGAGGCTCCAGCGCGCGGCCAGTTCGTCGAGCGCCTGCACCAGCGAGCGCGGATCCTGGGCGTCGACGTAGAAGCCCGAGCGCCAGTCGATCACCCGGCCGACCACCTCGACCGGATCGCCCTCGTCGCCGGCCTGCACCGCGTCGCGGTATGCCGCGAACTGCTGCAGGGCGGTTTCCTCGTCGCCAGGGTTGATCAGCAGCAGCAGGCGCCAGACCTGCGCTTCGACCGAATCCTCGCCGGCGTCGTCGAAATCCCGCTCGTGGTCGTCATCGTCGTCGTAGGCGTTCATGCGCGGCTCGTCGTGGAAGGCTTCGTGGGCGGCCAATGGCGGACGGGCATTCAGCCTTCCGCCGCGCCGACCCGGCGGCGCACCGCGCCGATGTCGCGCACCGGGCGGACCTCGATGCAGCCGGTCGCCGCCCACGGGAATTCGGCGGCGATCCGTACCGCTTCGTCGATGTCCTCCGCCTCGATCAGGTTGAAGCCGCCCAGGTATTCCTTGGTCTCGGCGAACGGCCCGTCCAGCACGCTCATGCGCTGGTTGCGCACGCGCACCGACTTGGCGGCGGCGGCCGGTTCGAGCTGCTGCGAATCGAGCAGGCGCCCCTGCGCACGCAACTCGTCGGCATGTTCCAGGCAGCCGCGCATCAGCGTGTCGAAGCGGCCTTCCGGCAGGGCGTCGAGCAGCGTGTCGTCGGTGTAGATCATCATCAGGAATTTCATGGCGTCCTCGGCGGGGTGTGGGAGAGCAGCCTGCGGGCGGGCGTCGGTGGATAATGCGGCCGCCAACGCCCGAACGCCCATCATGCACGACAGCCACGACGCATTCATCTGCCGACCGATCGCCCACGTCCGCTCGCCGTACGCGCGGCGCATCGACGCGCCGCACCAGCCCACCGTGGTGGAGGGCACCGAGACCGGCGCGCAGGCCGAGGCCCGCATCGAGTTCGTGGCCGGCTTTCCCGAGGCGGCGTTCGGCGATCTCGCCGGTTTCGAGCGGATCTGGCTGGTGTTCGTGTTCGACCGCAGCGAGGGCTGGAAGGCGCAGGTGCGTCCGCCGCGCGGCGGCGGCAAGCGCGGGGTGCTGGCGACGCGCTCGCCGCACCGGCCCAATGCGATCGGGCTGTCGGCGGTGGAGTTGCTGGCGGTCGAGGGCCATGGGTTGCGCGTACGCGGGCTGGACCTGCTCGACGGCACGCCGATCCTCGACATCAAGCCGTACGTGCCCTATGCGGACGCCTTCCCGCAGGCGCGCGCCGGCTGGATCGACGAGATCGACGCCGCGCAGGGCCGGCATTCCGCCCCGGGCCCCCGCCGGCCGCGATCCGCACCGCCGCGCTGAGCCTCGACCCCGTACTGCGCTATCGTGCGTTTCACCCGTACCCATCCGGAGAAAACCATGAAATACAGCCTGCTGTTGCTGCCGCTCGCCCTCGCCGCCTGCTCGCCGGCGCCCTCGTCCGACACGCCGGCCGCGCCGCCCGCCGCCGCCACCGCTGCGGCACCGGCGGCACCGGCGGCACCGTCCAGCACGGCCGCAACGACCGGCACCGTGGATGCCGCCCTGCTCGGCCGCTACCACTGGCAGTTGAACGAAGCCACCGGCAGCGACGGCAAGCGCATCGACGCGCTGTTCGCGCGCCCGGACAAGCCGGTGCAGCTCGACTTCGCCGACGGCCGGGTCAGCGTCAGTAATACCTGCAACCACATGGGCGGCGGCTACCGCATCGAGGGCGACCGCCTGCAGGTCGAGTCGATGATGCACACTTTGATGGCCTGCTCCGAACCCGGTGTGAGCGCGCTGGACGGCGCGATCGGCGACCGCCTGCAAGGACACCCGAAGCTGAGCCTGCACGATGCCGGCGACGCGCCGCGGCTGAGCCTGCTCACCGACGGCGGCGATACCCTGGTATTCACCGGCCAGCCCACCGCCGAGACCCGCTACGGCGGCCCCGGCGTCACCGAGTTCCTCGAGGTGGCGGCGAAGACCGCGCCCTGCAGCCATCCGCTGATCCCGGACAAGCAGTGCCTGCAGGTACGCGAGCGCAAGTACGACGAGCACGGGCTGGCCGTCGGCAAGCCGGGCGAATGGCAGCCGCTGTACCAGGACATCGAGGGCTATACCCACGAAGACGGCGTGCGCAACGTGCTGCGGGTGAAGCGCTACGCGATCAAGAACCCGCCCGCCGACGCGCCGTCCAGCGCGCTGGTGCTGGACATGGTGGTCGAGTCCGAGACGACGAAGCACTGAAAACCGCCGCGCCTCGCCGGCCGGCGAGGCGCTTGCCGGCGACGGCCGGAGACGACTGCCTGGGCCTCGGGCGGATCGCGCGGGACGTCACGATGCAGGATCAATGGCGTCCCCGGGCCGGGTCATCCCCGGCCCGGGGACGGCAGGCCGCGGAACGGCTCCCGCTAGTCCGGCACCACCGCGATAGCGTCCACTTCCAGCAGCAGGCCGTCCCGCGCCAGCCGGCGCACTTCGACCAGGGTGCTGGCCGGTGGATGCGCGCGGTCGATGTAGCGGTCGCGCGCGGCGCGCAGTGCCTGCAACTGGCTCATGTCGGTGACGTACATGGTCAGCTTCACCACGTGGGAAAAGTCGGCGCCGGCGCCTTTCAGCGCGGTATCCAGGTTGGCGAACACCTGCTGCGCCTGCGCGGCGAAGTCGTTGGCGCCGACCAGCTTGCCCGCGCGGTCGAACGCGATCTGTCCCGACAGGTACAGCGTGCGCCCGGCCGGGGCCACCACCACGTGGGTGTAGCCGGCCGGCGACGCCAGGCCGGGTGGATCGACGAACCGCAAGCCGGCATCGGCCGAGGCCGGCCTCGCTGGCGCGGAAGCCGCGGCGGCTGGCTGCGCAAAGGCGGCCGAAACCAACGCGCCGGCCAGCAACGCGGCAAACGATCCTGGGGACTTGGACACGGCTTGCTCCTCTTGCGTGGCGGGAGCGCACGATGCTAGCCCAAGCCATCCCCGCACGGTCCGCCGGCGCGGTCCCAATCCGTGAGACGCACCGCCGCTAACTTGCCCCGGCCGATGCGGATCCCCTCCGGCTCGGCGCCGGCTCACCTGGCAGTGGTCGGTTCAAACCCCTTTGCCGCGCCGGCGTGCACCGGCGCGGCTTTTTTGCGTGGGCCACCGGGTCCGGCCGCGCAACGATCGCGACGCGCGGCTGTGCTACGGTCGTGAAGATCCCCCTCTTTCGACGGAGCCGGCCATGCGTTCCTTCCGCCTGTTTCTGATCGCCGCCCTGTGGGCTCTGTGCGCCGCGCCGCTGGCCGCGCAGACGTTGCGCGTGATGACCTTCAACGTGCGCCTGGGCACCGCCGACGACGGCCCCAACCGATGGGAGCTGCGGCGCGACATCATGGTGCGCACGATCCTCGAGCAGCATCCCGACCTGTTCGGCACGCAGGAACTGTACAAGTTCCAGGGCGACTACCTCGCCGGCAAGCTGCCGCAGTACCGCTGGTTCGGGCTCGGCCGCTTCGGCAACGACGGCGACGAGCACATGGGCGTGTTCTACCGCGCGGACCGGCTCGAGGTGGTGGAATCGGGCAACTTCTGGCTGTCCGACACACCGGACAAGCCGGGCAGCATCACCTGGGGCAACGTGTTCCCGCGCATGGTGACCTGGGCGCTGTTCGAGGTGAAGGCCACCCACCGGCGCTTCTACTACTACAACACGCACTTCCCGTACCGCGACCAGGACGAGCCGATCCGCACCCGCTCCGCACAGGCGATCCTGGCCCGCATGAAGACCCTGCCCGCCGGCGTGCCGTTCGTGCTCACCGGCGATTTCAACAGCCCGCCCGACCGGCCCGACCACGCCCTGCTCACCCGCACGCTGCACGACGCCTGGCTCGACGCGGCGAAGCGCAGCGGCCCGGAAGCCACCTTCCACAATTTCACCGGCAAGCCGGACCATCGGATCGACTGGATCCTCTACCGCGGCTTCAAGGCCAGCGACGTGCGCACCGTCACCACGCAGCAGGACGGCCGCTATCCGTCGGACCACTTCCCGGTGGTGGCCGACCTGCAATGGCTGCCCTCGGCGGCCGCGAGCGGGAGCGCCGGTAGCAGCCACTGAGCCCCTCCGGCACGACGCTTCCAGGGAGCCTCGGACAACCGACGTGGACTCGTCCGTTCCTGGGAACTGCTGCAGCCGAAGGGCAACCCGGACAAGGAACCCAGCGCCTTTTCTTCCGGCAATTTCTCGAAAGCCCCGGACCCCGGCTTCCGCCGGGGTGATGGCAGTTTTCGGGGCTCCCGTCAGTTACCCGCGGCGGACGGCTGGCGCGGGCGGTCCAGCGCACGCAGCACCGGCGCGTCGCGCCCGTAGATATCGGGGCGGAAGCCGAGCCGGCCGTCCTCGCGCAGGTCCACCGTCCAGTACGCCAGCAACACCGGCACCGGCCGGGGCAGCATCACCGTGCGGGTCTTGTCGGTGTCGATCGCGCGGTCGATCGCCGCGCGGTCCCAGCGCGCCGGATCGTCCAGCAGCAGCTCGACCAGCTCGCGCGGCCGCTCCACGCGGATGCAGCCGGAGCTGTTGGCGCGCTGCTCGCGGGCGAACAGCTCCTGGTGCGGCGTGTCGTGCAGGTAGATCGCGTAGTCGTTCGGGAAGCGGATCACCACGCGCCCCAGCGAATTGCCGGGGCCGGCGTCCTGGCGCAGCACGATGCCGCGCGGGCGGTTCCAGTCCACGCTGGCCGGCGAGCGCGGGTTGCCCTGCGTGTCCAGCACGCGGATGCGGTTGGCCGCGAGGTAGCCGGGGTTCCTGCGCACCTTCGGCAGGATGTCGTTCTTCAGGATGGTCGGCGGCACCGTCCAGGTCGGGTTGAGCGTGAGGTAGGTGATCTGCGACTTGAACACCGGCGTGCTGCGGTACGGCTTGCCCACCTGCACGCGCGAGCGCCATACCGGCTTGCCGTCGCGGTAGTAGGCGATCCGGTAGCCGGCGATGTCCACCACCACGAACTCGCCCTGCAACTGGTGCAGCAGCCAGCGCGCGCGTTCCAGGTTCACCCGCAACTGGTCGATGCGCGCCTCCACCGGAACGTTCAGCGCGGCCAGCGTCGCCGCGCCGAGATGGCCGTCCGCGGTCAGGTACTGCTCCTGCTGGAACTGCTTGAGCGCCGCCTCCAGCGCGGGGTCGTAGAACTCGCCCGCACCGGCGCCAGCATCCGCGGCCAGGTAGCCGCCCAGCACCAGCCGCTGGCGCAGCGCGGGCACCCGCGGATCGCTCGTCCCGGGCTTCAGCGTCGGACCTTCCGGAACCTGCGGCCAGCCGCCCTGCGCCGCCAGCACGCGCAGCTTCGCCAGCATCGTGCGCAGCTCGCCGTACAGCGGGTTCTGCGGGCGCGCGCGGTCGAACAGGGCGGCGATTTGTCCCTGCGCCAGGGCGTCGCGCAGCGCCTGCAGGCCCTGTGCGGGATCGAGCTGGCGCGGATCGAAGTTCCAGTGCGGGTCCAGCGTGGACGGATCCACCTTGCCGCGGTACAGGTGCATCAGCGCGGTGAGGCACGACTGCGTGGCAAGCAGGTCGAACTGCGCGCGCTGCAACGGCGTCGCCCGCGGGTCGGCCAGCACCGCGCGGCGCTGCTCCAGCTCGGCCACCGCGTAGTCCTGGGGGTTCAGCCCGTCGGCATCCATGCCGCGCAGCGCCGCCAGCAACTGGTCGACGTCGCGCGGCTGCGTCCATGCCGGCGCGAACCCGTCCTGCTGGTAGAAATCCGCCTGCGCATTCTCCAGCACGCTGACGCCGTCGGGCGGCGCGCTGCGCAGTTGCTCCACCCGTTCGCGGATCAGCTCGGCCTCCGGCGACAGGGCCACCGTCGCAGCCGGCGCCGGTGCCGGCTGCGGCAGCGCGGATTGGGCATGCAGGGGGACGCTCAACGCCAGCATCAGCACGGCGAGGCAGGGCAGGCTTCGGGGACGCAGGGGCGACACGGCAGATTCCTTTGCGCGGGATCGCCCCCGTCTTAGCACAGCCGCCCCATGCTGCAAACCGGGTGGGACACATCCTTAACCCGCGGCTGCTAGGATCGGGCGCCGTATCCGCCGCCGCACCCATGCCCCGATGAACCGACTCCTGCGCCACGTCGCCGCCGCGGCGTTCCCTCTCGCCACCGTCCTCGTTCCCGCGCACGCTGCCGACGACTCGCTGCAGGCCGCCCTGAGCCGGCTGGCCCCGCAGGCCAACCCGAAGGTGATCGGGCTGGCGCTGGCCGCCACCGAGTGCGCCGCCGCGCAAGGCCAGCCGCCGTCCGACCGGCTCGCGGTGATCGACTACTCGCGCCCTTCCACCGAGCCGCGGCTGTGGGTGTTCGACCTGGTGCGGCGCAAGCTGCTGTTCCACGAACTGGTCGCGCACGGCCGCAACACCGGCGACAACCTCGCGACGAAATTCTCCAACCGGCCGGACAGCCTGGAATCCAGCCTCGGCCTGTTCCGCACGCGCGACACCTACGCCGGCCGCAACGGCTATTCGCTGCGCATGGACGGCCTCGAACCGGGCACCAACGACCGCGCGCTGGACCGCGCCCTGGTGATCCACGGCGCCTCCTACGTCAGTTCCGCCATGGCCAGCCGGCAGGGCCGGATCGGCCGCAGTTGGGGCTGCCCCGCCGTGCGCAGCGCCATCGCGCGGCCGTTGATCGATACGCTCAAGGGTGGCCAGTACGTGTTCTCCTACTATCCCGATGCCCGCTGGCTGAGCGCCTCGCCGTACCTAAAATGCAATGCCGGGCGCGCCATGACGGCCAGCCTCCGGGCACCCTAGCCGCACCGGATCGTTCCGCCCGCAGCTCACTTGGCCGCCACCTGCCGCTTGCGTTCGAGCAGGTAGATCCGCTCGATGCGGGCGGCAGGGCTGGATCCGCACGAGGCCAGCCGGGCCACCATGCGCACGCCGGCCTGGCGTTCCGGTGCGGAGAACTCCATCGTGCGCACCGGGGCGCCGCCGCGCTCCGCGTCGAGCATGCCGGCATAGGCGCCCATGTCGGCGGGCCGCGCTTGCAGGTCCCGGTTGAGCGCGGCGGCGAGCGCCTGCACCGAGGCGACGGTCATGCCGCGGCCGGACTGCTCGTAGAGCGTGCGCACGGCGCGGTCCTCTCGCGCATACATCACCTTCAGCAGCGCCATCGCCTTGATCCGGCACGCCAGCGCCAGCACGATCATGCCGCCGTAGACCACCAACACCCGCAGCCGCGTGGCAACGCCCACCCACAATGCCAGCCGCGGCCAGGCCTGGCCTGGCCTGCCAGCACGCCGCTCAAGCCGAGTGCGAACAACGTGCCTGACAGGTCTCCTCCCGCGCGCGCCACCGCGTGGGCCTGGTGCTTGAAGAACAGGCCATCGTTCCAGTCGTAACCGCCTTTCATCGCGATCACGGGAATCCCCAATACGATGACGACCGCAGCGAGCGCGAGGCAGAAGATCAGGCCCGTCGGCACGGTATCGGATGGCGGCGCGCCATCGAGTCCGGCAAGGACCGAAGGTCGTGCATCACCATGTCGAGCGCCTTCGTTCATGGGCGACTTGCCTATCCGTTGATTCACGAGCGGCTGAAAACGACTCGGCTTGACCTCGTTTCTGACTTGATGCTATTCGAACAAGGTCGCCCGCTCGCAGGAGCGGCAAGCGACAAGACGTTCAATGGATCGCAAAAGGAGATGCACTATGAAGACGTTCAAGAAAGGCAAGATGGCGCTTTTCGCCATGATGGTGGTCACCGCATTGTCCGGCTCGGCAATAGCCGCCTCGCGATGCGCGGTTTGCGATCAGGTCCATCGCGACTGCCTTGCCCAAGCGTATGACCATCAGGATGTATTACGTTGCGACAACGACTGGAAGGAATGCAGGCGCTCCGGCTGCACCCTTCCCTGATTGCTTGCCGCAAAAGACTTGCCGCAAAAGAAAAAGGGGGGAGGAATCCTTCCTCCATTCTTCAACATGACGTACCGATCCGTCTTGGTGAAAAACGCACTCCTTATCGGTACGCATCAGTCCGCATGCGCCAGCGCGAAATCGATCGCCGCGCAGACCGCCGCCACCTGCGCGGCGTTGCACTGCTCGGGCGTGGCGCGCGGGCTGTCGGGGTAGACCTCGGTGGTGGTCTTGTAGCGGGCATGGGTGATGCCCGCGCAGAGGCCGAGCCGTTCCAGCGCGTACTCGATGACGCCCGGCGCGACCACCGGCGAGCCGATGATCTCGCCGTTGGCGTCGGCCGGCGCGATGTGGGTGACTTTCGCCACCGCCGCGATCACCGCCTGCTGGAACTTGGGTTGCGGGTGCTCGCTGTCGTCGACCAGGTAGAAGCCGTCCGGGATTTCGCCCGGCTCGTAGGCCGCGCCGTCGCGCGCGGCCAGCGCGGGACGGAACTCGGACTCGTCGGTGTCGGTGGTCTCGTGCAGGTCGATGTGCACCAGCACGCGGTCGCGCAGCGGCGCGACCAGGCGCATCAGCGCCGCCGATTCCTGCGCCGGGCTGTTCTCGCGGAACGAGCGGTTCGGGTCGATCGCATCCGCGTTCCAGCGGTGGATGCGCTCGTACGCCCAGGGGCTGACGCAGGGCGCCACCAGCAGGTTGGCCTTGCCCGCGTAGTCCGCCGCGTGCCCTTCGGCGAACTGCAGCGCGCCGTGCACGCCGCTGGTCTCGTAGCCGTGCACGCCGCCGGTCACCAGCGCGCAGGGCAGGTCGTCGCGCCAGTCGCGGCTGCCGATGGCGAACAGCGGATAGCTGCCGGAGGGATAGTCCAGCCGGCCGTATTCCGCCACGTCGAAGCGCGCGCGCAGGGCGTCGATCCTGCGCAGCACGTCCGCCTCGTAGCTGCGCTTCACGTCCTGCCGCGACAACCACTGCGCCACCTCCTCCCTGCCCCACGGTGTTCCGGGTTTGCCGATGGGGTAGAAGGCCTGGATCGTCATCGTCTCGCTCGCTGTGCCGTGAAATGGGGGAAAGGCGAAGCGTAGCACCGGCCCGGACGCACCTGCGATTCCCGTTCTACCTGATGCTGTCCGTCCAGGCGATCGGGCTGCTGGTCCGTCATACGGTCATCGGCAGGCTGCTCAACGGCAAGCGGATGCGTGGCGAGCCGGCAGTCGTCGCCACGTAGAAGATTGTGCGGTCGGCTGCCCTGTGTTCTCGCTGCCGGAAGCTTCCACTCCGGTTGCGTGACCCTGCGCGAAGGCGCTGGATTCCAGCTTTCGCTGGAATGACGGCGTACCCGGGGATGACGGCGTGCTCAGAACGCCAGGCGCAGGGACAGCGACATGTTGGCCGGCGCGCCGTAGTACGTGTTGTCGTACTCGTCGAGGACGTAGAACTTGCGGTCCAGCACGTTGTTCGCGTTGAGCTGCAGCGAGGCGCTCGGCGAGAGGTCGTACTTCGCCATCAGCGAGAGCTGCGGCACGCTGCCCTGGCGGAATACGACGCTGCCTGCCGGGCTCGCCACCGTGGTGTAGCTGCGCGACTGCCAGTTGAGTCCGGCGCCGAGCGTGAGGCCGTCCACCCAGCGGCGCGGCGTCCACGTGGCGAACGTGCGCAGCAGGGTGCCGGGGATGTAGGTGCGCACGTTCTTGCCGGTGGCGTCGTGCATCAGCGTGCGCGAGAAGCCGAGCGAGGCTTGCCACTCGTCGCTGAGCCGGCCGGCCACCTCGACCTCGAAGCCGCGCGATTCGGTGCCGTCGAGCGCGCGCGACACCTGCGAGCCGTCCGGCAGCAGCAGCGGCTCGCCGGTGGCCTCGTCGTACACCGGCGCGGCGACGTTGTCCTGCCGGGTCTTGAACAGCGTCAGCGAAGTGGTCAGGCGGCCGTTCAGGTGCTCGCCCTTGAGGCCCAGCTCCACGCTGCGCCCGTCGATCGGGTCGAGGTAGTGGCCGTCGATGTTGCGCGCGTTCTGCGGCTTGAAGATGCCGGTGTAGCTGGCGAACAGCGAGTAGTCCTTGCCGATGTCGTAGACGAGGCCGGCGTAGGGAATGGTCTTCTTGAAGTCGTACTTCGAATCGTTGGGCGTGTCGTAGACGTAGAACGAATCGACCTTCCAGGTCGCGTAGCGCGCGCCGGTGATCAGCGTCAGCGGATCGGCCAGCGACCAGCGCGCCGCCGCGTAGAAGCCGTTCTGCGTGGTGTCGATGTCGTTGAGCGGACTGCCCTGCGCGGGGAAATCCGGCCTGGGGTAGGCGCCGTTCCAGTCGAAGAAGTTGCCGGTGTCGGCAAGCGCACCGGTCGGCTCGTACTCGCGGCCGGTGTTGGACGTGCGCGAGCCGCCGTAGCCGAGCACCAGCTCGTGCGTGCGACCGAACGCGTCGAACGGCCCGCTGGCGTACAGGTCGACGGCGCGGTCGATGATCTCGCCCTTGCTCTTGTACGCGGACGGCTCCAGCCCCTCACCGGTGGCCGGATCCGGGAAGCCGGAGACATAGAACAGTTGCACGTCCTCGCGGTAGCGGCGCACGTTGGCCGAGGCGTGCAAGGTCCAGTCGTTGCCGAAGCTGTGCTGAAGCTCGCCGAACAGCGTGTCCGTGCGGCGCGTCCAGTGGCTCCAGTCGGCCGCCGTGGTGACCGAGCGCGGCCAGTCGGCCTTGCTGCCGTCGGACAGGAACAGCGGGAACGAGCCCCAGGTATTGCGGCGCGGCCGGTTGTCCTGGTGGTCGAAGCCGAGCGACAGGCGTGTCGCCGGCGACACGTCCCAGTCGACGATGCCGTACAGCACGCCGGTCTTCTTCCGGTACAGCGCCTGGTAGGACTCCTGGTCCTGGTATACCGCCACGCCGCGCGCGCGCACGCTGCCGCTGGCGTTGAGCGGCACGCTGCCGTCGAGCTGCACGCGGCCGTCGTTCCACGAACCCGCCGAGAGATCCACCGACAACGACGGCGTCTTTTCCACCGCATGCTTGCGTACCAGGTTGATCGACGCGCCCGGGCTGCCCGCCCCGCTCATCAGGCCGGTGGCGCCGCGGACCACTTCGATGCGGTCGTACAGCGCCGTGTCCAGCGTCTCGTCGATCGAGCCGGTATTGAAGTTGGTGGTGGCCGGCACGCCGTCGTACATCAGCGTGTCGACCAGGAAGCCGCGCGAGAAGAACAGCACGCGCTCGGTGTCGTACGCGTCGGAGTACACGCCGGCGGTGTTGTCGAGCACCTGGCGCAGCGAGGTGAGGTTCTGGTCGTCCAGGCGCTCGCGCGTGATCACGGTGAGCGACTGCGGGGTCTCGCGCGGCGAGAGGTACAGCTTGGTGGCCGCCGCGCTGTTGCGCACGGCATAGGCGCTGGTGTCGACGCCGGTCACCGTCACGCCCTTGAGGTCGATCGCCTTCTTCTGCTCGGCCGTGCGGTCAGGCGCGTTGTCCGGCGGCGTTTCCGCCGCGGTGGCGGCCAGCGGGGACAGGACGGCGAGCAGCGCGATGGCCAGGACGGTGCGTGCCGGCGCACGCGGGCGGCGAGGCCGGGGAAGAGCGGACAGCAGGGGTCGATTCATCGGGGAAGACTGCAAACAAGAATGATTTGCAATTGTATTTGCTGCGGGATCGGCCTGTCCATGCCGCGCGCTCAGGCGCGACCTTGCGCCGCAAGGCTGCGCGAGCGGACCGCATGCTTGTGCTGCGCGCGCCGCCGGCGCCACCACAGCAGCAGGCCGGTTACGCTCAGCGCGGCGACGGCAAGCCCGACCAGGCTCACGATCACCCGCCCCGCCACGCCGATGATCCGTCCCGAATGCAGCGGAAACTGGGCCTGCAGGAAGATGTCGCCCGCGCTGCCGGTGCCCGGGATGTCCGCCCCGGCGGGCGAGCCGTCGCCGGCATTGAAATACAGCCACGGATTGCCCAGGCCGCCGTCGCCGTGTTCGTCGTCGGGCTCGAAGAAGCCCACGCCATACATCCCGTATTCCGGCGAATACAGGATCGCGCCCGCCGGCGCGGTCCAGCCGCGCCGTGCGGCTTCGGCACGCGCCAGCGCCAGCACGTGGCGCCGCGAGACACCCGGTTCCGCCTGCTGCGCCGGCGCCAGTTCGGCGCGCGTGTCGTAGGGATTGGGCGTGAGTTTCGAGAACGCGGAAACCACCGGTACGACCACCTGCGAACGCAGGTTCATGGAGACCGCGGTCACCGCCAGCACGAGCAGCAACAGCCAGATCCACACACCGCCCGAGCGGTGCACGTCGAAAGTGAGCGCGTGGCCGCCCCGCTGCCAACGGAACGCCAGCGACTTGCGCCACGAGCGCGGATGCGGGAACGACAGCAGCAACGACACGAACGCGTCGAGTACCCACACGATCGCCACGATGCCCATGAACAGCGAGCCGACGTCGTAGCCTCCCATCAGCGGCAGCTCCAGGCTGTAGTGCAGCTTGTAGAGGAACGGCAGCAGGTTCTCGCGCGTCAGCGAAACGTCGCCCCACAGGCGCCTGCCCTGCTCCGCGCCCGTGACGGGATTGAGCGCCAACTGGTTGAACGCCAGCTCGTACGGCTGGCGCGACACCGGGTCGACGCGGGGCTCCACCCACACCTGCAACGCTTCGCCGGCGGGCGCCGCCAGCGGCAAATAACTCACGCGGGCGCGCGGATGCGCCGCCTCCACCGCGTCGGCCAGGTCCAGCGCCGGACGCTGCGGCCCCTGCTCGGAGTGGTACATCGCGGGATTCAGGGCCGAGTCCAGTTCGTGGTCCCACGAAATGACCGCGCCCGTCGCCCCGGCGATGAAAAGGAACACCGCGGTGAACAAACCGAACCAGCGGTGCAGGCGTCTGAACAGGTGATGCATGCGTTCCCTTCCGAACTTCCGGGCCGACATGCCGCCAGCGCCACAGGCAAAGTCTACATGCGAATGATTCTCTTTTGCTCGGACGCCAGCCGACCTGCCGCCCGGGCACCCGCATCGACCAGCCTGGCGATCGCCGGCCGGAGGAACCCGGATCGGGCAGCGACGCGCCCGCCTACAACGTCACCGACCCCGCGATGCAGGGGGTTACCGCGCCGCCGATCCAGATGCCGGCGCCGTCCCGCACCACGTGCACTCGCCCCGTGCGCCCCAGCGCGGTGCCCTGGCTGGCGATGTAGCGCGCCGGCGCGATCCCGCTCTGCGTGAGCCACTGCGCGAGGCCGGCATTGAGGCTCCCGGTCACCGGATCCTCGAAGCCGGCGGCGGTGAAGGCGCGCACTTCGAAGTGCGCGTCCGCTCCGTCCGCCCCGGCATGCCACGGCGCCACCACGCCGACGCGCATGCCCGCCAGCACGGAGAAATCCGGCCGCAGCGCCAGCACCGCCTCGCGCGAACGCAGCAGCACGGCCAGCCAGCCCGGGCCGTTGTCGACCCAGTTCGCGTCGACCACCGCATCGGGCGCCAGACGAAGCCCTTCGACAACGCGCGCGACGACCGCCGGCTCCACCGGACCTGCGCGACGCAGGGGCGGCGCAGCGAAGGAAAGCCGGTCCGCGTCGCGCCGGATACGCACAAGGCCCGCCGCGCACTCCTGGACGATCTCGTCCCCCTTGGGCGTGCCGCCCGAAGCGAGCCAGGCATGGCAACTGCCCAGCGTGGGATGGCCGGCGAAAGGCAGCTCCTGCAAGGGCGTGAAGATGCGCACCCGGTAATCCGCTTCCGGCACGCGCGGCTCGAGCAGGAACGTCGTCTCGCTGAGATTGGTCCATCGGGCGAAAGCCGCCATCTGCGCATCGTCCAGCGCATCGGCGCCCACCACCACCGCCAATGGGTTGCCACCCAGCGGCCGGGACGAGAACACGTCCACCTGCCGAAACGAAAAATCGGTCAATCGCTCATCCTCCAGCGCTGCACCAACAACCGGCCCGGACGATCTGCCGATGGGCTGCCGGGGCCGCATGCCAGGGCGTGATTCTGGAGGTCCGCGCCGATACTGCAAGCCTCTCCACGCGGACCGCCTCCGGCGCACGTGCGCCAAGCATCGTCGATGCGGCCTAGTGAGCCGGCGGCAGCGTCTGGATTCTTATCGATTCGGCGGCGTTCGGCGGGGCCGGCGGCGCGCGGCCGCGGCAACCGACCGATGACAGCGGGATGGCGGTGGCGTGCGCCGGCGGCCCGCCCACGCCGCCGACGCAGTCCATCGTGCCAGCGCCCGGCAGGTGCATCGACCAGTGCGCCGTCGCACCCTGCACGAGGCGTTTCAGCAACGTGTCCTTTCCGGGCCCGTCGTCTTCGCGCCAGGCCTTGTCGAAGCGCGTGGGCGCGTAGGTGATGCGCCCCGGCTTCCGCGTCATGACATCGTTGCCCGACCGCAGCAGCGGCGAAGCATAGCCGGGGCTTTCGGCCGGCCCGATGCGGTGTCCGGGAACGGCAGGAACAGTCACCGGAACCTGCTCCGCATGCCGCTCCGGCGTCGATGCCGGAAGCGTCGCCGCGCGTGCGCGGCGCGGCAGCTCGGCCGTCGTCCGCGGCGATGCGATTGCGCCGCGATCGGACGCCGCCGTCCTGCGCGGCGCATCCGGCGTGCGCGGCGCCGGAGATACGAACCGCAGGTGGAGTGCCGGCCCCGCCTCCCGATCCGACGCCGACGAACGGAGAAACAACGGCTCGTCCGTACCGATCCAGCAGACCAGCATCAGTCCGTTGACCGACAAGGCGACCGCCCACGCCGTCGCCCTTGCGGGCGAGAAACGGCCTCGACGCGATTCCTGCCGCGCGATCACCAGCGGCGTCCGGCCGGCAGCGCGAAACCGCGGCGGGACGCGTTCATCGAGAGCAGGCAATGAAACCATGCCGACAACGGCATCCACGACTCCACTGGGACATCCCGGCATGCCGGCCACCTGGCCGGACACGGGTGTCCCCGCATGACCCGTGTTGGAGACGCCGCGAAAGCGATAAGTTCCACCGACGTGGCGGATCGCCGGGAAAGCGTCCCGGGATTCCATCGACCCGTTTGCCCGGGCTGTTGCCCGGGCTCCCCTCAAAGCTTCCCGGCGCCCCGGCGCAGCCAGCGATCGATCAGGGATTTCTCGTAGCGCAGCGTGTCCTGGTCAATCGCCGGCCGGTTGCTGAGGAAGGCCGCGTCGCGCAGTTTGCGGCTGCCCTGCCGCAGCACCTTGCCGTCGGCGCCGTACAGGGTGAAGTCCAGGTCGATGCGCGGCGGATAGATGTCCTTGACGATGCGCACGTCGTCGAAGTCGGGGCCGCGCCAGGGTTCGTACTCGCCGGCGCGGTCCACGTCGGTCACCACGATGTCCAGCCGCTGGCCCGGCGCCAGGATGCGCGAGGCGCGCTCGACGATGTAGGCCCGGAGCGGTTCCAGGTAGGCGTCGGCCCTGATCAGGTGCACCCCGAAGCTGTGCCGGGCCTCGGTGAAGTGCCGGGGATCCCGGTAATGGACGCTGACGCTGTCCGGCGGCGTCGCCGCCCACGCGGCGAGGGAAGCCAGGGCCAGGCAGGCGGAACACAGCAGGCGGGACAACGGGGAAGATGGCATCGCGGCTCTCCCGGGGTGCGGCGGCAACCGGATCGGCCGCGCAGCGCGGCCAGACAACGACCGGGCATCAGTATACGGCCGTGCATGCGCCGGATCGGTGAAGGCAACGCCGCCAGCGGGCTCCCGTGCCGGCTCCGCGAGCCGTCATCGCCGGGTCAGGCTTTGCGCACGAGCCGGTACGCCACCGTCTCCAGCGCGCTCAACCCTTCGGTGACGAAGCCTGGCTGCTGCGCGAGGATGTCGCGGCGCTCGAGCACGGCCACGTCCCAGTCGCGGCCGTACAGCTCGGCCACCTCGGTTTCCGGCACGCAGAACGGCGGGCCGTGTTTCTCGTGCTGCGGATATTCCAGCGTGATCACTAGGCCGCGGCAGCCGGCCGGGAGCCGCGCATACAGCTCGCGCCCGTAGCGGCGGCGCAGCGGCGGCGGCAGCGCGATCAGCGCGGCGCGGTCGTAGACCGCCATGCAGTCCGCCAGGACTTCGGCGTCGAGCGCGAAGGCGTCGCCGCAGATCAGTTCGATGGCGCCGGCGCGATAGTGGCGGCCGTAGCGCGAGTCGTGCACCTGCGGCGTCAGGCCGTGCTCGGCGAAGAACTGCGCGACGGCCAGCGGCGACAGCTCCACGCCCAGCACCCGGTGCCCCTGCGCCGCCAGCCAGGCGAGGTCCAGCGACTTGCCGGCCAGCGGCACGAACACCCGGCTGCCGGGCGCCGCCTCCAGCCGAGGCCAGTGTTCGAGCAGCAGCGGCGTCGGCCGGTCCTGGTGGAAGCCCGTGCGACCTTCCCGCCAGCGCTGGAGCCAGAATTCGGAATCCATGCTGCGTCTCCTGCGGATGTGGATCGAAGATGCCGGACGGCGCCGACCCGGGGATCATCCTGGCACGCCTGCGCTTCTCCCGCGGCCCGGCGCCGGACCCATGACGCCGAAAAGCATGCGCCGCGCACTTCGTGGCAACCCGCGTGCATGACGCTTGCGGAACACGGCATCCGCCGGCGCCGGACGGCTCAACCGCCTGGCGCGCGGCGTCCGGCCGGCCCGCCGCGGAGGCCCTCCAGCCAGCGCGCGGCCCGCCGCATCCACGAACCCACCGGGTCCGGATTCCATACGAAGGTCGCCACGCTCTGCGGCGGCAGCGCGTAGCGGAAGCGGTTCGGGCCCTGCGTCACCGCGACCTCGCGCGCGTCCGTATGGCTGTTCACCATCACCAGCACGACCGACCCGTCGTCGGCATTCAGGAAGGCGACGTTGTTGATGTCCTTGTCGGTCTCGCCGGACCCCACCCGCACCGCGCCGGGCAGCACGAACCGGCTGAAGTGCGCGAACGCGTAGTACTCGTCGTTGCGGCTCACCTCGCCCGTGCGCGAGTCGATCGTGACCACGCCCTTGCACAGGTCGCAGCCGCCGAAGTGCGGGCCGTGCTGCTCGTCGAGCGCGAGGTTCCAGTACACCACGCCGCGCGCCCAGTGCCTGATCCCGGCGAGCAGGAAGTCGCGCGCGAACCAGAGCAGCTCGCCCTTCCTGGCCGATTCCCAGTCGCCCCCGGAGCACTCGGTGATGTAGGTGTCCTTCTTCGGATACGCACGATGCACGTCGCTCTGCGTGGACGGCGTGCCGCGGTAGCAGTGCCAGGCGATGCCGTCGATGTAGCGCGCGGCGTCGGCGTCGCCCAGCACGCTCAGGGGCTGTCCCGGGTCGTCCCAGTTGTGGTCCCAGCCGAGGATGAGCGTCTTCGGCTTGCGGCGCGCCAGGGCCGGCCCGAGGTACTGGCCGATGAGGCGCGCCCGCGTGGCCGCGGGCATCTCCATGCCGGGGTAGGTCACCGGCACGAAACCCGGCTCGTTCTGCACGGTCAGGGCGAAGATGGGGATGCCGTACCCGCGGTAGGCGTCGACGTACTTGACCAGGTAGTCCGCGTACGCGCTTTCGAACGGCTCCAGCAGCTCGCCGCCGATCAGGTTGGCGCTGGTCTTCATCCATGCCGGCGCGCTCCACGGCGAGGCGATGATGCGCAACTGCGGATTGACCGCCAGGGCCTCGCGCACCGTCGGTATCACGTCGCGCAGGTTGGGCGTGACGTTGAAGTGCTGCAGCGACGGATCGACCTGGCCGGTGGGAAGGTCGTCCAGGGTGTACGGCTGCAGCGAGAAATCCGACGCGCCGATGGTCAGGCGCGTCATGCCGAAATTGAGGCCGGGCGGCGGGCCGAACAGCTCCTGCAGCAATGCGCGGCGCTGCGACGCATCCAGCCGGTTCTGCAGCAGCCAGGACGACGCGTCCGTCAGCGCCGCGCCGAAGCCGACGATGGACTGGTAGGTGCTCTGGGTATCGACGACCACGTCGCCCGGCTGCGCCTTCTGGGCGGTCATCGCGACGTCGGGCTGGCGCGCCAGGCGCAGCCTGCGATCGGCCGTGCTCAGCCAGACCTCGACGGCGGGCAGCATCGGCGGCGGCGCCGGGGCGGCCTTGGGCGCCACCTCGCGTGGCTTGGGGCGCGATGCGTGGATGGCAGCCAGCGCGAGCAGGCTGAGCAGCGCGACGGACGCGACGGCCACCCAGCCGGAATGCCCCTTGCCCTCACCCATGGCGCGCCCGAAGCCTGTCACGCACACCGCAGTTCACTTGCCACATCCTCACGATCACGAAGCTCCCGGGCTTGCGCATGGCAAGTCTGCACGGGAAGAGTGCCGCGAAACGGAGGCGGCGTCGACTTCGCATCCGCGCCCTTTCGCTTCGGCAACGGCCAGGTGCGATGCGCCGCCCATCGCGCGGGCCTTTCCGGTCCGCCGGAACGACCGGTGGAGAATGCCGCCGCCGCGGACCCAGCGGAACGCATGCCGGGCAGCGATGCGCCCGCAAGGGCATTCGGTCATGCCATCGCCCGCGCATCGGAGCGGCGGGATGCGCGCCGCTCCGCCTGTCGCTTCAGGCATTCCAGCGCGCCGCCCCAGTAGAACTTCAGGTGCCTGAAGACCGCCTCCGTGGGGAAGCCGGTCGCCGCCAGCGTCAGCGAGGCCGCATCCCCCGCGGGCTCCAGGCCGAAGGCGAGCGTCGTGTAGCTCCCGGGCTCGTCGGGAAGCCGCGACAGCGAACTGCGGTGCGTGTAGGCGAGCCGCGCCACGGGTTCGAACTCCCGTACCGTGCCGTTGTTCCCGGACCGCGCATGGCGGATCCCGCGCACGACGATGGAGCCGCCCACGACCTAGTCCGTCTCGACCTCGATCGCCATCTCCGGCTCGCCCATCCACTGCGTCATCAGCCCGGCCCGGGTCAGGCTTTCCCACACCACCTCGGCCGGCGCGCCGATGGAGAGGGTCAGTTCGAGGGATTGCGTCATGGGCTGGCCGCAACGATGGATGTCCGGACCGGATGATGCGGGGAGACGCGCCTGCGCGGAAGCCGCCGCCCGCGGGTTCCCATCGCCGCCCCGGCATGCCTTAATCCGGACGTTACCTTTCGCCGCGAGCTGAGCAGACCATGGCCCCACGCTGGATCGCCTGCCTGTTGCTTCTCCTGACGAGCGCCGCCGCGCAGGCCGGCGAGCCCATCGCCACGGTGCGCGTCGCCTTCGACCGCAACGGCGTCACCGCCGTGCGCGTGCACGGCCATGCCGACAAGGCCACCGGCCGCGAGGTCGGCGCGGACGATCCGGTGCGCATCGCCTCGATTTCCAAGCTGGTCACCGCCCTTGGCGTGATGCGGCTGGTGGAGGCCGGCAAGCTCGACCTGGACACCGACGCGTCGAAGCTGCTCGGCTGGCGGCTGCGCAACCCGGCCTTCCCGGACACGCCGATCACCCTGCGCCTGCTGCTGTCGCACCGCTCCAGCCTCACCGACGGCGCCGGCTACTGGCAAACGCCGCTGGGCGGCGAGCTGCGCGACATCGTCGCGGACCCGCGCGCGTGGGACGCGAAACACGCGCCGGGCACCTATTTCCACTACACCAACCTCAACTTCCCGCTGGTGGCGCAGATCATGGAGCGCGCCACCGGCGAACGCTTCGACAAGCTGATGGCGCGCCTGGTGCTGCGCCCGCTGGGCATCGACGGCTGCTTCAACTGGGCGCTGTGCAGCGACGCCACCGCCGCCCGCGCGGTGGTGCTGTACGACGCCGACGGCAAGCCGGCGAAAGACGACAACCACGGCCGCAAGCCCGCCTGCCCGGTCACGCCGGCCAGCGACGGAAGCTGCGACCTGTCGCGCTGGCGCGCCGGCGCCAACGGCGCGCTGTTCTCGCCGCAGGGCGGCCTGCGCATCTCCGCCCGGGGCCTGGCCCGCATCGGCGAGCTGCTGCTCGGCAACGGCAGCGTCGACGGCAAGCGCCTGCTCAAGCCAGGTTCCATCCAGGCGATGATCACCCCGGAATGGCAATACCGTCCCGGCAACGGCCTGACGTACGAGGAAGACACCGGCGACGCCGACGCCGGCTTCTTCTGCCGCTACGGCATGGCCGTGCAGACGCTGGCGACGCCCGTACCGGGCTGCCGCGACGATCCGTTCGGCGATGGCGTGGCGCGCGTGGGCCACTCCGGCTCTGCCTATGGCCTGCAGGCCGGGCTGTGGGTGGACCGCAAAAGCGGCACCGGCGTGGCCTGGTTCGCCACCGGCATGCCGGACGAGCGGATGGGCGGGAAGTCGGCGTTCAGCGCGGTCGAAGAGGCCCTGGCGCATTAGGGGCGACCGGGCGCCGTTCGAAGCCGTGCGCTCCATGCCTTTTAGTCCGTCGTCGGCGACGGGCAGGCGTCGATGCCGATACGCCGGAAGCACTGGACGCAATGCGCGGCCGTCGCCCGCGACGACCGCGCCCCTCCGTCTCGTCCCCTGTTGTCCGTCGCGACTTTCTCCATATCCGCTCCGCACCCCCTCGCGCATCGGGCACGAGGGGGGCACACGGCCTAGAACTTGTACGTCAGGCCCAGGTACAGGACGCGGCCGGCATAGGTGTTGTCGTAGAACCGCGCCTTGGTGTCGTCGCCCAGGTGCTGCCTCTGCTCCGACTTGGTGAGGTTGAGCACCGAGCCGGTCACCGTGAGGTTCTTCATGAGGTCGTAGGAGGCGTTCAGGTCCACCTGGTCGTACGGCTCGGAGTAGATGTTGAGCCCGGAGACGATGCCGCCGACCATGGTGCCGCGGCGGTTGTACGAGGCGCGCGCGAGGAACCTGTCGTTCTCGTAGAACACCGAGACGTTGGCCTGGGTCTTCGCGCTGCCGACCAGCGGCGACCTGCCGATCACCTTCCCGTCCAGCGCGATGTCGGTGGTGGAAGTCTTGTTGTAGGTGAAGTTGGCCTGGAAGCCGAAGCCGGAGCGGAAGGTGTGCTGGGCATAGGCCTCGACACCCTTCGACACGGCGTTGGAGCCGTTGGCGCTGGTCTGGAACGGCGATACCGTCACCGTGGCGCCATCCAGCGTGCGTGCCTGGTCGATCTCCCTCCCAGATTGAATCGGTTTATGGACGCGAAACGAATTTCAATCGATCCAAATACCGAGTCCGAACCTCCCCATCGGAGCTTTCGCTCGAAGCCCCGGGCACGCCATGCGGCGGCCGGCGCCAGGCAGGTTCCTCCCCAGTCCCCTCCCCTTACAGCCAGAACCGGATCTGTTTAGATCGATCTAAGCCGTGGCCGCTTTCTAGCACAGCGTTTCGCCCGGCGCATGATGCAGCGCAGTACGTCCAGCACCGGCGCCGGGCGGGCCCTGCGGGAGGTTTCGACGGCGAAGCGGGCTGCGCGGAACCTTGCCGGTTCCCCCGGCCGCATCGGGAGACGAAAGCCATGGCCTCGCCACGCGATCGCGCAGCGGGCCGGCAAGTCCGGTGCCGCCCTGGACGCACGGCGGCACCGGAGAGTAAAGGCGGGGCAACGCGGAGGTGCCGCCATCGGCGGTACCTCCGCAGTCCTCACCCGGGGTTGGAGAAGAACGGCTTGTTCCTGGAGAAGGTGTAGCCCTTCGAGCCGTCCCAGTTGATCGACCAGGTCATCAGCCCCCTGATCTGCGGCACCTGGCGGTAGGCCTCGCCGACCTGTGCCGGCGTGAGCACGCCGCCGCCCGCACCGGGCTGCGCCGGCAGGCCCGGCACCTGCTTGTCGTAGGGCAGCGAGAACCGCGCGCCGCCGGCGGTGAAGCCGTCGTTGAGGCACTGGGTCTGCGCGACGAAGCCCTCCACCGTACCGGCCTGGTAGGAGGTGCCCGGGCAACCGTACATGCTGCCGTTGTAGTACTGCATGTTGAGCCAGCTCAGGCGGCCGTTGTCGCGGTACCTGGCGATGATCGGCAGGTAGGCGCCCCACGGGCCGCCGTAGGCGATCTGCCCGCCGGTGACGTAGGCCGTCTCGGGCGCCATGGTCAGCATGAAGTTGGACGGCATCTGCGCGAGCACGCCGTCGATCAGGCGGATCAGGTTGGCCTGCGAGGTGGAGAGCTGGTTGAACGACGCCCCGGCGACCAGGCCGGACTCGATGTCGATGTCGATGCCGTCGAAGTTGTTGTCCTTGAGGATCGGCACGATGGTCTCGACGAAGCGGTCCACCGCGGCCGTGCTCTGCAGGTTGATCGACGCGGCGGCGCCGCCGATGGACAGCAGCACCCAGTGGCCGTCCGCCTTGGCCTGGCAGATCTCCGCCGGCTTGGGCACCTTGACCCCGACGTCCATGCCGTCCTCCCACTTGGCGGTGCCGTCGGCAAGGATGACCGGGAAGGCCGCGTTGATGACGTTGTACTCGGGCGGCACCATCGTGATGGGTATCCAGCCCATGCCCGGGTGCACGGACGAGCCGTTCCAGTTCTCCCAGTAGCCCTGCAGCACCTTGCCGGTGGGCGCGGACTTGACCTCGCAGACGCCCGGGGTCGGGGTTGGCGTCGGTGTGGGTGTCGGCGTGGGCGTGGGTGTCGGCGTGGGCGTCGGGGTTGGAGTGGGCGTCGGTGTCGGGGTAGGTGTCGGGGTAGGCGTCGGTGTCGGTACCGAGCAGCTACCGCCAGCGCGCCACAGCGAGGGGCTGCTGACCGGGTTCCAGCCCGTGCCGACCCAGTCGGTCTGGTCGACCAGCGCGGTATAGACCGAGCCCTGGTAGCTCACCACCTGGCCGGCCTTGTACGTGCCGCCCTCCACCCATTCGGCGCAGGTCGGCGTTGGCGTTGGCGTTGGCGTTGGCGTTGGCGTTGGTGTCGGTGTCGGTGTCGGTGTCGGTGTCGGTGTCGGCGTCGGCGTCGGCGTCGGCGTCGGCGTCGGTGTCGGTGTCGGTGTCGGTGTCGGTGTCGGTGTC
>NZ_LMSL01000002.1:81027-230908 GCF_001428405.1 Frateuria sp. Soil773
TGTCGGTGTCGGTGTCGGCGTGGTGCCGCCGAAATCGGCGTCGATCACGTGGTAGAACGCGTTGCCCGTATCGGCGATCTCCCACACCGCCAGGATGATCTGGTAGCCCTGCCGCGCAGGCACGTTGCACTGGTGCGATACCGAGGCGGGCGGCTGCACGCCGCCGCCGTCCACGGTACAGAAAGGCACCAGGTCGAAGCTGTCGCGGGTCAGCGGGGCGTTCGGGTTCCAGCCCGGCTTGGTGATGTAGTAGCGCCAGTTGGTGGTGGCGTGGCGCGCGGTCAGTGTCCAGGTGAAGGTGTTGGCGCCGGCCTGCAGGCCGACCTTGCTCCAGCGGCCGGCGCTCTGCTGGTCCATTTCGGGAAACGCGCCGTTGGCGCTGGCGATGTGGCCGTCGGCCGGGCCGGCGGCGGGAAAGCCCTTCGGCGCCTCGGTGCTCTGCGGCTCCCACTGGATCGCGCCGCAATCGGTGTTCACGTGGGTGGAACACAGGTACGCGCGGCTGGCGGGCGCGCTCACGTAGCCGTGCGCCATCGCCTCGTGGGCGAACGGCGCGGCGCAGGCCACGGCAAACAGCGCCTTCGCCAGCGACGGCGTGTTTCGCCGCGGATGCGCGGCCGCCAGTGGCGGCACGTGCGGCAAGACGGCATCGGCTCTCCTCGCGCCGATGCCGAGCGCGGCCAGCGCCGCGCTCAACGGATTGGTCTTCAACGACATCACGGTTCTCCCTCCGGTTGGATGTGTGCGGTGCCGGGATGTGCGCGCGACGGATCGCGTCGTGCATCCCGGCTCCCCGGTCCCCTGAATCAACGCTCCCTAGGTCCGGCAGGACCGCCGCGCCGGGCAAACGGCACGGCGGCCCGCCGCCGTGGATCACGTCCCTGTCAGCGTTGGCTTCCCTTCCGGGCCGCAAGCGCGCGCCTGGGGCATCCGGACTTCCCACGGAACAGGCGTCCCATCCACCGCGTGGACACGACGCTTGCCTTCGCCATCGGCCATGCCGCCACCGGACCGCCAACTTTCACGGCGATCGGCCAGCGGCTTGCGGATGGACCTCGGCAGGGCCGGCGCCTCCCCGCGGATGCGGGAAGGCGCCGGCACGGTTGCGCTACTTCAGCCCGTCGGCCATCGCCTTGAGCAGCGTGGCGTTGGCGTCGTCCCCGCTGAACTCCCAGGAGAACGCGCCGCCCAGGCCGTTGGCCTTGATGTAGTCCGTCTTGCGGCGGATGTTGGCCGGATCGTCGAACGTCCAGAACGTGCTGCCGTTGTAGATCCAGTGGGCGCCGGCGGCGGTGTCGTCGAAGGCCGGCCAGGCGAGGTTCTTGAGCACCTTGTAGTCCTCGATGCCCGCCTCGTAGGTGGCCGGCGCCGGGGTGCCGCTCTGGAACAGGCCGTTGTTGACGTTGCCCACGCCGGTCCAGCCGCGGCCGTAGAAGCCGATGCCGAGGTTGATCTTGGACGCCGGCATGCCGGCATCGATCATCGCGCGGATCGCGTCGTTGGTGTTGTAGTGCTTGGCGTCGCCGGTGGACGGGTCGCCCAGCGGCGCATACAGCGGCGAGTGGAAGTTGGTGGTCGCTTCCCAGCCGCCGTGGAAGTCGTAGGTCATCACGTTCACGAAATCCACGTAGTCCTTGTATTGCGCCGGTTGCGTGACGCGGATCTTGTCCACGCCGGCGCCGGCCGCGATGGTCAGCAGCAGGCCCGGGCGCACCGCGTCGAGCTGGTGGCGGAACTCGGCCAGCAGGGCGGTGAAGTTGGCCGTGTCCTCGCTGCCGCCGCAGGACAGGCCGCAGGCCGCCGGGTACTCCCAGTCGATGTCGATGCCGTCGAACACGCCGGCCAGCGCGCCCGCGCCGCCCGCGCCGTCGGTCGCGGGCAGGTCGCCCTTGATGTAGGCGTCGATGCAGGACTTCACGAAGGCTGCACGGTTCTCCGGGCGCGCCGCGCTGGCGAAGCCGCGCGACCAGGTCCAGCCGCCCAGCGAGATCAGCACCTTCAGCTTGGGATACTTGGCCTTCAGCTCCTTGAGCTGGTTCCAGTTGCCGCGCAGCGGCTGGTCCCAGGTATCGCCCTGGCCGCTGACGCTCTCGGCCGCCGAGAAGCTCTTGCTGTAGTCGGCGTAGGCATCGCCGCCGACGCCGGTATCCGGGTCGGACGGCTGGGTCACGCCCACTTCGCAGCGGTTGTTGCGCACGTTGCCGAAGGCGTAGTTGATGTGCGTGAGCAACGCCGCCGAGCCGCTGGTGACGAGGTCCTTCACGTTGTAGTGACGGCCGTAGATGCCCCACTGGGTGAAGTAGCCGACGTTGCGCAGGCCGTCGGAACCGCCGTCGTCGGCGCGGGTGGTGGCGATCGCCGCCGCGGATTGCGCCGACGCGTTGCCCGCGTTGTCGCGCGCACGCACGGTGTAGCTGTACTGCGTGCCCGGCTTCAGGCCGGTGTCGGTATAGCTGGCCGCGCTGGGCGAGGCGACCTTGCTGCCGTCGCGGTATACGTCGTAGCCGGCCACGCCGCTGCCGCCGGCGTTGTCGGTGGAGGCGCTCCAGCTCAGCGCGACGCTGAAGCTGCCCTGCGGCGTGGCGACCAGGCCGGTGGGCACGCTGGGCGGCACGCTATCGCCGCCGGTGCCGCCGGGCTTGACGCTGATGCTCACGCTGGCCGAGCTGGCGCTCGCGCCCTTGTCGTCGGTGGCTACCGCCTTGAGCGTGTAGCTGCCGGTGGCGGCGGGCGTCCATGCCACGCTGAAGGGCGCCGAGGTATCCACGCCCAGCGAGGTGCCGCCCTGGAAGAACTCGACCTTGGCCACGCTGCCGTCGGCATCGCTGGCGGCGGCGCTGACCGTCACGGTATCGCCCAGCTCGTACTGCGCGCCTGCCGCGGGCGCGGTCAGCGCCACCGCGGGCGGCTGGTTGCCGCTGGCGCTGCAACTGCCGAGGTCCTGGTACCAGCCGCAGGAGGGACAGTAGTCGGGAGGCGTGTTCCAGATCGGCGACTTGGCCTCGTAGAGGCGCTGGTTGTAGGTCATGTGGTCGCCGGCGGCGTAGATCGCCGACGGTGTCCAGGCCGCCACGCCGTCGCACTGCGCGGCGCGGGCATGCCCGGCAAGGCCCGTCAGGGTGAAGACGAGCAGGAACAGCAATGGAATCTTCCATCTCGGATGCATGAGCGTTCTCCGTTCGGATACGGGTATCTGCCCGCGCCAGGCGCAGGCCGGCGCCACCATGGCGCCACACAGCAGCGTTCCCGCGCCGTTGCCGGCACGTGCCCTCGCATGTCCGAAAGTCGTCGTCCCCGCACCCTCCCGGTGCGCTCCCCCGGTATCCCTACCGCCTCCCGTCTCCCGCATGCTCCCCAAGGACAGCCGGAAGCTGATCCGATATGACAACGTTGTCAACGTCAAAAATGTAGGGTTTCTGCCTGAGATCGCAAAACCGTGAGGTCGTCCGTTGTCATTGCGTTAAACACGGCACCCAAAGGGCTTGCTTATTACTTTTCTTCATGGACGTTCGGACGTCTGGACGTCCGTTTTTCACTCGCCCCGTGCGACTCGCCGGATGAATGGATCGATCCAAGGCACGCCGGTCCGACCCGGCCGGCATGCGCCGGCTTTCCGGAAAAGATCGATACCGAAGGGTCGACACCGATCTCCGCTGTGCCTGCGCATGGCTCCAGGGCGCCCTTGGGCCCGACGCCCCGTCGAACCGGGCCTGCACGGCGCCGGTGTGCGCCCCTGCTTGGGCGAATACCGCTCGCCACCGGTCGTACCACTGCACGACAGGCACATCCCCATCCCATGGAAGGCCGGACTCGGCCTGCCGCCATGAGGCAAGCGAACCTGGCACATCCGGATCGGACCCGAGTCGCCGGACCCGATCCGGCCGCCTCACTTCCTGCCGGCTTCCGCGCCGGACGTTGGGCGGGCGGCCACCGCCAGCAGGTACCACGCCGAATGCGGCAGCCACTGCTCGCCCCAGCGCCAGTCCACATCCTTGCCGGTCTGTGCGTAAGGCAGGTTGAAGTCGATGCCGCGGTCGTCCTCCAGCCCCGAGGTGACGCCGTTGACGATGCCGCCCGGCGTCTGCGTGTACTGCCAGCTACCGAAGAAGCCGTACTCGGGATTGTTGCGCCCCGTGCCCTGCAACATGCTGGCATCGAAGGGATTAAGGCCGAGGATCCAGTTCAACTGGTCGGCGGCGTACGCCTGCAAGCGCCGCTGGAACGCGGGGTCGTCGCCGAACAGGGGTACGGCCAGGCGCGCGGCGGCGGCCAGCGAGGCCAGGCGCGCGTTCTCGCCCTGCCACCACGGCGCGGTTTCGGTGTCGTGCGGGAAGAAGAACGCGCCGTACCGGCCCCTGCTGCGACTCTGCACGTACTGGCGCGCCAGGCCGAACGGGTTGGCCACCTCGCGGGTGATGCCCAGCTCGAACTGCAGCGAGCGCCGCACCGCCTCGCGGATGCGCGCCTGCATCGGCGTATCGGCCAGCGCGTGGTAGCGCAGCAGGCTCACCACCGGTGCTCCGGCGTCGGAGGGGTGGAAGAACGGCCGGTCCTTGCCGTCGGCGCGCCAGTAGTCCCGGTAGGCGCCGTCGGAAGCCAGCCGTTCCATCAGGTTTTGCGCACGCTGCCCGGCCGCGGCCGCATAGACCGGCTTGCCGGTGGCGCGCAGCAGCTCGGTGGCGGCGACCAGCGCGCCGTAGTCGTCGACGATGTTTTCCACGCCGTCGTTGAGCAGTTCGCGGTTGTGCGCCTGGAGATAGGCGAACGCGTCCTCGGCATGCTGCAGATACGTCTTGCGGTCGAAGTCCCCACCCGCCCCCAGCCGCGCCGCGATGGCCAGGCCGGCGATGGCGAAACCGCCGCCGCTGCGATAGCCCGACTCGTAGATGCCGTCGTGCCGGAAGGCCTGCTGGTCCTTGGCGCTATCCTTGATGCCGAAGCCGGTCATCGTATGGGCGATGCGGCGGTCCTGCGCCTTCTTGCCGGGCCCCGGCGCCTGGATGCTCTCGTAGAACGAATGGCCCGGCCGGTGCATGCGCACCAGGAAGTCGGCGCCGTAGCTCATCTCGTCGATCAGACGACGCTCGATCTGGGCGAAGTTCGGGTCGTGCCGCGCCTCCAGCAGCTCGAAGCTGCGGCCCAGGCTGTACACCACCAGGGGCACCTGCTGCGGGTTGAAGTAGGTGCTGAAATCCAGGTGCGACAGGTGGATGCCGTAGTCGCCGGTGGCGTCGTACCAGCCGCCGCGCGCATCGATGGGTGGTCGCGGGGAACCCTCGAACGCGAGGTGCCGGTCCGCCTGGTCCATGTCGCCCGATGCGCGCTCGGCCTTGAAGTAGGCGAGCACGCTGGAGAGCGTGGCCCGCTCCAGCGCGTTCTGCCGCACCGCGAACGGGAACGAGCGCACCACACCCTCGCTGTCCGGGCGGCCATCGCCGCATTCGACCGTGTAGCGCCCTTCCTTCTGCAGGGCGCCGAAGTCGAACGTCCAGAAACGCCAGTCGCGCCAGTCGGCCACCCGGATTCCGGGCGCGGCCTTGCCCTGGAACACCACCGCGCCGCCCGGGTAGGCGCGCACCGCGCACTGCGCGAAGCGGTCGCCGGCGCCGCCCTGGATCACCGCCTGCTTGGGACCGGCAGGCTCGTAGCCCACGTGGTTGGTGAGGATCCGCGCCGGCTCCGCTGCCGGCGATGCAGATATCTGGAAAACCGCAAGCGCAGCCGCGCCTAACACGTACCGTTTCCTCACGCATGTCTCCTCGAGCTTCCAAGGGTGGGCCGCAGGATCGCGCCGGCGCCGACGACAGCCCCTGGCGCCAGCGGAGGGGGATCGGGCAAGGTATACGCAGCCGGCCGCCCCTGCAAAAAGTGCCGCGCCGCCGTTGGATGCGGATGCGTTGGTGCCCATCCCATACCCGACCGCCTCGTCGCGCCTTCCTCGACGCATGCCCGCCTGCGAATTCGTTGACAGCGTTCGCACTCCGGGCCATGGCATGGCAGATGGCCGTGCCTCGCCGCGAATCGGGGATTAGGCTCGCCTGGTTCCCCCTCGAGGACACCGCCATGCATCGCCACCCCCGTTCGCACCGCCAGCCGCTCGTCCGGCGTGCCGCCGCCCTTGCCTGCATGCTGGCCCTGGCCGCACTTCCCGCCTTCGCCGGCGACCCTGCGCCACCGCCCGAAGCGCGCGCGACCGACGTGGTCGACCACGTGTTCGGCGCGACGCTGCACGACCCCTACCGCTGGATGGAGGGCGAGCACAACGCCGAATTCCAGCAGTGGCTCGCCGCGCAGGGCGAGTACACGCGCGCACGGCTGGATGCGCTGCCCACGCTGTCGAACTGGCGGCAGGCGCTCGCCAGGACCAACGGCGACACCGTGGTCCACCGCGCCCAGCACTATGCCGGCGGCCGGCTGTTCTTCATCCGGCAGACCGCGCAGGGCAACGGCACCCTGATGGTGAGAGAGGCGGACGGTTCCGAGCGCGCGCTGCTCGATCCGGCCACGCTCGACGGCAAAGGCGGCCACGCCTCGATCACCCTGTTCACGCCTTCCCCGGACGGCGGCAAGGTGGCGGTGAACATCGACCATGGCGGCAACGAGGTCACGCGCCTGGAGGTGTTCGACGTGCGCAGCGGCAAGCCCACCGGCGATGCCGTCGAGCCGGTGTGGGGCGAGTTCGGCGCCGAGTGGCTGCCCGACGGCGGCGGCTTCGCCTATACCCAGATGGTGCCGCCCGGCCGGCGCGCCGGCGGCGACCCGTTGCTGGGCATGCGCACGCGCCTGCACCGGCTCGGCACGCCCGCCGCCCAGGACCCGATCCTGCTGCGCGCCGGCACCGGCGCAGGTGCCAGCGCATCGTTCCCGGTGCCCGCCAACCGTTTCCCGGTGATCGAGTTCCCCGCCGGCTCGCGCTGGGCCCTGGGCTCGTTCTCGGGCGCGCAGGCCGAGAAGCGCTACTGCGTGGCACCGCAGGCCGAGGCGGTGAAGCCCGGTGTGCACTGGCGCTGCATCGCCGGCCTGGATGACAAGGTGCAGTCGGCCGCCCTCCACGGCGACACGCTCTACCTGGTCTCCACCCGCGCGCGCTCCGACGGCCAGGTGCTCGCGCTCGACCTGTCGCGCCCGAACGCGTCGATCGGGGACGCGCGCTCCGTCCTGCCGCTGCAGGGCGACGAGATGGTCTCCGGCATCAGCCTGTACGACACGCAGCAGGTGGCGACGGCGCGCGACGCGCTGTACGTGAAGGTATCCCGCAACGGTCTCGACGGCATCCGCCGCGTCGACTACCGCACCGGCAAGGCCGAGGCCGTGCCGATGCCGCTGGCCGGCGCCGCCTCGCTGTTCCGCGCCGACAGCGGCGAGGACGGCTTCCTGCTCGAACTGCGCGGCTGGACCACGCCGCCGAAGTCCTGGCGCTACGACGCGGCCGGCCGCGCCCTGCGCAGCCTCGGCCAGGACGAGGCCAGCCCGGCCGACTACAGCATGATCGAGGCGACCGAGACCGAGCTGGTGAGCCGGGACGGCACCCGCGTGCCGCTGACCGTCCTGCATCGCAAGGACGCCGCGCTGGACGGCTCCCACCGCGCCATCCTGTTCGCCTACGGCAGTTACGGCATATCCGTCCTGCCCTCGTTCAAGCCGGTGCGGCTGGAGTGGGTCAAGCACGGCAACGTGTTCGCCTACGCGCACGTGCGCGGCGGCGGCGAAAAGGGCGAGGCCTGGCACCTGGCCGGCAAGGGGCCGAACAAGCACAAGGGCGTGGAGGATTTCGTCGCCGGCGTGGCGCGCCTGAGCGAGCTGGGCTACAGCCGGCCGCAGCGCACGGCGCTGCTCTCGGGCAGCGCCGGCGGCCTGCTGGTCGGCGGCGCGGTGACGCATTACCCCGACAGGTTCGGCGCCGCCGTCTCCCTGGTCAGCTTCTTCAACCCGGTACGCATGCTGCAGATGCCCAACGGCGCGAACCAGATCGGCGAATTCGGCGATCCGCGCAAGGCTTCGGACTTCCCCGCGCTCCTGGCGATGGACCCCTACCAGTCCATCAAGCCGCACACCGCCTACCCGGCGATGATGATGGACGTGGGCCTCAACGACAGCCGCATGGCGCCGTGGCAGACCGGCAAGTTCGCCGCCCGCCTGCGCGCCGCCGACACCAGCGGGCGCCCGGTCTGGATCCGCACCGACGCCAACGCCGGCCACGGCATGCAGGCCTCGCTCGGCGCCGAGGCGGCCGAGTTCGCCGACATCTATGCGTTCCTGGATGCGCAGTTGCCGGGGTCGTAGCGCGGGATGGCGGGCAAGATCCGAAGCCTGCCGGGCGTTCGGGCCGCACGGGTCGCGCGCCGCTTCGTCGTCGCCACGCGGAGCGGCGCGCGCCTCCACGGACGGCTTGCCTGGACGGCAGCAACCGGAGAGCGCCCCCGCTATCGCCAAGAATGGCCGCCCCCGGTCAGCCCCGGCGATAGCGCTGCATCTTCTCGGCGGTGCCACAGGTCTCCATCGCGCACCAGCGGCGGCGGCGGTTCTTGCTGGTATCGAGGAACAGCCACCCGCAGGAGGTGACGTTGGCGCAGCGGCGGAGCCGCGAGACGTCCGGATCGCCGAGCAGGTCCAGCGCATCGAGCGCGATGCGCTTCAGCGGCAGCAGCGCATCGCGGGCATCGGCACGCCAATGCATGTGCCCGTCCGCGCCGAGCGACTGGCTGGCCCAGGCCCGGTGCAGCCAGCGATCGAGGCCGCGCACCGCCTCTGCGGGCGGCGTCTGGCCGTCGATCCGCGCGGCGAACAACGCATGCAGGTGCTCGCGCAGGGCCGCCACCTCGCGCATCAATGCCGCGCGCTTCTGCGCGGTCCGCGGCTCGCGGACGCCGTCGTCCGGGTGCAGCGCCCCGGTGCGCCCGCTCCACGCGATGAAACGCTGCGGATCCTGCACGTAGTCTTCCGCGTCCGCGGCGTAGCGGTCGTGGATGGTGTTGACGAAATCCAGGCACAGGCGCCCGCCGTCCAGCCGGACGGCGGCTACCGGCCGAGGGATCGCAGGAGGGGGCGCGGGCGACATGCGGTACGGCTCGATTCTCAGGTCCAGATCCAGGAGCTACCATCTAAACGATTTTAAGTGGTAGCCTGCTCGACGACATCGACCTCACGACGGCGAGACCCCTGCATGATGCCCCAATCGTCCCCTTCGACGGCACCAGCGGCCGACGCGACGCAGCGCAGACTGATGGCCGGCATCGTCGTCGTGACGCTGCTGACCGCCATCCTCATGATCGTCGACCTGGCGATCGGCGGCCGACCCGACCCGGCGCCGCTGCGCGCCGCATCCACCCTGCTCGACGGCCCCTGGCGGTTCCATACCGGCGACGATCCGCAATGGGCAGCCGCCGGCACGGACGACAGCGCCTGGGAAACCATCGACATGACCGCCCCGCCCGGCAGCCACGACGGCGACGTGGGCCTGCCCGACTACGTGGGCGGATGGATGGCGCACGGCCATCCCGACCACCACGGCTACGCCTGGTACCGGCGCACGGTGACGGTGCCGGCCGGAAGCGCGTCGTGGGACATCCTCGGGCCGACCCTGGTCGAGGACGGCTACGAGCTGTACTGGAACGGCCAGTTGCTGGGCAGCTCGGGCAGGCTCGGCCCCGATCCGCGCCTGGTCGGCACGCGGCCGCTGAAATTCGCCCTTCCCGCCGGTGTCGCGGGCACCCGCGGCGTGCTGGCCGTGCGTACCTACATGCTGCCCGGCTCCGGCGCCAGCGCGGATGGCGGCGGCATGCACACCCCGCCCATCCTGTCGCCGCGGCCGGCGAGCGATGCGCTGCACCGCGCGCAATGGCAGCGGACCATCGCCGGCTACATCCTCGATGCGGTCGAGCCGGCCGCCATGCTGGCGCTCGTCGGCCTGGCGCTCGTGTACGGCGCGCGCAGCAGCCGCAAGGGCTTCCTGGTGTTCGCCTGCATCGCGCTCGTGCTTACGGCGGCCAGGCGACTCAACAACGCGATCGTCGCGTGGACCGACCTGCAAGACCTGGTCACCTATACATGGCTGGCCTCGGTGATGTGGGTGCCGACGATGACCGCCTGGGTGCTGGCCTGGAATCGCTGGTGCCTGCCCGCGTGGCGAAGCGTCGACGCGCTGGCCGTCGCGCTGGGCGTCGCCGGCATCGTCGGCGCCCTGGCCCACTTGCCTGTCTGGACAAGCGTCAGCCGGCTGGGCTCGCTCGCGCTGTTCGTCGTGATCGTCGCGCGCATCGTCCGCGGCGGCCCGATGCGCGTCCTGGCGCTCGTCACGCTAGTCTCGGTCCTGACCACGCTGTTCGGCCCCGAGCTGCTCGACACGATCGGCGTGCCGGGCATCTGGTTCCCGTTCAACATCGGCGTGGCGCGGACGCAGTACATCTACGCGATCAGCATCCCGCTATTGGCCTTCCTGATCGTGCGCACCCTGCTGCCGAGGAACGCACGGCAGTAGCGGGAGAACGCCGGTGCACCGCGACAACCCGCGGTGCACCGGCGCCCCCTTCTCCGCGCATAGCCGAACCGCCTCGTTTTTCACGCGGCGTGCACGGTACGAAACAGGAACCGAACCGGCATCCGGCTGGCACGAAACCGGGCAAGCCCGCCCGCCTGCGACGCAGGCGAGTACGCCTCCTCCCGCCACTCCGACGCCGTAGCCGTAGCCGTAGCCGTAGCCGGGCCATCGTCTTGCAGCCGGCAGGAATGGCGCGCACCATCGCGAAACCGGACCACACGAGGCGACCGCTCATGAGCACTCCCCTCAGATTCGACCGTCAAACCGAGCTTGGCCCCTACATCGCCTGGATCAGGAAACTCGACGACAGCGAATACACCGTCTTCGTCCAGGTCGGCGAGCACCCGCTGACGGGCGACGACGAAGCCACGTTCGAAACCGAAGAGGATGCCCTCCGGGCCGCCGACGAGCTCGCCCATCGGTTGCAGAGGTAGCCTGGGCGCTGCAACGATGCCGGCGACCCTGCGATCTTGCGCACCTGCCCGATGATCCGGTGCCGTATCTGGAAGCGCCGGCCGGCACTGCACGGGCAAATAGCCCTGAGCCACCGGACTACGCGTGGCAGCGGACAGTGCAACCGCGCGGAAATGAAACCGGCGCCGACATTCCCTGGAATCCAACGGGCATGAAACCCTCATCGCCATCGCTGCGCCCTCGCAAGAAACCCGTACAGCCGCGCGCAGTCGAGACCTACGCCTGGATGCTGGAGGCCGCCGCGCAAATCCTCGAAAGCCAGGGTATCGACGCCTTCAACACCAACCTCGTCGCCGAACGCGCCGGCGTGAGCATCGGTTCGCTCTACCAGTATTTTCCCGGCAAGGAGGCGCTGCTGGTTGCGCTGATGCAGCGCGAGAAGGCGTGCATGGGCGCCGATGCGGCAACCGCGCTGGCCGCGCCCGATGGCCGCGCCGCGCTGGCGCACATGGTCGGTGCGGCCGTGCGCCACCAACTCGATCGCCCGGAGCTGGCGCGGCTGATCGATGTCGAGGAAACACGACCCGGAGTACAACAGGAAGTCGAGAACGTCAGCAATTACCTTGGACTGCTGCGAAGCACGCTCGCCCGCCCCGACCTGCCGCCGCAGCCCGACCCGGAGGCCGCCGCCGCTGACATCGCCGCGCTGGTGCGCCTGTTGGTGGACGCCGCCGGCGCACGCGGCGAGACCGATGCGCAGCACCTCGAGCGCCGCGTGCTGGCGGCGATCCTTGGCTACCTCGGCGCGCCATCCGGCATTGGCGACCGCTGAAATGTGAGCAACGGAGCACCCAGCCGAAAGGCGGCATGCCTCGAGCCCGCAGCGACACCCGCCACGCGCGGACAAGGCATGCGAGTACGCGGGGCCAGGCTCTGCCGACATCATGAAGTCACCCGGATCACCCGATCCATCGCTCCTGGGAACCTCATGTCCAACACGCCTTTCGCCATGAAACTCAACCACCTCAGCTTTCCTTCCCACGACCCGGCGCGCACCGCGGCCTTCTTCGAGACCTACCTCGGTTTCGCCATCGCACCGGCCGAGGGCCACTGGATACTGAAGCGCCCCGGCTTCGACGTGGTCATCGAGGACGTCCAGCCGGAGATCCCCCAATGGCCCCGCACCTTCCACGTCGGCTTCGAACTGCCGTCGCGCGCAGACGTCGAATCCCTGCATGCACGGATGCTCGCCGATGGCGTGCCGATGGAAACGGACGTGATCGGCCACGAACGCGGATCGCGCTTCTTCTGCCGTGCACCCGGCGGCGTCATGTTCGAACTCAACACCCGCGCCGATGCATCGCCGGAATATCGCGGCACGTTCGACTGAGGCGGGGCGACGAATTCGTTGGCACCCGGCATCAGGGCAGCCCGCGCCGCCCTGATGCCGCGGAACCACGCCAGCCTTCGGTACCTTGCACCCTTGCCCCAGAATCCGTCATCCGCGGTATGGCGATCATCGCGCCGCCAGACCCTGCTGTTGCAGGTGTGAGGAAACATCGTGCGCCACCCGCGCTTGCTCACGGTCGCCCAACTCGTGCGGCAAACGAAGTACCTGCCGTATTGCGACCAGGTCGTGCAGCCAGCGCTCGGCCTTTGGCGCAACTGCGGCGGATGATGCAGGGTATGGAGCGTTCGGCCGCGACTGCGATCGACGCAAGTGCCTCAACCGCGCGTACAAGCCTCCATGCCCGTTGAGCCAAAACGAAGCCGGCACCAGGGCCGGCTTCATCATGGTCAAGAAAGCGCTTACGCGGCGCGGGTGAGACTTCGTGACTCTTCGCCGAAGCCTTGCGGGCGCCGGCCACGATGTCCACTTACGAGGAAATCACCCGCATTTGCTATAGCCGCAGTTGAGGCACGTCTGACACCCGTCCATCAACACCAGCGCCTGGGTATTGCACTTGGCGCACAGGGTGGCGCCCGGCGGGAAGCTGGAGGATTCGGGGGTGGAGGCTGCCGCGGTTGAATGGGCTCCCGCGGAAGCCGCGGTCACGTCAGTGCCTTTTTTTGCACCGGCCTGCTCGTAGGCGGCGCGCTTCTCGGCGATCAGGCGGCGGGTGGACTCGTCCATCTCCGGGTCGTGGATCAGCCCGATGTTCTTCATGTGCTGCTCGATCACCGCGCCGATCTCGGCGACGATGCTGGGCATGTAGATGCCGCCGGCCTTGAAGTAGCCGCCGCGCGGGTCGAACACGGCCTTCAGCTCCTCGACGATGAAGGTGACGTCGCCGCCCTTGCGGAACACGGCCGAGAGGATACGGGTGAGCGCCACGATCCACTGGAAGTGGTCCATGTTCTTCGAGTTGATGAAGATCTCGAAGGGGCGGCGCTGTTCGTACTTGGTGCCGGCGTTGAGCACGATGTCGTTGATGGTGACGTACAGCGCGTGCTCGAACAGCGGCGACTTGATCTTGAAGGTGGAGCCGACGAGCTGCTCGGGGCGCTCGACGCTCTCGTGCATCTGGATCACTTCGGCCATCGGCGGCTCTTTGGGCGCGATGGGTGCGGCGGCGGCCGGCGCGGCCTTGTCCTCGGGCTTGACGACGTTGTAGCCCTTGATCTTCTTTTCGATCTTGATCGCCATGGTTGTGTGCTTCTTCTGTGTCTTGGTTGGCGGATAAGTCGGCGCGCGCGGCGTTGGGTGGGTCTGATGGGCCTTGCCGCCTGGGCGGCGCTGGATTCCAGCCTTCGCTGGAATGACGGCGCGTCAAGAGGCCTGGGCCGGGTGGACGTTCCCGGAGAAAAGACAGCCGGCCCGGCCGAGCCGGGCCGGCTGCGTTCACGACTTACTTCTTGCGGGCGGCCTTCTTGGCGGCGGGCTTCTTCGCCGCCTTGACGCTCGCCTTCTTGCTGGCAGTGGACCTCTTGGCCGCCTTGGGAGCGGCCTTCTTCACGGCAGCCTTCTTGGCTGTCTTCTTCGGAGCGGCCTTCTTGGCCGTCTTCTTGCTGCTGACCTTCTTTGCGACCTTGGCGGCGGTCTTCTTCACCGCCTTCTTGGCGGAGGAAGCCTTCTTCGCCACCTTGCCGGCAACCTTCTTGGCGGCCTTCTTCACCGCCTTCTTGGCGGCGGCCGCCTTCTTCACCGCCTTCTTCGGCGCGGCCTTCTTGGCAGCGGCCTTCTTCACGGCCTTCTTGGCCGTCTTCTTGGCGGCGGCCTTCTTCGGCGCAGCCTTCTTCGCGGCGGCCTTCTTGGGAGCGGCCTTCTTCGCGGCCGGCTTCTTCCTGGCCGGTGCCTTCTTCGGCGCGGCCGGCGTCACCGCCGGTGCGGCCGCCGGCGCTTCGGGCGCGGCCGGCTTGGAGCTGTCTTTCACTTCGACTTCGGTATCGATGGACATGCGGGTGTTCCCCTCCGACGTTTGTTTTTGAACGTGCCGTCAGCGTGCTACGCGAGTGTCAGAACTTGCCGTAGTAGCCTTCCTTCAGGGCATCGAAGAGATTGGCGGCGGTGTGCATTTCGCCGTCGTACTCCACCTCTTCATTGCCCTTCAGTTCGATAACGCTACCGTCTTCCAGTTCGAAGCGGTAGAGGGTGCTTTCAAGGTCGGCTTCCTTCACCAGGACGCCCTGGAAGGCGGCGGGGTTGAACCGGAAGGTGGTGCACCCCTTGAGGCCCTGCTTGTAGGCGTAGAAGTAGATGTCCTTGAAGTCTTCGTAGGGGTAGTCGGTGGGCACGTTGGCGGTCTTGGAGATCGACGAATCGATCCACAACTGCGAGGCGGCCTGGATGTCCACGTGCTCCTTCGGGCTGATGTCGTCGGCGGCCACGAAGTACTCCGGCAGCTTGGCGGCCGGGTCGTCGGAGAACGGCAGCGCGTTGGCGTTGATGAGGGCGCGGTAGGCGAGCAGCTCGTAGCTGTAGACCTCGACCTTTTCCTTGGACTTCTTGCCCTCGCGGATCACGTTGCGCGAGTAGTGGTGGGCGAAGCTCGGCTCGATGCCGTTGGAGGCGTTGTTGGCCAGCGACAGCGAGATGGTGCCGGTGGGCGCGATCGAGCTGTGGTGGGTGAAGCGCGCGCCGGTCTCGGCGAGCTGCTCGACCAGGTTGGGCGCCACGGTGGCGATGCGCTGCATGTAGCGGCTGTACCTGGCATGCAGCACGCGGCCGGGGATGGCATCGCCGACCTTGTAGCCGTCCTTCGCCATTTCCGGGCGCTTGCGCAGCATGTCGCCGGTGACCGTGAACTCCTTGGCGAGGATCGGCGCCGGGCCCTTCTCCCTGGCGAGGTCGAGCGCGACCTCCCAGCCGGCCACCGCCATCTCGCGGGAGACGTCCTCGGTGAAGGCCACCGCCTGCTCGGTGCCGTAGCGCATCTTGAGCATGGTGAGGGTGGAGCCCAGGCCCAGGAAGCCCATGCCGTGGCGGCGCTTGCCCATGATCTCGTCGCGCTGCTGCTGCAGCGGCAGGCCGTTGATCTCCACCACGTTGTCGAGCATGCGGGTGAACACCTTGACCACCTCGCGGTACTCGTCCCAGTCGAAGCGGGCCTTGGGGCCGAACGGGTCGCGCACGAAGGTGGTGAGGTTGACCGAGCCGAGCAGGCACGAGCCGTACGGCGGCAGCGGCTGCTCGCCGCAGGGGTTGGTGGCGCGGATGTGCTCGCACCACCAGTTGTTGTTCATCTCGTTGACCTTGTCGATCAGGATGAAGCCGGGCTCCGCGTAGTCGTACGTGGAGACCATGATCATGTCCCACAGGTGCCGCGCGCGGATGTGGCCGTAGACCTTGCAGGCGACCAGGCCGTCCTCGCGCTCGACGTAGTTCTCGTGGGTGGGCCACTCGCGCCAGACCACCTTGGCGGGGTCGTCCAGGTCCAGCTCACCCTGCTCCTTCACGTGGATCGGGAACACCAGCGGCCAGTCCTGGTCGTGCTCCACCGCCTGCATGAAGCCGTCGGTGATCAGCAGCGACAGGTTGAACTGGCGCAACCGGCCGTCCTCGCGCTTGGCGCGGATGAATTCCTTGGCGTCCGGGTGGCTGATGTCGAAGGTGCCCATCTGCGCGCCGCGGCGGCCGCCGGCGGACGACACGGTGAAGCACATCTTGTCGTAGATGTCCATGAACGACAGCGGGCCGCTGGTGTAGGCGCCGGCGCCGGACACGTACGCGCCGCGCGGGCGCAGCGTGGAGAATTCGTAGCCGATGCCGCAGCCGGCCTTCAGGGTGAGGCCGGCCTCGTGCACCTTCTCCAGGATGTCGTCCATGGAGTCGCGGATGGTGCCCGAGACGGTGCAGTTGATCGTGCTGGTGGCGGGCTTGTGCTCCAGCGCGCCGGCATTGGAGGTGATGCGGCCGGCCGGGATCGCGCCGCGGCGCAGCGCCCACAGGAAGCGCTCGTTCCAGTGCTCGCGCAGCTCCGGCGTGGCCTCCACGTCCGACAGCGCGCGCGCGACGCGCTGGTAGGTGCCGTCGACGCTGGCGTCGACCGGCTCGCCCTGCTTGTTCTTCAGGCGGTACTTCTTGTCCCAGATGTCATACGACGCGGGTTGCAGCGGAATGTCCACGGCGTCTCGGCTCACGGCTGGTGCACGCACGGTGCTCATCGGTTTCCTGACCTCCGGCCTCACGGCCCCGATTTGTTGTTCGATGAAACCGCCCTTCAACCTCGATCATCGACTGCACCGCGCGGGAGCGTGGCTCCCTTTCCAGGCAATTCGTCCGAGTGATTGCCCGACTGCGTCATCCCTCCCCCAGGGATGTCCTGCCGATACCAACACTTGGGTGGAAGCCCGACGGGCACACACAAGATGTTGTGGTTGCGAACGGATAGGCAAGGTACCGCCCGGGCCTGTCGATGTAAAGTCTTTCCGGCGCGAAAATCGGCCCGGAACTGCGGCGGCGCCGCACGAGTCGAACGAGCGCCCTTTCCGCCCTTCCTCGGAGGATTCCATGCCACAGCTACCCCACCTTTTCAGCCTGCGGCGGCCGCGCGCGCGCTGGCTCGCCGCGGCGCTGGCCGTGCTGACGGTCGGCGCCATGCCGGCTCCGGGCCTCGCGGCGCTGCCGCCGGCGGTCGGCGCGCAACCGCTGCCGTCGCTGGCGCCGATGCTGGAAAAGGTGACCCCGGCCGTGGTGAACATCTCCACCAAGACGCGCGTGCGGGTACGCGACCCCTACTTCGACGACCCGATGTTCCGCCAGTTCTTCGGCCTGCCCGGCACCCCGCGCGAGCGCGTCGAGCAGAGCCTGGGCTCGGGCGTGATCGTGGACGCCGCCAAGGGCTACGTGCTGACCAACAACCACGTGGTCGGCGGCGCCGACGACATCAGCGTGACCCTGCAGGACGGCCGCACCCTGAAGGGCAAGCTGATCGGCACCGACCCGGACACCGACGTGGCGGTGGTGCAGATCCCCGCCACCGGCCTCAAGGCGCTGCCGCTGGCCGATTCGTCGACGCTGCGCGTGGGCGATTTCGTGGTGGCGGTAGGCGACCCGTTCGGGCTGGGGCAGACGGTGACCTCGGGCATCGTCTCGGCACTGGGCCGCTCCGGCCTGGGCGGCTCGGGCTACCAGAACTTCATCCAGACCGACGCCTCGATCAACCCCGGCAATTCCGGCGGCGCGCTGGTGAACCTGCGCGGCGAGCTGGTCGGCATCAACACGATGATCTTCTCGCCGTCGGGCGGCAACGTCGGCATCGGCTTCGCCATCCCCACCCGGATCACCAGCGAGGTGATGCAGCAGTTGATCGCCCACGGCAAGGTGCGCCGCGGCAGCCTCGGCGTGCAGGCGCAGGACATCACCCCGCGGATCGCCCGGATCCTCGGCGTGAAAGCCGACAGCGGCGTGGTGGTGACCCAGGTCGCCACCGGCTCGGCCGCCGAGGCCGCCGGCCTGCAGCCGGGCGACGTGATCGGCGCGATCGACGGCAAGCGGCTGCGCAGCGCCGACGACCTGCGCAACGCCGAGGGCCTGCTGCCGCTGGGCAGCACGCTCAAGCTCGACGTGCTGCGCGACGGCAAGACCCGCAGCGTGAGCGCCACGCTGACCCCGGAGAAACTCGCCACGCTCGATGGCGGCCGGCTGGACCCGCGCCTGGCGGGCGTGAGCTTCAGCGACCTGCCGCAGCAGCTTCGCGGCCAGGGCATCGCCGGCGTCGCGGTGAGCGCGGTGGGCAGCCGCAGCCGCGCCGCGCTGGCCGGGCTGCAGGCGAACGACGTGGTGATCGGGGTGGGCAACCGCCGCGTCACCAGCCTGCGCGAGCTGCAGGCGCTGGCCGGCGCGCGGCCGCGGCAACTGGTGCTGGTGGTCGCCGACGACGACGGCGCGCACTACGTGGTCGTGCAGTAAGCAAGCTGAACGAAGCCGCGCGCGGCGCCGCGGATGGCCCCGATCCGTGACGCCGCGCACGCCCTCGCCAGTGCGGCAGCGCACACCCGGGGCACTTCCTTAACGCCAACCCATCCGCGTGCTTGATGTTTTGCCCCCGGCCCGATGAAATGCGGGACTAGAAGTCGCATGCACGCCCGATCGGCGGCACGCCCAACGCCATCCATGAATCGGGGTCTTCCAGCATCATGTCCGTCCGCCTTGCCCGCCTGCTCTGCGTTGCGCTGATCGGCACCTGCCTCAGCACGTCCGCGTTCGCCAAAACCAAGCACCGCACCAAGGCGCCCGCCGCGCCCAAGGGGCCGACCCTGGTCTGGCGCGGCGACGTCACCACCGCCCGCGGCGTGGTCGGCGACGTGGCGGCCGTCTGGGAGAAAGCGGGCCACGGCCGCATCGAGCTGCAATCGTTCAACACCGCCTCGGGCCTGGACGCGGTCGCCAAGGGCACCGCCGACCTCGCCGGCGCCGCGCGCGGCAGCGACCACAGCGCCGCCGACAGCAGCCTCAGCTTCACCCCGGTGGCCTGGGACGGCCTGGTGATGATCGCGAATCCGTCCAATCCGGTCAGCAACCTCACCCTGAAGCAGTTGCACGACATCTACTACGGCAAGATCACCAACTGGAGCGAGGTCGGCGGCAACAACGAGCCGATCGACCTGGTTGCGGTGGCCAGCCCGGGCGACGGCGTGGAATACAGCCTGCGCCGCCTGCTGTTCGGCCGCGGCAACCAGCCGGTGGCCGCGCCGCGCCTGTACGTCAATACCTCCAAGCTGGAGGAAGGCATCGCGCTGGATACCAAGGGCCTGGGCGTGACCACGCTGTCGGGCGTGTCCGGCAACGGCAAGGTCAAGCTGATCAAGATCAACGGCACCGCGCCGAGCGTGGCCAACGTCGCCGACGGCAGCTACGTGCTGTTCACCCCGCTCTACCTGGTGACCAACCCGAACAGCCCGAACGCGGCGAAGGCGCAGGAATTCATCGACTTCATGTCCACCGACCCGGCCAAGGCCGCGCTGCGCCGGCATGCCGTGCTGCCGTTCGACGACGGCGCGGCACTGGTTTCGCTGGACGGCCCGCGCCGCGCCAAGATCCTCGCCGAGGTCGGCGCCAGGGCGGCGCCGGAACCGTCCACGCCGATCGCCGCCCCGGGCGCCACCTACGCGTCGCGCGCCGCGGTGGCGCCGACCTCGGAGCGCACGCTGGAAGCGAAGCGGGCGCTGGACAAGGCCAAGGACGAGAAGGCCGCCGCCGAGGCCGCCGCCGAGGCCGCCGCCGCGGTGGCGGAAAAGGCCAGCCTGAAGAACGTGCGCGGCGACGCCACCACGGTCGACACCGCCGCTGCGCACGGCAAGGACTTCGCCAAGGTCTCCGCCAGCGCGAACGTCGCGGCCGCCGCCCCGGCCAAGCCGGCTGCCACGGCCGACGGCACCTACAAGGTAGCCAAGGGCGACACGCTGTCCTCGATCGCGCGCAAGCATTCGGTGGACGTGGCCGACCTGCGCGCCTGGAACAACCTCAAGGGCGACCAGCTCAAGCTCGGCCAGACGCTGCGCCTCAGCGCCCGCTGAGCCGCGTGCGGATCCTCGCGCTGACGCTGGACCTGGACGACACCCTGTGGCCGGTGCTGCCGGCCCTGGAACGCGCCGACAGCGACGTCGACGCCTACCTGCGCCGGCACCATCCCGACGTGGCGCAACGCTGGCCGATCCCGGCGATGCGCGCCCTGCGCGCGCAGATCGCCGCCGAGCGGCTCGATCTCGCGCACGATTTCACCGCCCAGCGCCATCTCACGATGCGGCATGCGTTCGCCGCCTGCGGCATCGCCGAGGCGCCGGTCGAGGCGCTGTGGGAGATCTACTTCGCCGCGCGCAACCGCGTCGAGCTGTATCCCGACGCGCTGCCCGCGCTCGAGCGGATCGCCGCGCGCTGGCCGGTGGCCAGCCTCACCAACGGCAACGCCGACCTGCGGCGGATCGGCCTGCACGCCCACTTCGCCTACCAGGTCTGCGCGCGCGACACCGGCGCGGCGAAGCCGGACGCGCGCATCTTCCGCGCCGCCGCCGACCTGCTCGGTGAGCCGCCGGGACACATCCTGCACGTCGGCGACGATCCCGAGCTGGACGTGCTCGGCGCCCGCGCCGCCGGCCTGCGCACCGCCTGGATCAACCGCGGCGGCCAATCCTGGCCGGAGGCGCTCGGCGCGCCACCGGACCTCGACCTGCCCGACCTGGCCGCCCTCGCCGACTGGCTCGACGCGCAGGCGGCCTGAGCGTCCGCAGCGCGCCCCCGCGTTTGGAATCGGGCCGCCAAAGAGCGCATCATGGGCGACTGCGCAGGCCCCGGCGCTGACGGGGACCACGCCACCGACGCAAGGAGCCCCATGTCCGCCCTGATCGAACGCCAGGCCAGCGATCGCCACAGCATCGCGATCGAGACCACCTCCGCCGCGCACTACGCCGCCACCCGGCGGCGGCTGACCGCGCCGCAACGCCGCTGGCTGGCCGACAGCGGCTTCGAGGCGGCGCCGGGCAGCTTCGCCCTGCTCGCCGACGCGAACGGCAAGCTGGTGCGCGTGCTGGCCGGCGTCGATCCGCACGATCCGCTCGCCGCGCTGGCGGCGCTGCCGATGGCCCTGCCCGAGGCCACCTACCACCTCGCCGGCGAAGGCGCGCTCGCCGACCGTCGCCAGGCCGCGCTGGGCTGGGCGCTCGGCGCCTACCAGTTCACCCGCTACCGCAAGGCCCGGCGCGCGCCCGCGCGCCTGGCCGTGCCGGCCGACGAGCTGCAGGCGCTGCTGCCGCTGGTCGAGGCCACCGCGCTGGTCCGCGACCTGGTCAACACGCCCACCGAGGACATGGGCCCGAAGCAACTGGCCGAGGCGGTGAAGCAGCTCGGCAAGCAGCACCGGGCGAAGGTGCGCGAATGGGCCGGCGACGAGCTGCTGAAGGCGAATTTCCCGACCATCCACGCGGTCGGCCGCGCCAGCCACCGGGCGCCGCGGCTGGTCGAGCTGGCATGGGGCAAGGCCGGCGACCCGAAGCTGGTGATCGTCGGCAAGGGCGTGTGCTTCGACACCGGCGGGCTCGACCTGAAGCCCGCCGACGGCATGCGCAACATGAAGAAGGACATGGGCGGCGCCGCCCATGCGATCGCCCTGGCCGGGCTGGTGATGCGCGCGAAGCTTCCGGTGCGGCTGACCCTGCTGATCCCCGCGGTGGAGAACGCGGTGGCCGGCAACGCGATGCGCCCGGGCGAGGTCGTCACCACCCGCGCCGGCCACACCGTGGAGATCGACAACACAGACGCCGAGGGGCGGCTGGTGCTGTGCGACGCGATCGCCTACGGCGTCGAGCAGCAGCCGGATCTGGTGGTCGATTTCGCCACGCTCACCGGCGCCGCGCGCGTCGCGCTCGGCCCGGACCTGCCGGCGCTGTTCGGCAACCGCGACGACCTGGCCGAAGCCGTGCTGGCCTCCGGCCGCGCGGTGAACGACCCGCTGTGGCGGCTGCCGCTGTGGCGCCCCTACCGCAAGCTGCTCGACTCGGCGGTCGCCGACTTCGCCAATGCCGGCCCCTCGCGCCATGCGGGCGCGATCACCGCCGCACTGTACCTGGAACGCTTCGTGCCGGACGGCACGCCGTGGCTGCACCTGGACACCTACGCCTGGAACGACGCCGACCGCCCGGGACGCCCGCGCGGCGGCGAGGCGCTGGGCCTGCGCGCGTTCTTCGCCTTCCTGCAGCAACGCTACGGCCGCTGAGCTGGGGAACCCCGGCCCGCGCCCCGGAAACGGCCCCTGCCCTGCCGGGCAGGGACCGCTGCGGCCGGAATCCTGTCCGCGAGCGCAGGCGGAGCGGCTCCCGCAAGGCCGGCGGCCCTCCGGGCATGACTTCTGGCGCAGTCGCGGCGGCGACCGAGGTTGCATGCTGAGCGACTGCCCCACCGTCGGAGATCCTCCCGTGCGCCATCGCCTGAAACTCCTCGCCCTCGGCACCGCCATCGGCCTCGCCTGCAGCGCCGGCGCCTGGGCGGCCAAGCCCGCCGCGCCGGCCCAGCCGGAACTGACCGCGCTGACGCGCGACTCCGGCGGCACCATGCCGGCCGAGCAGAAGCGGCTGCACTTCGACCATGCCGAGCTGCACTTCGGCATCGACGCTGCAAAGCAGAGCATCGAAGCCACCGCCACGCTGAGCTTCACCGCCAAGGCAGCCACCGACGTGCTGCTGCTGGACCTGGACCGCAACCTGGCGATCCGCGACGTCGCGCTGGACGGCAAGCCGCTGGCGCGCAGCGCCTGGAGCAATCCGGACGGCCGCCTGCGCATCCAGTTGCCGGCGATGCTCGCCGCCGGCGGCAAGGTGCAGGCCACCGTGCGCTACGGCGGCAAGCCGCACGTGGCGAAGAAGGCGCCGTGGGACGGCGGCTTCGTCTGGAGCCATACCGACGACGGCCAGCCGTGGGTCGCCAGCGCGGTCGAAGGCGAGGGCTGCGACCTGTTCTGGCCGTGCATCGACCAGCCCACCGGCGAGCCGGACCTGGTCGACACCTACGTCACCGTGCCGAAGGGCTTGGCCGCGCCCGGCAACGGCGTGCTGGTCGGCATCACCGACGAGGGCGACAAGCACACCTACCACTGGCGCGCCAAGCACCCGGACACCTACGCGATCACCATCAACGTCGGCCCGTTCGAGCTGCTGAAGGGCGACTACGCCAGCCGCTACGGCAACACCATCCCGATGGAGTTCTGGTACCTGCGCGGCCACGAGAAGCAGGCGCAGGGCCTGTTCGCCGAGTTCCCGCGCATGCTCGACTTCTTCGAGCAGCAGATCGGCCCCTACCCGTTCGGCGACGAGAAGATGGGCGTGGTGGAAACCCCGCACCTGGGGATGGAGCACCAGACCATCAACGCCTACGGCAACGGCTACCGCAAGGACGGCTACGGCTTCGACTGGCTGCTGCAGCACGAGTTCGCGCACGAGTGGTTCGGCAACCAGGTGACCAACACCGACTGGGACGACATGTGGATCCACGAGGGCTTCGGCACCTACATGCAGCCGCTGTACGGCCAGTACCTCAGCGGCGACATGGACTACTTCGCGATGCTGCACACCGAGCGCCTGTCGCTGAAGAACGCCTACCCGATCGTGTCCGGCCACAGCCAGACCGAGGCGCAGGTGTACGACGCCGAGCACGGCCCCGGCAACGACATCTACTACAAGGGCTCGCTGATGCTGCACTCGCTGCGGCAACTGATCGGCGACAAGGCTTTCTTCGAGACCGTGCGCCGGCTGGTTTACGGCCGGCCCGACCCGAAGCCGGGCAACTTCAGCCCGCGCTACGCCACCACCCGCGACTACATCGACATCGTGAACCAGGTGACCGGGCGCGACCTGTCCTGGTTCTTCGACGTCTACCTATACGACTCGGCCCTGCCCAAGCTGGAGACCGCCCGGCACGGCGACACCCTCGACCTGCGCTGGACCACCCAGCACGGCAAGCCGTTCCCGCTGCCGGTGGAGGTGCAGGTGGGCGACACGCTGCAGGTCGTGCCGATGACCGGCGGCGCCGGCTCGCTGAAGGTGCCGGCCGGCAGCCTGATGATCATCGACCCGCGCTCCAAGCTGCTGCGCGACGATCCGAAGATCGACGCCTACCGGGCGTGGGCGAAGGAGCAGTTCGCGGCGAAGGCCAAGGCGCAGACCAAGGCCGAGGCGAAAAGCGCAGGGAACTGACGCGACCCAGGCGAAAGGCCGCCGGCGCCCCGGCCCGGCGGCTTTCGCCTGCCGTTCCCGCAGGGTGTTTCCGGTACGGGGGAATCCGGGGCTTTCGGAGGCGCTGGATTCCAGCTTTCGCTGGAATGACGTCTCGCGTCTTTTCTCGCCGTCCGGTTTTCCCGGTTTCCTGCCCCGCCTCGTCTCCTGCCTTGCCTCGAACTTGCCGATCCCTCGATCTTCCTGATCCTTCGAGCCAGCTGGGTCCTCGATCTACCCGCAGGGTCGACCCTGCCGTCCGGTCTTTCCGGTGGACCGGTTTTTCCTGATCGCCCGATCTTCCCCGGTTGCCTGGGGCTTCCCGTCGCCGGCCACGATGACGCACCGCGCGCTACTGCCGCGGCGACGGCACACCGCGCGCTCTTGCCGCATCGCCCATGAAAAAACCGGCGCAAGGCCGGTTTTTTCATGGGACGGCGAAGGCCCGCGGCTCAGTGCGCGGCGGCCGGGTGCGGCGCGGGTTCCGCGGGCGGGGTCACCGCCGCGGTGGTGGAGAACTTGCCGCCGTACGGCAGCACCTCGGCGGCCAGCTTCGGGTCGGCCTTGATCAGGCCGATGGCGTCGAACAGGATGTGCGCGGTTTCCTGCAGTTGCGGGTCGCGCGCCTTCTTCGCTTCCTTCTCCTGCTTCAGCTCGGACTTCAGGCTGCGCTCGTTCGGATTGAGGCCGTCGTCGAGGCCGGATTCGTCGCTGGCGAGCGAGCCGTCGGTGCCGTCGATCGCCTTGTGGCGGGCGCGGAAGCTGGCCTGCAGCGCGTCCTGCTGCTTGCGCTCGGCCTCGCGCTTGGCGAAGTTCAGCGAGATCGAGGTCATGTCGCGCATCTTCCGGTACTGCGCCAGTTCGTCGAGCATCAGCTTCCACGCCGGCGACTTCGCCACGCGCGCGTCGTGCTTCTCCTGCAGTTGCGGCAGGTAGGCCTTGAGGTCGGCCACCGGCTTGTAGTCGGCCGGGGCGATCTGCGTCCACGGCAGCGCGTTGTCGTAGGTGGACTCGCCGAAATCCTTCTCGTCGCCGTTCTTCGGGAACTGGATGTCCGGGGTCACGCCCTTGAGCTGGGTCGAGCCGCCGTTGATGCGGAAGAACTCGGCGATCGTCATCTTCAGTTCGCCCAACTGCGGCTTCTCGCCGTCGCCCTGGGCGAAGCGGTCGAGGTCGACCAGGTTCTGCACGGTGCCCTTGCCGAAGGTCGGCTCGCCGACGATCAGGCCGCGGCCGTGGTCCTGGATCGCCGCGGCGAAGATCTCCGAGGCCGAGGCCGAGCCGCGGTTGACCAGCACCGCCAGCGGGCCGCTCCAGGCCATGCCCTGCTCGTCGTCGCCCTGCGCCTCGACCTGGCCGCGCGCGTCGCGCACCTGCACCACCGGGCCGGTGTCGATGAACAGGCCGGTCAGCTCGTTGGCCTCGGCCAGCGAGCCGCCGCCGTTGTTGCGCAGGTCCACCACCACGCCCTGCACGCCGTCGGCCTTCAGCTCGCCGAGCAGCTTGGCGACGTCGCGGGTGGCGCTCTTGAAGTTCTTGTCGCCCTCGCGGCGCGCGCCGAAGTCGGAATAGAAGGTGGGCAGGTCGATCACGCCGATCTTGCGGCTGACGTCGCCGTCCTTGATCTCGATCACCTTCTTCTTGGCCGCCTGCTCCTCGATGCTGACCTTCTTGCGCACCAGGGTCACCACCTCGTGCTTGCCGTCCAGGCCGACGTCGGCCGGCAGGATCTCCAGCCGCACCGTGGTGTCCTTCTTGCCGCGGATCTTGTTGACCACGTCGTCGAGGCGCCAGCCGATCACGTCGGTCATCGGGCCGTCGGTGCCCTGCCCGATCGCCACGATGCGGTCGCCGACGTGGATCTTGCCGGACTTGGCCGCCGGGCCGGCCGGCACCACCTCGCGGATCTGGGTGTACTCGTCGCGCGCCTGCAGCACCGCGCCGATGCCTTCCAGCGACAGCTTCATGGAGATGTCGAAGTTCTCGGCCATGCGCGGGCCGAGGTAGTCGGTGTGCGGGTCGGTGGTCTCGGCGTAGGCGTTCATGAAGGTCTGGAACGCGTCCTCGCCGTCGAGCTGGCGCACCCGCTCGATGTAGCCGGCGTAGCGCTTGTCCAGCGTCTTGCGGATCTCGTCGTCGTTCTTGCCGGCGAGCTTCAGGCGCAGCCAGTCGTTCTTGGTGCGCTTGCGCCACAGGTCGTCCAGCTCGGCCTGGTCCTTCGGCCAGTCGGCCTTCTTGCGGTTGTAGTCGTAGCTTTCGTCCTTGTCGAAGTCGAAGCCCTTCTTCAGCAGCTCGCGCGCGTAGCTCATGCGCTCGACCGCGCGCTGCACGTACAGGTTGAACACCGAGAACGGCGCGGACAGGTCCTTGTTCCAGATCGCGTCGTCGAGCTTGGTCTTCAGCGGCTCGAACTTCGCCATGTCGGCCTGGGTGAAGAACACCTTCTCGCCGTCGAGCTGGTCGAAGTACGCCTTGTAGATGCGCTCGGACATCGCGTCGTCGAGCGGTTTGGCGTCGTAGTGGAAGCGGGTGAGGAAGCGCGCCGACAACTGCGCGGCGTCGGCCTGGACGGCGTCCGGCTTCAGCGGCAGCGAAGAGGCCTTGCGCCCGCCGCCGGCCCCGAGGTCGTCGGCCGATTGCGCGTGCGCGCAGGTCAGGGTGAAGGCCAGCAGCAGGGCGAACGTGGGGCGCAGGGTCATGGATGCTCTCAGGCGTGCTCGGTGACGCCGGCCGCGTGGGCCTGCAGGTCGGCGTGATAGGACGATCGCACCAGCGGGCCGGAGGCGACGTGATGGAAACCCATCGCCTCGCCGGCCTCGCGCAATGCCTCGAATTCTTCCGGCGTCCAGTAGCGCACGACCGGATGATGGTGCGGCGTGGGCTGCAGGTACTGGCCGATGGTGATCATCTCGACGTCATGGGCGCGTAAATCGCGCAGCGTCTCGAGCACCTGTTCGTGGGTCTCGCCGAGGCCGAGCATGATGCCGGACTTGGTCGGCACCGACGGGTGCTGCGCCTTGAAGCGCTTGAGCAGGTCCAGCGACCACTGGTAGTCGGCGCCCGGGCGCACCTCGCGGTACAGGTGCGGCACGGTTTCCAGGTTGTGGTTGAACACGTCCGGCGGGAAGTCCCTGAGCACGTCCAGCGCGCGCTCCATGCGGCCCTTGCCGCGGAAGTCCGGGGTGAGGATCTCGATCTTGATGCTGGGGCTGGCGTGGCGCACCGCGCGGATGCAACTGGCGAAGTGCTCGGCGCCGCCGTCGCGCAGGTCGTCGCGGTCCACCGAGGTGATCACCACGTACTTCAAACGCATGTCGCGGATGGTCTCGGCCAGCCGCGCCGGCTCCAGCGGGTCCGGCGGCTGCGGGCGGCCGTGCGCGACGTCGCAGAACGAGCAGCGCCGGGTGCACACCTCGCCCAGGATCATGAAGGTGGCGGTGCCCTTGCTGAAGCACTCGTGGATGTTCGGGCAACTGGCTTCCTCGCACACCGTCACCAGCGCGTTCTCGCGCAGGCGCGCCTTGAGCTGCTGCACGGCGTTGCCCTGCGGCAGCCGCACGCGGATCCAGCTCGGCTTGCGCAGGGCCGGCGCGGTGGTGTCGAAGCCGGCGCGGTTCAGCGCGATCTTGTCGTTGCCGAGCTGCTTTTCGCCGGCCGGCGCGCCGCTGACGACGCTGATCGGGATGACCTTGGGGGAAGATGTGGCGATTTCGCTCATGTAGGCAGCTCAGACCGCTACGCGAGCGGGGAGTTCGGGAAGGACGGGAGCGGCCGGCTCGGCATCGAACCCGAACTGGCGGCAGAACTCGCCGATCAGCGCGTCTTCGACGTCCGCCAGCTGCGACGGACCGCCCAAGTCTAGCACCTGCGTGACCGCCAAACCCTTGTAGCCGCAGGGGTTGATCCGGCCGAACGGCTCCAGGTCCATGGCCACGTTGAAGGCCAGCCCGTGGAAACTGCAGCCGCGGCGCACGCGCAGCCCCAGCGCGGCCACCTTGGCGCCGCCCACGTAGACGCCGGGGGCGCCCTCCAGCCGCTCGGCCGCGATGGCCCAGTGCGCCAGCGTATCGATCAGCGCCTGCTCGATCCGGTGCACCAGCTCGCGCACCCCGACCCCGGCCCGGCGCAGGTCGATCAGCGGGTAGCCGACGATCTGGCCGGGGCCGTGGTAGGTCACCTGGCCGCCGCGGTCCACCGGCACCACCGGGATCTCCCCCGGCGCCAGCACGTGCTCCATCTTGCCGGCCTGGCCCAGGGTGAACACCGGGTCGTGCTCCAGCAGCCACAGCTCGTCGACGGTGTCCGGGCCGCGCGCATCGGTGAACGCACTCATCGCCTTCCAGGTCGCCTCGTAGGGCTGGCGGCCGAGGCGGCGGATCTTGAGGGGAAGGGAATGGGGAATCGGGAATCGGGAATCGGTGTTCACGGCATGACCAGGTTGACTGGGAACGAGTGGAGCAATGGAGCAAGCATGACTCTACAAATGGCGACTCTTTTCCTATTCCCCATTCCCGATTCTCGATTCCCTGCTCCCACTCACATCGTGTAACGGATGTCCGGGTCGGCGCGCAGCGCGTGATGGGCCGACTCGTACTGCTCGCGGCTGTCGCAGTGGAAGCTCACCGTGACCGAGACGAAGTTGCCGGCGCCGGACTGGCGGTGCCGCACGGTCTCGTGCAGCACGCGCAGCCCCACGCGCTCCAGCAACTGGGGCACGTGGGTCGGCAGGTTGGCGCTGGCGTTGCCCACCGCGGTGATCTCGAACTCGCCGGGGAACTGGAAGCCCTTGCCTTCCTGCTTCGCCTTGCTGAAATCGATCGGCTGCATCACTTCGCGTCCGCGGCCTTGGCCGGCGCCTCGGCATCGGCCTTCTTGTCGCTGTGGAACCACAGCAGGATGGAATCCCAAAGCCGCGCGAAGAAGCCGCCCTGCGGCGCCTCGGCCAGCGCCACCAGCGGCACGCTCTGCACCGGCTGGCCGTCCAGCGTGATGCGCAGCGTGCCCACCTGCTGGCCCTTCTTGAACGGCGCGATCAGGGTGGCCGGGATGTCCATGGTGGCCTTGAGCTTGTCGTAGTCGCCGCGCTTGACGGTGACCAGCACGTTCTCGTTGACGCCGATCGGCAACTGGTTGGCATCGCCCTTCCACAGGCGCGGCGTGGCCAGCGGCTTGCTGCTGTCGTACAGCTTGTGCGTCTCGTAGAAGCGGAAGCCGTAGTTGAGCAGGGCCAGCGCCGAATCGGCGCGCGCCTTCTCGCTGCTGGCGCCCATCACGATCGCGATCATGCGCGCCTCGCCCTGCTTGGCCGAGGCGGCCAGGCAGTAGCCGGCGGCGGCGGTGTGGCCGGTCTTGATGCCGTCGACGGTCTGGTCGCGCCACAGCAGGGTGTTGCGGTTGTGCTGCTTGATGCCGTTCCACTCGAACTCCTTCACCGCGGAGATCGCGTAGTCCTCGGGGAAGTCGTGGATCAGCGAGCGCGACAGGATCGCGACGTCGTGCGCGGTGGTGTAGTGATTCGCGATCGGATAGCCCGACGCATTCTCGAAGTTCGAGTTGACCATGCCCAGCTGCTTGGCATAGGCGTTCATCAGGTTGGCGAAGGCCGATTCGGAACCGGCGGTGTGCTCGGCCAGCGCGATCGCCGCGTCGTTGCCGGACTGGATGATCATGCCGTACAGCAGGTCCTTCAGCGGCACCTGGCTGTTGAGCTTGAGGAAGCTGGTGGAGCCGTCGGTGCCGGCGCCGCCGCCGCGCCAGGCGTTCTCGCTGATGGTCACCGGGTCGGTCATGTGGACCTTGCCGTTGGCGACCTCGGCCGAGACCACGTAGTCGGTCATCACCTTGGTGATCGAGGCCGGCTCGACGCGCAGGTCGGGATCCTTCGAGGCGAGGATCTGGCCGGTGGCGTAGTCCATCAGCACCCAGCTCTTGCCGTCCACGTCCGGCGGCGGCGGCACCGGCGCCTCAGGCACCACGGGGCGCGGCACGACCGGGCGCGGCGGCGTCTGCTGGGCGAAGGCGGCGCCGGCGACCAGCGCGGCGACGGCAAGCGAGGAGAAGGTACGGCGGAAAAAGCTCATCGTTGGGTCCAATCCAGTCTCGGGTGGCCGCCGCACCGCGCGCCGGCCGGGAAAAGCATCGTTCAGTCTACCGCGACCTGCGGCCGGGGCAGACCCATGTCCTCGATCTGCGCGGTGACGGCATCGGCGCGATCGACGTCGGCCAGGGGGCCGACCCGCACCCGGTGCACGGCACGGCCGTTCAGTTGCACCTCGATCACCTGCACCGGCGCGAGATTCGCCGAGCGCAGCCGCTGCGCGGTGCGCTCGGCGTTCGAGGCGTCGGCGAACGCCCCCACCTGCAGGTAGATCGCCGGCTTCGCGCCGGACACTGGGACCGCCGGGCCGGCCGGCAGTTCCTCGCGCGCGGCCGGCGCCACGGACGGCAGGCCGCGCGTGACCACCGCCGGCGTCCGGCCGGGCGGCACGCCGGCCACCGGCGCCGGGACGTCGTCCGGATGCTGCGGATCGATCGCACGCACCTCGACCAGACCGGTGCCCTTGGGCCACACGCCGATCTTCACCGCGGCGGCGTACGACAGGTCGATGATGCGGTTCTCGTGGAACGGGCCGCGGTCGTTCACGCGCACCACCACGCTCTTGCCGTTCTCCAGGTTGGTGACACGCGCGTAGCTGGGCAGCGGCAGCACCTTGCTGGCGGCACTGAACTGGTACATGTCGTAGTTTTCCAGGCTGGAGGTCTTGTAGCCGTGGAACTTGTTGCCGTAGAACGAGGCGATGCCGCGTTCCACGTAGCCGCGCGCGGTCGGCAGCACGCGGTAGGTCTGCCCCAGCACGGTGTATGGCGACTTGTTGCCGTACAGCGAGCGCGGCTCGACCTTCGGCACCGGCTCGGCCAGCCGGCTCACGTCGATAGGTGGCGGCACGCTGTCGTTGTCGTCGCGGTAGCGGCTGGACTGGGGCCTGCGCACGTCGTCGTAGACCCCGCCGCGCGAAACGGCGCCGGCCCCGCCGCCGCGGTAGACCCCGCCCTTGCCGGCCGGCCGAGTCGCCTTGTGCCCACCGCAGGCGGCCAGCAGCAATACGGCCACCCCGAGCAGGAGCCAGCGGCGGCACGGCCTCATCGGGCGGCGTCCGCCCCGCGCGCGCCCTGCGCGATCGCCTGCGCCAGTTGCTCCACCGCCATCGCGTAGAGCGGGCTGCGGTTGTAGCGGGTGATCACGTAGAAGTTCTGGAAGGTGAACCAGTATTCCGGCCCGTTCGGCCCATCGAGGGTCTGCAGGCTGCTCGGCTGGCCCGGATCGAACGGCTGCAGCGGCGCGTAGCCCCACGCCTCGAGCTGCTCCAGCGGCCACTGCGGCTTGGAGTCCTTCACCGCGATCGGCTTCGCCGCCGCGTCCGGCTGCGCGCGCGCGGCCACCGGGCCGCCGCCCACCCAGCCATGCTGGGCGAAATAGTTGGCCACGCTGGCGAAGATGTCCGGCAGCGAACCCTGCATGTCGATGCGGCCGTCGCCGTCGGCATCCACGCCGAAGTCGCGGATGCTCGAAGGCATGAACTGGCCCCAGCCCTGCGCGCCGGCATAGGAGCCGGTGAGCGTGTCGAGCGGGCCGGCCAGGTGGTTGTCCGGCAGTTCGAGCAGCGTCTTCAGCTGCTCGCGGAAGAACTTCGCGCGCGGCGGGTAGTACAGGCCCAGCGTCACCAGCGCGTCGAGCACCTTGTACTTGCCGCTGTTGCGGCCGTAGAAGGTCTCCACCCCGATGATCGCGACGATGTACTCGGGCGCCACCCCGTACTGCCGGCCGATGCGCTCGAGCAGGTCGCGGTGCTCGCGGTAGAACGCGATACCGTCGCCGATCCGCTTGTCGGTGAGGAAGATCGGCCGGTAGTCCTTCCACGGCTTGGCCTCGGCGGGCCGGCTGATCGCATCGAGGATGCTCTGCTGCTTCTGCGCGCCATCCAGCAGCGCGTTCAGCGCGGCCGGCGTCTTGCCGGTATCCCGCGCCACCTCGCGCACCAGGTCGGCCTGGCCCGGATGGGTTTCCGCCAGCGCCGACAGGCACGGGATGCAGGCCAGAACCAGGAAGAGCGAACGGAAACGGAGGAAGAAGCGCATGCCTTGCTTTGCAGAAATCCCGTAGTGGAAACAAGCCTAGCATGTTGAATCACAACGGCCGCCATCGATGCGAACGCCCCGTCGGCCCGTTTCCGGAACGCCGTGGAGGCTACTTCGAAGCCTGCCCGGCTTTTTCGAGAGCCGATTCGATGCCTGCGATCGTCTTGATCTGCCGAGGGTCGCTGCGATCCGCCACCGCCAGGAACTGCTTCAGCTCCTCCATGGGAATGCTCTGGCCGAGCCGGCCCAGGCAGTCGAAGTGATAGATCCAGCCCCTGCCGTCCTTGGGATACTCGGCCAACAGCCTGTCCACGAAGGGCTTGGCCTTGATGGCGCCGGTCTTGCCGTCCAGACCGGCGTCGAAGAGCCACATCGTGCTCAATTCGCGCAACGATCTATGGCGCTGCTTCGGATCCTTGATCGCCGCCTCGTAGTGCTGCTGGGCCAAGGCGAAGCGGTGCGTATTGTGGTAGGCCGCTCCCAGCAGGTACTGCAATTGCGCATTGGCCGGCTCGAGCTTCTGCGCGCGCGCCAGGTAATGCAGGGCCCATTCGGGCTCGCTCTGCACCAGATCCCAGGCAATCATGCGGTCGGCCCAGGCATTGCCATAACGGAAGCGGGCCTCTTGCAGCAGCAGCGCCAGCGAGCGCCATTCGTCGGAGGGGGCATCGACCCGGTTGAGTGCGATATCTCCCGCCTGTTGCAACGCATCGTCGTAGGAGCCCACGTCGACCGCGTGGTCCACCAAGGCCGCAGCCGGCGCCTTGTAGAAATCGTCGCCCTCGAAGTAGCTGGCCTGGTCCAGGTACGGCACCGAGAAGTAGGTCGCCAGGCCCGGATGCTCCTTCAGGTGGGGAGCCAGCTCGGCCATATAGGCCGCGCTCCGCGCGTAGGAACCGCCCCAGCGCGGCAACAGGATTTGCAGGCGCTGCCTGACCAGGAGCAGGCAGGCCGGATCCTGTTTCTGCGCCGAGGCGAAAGCCGCCTCGATCAGGTCGCTGCGCCCTATCAGCATGGCCGCACTCATCATGCCGATATAGGCAGGCATCAGGCGCGGCTCGAGCTTGCTCGCCTTGTCGAACAGCGGCATGGCCCGATCCACCAGGGAATGCATGTTTTCCATGTTCCCTTCCGGGGTTTTGGCAACATACTCCTTGCCGCGCACCTTCCAGGCTTTCTCCAGCAGATAGTCGGCCCGTGCCAGGTTGGCGTACGGATCGTCGGGAGCCGACATCAGCCAACGCTGGGAGAGGCGATCGCTGCGATCGCTCTCGTCGAATGCCCCGAACATCATGTGGATGTCTTCGCCCTGCCCCTCTTTGGCGAAGTGCCGGTCCAGGTAACCGTCCATCTTGGCCCGCAGGCCCTTGATGTCCTTGCGCTGCAGATAGCCTTCCAGCGTATCCAGGCTCATGGTCGGCACCCTTTGCAGCGCGTGGTAGGCGCAGTGGGCCGCCGCGTGGCCTTCAGGCCAGTGGTTGCCGGGCAGGTCGGGAAACGCCAGGCAGCGCCGCAGCGGATCGGCGATCCGCTCGGCGGCGCGCGCCTTGATCAGGTAGCTGCGCCAAGGCTCAGGCGCCTCCCGCAGCACCTGGGCCGCATCCTTTTTCGGAATGGCCGGCACCGGAATATCCGCCGCTCCAGCCGTCATGCATACCGTGGCGCCGACAAGCGCCGCCCAAGCCCAGTTCCTGGCCTTCATGTCTTCCCCTGAATGGATTCCCCGTTGCCGCCCCATGTTGCGACGCATGCGGACCGTCGGCAAGACGCGGGGCTCCACGGGCGCGCCGGGACGAAGGCTCCCGGCAACGCAGCGCAGTCGGCACGACGGATCAACAGGAGCGCAGGCGTGCCCTAGTCGTGCATCTTGCGGTTGGCGTGGATCGACATCAGCACGCCGAAGCCGGTGAGCAGGGATACCGCCGAGGTGCCGCCGTAGCTGACCAGCGGCAGCGGCACGCCGACCACCGGCAGCATGCCGGCGATCATGCCGCCGTTGACGAACACGTAGACGAAGAAGCTCATGCCGATCGCGCCGGCGAGCAGGCGCGAGTAGGTGTCGCGCGCCTCCATCGCGATCCACAGGCAGCGGCCGATGATGAAGGCGTACAGCGCGAGCAGGGCCAGCACGCCGACCAGGCCGAACTCCTCGGAGAACACCGCGAAGATGAAGTCGGTGGTGTGCTCGGGCAGGAATTCCAGCCGCGACTGCGTGCTGTGCTGCCAGCCCTTGCCGAACACGCCGCCGGAGCCCACCGCGATCTGCGACTGGATGATGTGCCAGCCGTTGCCGAGCGGGTCGGATTCCGGGTCGAGCAGGGTCAGCACGCGGTCGCGCTGGTACTGGTGCAGGAAATGCCAGGCCACCGGGATCATCCCGCCCACCGCCGCCAGCAGCAGGCCGATGCGCCACCACGCCACGCCCGACAGGAACAGCGCGAACGCGCCGGCCGCGGTCACCAGCACGGCGGTGCCAAGGTCCGGCTGCTCGGCGATCAGCCCGGCCGGGATCGCGATCATCACGCCGACCACCGCCATGTCTTTCCACGACGGCGGCAACTGGCGCGGGTGCAGGTACCAGGCCACCATCATCGGCATGGTCAGCTTGAGCAGCTCGGACGGCTGGAATCGCATCACGCCCAGGTCCAGCCAGCGGATCGAGCCGCGCCCCTCGCCCAGCACCGCCACCACCACCAGCAGCAGGGTGCTGCCGGCGTAGAGCCACGGCGTCCAGCTACGCAGCACGGTCGGCGGGATGCGCGAGACCAGCAGCAGCAGGACGGTGCCCATCACGAAGCGGGCGGCCTGGCCGCCGACCAGGGCGAGGCTGGCGTCGCCGGCGCTGTACAGCGTGGCCAGGCCGACGCAGGCCAGCACGAACAGGCCGGCGGCCAGCGGCAGGTCGATCCGCGGCCGGGTCAGCATGCGGCGGGCGAAACGGTACAGGCGGGCCTGCAGCGCATTGATCATGGCATGCCTCCGGCACCGCCCTGCACGGGCACGTCCTCTTCCTCGCCCGCCGGCGGCGCGGCCGTGGCGGGCGGAGACGAGGACGCGGGCGTCTGCGGCGGCGCGCCGTCCTGCGTCGCCAGCCACGCATCGAAGATCCGGCGCGTGATCGGGGCCGCGTCCCTGCCCCAGGCGCCCGCCTCCAGCACCGCCGCCACCGCGATCCGCGGCGCCTCGGCCGGCGTATAGGCGATGAACCAGGCGCGGTGGCGGGCGGCGAGGTAGCTGGAATTGCGGTTGGTGTCGTAGGCGTTGGTGGTGCGCGAGAAGCGCTCGGCGGTGCCGCTCTTGCCGGCCACCTCGTAGGGGAAGCCGGTGAACTGGCCCTTGCCGGTGCCGGCCTCGACCACCGCCTGCATGCCCTGGTTGATCACCGCCCAGTCCTCCGGGCGCCGGATCAGCGACGGCCCGCTGGGCGGGTTGGCCAGCGGCTCGGGCCGGCTGTCGACGCCCTTCTGGGTGGACATCACCAACCGCGGCGCATACGGCACGCCGTGCCCGGCCAGGGTGGCGGTGGCGTGCGCCAGTTGCAGCGGCGTCACCGCCCAGTAGCCCTGGCCGATGCCGGCGATGATCGTCTCGCCCGGGAACCACGCCTTCTGCTTGCTGTTCGCCGCCTTCCACGCGCGCGAGGGCAGCACGCCTTCCGATTCGCCGATCAGGTCGATGCCGGTCCTGCCGCCGAAGCTGAAACGGCTCATCCACTCGCTGAGCCGGTCGATGCCCAGGTCCAGTGCCAGCTTGTAGAAGTAGGTGTTGGTGGAGAGCTGGATCGCCCGCACCATGTTGACCACGCCGTCGCCGCCGCGCTTGTCGTCGCGACGGCAGAAGGTGGTTCCCGGCAGGCAGAACTCGCCGGTGGACAGCACCGTGTCCTGCGGCCGCCGCACGCCGTATTCGAGTCCGCCCAGGGCGAGGAACGGCTTCACCGTCGAGCCCGGCGGGTACACGCCGCGCAGCGCGCGGTTGTACAGCGGCTTGTCCTCGGCGGTGGTCAGCGCGGTGTAGTCGGCATGGCTGATGCCGTTGACGAACAGGTTCGGATCGAAGCTCGGCACGCTCACCATCGCCAGCACCTGGCCGTTGCGCGGGTCGATCGCCACCGCCGCGCCGGGCCGGCCTTCGAAGGCTTCCTCGGCGGCCTTCTGCACGCGCACGTCGATCGACAGGTAGAGGTTCTTGCCGGGAACCGGCGCGTGCGTCTCCAGCACGCGCTGGGTACGCCCATCCGCGTTCACCTCGACCAGCTCGTAGCCGGGCGTGCCGTGCAGCACGTCCTCGTATGAGCGCTCGATGCCGCTGCGGCCGACGTGGCTGGTGCCCTTGTAGCGGACCGGGTCGAGCCGCTGCAGGTCGTCCGCGTCGATCCGCCCGACGTAGCCGACCACGTGGGCGAAGCGCGCGCCGAACGGGTAGCGGCGGGTCAGGTAGGGCACCACGTCCACGCCCGGGAAGCGCCAGCGGTTGATCGCGAAGCGGGCGATGTCGTCCTCGCTCAGGCGCAGCTTCAGCGGCACGCTCTCGAAGCGCCGGCTCTGCTTGAGCTGCTTCCTGAAGGCGTCGATGTCGTCCTGGTCCAGCGGTACCACCGCGCCGATCTGCGCCAGCATCGCGGCCATGTCCGGCACCTGCTCGGGCACCACCTCCAGGCGGAACGCGGGCACGTTGTCGGCCAGCAGCACGCCGTTGCGGTCGAAGATCAGCCCGCGCGCCGGTGGGATCGCCCGCGGCTTGACGCGGTTGGCGTCGGAGCGGGTGACGAACTCGTCGTGGCGCAGCACCTGCAGGTAGAAGAAGCGCCCACCCAGCGCCGCCAGGCCGAGCACGATCAGCGCGAAGCCGGCCAGCGCGCGGTAGCGGAACAGCGTGCTTTCGCCACGCGCGTCCTTGATTGAGCGCCGCCGCACTTTCATCTCACCGGGCCATGCTTCACTGGATCCGCAGGCGCATGCGCAGGTCGTCCAGCAGCAGGAACAGGAACGGCCACAGCGCCGCGCCGACGAACGGCGCCACCCACCAGCTCGCCGGCGGCAGCGGATCGCCGGCGAACACGCGCACCACCAGCAGCAGCACGCGGTCGTTCAGCAGCAGCGCGAACACCGCCAGGGTCTGCTGCCACATCGGGAAGAAGCGCAGCCGCGAGCGGAAGCGCAGCGCGATGAATACCAGCGCGCACAGGCGCAGCGCCTGCTCGCCGAGCAGCACGCCGTCGAGCAGGTCCGCGGCCAGCCCCATCAGGAAGGCCAGCCCGAGGCTGACCCGGTCGTTCGATTCGAGCGACCAGTACAGCAGGAACAGCGCCGGCCAGTACGGCTTGAACGGCGCCAGCACGTCGGGCAGCGGCACCAGCATCGACAGCAGCGAGAACACCAGGGTGCCGACGAACCACCACAGGCTCAGGCGCTGGCGGCTCATCGCGCCGCTCCGGCCGGCGGCGCCGGCGTGCTGGCCGCCGCCGCGGGCGCACCGGCCGGCACCGGCGCCAGGTCGGCGGGCGGCCCCATCGGCGTCACCGGCGCCGGCGGCCCGGCCGGCTCGGCCTGGTCGTGCAGCAGCAGCACGTCTCCGCTGCGGTTGAGGTCGGCGCTCGGCCGCGCGTGCGCTTCCAGGAACATCCCGGTCGGCGCCGGCGCCACCGCGGTGACCTCGCCCACCGGGAAGCCCGGCGGGAAGCGCCCGCCGAGGCCGGAAGTGAGCAGGCGGTCGCCCACCTTGACGTCGGCCACCAACGGGATCGTCGGCAGGCTGAGCTGGTTGCCGTCGCGCGAACCGTAGGCCATGGTGCGCAGGCCGGTGCGCTCGATCACCACCGGCACCGCGTGGTTGGGGTCGGTCACCAGCATCATCACCGAGGTGGTCGGCAGCACCTCGATCACCTGGCCCATCACGCCGCGCGCATCGATCACCGGCTGGCCCGGGCGGATGCCGTCGCGCGCGCCCAGGTTGAGCATCACCCGGTGCCGGTAGGCGCCCAGGTCGACGCCGATCACCCGCGCCAGTTGCACGTTGAGTTCGAGGCTGTGCTGGGTGTCCAGCAGTTCCTTCAGGCGCTGGTTCTGCTCGGCCACCGCGGCCATCCGGTTCAGCTTGGCATTGGCCAGCAGCAGGTCCTCGCCGAGGCGCTGGTTCTGCTCGGTCAGCCGCTGGCGGTCGGCGAACGCCACGGTGAGCGTGCGCATGCCGGTGGCCGGCATGCCGGCGAGGCGGTACAGCGGCTCCACCACCGCGGCCGCCGCATAGCGGATGCGCCACATCCAGCCGTTGCGGTGGTCCAGCACCATCAGCACCATCGCCAGCGCCAGGTAGAAGATCAGCCGCAAGGTGCCGGCGACGGAGCCGGCAAACAGGGGCGAGGCATCCTCGCGCGCGAGCGCCATGGCCGCGCTTTATTCGGGAGCGAAGAAATCGCTGCCGTGCTGGTCGATCAGCTCCAGCGCCTTGCCGCCGCCGCGCGCCACGCAGGTGAGCGGATCGTCCGCCACCTGCACGTGCAGGCCGGTCTCCTCGGAGATCAGCCGGTCCAGGTCGCGCAGCAGCGCGCCGCCGCCGGTGAGCACGATGCCGCGCTCGGCCACGTCGGAGCACAGCTCCGGCGGGGTCTGCTCCAGCGCCGACTTCACCGCCGCCACGATGCCGGCGAGCGGCTCGTGCAGCGCTTCCAGGATCTCGTTGGAGTTGATCGTGAACATGCGCGGCACGCCCTCGGCGAGGTTGCGGCCGGAGATCTCGATCTCGCGCACTTCGCTCTGCGGGAACGCACAGCCGATCTGCAGCTTGATCTTCTCGGCGGTGGATTCGCCGATCAGGGTGCCGTGGTTGCGGCGCACGTAGTTGATGATCGCCTCGTCGAAACGGTCGCCGCCCACGCGCACCGACTGCGAGTAGACGATGCCGTTGAGCGAGATCACCGCCACCTCGGAGGTGCCGCCGCCGATGTCCAGCACCATCGAGCCGCGCGCCTCGTGCACCGGGATGCCGGCGCCGATCGCCGCGGCCATCGGCTCCTCGATCAGGAACACGTCGCGGGCGCCTGCGCCCTCGGCCGATTCCTTGATCGCGCGGCGCTCCACCTGGGTCGAGCCGCACGGCACGCAGACCAGCACGCGCGGGCTGGGACGCAGCATGCGCGACTTGTGCACCTGCTTGATGAAGTGCTGCAGCATCGCCTCGGTCATGGTGAAGTCGGCGATCACGCCGTCCTTCATCGGGCGCACCGTGGCGATGTTGCCGGGCGTGCGGCCGAGCATGCGCTTGGCGTCGCCGCCCACCGCCGCCACCGTGCGCGGGCCGCCCGGGCCGCGGTCCTGGCGGATCGCCACCACCGACGGCTCGTTCAGGATGATGCCCTGCCCACGCACGTAGATCAGCGTGTTGGCGGTGCCGAGGTCGATGGAGATGTCGTTGGAGAAGATGCCGCGGAACTTCTTGAACATGAGGCCTGGCGCGCCGGCTGCGGGTGAAAAGATAAGCGGATCAGTCTAGTGAGCGAGGCTCCCCCGCGCAAGCGCAAAGACGTTAAGAAAGCCTTGCGAAACGGGATGATGCAGGCATTTTCTCTGTCCGGCCGCAGCACCGGCGAACCGGCCAGCTGTCGCCTTGCGCGGCGGTTGCGGGTAGGATTCACCGGTTTGCCGGACGCCTCGCCGTCCGCCGCCTGCGGCCGTCCTTGTCCCGGCCGCCTACACGTTCCACGGGGTCACTACACATCATGTCAGCCGTCATCTGCGGTTCCCTGGCTTACGACACCATCATGGTGTTCCCGGACCAGTTCAAGAACCACATCCTGCCGGACAAGGTCCACATCCTGAACGTCTCGTTCCTGGTGCCGCAGATGCGCCGCGAGTTCGGCGGCTGCGCCGGCAACATCGCCTACAACCTCAAGCTGCTCGGCGGCGACCCGCTGCCGATGGCCACCGTCGGCCAGGACTTCGCGCCGTACCGCGAGCACCTGGTCCGCTGCGGCATCCGGCTGGAAGGCGTGCGCGTGTTCGACGACCAGTTCACCCCGCAGTGCTTCATCACCACCGACCTGGACAACAACCAGCTCACCGCCTTCCATCCGGGCGCGATGTCCAGCTCGCACCACAACCACGTCAACGACGTCCCCGACGTTGATTTCGGCATCGTGGCGCCGGACGGCCGCGAGGCGATGCTGCAGCACACCGACGACTTCGCCGCGCGCGGCGTGCCGTTCATCTTCGACCCGGGCCAGGCGATGCCGCTGTTCAACGGCGACGAGTTCCGCTCGATGATCGGCAAGGCCACCTACGTCATCGTCAACGACTACGAGTCGCAACTGCTGCAGCAGCGCACCGGCTGGAGCGCCGAGGAGATCGCCGGCCGCACCCAGGCCTACATCGTGACGCTGGGCCCGCGCGGTTCGCTGATCCACACCGGCGGCGAGGTGATCGAGATCCCGCCGGCGCGCGAACGCCAGGTGATCGACCCCACCGGCTGCGGCGACGCGTACCGCGCCGGCCTGATCTTCGGCATCATGAAGGGCTACGACTGGCCCACCATCGGCCGCATGGCCTCGCTGATGGGCGCGCTGAAGGTCGAGCACCCCGGCACGCAGAACCAGCGGTTCAGCTACGCCGAGTTCGCCGCCGAGTTCCAGGAGCAGTTCGGCTACGCGCTGGCCTGACCGCCGCTCCGGCCCCGCGCAAGGGCCGGAAATGGGCCGGAACCGGCCCGGCGACGGGCTTTCCCGTCGCCCGCCGGACGGTGCGGACCGGGCAAACCGCGCCCGCGAACCCCCGGAAAGTGCGGGAACCCCCCGGCCAAATCCGAAAAATCACTTTATCCGGCGTACTTTCGCGTATCCTTGTCGGGCAGCGCTTGAGGCGACTCCGGATGCACTGCGTCAAATTGCGGCGAGTCCGCCTCGCTCCACGCCGTCAAAACATCAACGTTTCAAAGGTTATGTGTCATGTCCAATCGCCAGAGCGGTACCGTCAAGTGGTTCAACGACGCCAAGGGTTTCGGCTTCATCAGCCAGGAGAGCGGTGACGACCTGTTCGTCCATTTCCGTTCCATCCAGGGCAACGGCTTCAAGTCGCTGCAGGAAGGCCAGAAGGTCACCTTCGTCGTGACCAAGGGCCCGAAGGGCCTGCAGGCCGACGAGGTCCAGGTGGCCTGAAGCCGCCTGCTCGATCCGTCGAGCCAGTTGAAGTGAAAAGGCCCGCCTCAGCGGGCCTTTTCATGTCCGGCGCTCGCATCGGCCCGGCACCCTAGAGTTCCAGCACCGCATCCAGCCCGCGATGCACGCCGACCAGGCCGGACACCTTGCGGATCGCCAGCAGCGCGCCGTCCACGTAGGGCCGTGCGCTGCCGCCCGCGTTGTGGCGCAGGGTCAGCGTCTGGTCGGGCATGCCGAAGATCACTTCCGCGCCCAGCACGAACCCGGGCAGGCGCACCGCATGCACCTGCGCGCCGCCGATCGTGCCGCCGCGCGTCTCGCGCACGCCGCGGGTCTGCTCCAGCGGCACCGCCAGCTCCGGTATCCGTACCCGGCCCAGCCGGTAGGCCAGCTCGTTCACCGTGCCGCTGGGCGCGTCGGGCTTGCCCTCGTAGGCGTAGTCGATGATTTCCCATTGTGGGATCAGCTTCGCCGCCATTTCCGCGAACTTCTGCAGCAGCACCGCGGTGAGCGCGAAGTTGCCGCAGGCCAGCACGCCGCGCCGGCGTTCGCGCGCGACGGCGTCGATCCGGGCGTAGTCGTCGTCGCTGAGCCCGGACGTGCCCACCACCACGTGCGCCCCGTGGGCCAGGGCGGCCAGCACGTTCGCCTTGGCGCTGTCCGGCCGGGTGTATTCGACGAACACGTCGCAGGGAAGGGCCAGCGCCTCCTCCGCGCTGGCGAAGACCGGCGCGGCCAGGCGCGGCTCGTCCAGCACGTCGCCGAGTCGCCGGCCCGCGTGCCGGCGCGACACCGCCGCCGTCAGCACGAGGTCGGGACATGCGGCGATGCCGCGGGCCAGTTCGGAGCCGGCCCAGCCGGTCGCGCCGGCAAGACAGATGTTCAGGGGCATGCGTACCTCCGGATCGGTGAGGACCGGACCGCGGCGGCGAACCGCGGCCGCAAGGCGTCCATGATGCTCCGCCGCGCCGCCCGATGGCAGGCCGTCGCCGCCCGAAACAAATAGCTTGCAATTGTATTGTGCGCTATCTATATTCCCCAGCCATGACGACCAGGAATCCACGCAAGCCGCCGCCCGAGCCGCCGCTGGAACTCGACCAGCAACTTTGCTTCGCGCTGTATTCGGCCGGCCTGGCGATGAACAAGGTCTACCGCAGGCTGCTGTCCCGGCTCGGGCTCACCTACCCGCAATACCTGGCGATGCTGGTGCTGTGGGAGCGCGACCGGCTCACCGTGTCGGAGGTCGGCGAGCGGCTGTTCCTCGACTCGGCCACGCTGACCCCGCTGCTGAAGCGGCTGGAATCCGCCGGCCTGGTGCGCCGCACGCGCTCGACCGAGGACGAGCGCCAGGTCGTCGTCTCGCTGACCGACCAGGGCCGCGCGCTGAAGAAGCAGGCCGGCACGGTGCCCGGCGCCGTGTTCTGCGCCACCGGCTGCGAGGCCGGCGAACTCGTCGCCCTGAAAGGCCAGCTCACGCAACTGCGCGAACGCCTCGCCGGCCACGGCTGACCTCCCCGTCCAACGCGCATCGCCAGGCGATATGGGCCACCAAATAAATAGTGCACTATTAAATAGACATCGATATTAAAGGCCGTGCGAGCACGCCATGATCGGCCCATCGCCTCCACCGTTCCATCGCAAGCGAACACCCACCCCGCCAGGAGATCCCAGTGTCCATCGAGAAAGTCCTCTACCGCGCCCACGCCAGGGCCACCGGCGGCCGCGACGGCCACGCCGCCTCGTCCGACGGCGCGCTCGACATCAAGCTGTCCACGCCGCGCGAACTCGGCGGCACTGGCGGCGACGGCACCAACCCGGAACAGTTGTTCGCCGCCGGCTACTCGGCCTGCTTCCTCGGCGCGCTGAAGTTCGTCGCGGCCCAGCAGAAGGTCGCCCTGCCCGCGGAGACCGCCATCGAAGGCAGCGTCGGCATCGGCCCGATCCCGGCCGGCTTCGGCATCGAGGCGGAACTGAGGATCAGCCTGCCGGGCCTGCCCCGCGCCGAGGCCGAGGCGCTGGTGCAGAAGGCACACCTCGTCTGCCCCTACTCCAACGCCACCCGCGGCAACATCGACGTCACCCTGACCGTGCTGTAAGCGCGGCGGTGCCGGCCTGCGCATCCCGCGGCGCCGGCACCGCCTCTGCCACGGACACGCCCGCCGGATGACCGAGTGCACCGATCCGGTTACCGTGACGGCGCCCGCGAAGCCCGTCGCTCCTGCCGAACCGTGTTTGCAGGAAGCAGGCTACCGGAGGGCATGGGCACGACACGGGCCGACGAAAGATGGCGTGGTATCTGTACCTGATCGAGTGCCGCAACGGCAGCTACTACGCCGGCATCACCAACCGGCTGGAAGCGCGCTATGCCGCGCATGCGGCCGGCCGCGGCGCGCGCTACACGCGCGCCAACCCGCCGCTGCGGCTGCTGGGTTTCCGCAGCTACCCCGACCGCGCCAGCGCGTCGCGCGCGGAGTGGGCGATCAAGCAACTGCCGCGCGAGCGGAAACTCGCCTTCCTGCTGGCCGGCGACATGCCGGACGCTCCATGCGGCTCCCCCGGCTGAAACGGCAATGCGGCCCCCGACGCCGGAGCGCCGTCCTGCATCGCGCACGACCCTGGCGCGCAACGCGACCCGGCACTAAGCTGAACGGACCGTTCATGCCATGATGTCCACTCGTCCGCCACGGAGGCAGGTCATGCACTCGTACAAGTCCGTCGTTCTCGTCGCCCCATTCATCGCCACGATGATCGTGACCACGCTTGCCATGGCGCAGACGCCACCGGCGGGTTACGTGTCTCCCAACCGCGAAAATATGACCCGGTCGCTCATGCTGAAGCCATCGCAGCTTTCGCAAGGCTCCGGCCCCAGCTTCGACGAGCTGGACGTCAACCACGACAAATTCATCAGCCGCTCCGAAGTGCCGAAGAGCCTGACCGCGCTGCGCGCCCACTTCGCCGAGTACGACCGCGACGGCGATCATCGCCTGACACCGCAGGAATACATGACCTATTCCGCCAACCAGGTGGAAATCCTCACGCAATAGGCCGCCGCGCGCGTCCGCAAAGAACGCTGGTGCGAGCCCTGCCCGGACCTGGCCGAGGGCGCTCCGCCGCAGGGTCGCGCGGCCATCGCGCGCCGCTGAACGGGCCCAGCCGAGGTTGGAACATGAAAAAGCCCGGCCAGGAGGCCGGGCTTTTATGGTTGCGAGAACCGGAACCTACTTCTTCTTCGGCATGTACAGGTCCGTGATGGTGCCCTCGTAGGCCTCCGCCGCCATGCCCACCGATTCGCTCAGGGTGGGATGCGGGTGGATGGTCAGGCCGATGTCGGCCGCCTCGCTGCCCATCTCGATCGCCAGCGCGATCTCGGAGATCAGGTCGCCGGCGTGCGGGCCGACGATGCCGCCGCCGACCACGCGGTGGGTCTCCTCGTCGAACAGCAGCTTGGTGAAGCCCTCGGTGCGGTCGATGCCGATCGCGCGGCCGCTGGCGGCCCACGGGAACTTGCCCACGCCGACCTTCAGGCCCTTTTCCTTCGCCTCGCGCTCGGTCACGCCGACCCAGGCGATTTCCGGATCGGTATAGGCCACCGACGGGATCACCCGCGCGTCGAAGTGGCTCTTGTGGCCGGCCACGACCTCGGCCGCGACCTTGGCCTCGTGGGTGGCCTTGTGCGCCAGCATCGGCTGGCCGACCAGGTCGCCGATCGCGAAGATGTGCGGCACGTTGGTGCGCATCTGCGTGTCGACGTCGATGAAGCCGCGCTCGGTGACGGCCACGCCGGCCTTGTCGGCGCCGATCTTGTTGCCGTTGGGCGAGCGCCCCACCGACACCAGCACGCGGTCGAACAGCGTGGTCTCGGGGATGCTGTCGCCCTCGTAGCGGACCTCGATGCCTTTCTTGGTGGCCTTCGCCTCGACCACCTTGGTCTTGAGGTGGATGCCCTTGAGCCGGCTGCCCAGCCGCTTGGCCAGCGGCTTGATCAGGTCGGCGTCGGCGCCTGGGATGATCTGGTCCATGAACTCGACCACGGTCACCTCGCTGCCGAGCGCCGAGTACACCGTGGCCATCTCCAGCCCGATGATGCCGCCGCCGACCACCAGCAGCTTCTTCGGTACGTCCTTCAGCTCCAGCGCGCCGGTGGAATCCATGATGCGCTCGTCGTCCCACGGGAACGAGGGCAGCTTCACCGACTGCGAGCCGGCGGCGATGACCGCGTGCTCGAAGCGGATCAGCTTCACGCCGTCCTTCGTCTGCACTTCCAGCTCGTGCGGCGAGACGAACGCGCCGATGCCTTCGACCGTGCGCACCTTGCGCTGCTTCGCCATGCCGGCCAGCCCGCCGGTGAGCTGGCCGACCACCTTGTCCTTGAAGCCGCGCAGCTTGTCGATGTCGATCTTGGGCGCGCCGAAGCTGACGCCGTGCGCGGCCATCGCCGCGGCCTCGTCGATCACCGCGGCGGCGTGCAGCAGGGCCTTGGACGGGATGCAGCCCACGTTGAGGCAGACGCCGCCGAGGCTGGCGTAGCGTTCCACCAGCACGGTGTCCACGCCCAGGTCCGCGGCGCGGAACGCCGCCGTGTAGCCGCCGGGACCGGAGCCCAGCACCACCAGCTTGCATTCGATGTCGGCCTGGCGGCCCGACGCGCCGGCCGCCCGCGGTGCGGCAGCCGGCGCCGCCTTGGCCGGGGCGGGCGCGGCGGCCGGTGCCGGCGCAGCCGCCTGTGGCGCCTCGGCCTTGGGTGCGGCGGCATCGCCGCTAGCTTCCAGCACGGCGATCACCGCGCCTTCGGACAGCTCGTCGCCCAGCTTGACCTTCAGTTCCTTGACCACGCCGGCGGCGCTGGAGGGAATCTCCATGGTCGCCTTGTCCGACTCCAGGGTAATCAGGCTCTGGTCCTTCGCCACCGTGTCGCCGGCCTTCACCAGCACCTCGATCACCGGCACGCCGTCGTGGCCGCCGATGTCGGGAACCTTCACTTCGATCGTGTTCGCCATCGTCATGCCTCCGTCACAGCAACAGCCGGCGGATGTCGCCGAGCTGGGCGGCGAGGAACGCGGCGAAGCGCGCGGCGAGCGCGCCGTCGATCACCCGGTGGTCGTAGCTGAGCGACAGCGGCAGCATCAGCCGCGGCGCGAACTCCTTGCCGTTCCACACCGGCTTCGTCGCCGCCTTGGAGACGCCCAGGATCGCCACCTCCGGCGCGTTGACGATCGGCGTGAACGCCGTGCCGCCGATGCCGCCGAGCGAGGAGATCGAGAAGCAGCCGCCGGACATCTCGGCCGGACCGAGCTTCTTGTCGCGCGCCTTCTTCGAGATCTCGCCCAGTTCGCGGGCCAGGTCGAGCAGACCCTTCTTGTCCACGTCGCGGATCACCGGCACCACCAGGCCGTCGGGCGTGTCCACCGCGATGCCGATGTGGAAGTACTTCTTGAGGATCAGCTTCTCGCCGGTCTCGTCGAGCGAGGCGTTGAACTGCGGGAACTGCTTCAGCGCCGCCACCACCGCCTTCATCTGGAATACCAGCGGGGTGATCTTGAGGTCCTTGTTCTCCTCGCCGAGCTTCTTGCGGAAGGCTTCCAGCTCGGTGATGTCGGCATCCTCGTGCTGGGTGACGTGCGGGATCATCGCCCAGTTGCGCGCGAGGTTGGCGCCGGAGATCTTCTGGATGCGCGAGAGCGGCTTCTCCTCGATCTCGCCGAACTTGGCGAAGTCGACCTTCGGCCACGGCAGCAGGTTGAGCCCGCCGCCGGCGGCCACCGGGGTGCCGGCGACCGGGCGCGCGCCGGAGGCCAGCGCGTGCTTCACGTAGGCGCTGACGTCCTCGCGCTGGATGCGGCCGCCGCGGCCGGAACCCTTCACCTGCTGGATGTCCACGCCCAGCTCGCGCGCGAACGCGCGCACCGCCGGGCTGGCGTACGGCGCGTCGCCCGGCATCACCAGCCGCGCATCGACCGGCGGGCGCGCCTGCGGGGGCGCATCGCCCTCGGGGGCGTTGCCGGGCAGTACGCTGCGGCCGCCGACCGGCGCAGGCTTTTCCTCCGCCGGCGGCGCGGCAGGCGCCGCCGCAGCGGGCGCGGGCGCCGGCGCGGCGCCGTCGCTGCTCTCGATCAGCGCGATCACGCTGCCTTCGGACAGCTCGTCGCCCAGCTTTACCTTCAGTTCCTTCACCACGCCGGCGAACGGCGCGGGCACTTCCATCGTGGCCTTGTCCGATTCCAGCGTGACCAGGCCCTGGTCCTTGGCGACGGTGTCGCCCACCTTCACCAGCACCTCGATCACCGGCACGCCGCTGCTGCCGATGTCCGGCACGCGCGCCTCGCGCACGCTCGCGGCGCCTCCGGCGGCGGGCGCAGGGGCGGGTGCCGGGGCAGGCTCCGCCTTCGCCGGCGCGGCGGCCTTGGCAGGAGCAGGAGCCGGGGCCGGAGCGGGCGCAGCGGTGGCGCCGTCGGCCTCGATCAGCGCGATCAGCGCGCCCTCGGAGACCTCGTCGCCCACCTTCAGCTTCACTTCCTTCACCGTACCGGCGAACGGCGCGGGCACCTCCATGGTCGCCTTGTCCGACTCCAGCGTGACCAGGCCCTGTTCCTTCTCGACCCGGTCGCCGGCTTTGACCAGCACCTCGATCACCGGCACGTTGTCGCTGCCGATGTCGGGTACGCGCGCTTCTTTGATGTCGGCCATGGGTTCTCCTGCGATGACGATGGCGCGCCACCCGGGGACGGTGGCCGCAAGACCTCAATCATAGCGAACAGGCGCCCGTTCCGTATGGAACGGCCTGCCGCGGCCTGAACATCCGGCCGCGTACGCCGGCCGTGCATGACCTCAGGCGCATGTGCCCGGCCCACCCGGCACCTAAGCTGGCCCCATGGCGCCGCGCCGTGCGGCGCGGAGGGAACCATGCTGGCCATTCGCGACCTGTCCAAGACCTATGCCAATGGCGTGCAGGCGCTGCGGCAGGTGACCCTCGACATCCCGCACGGCATGTTCGGCCTGCTCGGGCCCAACGGGGCGGGCAAGTCGTCGCTGATGCGCATCATCGCCACGCTGCAGGACCCGGATGCCGGCAGCATCGCCCTGGACGGCATGGACCTGCTGGTCGACAAGCAGGCCACCCGGCGCCTGCTCGGCTACCTGCCGCAGGAATTCGGGGTGTACCCGAAGGTCTCGGCCGAGGCGATGCTGGACCACTTCGCTGTGCTCAAGGGCGTCACCGTGAAGGCGGAGCGACGCGAACTGGTGGAATCCCTGCTGCGCCAGGTGAACCTGTGGGACGTGCGCAAGCGCAAGCTGGGCACCTATTCCGGCGGCATGCGCCAGCGCTTCGGCATCGCCCAGGCGCTGATCGGCGATCCCCGGCTGGTGATCGTGGACGAGCCCACCGCCGGCCTCGACCCGGAGGAGCGCAACCGCTTCCTCAACCTGCTGGCCGAGATCGGCGAGCGGGTGGTGGTGATCCTGTCCACCCACATCGTGGAGGACGTGACCGACCTGTGCCCGCGCATGGCGATCATCGGCCAGGGCCAGTTGCTGCTCACCGGCGAGCCGCACGAGGCGATCCGCAGCCTGGACGGCCGCGTGTGGCGGCGCTCGATCGAGAAGCACGAGCTGGACCACTACCGCGCCCGCATGAACATCCTTTCCACCCGGCTCGCCGCCGGCCGCACGCTGATCCACGTGCTGGCCGAGCAGTGCCCGGACGCCGGCTTCGAAGCGGTCGCGCCCGACCTGGAGGACGTCTACTTCGGCCGCCTGCGCGCGCAGGCCACGTCGCAGGCCGCCTGACGCGCCGCCCGGGACGGACCCGCATGTTCCTCGAAATCCTCCGCTTCGAGCTGCGCCAGCAACTGAAGGCGCCGCTGTTCTGGATCGTCGCCGCCGTGTTCGCCGCGATCGCCTTCGTGCTGACCGGCACCGAGGCGGTGGTGTCCGGCGGCGCCAGCGGCAACGTGCTGCGCAACGCGCCGATGGTGATCGCCCGGCTGCTCACCTCGCTGAGCGTGTTCAGCATGCTGTTCGTGGGGATCTTCGTGGCCGGCGCCGCGCTGCGGGATTTCGACCAGGGCACCGCCGAACTGGTGTTCGCCACGCCGGTGGGCCGCGGCGCCTACCTGGGCGGCCGCTTCGGCGCCGGCTACCTGGCCGCGCTCGCGATCATGCTGGTCTGCGCGCTCGGCCTCGCGCTGGGCGGCTCGATGCCGTGGATCGACCCGGCCCGGCTGGGGCCGCCGGACTGGCGCGGCTACGGCTGGGCGTTCGGCGTGATCGTGCTGCCGGACATGCTGTTCGTCGCCGCCCTGCTGTTCCTGCTCGCCACCGCCACGCGCTCGCTGCTGGCCACCTACATCGGCGTGATCGGCTTCATGGTGCTGCTGTCGATCTCCGGCCTGCTGACCCGCGACGTCAACCACCACGTGGTCGCCAGCCTGCTCGACCCGTTCGGCAGCCGCACGCTGGCCATCGTCACCCGCTACTGGTCGGCCGACGACTTCAACCGCCGGCTGCCTCCGCTGGACGGCCTGCTGCTGTTCAACCGCCTGCTGTGGGGCTCGATCGGCTGCGTACTGTGCGGGGCCGCCTTCGCGCTGTTCCGCGCAAACCGCGACGGCCTGCGCCGGCCGGGCCGGAAGCCGCGCGCCGAACCGCCGCGGCTGCTGCCGCAGGCCGACGCACCCGCGCTGGCGCTGCCCCGCGCGCGGCTCCGCGACGACTGGCGCGCGCGCCTGCTGCAACTGCGCACGCTGTGCGCGTTCGACACCGCCAGCGTGCTGCGCGGCGCGCCGTTCCGGGTGATGCTGGCCTTCGGCCTGGTCAACCTGGTCTTCGCGCTGGCGCTGGCCGGGCAGATCTACGGCACGCCCACCTACCCGGTCACCCACGAGGTGCTGGAGACTGTCCGCGGCGCCTTCCACTGGCTGCTGTACATCGTGGTCACCTTCTATGCCGGCGAGCTGGTGTGGCGCGAGCGCGGCCTGCGCTCGTCCGAGGTCAGCGACGCCTTCCCGCTGCCGGACTGGATACCGCTGGCGGCGAAGCTGCTGGCCCTGTGCGCGGTGATCCTGGCGTTCCTGCTGGCCGGCTCGCTGGTCGGCGTGGGCGCCCAGCTCAGCCGCGGCTATACCCGGCTGGAACCGGGCCTGTACCTGGCCTCGCTGGCGCTGGACGCGGTGCCGTTCGTGCTGCTGGCGGTCCTGGCGCTGTTCCTGCAGACGGCCTCCAACAACAAGTTCCTCGGCTACCTGCTGACGGTGACCTGGCTGGTGCTGTCGGTCATCGGCTTCCCGCTGCTGCACTGGGACCACAACCTCTACGACTACGGCCATGCGCCGGAGACGCCGTACTCGGACCTCAACGGCTTCGGCCACTTCCTGCGGGCGGCGCTGTGGTTCGACTTCTACTGGGCCAGTTGCGCCGCGGTCCTGCTGGTGCTGACCGCGCTGCTGTGGGTGCGCGGCACCGGCCAGGGCTGGCGCGAGCGCCTGCGCGAGGCGCGCCGGCGGCTGCGCGCGCCGGCGCGGATCGCCCTGGCCGCGGCGCTGCTCGCCTTCGCCGGCAGCGGCGCGTGGATCTTCTACAACACCAACGTGCTCAACCATTACCGCACCGAGGACGACCGCACCCGCCAGCAGGCCGACTACGAAAAGAAATACGCCAAGTACCGCGGCCTGCCGCAGCCGCGCATCAGCGCGATGAAGCTCGACGTGGACATCCATCCGTACGGCCGCCGCCACCTGGAGGTCCACGGCCGCTACACCCTGGTCAACCGGCATGCCGTGCCGATCAGCGAGCTGCACGTGAGCACCAGCACGGCGCTCGCGCCGGTGTCGCTGGACTTCGCACCGCACGACACCGTGCTCGACGACCGCCGGCTGGGCTACGCGATCTACCGGCTCAAGACGCCGCTCGCGCCCGGCGCCTCGATGCCGCTCGACTTCACGCTGGACTACGCGCCGCGCGGCTTCCGCAACAGCCCGGATGACGACACCTTCCTGGTCGGCAACGGCACCTTCTTCGACAACAGCCTGTTCCCGCGGCTCGGCTACCAGGACAACCGGCAGCTCACCGACCGCAACGACCGGCGCAAGTACGGCCTGGGCGCCGACGTGCCGCGCATGCCCCGGCTCGGCGACGAGGCGGCCCGCGCCAACACCTACGCCGGCAACGACGCGGACTGGATCGACTTCGACGCCACCCTTTCCACCGCCGCCGACCAGATCGCGCTGGCGCCCGGCTACCTGCAGAAGGAGTGGACCGCCGGCGGCCGGCGCTACTTCCACTACAGCACCCATCCAGGCAGCACCCATCCAGGCGGTGCGGACCGGCCGATCCTCGACTTCGTCTCGTTCCAGTCCGCCCGCTACGCGGTGAAGCGCGACCGCTGGAAGGACGTCGCGATCGAGGTCTACTACGACCCTGCGCACGGCTGGAACGTGGACCGCATGATCGCCGCCGCCAAGGACGCACTGGCCTACTACGAGGCGCACTACACGCCCTACCAGTTCCGCCAGTTGCGCATCCTGGAGTTCCCGAACTACAGGCGCTTCGCGCAGTCGTTCGCCAACACCATCCCGTTCTCCGAGTCGCTGGGCTTCATCGCCGACCTGCGCGACGCCGGCAAGATCGACTACGTCACCTACGTCACCGCCCACGAGGTGGCCCACCAGTGGTGGGCGCACCAGGTGATCGGCGCGAACATGCAGGGCTCGACCATGCTCAGCGAGTCGCTGGCCCAGTACTCGGCACTGATGGTGATGAAGCACAGGTACGGCGCCGACCAGATGCGCAAGTTCCTCAAGTACGAGCTGGACGGCTACCTGGCCGGCCGCGCCACCGAAAGGGTCGCGGAGGAGCCGCTGGCGAAGGTGGAGAACCAGCAGTACATCCACTACAGGAAGGGCTCGCTGGTGTTCTACGCGCTGCAGGACTACCTCGGCGAGGACACCGTCGACCGCGTGCTGCAGCGGTTCCTGCGCGACAAGGGCTTCCAGTCCCCGCCCTACACCACCTCGCAGGAGTTCATGGACTACCTGGCGCGTGGCAGCGACCCGAAGTGGAAGGGTCTGCTGGACGACCTGTTCTGGAAGATCACCCTGTTCGACAACCGCATCACCGGCGCCACCGCGAAGAAGCTGCCCGACGGCCGCTACGAGGTGACCCTGCAGGTGCACGCCGGCAAGGTCCACGTCGACGGCACCGGCCGGGAGACTCCGGCGGCGCCGGGCATCCCGATCGAGATCGGCGTGTTCGCCGCCGCCCCGGGCAAGGAGCGCGACGGCAAGCCGCTGTACCTGGAAAAGCGCGTGCTGCCGGACGGCGACAGCAGCGTCACGGTGACCGTCGACGGGTTCCCCGCCGAGGCCGGCATCGATCCGTACAACGAGCTGATCGACCGCGTTTCCGACGACAACCGCGCGCCGGTGATCGTGCAGTAGGCGTCTTACGGGCGCCCGAAGCCGTTCGCACGTTGATCGGGAAAAGGTGAGGGACCTGCGGGAAGGTTCCATGACCGTGCCTGCTTTGGGGCAGCGGTCGTGGACGTCCATCCACGACCGCGCAATGGCCGGGCAAGCAGGCGCTTGTCGCCTGTCGGCCGCCCTCGAATGCCGGAGGCGGCTGATCCGGGCCTGCCGCACCGTGCCGCCTGGACAGCAGGCGATGGCATTCACGAAGGCCCGTTCCGATCCGCGCAAACTGTGACACGGTCGAATTGACAACGTTGTCATGCGACACGCATGGTTGACCCCATCCGGGGACAGGGGCTCGGTCGTCGTGCGGCAGCATCCAGCGCTGCCGCTCCTGCCGATTCATCCGGAGGGGATGAGCCCATGCCGAACCGCAGAACCCTGTTGGCCGCGAGCATCTTCGCCAGCCTGTGCCTGCCCGTCGCCGCGCAGGCGCAGGACAACGATCCATCCGCCAACGCCGCCACGGCCAAACCGGCATCCGGCGGCAAGCAGCCGGTGAAGGAGTTGCAAGGCGTCACCGTCACCGGCATCCGCGCCAGCCTGGCCAAGTCGATCGACACCAAGCGCAACGCCGACGCGGTGGTGGAGGCGGTCACCGCCGAGGACATCGGCAAGTTCCCCAGCACCAACGTGGCCGAGGCGATCTCGCAGATCCCGGGCGTGACCATCGACCGCCGCTTCGGCCAGGGCGAGCGGGTCAGCATCGACGGCACCGACCCCAGCCTCAACCTCACCTTCCTCGACGGCCATCCGGTCGCGCAGACGCCGTGGCTGCTCGGCGAACAGCCCAACCGCGGCTTCGACTACACCCAGCTCGCGCCGGAAGTCCTCGGCCGCCTGGAGGTCTACAAATCGCCCGAGGCGCGCCTGCCCGAAGGCAGCATCGGCGGCACGGTGATCATGCACACGCGCCAGCCGTTCGACCTCGCCCCGAACACGCTGAGCGGATCGGTGGGCACGGTCTACAACGACCAGGCCCGGCGCGGCCGGCCGAACGCCTCGGTGCTGTACAGCTGGCACGATGCGGACAGCACGTTCGGCGTCGCCACCTCGATCGCGCACTACGAGGAACAGGTCGACCGCCAGGGCATCGAGATCTTCGGCTACTCGCCGGTGTCCGACCTGACCACGAACCCGAATGTCGCCGCGCAGGTCGCCAGCGGCCAGATCAAGCCGGGCGACCAGATGGCGCAGGAGGTCAACGGCGCCTATTTCCAGCAGCATCGCCAGCGCGACAGCGTCACCCTCGGCATGCAGTGGAAGCCGACCGACCGCCTGCAGTTCGACCTCAACGGCCTGTACGTGCGCGAGAACTTCCAGAACTGGAACCAGTCGCTGTACGCCATCACCTCCGACCACATCAACGGCATCACCGGCCTCGCTTCCGACGGCAACGGCCGGATCACCGGCGGCCACTCCTGCGGCACCGACACCGCCGGCTGCCCCGACCATGCCATCACCATGCTCGACGAGAACGTGCGCAAGTCGGTGGTGACCACCAAGGGCCTCGACCTCAAGGGCGCCTACCGTGGCGACGGCTGGTCGCTCGGCGGCCAGGGCGGCTTCAGCAACTCCGGCAACCCGAACGCCGACGCCGCGCTGTTCACGCCGCGCTACTACGGCGGCTACGCCTGGGACGCGCGCAAGGGCATGCGCTTCGACGACCCCGCCGCCGCGCGCGACCCGGCCAACTGGAAGCTGGACAACAACAGCTACTACACCCGCACGCCCACGCATACCCGCGACGTCTACGGCCAGCTCGACTTCGGCAAGGATTTCGACGGCTTCTTCAACCAGTTGCAGGCCGGCGTGCGCTACACCAAGCACACCGAGGATTCCTCGTGGCTGCGCTACTACGTACCGGCCTCGGCCGACGGCACCACCGTGGCCGACATCGGCGGAGCCGGCTACACCGACATCTTCGGCGCGTTCCCGGGCATGTCGGACGACTACCGCCGGCACCTCCAGGTCGAGCGCGGCAAGGCGCGCGACTGGGTGATCGGCCAGACGCTCGGCAACGGCGTGTCGCCCGACCCGTCCACCTACCTCAACAACACCTGGAACCTCGAGCAGAAGGCCAGGGCGGCCTACGCCCAGCTCGACTTCGCCAGCGGCGACTGGCACGGCAACCTCGGCGTGCGCTACGTGCACACCGTCATCGACAGCCTCGGCTACGAGGCCGGCGCCGACGCCGCGCTACCGCCACCGCCGGGCGCAGCGCAACGAAGCTCGCGTACCTTCAACGACTGGCTGCCGTCGATCAACGTGGTCTACGACACCAGCGGCCCCCTGGTGCTGCGCGGCTCGGCGGCCAAGGTGATCGCCTGGGCGCCGTACAACCAGCTGGTCAACAACACCTCGCTGGTGGACGACCAGCTCACCGGCTCCGGCGGCAACAACAAGCTCGACCCGTACACCTCGTACAACTTCAACGTATCGGCCGAGCTGTACTTCGACGAGCAGTCCATGCTCGCGCTCTCCGTGTTCTACAAGCACATCCTCAACTACATCGAGACCGACGCGCGGATCGAGCGGCAGTTCAACTCGCTGTTCGGCTCGGACACCTACGATGCCCTCGCCGCGCGCCCGCCGACACCGGGCCGCCAGGGCAACTGCGACGCGCAGGGTTTCTGCGACTACAGCGTGCTGCGCCCGGCCAACGGCGGCGCGGCCAGCGTCAAGGGCTTCACCCTGAGCTACCAGCAGCCGTTCGGCGACAGCGGCTTCGGCATCGCCGCCAACTACACCTATTCCCACGGCAAGACCGATACGGGCGAAGACCTGCCGTACAACTCGACCAGCGCGTTCAACGTCAGCCCGTACTTCGAGAAGGGCGCGTTCACCGCGCGCATCAACTACGGCCGGCGCGGCCGCTACCTGGCGGGCGGCTACGTGGCCGGCGCGCCGCCGGCCAGCGTGGACAGCTACACCAACGTGAGCGCCACGCTGGGCTGGCGGTTCAACGACAACTTCTCGCTGACGCTGGACGGCATGAACCTGCTCGACGAGAAGTACTACCAGTTCGACCGCGGCTCCGGCCGCGCCTGGAACGACTACAGCACCGGCCGCCGCTACCTGGCCAGCGCGCACTTCAAGTTCTGACGCGGACACCGCCGCCCCGGCGAGGCCGGGGCGCGGCGATCAGGGCGACTGCGGGCGCTGGCCGCCCGGCAGCGGGCCGCCCTGGATCACGGTCAGCTCGCGCTGCGGGAACGGCAGGCTGATGCCCTCGGCGTCGAAGCGCTCCTTCAGTGCGCGCAGGAAATCGGTCTGCGCCGCCCACACGTCGCCGTAGCGGGTGTACGCGCGCAGCACCAAGTTGACCGCGCTATCGCCCAGGCTGTCGGTCCACACGCCGGGCGCCGGCTGCTTGAGAATGCGCGGGTCGGCGTCGAACAGTTGCCGCACGATGTGCATCGCCTTGCCGATGTCGTCCTTGTAGCCGATCCCGACCTTCAGCTCGAACCGCCGCGTGCCGCGCCGGTTGAAGTTGACGATCGCGTCGCCGCCGATCTTGGCGTTCGGCACGAAGGCCTCGCGGTTGTCCGGCAGCACCAGTTGGGTGTGCATCAGGCTGATGCTTTCCACCGTGCCGTCGACGCCGCCGACGGTGACGTAGTCGCCGACGCGGAACGGCCGGAACACGATCAGCAGCACGCCCCACGCCAGGTTGCTCAGCGAACCCTGCAGGGCCAGCCCGATCGCCAGGCCGGCGGTGCCCAGCGCGGCGACCAGCGGCGCCGAGGGAATGCCCGCCTTGGTCAGCGCCATCACCACCAGCACCGCCACCAGCACGCCGTAGATCAGGTTGCGCAGGAAGCCGATCAGCGTGGCATCCACCCGCGCCCGCTGCAGCGCACGCTGGGCGATGTTGGCCAGGCGCGCGGCCAGCCACACGCCGACCAGCAGGATCAGCAGCGCAGCCAGCAGGTTCAGGGCGATCTGGGTGCCGTGCTCGGTGAGGTAAGGCAGGGTGAAATGCTCGGGAACGGCGGACATCGGCGAGGCGACTCATGGCGAAACCGTGGGGCAGCCTAGCAGCGCGCCCATGAAGAAAATGCAGGCGCAAAAAAAGCCGCGCCGGCTGGGGAGTCCGGCGCGGCATCGGTGGGCCGCTCAAGTGGGGTCTTGGGGGAAGCGGCCTCTGCGCATCACCGGCTGGCGACTTCTTTGGAGGCCTTCTCCGGTGGCGCGCTTTCATGATGCAGCAGTTGCAGGGGCGAGCCGTCGCCGAGCCGGAACTGGAACTGCCGTTGCAACTGGTCGAGCCGCGCCAGGCGCGGGCACAGGGCATCGGCGCGCTTCTCCAGCGCGTCCGCGCGCGCGTCGACTTCGCGGTCGATGGATTTGTCCAGGCTGTCCGCGCGCGCTTCCAGCGCCTGCACCTTGCTCTCGTCGCCGCTGAGCGCCGCCTTCACCGCGCTGGCGGTCACCGTGCCGACCAGCTCGGAAACGGTGTCGCCGATGCCGTCCTCGACCACGTCGTCCATGGCGTGCCGTTTCCACACGCCGCTGCCGATGCCCTGGTCGATCCGCGCCAGCGCCTGGCGGTGGCGCAGGCTCATCTTCCCGACCAGTCGGCTGCGTTCCTCGGGATTCTCGGCGAACGTCGCCACCACCGAGCTCATCGCGGAGAAGCCGATGTCCACGCCTTCGCGGGCGATCCCGGCCACCTCCGGCAGCAGCGCGCGCACCTGCGACTCGTAGTCGCGCAGGCGCGCCGCGTCGGCGTCCGATACCGCGACGTCGCGGCCGTCCACGCGCAGCGCGCCGTCGTGCATGAACACGCTGGCCGGCTCGCCGCCGGCACGGTCGAACGCCACGCCGGCGGCGGTGACCCGCACGTCGTAGTCGGTATCGAAACCGCACTGGTCGTGGTGGATGCGGAGCTCGTGCGCCTGCAGGCCGGCGGCCATGCCCATGCCCAGCACGAGGGCGGACGCGATCGTCTTGAGGTTTCGGTGCATGGCGGTCTCCCCGGCTGACGCACCAGGGCGCGCCGAACATGGCCAAGCTTCGCGCGGCGCCGCGCGCCCGGCATGGGCCAGGCGTCATCCCCTGCCATCGGTCATGCCATGCCGCGCTATTCCGCCAGCGCCCGCCGCAACGAGCGCAGCGACAGCGTCTCCCACACCGCCACCAGCGCGAGCACCGCGCTGGAGAACAGCGCCAGGCCGAGCACCGGCAGCCGCGCCGCCGGCATCGCCGCCAGCGCCAGCAGGCCCAGCCCGACCAGGTGCGACAGCGGCCAATGGGTGTCGTTGACGGTCTTCTTGAACAGCGCGTTGCCGAGCAGGTAGAGCATCGGGCCGCCGAGCAGCACCGCCGCCGTCGCCGGCGCGGCCGGCGCCTGCGGGTGGCTCAGGCTCAGTTCGTCGGCGACCGCGCAGACGATGATCCCGCCGACGATCAGCAGGTGCAGGTAGGTATAGGCCAGCCGCGCCTTGCGGCCGGGGTCGGCCGAGGCCCTGATCGAGCGGCTGCCGCGCTCGGCGCCCAGGTCGAAATAGATCCACCACATCGCCACGCAGCCGACGAAGGCGCCCACGAACGCGCTCACCGCCGAAGCGCTCCAGCCGGCCTCGGCGAAGCTGGAGCCGGTCGCCAGTACCGACTCGCCCAGGGCGATGATCACGAACAGGCTGCAGCGCTCGGCCAGGTGGCCGCCTTCCACGTCCCAGTCGCTGGTGCGCGAGCGCCCCATCCCGGGCACCCGGAAACCCGCCGCCGGGCCGGCGTACTCCAGCACCAGCGCGGCCGCCCACAGCGGCAGTTGCAGCGCCCCCCGCAACCAGCCGCCGGCCAGCCACAGCACGCCCGACACGGCCAGCCATGCACCGATGCGCTGGAAGTTGCGCCGGTTGGCCGGCGCATGGCGGCCCAGCGCCCACAGCATGAAGACGGTGCGCCCCAGTTGCATCGACACGTAGGCGCCGGCGAACAGCAGCGCATGCGCGCCGAACGCCTCCGGCAGCGCGCTCGACAGCAGCAACCCGGCCAGCATCAGGCCCAGCAGCAGCAGGCGTACCGCGATGCGCTCCGGGTCCAGCCAGTTGGTGACCCAGCCGGTGAACACCCACACCCACCACACCGCGAGGAACAGCAGCAGCACCCGCAGCGCGCCCGCGCCGTCGAGATGGTGCAGCAAGGTATGCGACAACTGGGTCACCGCATAGACGAAGACCAGGTCGAAGAACAGCTCGATGTTGGTGACCCGGCCGCCGCCGTCGCTGCGCGAGCGCAGCAGTCCGGCAGGATGGTCGCTGCGGGAAGTGGCTTCGTCCATGGCGCGGCCCTCGCGGAATCAGCCGCCACTCTATCGCACGGCGGCGCTCAGTCGCGGCGGTCGTCGATGTCCGCCACCGCGCCGTCGACGATGGTCAGCACGACGGTATGGCCGCCGCGGCGGTACTGCCACCGTTCGCCGGCGGGCACGGCCACCGCCACGCCGCCGCGGCGTCCGCGCCGGCCCGCGCGCCGACGGGCGACGTGCGACGGCCGGCCCAGCAGCTCGACCGCCCGCGCCGCACTGTCGCCGGCCACCAGCACCCGGCTGCCGACGCGCAGCGTGCTCGACGCCTGCGCCGCCGCCCCGGCCAGCAGGCCGGCCAGCACCAGGCCCGCAAACGACAAACCCCGAAACAACGAAGAACGCATCGCGACACTCCCTGTCGATGAAGCCCCGGATCACCGAGACCCGGATCGATGAAACACCCTGGTCCGACGAAGCCCGTCCAGTGGGCGAAGCCGTCGGCGCGGCCGCGCCGGATCAGCGCACGCGGTCCTCGATCTCGCCGACCTTGCCGGCGACGATCGTCAGCGTGACCACGCGCCTGCCGCGCGGGTACTGCCAGCGTTCGCCGCGATAGGCGCCGTACGCGTTCTCCAGCGGCTCCTTGTAGGCCGGCGTACCGAGCAGTTCGAGCGCGTGCGTGGCGCTGTCGCCCACGGTGAGCACCTGGTTGCCCACGCGCAGGGTGTTGCCGGCCTGGGCGGCGAGGCTTAGCCCGAGCAGGGCGATGGCGAGCGGATAACGGCGCATGGCAGGCTCCTTGCCCGGTCGGGCGGTTCGCGCGTCGATCCTAGAACCCCGACCCCGGCTGCGCCAGGTACTCGCGCTCGTCCGCGGTATCGGCACGACCGAGCGCGGCGTTGCGGTGCGGGAAGCGGCCGTAGCGGGTGATCACTTCGCAATGGCGCTGGGCGTAGTCCAGGAAGTTGTCGTACTGGCCGCGCTCCCGCGCCGGCACGTGCGACGCCAGTGCCCGGAACAGCGCCACCGACCGCTGCTGCAACGACAGGTCCTCGGCGTGTTCCAGCGGCAGGTAGGCGAAGATGCGCTCCAGCGGCGCGAGGCGCTCGTCGTCGCCGCGCTCGATCCCCGCCAGCGCCAGCGCCTGCGCCTTCGGGTCCTGCGCCCAGGCGCGCGCATCGTTGCGATGGATGTTGCGGCTGAACTGGTCGAGCACGATCAGCAGCGCCAGCCAGCCCCGCGGCGTCGCCGCCCAGCGGTCCAGCTCACCGCGCGCGGCGGCTTCCAGCGTCGCGCCGAAACGCTCGCGGATCTGCGCGTCGAACTCGGCATCGCGGACGAACCAGCGCACCGCGCTGTCGTCGGCGAACCAGAAATCGAGCACATCCTGTGCATTCGTCATGCCGTCTCCACGTCGTCAGCAGCGCCCGGCCCGGGCCAGGCTGTGCATGTCCAGGTGGATACCTTGCAGCCTGGGCAGCTGCCGGCGCAAGACCAGGGCCGCATCCGCCGGCGCCTGCTCGATGCCGCGCTCGAAGGCTTGCAGCAGGGCCGCCTCGCTGCGCGCCAACCGGCGGATCCAGGCCTGGTCGCGGTATGGCGCCGACGGCAGCAGCCATGCCGCCAGGTGGCGCTGCGCCTGCCCGGCGAAGCGCCCGTGCGAGGCCGGCTCGGCGCCGCTGCCGCGGATCTGCGCCTGCAGCTCGCCGATCAACTGGCCCAGCGCGGCCGCGTTCTCGCCCAGGACCGCGCGCAGCCCGGGCTCCTGCGCCTGCGTCGCGGCGTCGCGGTACAACGCGCGCATGTCGATGCTGCGGCGGATCAAGGCGTTGTAAAGCGCATGCGGATCCATCTCGACCGTTCCTCCAAGGCTGGATGCCAAAGGGTGCTGGATGCAACGGCGCCCATCCTCGGCTCCCGCCACTTAGCCGCGCATTAACCTGCGCCCCCGGCGCGGCCCGCCGCTCAGCCGCGGTTGAACGAACCTCAGCCGCCCACCTGCACCAGCTCCAGCGGCCGGCCGTTGCCGCCGCGCACGCCTTGCTGCAATTCCGCCAGACGCCGGATCGAAGGGCACAGCGCCTGGATCTGCGGGCGCAGGGCCTGCATGCGCCGCTCCAGCCGCGGGCGCAACTGGGTGGAAAGGTCCGCCGCGCGATCGCGCAGGCTCGCCGCCGCCTGCATGTCTCCGCTCACCGCCGCGGTGATGGCCTGCTGGCCCAGGTCGGCCGCCAACAGCGGCAGGATGTCACTGGCGATCTGGCTGGCGTACCGGTCGGCCACATCGCCCTGCCAGTCGTGCGTACTGTTGCTGGCGGCGATCCGCTGCTTCAGCTCGGCCGCGCGCCGGTCCAGCCGGCGATCGAGTTCGGCCAGGGTATCGGCGCTCAGTTGCATGCCGGCGGCCTCCTCGCGCATCGACCTGGCCGCCAGGTCGACGCCCTGCTGGGCCACCACGCGCACCCGCGGCGCCAGCGCGCGCAGTTCGCGTTCGAACAGCGCCAGCCGGTCCTGGTCTTCGGCGTTGAGCCGCACGGCGGTGCCGTCGGTGCGCAGCGCGCCGTCGTGCAGCTCGACATGGAACGGCGCCGGCTGCGGCCGGTCGAAGCGCAGGCTGTCCGGCCGCAGCGTGAGGTCGTAGCTGCTGCTGGCGCGGCAGGTGCCGGCCAGGTCCTGGGCATGCAGGTGCGCGGCCAGCGGCAACGACAGCAGGAGGACAACCAGGGATGACGTGCGCATGGGCTTTCCGGCGGACCGCGAAAGCCTATCGATACCCGGCCGCGGACCAACCCGTGCTGAATCCGCCCGCCGGCGCGGCGCGCCCGGCGGCTCAGCGCGTGCCGCGGCGCGCGCGGAACTGCCCGCGCACCGCCGGCTGGCCGAGCCGCCAGGCCAGCCACAGCAGCAGCGGCACCAGCAGCGCCTTGAGCACCAGACCGAGCAGATAGCTGCGCCGCGCCTGCTCGATCATCGCCAGCAGGACGTCGGCGATCTGCGGCTGGGCCAACGCATGCTGGCGGGCCTGCTCGAACTGGCCCCACTGCGCCAGCATCAGGCCGCCGCTCGCCAGTGCCCACAGCACCAGCAGCACGGCGAGCACGCGCATCGGCTGCCGTGCCCAGGCCTGGCGCAGGATGCAGCCGGCGCTGACCACGATCACCGCGAAGGACGCCAGCAGGTAGGGATAGGCGGCGTGCCGCAGGTATTGCAGGCCGCCGAACGCGGCCAGCAGCAGCACGATCCAGCAGGCGATGCTCCAGCCGGCGAAGCGGTGCGCCGACGACGGGCCGCCGCGTCGTGCCGGCGGCATCAGGAGGCCGCCTTCAGCGCGGCGAGGTCGGCCAGTACCTGGGCGGCGTTCTTTTCCGGGTCGACGTCCTCGTAGACCTTCGCCACCCTGCCCTGCGGGTCGATCAGGAAGGTGGTGCGCCTGGCGTAGTGGAAGCCGAGCTTCGAGCCCAGCACGCCGTAGGCCTCGGCCGCCTTGCGATCGGTATCGGCCAGCAGCGGGAACGGCACGCGGTACTTTTCGGCGAACTTCGCGTGCGACGCCACGTCGTCCAGGCTCACGCCGACCACGTCGGCGCCGGCCTTGCGCAGCCTCAGCACGTCGTCGCGGAAGGTGCACACCTCGGTGGTGCAGCCGGGGGTGAAATCCTTCGGGTAGAAGTACAGCACCAGCCAGCGTCCATGGTGGTCGGCGGGCGACTGCCAGTGGCCGTTCTGGTCCTGCAGGCGGAAGTCGGGGGCGCGCCGGCCCACCTGCGGCGTCGCGGCGAAGGCCGCGGCAAGGCAACCGTAGAGCAGGCCTGTAGCGAGCAGTTGCAGGAAACGACGCATGGCGATACTCCGCGAAGGGAAACCGCCCCAGTGTATACGCGCCCGGTCAAGCGGAAGGCGCCTCGCGGCGCCTTCCGAAGACCCCGGCCTTCGCCGCTCAGGGCTTGGCGATGGTGAACTTGCCCACCGACACGCCCAGGTTCACGCCCTCGCCGGTGCCGGCGAGCGCCAGCGAGGTGGTGCCCTTGGTCAGCACCTGCGCGGTCGAGCTTTTCACCACGCCCGCCTCGGCGCCGGCCTGCGCGTAGTCGCCGAAGACGTCGGCGATGCCGCGCACCTTGCTGATCTCGCCCTTGCCGTTGGTGATGCGGTACTTGCCCGCGGTGAGGCCGCCGCCGACCACGCTGATCTTCACCGGCGACGACTGGCCGTTGCTGCAGGTCACCGTGCCGCGGCCCTCGGCATGCTTGTAGATCAACGACCAGCCTTCCAGGTTGAAGCGGAGGTCGCATTTCACCTGCGCGTCATCGGCGCGCGCCATCGTCGGCAGGGCGGCCGTGGCCGTGGCACATGCCAGCACCAGTGCCGCCATTCCCAAAGTACGCTTGATCATTGTGGCTTCCTCCGTAAGACCGGGTGGTCGGGTTGTGACGCGGAGCGAGTCTGGAGCGACATTCGTGAAGAAACCGCCTGCGCCCGCACGCGCGTTCAGCAAGGAAAAAACCGCGTGAAAGACAAGGCCGCGACCATTGGCCGCGGCCGCACGGGCGGACGGAACCGGCCTGCCGCGGCTCGTCCGCCGGCCGCAGGCGGCATAATCGGCGCATTCCATGCGGAGGTTGCGACATGCTCAAGTATTCACTGGTCGGCTACGACGGTTCGGAATCCTCGCGCCGCGCCTTCGAGTTCGCCACGGCGCTGGCCCGCGCCTGCGGCGGCCGCGTGCGCGTGGTGTCGGTGCTCCAGGTGATCGAGAGCGGCGCCGACGCGACCACGCTGATGATGTCCGACGCCGACGCCGGCACCCGGCGGATCGCCGAACTGACCGAGGAACTGGCCGCGCTGGCTCCCGACATGGCCAGCCTGGTCGACCTGGAAGTGGTCCACGGCAGCCCCGGCGACAGCCTGCTCAACCAGGTGCGCCAGCACGGCGTGGACCACATCGTGATCGGCCACACCGAGCGCGGCGCGCTGGCGCGCTGGCTGCTCGGCTCGGTCTCCGGCGACGTGCTGGCGCGGGCGCACGTGCCGGTCACCGTGGTGCGCTGAGCGCGGCGCGCTCAAGGCGCCGCGGACGCCCGCCGGCGGGCTGGCGTTAATCCACCGTTGCGCTCCGCCCGTATCCTGTCACCATTCCGTCATGCGGGGGTGGGCCGCCCCTGCTCCACCTGCCGCAGGAACCCGCACGTGAGTTATGCCGCATCGTTGCCCTGGACCCTGGAAAGCCTCGACCTCAGTCGCATCGACGTCGCCCGGGTCCGCCATGACGAAGACCTGTTCTTCCTGCTATGCAGCTCGTCCTTCGTCGAGAGCGGCTCGGACCTGTACACGCACAACCTGGTCGACCACTTCGCCGGCGACCAGGAGTTGCAGACCTGGCTCAGCCAGCACTGGGAACACGAGGAGCTGCAGCACGGCCGCGCGCTGGCCGCCTACGTCAAGGCGGTATGGCCCGAGTTCGACTGGGAGGCCGGCTTCCAGGCGTTCTGGAAGGAATACGGCGCGGTGTGCACCGCCGACCAGCTCGAACCCAGCCGCGGCCTGGAGCTGGCCGCGCGCTGCGTGGTGGAGACCGGCACCGCCAGCCTGTACCGCGCACTCAACGACATCACCGACGAGCCGGTGCTGAAGGAGCTCACCGGCCGCATCAAGAGCGACGAGGTGCGCCACTACAAGCACTTCTACCAGCACTACCGGCTGTACCGCGAGCGCGAGGGCTTCGGCCGCTACAAGGTGTTCCGCGCGATCCTGCGCCGGGTCAACGAGATCAAGAGCGAGGACAGCGACATCGCGCTGCGCCACGTGTTCAACCAGTGCTACCCGCAGCACCGCGGCGACGAGGCGGCGTTCCGCCGCATCAGCAACCGCGCGCAGGGCCTGCTGCGCCGGAACATCCCCGCCGAGATGACGGTGAAGATGCTGCTCAAGCCGCTGGACCTGCCGCCGCGGCTGCAGAACGCGATGGAAAAACCGCTGGCGAAGATCGCCGAGAAGCTGTTCCTGCACTGAAGCCGCCGCCCGGTCCCGGCCGGGCCATCGTTCGGCACATCCATGCCGAATGGCCCTGTTCCCGGCGCGCGGCGCCGGGCAGTTTCCACGCATCCGCCGCCAACCCGGGCAAACCGCGATGCGCATCCCTCTGCTCGGTCTGCTGCTTGCCGCCTCGGCCGCGTGCAACGCCGCGCGCGCCGGCGAATGTCCCTCCCAGGCCGGGTTGCGCAGCCACGGCGTGCCCGGCGCGGTGATCGTGTCGCTGGCCGGCCAGCGCACCGCCGTGAGCGCCTGCGGCCTCGCGGATACGGCACGGCGGCGGCCGATGTCCGGCCGCACCGTGTTCCAGGCGGCGTCGCTGAGCAAGCCGGTGGTCTCACTGATCGCGCTGAAGCTGGCCGGACAGAAACGGCTGGACCTGGACAAGCCGCTCGCCGGCTACCTGCACGGCCCCTACCGGCACGACCGGCGCCCCCTGGGCGACAGCCCGCAATGGGATAGCGACGCCGATCCGCGCCTGGCGAAGGTGACGGCGCGGATGGTGCTCAGCCATCGCAGCGGCCTGCCCAACTGGGCCTTCGGCGAACCCTTGCGGTTCGTCGCCGATCCGGGGACGCGCTGGAACTATTCCGGCGAGGGCTTCGCCTACCTGGCCGCGGCGCTGGAGGCCATCGCCGGCCAGCCGCTGCAGCCGCTGGCCGACGCGCAGGTCTTCCGGCCGCTGGGCATGCGCGACAGCAGCTTCGTATGGCGCGACGCCTACGCCGGCCGCGTCGCCACCGGCTACGACAAGCGGGGCCACGCCATCGACACCGCGCGCTTCCGCCGCCCGATCGCCGCGGCCTCGCTCTACACCACGCCGGCCGACTACGCGAAGTTCGTGCGGGCGCTGCTGCTGGCCGCGCCGGGGACCGCCCTGGCCCTGGAACGCCAGCGGCAGACCGTGGTGGATGCGAAATACGCGCTGGGCTGGGGACTGGGCGTGGGCATCGAGACGCGGCCCGACGGGGATTGCGCGTTCCACCACGGCATCAACGAGGGCTTCCAGTCGTTCTTCATGGCCTGCCCCGGCAGCGGCCGCGGCGTGCTGTGGTTCACCAACAGCGACCGCGGGCTCGAACTCGCACCGGCCATGCTGGAGGCATACGTGCCCGGCAAGCATCCGCTGCTCGGCTGGCCGGTGCTGCGTCCCTGAGGGCGGTCGGGGACGCCGCAGCCGCGTAGCGCCTCAGGACTGCGAGACAGGACGCGCGGCAGCCTCGATCCGCCGCTGCTCGTGCTGCACCGCCTTCAGCTTCGCCACGTCGACCGGACGGATCTGCCGGATCGTGCAGGGGAAGTCGCGCCGGCCGGTCAGCACCTTGTCGAAGCCCACCGAGACCTCGTGCAGGTTCGAGGTGAGTCCGATGGCCTGGGTGAATTCCAGGTCGGTGCAGCCGCCCACGTCGAGCAGCCACGCCTCGTTGGGCCGGGTATAGACGGCCAGCCGGTCCCTGCCCAGCGGCTCCCACGAGTACAGCGTGAAGAAACGGAAGCTGCGCACCGGCGCGCCGGCCGCCGCCGCATAGGCGGCCTGGCGCTGGCTGTCCTGCTGCGCCCGGGGGACGCCGGAGCAGGCGGCCAGCAGCGCGAGCAGGCCGGCAAGGCCGGCCCCGGAAAGCCACGGACGGTTGTATTTCATGGCGATGCCTCCTCGACGGACATCTGCGGGAACGCGCGAGCCGCCCGCCGGCCTACACGGTCACTTCTTCTTGCCCTTGCCGACCGGCAGCCACTTGGCCGGATCGAAGCCGCCGACCTCGTAGACCAGCTCCTGCTTCTTCTCGCCGTCCTGCAGGGTGACGTTCATGCTGATCTTCTTCGCCTTCTGCAGCATCGCGATGAAGGCCTTGTCGTCGCGGATCATCAGCGCCGGCTCGCCGGTGGTGGGCGCGAAGGCCTTGATCCCCACCGGCTTGCCGTCGACCGTGCTGGCGATGGTGCAGTTGCCCTTGCACACGAAGCCGTGGCCGTTGCCGTAGAGAAAGGCGTTCTGGCCCCACTCGGTGTGCCGGCGCAGCACCAGCCGCACGCGGTCGTTGCCGGACGGCTTGCTGCTGTAGATCGTCGCGGTGGACTGCGTGCCGCCCTGCATCGGCGAGACCTGGTACAGCCACAGCGCGGCGAGGCGGTTCTTCTCGCTGTTTTCCTTCCAGCGCTGCTCGATCGGCGGCAGGCTCTGCTGCACCTCCTTCGCCGCGGCCGTGCCCGGATAGCGGTCCAGGATGTCGTGGCCCATGGTCACCGCCATCTCGTCGTTCTTGATGCGCAGCAGTTGGCGGTAGGTCTCCAGCTTCTGCACGGCCTCGGCCTCCTTGCCCGGCGGCTGGCCCGGCGCCGCCGCAGGCGCGGCGGCCTGGTCGGCCTGGCCGGCCTGCTGCGAGCAGCCGGCGAGCGCGAGGGCGCCGCACAGCAGCACGGCGAAGGAACATGGCATCGGGCGTTTCATCGGCAGGCACCTCGAAAGGACAGGCGGCTAGAGTGGAACGAGCCGGCCGTGACGCGCAACCCGGCGTCAGGCGAGGCGCCGGCCGGCGCCTCGCCGAAACGCTCGCGCAACTGGGCGCGGTAGCGGCGGCTGCATGGGTGCGTGATCCGTCGCGTGCACTGGCGGCGGTCGCTGTTCGGGCTGGATGCGGCGCCCGCCCGCACCTCGCCCGGACCCGTCGCGGCGATGTAGCGGCTGGCCGACGACCTGGCCTGAACTCAGCTCTCGCTGCCCAGGGTGGAGTCGAAGTGCTCGATCCGGGCGACCTGGTCGAGCCAGACGAAGCGGCTCCAGTCCGGCTCGTCCGGCCGCTCCAGGCGGACCACGCCGTTGATGCCCTCGTTCCCGTCGGGGTCGAGGAACAACTGCACGTTCGGCCGCTCGCTGACGAAGCCGTCGCAGACGTCGCCGTTCTCCAGCGTGAGCGCGACGTGGCCGTTGGTGGGCAGGACGCCGACCAGCGCCTCCAGTCGCCGGATGGCGGCCGGATCGGTGACGACGCGTTCGGCATGGCGACCCATGGCGATCTCCCGTGGCGATGCGATGCCCCGAACCTAGCGCGCCGCCGGGCAAGCCGGGGTGAAGCGAACGGCACGCAAGCGCATGGACCGCCATGGCGCGACAAGCGCCGCCGCGACGACCGATAATGCCGGACCCGCAAGGATTCCCATGCCGCCTTCCACTCCTCCCGCCCCTGCCGACTCGCTGCTCGGGCATCGCGCGTTCGTCCAGTTCTGGTTCGCCAGGACCGCGTCCGGCTTCGGCTTCCAGATGCTGTCGGTGGCGGTCGGCTGGCAGATCTACGCGATCACCGGCCGCGCGCTGGACCTGGGCCTGATCGGCCTGGTGCAGTTCGTTCCCTCGGTGCTGCTGGCGCTGCCGGCCGGCCACGTCGCCGACCAGTTCGAGCGGCGGCGCATCGTGCTGCTCGGGCAGGTGATCGAATGGATCGCGATCGCGCTGCTGGCCGCGCTGACCCTGCTCGGCGGCATCCACGAGGCCGGTATCCTGCTGCTGGTGTTCGCGATCGGCGTGGCCAAGGCGTTCGAGTTCCCCGCCCTGCAGTCGATGCTGCCAGCCCTGGTGCCGCCCAGGATCCTGCCGCGCGCGATGGCGGTGAACGCCTCGGCCGGCCAGGCGGCGATGATCATGGGCCCGGCGATCGGCGGCTTCCTGTACGTGGCCGGCCCCGGCGTAGTGTATGCGGTGTGCGGCGCGCTGTACCTGGTCTCGGTGGCGCTGATGGCCCGGCTGCGCTACGAGCAGGCGCCGCCGAAGCGCGAGCCGGCGACGCTGAAGACGCTGTTCGCCGGCGTGCACTTCATCCGCGCGCGCAAGGACGTGCTCGGGGTGATCTCGCTGGACCTGTTCGCCGTGCTGCTGGGCGGAGCCACCGCGCTGCTGCCGATCTTCGCCAAGGACGTCCTGCACACCGGCCCGTGGGGGCTGGGCCTGCTGCGCGCGGCGCCGGCGGTGGGCGCGCTGCTGATGTCGCTTTGGCTGGCGCGGCACAACATGGAGCGCCGGGTGGGCGCGATCATGTTCGCCTCGGTGGCCGGCTTCGGCGTCGCCACGCTGGTGTTCGCCTTCTCCACCGTGCTGTGGCTGTCGCTGGCCGCGCTGTTCGCGCTGGGCGCGTTCGACATGGTCAGCATGGTGATCCGCGGCGCGCTGGTGCAACTGGACACGCCCGACGACATGCGCGGCCGGGTCAGCGCGGTGAACGCGATCTTCATCAACACCTCCAACCAGCTGGGCGAGTTCGAGTCCGGCCTGCTGGCGGCCTGGCTCGGCGCGGTGGGGGCCACCGCGGTCGGCGGGATCGGCACGCTGGTGGTGGTGGGCCTGTGGATGGCGATGTTCCCCACCCTGCGCCGGCGCCAGCGCCTGCATGCGGAACCCGAGCCCATCCAGGAGGCGCCGGCGGCCGACACCCTCTAGCCAGGCCGCCCGCATCCCACCCCCCTGCCGGCAACTGAACCGCGGCCGCGCCGCGGCCCGGCATCCACGTCCCGCTCACGCCCGGCACGCCAAGCTCCTTAGCCCTGCAAGCCCAAGGAGCCTCCCGATGAACAGAAACCGTGACCTCGAGCGCCAGCTCAACGGTGTCAGCGAGCGCGTGCGGGAACGCGTGCGCCACTACGCCGACGAAACCGCCGATGCCGCCGGCGACCTGATCGAGCGCGGCCGCCGCGCCACCAGCCGGTTCGGCCGCAGGGCGCCAAGCTACGGCCGGCAGTTGTCGCGCTTCGCCGAGGACATGAGCGACGAGGCCGCGTACCAGTACCGCCGCGCGCGCCGGCACGTCAGCCGGCACCCGGTGGCCGCCGCCGCGATCGTGGCCGGCACGATCGGCGCCTTCCTGCTGCTGCGCCGCGCGTTCCGCAGCGACGACGACGAGTAGTCGCCCATCCGGCTAAAAACGCCAAGGGCCGGACGGTCGCCCGCCCGGCCCTTGCAGCTTGCCCGGCGGACGTCAGTCGATCGTCGAGATGTTCACCTCCACGCGGCGGTTCGGCGCCAGGCAGGCGATCAGCTTCCTGCCCTTGAGGTCGGGGCAGTCCGCCACCGGGTCGGCGGCGCCGCGGCCTTCCACCTTGATCGCGTCGGCCGGCACGCCGTGCCCGACCAGGTAGTCGCGCACCGCTTCGGCACGCTTGAGCGAGAGCCTTTCGTTGGCCTTGTCGCCGCCGATGCGGTCGGTATAGCCCAGTAGCTGGACCGATTCGATCCGGCTGGCCTGCTTGAGCTTCTCCGCCAGGCCGTCCAGCTCGCTGTTGGCGTCGCCGGTCTTGAGGGTCGCCTTGCCGAAGGCGAACAGCGCATCGGCGGACAGGGTCTGGTGGGCCTGCTCCACGACGGGCGCGGCAGGCGCCGGCGCGGGCGCCGGCTTGCTGGCTTCCCTGTGGCAACCGGCAAGCGCCAGGGCGATGCCGCCCATGGCCGTATAGACGTACAGACGAACGGTTTTCTGCATGGCACTTTCCTTGGACTGACGGGCGGCTTCCACGAGGGCGCCGGGCCGGCCGGAATGCGGCCGGCGGCCGGGCGACGCGCAGCATAGTGGTACGCCGCGGCTCTCGGGATGATGCAGTTCCCGCAAACGCGAACGGCCTGCCCGCCAGGCACGGGTCCGGGTAGGGTGGCTCAACGCCCGGCGTGCGGACGCTGGCTCACCACGTGGTCGAGCACCCACACCACGAACGGCCCCCGGTCGTTCGAGAACACGTAGCGCGAGGCCGGGTCCTTGGACGGGTTCTCCATCTTCACGTCCGAGCTGTAGGCCTTGACCACCAGCTCGTAGTCGTTGCCCTCGACGTAGTCGAAGCCCTGGATGCGTCCCTGCCACAGCTTCCACGGCCCGTCCTCGCTCTCGCGCACGCGGTAGCAGCGGCCCGAGCCGTCGGAATCGCACGGCACCGTGTACGGGCCGACCCATACCGTGCGGGTCACGCTGCGCCGGCCCGCGGGAATCGCCGCGACCGGCGCCGCGCCGCCATCGCGCAGGGCGGCCTCGACGACGACGCGGCGGTTCGGCGCCAGGCAGGCGACCAGCGCCTTGCCCTTCTCGTCCGGGCAGTCGGCCACCGGGTCGGCGGCGCCGCGGCCTTCGGTCCGGATCAGGCCGGCCGGCACGCCATGCGCCACCAGGTAGTCGCGCACCGCTTCGGCGCGCTGCCCGGAGAGCTTCCGGTTGGCCTGCTCGCTGCCGATCCGGTCGGTGTAGCCCACCAGCCGTACCGAGTCGACCTGCGGCGCGGCGCGCAACTGGCCGGCCAGCGCATCCAGCTCGGCATTGTCCGCGGATTTGAGCTGCGCCTTGCCGAACGCGAACAGCGCGTCGGCCGACAGGCTCTGCTTCTGCATGGGGGCGGCGCGAGCCGCGGCCGGTTCCGGCGCCGGCCGCGGCTCGGGCTGGACGGCCGCCTTGTGGCAGCCGGCCAATGCCAGGGCGACGGCCCCACCGAAAAGACAGACGTACGGACGGACGGTTTGCATGGCCCTCTCCTTGTGTCTCGACGGCTGGCGCCTCCCTGCCCGTGGCAGGCATCGCGCCGCCGTCGCCGCCATCGCCGGATCCCCCGTCCCGCGCAGGATAGTGACTGGACGCCGCGCCGGGTATAGCGCAGGTGAAGAAGCCGTGTCCCAAGAAAAAACCCCGCCGGGGCGGGGTTTTCTCGTGGCGCCCTGACGGCGGCGGACTTACCGGGTCATCGGGTTGGGCCGTTCCGGGTCGAGCTTGTACTCCTTGATCGCCCGGCTGACGTCCTTGGCGTTGACCTTGCCTTCCTTCGCCAGCGCGGCCAGCGCCGCGTGCGCGATCCAGTAACGGTCCACCTCGAAGAAATCGCGCAGATGGGCGCGAGTGTCCGAACGGCCGAAGCCGTCGGTGCCCAGCACGGTGTAGTGCATGCCGTCGGGCAGGAAGGCGCGGATCTGGTCGGCGTACTCGCGCACGTAGTCGGTGGCGGCGACCGCCGGGCCGGCGCGGCCCTGCAGCAGGCCGGTGACGTACGGCACCCGCTGCTCGGCTTCCGGATGCAGGCGGTTCCAGCGCTCGGCGTCGAAGCCGTCGCGGCGCAGCTCGACGAAGCTGGGGCAGGACCAGATGTCGGACTTCACGCCGAAGTCCTTCTCCAGCAGCTCGGCCGCCGCGATCACCTCGCGCAGGATCGTGCCCGAGCCAAGCAACTGCACGCACGGCGCCGTTGCCTTGCTCTTGCCTTTAGCCGAATCCCGAATCCCCAATCCCGAATCCCGGAACAGGTACATCCCCTTGATGATGCCTTCCTCGCTGCCCTTGGGCAGGTCCGGATGGCTGTAGTTCTCGTTCATCACGGTGATGTAGTAGTACACGTCCTCCTGCTCCTGCATCATCCGGCGGGTGCCGTCCTGCAGGATCACCGCCACCTCGTAGGAGAAGGTCGGGTCGTACGACTTCACGTTCGGGATCGCACCGGCCATCAGGTGCGAATGGCCGTCCTCGTGCTGCAGGCCCTCGCCGTTGAGCGTGGTGCGGCCGGAGGTGCCGCCGATCAGGAAGCCGCGCGCGCGCATGTCGCCGGCGGCCCAGCACAGGTCGCCGATGCGCTGGAAGCCGAACATCGAGTAGTAGATGAAGAACGGCAGCATCGCCTGGTTGCTGATGCTGTAGCTGGTCGCCGCGGCCATCCACGAGGCCATGCCGCCGGCCTCGCTGATGCCCTGCTGCAGCACCTGGCCCTTCTGGTCCTCGCGGTAGTACAGCAACTGGTCGGCGTCCTGCGGGCGGTACTTCTGGCCGAACGGCGCGTAGATGCCGATCTGGCGGAACATGCCTTCCATGCCGAAGGTGCGCGCCTCGTCGGCGACGATCGGCACCACGCGGTCGCCGATCTGCTTGTCGCGCAGCAGCAGGTTCATGCCGCGCACCAGCGCCATGGTGGTGCTGATCTCGCGGTCGCCGGTGCCCTTGGTGATCTGCTCGAACGCGGCCAGTTCCGGCGCCTTCAGCGTCGCCTCGGCCTTGCGCCGGCGCTGCGGCAGCGCGCCGCCGAGCGCCTTGCGGCGCTCGAGCATGTACTGCACTTCCGGCGAGTCCTTGCCCGGGTGGTAGTACGGCACGTCCTTCAGGCGGTCGTCGCCGATCGGGATCTGGAAGCGGTCGCGGAAGTGGCGCACCGCTTCCTCGTCCAGCTTCTTCTGCTGGTGGGTCGGGTTCTGCGACTCGCCGGCCGCGCCCATGCCGTAGCCCTTCACCGTCTTGGCCAGGATCACCGTGGGCATGCCCTTGGTGTTCACCGCCGCGTTGTAGGCCGCATAGACCTTGTGCGGGTCGTGGCCGCCGCGGTTCAGGCGCCAGATGTCGTCGTCGCTGAGGTTGGCGACCATCTCGCGCGTCTGCGGGTACTTGCCGAAGAAATGCTCGCGCGTGTACGCGCCGCCGAACGCCTTGCAGGCCTGGTACTCGCCGTCGACGGTTTCCATCATCAGCTTGCGCAGCACGCCGTCCTTGTCGCGCGCCAGGAGCGGATCCCAGTAGCTGCCCCAGACCACCTTGATCGCGTTCCAGCCGGCGCCGCGGAACACGCCTTCCAGTTCCTGGATGATCTTGCCGTTGCCGCGCACCGGGCCGTCCAGGCGCTGCAGGTTGCAGTTGATGACGAAGATCAGGTTGTCCAGGCCCTCGCGGCCGGCCAGCGAGATCGCGCCCAGCGACTCCGGCTCGTCCGTCTCGCCGTCGCCCATGAAGCACCAGACCTTGCGGTCGCTCTTGGGCACCAGCCCGCGGTGCTCCAGGTACTTCCAGAACTGCGCCTGGTAGATCGCCTGGATCGGACCCAGGCCCATCGACACGGTAGGCACCTGCCAGTAGTCCGGCATCAGCCACGGGTGCGGGTAGGAGGACAGGCCGCGGCCCTTGCCGGCCACCTCCATGCGGAACAGGTCCAGTTGCTCCTCGCTGATGCGTCCTTCCAGGAAGGAGCGAGCGTAGATGCCCGGGCTGGAATGGCCCTGGTGGAACACCAGGTCGCCCGGATGCTCGGCGCTGGGCGCGCGCCAGAAATGGTTGAAGCCGACGTCGTACAGCGTCGCGCTGGAGGCGAAGCTGGCGATGTGGCCGCCCAGCTCGCCAGGCTTGCGGTTGGCGCGCACCACCATCGCCATCGCGTTCCAGCGGATCAGCGTGCGGATGCGCCACTCCATCGCCGCGTCGCCCGGGCTCTTCGCCTCCAGGTTCGGCGGGATGGTGTTGACGTATTCGGTGGTCGGGTTGAACGGCAGGTGGCCGCCGGCGCGCCGGGTCGAGTCGACCATCCGCTCCAGCAGGTAGTGCGCGCGCTCGGTGCCGTCGTGGTTGATGACGGCGTCGAGCGACTCGACCCACTCCTGGGTTTCGGTAGGGTCGATGTCCTGGTGGAGGATGTCGTCGAGCTGATCCATGAAGATTCTCCGCAGCGCCGGGCGCCGGCTTGAAGTGGATACGCGTCGCCGGGGAATGCGACGGGACCGGGTTCGTCGGCCGGCCGGACCGGGCTCCCGGGCGGCGGCCCGGCATGGAGCGGGGCGGCTGGCCCGGGCGACGAGCTTATTCGCCCGATTCTAGCCGCCACGCGCCGCCGCCGCCATTGGACGGCCCCGTGCGCCGGCGCATGGAGCCCCGGAGGACCGGCGGCGCGTCAGCCGCGCCGCTCGCCCTGGGCCGCGCGGATCTGCGCATCGACCGCGGCGATCGCGGTCATGTTGACCACGCGGCGCACGGTCGAAGCCGGGGTGAGGATGTGCGCCGACTTGTCCACGCCCATCAGGATCGGGCCGATCGCCACGCCGTCGGTCATCACCCGCACCATGTTGTAGACGATGTTGGCCGCGTCCAGGTTCGGCAGCACGAACAGGTTGGCGCGGCCGCCGAGCGTGGTGTTGGGGAAGATCCGCTGGCGCAGCCCCTCGCTCCACGCGGTGTCGGCCTGCATCTCGCCGTCGATCTCCAGCTTCGGCGCGCGCGCGCGGATCAACTGGTAGGCCTTGCGCATCTTCGCCGCGCTGGCGTTGTCGTGGCTGCCGAAGTTGGAATGCGACAGCAGCGCCACCTTCGGCTCGATGCCGAACAGCTTCAGGCGGTAGCTGGCCTGCAGCGTGGCCTCGGCGATCTGCTCGGCCGTGGGGTCGACCTGCACGTGGGTGTCGACGAAGAACCACGCGCCCTGGTCGTTGATCACGCCGGTCATCGCCGAGGTGCACTGCACGCCGGGGTCGAGGTCGAACACGCTGCGCAGGTAGCCGAGCTTCTTGTGGTAGCGCCCGACCAGGCCGCAGATCATCGCGTCCGCCTCGCCGCGCTCGACCATCAGCGCGGAGATCAGGGTGGGCCGCGAGCGCAGCAGGTTCTTCGCCGCCGCCGGGGTGACGCCGCGGCGCTCGGTCAGCGCGTGGTACTGCTGCCAGTACTCGTTGAAGCGCGGGTCGTCGTTGATGTTGGTCAGCTCGAAATCGACGCCCTCGCGCATGCGCAGGCCGAGGCGCTGGATGCGCGACTCGATCACGTCCGGCCGGCCGATCAGGATCGGGAAGGCGAGCTTCTCGTCGATCACCGTCTGCACCGCGCGCAGCACGGTCTCCTCCTCGCCCTCGGCGTAGACCACGCGCTTCCTGTCGGCGCGCGCGCGCTCGTACACCGGCTTCATCAGCAGGCTGGTGCGGTAGATGAACTGGCCGAGCTTCTCGCGGTAGGCGTCCATGTCCTCGATGGGGCGGACGGCCACGCCCGAGTCCATCGCCGCCTGCGCCACCGCCGGCGCCAGCATCACCAGCAGGCGCGGATCGAACGGGCGCGGGATCAGGTACTCGGCGCCGAACGAGGGCACCTCGCCGCCATAGGCGCCGGCCAGGTCCGAGGCCTCCATGCGGGCCAGCTCGGCGATCGCCCGCACGCAGGCCAGCTTCATCGCCTCGTTGATGCCGGTGGCGCCCACGTCCAGCGCGCCGCGGAAGATGTACGGGAAGCACAGCGCGTTGTTGACCTGGTTCGGGTAGTCCGAGCGGCCGGTGGCGACGATGCAGTCAGGCCGCACGCGCTTGGCGTCTTCCGGCAGGATTTCCGGGTTCGGGTTGGCCAGCGCCAGGATGACCGGTCTGTCGGCCATCGTCGCGACCATCTCCGGCTTGAGGATGCCGCCGGCCGAGAGGCCCAGGAACACGTCTGCGCCGGCCACGATCTCGGCCAGGGTGCGCTTGTCGGTGTCGCGCGCGTAGCGCGCCTTGTCCGGGTCGAGGTTGGGCCGCCCCTGGTAGATCACGCCCTCGCGGTCGAACGCGACGATGTTCTGCGGCTTCACCCCCAGCGCCACCAGCATGTCCAGGCAGGCGATGCCGGCCGCGCCGGCGCCGGTGGTGGCGACCTTCACGTCCTCGATGTCCTTGCCGACCACTTCGAGCGCGTTGAGCACGGCGGCGCCCACGATGATCGCGGTGCCGTGCTGGTCGTCGTGGAACACCGGGATCTTCATCCGCTCGCGCAGCTTGCGCTCGACGATGAAGCACTCCGGCGCCTTGATGTCCTCCAGGTTGATGCCGCCGAAGGTCGGCTCCATCGCGGCGATGATCTCGACCAGCTTGTCCGGGTCGCGCTCGGCCAGCTCGATGTCGAACACGTCGATGCCGGCGAACTTCTGGAACAGCACGCCCTTGCCTTCCATCACCGGCTTGCCGGCCAGCGGGCCGATGTCGCCCAGGCCGAGCACCGCGGTGCCGTTGGTGATCACCGCCACCAGGTTGGCTCGCGCGGTCATCTCGCTGGCGGCGTTGGGATCCTCGACGATCGCCTCGCAGGCGTAGGCCACGCCGGGCGAGTAGGCCAGGGCGAGATCGCGCTGGGTCACCATCGCCTTGGTCGCGGAGACCTTGATCTTGCCCGGGCGGGGATGGCGGTGGTACTCGAGCGCGGCGAGGCGCAGATCTTCGGAGTGGGCCATGGGATCGCTTGAAAGTGGTTGGGAACGGGCCGGAAAGGCGAAGCGGCATGTTAGCACCGGGCCCCGCGCCACCGAACCGCCGACGGCACGGCTGCGACAGTCTGCTACAGGCTCAGCGACAGCTCGTCGGCCTGCACCTTGCCCATGTGGATGCGGTTGACGAACAGCGAGAACGCCAGCTTGCCGGCCAGCCCGTGCACGTGCTGCATCCACGGCGGCAGCCAGCGCGGCGGCTGGATCGCGCCGGAGGCGAAATGCGGCTCCAGGCTGATCACGTCGTGCAGGGCCAGCTTGCCGGCGAACAGGTGGCGCAGCAGGTCCATCCGCCGCTGCTTCAGCGCCCAGCGGAAGAAGGTGTGCACCGCGAGCAGGCCGGACAGGTAGACGTTGTCCTTGGCGAACGCCGCGCCGCCGGTCAGCGGCACCCCGCGGAACACCCGCTGCGCCGAGTGGAAGCTGTCCGCCCCGGTCTGCCCGCGGTCGCGGAAGAACCGGTACACCTCGACGAAGTCGGCGCCACCGAGCGCCATGTCGATCGCCAGGATGCGCAGGCTGATGCGCTTGAGCCGGGCGATGTCGATCGCGCCGGACATCAGCTCGGCGAACACCGCCAGCCCCTCCTGGGTGGCGGTGACCCGCGGCGAGGTGCGCGCCAGCGAGGCCAGCAGCGGCTGCGCGCGGCCGTTCAGCGCGGTCAGCGAGTGCACGAAGGCCTCGTGCGCGAGCAACTGGTGGCGATCGTATTCGCTGAACGAGGTGCCGCCGCGCAGGCGGATGCGGGTGGCGCCGGCGGCGGCCTTGGCGGTCAGCTCGGGGTCCACTTCCACGCTGATCACGCCGGTGCCGAAGAAGGCGTCCAGCGTCTTGCCCAGGTCGGTGCGCAGGGTCTCGGCGGAGATGTCCACGCTGACGTCGTCGGCGAGCAGGTCGGCGCCCAGCTCGTCGGACAGCTCGACGAAGTAGCGCGCCGCGTCGAGGTTGCTGCGGCTGCTGCCGGGGATCGGGTCGCCCGGCCGGCCGTACAGCACGATCGACGGCGCGGTGACGCCGGCCGTGCCGACCGCCTCCAGCATCTCCGCGGCGATCCGCCACGATTCGGCGGTGCGGCACAGGTACTCGCCCAGCGGGTCGTCGTGCCCGGCCTCGCGCTCGATCGCCGCCAGCTCGGCGCGGGTGGCGGACAGGTCCGGCCGCACGTAGCCCACCTCCGGCAGGGTGAACCGACCCTGGGCATAGGCCGCGATCATGCGGTCCTCCAGCGAGGCCGGCCACGCCACCGTGGGCAGGATGTTGATGCCGCGCGCCGCCGCCAGCAGGCGCTGGTCGAGCGCGGCGTAGCGTTGCAGTCCGGGCGCCACGGCAGCCGGAGGCGCGCTCATCGGTCGACTCCGCGTAAGGCTTCTACCCGCTTGGTTAACGCGGTCGCCACCGGGTCGGGCCGGAACGCGGCGAATAAATGAAACGAGGCAACCGGCATGAAGGTGAAATTGCTACCGAAGCGCGATGGCCTGCGCAGCATCACCGTAACCCGCCTCGGACTGGTCGAGCTAGTGGCCGTGACGTTCACCACGTCCAGCAAAGGGATACGGCACTGCGCGCTGCGATTCCTCACCATCAGCCAGTCACCCTCCAGCCAGACCTCGTCCATCAGGTCGAAGATCAAGTAGCGGAATAGCACATAGCCAAAACCGGCCATCAGCAGCGGAATCAGCACGGCCATACCATCAGGCCGCTCTCCGCCGAACTTGTCCGGTTGTACCCAGTTCCATATCAAAAAAACCAGGAACAACGAAAGGAAGCCAAACCACAGCATCGGAGAGGTTCGTTTGTAGAACCTTGTCAACGACGACGACAACCTCTGCATGCCTGTGCTCCCCACCGATGGCCAATCTCGGCGTATCTGAAACCGGATGTCCTTGCCGCTTATCAATCCCGCTCGCGCTGGCCGCGGTGGCCGTGCGGCCGCTCGCTCGGGCGGCCGCCGCGCTGGCGGCGCAGGCGCGCCTCCAGGGTGGCGGCCTGGTCCTCGCGCTCGTCGCGCAGCTTCAGGTAGTTGCGCCAGCGCTCGGCGGCCAGTTCGCCGCTGTCCAGCGCCTCCTGCACCGCGCAGCCCGGCTCGCTGCCGTGGCCGCAGTCGGCGAAGCGGCACCGCTCGGCCAGCGCCTCGATGTCGGCGAACAGGTCGAGGTTCTCCTCGCCGGTGAGCTTCAGCTCGCGCATGCCGGGGGTGTCGATCAGGCAGCCGCCGCTGGGCAGTTGCAGCAGGGCGCGGTGGGTGGTGGTGTGGCGGCCGCGGCTGTCGCTGCCGCGCACCTCGCCGGTAGCCATGCGCTCGGTGCCGAGCAGGGTGTTGGTGAGGGTGGACTTGCCCGCGCCGGAGGAGCCGACCAGCACCGCGCTGTCGCCCGGCTGCAGGTAGGGCGCCAGCAGGGCCGCGCTGGCCGGGTCCTTGCCGTTGATCGCATGGATCGGCGTGCTCGCCGGCAGCCGCCCGCGCAGGGCCGCCAGCACGGCGCCGGCATCGTCGCGGGTGTCGAGCTTGCTCAGCAGCACCACCGGCTGCGCGCCGGAATCCTCGATCAGGCTGAGGTAGCGCTCGATCCGCGCCGGGTTGAAGTCGCCGTCCAGCCCGGTCAGCACCAGCACGTAGTCGATGTTGGTGGCGATCAACTGGCGCTCGTAGCGCTCGCCGGCGGCCGCGCGCGACAGCACGCTGCGCCGTGGCAACACCTGGACGATGTGCGGCGGCTTGCCTTCCTCCAGTTCGACGAAATCGCCCACCGCCGGCCGCGCGGCCGGGTCCAGCCCGCGCTTGAGGAAGCGCCCGTCCGGCTGCGCGCCGAACAGTTGTTCGCCGTCGTGCAGCTCGTAGCCGGCGCGGTGCTGCGCCACCACCCGGGCCAGCCGGCGCCCGCCGGCCGGCAGCGCGTCGCCGCGCCAGCCGATGCGGCGCAGGCGTTCGATCGTTTCGGCATCGCTCATGGATGGCTTCGGTGGCGTGGCTCGGCCGATTATGCCCTGCCCGCGGCCCTGCCCGTAAAGGCCCGCCGCCGGCCATGCCACGGGCGCCGCCGCGCTGCTAGCATGCGGCGCTACCGGTGGCCGGCTGCGGCCCGGCCGGCTTTTCCATTCCGAGGAACCAGCGTTGGCTTCGATCAGACCCAGTGCGCACCTGGCGGACGTGCGTTACGAGATCCGCGGTGCGTTGACCCGCCGCGCGCGCGAGCTGGAGGCCGCCGGCCTCGACATCATCAAGCTCAACATCGGCAATCCCGGCCGCTACGGCTTCGAGACCCCGGCGCACCTGCGCGAGGCGGTCGCCGCCAACCTGCACGACAGCGAGGCCTACGGCCACGAACAGGGCATGGAGGCGGCGCGCGAGGCGATCGCCGCGCAGCAGCGCGCCCGCGGCGCGCGCCACGTGGAGGTCGAGCGCATCTTCGTCGGCAACGGCGTCAGCGAGCTGATCGACCTGAGCCTGCGCGCGCTGCTGCAGCCGGGCGACGAGGTGCTGCTGCCCAGCCCCGACTACCCGCTGTGGAGCGCCGCCACCATCCTCAACGACGGCGTGCCGCGCTATTACCGCTGCCTCGCCGAGCACGGCCACCTGCCCGACCCGGACGAGATCGAGGCGCTGGTCACCCCGCGCACCCGCGCCCTGGTGCTGATCAACCCGAACAACCCGACCGGCGCGGTGTACCCGCGCGCGCTGCTGGAACGGCTGGCCGCGATCGCCGCGCGCCACCGCCTGCTGCTGCTCAGCGACGAGATCTACGACGAGATCCTCTACGACGGCACGCCGTTCCAGCCGCTGGCCGAGGTGGCCGGCGAGCTGCCGTGCATCAGCTTCGGCGGCCTGTCCAAGGTGCATCGCGCCTGCGGCTACCGGGTCGGCTGGATGAGCCTGTCCGGCGATCCGGCGCGCAGCGCGGAGTACCGCGACGCCCTGCAACTGCTGGCCGCGCTGCGGCTGTGCGCGAACGTGACCGCGCAGTGGGCGGTGCAGCCGGCCTTGCAGGGCGCGCCCACGATCGGCGCGCTGATCGCGCCCGGCGGCCGCCTGCACGAGGCGCGCCGCGCCGTCGCCGAGGGCGTCGCCGCCAGCGCCTACCTGGACCTGGTGGTGCCCGGCGGCGCGCTGTACGCGTTCCCTTCCGTGCGCGCCGACCGGCTCGCCGGCTTCGACGACAACGCCTTCGCCCTGCGACTGCTCGAGGAGGAATCGGTGCTGGTGGTGCCGGGCTCCAGCTTCAACGTGCCCGCCAGCCGCCATTTCCGGCTGACCCTGCTGCCGCCGCCGGCCCAGCTCGCCGAGGTATTCGTGCGGATCGAGCGCACGCTCGCGCGGATGGCCGCCGGGCAGCAGGCACGCCCCGTCGCCGCCCACGCCTGAGGAAGCTCTGATTTTGTCCGTCATCCCAGCCCAGGCTGGGATCCAGTGCCTCCAGACCATTGAATGGACGACCAGCCCTTCGGCTGTTGAAAAGCGCCTCCTGCTTGCGCAGGAGTGACGAACAAAGATCCAGTTATTCAGACCATCCCTGAGAGCCCCGGAGCCGCCGATGCCTGCGCCGCTGTCCTACCTCGCCCTCGGCGATTCCTACACGATCGGCGAGGCGGTGCCGGCCGAGGCGCGCTGGCCGGCCGTGCTGGCGCGGCGGCTGCGCGAGGGCGGCGTGGCGCTCGGCGACCCGCGGATCGTCGCCGTCACCGGCTGGAGCACCGAGGAACTGGCCGCCGGAATGGACGCGGCCGGCCTCGCGCCGCCGTACGATCTGGTCAGCCTGCTGATCGGCGTCAACGACCAGTACCGCCAGCGCCCCGCCGAGGGCTACCGCGAACCGTTCCGGCAACTGCTGCAACGCGCGGTCGCGCTGGCCGGCGGCCGCCCGGCGCGGGTCGTGGCGGTCTCGATCCCGGACTGGGGCGCGACCCGCTTCGGCCTCGGCGACGCGCGCGGCGCGGCGCGGATCGCGCGCGAGCTGGACGAATACAACGCCATCGCCCGCGACGAGACACGGCAGGCGGGCGCGCACTGGGTCGACATCACCCCGCTCTCGCGCCGGCATCCGGACCTCGTCGCCGACGACGGCCTGCACCCGTCGGCGCAGCAGTACGAGCTGTGGACCGGGCTGATCCTCCCGGCCGCACGCGACGCGCTGGGCTGAGCGCCGCGCGCAACCGCGCTGCAACGATTCCGCCATCCGGCGGAGACCTGCGCCCCCCATGCTGTGCTCCCGGCCACCCCGGAGACACGTCATGGCGACCTTCCACTGCCGCAGCGCCTTCATCTCCGACGTGCACCTGGGCACGCCCGACTGCAAGGCCGCCTACCTGCTCGACTTCCTGCGCAGGCTGCGCTGCGAGAAGCTCTACCTGGTCGGCGACATCATCGACATGGAGGCGCTGGCGAAGCGCCGCTGGTGGCATGCCGACCACGGCGCGGTGATCGCCGAGCTGCTCGACCTGGCACGGCGCGGCGTCGAGGTAACCTACATCCCCGGCAACCACGACGCACCGATGCGCGGCCTGGCCGGGCAGCGCATCGGCGGCATCCGGATCGAGCTGGACGCGGAGCACCAGGGCATCGACGGCCGCCGCTACCGGGTCAGCCACGGCGACGAGTTCGACCCGGAGCACGTCGGCCGCGGCTGGATGCTGCACCTGGGCGAGGCGATGCACCGCTTCATCTGCTGGGGCAACCGCCGCGTGCACGCCGTGCGGCGGCGGCTGGAGCTGCCCTACCTGCCGCTGTCGATCATCGTGAAGTCGCATGTCCGCAAGGCGCTGGCCTACATCCGCGCCTACGAGGAGCGGGTGGCGCGCGACGCCCGCGAACGCGGCCTGGACGGCCACATCTGCGGCCACATCCACTACGGCCACGTGCGCGACCTGGACGGCGTGCTCTACCTCAACGACGGCGACTGGGTCGAGCACTGCACCGCCCTGGTCGAAGACCACACCGGCGCGATGGAGCTGATCCACTGGAGCGAGCAGCCCGCCGCGCTCGGCCGCGCCAGCCGCGAGCTGGTGCTGCCCTCGCCCGCCGCCGCGCTGGCGCTGGCGCCCCTGGGCGCGCGCCGGCGCAGCCTCGCCGGGCTGCGCACGGCCGCGTGAGCGCCGCACCGAGAAACCCCGGTACGCGGGTCGCGGGACGATACCGGGCCGGCTCCCGGGGCGCCGCCGTCGCTTGAACCGCTCCCGCGCCGGCGCCATATGGGATGATTGCCCTCTTTGCCGGAGCCTTCCCCATGTCGCTCGACCCCGCCACCCGCGAACGTATCGAAACCCTGCTCAAGGACCACCGCGTGGTGCTGTTCATGAAGGGCAACCGCCAGCAGCCGATGTGCGGCTTCTCCGCCGCCGCCGTCAACACGCTGAACGAGCTGCTGCCGGACTACCAAACGGTCAACGTGCTGGACGACCCGGAGATCCGCGAGGGCATCAAGCTGTACGGCGAGTGGCCCACGATCCCGCAGTTGTACGTGGAAGGCGAACTGGTCGGCGGCTCGGACATCATCCGCCAGATGTACACCAGCGGCGAGCTGCACCAGTTGTTCGGCGCCGCCGCGCCGGACCGCACGCCGCCCGCGATCACCATCACCGACAAGGCTGCCGAGGCGATCCGCCAGGGCACCGCCAATGCGCAGGGCCTGGCCCTGCACCTGGAGATCGGCCCGGACCACAGCGCCGGCTTCCAGCTCGCCCCGGCCGGCGAGCACGACATCGTGGCCAGCTCGAACGGCCTGGACGTGCACTTCGACCCGGCCAGCGCGCAGCGCGCGAAGGGCATCGTGATCGACTGGGTCTCCACCGTGCAGGGCGAGGGCCTCAGCCTGAAGTTCCCCGGCGCGCAGGAGATCGGCTCGCTGACCGTGCAGCAGTTGCAGCAGCGCCTGGCCGCCGGCGACATCACCCTGGTCGACGTGCGCCCGGCCCACGGCCGCGCCCAGGCGGCTCCCCTCGCGCAGGCGCGCATCCTGGAGGAAGAAGGCTACGACGCCCTCGCCTCCCTGCCCAAGGACACCGCGCTGGCCTTCATCTGCCACCACGGCATGTCCAGCCGCGGCGTCGCCGAACGCTTCGCCGCCCACGGCTTCAGCAACGTCCACAACGTGGAAGGCGGCATGGACGCCTGGGCCGCCGAGATCGACCCGAGCGTGCCGCGCTACTGACCGCGGCACACGCACGGAGAACGAACGAAAAGCGCCCTTCGGGGCGCTTTTCGTTTCCGCGCCATCGCGCCCGGCCGGCGGGGACACATTAGCTCTCCCGCTTTCCGATCGGCAGCCATTGCCGGCAAGCCTCCCGGCGCCTCCGGCGTTTATTGGAAGTTAATAAAAAGAGCGCAAAGAAAGACCGTTCTTCCGCATTGCGAAAAATCCCTTTTCGCAATTAATTTCGTCGCCGCCTCAATCACGACGGTTGATATGCAAATCGCGTCACGGATCATGGCGCATGGATCGAAAAATCTTTCTCCATCCGCATGAAAAAACAGCCTCGCCATCGCTTTTTCCTGCGCCACGGCGAACCCCACCGGGGCCTGCAGCTAACCGTTGTGTAACGTTTTTCCGCAGCGTAACGTCGCTGCTGCCCGCTGGCGGGATCCAAGCGGGCAATGCATGCCGGGGAGGCAAGCCGCTCGTCCGCGTTCGCGGCAATCGTGCAGGCCACGCATCGGGAATTCCGGAATAAAAGCAAGCAGCTTGCAATCGCAATGCTGCGTTTCGGCGGGTGCGCCGCTCGGTCGCGCCCGTCGCTCAATGGAGGGTGGGGTAATGCGAGTTCGTCGCCAGGGTTCCGTATCCGATTTACGCAAGATCACTTTCGCCGTCGCGCTGGCGCTCGGCCTGGGCAGCGGCAACGCCCTGGCGCAGAGCAACGCCACCGGCGTCATTTTCGGCCAGGCCGCGCCCGGCGCCACGGTGCACATAGAAAACACCGGCACCGGCCTCAAGCGCGACCTCACCGTCGACGCCTCCGGCCGCTACCGCGCCGCGGCCCTGCCGATCGGCGTCTACAAGGTGACCCTGCTGCAGAACGGCTCGACGGTGGGCGAGCGCGACAACGTGCAGACCCAGATCAGCCAGGGCACCGAGGTGAGCTTCGCCGCGCCGAACGCGGCCAATGCGCAGAACCTGGGCGCGGTGGAAGTGGTCGGCAACGCACTGCCCGCCATCGACGTCTCCTCGGTCGACTCGCGCACCGTGGTCAGCGCCGACCAGCTCGCCAAGCTGCCGATCGCGCGCACCTCGATCAGCTCGATCGCCCTGCTCGCCCCGGGCACCACGCCGGCGGCCCGCGGCTACGGCAACGCGCTGTCGTTCGGCGGCTCGTCCGCGGCGGAGAACGCCTACTACGTCAACGGCTTCTCGGTCACCAACCCGCTGACCGGCGTCAGCTCGCGCCAGTTGCCGTACGACGCGATCGACCAGGAGCAGGTGCTGATCGGCGGCTACGGCGCCGAATACGGTCGCTCCACCGGCGGCGTCATCAACGTGGTGACCAAGCGCGGCTCCAACCAGTGGAAGGGCGACATCCAGGCGTTCTGGTCGCCCAGCAAGCTCGCCCAGGAACCGCGCAGCATCTACCGCGTCAGCGACACGTCGCAGAAGGGCACGCTGTACCAGAAGGGCAACACCTGGGCGCCGCGCGACAACGGCGGCATGCAGTACTCCGGCTCGATCGGCGGCCCGCTGGTGAAGGACAAGCTGTACTTCTTCGCCGCCGCCGACTGGATCCACTCGTCCGGCCAGATCACCGGCCCCAGCGACAGCGTCATCCGCAACCTGCCGGTGCTGTCGGGCAACCAGGACAACATCACCAACAAGACCACCCGCTGGCTGACCAAGCTCGACTGGAACATCAACGACTCCAACATCCTGGAGTTCACCGGCATCGGCGACACCGAGTCCACCGACTCGCAGATCTACCAGTACGACTACGCCACCGGCCAGGGCCCCTACCTCGGCCACCAGTACACCAAGAACTACAACGGCACGCAGACCAACGGCACGCCGGGCGGCCACGTCTACATCGCCAACTACACCGGCTACATCACCGACAACCTGACCGTGACGGCGATGTACGGCAAGAGCAACTCCGACCACCAGCAGACCGTCACCGGCGGCAGCGGCGCGCCCTGCCCGAGCATTTCCGACTCGCGCGTGGGCTACTCGCAGCAGGGCTGCACCGTCGGCAGCGCCACCGTGCTGATGCCCGGCTCGAAGGACCGCACCAACGGCTGGAACTTCAACATCGAATACCGCCTGGGCGACCACGTGCTGAAGGCCGGCATGGACAACTACGTGCTGCGCGCCACCTGGGGCGCCTCGCCCGTCGGCGGCACCGGCTACATCTACAGCGACGTGGGCGACGGCTCGGTCATCCGGCAGCGCCTGATCAACCTCGGCCTCGATCCGGGCCTGTACAACCCGTCGCAGTTCCCCGGCGGCTGGTACGTGGAATCGACCGGCCTCACCACCGGCACCTCGGCGCGCACCAACCAGCGCTCGCAGTTCGTCGAGGACCACTGGCAGATCAACGACCGCTGGCTGGGCTACATCGGCCTGCGCAACGAGCAGTTCACCAACTACAACGGCGTGGGCGTGCCCTACGCCAGCTCGCGCCACCAGCTCGACCCGCGCCTGGGCCTGACCTGGGACGTGTACGGCGACAGCACGCTGAAGATCTACGCCAACGCCGCGCGCTACCACCTCGGCCTGCCGACCAGCGTGGCGATCCGCGGCGCCGGCCCCTCGCTGTTCCCGTCGCAGTACTTCGGCTTCACCGGCATCGACCCGACCACCGGCGTGCCGACCGGCCTGATCAACACCTCGGCGTCCGGCGTGTACTACGTCAACAACGAGAACGGCGTGCCGCCCGACGGCAAGACCGTGGCCGCGCAGAAGCTGCACTCCTACTACCAGGACGAATACATCCTGGGCTTCGACAAGCAGCTGGACGGCAACTGGACGGTGGGCGCCAAGGCGATGTACCGCCGGCTGCGCAGCCTGATCGACGACACCTGCGACGCCGCCCCGCTGCAGGCATGGGGCGACAGCCACGGCCTGGGCGCCCAGGTGGCCGCCGGCATCGCGCGCAGCACCGGCTGCTGGCTGTACAACCCCGGCCGCGCCAACACCTTCACCCTGTCGCCCGCGCCGGGCGAATACCTGAGCGTGCCGCTGAACGCCGCCGCCATCGGCGAGCCCAAGCCCAAGCGATCCTACTACATGCTCGACCTGTACGCGCTGCACCAGTTCAGCGACAACTGGTACGGCAAGGTGGAGTACACCTTCTCGCGCAGCTACGGCAACTCCGAGGGCCAGCTCGATTCGGACATCGTGCAGGCCGACGTGTCGACCACCGAGAGCTGGGACTTCCCGCAGATCATGGAGAACACCAACGGCCCGCTGGCCAGCGACCAGACGCACCAGTTGCGCATCACCGGCACCTGGACGCCGACCCCGGAATGGTCGCTGTCGACGGTGACGCGGATCGCCTCGGGCTACCCGATCAGTTGCCTGGGCGTGCGGCCGCTGTCGGCCGGCGGCGACCCGTACAACTACAACCCCAACTACTTCTGGTGCGACGGCAAGCCCTCGCCCCGCGGCTCGCTGGGCCGCACCCCGTGGACCTACACGATCGACCTGAGCGGCGCCTGGAAGCCCGCCTTCCTCGACCATCGCCTGACCCTCACCGCCGACGTGTTCAACCTGCTCGGCAAGCAGCGGGTGACCCAGGAATACGAAGGCGGCGAACTGTCCAACGGCAGCGTGCACCCGGACTTCCGCATCGCGCGCTCCTATCAGGATCCCCGCTACGTCCGCCTGGGCGCCCGCTACGACTTCTCGCTGTAGCGGACGACGCGACGAAAAGCGCCCGGCCATCCACGGCTGCGCCGGGCGCGCTCTCCCCCGAACTGGCCGCCGGACCTCCGGCGGCCTTTTTTTGCGCCAGCCCGCGTGCCGGGCCCGATACGACCCGGCACGCGGGCCGGCGCGATGCGCGGGAGCCGCGCCCCCGCCGGGCTCACTCGCCGTCGATCTCGTCCTCGAAGCGCAGGTGCTTCACGCTGCGCCCGTTGCGACGCACCAGCTTGAGCGCCTCGATGCCGATCCGGATGTGCGACTCGACGTACTGCGAGGTGACGCTGCGGTCGCTCGCCTCGGTCTTCACGCCCTCGGGGATCATCGGCTGGTCGGACACCAGCAGCAGCGCGCCGCAGGGGATCTTGTTGGCGAAGCCGGCGGCGAAGATCGTCGCGGTCTCCATGTCCACCGCCATGCAGCGGGTGCGCCGCAGGTAGTCCTTGAACCCCTCGTCGTGCTCCCACACGCGGCGGTTGGTGGTGTACACCGTGCCGGTCCAGTAGTCATGGCCGAGGTCGCGGATCATGGTCGAGACCGCGCGCTGCAACTGGAACGCCGGCAGCGCCGGCACCTCCGGCAGCAGATAGTCGCCCGAGGTGCCCTCGCCGCGGATCGCCGCGATCGGCAGCACCAGGTCGCCGAGCTGGTTCTTCTTCTTCAGCCCGCCGCACTTGCCGAGGAACAGCGCGGCCTTCGGCCGGATCGCGCTGAGCAGGTCCATCACGGTCGCCGCGTTGGGGCTGCCCATGCCGAAGTTGATGAGGGTGATGCCGTCGGCGGTGGCATTGGGCATCGGCCGGTCGCGGCCGTTCACTTCCACGCCGTGCCATTGCGCGAACAGTTCCACGTAATGGCCGAAATTGGTGAGCAGCACGTGCTCGCCGAACTGCTCCAGCGGCGTGCCGGTATAGCGCGGCAGCCAGTTGGAGACGATCTCCTGCTTGTCTTTCATGGGACCCCGTAAGGCCGAGGGCCGCGTTGTCGCGCGGCGCGTTACCGGCGACGCCACGCCGGCACGATGCCAAACATTTGCGCCATTCTAGAGGGCGGCCGATGAATCCCGCCACACGCACGTTCCGTTGAGGTGGCGTGCGGCACCATCGGCCGTCATGCTGGGAGCGATCGCAAGGAGAACGCCATGCTGCTGCTCGGTTTCGTCGTCGCCCTGATCGTCCTGCTCGGGTTCGCCTTCGCCGGCCGCGGCTGGCTCGCCTGGGTCGCCGCGCTGGGCGTGCTGTTCGCGGCCTGGGCCGCGCACGGCATCGGCTCGCCCGTCGCCTTCGCCGTCCTGCTGCTGGCCGCCGCCGCGCTGGCCGCGGTCACCGGCTTCGCGCCGCTGCGCCGCGCGCTGTTCGCCTCCGCCCTGCTGCCTCCGATGGCGAAGGTGATGCCGAAGCTGGGCGACACCGAGCGCATCGCGCTGGAGGCCGGCACGGTGTGGTGGGACGCGCAGATATTTTCCGGCATGCCTGACTGGAACTACCTGGCCAACTTCAAGTGCCGGCCCCTGAGCGCGAAGGAGCAGGCCTTCATCGACGGCCCGGTGACCCGCCTGTGCGCCATGCTGGACGACTGGCAGATCGAGCAGGACCGCGACCTGCCGCCGGACGTGTGGGATTTCCTCAGGCGCGAGCGCTTCTTCGGCATGGTGATCCCCGAACGGTACGGCGGCCTGGGCATGTCCGAGATCGGCCATTCGCGGGTGGTCACGCGCATCGCCAGCCGCTCGATCGCCGCGGCGGTGACGGTGATGGTGCCCAACTCGCTGGGCCCCGGCGAACTGCTGGTGCACTACGGCACCGACGCGCAGAAGGATGCGTACTTGCCGCGGCTCGCCGACGGCCGCGAGATCCCCTGCTTCGCGCTGACCGGCCCGGAGGCCGGCTCCGACGCGGCCGCCACGCAGTCCACCGGCATCGTCGAGCGCGGCATGTGGAACGGCGAGGAAGTGCTCGGCCTGCGGCTCAACTGGAACAAGCGCTACATCACCCTGGCGCCGGTGGCGACGCTGATCGGCCTGGCGTTCCAGCTCAAGGATCCGCACGGCCTGCTCGGCGGCGCACAGAACCGCGGCATCACCTGCGCGCTGATCCCGCGCGACCTGCCCGGCATCGAGATCGGCCGCCACCACGATCCGATGGGGGTGCCGTTCGCCAACGGCCCGATCGTCGGCACCGATGTGTTCGTGCCGCTGGACGCGATCATCGGCGGCCCCGAACAGATCGGCCACGGCTGGCGCATGCTGATGGAAAGCCTCGCCGCCGGCCGCTCGATCTCGCTGCCGGCGCTGGCGGTGGGCGCGGCGCAGATGTCGACGCGCATCTGCGGCGCCTATGCCACCGTGCGCGAGCAGTTCGACACGCCGATCGGCCGCTTCGAAGGCATCGAGGAACCGCTGGCGCGGATCGCCGGCCTCACCTACCTGATGACCGCCACCCGCACGCTCACCTGCGGCGCGCTCGATGCTGGCGAGAAGCCCGCCGTACTCGGCTCGGTCGCCAAGGCCTACCTCACCGACGCGATGCGCGAGGTGGTCAGCGACGCGATGGACATCCGCGCCGGCGCGGCGATCCAGCGCGGCCCGCGCAACGCGCTGTCGCGGATGTGGATGTCGGTGCCGATCGGCATCACGGTGGAAGGCGCCAACATCCTCACCCGCTCGATGATCGTCTACGGCCAAGGCGCGATCCGCTGCCACCCGTGGGTGCAGAAGCTGATCGACGCGATCGCCGCGAAGGACCTGGCCGCGTTCGACAGGGCCGTCTTCGGCTACGCCGGCTTCGTGTTCACCCGCGGCGTGCGCGCCCTGCTGCTGGGGCTGAGCGGCAGCCGGCTGGCGGCGGTGCCGTTCGACACCGAGCTGAAGCGCCAGTACCAGCAGCTCACCCGCTTCGCCTCGGCGTTCGCCTTCGTCTCCGACCTGTGCATGGCCACCCTGGGCGGCTCGCTGAAGCGGCGCGAGAAGATCTCCGGCCGGCTGGCCGACGCGCTGGCCTGGCAGTACCTCGCCGCCGCCACGCTCAAGCGCTACCACGACGAGCCCAAGCTGGCCTCCAACTACGACCTGGCCCGCTGGGGCGTGGCGCTGGCGCTGTACCGCACCCAGCAGGCGCTGCGCGGCGCGCTCGACAACCTGCCCTCGCCGCTGGCGGCCGGGCTCGCCCGGCTGCTGGTGTTCCCGCTCGGCGCGCGGCTGCGGCCGCCGTCGGACGCGCTCGGCCAGCGCGCCGCGCGGGCCATCCTGGAAGACCGCGAGGCACGCATCCACCTCACCGAAGACATCCACGTGCCCGGCCCGCACGAGCCCGGCCTGGGCGAGCTGGAGGCCGCGCTGGACAAGGCGGTGCGCGCCCTCCCCGTGGAAACCAAGCTGCGCGATGCGGTGCGCGCCGGGCGGCTGGACCGGGCGGCCAAGAGCGACCTGGACGAGCACGGCCTCGCCGCGGGCATCATCACGCCCGCCGAATACGCCGCGCTCAACGACGCCGAGGCGGCCCGCGACGCGGTCGTCCAGGTGGACGCCTACGATGCCCAGACCTACCGCCAACTGCGCTGAAGCGGCCCCGAACCATGGCGCCACGGCGCATGCTATGTTCGGCGCGCCATTCGGTGAGGGGATGACGTGATGCGCATGGGACTTGCGATCGATGCGTCCTGCGACCTGCCGCAGGCCTACCTGCAGGAACACCGGATCGCGGTGATGCCGGTCACCGTGAAGCTGGACGGCAAGCAGTTCAAGGACGACCGCGACCCGGCCGAGATCCGCCGCTTCCTCGACATGAAGCACGCCGAGACCCACGCGGCGGAAACCGAGCCGTGCTCGGTCGAGGACGTGCAGAAGCTGTTCCTCGAGAAGCTGGTGCTGGAATACGACTGCGTGTTCTGCCTCACCATCACCGCCACCCGCAGCCCGATCAACGAACACGTGGTCAAGGCCAGCTTCGCCGTGCTGCGGCAGTACCGCGAGGTGCGCGAACCGGCCGGCATCAACGGCCCCTTCCTGATGCGGGTGATCGACACGCGCAACGTGTTCGCCGGCGAGGCGCCGGCGGTGACCGAGGCGGTGCGGCTGATCCAGGCGGGCGAAACGCCGTCGGCGATCCGCGAACGGCTCGCCATGATCGCCAACAACACCTACGCCTACATGCTGCCGCGCGACCTCTACCACCTGCGCAACCGCACCAAGAAGAGGGGCGACCGCAGCGTCAGCCTGTTCAGCGCGCTGGTGGGCACGGCGCTGGACATCAAGCCGCTGCTGCGCTGCTACCGCGGCGACACCGGCCCGGTCGGCAAGGTGCGCGGCTTCGAGCACGGCGCCGAGACGCTGTTCGGCTACGCCGCCAGGCGCGTGCGCGCCGGCCTGCTGGCGCCGGTGGTGTGCGTCAGCTACGGCGGCGACCTGGCCGAACTGGACGCGCTGCCCGGCTACCCCGAACTGCGCGGTGCCTGCGCGGAATGCGGGGTGACGCTGCTGGAGGCGCCCATGAGCATCACCGGCATGGTCAACGTCGGCGCCGGCGCGGTGACCCTGGGCTTCGCCGCCGAGGAGCACGTCGCCGAGTTCTGAGCCCGCGCGGCCGGCCCATGCGATCGCCACTGGAATCCGCACCATGTACCGCTCCGCCTTCCTGCTGCTGTTGTCGTGCTGCGGCCTGCCGGCCGCGGCGACCACGGTGTTCAAGTGCCAGGGCGCCGACCGCCGGGTGATCTACCAGGACCACCCGTGCGCCCGCGACCAGCGGCAGCAAGCGCTGCAGCTTCCCGAAGCGCCCTTGCCCGCACCGCCGCCGACCGCGCCCGCGGCGGCGCCCGCCTCGCCGCCGCCGGTCGCCCAGGCAGCGCCGCCACCGGCCGCGCCCGGCGCACCGCTGCCGCTGATGTACCGCTGCATCCGCGCCACCGACGGCAAGACCTACCTGAGCCGCCAGGGCGACCCGGCTCCCTACCTCGCGCCGCTCGGCATGCTCGGGGTGATCCAGCGCCCGCTGTCGCAGGTATACGGCCCCACCCACGGCAGGGCCGGCATCTCCGCGCCCGAGGCCAACCATGGCCGGGTCACCTCCGACCTGGTCGCCAACAACTATGTGTGGGTGCAGGACGCCTGCGACAAACTGGGCCCGGAAGAAACCTGCCGCGCGCTGCGCGACGCCTACGAGGAAAACGCGCGCAAGCTGCAGCGCGCCTTCAAGAGCGACCGCCCGCCGCTGCAGCGGCGCGACGACGAACTGCGCGCGCAGCTCCAGCAGTGCTGATCAGAAGCTAAGCAGTGCGTGGCAAGCCCTTGCCGGCCAAGGCTTGCTCGAACTTTTCCACAGGCTTGCCACCAGGCTTTCCCCAGCCGCTGTGGACAACTGCTCGGAGCCTGCTCACGATCTCCAGGCATCCCCCAGAAATGTCGTCCCAGCGGACGCTGGGATCCAGCGCCTGCAGGCCATTGAACGCAAAGGCACCGGATGACCAGCCATCGGCTGTTGAAAAGCGCCTCCTGCTTGATCGGCCCTGCGGCCGTTGAAAAGCGCCTCGCAGGAATGACGAGCGGGGAGCATGAGGGATTCCAGTCCGGCAGGGAGACTTTGAACAGGCTCTCAGAACCCGTAGTTGAGGAAGCCGCCGTCCACCGCCAGCACCTGGCCGGTGATGTAGCTCGCCGCGGGCAGGCACAGGAAGGCGATCGCCGCGGCCACTTCCTCCGGCTCGCCGATGCGCCTGAGCGGCGTGTGGTCGAGCACTTCGTCGAGATAGTCCGTGTCGGCCAGCGCCGGTTCCGAACGCTGCGTGCGGATGTACCACGGCGCCACCGCGTTGACGCGGATGCCGTCCACCGCCCACTCCGCCGCGAGGTTGCGGGTGAGCTGGTGCAGGGCGGCCTTGGTCATGCCGTAGGGCGAGCCGGTGCGCACGTGGGTGGCGCCCGACACCGAGCCGACGTTGACGATCGCCGCGTTTCCATGCTGCGCGAGCTGCGGATGCGCCAGCCGGCACATCTCGTAGGCGGAGAACAGGTTCTGCTCGAAGATCGCGCGGTACTCCGCCTCGCGGTAATCCAGCGTCGGCTTCGGCTGGTTGCCGCCGGCGTTGTTGACCAGCAGCGACAGCGGCGCGCCGAGGTCGGCGATCCAGTCGAACACCGCCAGCCGCTCCTCCGCCTCGGCCAGGTCGGCGCCGAACGCCAGCACCTCCACGCCGGGGTAGTCGTCGACCAGTTCCACACGGACCTGTTCGAGGTAATCCTCGTCGCGCGCCACCAGCAGCAGGTTCGCCCCCAGCCCGGCCAGCTCGCGTGCGGCGGCGTAGCCGATGCCCTTGCTGGCGCCGGTGATCAATGCGGTATGGCCCTGCAACTGCCAGGCGTCGATGCGGCTGTTCATGCCGCCGAGCTTAGCCGATCCGGTCACGCCAGCGAGACGCACCGCTTGCCCGCTCCGCCGCATGGCGGGACACTTCCCGCCCTGATCCGCCGGGGGAGCGCCGCCATGAAGATCCTGCCGCCGCTGCTGTGCGCGCTTGCGCTCGGCGCGTGTTCGCACAAGGTGCCCGAGCCGCAGGCGGCCGCCGCCAAGGCCGACGCCGCCCGCGTCGCCACGCCGTGGGACGACCTGAAGAAGCAGGAGCAGCGCGCGAAGGACGTGCAGAAGGTGGTCGACCAGCAGGCCGAACAGCAGCGCAAGCAGATCGAAGCCGCCGAGCAATAGGCATCGCCGCGCTTGCCATCGCTAGCGCAAGCCGTAGTCTGGGCGTCCCCTTCGCCATCGCGGATGCCCATGTCGCCCATCCAGACGGGACTGATCGGCTACGGCCTGGCCGGCTCGGTCTTCCACGCGCCGCTGCTGCTGGCCGAACCGTGCCTGCGGCTGGCCGCCATCGCCACGAGCCGCGCCGGGCAGGTGCGCAGCGACGTCCCGTCGGCCCGCGCCTGCGAGGTGGATGCGCTGCTGGACGACCCCGCCATCGAGCTGGTGGTGGTCGCCACCCCGAACGACAGCCACGTGCCGCTCGCCGCGCGCGCCCTGCGCGCCGGCAAGCATGTCGTGGTGGACAAGCCGCTGGCCGTCCGCAGCGCCGAGGCGCAGCAGTTGATCGACCTGGCTTCCCGCCACGGCCGCCTGCTCAGCGTGTTCCAGAACCGGCGCTGGGATGCCGGCTTTCTCGCCCTGCGGCGCGCCATCGAAGAAGACAGGCTGGGCGACATCGCCAGCTACGAGGCGCGCTTCGACCGCTTCCGGCCGCAGCCGAAGACCGGCTGGCGCGAACGCGACGAGCCCGGCGCGGGCGTGCTGTACGACCTCGGCGCGCACCTGATCGACCAGGCGCTGGCCCTGTTCGGCCTGCCCGAGTTGGTCGATGCCGACGTCGCCGTGCAGCGTGCGCAGGCGCGCGTGCCCGACTGGTTCCAGCTGCGCCTGCACTACGGCCGCCGGCGCGTGCTGCTGGGCGCGTCCACGCTGATGGCGCGGCCCGGGCCGCAGCTTGCCGTGCACGGCGAGCGCGGCAGCTTCCTTCAATTCGGCCTGGACGGCCAGGAAGCCGCGCTGAAGTCCGGCCTGCGGCCGGGCCAGCCGGGCTGGGGCGCGCTCGCCGCGGGCGGCACGCTGCGCCTGTACGACGCCGACGGTGCCGAGCACGTGCTGGACGACGCGCGCGGCGCCTACGAGCAGTACTACCGCGGCATCGCCGCCAGCCTCCGCGACGGCGCGCCGCCGCCGGTGCGCGCGGAAGACGCCCGCGACACGCTGCGCGTGATCGAGGCGGCCATGCGCAGCTCGGCGGAGCGCCGCAGCGTGGCGGTGCTGCCATGAACCGGCCGCACGAGAACCTGCTGCCGATGCCGGGCACCGAGCCGCTGCTGGAACTGGACGAGGCCAGCGTGATGCTGGGCGCGCGGCACGTGCTCGACCGGCTCAGCCTGCGCATCCGGCTGGGCGAGCACACCGCCCTGCTCGGCGCCAACGGCAGCGGCAAGTCGACCCTGGTGAAGCTGATCGACCGCCAGCTCTATCCGCTCGCACGCGACGACGGCCGCCCTTCCGTGCGCATCTTCGGGCGCGACCGCTGGTCGGTGGCCGAGCTGCGCGGCCTGCTCGGCATCGTCTCGCCGGCACAGCAGGCGGACTATGCCGGCGAGCACGGGCTGACCGCGTACGACGCCGTGGTCTCGGCCTTCTTCGCCGCCCGCGTCCCGGGACTGGACCAGCGCATCGACGCGGCCATGGCCGCGCGTGCCGGCGAGGCGCTGGCGCGGATGCACGTCGCGCATCTGGCCGAACGCCCGCTGGCCAGCCTGTCCACCGGCGAGGCGAGGCGCGTGCTGATCGCGCGGGCGCTGGTGCACCGGCCGCGGGCGCTGCTGCTGGACGAGCCCTGCTCGGGCCTGGACCTGGTCAGCCGCCGCCACTTCCTCGACGCGCTGCGCGAGCTGGCGCAGGCCGGCACCACCCTGCTGCTAGTGACCCACCACATCGAGGAGATCGTTCCCGAGATCGGCCACGTGGCGATGCTGCGCCACGGCCGCCTGCTGCACCACGGCGCCAAGCACGCCCTGCTCGACGAGGCGCGGCTGGGCGAGACCTTCGGCCAGCCGGTCCAGGTCGAGCGGCGCGGCGAGTGGTACTGGGCGACGCTGCGCTAGGCGCCGGGCCGCGGCCCTTCCCCGCGCGGCGGGGCGAGGGCCGCCTTGCCCCGCGTCAGAGCGGGCTGCAGAAGCAGTAGGCGTAGACGTTCGGCTGGCCGGCGCGCGCACGGCGCAGCAGTCCCAGCTCCGGCGCCAGGTTCGGCAACTGCCCGAGCCACGACGGCAGGTGCAGGCCGTAGGCCTGCGCCGCCTGCACCATCGCGGTCTGGTTCATGTTGACCAGGAACTGCTCGAAGCCGCCCAGCGGCGCCTCGACGTAGCGCACCGGGTAGTCCGCGCCCAGCTTGGCGCGATCCGCCGCGTCGGCGATCGCCGCGTCGAGGCCGCCGAGCTGGTCGACCAGGCCGCGCTCCAGCGCCTGCTGCCCGGTCCACACGCGGCCCTGCGCGATCGCGTCGATCGCCTCGAAGCTCTTGCCGCGCGCCTTGGCGACGTTGCCGACGAAGTCGCGGTAGCCCTTGTCGATGATCGCCTGGATCACCTGGCCGGTCTTCGGGTCGAGCGGGCGTGTGATGTCGAAGGCGCCGGCCATCGGGCCGGTGCCCACGCCGTCGCTCTGCACGCCGAGCTTGGCCAGCGTGTTGGGCACCGTGTAGAACATGCCGAAGATGCCGATCGAGCCGGTGATGGTGTTCGGCTCGGCGTAGATGCGGTCGGCGTTCATCGAGATCCAGTAGCCGCCGCTGGCCGCCACGTTGCCCATCGACACCACCACCGGGATGCCGGCCGCGCGGGTCAGAGCGACCTCGCGGCGCACCTGCTCGGCGGCGTACACCTCGCCGCCCGGCGAGTTGACGCGCAGCACCAGCGCCTTGGTCTTGCGGTCCTCGCGCGCGGTGCGGATCAGCGCCGCGGTGGATTCGCCGCCTACCGTGCCCTGCGGCTGCTTGCCGCCGGTGATCTCGCCCTCGGCCACCACCACCGCCACGCCCGGCGCGAACAGGTCGCCGCGCGCGGGCAGGTTCGCCGCGTAGCGCGCCAGCGACACCTGGCGGAAGCCCTCGCCCGGCTTGCTGCCGGCCGGCACGCCTTCCTTGCGCAGCATCGCGTCGAGCTCGGCGCGGGTGGCGGTGCCGTCGATCAGGTGCTGGTCGAGCGCGAGCCGGGCCAGGTCGCCCTGGGTCTCGGCGATGTGCTCCGGCAGGCCGTCGATGTCGGCGCGCAGCGCATCGGGCGCCAGCTTGCGCAGCTTCGCCACCTCGTCGATGTAGCCGTTCCACAGGCCGCCCATCCAGTAGCCGTCGGCCTCCTTCGAGGCCTGCGAGGCATGGTCCAGGATGTACGGCTCGGCGGCGCTCTTGAACTGGCCGACGCGGAACAGGTGCACGTCCACGCCGAGCTTGTCGAGCAGGTTCTTGTAGAACAGCCGGTAGTTCGCCAGGCCGGTGATCATCACCCCGCCCTCGGGATCGAGCAGCACGCGGTCGGCATGCGCGGCCAGGTAGTACTGGCCCTGGTCCAGTTGCACGCCCCACACGATCACCGGCTTGCCGCTGGCGCGGAAGCGGTCCAGCGCGGCGCCGACCTCGCGCAGCGCGGCGAAGCCGCCGCCCTGCAACTGGTCCGGCAGCAGCAGGATGCGCGTGATGCGCGCGTCCTTCGCGGCGGCGTCGATCGCGCCGACCAGGTCGCGCAGTTGCACCTGCTTGGGCGGGTTGCCGGACAGCGTCGCCAGCGCGCGCTGCATCGGCTCGATGCTGTACTGCTCGACCAGCTGCCCTTCGGGCTTGAGCACCAGCACGCTGTCGCTCCTCACGACGTTGGCCGCGCGGTTGCCGGCGATGCCGCCGAACACCAGCAGCAGCACGACGGCCAGGACGGCGAAGAACACCAGGTTGACGATCAGCAGCCGCACCACGTTGATGCCGCGGCCGACCACCCGCAGGAAGGCCCAGAAGCCGTTGGGACGGCGGCGCAGCGGCGGCGGGTTCATCGGGGGCGGCGTCATGCGCGATAGTCCTCAAGGTGGTCCGGCTGCACGTCCGGCAATGGCGCGATCATGTCAGCGGCGGGCGGGCTCCGCCAGCGCTCCTTCCAGGCGCTGCGCCAGAAGCGCACGAACAGCAGCACCGCCGCCACCGACAGCCCGGCGATCAGCCCCATCCACATGCCGCGCGCGCCGTGCCCGTGCCGGAACGCCAGCCACCAGCCCACCGGCATGCCCACGCCCCAGTAGGCGAACAGGGTGATCGCCATCGGCACGCGGGTGTCCTTCAGACCGCGCAGCGCGCCGTTGGAGGCGACCTGGATGCCGTCGGAGAACTGGAACAGGCCGGCCAGCACCAGCAGTTGCGAGGCCAGCGCGATCACCGTGTCGTTGCGCGTGTACAGCCCGGCGATCAGGTGCGGCAGGCCGAGCATCACGCCGGCCGACAGCAACTGGGTGGCCAGGGTCAGGCCGATGCCGCAGAAGCCGGCATAGCGCACGCCGCGCGCGTCGCCGCGGCCGACCGCGTTGCCCACGCGCACGGTGATCGCCATCGCCAGCCCCAGCGGGATCATGAAGAACAGCGAGGCGACGTTGATCGCCACCTGGTGGCTGGCCACGATGTCCTCGCCCATGCTGCCGATCAGCAGCGCGGTGGCCACGAACAGCCCGGCCTCGGCCAGCAGGGTCACCGCCATCGGCAGGCCGATGTGCAGCAGGCCGCCGATGCGGCGAAGGTGCGGCCACTCGAAGCGGTCGAGCAGGCCCAGCCCGCGGTAGTTGCGGTGGCACAGCACGTACGTGGCGAAGCCGAGCATCTCCAGCCACAGCACGATCGCGGTGGCGATACCGCAGCCGCGCGCGCCCTGCGGCGGCAGGCCGAGCTTGCCGAACATGAAGACGTAGCCCAGCGGCGCCAGCACCGCCAATCCGCCGAGGCTGAAGAACATCGACGGCCGGGTCATCGACAGCCCTTCGGACAGGCCGCGCAGGGCGAAATAGCAGGTCAGCGCCGGCGCGCCCCAACTGATCGCCAGCAGGAACTGGTCGACGTCGTGGCGCAGGGTCGGCGTGACGCCGATCAGGTCGACCAGCGGTGCCGCGTGGCGCACGCCGAACCACAGCAGCAGGCCCAGCCCCAGCGCCAGCCACAGCGCCTGGCGGAACACCGCGCCCACCTCGTGTCGGCGGCCGGCGCCGTCGAGCTGCGCCACCGACGGCGGCACCGACATCATCGTGCCGATGCCGCTGACGATCGCCAGCGACCATACGCTGGTGCCCACCGCCACCGCACCGAGTACGTGCGCGCTGAAATGGCCCGACAGCACCGCGTCGACCACGTTGGTGCCCACCGCCGCCAGTTGCGCCAGCACCAGCGGCAGGGCCAGGCGCACGGTGGCGCCGACCTCGTGCGCCACCCGGGCGCGATCAGGGCGGAATGAATGCATGGGGGCCATCGCGGACTCGGGGCGGACCATTCTACCCGAGCCGATGGCCGGGGCTGCCCGGGACCACGCCTTGTGCCAAGATCGGCGGCTTCCAGCCAGGGGCCGCCGATCATGAAGGCATGGGGATGAACGATACGGGCGATACGGGGATCAAGGGCACGGGCACGAACGAACTGGCCGAGGCCGGCACGCTGCATTGCGCCAACTGCGGCGAAACGATGCACGGCGAGTTCTGCCACCACTGCGGCCAGTCCATCCACAGCGTGCTCAAGCCCATGCACCACATGGTGGAAGACACCCTGGACATGGTGCTGCACGTCGACGGCCGCATCGTGCACACGCTGCCGCCGCTGCTGCTCAAGCCCGGCTTCCTCACCCTGGAATACTTCAGCGGCCGCCGGCAGCGCTACGTCGCGCCGTTCCGCCTGATGTTCGTGCTGTGCCTGCTGTCGTTCTTCCTGCTGCACCTGGCGGTGGACTGGGCGGCGGCCAAGGCCGACGCGAACACCGCCGCAGCCGTGGCGCGGGCGACGAACGACTTCGCCCATGCCGACGATGCCGGCGAAGTGCGCGACGTGCTGCGCGAAAAGACGGACGAACTGGAGAAGCAGCGCGCCACCGCGAGGGCGCGCACGGCGGAACTGGACGCCACCGAAATGCAACTGCGCACCCAGGCGAACCAGCGGCTGCACGACCTCGGCGCGGCGCCGCTGCCGCTGCCCACCGGCCTCGCCCCGGCCGCCGCGGCCAGCACGGCCTCGCCCCCGGCCGCGAAGGCCGAGAACAAGCACCAGCCGGTCAACATCAACGTCGCCTGGCTGCCCGACATCGCCAACGCGCGCCTCAGCCTCATGATGACGCACGTCGTGGACAACATGCGCGCGGCCCGGCGCGGCGACACGGAAGCCAGGCGGCAGGCCAGGGAACGGATGATCGGCGGCATCTTCGCCGTGCTGCCGCAGACCATGTTCGTGCTGATCCCGGTGTTCGCCCTGCTGCTCAAGCTGTTCTACGTGTTCCGCCGGCGGCTCTACATGGAACACCTGATCGTGGCGCTGCACAGCCACGCCTTCCTGTTCCTGAACCTCTTGCTGATCGCCCTGGTCGGCATGCTGTCGACCTGGCTGAAGCCGCATGCCGCGTGGACCGGCTACCTGTTCGGATGGATCCAGGCCGCGCTGCTCCTGTGGCAGCCGGTCTACCTGCTGCTGATGCAGAAGCGCATCTACCGGCAGGGCTGGCTCCTGACCCTGGTGAAGTACTGGTTCATTGGCTGGTTCTACCTGTGGCTGCTGGGCTTCACCCTCACCGTCGCCTTCGTGCTGGGCCTGGCGCACTGATCGCCGGAAAATGTGACGGCCTTGTCATTCGCCTGGCCGTCCCAGGCCCCCGCAAACGGGGTTTTGCACAGCGTCACGAGCCTGTCAAGGCGCCCCGGCCGGCGATGGCGGTTTGGTGAAATCCTGCTCGCATGAAATTTCAACCACTTGATTTCGTTTTGTATTTTTACGTGGCTAAAACTTGAGCATGGCGTCATGAAGGGCGTCCCGATGGGCCTGAAGGGCCGCCCTACCCAGCGCATCCACAGACTTATCCACAGGCTTTGTGGATAAGCGAAAATTCCGCCCGGGGAGAGCGACTTACCCGCCTTTCCTAGATGACAGGGCAGCAGGCGTCCCCCAGCCCGCGCCGGTGGGGCGGACGCCATCGGCAAGCCTTGTGCGGCCGGCCTTCCACAGCCGGACAAGCGGGGTTGCTACACTGGCCCGCCACGAGGTCGCCATGCCTGCCGTCCTGCGCGTAGCCCTTCCGGTTCCCCTGCCGTCCCTGTTCGACTACCTGCCGCCCGCCACGGGCTCGGCGGTGGCCGGCAGCCGCGTGCTGGTACCGTTCGGCCGCGGCCGGCTGGTCGGGGTGGTGGTACAGGCCGGCGTGGAGAGCGCCGTCGCCGGCAACCGGCTGAAAGCGGCGCTGCGCGTCCTCGACGACGCCCCATTGCTGGACGCCGAGCTGCTGCACAGCGTCGCCCGCGCCGCCGACTACTGGCTGGGCGCGCCGGGCGAAGCCTTCGCCAACGCGTTGCCGCTGGCCCTGCGCGAGCCGCGACCCTTGCCCGACATCCACGACGAGGCCTGGGCGCTGACTCCGGCCGGCCGCAGCGCGCTCGACGCCGGCAGCCGCCGCGGCGGCAGCCGCGCGCTGCTCCAGGCGCTGGCCGCGGCGCCACTGACGGCTACCGAACTGGGCGAACGGCTGCCCGACTGGCGCGCGGCGGCGCGGCGGCTGGCCGCCGCCGGCCTGATCGAACGCGCCGCCGCGCCCGCGCCGGTCCGGCCGGGTCCGCTTCCGCTCGCGCTGAGCGAGGAGCAGCAGGCCGCCGTCGCCGGCATCGCCGCCAGTGCCGGCCGCTTCCAGCCCTTCCTGCTCGACGGCGTCACCGGCAGCGGCAAGACCGAGGTGTACCTGGCGCTGATCGAACAGATGCTGGCACAGGGCCGCCAGTCGCTGCTGCTGGTGCCGGAGATCGGCCTGGCGCCGCAGACCGTGCGCCGGCTGCGCGAGCGCCTGGGCGTGGCGGTGGAAGTGCTGCACTCCAACCTCGCCGAGGGCGAACGCGCGCGCGCCTGGCTGCGCGCCCGCTCGGGCGAGGCCAAGGTGATCCTGGGCACCCGCTCGGCGGTGTTCACGCCGCTGCCGCAGGCCGGGTTGATCGTGGTGGACGAGGAGCACGACGGCGCCTACAAGCAGCAGGAAGGCTTCCGCTACCACGCGCGCGACCTGGCCCTGCTGCGCGGCCACGCGCTCGGCGTGCCGGTGGTACTCGGCTCGGCCACGCCGTCGCTGGAAACGCTCGCCAACGTCGCCGCCGGGCGCTACCGCGCCGTGCACCTGCGCGCGCGGCCGGGCGCGAGCCAGCCGACCCGGGTGCAGATCGTCGACATGCGCGCGCAGCGGCTCGACCACGGCCTGTCGCCGACCCTGCTGGCGGCGCTCGCCGAGACGGTCGGCCGCGGCGAACAGGCGCTGGTGTTCCGCAACCGCCGCGGCTACGCGCCGGTGCTGCTGTGCCACCAGTGCGGCTGGCACGCCGAATGTCCGCGCTGCGAGCATCCGCTGACCCTGCACGCCGCGCGCCACCGGTTGATCTGCCACCACTGCGACCACCAGCAGGCTCAGCCCGCCGCCTGCCCCGCCTGCGGCGCGCCCGAGCTGAAGGCGCAGGGCCAGGGCACCGAGCGGCTGGAAGAAGCGCTCTCGGCGCAGTTCCCGGACGTGCCGGTGCTGCGCATCGACCGCGAGACGACGCGCCGGCGCGATGCCTTCGAGCACCTGCTCGACGGCCTACGCGAGGATGCGCCGGCGATCCTGGTCGGCACCCAGATGCTGGCCAAGGGACACGACCTGCCCAACCTCACCCTGGTCGCCATCGTCGGCGTGGACGAAGGGCTGCACAGCGTGGATTTCCGCGCCGGCGAACGGCTGGCGCAACTGGTGGTCCAGGTCGCCGGGCGCGCCGGGCGCGCGCGCAAGCCCGGGCGCGTGCTGCTGCAGACCCACCATCCCGACCACCCGCTGCTGCGCACCCTGCTCGCCCGCGGCTACGCCGCCGCGGCGCAGGAACTGCTGGCCGAACGGCAACAGGCCGGCCTGCCGCCGTTCGGCTACCAGGCGCTGCTGCGCGCCGACGCGCACCAGCGCGCGGCGGTCGATGCCTTCCTCGCCGAAGCCTGCGCCGCGCTCCCCGCCGGCCATGCCCTGCAGATCGCCGGACCGATGCCCGCGCCGATGCCGCTGCGCGCCGGCCGCCAGCGCGGCCAGTTGCTGCTCGAGGCGGCCACCCGCGGCCAGTTGCACGCGGTGCTGCGGCCGTGGGCGGCCGGCCTTTCCTCGCTCGCCGGCGCGCGCAAGGTACGATGGTCGCTTGATGTCGACCCGGTCGACCTGTACTGAACTCCCCCCGGACGCCAAGACGCCCGGACCGTCCCCTCCGGAGAACCCATGGCCTCGCAACTCGAGCAACTGCGCCAGATCACCACCGTCGTCGCCGACACCGGCGACATCGAGGCGATCGCCCGCTACCGTCCGGTCGATGCGACCACCAACCCCTCGCTGCTGCTGAAAGTCGCCGGCCAGCCGTCCTACGCCCCCCTGCTCGACGAGTCGGTGGCGTGGGCCAGGTCGCAGGGCAACGCACGCGAGCGGCAGCTCGCCGACGCCTGCGACCACCTCGCCGTCGCGGTGGGCCGCAGGATCCTCGAGCTGGTGCCCGGGCGCATCTCCACCGAGGTCGATGCGCGATTGTCGTTCGACACCGCCGCCAGCATCGCCAAGGCCGAGCGGCTGGTAGAGCTGTACCAGGACGCCGGCATCGCGCGCGACCGCGTGCTGATCAAGCTCGCCTCCACCTGGGAAGGCATCCGCGCCGCCGAGGAGCTGGAACGCCGCGGCATCCAGTGCAACCTCACCCTGCTGTTCTCGTTCGAGCAGGCGGTGGCCTGCGCCGAGGCCGGCGTGTTCCTGATCTCGCCGTTCGTCGGGCGCATCATGGACTGGTACGTCGCCAACACCGATACCAAGCAGTACGCGCCCGACGACGATCCGGGCGTGCGCTCGGTGCGGCGCATCTACGACTACTACAAGCGCCACGGCTACGACACCGTGGTGATGGGCGCCAGCTTCCGCAACATCGGCCAGATCCAGGCGCTGGCCGGCTGCGACCGGCTCACCATCAGCCCGGACCTGCTCGAACAGCTCGACGCCACGCACGAACCGCTGCCGCGCGCGCTGGCCGACACGGGCGCGCGGCAGGGCAGGCCGATGCCGCTCGACGAACCGACCTTCCGCTGGGGCCTCAACGAGGACGCCATGGCCACCGACAAGCTGGCCGATGGCATCCGCAAGTTCGCCGTCGACCAGCGCAAGCTGGAAAAGCTGCTCGATAGCCGGCTGTAAAAAACTGCTCAAAGTCTCCCTGGCATCCCCTACGAAGCGTCATCCCAGCGGATGCTGGGATCCAGTGCATCTAGGTTTTGGGGAAGGGAAGTCGCCTGGATTCCTGCTTTCGCAGGAATGACGAGCGGAGCGTGAGGGGATTCCAGTCCGGCAGCGAGACTTTGAACAGGCGGTAAGAGCCTCTTTGGGCATTCCCCATGAAACGTCATCCCAGCGGCTTCAACAGCCGCAGGGGTTGGTCAAGCTGCGATCCAGCGTCGTTGAGCTTCGAAGCATCAAGTCACTCCCTGGGCTGTTGAAAAGCGCCTCGCAGGAATGACGAGGCGGCGGCTAGACCGACGGTTGGATCGTGAACGGGCTCTATGGCCGCCAGAGTCTTCGCACCGCAACGAAAAACGGCCCCGAAGGGCCGTTTTGCCGTCATGCCGCAATGGAGCCAAACGCTCAGGCGGCGAACAGGCCGCGCATCTTCTTCATCGCGTTCGCCTCGACCTGGCGGATGCGCTCGGCCGACACGCCGTACTCGTCGGCCAGGTCCTGCAGGGTGGCCTTCTCGTCGTTCAGCCAGCGACGCTGGATGATGTCGCGCGAACGCTCGTCCAGCTTCTGCAGCGCGGCCGACAGCGTTTCCATCTGGTTGTCGGCCTGGTCGGCGTCGGCAACGTTCTCGTAGGGATCGGCGCCCTCGTCGATCAGGAACGCCGCCGGCGCCGGCTTGGCGTCGTCATCGGCGTCCACCGGGGCCTCGAAACCGATGTCGCGGCCGGACAGGCGCGACTCCATCTCGCGCACGGTCGCTTCAGGCACGCCCAGGTCCTTCGCCACCACGCGCACTTCCTCGGCGTTCATCCAGCCCAGGCGCTTCTTGCTCTTGCGCAGGTTGAAGAACAGCTTGCGCTGCGCCTTGGTGGTGGCGACCTTGACGATGCGCCAGTTGCGCAGGATGAACTCGTGCATCTCGGCACGGATCCAGTGCACCGCGAAGCTGACCAGGCGCACGCCCTGGTCCGGGTCGAAGCGCTTCACCGCCTTCATCAGGCCGATGTTGCCTTCCTGGATCAGGTCGGCCAGCTGCAGGCCGTAGCCCGAGTAGCCGCGCGCCACGTGGACCACGAAGCGCAGGTGCGACATCACCAGCTTCTTCGCCGAAGCCAGGTCCTCGTTCTCGTTGTAGCGACGCGACAGCGCCTGCTCCTCGTCCTGGCTGAGGACGGGAATCCGGTGCACGGCGGAGATGTAGGCATCCAGGCTGCCGACAACGCTGGGGACGGGCAGACTGGCTGTCACCAAAGCTTGAGACATGGATGGAACCTCCTGAAGTTGGGTCAGCTTAGCACTCTCGTACTATGAGTGCTAAAGCCTGCAGAAGTTCGGCAGGAATTTAATGTACCGGATCGTACATTATTGAAGAGGGATTGTCCACTCCCCCCCCGGGAAGCTGCCGGAGGCGTCGTGTCCCCAGTCGCTCTCGACCCCTCTCGCCGACGGGCGCGCCTGCCACAGGACGTCCCACGCCACCTTGCGCGGCATCGGGAGCCAGGAATCAAGGGTGGCGACCCGGCGGCCTGACCCGCTGGCGGGAGCGACCCTGCCTATCCCGACCCCATGGTTTCCGCGCATGCATGTTTCCGCGCATGGCGGACGGCCACCCTTTAGCCGCCGACGTTTCCCCTTGCAAAGACGCCTTGCCAACCGGCACTGGAATCCATCGCGCCGGCCCGGCCGGTGTGGCCGCCCGCGTCCGTTTCCGGCAAGCTTGGGGCCTAACTACAATCGACGGAACGGCCATCAGTCCCATGCGGCCGCTTCATGTCGCTGGATCGATTTCCCAGGGGGAGCCCGTCTTGATCATCTGTGCACCGAACGTGTTGACCGGCGAAGAGCTCGGTGCGATACGCCGCGAACTCCAGAATGCGCCGTTCATCGATGGCGCCAAGACGGCCGGCTGGTCGGCGCGCGAGGTCAAGCGGAACCAGCAGGTCGACACCAGCACCGAAAGCCAGGCCAGGATGATCCAGATCGTGCGCGCCGCCTTCCTGCGCAACGCGCTGCTGCAACGGGCGCTGCTGCCGGCGGCGATGACGCAGGTGATGTTCAACCGCTACGCCCCGGGCATGGAGTACGGGCTGCACGTCGACTCGCCGCTGATGGGAAGCATGGACAGCGCGGTGCGCAGCGACGTGGCGATCACGGTCTTCCTGTCCGACCCGAATACCTATGCCGGCGGCGAGCTTGAAGTGAACACCAGCGGCCTGGGCTACGAGTTCAAGCTGGAGGCGGGGGCCGCCATCGCCTACCCGGCCAATTCGCTGCACCGGGTCACCCCGGTCACCCAGGGCACGCGCCATGCGGCGATCATCTGGGTGCAGAGCCACGTGCGCGACCCGGCCAGGCGCGAACTGCTGTGGGACCTGGACAACGCGCAGCGGCAGGTCTTCGGCCGCGAGGGCAAGAGCGAGACCTTCGACGCCATCAGCAGATCGCATGCGAACCTGCTGCGGATGTGGGCGGAAGTGTAGGAGGCCGCCTGCGCGCTACGCAGGCACGTCCTTGAGCAGGGCCCGCGGGGGGAGGGACCAGTCGATCGGCTCCTGGCCGTGCTCGGCCAAGTAGCGGTTGGCGGCCGAGAAATGGCCGCAGCCGATGAAGCCGCGATGGGCGGACAACGGCGAGGGATGCACCGACTTGAGCACGCGGTGGCGGCGCGTGTCGATCAGTTGCCCCTTGCGCTGGGCGTAGCTGCCCCATAGCAGGAACACGATGCCTTCGCGCTCGCGGTTGAGCGCATCGATGGCCGCGTCGGTGAAGCCTTCCCAGCCCTTGCCCTGGTGCGACCCGGCCCGGCCGCGCTCGACCGTGAGCACGCTGTTGAGCAGCAGCACGCCGCGGTCGGCCCAGGGCGTGAGGCAGCCGTGGTCCGGCGGCGCCAGGTCCAGGTCGCGCTGGATCTCCTTGAAGATGTTCTGCAGCGACGGCGGCACCGGCACGCCCGGGCGCACCGAGAAGCACAGCCCGTGCGCCTGCCCCGGGCCGTGGTAGGGATCCTGGCCCAGGATCACCACGCGCACCGCGTCGAACGGCGTGTGGTCGAACGCGGCGAAGATTTCCGGGCCGGGCGGGTAGATCACCTTGCCCTTCTGCTTCTCGGCGCGCAGGAACGCGGACAGCGCCTGCATCGGCGGACTGGCTAGGCAATCGCCCAGGCGCTCCTTCCAGGACGCCTCCAGCCTGATCCGGTCCGCGTTCATGCCGTGGCTCCGCGTTCGCGCAGGTGCCGCGCCACGCGCAATTGGAACAGCAGCTTGGTGATCAACAGCTTCTCCTCCACCGGTTTCTCGACCAGGTCGTTGGCGCCGGCCCTGAGCAAGGCCGCCTGGTTGGCGGGATTCTCGTCGCCGGTCATCACCAGCACCGGCAGCCTGCCCTTGCCGTAGGCGAACTCGCCGCGGATGCGCTCGAGCAGGTCGCCGCCGGTCAGCTCGCCCTTCAGGCTGACGTCGGTGAGCACCACGTCGGCGCCGACCCGGCCCTGCACGCGCTCGGTCTCCAGCAGCGCCAGGGCGTCCTCCACGCTGACCACGTGCCGCACGGTGAGGCCGATCTTCTCCAGCATGCGCCGGGTCGCCAGCGCGACGACCCGGCTGTCCTCCACGTACAGCACGGTGCCCTCGGCCGCGCTTTCCGGGCGCACGTAGCCGCGGATGAACTCGGCCAGCGCCTGGAAGCCGAGCGACTTGTCGAAGTAGTCGGTGACGTGCTCGCCCAGCGCGCGCCGGTGCAGGCGGTCGTCCACGTCGCCGGACACCACCACGATCGGCACGTAGATCTGCGGCGCGGACTCGCGCACGTAGCGCGCCAGCTCCAGCCCGTCCATGTCGGGCAGGCGCAGCGCGATCGTGATGAAGTCGAACACGCCGCCGTCGAGCAGCCGGTGCGCCTCGGCGCCGCTGCCGCAGCCGATCACCTCGGCCTCCGGCAGTTCGCCCTGCAGCACCCGCTGGATCAACTGGCGCACCACCCGCGAGCCGTCCACCACCAGCACCCGGGGTGCGGTGCCGACGCTACGGCTGCCGATACTTGCATTCATTCCCACCCATCCACTTGGCTCCGAGGCATCCCGGCCACTGAGTTGGCGAACGCCCCCTGCGTCCGCCGGCACGACCCTATCTTGCCCGAAGCCGGCCGCAACGCCTGCGAAGGCGGTCACTCCCTTCCCGCGGGAACCGGCTCAGGCCGCCTGCCGCAATTGCCAGGCACTGACCAGGCGCGCGCCGAGCCAGCCCAGCACCGCCGTGGCCAGCGGCACCGCCAGCAGCAGCCACGGCGGCAGCCCGGCCAGCACCAGCTTGCCGTCGTAGGCCTGCACCAGCCGCGCCACCGGCTCGGCCAGGGCCAGCTCGATCAGCACGGCCAGTCCCGCCGCCAACGCGCCGCCGAACAGCCCGTACCAGATGCCCGCATACAGATAAGGGCGCCGCACGAAGGCGCGGCTGGCACCGATCAGCATCAGCACGCCGATTTCCTCGCTGCGGCTGGCGATGTCCACCCGCACCGTGTTGCCGACCACCAGGAGGGCCGCCAGCGCCAGCAGCAGGGCCAGCACCAGCACCGCGCGATGGCCGACGCCCAGCAGCGCGTCCAGCCGCTGCCGCCAATGGCCGGCGTCCTGCACCAGGTCCACCGCGCGCTGCTCGCGCAGCTCCGCGGCAAGGCGGTCCACCGCCGCGGCGTCGAGGCCGGCGCGCGGCAGCACGTCGAGCACGTAGGGCAGCGGATTGCGGTCGTCCAGCGCGTGCAGGGCACCGGAGAAGCCCTGCATCGCGGCCAGTTCGTCGATGCCTTCCTGCGGCGTCTTCACCGTGACCGCGCTGACGTCGGCGCGGCTGCGCCACTCGGTCGCCAGCAGCATCGCCTGCGCGCCGGACTGGCCCGGCTTCAGGAACACGCTGACGGTCTGGTTGCGGCCCAGCGCGTCGCCCAGCGACTGCACGTTGGCGAGCAGCAGGTAGAACGCCAGCGGCAAGGCCAGCGCCAGCCCCATCACCGCGATGGTGAGCAGGGTGCCGAGCGGGCGCCCGGCCAGCCGGCGCAGGCTGGCCGCGGCGCTCCAGCCGTGGTGTTCGCGCCAGTTGCCGAAGCGGCTGACGTGGCTGCGCCCGCTGCGCGGCGCGTTGGCGGCGTCCGCGGCGGGCGCGTCGGCGGAACGGGTTTCGGACGGGCTGTTCACAGCACCTCCTGCGATGCGACGTCCGCCACCAGCCGGCCATGGTCGAGCACCACCACGCGCTTCTTCATGCGCTTGATCAGCGGCAGGTCGTGGCTGGCCACCAGCACGGTGGTGCCGACCTGCTGGAATTCGGCGAACAGGCCCATGATCTCCACCGCCAGTTGCGGATCGAGGTTGCCGGTGGGCTCGTCGGCGATCAGCAGCGCCGGCCTGGCGACGATCGCGCGCGCGATGCCGACGCGCTGCTGCTCGCCGGCGGACAGCGAATCGGGCCGCTGGCGCTCGTAGGCCAGCAGGCCGACCTTCTCCAGCGCCGCGCGCACGCGCCTGGCGCGCTCGCCCGCGGCGATGCCGCCGATCAGCAGCGGCAGCTCGACGTTGGCGAATACCGTGCGCTCGACCAGCAGGCGGTGGTCCTGGAACACCATGCCGATGCGCCGGCGCAGCCTGGGAATGCCGCTGCGGCCGATCTTCGCAAGGCTCTGCCCGTCCATCGTGATCACGCCGTGCGAGGGACGCTCGATCAGCGCCAGCAGCTTCAGCAGGGTGCTCTTGCCGGCGCCGGAGTGGCCGGTGACGAAGGCCATCTCGCCTGTCGCCACCTCGAAGGAAAGCTGCGAGAGCGCCTCGTGGCCCCCCTCGTAGCGCTTGCTGACTTGTTCGAAGCGGATCACCGCGTATCCCCGGCCCATGGATGCCGCACCAGCGGCAAGGATAAGGGATGCGCGCGCGCAGGTGCGCACGGATCGCGCGATGCAGGCGCGAAACGCGCCTGCATCCGCACGCCGGTTCAGCGGCCGGTGAACAGCCGGGTCAGCCGGCGGAACAGCCCGGGCTTCTTCGCCGCCTCGGCGGCCACGCCGGATTTCACCGCGACCTGGCGCGAGGGCCGCGAAGGCTCCGCCGCACGCTCGCGCGGCGGCTTGCGTTCGCCGCGCGGGGGGCGGTCGCCGCTGTCGGCGGCATTCGTCGCCGTATTGGCCGTCGCGTTCGCCACCGCCTCGCCGCCCTCGCGGCGGCGGTTGCGGCCGCCCCGGCGGCGACGGCGCTTGCGCTCGCCCTCGGCCGCGGCGGCCGCCGGCGCGGCGCTGTCGGCCGCCGCCTCGATCGGCGTCTCGGCCGGCGCCGAGGCTGCGACGCGAGGCTCGCGCGGCGGACGGCCTTCGCCGGACCGCTCCTCGCGCGGCGGCCGCTCGCCGCTGCGGCTGCGCGAACGGCTGCGCGGCGGTTTCTTCTTCTCGTCGCCGCGCGGCTCCACCTTGTCGCCGAACGCGGCGCTGTCGGCGGCCGCCTCCGCGGCGTACTGCGCGTCGATCTCGCGCGGCTTGGGCATCACCAGCAGCTCCGGCTCGACCGTCGCCACCGGGATCTTCTGCCCGATGTAGTCCTCGATCTCCGGCAGGCTCATCGCGTACAGGTCGCAGGCGAAGCTGATCGCGTCGCCCTCTGCGCCAAGCCGCGCGGTGCGGCCGATGCGGTGCACGTAGTCCTCGGCGTCCTGCGGCAGGTCGTAGTTGAAGACGTGGCTGACCGCCGGGATGTGCAGGCCGCGCGCGGCCACGTCGGTGCACACCAGCATGTCGAGCTGGCCGTCCTGGAAGCGCTGCAGCAGCTTCTGGCGCTTGAGCTGCGGCACGTCGCCGGAGAGCGCGCCGACGCGGTAGCCCTGGCGCTTCACCCGCTCGGTGATGCGTTCGGCGGCGGCCTTGGTGTTGACGAAGATGATGCTGCGCTCGGCCTGGGTGCGCTCGAGCAGGTTGAGCAGCAGCGGCATCTTCTCTTCCTTGGCCGGGAAGTAGACCACCTGGCGCACCCGGTCGGCGGTGACGTTGTCGGTCTCCACCACCAGCTTCTCGGCCTCGTGCATGTGCTCGTAGGCCAGCTCGAGCACGCGGTGGCTCAGCGTGGCGGAGAACAGCAGCACCTGGCGCTGCTCGCGCGCCGGCAGGCGGCGGAAGATGAAGCGCACGTCCTTGATGAAGCCGAGGTCGAACATGCGGTCGGCCTCGTCCACCACCATCACCTCGACGCCGTCCAGGCCGAACACGTGCTGCTTGTAGTAGTCGAGCAGGCGGCCGGGCGTGGCGATGATGATGTCGCAGCCGTCCTTGAGCTGCTGGCGCTGCTTGTCGTAGTCCACGCCGCCGTAGATCAGGGCGATGCGCAGGCCGGTGTGGCGGCCGATCGAGCGGGCGTCCTTCTCGATCTGGATCGCCAGTTCGCGGGTCGGCGCGATCACCAGCGCGCGCGGGTCGCTGTCCTTGCGCTCGGCCACCGCGGGGGTGGTCAGCAGGCGGTTCATCAGCGCGACCAGGAAGGCGCAGGTCTTGCCGGTGCCGGTCTGCGCCTGGCCGGCGACGTCGCGGCCGGACAGCGCCACCGGCAGGGTCAGCGCCTGGATCGGCGTGCAGCGGGTGAAGCCGGCCTCGTCGAGGCCCTGCTGCAGCAGCGGATGGAGATCGAAGTTGGTGAAAAAGGTATCGGTAAGTACGGTCTGTGACATTGAGGTATCGGATGAAAGTACAGGCGGCCGCCGGGCGGCGCCTGGCCCCGCGGCCGTGGCGGCGACGCGGGAAGGTGGATGGATGCGGCACGGCGCGGTGCGCGGGCCGGCGGACCTTCGAAAGGCCGCCTGGCCGCCCGCGCAAGCCGCAGCCGGCGCCGCCATGGATGGCGGTAACGAGCGGCGGCCCCGCTGGCATAGGCGAGCGGGCTAGGCACCGGAAACGCCCGCCGGAACCCGCTCGCCTATGTCAACGGAACCATCCGCTGCTGCCCTTGAATCGCTTGAATCGCGCCCCGAGTTACGATGCAATGGAGGCCTGCCGCAACGGCATTCCTCCGCAGTTACCCGGTTCGGACCCGCGCAACATGGGCGCCTGAGTGTAGCCGATGCCGGCCGCGCGGTCCTCAACCCCCTTTCACGCCATCCACGGAGACACCGGTGAGCGACCTGATTACCCATGTGAACGACGACGCCTTCCAGCAGCAGGTGCTGGAGTCGGAAGTGCCGGTGCTGCTGGACTTCTGGGCCGAATGGTGCGGCCCGTGCAAGGCCATCGCGCCGATGCTCGACGAGCTGGCCAGGCAGTACGAAGGCAAGCTGCGCATCGTCAAGCTCAACATCGACCACAACCAGCAGACCCCCCGCACCTACGGCGTGCGCGGCATCCCGACGCTGATGGTGTTCAAGAACGGCAAGGTCGAGGCGACCCAGATCGGCGCCGTCGGCAAGGGCCAGCTTACCCAGATGATCGACAAGGCCATCTGACCTCGTCGCACCCGCTCGCCGCCGCGCTTTACGGCGCCGCGCGGCGGGTGTTAGATTCGTTCCCGACCGTCGGGGGCGTCCTGCCTCCGAGCGCGCTCCGCGCAACGCTCACCCTCCCTCCTGTACTCAACGGCGCCCCACGAGGTTTGCCCGTGTCCGATATCGAAAGCAAAGAACCCAACGACGCCAAGGGCGCCGACACCAAGCCTGTCGCCGAGCCGAAGCCGCGCGCGCCGCGCAAGACGGCTGCGGCCAAGGCCGACAAGCCGGCGCCCGACGCCCCGGCCAGCGAACCGGCCCGGCCCGCGCCCGTGCAGGCCAGCCTGCCGGTCGATGCGCCCGCGCCGGCCCCGGCCGCCTCCCCGGCGCCCGCACCGGCACAGCCGCAGGCGACCTCGAACGACGGCCCGCGGCCGCCGCAGGAACCGGCCCAGGCCGGCAACGGCGGCCAGCAGGGCGGCAACAACGAGCGTCGCAACGACCGCAACGACCGCGGCCGCCGCCGGCGCCACGAGCGCGGCCAGCGTCCCCAGGGCGGACCGGGCGGCGGCGGCCACCCACGCAACCCGAACGGCCTGCCGGTGGACGACGACAACGCCGATCCGGGCAGCAACGACCGCCTGATCAACCTCACCGAGCTCAAGCGCAAGAACTCGATCCAGTTGCTCGAGTTCGCCGAGTCGCTCGGCATCCAGGAAGGCGTCGCCCGCCAGCGCAAGCAGGACGTGGTGTTCAACATCCTCAAGGCGCACGCCCGCTCCGGCGGCGGCATCTGGGCCGAGGGCGTGCTGGAGATCCTGCAGGACGGCTTCGGCTTCCTGCGCTCGGCCGACGAGAGCTACCTGGCCGGCCCCGACGACATCTACGTCTCGCCCAGCCAGATCCGCCGCTTCAACCTGCGCACCGGCGACTACATCACCGGCCGCGTGCGCCATCCGAAGGAAGGCGAGCGCTACTTCGCGATGCTCAAGGTCGACGACATCAACGGCGACCCGCCGGAAGCGTCGAAGAACAAGCTGCTGTTCGAGAACCTCACCCCGCTGTTCCCGCGCAAGGCGTTCAAGCTCGAGCGCGGCAACGGCTCCAGCGAGGACATCACCGGCCGCATCCTCGACCTGGTCGCGCCGATCGGCCGCGGCCAACGCGGCCTGATCGTCTCCCAGCCGAAGTCCGGCAAGACGATGATGCTGCAGAACATCGCTCAGGCGATCACCTACAACCACCCCGACGCGCACCTGATCATGCTGCTGATCGACGAGCGCCCGGAGGAAGTCACCGAGATCGCCCGCACCGTGCGCGCCGAGGTCATCTCCTCGACCTTCGACGAGCCGGCGGTGCGCCACGTGCAGGTGGCCGAGATGGTGATCGAGCGCGCCAAGCGCCTGGTCGAGCACAAGAAGGACGTGGTGATCCTGCTCGACTCGATCACCCGCCTGGCCCGCGCCTACAACACCGTGGTACCCAGCTCCGGCAAGGTGCTCACCGGCGGCGTGGACGCCAACGCGCTGCAGCGCCCGAAGCGCTTCTTCGGCGCGGCGCGCAACGTCGAGGAAGGCGGCTCGCTGACCATCATCGCCACCGCGCTGACCGACACCGGCAGCAAGATGGACGAGGTGATCTACGAGGAGTTCAAGGGCACCGGCAACATGGAAGTGCACCTGTCCCGCCGCATCTCCGAGAAGCGCGTCTACCCCGCGATCGACATCAACCGCTCCGGCACCCGCCGCGAGGACCTGCTGATCGACCCGGACCTGCTCGCCAAGATCTGGATCCTGCGCAAGCTGCTGCATCCGATGGACGAGCTGGCGGCGATGGAGTTCATGCTGGACAAGATGAAGAACACCAAGTCCAACGACGAGTTCTTCAACTCGATGAAGCGCTGAACGCCGCCGCCCTCCCCGGTCGCCGGGGAGGGCGGACCGCCTGCGCAGGCGCGCCCGCCGAAGCCGGGCGGATCGCCGGCCGCTCCCGCCTTCGGCCGACCCGCGGCGCCACGCGCCGGCGCGGCCCGGCGGCCGACCTCGCGCCGCTCCTGGATTTGCCGGCGCCCCCTTTTCGTCGCGGCCCGACACCCCCATAGTGACCCGCTCCCCCTGCGAGGTCATGCCCGTGTCCATACCCAGTGCCGTCAAGAGCACCCCGATCGGGGGACGCCAGCAACTGGTCGACTACCTCGCGGCCGGCGAAAAGCCGCGCGAGGCGTGGCGCATCGGCACCGAGCACGAGAAGTTCGGCTTCCGCACGGACGACCTCGCGCCACCCACCTTCGAGGGCGAGCGCGGCATCCGCGCCCTGCTCGAAGGGATCGCCTCGCGCTACGGCTGGGACATCGCGCGCGAAGGCGAGACGCCTGTCGCGCTGACCCGCGGCATGGCCAACATCACGCTGGAGCCGGCCGGCCAGCTGGAGCTTTCCGGCGCGCCGCTGGAAACCATCCACCAGACCTGCTGCGAGGTGAACTCGCACCTGGAGGAAGTGCGCTCGGTGGCCGACGCGATGGGCCTGGGCTTCCTCGGCATGGGCTTCCAGCCGAAGTGGCGGCGCGACCAGATGCCGTGGATGCCGAAGGGCCGCTACAAGATCATGCGCGAATACATGCCCAAGGTCGGCTCGCTCGGCCTGGACATGATGACGCGCACCTGCACCGTGCAGGTGAACCTGGATTTTTCCAGCGAGGCGGACATGGTGAAGAAATTCCGCACCAGCCTCGCGCTGCAGCCGGTCGCCACCGCGCTGTTCGCCGATTCGCCGTTCACCGACGGACGTCCGAACGGCTACCTGTCCTACCGCTCGCACGTATGGGAGGACACCGACGCGGACCGCACCGGCATGCTCGACTTCGTGTTCGCCGACGGCTTCGGCTACGAGCGCTACGTCGACTACATCCTCGGCGTGCCGATGTACTTCAGCTACCAGGACGGCCGGTACATCGACCTCGCCGGCCAGGATTTCCGGCGCTTCATGGACGGCACGCTGGCCGCCCTGCCCGGCACCCGCGCCACCATGAAGGACTGGGCCGACCACCTCACCACCGCCTTCCCCGAGGTGCGCCTGAAGCAGTACCTGGAGATGCGCGGCGCCGACGGCGGTCCTTGGAACCGGCTGTGCGCCCTGCCCGCGCTGTGGGTGGGCCTGCTGTACGACGACGAGGCGCTCGACGCGGCCTGGGACCTCGTCAAGGATTTCACGATGGCCGAGCGCCACGCGCTGCGCGACGGCGTGCCCCGGCAGGCGCTGAAGCTACCGTTCCGCGGCGGCACGGTGCGCGACCTCGCCCGCGAGGTGCTGAAGATCGCAGCGCACGGCCTCCGGCGCCGCGCCCGCCTCAACCGGAACGGCGCCGACGAGAGCATCTTCCTTGAGCCGCTGATCGAGATCGTCGAGGCCGACCAGACCCCGGCCGAGCGCAAGCTGGAGCTGTTCCACGGCGCCTGGGGCGGCAGCGTGGACCCAGTGTTCCGCGAATTCGCGTATTGAACTCAGGCCGCCCACGGCGGCCTGCGAACCATCCTGGGACGATGCGGTCGTAGGCTGGTCGCCGAGTGCATCGGCGGCCGCGCGGATCGCCGTGCACCGCGCCCGCACCGGCGCCCTCCTCCGGCCACGACGGCAGCGGATCCCGGGCATGCACAACGAAAACGGGCCGGCATCGCGCCGGCCCGTTCCGTTTCCGTGCCGCCGCGGCGGCTTACTGCTTCGGCGCGTCCTTCAGGCCGCGGCCGATCAGCATCGGTTCCACGCTCGGGTCCTTGCCGCGCCAGTCCCTGTACATCTTGGCCAGGTCCTCGGTATTGCCCCGCGACAGCACCATCGCGCGGAAGCGGTCGCCGTTCTCGCGGGTCAGGCCGCCGTGCTCCTTGAACCATTCGAAGCCGTCGTCGGCCAGCATCTCGGTCCACAGGTAGGCGTAGTAGCCGGCGGCGTAGCCGTTGCCCCAGATGTGCTGGAAATAGCTGGAGCGGTAGCGCGGCGGCACGTAGTCGAGGTTGATCTTGTCCTTGGTCAGCGCGGCCTGCTCGAACTTGTCCGCGTCCTGCTTCGGCGCGTCGGCGCCGAGCATGTGCCAGTCCATGTCCAGCAGGGCGGCGGCGACCAGCTCGGTCATGTCGTAGCCCTTGTTGAAGGTGCCGGCCTTCTTGATCTTGTCCACCAGCGCCTGCGGCATCGGCTCGCCGGTCTGGTAGTGCTTGGCGTAGTGGGCGAAGACCTTCGGGTCGGTCGCCCAGTGCTCGTTGAACTGCGACGGGAACTCCACGAAATCGCGCGCGGTGTTGGCGCCGGACAGCGACGGGTACTGCGAGTCGGCGAACATGCCGTGCAGCGCGTGGCCGAACTCGTGGAACATCGTGGTCACGTCGTCGAACGACAGCAGCGCCGGCTGGCCCGCTGCCGGCTTGGTGAAGTTGGCCACGTTGTAGACCACCGGCCTGGCGCCCAGCAGCTTCGACTGGTCGACGAAGTTGCTCATCCAGGCGCCGCCGTTCTTGTTGTCGCGCTTGAAGTAGTCGCAGTAGAACAGCGCCATCGAGCTGCCGTCCTTGTCGAACACCTCGAACACGCGCACGTCCGGCTGGTACACCGGGATGTCGTGGCGCTCCTTGAAGGTCAGCCCGTACAACTGGTTGGCGGCGTAGAACACGCCGTTCTGCAGCACGTTGTCCAGCTCGAAGTACGGCTTGATCTGGCCCTCGTCGAGGTCGAACTTCGCCTTGCGCACCTGCTCGGCGTAATGCTGCCAGTCCCACGCGGCGAGCTTGAAGCCGCCCTTCTCGCGGTCGATCACCGCCTGGATGTCCTGCGCCTCGCGTGCGGCCCGCGCGGTGACGGCCGGCACCAGGTCCTGCATGAACTTCAGCGCGGTCTCCGGCTTCTTCGCCATCTGGTCTTCCAGCGTCCACGCGGCGTAGTTCGGGAACCCGATCAGCTTGGCCTGCTCGGCGCGGATCTGCGCGATGCGCTCGATCAGGTCGCGGGTGTCGTTGGCGCCGCCGTGCTCGGCGCGGTCCCACGAGGCCTTGAACAGCGCCTCGCGGGTGGCGCGGTCGGTCAGGTCCTTCAGGGCCGGCTGCTGGGTGGTGTTCTGCAGCGGCAGCAGCCACTTGCCGTCGAGGTTGCGACCCTTGGCGTCCTGCGCGGCGGCGGCGAGGTCGCCCTCGGACAGGCCGGCCAGCTTGGCCTTGTCGTCCACCACCAGCGCGCCGTCCTTGGTGGCGGCCAGCAGCTTGTTGGTGAACTGCGTGCTGAGCGTGGACTCTTCCTTGTTGAGCTCCTTCAGCCTGGCCTTGTCGGCATCGCTGAGCTTGGCGCCGGCACGCACGAAATCCTTGTAGGTCACCTCGACGAGGCGCAGCGACTCCGGGTCGAGCTTGAGCGATTCGCGCTGGTTGTAGACCGCCTCGACGCGGGCGAACAGCTTGTCGTTGAGGTGGATCGCGTCCTCGTGCGCCGCCAGCTTGGGCGCCTCCTCCTCCTGCACCTTCTGCAGGGCATCGGAGGTGTTGGCGCCGGTGACGGCGTCGAAGGCCGCCCTTGCGCGCTTGAGCAGGGCGCCGGACTTCTCCATCGCCACGTAGGTGTTCTCGAAGGTCGGCGGCTCGGCGTTGTCGGCGATCTTTTCGATCTCCGCCAGGTGCTGCTTCATGCCTTCCTCGAGCGCGGGCTGGTAGTCGCCCTCCTTGATCTTGTCGAACGGCGGCGCCTGGAACGGCAGCGTGCTGGCGGCGAAGAACGGGTTGGCCGCGTTCGCGTCGGCGCTCGCTGCGGCGGTCTGCGCGGATGCGCTGCCGGCCGGGGCGGCCGCGCCGTCGGCGGACTTGGCGGCGTCGCCGGAAGGCTGCGAGCAGGCGGCGAGGGCGATCGAGGTGGCGATCACGAGCATACGGAGACGAGGCATCGAGGGGTTCCCTGGTGGTGCATCCGCACGGCGGACGCGGTGAGTCGACAGCCTTCGACTCTAACCACTCCAGGGGCCATGTTCCAAGGGCCGGACGGCCTGCCCGCTCAGGCGGCGCGCATGTCGCGAAGCTGCCAGGCCGACCCGATCAACAGGTTCAGGCGGTGGCGCACCACGCGCATCGGCAGGCTGGTGACCAGGTCGACGTCGGTGCGCAGGTCGGACACGGCCGCCTTGGCCTCGGCCGAGGGGTCGGTGCCGCCGAGGCTCATGTCGACCTCGTCCGGATCGGGCTGCATGGCGCGCCAGCGCTCGAACAGCGCCGGGCCGCGCAGGGCCTCCTGCAGCGCCGCGGCGAAATCGCCGGGGCCGGCGCCGTCGTAGGACAGCGCGGGCTCGCTGCCGTGCGCGCGCGACAGGTCGTCGATGGACAGGTAGTAGTGGTTGCGCTGACTCATGGGGTCCTCCTGGGGAACGCGGCGGAATCCTGCATTGCCGCCCATCATGCCCGATGTGAAAGCCCAAGCAGCGGGCCGAGGTCCAGCCCGGACGCGGCCTCGGCAGGCGAAAGCCCATGCGGCAGCACGCCCAGGCAGGGCGCCGGCAGGCGCTCGCGCAGCGTGGCGAGATTGTCCTCCAGCGCCATCATCGCCGGGTCGATGCGGTTGCCGATCCAGCCAAGCAGTTGGCAGCCGTCGGCGGCGATCGCCTCGGCGCTGAGCAGCGCGTGGTTGAGGCAGCCCAGGCGCAGGCCGACCACCAGCACCACCGGCAGCCGCCATTGCCGCGGGATGTCCGACGCCAGAAGGTCCGGCGCCAGCGGCACGCGCCAGCCCCCGACGCCTTCGACCACCACCCAGTCGTGCGCCGCGCGCAGCCGCTCGAAGGCGTCGCGCAGCGGCGGCATGCGCACCGTCACGCCCTCGTACGCCGCCGCCAGGTGCGGCGACAGCGGCTCGCGCAGGGCCACCGGATTGACCGCCGCATACGGCAGCGGCGCGCCGCCGGCGGCCAGCAGCGCCAGCGCGTCCTCGTTGCGCAGACCCTCCGGCGTCTCCAGGCTGCCGCTCGCCACCGGCTTCATGCCGCAGGCGCGCTGCCCGGCCGCCTGCAAGGCGTGCAGCAGCGTGCAGGCGGCATGGGTCTTGCCGATGCCGGTGTCGGTGCCGGCGACGAACAGCGCGCGGCCGCTCACGACGCGTAGCGCCGCCGGAAGCCCGAGACCACCGGCCCGGTCAGGAACATCAGCATGTAGACCATGCCTGGCAGGGCCGTGAGCAGCCCCCCGGTGGTGTCCGGCAGCAGCAGGGTCAGCACGACCGAGACCAGCCCGATCGCCACCGGCAGGCTCCAGCCCACCGCCTCGACGCGGGCCTGGAGGCGGGTGGCGCCGGCCAGCCCGGGCTGGCGCGCCGCGTGCCGGAACAGCAGCACCAGCGTGCCCGACATGCAGGCGAAGGCCAGGCCGAAGCAGACGTACACGGCCTTGATGTCCAGCCACGACTTCATGGTGAACTCGGGCGACAGCAGGCCGCCGCTGAAGCCGCAGAACGCGCTCGCGTAGACCATGTGCAGGGGATACACGAAGACCAGCGCGAGGAATACCAGCACCAGCGAGAACAGCAGCCCGGGCGTCGTGCTGCGCGGGCACAGGCGCCGCCAGCGCACGTGGCCGTGCCACATCATCGCGATCTGCGCGAAGCAGCAGGCCGCCGCGGGAATCCCGCGCAGCAGCGCCACCAGCCGGGAGCCGCTGTCCGGGATGGTCTCCCCGCCGATCGCCAGCAGGGTCAGGGTGAATGCGAACGCGCCGTCCACGAACATGTCCAGCCGGCCCGCCTCGATGCCTTCGCGCTGCTCGGTGACGCTCATGCCGCTCCTCCCCGTGATGGCACGGCGCATAATACGGGCTTTGCCGCCGGTTTCCCGCGATGTTCGAACTGAGCCAGACCATCTACGCCGACAAGCGCGAGCACTATGCCGACCTGCTGGAGCAGGCGCGCGGGCTGCTCGCCGGCGAGCGCGACCTGATCGCCAACGCCGCCAATTTCGGCGCCCTGCTGTTCCACAGCCTGCCCGACCTGAACTGGGCCGGCTTCTACCTCTACGACGGCAGCGAGCTGGTGGTCGGGCCGTTCCAGGGCAAGCCGGCGTGCATCCGCATCGCGCTAGGCCGCGGCGTCTGCGGCACCGCGGCGCAGACGCGCCGGACCCAACTGGTGCGCGACGTCAACGCGTTCGACGGGCACATCGCCTGCGACGCCGCCTCGCAGTCGGAGATCGTGGTGCCGCTGGTCAGGGCCGACGGCAGCCTGCTCGGCGTGTGGGACGTGGACAGCCCGGTCGTCGCCCGCTTCGACGAGGACGACCGCGCCGGCATGGAAGCGCTGTGCGCGGCGTTCATGGCCGCCGTGCAGGGCTGACGCCGCGTCAATCCCCGCGCGGGCGCCGCAGCAGCGCCACCACCGCCTCGCGCGCCTCGTCCACGCCGGTGCCGGCGGTGGACGAGAACACCTGCGCGGTAGCGTGCAGGCCGTCGGGAAAACTCTTGCGCATCGCCGCCAGCGCCTGCATGGACTGGTTGCGCGACAGCTTGTCGGCCTTGGTCAGCAGCAGGTGGCAGGGCAGCCCGGTGGCGAAGCAGAAATCCAGCATCATCCGGTCGAACTCCTTCAGCGGATGGCGGATGTCGGCGATCAGCACCACCCCGCGCAGGCTGCGCCGCTGGTGCAGGTAGCGGTCGATCTCCTGCTTCCAGTGCTCGCGCATCTCCAGCGGCACCTTGGCGTAGCCGTAGCCGGGCAGGTCGACCAGCCGCGCGTCGAGCGCGCCGCCGTCCGCCGCCAGCGGCGGCAGCGAGAACACCACCATCTGCTGGGTGCGGCCCGGGGTCTTGGAGGTGCGCGCCAAGCCCTTATGGCTGGTCAGCGCGTTGAGCGCGCTGGACTTGCCCGCATTGGAGCGGCCGGCGAACGCCACCTCGGCGCCGTGGTCGGCAGGCAACTGGCTGATGCGGTGGGCGGCGAGCACGAACTGCGCACCCTGGAGCGGATTGGACATGGTTTGACCGGTTGCGGTGGTGCGGGGATAATTCTGCGGTTTCTGCCCGCCGCCGGCTTCGCGCGGCGGCCTGCGGCAGTCTTTGCGGTCTTTCTGGAGACAAGTGTATGAGTTTTCGGCCTGCTGGTTTTCGACCGGCTGTTATCGGGGCTGCCGTAGCCCTCGTCTTCGCGCTGTCCGCCGGCACGGCCGTGGCGAAGGACGCCGAGCAGGCCGCCACCACGGCACCGGCCGCCGCCAGCACCGCCGCACCGGCCAGCGGCGCTTCCGCAGCCGCCGCACCGGCCGCCGCCGAAACCGCCACCGCCGCGGTCAAGCCGGGCGACGCCGCCGCGGGCCAGGGCAAGGCCGCCGCCTGCGGCGCCTGCCACGGCATGGACGGCAACTCCACCGACCCGCAGTACCCGAAGCTGGCCGGCCAGCACGAGTCGTACATCGCCCGCCAGTTGACCGACTTCAAGAGCGGCAAGCGGCAGAACCCGATCATGCTCGGCATGTCCGCGGCGCTGTCCGAGCAGGACATGCACGACATCGGCGCCTACTTCGCCGGCAAGACCTCGCTGCCCGGCGTGGCCGACGAGGCGCTGGTCGAGCAGGGCCAGAAGCTGTTCCGCGAAGGCGACACCGAGCGCGGCATCCCGGCCTGCATGGCCTGCCACAGCATCGACGGCCGCGGCAACCCGGGCGCCATGTACCCGCAGCTCACCAGCCAGCACGCGCAGTACATCGAAGCCACGCTGAAGGCCTGGCACGACGGCACCACCTGGGGCGACGACGCCCACGCGAAGATCATGCCGGGCATCGCGCAAAAGCTCGACGCCAAGGACATCGCCGCCCTGGCCAGCTACATCGAGGGCCTGCACGTGGCCGACGGCGCCGAAGCCAAGCCGGCCACGCCCTGATCGACTCCCTTCACGCCGACGTCCGTCGGCGTGATCGTTTCGCCTCCTCCCGTTTCGTGCCGAGGTCCCCATGTTGAAGCGTTTGCCGATCCTGTGCGCCGCCCTGCTCGCGCTCGCCGCCTGCAGCAACAACAGCGATACCGGCAGCGCCGCGCAGCAGGCGGAAACCGCGCCGCCCGCGACGGCTGCCAGCGCCACTGCGCCGGCGGCCGCCGGCACGGCGACGACCGAACCCGCCCCGGCGCCGGCATCGGCCGGCACCGCGGCGGACGCCACCGCACCGGCGCCGGCGCAGACGGCGGCCGCCACGCCGGCGGCCGCAGCCGACGCGCAGCCCTTCGTCGACGACGGCAAGTGGGTCGAGGGCAAGGACTACCAGCGCATCGAGCCGGCCCAGCCGAAGGTGAGCGGCACCGACAAGATCGAGGTGGTCGAGGTGTTCTCCTACGGTTGCCCCGCCTGCAACCAGTTCCACCCGGTCGTCTCGCAGCTCGCCAAGAGCCTGCCGGCGAGCGCGCAGATGGTCTACCTGCCGGCCTCGTTCATCCCGCAGGAGAACTGGCCCACGCTGCAGCGCGCCTACCTCACCGCACAGGTGCTCGGCGTGGCCGACAAGGCCAACGACGCGATGTACGACGCGGTGTGGAAGTCGCAGGAGATCAGCGCGATGAAGCCCACCGGCGGGCTCAAGCCGAAGGCGGCGCTGCCGACCATCGACGACATCGCCAAGGTCTACGCCAAGTTCGGCGCCGATCCCAAGGAATTCGCCGCCGTCGCCAACTCGTTCAGCATCAACACCAAGATGAAGCGCTCGGACGAACTGGTGAAGGCCTACGGCGTCGACGGCACGCCGACCATCGTGATCGACGGCAAGTACCGCTTCGCGCCGACCGAGGTGGGCTACGGCCGGAGCATCGAGCTGGCCCAGTGGCTGGTGGCCAAGGAAGCGGCCGGCAAGTGAGTTCCCGCGTGCCGGCCCGCCGGCCGGCGCGCGCCATCCACCTGGCATCCGCGGCAGTCCTGCCCGGCCGACCGGCCGGCGTGCCTGCCGCGAAAGCGGAGTAGACATCCATGTTCAAGCGTCTCGCCCCCCTGCGCATCCTGGCCGTGATCGGCGGCCTGCTGCTGGCCACCGCCTGCACCGCCTCGAACTCCGACGGCCCGGCGCCGTACACCGAGGGCCAGGAATACGTCACCCTGCCCGGCCCGCACCAGCGCTACAGCAGCGAGGGCAAGGTGGAAGTGGTCGAGGTGTTCTCCTACGGCTGCATCCACTGCGCGCACTTCGCGCCCATCGCCGAACAACTGCGCAAGTCGCTGCCACCGGGCGTCGTGTTCAAGCTGGTGCCGGCCCCGTTCAGCGCGGAATGGCTGCCCTACGCGCGCGCCTACTACGCGGCGAAGAAGCTCGGCGTGGTCGAGAAGAGCCACCTGGAGCTGTTCGCCGAGAAGTTCGCCCAGCACTACCCGATCAACTCGCTGGACGAACTGGCCGACTTCTACGCCAAGCACGGCGTGGACCGCGCCGAGTTCATGCGCATCGCCACCTCCGACGAGGTGACCGCGCAGATGAAGAAGGATCTCGCACTGATCCAGAAGTGGCAGGTGACCGGCACGCCGACCATCGTGGTCGACGGCAAGTACCGCAGCGAGAACGTGCATACGCTGGACGAGCTGTCCGCCCTGACGCAGTGGCTGGCCAAGCGCGAGCTGGCCGGCAAGTAAGTCCGCCTCGCGTTCACGTGCCGCGGGCCATGCTTGCGCCCGCGGCAGGCGCCCCGAAGCTGGCGGCTGACGCGTTTCCCCGCTACCGTCCAGCCCGATGACCCGCGCCGATCCAGCCCCGCCCGCCACCGAACGTCGCCTGCGCCTGCTCAGTTGCAACATCCTGGCCGGCGCCAGCGTGCAACGCTACCGCGAGTACCTCACCCGCAGCATCAACGCGGTGCTGCCCGGGCGCAACAAGCTGGACAACCTCGACCGCCTCGCCGAGGTGCTGTCGCAGTTCGACGTGATCGGGCTGCAGGAGGCCGACGCCGGCAGCCTGCGCTCGGGCTTCCTCAACCAGACCCGCTACCTGGCCGAGGCGGCCGGCCTGCCGTTCTGGAGCCACCAGCCGAACCGGCCGATGGCGCGCCTGGCGCACTCGGCCAACGGCCTGATCAGCCGGATCGAGCCGCACAGCGTGCTGGACTATCCGCTGCCCAGCCGCATCCCCGGCCGCGGCGCCCTGCTGGTGCGCTTCGGCGAGGCGCGCGAGGCGCTGACCGTGCTGATCGCCCACCTGTCGCTGAGCGCGCCGGCGCGCGCGAAGCAGCTCGGTTTCATCGCCGAGCTGCTGCACGACTACCCGAACGCCGTGCTGATGGGCGACCTCAACACCGACGCCGCCAGCCCGGAGATGCGCCACCTGTTCCACCGCAGCAGCCTGCAGCCGCCGGCCCAGCCCACGCCGACCTTCCCGAGCTGGAAGCCGCGCCGCGCGCTGGACCACATCCTCACCTCTGAATCGGTCCAACTGGAAAAAGTGTGGACCCTGCCGCAGGCGTTCTCCGACCACCTGCCGCTGGCGGCCGAGATCCGCCTGCCGGCCCACCTCGCGCCGCGGGCGCAGCGGCTGCGCCGATGACCGGCAAGATGCGCCTGGCCCTGCCGTGGCTGCTGCTGGTGCCGGTGCTGCTGGCCGCCCTCGCGCTGCGCTACCTGCTGATCGAGCCGGCCGACATGATCCACCGCTGCGACGGAACCGGCCCGTGGTGGTGCGCCTGGCGCCAGCAGGCGGTGCTGGCCTTCCTCGGCTATGGCTACGGCTACGCGGCGCTCGCCGCCGCCGCGCTCGCGCTGGCGTGGAAGCACCGCTTCAGCGCCTGGCTGGCGATCGCCTGCGGGCTGGTCGCGCTGCAGTTGTACTGCGTCGATGCCGGCGCGTTCGCCGTGCTGCTCGGCAGCCTACGCCTGCTGCGGCTGCAGGCCGCGGGCGTCGCGCCAGGCAAGCAGCAGCGGCGCGGCGAGCGCGAGGTTCAGCCCCAGCCATAGCCAGGCGACCGTGTTCAGCCCGGCCTCCTGCGCCACCACGACGGCTCCCAGCAGCGGCAGGCACAGCGCCAGGAAGCGCTGTTCCAGCGCCGGCTGCGCGCCGCGCACCGCACCCGCCCAGGCGGCCAGCGCATAGCCCGCGCACGGCAAGGCGAACAGGCCCAGCGGGAAATCGCGGTAGCGCCCGTCGAAGACCAGCAGCAGGTCGAACCAGGCCAGCGCGAACAGCCAGCCCAGCCGCAGCCGCTGCAGCCAGGGCCGCCCCGGCTCGGCATGCGCGCCGCCGCAAAGGCGGGCGGCCAGCGAGCGCGCCAACAGGATCGCCGTCGCCAGCGCGAGCAGGCAGGCCAGCAGCGACACGCCCCATTCGAACGGACTGCGGCAGGCATACAGCATCTGCCGGTACTGCCACGCCAGCGCGCTGCCGCTGGCGAAACCCGCGAGTTTCAGCGCGGCCCAGCCCGGCATGCCGCGCCATGCGCGGCGCCACGTCCCGGCAAGCGCGAACAGCAGCGAGCCGCCGATGCCGGCGAGCCAGCCCAGCCACCAGCGCGGCACCTCCGTCACCGGACCCTGCATCGAAAACTTCGGCCGGGCCTCGACGTCGAAGATGCCCCAGTAGCCGCCGACGGTGCCTTCCTGCAGGCGCTTCCACGGCTGGTCGAACGCCTCGATCACGTTGTACGGCATGTCCACGCGGCCGGCGTAGGCGAGGAACTCGCGCAGGTAGCGCGCCTCGTTCACCACGCTGGCGCGCGCGGCGCGGCGCGGGCGGCCTGCGCTGGGCCAGCCGGTCTCGCCGATCATCACGCGCCTGCCGGGAAACGCCTGCCGCATCCGCGCGTAGACGTCGGCCACGTGGCGCACCGCATGCTCGGGCGGCACCGGCTGGTCTTCCCAGTAGGGCAGGATGTGGATGGTGAGGTAGTCCACCGCCGAGGCCATCTGCGGATAGCGCAGCCAGAACTCCCACACGTCGGCGTAGCTCACCGGCACCGCCGCCGGGATCGCCGCGCGCACCTCGCGCGCGTAGGCCGCCAGCGCAGCGGCCGACAGCTCGCCGCGCAGCAGCACCTCGTTGCCGACGATCACCCCGCGCAGCGCCTCCGGATGCGCCTTCGCGGTGGCGATGCCCAGTTGCACCTCGCGCGCGTTCGCCGCCGGATCGCGGCCGAGCCAGATCCCCATCAGCACCTTCATGCCGTAGCGCCCGGCGATCGCCGGCACCGCGGCCAGGCCCTGGCCCTGCGAGTAGGTGCGCACGCAGTCGAACCGCTGCGACAGCGCGCGCAGGTCGGCGTCGATGCGCTCGGGGCTGATGAAGGCGTTCGGGTCGAACGGCGTCTCGTCCGGCTCGCGGTACGGCGCGTAGGACACGCAGGCGATGCGCGACGACGGCGCGTCCGGCAGGGCGACCGGCCGACCCGCCTGCCACCACCACCAGGCCCCGGCCAGCGCCAGCAGGCTCAGCACGATCCACAGCGGCCGGTACGGCGGACGAGACTGCGTGGACGTGGACGACATGCCGTTCCCGGGGTTGAGCGCGTAGCGCGCGAGTTTAGCAGGGGAGGCCCGGCGGCCTGGCTTGGAGCCCGCTCACGATCTCCAGGTATCCCCACATGAATCTCCAGACATCCCCCCATGAAACGTCATCCCAGCGAACCCCGAAAAGGGGGCAAGAGCTGGGATCCAGCGTCTTTGGGCTTTGGAGCATCAAGTCACTGGATTCCTGCCTCCGCAGGAATGACGACAAGGCAGTTAGACCGACTGATAGATCGTAAACACCCGTTCACGATCTCCGGATACCCCACAAACGTCATCCCAGCGAAGGCTGGGATCCAGCGCCTTTGAGCTTTGGAACATCAAGTCACTGGATTCCTGCCTGACCAGCCCTTCGGCTGTTGAAAAGCGCCTCGCAGGAATGACGAGGAGGCGGCTGGACCGACGATCGGGATCCTGGGTCATTGCAAGCTCGTCGTTCCTGCGCTCGCAAGGACAACGCCTCGATGCGAGACGCCTTCACGATGTCGAGCAGGCTCTTAACGCCTTGCTCAGCACCGCTTGCGCACCCTCCTCCGCGGCCCGCCGTCACGGGAGCCGCCACGGCCTTGAATTACACTGCGGCGCAATCGGCATTCGACAGCCAGGGAGATTCCATGCCTCAGCACGCGGCGCCGCGGCGCCTTACCTCTCGCCTGCTCGTGGTCGTCGCGGGCTGGTGGCTGCTCGGCGGCAGCGTCGCCGCCGATCCGCAGCAGGACCAGCGCATCGCGTTCAAGCAGGCTTGGGCGGTGGCGCAGCAGGGCGGCGACGGCTGGCGCAGTTGGGCGAAGACGCTGGCCGACTATCCGCTGTACCCGTACCTGGAGGCGGCCGCGCTCAGCCACGACCTGCGGCAGCTCGACCGGCCCGCAGTGGAAAGCTACCTGCAGCGCTATCCCGGGATGATCCCGGCCAACGACCTGCGCCGCGACTTCCTGCTGGAACTGGCCCGGCGGCAGGACTGGAACGACTTCCTCGCGCTGTACCGCCCCGGCCTCGGCGACGCGCTGAGCTGCGACGCGCTGCAGGCGCGGCTGGCCCAGGGCGGCACGCTCGACTTCGAGCGCGACCTCGCCACGCTGTGGACCCGCCCGAGCCTTCCCAATGCCTGCGATCCGGTGCTGGAAGCCGCGCGCAGCCAGGGCCTGCTGACCCCCACGCGGCTGTGGACGCGCATCGACCGCGCGATCGGCGCCGGCCAGGCCGGCACGGTGGCCGCGCTGGCGGCATGGCTGCCGGCCGGCGAAACGCAGGCCGGCCAGCGCCTGGCGCTGGCCCTGCGCGATCCGGCCGGCGCCGCTGCCGAAGCGAAGAAGTGGCCGGACACCCCGCGCCACCGCCAGGCCGCCGCGCTGGCCGTGCAGCGCCTGGCGCGACGCCAGTCCGCCAGCGCCGACGCCGCGTGGCAGGCGCTGCAACCGCGCTTCGCCTTCAGCACGCGGCAGCGCGACGACGTGCTGTACGCGCTGGCGCTCTACCACGCCACCGACTTCGACGAGAACGCGCTGGCGCGGCTGGCCGCGCTGCCCGAGGCCGCGCGCACCGACGCCAGCCGCGAGTGGCGCGTCCGCGTGGCGCTGGCGCGGCAGGACTGGCCGGCGGTGCTGGCGGCGATCCAGGCGATGCCCGCCGGGCAGCGGCAGGAGGGCGAATGGCGCTACTTCCGCGCGCGTGCGCTGGCCGCCACCGGGCACGACGCCGAGGCGCAGGCGCTGTACGCCGACCTGGCGGACGAGGCGAGCTACTTCGGCTTCATGGCCGCCGACCGCCTCGGCCGCGACTACGCTATCTGCCCGCTCGAACCGGCCGCGGACCCGCAGCGCGAACAGGCGCTGCTGGCCGACCCCGGCCTGCAGCGCGCGTTCGAACTGTATGCTGTGGACTTGCCGAAACTGGCGCGGCGCGAATGGGCGCAGGCGCTCGACGGCAGCGACCCGGCCACCCTGCGGCTCGCCGCCGACCTGGCCTACCGCCGCGGCTGGTACGACCGCGCCGTGTTCGCCTTCAGCAGCGGCGAGGCCCTGCGCTACTACGAGCAGCGCTTCCCGCTGGCCAGCCAGGACGGCGTGGTGCCGCAGGCCGAGCAGGCCGGCATCGACCCGGCCTGGGCCTATGCGATCGCCCGCGCCGAGAGCGCCTGGGTGACCGATGCGCGCTCCGGCGCCGACGCGCGCGGCCTGATGCAACTGGTGCCGGCCACCGCCGCGCTGGTGGCCAGGCGCAACGGCCTGGACTGGAACGGCGGCGACTCGCTGTACGACCCGGCCACCAACATCCGCCTCGGCACGCGCTACCTGGCGCAGGTGGCGGCGCGGTTCGACGGCGCGCCGTGGCTGGCCAGCGCCGCCTACAACGCCGGCCCGGCCAAGGTCGACCAGTGGCTGGCCGCGCGCGGCACGCTCGATCCGGACCTGTTCGTCGCCAGCATGCCGTACAAGGAAACCCGCGAGTACGTGGCGCGGGTGATGGCCTTCGCGGTGATCTACGACTGGCGGCTGTCCGGCAAGGCGCTGCCCATGAGCACTCGCATGACCGCCATCGGCCAGCCCTATGGGCTGCCCGACGGCCGCACGCCGCGCCGCCAGGTCGCCTGCCCCGCCGTTGTGGTGCCTGCGCCCGCCGAGAGCGTGGCGCCGGCGTCCGCCGGCACCGCGGTGCGCTGACCGATGCGCAGCTACCTCGTCGGCGGCGCGGTGCGCGACCGGCTGCTCGGGCGGCCGGTGGTCGACCGCGACCACGTCGTCGTCGGCGCCGCGCCTGAGCAGATGCTGGCGCTCGGCTACAAGCCGGTCGGCAAGGATTTCCCGGTGTTCCTGCACCCGCGCAGCAACGAGGAATACGCGCTGGCCCGCACCGAGCGCAAGACCGGCCGCGGCTACCACGGCTTCGCCTTCCACGCCGACCCCACGGTGACGCTGGAGCAGGACCTGGCCCGGCGCGACCTCACCATCAACGCCATCGCCGAGGACGAGCACGGCACGCTGGTGGACCCCTACCACGGCGTGCGCGACATCGAGCGGCGCGTGCTGCGCCACGTCTCGCCGGCCTTCGCCGAGGACCCGGTGCGCCTGCTGCGGGTGGCGCGCTTCGCCGCGCGCTTCGCGCCGCTCGGCTTCCGCGTGGCCGACGAGACGATGGCGCTGCTGCGGCAGATGGTGGCCGACGGCGAGGTGGACCACCTGGTGCCCGAGCGGGTCTGGGCCGAGACCCGCAAGGCATTGGCCGAGGCGCAGCCGTCGGCCTTCCTGCAGGTGCTGCGCGCGAGCGGCGCGCTGGCCGTGCTGTTTCCCGAGGTCGATGCGCTGTACGGCGTACCGCAGCGCGCGGAGTTCCACCCGGAGATCGACACCGGCACGCACCTGGAACTGGTGCTGGACATGGCGGCGAAGCTCGCCCCCGGCGACGACCTGGTCGGCTTCTGCGCGCTCTGCCACGACCTGGGCAAGGCGCTGACTCCGGCCGACGTGCTGCCGCGGCACATCGGCCACGAGCATGCCGGCGTGGCGCCGCTGCGCGTGCTCGCCGCGCGGCTGAAGGTGCCGGCCGAGCACGCCGCGCTGGCCGAGCTGGTCTGCCGCGAGCACCTCAACGCACACCGCGCGTTCGAGCTGAAGCCGGCGACCGTGCTGAAGCTGCTGCTCGCGCTGGACGCCCTGCGCCGGCCCGCCCGGCTGGACGCCTTCCTCACTGCCTGCGAGGCCGACAAGCGCGGCCGCGCCGGCCATGCCGACGACGACTATCCGCAGGCCGCCTGGCTGCGCGCCGCGCGGGACGCGGCCGCGGCGGTCGACGCCGCCGGCTTCGTCGCGCAGGGCCTGCAGGGTCCGGCGATCGGCGCGGCGCTGGGGCAGGCGCGGGCCGCGGCAATCGCTAAACTAAGCAAACCGTAGGCGGCGCACCGTATACCTCGTCATCCGGTTCGCCGTGGAACGGCGGCTCCGTTCCCATGCACCCGCGACATCGCACCGTTTCCGTCTGGAGCTTCCCGTGACCGCAACCGCCGCCCCTTCGAACCCGCCGCTGCGCGAGCGCTTCCGTCCGCTGTGGTGGCTGGGCGTCGGCTACCTGCTGATCGGCGCGCTGACCCGGGTGGTGCTGCTGTACATGACCGGCGCCGGCGTGCCGCCTCATCCGGGCTACTGGCTGTACGCGTTCGGCGTCGGCGCGGCCTACGACCTGGTCACCTTCCTCTACGTGGCCTGGCCGATGGTGCTGTTCCTGTGGCTGGTGCCGCGCCGCGCCTACGTGTCGCGCGCCGGGCAATGGGCGCTGTATGCGCTGGGCGCGGCGATGCTGTACGGCCTGCTGTTCGTCGCCGCCTCGGAATTCGTGTTCTGGGACGAGTTCGGGGTGCGCTTCAACTTCATCGCGGTGGACTACCTCGTCTACACCACCGAGGTGATCGGCAACATCCGCGAGTCCTATCCGATCGGAACCTGGCTCAGCCTGCTGCTGCTGCTGACCGTGGCGATCGTATGGCTGAGCCGGCGCGGCCTGCGCGCGGCCGACGGCGGCACCCGCTTCTGGCAGCGCGGCAAGCTGGTGCTGGTGTGGCTGCTGCTCACGGTGGCCTCGGTGGCGGCGGTGAAGGGCACGCTGAAGAACCACAGCGACAACGCCTACGTGAACGAGCTGGCCGGCAACGGCATCTACGAATTCTTCGCCGCCTTCCGCAGCAGCCACCTGGACTACGCGCACTTCTACCGCACCCTGCCCGAGCAAGCGGCCTTCGGCCGCGTCCGGCAGATGCTGAAGACGTCCGAGGCCGCCTACGTCAGCGACGATCCGCGCGACCTCACCCGCGAAATCCGCCACGCCGGCGCCGAGAAACACCTCAACGTGGTGCTGATCAGCGTGGAGAGCCTGTCTGCCGAGTTCATCAAGGCGTTCGGCGCCAGCCACGGCGAGATCACCCCGAACCTCGACGCGCTGGCCTCGCAGAGCCTGTTCTTCGACCGCGTCTACGCCAACGGCACGCGCACCGTGCGCGGCCTGGAGGCGCTGTCGCTGTCGATCCCGCCGACGCCGGGCGATTCGGTGATCAAGATGCACAACAACGAGAACCTGTTCTCGCTGGCCGACATCTTCAACGATCGCGGCTACGTGTCGGAGTTCGTCTACGGCGGCTACGGCTACTTCGACAACATGAACTACTTCTTCGCCCACAACGGCTACGCCGCGGTGGACCGTAACGACATCCCCAAGGGCGCGACGATCCACAGCGAGAACGTCTGGGGCGTGGCCGACGAGGATCTCTATACCCTGGCACTGGGCCAGATGGACAAGATCCACGCCGAAGGCAAGCCGTTCTTCCTGCACATCATGACCACCTCCAACCACCGGCCGTTCACCTTCCCCGAAGGCCGCGTGACTCAACCCAACGGCACCCGCCGCGGCGCGATCGCGTACACCGACTGGTCGATCGGCGACTTCCTCAAGCGCGCCAAGGACAAACCGTACTTCGACGACACCGTGTTCGTGATCACCGCCGACCACGACGCCTCCAGCGCCGGCAAGACCAGCGTGCCGATCAACCGCTACCACATCCCGCTGTGGATCTATGCGCCCAGGCACATCCAGCCGCACCGCGAGACGCGCCTGATGAGCCAGATCGACATCCCGCCCACCCTGCTCGGCCTGCTCAACTTCAGCTATCGCAGCCGCTTCTTCGGCTACGACCTGTTCCAGCTCGAACCCGGCCGCGAGCGCGCCTTCCCGGCCACCTACGAAAAGCTCGGCTACCTGAAGGGCGACGTGCTGACCGTGCTCGAACCGCAGAAGAAACTGGAGCAGTTGCACCCCGACTTCGAGACCGGCGACGCGACCCCGGTGAAGCCGGTCGATCGTGCGCAGGTGGACGAGGCGACCGCGTACTACCAGGTGGCGGCCGACCTGTTCAAGCACGGCGGCCTGGCGCGGCGTCCGGAAGACAACACGCCGGTGGCGCCCGCGGCTTCTTCCGGGGCGCCCGCGGCAGCCTCCTCGGCCGGTGCCGCCGGCGGCCAGGCCACGCCCTAGGCGCGCCGGCGCTGAGGTTCAGGGCACTGCGGGGCGGCGCCTGCGCGACCGCCGTCAACGCGCGCCGCGCGCCGCGCGCCGTCCCAGCCACGCCTCGACGCCCGCCAGCACGCGGGCCAGTGGCGTGCGCAGCAGGAGCAGCGCGAGCGCGATGCCGGCAGCGTCGGCCAGCACGTCGAAGGCATCCGCGTCGCGCGGCGGGCACAGCCACTGCGCGAACTCGATGAAGATGCCGAAGGCCAGGCACAGCAGCGCCGCGCCGCCGCGTGCGCGCCGGCTGCGGTAGACGTTGCCCCACCAGCCCATCAGGCAGGCGAAGGTGAGCGCGTGCAGCAGCTTGTCGCCATAGGCGAAGCGCAGCGCCAGCTCCGGGTCGGGGCGCAGCGCCATCCACAGTACCCAGGCCATGATCGACATGCCCACGCCGACCCACAGCGGATGCCAGCGCAGGCGCATGGCGGCGCGGGGCGCGGCCATGCCTACAGCCGCCCGCCCTGGTCGGCGGCGAGCAGTTCCGCCGCCAGCGGCACCGCGTCCAGCCCGCGCGCGAACAGCATCGCCTGGAAGCGCTCGCCCATCTGGTCGGGCAGGGTGAGCTTCTTCACCTGCTGCGCCAGCCGGTAGCGCGCCGGCTCGTCGGCGGCCGACTCGTAGGCATGCTCGAACGCCTGCTGCAGGCCGCTGGCGATCAGGAACTGCGCCTGCGGCAGATAGGCCGCCACGCCGAAGCCGGCGCTGTTGCCGGCCTCGGCCAGTGCGGTGAAGTCCACCGAGGCGGTGAGGTCGTTCAGGCCCGGCAGGTGCAGCGGATCGTTGTGCGCATGGTGGCGGTAGTGCGCCATCAGGGTGCCGTCGCGGCGCTCGGGCAGGTAGAACTCGCGGCGCACGTAGCCGTAGTCGACGAACAGCATCAGCCCGGCGACCAGCGAACCGGCCACCGCCTGCATCCAGTACGGCAACTGCGGCAGGATCTCCGAGCGGTAGCCCGTGGCGAAGTCGCCGCCCAGGTCGCGCTCGACGTGGCGCACCGCGCCGCCCACCAGGGCGTCGGCCGGGCGGTCGATGCGCGCTAGGCGGCCCTCGCCGTCGAGCGCCACGTATTCCTCGTAGACCTCGCCGTCGCGCATGGCGAAGCGCGTCGCGGGCAGCGCGTCGATCACCTCGTTGGCGAACAGCACGCCGCGCCAGTCCTGCTCGGGCGGGCGGTCGAGCCAGTGCACGCGCGCGTGCAGGGCCGCCGGCAGCGCGGCGGCGAGCCGCTCGCGCTGGCGTTCGCGCAGGTCGGCGCTGGGTTCGAGGATCAGGTAGCGCCGCGGCAGCGTGCCTGCCGCCGCCATCGCCAGCAACGCCGCTTCGGCGAAGCTGCCGCTGCCGCCGCCGAGCTCGAGGAAATCCGCCCCGTCGCCCAGCATCGCCAGCACGGGCTGCACCGCGTTGACCACGCAGCGCGCGAACAGCCCGCCCAGTTCCGGCGCGGTGACGAAGTCGCCGGCCTCGCCGAACTTGGTCTTGCCAGCGCTGTAGTAGCCCAGCCCCGGCGCGTACAGGCAGCGCTCCATGTACTGCGAGAACGGCATCGGCCCGTGCGACGCGATCTGTTCGCGCAGCAGTTGCAGCAGGCGGTCGGAGTGGGCGCGCTCGTCGGCGCCGGGTTCGGGAAGTCGGGTCTGCATTGCGTGCGGCCGTGGAGATCGGTAGGAAGATCGGCGGCCGCAAGGATAGCGGATGGGGCGAAATGCCCGGCGCGGAGATCCTGCGCTGCCGGCGCCGCGCGCCGCGCTAGAACCGCGCGGCGAGCGCGGCGGAGCCGTACAGGCCGATGCCGAACACGGCGTGGGTGAGCACGCTGCGCAGGCGTGCCCGGGCCGGGTCCGGCGTCCGCGAGGCGGCGAACCCGGCACCCATGCCCGGCTGCATCACCAGGAAGGGAAACAGCACCGTGGCCACGCCGAAGGCCAGGGCCGGCGGAAAGGTCGGCTGGCGCGCCCAGGCCAGCCCTTCGACGGCGATCAGCCCGGCGGCGAAGGCGACGCCGATCGCGTAATGGGCGATCCAGCCGACGGCCAGCTCGCCGCGCACCGGCGCCGCCTGCGCGATGGCCGCGTGCCGGAAGCGGCCGCCCGCCAGGTGGCCGAGCCAGCGGCCGACCATGCCGAAGTTCAGCGACTGGATGCCGAACAGGCGCTTCAAGAGCAGCGCCCACGCATCGATCAGCAGCGTCGCGCCGATGCCGATCGCGGTCGCGCGCGCGGCGAACTCCAGGCCGTCACTCATGCTTCATGCCTCTGTGTTGCGCGGTCGCCTGCGCAGAGCCCCACGATGATTATCCGTCGGTCCAACCGAATGACGTTTCGTGGAGGTATCCGGACCTCGTCAACAAGCTTTCAGAAATCCTTCTGCAGGCTCAGATACACCCCGCGGCGCGGCCCGAACTGCGGCGCGCCGACGCCGATGCCGCTGCCGTCGCGCAGCTCGTAGGTGCGGTCGAGCGCGTTGAGCACCGCCAACTGCGTGTGCAGCTTGCCGAAGCCGCTGAAGTCGAAGTCGTGCGCCACGCTGAGGTTCAACTGGAAGTACGCCGGCAGCGAGGCGCCGTTCGGCACGCTCCCGTCCTTGCGCAGGCCGCTGCCGAACAGGTAGTTGGCGCCGACCCGGGTGCGCTCGTCGAGCGCGTAGCTGACGCCGCCGGACGAGGAAAGCCGCTGGTCGTGGTCGAGGAAGATGGCGTGGTCGTTGACGTAGGCCAGGTCTTCCGGAGCGAAATTGTACTGGCTGGTGACGATGCGCTGGCCCATCGCCTGGCTCAGCGCCGCGTTGAAGTAGACCGACAGCGGCCCCTGCTCGTAGTTGGCGGTGAACTCCAGCCCCCTCACCCGGCCCTTGGCGTAGTTGAAGGTGGAATAGACCAGGGCCGAGCCGAACTGGCCTTCGTCCTGCAGGCGGCGCACCTTGCGGTAGTACGCGTCCAGGCCCAGCGTCCAGGCGGTGCCGAAGTTCTGCGAGATGCCGGCGTCGAAGTAGTCCGAGCGCTCGGCCAGCGGCGTGTTGTTGCCGTTGTCCGCCACCGCGTTGGTGGTGCCGTCGAACTTGGCGATGTTGGAGCTGGTGATCATCTCCGTCGCCGGCGGGGTGAAGTAGCGCGAGTAGCCGGCGTGCACGGTGGTGTCGTCGGCCGCCTGCCACACCAGGCCCACGCGCGGGCTCAGCTGGCTCTCGGTGCGCGCCAGCTGGTAGCGGTCGCCGCGCAGGCCGTAGTTGAGCGTCCACTTCTCGCCGATGCTCCACTCGTCCTGCACGTAGGCGGACCACGTGCGGGCGACGTTGCGGCTGTCGTCGAGGATGTTGACCGGCGTGGTGCTGGCCTGGTTGCCGTCGGCGTCCACCGGGAACACCCAGGCGTCGTTGCCGCTGGCGGCGCGCTCGAAGCTGCCGTAGACGCCGTAGCGCAGCGTGTGGCTGTCGCCCAGCGGGGTGGCGAAGTCCGCCTGCAGCGTGCTGGCGCGATTGCTGCGGGTGACGCCGGAGGCGACGCCGTTGAACATCAGCTCGCCGATCCGGTCCGGCGTGTAGGTGACGCCGGTGTAGCGCTGGCCGAGCGACACCTGGTAGTCGGTGCGGCCCAGCTTGCCCTGCAGCGCGAGCACGCCGAAGCGGGTGTTCTCGCGCTGGCGCTCGTCGAGGTCGGCGGAATCGAAGTCCACCGTGTCGAGGTAGCCGAACCGAGGCTGCTGGCCCGGGTTGTTGGGGATCTGGAAGCGGTTGTTGGTGATGCCGAACAGGAAGCTCAGGCGGGTGTCGTCGTCGATCAGGTAGCTGACGTCGCCGAAGCCCTTCACCTGGTTGGTGTGGTCGTGGACCGGCTTGCGGCTGGCTGTCGGGTTCTCGATGCCGACGTCGCTCTCCAGGTAGTTCGCGGTGATGAAGGCGCTCCAGCGGTCGCTGCTGCCCCACAGCGAAGCGTTCGGATTGAGCGCGCCGAACGAGCCACCGGTGATGCCGACGCTGCCGCCGTTGCCGAGCTCGTGGCCGTTCTTGGTGGTGATGTCCACCACCGCCGCGGTGCGCAGGCCGTACTGCGCCGGCAGCGCGCCGTCGAGCAGCTTCACGTTCTGGATGGTGCGCGCGTCCAGCGCCTGGCCGAAGCCGGAGATCGACTCGGGAATCATCACGCCGTTGATGCGGTACTGCAGGTTGGCGTGGTCGCCGCGCACGTGCAGGCCGCCGTAGGAATCCTGCACCACGCCGGGCGCCTGCAGCAGCACCTGGTTCATCGGCGTGGCGTCGCCCAGCGGCAGTTGCTTGATCGCCTTCTGGTCGATCACGTACTGGCTGCTGCCGGTGTCCGGCGACAGGCCGTTGCGCGCCTGGTCCAGCGCCGCGGTGACGTCCACCGCGCCGAGCTCCTGCACCTTCGCCGGCGGCTTGTTGCGGGTGCCCGACTGCGCATCGTCGGCACCGGCCGGGGGCGCACCGGCGGACGGCGGAATGGCGGCGGCATAGGCCGCGGGAACGGCGCCAAGCGCGCAGGCAAGGCTCAGGGCAAGCAGGGTACGGGACATCGGCATTCCGTGGACGGCAAGGGGGGGAAGGAGAAGGCTTTGAATTGAAATGTTATAACATTTCCAGTTTCGAAGACCTGCCATAAGTCATGCCCTGCCGCAGGTCCTCGCCCCCGCGCCATCGTTAGGCCATCTTCACGGACCGGCGGCGACACTCGCCGCTCTTCCTGCGACGACCCGCGCGAGGCACTGCATGGCCGATTCATCCCGTCATACCCCGTCCCGCCACATTCCGGCCGACCGGCTGCCGGCGACGATCGACGATGCCGAACAGAGCAGGGCTGCCCGCGCGATCCTCGACTTCGTCAGCCAGATTCCCGCCAGCAAGGTCGGCAGCAGCCGGCATCCCGAGACGGAAGCGCGCCATCTCGCGCGGCGCGCCGCCCAGCGCGCCGCGCTCACCGCCGGTTCGCTGGCCCTGCCGCCCGGGCCGCTGGGCTGGCTGACCGTGCTGCCGGAGCTGATCGCGATCTGGCGCATCCAGGCGCAACTGGTCAGCGACATCGCCGCCGTCTACGGCAAGCACGCGGAGCTGGGCCGCGAGCAGATGCTGTGGTGCCTGTTCCGCCACACCGCGGCGCAAGCCTTCCGCGACCTGGTGGTGCGCATGGGCGACCGCCTGCTGTTCCGGCGCATGTCGGCCACCGTCGCGCAGCGCGTGGCGCAGCGGATCGGCATGAAGATCTCGCAGCGCGCCGTCGGCAAGGGCGTGTCGCGCTGGCTGCCGGTGATCGGCGCGCTCGGCGTCGGCGCCTATGCGTATTACGACACCGGCCACGTCGCCAGCACCGCCATCGAGATGTTCAGCGGCGCCATCGACACCGAGGGCGAGGACGGCGACGCCGCGCCGCCGCCCGCCGCGAAGAAGGCGGGCAGCGCACGCAAGGCCGTGCGCAAGGCGGTCGACAAGACCCTCGACAAGGCCATTGCCGGTACCGCGCGCAAGGTGGCCGGCGCCGCGCGCAAGGCTGCGGCCCGCAAGCGCGCGAAGCCGAAAGCGGAATGAATCCCCGCCTGCGCGGATGACGCACCGCCTGCTTTGCGGCAAGCTGCCCGCGTGCCGCCGCGAGGAAACGACGAATGAACCCAGCCCGTGAATCCGGCGTCGCCCTGGTCACCGGCGCCGGCAAGCGCGTCGGCGCGGTGATCGCGCGCAGGCTGCACGCGGCGGGCTACGACCTGGCCCTGCACTACCGCCGCTCGGCCGGCGAGGCCGAGGCGCTGGCCGCCGAGCTAGAACGGCAACGCGGCGGCAGCGTCCTGCTGGTGCAGGCGGAACTGGCCGAGACCGCGCACCTGCCCGGCCTGGTGTCTCGCGTGCTCGACCGCTACGGCCGGCTCGACGCGCTGGTCAACAACGCCTCCGCGTTCTATCCGACCCCGCTCGGCGAGGCGAGCGTGGCGCAGTGGAACGAGCTGTTCGCCTCCAACGCGCAGGCGCCGTTCTTCCTCGCCCAGGCGGCGATGCCGGCGCTGCGCGCGGCGCGCGGCGCCATCGTCAACCTGGTCGACATCTACGCCGAGCGCCCGCTGGCCGGCCATCCGCTGTACTGCATGGCCAAGGCCGCCCTGCTGGCGATGACCCGCTCGCTGGCGCTGGAGCTGGCTCCCGAGGTGCGCGTCAACGGCGTGGCGCCCGGCGCGGTGCTGTGGCCCAGCGACGGCAAGAGCTACGATGACCAGCAGGCCCTGCTGGCGCGCACTCCGCTCGGGCGCGCCGGCTCGCCCGACGACGTGGCCGGCGCGGTGCTGTGGCTGCTGCGCGACGCGCCGTTCGTGACCGGGCAGATCCTGCACGTGGACGGCGGCCGCACGCTGTCGGTATGACGGCCGGAAACGACGAAGGCGGCCTCGCGGCCGCCCTCGCCCCATCCTGCAAAAACCTGCCTCATGCCTTGGTACGGAACGCCTGCTCCAGCAGCGCCTGGTCGAAGCCCGCGCCGACCTCGCCGGTTTCCGCGTAGCGGTACAGCGCGGCGGCGTAGATGCCCTGCAGCGAAGCCTGCACCAGCGCCAGCAGGACCAGCCCGACCACCACCAGCGCAACCGCCACGGCGATCAGGGCCACCGAGTGGGTCGCCGCCGCGCCGCCGATGATCGCCACCGACAGCAGCGCGGCCAGGAAGGTCAGCAGGCCGAACACGATGCCGATGCCGCCGTTGCCGATCAGGTTCTCGCCCCAACTGCGCTTGAGCAGTTCCACGCTGCGCTTCACCGCATCGACCGGGCCGATGTCCTGGCTTGCCAGCACCGGCACCACCAGGAAGGTCGCCACCGTCCAGGCCAGGCCGAGGAAGCCGACCACCAGCCGCCCGATCAGCCCCAGCCGCTCCTGCAGCGCGCGCAGGAACAAACCCACCGTGGCCGAGATCAGCGCATAGCCCAGGATGCTGACCCAGCGCGAACGCGCCACCGCGATGCCCTCGCCGAGGCTGGTCGGCTCGCCGCGCAGCCGCTGCAGCGCCGAACCGGCCAGCGCGGTGTTGAAGAAGATGATCACGAAGTACTGCACCAGGTAGAACGCGAACAGCAGCACGTAGGCGCCCGGCGTCAGGCCCTCGCGGCCGGCGCGCTCGCCGGCCACCGCCAGCACTGCCACCGGAATCAGGAAGCTCGCCATCACCAGCAGCGAACACAGCACCGAGATCAGCGGAAACATCAGCAGCGACTTGTCCGAGCGCAGGATGGCGGCGCTCGCCTTCATCAACGCCCAGCTACGGGAAAACTTGCCTGCCATACGCCCCCCATCCTTAGTGTGTGAAGCGCCCTTTCTAGCATCCGCTGCACCGCGGCGGTAGTGCGCGGCGCAGGTTCGGGGCCTGCCAAACCCCCGGGCATCTCCGATCAAAGCGCCGTCCCTGCGACTTGCAACGGCCGCGGGGCCGGTCAGGCATAAGGCGTTTTTCAACAGACGAAGGGTTGGTCATCCAGTGTCTTCGCCTCTGGGCATCGAGTCGCTGGGTACCCGACATCACAGGCACTGGATCCCAGCCTTCGCTGGGGTGACGGGCCATGGAGTTGCCGGAAGGCTGGGCAGGTCCAGTCCAGTCGCTCGGCGACGAACTGCCCGCTGCCCGCCAGGAATGCCGCCCGCGGATTTGCGATGCAGGCCCAGGGTGCTTCCCCTCCGGGCACCTCCGACCGAAGCGTCGTCCCTGCGGCTTTCAACGGCCGCAGGGCCAGTCAAGCAGAAGGCGCTTTTCGACAGCCGGAGGGCTGGTCATCCAGTGCCTTCGCCTCTGGGCATCGGGTCGCTGGATGCCCCACACCCACAGGCACTGGATCCCAGCCTCCGCTGGGATGACGGGCCATGGAGTCGCCGGAAGGTTCGGGCAGGCATCAGTCCAGCGGCTCGACGACGAGCGGCTCGCTGTCCGCCGGGAACGCGGCCCACAGCGCGGCCATCGTCTCGCCGCCCAGCGGGTGGCGCAGTTCCGGCGCGATGTCGGCGACAGGCTTGAGCACGAAGGCGTGCTTCAGTTCCTTGCGCGGGATCTGCAGGTGGCCGGGGCCGTCGATGACGCGGTCGTCGTACAGCACGATGTCGACGTCCAGCGTGCGGTCGGAGTAGCGCGGCACGTCGCGGCGGCGGCCGTGCCGGTCCTCCAGCGCGTGCAGCCAGTCGTTCAGCGCCTGCGGTTCCAGCGACGTGTCCAGCCCCACCGCCAGGTTGACGAAATCGGCGCCGTCAAAGCCCACCGCCTTGCTGCGGTAGGCCGGCGACACCGCGATCTCGCCGAAGCGTTCGCGCAATTCGGCCAGCGCCGCACGCAGGTAGCGGTGCGGCTCCTGGTTGGACCCCAGGCTCAGGTAGGCTCGCGCCACGTCGTCATGCCCCGGTTGCACCGGCGATCCGGCCGGCGTGCGATTCTGCCTGCCGCGGGGCCAGCGCCGCCAGCCCCGCGCGCACGTCCTGGCCGGACGGCTGCTGGTACAGCGCCAGCCCGAACTCCGGCAGCAGCGCGATCAGGTGGTCGAAGATGTCGCCCTGGATGTTCTCGTAATCCGCCCATGCCGTCGTTGCCGTGAAGCAGTACAGCTCCAGCGGGATGCCCTGCGCGCCGCCGGCGAGCTGGCGCACCATGCAGGTCATCGTCCGATGCACTCGCGGATGCTGCTTCAGGTAGGCGGTGACGTAAGCGCGGAACGTGCCCAGGTTGGTCAGCCTGCGACGGTTGAACGACTCCTCGGCCGCGTCGCCGAGTTGGCGGTTCCATTGCTCGATCTCGCCATGCTTGCCGGCAAGGTAGTCCTGCAGCACGCGCAGGCGCGACAGGTGCGCAAGTTCCGCCTCGCTGAGGAAATGCACGCTGGACGCATCGATCATCAAGGCGCGCTTGATCCGTCGCCCGCCCGACTCGCTCATCCCGCGCCAGTTCTGGTAGCTCTCCGCGATCAGCTTCCAGGTCGGGATGGTGACGATGGTCTGGTCGAAGTTGCGCACCTTCACCGTGTACAGGGTGATGTCCAGCACGTCGCCATCCGCGCCGGCGCCAGGCATGGTGATCCAGTCGCCGACCCGCAGCATGTCGTTGGACGACAGCTGCACGCCGGCCACGAAACCCAGGATGGTGTCCTTGAAGATCAGCATCAGCACCGCCGACATCGCGCCCAGGCCCGACAGCAACAGCCCGATCTGCTTGCCGGTGACCGCCGCGATGATCACCAGCGCGGCGACGACGAACAGCCCCAGCTTGACCAACTGCAGCAGGCCCTTGAGCGAGCGCTGCTGGCCGTTCGGCGTCTGCCGGTACAGGTCCTCCACCGCCGACAGCGCCGCGCTGATCGCCATCACCACGAAGAACACCATCAGCGCCGACATCAGGTTGCCGACCAGCCGCTCGGTATCGTCCGGCACGCCCGGCACCAGCACGATGCCGAACTGCACCACCACGGTGGGCACCATCCGCGCCAGCCAGCGGAACATGCCGTGGCGGAACAGCGCCTCGTCCCATTGCCATGCCGTGCGGCGGGCGATGCCGCGCACCACCCGGAACAGCACGAAGCGGGTCAGCGCACCGGCCAGCCAGGCCGTTGCCAGCAGGATCGCCGCACCCAGCGCGGTATGCATCCAGGGGGAATTCATCAGTTCGTGCCATGTCGGCATGGGTCGCCTCCTTGTCGGCGCATGATCCGCGCGACTTCGGAGCCAGCACGGATCGCGGGGCGCGGCCGCTGGCCGCGCGGGGCGGGCCGGCGGGCCCGCGGCGGACGGCGCCATGGCGGCGCCGGTGGTGCCGGCCGATGCCGGCGCGGGACGGTACGTCCCTCGATGGTTACGGACTTAACTGCGGGCGCGTGCCGCGCTCGATGCGCACGCCGACCGCGCGCGCGCCGCGCACCGCGCCCGGCTTGGACAGCTTCAGCCGCACCCAGCCCACGCCGAACTCCTCGCGGATGATCGCGGCGCAACGCTCGGCCAGCGTCTCGACCAGGCCGAAGCTCGAACCGCCGACGTAGTCGATCAGCCGCTTGGACACGTCCTTGTAGTTGAGCGTCCGGGCGATGTCGTCGCTGGCGGCGGGCACGGTGTTGTCGAATGCCATCTCGATGTCCAGCGACAGCGTCTGGCGCACCCGCCGCTCCCAGTCGTAGATGCCGATCACGGCATCGATGCGCAGGTCTTCGATGAAAACGATATCCATGCGGCTAGGGTCGGCGACCGCGCCCGGCGATGCAAGCGGCGATGCCTGCGCCGCCCCGGGACTGTCATGGACCGCGACCGCCTTTCCGCCCGCTCCCGCCGTCCGCGGGAGCGGTTCCGGTTGCAGCGGCGCACGCCGCCTGGAAACATGCCGCGACCGCTCCGGCGGCGGCGACCGCCAGCCGCGTCACGCCGCCGGCGGCAGCGTTTCCAGGTCCCAGCGCGGGAACACCTGCACGGTCTCGTCCTGCGACTGCCCGGCCGCCAGCCGGATCGCGCCGGCCAGCGCGATCATCGCGCCGTTGTCGGTGCAGAACGCCAGGCGCGGGAAGTACGCCTTGAAGCCGTCCTTCGCGCCCGCCGCGGCCAGTTCCGCGCGCAGGCGCTGGTTGGCGCCGACGCCGCCGGCGATCACCAGCCGGCGCGCGCCGGCGGCCTCCAGCGCGCGCCGGCACTTGATCACCAGGGTGTCGACGATCGCCTCCTCGAAGCCACGGGCGATGTCGGCGCGGGTCTGCTCCGACTGGTCGGACTTCTGCCAGGCCAGCAGCACCTGGGTCTTCAGCCCGGAAAAGCTGAAATCCAGCCCCGGCCGGTCGGTCATCGGGCGCGAGAACCGGTAGCCGCCGGCCCGCCCCTGCATCGCCAGCTTCGCCAGCGCCGGGCCGCCGGGGTACGGCAGGCCCATCAGCTTGGCGGTCTTGTCGAACGCCTCGCCGGCGGCATCGTCCAGGGTGTCGCCGAGGATGCGGTACTCGCCGATCGCCCTCACCTCGACCAGCAGCGAATGGCCGCCGGACACCAGCAGGGCCACGAACGGCGGCGCCGGCGGGTCGTCCTCCAGCAGCGGGGCCAGCAGGTGGCCCTCCATGTGGTGCACGCCGATCGCCGGCACGCCCAGCGCCCAGGCCATCGCCCGCGCCGCCGAGGCGCCCACCAGCAGGGCGCCGACCAGCCCCGGCCCGGCGGTATAGGCCACCCCGCCCAGGTCGGCCGGGGCCAGCCCGGCCTGGGCCAGCGCCTCGCGCACCAGCGGCAGCAGCTTGCGCACGTGGTCGCGGCTGGCCAGTTCCGGCACCACGCCGCCGTAGTCGGCGTGCAGCTTGATCTGGCTGTACAGGGTATGGGCCAGCAGGCCGCGGCCAGGCGCGTCGGGCTCCCAGCGCAGCAGGGCCACGCCGGTCTCGTCGCAGGAGGTCTCGATGCCCAGCACGGGCTTGCCGACCGGCTTTGAAATCTGTGTGGTGTCCACGCTATACTTCGCGGCTCGCCCTATCCAACAGGCTCGTATGTGCGGGCCAGTCTACCACTCGGAGTCTTCATGCCCAGCGTAAAAGTTCGCGAGAACGAGCCGTTCGAGCTTGCCCTGCGCCGTTTCAAGCGTACCTGCGAAAAGGCCGGCGTCCTGGCCGAAACCCGCAAGCGCGAGTTCTACGAAAAGCCGACCCAGGAACGCAAGCGCAAGCGCGCCGCCGCGGTGAAGCGCCACCTGCGCCGCCTGTCGCGCGACGTTTCCCGCAAGACCCGGATGTACTGAGTTTCCCTTCCGCCCCGGCGGAAGCGGCCGCGCCCAGGCGCGGCGGACGGAACGACCGGCAGGCGCGGGTTCTCGCAGCCGCCGTCAGCGCACACGAGGTTCCACGAGCCGGTGTTGTCCCGCGACAACGCCGGCTTCGTGCTTTTCCGGAGACAGCCATGACGCTCAAGCAGCAGCTCACCGAAGACATGAAGACCGCCATGCGTGGCGGCGACAAGCACCGCCTGGGCGTGGTCCGGCTGATGCTGGCCGCGATCAAGCAGCGCGAGGTCGATGAACGCATCGAGCTGGACGACGCGCAGGTCCTGGCCGTGCTGGAGAAGATGCTCAAGCAGCGCAAGGATTCGGTCGGCCAGTACGCCGCCGCCGGCCGCGAGGACCTGGCCGAGGTCGAGCGCGCCGAGATGGCGATCATCGAGACCTACCTGCCGGCCAAGCTGGACGAGGCCGAGATCGACGCCCTGATCGACGCGGCCATCGCCGCCACCGGCGCCAGCTCCGCCCGCGACATGGGCAAGGTGGTGGCCGCGGTGAAGGAAAAGGCCGCCGGCCGCGCCGACATGGCCGTGGTCTCCGGCCGCATCAAGGCCCGCCTGGCCGGCTGATCCCGGGCCGCCGCCGGGACGCCGCACCGGGCGTCCCGATTGCAAAGCCTTCACGCCCGATCGCCTACAACGGCACTCCTCCGCAGGGCCGTCCGTCCATGGACGGCCCGCGTCATCGGGAGTAGCGCATGCTCAAGTGGGCCATCATCTTCGCCATCGTTTCGCTGGTTTCCGGCTGGCTCGGCTTCGGCAACCTTTCCGGCGCCACCGCGACCATCGCCAAGGTGCTGTTCGCGATCTTCGTGATCCTGTTCCTGTTCGCCCTGCTGGCCTTGATCGGCGTCTTCCACGTCCTGTGACGCCGCGCTTTCCCGCCCGCTAGCCCGCCGCCGGCCGCCGCATGCGCCGGTGGTCCGGCACCCGTCCCTGCGCGTTGACCAGGGACGAGGCCCGCTCGCCGGTCACCACGAAGCCCAGCCGCTCGTACAGCCGCTGCGCCAGCGGGTTGCCGGCGGCCACGTCCAGCACCGCCGGGCAGCCGGCCGGTGCGAGGGCAAGCAGGTGGCCGACCAGCGCCGAGCCGAAGCCCTGCCCGCGCCACGCCGGGGCCACCGCCAGGTGCGCCAGGTAGTGCATGTCGCCGCTCGGCGGCGGGATCACCGCCTCCACCCGCAACCCGCGCGCGATCGCCCCGCCGGCATGGCGCCAGCCGTAGTGGCCGAGGATCTGCCGCGCCGCCGCCAGCGTGAACGGCCACTTGGAGTCGCCGCCGTAGCCCGCGCCGACCGCCACCACCTCGCCGTCGAGCACGCCCACCACGTGGTTGCGCCAGCCGAACTCGCCCGCGCCGTCGACGAAGGCCCGCCGCAGGAATGCCTGCGCATCGCTGCGCCCCGGCACCGCGAAGACGTAGTCGAACGCCGCCGGGCCGGAGCTGTGGATCAGCGGCACGGCGGCCGCCGCGTCCTCCGGCGCGGCCGGGCGGAAGACCGGCGCCGCGGCGGCCCCGGCGATCATCGCGCCCCGCCCCGATGGGCGCGGCGGCTACCGCCCTCGCCGGACCCGGCCCCGCACCGCCCCGCCATCGCCATCCATCCCATCGCCCGCTCCCCGTCGCCGGCCCCGACGCCGGCTTGCGCAACCGTTAGACTAGCCGTTCTATGCGCGGCCGTATCCCCGACAGCTTCATCGATGAATTGCTCGCCCGCGTCGACATCGTCGACGTGATCGAGCGGCGGGTGCCGCTGAAGAAGGCCGGGCGCGAGTGGACCGCCTGCTGCCCCTTCCACGACGAGCGCACGCCGTCGTTCTACGTGAGCCCGGCCAAGCAGTTCTTCCACTGCTTCGGCTGCGGCGCGCACGGCAGCGCGGTGAAGTTCCTGATGGACTACGAGCGGCTGGAATTCCCCGACGCGGTGGAGGAACTGGCGCAGTCGGTAGGCATGACGGTGCCGCGCGAAGGCGGCGGCCGCGACGAGCGCCCGCGCGAGGACAAGACCGACCTCTACGCCCTGCTCGACGCCGCCGCGCGCTGGTACCAGGACCAGTTGCCCGGCAACGCCGAGGCGCAGGCGTACTGCCGCAGGCGCGGGCTGGACGCGGACACCGTCGCGCGGTTCCGCCTCGGCTGGGCGCCGGCCGGCTACGACGGCGTGATCAAGGCACTGGGCGGCAGCGAGCGGCGCATGCAGCTGCTCAACGAGGCCGGCATGGTCGCCAGCAGCGAGCGCGGCAGCAAGTACGACCGTTTCCGCGAGCGGTTGATGTTCCCGATCCTGGACCGCCGCGGGCGGGTGATCGCCTTCGGCGGAAGGGTGTTGAGCGCGGAGCAATCCCCCAAGTACCTCAATTCGCCCGAAACCCCGCTGTTCCACAAGGGCCGCGAGCTGTTCGCGCTGTGGCAGGTGAAGCAGGCCAATACGCAGTTGCAGCGCATCGTGGTGGTCGAGGGCTACATGGACGTGATCGCGCTGCACCAGGCCGGCCTGCCGATCGCGGTGGCCACGCTGGGCACGGCGACCACCCCGGAACACACCGAGGTGCTGTTCCGCGCCGCGCCCGACGTGGTGTTCTGCTTCGACGGCGACCGCGCCGGCCGCGCCGCCGCCTGGAAGGCGCTGGAATCGGCGCTGCCGCGCCTGCGCGACGGCCGCCAGGCGTACTTCCTGTTCCTGCCCGACGGCGAGGACCCGGACTCGCTGGTGCGCAAGGAAGGCAAGGACGGCTTCGAGCAGCGGATCAGGCAGGCCACGCCGCTGTCGGACTATTTCTTCAGCGAGCTGTCGCGCGACGTCGACATGGCCAGCCTCGACGGCCGCGCGCGCCTGGCCGAGCGGGCCCGGCCGCTGATCGCCCGCCTGCCCGACGGCGCCTTCCGCGACCTCATGGCGCAGGAACTGGAGCGGCGCAGCGGCGCGCGCGCGGTGCTGCCGGCGGAGCCCTCCGCGCACCGCGCGGTGCAGCGCCCGGTCGCGGTGCAGCGCTCGCTGGTGCGCAGCGCGATCGCCCTGCTGCTGGCCCAGCCCGGCGTGGCCGACGAGGTGGAACGGCCCTATCGCTTCCTGCGCCTGGACAAGCCGGGCGTCGGCCTGCTGGCCGAACTGCTCGACCTGGCCCGCGCGCGCCCCGGCATCAACCCGGCGATGCTGGTGGAGCACTTCGCGGAACGGCCCGAATACCCGTCGCTGCAGAAGCTGATGGCGGCGATGTCGGTGGGCGAGCCGGAGGCGCAGCGCATCGAATTCCACGAAGCCCTGGCGCGGATGGAGCAGCAGGCGATCGCGCTGCGCCGCGAGGCCCTGCACGCCAAGATGCGCGAAGGCGCGCTGGACAGCGCCGAGAAGGCCGAACTGCGCGAGCTGCTGGCCGCCCGCCACCCGCCGCCGGCCGCCGCGCCGTGATCGCGCCCGCCTTCCATGCGTGGGATCATGCAGGGCTCGCCCGGCGCCGCGTGCGCCATGCGGCAGACTAAGGACGTCGATGGACCTGCTCGAACACCTGATCACGCTTTTTGCCCAGAACGGCTATGTCGCGGTGTTCGTGGCGCTGCTGCTGTGCGGCGCCGGCGCGCCGCTGCCAGAGGACATCACCCTGGTCGCCGGCGGCGTGATCGCCGGGCTCGGCTACGCCAACGCGCACACGATGGCGGCGGTGGCGATGGTGGGCGTGCTGGCCGGCGACGCCGGCATGTTCCTGCTAGGCCACCACTACGGCGCGCGCATGCTGAAATGGCGGCTGATCGCGTGGCTGCTGCCGCCGGAACGCTACGCCAAGGTGCAGCACAAGTTCGAGCGCTACGGCAACCGGCTGATGTTCTTCGCGCGCTTCCTGCCCGGCATGCGCACCGCGGTGTACATCACCGCCGGCGCCACCCACCGGGTGTCGTTCCTGCGCTTCTTCCTGCTGGACGGGCTGGCCGCGCTGATCAGCGTGCCGATCTGGGTCTACCTGGGCTATTTCGGCGCGGACAACCACGAATGGCTGGTGATGTGGATACGCCGCGGCCAGAGCAGCCTGTGGGTACTCGGTGGCCTGCTGGTGCTGGTGGTGCTGGTGCTGTGGTGGCGCCACCGCCGCCGCATCGCCTGCGCGCAGCGGTCCGGCGACTGACGGATCCCTCGGGATTCCCAGCTCTCCCGCCCCCCGCTCGTCACCCCAGCGAAAGCCGGGGCCAGCGCCTTCGAGCCCCTGAAACCCAAGGCGCTGGATTCCTGCCTTCGCAGGAATGACGGGCGGAAGGGCGGCGCTTCGAAT
>NZ_LMSL01000002.1:230916-231019 GCF_001428405.1 Frateuria sp. Soil773
CCGAGAAACCGTCACACCAGCAAAAGCTGGGGTCCAGCGCCTTCGAGCTCCTGAAAACCCAAGGCGCTGGATTCCTGCCTTCGCAGGAATGACGGGCGGAAGG
>NZ_LMSL01000002.1:231088-231239 GCF_001428405.1 Frateuria sp. Soil773
ACGGCGCTTCGAATTCCCTACCGGGAAACCCCGGGCACACCATCCTTCGAGAAACCGTCACCCCAGCAAAAGCTGGGGTCCAGTGCCTTCAAACTCTGAAAACCCAAGGCACTGGATTCCTGCCTTCGCAGGAATGACGGGCGGAAGGGCG
>NZ_LMSL01000002.1:231324-252762 GCF_001428405.1 Frateuria sp. Soil773
TCGAGAAACCGTCACCCCAGCGAAAGCTGGGGTCCAGTGCCTTCAAACTCTGAAAATCCAAGGCACTGGATTCCTGCCTTCGCAGGAATGACGGGCGGAAGGGCGACGCCTTGAATCCCTNCGGGGGAATTCAAGGCGTCGGCGGATTCCGCGCAGAAACCAGTGGACAGGCCATCGCCGCAGTGCCGGTACAATCCCTGCCTTTGCCCGTCGTCGCCATGTCCCTGCTGCGCCAGCTCCGCCCCGACCGCTTCACCCTCGCCCTGCTCGGCACCGTGGTGCTGGCCTCGCTGCTGCCTTGCCAGGGCGAGGCGGCGCGGTGGCTGGACCGGTTGACCGATGCGGCCATCGCGCTGCTGTTCTTCCTGCACGGGGCCAAGCTCTCGCGCAACGCGATCGTGCAGGGGGCGACGCACTGGCGGCTGCACCTGGCGGTGCTGGGCTGCACCTTCGTGCTGTTCCCGCTGCTGGGCCTGCTGCTGAAGCCGCTCGGCCAGCTCCTGCTCACGCCGCAGCTGATGCTCGGCCTGCTGTTCGTGTGCACGTTGCCATCCACCGTGCAGTCGTCGATCGCGTTTACCTCGATCGCCGGCGGCAACGTGCCGGCGGCGGTGGTCAGCGCCTCGCTGTCGAGCCTGCTCGGCATCGCGCTGACCCCGCTGCTGGTGGAGCTGCTGCTCGCCACCCACGCCGGTGGCGGCGGCATAGGCTGGCAGGGCGTGCGCGACATCGTGCTGCAGTTGCTGCTGCCGTTCGTGCTCGGTCACCTGGCGCGGCCGTGGATCGGTGGCTTCGTCGACCGGCACCGCCCGCTGCTGGGCCTTACCGACCGCAGCACGATCCTGCTGGTGGTGTACGCCGCCTTCGGCGAGGCGGTGGTCGAGGGCCTGTGGCGCACCACGCCGCCGACGGCGCTGCTGCTGACGCTGGCATTGAACGGCATCCTGCTGGCACTCGCGCTGTGCGCCACCAGCTGGGCCGCGCGCCGGCTCGGCTTCGCCCGCGAGGACCGCATCACCATGGTGTTCTGCGGCTCCAAGAAGAGCCTGGCCAGCGGCATCCCGATGGCGCGGGTGCTGTTCGCCAGCCAGGCCGGCGGGCTCGGCGCGCTGCTGCTGCCGCTGATGATCTTCCACCAGTTGCAGTTGATGGTCTGCGCCGTGCTCGCCAGGCGCTACGCCATGCAGGCGCGGGCACCGGCCGCGCAGGACGGCGATACCTTCGACGCGGATTGACCCGGCCGGTTCGCCGCAACGGCTGCCATCCGGCCCATACAGTGCAACCGCCGCCTCGCCATTCCTGCGGCTTTCGACGGCCGCAGGTCCGGTCAAGCAGGACAAAGGCGAGCCTTGCAGGCGCCGGACAGTCGAAGGCTGGCTCCGAAGGGGCGAGCGCAGCGAGTCATCCAGCGACTGGATAACCCCAAAGCAGAGACGCCGGATCCCCGCTTCCGCCGGGATGACGTTTCGTTGGGATACCTGAAGGTCGTGGACAGGCCTCAGGAATCGCCCGGCGAGTAGTTGAAGCCCAGGGTCAGCCAGCGCCCGTCGCGGTCGTGGCCGGCCAGCAGGTCGCAGCTCACGCCGCGCCCGAACAGCCGGCGCAATCCGGCCTGCACCGTGCGGCCGGCACCGCGCTCGGCATACAGCTCGCCCAGGCCGATCCAGCGGGGCCCCAGCGCGTACTCCACACCCACGCCGCCGCCCGGGCGCGGACGCTCGCCGCGGGCGGCATTCCAGCCCAGGTCGGCATGCACGGTCCACGACGGACCCAGCGCCATGCTGGCGGCGACATCCGCCGTGCCCGCGGCCAGGCGCAGGCCCGGGCGGCGCCAGGCCGCGCCCAGCGAGACGGCGAAGCCCGGCGCGGCGGCATCCATGTCGCGCAGCGTGCGCTTGAGGCCGGCGACCAGCCACGGTCCCGACGGCGTCCCCGCATAGGCGCTGCCGCCCAGGCTGTACTCCATGCCGCCCAGGCCGCAGGCCGGCACCGCCGTGGCTTCACTGTCACGGCCGCGCAGGCGCAGCCAGGACTCGAGCTGGCAGTGGCCATCCGGCACGGTGCCGGCATTATCGACCCGCAGGCTGGCCCCGGCCTGCGCCGCGCGCGGCAGCGGCAGGACGGCGCCCAGAACGGCGGCCCAGACGGATGCCAGGGCAAGGCGGCGCATGGTCCGTCTCCCCGAGCATGGTCACAGCCAGCGCCCGTAGCGGCGGATGTAGACCCATTTCATCGCCTGGGTGAGCACGCAGTAGCACGCCAGCGTCGCCGCCAGCCAGGCGAAGTACGCCGGGGGCAGCGGCACCATGCCGATCTTGGCGCCGAACACGGTGAACGGCACCAGCAGCCCCGCCACGATGGTCGCCAGCGTCAGCGCCAGCACCGGCGCGGCGGCGATGCTCTGCACGAACGGGATCCGCCGCGTGCGGATCATGTGCACGATCAGCGTCTGCGACAGCAGCCCCTCGATGAACCAGCCGGACTGGAACAGCGCCTGGTGCTCCGGCCCGTTCGCGCCGAAGTAGTACCAGAGCAGCAGGAACGTGGTGATGTCGAAGATCGAGCTGACCGGGCCGATCCACACCATGAAGCGGCCGATGTCGCTGGCGTCCCAGCGCCGCGGCCGGCGCAGGTATTCCTCGTCCATGCGGTCGAACGGGATCGACAACTGCGAGATGTCGTACAGCAGGTTCTGCACCAGGATCTGCAGCGGCAGCATCGGCAGGAACGGCAGGAACGCGCTCGCCACCAGCACGCTGAACACGTTGCCGAAGTTCGAGCTGGCGGTCATCTTGATGTACTTCATGATGTTGCCGAAGGTGATCCGTCCCTCGATCACGCCCTCCTCCAGCACCATCAGGTTCTTTTCCAGCAGGATGATGTCGGCCGACTCCTTGGCGATGTCGGTGGCGGTGTCCACCGAGATGCCCACGTCCGCCTCGCGCAGCGCCGGCGCGTCGTTGATGCCGTCGCCGAGGAAGCCCACGGTGTGGCCCTGGCGCTGCAGCGACTTCACCACGCGCGCCTTCTGCAGCGGCGACATCTTGGCGAACACCGTGGTGCGCGCCACCAGCGCGTCCAGCGCCGCGTCGTCCAGCGGCTCGATGTGCTTGCCCTGGGCGGATTCCGCCACGTCCAGGCCGACCTCGCGGCAGATCTTGCGCGTCACCGCCTCGTTGTCGCCGGTGATCACCTTCACCGCCACGCCGTGGTGGTGCAGCGCGGCGATCGCCACGGCGGCCGAGTCCTTCGGCGGGTCGAGGAAGGCCAGGCAGCCGATCGCCACCAGGCCGGCCTCGTCCGCCACGCCGTAGGCGCGCCCGGCCGGCGGCTGGCGCTTCGCCGCCACCACCAGCACGCGCAGGCCGTCCTCGTTGAGGCCGCGCGTCATCGCCCGGATGTCCGCGCGCATCGCGTCGGTCATCGGCAGGATCTCGTCGCCGGCCTTGGCGTGCTCGCAGATCGCCAGCATCTCCTCCACCGCGCCCTTGCATACCAGCAGCTCGTTGCCGTCGCCGCTGCCCAGCACCACCGACATGCGGCGGCGCTGGAAGTCGAACGGGATCTCGTCGACGATGCGGTAGTGCGCCGCGATCGGCTCCAGGTCGCGGTGCGCCAGCACGGCCTTGTCCATCAGGTTCTTCAGGCCGGTCTGGAAGCGGCTGTTGAGATAGCCGTACTCCAGCGCCTCGTCGGACTCCTCGCCGTACAGGTCCAGGTGGCGTTCCAGCACGATCCTGTCCAGCGTCAGCGTGCCGGTCTTGTCGGTGCACAGCACGTCCATCGCGCCGAAGTTTTGGATCGCGTTGAGCCGCTTCACCACCACCTTGCGCCGGGACATCGCCAGCGCGCCCTTGGCGAGGTTCGCGGTGACGATCAGCGGCAGCATCTCCGGCGTGAGGCCGACCGCCACCGACAGCGCGAACAGGAACGCCTGCAGCCAGTCGTGCTTGTCGATGCCGTTGATCAGGAAGACGATCGGCACCATCACCGCCATGAAGCGGATCAGCAGCCAGCTCACCGAGTTCACGCCGCGGTCGAAGCTGGTCTGCACGCGCTGGCCGACGATGGTGCGCGCCAGCGAGCCGAGGTAGCTGCGCGGGCCGGTCGCCACCACCACGGCCGTCGCGGTGCCGCTGACCACGTTGGTGCCCATGTAGCAGACGGTGGGCAGGTCCAGCGGATTGTCCAATGCGCCATGCGGGGGCGCGTCGGCGACCTGCGCCGGCGTCGGCGCGGATTTCTCCACCGGCAGCGACTCGCCGGTGAGGATCGCCTGGCTGATGAACAGGTCCTTGGCGCCGACCAGGCGCAGGTCCGCCGGCACCATGTCGCCTGCGGCGAGATGCACGATGTCGCCGGCGACCAGCTCGCCCACCGGCACCTCGATGCGCTCGCTGTGGCCGTCGGACGCGCGGCGCGTGACGGTGGCCGTGTTGCGCACCATCGCCTTGAGCTTCTCGGCCGCCTGCGACGAGCGGTATTCCTGGGCGAAGCTCAGCAGCACGCTGATGCCCACCATCACGCCGATGATCGTCGGCCCGGTCAGGTCGCCCTCGTCGGTGAACAACTGCACGCCGGCCAGCACCAGCAGCACGATGATGAAGGGGTTCTTGAACGCGCGCAGAAGCTGCCGCGACCAGTGCGGCGGCTTCTCGTGCGATACCTCGTTGGGGCCGTCGCGGTCGAGGCGGCGGGCGATCTGCCCTTCGTCGAGTCCGCCCAGGTGCGTGTCCAGCGCGGCGAACAGGGCTTCGTTGTGGCGGAACGCTTCCAGCGCGACCGGCGCGCGCACGGGCGCGGGCGCGCCCTTGCCGGCCGCCTTGTCCGCGGCGTTCCAGGGGAAATGCTTGATCATGACTCGCTTCCGTGGATTTCGTTGATGCCTGGGCGGACCAGCGAGCCGGCGGAAGATCGCTCCGCTAAGAGCCTGTTCAAAATCTTCCTGTCGGGCTGTAATCCCTTCATGTTCCCCTGCTCGTCATTCCTGCGACTTTCAACGGCCGCAGGGCCGGTCAAGCAGGAGGCGCTTTTCAACAGCCGAAGGGCTGGTCATNCTAAAGGCACTGGATCCCGGCTTTCGCTGGGATGACGTTTCATAGGGAATGCCTAGGGGATTTTGAACAGCTTCTAACGCCGATGCCCGCTACGGCCGCATGCGCAGCCCGCACCAGGGAACTGGCGGAGGCCATCCCTTGCAGGGCCGGATGCGATCGGCCACCGGCCGCATCAGTCGCGGCCGGTCGGCAGGCATGGCTGATGGCCGTGCGCCTGCGGCACGGCGCGGTCGTGCCAGTGCGCGACCGGGCGGCCGACGGCACGGTCGGCATGCCAGTGCATGTCGATCGCGGCGGCCTGGGCCGGCGACTGCGCCAGCGGCGCCGGCACGGTGACCGTCCAGACGCGGCGGGAGGCGCCGCGGCGGATGCGCGGCAGCGAGCGGCCTGCGGTGCGCAGGCGAATGAAATCGCGAAGGAGCTTCATGGGCCCATCTCCTCGTAACGGTGCCTGCGGCAGCCGTCGGGAGGTGGGCCGGGTTTCCCTAGTCGAGGAAAGCGCCGGCCGACCGCAGGCGGTCGCCGCAGACGATCAGCTTGTTATGCGACGCCGGCATCCGATGCTCGCGGATGTCGACGTTGCGACTAGGGTAAACGTCCATATGCCTTGGTTAGTCAGGACTGGGAGCCTGCGGAGCGCGCGAGGCGCGCCGTGGGCGCGCCGTGGGCGCGCGCATTGTCTTGCTGCGATGCAAGAGTGTCAAGCTGGGAATCGCGGCTCTCTGGCGGGAGCCTTCAGGAATCGACACCCTTGCTATATTAGCGCGCCTTCGCCCGTATCCAGGCGGCCCCGACCAGGCAGCCGCGCCATCGACCGCCCTTCCCCGGCGGATCTTGGGCGGGGCGCGGATTGCGGGTCGCACCAGGCGCGGGGAACCGGCGCATCGCTCCCACCTGATCCGGACCGCCATGACGAATCCCTCCCCGCTTCGCCCCCAGGATCTGTTCGCCCTGGCTACCGGCGCACTGGAACGCGGCGATGCGCAACAGGCGCGCGAACTGGCCTCGCGACTGCTGCAGCTCGAACCGGGCCATCCGGAAACGCACTACCTGGCCGGTCGCGCCGCGCTGGAGCTGCGCCAGTTGCCGCAGGCGCTGGAACACCTGCACCGGGCCGCCAGCACGGCACCGAGGCATCCGGGCTATGCCGTGCACTTCGCCAGGGCGCTGGTCCGCGTCCACCGCACCGGCGACGCGCTGCAGGTCGCCAACGTCGCAAGCGCCCTGGCGCCGGACGATCCCTCGCTCCTGAACACGCTGGGCACGGTCTACGCGCAATGCCATGCCTCCGAGCGCGCGGCGGCGACCTTCCGGCGCGCGGCCATGCTGGCTCCCGGCGATGCCGCCTGCCAGTTCAATTTCGCCACGTCGCTGGTTCACTTCGGCGACATCGACGGCGCCGAGGCCGCGCTCGAAGCCTGCCTCGCGCTGGCGCCGGAGCACTGGGTCGCCTACGGGATCCTGTCGCGGCTTCGCAGGCAGACGCCCGAATGCAACCACCTCGACCGGCTGCAGTCGCTGGCGGACCGGCACGGCGACGATCCGGCGGCGCAACTGCAATTGCACATGGCGCTGGGCAAGGAATACGAGGACCTGGGCGACTACTCCAGGGCCTTCGCGCACTTCACCCGCGGCAAGTCGGCGAACAAGGCGGCGCGCAACTATTCCAGCGAGCGCGACGAGGCGATCGTGCAGGCGCTGATCCGCGCGTTTCCGGAACCGCGGCCCGGCCCCCCGGGCTATCGCACCGATGAACCCATCTTCATCTTCGGCATGCCGCGCTCCGGCACCACTCTGGTGGAACGTATCGTCTCCAGCCACCCCGAGGTCTATTCCGCCGGCGAACTGGAAAACTTCGGCGTCATGCTCGAACGCCTGTCCGGCGCCCGCTCGCCGGTGCTGCTGAGCCCCGACGTCGTCGAGCGCGCGCGCCACGTCGACTGGGCGCAGCTCGGCGAGCACTACCTGTCCAGCACGCGGCCCACGACGAGCCTCAAGCCGCGCTTCATCGACAAGCTGCCGCACAATTTCCTGTATGCGGGCTTCATCGCCAGCGCACTGCCGAACGCCAGGATGATCTGCCTGCGTCGCAATCCGCTGGACACCTGCCTCGGCAATTTCCGCGAGCCGTTCGCGGAAGGCTCGCCGTTCCACGCCTATTCGTTCGACCTGCTGGACATCGGCCGCTACTACATCCTGTTCGACCGCCTGATGGCGCACTGGAAGCGCGTCTTTCCCGGCCGCATCCTCGAAGTGGAATACGAGACCCTGGTCGCCACGCAGGAAGCCAGTTCGCGCCAGTTGCTCGAACACTGCGGGCTTCCGTGGAACGATGCCTGCCTGCACTTCGAGCACAACCGCGCGCCGTCGACCACCGCCAGCTCGCTGCAGGTTCGCTCGTCGATCCACCAGTCCTCGGTCAGGCGCTGGAAGAAGTACGAAGCCGAGCTGGCCGGGCTGCGCGAGCTGCTGACTGCCGCGGGCATCGACTGCGACCGCTGAACCCGGCGACGCGCCACATCGCGGCTGGAATGCCGCGGTGCCCGGCATGCTCGGTAGGCCGGCACGGGCGCAGGCAGTGCCATCAAGCAGGCGATCCTGGGCAGCGTGCTGCCGCCGTCGCCCGCATGCCGGCGACGCTGGACGGCATCGACGCGCGGAAGGCGGATCTGCCGAAGAAAGTTTCTGCGCGGCACGGTCAGCGGGTCGCGCCACGCCGGCGTGGCCGCGCCAGCTCCGCGGCGAGCCGGGCGAGCAGCGCCGTCATCGCCTCGTCTCCCTGCCGCGTCGCCGCATGGAGCGTGTTGCCGGCCTGGCGCGCGCGCAGTATGCGCAGCGGATGCAGCACGGACAGCCGCTCGGCCGTTTCCAGCGGCACGATGGAATAGCCGCGCCCGGCCGATACCGCGGCCACGGCCTCCTCCAGTTCGGAATAGTGGTCGCCCTGGTTGAGCCGGTGGCGCGCGCCGGCCAGCGCGCGCGCATGCCAATGCGCGAACACGAAGTCGCTTTCCTCGTAGGTCACGCAAGGGTGCTCGCGGCACCAGGCGGCCAGCGCTGCCGGCGCCTTCGGCACGCGCCAGGACGGCGGCGCGACCAGCACCAGCCGTTCCTCGTAGGCCGCCGCGAAGCGCAGCGAGGCGCTGCGCACGCGGGTGAAGCAGAAGCCCAGATCGGCCTGGCCCTCGCGCACGCGGCGCGCCACGTCCTCGTTGCGCTGGAACGCCAGCTCGATCGGCCGTTCGCCGGCCACGGCGAACAGCGCCGGCAGCAGCACGTAGCGCCCGAAGCCGCTCACCGCGGCCACGCGCAGCGGCGTGGCCGCGACCGGCTGCGCCGGATCGGCCGAGCGCGCCAGCAGGTCCAGCGCCTGCCGCGCCGCCGCGGCGAAGCGCGCACCCGCCGGCGTCAGCTGCAGCCCGCGGCCGAGCTTGCCGAACAACGGCTCGCCGGCCAGCGCGTGCAACTGGCGCAGGTCGTAGCTGAGCGCCGCGGCGGTCTTGTGCAGGCGCTCGGCCGCGGCCGCGGCGGAACCGGTCTCCACCACCGCGAGGAAGCCCGGCAGGAAGCGCAGCATGCGCTCGATCGATCGATTTTCCTTTTGGATCGGCATAGAAAGATTCAGTTTTACTTGCCGAAGGCGGTCGCCGCATCCTACCGGCAAACCACCGGGAGACCCATCCGATGCGCCGATCACCATGCTGGCTGCGGCCGATCCTGCTGGCCGCGCTGCTCGCCCCCTTCGCCGCCCAGGCGACCGATGCCGACGAGGCGGCCATCCGCGCCGCCGTGGCCGATTACTTCCAGGCCAACGACCGCAACGATCCGGCCCTGCTCTACCGCGCGTTCCAGCCCAGCCTGGTGATGTACTCGGTGGACGCGCACGGCGCGCTGGCGGCGCTGGAGCTGAACCGCTGGGCCAGGCGGCTGGTGCAGGCGAAGAAGCCCGAGCCCGCGCGCAAGCGCGAGATCGTGCATCTGGAACGCTACGGCGACGGCGCCAGCGTGGAGAGCCTGAGCGTGTTCGGCAGCCACCAGTTCCGCGACTTCCTCACCCTGCTCAAGGTCGGCGGGCGCTGGCGCATCGTCGGCAAGGTCTACGCCAGCCAGCCGGTCGGCACCCCGGCCACGGACACGCCGGACGGGGAAGCGCCGGTGCGCGAACTGATCGCGCAGCAGTTCCGCTCGATGGACCGCTACGACGGCAGGCTGCTCGCCCGGCTCTACGATCCGCGCGCGCTGAGCCTGTCGGTGCGCGAGGGCGAGCTGGTGGCGGTGCCGATGGGCGAATGGGCGGCACGCTTCGACGAGGCGGCCGCGCGCGGCGATTCGCCCGGGCCGGTACGGCGGCGGATCGTGCGCGTGGCCGTGTGCGGCGACGTCGCCTGGGCGCGCTTCGAGCACACGAGCCCGGGCTACCACGTGGTCGACGTCGCGCTGTTCGCGCGCGTGCACGGCCGGTGGCGGGCGGTGCACCTGGACTACGTGGCGATGCCCGATCAGCCCAGCCGCAGCACCACCGTCTGGCCGGCCGGCGGCGCCGTGATCCAGTGGTCGGCGAGCAGGAAGGCGAACAGCGCCATCAGGTAGACGATCGAGTACTTGAACACGCGCATCGCGAAGAACTCGTCCGGCGGGTTCAGCAGGCGGATCGCGTAGTAGAGGAAGCCGGCGCCCAGCACCACCGCGCCGCCCAGGTAGACCAGGCCGCTGTAGCCGGTGAGCGCCGGCAGCAGGGTCACCAGCACCAGCAGCACCGTATAGAACAGCACGTGCCAGCGCGTGTAGGACACGCCATGGGTCACTGGCAGCATCGGGATCTGCGCGCGCGCGTAGTCCTCGCGGCGGAAGATCGCCAGCGCCCAGAAATGCGGCGGCGTCCACACGAAGATGATCAGGCACAACTGCAATGCGAACGGGTGCAGCGCGCCGGTGACCGCGGTCCAGCCCAGCACCGGCGGGATCGCGCCGGCCAGGCCGCCGATCACGATGTTCTGCGGCGTGGCGCGCTTGAGGTAGGCGGTATAGACCAGCGCATAGCCGATCAGCCCGCCGAAGGTGAGCCACGCGGTGAGCGGGTTGACCAGCAGCGCCAGCACCAGCATCGAGGCGATGCCGAGCAGCACGGCGAACACCAGCACCTGGCGCGACTTGAGCGCGCCGGTGGCCAGCGGGCGCCGCGCGGTGCGCGCCATCAGCTTGTCGATGCGCTCGTCGATCAGGTGGTTGAACGCCGCGGCCGAGCCCGAGGCCATCCAGATGCCCAGGGTGCCGAACACCAGCGCGCGCCACGGCGGGATGCCGGGCACCGCCAGGAACATGCCGATCACCGCGCAGAACACCAGCAGGGCGACGACGTTCGGCTTGGTCAGTTGCAGGTATTCGCGGACGTGCGCGCTCATCGTTGCGGGCCCAGCGTGAGGAACATCGCATCATCGTGGCGCCGCTGCGTGCGCGCCAGTGTCGCCAGCAGGACGAACAGCAACAGCGCGGCCACGCCGTTGTGCAGCGTCGCCACCGGCAGCGGCAGGCCGAAGTGCACGTTGCTGATGCCCAGCAGCACCTGGGTCACCAGCACCAGCGCGATGGCGATGCCCTGCACGCGCAGGCCGCGCTTCGCCGCGCGGTGCGCCAGCCAGCCCAGGTAGAGGAACACCACCAGCGCGCCGATCCGGTGCGCGATCTGGATCGCGCTGCGCGCCGCCATGTCCAGCACGCCGCCCTCGTAGTTCACGCCGATCCCGCGCCACAGCACGAAGCCTTCCCTGAAATCGGTCGGCGGCGCCCACTGGCCCAGGCATTTCGGGAAATCGGTGCCGCAGGCCAGCGCCGCGTAGTTCGACGAGGTCCAGCCGCCCAGCGCGATCTGCGCCAGCAGCAGCACGATGCCGACCACCACCGCGCGGCGCAGCGCGGCGTAGCCGTCGTCGTCCGCGCCGACCCCGGCGAAGCGCAGCGCGGCCCAGGCCAGCAGGGCGAACGTGGTGATGCCGCCCAGCAGGTGGCCCATCACCACGATGGGCTTCAGCAGCAGGGTCACCGTCCACATGCCGAGCATCGCCTGGAAGATGATCACCGCCAGCGCCAGCACGCTGATCCGCCACGCGCCGGGGCGCCCGAGCCCGATCGCGGCGACCAGCGGCAGAGCGATCGCCAGCGCCGACAGCCACGACGAGAGCACGTGCTCGCCGCGCATGTACAGCGCCACGCCGCACGCCGCGAAGACCGCGCCGGCGATCACCGCGAAACGCGCCCACGGCTTGCGCCAGGCGGCGATCAGCGCGATGGCGAGCACCAGCACGCCGAGCGTGCCGGCGAGGAAGCGGTGCACCTGCTCGCGCCACGACTTGCCGGCCTCCACCGGGCGGTCCGGGAACGCCGCGTCGGCGCGGGCGATCTCGTGCGCCTGTTCCGGCCAGGTCACGTGGCCGTAGCAGGTCGGCCAGTCCGGACAGGACAGGCCGGCGTTGGACAGGCGCACGAACGCGCCGAACATCACCACGCCGAAGGCGAACACCGCGGCCAGCAGGGCCAGGCCGCGCAGGATCTTCACGCTGCGCGCCGCCATCACTTGACCACCTTCTGCAGGTCGCGCATCAGGCCGGTGCCGTCGAAGCCGGCCGGGTAAAGCGACAAAGCGGTGCCGTTGGACTCCACCAGCACGGCGCTGACGCTGTCCGGCGCGGCCGGGCGGAAGCGGGCGAGCTTGCCGTCGACGTCGCGCCCCAGCGACCAGAACGCGCGCATCGCGGCGAGGCGCCCGGCGTCTGCCGGCGGCTCGCCGAGGTAGAGCAGGCGCAGGCGCGACTGGTTGCGGTTGAGCATGAACCGCGCCTTCGCGATCCCGGTCAGCGTGTCGAAGCATTGCGCGGCGCAGTCCGGCCCGGCCAGCGCGATCAGGGTGAGCCGCGGCTCGCTGTCGCGCCACGGCCAGAGCCGGCCGTCGTCAAGCCGCACCTGCACCTGTTCGCTGGCGAAATTGCGCTGCGGCAGGATCGGGTGGCCGTTGCCCTTCGCGCCCGGCTGCCAGCCGGTGAAGGTGAGCAGGCCGGCCACCAGCATCGGTGCGGCGAACACCAGCATGATCAGCACCAGCTTCAGGCGGCTGCGGTTCGGGGGGGGAGTCGCGGGCTTGTTCATCGTCAATCCGTTTTCTTCGTGCGGCGCCGGCGATGCAGGATCAGGAAGATCGCCACCGCCGCCACCGCGAAACTGAACCATTGGAAGGCATAGGCGCGATGCCGGGCCGGCGGCATCGCGGACACGTCGAGCGCGTGTTCGCGCACGTAGATCGAGGCCGGGTCGGCGTCCAGCGCCAGCACGCGCGGGTACAGCGGCTGGCCCAGGTCGGCCGACAGCTCGGCGAGATCGAGGTAGATCGTGGTCTTCGGCCAGTGCGCCTGCCGCGCCAGGCTGTTGCCGCCCATCTCGAACCCGCTGCCGGGCGGCGCCAGGTAGAGGCCGTGCAGGTCCTGCGCGCCCACGGGCAGCGGCGGCAGGTCGGGCGTGCGGTCGGTGCCGTTGCCGGGCAGAAAGCCCAGGTCGACCAGCAGCAGCGGCTGCCCGTCGCGCACGCGCAGGGGCGCGTACACCTCCATCCCGCCGCGCCGGTCGTGGCGCGGGTTGTCGAGCAGGTAGGCCCGCCCGGGCAGGAACTGGCCGCGCACCCGCACGCGCGGGAAGGCATCGGCGGGCGGCGCCACGGCCACTTCCGCGAAGTCCCGCAGCGGCGCGGAACCCGCTGCGGCATACCGTCGCAGAAGCGCCTCCTTCTCGTCGGCGCGGTGCAACTGCCATACGCCCAAACGCACGAACAGCAAGGCTCCGGCCACGGTCAGCAGCACCGCCCACCACGCGGGACGCCGCCAGCCGCTCACGCGGAGGCCCCGCATGCGGCCGCTATACTGCCGTCGTCGAAGTCGTTCGGGCCAATCACGTGGAAACCATCTACAAAGTCGCGCTGGTGATCATGTTCCTGGTGGTCATCTTCAACCTGGGCCAGGCGCTGTATTTCATGATGACCGACAAGGACGGCAGCAAGCGCACGGCATGGGCGCTGACGCGCCGCATCGGCCTGTCGCTGGTGCTCATCCTGATGGTCGTGGTCGGCATCTGGATGGGCTGGCTGCACCCGCATGGAGTCATCCAGTAATTGTAGCGTCAGCCCGGCATGCGCCGCCGGGCCTGTGACAACTCGCGCCGCGCGCGTGAACGGAAGCGGCGCCAGCGCAACGGCCTGCGAGGCCGCCAACAAAAAACCCGCCTGCGGCGGGTTTTTTGTTGCTCCGTCGGTTCGCCTCAGAGGATGTAGACGAACATGAACAGGCCCAGCCACACCACGTCGACGAAGTGCCAGTACCAGGCCACCGCCTCGAAGCCGAAATGGTGGTCCTTGCTGAAGTGGCCCTTCAGCACGCGCAGCCAGATCACCGCCAGCATGATCGTGCCGAGCGTCACGTGCATGCCGTGGAAGCCGGTCAGCATGAAGAAGGTCGAGCCGTAGACGCCGCTCTGCAGCGTGAGGTTGAGCTCCTTGTAGGCCTCGATGTACTCGTGCGCCTGGAAGTACAGGAAGGTGGCGCCGAGCAGCACGGTCAGGCCGAGGAAGACCAGGATCTTGCCGCGGTGGCCGGCCTTCAGCGCATGGTGCGCAATCGTGATGGTGACGCTGGAGGTGAGCAGGATCAGCGTGTTCAGCAGCGGCAGGCCCCACGGCGCCACGGTCTGGAAGCTGCCGCCGACGCGGCCTGGGCCGCCGCCGCCGTTCGCGCCCCACGAGGCCGCGTAGTCGCTCCACAGGAACTGGTGGGTGAGCACGCCATGGCCTTCGCCGCCCAGCCACGGCACCGCGTACATGCGGGCGTAGAACAGCGCGCCGAAGAACGCGCCGAAGAACATCACCTCGGAGAAGATGAACCACATCATGCCCATGCGGAACGAGCGGTCCACCTGGCTGTTGTAGTTGCCGGCCAGCGATTCGCGGATCACCGAGCGGAACCAGCCGAAGAACATCAGCAGGATGCCGACGAAGCCGAGCGTGATCACCGACTTGCCGAAGCTCGCCTCGCCCGGCTCCGCGTTCAGCCAGTGTGCGGCGCCGAACACGGTGACGAACATGACGACCGCGGCCACGATCGGCCATGAGCTCTTGGTCGGAACGAAATAAGCGCCTTGCTGCTGACCCATGGTGAGACCCCGTGGATTTCTCTCAGATGACTTCCATCCCCGCCGGACCGCGCGGGGCACTGCTTGTGTCCTGCACCCGCTACGACAGCTTCAGCATCGACAGGATCGAGTACAGGAAGATCGCGACGGCGACCGCTCCCACCGCCCAGGCCGTGCGCCGCACGCCCTTCCGGCGCGCCTCCTGGTCGAATTTCCCTGCCTGCTGAGTCATCGTGCGCATGCCTTCCGGCCCAGGCCGCACTGGCGGCCGGGCCGGATCTTTCTCTTAGTCTTCGACGTGGCCGTGGGCGAGTTCTTCGTCGCGGATCACCGGCGGCAGCTCGAAGGTATGGAACGGCGCCGGCGACGGCACGGTCCACTCCAGGCCCTTGGCGCCTTCCCACACGCGGTCGGTCGCCTTCTTCTTCGAGAACCACACCGCGTGGATGATCACCCCGAGGAAGATGAGCTGCGAGGCGCCGAACCAGAAGCCGCCGATCGAGCTGATCATGTTGAAGTTGGCGAACGCGACGTTGTAGTCCGGGATGCGGCGCGGCATGCCGGCCAGGCCCAGGAAGTGCTGCGGGAAGAACAGCACGTTCACCGAGATCACGCTGGACCAGAAGTGCACCTTGCCCCAGGTCTCGCTGTACATGTGGCCGGTCCACTTGGGCAGCCAGTAGTACGTCGCGGCCATGATGGCGAAGGCCGCGCCGGTCACCAGCACGTAGTGGAAGTGCGCCACCACGAAGTAGGTGTCGTGGTACTGGAAGTCGGCCGGCACCAGCGCCAGCATCAGGCCGGAGAAGCCGCCGATAGTGAACAGGATGATGAAGGCGATGGCGAACAGCATCGGCGTCTCGAACGTCATCGAGCCGCCCCACATCGTCGACACCCAGTTGAACACCTTGATGCCGGTGGGCACCGAGATCAGCATGGTGGCGTACATGAAGAAGATTTCGGCGCCCAGCGGCAGACCCACCGCGAACATGTGGTGCGCCCACACGATGAACGACAGGAAGGCGATCGCGGCGATCGCGAACACCATCGCCTTGTAGCCGAAGATCGGCTTGCGCGCGAAGGTCGGCACGATCTCCGAGATGATCCCGAACGCCGGCAGGATCATGATGTACACCTCGGGGTGCCCGAAGAACCAGAAGATGTGCTGGTACAGCACCGGGTCGCCGCCGCCGGCGGCGTTGAAGAAGCTGGTGCCGAAGTACTTGTCGGTGAGCAGCATGGTCACCGCGCCCGCCAGCACCGGCATCACCGCGATCAGCAGGAACGCCGTGATCAGCCAGCTCCACACGAACACCGGCATCTTCAGGAGGTCCATGCCCGGCGCGCGCATGTTGAGGATGGTGGCGATGATGTTGATCGCGCCCATGATCGAGCTGATGCCCATCAGGTGGATGGCGAACACCGCGTAGGCCAGCGAGCCGGTCTGCAGCGACAGCGGCGGGTACATCGTCCAGCCGCCGGCCGGGCTGCCGCCCGGCATGAACAGGGTGGACAGCAGCAGCGCGAAGGCGAACGGCAGGATCCAGAACGAGAGGTTGTTCATGCGCGGCAGCGCCATGTCCGGCGCGCCGATCATCAGCGGGATCATCCAGTTACCGAGGCCCACGAAGGCCGGCATGATCGCGCCGAAGATCATCACCAGCGCATGCATGGTGGTCATCTCGTTGAAGAAGTACGGCTGCACCAGCTGCATGCCCGGCTTGAACAGCTCGGCGCGGATCACCATGGCGAAGCTGCCGCCGACGAAGAACGCCGCCAGCGAGAAGATCAGGTACAGCGTGCCGATGTCCTTGTGGTTCGTGGACATGCACCAGCGCGTGAAGAAATTCGTCGGCGCGCCGTGATGATCATCGTGGTGATCGTGGGTGGCTGCGTGGGCCATGGCCTTGCACCTCTACCTTGGAATGCGAAAACGTAAAGCGGATGGCTGGCGTCGCCGCCAGCCCTGAATGACTCAGCCCTTGGTCGGGGCGGCCGGTGCGGTGGCGCTCGCCGATGCGCCGGCGGACGCGTCCGCGGCGGGCGCGGCGGCGGCCGGCTTCTGCTGCTCGGCCAGCCACTTGGCGAAGTCCTCCTTGGACACCGCCTTCACCACGATCGGCATGAAGCCGTGGTCCTGGCCGCACAGCTCGGCGCACTGGCCGCGGTAGGTGCCCGGCGTCTTGATGTTGGCCCAGGCGGCGTTGACGATGCCCGGGATCGCGTCGATCTTCCAGCCCAGCGCCGGCACCCACCAGGAATGGATCACGTCGTCCGCGGTGATCACGAAGCGGATCTTGGTGTCCACCGGAACCACCAGCGGCTTGTCCACGTCGAGCAGGTAGGTCTGCTCGCCGTCCGCCTTCACCGCGTTCGGGTCGAGGCCCGAGCCGAGCTGGCGCGTGTCGTTGCTCTGGTCGTCCAGCTTGGACATGAAGCCGACCTTGTCGATCGCCTTGCCCTGGTAGTCGACGTAGTCGTAGCGCCACTTCCACTGGTAGCCGGTGACCTTCACGGTCATCTGCGAGCCGGTGGTGTCGGCGAACGAGGTGAGGCCGCCGGTGGCGAGGTACGCCAGCACGATCAGGATGATCACCGGGATCGTGGTCCACACGATCTCCAGCATGGTGTTGTGCGACCACTTCTCGGCCACCGCGCCGCGCGACTTGCGGAAGCGGAACATGGCGATGAACATCGCGCCGAACACCAGCACGCCGATCACCACGCACACGCCCAGCGCGACGTTGTTGAGGAAGTACGGCTCGGACGACCATTCGGTCACGCCGCGCGTCATGTTCAGCTGGCCGGGCTTGGGATTGGCCAGGGCCATGCCCGTGAACAACGCACCGGCGACCGCCGCTGCTGCCATCGCCGCGCGCTTGAAGAATGCGGGCTTGATACCGTCAGGCCTGATGCCGCCAGATGTCATGTCTTGCACCTTTGTTGAACCTACCTGCGCGACCGACCGGAAAGCTCCGCCAGCAGCACCATGAGTTTCTCCGCCAACTCGGCGCGCTCCTCATCGCTGAGGAAAGCCCCGATTTCCAGCTCCCGCCCGTGCGACCTCAGCAGCAGGCGGTGACGTTGGCCGCCCGGCGCCAGCCGCACGCGCACCCAGTAAGGCTGGAAGCGCATGCTGCGTCGCCCCGGCAGGAACCGCACCTCCAGCGACGCCTCGTCGAGGGTGATGCGCTCGCTGCGGTCGCCTGCGCGCCAGGCCACGCCCAGGGCGAAGGCCACCGCGAAGGATTCGACCAGGGCGAACAGCGGAGCGAATACGTTCCCCTGCCATGCCCCGAGCGCCGCCGTTGTCAGCGCCAGCGCCGCCAGTACCACGATCAAGCGACGCAAGCCGCGTCGGCTGAGTGCGCGATTGGGCCTGAGCCACATCGTCACGCACGGCAGGCCGGCGTCGGCTGGTCGAAGCACGATCATGGAGATCCGGCGTGCCTGGAACGGCGGAATGATAGGCCGCAGCGGCGCAACGGGCAAGAATGTCGCACCCGGCTGACCTGGATCAGGCCGCCCGCCCCGGCGCGGCCGCGCGTCCGGGCGCCGCGCCGGCCGCGCCTCGTGCGGATGCGCGCGGCCACGACTGCGGCGTACAATCGACGGTTCAACCGCTGCCCCGGCGGTCTTCAGCGACAAGTACCGTGACCCGATCCATTCTCAGCCCCGAACTTCCCGTCGAGACCACCCCGGCGCGCGCGCGCATCACAGCCGCGTGGCTGCGCGACGAAACCGAAGCGGTCAACGATCTGCTCGCCCAGGCCACCCTGTCCGCGACCGAACGCGAAAAGGTGATCGACCTGGCCGCCGACCTGGTCACCCGCGTGCGCGCCCGCGCCAAGGACCAGAGCGCGGTCGAATCCTTCATGCGCCAGTACGACCTCTCCAGCGAGGAAGGCGTGCTGCTGATGTGCGTGGCCGAGGCGCTGCTGCGCATCCCCGACAAGGCCACCGCCGACAAGCTGATCCGCGACAAGCTCGGCGACGCGGACTGGAAGAAGCACCTGGGCCAGAGCGAGTCGCTGTTCGTCAACGCCTCCACCTGGGGCCTGATGCTCACCGGCCACCTGGTGAACCTGGCCGAGGAGACCCGCCACGACTTCACCGGCGCGCTGAAGCGGCTGGTCGGCCGCGCCGGCGAGCCGGCGATCCGCCTGGCGGTGCGCCAGGCCATGCGCATCATGGGCCACCAGTTCGTGATGGGGCAGACCATCGACGAGGCGCTGGACCGCTGCGCCAGGAAGGAATACGCGGTGTACCGCTATTCCTACGACATGCTCGGCGAGTCGGCGCTGACCAGCGAGACCGCCGAGCGCTACCAGCAGGACTACCGCAACGCGATCGCCGCGATCGGCGCGCGCGGCCCGTTCGCCAACCACACCGACGCGCCGTCGATCTCGGTGAAGCTGTCGGCGCTGCACCCGCGCTACGAAGTGGCCAAGCGCGAGATCGCCCGGCGCGACCTCACCGCCAAGCTGCTGGAACTGTCGCAACTGGCGATGAAGCACGGCATCGCGCTCTCCGTCGACGCGGAAGAGGCCGACCGCCTCGAGCTCTCGCTCGACATCATCGGCGACGTCTTCGCGCATCCATCGCTGGAAGGCTGGAACGGCCTGGGGATCGTGGTGCAGGCCTACGCCAAGCGCACGCCGTTCGTGATCGACTGGCTGATCGAGACCGCGCGCGCCGCCAACCGCCGCTGGTACGTGCGCCTGGTCAAGGGCGCCTACTGGGACGCCGAGATCAAGCGCGCGCAGGAAAACGGCCTGGCCGGCTACCCGGTGTACACGCGCAAGCCGAACACCGACGTGTCCTACCTGGCCTGCGCGCGGCGCCTGTTCAACGCGGGCAGCGAGCTGATCTACCCGCAGTTCGCCACCCACAACGCGCACACCATCGCCGCGGTCAGCCACATCGCGCAGGGCCGGCCGTACGAGTACCAGCGCCTGCACGGCATGGGCACCGACCTGTACGCCGAGGTGATCGGCCCGCAGAACCTCGACGTGCCGTGCCGCGTGTACGCGCCGGTGGGCACCCACGAGGACCTGCTGCCGTACCTGGTGCGCCGCCTGCTCGAGAACGGCGCCAACACCAGCTTCGTCAACCGCGTCGTCGACGAGAGCCTGCCGGTGCGCGAGCTGGTCGCCGACCCGTGCGAGACCGTGCGCGGCTTCGCATCGATCCCCCACCCGCGCATCCCGCTGCCGGTGAATCTCTACGGTGAACTTCGGAAGAATTCCATGGGCGTCAACTTCTCCAACGACAACGAACTGAAGGCGATGGCCGACGCGGTCAACGCCAACGCCGGCCCGTGGACCGCCGGCCCGCTGGTGCCCGGCGCGACCGCCGCCGGCCCGACCGTGCAGGTGACCAACCCGGCCGACCGCCGCCAGGTCGTGGGCAGCTACGTCTGCGCCGACGCCGCCACCGTCGAGAAGGCGCTCTCCAACGCGGTCGCCGCGCAGTTCGGCTGGGACCGCCTGCCCGCCGCCAGCCGCGCCGCCATCCTCGAGCACGCCGCCGAGCAGCTCGAAGCCCGCCGCGGCGAGTTCATCGCGCTGTGCGTGCGCGAGGCCGGCAAGAGCCTGCCCGACGCCATCGCCGAAATCCGCGAGGCGGCCGACTTCCTGCGCTACTACGCCACCATGGCGCGCCGCCTGTTCGGCCAGCCGGAGCAGTTGCCCGGCCCCACCGGCGAGAGCAACCAGTTGTTCCTCAACGGCCGCGGCGTGTTCGTCTGCATCAGCCCGTGGAACTTCCCGCTGGCGATCTTCCTGGGCCAGGTCAGCGCCGCGCTCGCCGCCGGCAACAGCGTGATCGCCAAGCCGGCCGAGCAGACCAGCCTGATCGGCCATGCCGCGGTGAAGCTGCTGCACGAGGCCGGCGTGCCCGCCGACGTGCTGCAGTACCTGCCGGGCGACGGCGCCACCGTCGGCGCCGCGCTGACGAAAGACCCGCGCGTCGCCGGCGTGGCCTTCACCGGCTCCACCGAGACCGCCTGGGCGATCAACCGCGCGCTGGCCGCGCGCAACGCGCCGATCGCCGCGCTGATCGCCGAGACCGGCGGCCAGAACGCGATGATCGCCGACTCCTCCGCCCTGCCCGAGCAGATCGTCAAGGACGTGATCGCCTCGGCCTTCCAGTCCGCCGGCCAGCGCTGCTCGGCCGCGCGCGTGCTGTTCGTGCAGGAAGACATCGCCGACAAGGTCTGCGCGATGCTGGCCGGCGCGATGGCCGAGCTGAAGGTGGGCGACCCGGGCCAGCTTTCCACCGACGTGGGCCCGGTGATCGACGACGACGCGCTGAAGATCCTCACCGAGCATGCCGCGCGCATGGACGCCGAGGCGAAGAAGATCGGCGAGGTGAAGCTCGATCCGGCCGCCACCGGCGATGGCACCTTCTTCGCGCCGCGCGCCTACGAGATCGCCTCGCTGTCCACGCTGACCCGCGAGGTGTTCGGCCCGGTGCTGCACGTGATCCGCTGGAAGGGCAGCGAGCTGAAGCAGGTGGTGGAGCAGATCAACGCCACCGGCTACGGCCTCACGCTCGGCATCCACAGCCGCATCAACGACACCGTCGACTACATCAGCAGCCACGCCCGCGTCGGCAACTGCTACGTCAACCGCAACCAGATCGGCGCGGTGGTCGGCGTGCAGCCGTTCGGCGGCGAGAACCTGTCCGGCACCGGCCCCAAGGCCGGTGGCCCGCACTACCTGCTGCGCTTCGCCGGCGAGCGCACGCTCACCGTCAACACCACGGCCGCCGGCGGCAACGCGTCGCTGCTGACCATCGGCGAGTAGGCAGGCTCCGCAAAACCGCCGTCATTCCTGCGCAGGCAGGAATCCAGCGACTTTCACCAAGGCACTGGACNATGACGGGCGGAGTCCTCGTGCTTTTCGGTCACGGTCAAGGAACCGGCCGAGCGCAGGGCTCACCATCGACATCTCGACAACCGGCTGCAACACCTCGCAATCGGTCACCGGCGAGCAGGCAAGCCCCGCAAAATCGCCGTCATTCCTGCGCAGGCAGGAATCCAGCGACTTTCACCGAGGCGCTGGACTCCGGCTTTCGCCGGGGTGACGGGCAGAGGCAGCGCGTGTTCGGGTCATGGTCAAGGAACCAGCCGAGCGCAGGCTCACCATCAACATCTCGACAACCGGCTGCAACACCTCGCAGCCGATCATCGGCGAGCAAGCAAGCCCCGCAA
>NZ_LMSL01000002.1:252776-252898 GCF_001428405.1 Frateuria sp. Soil773
AGAGGCAGCGCGTGTTCGGGTCATGGTCAAGGGACCGGCCGAGCGCAGGCTCACCATCGACATCTCGACAACCGGCTGCAACACCTCGCAGCCGATCATCGGCGAGCAAGCAAGCCCCGCAA
>NZ_LMSL01000002.1:252927-311268 GCF_001428405.1 Frateuria sp. Soil773
GGAGGCAGCGCGTTTCCATGCCGTGGTCGAAGCGTCGGCACCGCAGTTGCGTCGCGTGCATCCGTGCGCTCGGTAGCACGAATGGGTCGCCCGGTTTCCGAGGTGGCAGCGCGAATGTAGTCATCCGCCGCGCTCCTGCCGGAGCAGCGCGTCAGTAAGGCGCCCGGACGATCAACGCCTTCTCCGCCGCACACTTCGCGCCATCCATCGGCGGTGCCGACCGGCGATACGCCGCCAGCTCGTCGCGGGCCGACTCGACGTCGCGCTCGAACGCCGGCTCGCCGTGCAGGGTCGCCACGATGGTCGCCGCGTTCATCGCGCCGGCCTCGATCGCGCTGAAGTTGTGTGCGCCGCAGACCACCCGGCTGTCGGCGAAGGCGCGGGCGCGCAGGGCGACGTCGGTGGCGCGGTCGGGCGCCAGCTCGGCGAGGATCAGGCCGACGGTCCAGCCCCAGGTGGCATGGCCCGAGGGGTAGTCGAAGCTGTGCGCCAGCTTGTCCTTCGGCTGGCACACCGCGCCGTCGTCGATCTGGAACGGCCGCAATCGATGATTGGCCCGCTTCGCCGGCGCGGTGGCGCGATCCGCGTCCTCGCCGGCCCGTTCGAGCAGGCCGGCCAGCCGCGGCAGCTTCGCCGCGTCCAGCGGCACGCCGACGGCGCAACTGAAGTGGCGCAGCATGGCCGGCGTGCCGCCTTCCACGTCGCCGGTCGCCAGCGCCCAGCGCGGCGTGCCCTCCAGCCGGCGGGTATCCCTGAAGATCCGCCGGTCCGCCTCGTAGCGGGCGGAACCCGCCTGCGGCGCCTGCGGAAGCACGTCGACCACCCGCGGCAACGCTGCCGGCGCCAGATAGCCCGCCGGCTCGCCGGAAGCGGCAGGCGCCGATGCGACGGGTTGACCGGCGGTCGAGCAACCGGCGAGGAGCGCCCCTGCCAGCAGCAGGACCGGACAAGTCAGGAATGCGTGGCGCATGTGATTCGGCATGACCGTTTCTCCCGGGGCATCGGCGGCTCGGAACGCGAGCGGTGTTGTGCAGCGCGCAAACGGCGCGGCGCCTACGCATGCTATAGAAACTCCCTCGCCGCCGGCCCGTGCCGGTCGGCCCACGTTGGAGCGTTCGCAGCATGGCACGTCCCGCCGGCATGATCGGCCTGTCACACGGCGTCGGCCCGTCGCTGGCCTGCGCCGACGATCCGCGCTACACCGCGGCGGAGTTCCCCTCGAACAAGCTGTTGTACCTGATGCAGCTCGCCGATGCGCGCGGCATCGACGCGCGCGCATGGTTCGCCGGCCTGGCGCTGTCCCGCGCGCAGATCGCCGACCCGGCGCTGCGCGTGTCCTACCGCCAGGCCAGCACCTTCGTGCGCCGCGCGCTGGCCGCGCTGGACGTGCCCGACGCCGGCCTGCGCATCGGCAGCGAGGGCACCATCGGCGGCTTCGGCCTGCTCGGCCTGGCGATGATGACCTCGCGCAGCTTCGGCGAGGCGATGCAATCGGGCATCCGCTACCACAAGATCTGCGGCTGCCTGCTCGACCTATCCTTCGAGGTGGTCGACGCGCACGCCGTGGCGCTGGTCGCCTCGCCGCAGTTCGGCGACACCGCGCTGCTGCCGTTCTTCTGCGAGGAGCTGTTCGCCAGCTCGCTGATGATCTCGCGCGAGCTGGTCGGCCCCGAGCTGCGGCCGCTGCGGGTCGAGCTGAGCTACCCGCGGCCGGACTACGCCGACGCCTACGCCGGGCTGTTCCAGTGCGAGCTGCGCTTCGGGATGCCGCAGAACCGCCTGCTGATCGATGCCCGCTGGCTGGCGCATCCGCTGCCCGGCTACAACCCGCTCACCGCGAAGCAGGCGCTGGCGCTGTGCGCGCAGCAGCGCACCCCGGACGGCGGCGAGCCGCACCAGGAGATCGTCGCCGCGGTGGAGCGCCTGCTGCGCAGCCAGTTGCGCCAGCAGCCCAAGCTCAACGACGTGGCGCGCACGCTCAACCTCAGCGAACGCTCGCTGCGCCGCAAGCTGGCCGAGAGCGGGCGCATCTTCCGCGAGATCCACGACCGCGTGCGCGCCGAGCGCGCGCTGCAGCTGCTGCAGGCCGGCACGCTGAGCGTGGCCGAGATCGGCAGCGAGGTCGGCTTCAGCGACCCGCGCGAGTTCCGCCGCGCGTTCAAGCGCTGGACCGGCATGCCGCCGCAGGATGCCCGCCGCGCGGCCACCTGAGCGGCCGGCGGCAGCCATGCTGGCCGCGCTGCCCCCCGTCGGGTGGCCGTTCTGCCCTCCCCAGCCGCGGCGGTTTGCGTGACAGTCCCATCCAGGCCGCGCCATGCGCGGCATCCGCAGATTCCGTTCGAATGGGGAGTTCAACGATCATGCGCAAACTCGTTCTCGCCGCCGCGCTGGGCGCGGCCCTCGCCGGTTGCGGCAAATCCGAAGCGCCGCCGCAGAATGCCGCCGACGCCAGCTTCGAGGCCAAGCTGCAGGAGCAGTTGCTGGACGCCAAGCCCGGCAGCGTGATCGATATCCCGGTCGGCCACTACACGCTCAAGCGCGGCCTCAGCCTGCGCACCGACGGCGTCACCCTCAAGGGCGCCGGCATGGACAAGACCGTGCTGTCGTTCAAGGGCCAGGTCGTCGGCCCCGAGGGGCTGCTGGTGAACGCCAGCGACTTCACCATCGAGAACCTCGCGCTGGAAGACACCAAGGGCGACGCGCTGAAGATCAACCAGGGCAGGAACATCACCATCCGCGGCGTGCGCGTGGAATGGACCGGCGGCCCGAAGACCACCAACGGCGCCTACGGCCTGTACCCGGTGAAGACGCAGAACGTGCTGATCGAGAACTCGGTGGTGATCGGCGCCTCCGACGCGGGCATCTACGTGGGCCAGTCGGACAACATCGTGGTGCGCAACAACCGCGCCGAGCACAACGTGGCCGGCATCGAGATCGAGAACTCGACCCGCGCCGACGTCTACGGCAACACCGCCACGCAGAACACCGGCGGCATCCTGGTGTTCAACATGCCCAACCTGTCCAAGGCCGGGCACAGCACGCGCGTGTTCAAGAACAAGGTGTTCGACAACAACCTGGGCAACTTCGCCGCCAAGGGCGCGGCGGTGGCCAGCGTGCCGGCCGGCTCGGGCGTGGTGGTGAACTCCAACGACAAGGTGGAGATCTTCGACAACGACATCGCCGACCACAAGACCACCAACATCATCATCTCCAGCTACTTCTCGACCAACTACTACAACACCCGCGGCGTGGCGGCCGACTACAACCCGTACCCGAAGGGCATCTTCGTCTACGGCAACCGCCTCAAGGGCGGCGGCGACTCGCCCGACGGGGTCGACTTCAAGATGCTCAAGACCGCCGTGTACGGCCTCACCGGCCACTTCCCCGACGTGCTGTGGGACGGCTACTTCGACGCCAAGGACATCGTCGGCGGCCTGCCGCCGCCGGCCGACCGCATCTGCATCCACGACGTCAGCGGCGTACTGAACGCGGACGGCCCGCACGGCTACAAGAACCCCAGCACCGACACCAAGCCGTACGACTGCACGCTGCCGAAGCTGCCGCCGGTCGTGCTGGACCCCGAGCCCAAGGCGCAGGGCTGAGATCGATGACGTTCGCGAAACACGCATGGCCGGCGCTGGCCCTGTTGCTGCTGGCCGGCTGCCATCGCGGCATGGAGCCGGTGGCGTTCCACGCCGAGGGCCGCCCGACCACGCTCGCCGAATGGCACGTGGTCGAAGCGCGCGGCGGCAAGCTAGAGCTCAACGACGGCGTGGTGCCGTACGACCTCAACACGCCGCTGTTCACCGACTACGCGCACAAGCTGCGCACGATCTGGATGCCCAAGGGCACCACGGCGAAATACCACCCCACCGACACCTTCGACTTTCCGGTCGGCACGGTGATCAGCAAGACCTTCTATTACCCGCGCGCCTCCGGCGGCCAGCCCGGCGACGTGATGCGCACCGGCGACTACTCGCACGACTTCGCCGGCGAGGGCCTGGACCTGTCGAAGGTGCACCTGGTCGAGACGCGCATCCTGGTGCACCGCCAGGACGGCTGGGCGGCGATCCCCTACGTGTGGAACGAGGCGCAGACCGAGGCCACCCTGGCGCGCACCGGCGCCGTGCTGCCGCTGACCCTGGTCGACGACGCTTCCGGACAACCCGCCCGCGAGGACTTCAACTACGTGGTGCCCGACGAGAGCCAGTGCCAGAGCTGCCACGCGCAGGACTGGATCGACCGCAGGGTGCACCCGATCGGCCCGAAGGCGCGCCACCTCAACAAGGACTACCACTACGCCGGCGGCGACGAGAACCAGCTCGCCCACCTGGCGAAGCTCGGCTACCTCGGCGGCCTGCCCGCACCGGCCGAGATCCCGCGCGACGCGAACTGGGAAGACCCGCACGCGCCGCTCGACGCGCGCGCGCGCGCCTACCTCGACATCAACTGCGGGCATTGCCACAACGCCAACGGCGCGGCCAACACCACCGGCCTCACGCTCGACTACGGCACGCCGGAAGACCGCCACCTGGGCATCTGCAAGCCGCCGACCGCGGCCGGCCAGGGCACCGGCGACCACTTCTTCGACATCGTGCCGGGCCAGCCGGACGAATCGATCCTGCCCTACCGGCTCGCCTCGAAGGAGCCGGGCGTGATGATGCCGGAGATCGGCCGCAGCACCGTGCACCGCGAGGGCGTGGCGCTGATCAAGGCATGGATCGCGGCGCAGTCGGGGAGCTGCACGACGATCCACTGAGGCAACCGTTACCGCGACACGACCTGCGTGCGGCCACGGCCGCACGATCCGATGCAAGGGGAGAGCAACGGCATGAGCATGCGTCAACGTCCATTATCGATCAGCCTGCGCCGGTTGCTGTTCGGCGGCAGCGCGCTGCTGCTGTGCGCGCCGGCCGCCTTCGCCGCCGCGCCGCAGGAGGCCGCCGGCAGCCAGGCCGACGCCGCCGACCCGGCCAAGGCCAAGCTGCTGGGCAACATCGTGGTCACCGCGCAGAGCCGCTCGCAGGAAATGCAGGAGGTGCCGATCCCGCTGCAGATCGTCACCGCCAAGCAGGTGGACACGCTGGCCGCCACCGACCTGAGCCGGATGGACATCTTCGTGCCGGGCCTGGTGGTCAGCGGCGACCAGCCCACCCAGCCGAGCTACCAGTTGCGCGGCATCCAGACCAGCGACTTCGGCGTCGGCACCGAATCGGCGGTGGGCGTATACATCGACGGCGTCTACGCGGCGCGCTCCGGCGGCGCCCTGCTGGCGTTCAACGACATCGCACGGATCGAGGTGCTGAAGGGCCCGCAAGGCACGCTGTTCGGCCGCAACGCGGCGGCCGGCGCGATCTCGATCGTCACCAACGAGCCCTCCGACCGCTTCGAGGGCAAGGCGCGGCTGCGTTTCGGCAATTACGGCCGCCGCTACGGCGACGCCCTGCTCAACCTGCCGGTCAACAAGGACATGGCGCTGCGCGTGAGCGTGCTGGACAACCAGAGCGACGGCTGGATCAAGGACGCGGCCAGCGGCAAGCGCTACGGCAAGGACGACGACTGGGGCAGCCGCGTGGCCTGGCGCTGGAACGTCACCAGCAATACCCGCGTGCTGCTGTCGTGGGACCACGAGCGGCTCAAGCAGCCGCCGAAGCCGGCGATCGGGCTGATCCCGCTGGACGCCGACTCCAACCAGCGGCCGCCGTTCCCCGACGATCCCGCGGGCTTCCTCAACCCGCTGCACGCGCGGCTCTACAACGACACGGTGGACGCCGCCGAGACGCGCCGCTTCGACGGCGCCACGCTGAGCATCGACCATTCGTTCGACTGGGGCAGCCTCACCTCGACCACCGCATGGCGCCACTTCAACACGCTCAACCGCGGCGACTACGACGGCACCAACCACATCGTCAGCTACCTCGACACCGCCAACATCGAGCGCAACACCAGTTGGTACCAGGAGTTCAAGCTGGCCGGCAGCAACGACCTGGCCGACTGGGTGGCCGGCGCGAGCTGGTACGACGAGCGCGCGCGGCAGACCAGCCAGACCAACATCTTCACCGACAGCCTCGACACGCTGGTGCGGAACGTGATGGGCCTGGGCACGCCGCTCACCGACATCAGCAACGGCCTGGCCGCGATGGACGTGCCCTACACCCTGCTGGGCGACCCGTGGCACGAGGCGATCAGCAACGTCGGCCGTTTCAAGGCGTACGCCGGCTACGGCGACGTGATCTGGCACCTCACCGACCGCCTCAACATCACCACCGGCATCCGTTACACGCGCGACCAGAAGAGCTTCTCCTGGTACAACATGCCGCGCCGCGCGGACGAGTTCGACGCCACCGTGGGTGCCCTGCGGCAGGCCGGCGTGATCGACATGCTGCCGCCGGAGGCGCAGTTCGCGCTGGCCGCGTTCGGCAGCAACGTGATCTTCAACGACGGCAGCGGCGCGCCGATCGGCGTGCTGGCGAAGCGCAGCGACCGCTGGAGCAACCTCAGCCCCCGCGTCGTGCTGGACTACAAGTTCACCCCCGACGTGATGGGCTACGCCTCGGTCACCAAGGGCTACAAGGCCGGCGGCTACAACAGCGTGCAGATCGGCTCGCGCTTCGCGCCGGAGAAGGTGATCAACTACGAGGCCGGCCTGAAGACGGTGTTCCCCGACCAGCACCTGCTGCTCAACGGCTCGGCGTACTACTACCGCTACGACAACAAGCAGTCGCTCACGCTCGATCCCAACAGCGCCGGCTCCGGCGTGCCGCGCTACCTGGTCAGCAGCACCGACCAGCAGGCCAAGGGGCTGGAGCTGGAGGCGCAGTGGCAGCCGGTGGACGCGTTCCGGCTCAGCTTCACCGGCGCCTGGATCGACGCCACCTACCGCCACGCCGTCGCGGCCTCCGGCGTGGACCTGAGCGACCAGCCGACCGGCGAGCCGAAGGTCTCGTTCGCCGCCGGGCTGTCCTATACCTGGCGCAACGTGGCCGGCGGCGCGCTGCAGTTCGACCTGTCCCACGCCTACCGCGGCAAGTCGCGCTGCAACCGCGATTCGCAGCTCCAGGGCGAGTGCCAGATCAGCCCGAACTTCGACAACGGCGCCGCCCAGCAGCGGACCGACGCGCGGCTGGACTGGAGCTCGGCCGGCGACCACTGGGGCGTCGCGCTGTACGCCAACAACGTGTTCGACAAGCGCTACGTCACCGGGGTCAGCAACATCACCAGCAGCGTATTCGGCACGCCGTATGCCACTATCACGCCGCCACGCATGTGGGGCGTGGAGCTGCGCGCGAAGTTCTGACCTATGACCGACGCCATCGACCTGAGCGCCACCCTGCAACGCCTGCGCGACGCGCAGGCGCGCGAGCCGCGGCCCGCGTGGCCGGTCCGCGCGCGGCGGCTGCGCACGCTGGAGACCATGCTGCGCGAGCAGCGCACCGCGTTCGCCGCGGCGATCTCGGCCGATTTCGGCCAGCGCCCGGTGCAGGAAACCGACCTGCTGGAGATCTTCCCCAGCCTGTCGGCGGTGCGCCACGCGCTGCGCCACGGCCGCCGCTGGATGAGGCCGAGGCATGCGCTGGCCGACCTGCTGTTCCTGCCCGCACGCACCCTCACCCTGCCGCAGCCGCGCGGCGTGGTCGGCATCATCGTGCCGTGGAACTACCCGCTCTACCTCGCCGTCGGCCCGCTGATCGACGCGCTCGCCGCCGGCAACCGCGTGATGCTGAAGATGAGCGAGCACACGCCGCGCTTCTCGGCGCTGTTCTCCGAGCAGGTGGCGGCGTATTTCGCGCCGGACGAAGTGGTCGTGGCGACCGGCGACTCCGCGGTGGCGCAGGCGTTCGCCGCGCTGCCGCTCGACCACCTGCTGTTCACCGGATCCACCGCGATCGGCCACCAGGTGATGCGCGCGGCCGCGGCCAACCTCACCCCGGTGACGCTGGAGCTGGGCGGCAAGTCGCCGGCCCTGATCGGCCCCGGCGCGCGCTTCGGGCACGCGGTGGAACGCATCCTGTTCGGCAAGCTGGTCAATGCCGGGCAGACCTGCATCGCGCCCGACTACGTGCTGCTGCCGCGCGCGCGCGTGGACGACTTCGTGGCCGCCGCGCGCGCCGCCGCCGCGCAGATGTATCCCGACCTGGCGCGCAACGACCAGTACGCCAGCATCGCCACCGACCACCACTACCAGCGCCTGGCCGGCCTGCGCGACAGCGCCGTGGGCGACGGCGCGCGCAGCGAGACGCTCAGCGACGCCTCGCCCGATCCCGCCCGCCGCCTGCTGCCGCCGCTGCTGCTGGCCGGGGTGCACGACGGCATGCGCGTGATGCAGGAGGAAATCTTCGGCCCGCTGCTGCCGCTGGTGCCCTACGACAGCCTCGACGAGGCGATCGCCTACATCAACGCCCGCCCGCACCCGCTCGCGCTGTACCTGTTCGAGCAGGACCAGGCCCGCATCGACCAGGTGCTCCTGCGCACCCAGGCCGGCGGCGTCACGGTCAACGACACGCTCTACCACATCGCCCAGCACGGCCTGCCGTTCGGCGGCGTCGGCGCCTCGGGCATCGGCGGCTACCACGGCGAAGCCGGCTTCCGCACGTTCTCGCACATGAAGCCGGTGTTCCGGCAGGCCCGCTTCAACGGCGCCGGCCTGCTCAACCCGCCGTACGGCGCACGCTTCCGGCACATGCTGGAGTGGCTGCTCAAGCGCGGATGACACACGCCTGCGGCGCCGCCGCAGGCTGACCGAGCGCTCCGTTCCCCGCTTTTCGGCGCGCTGGCGTCCGCTGTCCGCGCAACGCTATCGTGCCCGCCGCATCCCGGGCGGGCACGTAAGCTGCGCCGCGCGATCCAGGCACCAGCCGAAAAGGAACCCTATGGATTTTGCAGTGAAGTCCGCCATCGCCCTCCTGCTGGCCGCCGGCCTGGCGAACGGCGTCGCCGCATTGCCGGCCGAGGCCGCGACCGGACCCGGCACCGCGAGGGACCCGCCCGCAGCGGCGCCGGACCGTGACGTCACGCGCAAGGATTTCTTCGTCGGAAGCGCGCCGGGAACGCGCATCTTCGTACGCGAAGTACTAACGGCATCGGCATCGGCCACCTCGTCACCCTCAACAGCCTGTATCCGGTCGACGCGGGCTGGCCGTTGCGGGGGGCCGGCGCGGGGCCGGTGGACGCGTACCGCCTGGTCGGCGAGGACGGCTTCCTGAGAAGGTGGACCCAGTCCATCCCGCTGCCGGACAAGACGCAGTGGCGCGATCCGGACATGGCCAGTACGTATGCCCTCATGGGCCTTGCCAGCGATCCGGAGAGCTATCTTCGCCGGCCGGTCGAGGCAAGGATTCCGTTGTGCTACTGGCCCGAGAGCCTTCGCCTCAGCCACGGCGAACGGCTCTGGGATCCCGCGGCCGTCCGCGTGCCGGTGCTGGCGATTCGCGGGGCGCGCGATTTCTGGTCCCGCCCGGAAGGCCTCGCGTTCGTGAAGCACGCGTACGTGAATGCCCCGAGGGTCGATACGCTCACCATCCCCGATGGGACGCATCTGCTGTTCCTGGACCGCCCGGAGCGCGGGCGCACGCGCTTCATCCAGGGCGTGCTTTCGTTCCTGGCCGACGAGTGATCGCGCAAGCCGGCACTTTCCCGCCCTGGGTCGCCGGATGCGCCGTACGAGTCCGGAGATCCGGCGACTTCAGGCCGGCACCGCACGACCCGGGCTGCCGCCTCGCTGAGGATCCTCCATGAAAAAAGCCTCCCCGCTGCCGGGGAGGCTTTTGCCTGACCATCGCTCCCGCCGGAGCGATCAGAACTTGTACTGCGCCGACAGGCTCAGCAGGTTGCCGTAGTCGTCCGACTCGCCGGTCAGCACGTCGCCGGTGGCGCTGCGCGCGCCGTTCAGGTGGGCCTTGTTGACGAAGATGTGCGCGTACGAGGCGTTCAGCTCGAAATGCTCGCTGGCCTTGTAGCCGATGCCCACCGTGGCGAACTTGCGGGTGGAGTCGGGCACGCGCGGGCTGCGGGTGGCGGCATAGGTCGGCGTGGTGTCGACCGAGACGCCGGCGCGCAGGGTCACCTTGTCGTTGAGGTAGTAGTCGCCGCCCACCGCCGCATACCACGTGTTGCGCCAGTTGTAGGTCTCCACGCTGTCAGGCTGCGCCGGGTTGCCGTACTTCACGCGCAGTTCCTTGAACACGTCCCACTTGGTCCAGGCCAGGTCGATGCCGAGGCCGAACTTCTCGGCCTGGTGCCAGTAGCTGGCGCTGGCGATCGCCGGGGTGGTGAAGTTGGCCTTGCCGGTGGTGTGCGTGAACGGCACGCCGCCGGCCAGCAGCGGCGCCACGGCCGGGTTGGACAGCAGGGCGGTGACGTTGGCCGGCATCTGGAAGTTGCCGGTGCCCGACAGCTTGTGGTCGATCTTGGAGTGGTAGTTCAGTGCCAGCCGGTCGTTCGGGGTGAGCTTCCAGTAGCCGCCGAGCTGCCACCCGTAGCCCCAGTCGTCGCCCTTGATCTTGGCGCGGCCGTCGCTGCCCGGCGGCACCACGATGCCCACCTGCTGCAGGAAGGACGGCGGCAGCGCGCCGGCCGAGACGCCCTGCTGCGCCAGGCCCAGCGCCACCATGTTGAAGTTGACCGCCGAGGTCAGCTCGGCCGAGGTCTTCTGCGCGATCACGCTGGCGCCCAGCGAGAACGTGTCGCTGACGTCGAACGAGCCGGACAGGGTGGCGTCGAACGACTGGAACTTCGACTTGATGGCGTTGTAGCGGCCCATCCAGTCGTTGTCGTATTCGGTCTGGAAGCCGAACGGCACCGACAGGCCGAAGCCCAGGTGCGCGCGGTCGGAAAGCTTGGTGGCGAAGAACAGCGCCGGCACCGGCAGCGTGGTGCCGGCATCGCCGCCCTTGCCGCCGCTGATCGGGCGGCCCAGCGCGTCGTGGGCGCTGCCGCTGAACTTGGTGCTGAAGTTGATCGCGGTGACGTCGGCCTGCAGGTAGGTGCCGTCGAGGTCGGTCATCGCGGCCGGATTGTTCGCCACGACCGAGACGTCGCCGCCGGCGGTGGCGGAGCCGGCATAGGCGCGGCCCATGCCCTTGGCGCTGTTCTCCTTGAGCTGGAACGCGCTGGCGCTCGCGTCCTGCGGCACGGCCAGAGCGCCGACGACGGCGAGGCTCAGCGCGGCGAGCGCGAGCGGGCGGGCTGCGCCCGAAAGGGAACGGAAAGAGATCTGCATCGCTTGCTCCTGCTTATCGTTGGGTCCGGCACGGGGTCATGGCGGGAAGGCCAGGCTCTCGAAATATTTTCATACGCCCGTTTGACATTCCCGCGCGACACTCTGCCCAGCCGTCCCGAGCCTTGCAAGTGCGACCGCAACAATCGGCGCCGGCCGCCGCCGCCGCGCCGGGCCAGCGCGCTCCGGCGCTGCTACTCTTCACGATCCGCCATCCGCCATCCGCAGCCGCCGCCGGAGAGCCCCATGCACTGTTTCGTCTACGCCAGCCGGCGCAAGCCCGACAGCTACCTCTGGCTGGCCGCCCGCGACCAGTTCGGCGTGCTGCCCGAATCGCTGGCGCTGCTGCTCGGCGACCTGCGCTTCGTGCTGGAGGTGCACCTGGACGAGCAGCGCAAGCTGCCGCACGAGGACACGCTCGCGGTGCTCGAACACCTGCGCACCCAGGGCTGGCACCTGCAACTGCCGCCGCAGGAGACGCTGGCCGTCGCCAACCACCCGCCCTACCAGCGCACGCCGCCGGACCCGCGCGACAGTTGAACCGTCCGTGCCGTCCCGGTTAACGCCGGGTTACCGTCTGCGCTGCCAACGATTTCTATACTCGTCCCATGAATCTGCCCAAATCGCGTCGCCGCCCGCCTCCCTTCCTGCAATCGCTCGCCTGGTTCGTACCCGGATTGGCCGCGGTGGCGCTCGCGGCCCTGGGCACGCACCCCCTGGTGCTGGTGCCGCTGCTGGCGGCCAACGCGCTGACCATGGCCGCGGTATGCCACGCGATCGGCTTCGACCCCGAGCCCAGCTTCGTCCGCACCGTGCTGCGCCGGGGCGCGGCGCACCTGGTGATGTTCACCGGCTACGTCGCGCTGGTGTTCCTGCTGATCGCCTGGCCGATGCTGATGCTCAACCAGGCGCCCAGCCTGGGCGCGGCGCTGGGCCTGTCGGCGGCGCTGGTGATCGCGCTGGTCGCGCTGTGGCGGATCTGGCCGGCGTTCGGCCTGGTGTTCGTGTGGGACGACGCCTATCCCGCGCAAAGCGACGGTTCGTGGATCTTCACCGCTACCGCGCGCAGCCTGTCGTTCGGCCGCCACCTGTCGCGCGAGGAACGCTTCTTCACCCACTTCCTGCCCGCCGCGCTGGCCCTGCTCGCGCTGGCCTTCGTCGCGATCGCGCTGACCGGCCTGTACGGCCTGCTGCCGTCCGAGCTGCGCATCGCCGCGCTGGCCGTGTACGGCGTGGTGCTGCTGCCGCTGGGCTGCCTGGTGATCGCCAACCGCACCCTGCGCGCCCTGCTGTGCGAGCGCCGGCATCCGCGCCAGCCCGGCGACGGCGCGCCGCTGTCCGCCCCGGCGCCGGTGCGCGCACCGCCCGTGCTGAGCGAGCAGGAGCGCATCGCCGGCACGCCGGAGCAGTCCCTCGCCCTGCTCGCCGCCACCCGCGACGGCGACATCGAGCGCGCGCTGGCGCTGGTCGAGGCCGGCGCCGACCCGAACACCGTCCCCGCCGAGGGCGACCGCGACCAACGCCCGGTGCTCACCCTCGCCGCGCTGCTGCCGGACACCCGCCTGCTGCGCGCGCTGATCGCCAAGGGCGCCGACGTGAACCGCGCCAGCGGCGGCCTCACGCCGCTGCTGGCCGCCACCCGCGACAGCTGGCACGGCCGCGCCGAAGCGGTGATGACCCTGCTCGCCAACGGCGCCAGCCCGCTCGCCACCGATGCCGAGGGCAACACCGCGCTGCACGGCGCGGTGCTCAGCGGCGAGCCGATCGTGGCGGCGATGCTGCTGGACGCCGCCGCGCCGGTGAACGCGCTCAACCGCGCCGGCATCGGCCCGCTCACCGCCGCCTGCCGCGCGGCGAACTGGCCGCTGGCGAAATTCCTGCTCGAGCGCGGCGCCAAGCCGACCCCGCCGGACGGCGAGCCGGCCCTGGTCGCCGCCGCCGGCATCGCCGACGACGACGCCGAGGGCGTCAAGCTGCTGCTCAAGCACCGCGCCGCGGTCAACGCCACCGACGCGCACCACCGCAGCGCGTTGATGGCCGCCGCCGCCGAAGGCCACGAACAGATCGCGCGCGCCCTGCGCGCCGCCGGCGCCGACGTCTCCCTCGCCGACCGCCACGGCAGCACCGCCCTGATGGAAGCCGCGCGCGCCGGCGCCAGCGCGATCGTGCAGTTGCTGGCCGAGGCCGAGCCCGACGCGCGCGTGCGTGACAGCCACGGCCGCGACGCGCTCACCCTGGCATGCCAGTCGCCGCACGCCCACGCCGACACCGTGCGCGCCCTGCTCGCGCTGGGCGCCGAGCCGAAGGCCAGCGGCGGCGACGGGCGCAGCGCGCTCGACCACGCCGCGGCCGCGGGCCGCTGGGACCTGGTCGCCCTGCTCGACCCGGACACCCCGCTGCCGGCCAGCCTCGGTCTGAACGTGCTGCCCGAGGGCGCCGACACGCCGGCGCACCTGCTCGATGCGCTGCGCTTCGGCCACTGGGCCATCGTTTCCGGCTTCGACGAGCGTGTGCGCGGCTGGCCGCAGGCGCAACTGGCCCAGCTCTACCTGGACCTGGCGGCGCCGGGCCTCGGCGCCGCGCGCCGCTGGCTGCTCGAACACGGCCTGGACGCCGAGGCGCGGCTGCAACCGCAACTGATCGACGACGCCGAAACCGCGCAGGGCGAAGACCCCGCCCTGCCCGCGCTCGGCCGCCGCCTGTTCGACGCCCTGCTGCAACGCCTGCCCGGCTCGACCGAGGCCATCGAGGACCTGCTGCAGGCCGGCGCCAGCCCGGCCGGCGCCGGCCTGCTCGCGCAGGCGCTGCAGCGGCTGGACGACAGCGCGCAGGGCGCGGCGCTGCCGCTGGCCCTGCTCGAGCGCGGCGCCGATCCGTTCGGCGCCGACGCACGCGAGCGCACCCCGCTGCACCTGGCCGCCGCGCACCGGCAGCACAGCCTGCTGGAGGCGCTGCTGCAACGCGGCTGCAACCCGAACGCGCGCGACCACGCCGGCCGCACGCCGCTGTTCGCCGCGCTCGAGCACGGTGCGGCGGCGCTGCCGCTGGTGCGCTCGCTGGTCGCCTACGGCGCCGATGCCGAGGCGGTGGACGCCAACGGCGAGACGCCGCTCGGGCTCGCGCTGGAGCATCCCGAGATCGAACGCTGGCTCAACTGGGGCGAGTGGCCGCGCCCGCGCCGCCCGCTGCGCGCGGAAGACCTTCCCGCCGCGGCCAGGGCCGGCGCCGCCGTTGCCGTGCAGCGCCTGCTCGAACTCGGCCATGCCGTCGATACCCGCGACGCCCAGGGCGCCACCGCGCTGCTGCACGCCTGCGGCGCCGGCCACCGCGACGTGGCCGCGCACCTGCTCGCCGCCGGCGCCGATGCCGGCCTGGCCGCGCAGAACGGGGTCACTCCGCTCGCCGCGGCCACCGCCGCGCGGCGCGAGGCGCTGGTCGCCCTGCTGCTGCAGCACCGGGTGCCGGTCGACCAGCGCCTGCCCGGCGAGGGCACCGCGCTGATGGTGGCCGCCGGCATGGGCTACCCGGAAATCGTCGAGCAACTGCTCGAGGGCGGCGCCGACCTCGCCGCCGCCGATGCGCAGGGCCGCACCGCCCTGCACGCGGCGGCGCAGTTCGGCTTCGAGCACAACGACAGCCTGCGCGCGCGCCGCCTGCTCGACGTGCTGCTCAAGCGCGGCGCCGACGTGAACGGCGCCGACGGCGAAGGCAAGACGCCGCTGCTGCTGCTGCTCGGCGCCCACCTGCGCCCGGGCGGCGCTTGCGACGCCACCCACATCGGCGCGCTGGTGCCGGTGCTGCTGGAAGCCGGTGCGAAGCTGGAGCACGCCGACCAGCGCGGTGTCACCGCGCTGCACGCCTGCGCTATGCACGCGCTGCTGCCGCCGGCGCGGGTGCTGCTGTCGCGCGGCGCCGACCGCAACAGCGCCGACGCCTTCGGCCGCACCGCGGCGGACGTCGCCCGCCAGCTCGGCCTCGTCGACATCGCGCACGAACTGGCCGCGCGCAGCGGCGGCGCGATGCCCAGCGTGCGCCAGACCCTGCGCCAGCCGGCACAGCCGGCGGAGTGAACGCCCGCGCCCGGCGCCGCGGCGCCGGGCGTCATGGCGGCGGCCACCGCGGCAGGGCGGCGGCCGTCACTCCCCGGTCAGCGGAGTGCCCGCATCGCGCTCGCGCACACGCTCGGCCTGCGGCGAGGCGTCGGCCTCGAACAGCTTCTCCAGGTCGCTGAGCGCCTCGCGGGTGGTCTGCACCAGCTTGGTCTCGTCGTCGTAGACCAGGTACTGCGCCTTGATCAGCTCGGCGTCCTGGCGGCGGAAGCGCTCCACCTGGTCGGCCGCCTGCTCCGGCGACAGGCCCAGCGCCTCCAGCGTCTTGCGGCTCATCTTCAGGCTGGAGTACAGCGTCTCGCGCACCGGCTCCTCCACGCCCAGGTCCATCAGCCGCCATACGTGCTGGCGGTTGCGCGCGCGCGCGACGATCTTCAGGTGCGGATACTGCCGGTGCACCACGCGCGCCACGCGCAGGCTCGATTCGGGATCGTCGCTGGCCAGCACGAACACCTCGGCCTTGTCCGCCTGCGCGGCGCGCAGCAGTTCCGGCCGCGCGGGATCGCCGTAGAAGATGTCGGTGACGTTGCCGAACCGCTGCACCAGGTCGAGCTGCTCCACCGAATGGTCCAGCGCCACGAACGGGATGCCCTGCGCGCGCAGGATGCGCGCGACGATCTGGCCCATGCGGCCGTAGCCGGCGATGATCACCCGCGGCACGTGGGTGTCGATGGTGTCGTAGGCGCGCGCGGGCTTCTTCGCCTTGCCGCCGAGCAGCTTCGCCAGCAGGGCCACCAGCAGCGGCGTCAGCGCCATCGACAGTGAGATCGCCAGCACCAGCAGGTTCTGCTGGCGGCCGCTGATCAGGCGCTGCTCGGTCGCCAGCTTCAGCACCACGAAGGCGAACTCGCCGCCGCAGGCCAGCAGCACCGCCAGGCGCAATGCCTCGGCGCGTTCGAGCTGGCCGACGATCCGCCCCAGCGGCCACAGCAGCAGGCCCTTCAGCAGCAGCAGGCCGCCCACCAGGGCCAGCACGTTCAAGGGCTGGCGCAGCAGCAGCGACAGGTCCATCGACATGCCGACGCTGATGAAGAACAGCCCGAGCAGCAGGCCCTTGAACGGCTCGATGTGCGATTCCAGGTCGTGCCGGTATTCCGAATCGGCCAGCAGCACGCCGGCGAGGAAGGCGCCGAGCGTGGACGACACGCCGGCCAGCTCCATCAGCCAGGCGGTGCCCATCACCACCAGCAGCGCGGTGGCGGTGGAGACCTCCACCGCGTCGGCCTTCGCCACGAAGCGGAACACCGGGCGCAACAGGTAGCGGCCGCCGACCACCACCGCCAGGATCATCCCGACCGTGCGCAGCGTGCCCATCAGGTCGACCCCGTGCTTGGCCGACGAACTGGCCAGCAGCGGCACCATCGCGATCAGCGGGATCGCCGCCAGGTCCTGGAACAGCAGGATCGCGAACGCCTGCCGCCCGTAGGCCGAGCCGACCTCCTTGCGCTCGGCCAGGATCTGCAGGCCGAACGCGGTGGACGACAGCGCCAGGCTGCCGCCAATGATGGTCGCCGCCTTGCCGGTGAGGCCGAACAGGAAATACGCCAGCGCGCCGATCGCCAGGCTGCTCGCCAGCACCTGCAGCAGGCCGGTGCCGAACACCGCGCGGCGCATCACCCACAGCCGCTGCGGCGACAGCTCCAGGCCGATCACGAACAGCATCAGCACGACGCCGAACTCGGAGATCGTCGCCACGCCTCCGGTATCGCTGACCAGTCCCAGCTCCTGCGGGCCGATCACCACGCCCGCCACCAGGTAGCCCAGCACCGAGCCGAGGCGGAAGCGCTTGGTCAGCGGCACCGCGATCACCGTGGCGAGCAGGAACACCAGCGCGGTCTGCAGGAAATGATGGCCGTCCACGGGGTACTCCACTCGGGGAACCGTGATTATTCCATGTCCGGCCGCGCCGCCGCCGGGCAAGCACGCGCCGTGGGTCGCATCTCCGCGCTGCGCGTACGGCAGAGGAGATATGCGACGCCGTCCGGGATGCATCGGGCTACGCGGCTCGCGCGGCGCGGCAGGCCACACGCAACGAACCCGCAGCCGGCCCGACGGGGGACGACGATGCAATCCCGCGATGAAAGGCCGCGGCGCGCGGCGGGCGGTGCTCACGCCATGCCTTGCAGCCCCTGCACCAGTATCCCGGCCAGTCGCGCCACCGCCGGCGGCGGTTCCGCCTCGGCCCGGTGCAGCGCGAGGCCCAGCACCGGCAGCGCGGGCAGGCCGGCTTCCTTCGGCGTCAGCGCGCGCACGCTGCCCGGCAGCCCCAGCGGAGTGCGCACGCTCACGCCCAGCCCTGCCGTCACCGCCGCCCAGGTGCCGGCGAGGCTGGCGCTGGTGAACGCGATGCGCCACGCGATGCCGGCGCGGTCGAGCGCGTCGATCGCCGCGCTGCGCAGCAGGCACGGCGACTCCAGCACCACCAGCGGCAGCGGCTCGCCGCGCGGCCGGCGCAGCGGCGCTTCCCCGGCCGGGCCGATCCAGCGCACCGGCTGGCGCCCCACGCGCTCGGCATGCGGGCTGCCGCCCGCGCCGGTTTCCCAGGCCAGCGCCAGGTCCAGCCGGCCCTTGTGCACGCCTTCCAGCAGCTCCGCGTTGCGCGCGATGCGCACCTCGATGCGCAGCTTCGGGTGCGCCCGCGCGAAGCGTCCCAGCACGGCGGGCAGCAGGCTCTCGCCGAAATCCTCCTGCAGCCCAAGCCGTACGCGCCCTTCCAGTGCCACGCCGCGCACCGCGGCGGCGGCCTCGTCATTGAGCTCAAGCAGGCGCCGCGCGTAGCCGAGCATCGCCTCGCCGGTCTCGGTCAACGCCAGGCCGCGGCCGGACTTGCGCAGCAGCGGCGTGCCCGCCTGCCGTTCCAGCTTCTTCAACTGCGCGCTCACCGCCGAGGTGGAGCGGCCCAGCCGGTCCGCCGCCTGCGCGAAGCTGCCCAGCTCGACGCCGGTGGCGAAGCTGCGCAGCACGTCGATGTCGAAGTCGATGCGGGGCATTCGAATAATCCTCTTTTTCGGGATCATTGATTCGATATTTCCCGATTTTCAGGATTACCTTGGCGCGCTAACGTGGCCGCCGTCAAGCAAACCAAGGAGCACACGATGAATCCCACGGCTTCCGACGTCGGCCAGCGTACGATGGGCGGGATCGCCCCGAAGCTGGCCGAGCTCACCGACCGCGTCCTGTTCGACGATGTCTGGCACCGGCCCCTCCTCGGCCCGCGCGAGCGCAGCCTCATCACGGTGGCCGCGCTGGTCGCGCTCAACCGCACGGAGCAGTTGCCGTTCCACCTGCGCCGCGCGCTCGACAACGGCCTCGTCCGCGACGAGCTGGCCGAACTGGTCACCCACCTGGCCTTCTACGCCGGCTGGCCCTGCGCCGCCTCCGCCGTCTCCGCGCTGCGCGCGCTCGACGGGGAGCCGCAGCCATGATCGCGATGCAGTACGGCTTCACCCTGCCGGCCGACTACGACATGGCGATCATCCGCCGCCGCATCGCCGACAAGGGCCACCTGCTGGACGACTTTGCCGGCCTCGCCTTCAAGGCCTACCTGCACGCCGCGCGCGACGACCGCGAACTGCCCAGCCGCGACAATCTCTATGCCCCGTTCTACCTGTGGCGCGACGGCGACGGCATGAACGCCTTCCTCGGCGGCGCCGGCTTCGCCGCGCTGGCGCGCGATTTCGGGCGCCCGGCCGTACGCACGTGGCTGCCGTGGCAGGCGGAGCTGGCCGAAGACCTGCGCGATGCCGCCAGCGCCACGCGCGAGCGGATCGCCGTCCCCGCGCACGCCGACCTGGGCGAACTGCGCCGCACCGAAGCCGCCGCCGCGCGGCAGGACCGCGCGGACGGCGCGCTGGCCGCGATCGCCGCCTACGATCCCGCCCGCTGGACCCTGCTGCGCTTCCGCCTGTGGCCGACCCTGCGCCCCGACCTCGCCCGCGAAGGCCGGCAGCTCTACCGCGTCGGCCACGTCTCGCAACCCATCGCACCGCACCGATAACCGGCCAACCGCTCCACGCCATCATGCCCTCGCCCTCATGCCCCTCACCGTCATTCCGGCGAAGGCCGGAATCCAGTGAAACATTCCGTGCGAAGCACTCGAAACAGGTTTTGCGTGCTTCGCACGAGTTGCTCGACTGGATTCCGGCCTTCGCCGGAATGACGGCGGTGGGGCCGGCACCTTCCAAGGAGAACCTCCATGCCTCTCGTCCGCCTCTCCCTGCGCCGCGGCAAGTCCGCCGCCCACCTCGCCGCCCTGCGCAACGGCGTCTACGAAGCCATGCGCGAAACCTTCGACGTGCCGGAGAACGACCGCTTCATCCTGGTCCACCAGCACGACGCCGACGAGTTCGACTGCGACCCGCACTACCTAGGCATCGACCGCAGCGACGACCTGGTGATCGTGCAGATTGCCTGCCGCGATTCGCGCAGCGTGGCGCAGAAGCAGGCGTTCTACCGCCGCGTCGCCGAGAAGCTCGCCGCCGATCCCGGCCTGCGCCCCGAGGACGTGTTCATCAACCTGCTGGAAACGCGGGCGGAGAACTGGTCGTTCGGCAACGGCGTGGCGCAGTACGTCTAGTGGCTGTTCGCGATCCGCCCATCGGTCCGTCTGTTTTCCCGTCATTTCCTGTTCGCCGCCGTTTCCCATCCTCCCGTCATTCCTCACTCCCCGTCATTCCTGCGGCCGTTGAGAGCCGCTGGGATGACGGCTCGCATGGGGATTCGACGGCACCTCACGTGGAGTACTTGGAGATCGGGACGGGCACCCGGTTCACCCCAGCCGCGCCCACGCGCGCACCGGGAAACTGCCCATGCCCTGCGCGCGCATGGGCACGGCCGAGAAGCGCAACCCTTCGGCCGGCAGGGCGGCGAGCGAGGCCAGGTTCTCCACGATCGGGATGCCGGCGGCCAGCAGGATCGAGTGCGCGGGGCGCCGCAGATCGTCGGTATCGTCGATGTTGAGCGCGTCGATCCCGACCAGCCGCGCACCTCGGTCGCGCAGGAAGGCCGCGGCGTCGCCGGCCAGGAACGGGCCGCCCTGCGCGTAGGCCGGCGTCCCCCAGTGCGCGCTCCAGCCCGTATCCAGCAGCACCGCACGCCCGGCCACGTCGACCGCGCCCAGCGCATGACGGTCGATGGCGCGGCCGCGCATGCCGTGCAGACGCACCACCACGGCCGCCACGTCGGCGATGGCCGACAGCGGCAACACGGACACGTCCGGCTGCCCCGGATAGCGGTGGAACGGCGCGTCGATCGCGGTACCCGAATTGGCCACCATCTCGATCCGCCCGATCTGGAAGCTCACGCCCGGCGCATAGCGCCCAGCGCTGGCCGCATGGCCGAGATGATCGGCGATGCGCGGCGCCGGCAGCCCGGGATACGCACCCTCGCCGTCGCGCACCACGTGGGAGAGGTCGAACAGGTCGCCGCGCGCCGCATCGCCGCCCGCAGCGGCCGGCGCCCCGGCGCGACGCTTGTGCGGCTCGGCGACGATCCGCTTGTCGAGGATGCGTACCGCCCCGACCATCAGCAGGCGCAGGTCGCGCACGATGAAATCGGCCAGTTCGTCCTCGCCGATGTCGTCGCCGTCGATGTCGAGGCGGAAGCCCTGGCCCTGGATGCCGCCGCCGTTGGAAAAGTCGACCTCGAAGTCGAAGCACACCCGCCGTTCGTCGCCTGCCGCCCGCATGGATTCGTCCCGTTGCCGTGGTTGCGCCCATCCTGGCCTTGCGCCACGATCAAGCAAAACGAATTTTTCTTTCCATTGTCATAAGAAAAACGATGATCAGCGACCTGGACCTGGTGCGCACGTTTCTGGCCGTCGTCGAGGCCGGCTCGTTCAGCGCGGCGGCGCCGGGCGTGTACCGCTCGCAGGCCGCGGTGAGCCAGCAGGTGCGCCGGCTGGAAACGCAACTCGGCATGACGCTGTTCGAGCGCGGCCACCGCGAAGTGGCCTTGAGCGAGGCCGGGCGGCGCTTCCTGCCGCACGCGCGCCGCCTGCTCCAGGCGGGCGAACAGGCGCATCTCGCCGCCCGCGGCATCGAGCGGCGCACGATCCGGATCGGCGTGGCCGACGACCTGGCCGCTCCCCTGGCGATGCCCGCGCTGGCCGCGCTGCTCGCGCAGGACGCCGCACTCGCGTTCGAGGTCGTCACCGGCGCCACGCGCACCCTGCACGCACAACTCCCCGCTCAACTGGACGCGGTGGTGGGCCTGGCGATTCCGCGGCTGGCGGAAGGCGGCGAGCTGGCGCGATTGCGACTGGGATGGTTCGGCCGCTGGCACGGCAGCGGCAGCCTTCCGCTGGCGCTTTGCGGCGAAGGCTGCCTGCTGCGGCGGCAGGCGCTGGCCGCGCTCGACCGCGCCGGCCGACCATGGGAGCTGCGCGTGGCCGCCTCGAACATGGGCGTGGTGGAGGCCGCGGCCGCGACGGGCATGGCGGTCGGTCCGCTGCTCGAAGCCGCCGCGCCGGAGGGCCTGCCTCGCGTGGCCGGCCTGCCCTCGCCCGGCGACATCGGCCTGCGCCTCTACGCCTCGCGGCGCATGGACGAGCGCCTGCTCGAGCGGCTTGCCGCAGCCATCCGCCGGCAGGCCAGGACCCGTGCGCGACGCGCGCGGAAGCCGGGCGCAACCGGATAGCGCTCAGTGCGGCAACATGCCGATCGTGCGCATCCAGTCCTCGGCCAGGGCGGGCCAGCCGGTGATCGGCTGCGCCGTGCGCCGCAGGCCGAACGCATGGCCGCCGTGCGCGTACAGGTGCATTTCCGCCGGCACGCGCGCCTTCGCCAGCGCGGCGTAGTAGACCAGCGACTGGTTCACGCCATCGACGTAGTCGTCTTCCGCCTGCACCAGGAACGTGGGCGGGGTCGCGCCGGTAACCGGCACGTTGGGGTTGAACCTGCCGTCGTCGAACGCGAGGTGGCCGGGGTAGATCGCCATGGCGAAATCCGGCCGGGCGCTTTCGCGGTCGGCCGCATCCACCGCCCCGTACAGCCGGCGCTTGAACTGCGTGCTGGTTTCGGCCACCAGGAAACCGCCCGCGGAGAAGCCGATCACGCCGATGCGGTGCGGGTCGACATGCCATTCGGCGGCATGGAAACGCACCAGTCGGATCGTCCTCTGCGCGTCTTCCAGCGACGGCATCGACAGATCGTGGTTGTGGGGACGGCAATCGCAGTGCCAGTCGTAGGGCGCGCTCGGCACGCGGTACTTCAGCAGTACGCAGGTGATGCCCTTCGAGGTGAGCCAGTCGCACGCCTCGGTGCCTTCGAGGTCGATGGCCAGCCCCGCGAAACCGCCGCCCGGGAACACCACGACCGCCGTCCCGCGGTTCTGCCCCGCGGGCGCGTACACCGTCATCGTGGGGCGCGACACGTTGTAGACGCCCGTCACCGTCTTGCCGCCGAGCAGCTTGGTGCCCGTCCTCACCGATTCCGGTCCCGGCAACGGTTGCGCATCGGGCACGGCACCCGGCCACAACGCGATCTGCGTGTGCCCGGCGGCGGGCTGCCAGACATCGTTCTTCGCCTGCGCGCCGGCGCATGCCAGCAGCAGGCACAACCCTGCGATCCACGGTTTCATTGGCGCTCTCCGCCCCGGCGCGCGGCCGGGTTGCACGATCCGACCGGAAAAATCGGGAATCCCCTGTTTCTCCATCGTGCACGCGGCGACGGGCCTTCAGCCGTCGCTTTCGTGGATTTTCCCGGGCAGCGGCGCGGTTACTCGCCGCGCAGCCAGCGCGCGGCATCCACCGCGTAATAGGTGAGGATCGCATCCGCGCCGGCGCGCTTGAACGCGGTGAGCGCCTCGAGCACCACCGCCTTCTCGTCCAGCCAGCCGTTCTGCGCGGCCGCCTTCAGCATCGCGTACTCGCCGCTCACCTGGTAGACGAAGGTGGGCATGCCGAAGGTGTCCTTCACCCGGCGCAGCACGTCCAGATACGGCAGGCCCGGCTTCACCATCACCGCGTCGGCGCCCTCGGCGATGTCCAGCTCGACCTCGCGCAGCGCCTCGTCGGAGTTGCCCACGTCCATCTGGTAGGTGTGCTTGTTGCCCTTGCCGAGGTTGGCCGAGGAACCCACCGCGTCGCGGAACGGGCCGTAGAACGCCGAGGCGTACTTGGCCGAGTAGGCGAGGATGCGCGTGTGGACGTGGCCGGCTTCCTCCAGCGCGTCGCGGATGGAGCCGATGCGGCCGTCCATCATGTCCGACGGCGCCACGAAATCCATGCCGGCCTCGGCCTGCGCCAGCGACATCCTGATCAGCGCCTCGACGGTGGGCTCGTTCATCACGTAGCCGTCCGCGTCGATCAGGCCGTCCTGGCCGTGGGTGGTGTAGGGGTCGAGCGCGACGTCGCCGATCAGGCCCAGCTCCGGGTACTTCGCCTTCAGCGCGCGGGTAGCGCGGTGCATCAGGTTGCCGGGGTTCCACGCTTCGCGTGCGTCCTCGCTCTTCACGTCCTGTCCCGGCGACGGGAACAGCGCCAGCGCCGGGATGCCCAGCCGCACGCATTCGCCGGCCAGCTTGAGCAGTTCGTCGATGGACAGGCGATCCACGCCCGGCATCGACGGCACCGGCTCGCGCCGGCCTTCGCCCTCGATCACGAAGGCGACCATGATCAGGTCGGACGGCAGTACGGTGTGCTCGCGCATGAGTGCGCGGGAGAAGGCGTCGCGGCGCATGCGGCGCATGCGGATGGCGGGGAAGCTCATGGCGGGGACTCGTCGAACGGTATCCGCCCATTCTAGCGCCGACTGCCGGGGCGCCGCCGCGGACAGTTTGCCGCGCCGGGGGTTCGCTGTACCCGCTATACACATGCCCGTCATTCCTGCGAAAGCAGGAAACCAGTGCCTTTGGGTCTTCGAAGGGACTCCAAGTCGCTGGATTCCTGCTTTCGCAGGAATGACGGGAAAGGGGGAGTGATCGGTAACGACGGGAAGGAGCCGCAGCGGGCAATGACGAGAATCGCATGCGATGACGCGCGGGAAGGAGCGAGCCACCTCCCGCCACCGTGCCCCGTCTCATACTGGCGTCCCGCGCCTCTCGCCTCTCGCCTCTCGCCTCTCGCCTCACGCCGGCGCCAGCATCCATCCATGCCCGTCCACCGCCACGCGCCGCAGCGGCAGCCCGTACACCTCCGACAGCACGCGCGGTTTCAGCGCGTCGGCCGGCGGCCCGTGGTGCAGCAGCCGGCCGCGTTCCAGCAGGGCCACCTCGTCGGCGTAGCGCGCGGCGAGGTTGAGATCGTGCAGCACCGCGATCACGCCGTAGCCCTGCTGCGCCAGCACGCGCGCATGGCGCAGCACGTGGTGCTGGTGGGCGATGTCGAGGCTGGCTTCGGGTTCGTCCAGCAGCAGCCAGGCCGGGCCGTCGGTGCGCTCCCATACCTGCGCCAGCACGCGCGCCAGTTGCACGCGCTGCTGCTCGCCGCCGGACAGTTCCAGGTAGTTGCGCCCGCGCAGGTGCGCCGCCTGCACCGCCCGCAGCGCGGCGTCGACGATGCGCCGGTCGGCCGCGTCCATGGCGCGGTCGCCGTGCGGGCTGCGGCCCAGTTGCACCACTTCCTCCACACGGAAGGCGAAACCGAGCCGCACATTCTGCGACAGCATCGCGCGGCGGCGCGCCAGCGCCGCCAGCGGCCACTCCGCCAGCGGGCGGCCGTCCAGCGCGACCTCGCCCCGCGACGGCCGGCCCAGGCCGGCCAGCAGGTTGAGCAGGCTGCTCTTGCCGGCGCCGTTCGGGCCGACCAGCGCGAGCAGCCGCCCCGGATGCGCGCGCAGGCTGATGTCCCGCAGGATGGGGCGGCCGCCGGCGTCCAGGTGCACCTCGCGCGCGTCGAGCACGCCGCCGTCCGCGGCCGGTGCCTGGCGCCAGTCGAAGGGCAGGCTCATGCCGCCGCCTCGGCGATCCGCAGGCGCAGCAGCAGCCACAGGAAGAACGGCCCGCCGAGCAGCGCGGTGATCACGCCGATCGGCAGCTCCGCCGGCGCCACCACCACGCGCGCCACCGCATCGGCGGCGATCAGCAGCGTGGCGCCGGCCAAGGCGGAGGCCGGCAGCAGCAGGCGGTGGTCCGGCCCCCACGCCATGCGCAGCACGTGCGGCACCAGCAGGCCGACGAAGCCGATCACCCCGCACATCGCCACCGCCGCGCTGGTCGCCAGCGCCACCAGCGCGATCAGCCGCCGGCGCAGGCGCTCGGGCTGGAAGCCGAGCAGCGACGCCTCGCGCTCGCCCAGCAGCAGCGCGTTGAGCGCGCGCGCGTCGCGCGGCAACAGCAGCACCGGCAGCAGCATCAGCGGCGCCACCGCGGCCAGCCGGACCCAGTCGGTGCCGCCGAGGCTGCCCAGGGTCCAGAAGCTGAGGTCGCGCAACTGGTGCTCGTTGGCGAGGTAGGTGAGCAGGCCCACGCCGGCCATCGCGATCGCATTGATCGCCACGCCGGCCAGCAGCAGCGTCGCCACGCCGGGTCGGCGGCGCCCGAACAGGTACACCAGCACCGTCGCCAGCAGGCCGCCGGCGAACGCAGCGAAGGCGACGCCGAACGAGCCGAGCACGCCCGGCGCGGTGGCGAGCAGGCCGCCGCCGAGCACGATCATCGCGATCGCGCCGAGCGCCGCGCCGGCCGAGATGCCGACCAGGCCCGGCTCCACCAGCGGGTTGCGGAACAGCCCCTGCATGGTCGCGCCGCTGCACGCCAGCGCGGCGCCGACCAGGCTCGCCATCAGCACGCGCGGCAGGCGCAGCATCAGCACGACCTGGTCGTCGCCCTGCGCCGGCTGGCCGGCCAGCCAGCGCGCCAGCGCGCCGACCACCTCGCTGGCGTCCAGGCGCATCGCGCCGCTCGCCATGCCGACCACCGCGCTCGCCAGCAGCAGCAGCGCGAGGCCGCCGAGGATGAGGCCGCGGCGGGTCCAGCCGCGCCAGCGCGGCAGCGCGATGGCGTTCATCGCCGCATGGCCGCCAGTTCGCGCTGCAGGGCCAGCTCGCGGTCGGCGTTGCGCGGCCCGAAGCCGAGCAGGGCCTGGCCGTCGACGAACACGATGCGCCGCGCGCGGCCGGCCGGCGTCTGCGCCACGCCGGGCAGCTTCAGCACGCCTTCGATGCCGCCCAGCGCCTCGGCCCGCTCGCGCATCAGCACGATCGCCTCGGGTGCCAGCGCCACCAGCGCCTCGGCCGAGACCGGCTTGTAGCCGGCGAAGCCGTCCGCCGCGTTGACCCCGCCGGCCAGCGCGATCGCATGCGCGGCCGCGGTATCCCGCCCGGCCGCCATCGGGCTGCCGGAACCGGCCGAGAGCAGGAACACCACGCGTGGATGCTCCGTCATGCCCGCGACGACCGCCGCCAGCGCGGCGTACTCGCTTTCCAGCTTGCCCGCCAGTTGCTCCGCGGCGCCTTGCCGGCCGAGCAGCGCGCCGATGCGGCGCACCTTGGCTATCACTTCCGGCGGCGTATGCGTCACCGGCATCTTCTCGATGCGCACGCCGGCGGCCTGCAGTTGCGCGATCACCTGCGGCGGCCCGGCGTCGGCGGTGGCCAGGATCAACTGCGGGCGCAATGCCAGCACGCCTTCGGCGGCGAGCTGGCGCACGTAGCCGACGTCGGGCAACTTGCGCGCGGCCTCCGGCCACAGGCTGGTGCTGTCCACGCCGACCAGCGCCTGCCCCGCGCCCAGTTCGTAGACGGTCTCGGTGATGTCGCCGCCCAGGGCGACCACGCGCTGCGGCTGTGGCGCAGCGGTTTCCGGCGAGGTGGCGTGCAGCACGGGCACGCAGAGCAGCGCGAGGGCTGCGAGGAAGGCATGGCGAAGGCCCACGACACGCTTCGGCCGGACCCTCATCCGCCCTTCGGGCACCTTCTCCCGGAGGGAGAAGGAAAAGCCGGCGCGATGCCAGGGGACGAATCCCTCTCCCTCCGGGAGAGGGTGCCGGCAGGCGGGTGAGGGTCCGGCCGAAGCGCGATGCTTGCCGCCAACAATCGCCCAGTCACGCATGGCCCACCTCCTCCAGCCCGCTGACCAGCCCGCGCCACGCCTCCAGCTCCGGCACGCCCGGCTTGCGCTTGCCGAACAACTGCACGATCTGGCCGCCGCGGGCGTCGTAAAGCTCCAGCGAGGTGACCGGCCCCTCCGGCGTGGGCTTGCGCACCACCCAGCTCTCCACGATGTGGTCCTCGCGCAGGTGCAGGTTGAAGTCCTCGTCGAGCACGTTGAGCCACGGCCCGACCGTCTTGATGTTGCGCACCGGCCCGGTGTGGATCTGCACTACGCCGGGCGAGCCGACGAACACCATGATCGGCAATCCGCTGGACGCCGCCGCGTCGAGCACGGTGCGGATCGAGGCGTTGCCGACCCGCCGCGCGAATTCCTGGCCGACCAGGCGCAGCGCCTGCGTGCGGGTGACACGGTGTCGCCTGAGCAGGGCGAAGAAGTCGTGCGGGTCGCGCAGCGCGCGCCAGCCCTCGCGCAGCGAGGCCACGTCCACCGCCTCGTCGCGCAGCAGGTGCGGCAGCGGATCGGCCACCGTGCGCCGTTCCAGCAGCGGCGACTGCACGCCGGCGGCGTGCCGGCCCAGCAGGCTGCGCCAGCCGTCGAGGCTGCTGTCGTCGGTGAGATAGACCTTGTGCACCGCGCGGCCGTCGCCGTCGAAGAACTGCAGGCTCTTCAGGGTGCGTCCGCGCGACGCCTCGCGCACCGCGAAGCCGTGCTTCCAGTGGGCGAGGAACAGCCGCAGGTCGATCGCCTCGTCCAGCACCACGCCCATCGCGCCGCCGATCTCGATGTTGGCGAACGTGCCCTTCTTCTCGTGCACGCAACTGTCGTTGCGGGTCAGCACCATCACCCGGCCCAGCGCGGGCAGCGCACGGATCACTTCCGCCCACGGCCCGTCCAGGCGGGTGACGCCGTCGCCGCAGCGGCTGGCGACCAGCTCGCCTTCGCTCACGCCGAGCCGCTCGGCGAGGTCGCGCGCGCGCAGGCCCGGCTCGCGCTCGCGCAATTGCTGCCAGGCGGCCTGCAACTGCGGCGGCGGCATGGGGTTGTCGGTCATGGTCGCGGATTCGTTCAACATGGACAGGGCTCCGTTCAGAAGGCGATGCGCGCGGCCACGCTGAAGCTGCGGCCGGGCATGCCGAGGCGGTCGGCGGGAAGGCCGCCGGTGCCGGCGTCGTTGATGCCGTTGCCGCTGGTCAGGTTGCCCAGGGTCCCGCCGTTCAGGCTGCCCCAGTCCCAGTACTTGCGGTCGGCGAGGTTGCTGACGCCGGCATACAGTTCGAGGTTCTCGACCGGCGCGTAGTGCGCGTACAGATCCAGCGTGGCGTAGCCCGGCGGCCGGAACGCATCGGGCACGGACAGCCGCGGATGGCGCCGCACCGCGGTGCCGACCAGTTCGGCGCCCCATCGCTCGGCCTCGTAGCCGATGCCGAGCACCAGCTTGGCCGGATCGACCGTATTGAGCGGGCTGTAGCCGCCGGCGCCGGGTTCGATCAGCCGCCCGCTGGCCAGCGCGGCGCTGCCCTTCAGCTCCCAGCCCTGCAACGCGTCGCCGAAGGCGCCCAGGCGCAGCGCGCCGCTGGCCTCGGCGCCCTTGATGGTGGCGCGGCGCGCGTTCACCGCCTGGTAGTAGAAGGCCATCCGCGCGCCGGGCGCGATCTGGCCGGCCCAGTCCGGCACCTGGCCGGGCTTGAGCTGGTAGCCGGACCAGATGAAGTCGCGGTAGCGGTTGTAGTAGGCCGCGAGATTGAACCAGCCGGCCTCGCCGTTGCCGCGCAGGCCCAGCTCGACGCCCTTGCTGGTCTCCGCCTTGAGCCGGTCGTTGGGCAGGAAGGCGATGTTGAAGCCCGGCGCCGGCTGCTCGTTCCAGGCGCCGGCGATCTCGCTGTACAGCGGCGGGCGGAAACCCTGCGCGTAGTTGGCGTACGCGGCGAGCGCGTCGCCGAAGCGCCAGATCACGCCGAGCTTGGGCGAAGCGTGCGTCTTCGTGTAGTCCCTGCTCACGTAGCCGCGGTTGTACTTCAGGTACAGCGCATCGTTCTCCGGCTTGTAGGCGTAGCGGTCCACGCGCACGCCGGGGGTGACGTCCAGGCGGCCGTCGAGCAGTCCGATGCCGTCCTCGGCGAACACGGCGTAGCGGTCGGTGTCGCTTTCCGGGATCAGGTGCAGCGGGTAGTTGCCGGGCATGAACGGCTTGCCGCTGCTGCGTGCGCCGGTGAGCTTGTCCACGCCGTAGCCGCCGGCATCGGAATCGACCTTGGTGCGCGAGACCTCCGCGCCATAGCGGATCGTCTGCGCCACCGCGCCGCCCTCGCCCAGCCGCCGGGTCAAGAGCAGCTTGCCGCCGGCGACGCGCTCGCGCAGCGGCATGCTGTCGAAGTAGCGCAGCACGCTCGCCGTTTCCGTCTGGGTGCGCGTGGTGCTGCGGCTCTGCTGCCCGTAGAGGTTCCATTCCAGCGTGTCGGCCAGCGCCGCGCCCAGCCGCGGGAACTCCTGGCCGATGCTGGCGCGCACCCGCGTGCTGGCGTCCTGCGAACGGTAGAAGCCCACGCCCTTGGCCGGGTCGAGGCTGGACAGGCCGTCGCTGCGCGTGCGCCGCTGCGAGCCGTCCAGGATCAGCCGGTCGATGCGGCCGCTGCCGGCGGTGTGCACGTACTTGCCGAGGAAGCTGTCCAGGCCGTAGCGCAGCGGGTCGGGCCGCGTGCGGGTGGCGCCGATCGTGTCCACGTCGCCGCGGTTGGCGGTCTGCCGGCCTTCGCGGTGGCCGAACACGAACAGGATGCCGTTGCGCGCGTCGCCGCCGGCCAGGGTCGCGGTGGAGGCCATGCTGCGGTCGCTGCTGTCGTACTGCTCCTTCAGCGAGACGTAGACGTCGCGGCCGGCGCGCAGGTAGTCGGCCGGGTCCTTGGTGCGCAGGCTGACCATGCCGCCGAGCGAGTCGGACGGATAGACGGCCGAGGCCGGCCCGCGCACGATCTCGACCTGCTTCACGCTGTCCAGGTCGATGAAATCGCGCCCGGCGCGGAAACTGCCGCCCCCGACCGCGGCGCCGAACGAGGCCGGCATGGTCACGCCGTCGATCTCGATCCGCGTGCGGTTGCCCGACAGGCCGCGGATGCTGAAGCTGTCCAGGCCGAAGCGGCCGGCGCCGCCGACCGCCGACACGCCCGGCTCGTAGCGCACCAGGTCGCGGATGGTGCCGACCAGGTGCCGGTCCATCTGCTGGCGGCCGATCACCGAGACGGTGCCCGGCGCGTTCAACTGGATCGACGAGCTCAGCGCGGTGACCTGCACGCGCGGCAGGTCGGTGGCGCTGTCGGCGGCCGGGGCGGGGGCCGGCAGCGATGATTCGGCGGCCGGCGCCGGCGAAGCCAGCAGGACGCCGATCACGGCGGCCAACGGGGTGATGCGCAACATGGGGTTTCCTTTGCCTTGCGTGGATTGCACGCGGCTTGCTGGCAAAGGAGGCGAGTCACTCGCCGGTGCTGGCGGCCGGGGTGGAACAGCGGACGACGGCACCCGGGGAGAAAGGCGCCGCCATCCACAAATGAGAATCTATCTCATTTGCAACGACGAATCCAGCGGCGCGCGCGGGCTCATTCGTCGCGGATCGCCGCGATCGGATCCAGCGCCGCCGCCTGGCGCGCCGGGTAGATGCTGAAGGCCAAGCCGATCAGCAGGCAGGCGAGCACCGAGGCGGCGATGCCGAACGGCTCCCACGCCACCTGCCAGCCCGCGAACGCGGCGATCGCGTAGGCGAGCAGCGCGCCGAACAGCAGGCCGATGGCCGCGCCGGACGCGCAGATCACCACCGCCTCGCGCAGGAAGCGGTGGACGATGTCCTGCCGCCGCGCGCCGATCGCCCGCAGCAGGCCGATCTCGCGCCGGCGCTCCAGCACGTTGGCGAGCATGATGTTCATGATGCCGATGCCGCCGACCAGCAGGCTGACCCCGGCGATCGATCCCATCACGATCGAGAAGATGCGCTGGGTCTTCTGGTTCTGCCGGTACAACTGCTGCGGCACCACCAGGCGGTAGTCGCCGACGCCGGCATGGCGCTGGTCGAGCACGCGGGTGAGCACCTGCGCGCCGGCCGCCAGCCCGTCGGCATCGCGCAGGCGAAGCAGGAAGCGGTCGATCTCGTCCTCCATCGGCTGGAAACGGAAGCGCGCCCGCGCGCTGGCCAGCGGCACGAAGACGCGGTTGCTGTCGGCGCCCAGCGCGACGCCCTCGAACTTGTCCTGGCCGAGGTCGCGGTCGGCCAGCACGCCGACCACGCGCAGCCACGCCTGGTTGACCTTGAGCAGCCGCCCCAAGGGCTTGCCGTCGGGAAACAGCTCGTGCGCGGCCTGCGCGCCGAGCACGGCGACCGCGGCGAGGCTGTCGTCGTCGTGCACGTCGAGCGCGCGGCCTTCGGCCATGCGCAGCGAGGCCAGCGCGAAATAGTCCGGGCCGATCCCGCTCACCTCCGCGTCGCTGCGCCCGGCGTCGCTGAAGACGTCCCAGCGGCGCACGCGCTTTTCCGCCGCGTAGCGATCGGCGCCCGGCACCACGTCCAGCGCGGCGCGCGCGTCGGCGACGGTGAGGCCGATGCTGCGCGCGCGGGCTTCCTTCAGGGCGTCGCCGTCCTGGCTCTTCGCCTCCACGATCAGGTTGTGCAGGCCCAGGCTCTCCACCAGCTTGAGCGCCTCGCGCCGGCTGCCCTCGCCGATACCCTGCATGGCGACGATCGCGCCGACGCCGAAGATCATGCCGAGCAGGGTCAGCAGGGTGCGCAGCTTGCGCCGGGACAGCGCCTCGACCGCCTCGCGCCAGGCCGGCGACATCATGGCGCCGCTCCCGCCGGCGATGCCGAGGCGGCGGCCGGCGCGGCCTTGCCGCCGTCGAGCACCACCTGGTCGCCCTCGCGCAGGCCATCCAGCACCTGGCTGCGCGTGGCGCCGCGCACGCCGATGCGCAGCGTGCGCCGCTGCAGCTTGCCGTCGGCGAGTACCTGCACGCTGGCGTCGTCGCCGCTGCTGCTCAATGCCACGTTCGGCACGCTCAGGCCCTTGTCCACGCGCAGCAGGACGACCTTGCCGACGAAGCGCTGTCCCGGCATCCAGCCGTAGCGGCGCGCCACGTCGGCCGGCACGCCGGCCTTCATCGACAGGTATTTCACCGGATTGTCGCGGCTGCGCGGCTGCGCCGCGGAGGCGACCCAGGTCAGCCGCGCGGCGACCGCCTGCGCGGGCAGGCCCCATGGATGCAGTTCCACCGCATCGCCGACCTGGATGCCCTGCGCCTCGATCTGCGGCACCGCCAGCTGCACCTCCAGCGCGGACATGTCCGGCAGGCTGGCGAAACTGTTGCCGGCCCACAGGCTGCTGCCGACGTGCGGCACCTGGTCGGACCAGTCCTTTTCCAGCACCAGCACGCCGTCGTGCGGAGCGCGCAGCTCCAGCGCGTCCAGGTCGCCGCGCTTCTGCGCCGCGACGGTGTCGTAGGTGCTGTGCTGCGCATCCAGCACCGCCATCTCGGCCTTGCCGCGCTGTGCCGACTGCCGCTCGCGCGACTGCAGGATCTGCTGGCGCACGTCCAGGTAACGCTCGTCCTGCACGGCGTCGAGGATGTCGTTGCGCGCCACCGCCAGTTCGCCGGCGTTGGCGTAGCGGTGCGCGATCACCAGTTGCCCGGCCACCTGCGAGAGGTCGACGCCGAGCTGGCCGCGCTTGTCGTCCAGCTCGGCCTGCTTGGTCGCGCGCGCCAGCAGGTTGCGCTCCAGGTCGATCTGCGCCTGCGCCAGGTCCTGCCGGCTCTGCTCGGCGGAGAAGCGCGCCACCAGTTCGCCCTTGGTCACCGGGCTGCCGTCGGGCAGCATCCAGTTGAGCTGGCGCGGCGTCCATTGCCGGCCGGGCACCAGCAGCGGCGTGGCGCGGACCGAGCGCAGCTCGCCCTCGCCCTGCACGCTGAATTCCAGCGGCCCGGCATGCACCCGCTCCAGCACCGGACGATCGCGCTCGCCGCTGCCACAGCCAGCCAGCCAGGGCAGCAGCAGGAAACAGGCAAGCCGCCTCATGGCGCGGTTTCCACCGCGGGAATCTCCACCCGCACCGATTGGCCGGGCTTGAGCGCGAGCCTGCTGCCGTCCAATTGCACGACCAGGTCGACCACCGGCACGGCTTCCACCCGCGACTTGCTGTGCACGTTGCCGCCGATCTCCGCGATGCGGCCGCCGAGGCTGCGGTCGCCGCCGCCGGCGATCACCACGCGCACGCGCTGGCCGGCATGCACGCGGGCAAGGTCGCGCTCGGGCAGCGCGGCGCGTACCGCCAGCGAAGACAGCTCCGGCATCTGCGCCACCGATTGCCCGCGCCAGATCTGCGAACCGGTGTCGATCTTGTCGCCGCTCCAGCTGTTCTGGTGCAGCACGATGCCGTCGCGCGGCGCCTTCACCGTGAGCGCGGCCAGCGACGCCTGCAGCTTGCCCACCTCGCGCTGCAACTGCTCCACGTCGGCATCGGCCATGTGCTGTTCGGCCCGGCGCGCCTCGGCCGCCACCCTGCCGCGCTCGCGAGTCAGTTGCAGCCGGCGCCCGGCCTTGACCCGCGCGATCACCAGCTTCTGGTAGTCGACCCGGGCGATGAATTCCTGCGGCTGGCCGGCCTTGCGCTGCGCCTTCTCGAAATCGGCCTGCGCCTGCGCGGTGGCCAGTTCCGCCTCGCTGGCGCGGTCGGCCAGGTCCAGCTTCAGCTGTTCCTGCTTGCGCTGCTTCTCGGTGAGTTCGCTGCGCTTGGCGGTGAGGTTCTTCGTCACTTCGCTGCCGTCGAACACCACCACCATGTCGCCCTTCTTCACCGACTCGCCGTCGCCGGCCATCTGCGTCACCGTGAGCTGCCACAGGCCTTCCACCGCCGGCGGCGAGATCGCCAGGCTGCGCTCGGCGAAGACCTCGCCCTCGGCCTGCAGCCGGCCCGACGGACGGACGGACGGCGCATCGCGGTCGGCGGCATCGCCCAGGTCGGTGTCGACGCGCACGCTCATGCCCGGGCGCAGCGGCAGTTCCTGGTCCGGCGGCAACGCGATGTCCATCTCGAAGTAGCGCCCGTCGCCCCATTCGTTCTTGGTGGTGGAGGCACCGGCGATCGCCTGGATGCGCCCCTGCAACGCCTGTCCCGGCAGGGCGTCGATATGCAGGCGCACCGGCTGGCCGGCCTTCAGCCCGCGCCGGTCCGGCTCCAGCACCCAGGCATGCACGAGGTAGCCGCGGTTGCTGCCGATCACTTCGCCGACCTTGGTGCCGGGATAGCTGGACGAGCCTTCCTCGAAGCGGCCGCCCGTGCCGAACACGTTGTCGAAGCCGTGGATCACCGTGCCGCCGGTCGTCGCGCGCACCACCGCCTGGGCCACCTGGTCGTGGAAGAAGGCCAGCGACAGGCGCTGCTTCTTCAGCTCCAGCGCGCTGTCCTGCTGCCGGCGTGCCACCGCGGCCGCGGCCTGGGCCGCTTCCTGCTTCTTCAGCGCGAGCGCCCGTTCGGTGCGCTCCATCTCGCCCTGGTAGCGGTCGTAGTTGAGGGCCGAGACCAGCCGCCTGGGAATCGCCGCGTCCACCGCGGCCGTGTCGCGCTCGGCCTGGGCATCGGCCAGCGCGAGATCCGCGTCGGACTGCTTGAGCTGCAGCTCGGCGATCTCCTTGGCGTTCTTGGCGGTCATCTGCTCCAGCTCGGCCTGCAGCTTGCCGAGCTGGGTCTCGGCCGGGCCGGCGTCGATGCGCAGCAGCACGTCGCCGCGCTTCACCCGGCTGCCGTCGGGCACGTAGTAGCGCAGCACCACCGGCGAGCTCATCGAGGGCGGCGTGTAGATCGATTGCGCGTCGGCCACCTGCACCTCGCCGCTGAACACGGTGGCGCCGAGCGGCGCGGAGAATGCCAGCAGCGCCAACAGCGCCGCACGCTCAGGCCGCCGCATCGAACTCGATCCTGCCGTCGCGGATGCCGATCTGCCGCTGCGCCTGCGCCGCCACGTCGGGATCGTGGGTCACCAGCACCACGGTCTGGCCGGCGGCGTGCACCTCGGCCAGCAGGGCCAGCACGTCGGCGGCGCTCTTCGAATCGAGGTTGCCGGTGGGTTCGTCGGCGAGCAGCAGCGCCGGGCGCATCAGCAGCGCGCGGGCGATCGCCACGCGCTGCATCTGTCCGCCGGAGAGCTGGCCCGGGCGATGCAGCAAATGCCGCTGCAGGCCCATCCGTTCCAGCAGCTCGTGCGCGCGCCGCTCCAGCCCCTCGTCCGGTCCGCGCAGGAAGCGCCGCGGCAGCAGCGCGTTTTCCAGCACGCTCAGCCGCGGCAGCAGGTGGAACGACTGGAACACGAAGCCGATGCGCCGGTTGCGGAAATCGCTGGCGCGCTCGTCGTCGAAGGTGGACACGTCCACCCCGTCGAGCAGGTAGCGGCCGCTGTCGGGCCGGTCGAGGCAGCCGAGCATGTTGAGCAGGGTGGACTTGCCCGAGCCGGACGGCCCCACGATGGCCGTGAACTGGCCCTGCGGCACCGTGAAGCTGACCCCGTCCAGCGCGGCGATGACTTGTCCGCCGACCCGGTAGCGGCGCGTGATGGCTTCCATGCAGACCATGTGACGTGCGATCCCCTCCCCGCGTTTCCCTGGCCGTTGTGCCGCAGAAAAGCTGCTTTGACAAGCATTCCGCCAGGAACGCTGGACGAATGCCGGCGCGCGCGGCAGGCTTGGGACTTCGCGCCGCCTGGAAGGTTCATGAGTTCCGATCGCCCCGCCCCCGCCACCCTGCTCGCCGACCTCGGCGGCACCAACGTGCGTTTCGCGCTGGCCGACCCCGCCCGGCCGCAGCCCCTGCTGATGGACAGCGTGAAGCGCTACCGGGTGAAGGATTTCGCCACGCTGGCCGACACCATCCGCCAGTACTTCGCCGACACCGGCAACACCGCGCAGCAGGCGATCATCGCCGCGGCGGGGCGCATCGCCGATGGCGAGACGGTGCAGATCACCAACAATCCGTGGGCCGTGGCGGCGCACGCGCTGCAGGCCGAGCTGGGCATGCGCGCTGTGCATCTGGTCAACGACTTCGCCGCGCAGAGCATGGCCGTGCCGCTGCTGGCGGCCGGGCACCTCACGCCGGTGGGCAGGCTGCCGCTGCCGCGGCTCGGCCACCGCCCGTCGCAGACCTTCGTGGTGATGGGCCCGGGCACCGGCCTGGGCGTCGGCGGCCTGCTGCTGCGCGACGGCCACTGCAGCGTGCTGGAGAGCGAGGGCGGCCATGCCGGCTTCGCCGCGCACACCGCCGAGGACGTGGAGATCCTGCACCGGCTCAACGCGCGCTTCGGCCGCGTCTCCAACGAGCGGATGATCTGCGGCAACGGCATCGTGAACCTCTACCTGGCGCTGGCCGACATCGCCGGCCAGCCCGCCGAGGAATTCACCCCCGAGGACATCACCGCACGCGCCGTCGCCGGCAGCGATGCCCTGTGCGTCCGCACGGTGGAGACCCTGGCCGGCATCTTCGGCAGCGTCGCCGGCGACCTGGTGCTGACCATGGGCGGCTGGGACGGCGTCTACCTCACCGGCGGCGTGCTGCCGATCCTGCTGCCCTGGCTGCAGCGCGGCGGCTTCCGCGAACGCTTCGAGGCGAAGGGCCGCTTCCGCGAAGCGATGGAGCAGGTGCCCACCGTGGCGATCGTCCATCCGGAACCGGGCCTGCTCGGCGCCGCCGCGCTGGCGGTGCTGGAATCGGGCCGGCCGCTGCTGCCGCGCCAGGGATAGGCCCCGCGCAGCGCAAGGCCGGCGCGGATCGGCGACACTGTCGCCTCCCCGACGATGGAGGTCCCCGCCATGCCCCGCAGCGATACCGCCTTCCTGTTCGACCTCGACGGCACCCTCGTGGACAGCGTCTACCAGCACGTGCTGGCGTGGAAGGAGGCGCTGGACAAGGAGGGCGTGGAGCTTTCGGTGTGGCGCATCCACCGCAAGATCGGCATGAGCGGCGGCCTGTTCGCCAACATCCTGCTGCGCGAGACCGGGCTGGAGATCACCGAGGACCGCCTCGCGCGGCTGCGCACCTGGCATGCAGAGGCGTACAACCGGCAGGCCGCGCAGGGCTCGGTGCGGCCGCTGCCCGGCGCGCGCGAGCTGCTCGCCTATCTCACGGAACAGCAGATCCCATGGGCGATCGCCACCAGCGGGCGCATGCAGACCGCCGCGCACAACCTGGAGGCGCTCGGCGTCGATCCGGACAAGGTGCCGGTGGTGACCCGCGACCAGGTGCGCCACGCCAAGCCCGACCCGGACCTCTTCCTCGCCGCCGCGGCACGCCTCGGCGTGGACATCCACCAGTCGCTGGTGATCGGCGACAGCATCTGGGACATGCTCGCCGCGCAGCGCGCCCGCGCGCTCGGCGTCGGCTTGCTGTCGGGCGGCTACGGCCGGGCCGAGCTGGAGCAGGCCGGCGCGTTCCGCGTGTACGACGACCCGGCGGACCTGCTGCGCCACATCGACGAGGTGGCGGCGCGCGACTGAACGGATTTTTCGCGTCGCGCCGACCGCGCCTGTACGGATGCCGGCGACGGGCCGCGCATGTCAGGCCGCGTTCATCGCCCTGCGCACGACAGCCGCTACGCTCGACCTCATTCGACCGCGGAGCCTTCCATGCGCCAACGCCTTGCCGGCCTCTCCCTCGTCGCCCTGCTCGCCGCCTGCTCGCCCTCCCAGCCACCGCAGGCGCAGGACCCGCCGCAGCCGCAGGCGGGCCAGTCCGCACCCGCCAACGCCGTGCTCGGCTCGGCGGAATGGTATGCCTGGGTCGACCACACGCTGGGCATCAGCGACGACGGTCACGGGCCGGACCACGGCTCGGCGGAATGGAACGCCGCCGTGCAGCGCAAGCTCGGCCAGGAAGCGCCACAGGCGCAGCCCGGCTCGCCCGACTGGCAGCAGGCGGTGGACGCACTGCTGCGTACGCGGACAGTCGAGTTGAAATAACCCTGCGGCGCGCCACGTTCGATTCACCTTGAAGCCATCAACTTGAAGCCATGCGACGCGATGTCGTCGTCGACATCGCTCACCCCGGATCATCGGAGCGGCCGTATCAGCAACTGGCTGCCAGGTCCGGACCCGGAGTATCGTTGTCTGCAGTACCACTTCAGTCAGGCCAAGCGATACCTCGGCGTCGCAAGGAGGCACGGTGAAAAAGGTATGGTCCGGTGTGTTTGCCATGGCGGCAATCGTGCTCGTTCCGCTCGTCGGGCAAAGCACGGACGCGACATCCGATGCAGCAACCAGTGTGGCGAAAACCGGCAAGGCCAAGGATCAGCGCATCTATTGCGCGGATGGCTGGGAACGGCTCCTTCCGGGAGACTATTACGCCTGTCGCGCACGCTACCACCTGCAGCGCCAGCACCCCTCGCAAGCCATCGAGATGCTCAAGGAAGCGGCCTACTGGGCGAACAAGGACGCGCAGCATGTACTCGGCCTGGCTTACGTCAACGGCGACATTCCCGGCATCCCGGCCAATCGCCCCCTGGGCATCGCGTGGCTGGCGCTGGCCGCGGAGCGCAAGAATGCCGACTACGTGCGCGATTACTCGGCCGTCGTCCTCGGGAGCTCGCCGGGCGACGTCTCGACGGCGTCGCGGATGTACGTGGCGCTGAAAAAGACCTATGGCGACCACGTCGCCGGGCGGCGGGCGACGCAACGCTTCGTCCGCGAGATCAAGTTCCTTGACGACGCCGCCGCCATGGGCGGCAATTTTGCGTACATCAGCGGACTGACGCCTTACCCGCAATCGGCGCTTGCCTTGTCCCAAAAGCTGCATCGGCAGGCCGAAAAGGACTTCGATGGCCTGCAGGGCACGGTGACCGTCGGCGTGCTCGAGCGCGTCGCCGCACCCAGTCCGGCCTTGCACGACAAATACAAAAGTCAGTCGCCCGAAAAGTAATGCAGTCACGGCCGACCACAGGTTGATCTCACATCCGGGCCAGTTCAGCCCGGCGCCAGCAGCGCGTCCAGGTCGCCCTGGTCGAAGCTGAGCCGTTCGCGCGTACCGCCGCCTTCGAGCACCGCCTCGGCCAGTTCCGCCTTGCGCGCCTTCAGTTCCTCGATGCGCTCCTCCACCGTGCCGGCGGTGATCAGGCGGAACACGAACACCGGCTTGTCCTGGCCGATGCGGTGCGCGCGGTCGCTGGCCTGCGCCTCGGCGGCGGGATTCCACCACGGGTCGTAGTGGATCACGGTGTCGGCGGCGGTGAGGTTGAGGCCCACGCCGCCGGCCTTCAGCGACAGCAGGAACAGCGGCACGTCGCCGTCCTGGAAGCGCTGCACCGGCTCGGCGCGGTCGCGCGTCTCGCCGGTGAGCATCACGTAGCGGATGCGGTGGCGCTCCAGCTCGCCGGCGATCAGCTTGAGCATCTCGGTGAACTGCGAGAACAGCAGCACCTTGCGGCCCTCGGCGAGCAGCGCCGGCAGCATGTCCATCAGCAGCTCGAACTTGGCCGAGTCGCGCACGCCGCGCGCCGCCTCCAGCTTCACCAGGCGCGGGTCGCAGCAGACCTGGCGCAGCTTGAGCAGGGCGTCGAGCACCACGATGCCGGAATGCGCGATGCCGCGCTGCGCGATCACCTCGCGCAGTTCGTCGGCCAGCGACAGGCGCAGGCTTTCGTACAGCTCGCGCTGGCGGCCGTCGAGCACCACGCGGCGGGTGATCTCAGTCTTCGGCGGCAGCTCGGCCGCCACCTGCGACTTGGTCCGGCGCAGGATGAACGGCGCGAGGCGGCGGTTGAGCCGCTGCTGGCACTCCTCGTCGTGCTGCTTCTCGATCGGCACGCGGTAGTGGCGGCGGAACGCGCCCTCGTCGCCGAGCAGGCCGGGCACGGCCAGGTCCACCTGCGACCACAGCTCGCCCAGGTGGTTCTCCAGCGGCGTGCCGGTGAGGCAGATGCAGCGAGGCGCGCGCAGGCTGAGCACGGCGCGGCGAGCCTGCGTGCGCGGATTCTTCACCTGCTGCGCCTCGTCCAGCGCGATCAGCGCGAACGGCTGCTTCCTCAGCGTGACCACGTCGCGCGGCAGCAGCGCGTAGCTGGTCAGCACGATGTCCTGCGCGCCGAGCTGGGAGAAGTCGCCGCTGCGCTGCGGCCCGTGCAGGGCGAGCACCTTCAGCGCCGGCGCGAAGCGTGCGATCTCGGCCTGCCAGTTCGGGATCAGGCTGGTCGGCACCACGATCAGCGCCGGCTGGGACAGCGCGCCGCGCTCCTTCAGCGCGAGCAGATGGGTGATCAGTTGCAGCGTTTTCCCCAGGCCCATGTCGTCGGCGAGCACGCCGCCGACGCCGGCCTCGGCCAGCGCGTTGAGCCAGCGCAGGCCCTCGCGCTGGTACGGCCGCAGCTCCACGGCGAGCCCTTCGGGGATCGCGTCGCTGGCGCGCTCGGCGGCGTCGCGCAGACGCGCGGTGAAGCCGCGCAGCGGCTCGGGCGCCTGCAATTCGCCGCCGGCGGGCAGCGCCTCGACGAGCTCCTCCAGACGGCCGGCCTGCACGCGCGGCAGGTGCAGCTTCTTCTTCGGCTTTTCCAGGTACTCGGCCAGCGGCGCGAGCAGCCCGCGCAGTTCCTTCAGCCGCACCGGCACGCGGCGGCGCTCGTCCACCGGCGCGTACCACACCGCGTCCTCCGGCTCGTTCGCCGCCGGGCTGAGGTTCAACTGGTGCTCGGCCTGCGCCTGCGCCACCGCGGGCAACAGGTTGTGGCGCCTGCCCTCCACCTCGATGCCGATCTCCAGGTCGAAGGCGTGGTCGTCGGTGTCCTCGGTGGCGTTGCCGTACCAGCGCACCGGGCCATCCAGCACCTCGAACGGAAAGCTCGGCGCGTAGTCGAGCTGGAAGCCCTCGGCCTCCAGCTTGCCGCGCAGCGCCAGCCAGCGCGCCGGCGTGTTCACTTCCAGCGCGCCCGCGTAGCCCTTGCCGGGAAACAGCCAGGCGTCGTCGGGCAAGGTGTCGGCCAGGTCCCAGGGCAGGCCCTCGGTGTCCACGCCCGGGGTGAGGCCGACGCGCTCCAGTTGCTCCATCGCCGACAGCTCTTCCGCGCGGCGTCGCGCGATCTCGACCAGTTGGCCGTTGCGCACGCGGCGCACCAGCGGCTCGCCGCCGCGGCCGGGCAGGCGCTCGCCGGCGTAGTCGAAGGCCAGCCGCGCATAGGCCAGCGGCGGCGTGCCGGCGGCGAGGCGGGCGTGGCGGGTGAGCGCGTGCAGGGTCAGCACCGGCTTGGGTGCCAGCTCGGCGCGGCGCATCTCGCCGAACACGTGCGGCAGCGGCACGCGCTGGGCCAACCGGCTGCCTGGCAGCGCGCGGCGCAGGCGCTGGCTGTAGTCGTGCTTCAGCGGCGGCAGGTCGAGCCAGTGGGTTTCCTCGGCCGGCGCCTCGAGGTGGCCCAGCTCGGCGCGCTCCGGGTCGAGGTACCACAGCCCGTCGATGCGCAGCAGGCGCTGGCTGTTCGGCAGCGCCGGCAGCAGCCGCTGGCTGCCGTCCTGCTCCAGTTGCCAGTGCCAGTTGAGCTGGTGCGACTTGCCGCGCGACAGCCGCAGTCCGGCCAGGCCGCCGAGGAAGCACGGCGCGGTGTCGAGGATCTCCGCCAGCAGCACGTCGCCGACGTGCCCGCTGAGCCGCGCATAGCTGCGGCTCTTGCGCAGCGTCTGCGGCAGGCCAAGCACGGTGGCGGCCAGGCGCTGCTCGTGCGGCTGCAGCGCCGCGTGCGCCAGGTGCTTGCTGTCCAGCGGCACCGGGCGGGCGAAGCGGCCATGCTCGGCGATCGCCAGGATCGCCGGGGCGACGTCCACCCGCGCGAACGGCGCGCCCTCCTCCGGCATCACGTCCAGGAAGAAGCCCAGCACGCCGCGCTCGTGGCCGGGCGCCGCAACCGGCGGCGCCAGCAGGCGGCGCCAGACGGCCGGCAGCGTCTCCGCGGCGCCGTCGCCGGGCGCGGGGAGTCGATCGCCGTGCTGTTTCTCGTCCGGTTGCTGCATGCGCATGCGTCCGCGGGAGCGACCAAAACGCCGAGCTTAGCAAGGCCGGTGCATGGATGTGCAACGGCACGCCGGATCCCCCGCGATGCGGCGATCCGGCGTGCGCGAAGCGTTCAGGAGGGCGACGCTCAGAACGGGCCGAACAGCCCCTGCGGGTATTCCGGCTTCTGCTCGCGCGACATCAGCATGCGCACGCCGTCGACCGGGGTGACCTCGCCGTGCAGCACGGCGCGCACGCCGCTGGAAATGGGCAGGTCCAGGCCGTGCTGGTCGGCCAGCCGCGCCACCTCGTCGGCGGTGAGCACGCTCTCCACCACCTGGCCGATCTGCCGCACCGCCTCGTCGATGCCGACGCCCCGCCCCAGGGCCAGGCCCAGGCGACGGTTGCGCGACAGGTCGCCGGTGCAGGTGAGCACCAGGTCGCCGAGGCCGGACAGGCCCATCAGCGTCTCCGGCCGCGCGCCCAGGGCCATGCCCAGGCGCAGCATCTCGTTCATGCCGCGGGTGATCAGGCCGGCGCGCGCATTCAGGCCCAACTGCATGCCGTCGGCGACGCCGGTGGCGACCGCCAGCACGTTCTTCATCGCGCCGCCCAACTCGGCGCCGAGCACGTCGCCGCCGGAGTACGCGCGGAAGTTAGGCGCGTGCAGCAGCGAGGCCACCTGCTGCGCGAAGGCGTCGTCGTCCGAGTGCACGGTGACCGCGCTGGGCAGGCCCAGCGCGACTTCCTTGGCGAACGACGGCCCGGTGACCACCGCCGCGGCGCGGCCCGGCAGCTTCTCGGCCACCAGCTCGTGCAGGAAGCGGCCGGTGCCCGGCTCGAAGCCCTTGGTCGCCCAGGCGATCGCGGCGTCCGCGTCGAGCAGCGGCGCCAGTTGGTCCAGCATCGCCGCGAAGGCGTGGCTGGGCACCACGATCAGCACGATGCCGGCGCCGCGCACGGCGGCGGCGAGGTCGCCCTCGTAGGCCAGCTCCGCCGGCAGCTCGACGTCCGGCAGGTAGCGCTGGTTGCGGCGGCTTGCCGCCATCTCGGCCAGCGCCTCGCCGTCGCGCCCCCACAGCCGGGTCGGCACGCCGTTGCGCGCGGCCAGCGCGGCCAGCGCGGTGCCCCACGAGCCGGCGCCGAGCACCGCGAGGGTCGGAAGGATCGGCTGCTCAGCCATGCCGCTGGCTCAGCTGTTGAGTACCGGGGCCTCGTTGCCGCCCTCGGCCATGCGGCGCTGCTGCTCGGCGAACAGCGCGTCGAAATTGATCGGCTGCAGCAGGAACGGCGGGAAGCCGCCTTCCAGCACGAGCGAGGAGATCACCTGGCGCGCGTACGGGAACAGCAGGTTCGGGCAGTAGCTGCCGATGATGCCGGCGTGGTCCAGCTCGCTGAAGCCGGCGATGCCGAACAGGCCGGCCTGCTGCACTTCGGCGAGGTAGGCGGTGCGCTCGCCCAGCGTGCAGGTCAGGGTCAGGCTCAGCACCACTTCGTACAGGTCGTTGCCCAGCTCCGTGGCGCGCTGGCCGAGGTTCAGCTGCACCTGCGGCTGCTGCGTGTCGTTCTCGCCGATCTCCTGGAAGACCTGCGGCGCGTTCGGCGCCTCGAAGGACACGTCCTTCACGTAGATCTTCTGCAGCACCAGCTGCGGCTGGCTGGACTGGCCGTTGGCCTGACCGTTGGTGATGACTTCCGCCATGGCGATCCCCTCGATAGATGTGCGCTCGTAGCGAGCAAAGAGGCCGATTGTTCCATACATCCCCGCACGCCGCCATGCCGCACTCGCCCCGCCGGATGCGCAAAGATTGCGCAGCGCCCTGTTTTTCCGGGATAATGCACGGCTCGACTATGCCGACCCGGGGTTCCGGGCCCGTCCGCCACGCGATGCGGACCTCACGGCGCCCTCGAAAAGCGGCAACCTCCAGCCATCGCGTGGCGCCCCGTGCGCCGCTGGGCCGATGCCGCCCTGGCCAACGGGCGGTCCATGACGATTACGTCACCAAGATTACGGAGGCCTCATGGCCCGTGTATGTCAAGTCACCGGAAAGGGTGTGCAGACCGGCAACAACGTCTCGCACGCCAACAACAAGACCCGTCGCCGCTGGTTGCCCAACCTGCACGAGCGCCGCTTCTGGGTCGCCAGCGAGAACCGCTGGGTGAAGCTGCGCGTCTCCAACGCCGCGCTGCGCACCATCGACAAGAATGGCATCGAGGCCGTGATCGCCGAGCTGCGTGCCCGCGGCGAGAAGGTCTGAGGACTGAACCATGGCTAACAAGACCCAAGACAAGATCCGCCTGATCTCCTCGGCCGGTACCGGCCACTTCTACACCACGCAGAAGAACAAGAAGAACACGCCGGAAAAGTTCGAGTTCAAGAAGTACGATCCGGTCGTGCGCAAGCACGTGATCTACAAGGAAGGCAAGATCAAGTGACCAACGGTCCACGCGCAAAGCGCGTGGTCAACCGTTGGTCATCCCGGCGAAAGCCGGGATCCAGCGCCTCACCCGAAAAGCCCGCCGCAAGGCGGGTTTTTCGTTCTTCCCCTCCCACGCGGCGGACACACGTGCGCGGCAACGAGCCACGGCGCATCAGCGCCATTGCACGATCAGCGTTCCAGAGCCGCCCCAGGCACGCACCATCCGATGCCTCTTTCCGGGTCGCCTATGCGACAGCCATCTCCGATTGACTTCATGTCGACCTGAAGTCCTAGGCTGCGCGCCCATGCCAGCCAGGCGCTACGCGACGCGAGAGGAGACCCGATGAAAAACCAGCATCCGCCCTACGACGTCGCCGTGGTCGGCGCCGGCGCCGCCGGGCTGCAGGCGGCGCAGACCCTTGGCCGGATGGGACAGTCGGCGGCCGTGTTCGACGCCGGCCATTACCGCAACGATCCGGCCAGCCGCATGCACAACTTCCTGGGCCACGACGGAACCCCGCCTGCCGGGCTGCGCTCGGCGGCACGCGCCGATGCCATGCGCTACGGCACGGTGCGCTTCCTCGACTGCGCCGTCGCCCGGATCTCGGGAGATGCCGGCGACTTCCGGCTGGACCTCGAGGACGGCCCGCCGGTGGCGGCGCGGCGCGTCCTGCTGGCGACCGGCGTGACCGATCGCCTGCCGGACGTGCCCGGGCTGGCCCCGCTGTTCGGCGACGTCGTGGCGCACTGCCCGTTCTGCCACGGGTACGAGTTCTCGGGCACGCCGGTCGGCCTGCTCGGGGCCGCGCCGCACCTCGCCCAACTGGCCGCGACCGTCGCGCGGATGGCGAGCCGGGTGATCGTCCTGCCCGATGCCGACACGCCCGCGCCGGAACTGCTCGCCAGCCTGGCCGGAATGGGCGTGGACCTGCGTTCGGGCCGCATACGCGGGGTCCGCCGCGGCGGACCCGGCCTCGTCGTCGACTTCGCGGACGGCGCCTCGCTGGACCTCGGCGGCCTGTTCGTGAAGACCGACTGGCGGCAGGCCGCCCCGTTCGCCGCGCACCTCGGGCTCGAACTCGCACCCAGCGGCGCCGTCGCGGTCGATGTGCTCGGCCGCAGCAGCCGTGCCGGCGTCTATGCGGCAGGCGACATGGCGCAAGGCCCCGGCCTGCCGATGCCGATGGCCTCGGTGCTGACGGCCGCCGCCGCCGGCCTCGTCGCCGCGGCCGCCTGCGTGCAGGACGCCGCGGCCGAACGGATCGGCCGGGCATAGCGGTTTCGCCGTGCGATGGGCAGCCACCGGACCCGCGGCGGCGCGTCCCGCAACCCCGGACGAAGCATCCGCCGCCGCATAAAAAAAGCCCGCCGTACGGCGAGCTTTTCCGGTCAGGTCATGGAGGGGCTCAGGCGGCGTTCGCCACCGCGTAGCCCTTCAGCCGCGCGGCGAACTCCTGCAGGGCGCGGATGCCGCTCTGCTCGGCCTCGTGGATCCACTGCTGCAGCCCGCTCAGCGCCTGCTCGGCGCCGCGCTGCTCCAGCAGCGCCGCGAGGCGACTGCGGAAATCGCACACCGTCCGCAGCGTCGGCCGCTTGGCCAGCACGGCCTGCAGCCTGGCGTTGCCTTCGTTGTCCAGCCAGCGGCCACCGTCGGCCAGCGCACGCCGCATGCGGCGCGGCACCGCCTTGATGCTCTCGCCGGCATGCTGCGCCTCGTCGCGCAGGGTCGGCACGATCACGTTGCGGTAGTAGTCGGTCATCGCCTGGAAGCGGTGGGTCAGCACCGCCTTGAGCGTCTCGGCGTCGGGCAGGTGCACGTTCGGGCGCACGTCCAGCGACGGCGCGACGCGCAGCACCTTGGCCAGGCCCACCGCGCGCAGCGCGCAGATCACCGCCCAGCCGATGTCGAACTCCCACTTGCGCAGGGCGAACTTGGCCGAGCTGGGAAACGCGTGGTGGTTGTTGTGCAGCTCTTCGCCGCCGATCCAGAAGCCCCACGGGATCAGGTTGCGCGCGGTGTCGGCGCTCTCGAAGTTGCGGTAGCCCCACCAGTGGCCGATGCCGTTGACGAAGCCGGCGGCCCAGAACGGGATCCAGATCATCTGCACCGCCCACAGCGCGACGCCGATCACGCCGAACAGCGCGAAGCTGACCACCAGCATCAGCGCCGGCCCCCAGTACGGATGGCCGGTGTAGAGCTTGCGCTCGATCCAGTCGTCCGGGGTGCCGCGGCCGTACTTCTCCAGGTCTTCCTTCACTTCGCTGGCGTCGCGGTACAGCGAGACGCCGTCCCAGAACACCTTCTTGATGCCGTAGATCTGCGGGCTGTGCGGATCTTCCTCGGTCTCGACCTTGGCGTGGTGCTTGCGGTGCACCGCCACCCACTCCTTGGTGACCATGCCGGTGGTGAGCCAGCCCCAGAAGCGGAAGAAGTGCTGGATCAGCGGGTGCAGGTCCACCCCGCGGTGCGTCTGGCAGCGGTGGTAGTAGATCGTCACCGTGAAGATGGTGAGCTGGGTCATCACCAGCATGTAGATCACGATGCCGAGCCAGCTTGCGCCGGTCACGCCGTTGATCAGGAAGTTGAGCACTGCATCGAGCATGGGTAACCACTCAGGTGATTGAAATGTCAGTCTAATCGAGGGTTTCCGTACCCGCCAGCATGGATCGGCGCCGCCCTCGGGCACCACGCTGGAACGTGTTGCAGGGCGCGGTTGCGGCTCCCGCCAGTTGTCTAATCCATGGGGGCGCCGTGACAATCAAGCAATGACTTTGCCACAACCGCTGTTAAAGCTTGATTCGGTGAGCCGTCGCCGCGCCGGCCGGGCCGCCGTGCGGGACCTCGACCTGGAACTGCGACGCGGCCAGGTGCTTGGCCTGCTGGGCGTCAACGGGGCCGGCAAATCGACCACCCTGTCGATGATCGCCGGAGCCCTGCGCCCCGACAGCGGCCGCATCGCCCTGGATGGCCACGACTTCCTGGAACGCCCGGAACTGGCCGGCCGGCTGCTGGGCTGGCTGCCCGAACGTGCCCCGCTGTGGCAGGAACTGACCGTGGGCGAACACCTGGACACCCATGGGCGCCTGCGCGGGCTGGCCGGGAACGCACTGCGCCAGGCGCGCGAGGCCGTCATCGAGCGGCTGGAGCTGCAGCCGCTGGTACGCCGGCTGGCGGGCGTATTGTCGCAGGGCCAGCGCCAGCGCCTAGGGCTGGCCTGCGCCCTGCTGCACCGGCCGGCCCTGCTGGTGCTGGACGAGCCGGCCAACGCGCTCGACCCGGTGCAGGTCGCGGCATTGCGCGCGCTAATCCGCGAGCAGGCCGCCGCCGGCACCGCGGTGATCCTGTCCACCCACCTGCTGGCCGAGGTCACCGCGGTGTGCGACCGCGTGGCGATCCTGCACGAAGGCACGCTGCGCCACGACGGCCCGGTGGCGAACGACGACCACGCCGCGCTGGAGCGCCGCTTCTTCGAGATCGCGATGAACGGCGCGCAGGCGCGCGCCGCATGAGCACGCTCGCGGTGGCGCGGCTGGAACTGCGCCGGCTCTCCGTGCGCCCGCTGGCCTGGGTGCTCGGCGCGCTGACCCTGGCCGAGCTGGCCTGGCGCTTCACCCTGCTGCTCGGCGGCTTCCTCGCCGGCCAGGTCAAGCTGGCCGCGATGCCGGGCGGCCCCGGCTATACCGACCTGGTCGCGGTGCCGCTGCTCAGCAGCATGCTGACCGGCGGCTTCCTGCCGTTCGGGCTGGCCGAGCTGGCCCTGGTGATCGTGCCGCTGCTGACCATGTCGACGTTGGCCGGCGAGCGCGGCAACGGCACCCTGCCGCTGCTGTTCGCCACCGGCACGCCGGCCTGGCAGATCGTGCTGGGCAAGTACCTGGCCGTGCTCGGCTGGCTGCTGCTGTGGCTGCTGCTGACCCTGGCGATGCCGTTGAGCGTGGCGCACGGCACCCACCTGGACTGGGGCAAGCTGGCCGCCGCGACGCTGGGCAGCGCCGCGATGCTGGCCGCGCTGGCCGCCGTGGGCCTGGCCTGCTCGGCGTACGCCTCGCACCCGGCGATCGCTGCGGCGGCCAGCCTGATGCTGGCGCTGGCGCTGTGGATCGTGAACCTGGGCGCGCAGGTCGCCGGCATCGACAACGGCGTACTCAACTGGCTGGCGCTGGGCACCCACCTGGAAACCCTGCTGCGCGGACTGGTCTCCAGCGCGGACCTGCTCTGGTTCGTGCTGGTGGCGGCGGTGGCGCTGGTGCTGGCGGCGCACCGCCTCGCCGGCGACCGGGAGCGCAACTGATGGGCCGCCGCTTCGCGCGCCTGGACGGCTGGCTGCTCGCGCTGGCGCTGCTGCTCGGCGCCGCCGCGATCGGCTACCTGGGCAGCCGCCACGCGGTGGTCGCCGACTGGACCGCCGGCGGCCGCGCCAGCCTGTCCGCGGAAACCCGCGCGGTGCTGGCGAAGCTCGACGGCCCGGTGGAGATCGTCAGCTACGCCAGCCCGCAGGGCCGGCTGCGCCAGACCGTGGCCGCCTTCGTGCAGCGCTACACCCGGCTCAAGCCCGACCTCGGCCTGCGCTTCGTCGATCCCGAGCGGGACCCGGCGGCGATGCGCGAGCTGGGTATCACCGTCGACGGCGCGCTGATCGTGCACTACAAGGGCCGCGAGCAGCACCTGGACGAGTTGTCCGAGCGCAGCCTGAGCAATGCGCTGGAACGCCTCGCCCGCGGCGGCGAGCGGATCGTCGCGTTCGTCGCCGGCGACGGCGAGCGCCAGCCCGACGGCAAGGCGAACGCCGACCTGGGCACGTTCATGGCCCAGTTGGAAAGCCGCGGCATGCGCGCGGTGCCGCTGAACTTCTCGCAGGTGACGGCGGTGCCGCAGCACACCGACCTGGTGGTGCTGGCCAGCCCGACCCTGCCGCTGCCGGCCGGCGCCGTGCGCGCGCTCACCGACTACCTCGCCCGAGGCGGCAACCTGCTGTGGCTGACCGAGCCGGGCAACGAGGACCTGGGCCTGCGCCCGCTGGCCGACGCGCTCGGCGTGCGGGTGCTGCCGGGCGTGCTGGTGGACGGCGGCGGCAGCGCGCTGGGGCTGCAGGATCCGCGCATGATCGCGCTCGGCGACTACCCGTTCCACGCGGTCACCGCCGGCTTCCGCATGACCACGCTGTTCCCGCAGGCGTCGGCGCTGGCGCAGGTCAGCAAGACCGCCTGGGCCGTCGTGCCGTTCCTGCGCTCCGGGCCGCAGAGCTGGACCGAGTTCCAGCCGATTGCCAACGACGCCGGCTCGACCATCCGCTACGACGCCGACGCCGACGAGCTGAAGGGGCCGCTGGACTTCGGCTTCGCGCTGAGCCGGCTGTCGCCCAGCCCGGACAAGAGCGTGCAGCGCGCGGCGGTGGTCGGCGACGGCGACTTCCTCTCCAACACCTTCCTCGGCAACGGCGGCAACCGCGCGCTGGGCGAGCGGCTGTTCGACTGGCTGCTCGGCGACGACGCCCTGGTGAACATGCCGCCGCGCGGCGCGCCGGACCGGCTGCTGCGGATCTCGCAGGGCGGGCTCAACACCGCCAGCCTCGGCTTCCTGATCGTGCTGCCGCTGCTGTTGCTGATTGCCGGCGGCCTGATCGCGTGGCGCCGGCGGCGGCGCTGATGACGCGCAGCGGACGCCGGCGGCTGGTCGCCCTGCTGGCCGTGGCCGCGCTGCTGGCGGCGGCCGGCTGGCAATGGCGGCAGGACCGGCACGCCGCCGACGGCACCCTGCTGGCGCGCGACCCCGCCTCGATCGACGCGATCGCGCTGCGCCTGGCCGGCGCGCCCGTCGAGCACTACGCCAGGCGCGACGGCCACTGGTGGCGGACCGACGCCGGCACGCCCGTCCGCGCCGACGACGGCCGCCTCGGCGAACTGGCCGAGGTCGCCGCCGCGCCCGTGCTGGGCTGGCGCGAGGCCGACGCGTTCGAGCCGGGCCGGATCGGCCTGTCGCACCCGCTGGCCGTGCTGACCCTGGACGGCCAGGCGCTGGAATTCGGCGAGAGCATGGCGACCGGCCCCCTGCGCTACGTGCGGGTCGGCCGGCGGATCGCCCTGGTGCCGCTGCGCTATACGCCGCGACCGGTGCAGGGCGTCCGCGCCACGCCGTAGCGGACACTTGCGCCGCCACGGCCTCGCCCCATATCGACGGGAATGATCCCGAGCTGGAGCACCGCGATGACCAGGCAACCGATTGGCGTGTACGGCATGGGCGTGATGGGCCGCAACCTCGCGCTGAACATCGAGAGCCGCGGCCACGCCGTGTCGATCCACAACCGCGGGCGCGCGCTCACCGACGAAGTGCTCGCGGCGCATCCCGGCCGCCGACTGGTGCCGACCTATTCGCTGCAGGAGTTCGTCGACTCGCTGCAACAGCCGCGGCGAATCCTGCTGATGATCAAGGCCGGCGCCCCGGTCGACGAGACGCTGGCCGCGCTCAAGCCCCTGCTGAACCCCGGCGACGTGGTGATCGACGGCGGCAACAGCTTCTTCGAGGACACCATCCGGCGCGAACGCGAGATGCGCGAGGCCGGGCTGCACTTCATCGGCAGCGGCGTCTCGGGCGGCGAGGAAGGCGCCCTGCACGGTCCCTCGATCATGCCCGGCGGCCCGCGCGAAGCCTACGAGCTGGTCGCGCCGATCCTCACCGCGATCGCCGCCCGCGCGCCGGACGGCGAGCCGTGCGTGGCGTGGATGGGCCCGGACGGCGCCGGCCACTACGTGAAGATGGTGCACAACGGCATCGAGTACGGCGACATGCAGTTGATCGCCGAGAGCTACGCCGTGCTGAAGCGGGTGCTCGGGCTGGGCAATGCCGAACTGGCGTCGATCTACGACACCTGGAACCGGGGCGAGCTGGACAGCTACCTGATCGAGATCACCGCCAGGATCTTCCGCCAGAAGGACCCGGAAAGCGGCAAGGACCTCGTCGACGTGATCCTCGACCGCGCCGCGCAGAAGGGCACCGGCAAGTGGACCAGCCAGAGCGCGCTGGACCTCGGCGTGCCGCTGCCGCTGATCACCGAGTCGGTGTTCGCGCGCGTGCTGTCGTCGCTGAAGGACGAGCGCGTCGCCGCCAGCACGCAGTTGCAGGGGCCGCCGTCCGTGCCCTTCACCGGCGACCGCGACGCCTTCATCGAGGCGGTGCGGCGCGCGCTGTACCTGAGCAAGTTGGTGTCCTACGCGCAGGGCTTCGCGCAGTTGCGCGCCGCCTCCGCCGAGTACGGCTGGAAGCTGGACTACGGCACCATCGCGAAGATCTGGCGCGGCGGCTGCATCATCCGCGCCCGCTTCCTGCAGGACATCGCCAGCGCCTACGCGCACGACGGGCAGCTGGCCAACCTGCTGCTGGCGCCGGGCCTGCGCGAGACCGCGGTGGATTACCAGGCGGCGCTGCGCGAGGTGGTCGCCACCGCCGTGCGCGCCGGCGTGCCGGTGCCGGGCTTCGCCTCGGCGATCGCCTACTACGACGGCTACCGCTCCGCGCAGTTGCCGGCCAACCTGATCCAGGCGCAGCGCGACTTCTTCGGCGCCCACACGTTCGAACGCGTCGATCGCGGAGGCAGTTTCCACGCCGACTGGAGCTGAGGCTTAGGAGTGAGCGAAGAGGAATGAGAAGCGAGAGTGCGGTTCGCGGTGACCCGCACGGCTTTGCCCTGTCGACCACATTCGTGCAACACGGCCCTTGATCGCCACAGCCTCTCTCTCACTTCTCACTCCTCTTTATCTCACTTCTCGCCCCCATGCCCGAACTACCCGAAGTCGAAACCACCCGCCGCGGCATCGAGCCGCACCTGCTCGGCCGCCGCGTCGCCGCGGTGACGCTGCGCCGGCCCGACCTGCGCTGGCCGATCCCGCGCGAGATCGCCGAACTGCTGCCCGGCCAGCGCATCGACGCGGTGGAGCGGCGCGCCAAATACCTGCTGCTGCACACCCGGGCGGGCAGCGCGCTGCTGCACCTGGGCATGAGCGGCATGCTGCGCGTGCTGCCGCCGGACGCGCTGCCCGGCAGGCACGACCACGTCGACATCGCGCTCGAACCGACCGCGGCCGAGGGCGCGCGCGTGCTGCGTTTCACCGACCCGCGCCGCTTCGGCTGCCTGCTGTGGCAGGCGCCGGGCGAAACCCACGAGCTGCTCGCGAGCCTCGGCCCGGAGCCGCTGACCGACGCCTTCGACGGCGACCTCTTGTGGCACCTATCGCGCGGCCGCAGCGCGGCGGTGAAGCTGTTCCTGATGGACAACGCGGTGGTGGTCGGCGTGGGCAACATCTACGCCAGCGAGGCGCTGTACGCCGCCGGCATCGACCCGCGCCGCGCCGCCGGCTCGGTCTCGCGCGCACGCTACGCGCGGCTCGCCGCGGAAGTGAAGCGCATCCTGGCCTGGGCGATCGAACGCGGCGGCACCACCCTGCGCGACTTCCTCAACCCCGACGGCGCGCCGGGCTATTTCTTCCGCGAGCTCAACGTCTACGGCCGCGCCGGCGAGCCCTGCCACGCCTGCGCCACGCCGGTGCGGCAGGCCGTGCTCGGCCAGCGCTCCACCTTCTGGTGCCCGCGCTGCCAGCGCTGATGCGCCCGCGACGGCGATGGCCCGCGGGCGCTACCGGTAGACGTGCAGGTGGTCGAAGATCCACGCGTGGTAGGAATGCAGCAGGGACTTGTCCGGGCATTCCTCGTACAGGCCCCCGCACCGGGTCTCCAGGCTTTCCAACGCCGAGAAATAGGGGTCCGCGGGCAGGCCGGCGGTCCGCAGCACCATGCTCGGCAGGTAGGCGATGTCGACCATCGGGTAGTTGGGCAGCGTAGGGCCGGCGAAATTGCTCTTGAGCATGAAGTACGTGAGGCTGTCCCGGTAGGGCTCCAGGCCCGCCGGCACGGTGCGCGGCATCTCGCGGATCACACCGCTGAAGGACGGCTGGTGGTCGCCGAAGTGCATGATCACGGTGGGCTCCGGGCGATGCAGGAAATCCCGCTCCAACTGGCTCATGCCCTTGTCCGACTCCTGCAGTTGCGCGAGGTAAGCGCTCAGGTTCAGTTCCTGCGCCTGGGGAAGGTCCGGCAGCAGGCCCTGGTCGAACGGTGCGGGCAGTTCCTTCAGCGGATGCTTGTCGTGGGGGCCGTGCTGCGCCATCGTCAGGACCATCATGAAGATCGGCCGGCCGGCCTTTCGGTTCTCGTCGTAGATCTTCTTGGCCGCGGCGAACATCTGCTCGTCGTTGGCATGCCACATCTTCATGCCGAGGTCGTCGATGTCGTAGAACTTGTCGAAGCCGTAGGCCTGGTAGGCGTTGCGCGCGTTGATGAAGCCACCGTTGGCGGGATAGACCGCAATGGTGAGGTAGCCCATGCGGCCGAGCTGCATCGGCAGGCTGTCGTGCATCCGCGGCGCCAGCACGAACGGCGCATACGCACCGGCCGGCCCGAAGATGCTCTGCGGCATCCCGGTGATCGAGGCGAATTCGCTGACCCAGGTGCCGCCGCCGAAGGTATGCGTGCGCAGCGGGCCGTGGGCGCGGGTGTACTCGTCGGGCTGGAACATCTGCACGCGGCACTGCGCGATGGTGCAGCCGGCGAAGCCGGAAGGATCGAACGTGCTTTCCTCCAGCACCTGGATGATGTCGGGGCGCGCATCGGGCGGTGCACCGGCCGGCGCACGCCCCTGGGCGGTGTCGCCCCAGTCACGCTCGGCCGTCGCCGCATCGCTCATGGGAGGCAAGGTGGGGCGCATGTCGTGCGCCGTGACGAAGAAGTTGGTCATGTGCGCATCGTCGGAGAGCTTGCTCCAGAGATCGGCGCGATAGACACCCGCGAAGACGCCATCGGGCCGCAGGCACAACCAGGCAAGCATTGCGCAGGCCGCCACGCCCGCGACCCGTGCCCCCAGGCGAAGTCCGGTGCTGCGCATGCGCCCAAACAGCGGGCGGTCGTTGCGCCATACGAGCCACAGAAGCAAGGGCACGATCACCACGGTGTATATCGCCGAGCGCCACAGGTGGGGGTACTGCCCCAGGGTCTGGACCAGGCTGCCGCGGACGAAGTAGACGAAATCGGACAGCATCAGCGGCGATTCCAGATAGCGGAACTTCACCGCCGCGATGAACGCCAGTTCGTAGAACAGCGCACCACCGACGACCAGGGCGAAAGCCAGGCGTCCCGTCGCGAACGCCAGCATGCCGACCGTGCAAAGCATGAGGGCCAGGATGTAGTTGCGCTGGATCTGCTCCGGCTGCAGCCAGGCGCTCTTGGCGACGCAGAGGGCGAAGACGACGACGGCAAGCAGGAGCACGAACATCCGTGTACCGCGCCTTGGGCTTTGTCGCATGCATGGCTCCTTCAAACCGTTCCCCTCTGTGCAGGGAATCCTCGTTCTCGAAAAACGCCTTCCAGCGCCCGAACCCGTTCGCGAACGCGCCCGGCGCAAAGCCGCGGCCGATGCATCGGGAAGGCAGCGCATACGAAAGGAGGCGCCCCTGTTCGCAGAACCTCGCCTGCCGCCGGTGCAGGCACGACGCGCCGGCTCCGGGCAGCCCGCATGGCTCCGGGCAGTTGCGCATCATAATCGATGACAAGGGTGTTACAGGCGCCATGCCATTGCACCCGAGCGCGGCGGCGTCATCCCGCGCGCCCCGCGGCGTTCACACCGGCCAGCGGAACGCCACGTGGGTATTGCTGAACCGCGGGTCGTCCATGCTGCCGCCCGGCTGCGCGACGAGCCCGCCCGGCACGCCGTCGACGTCGAGCGGCTGGCCTTGCGCGAACTGCGCGCCGAGCGCCTGCAGCTCGACCAGGCGCTCGCACAGCAGGCCGGCGCGGTCGATCTCGGCATCGGGGATGTTGCGCAGCTCCAGGTCCGGCCGGCCGAACTTGCGCATGCCGCGCGTATGCACGCGCGAGCGGTCCGCGCCCTCGTCGGCGCTGCGCAGGATCAGCACGTGGTTGCGCGGCGGCGCGCCGCCCGGCACCAGGTAGTGGCGGCGCCAGGCGGCGGCGTCGAACAGGGTGAGGATCTGCGGGTCGAGCACGCTCTTGCCGCCGATGTCCAGCAGCGCCGCGAGCACGCCCATGGTGTCGCGCAGGTAGTCGAGCGAATCGCGGTCCTTGAGGGTGCCGCGCACCACCAGCACGTCGGGCTCGATGCGCGCCTGCTCGTAGGTCTCCGGCGCGTCCTCCTTCAGCAGGGCGCCCAGCGCGCCGGCCAGCGGGTAGCCGTCCCAGTGGCGCAGCACGGCGTTCTGGAAGCGCTGCAGCTCGACGCCCTCGGGCAGGCCGTTGCTGCCGTGGCGCGCGGCCGGGATCGCCAGGTCCGGCGCGAACTGGCCGAACACGAAGAACTGCAGCACCGCTTCCTCGTCGCCGGGCTGCCAGTACGGGCGCGGCCAGGCGCCGGTGGAGGTGGGTTCGGCCATGTCGTTTCCTTGTTGGTGATGCGCCGCGGGGCGATGCTCATGGGGTACCTCGCCGGATGGCTACCGCTCGCCCAGCGGCAGGACCGGCTGCTGCAGCTCGATGCGGCCCCGACCCTCGGTGATGTGCTTGAACTCGGCGCGGCTCACCGAGACATAGCGGTCGTTGCCGCCGATCTCAACCTGCGGCCCCTCGGTGACGGCGCGGCCGTGCTCGTCCACGCGCACCACCATGGTCGCCTTGCGGCCGGTGTGGCAGATCGTCTTGATCTCTTCCAGGTTGTCGGCCCAGGCCAGCAGGTAGCGGCTGCCCTCGAACAGCTCGCCGCGGAAATCCGTGCGCAGGCCGTAGGCCAGCACCGGGATGCCGAGCCTGTCGACCACGTCGCTGAGCTGCCACACCTGCGCCTTGGCGAGGAACTGCGCCTCGTCCACGAACACGCAGTGCAGCGGCCCGTGCAGGGCGATGTCGGCCTCCACCAGCGCCAGCAGGTTCTCGTCGCCGCGGAAGCGCCGCGCGTTCGCCTTCAGGCCGATCCGCGAGGCCACCACGCCCTCGCCGTAGCGGTTGTCCAGCGCCGGCGTGAGGATCAGCGTGCGCATGCCGCGCTCGTGATAGTTGTAGGCGCTCTGCAGCAGCGTGGTGGTCTTGCCGGCGTTCATCGCCGAGTAATAGAAATAGAGCTTGGCCATGAGCGCGGGAATCGGGAATGGAGAATAGGGAATGATCGAAGCCGTGCCAGCCGGACCATGCCCGCAAGTTTCTCATACGCCCGGCCCTGCGGGCCCTCGCTTCTCCTACTCCCTATTCTCCATTCCCTATTCCCGATCCAACGGCGTATTGCCGCCGGTGAACCGCGTGCGGGCCTGGGCCAGCCGGTATCGGTGCTCGGCGCGGCTGCGGCGCCAGTCGCGCAGGCAGCAGATCGCATAGACCAGCTTGAACAGCCTGAGCCGCCACAGCACCTTCGGCGTGTCGAACAGGTCGCCGGCAAGCATTGAGATCACGCCCTGCTCCAGTTGCCAGGTGTTGTGCGGCGAGCGGAACATCTGCTGCATCACCGGGCCGTTGAAGCGGTAGATGAAGAACGAGAAGCGCGCCATGCCGGCGCGCTGGCGCTTCTCCAGCGCGCGCAGCAGCGCCGCCTCGCGCTCCGGCTCGCGCAGCGCCCGGTCGACCATCGCGGCGGCCCGCTCCGCCCCGCTCATCGCCAGGTACACGCCGGAGGAGAACACCGGGTCGAGGAAGGCGAACGCGTCGCCCACCAGCACCCAGCCCGGCCCGCCCATCCGCGCCGAGTCGTAGGAGTAGTTGCCGGTGACGCGCACCTCGTCGCCGATCAGCTCGGCATGTTCCACGCGCCGCCACAGCGCCGGGCTCAGCTTCAGCGTGTCGAGCAGGAATCCCACGGTGCGGCCCCGGCGCTGCTTGAGGTAGTCCGGCCGGCACACCGCGCCCACGCTCATCACGCCGTCCGGCAGCGGGATCATCCACATCCAGCCGTGCGCGAAGCTGTAGATGCTGATGTTGCCGGCGTCCTCGCCCGGCCGCCGCTCGGCACCGCGGAAATGGCCGAAGATCGCCGCGCTCTGGTGCTGGCCGTTCTTGCGGCGCAGCCCGTACTTGCCCGACAGCAGGGCGTCGCGTCCGCTGGCGTCGACCACGTAGCGCGCCCGCACCGCATAGGCGCGGCCGTCGTCGGTCTTCACGTCGAGCCAGGTCTCGCGCGGCCCGCGCTGCTCCACCCGCACGACCTCGTGCCCTTCGCGCGCGTCCGCGCCGGCCTCGCGCGCATGGTCGTACAGCATCCTGTCGAAGTCCTGCCGCCATACCTGGTAGGCATGCGGCGGGCTTTGCCCGATCGCACGGGCGAACGCGTAGGTGTTGTAGCCGCGCGCGTTGTCGGCCTCGAAGTCCGCGCCCGGCTTGAACACACCCAGCGCGCGCACCTTGTCGAGCACGCCGAGCCGCTCGAACACCGGCAGGTTCATCGGCAGCAGCGATTCGCCGATATGGAAGCGCGGGTGGCGCGCCTTCTCCAGCGCGATCACCTTGTAGCCGTGCCGCGCCAGCAGCGTCGCCGCCGTGCTGCCGCCGGGCCCGCCGCCGATCACCGCCACATCGCACGACTCAAACGTCGTATCCGTCTGTTCCACCCTGCCTCCCTCGTCGATCCCGCCGTATCGGCGGG
>NZ_LMSL01000002.1:311274-378403 GCF_001428405.1 Frateuria sp. Soil773
CCAGCACCGCTCTGCTACCATCGGCCGCCGCCTCACGCACCGCCCCGATCCATGCTCAATCCGCAACAACTGGCCGCCGTCGAACACTGCGACAGCCCGCTGCTGGTGCTGGCCGGCGCCGGTTCCGGCAAGACCTCGGTGATCACCCAGAAGATCGCGTACCTGATCGCGCGCAAGCGCCTGGCCGCATCGAGGATCGCCGCGATCACCTTCACCAACAAGGCGGCGAAGGAGATGCGCGAGCGCGTGGGCAAGCTGGTCAGCAGCGAGGACGCCGCGGCGCTCACCGTGTGCACCTTCCATGCGCTGGGGCTGAAGTTCCTGCAGATCGAGCACGCGCGCGCCGGCCTGCGCCGCGGCTTCTCGGTGCTGGACGCGGACGACAGCGAGGGCATCGTCAAGGAGCTGGCGCCGAAAGGGGTCAAGCCCGACGTGCTGTTCGGCATCCGCAACCTGCTCAGCCGCGCCAAGAACGGCGGGCTGTCGCCGGAGGAGGCGCTGGCCGCCGCGCGCAGTCCGCGCGAGCTGGAGGCGGCGACCATCTACGACCTGTACCAGCAGCGCCTGGCCGCGTTCAACGCCGTGGACTTCGACGACCTGATCCGGCTGCCGCTGCGCATCCTGGAAAGCGACGCGGAGTGCCGCGACGCCTGGCGCGAGCGCCTGCGCTACCTGCTGGTGGACGAATACCAGGACACCAACGACGCGCAGTACCGCCTGCTCAAGGCGCTCACCGGCGAGCGCGGCGGGATCACCTGCGTGGGCGACGACGACCAGTCGATCTACGCCTGGCGCGGCGCCAACCCGGAGAACATCGACCAGCTCGGCCGCGACTGGCCGAACCTGCGCGTGATCAAGCTGGAGCAGAACTACCGCTGCGGCAAGCGCATCCTGCGCGCGGCCAACGCGCTGATCGCCAACAACCCGCACCTGCACGAAAAGAAGCTGTGGAGCGAGCACCCGGAAGGCGCGCCGATCCGCGTGCTGGAATGCAAGGAAGCCGAGCACGAGGCCGAGCGCGTGGCCGCGATCGCCGCCACCCTGGCCGAAAAGCACAAGGCGCGCTGGGACGACATCGCGATCCTGTACCGCGGCAACTTCCAGGCGCGCCCGCTGGAGAAGGCGCTGCGGCTGGCGCGCATCCCGTACCACCTCACCGGCGCGCTGTCCTTCCTCGACCGCGCCGAGGTGAAGGACCTGCTCTGCTACCTGCGCCTGCTGACCAACCCCAGCGACGACGCCGCCTTCCTGCGCGTGGTCAACGTGCCCCGGCGCGAGATCGGCGCCACCACGCTGGAGAAGCTGGGCCAGATCGCGCAGTCGCGCCACTCGTCCCTGCTCGACGCCACCCGCAGCGACAGCGTGCTCCGCCAGCTCACCCCGCGCCCGGCGGCGGCGCTGGCCGCGTTTTCGGACCTGCTCGACGAACTGCGCAGCGCCTCGCTGCACGAAAGCGCGGCCGACCTGGTCGAGCTGATCCTCAAGCGCACCGGCTATGCCGCGCAGATCGCCGCCAGCACCACCGACAACACCGTGCGCGAGCGCAAGCTGGGTAACCTGCGTGAACTGGCCGACTGGTTCCGCGCCATGCAGAAGGGCGGCAACAGCGCCGGCGACCTCGCCTCGCAGCTCGCCCTGCTCAGCCACGCCGACCGCGACGAACCGGGCAACGCCGTGCGCATGATGACCCTGCACGCGGCCAAGGGACTGGAGTTCCGCTTCGTCTTCATCGTCGGCTGCGAGGACGGCACGCTGCCGCACGAGGGCGCGCTGGACGAGGGCCGGGTCGACGAGGAACGCCGCCTGATGTACGTGGGCATCACCCGCGCCAAGGAACTGCTGACCCTGTCGTGGTCGGCCCGCACCAAGCGCTACGGCGAGGTCCACAACAACCAGCCCAGCCGCTTCCTGCACGAGCTGCCGCAGGCCGACCTGCACTGGCAGGGCAAGGACCCGGAGGCGGACAAGGAAGTGGTGCGCGAGACCGCCGAGTCGCACATGGCGAAAATCGCCGCGATGCTCGCCGGGGGCTGAGCCCCGCGCCGGGCATCGGGTGCGCGCGGCATGGCCGGGCCGGGTCGCCCTTGCCGTGCCGGGCGCACCGCATCGAACTCGCCGCATTGGCGAGGCGGCCCCGGCGCAGGCGGGCCGGGCAAGCGGGCTAGATCAGCCGCCCGCTCTCCAGCTCGCTCTTGAGGTAGGCGTAGTAGATCGGCGCGGCGACCAGCCCGGGCAGGCCGAACGCCGCCTCCATCAGCAGCATCGCGATCAGCAGCTCCCACGCGCGGGCGCGGATCTGCGTGCCGACGATGCGCGCGTTGAGGAAGTACTCCAGCTTGTGGATCAGGATCAGGAAGGCCAGCGCGGTGATGCCCACGCCCAGCGACACCGACAGGCCGGCGACGGTGACGGCGGTGTTGGAAAGCAGGTTGCCGATCACCGGCAGCAGGCCGACCACGAAGGTGACCACCACCAGCGTCTTGGCCAGCGGCACGTGGATGCCGAACAGCGGCAGCGCGCCGAGCAGCAGGATCGCGGTGAGGACGGTGTTGATCAGCGAGATCTTGATCTGCGCGAACACGATGTTGTGGAACGCCTCGGCCAGCCGCTGGCAGCGCTGCGACAGCGCCCCGGCGAGCGGGCCGACCTGGTGCGCCGGACGGGTGCGGCTGAGCGCCACGATCGCCCCCAGCACCAGGCCGATGATGATGTGCACGAAGGCGCGCGCGGTCTCCTTGCCGGCGAGCTGCAGGCTGCCGGCGTGCTTGCGGGTCAGCTCCAGCGCCATCACGCGCAGCTCGTCGACGCTGTCGGGCAGCGAGCCGACGATCGCCGCCGGCAGTTGCTGGCGCGCCTTCTCCACCAGCGGCATCAACTGGTTCTGCCACAGCTCCTCCGGGTTGCCGATCTCGCTGCGGAAGAAGCTGATCGCGCCCAGGATCAGGAGAATCAGCAGCCCCACCACCACGATGCCGAGCAGGGCCACCACCAGCATCCGCGCGCGGTCGCCGGAAATGCGCCGTCCCAGCAGCGGGCTGACCGTCTGCACCAGTTCGTACACCAGCAGGCCGGCCAGCAATGCCGGCAGCAGGCGCAGCCACAGCACCGCCAGCAGTGCGAGGCCGGCCAGGACGTAGCTCGCGGTGCGGATCGCACGGGTCGGTTCGCGCAGGGGCTGGATCGGTTGCATCGGTCGGCAGGGATGGACGGGGCGGCCAGTCTGTCAGCAGCGCGCGGCCGCCGCCAGCCCGGCGGGCGGACACGCGGCTGTCGTAAACTCCCGCGATCCTGCACGCTGCCTTCCTGGAAAACCCTTCATGTCCCTACGCCTGCCGGCGCTCGCCGCCACCCTCGTCCTGCTGGCCGGATGCGCCGCGCCATCGCCCAGGCCCGCCGCCGCCCCGGCACCGGCGGCCGACGCCGCGCCGACCGCCCCGGCGGCGACGCCCGCCGACGACAACCTCAACGCCGTCGCCTGGACGCAGACCGCGATCGAGCACGACCTGATCTACCTTCAGACCTACCGCGACGCGCAGGCCCGCCTGCCCGCCGCGCTGAAGGACCGGCAGTGGGATGCGCTGCCGAAGGACGACCGCATGGTTCCGGCCAGGGGCCTGAGGCCGGCCGTGGTGCTCGACATCGACGAGACCGTGCTGGACAACTCGCCGTACCAGGCGCGGCTGGTCAGGAGCGGCGGCGAATACAACGAGGCCGACTGGGCCGCCTGGTGCAAAGAGCAGAAGGCGCGTGCGCTGCCGGGCGTGGTCGAGTTCACCCAGTACGCGGCGAAGCACGGCGTTGCGGTGATCTACATCTCCAACCGCGCCAAGGACCTCGACCAGGCCACCCTCGCCAACCTGCGCCAGGTCGGCCTGCCGGTATCCGGGCCGGAAGCCTTCCTGGGCCTGGGCACCTTCGTCGAGGGCTGCGAGCAGATGGGCACCGAGAAGGGCTGCCGCCGCCAGTTGATCAGCCGCAAGTACCGGGTGCTGATGCAGTTCGGCGACCAGATCGGCGATTTCGTCACCGTGCCGGCCAATACCCGTGCCGGCCGCGAGAAGGCCGTGGCGCCCTATCTGCCGTGGATCGGCACGCGCTGGTTCACCCTGCCCAACCCCACCTACGGCGCCTGGGCGCCCGCGCTGTTCAACAACGACTGGACCGCCCCGCGCGGCGAACGCCGCCGGCAGACCATCGAGGCACTGCGCTTCGATTGATAAAAATCAATCACTTAACTACCAATTCATCACGTATTGCCTTAGCTTTAACGAGCAAGTAAGATTTCTCCCGCCGAAACCTGCTGACCTCCAATTCGCGGGCAAGGCCATTTCCCTTCCGGCTTCTGCCGGATTACCCCGCGAGGCCAAACGCCCGCGGGGTTTTTCTTTTGGGCGACGCATGGCAGGCCTTGTTTCGCCGCCGCACGCCCCCTTACCCTGCCGCGACTTCCGGCGCCGGTTCGCGCGCCGCCACCCCGCGGCGCGCCGGCGCCGTCCATCGCGAGACCTCCCATGCGTTCCAAGCCGCTCCGCCGTACCCTGCTGCCGCTGCTCGCCGTGCTGGCGCTGGCCGCCTGCCACGACAAGAACGACACCGCCGCCGCGGGCGGCGACACGCCGGAGGCGGCGGTGCGGCAGTCGGTGGCGCTGATCAAGGCGGGCGATTTCGCCGGCTTCTGGAAGCACGCGCTGCCGCCGGCGGACTACGCCACCCTGCGCAGCGACTGGGGCCGCGCCCGCCCGGACCAGAAGCCGGTCACCGCCGAGGACCGCGCCAGGTTCGACCAGACCGTGCAGAAGCTCACCGCGCCGGATGCGGAGAACAGGCTCTATGCCGAGCTGCAGCCGAAGCTGGCCGAGGCCGAGCAGAAGTACAAGGACCAGTTGCCGATGATGATCGGCGTCGGCCAGCAGTTCGCCAAGTCCGCCATCGCGCAGAACCAGAACCTGACCGCGCAGCAGAAGGACCAGGCCGGCGCCGTGCTCGACGTGCTCGGCCCGTGGGCGCAGCAGGTGGCCTGGTTCGACCCGGCCAAGGCCAGGCAGGCGGTCGGCGTGGCGGTGGCGACCGCGCGCAAGCTCGACCTGAAGAGCCCGGACGCGATGCGCACGATGGATTTCGACACCGCCATGGCCAAGTACGCGATCGGCTTCGACGGCGCCAGGCAACTGCTGGCCACCTACGGCCTGTCGGTGGACGACACGCTCGACTCGGTCAAGGTCACCCCGATCGAGACCACCGACGACCACGCCCGCGTGCGCATCGACTACACCCTGCTCGGCAAGCCGCTCTCGACCGAATCGGCGCTGGTGCGGGAGGACGGCCGCTGGTACGGCGAAGACCTGCTGGAGAAGACCCGCGAGGCGCACCGGCAGTTGCAGGCGCCGGCCGCCGCCGGCTCCGCGCCGGTCCAGGCCCGGGCGCCGGCCGCGACGGCGGGCGGTGCGCAAGGCTGAACGGCGCTGCCGGTAGAATAGGCGGATGCACAATATGAACGCGGACTCTCCCGCCCGCAACCGCGCGCCCTGGTGGTTCCACCTGGCCAGCCAGTTGCTCGAACCCTGGGTGCGCATCCGGCGCGATCCGGCCGAACCCGCCACCCTGCTGCAGGGCGGCGTGCCGGTCTGCTACGTGATCGAGCGCGACGGCTTCTCCGACGCGCTGATCCTCGACCGCGCCTGCCGCGAGGCCGGCCTGCCCTCGCCGATGCAGCCGCTGTCCGGCACCCGCCGGCGCCGCTCGGTGTTCGCGCTGGCGCGGCGCGACGGCTGGCTGTTCGGGCGCAGCCGCCAGCGCGCGCCGAACGAGCCGCTGGGCCAGTTGGTCCGTTCGCTGGAGGGCGACGCCGAGCGCGACATCCAGATCGTGCCGGTGTCGATCTACGTCGGCCGCGCGCCGAGCCGCGAGAGCGGCTGGTTCCGCGTGCTGTTCTCCGAGAACTGGGTGATGGTGGGCCGTTTCCGCCGCCTGCTGGCGCTGCTGCTCAACGGCCGCGACACGGTGGTGCACTTCTCCGCGCCGGTGTCGCTGCGCAGCGTGATGAGCGAGGCCGGCGAGATCCGCCCCGAGCGCCTGGTGCGCAAGATCGCGCGGGTGCTGCGCACGCATTTCCGGCGCATCCGCGCGGCGGTGATCGGCCCCGACCTGTCGCACAAGCGCACCGTGGTCGACGCGGTGCTCAACGCCGAGCCGGTGCGCAACGCGATCGCCGCCAGCGCCGCCAAGGAAAACATCACCTACGCCAAGGCCTGGCGCAAGGCGCACAAGCTGGTGCTGGAGATCGCCGCGGACTATTCGCACCCGGTGGTGCGCTCGGCCTCGTTCCTGCTGTCCAACTTCTGGAACAAGCTGTACGACGGCATCGCCATGCACCACTTCGACAAGGCCCGCGCCGCCGCGCCGGGCTACGAGGTGGTCTACGTGCCCAGCCACCGCAGCCACACCGACTACCTGCTGATGTCCTACCAGTTGCACGTGTCCGGCGTGGTGGTGCCGCACATCGCCGCCGGCGTGAACCTCAACCTGCCCGGGCTGGGCCCGATCCTGCGCCGCGGCGGCGCGTTCTTCCTGCGCCGCAGCTTCAAGGGCAACGCGCTGTACTCGGTGGTGTTCAACGAGTACATGGCGCAGTTGATCGACCGCGGCGTGCCGATGGAATACTTCATCGAGGGCGGCCGCTCGCGCACCGGGCGCCTGCTGGCGCCGCGCGCCGGCCTGCTGGCGATGACCGTGCGCGCCTTCCTGCGCGCGCCGCGCCGGCCGGTGCTGTTCCAGCCGGTCTACATCGGCTACGAGAAGCTGATGGAGGGCAAGAGCTACATCGGCGAGCTGTCCGGCAAGCCGAAAGAGAAGGAATCCCTGCTCGGCCTGCTGCGCGGCATCGGCGGCGTGCTGCGCCAGCGCTACGGCCACGTGGCGCTCAACTTCGGCGAGCCGATCGAGCTGACCCCGCTGCTGGACGCGGCCAGCGGCGACTGGCGCGCCGCCACCAGCGATCCGGACGCCAAGCCCGAATGGCTCAACCGCGTGGTCGACGACCTCGCCGACCGCATCCAGGTCAACATCAACCGCGCCGCCGACGTGAACCCCATCAACCTGCTGGCGCTGGCCCTGCTGGCCACGCCCAAGCACGCGATGGCCGAAAGCGACCTGCTCGCCCAGCTGGAGCTGATGAAGTCGCTGCTGACCGAGCTGCCCTATTCCGACCGCGTCACCATCACGCCGATGGACCCGGCCGCGATCATCGCCTACGGCGAGCAGATGGGCTGGATCCGCCGCGCGCGCCACCCGCTCGGCGACGTGCTGGCGGCCGACGACGAGCAGGCCGTGCTGCTGAGCTACTTCCGCAACAACGTGCTGCACCTCACCGCCACCGCGGCCTGGGTGGCGTGCTGCTTCCTCAACAACCGGCGCATGTCGCGCTCGTCGATCCTGCGGCTGGGCCGGATCATCTACCCGTTCATCCAGGGCGAGCTGTTCCTGCCGTGGGACGCCGAGGGCTTCGCCGCGCAGTTGCAGGCGACGATCGACTTCTTCGTGCGCCGCGGCCTGCTCGAATCCACCGGCGAGGGCCGCCTGCTCGAACGCGGCCCCGGCCAGGACGACGGCGCCTACCAGCTCAAGACCATCGCGCGCAGCCTGATCCAGGCGTTCGAGCGCTACTACATCACCATCGCCGCGCTGGCCAAGAACGGCCCGCACACGATCACCGCGGCCGAGCTGGAGAACGCCTGCACGCTCACCGCGCAGCGGCTGAGCCTTCTCAACGAGCTGTCCGCGCCGGAGTTCTTCGACAAGGCGCTGTTCCGCGGCTTCATCCAGAAGCTGCGCGAGCGCCGCATCGTGTGGACCGACGAGGCCGGCAAGCTCGACTATGCCGGCGCGCTGGAAGACATGGTGCGCGACGCGCGGGTGATCCTGTCGCGCGACGTGCGCCATTCGATCCTCAAGATCACCGGCGGCGACGACAAGGACGCGCCGAAGAACGAGCCGCCGCGCGCGCCGGCGGAGCCGGCCCCGGCCGAAGCCGCCGCGCCCGCTCCCACGCCCGCGCCCGTTCCCGCCGACGCCGGCAGCGACGACCTGCACCGGCGCCACGTCGAGGCCGAGCGGCAGGCGCATGCCCATGCGCCCGACGACGCCGGCAAGCCGAGCCTGTAGCATGGACCCCATGAACGAGCAGCCCAAGTCCAACCCGGAACCGACCACCCATTTCGGCTTCCGCGACGTGCCGGTCGGCGACAAGCAGAAGCTGGTCGGCCAGGTGTTCACCTCGGTCGCGCGCAACTACGACCTGATGAACGACCTGATGTCGTTCGGCGTGCATCGCCTGTGGAAGCGCCACTTCGTGGCGGTCAGCGGCGTGCGCCGCGGCGACCGCGTGCTGGACCTGGCCGGCGGCACCGGCGACATCGCCGCCCTGCTCAAGCCGGTGGTCGGCGACGCGGGCGAGGTGGTGGTGGGCGACATCAACGCCGCCATGCTCGGCGTGGGCCGCGACCGCCTCACCGACCGCGGCCTGGTCGGCGGCCTGCGCTGGGCCCAGCTCAACGCCGAATGCCTGCCGTTCCCCGACGACAGCTTCGACGCCGTGACCATGGCCTTCGGCCTGCGCAACGTCACCGACAAGGACAAGGCGCTGGCCGACATCTGCCGCGTGCTCAGGCCCGGCGGCCGCGCCCTGGTGCTGGAGTTCTCGCGGGTGCAGAGCGAGCTGTTCGGCAAGCTATACGACTTCCACTCGTTCAAGGTGCTGCCGAAGCTCGGCCGGCTGTTCGCCGGCGACGCCGACAGCTACCAGTACCTGGCCGAATCGATCCGCAAGCACCCGGACCAGCAGACCCTCAAGGGCATGATGGAGCGTGCCGGCTTCGGCCGCGTCGAGGTGCGCAACCTCACCAACGGGATCGTGGCGATCCACCGCGCGTACAAGCTCTGAAGGACCGCGCATGAGCCATGGAGCGCAGCAGCTCGAACGCCTGAAGGCCTTCTCCGACGCCGTGTTCGCCATCGCGATCACGCTGCTGGTGATCGAAGTGCACGTGCCGCGGCTGGACACGCCGGACGATGCCGCCTACCTCGCCGCGCTGGTGCACCTGATGCCGAGCTTCATGGGCTTCGTGCTGAGCTTCCTCGCCATCGGCGCGCTGTGGATCGCGCACCACCGGCTGTTCGGCGTGCTGGATGGCTACGAGCCCCGGCTGATGTGGCCGAACATGCTGCTGCTGATGGTGATCGCCTTCATGCCGTTCGCCACCGCGCTGATGAGTTCCAACCCGCTCGCGCGCGTGCCGGAGGTGTTCTATTCGGCCACCCTGCTCGCCGCCGGGCTGTTGCAGTTGTTCCTGTTCCAGCTCGCGCTGCGGCCCGGGCGGGTACGCGCCGGGGTGCCGCCGCAGGAGGTCAACGCGCTGCGCTGGCGCGCGCTGGCCCTGCCCACGGCGGCTGCCGCCGCGCTGCTGGCGGCACCGCACATCCCGGGCAACAACAACTTCTTCCTGCTGGCGATCCCGTTGCTCGCCCGTGCCTATGCCGCGATCGGCCGGCGCCGCGCCCTGCGGCGCATGGAGCCGGCGCTGGCCGACTGAGCGAGCGCCGGGTCCACGCCGCGCCGATCAGCCCGCTCCGGCCGACGCGCCCTCGGCTCCACGCAGATCCTGCAGCCACGTGCCTGCACGGCGCGCTTCGTCCTCGTGACCGGGATCGCGCCACGATTCCGCCAATGCCGCGTCGTACCACTCGCGCATCGCGGGCAGGTCCAGCAGGCGCTGCGCATAAGCCATCGATCCCGCGCCAAGCCGCAACCCGTAGGTCTGGATGCGGAAGGCCACCGGCGCGTAGAACGCATCGACCGCGCCGAACCCGTCGCCGGCGAGGAACCGTCCGCCGAAGCGCTCCAGCCCCTCGCTCCACAGCTCGTCAACGCGCGCGATGTCCGCGTCCAGCCCCGCCGGCAGCGGGTCCGGCAGGCGCACGCGCACGCCGCAGTTCATCGTGCAGTGCGTGCGCAGGGCGCCGAAGCCCGAGTGCATCTCGGCCGCGGCGCAACGCGCCCAGGCGCGCGCCGCCGGGTCGGACGGCCATACGCCCGGGTGGCGTTCGGCCAGGTATTCGGCGATCGCCAGCGAATCCCACACCACCGTATCGCCGTCGTGCAGGCACGGCACCTTGCCGTTCGGCGCGAACGCGCGGAACGCCTCACGGTTCGCCGCGGCGGCCGGGGAGAACGCCACCAACCGCTCGGCGAACGGGATCCCCAGCCCGCCGAGCAGCAGCCAGGGCCGCAGCGACCAGGACGAGTAGTTCTTGTTGGCGATGTAGAGCGTGTACATGGGTGGGCTCCAGGGTGAGTGTCAAAGCCTGTCCGCGATCTCCGGAAATGTCATCCCAGCGGACCGAAAAGGGGCAAGGGCCGGGATCCAGCGTCATTGAGCCTTGGGGCATGAAGGAAGCCCTGATTTCGCTCGTCATCCCAGCGGAAGCTGGGATCCAGCGCCTGTAGGCCATTGAGCGCCCCCTGCTTGACCGGCCCTGCGTCCGTTGAAAGCCGCAGGAATGACAGGCAGGCAATGGGAACCACGGGTGGGATCGTGAACTTGAGGCGTCAGGTATCGATGATCAGCAGCGTGCCCTCGATGCCGGACTCGACGGCATGCGGCACGTCCGCCGGCACGACCTGCAGCTCGCCGGCTTCCAGCGTGACCGCCTCCCGCCCGATCCGCAAACGCAGCCGCCCCTCGACGACCAGCCGGCCCTCGAGCTAGTCGTGGACTTCCTGCGCATGGGACGCCGCATCCATCCGCAGCAGCTTCAGCCGGGCCGTGCCGATCCGCGCCAGCACGCTGGACGTCCAGGCATCCGGCAGCCGTCGCGCAAGGTCGGCCAGGTGGTGGCGCTCCGTCCGTCCGGGCTCAGCCATGCTCGCATGCCTGCCGCTCCAGCGTCGGCTTGGCCGGCATCGGCACGGCGCGGCGGCGCGCGTTCGCCAGCACCACGCCGCCCACGGTGATCGCGCCCCCCACCAGGGTCAGCCAGCCGGGGCGCTCGTCCAGCCACACCCAGCCGATCAGCACCGCGATCGGCGGCGAGAAGTAGATGAAGCTGGATACCTGCGAGGCGGAGGCGCGGCGCAGCGCGGCGTTCCACGCCAGGTAGCCGGCGAAGGTGGGGGCGATGCCCAGCCACAGCAGCGCGGCGATGTGCGACCACGGCGCCGCGGCCAGCGCGCGCGGCAGCTCCCAGCCGAACGGCAGCGAGCCCAGCGTGCCGGCGAAGAAGGTGAAGGCGGTGACGCCCAGCATGCTGCTGCGCGCGAACAGCGGCTTCTGCCCGACGAAGTACAGCGCCGAGGCGAGCACGCTGAACAGCACCAGCGCCGCCATCGGCTCGAACTTCACCTGCTTGCCGCTGGCCAGCACCACCAGCACTACGCCTACCAGCGCCACGCCGAGCCCGACCAGGGTGCGCGCCGGCAGCCGCTCGCGCAGCCATACCGCCGACACCGCCGCGGTGGCCGCCGGCACCAGCGAGATCAGGATCGAGGCGGTGCCGCTGGCGATCCGCGTCTCGGCGATGTTGAGGCACAGGTGGTACACGGTCAGCCCGATCACCCCGAGCAGGGCCAGTTGCGGCCAGTCGCGCCGCGCCGGCAGCGGCACCCGCTTGACCAGCACCAGCGCGGCGAAGCACAGCGAGCCGATCGCCAGCCGCGCGAACGCCACCTCGCCCGGCGTGAACGAGGCCAGCGCATAGGCGATCGCGGCATAGGCCGACGACCAGGTCAGCAGGGCAATGCCGATGTAGCAGAGCGCGCGGCCGTCGAGGCGTTCGGTAGTCATGGGAGGGCGGGTTTCGTGGGGGGAGACGCGCATGCTAATCGCCGGCCATGCACGCCGGAATGATGAATCGTCTTAGAGTAGACATGTTTCGCCATCGAACGAATCGAGAATCCAGGGCATGACCTTCGAATCGAAATACGAGTGGGACAGCAAGGACTGGCAATTGCTGGAGGCGCTGCAACGGGACGCGCGCCTGGGCTACGCCGAGCTGGGGCGAAAGGTGCGCCTGTCAGCGCCGGCCGTGGCCGAGCGCGTGAAGCGGCTGGAGGAAGCCGGCGTGATCGCCGGCTACCGCGCCGTGGTCGAGCCCAAGCGGCTGGGCTACGCGATCGAGGCGATGGTGCGGCTGCGCTGCGACGGCGGCATCTGCGCGCGCATCGGCAGCATCGTGGAGGACATCCCCGAGGTGCTCGACTGCCGCCGCCTGGCCGGCGAGGATTCGGCGATCCTGCGCGTGGTGGCGATGTCGATCGGCCATCTCGAATCGGTGCTCGACCGCCTGCTGAAGATCCACGCCAGCATCAGCACCACCACCCTGATCGCGCTGCAGGCGCCGCACACCAACCGGCCGATCACCCGCGGCATGTGGAGCGCGGCGCGCGCCATGTCGCCGGACTGAAACGCCGCGGCATGACACCGGTCCGGCAAGGACGATACCCTTGCCCGCTCTCCCCGCCGCTCCCCGTGGCGATCCACACCCCGCCGCGCCACCGGCGCGCCTTCCGAGCCATGACCGACAAACATTCCCGCCCGCCCGCCACGCCGCCCTCCGATACACCCGACGATCCCTCGCGCCGCCGCCTGCTCGGCGGCCTCGCGGCCGCGGGCGCCGGACTGGCGGCGGGCGTCCACACCGTCGCCGCCGCCGAGCGTCGCACCGATGGCGGCACGCCGCGCAGCGAGGCGCAGACCGACGCCCTGCTGCGCGAGCACATCCGGCAGGTCGTGGTGATCTTTGCCGAGAACCGCAGCTTCAACAATCTGTTCGCGGACTTCCCCGGCGTCGAGAAGCCGCTCCGCGCGCTCGCCCCGGAGGACTACCGCCAGCGCGACCGCGACGGCTCGCTGCTGAAGACCCTGCCGCCGATCTGGCACGGCCTGGCGCCGCACGAGCAGGTGGTCGAGCACCGCCGCTACCAGATCCTGCAGGAACACATCACCGGCCTGCCGAACGCGCCGTGGGCGCTGCGCACGCCGGACGGCGAGCCGCTGCCGCACGGCGTGATCACCCGCGACCTGGTGCACCGCTTCTACGAGAACCAGCGGCAGATCAACGGCGGCAAGAACGACGGCTTCGTCGCCTGGGGCGACACCGGCGCGATGGTGATGGGCCACTACGGCGACGCCTCGGCCAACCTGCGGCTGTGGCAGCTCGCGCGCCAGTACACCCTTTGCGACAACTTCTTCATGGGCGCCTTCGGCGGCTCGTTCCTCAACCACCAGTACCTGGTCGCCGCGCAGCCGCCCTACTACCCCGACGCGGACAAGAGCCCGGCACGCTTCAACATCGCGCAGACCGAGAGCGGCGAGCCGACCGACACCCGCCTGAAGCTGGCCGAGGATTCGCCGGCCAGCGCGATGGACGGCAAGCCGAAGTTCGCCTCGCGCAGCACGCTCACGCCCGACTTCTGGGCGGTCAACACGATCAGCCCGGCGTACGCGCCGGCCGCCACGCAATCGCCCGACGACCCGCGGCTGGCCGACCCGCACAGCCCCAACACGCTGCCGCCGCAGGTGCACAAGACGATCGGCGACGCGCTGTCGGACAAGGGCATCGACTGGGCCTGGTACGCCGGCGGCTGGCAGCTCGCGCTCGACGGCAAGGGCGACGGCGACCAGAAGGATTTTCCGCAGCGGCCGAACTTCCAGTTCCACCACCAGCCGCTCAACTACTTCAAGAGCTTCGCGCCCGGCACGGCGGCGCGCGCGCGGCACCTGCGCGACGCAGGCACCGGCGAGACCGCGCGGACCAACCGCTTCATCGCCGCGATCGAGGCCGGCACGCTGCCGACGGTGACGTTCTACAAGCCGCAGGGCGACCTCAACATGCATGCCGGCTACTCCGACGTGGACGCCGGCGACCGCCACATCCTGCGCATCGTGGACGCGCTGCAGAAGAGCGCGGCATGGAAGCACACCCTGGTGATCATCACCGTGGACGAGAATGGCGGCTGGTGGGACCACGTGGCGCCGCCCAAGGCGGATCGCTGGGGCCCGGGCTCGCGCATTCCCGCGCTGGTCGTCTCGCCGTTCGCCAGGAAAGGCCACGTCGACCACACGGTCTACGACACCGGCTCGATCGCCCGCTTCCTCACCCGCCGCTTCGGCCTGGAGAAGCTGCCCGGCCTGGCGTTGCGCGAGAAGGCGATGCGCGAGGCCTCCGGCTTCGAGCCGGGGGATCTCACTGCGGCGCTGGATTTCGGCGAGGGCTGAGCGCGTGTCCGCGATCTAGCCATCCGTCCCACCGCCGCCTCGTCATCCCAGCGGAAGTTCGTTCTGCCAAAGTTCGTCATTCCTGCGGCTTTCAACGGCCGCAGGGCCGGTCAAGCAGGAGACGCTTTTCAACAGCCGAAGGGCTGGTCATCCAGTGACTTGATGCTCCAAGGCAAAGGCGCTGGATCCCAGCTTCCGCTGGGATGACGTTTCGTTGAAATACCCGGAGGTCCTGAGCCGGCTTTCCGCTCAGCCTCGCCTGACCTGCGCCATCAGGCCGGCCAACTGCCGCACCGCCGCCTCGGACGCCGCACGGTCCGGCGTGGTGTCGGGGTTGTTGAAGTTGCCGGTGTCGCCGGTCACCTGCACCAGCAGGCCGTCGCTGCGCGGCACCACGCCGAGGTGGTGCATGTTCAGGCCGTAGGTCACTTCCGGCTGCGGGATCAGCCGCGCGGTCTGGCCGCGGATCGGTATGACCGAATCGTCGCCGAACAGTGCGCGCGCGCCATAGCCGGTCGCGTTGATGAGCGTGCGCTCGGGCAGCGACAGCAGGTCGCCCGGCCGGTGGAACTCGCGCACCTCGATGCTGCCGCCCGCGGCGAGGAAGTCGGCCATCAGCATGCGCGCATAGGCGGTGATGTTGAACATCAGCGTGGTGTAGTGGCGCACGTACGGCTGCGGGAACGGATGGCTGCCGGGCGGCAGCATGACCGAGTGCGGCGTGAGGTCGCGCACGCGGTCGTACAGCTCGCCGTACTCGGGCTCGTCGGTCGGTTCGGGCAGGGACTGGCCGGGCGGCGTGTCGGACAGCGCGTAGCCGTCGATCCATTCGACCGGCCGCCCGGGCAGGCCGAGCAGGCTCTGGTACATGGCGAACGAGGTGCGCGTCATCGCCTCCCATCGCGTCGCCAGCGCATCCGCATGGCTCGCCTCGCAGATGCGCGAATCGGGCGTCCACAGGCCGGAGGCGCGCATCGAGTACACGTCCGGCGGCAGTTGCCTGGCGTAGATGCGCACCGGCAGGCCCGCACGCTGCGCCAGCAGGGCCGAGGTGAGCCCGAGCGCGCCGCAGCCGATCACGCCGAGCCGGCGCGCGCCGGTGGCCCGCGCCAGTTCCAGCGCCAGCGCGCTGGAGCCCCACGACAGCGACCAGCCGCTGCCGCCGTGGCCGTAGTTGTGCACCAGGGTCTTGTCGCCCAACCGCTCGGTCTCGATGCGCGGCCCGGCGGCGCGGAACGGACGGGTACAGACGTAGACGCCGGTGATGCGGTCGACCTGGGCGCGTATCGGCGCCAGTTCCGGCATCCCGCTGCCCATCCGCAGCGGCGGCGATGCCATGATGGCACCCGGCCGTTCCAGCGGGCGGACGCAGCCGGCCAGCATGCCCGTCGAGGCCGCCGCCAGCGTGGTGCCGGCACCGCGCAGAAAATCACGTCGCTGCATACATCCCCCTCCGCACGGTGACGCCGGGCATGGCTCCCAGACCTTATCAGCCCTCCGCCGCCGCGCGACAGCCCGCGGGCGAAGGCATCCGCACATCGCCTACCATGGCCGTCCGTCCCCGCAGGAACCTCTCCATGCGCGAGCTGTACCCCGAGATCGAGCCCTACCGCACCGAACGCCTCGCCGTCGATGCGCTGCACACCCTGTACCTGGAGGAATGCGGCAATCCGCAGGGCCTGCCCGTGGTGTTCCTGCACGGCGGCCCGGGCGCCGGCATCGCGCCGTACCACCGGCGCTTCTTCGACCCGGCGCGCTACCGCATCGTGCTGTTCGACCAGCGCGGCTCCGGGCAATCCACCCCGCACGCGGAACTCGCCGACAACACCACCCAGCACCTGGTCGCCGACATCGAGGCGATCCGCGAGCACCTGGGCATCGAGCGCTGGGTGGTGTTCGGCGGCTCGTGGGGCTCGACGCTGGCGCTGGCCTACGCGCAGGCGCATCCGCAGCGCGCGCTGGGGCTGGTGCTGCGCGGCATCTTCCTCGGCCGGCCGGAGGAGCTGCGCTGGTTCAACGAGGTCGACGGCGGCGCCTCGCAGATCTTCCCCGAACGCTGGGAACGCTTCCGCGACTTCATCCCGCCGGCGGAGCGCGACTCGATGCTGGAAGCCTACTGGCGCCGGCTGACCGGCGCGGACGAGGCCACCCGCCTCGCCGCCGCGCGCGCCTGGAGCGCGTGGGAAGGCGGCAGCACCACCCTCGTCCACGATCCCGACGGCGCCGGCGACTTCGACGATCCGCACAAGGCGGTCAGCCTCGCGGTGATGGAGGCGCACTACTTCCGCCACCGCATCTTCCTGGAACCGGATCAACTGCTGCGCGGCATCGACCGCATCCGCCACCTGCCGGCGACCATCGTGCACGGCCGCTACGACATCATCTGCCCGATGAAGAGCGCCTGGGACCTCGCCAAGGCCTGGCCGCAGGCGGACCTGCGCGTGGTGCTGGCCGGGCACAGCGCGGCGGACCCGGCGATCGTCGACGAGCTGGTGCAGGCCACCGACCGGCTCGCCGACCGCCATGGCTGAAGCGCCGGGCCGCAGCACCGGCGCCGCTCCCCGCTTTCCGGCCCACTGGCGGGCGAGCGAACCGGAGCTGGTCGCCGAAACGTTCTCCAGCCGCATCTGGAAGGTGCGGCTGGACGACGGCCGCGACGCGATCGTGAAGGACCTCAAGCCGTTCGACGACGTCGCCGACGAACTGCGCGGCGTGCACTACCTGGCGTGGCGCGACGGCGTCGGCGCGGTGCGGCTGCTCGGCGTCGACGGCCACCGCATGCTGCTCGAGCATGCGGGCGGGCGGATGCTCTCGCACGACCTCGACGCGCACGGCGACGACTTCGCCACGGACGTGGCGGCCGAACTGCTGGCGCGGCTTTCCACGCCCTCCGCGACGCCGATTCCCGCCGGCCTGCAACCCCTGCGCGAACGCTACGCCAGCCTGTTCGCCCAGGCGAAGGCCGGGCATGGCGCCGGCGCGGAAAACCCGTACGCCCATGCGGCCGCCATCGCCGAAAGGCTGCTGGCCGACCCGCGCGACGTGCGGCCGCTGCACGGCGACCTGCACCACGAAAACATCATGCACGGCCCGCGCGGCTGGCTGGCGATCGACCCCAAGGGCGTGCTGGGCGACCCCGGCTACGACGCCGCCAACCTGTTCTACAACCCGCTGGAGCGCGACGACCTGTGCCTCGACCCGGCGCGCATCGCCCGCATGGCCGGGACGCTCGCGCGCGCGCTCGGCCAGGACCCGCGACGCCTGCTCGACCACGCCATCGCCTACGGCTGCCTGTCCGCCGCCTGGCACGCCGGTGACGGCAACGCGCGGGACGAGTCGCGCGAACTGTCGGTCGCCGCCGCCGTCCGCGACGTCCGCGACCACGGCTTCTGACCACGGCCTTGCCGCCATTCGCGTCTTGCGGCGCAAGCCCCGCCCCGCCTCCGCTTCCCGCCATTCCCAACGCAACGGCCGCAGGGCCGGTCAAGCGGAAGGCGCTTTTCGACAGCCGAGGGGCCGGTCATCCGGCACCCTGTGCAACGCCACGATTTCAGGAAACCGCACCCTCGCCGGACCGTCCTCGCGCGGGTCGAGGCGCAGCCGGGCTTCCTCGCCGCCATGCACCCGCATGCGGCCCGCGAACTGCCCCGGGGATCGGTGCCATACTGCCGCCTCGTTCCCCCGGGAGAGCACGCATGAAGCGCATTCAGTGGATGACCGCCGCCCTCGCCGCAACCCTGGCCGCCTTCTCGGCCTCGGCCCAGAACGGCCTCGGCGGCCTGGCCGACCAGGCCGCCAGGGCCTCGAAGAACTTCGACATCGCCGACAAGAACCACGACGGGCTGCTCAGCCGCGAAGAAGCGGAAGCCGGCCCGGTGCCGTTCATCCGCGCGCATTTCGACGCGATCGACACCGCGCACCGCGGCCAGGTCTCGAAGGCCGACGTGGCCGCCTACATCCGCCGGATGCAGAACGCCGGCCCGGCGCGGGCGACCACCGTACGCTGAGCGCCGCGCGCCCGCGCCGTGGCGCGCGGCCCCGCGGGCCGCGCCACGGCCGCGGAACCCCGGCGGGATGACCTTCGCCGCAGGCAGACGCCGGCGCGGCGATGGCATACTCGGCGTTCCCGTCACTGGAGTCCGCCGCATGCGTCTGCTTCCTGTCCTCGCCCTCGGCGCGTTCGCGCTGCCGCTGGCCGCCTTCGCCGCCGACCCGCATTCCTATGCGCAGCCCGACCAGGTGCGGGTGACCCACCTCGACCTCGACCTGAAGATCGACTTCCCGCACCGCCGGCTCGACGGCCTCGCCACGCTGAAGCTGGACTGGAAGAATCCCGAGGCGAAGTCGCTGGTGCTGGACACGCGCGACCTGAAGATCGCCAGGGTCGAGGCGGTCGACGCCGCCGGCAAGGCGACCGCGCTGAAGTACGCGCTGGCGCCGCGCGACAAGGAACTGGGCAGCAAGCTCACCATCGCCACGCCGCAGCATCCGGCGCAGGTGCGCATCGCCTACGCCACCTCGCCCGACGCCTCCGGCCTGCAATGGCTGACGCCGGAGCAGACCGCGGACAAGAAGCAGCCCTTCATGTTCTCGCAGTCCGAATCGATCCACGCGCGCTCGTGGGTGCCGCTGCAGGATTCGCCGGCGGTGCGCTTCACCTACCGCGCCCACGTCACCGCGCCGAAGGACACCCGCGTGGTGATGAGCGCGATCAACGACGCGAAGCATCCGCTCGACGGCTCGTTCGATTTCGACCAGCCGCACCCGATCCCGTCCTACCTGCTGGCGATCGGCGCCGGCGACATCGCGGTGAAGGAGACCGGCCCGCGCTCGGCGGTCTACGCCGAGCCCAGCGTGGTCGGCAAGGCCGCGCACGAGTTCGAGGACACCGAGAAGCTGATCGCCACCACCGAGTCGCTGTACGGCCCCTACGCCTGGGGCCGCTACGACATCCTGGTGCTGCCGCCGTCGTTCCCGTTCGGCGGCATGGAAAACCCGAACATGACCTTCGCCACGCCGACCGTGCTGGTGGGCGACAAGAGCCTGGTCTCGCTGGTCTCGCACGAGCTGGCGCACTCGTGGTCGGGCAACCTGGTGACCAGCGCCGCGTGGCGCGACATCTGGCTCAACGAGGGCTTCACCACCTACGTGCAGGGCCGCATCACCGAGGCCGTCTACGGCAAGGCGCTGGCCGACGAGGAGGCGCTGCTGTCCGCCCGCGCGCTGCAGAAGGGCATCGGCGAGATGCCGGCCAACGCGCAGAAGCTGGCGCCGGAGCCGCGCGGCATCGGCGCGGACGATGCGCTGTCCGCCGTCGCCTACGACAAGGGCTCGTGGTTCCTGCGCACGCTGGAGCAGCGCTTCGGGCGCGCCAACTTCGACGCCTACCTGAAGGGCTACTTCCACCACTTCGCGTTCCAGAGCATCGACACCGAGCAGATGCTCGACTACCTCAAGCCGAACCTGATCGACAAATACCCGGGCAAGATGAGCTGGGACGAGGTGAAGGCCTGGGTCTACGGCGCCGGCATCCCGAAGGACGCGCCGCTGCCCGACTCGCCGCGCTTCGATGCGATCGACAGGCAGCGCGCGGACTTCCTCGCCGGCAAGCTCGACGCCGCCAAGCTCGACGCGAAGGGCTGGAACACGCAGGAGTGGATGTACTTCCTCGACCGCCTGCCCGACGCGCCGAAGCTCGCCGACATCAAGGCGCTCGACGCCGCCTGGCACCTCACCGGCACGCCCAACGCCGAGATCGGCATGCGCTGGTACGTGCATGCCATCGCCGCCGGCGACAAGGACGTGTGGCCGGCAGCGCGCGAGCACATGACGCGGATCGGCCGCATCTACCTCACCACGCCGGTGTACCGCGCCTTCGCCGCCACGCCGGACGGCCTGGCCTACGCCGAGGCCGCCTACGCCAAGGCGAAGGGCGGCTACCACCCGATGACCCAGGGCGCGATCGAGGGCATCTTCGCCAAGGCGAAGAAGGGCAAGCACTGACCCCTGCGCCCGCCGTGCCGCACCCCGGCACGGCGGGCGCAACGCCGCGAACCACCGACGGAAGCACGCGATGACGCCCAGCCCCTCTCCCCGCCCGCTCTGGCAGCGCATGCTGCTGCGCCGGCTGAAGTTCCTCGCCGTCGTGGCGGCGGCGCTCGCCGTGCTGCTCGGCGGCAGCTACCTGTTCGCGCCGCAGTGGCTGCTGCGCGCCGACATCGCGCGGCAGGCGATGGCCGCGCACGTCGAGAAGCATTCGGTGCAGGCCGGCGACACCACGTGGTCGTACTACGAGGGCGGCCAGGGCCCGACCCTGCTGATGCTGCACGGCTTCGCCGCCAGCAAGGAAGTGTGGCTGGAACAGGCCAAGCTGCTCAGTCCGCATTTCCACGTCATCATCCCTGACCTGCCCGGCTGGGGCGAGTCCACCCGCATCGACGGCGCCAGCTACGGCATCGAGGCGCAGGCGGCGCGCCTGCAGGCGTTCGTCGACGCGCTGCGGCTGCCGCGCGTGGTGCTGATCGGCCACTCGATGGGCGGCGCCATCGCCGGCGTGTACGCGGCCGAGCATCCCGAGCACGTCGCCGAACTGGCCCTGATCGATTCGTTCGGCCTGAAGTCGAACGAGAACGACTTCACCCGCGCGGCGCTGGCCGGCAAGAACCCGTTCCTGTACGACGACCGCGCCGGCTTCGAGCGCGCCACCTCGCTGGCGTTCAAGCAGGCGCCGTCGATCCCCGGCCGCTTCGTCGACGTGCTGGTCAAGCGCAACCGGAAGGACCACGCCTTCATCCAGCGCACCTTCGACGAACTGCGCCAGCCCGCGCAGTACCTGGCGCTGCAGGACCGTCTCGACCGCCTGACCATGCCGGTGCTGGGCCTGTGGTGCCACGACGACAGGATCATCGACGTCTCCGCGCTGGACAGCCTGCGCAACGGCCTCACCCATGCGCCGGACATCAGCTCCAGCGTGCTCGCCGGCTGCAACCACATGCCGATCGTCGAGAAGCCGGAAGAGACCGCGCGCATCCTCACCGGCTTCGCGCTGTCGCACTGAGCGGCCGGCTCCGGGCCGCAGCGCGGAAACCGGCGCCTCTCCGGAACGCAGGCCCACCCGCATCCGCGACGCCCGCACGGCGACCGTGAAGCCCACGGCCGCCGCGGCCGCTCCGCGCTCAGGCGCGCGACTGCCCCAGTTGCCTGGCGGCCGCCACGATCTGCTCCGCCGCCTGCGCGCGGATGCCTTGCGCGAGCTTCGGATCGGTCAGCCGCCAGGAGAGCGCATTGATGGCGAGCGCCGACAGCACCTCGTCCACCCCTTGGCGCCAAGGCTCCGGGTCGCCCGGCCCGTGCGGGTGGCCGTGCAGGAGTTCCCACAGGATTTCCGGCCACAGGCGCGGACACAGTTCATCGGTTTCCATGACAGTTCCTCGTTCGGAAGGCGGCATCGGCCATGATTGCCCCTGTGCCCGCGGCGCGGCGATGCACGGCGCCGAGGCAGGCGGAGCTTGCCGCCGGCCGCGCATGGAAACCATTCGGCATGCGGGGGATTGCGTTCGCCGTAGGAGCGCGCCGACACGGACGATCGGGTGCCGCCGTCAACGGCCGCGCGCCAGCCTCCCCCGCAAGGCAGCGCGATCGACGGGACGAGGCGTGCCGCCGGAGGACGGCGCCGCGGCCTCAGTCGGCGACGTCGGCCACCAGCCGGTCCAGCTCGGCCTTCAGCATCGCGCCGTTGATGCGCAGCCAGTCGCGCTGCTCGCGCCAGTCGGGAAAGATGCTTTCCACCAGCGCCCAGAACCGCGGCGCATGGCTGCGCACCCTGAGGTGGCACAGCTCGTGGGCGAGCACGTAGCGCAGCGCGGCCGGCGGCGCCAGCGCCAGCGCGAGGTCGAGGTTGATGCGGTCGCGCGTGTCGAGGCTGCCCCACAGGCTCTTCATCGGGCGGATCTTCAGCGCGGTCGGCGCCAGCCCCAGTTGCGGCACGTAGCCGACCAGCCAGCGCGATACGTCACGGCGGATCTGCGCCTCGAAATGCGAGGCGAGCAGGCCGCGCGCCACCGGCAGCGCGCGCGTGTGCGGGCGCGGGATCACCAGGGTCAGCGTGCCCTCGCCGGTCTCGATGCGCGGATACGGGCCCTCGGCCCAGTCCAGCGTGACGAACTCCCCGCGCAGCGGGAACTCGCTGGCGTGGCCGACCCGCAGCGGCGGCAGCGGCTTCACGATCAGGTTCAGCTCGTCGAGCTTCTGCTCCAGCCAGTCGGCGTGGCTGCGCAGGAAGGCGCTGACCTGGGCGGGGTGGGTGCCCTGCGGGTACGACACCCGCGCGCCCTTGGGCGTCACCGTGAGGCGCAGGCGGCGCGCGCGCGGGTGGGCGGCCTTGAGCACCCGGATGGTGCTGCCGCCCGCCGTCGCCAATTCCAGCCAGTCGCCTTCCAGATGCTGCGCCATGGTCCCATGCCCGTCCGGGTCGGCTAGCTTCGCCGATTCTCAGGGAAATGTGGGGAAAGCCTGGGGCATTCGCAAGACGGCCCGGTTACCGCGGGCACAACATACGCTTGCGTATGGATCAGCCGTCGGCCGGCCGCGGCAGCCCGAACCACTCCTCCAGCTTGGCCAGCAGCCGCTCCAGCTCCAGCGTGAGCAGGGCGAAGCTGGCGTCCATCTCGGCCTGCGCGTCCTGCTGGCTGTCGCCCATCTCGTCCAGCACCACGTCGAGGAACTTCAGCTTGCGCACGATCAGGTCCTCGCCGAGCACGAAGCTCATGCGGTCGTCGAACACTAGGCCGAGCTGGAACACCTGCTTGCCGTTGCGCAGGTGCTCCTTGATCTCCTCGCTGTCCAGGTCCTGCCGGCGGCACTTGGCGATCGCGCCGGTGGCGCTGGCCGGATCGCGCAGCTCCACCTCGTCGCCCAGCGCCAGGCCGGCCGGCAGGGTGCCGTTGGCGAGCCAGTCGGTCATCAGCACGCGCGGGCCTTCCTCGGGCGCCAGCGGCACCGCCGGGAAGCTGCCCAGCGCCTCGCGGACCTGGGTCAGCGCGTTCTCGGCCGACTTGCGGCTGGAGGTGTCCAGCACCAGCCAGCCGTGCTTCTTGTCGACGTAGGCGGACATCCGCGAGCTGCGCACGAAGGCGCGTGGCAGCAGCTCGTTGAGCAGGTCCTCCTTCAGGCGCTTGCGCTCGCGCCCGCCGACCTTGCGGCCTTCCTCCTCGGCGATCTTCTGCACCCGGCGCTGCAGCTCGTCGTTGACCACCGCGGCCGGCAGCAGCTTGTCCTCGCCGCCGACGGTGACCAGGGTGCACGCCTTCACCGCGTGGGTGAGCGGCGCTTCCTCGCCGCGGCCCACCGGCGGCACGAAGCCCTTGGTGAACATCTCCAGCGGCCCGCAGGGGCGCAGGCGATGCTCGGCCAGCGCCTCTTCGAGGCGTTCCAGGTCGGTGGCGACGGCGGGGGAAAAGCGGAACAGCGTGAGGTTGCGGAAGAACATGCGAAGCCCGGTGGAATGAACGATTGGAGATCAAGCCTGCGCGCCAGCCCTACGCCGTCATTCCGGCGAAAGCCGGAATCCAGCGTCGTTGTACTGGCAAGCCAAGTCACTGGATTCCGGCTTTCGCCGGAATGACGGGCATGAAGGCCGGGGAAACGGCCAGCGCGCGCTCAGCGGCAGACGTCGGCGACGGCGCGCGCCACGTAGTCGATATTGCCGGTGTTGAGCGCGGCGACGCAAATGCGCCCGCTGGACAGCGCGTAGATGGCGTGCTCGTCGCGCAGGCGGTCCACCTGCGCCTTGGACAGGCCCGAGTAGGAGAACATGCCGGCCTGCCGGTTGATGAAGCCGAAGTCCGGCGCGTCCAGCGCCGCCAGGCGGTCCACCAGGCCCGCGCGCATCACGTGGATGCGCTCGCGCATCGCGCCCAGCTCCTGCTCCCACAGCGCGCGCAGCTCGGCGCTGTCCAGCACGCCGGCCACCAGCTTGCCGCCGTGGGTGGCGGGGCTGGAATAGTTGGCGCGGATGGTCTGCTTGATCTTCGAGCGCAGCCGCGCCGCCTCGTCGCGGTCGGCGCCGACGAAGGACAGCGCGCCCACGCGCTCGCCGTACAGCGAGAACGACTTGGAGTAGGAGTTCGCCACCACGAAGGCATCGATGCCGGACTCGGCCAGCAGGCGCAGCGCGAGGGCGTCGGCCTCGGTGCCCTGGTCGAAGCCCTGGTAGGCCATGTCCACGAACGGCAGCAGGCGGCGGTCCTTCAGCAGCGCCACCACCTGCGCCCACTGCGCGGCGTCCAGGTCCACCCCGGTGGGGTTGTGGCAGCACGCGTGCAGCAGCACCACGGTGCCGGGCTCCAGCCGGCCGAGGTCTTCCAGCATGCCGGCGAAGTCCAGGCCGCGGGTGGGCGCGTGGTAGTAGCGGTAGTCCACCAGCCGGAAGCCGGCGGTGCCGAACACCGCGTGGTGGTTGCCCCAGCTCGGGTTGCTGATCGCCAGGGTGGCCTTGTCGCCCAGCACCTGCTTCAGCAGGTCCGCGCCCACGCGCAGCGCGCCGCTGCCGCCGATGGTCTGCGCGGTGGCCACGCGGCCGGCCTCCAGCAGCGGCGAGCCCGCGCCGAACAGCAGCTTCTGCGTGGCGAGGTTGTAGGCCGGCAGGCCGTCGATCGGCAGGTAGCCGCGCGGCTGGTCGCTGCCCGCCAGGGCCTGCTCGACCTGGCGCACCGCCTGCAGCACCGGGATGCGGCCCTGGTCGTCGACGTAGATGCCCACGCCCAGGTTCACCTTGTTCGGGCGCGGGTCGGCCAGGTAGGTCTCGGTGAGGCCGAGGATCGGATCGCCCGGCGCCATTTCAACGGATGCAAAGTAGGACACGGCTGTACTCGATGGGGTGAATGGAAGTATGGACGTCTAATTATTATCGTCGGTCCGGCCGTCTTCCGGCCAGCGCGGCGCATCGGCGTCCTCGCGCGCGCCCAGCGCCGCGAAATCGAACAGGCCGCGGTCGGCCAGCTGCGAGGGCGACACGTTGCCCAGCGCGCGGAAGATCGTCTCGCAGCGTCCCGGGTGCCGCGCTTCCCAGTCCTGCAGCATGCGGCCGATCGCCTTGCGCTGCAGGTTTTCCTGCGTGCCGCACAGGTTGCACGGGATGATCGGGAACTGCCGCGCCGCGGCGTACTCGGCGATGTCGCTCTCGCGGCAGTATGCCAGCGGGCGGATCACGATGTGGCGGCCGTCGTCCGAGCGCAGCTTCGGCGGCATCGCCTTCAGGCTGGCCTGGTGGAACAGGTTGAGGAAGAAGGTGGCGAGGATGTCGTCGCGGTGGTGGCCCAGCGCGATCTTGGTGATGCCGTTGGCCGCCGCCCAGGTGTACAGCGCGCCGCGGCGCAGGCGCGAACACAGGCTGCACATGGTCTTGCCCTGCGGGATCACCCGCGTCACCGTGCTGTAGGTGTCCTGCTCGATGATGTGGAACGGCACGCCGCGCGCGCGCAGGTAGTCCGGCAGCACGTGCGCGGGAAAGCCCGGCTGCTTCTGGTCCAGGTTCACCGCCACCAGCTCGAAGCGCACCGGCGCCTTCGCCTGCAATTGCAGCAGCAGGTCGAGCAGGGTGTACGAGTCCTTGCCGCCGGACAGGCACACCATCACCTTGTCGCCGTCCTCGATCATGCGGAAATCGGCGATCGCCTGCCCCGCCTGGTGGCGCAGGCGCCGGGCCAGGGTGCTGGTTTCGTGGGCTTGCGCGGGGGCGGGATCGGACCGGGCTGGCATGCGTGGGCATCGTGCGGACAAGCGCCCATTGTAGCCGCCCCGGCGGCCGCCTTCCGACGGCGCTACACTCGGCACTCCCCCGCCAGTCGTTTTCCCGCCATGCAGGCTCACGATCCCATCGAGATCGCCCACCACCTGGCCGAACTGCGCCAGGAACACCGCGACCTGGATGCCGCGATCACCCGGCTGGCCGACGCGATCGGCCGCGACGAGCTGCAACTGACCCGCCTGAAGAAGCGCAAGCTGCTGCTGAAGGACGCGATCGCCCGGCTCGAAAGCAAGCTGATCCCCGACCTCGACGCCTGAACCCGCCCGATGCCCGACCACGCCCCGATTCGCCCGGCCCCGACCCGCCTGAAGGACGCGCACGTCGTCCTGGAACCGCTCGCCGCCGACCACGCGCCGGCGCTGGAAGCGGCCGCCGCCGACGGCCGGCTGTGGAACCTCTGGTTCACCAGCGCGCCCGCCCCCGGCGAGGCCCGGGCCTACGTCGACAAGGCGCTGCAAGGCCAGCGCGAAGGCCACATGCTGCCGTTCGCGGTCCGCGAGAAGGGCAGCGGCGAGATCGTCGGCACCAGCCGCTACTACGACATCGTGGCCGATCCGCGGCGCCTGGGCATCGGCTACACCTGGTACGCGAAGCGCTGGCAGAAGAGCCACCTCAACACCGCCTGCAAGCGCCTGCTGCTCAAGCACGCGTTCGAGGCCCTGGGCTGCGTCGCGGTGGAGTTCCACACCGACGCGCGCAACCTCGACTCGCAGCGCGCGATCGAGCGGCTCGGCGCACAGCGCGAGGGCGTGCTGCGCTCGCACCGGCGCCGTCCCGACGGCAGCCTGCGCGATACCGTGTGCTACTCGATCCTCGACCGCGAATGGCCCGACGTGCAGCGCTGGCTCGACCTGCGCCTGCAGCGGCTGGCGGCGCGCTGACCCATCCGGCGGCGCGAGCGGCTACAGCAGCCGGTTCAGCAGCCGGTCCAGGCGCACCCGGTTGAGCCGGCGCAGCGTCCGCCGCACCGCCGCCGGGTAGCTGCGCGGGCTCTCCAGCGCGCGGTAGTCGTCCAGCCGGGTCGCATGGCGCAGCAGCGCCTGCCATTCGGCCTGGTGCTGCTCGTGCAGCAGCCCGGCCGGATCGCGCAGCAGCAGGCCGTTCTCCAGGTCCAGCGCCCAGGCGCGCGGGTTGAGGTTGTTGCCGGTGATCACCGCGCAGTCGTCGTCGACGAACAGCCCCTTCAGGTGGAAGCTGTTGTCGCCGTGCTTCCACAGGTAGACGTTGAGCTGGCCGCTGGCGACGTGCGCCTGGTGGGCGCGCGCGAAGCGCCGCAGGTTGCCCTCGTACAGGTACGGCAACAGGCCGATCCGGCTGAACGGGCGGTCCGGCGGGATGTAGAAATCGTTGGCGGTCTTGTCGCCGACCACGATGTCGATCGTGCAGCCGCGCCGCAGCAACTGGCCGACCGCCGCGCGCACCGGGCGCGGCAGGTTGAAGTACGGCGTCAGCAGCGCGACCCGGCGCCGCGCGCCGCGCAGCAGGGCCAGCAGCGTCTCGTTGAGCTCGTTGCCGGTGCGCCCGAAGCCGACCAGCGGCGTCACCGCCACCTCGCCCTCGCCGAGCGGGTCGTCCGGCACCGCGTAGCGCGCCTGCTGCAATCGCTGGCGCAGCCGGCGGATCGCGCCCTGCAGCTCGCGCGTGGACGGCAGCGGCGGCCGGTCCAGCCGGGGCACCGCGTCGCCGTCGCCGAAGCAGTGCCGCACGAACGCGGCCATGCTGTCGGCGAGCGCGCCGTCGCGGAACAGGTGGTAGCGGTCGAGCCGGTAGCGGCCGTGCCGGGCCAGATAGACGTCGTTGAGGCTGGCGCCGCTGTAGATCACGGTGTCGTCGATCACGAAGCCCTTCAGGTGCAGCACGCCGAACAGCTCGCGGTTCTGCACCGGCACGCCGTACACCGCGACACCGTCGCCGTGGCGCGCGGCGTAGTCGCGGTACATCGCGGCATTGCCCTCGCTGTGGCCCTGGCCGATCAGGCCGCGCCGCGCGCGGTGCCAGTCGACGAACACCTCGATCGAGAGCGCCGGCCGGGCCGCGTGGGCGGCGTACAGCGCGTCCATCAGCTCGCGGCCGGCCTCATCGTCCTGCAGGTACAGCGCCACGATCACGATGCGCCGCCGCGCCTGGGTGATGTGCTGCAGCAGGCTGCGGCGGAACGCGGCCGGCTCGGTGAGCACGGCGATCGACGTGGCCGGCAGCGCGAACGCCGGCGGCGCGACGGGCGCGGCGGCGGGCCGGCGACGGAACGGCAGCAGGCGCCGGACCAGTTGGCGCGCGGGCCGGTCCATGGAGCGGGACGGTGGATTCATGGGCCGCGATATTAGCGCGGCCCCCGTGATCGGCGGCTCAGCCGTGGTGCGGCCGCACCTCGATCGTCGCGGTCATGCCGGCGGCGAGCACGGTGCCGGCCGGCAGCCGGTCGGCGTCGATCGCGATGCGCACCGGCACGCGCTGGGCCAGCCGCACCCAGTTGAAGGTGGGATTGACGTCGGCCAGCAGGTCGCTGCCGGTGGGGTTGTCGCGGTCGGTGATGCCGCGCGCGATGCCGCTGATCGTGCCCTTGAGGTGCACGCCGCCGGCCATCAGGCGGATGTCCACCGGGTCGCCCACGCGCAGTTGCGGCAGCTTGGTTTCCTCGAAGTAGCCGTAGATGTAGTAGCCGTGGCTGTCGATCAGCGCCAGCCGGGGGCTGCCGGTGGCGGCGTAGTCGCCGACGCGGATGTCCAGGTTGGTGACGTAGCCGTCCACCGGCGCGCGCACCTCGGTGCGCTCGAGGTTCAGCCGGGCCAGCTCCAGCGCCACCTGCGCCTGCTCCACCGCGGCCCTGGCCTGCTCGCGTGCGGAGCCGGCCTGGTGGCCGCTGGCCTGCGCCTGCTGCCAGGTGGCGCGGGCGGAGTTGGCGGCGGACTGCGCGTCGGTGCGGTCTTCCAGCGCGATCAGGTCGCCGAGCTTCTGGCGGCGCCGCGCCTGCTGCTGGCGCATCTCGAAATCGGCCTTGCGCGCGGCGGCGGTGGCCAACGCGGCGTCGATGCTGGCGCCGGCCGAGCGCGCGTTCGCCTCGGCGGCGGCGAGGTTGGCCTCGGCCTGGGCCAGCGCGTTGCGGTAGCGCTCCTGGTCGACCGCGAACAACAGGTCGCCCTTGCGCACGAGCTGGTTGTCGCGCACCGCCACCGCGGTGACCAGGCCGGACACGTCCGGCGCCACGCGCACCACTTCGGCGCGCACGCGGCCGTCGCGGGTCCACGGCGAATAGAGGTAGTGCTTCCACAGCGCGTGGCCGAGCAGCAGGGCGACGACGACGACGACGGCGGTTATCAGGAAGCGCAGCAGCGATTGGATTTTCATGGGAGGCGACTCAACGGATCAACGACAGTCCGGCGATGCCGAACAGGCAGACGAACAGGGCCAGCCGCAGCAGCGCCGGATGCCACACGCGGCGGTAGGCGCCGAGGTGGCCCAGCAGCAGGTCGAGCAGGACCATCAGCAGCAGGCAGCCGACGAACACCGGCAGCAGGCCGGGCATCAACATGCCGTAGAAGGCGATTTCACGGGGCATGGGCATTCTCCCTGGGCGCCGCGGCGCGCACGGCGGCGGCCAGCGGCGACTCGTCGTCGCGCAGCGCGCTGCGCAACTGGTAAAGGTGGTTGCGCACGGCCGGCGGCGCCACCGCGATGGCGGCGTCCACCGCGCGGTCGGCGGCCTCCCGGCGGGCGGTGCCGGGCCAGCGGTACAGCTGTGCCACCGCCTGCACGGCGGCGCCGCAGGTGGCGCGCGCGGCCGGCGGCAGCTCGCCGGCGGCGAGGTCCTGGCGCAGCTCGATCACCGCGCGGCCGCTTTCCTGCACCGCCAGCGACCACGCCAGCAGGGTGCGCGATTCGGCGCTGCCCGGCCGCGTATGCGTCACCGCCTGCAACAGCAGGTCGCGTCCCAGGCTCTCGAAACGCCACGACAGGCCTTCCAGCGGCGCCGTGGCGGCCAGCCACACCAGCCGGCGCAACTGGCGCAGCCTGCGCTGCCAGCCGGCCAGGCCCGGCAGCAGCATGAAGGCCGCGCCCGACAGCGCCAGCCCGGCCAGTTGCGCGATGGCGTCGTTGAAGAAGTGTTCCGGGTCGTAGACCATCGGGTTCTTCAGCGCCAGGATGTAGACGAAGCCCAGCGTGTAGCCGGCGCCGACGCCCGGCAGGGTGTCGCGGGTGCTGAGGTAGGGGCCGATCAGCAGCAGCGGCAGCGTCGCCGCCACCAGCATCACGAAGCCGTCGCTGCCGGGCAGCAGGCCGAACACCACCACCGCCGCCCCGATCATGCCCGCCGCGTAGCCGTAGAGCGTGCGCGTCACGGCGCCGATCGGGTTGGGCGAGGCGCCCATCAGCCCGCTGAAGATCGTCGCCAGCAGCATCGCGCTGGAACCGAAGGCCCAGCCGCTGGCCAGCCAGAACGCGCTCAGCGCGGCCATCGTGAGGAAGGTGCGCAGCACCGCCAGGCCGGCACCGGCGAGGTCGTTGCCGCGGCTGAAGTGCACCCGCTCCACGCTGCCGTGGACGGCGGCGCCGGCGCGCAGGGCGACCTCGGTGGCGACGAAGGCGTGCAGTTCGTCGACGAAGCGCGCCAGCAGCGCCGCGCCGGTGTCGAACTCGGTCGCCGCCGCGGCGTCGGCGAGGCCGGCGCGCAGGGCGGCGGCGCGCGCCGGCAGCGCCTGCGCGCAGGCCAGCAGTTGCGGCGCCAGCGAATCCAGGCCGTCGTCCGGCTGCCCGGGCGCCGGCGTGAGTGCGACGCCGAGCGGGCGGTACAGCGCGATCAGCGCCTGCACCACCGCATCGCTGCCGCCGCGCTGCATCCGGTTGATCAGGTGGTGCAGCGAGTGGAAGCTGGTCGCCGCGGCCATGTAGCGTTGGTTGAGCAGGCGCATGCGGCGGCTGCGCAGGCGTATCTCCGGATCCTCGAAGATCACCGAGGCGCGCAGGTCTTCCAACTGCACCGCCGCGCGCACCGAGGCGAGCTGCGCATCCTCCATCGCCTCGCGCGGGATGCTGCCGGCGGTGCTGCCGCGCACGAACGCGACGAACTCGCCGAAATGCGCGCGCGCGTTCCGCCGCAGCATCGGCCGCAGCCGCTCCGGCAGCACCAGTTCGCTCACCAGCGCCGACACCGCGATGCCCAGCAGCACCTCGCTCACGCGCATCACCGCCGAGTCGAACACGTTGAGCGGGTTGCTCACCGCGGGCAGCGCCACGATCGCGGCGGTGTAGCCGGCCAGCACGAAGCCGTAGGCCATGAAGTTGCGGTAGAGCATGGCGCCGCCCGCGCACAGCGCCACCCACAGCGACAGGCTCAGCAGGAACAGTTCGCGCTGCTGCGGGAACAGCGCCATCATGCCCAGCCCCACCAGGCTGCCGGCCAGCGTGCCGAGGGCGCGGTAGAAGCTCTTGGCCAGCACCATGCCGCTGTGCGGGTGCATCACGATCGACACCGTGATCATGGTGGTGGCCGGCTGCTCCAGTTGCAGCCACATCGCCAGCCAGCCGCCCAGGTAGATCGCCAGCACCGACTTCAGCACGAACAGCCAGGCGCGCCGCTCGCCGGCGAGGAAATCGGCCAGCCAGGGCTTGCGCGGGGCGGCGGCATCGAGGGCGGGAACGGCGGACATCGCTCAGGCCTGTTCGAGCCGGTCCAGGAACTTCTTCAGCAGCGTCTCGAGCTGCGCCATCTCCTGCGGCCGCAGGCCGGCGGTCTGCCGCTCCAGCAGGGTGCAGATGTCCGGCAGGAAGCTCTCGATCATCGCGACACCGTCTCCGGTCAGCGTGAGCGCGATCTTGCGGCGATCCTCGTCGCTGGCCGTCCGCTCGATCAGTCCCTTGTCGCACAGGCCGTTCGTCAGGCGCGTGATGTTGGCCGACTTCTCGCCTGCCGCCTCGGCCAGCTGCGAGGGGTTCAGCGTATATCCCTCGGTGCCGTACAGCATCATCAGCAGGTTGTATTCCGGATGGTTGATCGCCCACGGCTTGAGCAGGGCGTTGGCGTCGTCGTGCACGCGTTTGTAGATGTGCTTGATCAGGCGCACCAGCACCGCCGGCTCGCGCGGGAACGCCGGATGCCGCTGGCAGGTGATCGCCAGGCGCTGTTCGGTGGGTTGGAAGCTGCTCATCGTCGGCCGGCCTCGTAGATGACGTGGCAGTATTATATATATGTACTATTTAGAGATAAAGTACCTGCCTGAACGGCCGTTGTAGTGCAGATACCTAGCCTGCGCCAAGAGCTTCTCCCAGGCGTCCCCTACCTACGGGGCGTCATCCCAGCGAAAGCTGGGATCCAGTGCCTCTAAGGTTTGGGGACAGGGGGAAAGTCGCTGGATTCCTGCTTTCGCAGGAATGACGAGGGGGGAGCCTGTCACGCGGCGCGGCAACGGCCTTCCGGGCCGCGCTGCGGGATCGCCGGCAACGGCATCGTCTTCTTGGCCGGAACGCCGCGCCGTCGCTCCGGCGCGCGGCGGACTACGAGCGGGCCTGGCCCGGCGCCGGCAGCAGAGCGCGGCCCTGCCTGCGCGCACGCCATGCCTTCCAGCGCGCGCCGAGGCAGGAGAAGACCACGTACAGGGCAGGCGTGCTGAGCAGGGTCAGGCTCTGCGAGATCAGCAGGCCGCCGATCATCGCGATGCCGAGCGGGCGGCGCAGCTCCGAGCCTTCGCCCAGGCCGATCGCGATCGGCAGCGCGGCGAGGATCGCCACCATCGTGGTCATCATGATCGGGCGGAAGCGCACGACGCACGCCTCGCGCGCCGCCTCCAGCGGGCTCTTGCCGTGCTCGCGCTCGGCGACCAGGGCGAAGTCGATCATCATGATCGCGTTCTTCTTCACGATGCCGATCAAGAGCACCATCGCGATCTGCGACACCACCGACAGCTCGGTGCCGGTGATCCACAAGGCGAGCAGCGCGCCGACGCCGGCCGCCGGCAGGGTGGACAGGATCGTCACCGGGTGGATCAGGCTCTCGTACAGCATGCCCAGCACGATGTAGACCGTGAGCACCGCCGCCAGCACCAGCCACAGCATGCCGCTCTGCGACTGCTGGAAGCGGCGGAAGTCGCCGCCCACGTTGAGCTTGATGTCGCCCGGCATGCGCATGTTGTCGACGGTGTGCTGGATGATCGCCATCGCCTCGCCCATGCTCGCGCCCGGCGCGAGGTTGAAGCTCAGGTCCATCGTGGTGTACTGGTTCTGGTGGGTGATCTGCGAAGGCGCCAGCCCCGGCTCCTGCCGCGCGAAGGCGGTGAGCGGGATCATCTCGCCCTTGTCCGAGCGCACGTAGATGCGGTTGATCGCCGCCGGCGTGGCGGTCTGCGACGGCAGCGCGTTGATCACCACCTTGTACTGGTTGATGTCGGAGTAGATCGTCGACACCTGGCGCTGGCCGAACGCGTTGTACAGCGCGCCGTCGATGGTGCCGATCGACACGCCCAGGCGCGCCGCCTTGTCGCGGTCGATCACCACGTTCTGGCGCAGGCCGGCCTCGTCCACGTCCGAGCCGACGTCCTTCAGCTTGGGGTTCTTCTTCAGCTCGTTGACCAGCTTCGGCAGCCAGGCCTGCAGCTCGGCGAGGTCGTTGCCCTGCAGCGACACCTGGTACTGCGCGCCCTGGCTGCTGCCGCCACCGCCGCCGCTGGGCAGGTCCTGGATCGGCCGCAGCCGCACGTTCAGGTCGGGATAGCGCTGCGCCTTGGCGCTGAGCCGCGCCAGCACCGCGAAGGTGTCGTCCTTGCGCCCCTGCGCGTGCGTGCGAAGCTCGATGTTGAACGAGCCGCTGGTGCCCTGCCGGCTGGTGCCCAGGCGCGAGCTCACCGCCGCCACGTCCGGGTCGGCCAGCAGCATGTCGGTGATGCGCCGCTGCCGCGCGATCGTCTCCTCGAACGACACCGTGGCGCTGGAGCTGGCGCGGCCCCACAAGAGCCCGGTGTCCTGCGGCGGGAACAGGCCGCTCTGCACCACCCCGAACAGGTACCAGGTGGCGGCGATCAGCGCCAGCGGGGTCAGCGACAGCAGCAGCGCATGGCGCAGCGAGAAGTTCAGCGCGCGGGTGTACACGCCCAGCATGCCGGCATGGAAGCGGTCCAGCGCGCGACCCAGCCGGCTGGGTCGCTCCGGCTCGCGGTGGCCGTTGAGGAAGCGCCCGCACAGCGACGGCGTCAGCGTCAGCGAGATCAGCGCCGACATCGCGATCGCCGCGACCAGGGTCATCGTGAACTCGTGCATGAACATGCCGGTGATGCCGCCGGCGAACAGCAGCGGGATGAACACCGCGATCAGCGAGGCGGTGATCGAGACGATGGTGAAGCCGATCTCGCGCGCGCCGGCCAGCGTCGCCTGCAGCCGGGTCATGCCCTGGTCGATGTGGCGGATGATGTTCTCGATCACCACGATCGCGTCGTCGACCACGAAGCCGATCGCGATCACCAGCGCCAGCAGGGTGAGGTTGTTGAGCGTGTAGCCGAGCACGTACATCACCACGAACGCGCCCGACAGCGACAGCGGCACGGTGATGCCGGCGATCAGGGTCGGCGCCAGCCGGCGCAGGAACAGCGCCATCGTCAGCACCACCATCGCCAGGCTGATGAGCAGCGTGGCCTGCACCTCGTGCAGCGAGGCGCGGATGGTCGGCGTGCCGTCGAAGTACGGCGTCAGCGTGGTGCCCGGCGACAGGTAGGTGCGCAGTTCGGGGATCTGCGCGCGCACGCTGTCCACCGTGGCGATCACGTTGGCGTCGGCCTTCTTGTAGACGTACATCAGCACGGCCGGCTGATGCTGGAACCAGGCGGCCTGGTAGGCGTCCTGCTGGCCGGAATAGACCGTCGCCACGTCCGACAGCCGGATCGGCGTGCCGTTGCGCGTCGCCACCACCAGGCCGGCGAAGTCGTCCGCGGTGTGCAACTGGTCGTTGGCGGTGATCGCCATGGTGGTCTTGCCGTTGGACAGGAAGCCCTGCGGCGAGGTCACGTTGGCCGCCACCAGGGCGTTGCGGATCTGGTCGGGCGACAGCCCCATCGCGTTGAGCGCCTGCAGGTTCAGGTCGACCCGGATCGCCGGCGTGGCGGCGCCGGCGATCTCCACCGAGGACACGCCGGAAAGCTGGCGCAGCCGCTGCGCCAGCAGCGAGTCGGCGAGGTTGTACAGGTCGGCGGCGTCCTGCGTGTCCGAGGTCAGCGCGAACGCGATGATCGGGTCGTCGTTCGGGTTGGCCTTCTGGTAGCTCGGCGCGTTGTTGAGCCCGGCCGGCAGGTCGGGCGCCGCGGCATTGATCGCCGCCTGCACGTCGCGCGCGGCCGAATCCAGGTCGCGCCCGTTCTGGAAGATCATGAATACCGACGCGCTGCCCTCGGAGCTGTTGGAGCGCATCGTGTCGATGCCGGGCACCTGGCCCAGGTGCCGTTCCAGCGGCGCGGCCACGGTGGAGGCCATGGTGCTGGCGTCGGCGCCCGCCTGCTGCGCCTGCACGAAGATCGCCGGGAACTGCATGTTCGGCAGCGCGGCCACGCCGAGCAGCGCGTAGCAGATCATGCCGGCGATGAAGATGCCGGCGGCCAGCAGGGTGGTGCCGATCGGGCGGCGGATGAACGGGCCGGAAATATTCATGCGTACGACGGGGTCGGGCGGCTGGCGGCTGGCAGGGCTGGAAGCGTCATCTCGGTAACAACGCGCCGGCGGCGGATCGGTTGAACCGGCCTCGTGGATGCGGCCGGCCCACAACGCCGAAAGGGGCGTCGGCCCGAGGCCCGCCCCTTTCGTCGCAAATCACCGGCACCGCGGCACCGGTTCGCCGTCGTCGCCTCATGCCGCCCTGCTGTCCGCGTGGGGCGCATGGGCCAGGGCGCGGCGCTCGCGGCGCAGCCGCAGCCATTCGGAGTAGCGCTCCATGTAGAGGTAGATCACCGGCGTGGTGTACAGCGTCACCAACTGCGACAGCAGCAGGCCGCCGACGATCGACACGCCCAGCGGCCGGCGCAGCTCGGCGCCGATGCCGTTGCCCAGCGCCAGCGGCAGCGCGCCGAGCATCGCCGCGGCGGTGGTCATCATGATCGGGCGGAAGCGCAGCAGGCAGGCGCGGCGGATCGCGTCGTGCGGGCTCATGCCGTCGCGGCGCGCCTCGATCGCGAAGTCGATCATCATGATCGCGTTCTTCTTGACGATGCCGATCAGGAGCACGATGCCGACGATGCCGTCCACCGACAGGCTCATGCCGCACAGGATCAGCGCCAGCAGCGCGCCCACGCCGGCCGGCGGCAGGGTGGAGATGATCGTCAGCGGGTGGATGTAGCTCTCGTACAGCACGCCCAGCACGATGTAGATCACCACGATCGCGGCCAGCAGCAGCAGGACCTCGTCGCCGAGCGAGGAGGAGAACTCCGCCGCCTTGCCGACGAACTCGCCGCGCACCTGCGCCGGGAAGTTCATCTGCTTCTCCACCTCGTGGATCGCCTCCACCGCCTGCGACAGCGAGTAGCCGGGCGCCAGGTTGAACGACAGCGTCACCGCCGGCAACTGCTGCTGGTGGCTGACCACCAGCGGCGAGTTGGTGACCTCGGCGCTGGCCAGCGAGGCCAGCGGGATGGTGCCGCCGCCGCCGACCTGGAAGCCGACGTTGCCGGTGTTGCCGATGCCCGCCGGGGTGGCCGAGTTGCTCGAGGTGAGCTGGCCGAAGCTGGTCGCGGTGCTGCCGGTGAGCGCCCCCGAGCCGTTGCCGCGCACGGTCAGCTTGTTCAGCAGGTCGGTGCTGGTGCGGTACTCCGGCGCCACCTCCAGCACCACGCGGTACTGGTTGAGCTGGGTGAAGATGGTGGAGATCTGGCGCTGGCCGAAGGCGTCGTACAGCGTGTCGTCGATGGTCTGCACCGGCACGCCGAGGCGGCTGGCCTTCTCGCGGTCGATGGTGAGCTTGAGCGCGTTGCCGCTGTCGGCCAGGTTGTTGTCGACGTCGGCCAGCTCGGGCCGCTGGCGCATCGCCTGGGTCATCTGCTCGGCGCGCTTGGCCAGGTCGGCCGAGTTCACCTCCGACAGCGAGTACTGGTACTCGGTCGAGGCCACCCGGCTGTCCAGCGTCACGTCCTGCACCGGCTTCAGGTACAGCGCCACGCCCGGGATGTCCGCCACCGCCTTCTGCAGGCGCGGCAGCACCTCGTCGAGGCCGCCGCGGTCGCCGCGGTCCTTCAGCACGATGCTGAGCTGGCCCTGGTTGAGGGTGGGGTTGATCGTGCCGGCGCCGATGAAGGCGGCCACGCCGGTCACCGCAGGGTCCTTGCGCAGCGCCTCGGCCACCGCGCGGGTGCGCTGCTCCATCTGCGGGAAGGCCACGTTCTGGTCGGCCTGCACCACGCCGGTGATCAGGCCGGTGTCCTGCTCGGGCAGCAGCCCCTTCGGGATCACGACGTAGAGGAACACGGTGACCACCACGGTGACCGCCGCGACCAGCATGGTCAGGCGCTGGTGGCCGAGCACCCAGTCCAGCGTGCGCTCGTACAGGCCCACCGTGCGCGCCCACACCGTGCGCTTGCCGGCGGCGGCGTGGCGCTCGTGCGCGTCGTCGCCCTCGGGCAGCGCGTCGGCCTTGAGCAGGTAGGCGCACATCATCGGGGTCAGGGTCAGCGAGACCAGCATCGAGATCGCCACCGCGATGGTCAGCACCCAGGCGAACTCGTGGAACAGGCGCCCGGTGACGCCGGGCATCAGCAGCAGCGGCAGGAACACCGCGATCAGCGACACGGTCAGCGACAGCACGGTGAAGCCGATCTCCTTCGCGCCGATCTCGGCCGCCTCCTTGCCGTCCTTGCCCTGCTCGATGTAGCGCACGATGTTCTCGATCATCACGATCGCGTCGTCCACCACGAAGCCGGTGGCGACGGTGAGCGCCATCAGCGACAGGTTGTCCAGCGACATCCCGGTGAAGGCCATCACGCCGAAGGTGCCCAGCAGCGACAGCGGCACCGCCACCGACGGGATGATCGTCGCCCACAGCCGGCGCAGGAACACGAAGATCACCGCCACCACCAGGAAGATGGTGAGGACCAGGGTGAACTGCACGTCCTCGACCGAGGCGCGGATGGTCACCGTGCGGTCGGCGAACACGTCCAGGTGCACGTCGGCCGGCAGCACGTTGCGCAGCTCCGGCAGCACCGCGCGGATCTGCGCCACCGTCTGCACGATGTTCGCGCCCGGCTGGCGGCGCACGTCCAGCAGCACCGCCGGCTTGCCGTTGGCCCACGCGGCGAGCTGGTCGTTCTCGACGCCGTCGACCACCCTGGCCACGTCCGACAGGCGCACCGGCGCGCCGTTCTTGTAGCTGATGATGCTGTTCTTGTACTCGGCCGCGTCGACCAGCTGGTCGTTGGTGCCGATGCTGTAGCTCTGGGTCTTGCCGTTGAGCGTGCCCTTGGGCGCGTTGACGTTGGCCTGGGTCAGCGCGGCGCGCACGTCCTCCATGGTCAGGCCGAGGTTGGAAAGCTGCGCCGGGTTCACCTGCACGCGCACCGCCGGGCGCACGTTGCCGGCGATCGAGACCAGGCCCACGCCCTGCACCTGCGACAGCTTCTGCGCGATGATCGAGTCGGCCAGGTCGTTCACCTCGCGCAGCTGGCGGCTGTCGGAGGTGAGCTTCAGGGTGAGGATCGGCGCGTCGGCCGGGTTCACCCGGTTGTAGACCGGCGGGTACGGCAGGTTGTTCGGCAGCGTGCCCTTGGCCGAGCTGATCGCCGACTGCACGTCCTGCGCGGCGATGTCGATGTCGCGGTCCATGTTGAACTGCAGCACGATGGTCGACAGGCCCGCCGAGGAGTCCGAGCTCATCATGCTGAGGCCGGAGATCTGGCCGAAGTTGCGCTCCAGCGGCGTGGTCACCAGCGCCGCCATGGTGGTCGCGCTGGCGCCGGGGTACTGCGTGGTCACCACCAGGCTGGGCGCGTCGATTTCCGGCAGCGCCGAGACCGGCAACTGGCGGTAGCCGAGCACGCCGAGCAGCAGCACGGCCACCATCAGCAGCGAGGTGGCGATCGGTCGGCGGATGAAGAGCGTCGAGAATCCCATGGGTATCTATGCAGCCATCGTGGCGGGTCAGCGACTGACCATCAGTGGATAAGGACCTTTCGTTGCGGCGGGCCGCCGCCGGCGCCATCCCGCGCCGGGCCGGCGTCCCGCCCGGCGGGGATCAGCCGCCGCGGCCGCCGCGGCGTCCGCCGTGCTGGCCTTTCTTCTTCGCCTCTTCCATCTCCGCGGCGGTGGGCACGGCAGGCACCTCGCCCGGCTTGAGCGCCTTGACCTTGCTGCCCGGCTTCAGGCGGAACTGGCCCTCGGTGACCACGCTGTCGCCCTGCTTGAGGCCGCTGCCGATCATCACGTGGCTGTCGCCCACCTCGCCGGCCACCTTCACCGGCTGCATCTTCACCGTGTTGTCGGCCTGCACCTGGTAGACGTAGTCGCCGTCCGGGCCGCGCTGCACCGCCTGGGTCGGGATCACCAGGCCGCCGCCCACCGTGCGCACCAGCAGCCGCACGTTGACGAACTGGCCCGGCCACAGGTCGTTCTTGTCGTTGCTGAACTCGGACTTCAGGCGGAACGTGCCGGTGGTGGCGTCGATCTGGTTGTCGATCACCTTGAGCACGCCACCCTCGGCGATCGGGTGCGCGTCGACGCGGTCGAGCGCGGTCACCGCGAGCGCGTTGCCGTTCTGGCTGGCGCCGCGCACCATGTCCAGGTCCTGCTCGGGCAGGGTGAACATCACGTTGATCGGGTGCAACTGGGTCAGCGTGACGATGTTGCTGGAGGTGGTGACCACGTTGCCCGGGTCCACCGCGCGGATGCCGGCGAGGCCGTCGATCGGCGAGACCACCTTGGTGTAGCCGAGCTGCACCTGCGCGTCGTTGATCGCGGCGGTGTCGGACGCCACCGCAGCCTCGTACTGGGCCACCGTGTTGCGCTGGGTGTCCTGGTCCACCTTGGACACGTACTGCGCGTACTTCGGATCGGTGCTGCGCGAGTAGTTGCTGCGCGCGGTGGCGAGCAGGGCCTCGTCCTGGCGCTTCTTGGCCACGGCCTGGTCGTAGGCGGCCTGGAACGTGCGCGGGTCGATCTGCGCCAGCACGTCGCCCTTCTTCACCGGCGCGCCTTCGGTGAAGTTCAGGGTGAGCAGCTTGCCGCCCACCTGCGGGTTCACCGTCACCGTATTCAATGCCTGCACCGTACCCAGCGCGGTGAGGTAGACCGGCACGTCCTGGCGCGCCACCGGCTCCACCGTGACCGGCACCGGCGGGTTGTCCTTGCCCTCGGCGTCCTTGCCCTGCCCCTGGCCGCCGGCCTGGGCGGCCGGCGCGCCGGGCTTGTGCAGCAGGCGGAAACCCACGCCGCCCACCACGATCACGGCAATCACGATCAGCGCGATCTTCCAAAAACGCGACATTGAAAAAACTCCCGATAAGACAGCAGGTCATCCGCCAACCGGCGCAGCATGCGCGCACGAGTTGTCCATGGGATGAAAGGATAGGGGCACTGGAACGGCGTTGGACAATGCCGGTTGACAGGGGTCGGCCATGACCGATGGCATGGAACGGCCCGTGCCGCCCTGCATCGCCGGGGGATCCGCCGGCTCGCGCCGGGGGCGCCGGCACAGTCTGAAACTTGCCGCCGGCTTCGTCTATAATCGACGCTTTGCTGCCTGCTTCCGGGGCCCGCGCGCGGGATCGATCCGGGTTTTTCCACTGCACTTTGGAGTACTTGCGTGAGCGGTTCCATGACCAAATCCGACCAGAGCTTCGTGCGTCAGTTCGGGATCCTGCTCCTTGGCCTCGGCATCCTGACGGTGCTCCTGCTCGTCATGGCCAACGTGATCTACAGCCGCGAGCCGAAGGAAACCAACCCGAACGTGCCCAAGCAGACGGCCGCGCGCATCGCGCCGGCGGGTGCCGTGTACGCCGGCAACACCGGTCGCGCCGCGATGCAGGCCGCGCAGGAAGCCGCCGCCAAGGCCGCCGCCTCGCAGGTCGCGTTCGGCGGCAGCACCGACGGCAAGACCATCTACGAAGGCCTGTGCCATAGCTGCCATACCGCCGGCGTCGCCGGCGCGCCGAAGCTGGGCGACAAGGCCGCCTGGGCGCCACGCATCGCCGAGGGCCTGGACACCCTGGTCAAGCACGCGATCGAGGGCTACAAGGGCCCGGACGGCAACGTGATGCCGCCCAAGGGCGGCATGCCGTCGCTGACCGACGAGCAGGTGAAGAACACCGTGCACTGGATCGTGGACCAGGCCAAGTAAGGCCCCCGCTTCCATCCGGCGAATACCGAAACGCCGCCCGCGAGGGCGGCGTTTTCGTTTGTCCCTCCCTGTCGGAAAGCCTCGCCGCAGGGAGAGCCGCGAACCGCGCCCGACCCGGCAGGCGCCTCAGGCAGCCGCGCCCCCGCCATCGCGCGCATGCCGCCCGATCCAGTCCTGCGCGAACGTCCGCAGCTCCGGCAGGAACGCCTCGAAATGCACCTGCAGCGGCCGCTCCAGTTCCTGCAGCACCGGCAAGGCGGTGGCGAGCGGATTGGCCCGGCTGAGGCGTTGCCCGATGCCTTCCAGCGCCTCGCCGAGCACCGCCGGATCGGCATAGCCGGCCGGCAGGCCGCGCGCTTCCATGTAGCCGCGGAAACGCCGCAGCGCCGGCGGCAGCAGCGCGTCGTGGCGGCGCAGCAGCGCGAGCAGGGCCTGCGAGAAGGCCTCCAGCGGCTGGCCGCTCCAGCGCGCGAAGTCGCGCGCCAGGCAATGGTCGAACCACATGTCCAGCAGGATGCCGGCGTAGCGCCGGTACGGCGCTGGCAGCAGCGCCTTGGCCGCCAGCACCTGCGGGTGCGCGTCGGTATGGGTGTCCACCGCGCGATGCAGGCGGATGCCCGCGGCCACGCCGGCCGGCAGGGCCGAATCGGGCCGCCCGCGCACGAAGTCGCCCATCATCCCGCCCAGCCGCAGGCCGTCGTCGCCGCCGGCCAGCCAGGCGTGCGCAAGGTGGTTCATCGCCGGCCGCCGGCCAGCCGTGACGGACGCTGAACGGATCCGGCGGTTATCATCGTCTGCATGACCCCTTCCGCATTCCCCGACGACCCTGCCGGCTTTCCCGACCAGGCCGCCAGCTTCGCGCTCGCCGGCCCCGCCGGCAAGCTGGAGACCATCAGCGACGTCGCCGAGCCGGCCGACGCGCGCCGCGGCGTGGCGGTGATCTGCCACCCGAACCCGGCCCAGGGCGGCACCATGCACAACAAGGTGGTGACCATGCTGGAACGCGCGCTGCGCGAGTCCGGGCTGGACACCGTGCGCTTCAATTTCCGCGGCACCGGCGCCTCCGAGGGCAGCTACGACAACGGCGAGGGAGAGGGCGAGGACCTCGCCGCGGTGGTCGCCTGGGTGCGCCGCACGCGCCCGGACGACGCGCTGTGGCTGGCCGGCTTCTCCTTCGGCAGCTACGTCACGATCCGCAACGCCGCCGCCCTGCAGGCCGAGGCGCTGATCAGCATCGCGCCGCCGGCCGGGCGCTGGTCGTTCGAATCGATCGCGCCGCCGGGCTGCCCGTGGCTGGTGGTGATGGGCGAGGAAGACGAAGTGGTCGAGCCGCAGGCGGTGTTCGACTGGATCGACGGCCTCGAGACGCCGCCGGAACTGGTGCGCATGCCCGAGACCGGGCATTTCTTCCATCGCCGCCTGATGGACCTGCGCGGCGCCGTGAAGCACGCCGTGCTCGACTGGCTGCCGCCACCACGGAACTGACCATGCGCCGCCTGCCCGCCCTCCTGCTGCTGGCCCTGCCCCTGCTGGCGCACGCCGCCGGCTTCGACTGCCGCAAGGCGGCCGGCGCGGCCGAGAAGACGATCTGCGCCGACGCGACCCTGTCGAAGCTGGACGCGGAGCTGTCCGGCGCCTGGCAGAAGGCCCGCGCGGTGGCCGCCGACCCCGCCGCCGCGACCCGGCGGCAGCGCGCCTGGCTGGCCCTGCGCGACGCCTGCGGCGACAACAAGGAATGCCTGCGCAGCGCGTACCGCGAGCGGCTGCAGGCGCTGCAGGCCACCGCCGATGCGGGCGGCTTCCGCTGGCAGCAGGAATGGCAGCGCGAGAGCGCGAACCGCAGCGTGGGCAGCCAACTGGTGCTGAGCGGCGAGCTGCCCGCCCTGCACTTCGTGCTGAGCGCGTGGAACGGCGCCAACACCGGCGTGCTCGAAGGCGACCTGGCGCTGCGCGACGGCGTCGCCAGCTACCGCAACGGCAGCGGCTGCCGGCTGGACGTCCGCCGCCACGGCGACGGCCTGCGGGTGGACCAGCACGGCGACAGCGGCGGCTGCGGCGCCGGCATGGGCGTGGACTATGCCGGCGACTACCGCCCGGCCGCCGAACAGGCCGGCCGGCCCGCCGCCGACCTGCTCTCGCTCGGCGTGCTCGATACCCCCGCGCAGAACGAAGCGGCGCGCGCCCTGCTCGGCAAGGACTACGACACCCTGGTCGACGACGTGAACATGCAGGGCGAGGTGGACGACCTCGACGGCCTCGGCGCCGCGGTCGGCAGCTATTTCGTGCGCGGCATCGCCAACACCAACGCGGCCATCGTGATGCGCAAGGACGCCGAGCTGTGGATCGGCCTGCTGGTGTTCGACGCCGGCAATGCGCTGCGCATGCGCTACTACACCAACGTGCCGGCGTGGAAGGATCGCATCCCCAAGACGATCCAGGCCTGGCACGACAACAACGACAAGAGCATCCCGATCGACCGGATGCCCTGAAGGGCCTTTGACCCCGATGAGCGAAACCACCCCGATCGCGCCCAGCGCGCGTTACCAGGAAGGCATTGCCGCGCACCGCTGGGAGGCCGACCCGGCCCAGCTCGCAGTGCTGCCCGAGTTCGACCGCATGCATGCGGCGCTGTGCGCCGAGCCGCCCCGCAACGGCCTGTTCGGGCGGCTGAAGTCGCTGCTCGGCAACGAGCCGCGCGAGGCCGTCCCGGGCCTGTACCTGTGGGGAAGCGTGGGTCGCGGCAAGACCTTCCTGATGGACCTGTTCGCGGCCAGCCTGCCGCACGGCGTGGCGCTGCGCCGGCACTACCACCGCTTCATGGGCGAGGTGCACGGATCGCTGCGCGAGCTGGGCAACCGGCAGGACCCGCTGGTCGAGGTCGCCGCCGGCATCGCCGCGCGCTGCCGCGTGCTGTGCCTGGACGAGTTCCTGGTCAACGACATCGGCGACGCGATGATCCTGGCCAACCTGCTCGACGCGCTGTTCGAGCACGGCGTGGGCCTGGTCACCACCTCCAACACCGCGCCGGCGAACCTGTACCGCGACGGCCTGCAGCGCGCGCGCTTCCTGCCGGCGATCGCGCTGATCGAGCAACACTGCCACGTGGTCGAGATGGTGTCGCCGCGCGACTGGCGCCTGCGCGCGCTGACCCAGGCGCCGGTCTACCACACGCCGCCCGGCGCCGAGGCCGAGCGCGCGCTGGCGCGGATCTTCGCCAGCCAGGCGCAGGGCGAGGCGCAGGACGGCGGCGCGATCGAGGTCAACGGCCGGCCGATCCCGGTGCGCAGGCGCGCCGACGGCGTGCTGTGGTTCGAGTTCGACGCGCTGTGCGAAGGTCCGCGCGCGGTGGCCGACTACATCGCGCTGGCCAAGGCCGGCCCGACGGTCATCGTCTCCAACGTGCCGCAGTTCTCGGTCTACAGCGAGGACGCCGCCAGGCGCTTCGTGCAGCTGGTGGACGAGTTCTACGACCGCCACGTCAAGCTGGTGCTGTCGGCCGCCGCGCCGGTCACCGAGCTGTACGACGGCGAGCGCCTGCGCGCCGAGTTCGGCCGCACCGAATCGCGCCTGATCGAGATGCAGAGCGAAGCCTACCTGGCGCTGCCGCACCGCGCGGACTGACGTTCTCCCGCCGGCGGCAAGGTAGCCGCATGCGCGCCCCGCTTCCGGAAAGGTCCGCGTCGTCGGCGTGCCGCTGGCAGCCTTCTTCGCCGGCGCGGCAGCGGTCGCGCAGGCGGTCGCGTGCAATCCCCATTACGCACTGCGACGGCGGCCGGGAAGCCCTGTCCCGCACCGTCGTCGCGTGGCCCGTCATGCTGGCCGCGCTGCCCTATGCCCCGGCGTCCGGCATCGGCGCGCTGGTGCGGTACCTGCGCTACCGGAAAGCGCCCTAGGCCGGCCGCCGGCCATGCCGCTGCACGGCGCCTATCGCGTTCTTCGCCGCGCCCCGGCCTCCCGCCGAGAAGCCGATGCCGACCGGCGCGCACGCCGCGGCAAGCCGACATAATGCGCGGATCGTCCAGCCGGGATTCCGCATGCCGCCGAACCTGCCACCCTGTGCGCGGCTGCCGCTGCGCTTCGACGCCGAGGCCATGCGCCGGGCCGTCGATGCCCTGCCCGGCGATGCCTGGCAATCCCATTTCAACACCGGCTATTACGAGGGCGACTGGAGCGGCGTCGCGCTGCGCGCGTTCGACGACGCGCCGCTGCCGCTCGCCCCCGGCCAGGGCGCCACGCGCGACACCGCGCATTGCGACGCCTTCTGGAGCGCCCAGTTGCGCCGCCTGGACACCGGGCTGCGCGGCGTGCGCCTGCTGCGGCTGGGGCCGGGCGGACGCATCCGCGAGCACTGCGACTACGACCTGGGCAGGCCCGACGGCGACCTGCGCGTGCACGTCCCGATCGTCACCGACGACCGGGTCGACTTCCTGCTCGACAACCGGCGCGTGCCGATGCGGACCGGCGAATGCTGGTTCCTCGACCTGTCGCGGCCGCACCGGGTAGAGAACCACGGCGGCATCGCGCGCATCCACCTGGTGATCGACTGCCGCCGCTCGCCGTGGCTGCTGGCGCAGATCGCGGCCGGCCTGGCCGATACCCCGCCGTGCCGGCCCAGCCGCGGCGGCGAGGCGTTCGCCGCCCTGCGCGAGCGCGTGCATGCCGATCCCGCCCTGCAGGAGGCGCTCGCCGCGCAGGCCGACGCCGATGCCTTCGTCGATGCCGTGCTGGCGCTGGCGACGGACGGCGGCCACCGCTTCGGGCGCGAGGACGTACGCGCTGCCATGGCGCAGGGGCTGCGCGACTGGAGGGAACAATGGCTGGCCTGACGACGGCCGACCCGGGCTCCGGCGCCCCCGACTACCGCGGCTGGCTGCCGATCCGGATCTGGCCGGTGGACGGCGCATGGACCGTGGACTGGTGCCGCTTCGGCGCCCGGCCGCTGCGCGAGCCGTTCTTCGTCGACAGCGTCGCGGCGGCCCTGCGCGAACCGTTCAACCAGGCGTTCCGCCGGCGCAGCGGCATCGACGCCCTGCTCGACTGGCAGGCGCGCAGCCCGGGCATGGCGCCGACCGCCTTCGTGTTCCACGCCTCGCGCTGCGGCTCGACCCTGCTGACGCAGACGCTGGCCGGGCTGGACAGCCACACCGTGCTGTCCGAGCCGACGCCGCTCGACGCCGTGCTGCGCGCGCCCTACCGCGACCCGTCCGTCCTGCCGGCGCAGCCGGCCTGGACGCGCGCGCTGCTGTCCGCCCTGGGCCAGCGCCGGCGCGGCACGGAGCGCGCCCTGGTGGTCAAGCTGGACGCCTGGAACCTGTTTGAGCTGCCGCTGCTGCGGCGCTGCTTCCCCGGCACGCCCTGCCTGTTCCTCTACCGCGATCCGCTGGAGATCGCCGTGTCGCAGTTGCAGTCGCCCGGCCGGCACATGGTGCCCTGCCTGCTCGGCCCCTCGCCGCTGGCGCTGCCGGACGAGCAGGCCCTCGCCATGGAGCGGCCCGAGTTCGTGGCGCGCACGCTGGGCCGTCTGCTGGAAGCGGGGCTGGATGCCTGCGCGCGATACGGCACGCTCGCCGTCAACTACGACGAACTGCCCGACGCCATCGGCGGCCGGCTGGCGCCCCTGCTGGGGCTGGACGACGGGCAGGCGGCACGCGCCCGCACCGGCATGACCCACCACGCCAAGCGCCCCGGCGACCTCTTCCAGCCGGACCGCTCGCGCAAGCGGCAGGCCGCCGACGACGGCACCCGGCGGCAGGTCGCGCAGTGGACGGACGCCGCCTACGCCGCGCTGGAGGCACTGCGCCTCGCAACTGACTGAGCGCGGCAAGGGATGCCGCGCGAGCACACGTCCTGCGCCTCGCCTCCGTCGAGCCGACCATCAGCCTGCGCACGTCGCCGGCATCGCGCCGGCCATGCGCACAGCGTGCCACCCGCCGGCATCGGCGCCACGCGGCCGGACGCGGCCATCTCGCGCAACACGCGTGGCTCGGCACCGACAGGCCGGGCCAGACGCCGGCACCGCGCCGTGCGGATTCCCGCCAAGGCATCGACGGCCGAACGGCTCCAGCAACAAGCCGCTCCGCATCAGCCCGTGGAGCCGCCCATCACCGGCAGGATCGCGCCGCTGATGTAGCTGGAGCAGCTCGGCGCGGCCAGGAACACGTAGGCCGGCGACAGTTCCTCCGGCTGCGCCGGGCGGCCCATCGGGTTGGACTTGCCGAACTCGGCGACCCGCTCCGCCGGCTGGTCGGCCGGGTTCAGCGGCGTCCACACCGGCCCCGGCGCCACCGCGTTCACGCGGATGCCGCGCGAGACCACGTTGCTCGCCAGCGACATGGTGAAGGCGTGGATCGCGCCCTTGGTCGCGGCGTAGTCGAGCAGATGCGCGTTGCCGAACAGGCCGGTCTCCGAGCCGGTGTTGATGATCGAGCAGCCGCTGCCCAGGTGCGGCAGTGCGGCCCGGGCCATGTTGAAGTAGCCGTAGACGTTGGTGCGCAGGGTCAGGTCGAAGTGCGCGTCGCTGATGTCCTCCAGGCGGCCGGCATGCTCCTGGAACGCCGCGTTGTTGACCAGCACGTGCAGCTTGCCGAACGTCGAGATCACCTGGGTCACCGCCGCCTGGCAGAACGCGGGGTCCTTCACGTCGCCGCGGATCAGCAGGCAGCGCCGGCCTTCCTTTTCCACGTAGCGCTGGGTCGCGCGCGCGTCGTCGTCCTCGTCCAGGTAGACGATCGCCACGTCCGCGCCCTCGCGCGCATACAGCACGGCCACCGCGCGGCCGATGCCGGAATCGCCGCCGGTGATAAGCGCCACCATGCCTTCGAGCTTGCCGCTGCCGCGGTAGGTGGGCGCCTCGAACTGCGGCCGCGGATCGAGATCCGCCTCCCGCCCCGGCTTGGGCAGGTGCTGCGCCGGCAGCGGCGGCACCGGCTTGCGGCGCGGGCCGGGCGCCGCGGCCTTGCGGCCGGCCGGCTTGGCCGCCGGCTCGTCGGCATCCTTCGCGTCGGTCCGCCGCTGGATCTCGCGCTGGCGCATCACCGTCGCGCGCGTGGATTTCGAGGCGGACTTGCGGGGGGATTTCGGCTGGGCCATGGCACGGCTCCGAGGGCGACGGGGGAGTTCCGACCATAGGCGCGTCCTCGTGGCAACCGGGTGAGCGCCGGCGGCGGATTCCTTGATGGCGCGACGACGCCTGCCGCCGCCGGGCCTCGCGCATGCGGCCTGGCAGCAGCCGATCCGCATCGGCCGTCAGCCCGCGCCGGCGCTCGCGCCGCGCGGCTTATCCACCGGGTTGTCCACAATACCTTGGGTTGACCGCCACCAGCCGGCCCGATATGTTGTGTCCGTCGGTGCCTTTCCCAGACCTACGGTCGGACTGGCTTAATAGGGAATCCGGTGCGAATCCGGAACTGCCCCGCAGCGGTAAGCGGAAACGAACGCCATCACATGCACTGGCCCGCCGTGGCTGGGAAGCGAAGGCAAGTAGGCGGGTCGCAAGACCCCTGTCCGCAAGTCCGAAGACCTGCCGACACGGCACGGCCAAGCGCCGTGCCGAGTGGTGACGGCTTCCGCGGGGAGGCGCGTCGAGCGACGGGGCCGTCCGCCCCGTGGCGCGAGCGTCCGCGGCAACCGCCACTTCAGCCCTGCGCGCGGGAGCAGGCGGTTGATACCCAGGCCCGGAGCGTCCGACATGCAACCCCTCGACACCGCCACGCGCGAGCGCACCGCCGCCCGCGACGAACCGTCCGCCACGTTCGAAAACGCGATCTCCGGCCACGCGGCTCCCGCCGATGCGGACCGCGGCGACACCCTTCCCGCCGCTGCCGACGTGGCCGCGGCCGGCACCGCCGAAGCGGCCATGCACGCCCCGCAGGAACCACGAACGCCCGCTTCCGGCGCGCCCGGCGAACCGTTCGCGCTCACCCCGCCGCACAGCCCCGGCCAGATGCGCGTGACCAAGCGCAACGGCGGCCAGGAAACCGTGGACGTCAACAAGATCGTGCGCGCGGTGACCCGCAGCGCCGACGGCCTGCACGCGGTCGATCCGCTGCGCGTGGCGCTGAAGACCATCGGCGGGCTCTACGACGGCGCCACCACCGCCGAGCTGGACCAGCTCTCGATCCGCACCGCCGCCGCGCTCACCGCCGAGGAGCCCGAGTACGGCCAGCTCGCCGCGCGCCTGCTCGGCGCCTACATCGACAAGGAAGTGAGCGGGCAGGAGATCCAGAGCTTCTCGCAATCCATCGCGCGCGGCGCCGAGCTGGGCATCCTCAACGACCGCCTGCGCGACTTCGTCGCCGCCAACGCGCGCAAGCTCAACGATGCGATCGATCCGCTCGCCACCCGCCGCTTCGAGTACTTCGGCCTGCGCACGGTGTACGACCGCTACCTGCTGCGCCATCCGCAGCAGCGCCGCGTGATCGAGACGCCGCAGTACTTCTTCATGCGCATCGCCTGCGCGCTGGGCGGCGGCGAGATCGGCGAGACGCTGGAGCTGTACCGCCTGCTGTCCGCGCTGGAATACATCGCCAGCTCGCCCACCCTGTTCAACGCCGGCACCGCGCACGAGCAGTTGTCGTCGTGCTTCCTGCTCGACTCGCCGACCGACTCGCTGGAATCGATCTACGACAAGTACGCCGACGTGGCGAAGCTCAGCAAGTTCGCCGGTGGCATCGGCCTGGCCTATTCGCGCGTGCGTTCGCGCGGCTCGCTGATCAAGGGCACCAACGGCCACTCCAACGGCCTGGTGCCGTGGCTGAAGACGCTGGACGCCTCGGTCGCCGCGGTGAACCAGGGCGGCAAGCGCAAGGGCGCGGCCTGCGTGTACCTGGAGCCTTGGCACGCCGACATCGAGGAGTTCCTGGAGCTGCGCGACAACACCGGCGACGAGGCCCGCCGCACGCACAACCTCAACCTCGCCAACTGGATTCCCGACGAGTTCATGCGCCGGGTCGAGACCGACCGCGAGTGGTCGCTGTTCGATCCCAAGACGGTGCCGCACTTCGTGGACGGCTGGGGCGAGGCGTTCGAGGCCGCCTACCGCAAGGCCGAGGCCGACGGCCTCGCGGTGAAGACGGTGAAGGCGCGCGAGCTATACGCGCGCATGCTGCGCACGCTGGCGCAGACCGGCAACGGCTGGATGACCTTCAAGGACCGCAGCAACGCCACCAGCAACCAGACCGCCCGGCCGGAAAACGTCATCCACCTGTCGAACCTGTGCACCGAGATCCTGGAAGTCACCAACGCCGGCGAGACGGCGGTGTGCAACCTGGGCTCGATCAACCTGTCGCGGCACGTGGTGCCGAACGCCGACGGCAGCGTCGCCTTCGACTTCGACAAGCTCGCCGCCACCGTGCGCACCGCGGTGCGCCAGCTCGACCGCGTGATCGACCTCAACTTCTACCCCATCGATACCGCCGCCGCCGCCAACCGCAAGTGGCGCCCGGTGGGGCTGGGCGTGATGGGCCTGCAGGACGTGTTCTTCAAGCTGCGCCTGCCGTTCGACTCGGCCGAGGCGCTGGCGCTGTCCACCCGCATCGCCGAGGAGATCTACTTCCATGCGCTGTCGCAGTCGAACGAGCTGGCCGCGCAGCACGGCGCGCATCCCGGCTTCGCCGAGAGCCGCGCCGCGAACGGCGAGCTGCAGTTCGACTACTGGCCCAACGCGCAGCCGCACGACCCGGCGCGCTGGGAGGCGCTGCGCGAGGCGGTCAAGGCGAACGGGCTGCGCAACTCGCTGCTGATCGCCATCGCGCCCACCGCCACCATCGCCTCGATCGCCGGCTGCTACGAATGCATCGAGCCGCAGGTGAGCAACCTGTTCAAGCGCGAGACGCTGTCGGGCGACTTCCTCGTCGTCAACCGCCACCTGGTCGAGGAGCTGAAGGCACTGGGCCTGTGGACCGACGCGGTCCGCGACGCGATCAAGCTGGCCGAGGGCTCGATCCAGGGCATCGCCGCGATCCCGGAGCGGCTGCGCCAGATCTACCGCACCGTGTGGGAGCTGCCGCAGAAGGCCCTGATCGACCTCGCCGCCGCGCGCGGCGCCTACATCGACCAGAGCCAGTCGCTCAACCTGTTCATGGAAAACCCGAACATCGGCCAGCTCAGCTCGATGTACATGTACGCGTGGAAGTCCGGCATCAAGACCACCTACTACCTGCGCTCGCGGCCGGCGACGAAGATCGCCAAGACGACGGTGAGCAACAGGGCGGGCGCATTGGCGCCTGCCCCGGCCATCGATCAGGAGAAAGCCAGCGCCGCGGTGTTCTGCTCGCTGGAAAACCCCGAGTACTGCGAGGCTTGCCAGTAATCCCCCACCGTCGTCCCAGCGAACCCCAAAAGGGGGCAAGAGCTGGAATCCAGTGCCTTTGGCTCTCGTGATGCGCAAAGGCTCTGGATTCCAGCTCTTGCCCCCTTTTGGGGTTCGCTGGAATGACGGTGAGGACGGATGCTGGATTCGGGACAGGTGTCGGATTTCAGGGCGAGGGCAAGGGCAAGTGTCGATTTCGGGACTTAGCCGCAGATTTCCGTGTACAGGTCACGCCAGTACGGATTGGACTTTTCGATGAACTCGATCTTCCACGCCCGCTTCCATGCCTTGATCGCCTTCTCGCGCACGATGGTCGATTCCATCGTGTCGTGCATTTCGAACCAGACGAGGGAGTGCACGTGGTGATGCTTCGTGAAGCCTTCGACCGCTTCGTTGCGATGCTGCCAGATGCGCGCTGGAAGATTGGAGGTCACGCCGGCATACAGCGTGCCGTTGCGGCGACTCGCAAGCAGGTAGACGCAGGGCTGACGTTCACGCATCCCGGATTCTTCCGAACACTTCCAAGTCGTCATTCCAGCGAAAGCTGGAATCCAGCGCCTTAGGCCCTCGCCACGCCACCGCGTAGGCGAAAGTCACTGGATCCCAGCTTTCGCTGGGATGACGGCAAAACACAACCGCGCGCCTGACCGGCTGCGCCCCATGAAGGAACCTTCCATGTCCGCCCAACCCGAACGCTCCCAGCACATCCTCGACCCCGGCTTCGAACTCACCCTGCGCCCCATGCGCTATCCCGGGTTCTACGAGATGTACAAGAACGCGATCAAGAACACCTGGACCGTGGAGGAGGTGGATTTCTCGCTCGACACCACCGACCTCAACGCCAAGATGTCGGCCGCCGACCGCCACCTGATCCACCGCCTGATCGCGTTCTTCGCCACCGGCGACACCATCGTGTCGAACAACCTGGTACTGAACCTGTACCAGCACGTGAACGCGCCGGAGGCGCGCATGTACCTGTCGCGCCAGCTCTACGAGGAGGCGCTGCACGTGCAGTTCTACCTCACCCTGATGGACACCTACATCCCCGACCCGGCCGAGCGCGCCAAGGCGTTCGCGGCGATCGAGAACATCCCCTCGATCCGCGCCAAGGGCGAGTTCTGCTTCAAGTGGATCGACTCGATCCAGGAACTCTCGCGCCTGGAGACGCGCGCGCAGCGCCGGCAGTTCCTGCTCAACCTGATCTGCTTCGCCGCCTGCATCGAGGGGCTGTTCTTCTTCGCCGCGTTCGCCTACGTGTACTACTTCCGCTCGCGCGGCCTGCTGCACGGGCTGGCCTCGGGCACCAACTGGGTGTTCCGCGACGAGAGCTGCCACATGGCGTTCGCCTTCGAGGTGGTGCGCACGGTGCGCGCCGAGGAGCCCGACCTGTTCGACGAGGACATGCGCGCGCAGGTGGAGGAGATGCTGGAGGACGCGATCGCCTGCGAGACCCGCTTCGCCGAGGACGTGCTGTCCGGCGGCGTGGCCGGCCTGTCGGCGAAGGAGATGCGCCAGTACCTGGAGTACTGCGCCGACCAGCGCCTGGCCCAGCTCGACCTGCCGAAGAAGTACGGCGCGAGGAACCCGTTCGACTTCATGGATCTGCAGGACGTGCAGGAAGTGACCAACTTCTTCGAGCGCCGCGTCTCGGCCTACCAGGTCGGCGTGCAGGGCGAGGTGGCGTTCGACATGGCGTTCTGATGCCGATGCGCGTTCGGTGAGGAAGGATGCCGCCGGCCTGCCGGCTCGTGCCCGCTTTTCCCGCGCGCCATTCCCGCGAGGCGCCTTTCAACAGCCGAAGCGCCGGTCGAGCGGGAATCCAGCGTCTCTCGACGTCACTGGATTCCCGCTCTTGCTCCCTTTCCGGGGTTCGCGGGAATGACGGCACGAGAGGTCGTCGATCGCGATTCGGCATGCCGCAACGCCGCCTCACGCGCCCTGGCACCCCATCAGCCTGAGGAAGCTCTCGTGCTGGTAGCGGCTCATGCGCAGTTCCTGGCCGGTGGACAGCACCAGCACGTGATGGCCGTTGAACCACGGGTGGATGGCCTTGATCCGGCCCAGGTTGACGATGGCCGAGCGGTGCACCCGGACGAACTGCTTCGGGTTGAGCCGCGCCGCCAGGTTGGCCATGGTCTCGCGCAGCGCGTACGTCTGCCGGCCCACGTGCAGGCGCACGGTGTTGCGGCTGGCCTCGATCCAGTCGATCTCGCCCACGCCGACCAGCACGACGTGCTCGTCCACCGGCACCGCGATGCGTTCGAGGTAGCCCTGCTCGCGGCGCAGGTCCTCCAGCGCGCGCAGCACCTGCAGCGAGGCCGCCTTCTCCGCCGCCGCGCCGGCGCAGGCGAGCCGGCGCTTGGCCCGCGCCAGGGTCGCGGCGAAGCGCTCGCCGCTGAACGGCTTGACCAGGTAGTCCACCGCGTTGGCCTCGAACGCGCGCACCGCGTAGCGCTCGTAGGCGGTGACGAACACCGTCGCCGGCGCCTGCTCCGCGCCTAGCGCCGCCATCACGTCGATGCCGGTCATCTCCGGCATCTGGATGTCGAGGAAGATCAGGTCCGGCGCCAGCGCGCGGATCATCGCCAGCGCGCTCGCGCCGTCGCCGCACTCGCCGGCCAGCGCGATGTCCGCGTCCTCGCGCAGCCGCCGCACGATGCTGTAGCGGGCGATCGGCTCGTCGTCGATCACCAGGGTGCGGATGCTCATGCGGCCCTCCCGGCAGCGGCCGGCGCGGCCTCCTCGATGGTTCGCAGCGGCAGGCGCACGCGGCAGACCGCGCCGCGCGGCCAGCGCGCGTCGAGGCCGATCCGCGCCGCGCCGCCGTACAGCTCGTCCAGCCGCAGCCGCGTGTTGGACAGGCCGATGCCGCGCGCGAACGGCATCGCCGCGTCGACCACGCTGTTGCGGTTGCGCACCTCCAGGCAGAGGCTGTCGCCGTCCCGGTAGCAGTCGATCTCCACGCGGTCCGGGCCCGCGTGGCGGCCGATGCCGTGCTGGATGGCGTTCTCCACCAGCGGCTGCAGGATCAGGCTGGGCACGGCGCAGTCCAGCGCCTCGACGGCGGCGCCCACCCGCACCGTGAGGCGGTCCTTGAAGCGCATGCGCTGGATGCCGAGGTACAGCTCGACCAGCTCCAGCTCGCGCCGCAGCGAGATCTCCTGGCGGTCGTCGTCGAGGTAGGCGCGCAGCAGCTCGGCCAGGCGCAGCAGCATCTCCTCGGCCGCATCGGCTTCCTCGCGCACCAGGGTGGCCGCGGCGTGCAGGGTGTTGAACAGGAAGTGCGGATGCAACTGCATCTTGAGCACCTGCAGGCGCGACTGCGCCAGTTGCGTCTGCAGCTGGCTGGCCTGCAGCTCGCGGCGGCTCTTCTCGCGCTGGAAGTGCTCGGCCTGCCGCACCATCAGCAGCAGCCAGTAGGCGAGGAAGCCCGCCTCGCCGTGCTTGGTGATGAACTGCGCGAGCTGGTCGCCGAACCAGGCGCCCGGCTCCACCATCACCGCGACCAGCGCGCCGACCACCACGGCGGACAGCGCGAAGCCCACGCTGGCAAGCAGGTGGAAGGCGAAGCGGCGCACCCGGTGCGGCGGCTCGATCGGGCTGTAGGCGGCGGCCCGGAACGCGACCGGTCCGAGCAGCGCCAGCGTGGTCCACTGCACCGTCGACCAGCGCAGGTAGTCCCTGGCCTGCCACACCTGCTCGCCGTCGAGGCGGTCGGACAGGTAGCCCAGCACCGCGAACAGCACGACCACGATCAGCCACACCGCGACGTAGGCGGCCAGCCACCGTGGGGGATGCTGCAGGTCGATGTGGTTGTCCATGCCCTCGCCGCCGGTCCGTGCCGCCAACGCATCCTACGCAGCCGCGGCCGCTTCCGGAAAGGCCGCCGCCGCGCGGCTACGACTCGTCCCGCCGCCACGACGATTCGTCCCGCACCGCTGGCGCCGCGCGCGCCGGCGCCCCCACGATCGCGCCACGGCCGGCCGCCCCGCGCGGCCGGCGCCACCGGAACCCCCGCCATGCCCAAGCGATCTCTCGCCGCCCTGCTCGCCGGCCTCGCCTGCGCCGCGTGCACCGGCAACGTCCACTACGTCGAGCTGGTCAACACCGCGCCGAGCAGCGTCGTCGCCTTCGCCGTCGCGCCCGCCGGCAGCGGGGATTTCCGCGACGTCCCGCTGGGCAAGGCGCCGCTGCAGGGCGGCGGCGTGTCCACCACCATCGCCGTGCGCGACGACGGCGACTGCCTGCGCGACTTCCGCTCGACCTTCGCCGACGGCCGCACCCTGCTCCAGCGCGGCTTCGACGTGTGCCGGAACCGCAGCGACCACCTCGGCCGCTACCTGCGCTGAAGCGCCCGCGCGCGGCCACCGCGCGAACCCGGCCGGCCGCTCCCTCCGCGCAGTCCGCACCTGCGCCGTCCCTACCCGCGCCGCTCATGGCGGCGCGCCCGCGCGTCCCGCCTCCCTGCCGCCTGCCCTCGGCGCGTGCCCGCTCGTCACAAAGCCGCTGCCGGCGCCGGGGCGGCGGGCGCCATGATCGGCGCCCGGGCCTGCATCGCTCCCGGCCACCGCACCCGCGCCGCTTCCGCCGGCATGCCCGCAAGGAGTCCCATGAAGACCGCATACGCCATCCCGCTGGCCCTGGCGCTCGCCGGCGCCGCGCTCCCGCCGCGCAGCCACGCGGACGACACGGGCGCCCGCGCGCTCGTTGCCCGCGCACTCGCCGCGATGGGCCACGGGCACGACCTGCACAAGCTGGCGTCGATCCAGTCGTCCGCGGTGACGGTGTCCTACGACATCGTCGAGAACGACCATCTCGGCGCGCCCTACCCGTTCCAGGGCGCGGCGCGCGAAACCATCGTGGACGACCTGAAGGGAAACCGCCGGCTGCTGGTCGATGCGCCGGTGGACGCGGCGGCGCCGGCCGCCCCGCGCAGCGTGCGCACCCTCCTGTCGCGAGACCTGCAGCGGACCGAATACCTGAGCGGCGGCAAGCCCGTCCGCTCGGCCGCCCTGCCGGCGCCGCCCGGCTGGGAGACCGACGACCCGATCCGCGCGACGCTGCTGGCGGAACAGGCGCCCGACCTCGCCCGCGCCCCCGACGTGACGGTGCACGAAGCCTTGCAGCACGTGCTGACCTTCCACCACGGCGCCACCCCGGTGCGGCTGTTCATCGACGCCGCCACCGGCCTGCCCAGCGCCACCGAGGCGGTGGTCTCCATGAACCGCGCCACCAGTTCGGACGTGGCATGGAACGCCTGGGGCGACCTGGTCGACCGCACCGAATACATGATCTGGGACCTCGCCGGCGGCCGGCGCTACCCGACCCAGTGGGACAGCTTCCGCAACGGCGTACACCTGCGCACCACCGTGCGCGCCGACGTCCGCTTCGACGCGCCGCTGGCCCCCTCGCTGTTCGCCATGCAGACGAACGACGCGCCCTCGCGCACCGGCGTGGACGAGCTCGCCCTCGGCCAGCCCGTCTCGATGGCGCCGGACCCGAAGAAGCCGATCGCCGAGATCGCTCCCGGCGTGGTGCAGATCCCCGGCTCCTGGTACAGCACCCTGGTGCGCCAGGACGACGGCGTGGTGGTGATCGACGCGCCGATCTCCGCCGGCTACGCCGCCCGCGTGCTGGACGAGGCGGCGCGCCGCTTCCCCGGCGTGCCGGTGAAGGCGGTGGTCGCCTCCACCGGCTTCTACTGGCACGTCGCCGGCATCCGCGAGTACGCCGCGCGCGGCATCCCGATCTACGCGCGCGACCGCAACGTGCCGATCCTGCGTGCCCTGCTGGCGGCGCCGCATACGCTGGCGCCGGACCGGCTCGCCCGCGCGCCGCGGCCGGCCACGATCCGCGCGGTCTCCGCGCGCACCGCCATCGGCACTGGCCGCAACGCCCTCGTGCTGTGGCCGATCGACGAGGGCGAGCAGCCGATGCTGATGACCTCGCTGCCCTCGGCCCACCTGCTGCACACCGGCGAGATGGTGCAGCCGCTCGGCCCGAACGGCGCCCTGCTGTATCCCGAGTCCCTGTTCGAACTGAAGCAGGCGGTGCGGCGCGCCGGCCTCGACACCGACGGCCTGCGCATGATCGGCATGCACATGAGCCCGACGCCGTGGACGGCGCTGGAGCAAACGCTGCACGACGCCGGCGGCTAGTTTTCCGCCGCCACGCAGGCCGCGCCTTCAGCCGCCGCCGGGCGAGGCCGCGGCCATCGCCCGCAGCGCCTCGCGGGTGCGCCGCATCGCCTGTGCCGGCGGCCAGGCGGCGATCTCGGCCAGGTCGTGCTCCTGCCGCAACCGGCGCACCAGTTGCAGGCCCAGCCAGTAGCCGGTGCGGTTGGGCAGGCCGTCCTGGTAGGGCCTGGCGCCGGCATTGAACCAGCGCCGGAAGGCCTCCGGATGAGCCGGATCGACGGCGCGCGCCGAGGCATCGGCCAGGAAGCGCCGAGCGATGTCCGCCTGCCGCTGCGGCGCGATCGTGCCCAGTTCGTCCTGCAGCAGCCATTGGCCGTCGCTGCGGCCGGGCGCGAGCTGCGAGCTGACATAGGTGGCGAGGCCTTCCTCGAACAGCGGCAGGGTGAGGTCGGCGCCGGGCATCGCGCCATCGTTGCGGATGCCGGCGTGTTCGGCGTGGTAGAGATGAAACAGTTCGTGCGGCAACACCACGTCGAGGTCAGCGCGCTCCAGCAGCAGCGAGTCCACCGCCAGCGCCAGCACCGGCCTGCCATCGCCGCGCACGCCGCTCTTCGCGTCGAAGCCGGGCGCCAGCACGACCTCCACCGGCGGCTCGGCATCGGCGCCGGGGAACAGCCGGCGGAAACGCTCATTCTGCGCCGCCACGCTGGCGATCAGGTTCTGCGTACCGAGCAGGATCCGCGGCGCCAGTTCGACGTAGGCGGCGAAGCGCCGTTGCAACTGCCGCCGCCGTGCCGCCTCGTCGTGGCGCTCCCACACCACCGAGGCGTAGAGGTCGCGGCGGGGCGCCTCGACCAGCCGGTCCCAAAGCCGCTCCTGTTCCGCGAAGGGGCGTCCATAGGCCTGCCGCCAGAACGTGTAGAACTGGGCGGCGACGGGCGGCATGTACTGCATCCCGGCGCTCATGTCGGGCGTATCCGCCGATCCCGTCCCCGCCAGCAGCGCCAGGCAGGCCGCCGCCAGGTATCCGCGCAATCGCCGCATCACGAACTCTCCCCTGGGTCGGCCAGGCCTGGGTCAACCAGGTCCGGGGCGGCCAAGCATATCGCCGTCCCCGCGCGGCTTCACGGCATGGCCTGACGGGCTATTGACTACACGCGTAGTCAAGGCGTACCGTGGCTACACATGTAGTCAAGGAAACCGTCATGCGCAAGCCCACCATCGGCGACCAGGAACTGGCCCTGTTGCAGTACCTGGCCGAACACGAGCCCGCCTCGGTGGGCGAGGTCGCCGCCGGCTACGGCGAGGAGCGCGGGCTGGCCCGCTCGACCGTGCTGACCATGATGGAGCGCCTGCGCGTCAAGGGCTACCTCAAGCGCCGCCAGCTCCGCGGCGTATACCGCTACAGCACCGCGACCGGCCCGGGCGAGGCGATGCGCAGCGCCGTCGGCAGCTTCGTGGAGAAGACGCTCAGCGGCTCGGTGTCGCCCTTCGTGGCGTGGCTGTCCGAGCGCGCCGAGGTCAGCGACGACGAGCTGGCCGAGCTGGAGGCGCTGGTGGCGCAACTGCAATCGCGGCGCAAGGAGAACTGAAGATGGCCACGCTCGATCATCTGGTATCCGTGCTGCTGACCCGGCTGGCCTGGACGTCGCTGCAGGCGGCCGTGCTGGCGGGCATCGTCGCCCTGCTCGTGCGCCTGCTGCCGCGGCTGCCCGCGGCGGCGCGCTGCATGCTGTGGTGGCTGGTGGGGCTGCAGGCGGTGTTCGGCCTGTTCTGGCACGCCCCGGTCCGGCTGCCGCTGCTGGCGGCGATGAGCGCACCCGCCGCCGCGCCCGCGGACGCGATGCCGCGGTTCGAGTTCGCGCAGGCGGATACGGCGTCGGCCGGGACCGCCGCGCCCCTGGTGGCGATGGCGCTCGCCCCGTCCCGGGCCGCGGCCGCACCCACGGCATCGGCATCGCCCTTCCGCTGGCACTTCGCGGTGGCCGCACTGTGGCTGCTCGGCCTGCTTGCCCAGTTGCCGGCCCTGCTCGTGCAGCGCCGGCGCATGCTAGCCCTGCGGCGCGAAGCGCAACCGCTGGCGGACGCGCGGCTGCAGGCATGGTGCGCGCAGCAGGCGCATGCGCTGGGCCTGCGCCGCTGTCCCGCGCTGCGCACCACGCCCGCCATCGCCTCGCCGCAGGTGAGCGGACTGTGGCGGCCGGTCATCCTGTGGCCGGCCGCGCACCGGCTCTCGCAGGAAGAATCCGCGCTGGCGCTGGCGCACGAGCTGGCGCACCTGCGCCGCGGCGACCTGTGGCTGGGCTGGATTCCCGCACTGGCGCAGCGGCTGTTCTTCTTCCATCCGCTGCTGCGCTGGATGGCGCACGAATACGCCCTGCACCGCGAAGCCGCCTGCGACGCGCAGGTGCTGCAACGCCAGCGCAGCGCGCCGCAGGACTACGGCCGCCTGCTGCTGCGCCTGGGCGTGGCCTATCCGCTGCATGCCGGCCTCGCCGGCGCGTCTCCCACCTTCCACAACCTGAAGAGGCGACTGCTCATGCTGCAACAGACCCACACCGCCGCCGCGCGCGCCTGCGGCTGGCTGCTCGTCGCCTTCGTCGCGCTCGCCGGCGTGCTGCCCTACCGCGTGACGGCGGCCGCCGGCGCCGCCGCACAGGTGGACCCTGTACCGCCTCCGCCGCCGCCCCTTCCGCCGCCGGCACCGCCGACCCCGCCCACGCCGCCGACCTACGCCGCCGGCTTCCACGCACGGCACATGGACATCTACACCTCGGCGGACGCGCGCGACGGCTTCGCCCTGGCCGACGGCGACTCGCTCATCCTCAGCGGCACGCAGCGCGACGCCGACGCGGTGCGGCGGCTGCAGAAGCAGGGCGAGCCGATGCTGTGGTTCCGCCGCGGCGGCACCGCCTGGCTGGTGCGCGACGCGGGTTACATCCAGCGCGCCAAGGCGATCTACGCGCCGATCGCCGAACTGGGCCGGCAGCAGGCCGCGCTGAGCGGGCAGCAGGGCCAGCTCAGCGGCAGGCAGGCGGCGCTGAGCGCCCAGCAAGGCGCGCTCGGCCAGCGGCAGGCCATGCTGGGCGGCAAGCAGGCGCTGCTGAGCGGCCAGGAAGCGCAACTGTCGGGTAAGCAGGCGCTGCTCGACGCACGCGGCGGCCAGCCCGGCGACCGCGCCGAACTGGACGCCGGCCAGGCCAGGCTGAAGTCCGGCATGCAGGAACTCGACCGCCAGCAGGCCGAGCTGGACCGGCAGCAGCAGGCGTTGGGCGGGAAACAGGCGGAACTTGGCAAGCAGCAGGCCGCCCTGGGCGAGCAGCAGGCGGCGCTGGGCAAGCGCCGTTCGCAGGCCGCGGAGCAGGCACGCGAGCAGATCGGCAAGCTGCTGGACGAGGCGGTCCAGCGCGGCGCCGCGCGCAAGCTCGATGGCGCAGCCCGGCCTGCGGCCGCCTCGGCCACGACCTCGTCGTCGTCCTCGTCGTCCATCCGCAGCATGCAGCGCGACAGCGACATCACCACCGAGGAGCCCGGCGGCCAGTACGCCTACGCGTTGTACGACAGCGGCGCCCACAGCGAGACCGCGACGATCAATGGCAACCGCCGCGACGTCGCGGCGGCCAAGCGGCTGCACGCCGGCGATGCCTCGCCGATGTTCTGGTTCCGCAACGGCGACGCGGCCTGGCTGATCCGCGACCGCGCCTACGTCGACCTGGCCCTCAAGACCTATGCGCCGGTGACCGCGTACTGGCGCGACGCCGGCGTGCTGAAGGGCGAGCAGTCGCGGCTGGAAGGCGAGCTGGAAGGCCTGCGCGACCGCCGGCGCGACATCGACGAGCAGCGCCGCGACCTGCGCGCCGACCGCGACGCCCCGGCCGCCGCGCAACGCCTGGCCAGCCTGGACGCGCAGCAGCGCGACGTCGATGCGCGCACCGCCGACCTCCGGCGCCAGCAGGCCGCGCTGCAACCCCGGGTGGACGCGATGGGCAGGCGCCAGCAGCAGGTGATCGCGCAAGCCAACCAGGCCGCGGCGCGGCTGGTCGACGAAGCGCGCCGCGAGGGCCTGGCACAGGCCAGCGACCGCCGCTGATCCCTCCCGGGCCGCCCGGGAACCGCACGACGCAAGCACACGCATGCCGCCCGCCACGGGCGGCACGGGGACGGCTGCGCCGTTCGTCCATGCAGACACCCGGCCGGGGAGGCCCGCGATGCCCGCCTACTACTTCGCCCTCGCCCTGCGCAGCCTCAGGCGCAGCGCGGCGCTCACCGCGCTGATGATCCTCGCCATCGGCCTGGGCATCGGCGCCAGCATGACGATGCTCACCGTGCTGCACGTGATGTCGGGCGATCCGCTGCCCGGACGCAGCGGGCTGCTGTACGTGCCCCAGCTCGATCCGCAACCGCTGGAGCGGAACACGCCACGCCGCGCCGCCCCCGGCATGCCGGATAGCCTGACCTGGGTGGACGCGGCCAACCTGCTGCAGGCCCGCCGCGCGGACCGCCAGGCGGCGATGGCCGGCGGATCGCTGGCGGTGCGTCCGGCGCAGGAGGCGGCGCAGCCGTTCTTCCAGCCGGGACGGTTCGTCACCGCGGATTTCTTCCCGATGTTCGGCGCGCCCTTCCGCGCCGGCACCGGCTGGACCGCGCAGGACGACGCGCAACGCGCGCGGGTGGTGGTGCTCAACGCCGAACTCGGCCGCAGGCTGTTCGGCGACGCGTCCGCGATCGGCCGCACCGTGCGGCTGAAGGACACCGATTTCCGCGTGGTCGGCGTGCTCGACGACTGGCGCCCGCAGCCCACCTTCTACGCGCAGATCGACAGCCGCATCTTCGGCCGGCCCGACCAGTTCTTCCTGCCGTTGCAGACCGCGCTCGACCTGAAGTTCGACTTCAGCGGCAACTACGCCTGCTGGGGCAGCGACGGCGGCGGGCGCAGCAGCGACCACTGCACCTGGCTGCAGTTCTGGGTGCAGCTGGACAGCCCGGCCAAGGTGCGCGCCTACCGCGATTTCCTCGCCGACTACTGGCGCGGGCAGCAGGCGCACGGCCGCTTCCCGCGTCCGCCCGACGCGCGGTTGCACGGCCTGGTGGAGTGGCTCGCGCTGCAGCGGGCGATCCCCGGCGACCTGCGCCTGCAGTTGTGGCTGGCGCTGGGCTTCCTGGGCGTATGCATGGTCAACATCGTCGGCCTGCTGCTGGCCAAGTTCCTGCGCCGCAGCGGCGAGATCAGCGTGCGCCGCGCGCTGGGCGCGCGCCGGCGCGACATCTTCGTGCAGTTCGGCGTCGAGTCGGCGGTGATCGGCGTGGCCGGCGGCATGCTCGGCCTGGCGGTCGCCGGGCTCGGCCTGTGGAGCGTGCGCCAGCGCCCGGACGGCTACGCGCAGCTCGCGCAGATGGACGTCGCCATGCTGCTCGGCACGTTCGCGCTGGCGATCGGCGCCAGCGTGCTGGCCGGCCTGCTGCCGGCCTGGCGCGCCTGCCGCGTCGCCCCCGCCCTGCAACTCAAGACCCGGTGAGGCGTCCCATGCAACTGCGTCCCATGCTCGCCAGCCTGTCCCGCCACCGGCTCACCGTCCTGCTGCTGGTGCTGCAGGTGACCTTCACCTGCGCCATCGTCTGCAACGTGGCCTTCATGATCGCCCAGCGCATGGCGCAGGTGCGCCTGCCCAGCGGGCTGGCCGAGAACGAGCTGGTGACGATCGAAAGCGACAGCCTCGACGACGCCCGGCCGCTGGCGCGGCACGCGGCGGACCTGGCGGCGCTGCGCGACATCCCCGGCGTGGTCGCCGCGGCGGCGGTCGACGCGCTGCCGTTCAACGGCAACAACTGGAGCAACGGCGTGCCCACCGCGCCCGACGCGCCGGCCCGGCTCACCGCCACCGCCTTCAACGGCACGCCCGGCGAACTCGCCACGCTGGGCCTGCGCCTGCTCGAAGGGCGCGACTTCCTGCCCGGCGAATACCTGCCGGTGGACAGCGCACACGACTGGAGCGGCCTCGACCGCGTGCCGGCCACCATCGTCACCAAGGCGCTGGCCGAGCGGCTGTTCCCCGGCCAGGACGCGCTGGGCAGGCTGGTCTACCCGGGCAACGGGCCGGTGCGCATCGTCGGCGTGGTGGAGCACCTGCTGCGGCCCAGGCTGCGCGACGACGCCGGCAACGAAGACAGCATGCTCTTCCCGATGCTGCCGGACGCCGGCAACGTGGTCTACGTGCTGCGCACCTCGCCGCAGCAGCGCGGGCAGGTACTCGAACGCGCGGCGCAGGTGCTGCGGCAACGCGACGGCAACCGCATCGTGCATCGCGCGCAGACGTTCGAGCAGTTGCGCGACGACTACCTCCGCCACGACCGCACCATGATCGGCCTGCTGCTAGCGGCCGCGACGGGGCTGCTGCTGGTCACCGCGGTCGGCATCGCCGGCCTGGCCAGCTTCTGGGTGCAGCAGCGGCGGCGCGCCATCGGCATCCGCCGCGCGGTGGGCGCCACCCGGGGCGACATCCTGCGCTACTTCCAGGCCGAGAATTTCCTGATCGTCGGCGGCGGCGCCATCCTCGGCATGGCGCTGGCCGGCGTGCTCAACGCGCAACTGATGGCGTACTACGAACTGCCGCGGCTGCCGCTGGCCTACCTGCCGGCGGGCGCAGCCGCGCTGTGGCTGCTCGGCCAGCTTGCCGTGCTCGGCCCGGCGCTGCGCGCGGCGGCGCTGCCGCCGGCGATGGTGATGCGCGGCGACTGAGGCGGCGCGCATGAAAAAACCGGGGCCATGCGGCCCCGGTCGAGGATGCGAAGCCTGGCCGGCCTCAGTCCTTCGGCATGGTGAAATCGAACGTCGGCGGCGGCGTATTGCCGGCGAGGTTATGCACGAAGTAGTCCCAGCGGCGGCGCATCGCGTACAGCGTGCCGTCCTTGCCGTAGCCGTGGTGCGCGTTGGGGATCAGCAGCATGTCGAAGTTCTTGTTGGCCTTGATCAGCGCATCGACCACCAGCAGGGTCTGGTACGGCGGCACGTTGTCGTCCATGGTGCCGTGCACCAGCATCAGGTGGCCCTTGAGGTTCTTCGCCATGTTCTGGTTGGCCTGGTCCTCGTAGTTGCTCTTGCCGTCCTTGCCAACGACCAGCAGACCCTGCCACTTCTCGGCCCAGTCGTCTTCGTAGTTGCGGTTGTCGTGGTTGCCGCTCTCGGCCCAGCCGACCTTGAAGAAGTCCGGGTACTGGAACAGCGCGCCGGCCGTGGCGTTGCCGCCGCCGGAATGGCCCCACATGCCGACCCGGTCGAGGTCGATCCACGGATAGCGCTTGCCGAGTTCCTTCAGGCCGGCGACCTGGTCGGGCAGGGTGTTGTCGATGATGTTGCCGAAGTAGGCGTCGTGGAACGCCTTGGAGCGCCACGGCGTGCCCATGCCGTCGATCGCCACCACGATGAAGCCCAGTTCGGCCAGCGCCTGGTTGTCGCCGTGCGACGGCAGGAAGCTGCGGCCGCGCACCGAGCCGGTCTGCGGGCCCGGGTAGACGTAGTCGACGATCGGGTACTTCTTCTTGGGATCGAAGTGGCTCGGCTTGAACATCACGCCGTACAGGTCGGTCTTGCCGTCGCGCCCCTTCACCGTGAACGGGACCGGCGCCACCCAGCCGTTGGCGACGAGGCGGCCGATGTCGGCCTTGGCGACCTGGGCCACCTCATGGCCGTCGTCGGCGCTGCGCAGCACGGTGACCGGCGGCGTGGTGGTGGTGGAGTACGCATCGACGAACAGCTTGCCGTCCGGCGACAGCGTGACCGTGTGGTCGGCCGCCTCCGGAGTCAGCAGGGTCGGCTTGCCGCCGTCCAGGCCCACCTTGTAGAACTGCTGGTAGTACGGGTTCACGCCCTGCTCGCGGCCGACGCCGCGGAACCACAGCGTGCGGCTCTTCGGGTCCACCTTCAGCACTTCGGTGACGTTGCCCTCGCCGGTGGTGATGGCGTGCTTGAGCTTGCCGGTGTTCAGGTCGTACAGGTACAGGTTGCCCCAGTTGTTGCGCTCGGAGAACCAGATCGCCTCATGGGTTTCCGGCAGGTAGAACCAGTTGACCTGGCCGTTGCCGCTCTCGTAGTAGGTCGGCACGACTTCCTCGAACACCGTGCGCACCGCGCCGGTCTTCGCGTCGGCGATGCGGAACCACTCGTGCTTGTGGTCGCGCGAGGTGGACACGAAGGCCAGCGTCTTGCCGTCCGGCGCCCACTTCACGTCGTCCCAGCCGCCGTCCGGACCGCAGCTCACGTCGTCGCACAGGGTGGAGCGGTGCTGGTCGGGCGGCATCTTCAGGCGCAGCGTCTTCTTCGCCGCCACGTCGATGATCACGCGCTCGATCATCGTGATGTCCTTGTCGCCGACCAGCGGGTACTTCCACTGCTCCAGCTTCGGATGGCCGACGTTGGTGGTGACCAGGTACATGTCGCCGGTCTTGCGCTGGTCCTGCTGGAAGGTGGCGATCTGCTTCGAATCGGGCGACCACACCAGGATCGCGTTGTCTGTGTGCTTCCAGCCGGCGTTGTCGGTGGCGTAGCCGAAGTTCTCCACGCCGTCGGTGGTCAGCCGGGTCTCCTTGCCGGTGGCGACGTCGCGCAGCCACAGGTTCCAGTCGCGGATGAACGCCTCGCTCTTCTTGTCCGGCGACAGCACGCCGGGCTCCTTGCCGGTCTTCGCCAGCGCGGCCTTGTCGCCGCAGCCGGGCTCGGCGGCCTTGAGGTCGCACAGGTAATGCTTCTCGCCGAGCTCGACGTCCAGGCGGCCGTCGGCCGCGATGCTGTAGTCGCGCACGCCCAGTTTGTCGGCCTTGACCGGCTTGCCGGTGGCCTTGCCCAGCGCGGCGGCCAGCTTCGCCTGGTCGAACGCCGGCGCGGCCTTGCCGCTGGCGGCGTCCATCAGCATGTAATGGTCGCCGCTGGCGTCATGGTCGACGTACCAGAAGCGGCCGTCGTCGAGCCAGTGGACCCGCTGCACCGCGTGGTCCACCAGCGGCATCGTGTTGTAGGCGAGGAAGCGCTCGGCCTTCGCGTAGTCGTCCGCACTGAGCGTGCGGGCCTGCGCCGCCGCTCCGGTGGACAACGCCCCCAGTACCAACGCGCCCAGCAGACGCGAATTGCCGATCATCGAACCCATGCTGCACTCCCATGCGTAGCGGAATCTTGCGGACGCCGACCCTGGCCCATACACCCATCCGAATCCCCGATGCTAGCGCGCCCATGACTCTTGGCACCCCTGCCATTGGTCCCGGCAGGGGGCTATGGCCTCCCCGGCCCCTTTAAGATCGCCGGGCATCTCCAACGGAGCACATCCCTTCAGGGGC
>NZ_LMSL01000002.1:378417-392211 GCF_001428405.1 Frateuria sp. Soil773
AGGCCCCTCAAGGCTTGCCCGCGTCGAGCAGCTCCAGGCCGAACGCCAGCGCGGCCCATTCAAAATCGCCAGGCATCTCCAACGAAGCGTCATCCCTGCGAAGGTTGGAAGCGCTTTCCAACAGCCTACAGGGCTGGTCATCCAGTACCTTTGCTTTCGAGGCCGACAGTCACTGGATTCCTGCCTTCGCAGGAATGACGAACCTTTGTCNAGGCTCGCGCGCATCGAGCAGTTCCAGGTCGAACACCAGCGCGGCGCCGGGCGGGATCACGCCGTCGCCGGCGCCGCGGCTGCCGTAGCCCAGCGCCGCCGGGATCCACAGCTCGCGCCGGCCGCCCACCCGCATGCCTTCGATGCCCCGGGTCCAGCCCTTGATCATGCGCGGGTCGCCCATGCGGAAGGACAGCGGTTCGCCGCCGCGCGAGCTGTCGAACTGCCGGCCGTGCCGGTCCCCGGCCACGGCGTCGTACAGCCAGCCGGTGTAGTGCATGCGCAGCGCCATGCCCGGCCTGGCCTCGACGCCGGTGCCGACCTTGCGGTCGATCACCACCAGTTTTTCCACTGCCGCCGCGCCGGCCGCGGGCGGTTCGGCGGCGATGGCGGCGGACGACAGGCACAAGAGCAGGGCGAACGGGAGCAGCAGTCGGCGGATCACGGGAACCTCGAGACGGATGGACGGAAAACGCGGGCCGTGCGGACGCATCACGGCTGCCCGCCGGCGTGCTTGAGGTATTTGTCGAACCAGGCCAGCGTGCGCCGGATCGCATCGACCCGGTTCTCGCGCTTCATGAAGCCGTGGCCCTCGTCCGGGTAGTAGTGCGCGGCCACGGTCTGGCCGTGCCGCTGCATGCTGCGCACCACCTGCTCGGCTTCCTCCCTGGGCACGCGGATGTCGTTGTCGCCCTGCAGCACCAGCAGCGGCGCCCTGGCGTCCTTGAGGTAGGTGATCGGCGAGGACGCCACGTACACCTGGCGATGTTTCACCGGGTCGCCCAGCTTGGAGATCTCGTACTCGCGCAGCAGCGGGTCGGAGTGCTCCAGCATCGCCAGCCAGTCGATGATGCCGTACTGCGACACCGCGGCGGCCCACACGTCCGGCGTGCGGCCGATCGCCATCAGGGTCAGGTAGCCGCCGTAGGAGCCGCCGGTGATGCCGACCTTGCGCGGGTCGGCATAGCCCGTGTCGACCATGAAGCGCGCGGCGTGCACCGCGTCCTTCAGGTCGCCGCCGCCGAAGTCCTGGTAGTTGGCGTTCTCGAACGCCGCGCCGTAGCCGGTCGAGCCGCGCACGTTCGGCGCGATGCAGATGTAGCCGCGCGAGGCCAGCGCCGCGGCCAGCGCGTTGAAGTAGTCCTTGGTCTGCCCGGTGGGGCCGCCGTGCGGCAGCACCACGGCCGGATGGCTGCCGTCGCGCTCCAGGTTGTACGGCATCCACAGGTAGGCGCTGATGAGGCTGCCGTCGAAGCTGCGGTAGTGCACCAGTTGCGCCTCGGGAATGCGCTCGGGCCGCAGGCTCGCCACCGCCGAGTGGGTGAGCTGGCGCGGCTTGTCGCCGGCGAGGTCGTAGACCCACAGGTCCGCCGGGTGCTGCGAATTCTCGTAGCTCACCAGCAGGCGGCCGCCGTCCGGCGAGAACGCGCCGGGCGCGGCGCCCGGCGCCACCATGCCGGAGGAGAACGCCAGCCGGCGCGCCGGCCCGCCGGCGAGCGGGGCCACGTAGGCCTCGGCGCGGCCGTCGGTGTTGACCACGTAGGTGAACGAGCGGCCGTCGGGCGAGAAGTCCCCGGCCGCGGCCTCCCAGCCGGTGTCGGTCGCCCAGCGCAGCTTGCGGCTGGCGACGTCCATCAGCGCGACGTTGGTGATGCCGTTGCGGGCGTTGGAGGACAGCAGCAGGGTGCGGCCGTCGGGCGACACCGCGGTGGCCATCGCCAGCGCCTTTTCCCCTGCCGGCGTGAGCTTGCGCGCCGCGCCGCTGGCCACCTCGATGCGGTAGATCTCCGAGCCGGTGAACGAGGCGTCGATGCGGTTCGCGTAGACGGATTTCCCGTCCGGCGCCCAGGCCACCGGCACCCAGCGGTGGTCCCTGCTCTGCTCGTGCACGATCACGCGGGTCTGGCGCGTGCGCCAGTCGAACACCGCGATGTCCGCCACCGAGGCCGCCTTCGGCTTGTAGCCGATCAGCAGCTGCGTGCCGTCGGGCGACCAGCGCGGATCGGACTCGGCCACCTCCGGCGTGTCGGTGAGCCGGACCGGCGTGCCGCCCGTGGCCGGCACCGCGTAGAGATCCCACATCTCGTTGCCGCCCCGGTCGGACTGGTAGACGATCCACCGGCCGTCCGGCGACCACGCCGCGCCCTCCTCGCGGTCGTCGGAGACCGAGAGCTGGATCGGCCAGCCGCCGTCGGCGGACACCTTCCACAGGTTGGGCCGGCCGGTGAGGTCGGTGGTGAAGGCCACTTCGCGGCCGTCCGGCGACCACGCCGGGCCGTACGCGCGGCGCGTGTAGTACAGCGCCTCGACCGGGATCGGCGTGGCGTCGGGGTTGCTTGCCGAGACCACCGACGCCGGCGCGGTGGGCTGGCGGTCGGCGGGCGCGTTCGCCGCGCCCATCAGCAGCGGCGCGATCAGCACGAACAACGGGACGCGCGGCAGGTGCATGCGTTCTCTCCGGGGAATCGGTAGACCGGGCCGTCCGGCGCGCGGCGCGGACGGCGGGAAAGGTGGGAAAGGGCGGCGCGGTCAGCGCCCGGCGACGCCGAAGTCCCAGTTGAACTCGACGAAGTACGAGCGGCCGTAGATGTTGTAGTTCTGGTTGTTGTAGTACGGCCAGCGCGCATAGGTGCGGTCGCGCGGCGGCGCCTTGTCGAAGACGTTGTTGGCGGTGAGCGCGATGCGCGCGTTCATCGGCAGCCGGTAGCCCACGCTAAGGTTGTAAAGCATCCACGGCGCCAGCTTGCCGGCGCCGGCCGCCCCGTAGCCGAAGCGCCGGGCCGTGTAGTTGGGCGTGCTGCCGTAGCGGATGCCGTAGACCGTGGCGTTCCACCTGCCCACGTTCCAGTTCACGCTGCCGCTCAGGATGCTCTTGAACTCGCTCGACCGGGTGGGATCGCGCAGCAGGTCGATCTCCGGGTCGCCGGCGTATTGCACGCGCGTGTGGCCGAGCACGTTGTTGTACTCGCCGCCGAAGGTGAAGCTGCCGTAGCCGGCGGTCTCCAGCCGGTAGCTGCCGCCGGCGGTGAAGGTCTTGAGCTTCTCGGTGGACACGTTGATCGGGCCGAAGGCGATCTGCTGCAGGTTGCCCTGGCTGTCGCGCGCCACCCGCGCCGCGGCGTCGCGGCAGGTCGGCGAGCCTGTGTCCAGCCGCCCTTCGCGGCACAGCGCCTCGTCGCGCATCAACTGGTCGACGTTGAGGTCGGTGATCTCATCGGCGATGCTGACGTGCAGGTAGTCCGCATGCAGGTTGAAGTTGCGCGTGGGCGACCACACCACGCCGGCGCCCCACGACTTGGCGGTGATGTCCTTCAGGTTCCTGTTGCCCGCATGCACGCCGGCGACGTTGACGTTGTTGAAGCTGCAGTCGGCCAGCGGGATGCCCGGCTGGCGGGTGTCGCACAGGTAGTAGTCGGTGACCGCCTGGTACGAGCCGCTGGGGCCCAGGAAGATCCGGCCCATGTCGGGTGCGCGGAAGGCGGTGCCGTAGTTGCCGCGCAGCAGCAGGGTGTCCAGCGGGCGGAACTCCAGGCTGGCGCGGTAGGTGGCCTTGCCGTCGCTGCGGCCGGCGTACCTGTAGTTGTCGTAGCGCACGGCGGCGTCGGCGGTGAGCATGTGGGTGATCGGCACGTTGAACTCCACCGCGCCGGCGTAGTTGTTGCGCGTGCCGCTGCCCACGGTGCCGGACAGGCCCCAGAAATCGCCGGCGACCACGCGCGGGTCGGTGGGGTTGCTCCAGGTCTGGTGGCCGGCCTGCAACTGCGCCGCCATGCTCACGCTGCCGGCCGGCAGGGCGAACAGGTCGGTGTTGCTGATCTGCGCGGTGGCGTGCTCCATCGAGGTGGACGAGCGGGTCTGCCTGTAGTCGCTGAAGTTGCGAAAGTCTGCCGGCGTGATCGGCTGGTAGAAGCGCGACCAGTCCGGCAGGTAGACCGGGTAGCCGCTGGCCGGATCGACGCCCTGGCGCGGGCCGAGGAACTGGTTCTCGAAGAACGCGTCGATCTTCGCCTTCAGCGGGTAGAGCTGGCGGTCCTTGATGATCTGCTCGGCGCGGTCGAGGTAGCCGTCGTAGGCCCAGTCCGAGTCGCCGAAGTTGCCGCGGATGCCCAGCACGGTCTGGTAGGAGTACACGATCTGGCGGTCGGTGGACTGGCCGTAGTCCTGCTCCTCCGGCGAGAACTGGCGCCAGGCGGTGGCGATGCCGCCGTCGTGGCCGTCGACGAACTGGCCGTAGCCGGCCAGGTTGGGCAGCCAGATGAAGCCGCCCAGCGGAGCGAACTCGTACTTCGCCAGGCTGTACAGCGCGGTGCCGTAAAGCTCGGCGTCGTCGTTGAGCCTGAAGCTGCCCGACAGGTAGCCCACGTACTGGCGCTGCCGGTTCATCATGGTGCGGTAGCCGGCCTCGTCGGAGCCGCAGTAGTCGCCCGTGCGGCTGTGCGCGAGGTAGGTGGTGCCGCCGAACAGGCGGCCCAGCGAGGCGCAGGCGCCGGCCGGCGGCGCGACGTAGCGGGTGATGCCGTTGCTGTCGGCGACGCCGTGCATGAAGGTCTGGTTGGCCACCGGCACCGGCGTGGTCGGGTTGGAGGCGGTGCTGGCGGTGAGCCCGCGGTCGTAGGCCCAGATCGGCGACTGGTTGGAGTATTGCAGGCCGTAGGTGAGGGTGAGCCGGTCCTGCAGCCAGGCATGCCCGCCGACCAGTTCCGCGCGCTGGCTGCCGCCGCCGCCCTGCGCGTAGCCGCCGCCGCGCAGAGTCAGGTGCACGCCCTGCACGCGCTTCTTCAGGACGATGTTGACCACGCCGGCGATCGCGCTGGAGCCGTACACCGCCGACTGGTTGCCCGGCACGATGTCGATGCGCTCGACCATCGCGACGGGGATGCCCGACAGGTCGGTGAAGTTGCTGGCGCCGTCGTACAGCAGCGGGTAGTCGGGCAGCGGGTGGCCGTCGACCATCACCAGGGTGAAGCCCGGATCGAGCCCGAACAGGCTGAGCGCCTGCGCGCCGGTGGTGAAGGTGGAGGCGCCCTGCGGCCCCTGCACCGCGCCGGTGGCGATGGGCAGCGCCTTCAGCGCGTCGTAGACGGTGTTGAAGCCCTGCCGCTTCATGTCCTCGGTGGTGATCTGGATCGTCGGCGAGGCCGTCTCGATCTCGGCCTTGGGGATTAGCGAGCCGGTGACCTGCACCGTCGTCAGGTCGGCCACCTTCGGCAGCGGCCGCTCGCCGGCCGGCGCGCTCGCCGCCGGCGCCGGCTTCGGCCCCGGCTTGTCCGTGGCCTTGATCACGTAGGTGCCCGGGTTGATCGCCGTGGCGCCCAGCCCGGTGCCCTGCAGCAGCCGTTCCAGCGCCTGTGCGGGCGGGTAGCTGCCGGACAGCCCGGCGGTGGTCTTGCCCGCCACCAGGCCGGGCGCGTAGATGATCTGCAGGCGGCTCTGCGTGGCCAGCGCATTGAGCGCACCGCCCAGGTCGCCCGCGGCGATCCGATAGCCCTGCGCCACCGCCTGCGCCTCGATCCTGCCGCTCGCCGCCGCGCCCGTGCCGGCCAGCAGCGCCGCCGCGATCAACAGCGATAGTTTGTTGCTCAACATGCTTCCGCTCCCCGGTGCACTGTGCGACGGCCGCCCCCGTGACGGCCGTTGCACCTGAAACGCAGGGGACGCGCGACCACCCTACCCGTCCGTTGCCGGCCTCCCGTACGCCGCCCGCGCGGCGACGCGCCGTGCCGCTCCGCCGCGCGCGGCGGTCCGCGCCCGGCACGGCCGGGCACGATGCGATGCGGGAAAGGATTCAGCGGTGCGCGGGCTGCAGCACGATCTCGTGCGCGGAAACCCGCCTGGCCTGCACCGACCAGCCGTTCTCCAGCGCCTGCACCAGCGACGACTGGTCGCCGGCATGGAACACGCCGCTCACCGCCAGATCGCGCAGGGAATCGTCGCCCAGGCGCAGCTTGGTGTCGGAGTAGCGGTTCATCTCCGCCACCAGGTCGGCGAGGCTGCGGTTCTTGAACACCAGGTCGCCCTGCGTCCAGCCGCGGGCGGCGGCCAGGTCCGCCGCCTGCACCGCGCCGAGGCGGCCGCTGCGGTCGAAGCTGACCTGCTGGCCGGGCGCCAGCGTGCTTTCCCCGCCGCTCGCCGGCACGCTGACCGAAACCACGCCGTCGAGCAGGGCCACGGTGACGTCGTCGGCCTGCCGGCGCACCTGGAAGCGGGTGCCGATGTCGCGCACGACGCCGTCGGCGGCGAGCACCACGAACGGTCGCCCCGCCTCGTGCGCCACCGCGAACTGCGCGCGCCCGCCTTCCAGCCGGACCTCGCGGCGGTCGCCGTCGTACTGCACGGCGATCGCGGTGTCCGTATCCAGCAGCACCTCGGTGCCGTCGTCCAGGCGCAGGCTGCGCTGCTCGCCGGTGGCGGTGGCGTAGAGCTGCACCGGCCCCTGCGACTGGCCGGCGACGCGCCACAGGCCCAGCCCCAGGGCCAGCAGCAGCGCCGCCGCGGCGGCCAGCGGCAGGGCCTGGCGCCAGCGGCGGCGGCGCGCACCGGCCTGCGCGGTCTGCCGCAGCGCCGCGCGCGCCGCCGCCGCCAGCAGCGGGTCGCCCGCCAGTTCGCCGGCGCGGCGGTGGAGTGTCTCGGCCTGCGCGAAGGCGGCGGCGCGGTCGGGCCGTTCGGCGCGCCAGCGCTCGAACGCCGCGCGCTCGGCCGCCGTGCAGTCGGGCGCCTGCAGCCGCGCCAGCCAGGCCTCGGCGCGGTCGTCCTGCGGGTGGATGGATGTCCGTGGCATGTTCATGTTCCCTGATACGCATCGTATCCGCGTTCACCCAACCCCTTGCGCAGGGCGACCAGCGCTTTTGCGACGTGCTTCTCCACCGCCTTGACCGAGATGCCGCAGTGCCTGGCGATCTCGCTGTAGCTCATGCCCTCGATCCGGTTCAGCAGGTAGACCTGCCGGCAGCGCTCCGGCAGGCGCAGGATCAGTTCGCGGATCACCGCCAGCTCCTGCTCGCCGGCCACGCGCTGCTCGTGCGTCGGCTCGTCGGCGGGCAGCTCGCAGACTTCCTCGTCCAGCGGTTGGTGCGACTCGCCGTGGCGGCTCTGCCGGCGCCGTGCCTGGTCGTGGACCACGTTGATGGCGATGCGGTAGAGCAGCGGCTTCCACGCCTCGACCGGCTGCCGTTCGCGGTAGCGCATCAGGCGCACCATGCTTTCCTGCGCCGCGTCCTGCGCGTCCGCCTCGCTGGCCGTGCGATGGCGCAGGAAGCCGACCAGGGCCTCGCGCTGCTCGCCCAGGAAACGCTCGAAACGGCCCGCGCCCTCCGCGTCCTGCGGACGCGGAAGCAGCGCGACGGTCTCGGCGGTGCACTGGGCCATGGAGAGGCGTAGCCTTTTCGTTTGGATGGCTGGACGTCCGAATCTACCGCACGTCCATGCGCCGCGGCAAAACCGCCGCGCCCGGCCGACGGGCACCGGCATCATGCGCACAAACCGCCGCCCGCGCGCAAGCGGCGCCCGCAGCGCGGCAATTGAGGCAGAATGCCCGGCCCTCCCCCGACGAAACGCACGATGACCGCGATGCCCGAAGCCCGCCTGCTCGAAATGGTCTTTCCCGACCACACCAACCACCTCGGCACGCTGTTCGGCGGGCAGGCGCTGGCGTGGATGGACAAGGCCGCGTTCATCGTCGCCTCCCGCCACGCGCGGCGCACGGTGGTCACCGCACGCTCGGAGGAAGTGAGCTTCCGCGTGCCGGTACGCGCCGGGCAACTGGTCGAGCTGGTCGCCCGCGTGGTCGGGGTCGGCCGCAGCTCGATGCAGGTCGAGGTGGAGATGACCGCCGAGGACCCGCTCACCGGCGACCGCCGCGTCTGCACCACCGGGCGCTTCGTGATGATCGCGCTGGACTCCAACGGCACCCCGACCAGCGTGCCCGCCCTGCCTGCCGCCGGCTGAGCGGCGCGGGAAGGCACGGCCGCCGGGGCATGCATGCCCGGCCAGGCAGGATGAACGGCGGCATGGGGCGCCGCCGCATCCCCGCTTGACGCGCGGCGGACGCACCGCCCACTCTGCCCGCTCCCCTAGCAGGAGCGTCTCCGATGCCAGGCATCCGCGTGATCGGCAACTACGTCTCGCCCTACGTGCGCAAGGTGCTGGCGTGCCTGGAACTGAAAGGGCTGGAATACGAGATCGATCCGATCGCGCCCTTCGTCGGCAACGACGCGTTCTCCCGGCTCAGCCCGCTGCGGCGCATCCCGGTGCTGATCGACGACGGCCTGGTGCTCAACGATTCCTCGGTGATCTGCCAGTACCTCGAGGACAAACACCCCTCGCCTTCGCTGTATCCGCGCGACATCGCCGATCGCGCCCGGGCGCGCTGGCTGGAGGAGTACGCCGACACCCGGCTGGCCGACGTGCTGATCTGGCGGCTGTTCTACCAGTTGGCGATACGGCGCCACGTGTTCCGCGAGCCCACCGACGAAGCGGTCGTGCAGCGCGCCCGCGAGGTGGAGATCCCCGTTGCGCTCGACTACCTGGAAGGGCAACTGCCGGAAGACGGCTTCGTGTTCGGCGCGCTGTCGATCGCCGACATCAGCCTCGCCTGCTACTTCCGCACGGCGTCCTTCGTGCGCTACGCCGTGGATGCCGCGCGCTGGCCGCGCCTGGCCGCATTCGTGGCGCAGGTGCAGGCGCTGCCGGTGTTCCAGAAGCTGGCCCGCTACGAGGACTGCATGCTGCGCCTGCCGCTGGCCGAGCAGCGCGGCGCCCTGCTCGCCGCGGGCGCGCCGCTGACCAGCGAGACGCTGGGCACCGATACGCCTCGCCATGGGTTGCCGCGTGGTTGAAGCGGGGGTTTGCGGCAGCGTGTGATTCCTTCCCCGGAATCTGTTCACGATCGCCAGGCATCCCCCCCATGAAACGTCATCCCAGCGCAAGCTGGGATCCAGTGTCTTTGAACTTTGGAACATCAAGTCACTGGATGACCAGCCCTTCGGCTGTTGAAAAGCGCCTCGCAGGAATGACGAAAAGGCGGTTGGGACGAGATAGGTTGTGGACAAGCCCTCAGAACCGCTTCCCCGCCAACTCCACCAGCCAGTCGATGAACACGCGCAGGCGCGCCGGCACCTGCCGCTGCGGCGGGGNTCATCGGCAGCGACGGCGGCGGCGTGTCCGGCAGCAGCGCGCACATGCGCCCGTCGGCCAGCTCGTCGGCGATGCGGTAGCGCGAGAACTGCGCGATGCCCAGCCCGGCGCGGCAGCAGGCGAGGTAGGCGTCGGCGCCGTTCACGGTGATCCGCCCGGGCAGCCGCACCTCGCGGCGGCGGCGGCCGACCATGAACTCCAGCGGCTCGGGCCGGCGCGTGGTGGGCGAGGCCCAGTTCACCGCCTGGTGGCCGTCCTGCAATCCGGCCAGCGTGCCGGGCCGGCCGTGCCGGCGCACGTAGCCGGCACTGGCCACGGTGACCTGCGGCAGCAGCGCGATGCGCCGCCCCGCCATGCCGGTGTCGCCCGGCTCGCCCACGCGCAGCGCGCAGTCGACGCCTTCGCGCACCAGGTCCACGAAGCGGTCGCCGGTGCCGAGGTCCAGCTCGATCTGCGGAAAGCGCGCGCAGAAGTCCGGCAACGCGGGGATCACCAGCAGGCGCGCCAGCGCCGCCGACAGGTCCACGCGCAGGCGCCCGCGGGGCTGGATCGCGGCCTCGCGGAAATCCGCCTCCACCTCGTCCACGTCGGCCAGCAGCCGCACGCAATGGCCGTAGTACGCCTCGCCGTCGCGGGTGGCGCGCACGCGGCGCGTGGTCCGCTGCAGCAATTGCGTGCCCAGCCGCGCCTCCAGCCGCTTGATCGCATGGGTAACGGTGGCGCGCGGCAGGTCAAGGTCGTCCGCCGCGGCGGTGAAGCTGCCCAGCTCGACGATCCGCGCGTACAGCCGCATGGCTTCGAGACGGTCCATGGCTTTGTTGGCTCGAATTGAATAGTGATGCTCATTATTGAGCATTTATCCGCATGGCGTACCGGCGCACCATGCGTCCACCCCGCTCTCCCCGCATCCCACACAGGAGCAACGCCATGCAGAACCGCACCCTCGGCAACAACGGCCCCCTCGTTTCCGCGCTCGGCCTCGGCTGCATGGGCATGAGCGATTTCTACGGCACGCGCGACGACGCCGAGTCGATCGCCACCATCCACCACGCGCTCGACCGCGGCCTCACCCTGCTCGACACCGCCGACGTCTACGGCCCGCACACCAACGAGGAACTGGTCGGCAAGGCGATCAGGGGCCGCCGCAGGAACGCCTTCGTCGCCACCAAGTTCGGCATCGTGCGCGATCCCGCCGACCCGGCGAAGCGCGGCGCCAACGGCCGCCCCGAGTACGTGCGCGCCTCGTGCGACGCCAGCCTGAAGCGGCTCGGCATCGACACCATCGACCTGTACTACCAGCACCGCGTCGACAAGGACGTGCCGATCGAGGAAACCGTGGGCGCGATGGCCGAGCTGGTGGCCGCCGGCAAGGTTCGCTACCTGGGCCTGTCCGAGGCCGGCGCCGCTACCGTCGACCGCGCCTGCAAGGTGCACCCGATCGCCGCGCTGCAAAGCGAGTTCTCGCTGTGGACGCGCGACCCGCAGGGCAACGGCATGCTCGACGCCTGCCGCCGCAACGGCGTCGCCCTGGTCGCCTACTCGCCGCTGGGCCGCGGCTTCCTCACCGGCGCGATCCGCTCGCCGGACGACTTCGACGCCGACGACTACCGCCGCAACAGCCCGCGTTTCCAGGGCGAGAACTTCGCCCGCAACCTCGCCCTGGTCGAGCAGGTGCAGGCGCTGGCCGCCGACAAGGGCTGCTCGCCGGCGCAGCTCGCGCTGGCCTGGGTGCTGGCGCAGGGCGAGGACGTGATCGCCATCCCCGGCACCAAGAAGCGCTCGCGCCTGGACGAGAACCTCGGCGCGCTCGACGTGCGGCTCGACGCCGCCGAGCTGGCCGCGATCGACGCGGTGTTCCCGCCCGATGCGGTGGCCGGCGCGCGCTACGCCGGCGCGATGATGCAGATGGTCAACGCGTAACCAACCCTCCGCGCCGCGGGCCAGGCGGCGCGGGCAAGGCCCCGCTCCTTCCCTGCGCGCAGGCGGGGGAGCGGGGCGTTCCTGGGATGGAATGCGCCATGCCGGTAAACTCGCCGGCATGAGCACGCCCGAACACTCGCCGCTCGGCAAGAGCACGATCTACGCCGACCGCTACGACCCCAGCCTGCTGTTCCCGATCCCGCGCAGCGGCAAGCGCGCCGAGATCGGCGTGGGCGAACCACTGCCGTTCCACGGCGTGGACATCTGGAACGCCTACGAGCTGTCGTGGCTCGACCCGCGCGGCAAGCCGGTGGTGGCGCTGGCCGAGTTCCGCGTGCCGGCGCAGTCGCCGAACATCATCGAGTCGAAGTCGTTCAAGCTCTACCTCAACGGTTTCGCGCAGGAGCGCCTGGCCGGGGCCGACGCGCTCGCCGCGATCCTGGCGCGCGACCTCTCCGCCGCCGCAGGCGCGGCGGTCGGCGTGCGGTTGAGCGACGCCAGCGCGCGCGCGCATGCGGTGACCGACCTGGAAGGCGAACTGCTCGATACGCAGTCGCTGGACATCGACGACTACGGCCCGCCCGAGGCCGGCTACCTGCAAGCCGGCGGCGACATCGTCGACGAGGCCCTGGTCTCCCACCTGCTGCGCTCGAACTGCCCGGTCACCGGCCAGCCCGACTGGGGCAGCGTGCAGATCCGCTACCGCGGCCCGGCGATCGACCGCGCCGGCCTGCTGCGCTACCTGGTCTCGTTCCGCAACCACAACGAATTCCACGAGCAATGCGTGGAGCGCATCTACGTGGACGTGATGGCGCGCTGCGCGCCGCAGCGGCTCGGCGTGTACGCGCGCTACACCCGCCGCGGCGGACTGGACATCAACCCGTTCCGCGCCAGCGAGGCGCCGCAGGACGTGCCCAATCCGCGCGGCGCGCGGCAGTGAGCGCAGCGTGAAGCGTGCATCGCGCCGGTAATCGGCGCTTCAGATCGGCGGTTCTAGCCTTGGTCGACCGACCGTGCGGCACCCCACCCATGGTCACCCATGGATCGGGCCTTCCCGCATCGACCACAGGATTCCACGCATGAAACGCTTTCCACGCATCGCCATCCTGTCCAGCCTGATCGCCTCGGCCGTGCTGCTGGGCGCCTGCGGCAAGCACGACAACGAGCCCGCACCGGCCGCCGCGCCGCCGGCCGCCGGCACCGCCGCACCCGCGCCGGTGCCCAGCGCCACCGCTCCGGCACCGGCCACGACCGCACCCGCCCCGGCGCCGGCCGCCAGCGCCGCACCGGCCAGCAGCGGCACGTCGGCCACCGCGCCCGCGCCGGACGGCGCCTTCAGGATCGACGGCGTCGAACTGGGCGACGCGGTCGGCGCCTCGCACAAGATCAGCAAGGCCAAGACCGTGTTCGCGCCCACCGGCAAGGCGATCTACGCCAGCGTCGCCACCTCCGGCAAGACCGACGGCGCCACCCTCGCCGCACGCTGGACCTACCTGGAAGGCCAGGGCCAGCAGGTGAGCACGATCAGCCAGTCGATCGCCACCGACGGCCCGGCCACCACCACCTTCAAGGTGCAAAACCCGAACCCCTGGCCCGCCGGCAAGTACAAGGTGGAGATATCGCTGGACGGCAAGCCGGTGACCAGCCGGACCTTCGAGGTCAAGGCGTCCTGATCCTCGCCTCGCCCATTGCGTCCACCCGAAGGCGCCGCGAGGCGCCTTCGCTTTTTCCGCGGCGTCGACGCCGCGTGTCGCGCCGGTGAATGCGCAATGCATCCACCTGAACCGTTGCGCCGCCGGAGCACGCCGCATTCACGGCGCTCCGGCTCGAATCGACCGGGTGCGGCACGCGCCGCGCACTCCCTCAACAGACCGGAAGACCCGCATGAACGAAGACACCATCAAAGGCCAGTGGAAGCAGCTCAGCGGCAGCATCAGGAAGCAGTGGGGCAAGCTCACCGACGACGACCTCACCGTGGCCGAAGGCAACGCCGAATACCTCGCCGGCAAGGTGCAGGAACGCTACGGCGTGGCCCGCGACGAAGCCGAACGCCAGGTCCGCGATTTCGAACGCAGCCTGCGCGACCGCTGATTCCCCTGCGCAACCGCTGATCCCGGTTGGCCCGAAGACGCCGGCGGCTTTGTGCCGCCGGCGTCTTCGCATGTGCGATCCGCCGGCCTCCACCGCCAACCCCACACCCCGTCATCCCAGCGAAAGCCGGGACCCAGCGACTTTGAAGCGTCGAATGCGAAGGCGCTGGATTCCGGCTTTCGCTGGAATGACGGGCGGGGAGGATGGCGGTTGGTGGGCTCGCCCTCCGATCCCGCCTCGCATCCGTCGTCCCGGCGAAAGCCGGGACCCAGCGACTTTGAAGTCGTCGAATGCGAAGGCGCTGGATTCCAGCTTTCGCTGGAATGACGGGCGGGGGTGATGGCGGTTGGTGGGTTCGCCCTTCGATCCCGCCTCGAACCGTCGTCCCGGCGAAAGCCGGGACCCAGCGACTTTGAAGCGTCGAATGCGAAGGCGCTGGAT
>NZ_LMSL01000002.1:392218-392324 GCF_001428405.1 Frateuria sp. Soil773
AGGATGGCGGTTGGTGGGTTCGCCCTCCGATCCCGCCTCGCATCCGTCGTCCCGGCGAAAGCCGGGACCCAGCGACTTTGAAGCGTCGAATGCGAAGGCGCTGGAT
>NZ_LMSL01000002.1:392331-399228 GCF_001428405.1 Frateuria sp. Soil773
CGATGGCGGATGGTGGGCTCGCCCTTCGATCCCACCTCGAACCGTCGTCCCGGCGAAAGCCGGGACCCAGCGACTTTGGCTCGTTTGGACACGAAACCGGCTTCCGCCTTCCTCTCGCCATTCCACCTGCTACCGGCCCACCACCGTCCGACCCACTTACACCACCTTCCACGCAAACCAACCAGCACGCACCGCACGAACAAGAGCACGCACCGCGAGCAACAACTGCCCACACCGCACCAGACCCAGCGTCAAGCAATGCCCCGCAAGCCGCTCCACAGCTCGTTTTGCCGTATTCGTGCACGCGCTTGCCGGATTCGTCCCATGGATTGCCGGATACACATAGCGCGATGCCGGATAGGCACATTGGCCGCGCGCGCGCTGCGATCCAATGCTCCCCACAGCGTCCCGACGGCCGGCAGGCCATCGCAGACGGCATGTGCCACGCCAGGTATCGGCATACATCCAAGGGGGCATCACCATGAACCGCATCTATCGTCTCGTCTGGTGCCAGGCGCTTGGCGCCATGGTCGTCGCTTCCGAGCTGGCATCGTCCAGGCAGCGCGCCGGCGTCCTCGTCCGGCGGCCGGCGGGCCGGCCCGCCGCCATGCTCTGCGCGGCGATCCTCGGCGCGCTCGGGCTCTTCCACAGCGCGGCCGCCAGCGCGCAGGACGCGAAGCTCGCCGACCTGCAGGCGCTGGTAGCCAAGTACGACACCAGCCACGCGGCCGTGCAGGCTTCCGCCCGCGTCGCCGCCGGCCCGGTCTCGGCCGCGGTCGGTGCGCGGGTGTCGGTGGCCGTGCCGCACCTCGCGCACGCACCGGCCCTTGCCGGCGCACAGGCCGCGAAGCCGGCGCCGCGCAGGATCGCCACCCTGGCTTCGCCGCTGAAGCTGAAGGCCGACGTCCACGCCCATGCCGCAAGCACCGCAGCCGCCACCGGCGCGTCGCTGCACGCACGCGCCGCCGTGGCCTCGGCCCCTGTCCCGGTGCATGCCGGCGCCGATGCCAAGGCGCACCTGACCGCGCACGACGGCGCGCATGCGCCGTTGCCTGCCGTACTGCCACAGGCCGCCCGCATCGATGCCAAGGCCGGCGCCGTCGTGGCCGCCGGCCTTCCGCACCGGCTGCAGCCCGCCGACCCGGCCTCGGCCACCGCTTCCGACCGCCGCCTCGTGTACGCCACCGCGCCCAAGGCGATCGAGCCCACGTCCTACAGCGACATCGTCGGGGGTGAGGAAAAGGAAGACACGGCGAAGACGGCGGCAAAGAAGGACGACGACGCAGCGACCACCTCCCCATCGCTGGCCCCCGCCGTCGCCTTTGCCGCCGCCTCGCCGCTGTCGACCGCCGCCGGCCTGTCGGCCTCGTTCAACGTGGCCGCGCCGCAGGCGTTCGTCGCCAACGCCGTGCCGACGGTGCCCGCGCCAAGCCCCACGCCCACCGGCCTCATCATCGGCAACGGCGGCGTGGTGGGCACGGCCACCCAGTTGCTCGGCCCGACCGCCAACAGCCTGTTCAACAACACCGACGGCTACGTGTCCTCCGGCAGCCTGCGCGTGAGCAGCGCCAACTTCACGCAAGGCTATTCGACCCTCAGCGCGCTGGGCATCCCGTTGCTCAACCTGACTCCGGTAGGCTCGCTGCTCACCACCACCGACGGCACCGTGCTCGGCGGCACCGGCACCAACTCGCACCTCACCCTGGTCGGCGGCGTCACCTCCGGCAACTACATCACCAACATCAACAACGGCGCGGCCGGCGGCCTGCTCGGCCTGGTGCTGCCGGACAAGGCGCCCGCCTGGGCCTCCACCTGCCTCAACGTGCTCGGCATCCTGAAGGAGCAGTGCTGGGCGCTGAATGCCGCGCAGGACTACCAGGTGCTGGTCGGCGACGGCGCCTCGGCCAACGGCTCGAAGGAAGTGGTGATCGGCACCAATGCCAGCCACACCCTAGCCAGCGTGGATGCCAGTACGGCCTTCCCCGGCAATGGCCTGAATGATCCGAACAATCCCAGTGGTGTGCCGACTGCCGACTACGCCACGCGCCTGGGCCACTCCGTGGTGATCGGCGACGATGCCGCCGGCACCGCCAATGCGCAGACCATCGTTGGCGCGGAAGCCACCTCGAGCGTGGCCAACAGCGTCGCGCTGGGCTACAAGTCCGCCGCCAACCGCGGTGCGGTGGCCAACTACACCGCCTACGGCCTGACCGCACCACAGAACTCGGCCGGCGAAGTATCGGTCGGCGCAGCCGGCCAGGAGCGGCAGATCACCAACGTGGCGGCCGGCCGGGATGCCACCGACGCGGTCAATGTCGCCCAGCTGCAAGGCGTGGCCAACGTGGCCGGCAACGCGGTGCAGTACGACGACGCCAGCCATGCCTCGGTGACGCTCGCCGGCACGGCCAGCACCGACGGCGGCGTAACCGGCGGTACCCGGCTCGGCAACCTGCGGCAGGGCGCGCTCAACGCCACCAGCACGGATGCAGTGAACGGCGCACAGCTGTTCGCCACCAACAAGGTCATCACCAACATCTACGACACCGGCATCAAGTACTTCCACGCCAACAGCAGCGGTACCGACAGTAGCGCGACCGGCACGGACAGCATCGCGATCGGGCCCGGCAGCCAGGCGATCAGCGAGAGCAGCATCGCCATCGGCAACGGCGCCGTGGCGGGCGACTCGTCCGACCTCACCCGCGTGCGCGAAGTAGCCATCGGCAACGGCGCAAAAGCCAGCGCGCAGAACACGGTCGCGCTGGGCGACGGGGCGATCGCCACGGGTCCGCAGTCCACGGCCGTCGGTTCGAATGCCCAGGCCACGATCGCACAGGCCACGGCACTCGGCCGGAATGCGACGGCCGGCAACAACGGCACGGCATTGGGCATGAACGCCAAGGCCAGCGGCGTGCGTTCCACGGCCGTCGGCCAAGGTGCCCAGGCCACCGTGACGGACGGCACCAGCCTCGGCCAGTTCGCGGCGGTCACCGCCACCGGCGGCGTAGCCCTGGGTGTCGGCGCGACCGCCGACCGGGCCGGCATGGCCGGTGCCACCGAACTGTTCTCCAACATGGCCGTGACCTCCACTGCCGGCGCGGTATCGGTCGGCGCCGCGGGTGCGGAACGGCAGATCACCAACGTCGCCGGCGGCACTGCCGACACCGATGCAGTGAACGTGCGCCAGTTGAGCGCGGTGAACAACCAGGTGCAGGACCTCAGCAATCTGGCCGTACGCTACGACACCGACGGCAGCGGCAATGCGACCAACCACGTCACCCTCGTCGGCGACGACACCGGCGTACCGATCGGCATCTCCAACCTGGCCGCCGGCAACGTCGCCGACGGCAGCACCGACGCGATCAACGGCAGCCAGCTCGCTGCCACCAACACTGCCGTGGCCAACTACTTCGGTGGCACCACCCACTTCGATTCGACCACCGGCGCCTGGACCGGCCCGACCTTCACGCTCACCTCGATCGCCGCCGACGGCAGCAGCACGTCGGGCGACTACACCAACGTCACCGACGCGTTCTCCGCCGTCGACGGTTCCGTCGTCAACATCAACAAGCGCATCGACACCATCAACAACGGCGGCGGCATCAAGTATTTCCACGCCAACAGCAGCGCCGCCGACAGCAGCGCCACCGGCGCCGACAGCGTCGCGATCGGCGGCGCGGCCACGGCCAGCAGCGGCGGCGGCGTGGCGCTCGGCAGCAATGCGGTCGCCGACCGGGCAGGCATGGCCGGCGCCACCGAGCGGTTCTCCAACGCGGCCGTGGCCTCCACCGCCGGCGCGGTATCGGTCGGCGCCGCGGGGGCGGAGCGGCAGATCACCAACGTCGCCGGCGGCACCGCCGACACCGACGCGGTGAACGTGCGCCAGTTGAGCGCGGTGAACGACCGGGTGCAGAACGTCGGCAAGCTGGCAGTGAAGTACGACGCGGACGCCTCGGGCAACCCCACCAACAAGGTCACCCTGGCCGGCGACGGCAGCGGCGCCCCGGTCGCCATCACCAACCTCGCCGACGGCAACGTCGCCGCCGGCAGCACCGACGCGGTCAACGGCGGCCAGCTCGCCGCCACCAACACCGCCGTCGCCAACTACTTCGGCGGCACCACGCACTTCGATCCCACTACCGGCGCCTGGACCGGGCCGACCTTCACGCTCACCTCGATCGCCGCCGACGGCAGCAGCACCTCCGGCGACTACAGCAACGTCACCGACGCGTTCTCCGCCGTGGACGGTTCCCTCGTCAACGTCAACAAGCGCATCGACACCATCAACAACGGCGGCATCAAGTATTTCCATGCCAACAGCAGCGGCGCCGACGGCAGCGCCACCGGCGCCGACAGCATCGCGGTCGGCAGCGCGGCGGCCGCCAGCGGCGACGGCAGCCTGGCCGTGGGCAAGGGCGCCACGGCCAGCGCCGGCCACACGATGGCGATCGGCGACACGGCCAGCGCCACGGCCGACAACGCGCTCGCCATCGGCATGGGCGCCCAGGCCGGCATGGCCAACAGCATCGCGCTGGGTGCCGGCTCCTCGACCCTGGTCGGCGCGCTGACCGGCTACACCGCCTACGGCCTCGCCGATCCGCAGGACTCGACCGGCGAACTCAACGTGGGCGGCCGCCAGATCACCGGCGTGGCAGCCGGCGCGGCAGCCACCGACGCGGTGAACGTGGCCCAGCTCAAGGCGGTGGACAACCACATCCAGGCCGTCGACAAGCTGGCGGTGAAGTACGACGCCGACACCTCGGGCAACGCCACCAACCGGATCACCCTGGCCGGCGACGGCGGCGGCGCGCCGGTGGCCATCGGCAACCTCGCCGCGGGCGCGGAGACGGCCGCCAGCACCGGGGCGGTGAACGGCTCGCAACTGTGGCACTGGACCCAGGACACCACCAACGTCTACAGCAACACCAGCCTCTACGACGCGATCACCAACCTGCAGCAGGGCTCGGGCAAGGTCAAATACTTCAACGTCAACTCGACCCTGGCCGACTCCAGCGCCACCGGCTCCAACAGCGTGGCGATCGGCCCCGAGGCCAAGGCCGGCGGCACCGACAGCGTCGCCATGGGCAACGGCGCCAACGCCAGCGCCGACGACTCGGTGGCGATCGGCGCCGGTTCCGTGGCCGACCGCGCCGGCACGGTCTCGGTGGGCAGCGCCGGCAACGAACGGCAGATCACCAACGTCGCCGCCGGCACCGCGGACACCGACGCCGCCAACGTCGGCCAGGTGAAGTCGGCGATGACCGCGTCCACCAAGGGCAACGTGCGCTACGACACCCGCACCGACGGCAGCGTCGACTACGCCAACGTGACCCTGGGCAACGGCAGCGGCAACACCACGATCCACAACGTGGCCGCCGGCGTGGCCGACACCGACGCGGTCAACATGCAGCAGTTCAAGGACGGCATGCAGCAGACCGCCAACTGGGCCAAGTCCTACACCGACCAGGAAGTCGAGCGGATGGGCAACCGCGCCAACGCCGGCGTGGCGGCGGCGATGGCCATGGCCGGCCTGCCGCAGGCCTACGAGCCGGGCAAGAGCATGGCGTCCGTGGCCGGCAGCACCTTCCGCGGCGAATCCAGCCTGGCCATCGGCGTATCGATGATTTCCGAAGGCGGCCGCTGGGTCTACAAGCTGAGCGGTTCGACCAACAGCCGCGGCGACGCGGGCGTCACGGTCGGCGCCGGCATGCAGTGGTGAGACACGGACGACACTCGGACCTACCGGACTGAAGACCAAAGGGGGGCATATGCAATCCGCATCCTGGAAACGACACGCACTACCGGCCGCGGCCATCGGCCTGGCCTGCGCCCTGGCCGGTTGCAGCAGCGTCCACAGCAAGGCAACGGCCGGAGACGGCGGCGCCACGGAAGTGAGCTTCCCCGACCCGTCGCGCGCGAGCGTGCCCGAGGGCATCTTCGTCAACATCGAGAACCTGCGGAAGATCGCCCCGGGCATGACCAAGACCCAGCTCTACAACCTGCTCGGCGCGCCGCATTTCAGCGAGGGGCTGATGGGTGTGCGCCAGTGGAACTACATCTTCGACTTCCGCAAGGCGGACGGCAGCAACGACTACTTCAGCTGCCAGTACCGGATCGACTTCGACAAGGACTACCGCGCGCAGCAATTCCACTGGAAGCCCGAGTCGTGCAAGTCGGTGCTGGGCGAGCCGACGACGACGCCCGCCCCCGAGCCCGCCCCGGCCCCCATGCCGGCCGAGCCGATCCGGCTGTCGTCGGACGCCCTGTTCGACTTCGACAGCGCCGACCTCACCGAACAGGGACGCGCCCAGCTCTCCGCCCTGCTGCAACAGGTGCAGTCGGCCAGCCACATCCAGAACATCCTGATCGTCGGCTATACCGACCGCATCGGCAGCGACAGCTACAACCTGGGGCTGTCGCGCCGGCGCGCCGAATCCGTGCGGCGCTTCCTCGCCGACGGCGGCGTGCCCGCTTCGGCCATGCAGGTCGAAGGCCGCGGCAAGGCCGATCCGGTCGCGCAATGCCGGGACACCGACCGCAAGGCGCTGATCGCCTGCCTGGCACCGAACCGCCGCGTCGAACTGTCGGGGGTGGCGCGCCCCTGAGCAGATGAATCCCGGGTCTGTCGTGATCGGCACCGTGGGCGGCACATGGCGTGTGCCGGGGTATCCGAGCTTTCCACCAGCCCCCCTTGTGGCAGCTTTCCCACGGTGCCGATCACGACAGACCCGGGTTTCGCACAACCAGGCAACGACACCGAAGTCACCGGGTCCCGGCCTTCGCTGGGACGACGAGGCGGGACGAAGTACACGAAGCATCCCTCCTTCCGCCATCCCTCACTCCCGTCATTCCAGCGAAAGCTGGAATCCAGCGCCTTCATTCGACACGCCAAAGTCACTG
>NZ_LMSL01000002.1:399324-399409 GCF_001428405.1 Frateuria sp. Soil773
ACGAAGTACACGAAGCACCCCATCCTTCCGCCATCCCCCACTCCCGTCATTCCAGCGAAAGCTGGAATCCAGCGCCTTCATTCGA
>NZ_LMSL01000002.1:399540-423386 GCF_001428405.1 Frateuria sp. Soil773
CCGGCACCCCAAAGTCGCCGGATCCCGGCCTCGCACGAACAACGGTTCCATGGCGAGCTCGAAGCGAAGCCGCCTCAAGGCGCCGACAGAGCATCCCCCGGCGGCGAGCGCATCAAGGTGTCGTGCGGCAGTTCGCCGAACACGCGACGGTAGCTGTCGGCGAAGCGCGACAGGTCCCACAGCCCGCAGCTCAGTGCCACCGATTTCACCGAGCGCCGGCTCACGTCGGACAAGGCCAGGCTGCGGCAGGCCGTGCACAGCCGCAGCATCGACAGGTAGCGGTTGGGCGAGATGCCCAGCAGGTCCTCGAAGGCATAGCGCAAGGCGCGCTCGCTCACGCCGGCCGCGTTGCACATCTCGTTGACGTAGATATCGTTGCGCAGGTTCGCGCGCATGTACTGCTCGGTACGTTGCAATATCAGGTAATGCTTGCGCCGGCCGCGGGTGCAGTTGGGCAGGTCGGCGCCGGTTGCCGCCAGGCTCGCCGTCAGGTGGCTGTCGAGCAGGGCCTCGATGTCGATCCCGGCTTCTCCCCCGCCCTCTGGCGGACCGTGGATCAGCCGCTGGCGCACGTCGTGGTAGATCGCCTGCAGCCGCTGCGCGGCCGGGGTATAGGACAGCCGCACCAGGGACGGCAGGTGGATCGGCTCGCCGGCGTGGTGGCGGTCCAGCTCGGCGTACCGCCGCTGCAGCGTCTCCAGCGGCAGCAGCACGAAGCTCAGGCGGCTGCCGGCGCTGAGCCTGAACTCGGTGGTGCCTTCCGGCAGCACGGTGAACGCCGTGCCCGACGAGAACGAGATCCCGTGGCACCAACTGCTTTCCTCGGTGTGGTGGACGAAACCGAACAGGCACCAGTCGATGGGCAGGGTAAAGCGGCCGCGGAAAGGGAACGCCGACTCCGCGCTGCAGAACAGCGCCTCGCCCTGCACCAGGCTGTCGATGACCGCGCGCGGCCCGTCCGCGTTGAGCAGCACCGTTTCCATCTTGCAGACGCGGAGCATGCCGCTGAGCGAAACCAGGTCGCAAGGCAATAGCCGGCCGTCATCCCTGATATCCATGATGCGTAAACAGCCCCCTGCTTCTGCACGCATGCCGACCGCGAACGGGCCGGCACGCTCCATCCGAGCCCTTCCACAATGGACCGCAGGTGCGCCGGCTCTTACACATATTCGGCAAATTTGCCACGCCCCTGCGCGCGCGGACGGGAAAAGTGCCAACCCTGCCGCAGGAAAGGCATCTCAAACGTGCCGTTTTTGTGCAACCGGCACGCATGAACCGGAAAAGAATGTGCTAGAGGTCGGCCGGGTTCCCAGGAACCCCGACGAACGAACAGGGGGGCATATGGATATCGCAGGTGTCGCGCATGGTGCGCCAGGACGCATCGCGCTTTTTTCCCGCCATTCCGGCATCGCGCCGGACACGCCCCGCAGCGGGCGTCCGGATTATCCCCGTGCTCGCCGGAAACCGGCGGGCGCCTTTTTCGCGCACCGGCGCGGCACCGGCCTCAGCGGCCGCCCCTGAACGGCAAACGATTCGGTATTGGCCCGGGTGGGCCAACCTGCGCCCCGAAACGCAGGCAACTCGAATGGCCGGTCCTTCGCATCCCGGCCATTCGGGCATCTTGGCAACGGAAGAGCCCTGCGCTCTGTCATGGGAGGCAACATGAACATGTCGATCCGTCGTTTCTTGCGTGAAGAAGATGGGATTACGGCGTTGGAGTATGGAATTCTTGCGGCGTTGATTGTTTCAATAATCGCAGTCACCTTCGTACCAGCCATACAAACCGTATTCGATACCGTTGTAACTAAGCTAAAGACCGCCTTGGGCATATCGTAAGGGCTCTCATGTAGAGCGCCTTCCATGCTTATTGCCTCGCAAATAATCACTGCGGCTCTGTGCCTGCTTACCGTCATTAGCGACCTTTATGCCCATCGAGTACACAATTTGTGGCTGCTTGTCGCTCTGCTGTTAGGCACTATCTGGACGGGTTGGGCTTGGTGGCAAGGATTGACGGACCAGCCCTGGATAGCGCTAACGGGCTTGATCATCGGCCTGGCCGTGCTGTTGCCCTGTTACGTGTTCGGCTGGATGGGGGCCGGCGACGTGAAGTTCTTCGCCGTGCTGGGTTTTCTCATGGGCGCCAAGGCACTGCTGCCGATATGGATCGTCGGCAGCCTGCTGGGGGGCGTGCATGCCCTCGTCCTTCTCGCGTCACGCCACTGGCTGGCCGGTCAGCCGCTGGCCTTGCTGCAATCGAGCCTCCACACCTCGAGGCTATGGCAAAACGTCGTGGCGGCGCGCCAGGGGCGGGTCGGATTGCCGTACGCCGCCTATATGGCGATGGGGGCCTTGCTGGTGGTGTTCATTCCAGACCTGGCGCATTGGTGAGGGTCATGGGTATCCCGAACAGCCGTCCATGCAGTGTCATTCCGGCGAGCCTTGAAAAGGGGGCGAGGGCGGGAATCCGGTGTCTTCGGATTCGACGGCCTAGAGTCGCTGGGTCCCAGCTCTTGCCCCCTTTTCGAGGTTCGCCGGGACGACGGTTGCGGGCTGGATGGGTGACACGCGTCAATCCTTCGCCATCCCCCATCCCCGTCATTCCAGCGCAAGCTGGAATCCAGCGCCTTGGTGTTTCGATGGTCCGGATCTGCCGGACCCCAGCCTGCGCTGGGACCACGCCCCCGTGGCATTCGGGGCGCCCCTCATGAACGCCGCGAAGCGACCGTCCGCAGGGAGGCCATTCTCCACGTCTGTACATGCCGCCCGGAACAACCGGCACAACGCATCCGGACGAAAACAACAGCGCGGCGTGGTGGCGATCGAGTTCGCCCTGGTGTTCCTGCTCGGCGTGCTGCCGCTCCTGATGCTGACCTTTTCCGGCGTGCTGATCTTCGCCGCCAAGCAGTCGCTGACCCTGGCCGCCGCCAACGGCGCGCGCGCGGCTCTGCGCTACGGCAGCACCGGCGAGATTCCGGAACGCCGCACCGCCGCCTGCCTAGCGGCCTCGCAGTCGATGCAATGGCTGCTGGATTTTTCCGGGGCCGCGCCGGATTGCGCCGCGCCGGGCAACCCGCCGATCGCCGTGACGGCCGCCTCGTGTCCCGCCACGGTCAACGTGCAGTGCATCAAGGTGGAGACCACCTACAACTACGACGCGCATCCCTTCATCCCGGGCACCACCGCCGTCTACGGCTGGCTTCTCGGCAACGCCCTGACCAGTTCCGCCACCGTCCAGCTCGATACGTCGGGCACCTGAGAGCGCCGGAGATTGCCGCGATGCAGAAATTCACCCGCCTTGCCGCCCTGCTGCTGGTCGCCGTCGCCGTCATCCTGGCGATCGCGGCCTTCACTCTGGGACGGCGGACCACCAAGCCGGCCGAGGCGCCGGCGGGCATCACCCAGGCCCCCGCTCCGCAAGGCGGCCGCACGTCCCGGCAAGGCGAGGTCGTGGTGGTGGCGGCGACCGCGCTCAAGGCCGGCACGCCGATCGCGGCCTCGGCGCTGCGCCTGGACAGCGTGGCGCAGCGGCCCGTGGACGGCTACGACAAAGTGGACGCCGTGGCCGGCGGCATCCCGCTGCTGGACATCCCCGCCGGCACGGTGCTGACCTCGAACCTGCTCGCGCGCGGCGTGGCGATGGCGCTCAGGCCCGGCGAACGCGCCATGGCGGTGCCGGTCGACGAACAGGCCGGCGCCGGCAACCGGGTGCTGCCCGGCGACTACGTCGACGTCTTCCTGAGCCTGAAGTCGGCGCAGCCGGCGGCCTACGGCAAGGCGGCCACCGACGGCACGCAGACGCGCCTGCTGCTGTCGCGCCTGCGCGTGCTGGCGTACGGCGGCCAGGATCTGCCGCGCGCCAGCGCCGAGGCCGGCGACAAGCCACCGGCCAAGGACGGCGCCACGCGCAACACTGAGCAGGAAAGCCGGCCCGTGGCGCGCACCGCCGTGCTGGCCGTGCCGGTACAAGACGCGGACCGCCTGCTGCTCGGCGTGCAGAACGGCAAGCTGTCGCTGGCGGTGCGCCATCCGCGCGACGACGGACGACCGGACGACGCCTTGTTCCCGCAGCCGCGCACCGTGCTGACGCCGCGCGCCGGCCTGAGCGCCGACCAGCGCGCCCTGCTCGACACACCGGACAACCGCGCCTACGCCGGCATCGACGGCCTGGGCCTGGCCGGCAATGCCCACCGCGCCGCCGCCTCCGGCAGCAGGCCGCACCGCGTCGCCATTCCGCAGGCCGTGGAGATCATCCGCGGCACCTCGTCCGATGCCGCGCGCGCCACCCGGACCAGCTCCCCATGACACGACGGATCCTTGCCATGGCTTTCCCGAGGCGCCTTCCCCGCCCGCACGTCCTGCACAGCCTGTCTGCCGCCTGCCTCGCCCTGACACTCGCCATGCCGCCCTTACGGGCAGACGCAGCCGACGCCAGCCTCGTCCTGCAGGCGCACGAACAGCGCCCGTGGCAACTGCCGCGCGACCTGGAGCGGGTCGCCATCGCCGATCCCGGCGTGGCCGACCTGGTGATGCTGAAGGGCCGCCGCGAAGCCCTGCTGACCGCCAAGCAGCCGGGCCAGACCACCCTGCTGCTGTGGCATCGCGGCCAACCGGAACCGCAGCGGCTGGTGGTGCAGGTGCGCAGCGCATTGCAGGCGCAATTGCAGGACGACGCCGGCGCGCAGGTCTCGGTCCACGACGGTGCCGCCCTGCTGCAGGGCAGCGCCGACAGCACGCTCGACCACGAGCGGGCGCGCCTCGCCGCGGCGGCCACGGTAGGCGACAAGGGCATGCTCGCCGACGCCTCCACCGTCGCCGGCGGCGGCGTGGTGCAGGTGGACGTGAAGGTGGTGGAGTTCGACCGCACCCTGCTGCGCCAGCTCGGCCTGAAGTTCAACAACGCCAACGGCGGCTTCAGCTACGGCATCACCAGCCCCAACGGCGCCACGGGCGGCGGCGACTCGGTCGGCAACGCGCTCTCATCGGCCTTCAACCTGGTCGCCGGCTCGACCACCGGCAAGTGGAGCGGCAGCCTGAACCTGCTGCAGAGCAACGGCATGGCGCGGGTGCTGGCCGAGCCCACCCTGGTGGCCCTGTCCGGCCAGAGCGCCAGCTTCCTCGCCGGCGGCGAGCTGCCGATACCCGAGCCGCAGGGGCTGGGCACCACCACCATCACCTACAAGTCGTTCGGCATCGGCCTGACCGTGACGCCCACCGTGCTCGCCCCCGACCGCATCGCGCTGAAGGTCGCGCCGGAGGCCAGCGACCTCGACTACACCAACGGCGTGACCCTCAGCGGCACCAAGGTGCCGGGGATCATCACCCGCCGCGCCGACACCACGATCGAGCTGGGCGACGGCGAGACGTTCGTGATCGGCGGGCTGATCAGCCAGAACCTGCGCAGCCAGGTCAACAAGATCCCGCTGCTCGGCGACATCCCGATCATCGGCGTGTTTTTCCGCGACCTCGACTTCAGGCAGGAGGACAAGGAACTCGTCATCGTGGTCACCCCGCACCTGATAAAGCCGTTCGCGCGCGGCACGACCCTGCCGCTGCCGGGACAGCGCGAAGCGCAGCGGCACCTGCCGGTGTGGGGCGCGTTCCTGCTCGATCCGGCAGGGTCGGACCAGTTGCCGGGGTTCTCGCGCTAAGCCTCGATGGATGACCCCATGTCCGTTCCCGCCGCCCTGTTCCCCATGAGCAAACCGGAGCCTGGAGTGGTCCTCGTCTTCGTCTCGCCCGACCCGGCCCGCGCGCAGCGCCTGTCCGCCAGGCTGCGCGACGTCGCACGCGTGCAATGGGAAACCGGCACGAACGAGCTGGTGCTGGCCGAAGCGGCGCGCAAGGCCGGCACCCGGCTGCTGCTGGACTACTCGCCCGCCGCCGCCACGGCCTCGTCGGAACTAGCGCACCGGCTGATGCTGCATGCATCCGAACTGATCCTGGTCGGCGTCGGCTCCACGGCCACCGACCAGGCCGTGGGCGTGCTCGCCGCCTGGCATGCCGGCGTGCGCGATTTCCTCGACATGGACGCCACCGACGAGGACCTGCGCGTCCTGCTGGACCGTGCGCAGGCGCCGGCCACGTGGCCGCGGCGCGAAGCCGCGCCCGCGCTGCGCCCGCGCGGCCGCCTGGTGCTGCTGCTCGGCGTCAGGCCGGGCGTCGGCACCAGCACGCTGGCCGCCCATCTCGGCGCGATGGCGGCGCCGGCGGACGAGGCCGACGGCGCGCCGGACCGGCAGGCGCTGCTGCTCGATCTCGGCCGCCCCGCCGGCGACGCCACGCTGTACCTCGGCGTGGACGGCGAGTTCCACTACGACGACGCCCTGCGCAGCGCGCGGCGCATCGACGCCACCCTGATCCAGACCGCGCTGGGCCAGCACGCCAGCCGGCTGGCGCTGCTGTCGCAGGTGCCCGGCACGCTGGAGCCGCCGCGCGGCGACGGCGACCTCGACGTCCTGCTGGAGCGCCTGCGCAGCCACTTCGCGCTGCTGCTGTGCGACCTCGGCGGCCTGCCGGTCGCGCAGGTCCCCGTCGCGCTGCTGCGCGACGCCGACGAGACCTGGCTGGTCGCCGACCAGAGCATCGGCGCGGTGGTTTCGCTGGACGCCATGCTGCGCGAGCTGGAACGCGCCGGCATGCGCGACTCGCGCCTTTCGCTGCTGGTCAACCGCTACGACGAGAGCGGCGGCGCCACCGCCATGCAGATCGCCAGGCGCTTCGAGCTGCCCCTGCTGGCCACGCTGCCCGAGCGGCCGCGCGCGCTGCGCGCGAGCGCGAACCAGGGGCAGTTGCTGCACCAGTCGTCGCCGCGCGATCCGTACGTGCGCGCGCTTCATCCCATCCTCGCCAAGCTGCACGCCAGGCCTCCCCGGGCTGCCGGCACGTCAAGCTGGAAACGAGCGCTTACCGGCCTGGGAGGCTTCCGATGGAAGAACAGTTGATGCCCTTCGAGCACACCCAGCAGTTCCACGACGTGCTGGCGGCGGCCCACGAGTTCCTGCTGAACCGGATCGAGGACCAGCACCTCGACATCGCCGCCTGGTCGTCGGACACCGTCGCCAAGTACGTCGGCACCGAGACCGCGTCGTTCGTGCAGGAGTGGCGCATCCCGGTCAACGAGGCGGAGGTGCAGAAGGTGGCGACGGCGCTGGTCAAGGAGCTGACCGGCTACGGCCCGCTGGACGACCTGCTGGCCGACCCGGAGGTCGAGGACATCCTCGTCAACGGCTACCAGAACGTCTACATCTCGCGCCGCGGCGTGCTGCAGCAGGCGCCGGTGCGCTTCAGCGACAACCGCCACCTGCTGCGCATCGTGCGGCGCATCCTGGCGCCGCTGGGGCGCCGGCTGGACGAGGCCAACCCGATGGTGGACGCGCGGCTGGCCAACGGCGGCCGCCTCAACGCGGTCATCGAGCCGCTGTCGGTGACCGGGCCGAGCGTGTCGATCCGCAAGTTCCGCCGCGACCCGTTCACGCCCGACGACCTGCTGCGCATCGGCACCTTCGACCGCCCCATCCAGGCCCTGCTGCACGCCGCCGTGATGAGCCGCTGCAACATCCTGGTCTCCGGCGGCACCAGCTCGGGCAAGACCTCGCTGCTCAACGCGCTGGCGCACTACGTGCCGCCGGAGGAGCGCGTCATCACCATCGAGGACACCGCCGAGCTGTCGCTCAACCACCCGCACGTGGTGCGGCTGGAGAGCCGCCTGGGCGGCTTCGAGGGCAGCGGTGCGGTGAGCATCCGCGACCTGCTGCGCAACAGCCTGCGCATGCGGCCCGACCGCATCGTGGTGGGCGAGGTGCGCGGCGCCGAGGTGCTGGAGATGCTGCAGGCGATGAACACCGGCCACGACGGCTCGATGTCCACCATCCACGCCAACTCGCCGCGCGACGGCCTGTCCCGGCTGGAGATGCTGGCCGGCTTCGCCGGCTTCCAGGGCAGCGAGGACAGCCTGCGCCGGCAGATCGCCAGCGCGATCGACTTCGTGGTGCAGATCGCCCGCCTGGGCAACGGCCGGCGCGTGATCTCCTCGATCACCGAGGTCACCGGCGTCAGCGACCGCATCATCACCACCCAGGAGATGTTCCGCCACGAGACCTTCGTGGACGCCGCCGGCAACGAGCAGAACCGCTGGCCCGGGCTGGGTTTCCATCCGCATACCCGCAAGCTGGAATCGTTCCGCCAGTTCCTGCAGGAAGCGTCGGCCGAGATGGCGCGATGACGCTCGCCCTGGTCCTGCTGAGCGCGGTGTCGCTGCTGCTCGCCGGCGCGATCGAGCTGTGGTGGGGCAGCCCGCTGCGCCAGCAGCAGCGCAAGAGCCTGGCCCACCTGGAGAAAAACCTGGCCGCACCGGTCGCAGCGGCGAACCCGGCCGCGGCGGGCGCTGCCGGTGCGGCGGCGCCCGCGCGCCAGCCCGGCGAACTGGTCACCGACCCGCTGTGCCTGCGCGCGGGCCTGCCCACGGGCTGGCGCGTGCCGGGCCAGATCGCCGCGCTGGGATTGCTGCTGACGGTGCTGGGCGCCTGGCGCATCGGCACCGCATGGGCCTGGCCGGTATTGCTGGCGGTCTACGCGGCGATGGCGTGGCTGTGGCTGCGCGCGCGCATCGAGAAGCTGCGCAGGCAACTGGTGCGCCAGTTGCCGGATTTCCTCGACGCGATGGTGCGCCTGGCCAGCATCGGCAACAGCCTGCCGATGGCCTTCCAGACGGCGGCGGCGTCGGTGCAGGCGCCGCTGCGCGGCGTGCTCGACCAGACCATGCGCTCGGTGCGCACCGGCCTGGAACTGGACCGCGCCCTGCAACTGGCCGCGCGGCCGTACCGGCTGGAGGCGCTGGACCTGCTGCACGTGGTGCTGGGCACCGGCGTGCGCATGGGTGGCCGCGCCGACCACATCCTGCAGCGGATGAGCGACTTCATGCGCGACCTGGACCACGCGCAGCAGGAACTGCGCGCGATCACCTCGGAAACCCGCATGTCGGCCTGGGTGCTCGGGCTGCTGCCGATCGTGGTGGCGATCTTCATGTCGCTGCTCAACCCGGCCTTCTTCCATCCGATGTTCACCCATCCGCTGGGGCACAAGATCCTGCTGATCGCCGCGGTCATGGAACTCATCGGCGGCTTCCTGCTGTACCGGCTGGCGAGGTCGCTATGACCACCGGACTGCTGCTGGCGCTGGCCCTGCTCGCCCTCGCCATGGGCGCGGCCCTGTTCGGCGCCAGCCTGCTGCAACGCGCGCGCCAGGAACAGCAGCACGACCAGGTGATCGACCAGGCGCTGTCACGCCTGCTGCACGCGCCCAAGGGCGAGGCCTCCGAGAACGTGCGGCGCACGCCGTGGCGCCTGCTCATGGACACGCTGGAATCGCTGGGCCGCCACTTCGAGGACGGCCGCCTCGGCAAGGCCCTGCTCGCTCCCGAGGACCGCCTGCTGCTGGACCAGGCCAACCGCAACACCCGCTCCGGCCGCGCGATCTTCCTCGGCCTGCGGCTCGCGCTGGCGCTGCTGCTGCCGGCCCTGGTGGCGCTGTGGCTGCGCCCCACCGGGGTCAGGGCCCTGTTGGAACTGTTCGCCGCGCTGGCCGCCGGCGTGCTGCTGCCGAAGTTCGCGCTGAACGCCTGGGCCACGCGCCTGCGCAAGCGCGTCGAGGACGAGCTGCCCCTGCTGATCGACCTGCTGCGCCTGCTGCAGGGCATCGGCTTCAGCATGGACCAGAGCCTGCAGACGATCGCGGAGCGCTTCTACACGGTGCTGCCGGTGCTCGGCCGCGAGATCCGCGACGCCAACGCCGCCTACATCCGCGGCCGCCCGCGCGACCAGTCGCTGCGGCGGCTGGCCGAATCGTTCGACAACGAAGACCTCAAGAGCCTGGTGCTCATCATCCTGCAGGTGCACCAGCACGGCGGCGCGGTGCAGGAGCCGCTGCGCCAGTTCGCCGAGCGCCTGCGCGAGCAGCGCAAGATGGGCATGAAGGAAAAGACCGGCAAGCTCTCGGTGAAGATGACCATCGTGATGATGCTCACCCTGCTGCCGGCGCTGATGCTGGTGCTGGCCGGGCCCGCGGTGGTCTCGCTGATCGGCACCATGGCTAAATTGAAGGGACATTGAGCATGGCCATCTCGCCGCGCCACCGCACCCATGCCCGCCGCGCGCGTCGACCGCTCGCGCTGGCCGGCTGCCTGCTGCTGGGCGCCTGCGCCACGCGCCAGGGCTACCTCGAACACGCGCAGCCCGCCCCCGAGCCCGAACCGCGGACGGTCGCCGCGGAAAGCCGCACGATGTACCTGGACCTGATCCGCCGGATGCAGCAGCAGGGCGCGTACTACGCCTCGCTGGCGCACATCGACGCCTACCGCCAGCACTACGGCGACACGCCCGAGCTGCGCCGGCTGCAGGCCGACGCCTTCCGCGGCACCGGCCAGGCGGACGCGGCCAGCAGGCTCTACGCCACGCTGCTGCGCAGCGACCAGGCCGGCCCCGCCGAGCACGGCCTCGGCCTGATCGCCGCGGCCCGAGGCGACAACGACGCGGCCGAACAGGCGCTGTCCCGCGCGGTGCAGGTCGATCCCCTCAACATCGCCTACCTCGGCGACCTCGGCTACGCCCGGCTGCAGGCCGGCCGGCTGGCCGCCGCGCGCGAGCCCCTCGCCAAGGCGGCCGAGCTGGCGCCGGGCAACGTCAAGGCGGTGTCCAACCTGGCGCTGTGGATGCTGCTGGACGGCAACTACGCGCAGGCCGACGCCATGATGCAGCGCGCCGAGCTGCCGCAAGCCGCGCGCGACGCCATCCAGCGGCTGGCCGTGCAATTGCGCGGCGCGATGCAGGCCGCACGATCCACCGACGGCGCATCGCCGGCCGCGGCATCGGAGGCGCGCACGCCGCGGCAGGTGCCGCCGCCGGACGCCCCTGGCGCCCGCCCCGCCCGGCCGACCCGGATCGCCGGCCTGCCCGGCCCCATGCTCGAACGCTTCGACTCCACCTCCACGCCCAGCGAGGCCCATCCATGATTCTCCGCTTCGCCTCCGCGCGCTCCTCCGTGCTGCTCGCGCTGCTGGCCCTGCCCGCGCTGTCGATGGCCCAGCAGCAGCCCCTGACCGGGCAGATGATGGCCGGCTACCCGCCGGCGGATACAGCACCGGCACAGCCGCCGCCGAACGTCGCGCCGGCCACGGCACCGCGCACCGTTCCCGCGCCGCGGCCGGCGCGGGTCGCCAGCCAGCGGCCGCCGCTCCCGCCTCCCGCGCAACCCATGCCTGCGGCCCCTATGCCCACTAACTCCATGGATGCGCCCGAGCCGGAAGACACCGGCATGCCGGTCTCGCTTCAGGACACGCGGATCGGCGAGACCACGCGGCAACTGTTGCAGATGCAGGCCGACGACCGCCGCGCCGGCACGCGCCTGCCAGTGCTGGGCGACGAGGCCAGCGCCAGCTACCGCCGCTACCTGAAGAGCTTCGATCACGCCATTCCGGAGTTCTACGAAACCAACGTCGGAAAGAGCACCGGCAACGGGAGATAACAGGCCATGAGCGCGCCCGGACGGACCCAATGCGCCACCGCGGAAGGTGCCTGCCGGCGCCCGGACGGGCACGGCACGGGCATCGCCCCGCGGTGCCAGCGCGGCTCCATGTCGATCGCGATGATCCTCATGCTGGTCGGCCTGGTCGCCATGCTCGGCCTGGTCGAGGTCGGCTATTTCTACTGGGCCAAGCGCGATACGCAGAAGGTCGCCGACCTCGCCGCCCTGGCCGGTGCCCAGCGCCTGCAGGACTGCGCCCCGGACAACGCCGACAACGCCGCCGCCCGGGGCAACGCCACGGTGGACAACGGCTTCGGGGGAACCCTGGCGATCGCATGCGGGGACTGGAACCCGGCCAACGCCGCGACGGACCACTTCGCTGCCGTCGCCGCCGGCGGCAGCGTCAATGCGGTCAAGGTGACCGCCTCCGTCAGCGCCGTGCCGTTCCTGCACCAGATGGGCACGCAGAGCCTGACGGTGAAGTCCGAGGCGGTCGCTTCTGGCGCACCACCCATTGCGGCGTTCTCGGTAGGCACCACCCTGGTTGACTACGACGGGTCGTCAACCCTGGGACAGTTGCTCAAGAGTGTTGGCATACCGCTCGAGGGTACGTCGCTGGTCGGTTACGAGGGCTTGGCTAACGTCAAGATCACGCCAGCAGGCTTGCTCAAGCAACTGGGCGTCGAGGTACCTTCCGACATCAGCGTCGGCGACCTCAACACCTTGCTCGCTTCTCAACTGCATGCACGTGCCCTCATTGACGTGCTGGACGCCATCGTAACGGTAGCTGGGCAACAAGATTTGGCTAACGCCAACACCAGCTTGCTCAACACTCTCACGGCACAACTCAACCTTACTCTTCAGAAAGTGACGCTGGGTGGCCCTGGCGGACTGTTTGCAACGATCGTTGCTCCCGATGGAGCGGCGCAAGCTGCGCTCAACGCGCAAGTAGATGCCCTGCAATTGCTTGCGACGGCCATAGGCGTGGGAACAGGGCAGCATGCGATAAGCGCCAATATCGATACGCCGCCTGCAGGCCTTCCCTTTGGCTTGCTGAAGGTCATTGCAAAGACACGGGTAATCGAACCGCCATCGATTGGAATCGGCGGCATAGGAACCAGCGCCTATACGGCACAAGTACGTACCTTCCTTCACATCATTGCAGATACAAGTGGAGTCCCTCTTATCGGGGGGCTCATCAAGCTCAAGCTCGATCTACCAGTTGCATTGGACTTGGTCGATGCGAAGGGCACGCTGACGGACCTGTGCACCGCCTCGGACGATGACGGCCATCCGCTCGCCACCATTCAAGTGGAATCCTCCGTACTCAAGATGTGTGTCGGCAATTTCGACGAAAGCCAGGTGTTCTCGACCGCACACGGTTGCGATGGCATTCCGGGAGCCTCTTCAAACAAGATGCTGTTGGATGCCCAGATCGCCGGACTGGATCTGATTTCGTTGAATACGCATCTGGCTACCCAGGCATTACCCGCCAACGGCTCAGACTCGCTGTATGTGGGGCAGACCAAGGTCATACCAGCCAATGGAAATCAGTTGGAGATCGGCACCACGGTCAACAATCTGGTCACCGCCTTGACCGCCGCCCTGATCGCCAACCCTCAGACACAACCGCCTGGCAATCCATCGCAAACGGCCAATCAAACCGCTCAGGACCTCTGGAACAGCACCGATGCGGGCCTCGGCAATCTCGCAAGAACCCAGCAAGCCCTCAACAAAATCAAGGCGGCATCACAAGGTCTACAGGGATTGCTCGGGAACGTGACCGGTGACGTGCTTGCTCTTCTTGGCAATACCTTGCAGCTCAATGTGCAGGGTCTGCTCGGCTCCGTGGGTAACCTCCTCGGCGGTGTTACTGGCGCCTTGTCCGGCGTGCTCAACAACCTTGGATGCACGCTTGGAAGCAAGGACTCCTGCATCAACGTGATCAGTGGCGCGATAACCGCCTCCGGCGGCTCTGGCTCGAACTCCGGTGCTTTCGTCAACCTGCTCGGCTTCATACTTCAGGCACTGAAACCTGCACTCGATGGCGTTGGTTCAAACATACTCACACCGATACTCCAAAATGGGCTTGGGCTAAAACTGGGTCTGACCGACGTCCACCTGCAATCGCTGCAATGCCATCGCGTCCAACTGGTCTACTAAAGATGCCCACCCGTACGCACAACCATCACTTGACCCCTCGCACCGCGGCCTTAGACTGCCTGGATCGGGAGACGCGGACGTCGCCCGTCGGTGCCGCGAGGCCGGCCAGGAAAACCAGCAACCACCGGGGAAACAGGGGATGACTTCATTGATTCGCAGCGCGGGCGCGCATCGCTTCGTGGTGTCGTTGCTTGCAACGGCCCTGACGGCCGCCTCGGCCTCGGCGCTGGCGGCACAGCCACCCCAGGCGCACACCGGCGAAGCGGTCGCCGCGCAGGACGGCAGCGTTTCCGGCGGCACGGTCGATCGCCTGCGCCAGTTGATGGACAGCCACCAGCTGACCGAGCTGCGCACCACCTACAACGGCAGCTACGGCGCGAGCCTGCTGTTCCAGGCCGACAAGCTGAGCTACTACGTCGTGCTGTTCCACGACAAGGTGTTCTGGCGCGTGATCCAGTCGGACGTGGAGAAGGACGCCGAGAGCATCTACCGCACCTTCGCCGCGCAGACCGAGAAGCTGGCCGAGGTGGACCTGGACACGCTGCGCCTGCAGGCGGGCAAGAAGTACGCCGAGCACATGGTCGCGCTGAACGAGCAGCGCCTGCAGAACCTGCAGCAGGACGCGGCGCGCCAGCAGCAGCAGGCCCAACAGGTGGCGGCCCTGCAGCAGCAGGCGAAGGAACGCGCGGTTTCGCTGAGCACCGACCTGCAGACCACCAGCAGCCAGCTCGACGCCGTGCAGCAGAGCATCCGCCGGCTGGAAGCGCAGCAAGCCGATCCCGAGCTGATCCTGCCCGCCGCGCCGGCACCGGCCCCGGCGGACGGCACGGCCGCGACGGCAGCGCCGGCCGCATCCAGCTCGTCGCCCTGAGGGACGACGCAATTTCCTGACGGCCGCACCGGGAACGGCGCATGCACCGGCCGTGATGGACGTCCGGACGGACGTCCGTTGCAATCCGCCGGGCTGCGGAAAACGCAATCACCCGGGGAGCGGCTTCGCTCCCGCCGTTGGCCGTCCGCCATGCCGGCGCAGGCCGGCCTCCTCCGGCATCGGCACCGCCGCAACGCACGCGGTGCGGATGCCTCGAAAGGCGCCGGCCGACTCCTCCATTCGCCATAGGCAGGATGTCGCGCGCAGCGTCGCAAGGACATTCGCCTCGTTCCGCAAGCGGCCACGCGCCGCGCGGGGCACGCAAGCGCCGTCGCGCCCGGCTTGCCGCCGCCATCGACCATTCGGCCAACCGGCCTTTTGCCGGAGCGGAAACGCTTTCGCGCCCTGCTAGCCTCTGCTCCGCCGTGCACCGGAAGGCCCATGGCAAGCAGGGGCAGCAGGCGATCCGGCGCGGTCGCCCGCCGACGAAAGCCATCACGCCAGTCCCGTATCGACGGGGCAAGCGGCCGGGACGCTCGTATGCGCAATCTGCAAGACACGAAGCTCGCGATCGTCGGCCTGGGCTACGTCGGCCTGCCGCTGGCGGTGGAATTCGGCAAGCGCTACGACACGGTCGGTTTCGACATCAACCCGGGACGCATCGACGAGCTGCGCGCCGGGCGCGACAGCACGCTGGAGGTGGACGCTGGCGAACTGGCCGGGGCCACGCGGCTGCGCTTCGGCGCCGCGCTGGACGACCTGCGCGACCGCACCGTCTACATCGTCACCGTGCCCACCCCGATCGACAGCGCCAAGCGGCCGGACCTGACCCCGCTGGTGAAGGCCAGCGAGGCCCTGGGCCGGGTGCTCAAGCCCGGCGACACCGTGGTGTACGAATCGACCGTGTACCCGGGCTGCACCGAGGAAGTCTGCGTGCCGATCCTGGAGAAGGTCTCCGGTCTGGTCTTCAACCGCGACTTCTTCGCCGGCTACAGCCCCGAGCGGATCAACCCGGGCGACAAGGAACACCGCGTCACCTCGATCCTCAAGGTGACCTCCGGCTCCACCCCGGAGACGGCCGACTTCGTCGACCGCCTGTACGGCTCGGTGATCGCCGCCGGCACGCACAAGGCCAGCTCGCTGAAGGTGGCCGAGGCGGCCAAGGTGATCGAGAACACCCAGCGCGACCTCAACATCGCCCTGGTCAACGACCTGGCGATCCTGTTCAACAAGCTCGGCATCGATACGCTGGAGGTGCTGCAGGCGGCCGGCACCAAGTGGAACTTCCTGCCGTTCCGGCCGGGCCTGGTGGGCGGGCACTGCATCAGCGTGGACCCGTACTACCTCACGCACAAGGCGCAGGAGGTGGGCCACCACCCGGACGTGATCCTGGCCGGGCGGCGCACCAACGACGGCATGGGGCCGTACATCGCCGGCGAGGTGATCCGGCTGATGGTGCGCAAGGGGATCAACCCGGTGCGCGCGCGGATCCTGATCCTGGGGCTGGCGTTCAAGGAGAACTGCCCGGACCTGCGCAACACGCGGGTGGTGGACATCGTGCAGGCGCTGCGCGGCTACCACGCCGAGGTCGACATCCACGACCCGTGGGTGGACGCGGCCGAGGCGAGCCACGAGTACGGGCTGGCGCCGATCGCGCAGCCGGCGGCGGGCGACTACGACGCGGTGATCGTCGCCGTGGGCCACCGGCAGTTCGTGGCGCTGGGCGCGGCGGGCGTGCGCGCATACGGCAAGCCGGCGTCGGTGGTGTACGACGTGAAGTACGTGCTGCCGCGCGACGCGGTGGACGGGAGGCTGTGACGGTGAAAGTCCTGGTTACCGGCACGGCCGGCTTCATCGGCTCCCACGTGGCGCTCAGGCTGCTCGAGCGCGGCGACGAGGTGATCGGCCTCGACAGCCTCAACGACTACTACGACGTGACCCTGAAGCAGGCGCGGCTGGCGCGCTTCAGGGACCATCCCGGCTACACGCACGTGCACGGCGACCTGGCCGACCGGGCGCTGGTGGAGAGCGTGTTCGCCACGCACCGGCCGCAGCGGGTGGTCAACCTGGCCGCGCAGGCCGGGGTGCGCTACGCCGCGGAGAACCCGCACGTGTACGTGGCGAGCAACGTCACCGGCTTCCTGCACGTCCTGGAGGGCTGCCGCCGGCACGGCGTGGAGCACCTGGTGTTCGCCTCGACCAGCTCGGTATACGGCGCCAACCGGGCGATGCCGTTCTCGGAGCACCAGCCCACGGAGCACCCGCTGACGCTGTACGCGGCGACCAAGAAGGCCAACGAGCAGATGGCGCACAGCTATGCGCACCTGTACGGCATTCCCAGCACGGGGCTGCGCTTCTTCACGGTGTACGGCCCGTGGGGCCGGCCGGACATGGCGCTGTTCCTGTTCACCCGGGCGATCCTGGCGGGCGAGCCGATCAAGGTGTTCAACCACGGCCACCACCGGCGCAGCTTCACCTACATCGACGACATCGTCGAAGGCGTGGTGCGCACGCTGGACACGGTGCCGGGGCGGGACGGCGCCTGGGACGGGCTGGCGCCGGACCCGGCCGCCAGCGGGGTGGCGCCGTACCGGCTGTACAACATCGGCAACGAGCAGCCGGTGGAGCTGCTGCGCTACATCGAGGTGCTGGAGCGGTGCCTGGGGCGCAAGGCGAAGACGGAGATGCTGCCGCTGCAGGCCGGCGACGTCCCCGACACCGAGGCCGACGTTTCCGGATTGGTCCACGCCGTCGGCTATCGGCCGCGGGTGCCGGTGGAGGTAGGCGTAGGCCGTTTCGTCGACTGGCACCGGAACTATTACCGCGTGTAAGTAGCAACCGGGCCGCGGCCCGGCGCAATCCGTTTCGCGGAGCACCATCGCAGGGCAGCGCATCGTCGATCAGCGTAAGCACTGGGGGAAGCGTGATTATTGATTACCTGGACGGATCGTCTCCGACCGATGTCGAAGCGGACCTGTGCATCGTCGGGGCCGGCGCCGCCGGCATCGCCATCGCACGGTCCTTTGCCGGCAGCGCGGTGCGCGTGTGCCTGCTCGAAAGCGGCGGGTTCGCCGGCGAGGAACGCTGCCAGGAGCTCTACGAGGGCGGCTCGGTCGGCTCGACCCCGTTCGACCCAGGCACCTCGCGGATGCGCGCCTTCGGCGGAAGCTGCAACCTGTGGGGCGGCGGCTGCATCCCGCTGGCCCAGCAGGACCTCGCGCCGCGCGAATGGGTGCCGCGCAGCGGCTGGCCGCTATCCTATGCCGAACTTGCGCCGTACTACGCGCAGGCGCGCGCGTTCTGCCGCATCGGGCCGCACGGCTTCGTGAGCGGCTCCTTCCTCGCTCCGCTGACGCATCCGCCGATCCGCTTCGAGGCCGGCACCCTGGTCAACCAGATCTTCGCGCGCAGCCCGATCCTGTTCGGCGACGCCTACCGCGCCGAGCTGGAGCAGGCGCCGAACCTCACCGTGATGCTGCACGCCAACCTGCTCGAACTGCAGGCCACGCCCTGCGGCTCGTCCGTGCGCCAGGCGCGCATCGGCGCACTGGACGGGCGCCGCGGCGTGATCCGCGCGCGGCACTACGTGCTCGCCTGCGGCGGCATCGAGAATGCGCGGCTGCTGCTCTTGTCGAACGCGGTCGTGCCGCAGGGGCTGGGCAACGAGCGCGACCTGGTCGGGCGCTTCTTCATGGACCACCCCAGCGGCAAGCTGGGCACCGTGTTCACCGACAGCCCCGACCGCCTCACCCGGCCCTACGACCGCAACCAGGGCAAGGGGCCGGCCCCGTCGTTCCCGGAGATCGGCCTGTCGGAGGAAGCGCAGCGGACGCACCAGGTGCTGAGCGGGCGGGTGCATCCGTTCGCCGTGGAAGGTACGGTGCCGAAGGGCATCCGCGCCCTGCGCGACCTGCGCGCCGCCCTGCGCAGCACCACCCGCGACGAAGGTGCGCTGCTGGCCGAGCGGCTCTGCGCCGCGCTGAAGAACGGGCCGGTCGGCAACGACGGCACCGTGGCCACTTCCGAAAGCATCGGCGTGCTGGCCCTGCGGCTGGGCCTGGGCATCGGCGACATCGCCAGGGCCTTCCGGCAGAAGCTGGCCGCCCGGCCCACGGTGAAGAGCGACCACGTCGACCTGGTCGGCTACTTCGAGCAGGCGCCCAACCCGGACAGCCGGGTCGCGCTGGGGCGCGAGCGCGACGCGCTGGGCCAGCGCAAGGTTAGCGTGGACTGGCGCCTCACCCCGCTGGACCGGCACACCTACCGCACCGCCGCCACGCTGTTCGGCCAGCAGCTCAGCCGCGCCTGCGGCGGGCGCTTCCAGCCCGAGCCCTGGCTGGAGGACGACAGCGCGCCGCTGGTGCACGGCACCGCGCACCACCTGGGCACCACCCGCATGTCCGACGATCCCCGGCAGGGCGTGGTCGATCCGCAATGCCGGGTGCACGGCATCGACAACCTGCACATCGCGGGCAGCTCGGTGTTCCCCACCGGCGGCTGGGCCTTCCCCACCTTCACCATCGTCGCGCTGAGCCTGCGGCTGGCCGAGCAACTGCGCCTCCTGCTGGCGGCGGGCGGACTCTAGGCAAGCGGCGACGGCCCGTATGCGGCATTCGAACGCGCCATCCAACATCGGTTGACGTACGTACCCAGATCGGTAGGGCTCTGCTCAACGTAGCGGACCATGGCGTCCCACGCATCGCGCATGGCTGCGAAGTACTCCAGCGAAACGAAACGCTCAAGCAGGTAGATTTCCTGTGGAATGAGGGGGCCGGATATGACTCAACTTGCAGCTCAAAGGCTGGGCGAGGACTGATCCGGCGACCACTGCCAGTAAGTGTCGCCGTACGCACTGCCTTCAATGACCGGAAAGATGTCGCCCTGCTTGAAGTGGCGACGTGAACGGATCTTGGCAGGAGTGAACCACCAGCCGGCGCGAGGACAGGGTTGGCCGGCCGCGACATGCGACGGCGTGGATTCGACAGTACCCAGTCCCTGTTCCAGCGGCACCGTTTCACCGGGGACCCGTTCGACCAACGTCCAGAAGGTCGCCTGCTCGGAGACGTTCTGCATCGTTTCCGGGTCATAACCGACGTAAGCGATAGGCGCTGCCTCGTTTGCGATCAGCAACTGAGCGNACATATCGCTCTCCAAGCGTGCCCACATTCCAGTAGGCCCCGGCCGTTGGGGCGATGTTACGTGCATAGTGCCCGGCCTTCTGCAGCAGCTTGGTGTAGCGTTCGCTGCCCCCCCGTCCTCCACTTCATCCAGCCAGGCGTCCGAGAATTCACGTTGCCCACGAATGTCGTTGGACACGTTATGCGCTGCGTTCAACCCATTCATGTTGCCGCTGAGCAGCTCAGCGTAGGCGTCATGGACCTCCCGCTGCGTATGCTGGAAGTTCGGCAGCACGCGCTGTCCCCAAACAATGTCGGGCTGCTCGGGCAACGGCCGATTTCGGTAGGCGGGCGGCAGTTTCTGCATGAACCGTTCGAGGCTCTGCTCGACGTGGCCCACCATGGCGTCCCAAGCATCGCGCATGGCCGCGAAGTACTCCAGCGAACTGTAGCGCTCGAGCACGTAGATTTCCTGGGGGATAAGGGGTGCGGACATGACTCAGCTTATGGCTCAAAGGCTGGGCGACGACTGATCTGGCGACCATTGCCAGTAGGTGTCGCCGTAGGCGCTGTCTTCGATGACGGGAAACACGTCACCCTGTTTGAAGTGGCGACGTGAATGGGCCTTGGCCGGGGTGAGCCACCAACCGGCACGAGGGCAGGACTTGCCGGCAACCACATGCAAGGGTGTGGATGCGATCTTGCCCAGCCCCTCGGCCAGCGGCACGGTTTCGCCGGGCACGCGCTCGATCAATGTCCAGAGCGTGGGTTGCTTCGAGATGTATTGAAGTGTCTCGGGGCCATAGCCGACGCGCGCCCGCGTCACGGTCTGGCCGCCGATCAAAAAGTTAGCGCAGGCATCTTCGATCTCGGGAAGATAGACGCCGGACTGGCTCGCCACATCGCCGGTCTTAACTTGAACAGATGGATTGATACGATAAAGCGGCCAAGCAGTTGGTGGATCGAGTTCCCCGCGTTCGGATGAAAAGTTACTGGTCAGAATAGTTTTCGGCCACGAACCACCGGCGGTCGGAATGATGTTGCCCGCATAATCTCCGGCTGCAAGCAAGAGCTTCCAATAGCGCTCGCCGCCCCCTTCTTCGACTTCATCCAGCCAGGTATATGAAAACTCACGTTGCCCGCGGACATCGTTGGACACGCGGTGCGCTGCATTGAGCATTTCATAGTCGCCATGCGTGAGCTTGATATACGCGTTCCACAACCCTTGCTGGGTATTGAGGAAGTTGGGTAGCACGCGCTGTCCCCAGACGATATCCGGCTGCTCGGGCAGCGGCCGATTGCGATATGCCGGCGGCAGCTTGTACATGAACCGGTCGAGGCAATCCTCGACGTAGTTCACCATGGCATCCCATGCATCACGCATCTGCACGAAATACTCGGGCGAGCTGTAGCGCTCGATCAGATAGATCTCCTGGGGAATGAGGGGGGGCAGGCATGACTCAGCTTGCGGCTCAAAGGCTGGGCGACGACTGATCCGGCGACCATTGCCAGTAGGTATCACCGTAGGTGCTGCCTTCGATGGTCGGGAAGATGTCACCCTGCTTGAAGTGGCGACGCGAGTGGGCCTTGGCGGGAGTGAACCACCAACCGGTGCGTGGGGAGGGTTTGCCGGCAGCCACATGCAAAGGCGTGGATTCGACCTTGCCCAGCCCCTCCTCCAGCGGCACAGTTTCGCCAGGAACGCGTTCGATCAGGGTCCAGATTGTGGGTTGTTCGGAGACATTCTGCATTGTTTCCGGGTCATAACCGACGTAAGCGATAGGCGCTGCCTCGTTTGCGATCAGCAACTGAGCGNTTATATCTCGCCCCGAGCGTCCCCACGTTCCAGTAGGCGCCGGCCGTTGGTGTGATGTTATCCGCGTAGTCTTCAGCTGCAAGCAAGAGCTTCCAATAGCGCTCGCTGCCCCCTTCTTCGACTTCATCCAGCCAAGCATACGAAAACTCACGTTGACCGCGGACATCGTTGGACACACGATGCGCCGCATTCAACATTTCATAGTCGCCATGCGTCAGCTTGATATACGCGTTCCACAGCCCTTGCTGGGTATTGAGGAAGTTGGGTAGCACGCGCTGCCCCCAGACGATATCCGGCTGCTCGGGCAGCGGCCGATTGCGGTACGCCGGCGGCAACTTGCGCATGAAGCGTTCAAGGCAATCCTCGACATAGGTCACCATGGCATCCCAGGCATCGCGCATCTGGACGAAATACTCGGGCGAGCTGTAGCGCTCGAGCAGGTAGATTTCCTGGGGAATGATCAGTGCGGGCATGAGGGTGATTGACCTTGTGCGTCAGGGTGCCTTGGCCGGCAGCTTGAGCTTGCCGTCCGGCGCCAAGTTACGTGGATCGATATTGTTGGCCAGTTTCGGTAGGCCGAGGAACTCGTCGCTTTCACCGGGGAAGTCGGTATAGCCCCAACCGGTGGGCTTCCGTTTGGCGAGGTATTCGGGTTTGAGCTGCTTCGGGTCGAGCACGATCTGGGGTGCGCCACCCTCGAGAACAAACTTGCTTCCTTCCTCAAGGCGCTGACTGGCTGTAGCGCCCTCCCATACCCGCAGCCCCTCGCCCGGCGGCACCACGTAGGTCGCGTACTCGCCGTTGCGGTTCCAATATCGCCATACGGCAAAGCGGCGGCGCCAGTCGTCGCGGCTCTTGAGCGCCTTGAACTCGGCCTCGCGCATCCAGCAGATGCTGTTGTCGAACGAGGATGGGTCGACCACTCGGTAAAGCTTTTCGCCTGGCTTGATGGTAACTGGCTTGGCGTTGTGAAAAGTTTTATAGGCTTTCCCGAGTGGCGTGGGAGCAGTTTTGCTAATATCCGGCCAACCTTTCTCGAACGGCGCATCCCCCATGGGCTTGTGGCGAAGCGAGGCCGCCTCATCCACCCACCTCGGCTTGTTCGCCGCCATGTCAGCCGCATCGGCAGCCAGTTGCGGGCGCATGTATTTACTCGGATTGACCGCGTTGACCTCGGCGCGGTAGGCAAGATTGGTTTCCAGTTCGATGCGGCGCGCCAGTTGTTCCAGCCAGTCGCGCACCGGCGCCAGCAGTTCCTCGACACGCTTGGCCATCGCGTTGCGGATATCCATGACCTGGCGCAGCAGTTGGCCAGCCTTGGTGCCCATCGCCTCGGAACCCCAGCGCTGGATCTTGCCGACGAAGTAGTTCAGCGCCTCGATCACCTTGTCGAAGGCTTTCGATAGCTCGCCGACGTTGAGCTTGCCCATCACCTGCCGGAGTTTCCCGGCGATCGTCTTGTAGGGGTTGAGCCAGCCCAGGGACTTCAACGTGCGGCGCACCGACGGCATGGCGAGGTACTGGTTCAGTTTCTTGATACCGGCCTCGACCCACGGCCGGCTGGCCTGCCAGAAGCCGGCTTCGAGCGCATGTACGCCCGCGCGGAACACGCACTTTCGTCCGTAGGCGAACAGGATCTTTCCGCAGCCCTTGCCGAGCGAGCCCAGCACGGGGAACAGTCCGATCAAGGTCAGGATCAGCGCGACCCACGACCATTTGTTCGAGACGTCCTGGTGAATCTTGCGGCAGTTGGCGACCACGTCGCGCACATCGCAGATCTGATCCACGAACGGGATCATCGAGATCACGGTGCCAGTGACGACCTGCGCGGTGGACTGGTCATCCGCAAAGTCGCCTTGCAGCACGTTCCAGATCCATTCGGCGGCGGCTGAAACATCCTCCTTTGCACTCGCATACCAACGCGCGGGCGCCGCCTTGAACCACTCCAGTCCGTTTTCGAGTTCTTCCCACATGGCCGGTCCTTAGCCGAGTTTGTCGCGTGAGGCCGCAATCAGGTCCGCGATGGGGTCCCACGGCTTATCGTCTTGGGGCGGCGGAAACTGGTACTCCACATGAGTCGCCTTCGCCGGCACGTTCTCGTGCCGCGCGTGGCCCTGGGCATCCAGCGTGCCGGCCACGACCTGCCCGCCTTCGAAGAAAATCTTGTAGGGCAATCCGGCGAACGGTTCATCGTCGGGATCGCGGTGATCGATCTCGATCCAGTTGGGAATGGCCTGCATCGCCGACTGCGGGAGGGCCGGCAGCTCGGCCGCTTCGCTCTCTCCCCCCAGGAACGGATGCTGCCCCGCCTTGACGGTGAAGTTGCCCGGGCAGGCGAAGGTGATGTTGCCGCCTTCGAGGG
>NZ_LMSL01000002.1:423436-423720 GCF_001428405.1 Frateuria sp. Soil773
TAGGTGGGTGTCGTGCTGGCTGGTGATGTGCAGGTGTTCGCCGGCGAAGGCGGTGGCGCTGTTGGGCGTGGTCAGGGCGACGGCGCCGGGGCCTTCGAGCACGATGGCGGGCACGGCGAAGCGTTCGACCGGGTCGCCGCCGCTGCGCTGGCCGCCTTGCGGCTTGGTGGCGCTCTGGCCGTTGACGCTGCCGGCGTACTTGCCGTCCTGCCGCGGGTCGATGGCCTTGTGCAGGTCGGCCTGGGCGGGGTTGGCGTCGAGGCCGCCCGCCTTGGCCTGGGTGG
>NZ_LMSL01000002.1:423829-480385 GCF_001428405.1 Frateuria sp. Soil773
GTGGCCGAAGTTGGGACCGGCGCCGGCTTCGGCCAGGCGCACCCAGGTGCCGCTGTGGTCGTCGCCCGGGGCGTGCCCGTCGGGGGCGCTCTTGCTGGCCGTATCGGTCAGGCCGCCGGGCAGCGGCGCGGCGCCGCGCTGCCACCAGAACTGCACNTCACGATGGCCGTTTGCAAACCCGGCGCGATCGGGCGGTGGCGGTGCCGGGGCACAATCGGCGTGCCTGCCGGCACCGCGCGAAAGGTATTGCGGTAAGTGCCACTCTCTAATTCGGCCCGTTGCAGCAGGTGCGCCAGGTCCGCCCCCAGGTTGTTGGTGGCGTGGTGTTCCACCACCAACGGCACGAAGTCGATTCCGTCGAGGTTCGGATGATCGGTCAGCGTGTAGCGCTTGCCGGCTTCGAGCGTGCGTACCGCGCCCTGGCCTTCGAAGCATCGAGCGTCGAGGCGGTGCGCATCGAGGAGCTGCTCAGCGCGCCGCCGGGCCTGCTCGGCGTTGTCATGGAAGCCCGCACGGTCGGCATCAAACAAGTCCAGGCCGGGCAGGCTCGGGCCCTCATTGGCAGCGGCCTGCGCCGTGCCCGCGATGCCCCGCAGGGCGTCGGCTTTCCAGCTCGACACCACCACGCTGTCCGGCGCGACTTGCACGCGCTCACTGAATGCCGTGATGGCATCGTCTGCCTCGGTCGCGTCGATGCGATGGAAGCGAATCGATGCAGGCGCGCCGTCGGGCGATGAGGCGTGGCCATCGAAGATCACGAGCGTATGAGCCGGCATCTGATCGCCTTCGCCGCTGTCCTGGTCGTGCTCGAAACGATAGGACAGTCCTTCTTCACCGAGTAGACGCAGTACGTAGTCGGCATCCAGCTCGCGGTACTGGGTGCAGATCGGACGCACGCGCAATGCGGCGCTGACGTCCGTGCGATGGCGCACTTCCGGATGATCCGCGAACACCTGCGCAATCACATCGAGCGCGTGCTTGTCCTGGAAGATCAGCGCATTGCGGCGCAAGCGCAGGAACGCGAGGCTCGATTCAATCACCAAGCGGTAGCGAGCAAGCCCGCCATCGGAGCCCAGGGCCGCGGCGTGAGTGATGTACCCGTGCCAGGACCGTGTGCCGCCATCGGCGGTGGCGATGCGCAGACTGGCCAGGCTGCCGGGCAGCGGGCCCAGGTCGATAAAGGCCGAGGTCGACAGGCAAGAGACGGCGAACTGAAAATCGTCGTTGACCGTTTCGTGCCCGTGCATCTGCTCGACCAGGAATGCGTCGGGCAGCTCCGTGTCGATGCCGAGCAGACGGGTTGTTTGCGAGAGCAGGCCAAACAAGGCCGGTAAATCCAAAGCGTCCATGCAACATTCCTTATCGATCGCTTGCATCCAAGCCGGCAGCAGCACCTCCATTCATGCCGCTCGCTGCCTTATACGCCGCCATGCTTTGCTTTGCCATGACCGAGGCACGATCACGGGAAATCCGACACGGTCTTGCAGCCACGCAACGGATGGCTATCCCGAAACTTACCCCCACGACGATATGCCGACCTCCGTTTGGCCTAGGCGGGCTGTGCGTAAGTGGCATCGACACCGCGCGAAGCGCCGGCGTAGCCTCGCTGTCCGTCGGCACCAATCGGTGGCGTGGGGGGATTGGTCATGTTCCGTTTCCTGCGACAGCAGTCCGTGCGCTGGCTCGTGCTGCTCGGCGCGAGCGAGCTGCTGCTGCTCGCCGCCTCGCTGGGCCTGGCGATGTACCTGCGCTTCGCGCACCTGCCGGAGGATCTGGCCGAATTCTCGCAAAGCCTGCCGCAGCGCGCGCTGGTGTTCGCCGTCGTCATCCAGTTGGGCATGGCCGCGCTCGGCCAGTACCAGACCCACCTGCGCACGAGCTGGTTCGGCCTGCTGGCGCGGCAGGCGGTGGCGTTCGCGCTGGGCGGCACCGGGCTGGCGATCGGCTACTACCTCGTGCCGCAGGCCTACGTCGGCCGTGGCGTGCTGGGCATCGCGCTGGCGATCGGCTTCGTGGCGATCATGCTGTTCCGCCTGCTGTTCCTGCGCCTGGTCGAGATCGAGGCGCTGAAACGGCGCGTGCTGATCCTCGGCGCGGGCCAGCGCGCCGCGCAGATCCACCAGCGCATGCGCCGCCGCTCCGACCGGCGCGGCTTCAGCCTGGTGGGCTACCTGCCGCGGCTGGGCGAGCCGGTGCGCGTGCCGGAGGCGCAGGTGCTGCATCCGCAGGTGCCGCTGCACGTCCTGGCGCAGCGTGCGCAGGTGGACGAGATCGTGGTCGGCGTGGACGACCGCCGCGGCAGCCTGCCGATGGACGAGCTGCTCGAATGCCGGCAGGCCGGCGTCGCCATCACCGACCTCACCACGTTCTTCGAGCGCGAATCGGGCCGCCTGCAGTTGTCGCTGCTCGATCCGTCCTGGCTGGTGTTCTCCGGCGGCTTCGACGCCACCCCGCTGCACCGCGCGGCCAAGCGCGGCTTCGACCTGCTCGCCGCCACCGTGCTGCTGCTGGCGTTCTGGCCGCTGATGCTGCTGGTGGCGCTGGCGATCCGGCTCGAATCCGGCCCCGGCCAGCCGGTGCTGTACCGGCAGGAGCGCGTGGGCGAGCGCGGCCGCACCTTCTGGCTGCTGAAGTTCCGCAGCATGCGCACCGACGCCGAGCGCGACGGCGTGGCGCGCTGGGCGCGCAAGGACGACGACCGCGTGACGCGGGTGGGACGGATCTGCCGCAAGCTGCGCTTCGACGAATTGCCGCAACTGTGGAACGTACTCAAGGGCGAGATGAGCATCGTCGGCCCGCGACCGGAGCGGCCGCAGTTCGTCGCCGACCTGGCCACCAAGATCCGCTACTACAGCCTGCGCCATTGCCTCAAGCCCGGCCTCGCCGGCTGGGCCCAACTGAGCTATCCCTACGGCGCCTCGCAGGAGGATGCGGAGGAAAAGCTCAAGTACGACCTGTTCTACGTGAAGAACCACAACCTGCTGCTGGACCTGCTGATCCTGATCCAGACGGTGGAGGTGGTGCTGTTCGGACGCGGCGCGCGCTAGCGGTCCGCTAGGGCCGTCGGGTGGCCGTCCCTGGCCGCGCCGGAACCTTCCGGCACGGACCGGCGACGCCGCCTGACGACCCTAGCGGATCGCCATCTCGGCGGCCGGCGGCGCAGGGCGCACGCTGGCCGTCCTCAGCGCATGCAGCGGCGAGCTGTACCAGTCCACCACCTCGTCGTGCTCGAAGCGGATCCACGAGGGGCCGTATTCCCAGCGGTCGCCCTGCACCGCCGTCGGCTCGCCCTCGGCGGCGAGCACCTCGTCCGGCGACATGCCCGGCCGCAGCGCCGGGGGATCGTCCGCCACCGTCCAGCCCACCGCGGCGCTGGCGGCGACGGGCGACGAGGACATGATCTCCGGCGGCAGCGACGCCACGTTCCACAGCGATACGCCCAGCGCCGCGGCCAGCAGCAGGATCAGTACCTTCGGGCGCTCCTGCGACGGCGCATCCAGCTGGACCGCCGGCGGCTGCCGCCATGCCGGCGCCGCGGTTTCCGGCGCCGCCGGCCGCGACGATCCCGGTGCACCGGGCAGGCGCCCGTGCCGGCGCTGGAACTCCATCGCCGCCCCGTACTGCGCGGTGAGCCGCTGCAGGCGCTCGGCCGCCCTCGCGTCGAGCGGGTTCCCGACGCGGTGGTCCGGATGCAGCATGGATACGTGCCGGCGATAGGCCCGCTTGAGCTCCAGCAGGCCGCAGCCCGGGCTCAGCCCCAGTTTCCGGTACAGGTCGAAGAAATCGGTCTCGCTGGCCATGTCCTTTCCCCCGCACGGCCCGCGGTCCCTGCTAGGAGACTGCGGCTCCCGTATCCGGACGACGCCACGGCGGCACGGCCGGAGCGCAAGCCTCGCTCACCTCGGGCAAATTGGCAAGCACAATTTACTGTTGACATGATCTGACGCAATTCACAAAATCAACCGTACTTGGCAGGGAATACCACCCATGCACGGCCGTCGCACCCGGGTTGCCGCTCGTTGCCGCGCAGGCGTGGCCGCCGCGCTGCTGGCGGCCGGCCAGGCCGCGGCGCAGGCGCCGCCCGCCGTCACGCCCACCGGAACAGGCATGCCGCCGGCCGCCGCCGTCACGCTCGGCGCGCACACCCTGCTCGCCCAGTCCGAGGGCTTCGGCACGGACCCGGCCGTCACCGCCCCGATCGCGACCCGGCCGGGCGGCAGCGCGCTGATCGTGTTCAACGGCGGCTACGCCGGCAACGCCGCGCCGCCCGTCGACAGCTACGCCAACCGCTGGACCCGGCTCGGCCGCGTGACCTACGGCAACGGCTACGACGGTTTCGACGTCAAGGCCTACGTCGCGCTGCGCGCCAGGGGCGGCCCCGGCCACACGGTGAGCTTCGCCAAGCGCGCCAACGCCGCCGGCGAGATCTCGGTGCCGTTCGTCGAGGTCAGGAACGCGGGCAGGCTGCAGGACGTGGCGCAGAACTACCCGGCCGCCGGCCTGGTGCTGACCAGCGGCTCGGTCACCACCACCGGGCCCGCCACCCTGGTGGCGCTATGGTGGGGGGACGGCGCGGTAACACGGATGACCGCCACGCCGAACAACGGCTTCACCGTGATCGACCGCTTCCTGATGCTGCCGGACAACAGCGGCGTGCAATGCGCGGTGGCGTTCCGGCAGGTCGACGCGGCGGGGACATACAACGTCAGCTGGATAGGCGCGCCCATCCAGGGCGCCATATTATGGCTACTGGCATTCCAGTCCTAGGTAACGTCGATTCCGCCCGTAAAGAGGGCAAGGCGCTTTTGGCATTGGCCATCGAGGCGCTGGATTCCTGCCCGTGCAGGAATGGCGGGCGTAATGGGCGTCCATCCGGATCTTTCCCGATGGACACGCGCGGCGATTATCCACCGGCATTTCATTTTCCGGCACGGGTCTCATTCGAAAGGCATTTTCAGGAATAACCGCGATTCCATGTCGTCGGCCGGGCCGGCGAAGCCGATCGGAGGCCGCCGCCGGAACCGGCGAAAGGCGACAGGTACCGCACAACCGGCCATGCAATGCGGACAGGTTCCGGAGGGAGCCACCATGCTGGGCGAATTCGTCACCGACAGGCAATACGCCGCCCTGCTCGAGCGCGGCGGGAAAACGGCTGCGCCGATGCTCGCCTTCGAGCCCGCCGGCTTCGACGCCTGCTACAACCGCAAGCCCTTCCTGGTTGGGCACCGCCTGGCCGGCCACCCGCAGTTCGCGCTGCCGCGCCTGTTCGCGCTGTGCCGGCGCCTGCCGCCGGAACAGCTCCTGTTCCGGGTGGGGAACATCCCCGGCGACACCGAGCTGGAGACGTCCTACGACCGCTACCGGCGCGGCCTCACCCTGGACGAGGTGCTGGAACGCTTCGAGGAGAACCAGGCCTACCTGTGCATCAACAACCCCGAGCGCGACGCCGAATACGCGCCGCTGATCGAGGGCCTGCTCGCGGAAGTCGCCGCGCGCACCGACGCGCTCGACCCGGGCATGAGCTGGTACTCCAGCTACGTCTTCGTCTCCGCGCACGACTCGGTGACGCCCTACCACATGGACCGCGAGATGAATTTCCTGCTGCAGATCCAGGGAACCAAGAAGGTGTTCCTGTGGGACCCGGCGGACGACGAGGTGATGAGTCCGGCGCAGAAGGATTTCCTGCTCGCCCACGTCGGCAGCCGGCCGCGCTACCGCCCGGCGCTGGAGGAGAAGGCGATGGCGTTCGAGCTGCGCCCCGGGCTGGGCGTGCACCATCCCTTCATCGCGCCGCATCGCGTGCACACCGGCGCGGCGCTGTCGGTCTCGCTCGCGCTGACCTTCCGCACGCGGCGCTCGGACATGTGGACCGACGCGCACCGCTTCAACGCGCGGCTGCGCCACCTCGGCCTGCGCCCCGGACCGGTGGGCCGCAACGCGCTGCTGGACCGCGCCAAGTCGGAGATCGCGCGGGCCGGCCAGCGCGTGCACCGCACGCTGGCGCCGACCGCGCCGGACGCGCCCTAGCCCACCGCGCTAGGCCTCGCGGCTGAACAGGAAGCCGAAGTAGCGATCCAGCGAATGCCCGGGATGGAACGGGATCCGGCAGCGCCGGTCCGGGTTTTCCCAGCGGTCGCGCAACTGGTAGCCCAGCGCCTTCAGCCCGTCGACGAACTCGCGCTCGGCGCTGATCCGGTACGGGCAGCAGGTGGTGCCCATGTTCTGCACGGTGAAGTAGGACTCGGCCATGTGGATCGGCACCGAGTTCAGCAGCAGGTGCGCGGGCCGGCGCGGCAGATCGGCCAGCAGCCCGGCCAGCGTGTAGTCGAGGTATTGCAGCGAGCCAGCGGCGAACAGGATGTCGGCCTGCCCCGCGTCCGCGGCGCGCTCGGTGAACGCCAGGCGGCGCGGCGCATCGTGCTGTTCCGCCCAGGCGGCGCCGGCGGCGTTCACCGCCGGCACGTCGTGGACCTGCCAGCGCAGCCCCTCCGGGTAGTCCACGTAGCGCTGGTAGGCGTAGTAGGCGATGCCGATGTGGCCGCCCAGGTCGAACACCGAGCGGCTCCCCTCGGCGAACAGCCGCGCCAGCCACAGCATGACCGGGTAGTCGTAGAGGAACACGCGGCGGGTGCGGTCGCGGTACAGCGCGGCGGAGGCGCTGTTGTCGTAGCCGGTGGCGCGCGTCGGCGGCACGCTCGCCGCCGCCGCCGCCCAGCTCGGGAAGACGCCGCGGTAGAGGTTCTCCAGCAGCGAGTCGTGGGCGAGGAAGCGGCGCTCGTAGCGGGCCTCGCGCATGCGCCGGATGACCGGGAAACGGTCCGCATAGGCGACCCGCTCGCGCCTGGCTTGATTAATGTCCATGGCAACTGGCCATCCCGAAGATAATCGATCGTTGGCGCCAACCCATGGCGTCGGTTCATCGGCCATAAGGCAGGCCCGGGAAAATCGTTTCGGGCACCCGGGAAAATCCGCCGCCATTAGCCGCGACACAGCCTGCATCGCGCTTGTCCGCACGGTCAATTAGAGCGTAAGTGGTGTATATCGGCGCGGCATGCCCGATATATAAATCCATTGCCGTGACCGAAGGTTCGCCGGCGAGCCGCCACAGCAAGGGGGATGCATGAACGGCAACGCGACCACGCATTTCGAGCGCGCCCGCAGGCAGCCCGGCGCCGTGCCGGCCGTAGCGCCGCGACGCGGTGCGCGATCCGTCCGCACGGGCCATCGCCCCGGCAGCCGGGACCGACCCGGATCGCCGTGGCGCAGGGGGCCGGCGCACGGCAGCTGACCCCGCTTCAACCGTTCGACCTATGCCGGACCGCCATGCCGCCCGCACCCGGGCAGCCGGCCGGCCGCACGGTTCCGCACCTCCGCCCGCGGCGATCCGGAACCGACCGATGGAGCCATGGCGCGGCGCCCGGTGCGTTGCGCGCAGATGACGGAAGCCCGATGAACGTGTCTTCGGCAGAGTGTCCCGCGGTAGCCGCCGCACCCTTGTTCGACGCCCTCGCCTGCTCCGCCGGCCGTGCCGGTGCGGCCTGGCGGCGGCGCGAGTACCCGCTCGATCCCGGCTCGCTCGCCGCACTCGCCGGCGCGGCGCGGCCCGCGCTGGCCGGTTGCGCCGCGCTGGCGCTGGCCGAGGCGCGGCTGACCGGCGCGGACGCCGTGGCGGCCACCCTCGCCGCCGCGTCGGGCGCGCGGCAGGCGACCGTGGCGGTGCCGCGCGCCGAGACGCGCGCGGCCTGGTGCGATGCGCTGTCCCGCGCGCTGGCCGATGCCGGCCCGGCGCAGCCGGCGGCATGGGCCGTCGCGGATGCGGAGGAAGCGCCCGACGGCGCCTGCGCCAGCCTCTGGCGATGGCACGCCGACGCGGCCCGGCTGCAGGTGGATTTCCGCGCCCCGTTCGACGACGACGCCATCGACCTGCTGGCCGGCTGCGCGCTGCGCGCGCTGGCGGCGCTGGCCGCCGACGCCGAGGCGCCGCTGGGTACGCTCGACGTCATCGACGATGCCGAGCGCGAGCGCCTGCTGCACGACTGGAACGCCACCGCCCGGCCGCGGCACGGCACCGATACCGTGCACGGCCTGTTCGCCGAGGTGGCGCGCCGGCATCCCGCGCGCACCGCGGTCGAGGCGCGCGGCACCGCGCTCAGCTATGCCGAACTCGACGCGCGCTCCGACCGCGTCACCGCCGGCCTACTGGCCGCCGGCATCGCTCCGGGCACGCCGGTGGCGCTGCTGCTCGAACGCTCGCCCGACGCCATCGTCGCCCTGCTGGGCATCCTGAAGGCCGGCGCCGCCTACCTCCCGCTCGACCCGGCCTATCCCGCCGAGCGCATCGCCTTCGCCGTCGACGATGCGTGCGCCGGGCTGGTCGTCGTGCCGGCCGGCCAGCCCGCGCCGGCCGGCATCGCCGTGCCGGTGCGCACGCTGGAGCAACTGGAGCACGAGGCGACGCCCGCCGCCTTGCCGTCGCTGGACGGCGAGGCGCTGGCCTACGTGATGTACACCTCCGGCTCCACCGGCACGCCCAAGGGCGCCGAGATCGCGCACCGCGCGATCGTTCGGCTGGTGCGCGAGGTGGACTACGTCGCGTTCGGCGAACAGCCGCGCGTGCTGCACGCCGCGCCGCTCGGCTTCGACGCCTCGACCTTCGAGATCTGGGGCGCCCTGCTCAACGGCGGCACCTGCGTGGTCCACGACGAGCGCATCCCCAGCGGCTGCGGCCTGGCCACCACCATCGAGCGCCACGGCGTGCGCATCGCGTGGCTGACCGCGGCACTGTTCAACGCCATCGTCGACGACGACGCCAGCCGGCTGCGCGGGCTCGCCCAGTTGCTGACCGGCGGCGAGGCGCTGTCGGTGGCGCACGTGCGCAAGGCCTACGCGGCGCTGCCGGACATCGTGCTGATCAACGGCTACGGCCCCACCGAGTGCACCACCTTCGCCGCCACCTGGCGCATCCCGCGCGGGCTGGCGGCGGACGTGCGCTCGATCCCGATCGGCCGGCCGATCGCCGACACCGTGCTGCGCGTGCTGAACGCGCGCGGCGAGCTGCTGCCGGCCGGCGCGGTCGGCGAGCTCCACATCGGCGGCGCGGGGCTGGCGCGCGGCTACCTGGCGCGCCCCGAGCTGACCGCCGAGCGCTTCGTGGACGATCCCTTCGGCCGGCCCGGCGAGCGGCTGTACCGCACCGGCGACCTCGCGCGCTGGCTGCCCGACGGCACGATCGAGTTCGTCGGCCGCGCCGACGGCCAGGTCAAGATCCGCGGCTACCGCATCGAGACCGGCGAGATCGAGGCGGCGCTACAGGCGCTGCCCGGCGTGCGCGCCTGCGCGGTGCTGGCGCGCGAGGACCGCCCGCAGCAGAAACGCCTGGTCGCCTACGTCGTTTCCGCCGACGCGCCGTTCGACGCGCGCCGGCTGCGCGGGCAACTGGCGCGCACGCTGCCGGAGTTCATGGTGCCGGCGATCTACCTGCGGCTGGACGCGCTGCCGGTGACGCCCAACGGCAAGCTCGACCGCCGCGCGCTGCCGGCGCCGGACAACCGCCGCCCCGAGCTGGCGGTGCCCTACGCGCCGCCCGCCAGCGCGCACGAACAGCGGCTGTGCGAGCTGTTCGCCGAGGTGCTGGGGCTGGACCAGGTCGGCCGCGACGACCATTTCTTCGACCTCGGCGGCAACTCGCTGCTGGCGGTACGCGTCGTCGCGCGCCTGCATGCCGAGCTGCCGGCGGCGCCGACCATCGCCGCCTTCTTCGCCGCGCCGACCCCGGCGGCGCTGGCCGCGGCCGCCGAGGGGCGCGACGCGCGCGGCCCGCTGGCCGCCCGGCTCGCGCACGGCACCGCGCACGACGGCGCCGTGCCGGTGGCGATCGTCGCGATGGCCGGGCGCTTCCCCGGCGCGGCCAGCGTGGAGGCGTTCTGGAGCAACCTGTGCGCCGGGCGCGAGTCGATCACCTTCTTCGGCCCCGGCCAGCTCGACCCGGGCGTGCCCAGGCGCGAGCGCGAGGACCCCGCCTACGTCGCCGCGCGCGGCATCGTCGACGGCGTGGAGGATTTCGACGCGGCGTTCTTCGGCATCCCGCCGCGCGAGGCGGAGCTGATGGACCCGCAGCAGCGGATCTTCCTCGAACTGTGCTGGGAATGCCTGGAGCGCGGCGGCTACGTGCCGGACGCGCACGACGGCCCGGTCGGCGTGTTCGGCGGCATGCACAACGCGACCTATTTCCAGCGCCACGTCGCCACGCGGCCGGACCTGGTCGACAAGCTCGGCGCGTTCCAGGCGATGCTCGCCAACGAGAAGGATTACCTCGCCACCCGCATCGCCCACAAGCTCAACCTGACCGGCCCGGCGATCAGCCTGAACACCGCCTGCTCGACCTCGCTGGTGGCGATCTGCCAGGCCTTCGACGCGCTGCGCCAGGGCCACTGCGAGATGGCCCTGGCCGGCGGCTCGTCGATCGCCTGCCCGCCGCGCAGCGGCTACCTCTCGCAGGAAGGCTCGATGCTGTCGCCCGACGGCCACACGCGCAGCTTCGACGCCAACGCGCAGGGCACCGTGTTCAGCGACGGCGCCGCGGTGGTGCTGCTGAAGCGGCTGCCCGACGCGCTGCGCGACGGCGATCCCGTCTACGCGGTGATCCGCGGCGCCGCGGTGAACAACGACGGCGGCGGCAAGGCCAGCTTCACCGCGCCGAGCAGCGCCGGCCAGGCGGCGGTGATCAGCATGGCGCTGGACCGCGCCGGCGTCGATGCAAGCGCGATCTCCTACGTGGAAACCCACGGCACCGCCACGCCGCTGGGCGACCCGATCGAGATCGAAGGGCTGACCCTGGCGTTCCGCCGCCATACCGACGCGCGCGGCTTCTGCGCGATCGGCTCGGTGAAGAGCAACGTCGGCCACATGGTGATGGCCGCAGGCGCCGCCGGCGTCATCAAGACCGCGCTGGCGCTGCACGAGCGCCGGCTGCCGCCCACGCTGCACTTCACCGCGCCCAACCCCAAGCTGGGGCTGGCCGATACGCCGTTCGTGGTCAACGACCGGCTGCGCGACTGGCCGGCCGGGGACGGCCCGCTGCGCGCCGGCGTCAGCTCGTTCGGCGTCGGCGGCACCAATGCCCACGTGGTCCTGGAGGAGCCGCCGCCGCGCGCGCCCTCCGAGGCCGCCGACGGGCCGCAACTGCTGCTGCTCTCCGCGCGCAGCCCGCAGGCGCTGGCCCAGGCCGCGGCGCAGCTCGGCAGCCATCTCGCGCTGCAGCCGGAGTGCAACCTCGCCGACGTCGCCTGGACCCTGGCCGGCGGCCGCAAGGCCTTCGCCCAGCGCCTGCACGTGGTCGCCGGCAGCGTGGACGAAGCCGTCGCCCGGCTCTGCGACGCGTCCACGGCACCGGCGACCGCGGCGGCTCCCGGCCCGGCGCCGGGCGTGGTCTTCATGTTCCCCGGCCAGGGCTCCCAGTACGCCGGCATGGGCCGCGCGCTCCACGCCAGCGAGCCTGCGTTCCGCGCCGCGCTGGACGAATGCACGGACTGCCTGCGCGACGAGCTCGGCTTCGACCTGCGCGAGCGGCTGTTCGACGACGACGCGGACGCCCTGCGCGCGACCGCGCTGACCCAGCCGGCCACCTTCGCGGTCGAGTACGCGCTGGCGCGGCTGTGGATGGGCGCCGGCCTGCGGCCGGCGGCGATGATCGGGCACAGCGTCGGCGAATTCGTCGCGGCGGTGCTCGCCGGCGTGATGAGCCTGGCCGACGGCGCGCGCCTGGTGGCACGCCGCGGCCGCCTGATGCAGGCCCTGCCGGCCGGCGCGATGCTGTCGGTGCGGCTCGACGCCGCGCGGCTGCAGGCGCGCCTGCCCGCCGCGCTGTCGCTGGCGGCCGAGAACGCGCCGAACGCCTGCGTGGTCTCCGGCGAGACCGGCGAGGTCGAGGCGTTCCGCGCCGCGCTCGAACGCGATGGTGTTGCCTGCCGCCTGCTGCACACCTCGCACGCGTTCCACTCGGCGATGATGGACCCGGCGCTGGCGCCGTTCCGCCAGGAAGTCGAGCGCATCGCCCTGGCACCGCCGGCGATCCCGATCGCCTCCACCCTCACCGGCCGGCCGCTGGACGCCGCCGAGGCCGCCTCGGCGGACTACTGGACCGGCCACCTGCGCGGCACCGTGCGTTTCTCAGCCGCATTGCAGGGGCTGCTCGACGAGCCGCGCCACGCCTTCCTCGAAGTGGGACCGCGCGCCACGCTGGCCCTGCTCGCCCGGCAGCACCCGCAGAGCCGCGGCCGCACCGTGCTGGCCTCGCTGGCGGACACGGCGGCAGCCGAGCGCGCGGCCTGGCTGGATGCCCTCGGCCAGTTGTGGAGCGCGGGCGCCGCCGTCGCGCCGGCCACGCTCGACCGCCGCGCGCACAAGCGCCGCGTGCGGCTACCGACCTACCCGTTCGAGCGCAAGCGCCACTGGATCGACGCCGCGACGCCGGCCACCGCGGCCGGCGCGTCCAACGTGGTCGCCCTGCCGCTGCCCGCGCACGCCATGCCGGCCGGCGCCGCGCCCGACGCAGTCCCGCCGGCCACGTCTGCACCGGCCTCATCCGCACCGATTACGTCCGTACCGATTACGTCTGCACCGACTACATCCGTACCGACCGCACCCGCATCCATCGCATCCCTTCCGGAGGCCGCCATGCCCGCTCCACTCGCCGACGCCGACCGGCCCGCTCGCCTGGTCACCCAGTTGACCGCCCTGTTCGAGGACGTCGCCGGCACCGAGTTCGCGGCCACGGACGCGGACGCGAACTTCATCGAGCTCGGGCTGGACTCGCTGGCATTGACCCAGGTGGCGCTGCAGTTGCAGAAGACCTTCGCGCTGAAGATCACCTTCCGCGAGCTGATGGAATCGTGCTGCTCGTTCGAGCGCCTCGCCCGCCACATCGACCGGCTGCTGCCGCCGGATGCGCCGGCCGCCGCAGCCGCTCCCGCGGCAATCCCCACGAGCGCGCCGGCCATGGCCGCGCCCATCCCGATGGCGAACGGCGCCGCCGGCATCCCGCTGGCCTCGAACGGCGGCCTCGTGCAGGACGTGATCCAGCAACAGATGCTGATCATGCAGCAGCAGCTCGCCCTGCTGGCCGCGGCCGGCGGCAGTGTCCCGGCTACCGCCGCGGCGCCAGTGGCTGCGCCCGCCGTGGCCGCCGCGCCGGCACCCGCCGCCGCGCCCGCGTCCGCGCCCGCGCCGCAGGACGAGGAAGCCGCGCTCGCGCACACCACCTACGACGTGAAGAAGGCCTTCGGCGCGATCGCCCGCATCCACTCCGGCTCGACCGAGCTGACCGCGCGCCAGCAGGCGCGGCTGGACGCCTTCGTGCGCCGCTACGTCGAGCGCACGCGGCGCTCGAAGGAATACACCGAGCAGCACCGCCCGCACCTGGCCGACCCGCGCGTGGTTAACGGCTTCCGCCCGCTGCTGAAGGAGATCGTCTACCAGGTCGTGGTGGAGCGCTCCAAGGGCTCGAAGGTATGGGACCTCGACGGCAACGAATACGTCGATGCGCTGAACGGCTTCGGCATGAACCTGTTCGGCTGGCAGCCGGACTTCGTGCTCGACGCGGTGCGCCGGCAGCTCGACGCCGGCTACGAGATCGGCCCGCAGCATCCGCTGGCCGGCGTGGTGGCGAAGCAGGTCTGCGAGCTCACCGGCTTCGACCGCGCCGCGCTGTGCAACACCGGCTCGGAGGCGGTGATGGGCACGGTGCGCATCGCGCGCACGGTCACCGGCCGCGACACCCTGGTGATCTTCGCCGGCTCCTACCACGGCATCTTCGACGAGGTGATCGTGCGCGGCACGAAGAAGCTGCGCTCGGTGCCGGCGGCGCCGGGCATCCTGCGCAACACGGCGGAGAACGTGCTGGTGCTCGACTACGGCACGCCCGAGTCGCTGGCGATCATCCGCGAGCGCGCCGCGTCGATCGCCGCCGTGCTGGTCGAGCCGGTGCAGAGCCGGCGCCCGGATTTCCAGCCGCGCGAGTTCCTGCAGGAGCTGCGCGCGATCACCAGCGACGCCGGCGCGCTGCTGATCTTCGACGAGGTGGTCACCGGCTTCCGCTCGCATCCGCGCGGCGCGCAGGCGGTGCTCGGCATCGACGCCGACCTGGCCTCCTACGGCAAGGTGGTCGGCGGCGGCTTCCCGATCGGCGTGATCGCCGGCAAGCGCCGCTACATGGACGCGCTCGACGGCGGCGGCTGGCGGTTCGGCGACGCCTCGATCCCGACCGTCGGCGTCACCTACTTCGCCGGCACCTTCGTGCGCCACCCGCTCGCGCTGGCCGCGGCGCATGCGGTGCTCGCCCACCTGCAGGAATCCGGCGCGCCATTGCAGGAACGGCTGAACGCGCGCACCGGCGCGCTGGTCGGCGAACTGAACGATTTCTGCGCCAGCGTGGGCGCGCCGATCAGGCTCACCCATTTCGCCTCGGTGTGGAAGGTCAACTTCGCCGAGGACCACCCGCTGCAGGACCTGCTGTTCGCGATGATGCGCAGCCGCGGCGTCCACCTGCTGGACAACTTCCCCTGCTTCTTCACCACCGTGCACGGCGAGGAGGACTTCGCCGCGATCGCCCGGGCGTTCAAGGAATCGGTGCTCGAACTGCAGGAGGCCGAGTTCCTGCCGCGCCACCGCAACCTCGACGCGCACGCCTTCGACGCCGGCAAGCCGCCGGTCGGCGGCGCTCGCCTGGGCCGCGACGCCGAAGGCAACCCGGCCTGGTTCGTGCCGAACCCGGACGCCCCCGGCAAATACATGAGGATCGGCGCATGAGCCCGCACGACCACGCCATCGCGGTCGACTACGACCCGTTCGCCGGCACCGCGCTGGCGCGGGTGGTGCCCACCACCGCGCCGCAGCGCGAGATCTGGCTCGCCGCCAAGCTCGAACCGGACGCCTCGCTGGCCTACAACGAGTCGGTGTCGCTGCGGCTGGCCGGCGCGCTCGACGTCGCCGCGTTGCAGGCGGCGCTGCAGGCGCTGGTCGATCGCCACGAGGCGCTGCGCGCGAGCCTGAGCGCCGACGGCGCGGAACTGCGCATCGCCGACCGGCTGCCGCTGCCGTGCCCGCTGCGCGACCTCGCCGCGCCCGACGCGACGCGGCGCGAGGCCGAGCTGGCGGCGACCCTGCAGCGCGCGGTGACCACGCCGTTCGACCTCGAGCACGGCCCGCTGGTGCGCGCCGAGCTGCTGCGCCTGGCGCAGGACGATCACCTGCTGGTGTTCACCGCGCACCACATCGTCTGCGACGGCTGGTCGTTCGGCGTGATCGTGCGCGACCTGGCCGCGCTGTACGCGCAGCACGCCGGCCGCGGCGCCGGGCCCGCGCCGGCCGATCCCTTCAGCGGCTTCGCGCTGGGCGAGGCCTCCCGCGCGATGACCGACGCCGGCCGCGCGGCCGAGCGCTACTGGCTGGACCGCTTCGGCGGCAGCGTCCCCGCGCTGGACCTGCCCACCGACCGCCCCCGGCCGCGCCGGCGCAGCTTCGCCTCGCAGCGCGAGGACCGCATGCTCGACGCCGCCCTGCTGGCCGACGTGCAGCGCATGGGCGCGCGCCGCGGCGCCAGCCTCTACGCCACCTTGCTGGCCGCCTTCGGCGTGCTGCTGCATCGCCTGGGCGGGCAGGACGAGGTGGTGATCGGCATGCCCAGCGCCGGCCAGGCCGCCGAGGGACGCGGCGCGCTGGTCGGCCACTGCGTCAACGTGCTGCCGCTGCGCGCGTCGATCGATCCGCAGGCACCGTTCGCCACCGTGCTGGACCGGGTCCGCAGCGACCTGCTCGACGCGTTCGAGCATCCGCAGTACACGCTCGGCAGCCTGCTGGCGCGGCTGGCGCTGCCGCGCGACCCGGGCCGGCTGCCGCTGGTCAGCGTGCTGCTCAACCTCGACCAGGCGCTGGACGGGCAGACCGTCGACTTCCCCGGCCTGCGCTTCGAATTCGCGGCGAACCCGCGCGTGCGCGAGAACTTCGAGCTGTTCGTCAACGCGGTGCAGGTCGACGGCGGCCTGCGGCTGGAATGCCAGTACAACAGCGACCTGTTCCGCGCCGAGACGGTGCGCGCCTGGCTCGATGCCTACGCGACCCTGCTGCGCAGCGCGGCGGCGGCGCCGGAGACCGCGGTGCAGGCGCTGGGCCTGCTTTCCGACGCGGCGCGCGGCGCGCTCGACGCGCTGCAGCCGGCGCCCACGCCGTATCCCGAACAGCGGCTGGCGCACGAGTACTTCGAGGAGCAGGTCGACCGCACGCCGGCGCGCGCGGCCGTGCGGCACGGCGCCGCGCGGCTCAGCTATGCCGAGCTGGAGGCACGCGCGAACCGGCTCGCGCATTGCCTGCGCGCGCGCGGCGTGGGGTGCGGCGACCTGGTCGGGCTGACGGTCGCGCGCGGCACCGACATGCTCGCCGCGGTGCTGGCGGTGCTCAAGTCCGGCGCCGGCTACGTGCCGCTGGACCCGTGCTTTCCCGCCGACCGGCTGGCCTTCATGGCCGGGGACGCGGCGCTGGCCGCGCTGCTCGTCGACGACGACGCGCCGGACGCGTTCACGTTCGAACCGTCCCGCGTGCTGTCGCTCAGGCACCATGCCGCCGAGATCGCCGGCGCGGCCTCGACGCGGCCGCCGCGCGGCGACACCGCCGCCACGCCCGACTCGGTCGCCTACGTGATCTTCACCTCCGGCTCCACCGGCCGGCCCAAGGGCGTGCGCGTGCCGCACCGCGCCGCCTCCAACTTCCTCACCAGCATGCAGCGCGTGCCCGGCATCGACGCCGACGACCGGCTGGTGGCGGTGACCACGCTGTCGTTCGACATCGCCTTCATGGAGCTGCTGCTGCCGCTGAGCGCGGGTGCCGAGGTGGTGGTCGCCGGCCGCGACGACGTGCGCGACGGCGCGGCCCTGCGCACGCTGGTGGAAAGCTGCGACGCGACGATGATGCAGGCCACCCCGGCCGGCTGGCGCATCCTGGTCGAGTCGGGCTGGGCCGGCCACCCGCGCTTCCGCGCGGTGTCCGGCGGCGAGCCGCTGCCGGTGGACCTGGCCGAGGCGCTGCTGCAACGCTGCGGCGAGGTGTGGAACGGCTACGGGCCGACCGAGGCCACGGTGTATTCCACCTACTGGCGGGTGGGCGCGCCGCGCGACGGCATCTTCATCGGCCGGCCGATCGCCAACACCACGGTGCGGGTGCTCGACGCGCAGGGCGCGCCCTGCCCGCTGGGCGTGCCGGGCGAGCTGCACATCGGCGGCGCGGGCGTCGCCCTGGGCTATCTCAATCGGCCGCAGCTCGACGCCGAGCGTTTCCTGCCCGACCCGTCCGCCGGCACGCCGGATGCGCGCATGTACCGCACCGGCGACCGCGGCCGCTGGCTCGCCAACGGCATGCTCGAACACCTCGGCCGGCTGGATTTCCAAGTCAAGGTGCGCGGCTACCGGATCGAGCCCGGCGAGATCGAGGCGGTGCTGGCCGATGCGCCCGAGGTGGCGCGCGCGGTGGTGATCGCCCGCGAGGACCGCCCCGGCGACGTGCGCCTGGTCGCCTACGTGGTGGCGCGCGACGGCGCCGCGCTCGACCCGGAAGCCCTGCAGGCGCGGATGCGCCAGCGGCTGCCCGACTACATGCTGCCGCAGCACCTGCTGCCGCTCGCGGCGATCCCGCTGCTGCCCAACGGCAAGGTGGACCGCAAGGCGCTGCCGGCACCCGCGGTGCAGTCGGTGGCGGCGAACGCCGCGCGGCTGGCGCCGCGCAACGACGGCGAGCGGCGCGTGGCCGCGGCGATGGAGGCCGTGCTGGCGCTGCCGGACCTGGACGTGCGCGACGACTTCTTCGCGCTGGGCGGGCACTCCCTGCTCGCCGCCCAGCTCACCGCGCGGCTCAACCGCGAGTTCGGCATCACGCTGTCGTTCCGCACGCTGTTCGACGCGCCCACCATCGAGCGGCTGGCCGCGGCGATCGCGCAGCAGGCGGCCAGCGGCAGCGCGCCGGCGACCGAGCCGGTGGCGCGCCGGCCCGTGCAGGACCGCGCGCCGCTCACCCTGATGCAGCAGCGGCTGTGGTCGCTGGAACGACTGCAGCCGGGCCGCGTCACCTACAACGCGCCGTCCGCGCACCGGCTGCGCGGGCGGCTCGACGAGGCCGCCTTCGAGCGCGCGCTGCAGGCGCTGGTGCAGCGCCAGCCGATCATGCGCACCGCCTTCCGCGACGACGGCGAGGGCGTGGTGCAGGTGGTCGAGCCGCACGTCCCGACCGCGCTGTTTCCCGCCGAGGACCTGTCCGCGCTGCCGGACGGCGAGCGCGAGGCGACGCTGATGCGGCGCCTGCAGGCGCTGACCGACACGCCGTTCGACCTCGCACAGGCGCCGCTGTTCAGCGCGCGCATGTTCCGCCTGGCCGAGGACGAGCATGCGTTCTTCTTCATGCCGCACCACATCATCTGGGACGGCTGGTCGTTCGACATCCTGTACGCCGAGCTGTCGCAGCTCTACCGCGCCTTCGCCGAGGGCGTGCCCTCGCCGCTGGCGCCGCTGCCGGTGAGCTACGGCGACTTCGCCGCCTGGCACGCGCGCTGGCTGGAAGGCCCGCAGTTGCAGGCGCAGCTCGCGTTCTGGCGCGAGCGGCTGGCGCGCATGCACGACATCCGCGCGCTGCCCACCGACCACCCGCGGCGGCCGGGCATGTCGGGGCTGGGCCGCACCGAGTGGATCCACGTCGAGGCCGCCACCACCGGCGCGCTGCACGAGGTCGCGCGGCTGGCCGACGCCACCCTCAACATGACCCTGCTGGCGCTGTACTACGTGCTGCTGGGCGGCATGTCCGGGCGCGGCGAGCTGGTGGTCGGCACGCCGGTGCGCGGGCGCAACCAGACCGAGCTCGAATCGGTGATGGGCTATTTCAACAACCTGGTGCCGCTGCACATGACGCTGGACCCGGCGCTGCCCTTCGCCGACTTCGTGCGGCACGTGAAGCGGGCGGCGCTCGAAGGCTTCGGCCATCCCGACGTGCCGCTGGAATACCTGCAGCGCGAACTGAAGATCGACCACCGCGGCGGCGCAGTGCTGTACCAGGCGCTGTTCTCGTTCCAGGACGCGCGCGGGCGCATCGTTGACTGGGGCGGGCTGCGGCACGAGCAGATCCTGCTGTTCCAGAGCGGTGCCACCGAGGACCTGGGCCTGTGGTTCCTGGAGAACGGCCAGGGCATGGTCGGCGGCGTCACCTACAACGCCGACATCCTCGAAGCCGCCACCGCCCGCCAGTTGCGCGAGCGCTACCTGGCGATGATGGCGATGGTGGCCGAGGACCCGCAGCTTTCCCTGGCGACCCTGCAGGCGCGCGTGGGCGGCGCCATGCGGTTCGGCAGCGACGGCGGCGATGCCGGCGCGGCGGCGCCCGCCCCGGCGGCGACGGCCGCCGCGCCGGCCACGCCCGCCGAGCAATGGCTCGCCGCGCTGTGGGCGGAGCTGCTCGGCGCCGCGAAGCTGCGCACCAGCGACAACTTCTTCGACGCCGGCGGCCATTCGCTGATGGCGGTGGAGATGGCCGAGCGCGTCCGCCGCGAGGCCGGCGTGCAGCTCAACCTGCTGGACATCGCCAACGGCACGCTCGGCACGCTGGCGGCGGAACTGGCCGCGGCGCAGGCCCGGCCGGCGACGCTGGGGCAGCGCCTGGGCCGGCTGTTCGGAAGGCGCTGAGATGAGCCGCGCGACGGGGGAGCGACCGCGATGACCACCCTGGCCCTCCTTGCCTGCTGGGGCTGCGTGCTGCTGCTGGCGCACGTCTTCGTCGGCTACCCGCTGTGCATGTGGCTGCTGGCGCGCGTCTGCCCGCGGCCGGTGCGCACGCAGGCGGCGACGCCGACGGTGACGGTGGTGATCGCCGCGCACGACGCCGCCGCGCACATCACCGCCAAGCTGCGCAACCTGCAACACCTGGACTACCCGCGCGAAAAGATCGAGATCGTGCTGGCCTGCGACGGCTGCCACGACGCCACCGCCGGGCTGGCCCGCCGCTTCGGCGACCCGCGCCTGCGCGTGCTCGAATTCACCGAGCGCCGCGGCAAGGCCGCCTGCCTCAACGGCGCCGTCGCCACCGCCCACGGCGACGTGCTGCTGTTCACCGACGTGCGCCAGAAGCTGTCGCCGACCGCGCTGCGCGCGCTGGTCGCCAACCTGGCCGATCCCGCGGTGGGCGCGGTCAGCGGCGAACTGCAACTGGAGAACGCGCGCACCGGCTTCGCCCAGGGCGTCGACGCGTACTGGCGCTACGAGAAGCTGATCCGCCGCGCCGAAAGCCGCTCCGGCTCCACCGTCGGCGTCACCGGCGCGCTGTACGCGATGCACCGCGCCCTGTTCCGGCCGCTGCCGCTGGGCACCGTGCTGGACGACGTGCTGGTCCCGATGCGGGTGGCCGCCGCCGGCCACCGGGTGGTGTTCGAGCCGCGCGCGGTGGCCTGGGACCAGCCCTCGCAGCAGCCGGCGCAGGAGCGCCAGCGCAAGATCCGCACGCTCGCCGGCAACTACCAGCTGGTGCAGCTCGCGCCCTGGCTGCTGTCGCCGTGGCGCAACCCGCTGTGGTTCCGCTTCGTCAGCCACAAGCTGCTGCGCCTGCTGGCGCCCTGGCTGCTGGTGCTGCTGGCGCTGTCCAGCGCGGCGCTGGGCGTGCACCGCCCGGCCTACCTCGCGCTGCTGTCGCTGCTGCTGCTCGGCGCGGCGCTGGTGCTGGCCGAGCGCGTGCGCCCGCGGATCGGGCGCTGGCTGCCGGTGCGGCTGGCGGTGGCCTTCTTCCACCTCAACCTTTTCGCCGCGCAGGCGCTGGTCGCCTTCGCCCGCAACAGGGGACTGCATCTATGGTGATCCGGACGCAAGACCGCGGCAGGGCCGCCGGCATCCGCGGCCAGTTGGGCGAGCTGTGCTACGGCAGCGGGTTGCTGCACTCGCTGCAGCGGATGCGCGCGTGGTGGCAGAAGGACCTGCGCATCCTCGCCTACCACCGGGTGATGCCGTTGCCCGACCCGCAGTCCTACGACTTCGACCTGGAGCTGATAAGCGCCTCGCCCGAGCGTTTCCGCGAACAGATGAAGCTGCTCAAGCAGCGCTTCCAGCCGATGCGCCTGACCGACGTGGCCGCCGCGCTGGAAGCCGGCGACGCCCTGCCGGCCGATGCGGTGGCGGTGACCTTCGACGACGGCTACGACGACAACTACCGGATCGCCTACCCGATCCTGCACGAGCTGGGCATCCCGGCCACCTTCTTCGTCTCCACCGGGCACATCGACAGCGGCCGCCCGTTCGCCTACGACTGGCTGGTGCACATGATCCTGCGCACCGGCGCGCCGCGCCTGGTGCTGCCCGAGCTGGGCCTGGACGTGCCGCTGCCGGCGGCGCGGGCCGAGCGCCGCGCGCTGGCCGGCAACGTGCTGCTGCAGATGAAGGACATCGACGCGCGCGCGCAGTCGGCGCTGATCGCGCGGCTGGAGCACGAGTGGCAGATGCCCGGCGACGCCGCGCCGCCCGAATGCCGCCCGATGACCTGGACGCAGTTGCGCGAGATGCGCGCCGCCGGCTTCGAGATCGGCTCGCACGGCGTGCACCACCGCATGCTCGCCAAGCTGCCGCCGGCGGAGATGGAGGAGGAGGTGCGCCAGTCGCGCGCCAGCCTGGAACGCGAGCTCGGCCCGATGCCGCTGCTGATGTCCTACCCGGTCGGCGGCGACCGCGCATTCGACGACCGCGTGATCGGGGCGACCATGGCCGCCGGCTTCCAACTCGCGGTCTGCTACATCTGCGGCACCAACCCGCAGCCGGCGGCGAACCGCTACGCGTTGCAGCGCCTGCCGGTCGAGCGCGGCATGGGGCCGGGCTGGTTCGCCGCGATGCTGACCCTGCCCAGCCTGATGAGCTACCCCACCGCCAGCCGCGCGAACGAGCCCGCACGGGTGCCCGCATGTTCCCGCTGATCCTGCTCTACCTGGTGCTGACCATCGTGCGGCCGCAGGACTACCTGCCGGGGCTGGCCGGCGTGCCGCTGCTGCCGGCGGTGCTGGGGCTGGCCTTCGCCTGCTGGCTCGGCGCCGGCGCCAGGCGCCTCGCGGCGCCGCAGTTCCTGATCCTGCCGGCGTTCCTGCTGGTGCTGATGCTGTCGCAGGCGACCAACGGCTGGACCGGCGGCGCGCTGGACCAGTTGGCGAAGTTCGGCCCGGCGGTGGCCGCCTTCTTCGTGCTGGCCGCCTGCTGCACCAGCGCGCGGCGCGTCGTCGTGACGATGGCGGTGTTCGTGCTGTGCTCGATGGTGCTGGCCGTGCACGGGGTCGAGCAGGCCAGGACCGGGATGGGCTGGACCGGCGTGCCGATCGGCGACGACGGGCGCATCCAGTACGTGGGCATCTTCAACGACCCCAACGACCTCGGCCTGCTGTTCGCCGCGACCGTGCCGATGGCGGTGTTCCTCGGCGCGCGCAGCCACGGCGCGGCGCGGCTGTTCTGGCGCGCCGGCGCGCTGCTGCTGCTCTACGGCACCTACCTGACCAATTCGCGCGGCGCCATGCTCGCCGTGCTGGTGGTCGCCGGCGTCTACGTCTGGCACCGGCGCGGCGCGCTCGCCGCCGGCACGCTCGGCGTGGCCGGGCTGGCCTGCATGAAGCTGCTGTCCTCGCGCATGCAGGAGCTGGACGCCGGCGAGGAGTCGGCGTCCGGGCGGGTGGACGCGTGGTACTCGGGCCTGCACATGTTCTCCTCGCACCCGCTGTTCGGCGTGGGCGCCGGCAACTTCACCGAGTACAACGAGCTGACCGCGCACAACTCGTTCGTGCTGGTGCTGGCCGAGACCGGCTTCGTCGGCTTCATGCTGTGGCTGGCCTTCGTCGGCTACAGCTTCTGGATGATGCTGGCGCTGCTGCGCCACGCCCCCGCGCCCGGTCCGGAACAGGCGCAGGAGAGCCCCCAGGCGGCCGCCTGGCGCGAGGACCGCGCGATCGCGCTGGCCCTGCTGCTGTCGCTGTGCGGGCTGTTCGCCGCGGCGTTCTTCCTCAGCCGCAGCTACATGATCGTGCTGTACCTGCTCACCGCGGTGGTGGCCGGCCACTACATCGGCGCGCAGCAGCGCCATCCCGCGCTGCCGTCCTTCCGGCTGTCGGCCGACTGGTGGCGCTGGGTGCCGGCGACGGTGGGCGGCATCGCCGGGCTGTACGTGCTGGTCGCCGTGCTGTTGCGCACCGAATGAACGCCCGCGCCGCCAAGCACTGCCGCCCGGCCACGGAACAGGGGGCCATGCCATGAACGGCTGGTACGAGACGCTTTTCCGCCGCGTGCTGTATCCGGCCTACGAGACCGGTCTGCGCCGGCGCCATACCCTGGATCATCTCGACTCCTACCAGCGGGACCAGTGGCTGGCGCCGGAGCAGATCGCCGCCCTGCAATGGCGACGGCTCAAGCGGCTGCTCGAACACTGCGAGCGCGAGGTGCCGTACTACCGCCGGCGCTGGCGCGAGTTGGGCATTGCCGCGGCGGACATCCGCAGCCTGGACGACTACGCCAGGCTGCCGCTGCTGACCAAGGCCGACATCCGCGGGCACTTCGACGAACTCACCGCCGACGCCTGGCGCGGCCGCCTGCCGACCAAGGCCACCGGCGGCTCCACCGGCGAGCCGCTGCGCTTCGGCTTCGACCGCGAGAGCAACGACCGCCGCACCGCGGTGATGTGGCGCGGCTACGGCTGGGCCGGCGCGCGGATGGGGCGGCGCACGCTGTTCCTCTGGGGCGGCGCGGTGGGCGAGCCGAGCCGGGCGCACCGGCTCAAGGACCGCCTGTACAACGCGGCCTTCGCGCGGCGCATGCTCGACAGCTTCCGCATGAGCGAGGCCAACATGGCCGCCTACGCCGACGCGATCGACCGCTACCGGCCGCAGGTGGTCGTCGGCTACGTCGGCCCGCTGGTGCGGCTGGCGCAATGGCTGCTCGCCACCGGCCGCCGGCCGTGGCGGCCGCAGGTGGTGATCGGCGCAGCCGAGGCGCTGCACGAGTTCCAGCGCGCGGCCATCGAGCAGGCCTTCGGCTGCCCCGCCTTCAACACCTACGGCTGCCGCGAGTTCATGCTGGTCGCCTCCGAGTGCGAGCATCGCCAGGGGCTGCACGTGAACGCCGACCACCTGCTGGTGGAACTGCGGCCGATGGCCGGCGCGCCGGGCGGCGAGGTGGTGGTCACCGACCTGTTCAACTACGGCATGCCGTTCGTGCGCTACGCCAACGGCGACATGGCGACGGCGGCCGACGGCGCCTGCGCCTGCGGCCGCGGACTGCCGCGGCTGGCGCGGGTCGACGGCCGCGTGCTCGACGCGATCCGCACGCCGGCCGGCCACCTGCTGCCCGGCGAGTTCTTCCCGCACATGCTCAAGGACGTGCCCGGGCTGGAACGCTTCCGGCTGGTGCAGCGCCGGCTCGACCGGCTCGAGCTGTCGATCGTGCGCGGCCGCGGCTTCGACGACACCTCGCTGGCCTATATCCGCCGCGAGGTGGACAAGGTGCTCGGCGGCAGCGTCGAGCTGCACTGCGACTTCGTCGACGACATCCCGCTGACCCGCAGCGGCAAGCAGCGCGTCACCGTGTGCGAGCTGGCGCCATGAACGCCGCTCCCCTGAACATCACCCACGTCGTCGAGAACCTCAACCGCGGCGGCCTCGAGCGGATGGTGCTGGAGCTGGTCAAGCTGCAGCAGCGGCAGGGCCACCGCTGCCGCGTCGTGTGCCTGTTCGAGCGCGGCGCGCTGGCGCACGAGCTGGAGGAGCTGGGCATCCCGGTCGGCGCCTGCGGCAAGCGGCAGGGGCTGGACCTGCGCGCGCTGGCGCGGGCGCGGCGGATGATCCGCGCGCACGCCACCGAGGTGCTGCACACCCACAACGCGGTGGCGCACTACCAGGCCGTGCTGGCGAGCTGCGGCCTGGGCATGCGGCAGGTCATCAACACCCGCCACGGCATGGGCGCCAACCCGCGCGCGGGGCGGCGCGAATGGCTGTACCGCCGCACGCTCGCCCGCACCGGCGCGGTGGTGGCGGTATGCGAGGCGGCGCGGCGCGACGCGGTCGCACGCGGCATGCTGCCGCCGGCGAAGACGCGCGTGGTGCCGAACGGCATCCGCGTGGAGGCGTCCGGCACCGCCTCCGCCGCGATGCGCGAACGCCTGCTGCAACTGCTGGCGCTGCCGGCCTCGGCCCGGCTGATCGGCAGCGTGGGCCGGCTCAACTGGGCCAAGGACCAGGCCGGCCTGATCCGCGCCTTCGGCCGCGTGCACGCGCGGCAGCCGCAGGCCGCGCTTGTGCTCATCGGCGACGGCGAGCTGCGCGCCGAGCTGGCCCGATGCGCGCGCGACGAAGGCGTGGACGGCAACGTGCATTTCCTCGGCGACCGCAACGACGTGCGCGAGCTGCTGCAGGGCCTGGACCTGTTCGCGCTGTCCTCGCTGAGCGAGGGCTACTCGATGGCCCTGCTGGAAGCCTGCGCGGCGGCGCTGCCGATCGTGGCGACCGACGTGGGCGGCAACGGCGAGATCGTGCGCGACGGCGACACCGGCCGGCTGGTGCCGCCGCGCGATCCCGCCGCGCTGGCCGACGCGCTGCTGGCTCTGCTGCGCGAACCGGCGCGCGCGCAGGCGATGGGGCGGTCGGCGCGCGCCTGGGTCGAGCGGCACGGCTCGCTCGAAGCGATGGCGCGGCGCTACGACCGCCTCTACCGGGACCCGGCGGAGCAGCCATGAAGATCCTGGTCCTCACCAACCTGTTCCCGACCCCGTGGGACCCGCTGCGCGGCGCCTTCAACCGCCAGCAGTTCGAGCGGCTGGGCCTGCGCCACGAGGTGGACGTGCTGGCCGCGGTGGATTTCCGCGAGCGGCTGGGCGGCGTGCGCGGCGAGGTCCGGCTGGACCACCTGCGCGCCGACCACTTCGTGTTCGTGTACCCGCCGGGGATCGGCCGCTCGCTGCACGCCGCGTGCTGGCTGCTGTCGCTGCTGTGGAAGCACGGCCGCCGCCTGCGCGCGGCGCGCTACGACTGCCTGCTGGCGAGCTGGGCCTATCCCGATGCGGTCGCCGCCGGCTGGCTGGCGCGCTGGCTGGGCATTCCCTACGTGGTGAAGGTGCACGGCAACGACCTCAACGTGCAGGCCGGCCACGCCCTGCGCCGGCCGCAGATCCGCGCCAGCCTGCGCGGCGCCGGCGCGGTGGTGGCGGTGAGCCGCGCGCTGGCCGACAAGGCGGTGGCGCTCGGCACGCCCGCCGCGCGCGTGCACGTGGTCTACAACGGCGTGGACAACGCCCTGTTCGCGCCCGGCCGGCGCAGCGCGGCGCGCGCGCGGCTGGGCCTCGCCGAAGCCTCGCCGCTGCTGCTGTACGTGGGCAACCTGAAACCGGGCAAGGGCTGCCTCGACCTGCTCGAGGCGTTTCCCGCGGTGCTGGCGGTGCGGCCGCGGGCGCGGCTGGTCTACGTGGGCGCCGGCCCGGCGCGCGGCGCCCTGCTCGAACGCGCCGCCGCGCTCGGCTGCGCCGACCGCGTGCAGTTGGCCGGCGCGGTGCCGCACGCCGCGCTCGGCGACTGGTTCGGCGCGGCCGACCTGGTCAGCCTGCCCAGCCACAACGAAGGCGTGCCGAACGTGCTGCTGGAGGCGATGTCCTGCGGCACGCCGGTGGTCGCCAGCCGGGTCGGCGGGATTCCCGAGGTGGTGCCCGACTACGCCGGCATCCTGGTGCCGCCGCACGCCACCGGCGCGCTGTCGGTGGCCCTGCTCGAAGCCACCGGCCGGGCCTGGGACAGCGCCCGCATCGCCGCGCACGCGGGCGGCTTCCGCTGGGACGACAACATCGGCCGGCTCGAACGGATCCTGGCCGACGTGGCCGCCGCGGCGGCCGAACCTTCGAGGGCCACCGCATGACGCGCATGCCATACCGACCGTCCATCGCACACGGGAGCGCGGCATGAGGGTGCTCTACCACCACCGCACGCGCGGCCGGCAGGTCGAGGGCGTGCACATCCGCGGCATCGTGCATGCGCTGCGCGAGCTTGGCCACGAGGTGCGCGTGATGTCGTTCCCCGGCGCCGACCCGGAGCGCGAACCGGCCGCGCCCGGCCAGGCCGCCGCGGGCAGCCGGCTGGCCGGCCTGCTCGCGCGCCTGCCCGGCGTGCTGTTCGAGGCGTTCGAGCTGGGCTACAACCTGCTCACCCTGCTGCGCGTGGGCGCGGCGATCCGCCGCTGGCGGCCGCAGCTCATCTACGAGCGCTATTCGCTGTTCCTGTTCGCCACGGTATGGCTGGCGCGCCGGCACGGCATCCCGCTGGTGCTGGAGATCAACGACTCGGCCCTGGTCGAGCGGGTGCGTCCGCTGCACCTGAAGCGGCTGGCGCGGCGCATCGAGGGCTGGTGCCTGCGCCGCTGCACCGGCCTGGTGTTCATCTCCGGCCACTTCCGCGACCAGGCCCGCGACGCCTACGGCCAGATCGCGCCGTCGGTGGTTTCGCCGAACGCGGCCGACCTGGTGCAGTTCGACCCGGCCCGCTTCGACCGTGCCCGCCTGCGCGCCGAACGCGGCCTGGACGGCCGGGTGGTGTGCGGGCACGTCGGCGCGTTCGCGCACTGGCACGGCGTGGACGGCTTCGTCGAGGCGATCGCCGCCCGGCTCGAAACGGCGCCGCAACTGGCCCTGGTCTTCATCGGCGACGGCCGCACGCTGCCGGCGGTGCGCGCCCTGGTGGCCGAGCGCGGCCTCGCCGACCGCGTGCTGCTGCCCGGCCGCGTTCCGCACGGCGAGATCGCCGGCTGGATCGCCTGCATGGACTACGCGGTGCTGCCCAACTCCAACGCCTACGGTTCGCCGATGAAGCTGTTCGAGCTGATGGCGATGGGCGTGGCGGTGGTCGCGCCGGACTACGCGCCGGTCGCCGAGGTGATCGGCGACGGCCGTACCGGCTGGCTGTTCCCGCGCGGGCGCACCGACGCCTGCGTGCAACGCGTGCTCGACCTGGTGGCGCAGGCGGACGAGCGCCGTCGCGTCGGCGGCGCGGCGCGCGACTACATCGTGCGCGAGCGCCAGTGGCGCAACAACGCGCAGCAGCTGCTGACCCTGGTGCCCGCGCGCGGAGCGGTCCGATGAGCGCGCTGCTGCTGGTTCCCCTGGCGATGCTGGCGCTAGCGGCGCTGCTGCTGGCCCGCGCGGTCCGCGCGCGCAACATGCACCTGTGGCTGGGCGGCTACCTGCGCCGGCGCCGGCCGCGCCCGCCCGCCGGGCCGGTGCACGTGATGTTCTGCTTCGTCGACCATTTCGAGCCGGCCTGGGGCAAGGTCGACCTGGCCACCCAGCGCGCGCGCGTGGACCGCTGGTGCCGCGACTACCGCGCGCTCGCCGCCGCGCACCGCGACGCCGACGGCCGCCCGCCGCAGCACAGCTTCTTCTACCCCGAGGAGGAGTACCTCGAGGAGCACCTCGACAAGCTCGCCGCGCTGTGCGCCGAGGGCTACGGCGAGATCGAGATCCACCTGCACCACGACAACGACACCGAGGAAAACTTCCGCGCCACCATCGCCCGCTTCAACGCGCTGCTGCACGAGCGCCACGGCGCGCTGCCGCGCGACCCGCGCACCGGCCGGTTGCGCTTCGGCTTCATCCACGGCAACTGGTGCCTTGACAATTCGCGCGCCGACGGCCGCTGGTGCGGCCTCAACAACGAACTGGTCCTGCTGCGCGAGCTGGGCTGCTACGCCGACTTCACCCTGCCCTCGGCGCCGAGCGACACGCAGACGCGCACGATCAACGCGATCTACTACGCCACCGACGACCCGCTGCGGCCCAAGTCGCACGACACCGGCGTGCCGGTGCGCGTCGGCGGCCGGGACCGCGGCGACCTGATGATCGTGCAGGGGCCGCTCGGGCTGAACTGGCGCGAGCGGCGCTTCGGCATCGTGCCGCGCATCGAGAACGCCGACGTGCGCCGTGCCTGCCCGCCCACCCCGGCGCGCGTGGATGCCTGGGTGCGCACCGGCATCCACGTCGAGGGGCGGCCCGAGTGGGTGTTCGTCAAGGTGCATACCCACGGCACCCAGGAGCGCGACATGGACACCCTGCTCGGCAGGGCCGCGCATGCGATGCACGAGCACCTCGAACGCGCCTACAACGACGGCGCGCGCTACGTGCTGCACTACGTCACCGCGCGCGAGACCTACAACATCATCAAGGCGGCCGAGGCCGGCCGCACCGGCGACCCGAACGACTACCGCGACTACGCGCTGCCGCCGCCCGGCGCGGTCGCGGCGCCGGCCCGGCAAGCGGGCGCGCAGCCATGAACGCATCCTCCTTCCACCCGGCCGCCGCGGCGCATGGCCGCCGGCCGCCCCCGCCGGAGCCCGCCATGCAGGCCGATACCGAAGCCGCCCCGCGCCCCGCGCGCCCGAACGACGAAGCCCCCGGCCTGCTCGGCCGGCTGCGGCAGTGGGCGGCGCTCGTCGCCGAGGCGCGCCGGCTGCCCCGGCTCGCCATCGACCTGCAATGCGCGCTCACCGCCGGCAACGACCCGTTCTTCGAGCGCATCGTGCGCGAGTTCCACCGCGAGGCGACGCGGCGGCACCGCAAGTTCCCGCTGGTGCGGCAGTACGAGTACGGCTTCTGCGTGTGCCCGCTGCCGGCGCGCTTCGACGACTACTTCCGCGCGATCGAGGGCGCCGCGCGGCGCAACTACAAGAAGTCGCTGCGGCTGGGCTACGTCTTCGGCCGGCTCGACTACAACGCCCATGCCGACGAGGTGCTCGACATCCTCGGCTCGGCGCACGTGCGCCAGGGCCGGCCGATGCCGGCCAGGCTGCTCAGCCGCCAGGACAACAGCATCAGCGACCCGCCGTCGCGCTCGAACCGGCACGACTACCCGCACTTCGGCGTGTTCCGCGACGGCAGGCTGTACGCCTACGCCAGTTGCCTGGTCGCCGGCGAGCTGTGCGCGATCCAGACCATCTACGGCCACGCCGACCACCAGGACGACGGCATCGTGCCGATGCTGATCGTCGGCCTGGCCGAGCAGCTGGGGAAGGACTACCCGCACGTCAGATACTATGCGTACGGCAGCTACTACGGCGCCACCGCGACGCTGCAGCGGTTCAAGCGCAAGTTCGGCTTCATGCCGCACATCGTCCGCTGGAACCTGGGCGACTGACGGACGCGCACCGCGCGTCGCCGTTCACGGCGCGAGCTTGACCGGCGCGCCCTGCAGCATGCCGAGCACGCGCATCAGCGTGCGGCCGGGCGGGCCGAGGCGGTCGCCTATCGCGCTCATCAGGCGGTAGTCGTCCTCGCTCCAGTAGCGCACCAGGAAGCTGGCCGGCAGGAACACCGCGACGAACGCCAGGCCGCCCGCGACGAAGCCGAAGCGGCCGGGCGTCAGGTCGACGGCCAGCCACGCGACGGCCGTGGCCGCCGCCGCCACGCCCAGCAGGCGCGCCATCGCGGCCACCGGCAGGCCGCCGGAAGTGACGCGCCGCAGGTACATCACCGCCAGCCCCAGCTCGGCGAGCCGCGTGCCGGCATAGGTCAGCACCGCGCCGGCCAGCCCGAAGGGCGGGATCAGCGCGATGCCGAGCGCGGCATTGACCAGCAGCGCCATCACCGAGATGCGCACGCGATCGTCCTGCCGGTCCACCACGATCTGGAAGGCGGCGATGCTGTTGCCGATCAGCAGCAGCCCCGACAGCACCAGGGTGGCCTCGATCGCCGGGATCGCCAGCACGTACTTCTGGCCGTACATCAGGGTGACGATGCCGGGCGTGGTGACCAGGCCGACGCCGGCGATGACCAGGCCCGCCGCCCAGTAGAAGCGGGTGGCGTCGCCCAGCAGGCGGGCCGCCTGGGCCTGGCCGCTCTCGCCGAACGACTTGGCCATGTACGGCAGCAGCGTCGCGGTGAGCCCCACCGAGAACAAGTCGACCGCGCCGCGGGTCAGCGTGGCGGCGATGGCGAAGAAGCCCACCGCGGTGGAGCTGGCGAAGGTGTTGAGCAGGAACACCTCGATCATGCTCGCCTTGAGCGAGATCAGCAGCACCAGCACCGCCGTCAGCCGCAGGTGGCGCGACAGCCGGCGCCCGACCTCCGCGGGGATGGGGCCGGGCGCGAGCGGCCGGCAGTAGCGGCGGAAGGCCAGCCGGTTGATCAGGTTCATGACCAGGCAGGCCACCGCGAACAGCGCGATGAAGTCGATCACCGGCGCATGCGCCAGCGTGGCCGCGCCGATCAGGCCGATCCCGATCACGCCCGACAGCACGGTGGACAGCGACGCCGGCTCGAAACGCTCCTGCCCCTTCTCGATCGCCACCAGCATGAAGTAGTTGGCCTTGGCCGCCACCGCGATCACCACGTACGCCGTCACCGGCCACAGGAACTCCCGCCACTCGTCGGGCCGCACGATGGCCGTGGCCGCCACGAACAGCGCCACCACCAGCAGCGTGCTCAGGTGCTGGTAGCGGCTGAGCCGGTGCGCGATGTGCGCGGCCAGTGCCGGCGAACCGGCGCCGTCGGCCTCGGCGATGAACTTGGTCGAGGAGGTGGTCAGCGCGTGGTTGCTGCAGGTGATCAGCCAACTGCACAGCCACAGCGTGAAGGCATAGCGGCCGAAGTCGGCCGGTCCCAGCGTGCGCGCGATCCAGATGCTCACCACCAGCCCGAGCGCGTACTCGATATAGGTGGCCGCCGAGACCAGGGTGATGCTGCGCAGCACGGCCATCCGGCGGTTCATGGCGAGGCCTTCGGCGTGGACGGCGCGGCCAGGCCGCTGCCCGCCGGCTGCCGGATCAGCCAAGCCACCACGCCGCTGCCGCGGTTGTTCCAGTTGAAGCGGCGCAAGGTGTCGGCATCGACGGCGCAGGCCTTGTTGTAGGAATGGGCGATCGCGGCGAGCCGCCGGTCCAGCGCCTTGACCTGCTGCGGATCGCGCTCGAAGTAGCGCGCCGCGGCCACCGGCAGCGCCAGTTCCACCGTGTGGGCGTCGCTGTACCAGCCTTCCGATTCCTGGATCGCGTCGAGCGCCGCCTGGCTGGCGTGCGCCGACGACCAGTACCAGGCGATCTGCCCGTCGTCGCCCGAGCACGGGTTGCGCCAGCCGTGCGGGTTGAGCATCTGCCCGGGACGGATCCAGCCGTAGCGCTCCATGTAGCGGCCGAAGCCGGTGATCATCGGCGGGATGCGCGGATCGTGCGTCACCAGCCACGCATGCCACAGGCCGTCGACGATGTTCTCGCTCATCCACGGCGAGCTGCCGCGCACCTCGCGCGCCGGGTCCCAGTCGGCGCCCTCGTGCATCAGCCAGCTGTTGCGCCACGAGCCGTCGTCGCCGAGCCCGTCGGGATTGTTGCGCTGGTGCTGGTCGAGCCAGCCGATGCGATCGCGGACGCGCTGCAGGTAGCGCCTGTCGCCGGTCAGCTCGTAGGCGCTGACGGTTTCCAGCAGGCCGAGCCCGGCGAAACGCTCGGTGAATTCCTGGCGCGGGTCGCGGTACGGGCCCGGCGGCGCGTTCCAGCCGCCGTTCGCCCAAAGCGTCATCATCTTGTCCACCGTCGCGGCGTCGTGCGCATCGTCGTCGCCGGTCAGCGCCAGCGCCAGCAGGATCGGTTCCACGTAGAGGTACTTCAGGTCGCAGGGCTTGCCGTTGTAGGTCCAGCCGCCGGCGCATTCCGGGCTCATCGGCACGCCGTCGCGGCGGATGTACTTCATGTAGAAGCGATAGCTGAGCTCGGCCGCCTGCAGGTAGTCGAAGCGGCCCGTGCGGACGTAGGCCTTGAACAGCGTGGACGGACGGTCGAACAGCCACGCGGTCGGATCGTCGATCGGCAGCTTGCGCGCCCACTCGAACTGGGTGGACACGAAGCCGGCCTGCGCCTCGCCGGCGGCCGCCGGTTGCTGCGGTCCGGCGACGAGCGAGGCGCACAGCCAGGAAGGCGTCAGCGTCGCCAGCACCGCCGGCACCCGCACGCCGTGCCCGCCGTCGACCAGGCCGTCGCGGTACGGCCAGCCGGCCAGTTCCTGCCGGCGCGGCTGGCCGAGCGCGAAATAGAAGACCGGCGGCTTGCCGGCCGGCCGGGTGCGGAACTGGACGCGCACCGCGCGCACGCTGCCGTCCTTCGCATACCAGCGCAAGGTCGGCTGCACCGCCGCCGGCACCTCGGTGCCGGACGCGTCGAGGATGCGCAGCAGCCGCGGATCGCGCAGCATGCCCGGCGGAAACGGGATGCCGACGGACACCTGCGCCGTGCCGTCGCCGCCGGCGTTGCGATGCAGCTCGATGCGCTGCTCCGGGCGCAGCGCCGCTGCGTCGCGGTCCGTGCCGATGGCGGGCAATGCGGCCAGCGCCAACGCCGCCAAGGCGAGGGCGCGCACCGCGATGCTTCCGGCCGTGCGCCGCAACGCGGCGATCCGGCGGCGCGCCATGCCATGCGGCCACGCCATGCGATTGGGCATGCCGCCGCCCATTCACGCCACCGAGGTCAGCGGCGCGGCCTGCCGCGCCAGTTGCAGCTCCCACAGCAGGGCAGTGCGCACGATGAAGTCCAGGTTGTCGTAGCGCGGCTGCCAGCCCAGGCGCTGCTGCAGGCGCTCGCTGCGCGCGATCAGCATCGGCGTGTCGCCGGCGCGGCGCGGCAGCTCGACCACCGTCAGCGGCCGGCCGCTGACGCGCTCCACCGCGTCGACCACCTGGCGCACGCTGTAGCCGTGGCCGTAGCCGCAGTTGAGGGTGAGCGACTCGCCGCCGCCGCGCAGGTGGTCCAGCGCCTGCAGGTGCGCCGACGCCAGGTCCTCGACGTGGATGTAGTCGCGGATGCCGGTGCCGTCCGGCGTGTCGTAGTCGGTGCCGTAGATCGACAGGCTGGCGCGCTTGCCCACCGCGTGCTCGCAGGCCACCTTGATAAGCAGCGTGGCGTGCGGCGTGGAATGGCCGATGCGCCCCTGCGGGTCGCAGCCGGCGACGTTGAAGTAGCGCAGGATCACGTGCCGCATCGCGCCGGCGGCGCAGACGTCGCGCAGCATGGTCTCGGACATCAGCTTGGAGGCGCCGTACGGGTTGGCCGGCCGGGTCGGCGTGTCCTCGTCGGCGACGCCGCCCGCCGCCGCGCCGTAGACCGCGGCGGTGGAGGAGAAGATGAAGTGCCCCACGCCGGCCGCGCTGCAGCAGACGAGCAGGTTCTCGGTGTTGCAGGTGTTGTTGCCGTAGTACTTCAGCGGGTCGCTCACCGACTCGGGCACCACGGTATGCGCGGCGAAGTGCAGCACCGCGCCGATGCGGCGTTCGGCCAGCACGCGCGCGACCAGCCCGCCGTCGCCGACGTTGCCCACCACCAGCTCGGCGCCGCGCACCGCCTCGCGGAAGCCGGTGCTCAGGTTGTCGATCACCACCACGCGCTCGCCGCGCGCGACCAGTTGCTGGACCACGTGGCTGCCGATGTAGCCGGCGCCGCCGGTGACGAGGACTTCGTTCATGGTGAATGGCCCGTGCCGGGTATCGGGAAATTGAGCGTGAGCCAGCGCTCGATGCTGTCGAGCAGGCGCTGGCGGTCGCCGGCGAGGACGTAGGTGTGGTCGGCCTCGCGGTCGAAGGCGGTGCAGATGCCGGGGCGCTCGACCAGCCGCCCGAAGCACTCGCGGAACTGGCTGGCGTGGTTGAAGTAGCGATTGATGCCGCCGCTGTAGATCAGGCACAGCCTGAGGCCGCGGTCGAGCATGCCGGCGAGGTCGGCGCGCACCACCGGCCGCGGCAGCCGCTCCACCGCGAACACCGGCTCGCCGCGCGCCGCGGCGACCTGCCGGCGGCGCGCGAGGAGGCGCCACCAGCGGCGCGGATCGACCAGCTTCGGCAGGGTGTGGCGCAGGTGGAAGCCAGCCGTGCGGTAGGCGTAGCCGTCGAGGAACACCGCGCCGGCCACCTTCGCATCGGTGCAGGCCACCGTATGCGCGTTCTGCGCGCCGGAGCACAGCCCCACCAGCACGAAGCGGCTGCAGCCGGCCTGCCGCTGCAGCAGGTCCATCGCGTCGCCGGCATCGGCGCACACCTGCGCGGTGCGCGTGCGCGATTCGCCGCTGGCGCCGCTGTCGCCCACGGTGGAGAGGTCGAAGCGCAGCGTCGGATAGCCGCAGGCATTGAGCCGGCGGGTCAGTTCCACGTGCAGGCGGAACGGCCCGATCCGGTGCACCAGCCCGGCGTTCAGAACGATCACGCCGACCGGCTCCAACGCCTCCGGCACGTTCGCCGGCCGCCTGTCCGGCATGCCGGCGATGCCGACCAGGTGATGCGCGCGCCCGAAGCGGAAAGCCTGCTCGCGCATCACGCCGGCTCCCGCAGGTGGTTGGCGACGGCCTGGATCAGCGGGCGCGACAGGATCGCCTGCTCCAGCCGGGCCAGGTCGTCCCACGGCGTCGCCGAAAGGGTCCGCACGCGCTCCGCGCCGAGGCCGAGGCGATCCCACGGGCGCGGCGCGGCGGGGCCCAGCGAATCGAGCAGCAGGGCCGGCACCGGGACCGGTGCCGGCCGCAGCCCGGCGAGCTGCCGGCGCAGCCGGTCGCTCACGGCGAAGCCCGTCCACTGTCCGGCGGCGGCGGCTGGCGGGCGCGGCGCGCCGAAGCGCTTCGGGTCCACCCGCAGTTCGTCCTGCAAGGCGTCGAGCCGGGCGATGTACGCGTCGCCGTCGAGCACCGGGTCCCACAGCACCAGCCCCGCGAAGTGGGCCGGCGATGCGGCCTCCAGCGCGATGCTGCCGCCCAGGCGCGCGCCGAACGCAACCACCTGCGCCACCGAGCTGCGCCGGCGCAGCTCGGCGGCGGCGGCCTGGGTGTCGGCGATGCAGCGCAGCCAGTCCACCTCGGCGCTGGCGCCGGCCGAATCGCCGCAGCCGTAGTAGTCGAAGCGCAGCACGGCCATGCCCTCGGCGGCCAGCGCGTGGGCCAGTTGGCGGTAGATCCGGTGGCAGCGGATCTGCTCCTGGCCGAGCGGCGCGCACAGCAGCACCGCCTTGCCGGCGCGGCCGCCGGGCGCGTGGTACAGGCCGAACAGCTCTCCGCCTTCGCCGAAGTACAGCGGCCGCTCGGCTTCCAGTGGCGTCGCCATCAGGGTCATCGCCGGTACGCCACGCCGAAGAAGATCTCGGTCTCGCGGTAGCTCTGCTCCGCCGCGTTGCTGTTGCGCCGCTGCCGGATCACCGAGGCGTGCCAGCTCCAGTGCGGGGTCCACTGCTGGCTCAGGTCGAGGCCGAGGCGGATGGTGCGGTCGCGGCGGTCGAGCCGGCTGTAGTCCATCCGCTCGCCGTTGGCGAAGGCCGATAGGGTGAGCGTGGGCCGCAGCCGGTAGGCCAGGCCCATGCCGACGCCGCGGCTGGTCTGGTCGAGCGTGCGGTCGTTGAGGTAGTGCAGCTTGCCGTAAATCGGCGTCACCGACAGGGTCAGGCGCTCGTCGTGGAAGGCGTACGTGGCCTCCACCCGGCGGTCCAGGTAGACCTGGGCGTTGATCACCGCGTTGCCGGTGCCGATCGCGCCGCCGCTGGCGCTGCTGACGGCCATGTCCAGCGGCTGCATCAGGTCCTGCGCGGCGTCGGAATACTGGTAGACGCCGGCCAGGGTGAACGTGCTGCGCAGCGTCGGCCGCCAGTCCAGGGTCAGCCGCGCCAGCGGCTTGGACTGGTCCGGCGCGTGCGAGAAATCCAGCCGCGACCAGCCCAGCAGCACGTCGGCGTCGAACCGCGCCAGCTTGCTGGTGTAGCGCAGGTAGGCTTCGGTGCGGTCGAAATCGAGGTCGGCGTGGTTGTCGAAGCGCACGCGCTGCGCCTCGACGTTGAACGAAAGCTGCGCGGTCGGGCCGAGCGCCCGGTACACCCGGAACGCGGCCAGCCCGCGCGAGGAATCGAACTCGTCCACCTTCGACGCGTAGCTGTCGATGTAGCGCAGCTCGGCCTGCGCGGTGAGGGCGTTGCCGAAGCGCAGGTGCAAGGTCGGCCCGAGCGACAGCACATTGGTCTGCTGCAGGTTGTTCGGCCCGTTGCTCACCAGCGTGTCGATCGGCTGCACGCCGGCGTAGTCCTCCACGCTGAAGTCCAGCCGCTGCGGCAGCACCGTCCAGTTGCCCTGGCCGGCGAGCTGGGTGCGCGTCTGGTTGTCGAAGCGGCCGCCGAGGTAGTCGCGGTATTCCAGGTTGCCGACCACGCTGGCCTGCAGCACCGAGCCCTGCTGGCGGTAGGCGAAGCCGATGCCCGGCGTGAGCACGTTCTGGCTGACCGGGTTGTTCGGGCTCAGGGTGATGTTGTTGCTGTGCTCGAGGTCGGCATACACGGTGTAGTCGAGCTGCGCCGCGCACAGCACGCCCGGCGCGACGGCGAGCGCGAACGCCACGGCGCGAGCGAGCGTGATGGATGCCGGCATGTTCCCTCCGCCTGGATGGGTCATGGTTGAACCGCTGTCGAAATCGATGCCTGACGCCGCTTCAGGCCGCCTTGTTGAACACCACGCCGGCCAGCTTGTCCGGCTCGAAGTTGGCGACGGCCTGGCTGATCGCCGCCGGCGTGTCGCGCCCGTAGCCGGCCACCACCACCACGAAATCGGCCAGGTCCGAGAGGATGCGGGCGTCCGGCGAGCCCTTGATCGCCGGCCCGTCGAGGAACAGGTAGCGGTCCGGGTAGCGGCAGCGCAGCGAGTCGAGCACGGTGCGCATGCGCGACGAGGAGAAGTACTCGCCGCCGTTCTCGCGCGCGCGGCCGGCCGGGATCAGGCGCAGGCGCGGGATGCCGGTGTGGTACAGGATCGGCTCGATGCCCAGCGCCGGGTGCTCGAGCAGGTCGATCAGGCCGCCCTTGGCCGGGTCCACGCCCAGCGCCTTCTGCTGGTTGGGGTAGCGCAGGTTGCAGTCGATCAGCAGGCTGGTCTTGGCCTCGTCGAAGGCGAATGCCGCCGCCAGGTTGCGCGCGACGAAGCTGCCGCCCGAGCGCGGGCTCACCGGCACCACCAGGGTCACGAAGTTCTGCTGGCCGGCGAGCCCGAGCAGGCGCGTGCGGATCTCGCGGAACGCGTCGGACTGCCGGCGCACCGAATCCTCGCGGTGGATCAGCCGCCGCTGCTCGAGCTGCAGCGGCACCAGCGCGCCGCGCTCGTGCATACGCGCGATCGAATGGCCCGCGTGCGGGCCGAACCCGTTCGCCGCCGCCTCCAGCACGTCGCTGACGCGCTCGGACAATGCCCTCGTACCGTCATGGTTCTTCATGGTCATCCCTTCAGCCTGAGCCAGAACAGGGTCAGATAGACCGCGGCCACGCCCGCGACGATGAGCACCAGCAGGAGGTTGCTCAGGTGCTCGTGGCGGCGGTCGCGCGGCGTGGGGTAGAACGGGATCGTCGCCAGCACCGCCATGCCGGTGGCGCGCTCCAGTTGCCGCACCGAGCGCACGCGCGGGTCGAAGCGCGCGATGGCGAACAGCAGGCCCAGCGGAATCGCCAGGGACAGGCCGATGCCGGCCAGCCCGAAGTGCATGAAGCGCAGGCCGGTCGGGGTCAGCGGCATCAGCGCGGGGTTCTGGATCAGGAAGGTGAGCCCGCGCTGCTCGGCGTCCAGGTTCATCGACACGCGCGCGTTCTCGCGGCGCTTGAGCAGGTCCTGGTAGACGTCGCGGTTCACGGTGTAGTCGCGGGTCAGCTCGGAGGTCACGTTCTCCGAGTTGGCGATGCGCTTGCTGCGCTCCAGCTCCGACTGCAGCATCGACTCGCTCGCCCCCATCCGCGCCGCGGTCGCGGCGATGTCGCCGCGCGCGGCGGCGAGCTGGGTGCGCAACTGCTGGTAGAGCGGGTTCATCTGCACGCCGCTGTCCAGCACGCCGGGCACGCCGGCCAGCGCGGCGCCCTGCCGGCGCTGCGCCGACTGCGCGAGCTGCTGGCGCAGGTCCTGCATCTGGTGGCGGATGCGGATCACGTCGGGGTATTCGTCGGTGTAGGTCAGCAGCAGCTTGTCGAGCTGGCCCTGCAGTTCGGCGAGCTGGGTCTGGTAGATGCCCTGGGTGGTCTGCACCGCGTTGACCTCGGATTCGCCGGACAACTGCGCCTCCAGCGAGGCCGCCTGCGAGCGCTTCTCCATCAGGTCCATCCGGGTGTTCTCGATCTGCGTGCGCAACTGCCCGATCCGCGCGTTGGTGTCGGTCTCGCTGCCGGGGCGCGCGTCGGCGTTGGCTTCGCGGTAGCGCTTGAGCTTGTCCTCGGCGTCGGTCAGCTTCTGCCGGTAGGCCTCCACCTGGCTGTCGATGAACTCGTACGCCTCGCGGCTCTCGCGCTGCTTGGAGGCCAGGCTTTCGCTGATGAACAACTGGGCGAAGCGGCGGGCGACCGCGAAGGCGCGCTTCGGGTCGGAGTCGAAATAGCGGATCGTGATCAGGTTGTCGCGCGTGAACTGGACCTGGGTGCGCCCCTTGATGCCTTCGATCAGCCGGTCCTGCTCGACCGGGGTCGGGTGCGTGGCCATCCAGCCGCCGCTGGCGAGGATCTCGTCCATCACCTTGCGGCTGAAGATCACGTCGCGCGCGATGCCGGCGCGGTTCTTGTTCCCGGTCGGCGAGGCGACCCCCTCCATCAGCGGCGTGATGATGCTGCTCTCCTGCGCCAGGATGGTGGTGGACGCCTCGTATTTCTTCGGCCACAGCAGGCCGACGCCCAGCGCGGCCAGCGCGATCGCCGCGAACGCCAGCGCCAGCGCCAGCCGGTGGCGCTTCGCTTCGCTCGCCAGCACCGGCAGCATGTCGCCGAAAGGCACGAGTTCCCCGCTCATCATTCTTCTCCCCTCGCCGCTGCCGGCGTCAGAACGTGCGCTGCGGCACCGTGATCACGTCGCCCGGCTGCACCGGGTAGTTGTTCGCCAGGTCGCCCTGCTGGAGGATCTTCTCCAGCCGCACCGCGTACGACGCGGTGGTGCCGCCGTCGCCCTTGCGGTACAGCTCGGTGCGGTCGGGCGCGGCGAATTCGGTGGTGCCGCCGGCGGCCAGCACCGCGTCGAGCACGGTCATGCCCTGCCGGTAGGGGATCGAGATCGGGCTGCGCACGGCGCCGGTCACCCGCACGCGGGACAGGTATTCGTGGCTGCGCAGGGCGGTGAGGATCACCGCCACCTGCGGATCGCGCACGAACGACTGCAGCCGGCCCTTGATCTCGGTGGAGACCTCCTCGGGCGTCTTGCCGCCGGCCACCACGTCGCCGATCAGCGGCACGGTGATCCGGCCGTCCGGCCGCACCGGCACGCTCACGCTGAGGTCCGGGTTGTGCCACACGGTGATCTGCAACTGGTCGTCCACGCCGATGCGGTAGGTGCCCACCGCCTGCGCATCGGCGCTGATCGCCGGCGGCGCGCCCGTCCCGCCGCCGGTGGCGCACGCGGCCAGCAACAGGGCAAGGCAGGTCGCGGGAAGGCGGGCTAGGATCTTCATGGGAGTCCCCTGACTGCGGCGAAATAATGTGATGCAAATCACAATACTCCCGTCATGAAGACTCTTGACAAATCCATTCGTTCTATGACTTAAGGCATCTATACCCCGCCCGCCCAGGCCGCTTTGCGCGGCGCCCGCGCGACGCCGCTACGGCGTAGGCGGTATCGCCCGGAAACCCCCTCGCAACAGACCTGCCCGTTCGAGACGAGGCAGCATGGAAGGATCGAGGCACCAGAACCGGCATCGCGCGATGCCGCACGTACCAGACCCAAGGCCGCGCCCAGCCGCGAAAGCAGGATCGCCGGAATGGCCTGCGCGAAGCGCCCCCGGATGCGGAGGCCGAACGACACACGCCCCGGCGGGACACCGGGAACGGCCGTCCATGGCCGCCCCCGGCGCCACGACCACGCAGGCCCGATCGGCAGGGCCCGCCGACGCCAGCGCCGCCTACGTCAGGACCGGCTCATCGCCGAAGATCCCTGGCCCGGTTAGCGGATTCCGGTCACCGCTGATCAGGCATCCGGTTTGGTTGTGCATACTGCCGGTGTTGAGCAACAGGCCGGTTCTGCGCAGGTAGGCCAGCTTGGCGAGAGGGTAAGACGCGGGATAGGAGACTCCAGGAGGAAGTGCTCGCTTCATGCGCATTTGGACCGCGACCGGTCCAAGAGAGTCATTTGCCGTGTTCGGACCTGTAGCGATCCACGCGCTCCAAATACTCCTTGTCGCCGGCCTGCGTGGGCGGAGCCCATCCCATCGCCCTCACCCTGTTCATGACCCGCGTATTGGCGCCGTAGAGAGCATTAAAATCCGCGCGCTGCATCGGCGGCAACGCCTCGGGGGTCAGGTGGTGAGTCAGGTAGCGATGGGTCAAAGTCAGGAAATAGGCATTCGCCTCATTTACGTATCCCGCCGCATTCTTCGGGTCGATCCGCTGCGCTAGCTTCGCCAGGCCGAGCAGATAGCCGGGCGGCCGCGTGTGCGCGTAGATGCCTTCCAGCGGTTCGAGCATCGCCGCGACGGTTTCCTGTGGCGTGGTGGTCCGCAGGTAGATCCCGCTTTGGATCGATAGCGGCGTGACATGCAGTTCGTTAATGTACTTGGAGTCGGGCGGCGAACCGGGATTGGTGGCCTCGATATTGAACCATCGTCCGTTGGCATCTTGGAGACGCGCAAATTCGTGCTGTGGTGCTTGGCTCAGAGTCATATTCAGGCCGAGCTTCTGGCCCAAGATGATCAGTAGTGTGGGCATCGACACGCAGTTGCCCTTACGTGTGCGCAGATACGTCGACACCAGCTTGTTCTGATATTTCGCGCCGAGCGGATCGTCCAGGTCATAGGAGAACGGGCGGTTGTTGTTCCACGGCCCGGGCGTGTAGATCACCTGCCCCAGTGCCGTCATCACCTCGGTGGGAGGTGCGCCCTTCGACACTCGCGCCCGGACCAGATTGGCCCAGCTGTCCAGTTCCGCGTTAAAGGCCGTCGCGTCGAAGGAGGATTTGACCGCACGCTCAATGGCGGTCTGCACTTTTGCGTAGTCCACGCCATCCTGCGCGTTCGCCAATTGCTCCAAGACTTGGATGTTTGGATCGTTGGGGCTCGGAACGGTACCGGGCGTCTGAGTCCAGCCCCAAGGACTGGCCGCCATGAAGGCGATCACCCCCCAATGCATCGTACGATGCGCCCTTCTTTCGCGAGCATGGATTGTCATCGGGATTGCGAGGACAGTTGTTTTCGGAACCAAGCGACGTGGTCGACGTAGAACAAACCGCGTGGACTGGTTTCCGACGCCCCGATGTAGGTGCCGATGACTTCGGCATCGAATACCCGGAGAGACAAATCCATGACATCCCCCGTCAGTGCCCGGTCAAACTGAGCTGCCTTCGAGGTTGGCGGAAGATGATCGGCAAATCGAAACGCAATCGCCGTCCTTGGCGGACAATTCGGGGCCACAAAGACGGCTTCATCCCTCGGCCCCATGAGTGCCCTAGCCTTGATGCGAACTTCACCCATAGGCGGGGAATGACGACTGGCATAGAGCTGGCAAACCGTCATAGCTTGGGTCCCAAAGCTATTGGTAACTTGAAAAGCCCTGTAGGGTTGTGCCCAGATCCCCGGCGCCAACCAGAACGCCGCCACACCCAACCTCCTCGCACGCTTGGTAACGTGAGCCGTACCAAAGGCTCGAATCATTTGCGCTGTTCAAACCATTCGACGTCATGGACAGTAAATGAGCCAGTGGGCTCTGAATCGGTAGGCGCCGAAAAAACGCCAATCACCTGCACTTCAAAAATGCGTGGTGTCAGATCCATCACATCACCGGTCATCGCCCGGTCCAGCTTCTCCACTTTAGGCCGTGTCATTGCGTCATCGGCAAATCCAAACCCAATCGCCACTTTGGGGCAATCTGGATCTTGCAACAAAGCTCCCCCATGTCGTAATGCCACCCATGCGGTGGCGCGGACGCGAATCATTTCCCCCTGACTCGCTTGGCGATTGGCGTAAAGTTGACAAACGGTCGATTTCGCAACGACAGTCTTAGCTTCCATGGCGGATATCACCGGACAGCTCATTGAGCACGCGGTGAGGAACCATAGGAAGCCTATTGCTATAGCGCGAGATATTAACATCCGTTGACCTTGCAAAAGGCCTCCGTCGAATCATTCGCGGCTTGGTTCACACGAGCGTCGATGTCCTTTTGGAGCGCCCCTGGCGCGTAGAGGTCAGTGGAAACGCCCAACCCCTTGGCAACACCAAGTTCGGTGGTATAGGCGTTCATCTCGGTTGCATGCTCGGACGCACGATCAGTCGGATACCCCATGGAAGGATTCAAATAATCAAGCTGATGTTGCCCTTCATGAGCGATCGCTCCTGCACCGAACGCCCGCGCCAAACTGCTTGCACTTCTTCCTGGGTTGTACTGGCGAAACGCAGCTGACAGGGTCGATGCCTTTTGCACATCAATAGTCATAGTGGTCGCACTGTTTGCAACCGCAATCACACCCGCCGTCTTGAATGTGCCGGCATTTAACGTCACGCCGTTGCCATCCCCCAAGGTGCCGATGTGCGTGGACACTGCACTGAGCTTGGCATAGGTGGCCGAGTGCGGATTGAGATGGGACAGGGCCGTATGCATCGTGTTCACGAACCCGTTGATCTGGGTGCATGTTTGCTTATTGTCGCTGCCGCATGCATAGCGCCCGTCCGGATCGATATTGACCACCGGGTTGTTTTTCGCGTAGGCGTATCGATTGAAGACGAAGACGTCGCCGGCTTTCGGCGGTACCGGATCCGGCGTTAAAAAGTGTGCTTGCGCGATCTGGCTGATACTGACGGCTACGGCCATGAACAGGCCAACCCTTGTTCCCTTCCCCATACCAGAATTTCCTTGTACCCCTCCCGCCGGAGTCTACACTCACATACAGTCCATGAGGTCAATTTATCGACTACCCTCTGGCGTTCCTGGGCCCTAGCATCGGTCGTGACTCGACGTGACCGAGTCCATGACCATCCCTCAGCGCCCGCCGCTGATCGATCTGCCGGAACGCGACAAGATCTGCTGGAAGTGATCGACGATCGCGTCGGAAGCGGTTCCGTGGCGATCACCTCACAACTACCGATCAGCGAATGGCATGTCTATCTGGGAGAACCGACCATCGCGGATGCCATTCTGGATCGTCTCGTGCATGGCGCGCATCGGATTCAGCCCCAAGGAGAGTCCATGCGCAAGCTGAAAAGCCGAGGAACAACCCGACAGGCTTGAGGCAGCAGGTAACGGCTCCGCGCTCGCGCGCCGCCATCCCGCCCAACGGTTCCCACGGGATTGCCGGGAGCGACAAAAAAGCCGGACCCTCGGCATACCGAGGTTGTCCGGCCTTTCGGTTCGACTCGAATCTGGCGCGCCTGGAGGGATTCGAACCCCCGACCAATGGCTTCGGAAGCCACTACTCTATCCGGCTGAGCTACAGGCGCGTGGTGTTGCGGCCGACGCGGGGATCAGGGCGATCCGGCCGCGGCGGACGCGCAGTATAGCGGAGTTGGCGGCGGGCGCCCATGCAGTGCGAAACACGGCTTGCCGCACACCGCCGGACTCCCCTCTCCCCGATGGAGGAGAGGGGAAGCAAGGCGATCAGAGCGCCTTGAGCAACTCGGCCAGGTGGTCCGGCTTGCTCTTGTCGCGCTCCAGGTGCGGGTACTTCAGGCCGTCGTGGTAGTCGATGCGCAGCGTCTTGTACTCGTCGAAGTTCTTCACCAGCAACTCGACCGGCGCGTTCTTGTCCTTGGCCGAGGCGGTGACCGCGTCCTTGATCGCATCGCCCGAGTACTGCCTGCCGTTGACCGCCACGATCTTCATGCTCGGCGCCAGGCCGGCCTTGAAGGCGGGGCTGTCCCAGCGCACGTCGCCGATGTCGCCGTCCTTGCCCACCGACACGCCGAGCGAGTAGGTGAGGTCGGTGAAGTGGCGGCGCGACTCGACCGCCTTCACCGCGGCCGACGGCTTGTCGGTGTAGACCAGCTTCCAGCCGTGCGAGGCGATGCCGCCGATCAGCGGGCCGTGGCCGTCAAGGCGCTCGCGCAGGTACTTGGCCCAGTCGTACGGCTGGATGTCGTTGAGCGTCTTGACCACGTCCTCGAAGGTGTAGGTGTTGACGTCCCACTTGCCGTTCTCCATGCCGAAGAACGCCTTGCCGAAGTTGTCGATGGTCTTCTTGTTGCCGCTCAGCTCGCGCAGCTTGCCGTCCACGTCCAGCCAGATCATCTGGCCGGCCGAGTAGTAGTCCTCGCTGGCCTGGTAGTTGCGGTACGGCAGCGGGCGGCGCTGGGCGATCACCGGGTCGTTGGTGGTGTCCTGCACGTTGCGCCAGCTCGCCAGGCCGGGCCGGTTCATGTCGTAGGTGGCGGCGGTGTAGGCCCACATGTCGTGCGCCTGCTCGGTGTTCCACAGGCCGGAGCGCGCGGCCATCACGTGGCCCCAGAACTGGGTCTGGCCTTCGTACACCCACAGCAGGGTGTCGCTCATCGGCACGTTGAAGTTCGGCGTGGTGAGGTCCTTGCCGCGGCGGTACTTGCCGTCCCAGGAATGGTTGAACTCGTGCGAGAACAGGTCGCGGCCGAGCGCGTTCTTGTCCCACTCGGTGAAGAAGTCGGCGCTGGCGCCGTCCTCGCTGGAGCGGTGGTGCTCCAGGCCGTTGCCGCTCATCTTGTCGCTCAGCGAGACCAGGAAGTCGTAGTGGTCGTAGTGGTGCGCGCCGTACATCTTGTACATCTGCTGCACCAGCTCGCGGAACGGCTTGATCTGCTCGGGCTTCATCTCCAGGTACTTCGGATCGTCGGCGACGAAGTTCATGCGCACCGGCGCCTTCGCGCCCGGGTCCAGGTCCACCTGCTTGAAGTACTTGCCGGCGTAGATCGGCGAGTCGACCAGGTCGTCGTAGTTGATCGGCTTGTAGTTCACCGTGGCGCCGTTCTGCGAGGCGACTTCAAGCGCGGTGCCGGCCTTCCAGCCGGCCGGGTAGGTCACGCTGACCTCGGTCTGGATGCGCTTGGCGTAGTAGCCGGCCGGGTACAGCGAGACGGTGTTCCACTGCAGGTTGAGCATTTCCGGCGTCATCACCACGCGGCCCTGCTTGGTGTCCTGCGGCGACAGGAACTCGAAGTACGCCTCCACGCTGGTCGCGCCCTGCGGCACGTCGACGTGGAAGGCGTAGACGTCGAGCGGATCGCGCGTCCACGGCAGCACCTGGCCGTTGGCCTTCACCACCAGCCCGGCCAGCTTGTCGATCGGCCCGGTCGGCGAGTGGTGGCCCGGCAGCCAGGCCGGATACAGCAGGGTCAGCGGACCGGCCTGCGCCGGGATCGTCTCGCGCACGCGGAACACGCGATGGGCGAGGTCGGTGGCGTCCACGTTGATCTTCAGGGTGCCGTTGTACGGCACGTCCTGCGGCGGCGGCACGTCGGCGAACGCCGATACGCTGGCCAGGGCCAGGCCGGCGGCGACAAGGGCGGAAGCGAGAGCGGTGGTTTTCAAATCGGATCTCCAGTGGTTCGTGCCGTGCCTGCGCATCCGCGAAGGCGATGGCCGCGACAAGGGTTGATGGCCCGCGTCACTTGCGGGCGGTGGTGATGGCGCCGAGCAGGTCCTTGCCCTTGCTGCGTACGAGGTGCGGATACTTCAGGCCTTCGTGGTAGTCGATCTTCGCGGTGCTGTAGACGTCGACGTTCTTCACCAGCAGCTCGATCGGCGCCTTGCCGCCCTTCGCCGCGGCAACCGCGTCCTTCAGCGTGTCGGGCGAGTAGTCCTTGCCGTTCACCGCCACGATCGTGAGGCCGGGCACCAGGCCGGCCTTGAACGCCGGGCCGCCCCACTGCACGTCGTGGATCTCGCCGCTCTTGGACGCGGACAGCCCGAGCGAGTAAGCCAGGTTGACGTTGTGGAACAACCCCTCGCCGCTCTTGGCGAGGTCGCTGGGCTTGTCGGTGTAGACCAGTTGCCAGCCGCCGCGCTCGATGCCGTGCTCGGGCAACTGGTCGCCGGTGTAGTCGAGCCGGCTGCGCAGGAAGGTTTTCCAGTCGTACGGCTGCACCTGGTTCAGCGTGGCGACCACGTCGTCGAAGGTATACGTCTTGGTGACGTAGCTGCCCGGGTCCATGCCGAAGAAGGCGTGCGCGAAGTCGTCCAGCGAACGCTTGCCGCCGCTCAGCTCGCGGATCTGCGTGTCCACGTCCAGCCACAGCAACTGGCCTTCCGGGTAGAAATCGGTGCCGCGGCGGTAGTTGCCCCAGCCGCTGCCGCCGAAATAGGTCAGCGGCGCGGCGTCGGCGGTGTCCTGCAGCGGGCGCCAGGCGCGGCCGGTGCGTGCGCTCATCTGCGCGGCGATGCTGGCCATCGAGTCGCGGTACTGCTCGGCCGTCCACAGGCCCGAGCGCGCGGTGAGCACCCCGGCCCAGTAGTCGGTGAGGCCCTCGTACACCCACAGCAGGTCGTCTTCCTCGGTGGTGTTGAAGTCCGGCGCCCACAGCTTGGCCGGACGGCGGAACTTGCCGCACCACGAATGCACGTACTCGTGCGGCATCAGGCTGGCCATCAGCGTGTACGACTTGTCGTCGGTGAGCATGTCGGCCGGCAGGCGGTCGTCGCTGGACTGGTGGTGCTCCAGGCCGAAGTGGCCGGTGTGGTCGGACAGCGTCAGCAGGAAGTCGTAGTGGTCGTAGTGGTGCGTGCCGAACAGCTTCTCGGTCTGCGCGACCAGCTCGCGGTGCTGCTTGAGCTGCTTGTCGTCGAGCTTGACCTGGCCGGCCTCGTCGGCGATCACGTTCAGGTGCACCGGCACCTTGGCGCCCGGCGCGAGGTCGACGCGGTTGAAGTGCCTGCCGGCGATCAGCGGCGAATCGACGAAATCGTTGAAGCCCAGCGGCTTGAACTGCGTGGTGTTGCCGTTCTGGCCGGCCACCTCCAGCGCGCTGGCGAACTTCCAGCCCGCGGGCAGGGTCACCGACGGCTGGATCCTGATCTGCCGCGTGTAGTGGCCGGCCGGGTAGAACGCCACCTGGTTGAACTCGACGTCGACCAGGTCCGGCGTGGACGAAGCGCTGGCGCCGAACATGCCGCCCTCGCCGGGCGACAGGAACTGGAACTGCAGGTCGAGCTGGCTCGCGCCCTCGGGCACGTCCAGGTGCAGGGTGTACATGTCGCGCAGGTCGCGGCGCCAGGCAACGCGCTTGCCGTTGGCGGTGATGATGAGGCCGGCCACGTTGTCGATCGGGCCGGACGGCGCATGCTCGCCGGGAATCCACTTCGGGTAGTACAGCGCCAGCGGGCCCGGCGCGACCGGGATCGTCTCGCGGACGCGGAAGATCCGGGTCGGCGCATCGGTCAGGTCCACCTGCACGGCCAACGTGCCCGGATACGGCCGGTCCACCGGCGCCGGCTGCTCCGCATGCGCCAACGGCGCGGACGACGCCAGCGCCGCCCCCAGTGCGAGCGCCAGCAGGCTGGAGCGAACGGATACTTCTTTCAAGGCAAAACTCCCCTGGCCGGGCACCGGCGACGCGAACATCGCGCCGTCGGCCGTCATGCGGCCGGTCGAAGCGCGGGAACGCAACGACTGCCGTGACAGCCGTCCGATGGTAGGGCGAAGGTCACGCCCCTCCCCCTGCCAGAGGTCATGCGCGGTCCCGGCTGATTCTCATCGTGGGCCGCCGGGACGCTCCCGTCGCCATTGCGCATCCCGAACGACCATGCCCTCGAACAACCAGCACTGCGCGTCATTCCAGCGAAAGCTGGAATCCCGCGCCTTTGGCGCCTCGCGGCTCCTGCCCTTTCTGGAAGGGGCCGGAAAGACGACCCCGAAGCGGTTATTCGCCCCCTGCCTGCGCCAGCTTGCTATGCCGCACCCCATAGCCGAGATAGATCACGCAGCCCAGCGCCATCCACAGCACGAAGCGCTCGTAGGTGATCCAGGGCAGGCCGTAGATCAGCACGGCGGAGAACACGATGCCGAGCGGCGCGGTGAACCATACCGCCGGCGTGCGGAAGTTGCGCTGCAGTTCCGGCCGGCGCCAGCGCAGCAGCATGATCGAGCCGCAGATGATGATGAAGGCGCACAGCGTGCCGATGTTCACCAGCTCGGCCACTTCGCCGATCGGCAGCAGGCCGGCGACCAGCGCGGTGAACACGCCGAGGATCAGGGTCGGGCGCGCCGGCGTGCCGAAGCGTGGGCTCACCCGCGCGAACCAGCCCGGCAGCAGGCCGTCGCGCGCCAGCGCGAACCAGATCCGCGCCGCGCCCAGCATGAAGGCGAACAGCACGCTGGTGACGCCGATCACTGCCGCCACCGCGATCGCGACGCTGAGCCAATGCAGCCCGATCGCCTCGAACGCGTCGGACACCGAAGCCTCGCCGCTGAGGTTGCTGTAGTGGGTGATGCCGGTGAGCACCAGCGATACGGCGATGTACAGCACCATAGCGATCGCCAGCGACAGCAGCACCGCACGCGGCAGGTCGCGCTGCGGATGCTTCGCCTCCTCCGCGGCGGTGGTCAGGGTGTCGTAGCCGAACACCGCGAAGAACACCACGCTGGCGCCGGTGAGCACGCCCTGCCATCCGAAGTGGCCGACGCCCGTGGCCGCGTCCACGATCCGCTCGGGGATGAACGGATGCCAGTTCGCGGTATCGATGTAGAACACGCCCACGCCCACCACCAGCAGCACGCCAACCACCTTGATCGCCACCACCAGGGTGTTGAAGCGCGCACCCCATTCGGTGCGCACGGTCAGCAGCAGCGCCACGCCGAGCGAGACGGCGGCGGCGATCACGTTGAAGCGGTGGCCGTCGCTGGGCGCGGCGATCGCGTCGGCGCCGTGCGTGCCGAACAACTGCTGCAGGTAATACTGCATGGTCTGCGCGCTCATGCTCTGCTGCGCCCATTCCGGCAGGTGCACGCCGGCCGAGTTCAGCAGCACCTGCACGTAGCCGGACCAGCCGATCGCCACCACCGCGACCACCAGCGCGTATTCCAGCAGGAGATCCCAGCCGATGATCCACGCGGCGAACTCGCCGAGCACCGCGTAGCCGTAGGTGTAGGCGCTGCCGGTGACCGGGATCAGCCCGGCGAACTCGGCATAGCACAGCGCGGCGCAGGCGCTGCCCAGCCCCGCGATGATGAAGCTCAGCGCCACCGCCGGGCCGGCGTTGGTCGCCGCCTGCTGGCCGGCCAGCACGAAGATGCCCACGCCGATGATGCCGCCGATACCGATCGCGGTGAGCTGCCACAGCCCCAGCACGCGCCGGAAGTCGCCCCGCGTCCCAGCCTCCGCCTGCAACTGCTCGACCGACTTGTGGCGTACCAGCTTGCTCAGGAAACTCATCGCATGATCCTTGGGTAGGTTGCGCGCCCGTGCGGGTGGATCGCCCGGGCAAGGCGAGCGGCGATCATAGCGAATGAGCCGGTTCTTACACGGCGCATCGCAACACCGGACGCCACGGCGCCTGCCAGGTCCGGCCGGCTGGACGTCCTTTCCGTCCACCCATCGGACAAAAAAATGCCGCAGCCCGCGAGGGCTGCGGCATCGGTCGGTGGAAACCGTCCGGAACTACGATCAGAAATCGTAGGTCACGCCGAAACGCACGTAGCGCGGGGCCTGACGGTAGATCACGCGATCGTAGGACGTGGTCGGCGTGCCGCTTGCGCTGCCGTAGCCGTAGTCAAGCAAGGTCGGACGCTGCTGGTTGAGCACATTGAACACGTACAGGCTGAAGCCCAGCTTCTTGTCCGCCCACAACGGCCGGTATTCCACGTTGGCCGACAGGTTGTACTGCCACGGCAGGCGACCGGCCTTGCCCGGCGGCTGCGGCTCGCCATTGCACCAGTGGTACTGGCTCTTTCCGTAACTGGCTGGGTCACCATTGTTCGGATCGGTACCGTACGTGCCCAGGCAGCTCTTGGGCGCACCGGAAGAGATCGACAGGTTGGCGCCGACCAGCCACTCGTCGGTGATCTGGTAGTAGCCGTTCGCCTTGAACTGGTGCTTGCGGTCGTTGGACAGATAGCCGTTCGAGTACGACATCAGCTCCGGCGCATCCCAGGCCGAGCTGGCCGATACGTCGGTCTGGCTGATGTCGGTACGCACCTGGCCCTCGGTGTTGCCGTAGCTGCGCGAGTACAGGTAGTTGAACGAGGCGTACCACTTGCCGTCGAACGGATGCTCCAGCGAGAACTCGGCGCCGTAGTACTTGCGCTTGAGCTTGGGGAAGCCCATTTCGGCGTTGGTCAGGTGCACCGTGCTGAAGCTGCCGTCCTTGTTCAGGAACACGAAGTCGTTGGCGCGGCCCGGGTTGAAGATGCGGCCCTTGGTATCGGCGAAATTGCTGATGTCGATGCCCTTCGCCTCAGCCGCGTTGAGGATCGTGGTCGCACTCGTATCGTCGATCGCGTTGCGCAGGTTGCGGTAGGTCAGCTTGGCGCCGTAGACCCACGACGGATTGAGCTGCTTCTGGAAGCCCAGGATGTACTCGTCCTGGAACTCGGACTTCAGGCCCTTCGCCGCCACCGTGCTCGGATCCGGGGTCTGGCCGTTCTCGCCGTCGGGCGATACCGGGCCCGGGCCCAGCGCGTGCAGATTGAGCGGAGCGCCGGTCACCGGATCGATGCCGCCGTAGGTGAAGTACTCGTTGGTGTACTGGCTGGGGCCGGCACCACGGATGGCCACGGCATTCGGCAGCGCCAGGTAGTAGCGGCCGGCGTTACCGAACACCTTGAAGCTCGAGTCGCCGTTAACGTCCCAGCTGAAGCCGACGCGTGGCGCCCACTGCGGCGAGGTCTGCTTCACATAGACTTCGGCATCGGAGTTGTAGTTGGTGAACTGGTCGTTGCGCAGGCCCAGGTTCAGCAGGAAGCGGTCGCTGACCTGCCAGCTGTCCTGGATGTACTGAGCACGCTCCACCGTGCGGGCATCGGCACGTGCATGGTAGATGTACTGGGACACATAGTAGCCCTGGCCGCCAGGCGCACCTACGCCCTGGGTTGGGCTGATCGGCGTGTTCTCATCACCCTCGGGCGCCTGGTCGTAGATCCACCAGTACCCCGGACCGGAAGATATCTGGCCCACGTTCTTGGCGCGCGCGGTGAGGTTGTCGATACCCGCGCTGAGCGTGTGGTCGCCCAGGTGGTAGCTCACGTCGAAGCGCAGGTTGGTGGTGCTGTTCTTCGCGTTGGTCGGATCGATGTAACCGATGTTCTGGATGCTGCGGATCGACTTGCCACCGTTAAGGGCCGGATCCTGGAAAGTCGAGCCGGAAATGTAAGCTACATCCGGGTGATAGCCCAGGTAATCAGTATGGCTGTTCAGCCGCATCTTGCCGTACATCGCGCTGATCGTCAGATCGTCCGTGATGTAGCCGGTGTACTTGGCCACGCCGATGTTGCCGCCCTGCTTGGTCGAGGGCCGGTAGCCGTACAGGCCACCCGTATCGCCGGTGGTGTAGTCGTAGTAATGCTGGTTGCCGTGGTACTGCGACTTGTCCGAGGCGCCGGTGAACTCGAGGATGTTGCTGTCGTTGATGTTCCAGTCGACCTTGGTGTACCAGCGCGGGTTCTTGTAGTTGTTGCTCGTCTTGTAGGGCGAGTCCTTGCTGCCGATGCTGCTGCCCTGCTGGCGCTCGACTTCATAGGCACCGAAGATGAACAGCTTGTCCTTGATCAGCGGGCCGCCGAAGTACGCGCTCTCGGTGGTCGTCCAGCTCTTGTCGTCCTCGTTGGAGTTGAAGAGCTGACCACGCCGGGAACCCTTGGCGTAGTAGGTGTTCTTCGGATCGGAATAGCCGAACTTCGGCTGCCACAGCACCTGCGCACCGAAGTGCCACTCGTTGGTGCCGCGCTTGCCGACCTGGCTGATCACGCCGCCATCGGAACGGCCGTACTGCGCGCCGTAGCCGCCGGACAGCACTTCCTGCTGGTCGATCGAACCGTACGGCAGCGAGATGCCGCCGATGTTCTGCAGCGGATCGGAGGTGTTGAAGCCGTTGATGTAGTAGGCGTTCTCACCCACCGACGAACCGCCGAACGACACCACGCCGCGGTTGTTGAAGGTGTAGGCATCGCTGCCGGCGATGACGCCCGGGGCCAGCATGGCCACCGCTTCGGCGCTGCGCGCCACCGGCAGCTTGGCGAGCTGCTCCGAGGTGATCACGGTGCGCGAATCGACGCCGGTGACGTCGATCGCCGGCAGCGCGTTCGCGCTAACGGTGATCGCCGACAGATCCTGGGCGTTGGCGCTGTCGGCCGCCTGGGCGGCCGCCGCGAAGGACACCTGGGTACCGGCGCCCACGCGCAGCGTGACGTTCTTGCGCGTGTCGATGGTCTGGCCATCGCGACGCAGGCTGACGGTGTAGTCGCCCAGCGGCAGCGAGCCGACGACGAAACGACCGCGGCCGTCCACCGCGACTTCGCGGGTCAGGCCATTGTTGTTCTGGATGAGCACCGTCTCGCCCTGGGCCACCGGCGCGTCGCCGAAGATGCTGCCCGTGGTCGACTGCGCGAACACCGCGCCGGTGAAGCCCATGCTCAAGGCCATGGCCAGAGCGGTCCGGCGCAACATGCGCGGACGATTGGAAACCTGCAAGTTCATGCAACCTACTCCCCAAACCGTACTTTTTTTAGATGGCTGGACTAAGGCGGATTGATCCGCCTCGTTGGCAACGAGCGCAGTCGTCCATGTCCGCCATCCGGATCCGGTGGTGCAGGAGTGCCCTCAAGAAGCCAGCGCCGCATAGGGGGATCGGCTGCTGACGAGACAGGCTGTGGGGAAGCGGGGCTCGTTTGGCTGAACCCTAGAGTCAAACCAGCAAAAATTCAACATTTGATGATGAACTTTTTTAACGAGCAATCCGCACTACATGCCGCGCTGCGACGCAGCAAAGCCCGCGCAGCCCTTTGGTCATCAGCGATGCAAGATTTTGCGGCCGATCGCCGGATCGTCGGTGAAGAAAGCATCGATGCCCGCATCGAGGTACGCCCGGATCTCGGCCATCGAGCCTTCGGGGTTGCGCGTGCCCGGATCGCTGCCACGCCAGAGGCTTGGCGGCAGGAAGGCATTCTCCGGACGAAAGGTATACGGCTGCACCAGCAACCCCGCGGCATGCGCGTCGCGCACCAGCCTGCCCGGCGTACCCAGGCGGCCGTCGGGCGTGAGCGGGATGATCTGGCGAAGCTGCGGCCCGATGGCATCGGCATAACCCGCGGTCGCGCGCAGCCCGGCGGGCGTCATCATCTGCGCATAGGTGAGTCGGCCGCCGCCGGCGACAACGTCGTAGGGCTGCTGTTCGGGCGCATCGAGCAATTGCAGCAGGCGGATGTTGGAATGCGCTTCCCGGCCCAGCCGGCCGCGCAGGTAGCGCAGGTTGGCGACTTCGAACGACTGGATCTCCACCGGCGCGCTGCGCGTATAGGCATGCGCCGCCAACGCGGCCAGCAACGCGTCTTCCATCGGCAGGCCGAGCCCGCGGAAATAGGTGCCGTGCTTGATCTCGGGGATGAGGCCGATCGTCCGTCCGCGCGCCGCCGCCTCGACCGCGGCGAGGTCGATGATCTCGTCCAGCGTGGCGATCGGGAACCGGCCGTCGTGCCGCGTGCCGCGCAATTCGGGCAGCCGCTCGCGTGCGCGCAGGGTCTTCAGCTCCGCCAGGGTGAAATCCTCGGTGAACCAGCCGGTGAGCTCATGACCGTCGATGCGGCGGGTGGTCCTGCGCGCGGCGAACTCGGGATGGCTGGCGACGTCGGTGGTGCCGCCGATCTCGTTCTCGTGGCGCGACACCATCACGCCGTCCCGGGTCATCACGAGGTCGGGTTCGATGAAGTCCGCGCCGTCGGCGATCGCCCTGGCATACGCGGCCAGCGTGTGTTCGGGCAGCAGCGCACTGGCGCCGCGGTGGGCAATCACCAGCACCTCCGGGGCCAGCGGCTTCTCGGTGGCGTCCACGGCGTGCGGCATGCCTGTTCCGGTGATGGCGAGAAAGGCCAAGCATAGGCGAAGCCCGGGCATGCCCGGGACAGCCGCGCCATGCCGGCGCGGGAAGGATGGAAACGGCAATCGCAGTCGCCGCCGGCGCTTCCGCGGCATCGCAAACCTCCGCGCCGGCCGTGCCGGCCCAGTGGGTGGTCCGCCGCCGGACCGGCGGCAGGGCCCATCTTCGCCCGCCCTTGTGCAAGGCGCTTTACAGCGGGGCGCCTGCGGCCGGCAAATGCCGTCTGTTCGTCATTTTCGGACTTTCCCGCTTGCCAAGCACGGATGCCGGGGCGAAGATGAAAAACCCATTGGAAGGGTTGTCGGAACAGAGGCTTACCTCATGGAAGTACCCGCCTGGCTCGGCCTGCTGTCCCAACGCACACGGCTGATCGGCATCGATACCGCGCTGTCCGACGGCACCCTGCTGGTCGAGCGCATGCATGGCCGCGAGGCGGTCAACGAGGGCTTCCGTTTCGAGGTGGACTGCCTCGCCGCCTCGGCCTTCATCGACCTCGAGCCATTGCTTGGCAGCGTCGCCACGCTGCGCCTGGCCACCGCCGACGGTGGCACCCGGTGCTGGCACGGCCACGTCACGCAGGCCGCGCCCATGGGCGCCGACGGCGGCCTCGCCCGCTACCGGCTCACGCTCGAACCCTGGCTGGCCTTCCTCGCGCTGCGCCGCAATGCGCTGATCTTCCAGGACAAGAACGCGCTCGACGTGATAGCCCAGGTCTTCGCCGACCATCCGGAAGCGGCCTGGCGCCACGAGGTCGGCGCCACATTGCGCACGCGCCCGATCTGCACCCAGTACCGCGAGACCGACCTGGCGTTCGTCCAGCGCCTGCTCGGCGAGGAAGGCCTGTCCTACCGCTTCGAGCACCGCCAGGGCGAGGGCAACGACGGCGACCAGGCACCGGGCGGCCACACCCTGGTGATCTTCGACGCGCGGGCCGCCGCGCCGGCGGGCGAGCCTTCCACCGTCCGCTTCCACCGCATCGACGCCACCGAGCAGGACGATGCCGTGTCGATGTTCAGCGAACGCCGCCAGGTGGCGTCCGACAGGGCGACTGCGGCCAGTTGGAAAGCCAGCGAATTGCTCGGCGTCGCCGGCAGCGCGCAGGCGCCGGCCGACGACGATGCCCCCGCCCTGCCCGGCCTGGACGTGTTCGAGGCCGACCGTGCCGGCTTCTTCGACGCGCCGGACCAGGCCCGCCGCCGCGCGGAGACCGTGCTCGACGCGCGGCGGCTGTCGGCCCACACCTATGGCGGCAGCGGCGCCGTCCGCACACTGGACGCGGGCCGCCAATACACCCTGCAGGGCCACCCCGACCTCGACGGCGTCGCCTTCGTGACGCTGGCCGTCGAGCACGCCGCCGCCAACAACCTCGGCACCGGGCTGGCGCACCTGCTGACCCGTACCGACATCGAAGCCGGCAGCTACCGCAACCGCTTCGAGGCCGTGCCGGCCGCCACGCCGCTGGCCCCCCTCCATCGCGACCGGCCCACGGCGCCGGGCCTGCAAAGCGCCATCGTGGTGGGCACGCCCGGCGGCGCGCTGACCAGCACGCGCGACCACCAGGTACGCGTGCAGTTCTGGT
>NZ_LMSL01000002.1:480404-480560 GCF_001428405.1 Frateuria sp. Soil773
CAGGGCGCCCCCGACGGGCACGCCCCGGGCGACGACCACAGCGGCACCTGGGTGCGCCTGGCCGAAGCCGGCGCCGGTCCCAACTTCGGCCATAGCTTCGTGCCGCGGATCGGCACCGAGGTGCTGATCGGCTACGCCCACGGCGACATCGACCAG
>NZ_LMSL01000002.1:480642-480926 GCF_001428405.1 Frateuria sp. Soil773
CCGACCCGCGGCAGGACGGCAAGTACGCCGGCAGCGTCAACGGCCAGAGCGCCACCAAGCCGCAAGGCGGCCAGCGCAGCGGAGGCGACCCGGTCGAACGCTTCGCCGTGCCCGCCATCGTGCTCGAGGGCCCCGGCGCCGTCGCCCTGACCACGCCCAACAGCGCCACCGCCTTCGCCGGCGAACACCTGCACATCACCAGCCAGCACGACACCCACCTGGCCGCCGGCGCCGCGTTCGCCGCGGTGGCCGGCGACGCGGTCAGCCTGTACACCGCCGCGGGC
>NZ_LMSL01000002.1:480987-584563 GCF_001428405.1 Frateuria sp. Soil773
ACATCCGTTCCTGGGTGGCGAAAGCGGCACACCTGCCTTACCGGAGCTACCCATCAGTCGCTCAGAGATGTTCGATGAGCAATTTCATCTCGTATCGAGCGAAGGTGGCGAACCGTTACCCAATCAGCCCTACCGCATCACTGCCTCCGACGGGCAAGTCTGGGAAGGCATTTCCGATGCAGACGGCCTGACGGAACGGGTCTACACGCGGCAATCCGTCGATCTCAGTGTCGAAGTCCTGCCCCACGACCACGACGGGGAAACCATCACATGACCGACAAGAACAAAGGTAAGCCAAAGGCTACGGCCCAGGGCGCAACCTCGACCAACAAGACGAAGAAATCGCTCGTCAAAGTGGTGGTGGTCGAAGATGTCGGAAAGTGGGTTTCGCCGTCTGCAAAGCAGGAATTCTATATCGATGAAAGCGCGACCTTCCCGACCATAAATTTCGAGATAGACACGCAGGAGCCGCCGCCATACGCATGGAAGTGGTCGATCTCATGGGACGCCAAGGTCGGCACCAGGGAAGGCGGGAGCCGGGGAAAAAAACTAAAGACGTTCACCGAAAGCGGCACCTTCGATTCAAATGACAAGAAATGGACCGCCGATGTAAATAAAAAGGTGGTCGGCGGAAAACTAACCGTCGAGGTGACTGCTGGCGCCAGCAAATTCAAACGATTCGTCATCATCAAAGGTAAGAATCCGTCAGAGCAGTCGGTCAAGGATCTACTTGCCACCATCAGCGACGTCAAAGGCTTTGAAAAAATAATTACACAGGAAAGCCACTTCAAGAATTTCATCAATTCCGACGGCGAACCCATCGTTGCCTTCGATGGTGGCTACGGCCTTACGCAGATGACCACACCCGCTCCTACCTATATGCAAGTCTGGAATTGGAAGGAGAACGTGAAGGGTGGATGCTCGTTATACCAGCAAAAGCAAAAAGCGGCCAAAGCGCACCTTGGCCAAAGCAAACGGACCTATACGGACGAACAACTGAAACTTGAAACATGGTCACGCTGGAATGGTGGAAGCTATCACGTATGGGACGACAAAACAAAACAATGGGTGAGGAACGACAACATCCTATGTGACACCGAAACGGGAAACATAGGCTGGGATATGACGAAAGAAGACAATAAAGATAAGACAGAGGCCGATCTGCATAAACGCGACAAAGGCGAGTACAAAAAACCACCCGCCAAGAAAGATCGTAAATGGACATATACAGGAATATGCTATGCAGATCACCTCAATCAAGAATAGCCTTGCTCTGACCTTCTTCGTTGCTGCAGGATTAGCTTCATTCACAGCTTCGGCCCAAAATATCGATTTATCGCTTTCCAAAAATACTTCGCTAGAGCTAAAGCAGAAAGCCAGTAGCTTTACGACCGTTCTCCATGGGAGAACAGAGACCACACCTGCAAAATTGAACCGAACCTTGTCGGATGTCTTGAGCCAATCCGATCAAATCATTGTGCTATCGAAAAAATCCATCCCCTTCGATTCGGCAGAGGCTATTACTGCGATAGCACGCATCCCGTCATCAAAGAAACCCGATGGCTTTTGCGGGGCCGGGCATGAGGATTACCTGCTTTTTATCAAGGTTCAGAAACATCAGCTCCGGCTGGTCGACAAAGCACTTATCCAAAGCTGCCTGCACAATGTGTCTCTGGAGTCCGACAACGGCAGCGATGATCCCAAGGATGCCGTGGCGAGCGGAACGTTCCCGATCATCGCCCAATTCAAGGCAATGTCCCCTCCGGATTATGAAGTCAAAGAGTTGCAAGCCAAGATAGAAGAACACAAGATTACTATCGAGCAGCAGCAAGCACATTGAAGAAGATACTTCCACCTAGCTTTTCTAATTAAATAAAAGCGGCGTGGCGGTCCGCAGCAGACTCATCTTTCAACAAATCCGGACTAATCAAATTCCTGTCTGTCAGAAAGCCTAGTACGCCTACGCAATGTAGTAAGTAGGCATAGGGAGTTTCTATGTCCGACTTACGACAAGATATCGAGCGATCACAGCAGGCTCTATCCTGGTGCTCGGTTTTTCTTCGCCCTCAAGAGTACTTATGCAATGGCTCAATAGAGCTGAAATCAGCTCTATCGCATCAATGGCTGACGCCGCTCGATACCTTCTGGCCGGCTTTGCGGCCTCAGTATGTTCGCGGAAATGCGAAGCACCCGTGGATCACAGCCACACTCTAGCGACCGACTTTCTCTGCGTTGCGCAACCACGCCTCGTAAGTCGGCCTGTCCACCGGAATACCGTCGCCATTGCAGCTCCCCAGCTTGCACAACGCCTCGCGGATGCGCGGGGCGTGCTGGACGATGACGTGGAAGATCGCGTTTTCTTCCAGTTCGCCGTGGAAGGCGGCGGCGCCGGGGCCGTTGGTGAAGATGGCGACGTCTTCGCCGCCATGGGTCTCGCCGCCCAGCGGCACGGTCGCTTCCTGCATGTAATCCGGATCGGTGGTGTCGACCTGGGTGAGGTCCGGGCGGCCCTTGCTGATCGCGGTGTAGCGCTTGGGCTCGTGCGGGAAGCGTTTGGACCCTTCCGGCTGCTTGTCGCTGGCACCGGTGTAACCCGGGCCGTTGGCGAAGCCTAGCGTGGTGTACGGCAGTCCGGTGGCGTCCGGTGCGAGGCCGAGCGTGCTTTCCTCGTCGTAGCTGTCGGTGTGGCCCTGTACCTTGCCGAGGATGGGGTTGCCGCGGCGCGGGTAGCCGGCGAAGGTCATGGTGTGGCTGTGGTCGGCGGTGACCACGATCAGGGTGTCGGCCGGATCGGTGTGGTCGAGCGCCGCCTGCACCGCATCGGCCAGGCCGATGGTCTCGTCCAGCGCGCGGTAGGCGTTGCCGCCATGCAGCGCGTGGTCGATGCGGCCGCCCTCGACCATCAGGAAGAAACCGTTCGGGTTGCGCCTGAGTACCTCGATCGCGCTGGCGGTCATTTCGGCCAGGCTGGGCTCGCCTGCCTTGTCGGCGGCGCGTTCGTGCTCGTAGTTCATGTGCGAAGGCTGGAACAGGCCGAGCAGGCGCGGCGTGCGTGCCAGGTCGAGCGCCTTCAATTGCGCCTCGTTCCAAACGTATTTTCCATCCGGGTGTCTGGACGTCCATTCGTCGATCAGGTTGCGACCGTCCAGGCGTTGACCGGCCTTGTTGGCATACTCCGGGTCGGGCACGCCCTTCGGCAGGAATTCGGTGCGCCCGCCCCCCATCGCCACGGTGAGCCCATCGGGCAGCGGGAAATCGACCAGTTGCGCGGCGAAATCCTTGCAGCCCTGCGCGCGCGCCTGCGGCGTCATCGCCGCGTCGACCTCCCAGTTGCGCTCGGGCAGATGGCCGTAGGTGGCCGCGGGCGTGGCGTGGGTGATCCGCGCGGTGGTGACCGCGCCGGTGCCCATGCCGGCGGCGGCGGCCAGTTCCAGCATGGTGACCAGTTCCTGCCCGCGGGTGGCCGCGCAATCCTGCCGCCGCGGCACCTGCGACACGCCGATGTAGCCCGCCCGCGTCTTCACGCCGGTCATGATGGCGGTCATGGTGCCGGCCGAATCCGGGGTCTGCTGGTCGGTCTCGTAGGTGCGGCTCAGGGCGCTGAAGGGAAACCGCTCGAAGCTGAGCCGGTAGCTTTCGCCGTCCACGCCCTTGCGCTGGCCGGCCAGCACGTGCGCTGCTGCAATGGTGGGAATGCTCATGCCGTCGCCGAGGAACACGATCACGTTCCTGGCGGGCTGGCCGTTCGCGTTGGCCACCGCCGAGGCGGTTGCCGCCTGCGCCGCGCCGTTGCGGAACCACCATTGCGGCGTCTCCTGCTGCGGCCGCCGGATGGCGGGCACCTCGATCGCCGCGGCGGCCGTCGGACTCGCTGGCGCCACCGGCTGGGCCGCGCAGGCGGCCAGCAGCGAAACCGCCAGGGCCAGCAGGCCGTTGCGTGCCTGGGAAGGAAGATCGCTCATCGATACATTTCCGGAACTTGGGCGACAAGCGCCAAGGGCATCGATCATAGACGATGGTTTCGCATGGGACGGTTACAGCGGAACCTGCCTTCCCTCGTGCTGCCTCAAAGGTGCGTCTCCTGGAATGTGCGGCGCGGATGCCGCTTTCCTCGTCACTTAGGGCCTATTCAAAGTCTCCCTGCCGGACTGCTCCCCGCTCGTCGCCCCTGCGGCTTTCAACGGCCGCAGGGCCGGTCAATCAGAAGCCGCTTTTCAACAGTTGGAGGACTGGTCATCCAGCGACTTTCTTCCCTCAAAGCCTGGAGGCACTGGATCCCAGCTTTCGCTGGGATGACGTTCGCGCGGATAGGGCGGCGCATGCCGTTCCTATGGAACGGCGCGGTCCGCGAGCTGGGTCGGGCCGGGTGCACCGATCATGTTGGGGATATCTGGAGATCGTGAACAGGCTCTCAGAGCTTGAGGTAGCAGCGCTTGCGATCCATCGCGGCGACGATCAGCCACCACAGCGCGACGAAGGCCAGCGCCCAGGCCAGCGAGGCGATCCACGGGCCGGCCAGCGGCGTGATCCAGCTCGCGAAGAGGTGCCGGTAGAGGAAATCCTGCCAGCCCAGTGCGGGCAGCAGCACCTGCATCAGCTCCGAGCCACTGTAGGCGGCAATTGCATTCAGGCCGAAGCGGCGCCCCCAGGCGGGCAGGCCGCGGCGGTCGATCCCCAGGTGGGCAAGCCACAGCGCCACGCACGCCCAGCCCGCCGTCCACAGTACGAAGGACGGCGTCCACAGGTTCTTGTTGAACGGCAGCCAGTGCGACCAGGCCAGCCCCAGCAGCAGGGCGACCGCGCCGGCGACCGCCAGCCGCAGCGTCCTGCCCTGCCGCAGCCAGCGTCCGGCCATCAACCCGAGCAGGGTCGTCGCCAGCGACGGCAGCGTGCCGAGCAGGCCTTCCGGATCGTGGCCGCGGCCGGTCGCCGGATCGATCAGGTAGACGAAGCGCCCGAACAGCGCGCTGTCGCTGCGGCTGACGATATTGGCGAAAGGCTCCAGCGTGCCGCCGGCCAGCAGCAGCCCCGCATAGCCGAGCAGCAATACGACGATCGCCGCCCACTGCACCCGCGGGCGCGTGTACAGCGAGAACGCGGCGACGCCGGCAAAGCACAGCCCGATCCGCTGCAGCACGCCCGGGAAGCGCAGGTGCGCCCCCGGCAGCAGCCACCACGCCAGCAGGTTGATCGCCAGGCCCAGGCCGAGGATACGCAAGGCGCGCAGCAGCGCCGCCCGCATCAGCACGGACCGCTGCGCGCCCTGCTCCAGGCGAGGCTCGACCGCCAGCGCCGTCGACACGCCGACGATGAACAGGAAGAACGGGAAGATCAGGTCGGTCGGCGTGCAGCCGTGCCATTCGGCGTGCTCGAGCGGCGCGTAGACGTGGCCCCAGTCGCCCGGGTCGTTGACCAGCAGCATCGCCGCCACGGTGCAGCCGCGCAGCGCATCGACCGAGGCGAGCCGCTGGTTCAAGGCGCCGGCACCAGGCTTACCCGGCCCAGCCCGTACAGCGGCCCGTCGATCGGCGCGGTGTAGACCAGGCACAGCGCATGCTCGCCCTGCTGCGCGGGCAGCGCCGCCGAAAGCTCGACCTTGCGCGCGCTGCGGGCCGGGTCGGGCAGCGGCAGGCTGGCCAGCACCGGGCCGTTGCACTGGTCCAGGTGCACCACCAGCTCGCCGAACGGCGTGGCATGCGGACGCGATACCACCAGCCTCTGCTCGTGCGCCAGCGCATAGTTGCGTTCGATGCGCACCGCCTCGACCCGGATCGACTTCAGCCCGTCCAGCGACGTGGCGGGAAACAACTGGCAGCCGTCGAACACGTTGATGCTGTAGACCGGCGCCACCGACGCCGCATCCGGCAGCGGCTGCACGCGCAGGCGGAAATCGCTGCCCGGGCAGTTCGGCAGCGTGTTGCCGGCGAGGGTGAGCAGGCTGGCCCGATCCAGCATGCGCTGGCGCGGCGCGGCCAGCATGCTGCCGTCGCCGGCGAAGCTGGCGGCGCGCACGGTGGCTGGGAGCGTCACGTTGAACGGCGTGCCGTAGCGCGGCGAAGCCGGCGTGGGCGCGCTGCCGTCCAGGGTGTAATGGATGGCGCCGAAATCGGCCTGGTTGGAGAGCGTGACCGTGGCCCTGCCGGTGGCCAGCGCGAGGTTGCGATCCAGCGCGATGTCCACGGCGAAGGCGCTGTCGGCGTACGGGACGTGCTGCGCGCGATAGCGCGCGAGCTGCGCCGGCAGGCGGGCGAGGAAGCCCGGCCAGTCGCTGCCGGCGGACGAGGACCATGCCACGTCGCTGAGCGCGTCCAGCCGCGGGAAGACGGCGTGCTCCACGTGCGCGAACGTGGGCATGTGCTCGGTCCATACGTTGGCCTGCACGCCCAGCACATGCCTGGCCTGGGCCGCGCCGAGCACGCCGGGCACGGCCTGGAAGCCGTGCACGCTGCGCAGCGATTCCACGCCGAGGCGGCCGGCGTACTCGTCGGCCAGCTCGCCCTGCACGTGGTCGAAGTACAGGCTCGGCGAGGGCGACATCACCACATCGTGGCCCATCATCGCCGCCTTGATCGCGCCGTCGGTGCCGCGCCAGGACATCACCGTGGCGTCGGCCGGCACGTTGTCGCCCTCGAGGATCTCGTCCCAGCCCACCAGCTTGCGACCGTGCGCGTCGAGATAGCGGCCGATGCGGCCGATGAACCAGCCTTGCAGCGCATCCTCGCTCTTGATGCCCAGCTCGCGCATCTTCGCCTGCACTGCGGGCGAGGCCTGCCACTGGTCCTTCACCGCCTCGTCGCCGCCCACGTGGATGTAGGTGGACGGGAACAGCGCCATGACTTCGTCGAGCACGTTCTCGATGAACCCGAAGGTGGCGTCGTCGACGTTGTACAGGTACGGATTGACGCCCCAGTCGATCGACACGGCCGGTCGCCGGCCGGTGACCCCGAGCTGCGGGTAGGCGGCCACGGCGGCCTGGGCGTGCCCGGGCATGTCGATCTCGGGCACGATGGTGATGTGGCGCGCGGCCGCGTAGGCCACTACGCGGCGGATGTCGTCCTGGCTGTAGAAGCCGCCGTAGCGCTTCGGGATGCCGTCGTGTCCGGCGCCCGGCGGCGTGCGCCACGCGCCGGTGCGGGTGAGTTCGGGGTAGCGCTTGATCTCGATGCGCCAGCCCTGGTCGTCGGTGAGGTGCCAGTGCAGCGTGTTGAACTTGTGCTGGGCCATCTGGTCGAGCAGCGTCTCCACTTCGGACACGCTCTGGAAGTGGCGCGTGGAATCGAGCATCAGGCCGCGCCAGGCGAAACGGGGCCAGTCGCGGATGGACAGCGCGGGCACCTCCACCGCACCCCGCTTCGCGTCGGGCGTGAGCAACTGGTAGAGCGTCACCGCGCCGTTGAGCAGGCCGGCGGCGTCGCGCGCCTGGATGCGGATGCCCTGCGGCGTGACGCCGAGCGCATAGCCTTCGGCCTCGGCCACCGGGGCCTGCGGGTCGCGCTGCAGCACGATGGCGGGCGCGGCATCGTCGGCTGCGCCGATGCGCAGGCGCAGGCCGCGCGTGCGCGCGAGCAGGTCGATCAGGTAGTTCGCGGTCTGCCTCGTCGAGGCGTCGCGGTCGGCGAGCACCACGGGCGTGCTCTCGTCCACGGTGAAGCCGCCGTGCTGCAGCGCGAGCTGTGCCGGCAGCGGAATCAGGGAAGGCGGCGCGGCATCGCTGGCGCGCGCGGCATGCAACGGCAGCAGGACCAGCGCGAGCAGCAGGCAGAGGCCATGGGACGGTATGGAACGGCGATTCATCGGCGTCTCCTGTGCCGGCGACCCACTATGCCATCGTCGCAGCGGCCCGGACAAAAGTGCGGGCCCGCGAAACATCACCGGGCCCGCTCGGGGAGAGTACGCAGGCCGTCCGTGGCCTGCGTGCGTCGCAACGGTCAGAACGAGAGATGCGCGTTCAGGTAGTACTGGCGGCCGTTCTCGTAGAACGAGGTCGGGATGACCGAGCTCTGGTAGTACTTGTAGGTCGGGTTGTTGAGGTTCAGCGCATCCAGGCTGAAGCTCAGCCAGTCGGTGGCCTTGTAGCTGAGCGATGCCGACAGCGTGCCGAACTTGTCCTGGTAGTACGGGCTGGCGCCGGACAGGCCGATCAGGAACGCCGAGCGGTGGGTGTAGCTCACCCGCGCGCCGAAGGTGTCGTTCTCGAAGTAGGCGCCCACGTTGTAGGTGTTCTTCGAGGTGCCCAGCAGGTTGTGGCTGCCATCTTCCCAGGTGTGGTCGGTCGAGCCGTCGGCATAGGTGTAGTTGGCGTTGACGCCGAAGTACTTGCCGATCGGCTGGTCGTACGCCAGCTCCACGCCGGTGACCTTGGCGTCGGCGTTGATCGGCATCGAGACCCGGTACGTCTCCAGCTGGTGGCTGAGCTCGCTGAACAACTGCTGGTCCACGGTGCCGTAGGCGACGTAGTCCTTCAGGTTCATCGAATAGGCGGTGGCCGACAGCAGGCCGCGCGGCATGAAGTACCACTCGATGCCGGCATCGAAGTTGGTGGACAGCACCGGCTTCAGGTTCGGGTTGCCGGCGGCGCCGGTCTTGTTCAGATCCGAGCCCGAGGCGGACTGGCCCAGCGCGGAGTAGTCCGGCAGGGTCTGGGTCTGCGAGGCGGCGAAGCGGAACACCAGGTTCTCGGCCATGTTGAACTTGAGGTTCGCGCTCGGCAGCACGCGGTGGATCTTGTTGTTGGTGTGCAGGCGGACCCATTGGCCGAACAGGCTGCTCACGTCGGCGTCGGCCACATTGCTGACGGCGCGGTAGCTGTCGATGTCCTGGTCGATGCCGACGTAGCGCAGGCCGACGTTGCCGCTCCAGTTCTCGCCCTCGAAGTTGGCCTGGAAGTAGGCCGCGAAGTTCTTCTCGTTCACCGAGAACTCGCCGCCGTAGTTGTGGCGGCCGGTGGGGCCGTCGTTGTTGGACAGCCAGGTGGAGTTGGCCATGATGGCGCCCTTCAGCGCGCCCGGGGTGAAGTACCACAGGTCGCGCGGGAAGGTGCCGCCGATGCCGCCGGCGAAGTCGCCCGGGTAGTTGGCGGTGGCGCCGTTCTGCAGCGCGGGCCAGATGTTGCCCGGGGTGGCGCCTTCCGGCGACTGCGCGCGGCGCTCGTGCTTGGCGTAGCGCACGCCGTAGTTGAACGAATTCAGCACGCCGGTGTTGAAGTACTGGGTGAAGTCGGCCGTGCCCCAGTTCTCCTTGTCGGTGGCCTTGACCTGCTGGTTGCCCCAGGTGCCGAAGTTGCCGAAGCCGGCCGGGCTGATGTCGCCGTTCGTGCTCCAGTCGACGGGCGCGCTGTTGCCGTGCGTGGTCCAGCTCGCGCCGCCGCCGTTGCTTCCGGTCACCTCGGCGATGAACTGGCGCGGCGTCTCGCCCACGCCCTTGGTGGTGCCGGCCTGGAACTTCGCCGACAGGCTGTCCGACGCCTGCCAGTCCGCATCCAGGGTGTAGTAGCGCGTCTTCGACTTGGCTTCGCGGTAGATCATGTCGTACACGACGTAGTTCGTACCCGGCACGCCCGCGTAGTTGGCATGGGTCAGCACGCCGTTCTCGACCTTGTAGCCGGGCTCGGGGGCCTGGCTGGCGCCGAAGCTGTTGCCGAACAGCATGAAGTTGCGGTTGTAGTTGTTGGCGTCCATGTCCGAGCGGAAGGCGCTCAGGCCCAGCGTCAGGTCGTTGTTCGGCTTGAACTGGGCTTCGAGCAGGCCGCCCTTGCGGTCGCGGGTCTGCTCGAACAGGGTGGAGCCCAGCAGGCCGGGAATGGCCACGCCGACCAGGTCCGGATTCGTCGAGGCGACGCCATCGGTAGGCTTGATCGTGTAGAAGCCGCCCGGGATCTCCTGGGCCTCGCGGCGCAGGTGGCGCTTCTGCTTGAACACCTGCAGCATCACGCCGAAGGTGCTGTCGGCGTTCTTGTAGTTGAACAGGCCCGACAACTGCGGGTCCGTCTTGTCCGCCAGGGTGGAGTTGACCGCGCCGACGCTGAGGTTGGTGGTGAACTGCTTCTCGAAGTCGAGCGGCTTGCGCGTGATGATGTTGATGTTGCCGGTGGTGCCGCCGTCGGGCAGGCGGGCCTCGGACGACTTCTGCACTTCCACGCGGCTGACCAGTTCGGACGGCAGCAGGGTGTAGCTCACGCTGCGGCCCATGTTGCCGCCCTGGCTGAGCACGAACCAGTCGGCCGTGCCGACGCTGTGGCCGTCGATCAGGGTCTGCGTGAGGCTGGGGCTGGTGCCGCGCAGGCTGACGCGGTCGGCTTCGTCGAAGCCGCCTTCGTCGGCGCTGGACGAGCTGATGTTGACGCCCGGCAGGCGCTGCAGGGTGTCGGCCACGTTGTGGGCCGGCAGCTTGCCGACGTCCTCGGCGGTCACCACTTCGATGTTGGCGTTGGCGTCGCGCTTGATGTCGAGCGACTTCTCCACCGACCCGCGGATGCCGGTCACGGTGACGGTGGACAGGCTCTTCACGTCCTTCTTGTTCGAAGCGGCGCTCTGGGTCGTGTCCTGGTTCTGCGTGCTGTCCTGCGCATATGCGCCTACGGACAGGCACAAGCCGGCGACGATGCTCGCGGCCAACAACGTTTTGCGGTGTGACATGGTCGTCCTCCCCTCAAGATTTCCAGCGCCGTGCGATGGCTGGGGCGCTGCCTGGTTGTATGGGCTCGCGCCCGGTCGATTGCAGTTGTCGGTCAAACTCATCCGGACCCGGCACGGCCGGCGATCGCCATGCTTGCCGCGCCGATCACGCCGTGCTGGCCGTGCTCCATCAGTCGTACGGGTACCTGTTGCAGGAACGGGCGCATCACGCCCTTGTTGAAGAAACGCTCGCGGAACCGGCTGGCCGGCAGCAGTTGGCGAATCTGCGGCAGGATGCCGCCGGCGAGGAACACCCCGCCGCTGGCGCCGTACAGCAGCACCAGGTCGCCGACGAAGCTGCCGAGCAGGGCACAGAACACGTCCAGCGCCTCGACCGCGGCGGCATCGCTGCGCTCCAGCGCGTGCCGGGTCACCCCGGTCGGCTGGTCCAGCGTCGCCGGCGAGCCCTGCAGCTCGCTGATCGCGCGGTACAGGTTGAGCAGGCCGGGGCCGGACAGCGCGTGCTCGACCGACACGTGCGGGCGCTCGCGCGCGAGCACGCGCAGGATCTCGATCTCGCGCTCGGTACCGGGCGCCAGCGCGATCTGCCCGGCCTCAGTGGCAAGCACCGTGGCGTGCGGCGACCCGGGCAGCAGCACGGCCGAACCCAGGCCGGTGCCCGGCCCCATCACCAGCACCGGGCCGTTCGCGCGCGGCGCGCTGTTCTCGATGACCGGCAGCGTGTCGGACTCGGCGAGGAACTGCGTGGCATAGGCCACCGCCTCGAAGTCGTTGACCACCGCCAGTTGCGTCAGCCCAAGGCTGTCGCGGACGTCGCGGATCGATACCGGCCAGGGCAGGTTGCCGTTGACGATGGCGTCGTCGAGCACGTAGCCGGCGCTGGCCACCGCGCAGCGGTCGATGTGGAAGGAACGGTCCAGGTAGGCCACGAAGTGCTGCAGCACCGCGGTCAGGCTCGGCCACTCGGCGCAGGCGTAGCGCTCGTAGCGCAGCACGCTGACCGGGCCGGCGGCGCCGGCCGGCTGGCTGACCAGCCCGACGCGCACGTGCGTGCCGCCGACATCCGCGGCCAGCAGGACCTGGTCCTGCGCCACGCTGCGCACCGCATTCCTGTGCTTGACGATCTCGCCCACGCGTTCCTCCCCGAAACCGGGAGGTCACGCCCCTGCAACATGGCCTCCGATGCGGCCGGAGTCTGGTCACGCATGACAACGTTGTCAACGGGTCAAAAGTCCTAGTCGCCGGGTCGCCGTAGCGCACCGCAGCATCCGCCGGCGAATCCGCCGCCTGCGCGCGGCGCGCATTCCGCCCGGATGCCGTAAGACGGCGGGCGTCAAGCCAACGAAAGGTCGTCCGAGACGCCTTTCTGCGATGCAACATCGATTTCCCCGGGCGTTTCCCCGAGGCTGTCGCGCGCGCGGTCCGGGGCGCCACGGGCGCGGGTCGAAATTGACAACGTTATGCCTTGCGTCCCATAAAGCCAGCGGGGAGCGTGCCGGCGCACGCGGCTACATTCGTTACATCCATCCAAGCGGGGACCCACAAGCTCATGTCGTCCACCACCATCACGCCAGCGGCGGGCCAGGCCCAGCGCTCCACCCTCGGGCCGGTGATCATCATCGGCGTGCTGTTCTTCATCTTCGGCTTCGTCACCTGGCTGAACGGGCCGCTGATCACCTTCGTCAAGCTGGCCTTCGACCTGGACGACGTCAACGCGTTCCTGGTGCCGATGGCGTTCTACCTGTCGTACTTCTTCCTCGCGCTGCCGGCGTCGGCGGTGCTGCGCCGCATCGGCATGAAGAAAGGCATGGCGCTGGGCCTGTTCGTGATGGCGATCGGGGCCGCGCTGTTCGGCCAGTTCACCACCATGCGGCTTTACCCGGGGTCGCTGACCGGGCTGTTCGTGATCGGCGCCGGCCTGTCGCTGCTGCAGACCGCGTCCAACCCGTACATCAGCATCCTCGGCCCGATCGAGAGCGCGGCGCAGCGGATCGCCTTCATGGGCATCTGCAACAAGCTGGCCGGCGCGCTGGCGCCGCTCGCCTTCGGCGCGCTGGTGCTCAGCGGCATCGGCCATTTCGCCGACGAGGTCGCGGCGGCGCCGAGCGCCGAGGCGCGCGAGGCGCTGCTGTCCACCTTCGCCGCCAAGGTGCACCTGCCGTACATGGCCATGGCCGGTCTGCTGGTGGTGCTGGCCGTGTGGGTCGCGTTCTCCTCGCTGCCGGAGATCAAGCCGGCGGCGGCCAACGACGAGCATTCGATCGGCCATGCGCAGGGCAGCATCTTCAGCTTCCCGCACCTGTGGCTGGGCGCGCTGTGCCTGTTCCTCTACGTGGGCGCGGAGGTGATGGCCGGCGACGCGATCGGCACCTACGGCGCCAGCTTCCACCTGCCGCTGGCATGGACCACGCGCTTCACCACCTTCACCCTGGCGGCGATGCTGCTGGGCTACGTGGCCGGCCTCCTGCTGATTCCGCGCGTGGTGTCGCAGCAGCGCTATCTGGCGATCTCGGCGGTGCTCGGGGTGCTGTTCACCATCGGCGCCTACCTCACCTCGGGCTTCGTCTCGGTGGGCTTCGTCGCCGCGCTGGGCTTCGCCAACGCGATGATGTGGCCGGCGATCTTCCCGCTGGCGATCAACGGCCTGGGCCGCCACACCGAGGCCGGTTCGGCGCTGCTTATCATGGGCATCGCCGGCGGCGCGGTGATCCCGTACGTGTTCGCCCACCTCAAGCAGCACTACGATTTCCAGTTGGTGTTCGCCGCGCTGATGCTGCCGTGCTACCTGTATATCCTGTACTACGGCCTGCGCGGTCACCGCGTCGGCCTGCACGTTTCCCGATGACCGGCGATGTCGCGCGCGCCCCGTGACTACGCTGAAATCTTCACGGCCGGGTGGGCTACGATGCCCGACCGATCCAGCGGAGTATCCGTCGTTGCGCCACACCACCATCAAGGATGTCGCCAAGCGCGCCGGCGTCTCGCTGAAGACCGTGTCGCGCGTGATCAACCAGGAAGCCTCGGTACGCACGGACACCCGCGAGAAAGTGGAACGCGCCATCGAGGCGCTGGGCTACCGCCCCAACCTGTCGGCGCGCAGCCTGCGCAGCGCGCACTCGTACGCGATCGGGCTGGTCTACGACAACCCCAACGCGCACTACGTGATCAGCATGCAGGACGGCGTGCTGTCGGCCTGCCGCGAGCGCGGCTACGGCCTGCAGATCCATCCCTGCGATTCGTCGGTGCCGGAGCTGGCCGACGAGCTGTGCACGCTGGTCAAGCGCTCGCGCCTGGCCGGGCTGGTGCTGGCGCCGCCGATGTCGGAGCAACCCGAGCTGATCGCCACGCTGAAGGCGCACGACATCGCCTTCGTGCGGATCATCGCCGCGCGCAAGGACCCGCAGGACGGCTCGCCCTGCGTCTACGTGGACGACCGCGACGCGGCCTACGCGATCACCGAGCACCTGATCCAGCTCGGCCACAAGCGCATCGGCTTCCTGTGGGGCGAGCCGCACCACCGCTCCAGCCCGGAACGCTACCAGGGCTATGCCGACGCGCTGAAGGACTACGGCATCGCGCTGAACAAGAAGCTGGTGCTGCCCGGCCGCTACGCGTTCGACGACGGCTTCCGCGGCGCGCGCAAGCTGCTCGCGCTGAAGGAGCCGCCCACCGCGATCTTCGGCAGCAACGACGAGATCGCCGCCGGCGTGCTGGCCGCGGCGCGCTCGGCCGGCCTGGACGTGCCGTGGGACCTGTCGATCGCCGGCTTCGAGGACAATCCCTTCTCCAAGCAGGCCTGGCCGGCGCTGACCACCGCCCGCCAGTCGACCAGCGAGATCGGGCGCCACGCCGCGCTGCGCCTGATGCGCGAACTGCAGCAGCACGACAGGGACGAGCACGCGGCGACCGCCAACGAGGGCTTCGTGCCCGAGCTGGTGGTGCGCGGCTCCACCGCGCCGCCGCGCAACGGCGGCCCGCGCAAGGACTGAACCGCGGCGGCGCCGCGCCGCTGCCGCACGCCTCGCACCGTTCCGATCGCGCCTTTGCGGCGCGCGCCCCCGCTCGCCTCGACGGCGGGCGCGGCGGCCCCCTCTCCTCCATCGTTTCCGCCACCGGATTCCCGCATGAAAGACGCCAGTGACACCCTGATGTACCGCGAGGCGCGCTCCAGCGCCGAGGTGGTCGAGCGCCAGCTCGCCGCCAACGCCGGCCTGCTCGCCGCGCTCGGCCAGCGCCTGCGCGAGCGGCCGCCGCGCTTCATCGTGACCTGCGCGCGCGGCAGTTCCGACCATGCCGCGGCCTACGCCAAGTACGTGTTCGAGACGCGATTGGGGCTGATCACCGCCTCCGCCTCGCCGTCGGTGTCCTCGATCTACGACGCCGACCTCAAGCTCGACGGCGCGCTGTTCGTGGCGATCTCGCAGTCGGGCAGGAGCCCCGACCTGCTGCGCAGCGCGCAGGCGGCGAAGGACGCCGGCGCGGAGGTGGTCGCCTTGGTCAACGTGGAGGATTCGCCGCTGGCCGCGCTGGCGGACACGGTGGTCCCGCTGCGCGCCGGTCCGGAACACAGCGTGGCGGCGACCAAGAGCTACCTGGCGACGCTGGCGGCGGTGCTGCAATTGACCGCGCACTGGAGCGGCGACGCCGACCTGCACGCCGCGCTGGCGCGGCTGCCGGACGACCTGCGGCGCGGCTGGGACGCCGACTGGAGCCCGCTGGTCGAAGGCCTGCGCGACGTGCACAACCTGTTCGTGGTCGGCCGCGGCTTCGGCCTCGGCGGCGCGCTGGAGGCGGCGCTGAAGTTCAAGGAAACCTGCGGCCTGCACGCCGAGGCGTTCAGCGCCGCCGAGGTGAAGCACGGCCCGATGGCGCTGGTCGGCGCCGGCTTCCCGGTGCTGTTCCTCGCCCAGGACGACGACACGCTGCAGAGCACGCTGGCGGTGGCCGCCGAATTCCGCGGGCGCGGCGCGCGCGTGTGGGTCGCCGCGCCCGGCGCCGAGGGCCCGGACATGCTGCCGCTGGCGGTCGGGCTGGCGCCGATCGCGACCCCGCTGCTGGCGCTGCAGAGTTTCTACCGCGCCGCGAGTACGCTGGCGCTGGCGCGCGGCTACGACCCGGACGTGCCGCCGCACCTGCGCAAGGTGACGGAGACGATGTGATGAACCAGCACGAACCCCTGCTCGCCCTGGTCAATGGCCGCGTGCTGTCCGACGACGGCCTGCATGCGGATCGCGCGGTGCTGGTACAGGGCTCGCGCATCGTCGCGCTGGTCGATGCCGGCGATGCGCGCCTCGCCGATGCCCGGGCGCACGACCTGCACGGCCACCTGTTGCTGCCCGGCTTCATCGACGTGCAGGTCAACGGCGGCGGCGGCCTGCTGTTCAACGACGCGCCCACGGTGGAGACGATCCGCGGCATCGCCGCCGCGCACCGCCGTTTCGGCACCACCGGCTTCCTGCCGACCCTGATCACCGACACCGCCGAAGCGATGCACGCCGCGCTGGCCGCGGTCGACGAGGCGATCGAGCAGGGCGTGCCCGGCGTGCTCGGCATCCACCTCGAAGGCCCGTTCCTGGCGCCCGCGCGCAAGGGCATCCACAACGTCGACCTGTTCCGCCTGCCCGAGGTCGACGACCTGATCGCGCTGGGCGCGCGCCACCGCGGCGCGGTGATGCTGACGCTGGCGCCGGAACGGGTGGCGCCGGAAATCATCCGCCAGCTCGGCCAGGCCGGGGTGATCGTGGTCGCCGGACACACCGCGGCCGACTACGACACCGTCCGCCGCGCGCTCGACGCCGGCCTGCGTGGCTTCACCCACCTGTACAACGCGATGACCCCGCTGGGCAGCCGCGAGCCCGGCGTGGTCGGCGCGGCGCTGGACGACCCCCATAGCTGGTGCGGCCTGATCGTCGACGGCCACCACGTGCACCCGGCCAGCCTGCGCGTGGCGATCGCGGCGAAGGCGCGCGGCAAGTGCGTGCTGGTCACCGACGCGATGCCGCCGGTCGGCGCCGACCGGCCCGACTACAAGATCAACGGCCAGACCATCGTCGCCCGCGACGGCATCTGCCAGAACGAGGCCGGCACCCTGGCCGGCTCGGCGCTGGACATGGCCGGCGCCGTGCGCAACGCCGTGCAGTTGCTCGGCCTGCCGCTGGAGGAAGCCTCGCGGATGGCCAGCGCCTACCCGGCCGCGTGGCTCGGCCTGGAGCGCAGCCACGGCCGCATCGCCCCCGGCCAGCGCGCCGACTTCGCGGTGCTCGACGATGCGCTGGTGGTGCGGCAGAGCTGGATCGGCGGCGTGCCCTACGGCGTGGACTGATGCCCGGCGGCGGCCGCGCCATCTGCCCGGCCGTCGATGCTCCTGCGGGTAACCCGGCTTCGCCTGGCCGCCGCGGCCCTACGGCACGCGGCGGCAACCCTCTTGCTCACTCGTAGACGTGCAGCCGGCCGAACGTCCAGGCGTGGTAGGACTGCACCAGCGCCGGGTTGGCGCAGTCGGTGTACAGGCCGGTGCAGCGCGTGCGCAGCACGGTCTCCGCGGAGAAGTACGGATCGGTCGGCACGCCGGCCGCCTGCAGCACCATGCTGGGCAGGTAGGCGATGTCGAGCATGGGATAGCTCGGCAGCGGCGCGCCGGCGAAGTTGCTCTTCAGCACGAAGTAGGTGAGGTAGTGCTTGTACGCCCCCAGACCGGGCGGCAGGGTGCGCGGCAGGTCGCGGATCAGCCCGTCGAAGGAGGGCTGGTGGTCGCCGAAGTGCAGCAGCACGGTGGGCTGCGTGCGGTCCAGGAAATCATGCTCCAGCATGCGCATCGCCCGGTCCGAGTCGCGCAGCCGCGACAGGTAGGTGTCGAAGTTCAGCGCGGCGCGCGCCGGCAGGCCGCGCAGCACGCCGCGGTCGAACGGCGGCGGCAGGGTGTTGCGCGGGTCGATGTCGTGCGGGCCGTGCTGGTTCAGCGTGAGGATCATCACGAACACCGGCTGGCCCGGCTTCTTCACCTTGTCGTAGACGCGCTTGGCCGCGGCGAACATCTGCGCGTCGCTTTCCTCCCACTCCTCCAGGCCGAGTTGCTGGGCGTCGTAGAACTGCTCGAAGCCGTAGGCGTGGTACGCGTTGCGGCCGTTGAGGAAGCTGCCGTTGGTCGGGTAGATCGCCACCGTGAGATAGCCCAGCCGCTGCAGCGCCAGCGCCAGCGCGTCGTGCACGTGCGGCGCCAGCACGTACGGCGCGTACATGCCGCCGGGGCCGAAGATGTCCTGCGGCATGCCGGTCAGCGCGGCGAACTCGCTGACCCAGGTGCCGCCGCCGAAGGTGTGCACGCGCAGCAGGCCGTGCGCGCGGGTGCGCTCGTCCGGCCGGAACATCGCCGCGCGGCAGGCCGGCACGCTGCAGTCGGTGAAGATCGACGGATCGAAGGTGCTCTCCTCCAGCACCTGCACGATGTCCGGGTACGGCGGCGGCCGCGTCGTCGCCGCGCCGCGCGCGGTGGCCTGCCAGTCCCGCTCGGCCTGCGCCTCGCTGGCCTGCGCCGGCAGTTGCACGCCGGAGTCGTGCAGGTTGACGAAGAAGTTGGTCAGTTGCGCGTCGTCGGACAGCTTTTCCCACACGTTGCGCGTGTGCACCCGGGCGAACGGCCCGGCCGGCAGCAGGCAGGCCCAGAACGCCAGCGCGCACAGCGCCGCGCCGCCCGCGCGCAGCGCCAGGCCGAGGCGCGGCGGCCGGGTGCGCAGGATCCGCCAGTCCCAGCGCCAGGCCAGCCACAGCGCCAGCGGCACGCCGACGCACACCGCGATGCCCAGGCCGAGCAGGTGCGGGTAGTGGCGCAGGGTCTCCAGCAGGCTGGAGCGCAGGTAGTAGACGAAGTCCGACGCCATCAGCGGCGAATCGAGGTAGCGCAGCTTAAGCACCGACATGAACTTCAGCAGCGCGAACAGACCGCCGCTCACCACCAGCGCCGTGGCCACCCGCGCCAGCCCGAACAGCAAGGTGCCGAACACGCACAGCATCAGCGTCAGCACGAAGCCCTTCTGCAGGGGCTCCGGCTCCTGCCATGCGCTGGCACCCACGCAGAGGACGAAGAAAACCAGCGCGCACAGCGGCGCGACGCTGCGGCGCGCGACGCGAAACCCGATCCGTTGCATGTGCCCGAAGCCCCCTGAGGCCGGTGTCATCGAGGCGCCATCTTACGGTCACGCCCTTGTCGCCGTCAGCGCGGGCGCGATGCCCGTTCAACTGCCAGCATGCCGCGGCAGGGAGGAACCGGCGCGCCGATCTGCTACGTTCTGCGCCCAGTACGCATCACCGGAACCGCCATGACCGCTCGCCCCGCTACCCCGCGCCCTATTACCCCGCACCCTATTGCCCCGCGCCTCATTACCCCGCGCCTCATTACTCGGCATCTCGCCCCGCTCGCCCTCGCAGCCGCCCTGCTGGCCGGCTGCGCCAGCCCCACCCACAAGCCAGGCGGGCTGCCGGACGGCTCGCGCGCCAACGTGGCGATCCTGGAAACCACCGACATCCACTCCAACGTCCTCAGCTACGACTACTTCAAGCTGAAGGACGATCCCTCGGTCGGCTACGAGCGCACCGCCACCCTGATCCGCCGCGCCCGCATGGAGTTCCCCAACAACTTCCTGTTCGACAGCGGCGACACCATCCAGGGCACCGTGCTGGCCGACTACCAGGCCCAGGTGAAGCCGGTGGCCTGCGACGAGGAGCTGGCGATCTACCAGGCGATGGACCTGATCGGCTACGACGGCGGCACCGCCGGCAACCACGAGTTCAACTACGGCCTGCCGTTCCTGTCGCAGGTCACCGGCACGCCGATGAACGTCGACGGCGGCCACCGGGACCGCTGCGCCGGCCCGCACTTCCCGCTGGTGCTGTCCAACGTGTACAGCGCGCGCGACGGCCAGCCGATCTTCAAGCCCTGGGCGGTGGTCGAGAAAAGCATCGAGGCGTACACGCCGGACGGCAGCAAGCTCAGCGTGCCGCTGAAGATCGGCATCATCGGCTTCACCCCGCCGCCGATCCTCGAATGGGACAAGCAGAACCTGGCCGGCAAGGTCACCGTGAGCGGCGTGGTCGAGGCGGCGAAGAAGTACCTGCCGCAGTTGCAGGCGCAGCATCCTGACCTGGTCGTGGCGGTGCTGCACGGCGGCCTGAACACCGCCGACTACACCGCCGACATGGAGAACGGCGGCTGGTACCTGGCCGGCGTGCCGGGCATCGACGTGCTGCTGCTCGGCCACTCGCACACCCAGTTCCCCGGGCCGCGCTACGCCGGCATGAAGGACGTCGACGCCGAGCGCGGCTTCGTGCGCGGCGTGCCGGCCGTGATGGGTGGCTTCTTCGGCAAGGACCTGGGCGTGGTCAAGCTGGCGCTGGACCGCCAGCAGGGCCGCTGGGTCATCGACAAGGAGCACACGCACAGCGAGGTGCGCCCGATCTGCCCGGGCAAGCACGACTGCGTGCCGGCCGACGCCGCGATCGCGCCGGTGGTGGCCAAGGCGCACCAGGCCGCGGTGGCCTACGTCAACACGCCGATCGGCGAGAGCACGCTGCGCATGAGCAGCTACTTCGCCGACGAGGGCAACATGACCGCGCTGGCGCCGGTCAACGCCGCGCTGCGCGACTACGTGATGGCCGAGCTGCCGAAGCTGCGCCCGGACCTGGCCGGCCTGCCGGTGCTGTCCGCCGCCGCCGCCTTCCGCACCGGCTTCGGCGGCCCGGACGACTACACCGACGTGCCTCCCGGCCCGCTGACCCTGCGCAACGCCGCCGACCTGTACTACTACCCGAACACGCTCACCGCGGTGAAGGTCGACGGCGCCGGCCTCAAGGCCTGGCTGGAGCAGTCCGCGCGGCGCTTCAACCGGATCGACCCCGCCCTCGCCGGCGAGCAGCCGCTGATCAACAGCCGCTACGTCGGCTACAACTTCGACCAGATCCAGGGCGGCATCGCCTACGCCATCGACGTGTCCAAGCCCGCCGGCGAACGGATCGCCTCGCTCACCTACCAGGGCAAGCCGGTGACGCCGCAGCAACAGTTCGTCGTCGCCACCAACAACTACCGCGCCAGCGGCGGCGGCCACTTCCCGGGCCTCGACGGCGGCAACATCGTGCTGGCCGCGCCCGACGGCGCGCGCGAGATCCTCGCCCGCTGGCTGCAGCGCCACCGGCGCATCGCCGCCACCGACCTGCCGCCGCGCTCCTGGCATTTCGTCCCGCTGAAGACGCGCGGCGAAGTGGTGTTCAACGGCGCCAGCGGCAAGCAGGCGATCGCCAGGGACGCCGGCCTGCACGGCATCCGCCAGTTGAAGGACCACGGCGACGGCACCGCGACCTACGCGATCGACCTGTCGCGCTGACCTTGCCGCAGGCCGCCGCTCCCGCCGGGAAGGCGGCCTGCCCGCCCACGCGGACGTCCGGACGTCCACTCGCCCCGGCGCCCGCGGCGCGGATTCGTTGCAAAAGATCCCATTGACAGCGCCGCCGCACCGCTCCTAGTCTTCGGGACCATGTCGCCGCATTCCGCGCCCGCACGCATCCATCCGCTCCCGGTCCGTTCCGGGCGCATGGCCGCATGCGCGGGCGCCGCCGCTTCCACCGTCACCACGATTACCACCACCACGACCATTACCCGGTCGGGGTGGGGTTCCGTGCGCGACTAAGCTTCTCAACGCAACGGCCCGCCCTCGACGAGGCGGGCCGGCCTGCAGACCGACACCGCCAGCGAGCACGGGCCTCCTCCGGAGGTCATCGTGAACACCTGTGCGCCATCGCTCCAAGCCATCCACCCGCTGCCGCCGCGCGTCGCGCCCGTTGCGGCCACCCGCCGGCGCACCCTCGCGGTGGGCCTGATCGGGCCGGGCCGGGTCGGCAGCGCCCTGCTCGACCAGTTGCGCCAGGCGCGGCCGCGGCTGCTGCACGACGCCGGGCTGGAACTGCAACTGCGCGGCGTCGCCGCCAGCAAGCGGATGTGGCTGGACTGCGACGACGCCGAGCTCAACGAGCGGCACGACGGCGCGCAGACCTGGCGCCCCAGCGACCTCGACGCCTTCGCCGCGCACGTGCGCGGCACCCACCGCGACGCCCTGCTGATCGACTGCAGCGCCGACGAGGCGGTGGCGGCGCGGTACCCGTGCTGGCTGGCCGCCGGCATCCACGTGGTGACGCCGAACAAGCTGGCCGGCAGCGGCCCGCTGGAACGCTGGCAGGCGATCCGCGCCGCCGGCGCCGGCGGCGCGCGCTTCCGCTACGAGGCCACCGTCTGCGCCGGCCTGCCGGTGGTACAGACCCTGCGCGATCTGCTCGACACCGGCGACGAGCTGCTCGCGGTCGACGGCATGTTCTCCGGCACCCTGGCCTGGCTGTGCAACCGGCACGACGGCCACCAGCCGTTCTCCGCCCTGCTGCGCGAGGCGCACGCGCTGGGCTATACCGAGCCGGACCCGCGCGACGACCTCTCCGGGCGCGACGTCGCGCGCAAGCTGGTGATCCTCGCGCGCGAGGCCGGCTGGCCGCTGTCGCTGGACGAGGTGGCGGTGGAAAGCCTGGTGCCGCCCGCGCTGGCGGCCTTGCCGGCGGACGCGTTCATGCAGCGGCTGGACGAACTCGACGCGCCGATGGCGGCGCGCCTGGCCGAGGCCCGCGCCGGCCACGGCGTGCTGCGCCACGTCGCCAGCCTCGACCGCCACGGCCGCGCCCGCGTGCAACTGACGGTGCTGCCGGCGGGGCATCCGTTCGCGCATACCCGGCTCACCGACAACGTGGTGCAGTTCACCACCCGCCGCTACTGCGATAATCCGTTGCTGGTGCAGGGGCCGGGAGCCGGCCCCGAGGTCACCGCGGCCGGCGTGTTCGCCGACCTGCTGCGCATCGCCGAATCGCTGGAGGTGCGTGCATGAACGCCCACGCGCTGCTGCAGGAATCCATGAAAGCACCCTCCGCCCGCCCCGACCGCGCCGCCGCCTTCGCCCCCGCCTGCGTCGGCAACGTCGGCGTCGGCTTCGACATCCTCGGCCACAGCATGGCTGGCGCCGGCGACCGTGCCGAGGTGCGCCGCATCGACGAGCCGACGGTACGCATCGCGGCGATCCACGGCGGCGTCGAGCTGCCCACCGATCCGCGCGCGAACACCGCCGGCATGGCCCTGCTCTCGCTGCGCAAGGCGCTGGGGCTGCACCACGGCTTCGAGCTGACCCTGCACAAGGGCATCGCGCTGGGTTCGGGCATGGCCGGCTCGGCGGCGTCCTGCGTGGCCGCGCTGGTCGCCGCCAACGCGCTGCTTGAGAAGCCGCTGTCGCGCGAGGCGCTGTACGGCTTCGCGCTCGACGGCGAGGCGGTCGCCAGCGGCAGCCGCCACGGCGACAACCTCGGCCCGATGCTGCTCGGCGGCCTGGTGCTGGCCACCCACGACCGGCTGCTGCGCATCCCGGTGCCGGCCGACTGGCACTGCGCGCTGGTGCATCCGCACTACGTGCTGGAGACGCGCAAGGCGCGCGCCGCGCTGGCCGGGCACTACGCGCTGGGCGAGTTCGTCGCGCAGAGCGCCAACCTGTCGCTGCTGCTCGCCGGCTGCTACCGCGGCGAAGCGGAGCTGGTGCGCGAGGGCCTGAAGGACGTGTTGGTGGAGCCGCGCCGCGCGCCGCTGGTGCCGAACTTCGCGCAGGTGAAGCAGGCCGCGCTCGACCACGGCGCCCTCGGCGCCAGCATCTCCGGCGCCGGTCCCAGCGTGTTCGGCTGGTACGATCGCCAGTCCGATGCGCAAGCCGCCGCGGACGCGATGCGCGCCGCCTTCGCCGACGCCGGCCTGGACAGCGACGCCTTCGTCGCGCCCATCGACGGGCCGGCCGCCACCCTGCTCGAAGCCATCGACGGAGCGGTCGCATGACGGCACTGCATGGCCCCTGCCGTTCCATGCCCCCGCATGCCCGCCCGGCGGAGCGAACCCGGTCGCGGCAGCCTCGGCGCTGCACGCATGCAGCCAGGGCCGAAGCCCGGACGCCTCGCTTCCCGCCGTCTCTTCGCAGGCAAGAGGAGAAACAACGCCATCGTACGCATGGCCCCCAGCCCTATCCTCGGGAGGTGGCTGAGAAGCGATCCGCGCCCACCGTCGAAACGGGCTGCCGGAGGCAGGCATGAACGCGCCCTTGCGCTACGTCAGCACCCGCGGCGCCAGCCCCGCCGCATCGCTCGGCGAAGCGATCGCCGCCGGCCTCGCTCCCGACGGCGGGCTGTACGTGCCCGAAAGCCTGCCCCGGCTCGACCCGGCCGCCTTCGACCCGCACGGCACGCTCGCCGACACCGCCGCGACCCTGCTCGCGCCCTTCTTCGCCGGCGACACCCTCGCCGGCGATCTGCCGGCGATCTGCGCCGAGGCGCTCGACTTCGCCACGCCGCTGCGCCCGCTGGCGTCGCCGCCCGGCGCGCACGTGCTGGAGCTGTTCCACGGCCCCACCGCGGCGTTCAAGGACGTCGGCGCGCGCTTCCTCGCCGCCTGCCTGCGCCGCCTGCCGCGCCGCGACCCGCGGCCGCTGACGATCCTGGTGGCGACCTCCGGCGACACCGGCGCCGCGGTCGCCGCCGCCTTCCATCGCCAGCCGGGCGTCCGCGTGGTGATCCTGTATCCCGACGGCCGGGTCTCGCCGCGCCAGGCGCACCAGCTCGGCTGCTTCGGCGACAACGTGCGCGCGCTGCGCGTGGCCGGCCGCTTCGACGACTGCCAGCGCATGGTCAAGGCCGCGCTCAACGACGCCGCGGTACAGGCCGCGGTGCCGCTGTCCTCGGCCAACAGCATCAGCCTCGGCCGCCTGCTGCCGCAGATGAGCTACTACGCGCACGCCACGCTGCAATGGCGGCGCGTGCACGGCGGGCCGCTGAACCTGATCGTGCCCACCGGCAACCTGGGCAACGCGCTGGCCGCGCTGTGGGTGCGCGAACTCGGCCTGCCGATCGGCGAGGTGCAGCTTGCCTGCAACGCCAACGCCACCCTGCCCGACTATTTCGCCGGCGACGCCTACCGGCCGCGCGAAGCCGTGGCGACGCTGGCCAACGCGATGGACGTGGGCGCACCGAGCAACTTCGAACGGCTGCGCTGGACCTTCCCGGACGAACACGCGCTGCGCCAGAGGCTGCACGCGCACAGCGTCGCCGACGCGGACATCCGGCAGGTCGTCGCCCGCCACGCACGCGAGCATGGCGAACTGCTCTGCCCGCACACGGCCACCGCCATGCACCGGCTCGAACGCTTGTGCGTCGGCGGCGACACGGCCGCCTGGACGGTGGTCGCCACCGCGCATCCGGCCAAGTTCGAAAGCGTGGTGGAGCCGCTGGCCGGCCATCCGGTGCCGGTACCGGCCGCCCTGGCGGCGATGCTGGCGCGCCCCGCATCGGCCGATCCGCTGGCGGCCTCCGACGAGGCCTTGCACGCATGGCTGCTCGCGCGGAGTGCGGCCGCGGCCTGAACATGCTTCGGCCACCCTTCGCGGGTGGCCGGCGTTGGCGGCACACGATCGAGGCCTCCAGGCGCGCCGTGCCGGGAACTGCCCGCATGCATGCCGAAGAAAAGCAACCGGCCCCGAACCTGCACGCCTGGCACGGCACAAGCTGGTATTCGCGGAGCCTGGCCGCGATCTCCGACGCGACGCGCCTGGAATCGCCCCCATCCAGGCTCGCCCACATCGAAGCTGGAATGGAAACTCCGACTCGCAGCCGCAACCGTGCACGCAACACAGGCTAAGCGCCGCCAGAAGCCGGGAAAAACAAGAAGCGGGTTGCCGCTCCGAACCCATCCCAAATCTCCAGCCCCCTCCACAACCCGTCATCCCGGCGAACGCTGGGATCCAGTGCCTGTTGTTGGCGCGCCCAGATACCGGATGACCAACCCTGTGGCCACCGAAAAGCGCCCCTGCCCGCCCGGGAATGCCGAAGAAGACAATCGGATGGATCTCGAACAGGCACTCAGCTTTTCGACGGAGCGGTAACCACCGCCCCGCTTCGCTCCGCCGCCATGCGCTGCTGCGCCAGCATCAGCTTTTCCAGCACGGCGCGATCCACCACCGTGCTCATGTGCTGCTCGCCGAGCGTCAGCCGGCTGTTCCGCGTCTGCGTGATCTGTGCCATCAGCAGGCTGCTGAGCTCGGCCTGGGTCAGGCGCAGGCTCAGCGTGATCAACGGCTCGTCCATGACAGCCTCCCCCGTGGCAGGTTGCGCGCAGCGCGCGCGGTTTTGCCGCCAGTCCGTGGAAACGGTTGCGCCCGCTCGCCGTGGCGAAGCGGCCGAACCGTGGCGGCTCGCCAAAATAGCCACCTACAATTGCCATTGTCAACAAATTGAACTTGGATTTGCGACCTGGCCCGGATGCAAGACTGCGGGCGCATGAGTTCCAAAGCCTCCGCTCCCGGCCATTTCGGGCAGCGCCTTCAGCAAGCGCTCGACCGCACGGCCATCCCTCCGGGTCGCCGGCGCACGACGGCGCTGGCCAACCATTACGCCATCGCCCGCGAAACGGCCCGGCTGTGGCTGGCCGGCCGCGCCATGCCCGAACTGCCGCGGCTGATCGAGATCGCGGACGACTGCAAGGTCAGCCTGGACTGGCTCGCCACGGGACGCGGCCCGATGATCGTGCCGTTCGTCGGCGAGGAAGCCGGGAGCTACGAGATCCTCAGCCCCGAGGAGCAGAAGGTGCTCAAGGCCGTCCGCAAGCTGTCGAGCAAGCGTCGCCAGGGCCTGCTGGCCATGCTCGACACCCGCGACTGAGGGTCCCGGCGGCCCTTTCGATCCAGGGCGAAATCCCTCCAGAACGCCGTATCCGGCCGGGCGAAAACGTCCGCCCGACACTCCTTGCAAACTCCAGACACGACAACGGCTTGGCGCGGGCCGCCAAGCCGTTCGGACGGATAGCCATCCATACCGCCACGATGCGGGTCTGTAAAAATTTTCAAAAGAAACTGTTGACGGCGGGTTTCGACCTCGCGTAAGGTCGATCGCATGTCGCACCGCAGCAGCCACTGCCGCATCGCCGAAACGAACCGTCTCCTGACGGTCGCCGGCCTGCTGCAGCTTCGCGGCAGCCTCCTTCTTGCGCTCGTACTCGTACTCCTCATTACCAACGGAGGTGCGGGCTGAGGCGTATCCAGGCAAAGCAAAACTGACCTGAATAGGACCAAAGAACCCCGCACCCGGTAACGGATGCGGGGTTTTTTATTGCCTCGGCGACGCACCCGCGGAGCCACACAATGAACCCCCAGAACACCGCAGCAAGCCACGACGACGGCGCCCAGGGCGACGCCTCCGACCGCGTACGCATCTTCGACACCACCCTGCGCGACGGCGAGCAGACGCCCGGTTTCTCGATGGACCGCCGCGCCAAGCTGCGCATGGCGCAGATGCTCGAAGCGCTCGGCGTGGACGTGCTCGAGGCCGGTTTCCCGCAGGCCTCGCCGGACGATTTCGCGGCGGTGTCCGAGATCGCCCGCACCCTGCAGGGGCCCACGATCTGCGCGCTGGCGCGCTGCGTGCCGGGCGACATCGACAGCGCCGGCCGCGCGCTGGAACGGGCGCGGCACTCGCGCATCCACCTGTTCCTCTCCACCAGCCCGCTGCACCGCGAGCACAAGCTGGGCATGAGCAAGGCGCAGGTGCTCGACGCCGCGGTGGCGGCGATCGAGCGGGCGCGCGGGCTGTGCCATGAGGTGGAGTTCTCCGCCGAGGATTCGACCCGCACCGAGCCCGACTTCCTCGCCGAAGTGTTTAGCGCGGCGGTGGCCGCCGGCGCCACCACGCTGAACGCGCCGGACACGGTGGGCTACACCACCCCGGCCGAGATGGCCGAGCGCTTCGCCTGGCTGCGCCGCAACGTGAAGGGCGCGGAGCGGGTGGTGTTCTCCTGCCACTGCCACAACGACCTGGGCATGGCGGTCGCCAACAGCCTGGCCGCGGTGGGCGCCGGCGCGCGCCAGGTGGAGTGCACCATCAACGGCATCGGCGAACGCGCCGGCAACGCCGCGCTGGAGGAGATCGTGATGGCGCTGAAGGTGCGCGCGGCGCACTTCGGCGTGGACACGCGCATCGACACGCGCAAGCTGTATCCCGCCTCGCGCCTGCTCAGCCAGCTCACCGGCCAGGCCGTGCAGCGCAACAAGGCGATCGTCGGCGAGAACGCGTTCGCGCACGAGTCCGGCATCCACCAGCACGGCATGCTGAAGCACCGCGACACCTACGAGATCATGCGCCCGCAGGACGTCGGCATCGCCGAGACCAAGCTGGTGCTCGGCAAGCATTCGGGCCGAGCCGCGCTGCGCCAGCGCCTGCAGGCGCTCGGCCACGCTCCCGACGAGGCAGCGATGGACGGCATCTTCGCGCGCTTCAAGACGCTGGCCGACAGGAAGCGCGAAGTGCACGACGAGGACCTGGAGGCGATCGCGCTGGGCCAGGATCCGGACGCGCTCGGCCCGTGGCGCTTGGTGCAGCTGAACACCAGCACGCACCTGGGCGGCAGCGCCTCGGCCTCGGTGAGGCTGCGCCACGACGACGGCCGCGAAGCCGGCGAGGCGGCCATCGGCGACGGCCCGGTGGACGCGGTGCTGCGCGCGATCGAGCGCGCCACCGGCAGCGACCTGCAACTGACCGACTTCCAGGTGCGCGCGGTCAGCGAGGGCGGCGACGCCCAGGGCCAGGCCCGGCTCACCGCCCGCCACGACGCGCGCGACTGGCGCGGCCACGGCGTCAGCACCGACATCGTCGAAGCCACCGCGCAGGCCGCGCTGGCCATCGTCAACCGCATCGCGCGGCAGGTTCCGGCGGCGACGCCGGCGGCCGTCGCCAACCTGTAACCGCGAGGATCCCCATGAACGCTACGCCTTTCCTCTGGCACAACGGCCGTATCAAGCCCTGGGCCGACGCCACCGTCCACGTCAGCACGCACGCCCTGCACTACGGCTCCTCGGTGTTCGAGGGCGAGCGCGTCTACGCCACGCCGCAGGGGCCGGCGTACTTCCGCCTGGCCGACCACACGCGGCGGCTGTTCGAATCGGCCCGCGTCTACGACATCGACATCGGCTACGGCGAGGACGAGATCAACGCGGCCTGCCTGGAGCTGATCCGCGCCAACGGCATGCGCTCGGCCTACGTGCGGCCGATCGTGTTCCGCGGTGCCGGCGGGCTGGGCGTGCTGGCGAAGGAGGACGCGCCGGTCGAGGTGGCGATCATGGCGCTGGACTGGGGCGCCTACCTGGGCGACGCGGTGACGCGCGGCGCGGACGTGTGCGTGTCCTCGTGGCACCGGCCGGCGCCGAACACGCTGCCGAGCTGGGCCAAGGCCGGCGGCAACTACCTCAGCAGCCAGCTTATCGCCGCCGAGGCGCGCCGCGGCGGCTACGACGAGGGCATCGCGCTGGGCCACAACGGCCTGCTCAGCGAAGGCGCCGGCGAGAACCTGTTCCTGGTCAAGCGCGGCAGGCTGCTCACGCCGCCCTCCAGCGCCGGCATCCTCGCCGGCATCACCCGCGACAGCGTGATCGCCCTGGCCGCCGACCTCGGCATCCCGGTGGAGGAACGCGAGCTGCCGCGCGAGGCGCTGTACTCGGCCGACGAAGTGTTCATGACCGGCACCGCCGCCGAGATCACCCCGGTGCGCTCGGTCGACCGCAAGGCGGTCGGCGCGGGCGCGCCCGGCCCGGTCACCAAGGCCTTGCAGCAGGCGTTCTTCGGCCTGTTCGACGGCCGCACCGAGGATCGCCGCGGCTGGCTGAGCCCGGTGCACGCCGGCGCCGATGCACAGGAGGCCGCGTGATGGCCCGGACCCTGTTCGAGAAAGTGTGGGACGCGCACGTCGTCGCCGCCGAGACCGCCGACACTCCGGCGATCCTGTACGTCGACCTGCACCTGGTGCACGAGGTCACCTCGCCGCAGGCGTTCGACGAGCTGCGCGCGCGCGGCCTGCCGCTGCGCCGGCCCGACCTGGTGCTGGCCACGCTGGACCATTCCACCCCGACCTTGCCGGCGCATGCCGACGGCAGCCGCCCCTACGCCAACGCCGAGGCGCAGGCGCAGGTCGCGCAACTGGAAAGCAACTGCCGCGAGTTCGGCGTGGAACTGCACGGCTGGGACAGCGCCGACCGCGGCATCGTGCACGTGATCGGCCCGGAGCTGGGCGCCACCCGGCCGGGCATGACCATCGTCTGCGGCGACAGCCACACCTCCACGCACGGCGCGTTCGGCGCGCTGGCGTTCGGCATCGGCACCACCGAGGTCGGGCACGTGATGGCGACGCAGTGCCTGCTGCAGCGCAAGCCGAAGACCATGGCGATCCACGTGGACGGCGCGCTGCCGCCGGGCGTCGGCGCGAAGGACCTGATCCTGCACATCATCGGCACCATCGGCGTCGATGGCGGCACCGGCTACGTGCTGGAGTACCGCGGCGCGGCGATCGAGGCGCTGTCGATGGACGAGCGCATGACCGTCTGCAACATGTCGATCGAGGCCGGCGCGCGTGCCGGCATGATCGCGCCGGACGAGACCACCTTCGCCTGGCTGAAAGGCCGCCCGCGCGCGCCGCAGGGCGCGGACTGGGACGCGGCGGTGGCGCAGTGGCGCACGCTGCGCAGCGACGACGGCGCCCGCTACGACCGCGAGGTGCGCATCGACGCCGCCGCGGTGAAGCCGACGGTCACCTACGGCACCCATCCGGGCATGGCGATCGCGATGGACACGCCGGTGCCGGCGGCCGCCAACGCGCAGGAACGCCGCGCGCTCGACTACATGCGCAGCGAAGCGGGCAAGCCGATGCAGGGCACGCCGGTGGACGTGGTGTTCGTCGGCAGTTGCACCAACTCGCGGCTGTCGGACCTGCGCGAGGCGGCGCGCGTGCTGCACGGCCGGCGCGTCGCCGACGGCGTGCGCATGCTGGTGGTTCCCGGCTCCGAGGCGGTGCGCCGCGACGCCGAGGCCGAGGGGCTGCACCACGTGTTCGCCGCCGCCGGCGCCGAATGGCGCGTGCCGGGCTGCTCGATGTGCATCGCCATGAACGGCGACCTGGCGCAGCCGGGCCAACTGGTGGTGAGCACCTCCAACCGCAACTTCGAGGGCCGCCAGGGCAAGGGCGCGCGCACCGTGCTCGCCAGCCCGGCCACCGCCGCGGCATCGGCGATCGCCGGGCGCATCGCCGACCCGCGCGAGTACCTGGTGGAGGTGGCGGCGTGAAAAGCAGGAGCGAGGGGAGAGGAGTGAGGAGCGAGAGAGGGCAGAGGCCAAGCCTCGACGATTCTCCGCCCGCTTTTGCCCTTCGCCCTTCTCTCACTCCTCACTCCTCTCCACTCACTTCTCCCCCGAGCCATCCATGAAACCCATCACCCGCCTCCACTCGCGTACCGCCGTGCTGCCGGACGAGAACATCGACACCGACCGCATCATCCCGGCGCGTTTCCTCACCACCACCACCCGTACCGGCCTGGGCCGGCTGTGCTTCCACGACTGGCGCTACCAGGCCGACGGCAGCGACAACCCGGCCTTCCCGCTGAACCGGCCCGAGGCGCGCGGCTGCGCGATCGTGGTCGCCGGGCGCAACTTCGGCTGCGGCTCCTCCCGCGAACATGCGCCGTGGGCGCTGCTGGACTACGGCATCAAGGCGGTGCTGTGCAGCGAGATCGCGGACATCTTCCGCAACAACGCGCTGAAGAACGGCCTGCTGGCGATCGTGATCGACGAGGTCGAGCACCGCTGGCTGCTCAAGCATCCCGGCATCGAGCTGTCCATCGACGTGCGCGAGCAGGCCATCGAACTGCCCGACGGCGGCCGCATCCGCTTCCAGCTCGAACCGTTCGCGCGCCACTGCCTGCTCAACGGCGTCGACCAGCTCGGCTACCTGCTGCAGCACGCCGAGGCGATCACGGCCTACGAGCAGCGGATGGAAGCAGCCGCATGACACGGCACCTCCGATCCCGTCACCCCAGCACCCGCTTCCCCGGAACCCGTCACCCCAGCGAAAACCGGGGTCCAGTGCCTTCGGTCCAGTCCAAGTCTCTGGATAGCAGCTTGAGCGGCCCTTCGGCCGTTGAGAGCCGCCGGGATGACGTAGAGCCGACTCACACCCTCTCCCCCCCCCACCGCGGAAACGAATCCATGAAAGCACGCATCGTCACCCTGCCCGGCGACGGCGTCGGCCCCGAGGTCACCGCGGCGGCGGTTGCCGTGCTGGAAGCCGTCGCCGCGCACTACGGTCACCGTTTCGATTTCGACGAGCAGCCGATCGGCGGTTGCGCGATCGACGCCACCGGCGCGCCGCTGCCGCCGGCCGCGCTGGCCGCCTGCCAGGCCGCCGACGCGGTGCTGCTGGGCGCGGTCGGCGGGCCGAAGTGGTCCGATCCGAACGCCGCCGTGCGTCCCGAGCAGGGCCTGCTTGCGCTGCGCGCCGCGCTGGGCGTGTACGCCAACCTGCGCCCGCTGCAGGTGCATCCCGCGCTGGCCGCGCTGTCGCCGCTGAAGAACGAGAAGCTGGCCGGCGTGGACGTGCTGTTCGTGCGCGAGCTCACCGGCGGCGCCTACTTCGGCGCGAAGACACGCGACGCCGACGCCGCCACCGACGAATGCAGGTACACCGTGGCCGAGGTCGAACGCGTGGCGCGCCGCGCCTTCGAGCTGGCGCGCGGCCGACGCAGGCACGTCACCTCGGTCGACAAGGCCAACGTGCTGGAAACCTCGCGGCTGTGGCGCAGCACGGTGCAGCGCGTCGCCGCCGACTACCCCGACGTGGCGCTGGAACACCAGTTGGTCGATTCGATGGCGATGCTGCTGCTGACCCAGCCCAGCCGCTACGACGTGGTGGTCACCGAGAACCTGTTCGGCGACATCCTCACCGACGAGGCCGCCGCGCTGGCCGGCTCGCTCGGCCTGCTGCCGTCGGCGTCGCTCGGCGAGGGGCGCAACGGCCTGTACGAGCCGATCCACGGTTCGGCGCCGGACATCGCCGGCCAGGACGCCGCCAACCCCACCGGCGCGATCCTTTCCGCCGCGCTGCTGCTGCGCCACTCGCTGGGGCTGGAGGACGAAGCCTGCGCGGTCGAGGCGGCGGTCGAGTACGTGCTGCAACACGGCCCGCGCAGCCGCGACCTCGGCGGCAGCGCCGGCACCGCGCAGGTGCGCGATGCCGTGCTCGCCGCACTGGAGGAGCACGCCGGTGCCCACGCGGCGTTCTTCAGCGGCGTGCGCGCATGCGGTTGACGCGCGCCACCACGGTTTCCGCGGCAGGACGCTGCGCCTTTGCTGCCCCCTGCGTGCTTTCCCGCCGGGCCGCCTGCGTACCTCCCCATGGCGCCACGCGGCCCGCCCCTTTGACCTCCCCGGCACGCAGGGGGCGCTCTCTTCTCCGCCCTGGATACGGACCGGAATCCGCCGTGCACTACGGCCAGGTCGGGAGCGGCGCACGCCGCCCTCCCGCGCTCGCCGCACGGCAGGCGAGCACCGCCCGCGGCGCGTCCGCGAAACGTGTGCGCCCGATCGCTTCCGGCGACGTCACCGCCCATCCGTCCGTTCCATCCGGCACGGCCTTCCTTTCCCGGCACTTCCACCACGCCACTACCGCAGGAGTCACCGCATGAGCAGCAACACCAACGACACGCTGGCCAAGGCACGCATCGCCGTCCTCGGCTACGGCAGCCAGGGCCGCGCCCACGCCCTCAACCTGCGCGATTCCGGCCTCGACGTCGTGGTCGGCCTGCGCAAGAACGGCCCCTCGTGGGAGAAGGCCCGCGCCGAGGGCTTTGCCGTCGCCGAGCCCGGCGAGGCGGTGAAGGGCGCCGACCTGGTCGCCGTGCTCACCCCCGACATGGTGCAGCCGAAGCTCTACCGGGAGCACATCGAACCGAACATCAAGCCCGATGCGGCGCTGCTGTTCGCGCACGGCTTCAACGTGCACTTCAAGCAGGTCGAGCCGCGCAAGGACATCGACGTGATCCTGGTGGCGCCCAAGGGCCCCGGCGCGCTGGTGCGCCGCGAGTACGAGATCGGCCGCGGCGTACCGTGCATCTGGGCGGTGCACCAGGACGTCAGCGGCCACGCCGAGGCCAAGGCCAAGGCGTATGCCGACGGCATCGGCGGCGGCCGCGCGCTGCTGATCAAGACCGACTTCAAGGAAGAGACCGAGACCGACCTGTTCGGCGAGCAGGCCGTGCTGTGCGGCGGCGCCAGCTCGCTGGTGCAGGCCGGCTTCGAGACCCTGGTGGAAGCCGGCTACCAGCCGGAGATCGCCTACTACGAGGTGCTGCACGAGCTGAAGCTGATCGTCGACCTGTTCTACGAGGGCGGCATCGCCCGCATGCTGGAGTTCGTCTCCGAGACCGCGCAGTACGGCGACTACGTGAGCGGCCCGCGGGTGATCGACGCCGGCGTGAAGGAGCGCATGCAGGGCGTGCTGAAGGACATCCAGGACGGCACCTTCGCGAAGAACTGGATCGCCGAGTACGACGCCGGCCTGCCCAACTACAAGCAGTACAAGCAGGCCGACCTCGACCATCCGGTCGAGCAGGTCGGCAAGAAGCTGCGCGCGCGCATGCCGTGGCTGCAATCCGCCGCGCCGAAGGCGGCTGAGCCGCTGAAGAAGGCCGGCTAGGAGAAGGCCGGCCAGCGCGGAGGGCGGAAGCGCCCCAGGCGAGGGCGCGCAGCGCGGGAACGGATGCCTTGCCGGTTGGCCCGGTCCATGGAGTTCCATGGCCTAGGCGGCGGCAGGCAGGCGAACCGCGCGGCGCACTTCGCAGCCAGGGTGGCCTCCGCCCACCACGCCCCGGATCGCCCGTGACGGGCCGCGCGCACGAGACCGTGCGGCCCGTCCGACCAAGCACCATCGAACGAATAGAGAGAGGTCTGCCATGAAACGCTTCCACATCGCCCTGGCCGTTGCCGACCTGGACGCCTCCATCGCCGACTACAGCGCGCGCCTGGGCCAGCCGCCGCACACCGTGGTCGCCGGCACCTATGCGATGTGGCGCACCGACCAGCTCAACTTCTCGATCAACCGCGATCCCGCGCGCGCCGGCCAGTTGCGCCACGTGGGCTTCGAGGACGACGACGCCCGCGGCTTCACCTGCGAGGCCGACGTCAACGGCATCGCGTGGGAGAACTTCTCCACCGTGGCGCAGGACCTGAAGATCATCTCCACCTACGGCGTCCCCGTGCATGCCTCACCCGCCGAGGACGAGCTGATCCGCAACTGAGGGCCAGGCCGGGCATCTCCATCCGCGCCCCAGCCTCCGCTCGTCACCCCAGCTCCTAGCCGCCCGTCGTTCCAGCGAAAGCTGGAACCCAGTGACTTCCAGGCTCCACGCAAAGGCACTGGATTCCTGCTTGCGCAGGAATGACGGCGAGGCGAACCAGATACCCATCGCCATCCACCGGCCAATCGGCACATCCAGGAACCCATCGTGACCACCCAAGCACAGACGGCCACCGCCGCCACCGATTCCGACCGCCACCCGCTCGCCGGGCAGCCGATGACCGGCGCCGAGATCGCGGTGCAGGTACTCGCGGACGAGGGCTGCGGCGTGCTGTTCGGCTACTCCGGCGGCGCGATCCTGCCGGTGTACGACGCGGTGTTCCGCTACAACGCCGACCACCCGCGCACCGACGGCCGCGAGCCGATGCCGCTGGTGGTGCCGGCCAACGAGCAGGGCGCGGGCTTCATGGCCGCGGGCTACGCGCGCGCCTCGGGCAAGGTCGGCGTGGCCATCGTCACCTCCGGCCCCGGCGCCACCAACATGGTCACGCCGGTCCGCGACGCGATGGCCGACTCGATCCCGCTGGTGGCGATCTGCGGCCAGGTGCCGACCTCCGCGCTGGGCAGCGACGCGTTCCAGGAAGCGCCGGTCAGCAACATCATGGGCGCCTGCGCCAAGCACGTATTCCTGGTCACCGAGCCGGAACAACTGGAAGCCACGCTGCGCACCGCATTCGAGATCGCGCGCAGCGGCCGCCCCGGCCCGGTGGTGGTGGACATCCCCAAGAACGTGCAGAACGCCGCGCTGCATTTCGACGGCGCCTGCCGCCTGCCGATCCCCGGCTACCGCGCCCGCCTGCGCGCCGCCGAGAACGCCCGCCTGGACGACGAGGCCTGCGCGCGCTTCTTCGCCGCGCTGGCGCAGTCGAAGCGGCCGCTGGTGTATGCCGGCGGCGGCGTGGTCGCCGGCGGCGCCGCGCCCGCGCTGCGCGCCTTCGCCGACGCCTTCGGCCTGCCTGTCACCACCACCCTGATGGGCCTGGGCGGCTTCGACACCGCGCATCCGCTGGCGCTGCACATGCTGGGCATGCACGGCACCGCCTACGCCAACTACGCGGTGGAGGACTGCGACTTCCTGCTCGCGCTGGGCGCGCGCTTCGACGACCGCGTGGCCGGCGTGCCCGACAAGTTCGCTCCCGGCGCGGCCTTCATCGCGCAGATCGACATCGACCCCGCCGAAGTGGGCAAGGTGAAGCCGGTGGACTGGCACCACGTCGGCCCGCTCGCCGCCGCGCTGGAACGCCTCACCCGCTACGGCCAGGCGCGCGGCCTCCGCCCGGCGCTGGGCGACTGGCACGCCCACGTCGCCGCGCTGAAGCGCGACCACGCGATGGACTACGACCGCGCAAGCAAGCTGATCCAGCCGCAGGCGGTGATCGAGGCGATCAACCGCCGCACGCAGGGCCGCGCCATCGTCAGCACCGGCGTGGGCCAGCACCAGATGTGGGCGGCGCAGTACTTCGACTTCAAGGAACCGCGCCAATGGCTCACCTCCGGCTCCATGGGCACGATGGGCTTCGGCCTGCCCGCGGCGGTCGGCGCGCAGTTCGCGCGGCCCGACGCGCTGGTGATCGACATCGACGGCGACGCCAGCATCCGCATGAACCTGGGCGAGCTGGAGACGGTGACCACCTACGGCCTGCCGCTGAAGGTGGTGGTGCTCAACAACGTCGGCGACGGCATGGTGCGGCAGTGGCAGAAGCTGTACTTCGGCCACCGCTTCGCCGCCTCCGACAAGAGCCTGCACCGCAAGGACTTCATCAAGGCCGCCGAGGCCGATGGCTTCGGCTGGGCGCAGCGGCTGGACGACAAGGCGGCGCTGGAAGCCACCATCGAGGACTTCCTCGCCTTCGACGGGCCGGCGTTCCTGGAGGTGATGGTCGATCCCGACGCCTGCGTCTACCCGATGGTGGGCCCGGGCGTGGCTTACGCGCAGATGATCACGGGCGAGTTCATCGCCTCGCGCGGCGCGGCGCCCGTCGAGGCGAGCGAGGTGCAACCCACGTCGATGTTCTGACATGTCCAAAACGTCATTCCAGCGAATGCTGGAATCCAGTGCCTTCACGCTTCGATCGCCCAAAGTTGCCGGATGACTCGCTTCGCTCGCCCCTTCGGGCGTTCTGCGCGCGTAGCGCTTGTCCGGCCTTCGCCGGGATGACGAGCCTGAAATCGGGCCGCGTGGGAGGAAGCAGGCTGCGGGTGCGATCTGCGGCGGCCTGAAGTCTCTGAGGGACGCCGTAAAGCACCTCGCTCCGCCCGCACCCTCACCCGCCTGCCGGCACCCTCTCCCAAAGGGAGAGGGATTCACTTTCAACGATTCGGATGACCGTATCGGGAGCCTTGCCATGAAGCACACCCTGTCCATCCTGCTGCAGAACGAATCCGGCGCACTGGTGCGCGTGGCCGGCCTGTTCGCCGCGCGCCACTGCAACATCGACGCGCTCACCGTGGCCGCCACCCACGATCCGGCGGTGTCCCAGCTCACCCTGGTGCTGCACGGCAGCGCCGCCGTGCTGGAACAGATTGTGCGGCAGACGCGCAAGCTGGTGGACGTGATCGACGTCAACACGCTGTCGCTGGTGGGCGACGACAACGCACCGCTGGCGCTGGCCGCCCGACCGTGAACGCACGCCCCGCCGACCTCGCCGGACCCGCCAGCGCGGATGACGACGCGCGCGACGTGCTGTGCCGCGCGCGCGCCGCGCGCGTCTACGACGTGGCGCACGAAAGCGCGCTGGACGAGGCGCCGCTGCTGTCCGCCCGGCTCGGCGCGCGCGTGCTGCTCAAGCGCGAGGACCAGCAGCCGGTGTTCTCGTTCAAGCTGCGCGGCGCCTACAACCGCATGGTGCGGCTGGATGCGGCGCAGCGTGCGCGCGGCGTGGTCGCCGCCTCCGCCGGCAACCACGCGCAGGGCGTGGCGCTGGCCGCGGCGAGGCTGGGCGTGCACGCCGTCATCGTGATGCCGGTGACCGCGCCGCAGGTGAAGATCGACGCGGTGCGCCGCCTCGGCGGCCGCTTCGTGGAGGTGGTGCTGGCCGGCGATTCCTACAGCGACGCGCAAGCCGCCGCCGCGCGCCTGGAAAGCGAGCGCGGCCTGGTGTTCGTGCATCCCTTCGACGATCCCGACGTGATCGCCGGCCAGGCCACCGTGGGCCTGGAGCTGCTGTGCCAGTGCCCCGAAAACCTGCACGCGGTGTTCGTGCCGGTGGGCGGCGGCGGCCTGCTGGCCGGCATCGCCGCCTGCCTCAAGGCCGAGCGTCCCGGGGTGAAGGTGATCGGCGTGCAGGCCGCCGACTCCGACGCGATGGCGCGCTCGCTGGAAGGCGGCGCACGGGTGACTCTGGACGAGGTCGGCCTGTTCGCCGACGGCACCGCGGTGAAGCGCGTGGGCGAACGCACCTTCGAGCTTTGCCGCCGCCACGCGGACGCGATGCTGCGCGTGGACACCGACGCGCTGTGCGCGGCGATCCGCGACGTCTACCAGGAAACCCGCAGCGTGCCGGAACCTTCCGGCGCGCTGGCGCTGGCCGGCCTGAAGCAGTACGCCGCCGCGCACGCCGGCGTCGACGGCGCGCTGGTGGCGGTGGTCTCCGGCGCCAACATGAACTTCGACCGCCTGCGCTTCGTCGCCGAGCGCGCCGAGGTGGGCGAGCAACGCGAGGCGGTGTTCGCGGTGACCATCCCCGAGGAGCGCGGCAGCTTCCGCCGCTTCTGCGCCGCGCTGGGCCGGCACGACATCACCGAGTTCAACTACCGCATCGGCGATGCGCGGCAGGCGCACATCTTCGTCGGCGTGCGCATCGCCAGCCGCGACGAGCGCGAGGCGCTGGCCGCGACCTTCCGCGCGCAGGGCTTCGACGTGCTCGACCTCACCGACGACGAACTGGCCAAGCTGCACCTGCGCCACATGGTCGGCGGCCGCTCGCCGCTGGCGCGCGACGAACGCCTGTACCGCTTCGAATTCCCCGAACGCCCCGGCGCGCTCACCCGCTTCCTCGGCCACCTGCACCCGGACTGGAACGTCAGCCTGTTCCACTACCGCAACCAGGGCGCCGACTACGGCCGCATACTGGTCGGCCTCCAGGTGCCCGCCGACGAGGCCCCCGCCTTTCGCCGCTTCCTCGACACGCTGGGCTACCCGCACCGCGACGAGAGCGACAACCCCGCCTACCGCCTGCTGCTGCGCAGCTGATGGATTGTCCATGATCCCAGGCTCGCCGCATCCGCTCCCACCCGTCATTCCAGCGAAAGCAGGACAAAAGCGAGCTTTGCGAGCGTTGAACGGCCGAAGGCCGGCCCCGAAGGGGCGAGCGCAGCGAGTCATCCAGTGCCTCCGCACGCTCTGGAGGGAAAAGTCGCTGGATTCCAGCTTTCGCTGGAATGACGACGGGGCGACCGAAAGCTCGCGGGCAAGCTCCCCATTCCCGGCCGCACGACGGCGGCCTCCCGACCATCCCAGCCTCACCCCGGAGTGAAACCATGCCCGCCTACCGTTCCCGCACCAGCACCCACGGCCGCAACATGGCCGGTGCCCGCAGCTTATGGCGCGCCACCGGCATGAAGGACGGTGACTTCGGCAAGCCGATCATCGCCATCGCCAACAGCTTCACCCAGTTCGTGCCCGGCCACGTGCACCTGCGCGACCTCGGCAAGCTGGTGGCCGAAGAGATCGAGGCAGCCGGCGGCGTCGCCAAGGAGTTCAACACCATCGCGGTGGACGACGGCATCGCCATGGGCCACGGCGGCATGCTCTATTCGCTGCCCTCGCGCGAGCTGATCGCCGACAGCGTGGAGTACATGGCCAACGCGCACTGCGCCGACGCGCTGGTGTGCATCTCCAACTGCGACAAGATCACCCCCGGCATGCTGATGGCTGCAATGCGGCTCAACATCCCCGCCGTGTTCGTCTCCGGCGGCCCGATGGAATCGGGCAAGGCGCTGCTGAAGGGCGTGCAGCGCAAGTTCGACCTGATCGACGCCATGGTGGTGGCCGCCGACGACAGCTACAGCGACGCCGAAGTGGCCGCGGTTGAACGCTCGGCCTGCCCCACCTGCGGCTCCTGCTCGGGCATGTTCACCGCCAACTCGATGAACTGCCTCACCGAGGCGCTGGGCCTGGCCCTGCCCGGCAACGGCTCGGTGCTCGCCACGCACGCCGACCGCGAGCAGCTGTTCCGCCGCGCCGGCCGCCAGGTCGTGGAACTGGCCCGCCGCTGGTACGAACAGGACGACGCCAGCGCCTTGCCGCGCGGCATCGCCGACCGCGCCGCGTTCGAGAACGCGATGAGCCTGGACATCGCCATGGGCGGCTCCACCAACACCGTGCTGCACCTGCTGGCGGCGGCGCGCGAGGGCGGCGTGGACTTCACCATGGCCGACATCGACCGCCTCTCGCGCCGCGTGCCCTGCCTGTGCAAGGTGGCGCCCGCGAAGAGCGACGTGCACATGGAAGACGTGCACCGCGCCGGCGGCATCATGGCGATCCTGGGCGAGCTCGACCGCGCCGGCCTGATCGACGCCACCCGCCCCACCGTGCACGCGCCCACGCTGGGCGACGCGCTGGCGCAGTGGGACATCGCGCGCAGCGAAGACGACGCGGTGCACAGCTTCTACCGCGCCGCCCCCGGCAACGTGCCCACCCAGGTGGCTTTCAGCCAGTCGGCGCGCTGGGAATCGCTGGACACCGACCGCGAGCGCGGCGTGATCCGTTCGGCGAAGACGCCCTTCAGCCAGGACGGCGGCCTGGCCGTGCTGTTCGGCAACCTCGCGCCGGAAGGCTGCATCGTGAAGACCGCGGGCGTGGACGATTCCATCCTCGTCTTCAACGGCACCGCCAAGGTCTACGAAAGCCAGGAAGCGGCGGTGAGCGGCATCCTCGGCAACAAGGTGAAGGCCGGCGACGTGGTGGTGATCCGCTACGAAGGCCCGCGCGGCGGCCCCGGCATGCAGGAAATGCTCTACCCCACCAGCTACCTCAAGTCGAAGGGCCTGGGCAAAGCCTGCGCGCTGATCACCGACGGCCGCTTCTCCGGCGGCACCTCGGGCCTGTCCATCGGCCACGTCTCGCCCGAAGCGGCCGAAGGCGGCCTGATCGCCCTGGTCGAAGACGGCGACCCCATCGCCATCGACATCCCCAACCGCCGCATCCGCCTCGACCTGCCCGACGACGTGCTCTCCGCCCGCCGCGCCGCGATGGAAGCGCGCGGCCGCGACGCATGGAAACCGCAGAACCGCACGCGGCCGGTCTCCGTCGCGCTGCAGGCCTATGCCGCGCTCGCCTCCAACGCCGCCAACGGCGCGGTGCGCGACCTCGGACGGCTGGATGCCGCGCGCACGACCGGCACGGCGGCTTGAGAGGCGCCCGGGCGAGCTGGCGGCCCGAAGAGGCGATCGGGCACCAGATGAAACAACGCAGACTTGAATCGCTTAGATGCGGCCGGCGCTTTGTGCCGTGTGATGGAGCGCAACCAGCCTCAGGGACAGCGCCGTACCCACCGGGCCGCTCCCCGTCAGCAGGGTTTCCCATGCAAGCTGGCTCGTCCTGCGCGCCTGGGGAAGGCTCAGCGCCTGCGCAAGATTCACGACGGCCGGATAGAAATATTTTCGGGCGAAAAGCGACACGAAGGGCGAGAACCGTTCCCTATAGAGATCGAGAAACTGAAGGCTGGCGAGGCCGACCAGGACTTCAAGGCCCACGGTGTCGAGGATCGGAACCAGGAGGCGAAGCTCCGGGTGGCCGATGAGTACCAGGACGAGTATCCAGGTCGCGATCTGGAGCAACGCTTTCCAGGTTTTCCTGCGCTTGAGCTTTGCGAACATGGTCATGGGCCTGTCGGGTAAGCCGCGCCAGAAATTGAGTTGCTAGGCGTACACAGGCACGGCTCTTGAGCAATTTACCGCTGCTCCATGCGATTCACATTGCCGCGTGAATCGGTTGTGCAGAGCCACTGGACGCCCTTGAGGCTGAGGAACACCTCATAGCCACCAGCTGCAGGCACATGCGATACCGGAAGAACAAAGACTGAATTTATGCCGCTCTTCAGTGCTAGCGCGCTCTTGCATGCAGCAACGGCGGCGTCCGCAGATTCCTTGCTCGTACTGCCGGAATGCGTCGAATAGCTCTCGCTGGCATACGCGTCGCTCCGGGACACGTTGCGGAACACAGCGCGGCAACCGTTGCGAACCCAGACAGAGTGACGATTGAGCCCCCAGTCTTGGCCTTCAACGCAACTGCTGTGACTAAGTCGCCGCGTGATCTGAACCTCGCCACGTGTATTCATGGGGCACTCGGTTTGTTCATTGTTTTTTGATTCGCAGGTGACCTCGTTGGCGGATTCGCTCCCGGACGCGATGTATGGGCTGTGATCGGCTTGGGTACCCCGAGGCGCGGAAGCCGAATCAATCGAGCAAATGCCGTTGACACCATGCTTTCCGGTGTAGGACATCTGCGTGCCCCGGCCGGGGGTACGGTTGATCGAAAGCGTTACTCCGCTCATGGCATCCCGAGCTTCGTAGTAGTTGTCGCTGAACTTGCGAAGAGAAGCCTCTCTGCCGTTTACGAACACGGGGCCGCCTTCATCGGCATGCACCTCAATTCCGCCAGGGCAAGTGACGTTGAAGGACGAAATGGCAGCAACCGCCGACGGCGCTGCGAATAGCATAAATACCGACACCAATGCGGCAACAACGCACGTACGGGTCATGGCTTTATCTACCTTGTGATGGGGCGAACTTGGAGCCTATGCCGATCAGCGTTTTATCGCCACCGGCCTGACGCTGGAATTAAGCGGTGGCGGAGCTGTCGCCTGAGTCAAGCGGCGGCGAAGCCGTCCGCCTTGAACGAATTGTTAGACAGTCGTTGCCTAGCGACCCTGTTCTAGGGCGAAGACAATATTTGTGACTGCCTGATCAAATGCCTCGTGTTGATCGGGATCGTTAAAGATTGCCCTTACAGCTTCAAGGCGCTTTGGACTGAACGGCTCCTTTGGTTCTCCATGCGCGAAAAATAGTCGAGGGTCTGGCAGAAGCTCTGAATATGGCCGGTTATAGGTTTGCAGCAACGGCCAATGTTCGATGAGCGACCCAGCATATCGAAAAGCTGCAGTTACCCTTGGGTATGACTCTTCATGCGATAGAACCAATCGGTCGTCGATTTCTGTCAATTCGATGGTGAAAAGAACATCGTCCTTGTAGACGAACATCCGGTTTCCGTGAATGAGCCAATCTGCCCTATTAGAATGGTTCATGATTTTTTGCAGTTCCGCGTATTTCACGTATGCCTCCAAAAGGCTGTCAAACGCTTGAGTTAAGCGGCGGCGAAACCGTCCGCCTTGAACGAAATGTTAGATGGTATGCCTAGTTCCGTTTGCCTAACGAAGGTAGGCCGCCTGAAACTGTATAGATACTTCTCCTGCGCTTGCCGCCGTGTTCCGCCCGTATTTGTTTGCGCTCTTCGGCTGGCTTCACCCTGCACTGGTGGCACATACGTTCATGAGAAAACATGCGCTTCTTTTTGCCGCAGACAACACACCGTCGCGAGAGCTTACCATCGCTCCGGTACAACCCGGCTGAAGCTGCATTCTTGGCAAATCGCGGCTGCTTCTTACGCATGTGACTCATGCAATCTAACGCCTGAATTAAGCCACGCCGCGAAGCGGCGTTGGCTTGAATGAATTGTTAGGGCACCACTACCACGGGAGGCCACAAAGATCTATCGCGGCAGGATCGATCACTTCCCGTAACGGACTCAAAACCATACATTCTGCCCCCCATACGCACTCTCGCTCACCCTGCATGAAGCGAACTTCAGAGGAAACGCGCTGCCAGCCCAGTCGCCGATAGAAAGGTATCAGGTGATTGGCGCAAAGTAACAAGCCGTAGCTCGCGTTGAATACAGAGAACCATTGAGCTTCTGTACTACTGAGCAGATGGGACGCCAGTCCCAGGCGTTTGTAATCTGGGGCTGTTACAAGGTTATTGAGGCCTACTACCTTGACCGGCTGGTCGTTGAACCGAACGACTCGTTCAACAAGATTATAGAAGCACGCAAGTTGCCCTTGGCTTTCGATGCCAAGGAACGACCAATCCGGTGTGGCCCAATTGGTCTGCTGGACAATGGGAAACTGATCAAATTCATTGCTTGCGAGCGACCTCAGTTGGTCCCGTCGTTCCTTAGAAAGCTCGCTGTATCGATATGTACGGATTGTCAGCATGCTGAGCGCCCTAACGCTTGAGTTAAGCGGCGGCGAAGCCGTCCGCCTTGAACGACTGGTTAGGTGCCCAACGCGGAACGTTTACGGCGCAGAACCAGCACGACACGTGCGAGCAACATTACAGCAAATGCGATAGCAGCCATTTGAACAAGCGCTGGGTGACTGGCTGGCGAGTTGGATTGGAATGCGAGCCAAAGCATGCCGAACGCAAGGACGAACATGGCAAGAACAAGCAAAGACTTGGCGACGCGAGTAGAAAAGGAAAATGCCAGCAGTGGTGCTGCCACCAGCAAGAACCCAGCGCCAGCAACATAGCCTGCGACTAGATCGGTTTTGACCGCGCCCGATGCCACCACGAAGGCCCAAACCACTCCAAGCAAGGCGATGCACGCGCCTACAAGGAAGGTGAAAACCTTTGTCAAAGTGCGGAGTTTCACCTTGGGCACCTAACGCCTGAGTTAAGCGGCGGCGAAGCCGTCCGTCTTGAATGAATTGTTAGGGCTCATACGCAGTGTTCTGAAGTGCGGCATGCTCAGCAAGTTCTGCGTTGATGAAGCCAGAGATCATTGCCCGGTACACCTGCTTCGTGACGTCTGTATTGGCACCTAGCTCTCCGGCTAGCGCTGCAACCTTGTTTATTACCTGTTCCACGCGCTGAGGTGCACGAACATCATCCGTGGACTTCTTGAACTTGGCGGCTTGCTTAACGTAGCCGCCGCGCTCCGCCAAGCAGGCGACAATTTGACGATCAATGCGATCGATATTTAACCGAACATCATCAAGCGAATCACAGGTCAATACTTGAAGGTTTTTCATATGGGCCCTAACGCCGGAGTTAAGCGGCGGCGAAGCCGTCCGCCTTGAATGAGTTGTTAGGCGAGTCCGAAAGTTGACCCACTCCCCTTTACCCGCTAGCTTACACCTCAGGTGCTCAACACACCTTACCGCTAGCAGTGCCCGCGGCTGTCATCGCGGATTTTTTGTGTCCATAGGTCTCCTATGGTCGAGTAGCGTCCAGTGATACAAGACCCGGCTTGCCGGGGAAAGCTGGGGGCCGTCTAGCGGCGGTGTTGAAGTACTCGGCCGCCCTCTCAACAAGGGCGCATTCAACGAACCGCTAGGAGGCCATCATGGCTGCTCGAATTCATGCTTTCGCCGCACGCCGCCTGCTCACCATTGGCTACAGTTTCTACATCTACAAGCGAAGCCATCGCCGACCGCCGCCACCTGTTCCGTACCTGCGCCTGCGTGGCTTCTGGCTGAGGCAAGCTGGCTTCGCCGTAGGCCAGAGAGTACGCGTCGACGTCATTGATGGACGCATTACCATCACGCCTAGTCAGGAGGCCTGATCCGAGTATGGCGGGTGAACGAGGCATGGTTTCTTCACCCGCCTAATGCCTGAATTAAGCCACGCAGCGAAGCGGCGCCGGCTTGAATGAATTGTTAGGATGCATTCTGCCGAACAATTGCTGCCACCCACTCGAAATACTCTGGCGTACCTACCTCTGCACTGAAAATCCGCGCACCATTGGCGTCGATTGCGAGCTTGCCTTCGCCCTCGGTAAGATGAATCTTCAATACTTTCGGAAAGTTCCAACTCTCTTGATATTCCTCGTCGTCATCAATTAGCTCCGCCTCCACATAGCCGGGGAAATATGTAGCAGTGAAGTGCGTTGCCCCAAGATACAGCTCTACGATCTCTAAGTACTCAAGTGCTTCATCTTCGGTTGGGAGATGGTAGTCGTGCTCTATTCGATTTCGGAGCCGGTTGATTCTTCTAATAATCGTTGGCGAAATCACTCCGCATGACCCAAGAAAATCTAACTTCTTCGGGAATGAATCTCGAAGCCCGATCCGACGTGACCCAAAGGCTACTGCCAAGGCTTCTACCTGATAGTGCAACGCACGCTTGGCGTTCGAAACCGCATTCACCCAAGACCGTTGCCCATCAGCCTGATTAAAGTCCAATTGAGCGTAATGCAGATAGGTTGCCGGCCACAGATTGGCAACGGGATACCTTACCGGCTGGCTACCGAAGACGAGGTACCAGCCAATCATCTCAGGGGACACGGTAATCGTCATGATGCGACCTAACGCCTGAGTTAAGCCACCACTGCAACGCAGCGGTCGGCTTGGACGAGTGGTTAGGCTGCCGGTGCAGGCTCGATACCGCTGTAGTCGCAGACGCCGCAGCGGCGCACAGCTTGACCACCGTCTAGCGTGAGCACTTTATGCAGCGTCTGATTGCTGCAATTGGGGCAGGAATTTCCCTTGCCTTTGCCTACGCCAGAGACNTGGAACGTCAGCCTCCCGCAACCCGGACACTTAGAACCGCGACCTGCCATTTCATTCCCCTGTGGTGGTGAAAAGCCTAACGCTTGAGTTAAGCGGCGCGCGGCTTTTCGCGCGTCCGCTTGGACGAGTGGTTAGACCTTGACGCCAAATGCCAAGACGACCACGACGGAAACGGCGAGCAGATATTGGATAATTACAAACATTGCCAAGTATTGTGACAGCCGTGCTGGCGAACGTATTGGGCTAAGTGCGTCCGTGCTTTTAGCTGAGGCTGAGGCAATGCGGCAGATAAAAAGACAACGATAAGGCAGGATAAGCAAGCTTGCGAATGACTGCAAAAAAGCTGTGGGGTCGAGCTCCAGGCTGCGGAGTTGAAGTGCCTCAGTGCTGAAAGCCAAGCCCGCTCTTACAGGTATGGCTAACCACTGTGCGAGAAGGCCGAAGAGCATGGAGCCAGCGAACAGGAAGAGCGCAACGCGGATACACGAGATGCTGATGAGCAGCGAGACAGATGAGTGGTTAGCGACGAAGAACGTGAGAGCAGCGCCAAGTCCCGTCATGAGCCAGCCAGAAAATTTCGGAAGCTCAGTTACGGCGGCAGACGTGGCCAACGACGCTAACCGCCATGCTGCCGTTTCCTCTTTGGTGAGCGACGAATCCTGAGTCACAACCTCTCCGTAATGCTGCTTCAAGGTCTAACGCTTAGTAGACCCCATATCGTGGCATATGTGCCCCATGCTCGTTCCGTGCAGGATTGGCGTCAAGCAGGGAAATCCCACACGCGAACAGGGTCTTGCTGGGCACTCTTCCTGCCGGACTGCGTGCATGATCGCATGCATATCTCACGGAACGAGGTTGTTATGATTTATCGCCCCGAAAACGCCGATATGCACGTCGCTCGAGGCCGGGCGCCACGACTTCTGGATGAGCTGCGTCGGGTGCTGCGGGTGAAGCACTACAGTCTGCGAACCGAGCAAATATACGTGGACTGGACCCGTCGCTTCATCCTGGCAAACGGCAGGCGCCATCCGCGCGACATGGGTGCGGCCGAGGTCGAGGCTTTTCTTTCGCACCTGGCCGTGCAGGGCAATGTGGCGGCGAGCACGCAGAACCAGGCGCTTTCGGCGCTGCTGTTCCTGTACCGCGAGGTGCTTGGCATCGAATTGCCGTGGCTGGATGGCGTGACCCGGGCCAAACGCCCGACCCGGGTGCCGACGGTGCTTTCCCGTGACGAGGTGACGCGGCTGTTGGCACGTATGGACGGCCGCCCCTGGCTGCTGGCCAGCCTGCCGTACGGCTCGGGACTGCGCCTGATGGAGGCGTTGCGCTTGCGCGTGAAGGACGTGGATTTCTCGCGCAACGAGATCACGGCGCGCGACGGCAAGGGTGGCAAGGATCGACGCACCATGCTGCCGCGCACACTGGCGGATCCCCTGCGACGCGAGGTGGAACGAGCCCATCACTTGCATGAGGCAGACCTGCGTGCAGGCTTCGGGGCGGTCTGGCTACCGCATGCGCTGGCGCGCAAGTATCCCGCGGCAACGCGCGAGTTCGGCTGGCAGTACGTGTTTCCGTCCGCGCACCGTTCGCGCGACCCGCGCGACGGGCAGGAGCGCCGTCACCATTTCGATGACGGTATGCTCGCGCGTGCCTTGAAGAAGGCCTGCCGGGAGGCGGGCATCGTGAAGCCTGTGAGCGCGCATACGCTGCGGCATTCGTTCGCCACGCACCTGCTGGAATCGGGCAGCGACATCCGCACGGTGCAGGAATTGCCGGGCCACAGGGACGTGAAGACCACCCAAATCTATACACATGTGCTGAACCGCGGCGGCCAGGACGCGACGAGCCCGCTGGACCGCTGACGGCCGCCATGCGCCGCGCGGCCTGTTTCATGTGCCGTGTCACGCCATCGCCTCCACCGTCGCACGCTAAACTGCGCCGATGGCACCCTCACCGCGCAAGCGCCAGCGGCGCAAACCCGCATCGTCCACCCAGGAACGGCAGCACGCACGTGCGTCGCGACCGGCTGCCGCCCGGCCCGCCGGCCCCGCCGACAGCTCCACCCGCGCCAGCCGCGTGCTGGACTGGCTGTTGCAGAAGCTGCCGCCGCGCCAGCGCGAGAAGGCGCACGACTACCTGGTGCTCACCCGCATGGACCGCCCGATCGGGGCGCTGTTGCTGCTGTGGCCGACGTGGTGGGCGCTGTGGCTGGCGGCGGGCGATTTTCCGCCGTGGAAGCCGCTGGTGATCTTTACCCTCGGGGTGTTCGCGATGCGCGCGGCGGGTTGCGCGATCAACGACTTCGCCGACCGCAAGCTGGACCCGCAGGTGGCGCGCACCGCCGGGCGGCCGATCGCGTCCGGCCGGGTGACGCCGCGCGAGGCGCTGGTCGTGTTCGGCGCGCTGCTGGCGTTCGCCTTCGTGCTGGTGCTGTTCACCAACGCGCTGACGATCAAGCTGTCGTTCGCCGGCGCCGCGCTGGCCGCGCTCTACCCGTTCACCAAGCGCTATACGTACATGCCGCAGGTGGTGCTGGGCGCCGCGTTCGGCTGGTCGATCCCGATGGCCTTCGCGGCGGTGACGAACGGCGTGCCGCCGCTGGGCTGGCTGCTGTTCATCGCCAACATCCTGTGGTCGGTGGTCTACGACACCGAGTACGCGATGGTAGACCGCGACGACGACCTGAAGGCCGGCGCGAAATCCACCGCGATCCTCTTCGGCGACGCCGACCTGCCGATCCTCGGCGTACTGATGGCCACCCTGCTGCTGGCCCTGCTGTTCGTCGGCCAGCGCGCCGCGCTGGGCTGGCCGTACTGGCTGAGCCTGCTGGCCGCCGCCGGGCTGTTCGGCTACCAGTTGTGGCTGATCCGCGGCCGCGCCCGCGACGCCTGCCTCGCTGCGTTCCGCCACAACAACTGGCTCGGCCTGGCCGTGTGGATCGGCATCGCGCTGGCGCTGGCGGTGCGCTAGAACTGTTCAAAGCCTCCCTGTCGGACTGGAGTCCCCTCACACTCCCCGCTCGTCATTCCTGCGAGGCACTTTTCAACAGTCGGAGAGCTGGTCATCCAGCGACTTTCCCCCTCCCCAAAAACCTAGAGGCACTGGATCCCAGCCTTCGCTGGGATGACGCTTCATAGGTAAGGGATACCCGGGAGCCTTTGAACGGGCACCTGGAAACCCTCCGCATTCCCCTCGGGCCAGCCGCCATCGGGCGGCGTTCGGACGTCCGTATGACAACGCATGTCATCCGGCTTGCGCCTTACTGTCATGGCCGCTCCCTAGGCTGGCGCCCGCTCAGAGCCTGTGCGGAAAACGGAGCTGCACGGGCAGGGATGCCTGCCGCACGGAACCTGCGTCGGCGCTGCCGGCGCCGGCGTACCGCGTCATCCGCACGGCTCCGCATCCTCCCCCTCCCCGGAGCCACCAACTTGCGTACTTCCCTCATCAGCCGGGCCGTCGGCCTGGCGCTGCTCGGCGGCCTGTCCCTCTCCGCCGCCCCGCCGGCACGCGGCCAGGACGCCGCGACCGCCCCGAACGACAAGGCCAGGACGCTGGACGGCGTGGTGGTCACCGCGCGCTCCGGCGTGGACGAGCGCACCAAGGCCGAGACCAGCTACTCGATCACCACCATCGACGAGGACCGCCTGCGCATGCAGGCGCCCACCTCGGTCACCGAGGCGATGAAGTCGGTGCCCGGCTTCTGGGTCGAGGCGTCCGGCGGCGAGGCCAGCGGCAACATCCGCGCGCGCGGCATCCCGGTGGACGGCTTCGGCTCGGTGAACCTGCTGGAGGACGGCATCCCGGTGCAGCACGACCCGGCGCTGGGCTACCTCAACGCCGACCAGGCCTTCCGCCTGGACGAGACGATCGAGCGGATCGAGGTGGTGCGCGGCGGCCCGTCGTCGGTGTTCTATTCCAACGCGCCGGCCGGCGCGATCAACTTCATCCCGCGCCGCGTCGGCAACCGCGCGGAGGGCATGTTCAAGTTCACCGTGGGCGACTACGGCCTGAACCGCGGCGACTTCTGGCTCGGCACGCCGGTCGGCGACGGCTGGAAGCTCGGCGTGGGCGGCTTCTACCGGGTCGACAACGGCATCCGCGACCCCGGCTTCCATGCCAACGACGGCGGCCAGATCCGCGCCAACCTGGCGAAGGATTTCGAGCACGGCCACTTCAGCGTCGACGCCAAGCACATGGACGACAAGGTGGCGCTGTACCTCGGCATCCCGATGCGCACCACCGCGGGCGGCAGCATCGAGGCGGTGCCCGGCTTCGACGGCAACTTCGGCACCCTCGCCGGGCCGCAGACCGAGCACGTGCGCATGCGCCAGGGCGACGGCCGCACGTACGACTTCGACAACCGCGAAGGCACCCACGTGAAGCGCGACCAGCTCACGCTGAAGTTCGAGCACGACCTCGGCGCCGGCTGGAAGCTGGCCGGGTCGATGCGCTACAGCGACACCGACACGCAGCGCAACGGCGTGTTCCCCAACACGCTGCAAAGCGCGGACAGCTTCCTCGGCTCGGCCAAGAACCTCGATGCGTGGAAAAGCTACCTGCCCACCGGCACCGCGGGCCTGCAGTTGCGCTACGTCGACGCGCCCGCACAGATGTTCGACAACAAGGGCCAGAACGGCAACGGCCTGCTGGTGATCGGCGGCCTGCGCGGGGTGACCATGCCGGTGCAGGAGTTCATCAACGATACCCGGCTGATGCGCAAGTTCGAGTCCGGCGGGCAGAGCCACGACGTCACGCTGGGCTACTACTACGCCCACTTCAACCAGGACTTCGACCGCTATTCCTCCACCGCCCTGCTCGACGTGCGCGACAACGCCAGGCTGCTCGACCTGGTCGCGGTGGACGCCGCCGGCCGCCCGCTCGGCACGCTGACCGACCGCGGCATCTACCACTACGGCTACGAGTGGGAGCACGCCAGCGGCCGCTCGGCGACCCATGCGTTCTATCTCTCCGACGAGTGGCAGGCGACCGACCAGTTGCGCATCGACGGCGGCCTGCGCTGGGAGCGCGTGAACACCCGGGGCTGGGTCGAGCAGAAGCGCACGGCGAACCTCGGCACCCTGCCCACCTCGACGATCCAGGCCGGCAACGGCCAGCTCGCCTTCTACGACCACAGCTTCGACAAGCTCGGCTGGACGCTGGGCGCGAACTGGCAGTTCTCCGGGCGCTCGGGCGTGTTCGCGCGCTGGACGCCGGCGTTCCGCCTGCCCAACCTGAGCACCTACATCACCAACGCGAACGGCAAGCCGCTGATCCAGACCATGAAGCTGGGCGAGGTGGGCTACAAGTACACCGACCGCCAGCTCGACCTGTACGCCACCGGCTTCTACACCAAGTACGACAACGTCGGCTTCAGCAACTACGTGTTCGACCCGAACAACAACACCTCGGTCGCGCAGCAGGGCTACGCCAGCACCAAGACCAAGGGCATCGAGCTGGAGGGCACCTGGTTCCCGGTGGACTGGTTCGACGTGCAGCTCACCGCCACCTGGCAAGACCCGCAGTACGAAGGGCTGCGCTACACCGACAAGGGCAGCGACGGCGGCCCGGTGCTGGTGAACTACACCGGCAACCAGCTCATCCGCGTGCCGAAGCTGAGCTACCGCGTGGTACCGGGGGTGAACCTGCTCGACGGCAGGCTGCGCCTGCAGCTTGCCTACGAGTACGAGGGCGAGCGCTTCGTGGACACCGCCAACTCGGTGAAGCTGCCCTCGTACGATGTGTGGAACGCCAGCGCGCGCTACGACGTGTCGCCGATGTTCTCGGTCTACCTGTACGCCGACAACCTCACCGACTCGCTCGGCCTCACCGAAGGCAACCCGCGCGCGGGCGAACTGCTGAGCGCCGATGCCGGCGCCAACACCTTCATCGCGCGGCCGCTGCTGGGCCGCGCGTACCGTGCCGCGGTCATGTACCGGTTCTGAGCCTGCGGCCGGGCAGCGCGTCCCGCCCGGCCATCCCTTCGCCCCCATCCATCCGCGCCGCCGCGCGCCGCCACCGGAAACGCCATGAACCTGCGTGCGCGTCACCTGCTGATCCAGTGGCTGGCCGGCCTGATCCTGCTGCTCGCCGCCGTCGGCACGCCGCATGCCGCCGTCGCGCCGGCGCAGGACGGGTCGCCCGACCTGGTCCTGCGCGGCGAGCTGGACGGCCGCGACAACCTCACCTACCGCACCCTGCCTTTCGATGTGCCGGCCGGCACCAGCCGCATCACCGTGCAATTCGACTACGGCGGGCACGAGGACGAGCGCACCACGGTCGACCTGGGCCTGCTCGGCCCGGACGGCTTCCGCGGCCAGGACGGCTTCCGCGGCTGGAGCGGCGGCTCCAAGGCGCTGTTCACCGTATCGGCCACCGACGCCACGCCCTCGTACCTGCCCGGCGCGATCCGGCCGGGGCGCTGGAGCCTGCTGCTGGGCATCCCGAACATCCGCGCCGGCAGCCGCTCGCGCTACACGGCGCGGCTGTGGTTTGGCCGTCCGGACGATCCGGCGTGGGAGCCGGCCGTGCTCAACCCGCCGCTGCGCGACCGGGCCGGCTGGTATCGCGGCGACCTGCACATGCACACCGCGCACAGCGACGGCAGTTGCGCCAGCCAGTCCGGCCGGCGCGTGCCCTGCCCGCTGTTCTTCACCGCCGAGGGTGCCGCCCGGCGCGGCCTCGACTTCATTGCCATCACCGACCACAACACGGTCGCGCACGCCGATGCCATGCGCGAGCTGCAACCGTACTTCGACCGCCTGCTGCTGATCCCCGGCCGCGAGATCACTACCTTCAGCGGCCACGCCAACCTGTTCGGCACCACCGCGCCGGTCGATTTCCGCGTCGGCAGCCGCGAGGTGCCGGACTGGAACCACCTGCTGCGCGCGCTCGCGCCGCTGCGCGGCCTGGTCTCGATCAACCACGCGATCCGCCCTTCCGGCGAAGCCTGCATGGGCTGCGGATGGACCGCCGATCCGCCGGCCGACATGGCCCTGGTGCAGGCCGTGGAGATCGTCAACGGCAGCGACGCCGGCACGCCGTTGTCCGCGGTCGGCTTCTGGGAACGGCAGCTCGCCCGGGGCCATCGCCTCACCGCCATCGGCGGCAGCGACAACCACGACGCGTTCCAGAGCGTGCCGCGGATCGGTTCCGACCCCACCGGCGTGCCGACCACCGTGGTGCACGCGCAGGCGCTGTCGATGCCGGCGATCCTCGACGGCATCCGCGCCGGCCACGTGTTCGTCGACGTCGAGGGCAGCCGCGACCGCATGCTGGAACTCGCCGCGCGCAACGGCGCGGGGCAGGCCGCCGGCATGGGCGACGCGATCGAGGTCGCCGCCGGCGAGCCGGTGCGGTTCGAGGCGCATGTGCAGCACGTGGCGGGCGCCCGCCTGGTGGTGCTGCTCGACGGCCGCGCCTACGCGCCGATGGCCGATGCGCCGATCGCCGGCGACGACCGGCGGCTGCGCTTCGACTGGACCGGCGACGGCCAGCGCCACTGGCTGCGCGCGGAGGTGCGCGACGCGCACGGCAGGCCGCTGCTGATCGGCAACCCGATCTACCTCGAACCGGCACGCCGCTGACCGCTAGCCGCGCGGCGACGGCGCCCGCGCCAGCGCCCACGCGTCAACCCGCGCCACGCCTGCGCCCTTCAGCACGCGCGCGCATTCGGACAGGGTGGCGCCGGTGGTCATCACGTCGTCGAGGATCGCCACGTGCGCGGGCCAGCGCACGTCCGCATCCGCCTCGAACGCGCCGCGCACGTTGCGGCGCCGGCCGGCCGCGTCCAGCTCGGTCTGCGCCGCGGTGGCGCGGCGGCGGCGCAGCAGGTCGTGGCGCAGCGGGACGGCGAGCGAGCGCGCCAGCGGACGGCCCAGCTCCAGCGCCTGGTTGAAGCCGCGTTCGCGCAGGCGCCGCGGATGCAGCGGCACCGGCACGATCAGCGACGGCAACGCCAGCGGACGCGGCTCGCGTCGCCAGGCCTCGGCCAGCGCGCGCCCGGCAGCGAGATCGCGGCCGAACTTGTAGCGCGCCTCCAGCCGGTCCAGCGGCCAGCCGTAGCGGAACGGCGCCCAGGCCGCGTCCCAAGGCGGCGGCCGGCGCTGGCATTGCCCGCACAGCGCGGCGGGCGCCGGCAGCGGCAAGGCGCAGCGCGCGCAGCAGCGCGGGTTGCGCGGCAGTTCCGCGGCGCAGGCCGCGCACAGGTCGGTGCCGTCGGCGCCCGGCGCCTGGCACAACAGGCAGCGCAGCGGCAGCAGCCAGCGCTGCAGGCCGAGGCAGCCGCGTCGAAGCGCATCCATGCGCATGGCCGTCCGCTCAGTTGCGCGGCTTGTACAGCGCCGCGTCGAGGATCGACCACAAGTGGATGATCCAGCCCAGCCAGATGATCCACAGCGCGCCCGCCAGCAGGAACATCACGATGGCGATCAGCAGCCGCCCCTGCACGAGCTGGCCGAGGCCGGGGATGAAGAAACTGCAGATCGCCGCGAGCACGTTGCCCGTACTGCCCTGTCCTGCACTCATGCTGCCGCTCCGTAAGTCATGGCCTGCCGGCGATGGTAGCGGCAGAACGCCCCGCGATTCGTCAACCTCGAAAAAACCGTTCAAGTTGACGAAAAACCGGACGCTCCCGCACACTGCCGCCCTTCCCCGGTATGCCGAGTGACAACCCCCATGGTCGAAGCCGTGATCCGCCACGACTGGGCGCGCGACGAGGTCGTCGCGCTGTTCGCCCTGCCGTTCAACGATCTGCTGCACCGTGCGCACGCAGTGCATCGCGCGCACCACGATCCGAACGCGGTGCAGGTCTCCACCCTGCTGTCGATCAAGACCGGCGGTTGCCCGGAGGATTGCGCCTACTGCCCGCAGGCGGCGCGCTACGACACCGGCGTGCAGGCGCAGAAACTGATGAGCGTGGACGCCGTGGTGGCGCGCGCGCAGGCCGCGAAGGACGCCGGCGCCAGCCGCTTCTGCATGGGCGCGGCCTGGCGCAGCCCGAAGGACCGCGACATCGCCAAGGTGGCCGAGATCGTCGGCGCGGTGAAGGCGCTGGGCCTGGAAACCTGCGCCACGCTGGGCATGCTGACCGGCGGGCAGGCCGCCACCCTGAAGGGTGCCGGGCTGGACTACTACAACCACAACCTCGACACCGCGCCGGAGTTCTACGGCGAGATCATCCACACCCGGCAATACCAGGACCGGCTGGACACGCTGGAGCACGTGCGCGAGGCGGGCCTGAAGACCTGCTGCGGCGGCATCGTCGGCATGGGCGAGTCGCGCGGCCAGCGCGCCGGCCTGCTGCAGACGCTGGCGAACCTGCCCGAGCATCCGCAGTCGGTGCCGATCAACCAGTTGGTGCAGGTGGAAGGCACGCCGCTGGCCGGCACCGGCGCGCTGGACCCGTTCGAGTTCGTGCGCACCATCGCGGTGGCGCGCATCCTGATGCCGGCCTCGATGGTGCGCCTGTCCGCCGGCCGCCAGCAGATGGACGACGCGGTGCAGGCGCTGTGCTTCTTCGCCGGCGCCAACTCGATCTTCTACGGCGAGAAACTGCTGACCACCGGCAACCCGGACGTGGAGCACGACCGCGCGCTGTTGCGCCGGCTCGACCTGCATCCGCTGGACGTGGTCGAGGAAGCCGGCACCGTGCACGCCGACATCCTGGAAACCGGCCACGCCGCCGGGGCGGCGGGCTGCGGGCAAGGCTGCGGCTGCGGTGCCGCGGCCTGACCTTCTCGCGCGCCTGGCCGTCCAGACGGCCGAACGCAGCCAAGCCCACCTGCTGCGCCGGCTGCGCACGGTCGAGCGCGCCGACGGCCCCTGGCTGGAAACCGGCGGCCGCCGCCTGCTGTCGTTCTGCAGCAACGACTACCTCGACCTCGCCGGGCACCCGCAACTGGTCGCCGCGTTCCGCCGCGCCGCCGCCGACGGCGGCGTAGGCAGCACCGCGGCGGCGCTGGTATGCGGCCAGCGCGCCGAGCACGCGGCGCTGGAGGAGGCGCTGGCCGCCTGGACCGGGCGCGAGCGCGCGCTGCTGTTCTCCAGCGGCTACATGGCCAACCTCGGCGTGATGCAGGCGCTGCTCGCGCAGGGCGAGCCCGGATCGCGCCCGGGGCAGGCGCTGTGCGTGCAGGACAAGCTCAACCACGCCTGCCTGCTCGACGGCGCGCGGCTCGCCGGCGCCGAACTCAGGCGCTACCCGCACGGCGACGCCGCCGCGGCCGCGCGCCAGCTCGCCAGCCGCGCGGACGCCGCGGCCCTGCTCGCCACCGACGGGGTGTTCAGCATGGACGGCGACCTCGCGCCGCTGCCCGAGCTGGCCGCGCTGTGCGCGCGCGAAGGCGCCACGCTGATGGTGGACGACGCGCACGGCCTCGGCGTGCTCGGCGGGCACGGCGCGGGCAGCCTCGACGCGGCCGGGCTCGGCCAGCGCGAGGTGCCCGTGCTGATGGCCACGCTGGGCAAGGCGCTGGGCTGCTACGGTGCCTTCGTCGCCGGTCCGGCCGCGCTGGTCGAGGGCGTGATGCAACTGGCGCGGCCGTACATCTACACCACCGCGCTGCCGCCCGCGCTGGCCGCCGCCGCGGTCCAGGCGGTGCGGCTGGCGCGGGAGGAAAGCTGGCGCCGCGAGAAGCTCGCCGCGCTGGTCGCCCGCTTCCGCGCCGGCGCGGCGCAGCTCGGCCTCGCGCTGAAGCCGTCGTCCAGCGCGATCCAGCCGCTGCTGCTCGGCTCGGCGCAGGCCGCGCTGGAGGCCGCGCGGCAACTGGAGCAGGCCGGCCTGCTGGTCGGCGCGATCCGCCCGCCGACGGTGCCCGCCGGCAGCGCGCGGCTGCGCATCACGCTGTCCGCCGCGCACGAGGAGGCGCAGGTCGACCGCCTGCTGGACGCGCTCGCCGCGCTGCGTCCGGCCCATTCCCGATCCGGGCCCCCGGCCGAGCCGGAAAGCCCGCCCGGCCGGGCCCGTATAATGGCGCGCTGAGCGTTTCCCGGCCCTGCGCATGTCGATCGTCAACCTGTCCGCCTACCGTTTCGTCAGCCTGGACGGGCTGCCCGCGCTGCGCGAGCGGCTGCTCGAACGCTGCACGGCGCTGGCGCTGAAGGGCACCATCCTGCTCGCGCCGGAAGGGATCAACCTGTTCCTGGCCGGCGCGCGCGAGGCCACCGACGCGTTCATGGCGTGGCTGCGCGAGGACCCGCGCTTCGCCGGGCTGGAGGCGAAGGAATCGCCGTCCGACGCGGCGCCGTTCGGCCGCCTGCGCGTGCGGCTGAAGAAAGAGATCATCACCATGCGGCAGCCGGCGATCCGCCCCGAGGGCGGCCGCGCGCCCGCGCTGGCCCCCGCCACGCTGCGGCGCTGGCTGGACCGGGGCCGCGACGACGACGGCCGCGAGGTGGTGCTGCTGGACACCCGCAACGACTACGAGACCGACGTCGGCAAGTTCCCGCAGGCGGTGGACTACCGGCTCGCCAGCTTCACCGGCTTTCCCGCCGCCATCGCCGCCGACCTCGCGCGCTACGAGGGCAAGACCGTGGTGTCGTACTGCACCGGCGGCATCCGCTGCGAAAAGGCCGCGCTGCACATGCAGGACCTCGGCATGCAGCACGTCTACCAGCTCGAAGGCGGCGTCCTGAAATACTTCGAGGACACCGGCGGTGCGCACTGGCAGGGCGACTGCTTCGTGTTCGACGGCCGCGGTTCGGTGGATAAGCAGCTCCTGCCTTCGCTCTCCCGCCTCCATGGCGAGAGGGTCGGGGCAAGCGGCCACGCTGGCGCCGAAACGCCATCGAAGCACGAACGGCTCCCACTCGCCGGCGGGGAGATCGCCGGGGCGAGCGATCACGCTGGCGATGAAGCGCATCCGGAACATGCCGGGATGGATTCCTGCGCGAGCCCCCGCCCCTCGTCCGCCCCTCGCGGGGCACCTTCTCCCCGAGCGGGAGCAGGAATCCCGGAATGACCCTGCACATCGAGACCCACGGCCACGGCCCGCTGCCGCTGGTGCTTATCCACGGCTGGGCGATGCACGGCGGCGTGTTCGCGCCGCTGGTCGAGGCGCTGGCCACGCAATGCACGATGTACGTGGTCGACCTGCCCGGCCACGGCCATTCGCGCGGTTGCGGCCTGCCGCTGGAACCGCGCGCCTGCGCGCGGGCGATCGCCGCGGCCACGCCGCCGGCGGCGTGGCTGGGCTGGTCGCTGGGCGGACTGGTCGCGCTCACCGCCGCGCTGGAGCTGCCGGCGCAGGTGCGCGCGCTGGCGATGCTGTGCGCCACGCCGAAGTTCGTGCGCACCGCCGACTGGCCGCACGGCAGCGACGCCACCCTGGTGCACCAGCTCGCCACCGACCTGGAAACCGACTACCACGCCACGCTGGAACGCTTCCTCGCGCTGGAGGCGATGGGCAGCGCCGATCCGCGCGCCGAACTGCGCCGCCTGCGCGGCGAGGTGTTCTCGCGCGGCGAGCCGGACCTGCGCGTGCTGCAGGAAGGCATCCGCGTCCTGGAAGACAGCGACCTGCGCGGCCGCCTGCCGCAACTGGCGCCGCCGAACGCCTGGCTCGCCGGCCACCGCGACCGGCTGGTGCCGCCGGCGGCGATGCAGTGGTCGGCGGAGCAGGCGCGCGGCCGCTTCGACGCCATCGCGCATGCCGGCCATGCGCCCTTCATCGGCCACGCCGACGCGCTGGCCCGGGCGCTGCAACCCCTGCTGGCGCAATGCGCCGAAGACCTCCCCGCATGAACGCCTTCCACATCGACCGGCGCCAGGTGCGCCACAACTTCGGCCGCGCCGCGGCCAGCTACGAGCGGCACGACGCACTGCAGCGCGAGGTGCAGCAGGTGCTGCTCGGCCGCCTGGACTTCTACCTGCCATCGCCCGCGCGCGTGCTCGACGTGGGCGCCGGCACCGGCCGCGGCAGCGCGCTGCTGAAGAAGCGCTGGCCGCAGGCGCAGGTGCTCGCGCTCGACCTGGCGCTGCCGATGCTGCAGGCGGCGAAGCGCCACGCGGGCTGGCTGAAGCCGTTCCAGCGCGTCTGCGCCGAGGCGACCCGGCTGCCGCTGCCGGACCACAGCGTGGACGTGCTGCACTCCAACCTGTGCTTCCAGTGGATCGACGACCTGCCGGCGCTGTTCGGCGAATGCGCGCGCGTGCTCCGGCCCGGCGGCCTGCTGGCGTTCTCCACCTTCGGCCCGGACACGCTGAAGGAACTGCGCGCCGCCTGGGCGGCCGCCGACCGGCAGCCGCACGTGGGCCGCTTCCTCGACATGCACGACGTGGGCGACGCGCTGATCAACGCCGGCCTGCGCGACCCGGTGCTGGACGTCGACCGCTACACGCTCACCTACAGCGAGCCGCGGATGCTGCTGAAGGAATTGCAGGGCCTGGGCGCCACCAACGCGGACAGCGCGCGCGAGCGCGGCCTCACCGGCAAGTCGCACTACCGCGCGATGCTGGCCGCGTACGAGGCGATGCGCGTGGACGGCCGCATCCCGGCCACCTGGGAGGTGGTCACCGCGCACGCCTGGGGGCCGCCGCCGGGACAGTCGCGCCGCATGGCGGGCGGCGGCGAGATCGCCAGCTTCTCGCTGGACAGCCTGCGCGGCTCGCGGCGGCGTTGAGCGGCTGTCTGGGATCTATCGGTTGGTTCAGCCGCCTACTCGTCATTCCCGCAAAAGCAGGAGGCGCTTCTCAACAGCCAAGGGGCTGGTCAGCTAGTGGCTGTTTCCTCGAAAACCCAACGGCACTGGATCCTAGAAACTCAATGACGCTGGATGACTAAGCCTTCGGCTGCGGTTTTCCGTGCATCCGGCCGTGAGCACGGCGACGCACACCCGCCCGTGAACGCGGCGAGTGGCAGGCCAAGACGCGAGACCAGCAAATACGTTTCGCATCCGCGCCCAAAGCGACCATCTACGCCCGCGCTTTCTGCGCCCGCCCGCAAGCACCGCGCCCGCACCCCTCGCGCCCCGCGTCAGTTCGCCAGCGGCTCGGCCAGCGGCTTGCGCACGCTCAGCGCGGTGCCTGCCGCCGCCACGATGATCGCCACGATCGCCAGCCATTGCAGCAGGCTCAGCCGCTCGCTCAGGAACACCACGCCGGCCACCGCCGCCACCGCCGGCTCGATGCTCAGCAGGGTGCTGAAGGTGCGCGCCGGCAGGCGGGTCAGCGCGATCATCTCCAGCGAATACGGCAAGGCCGAACTGAGCACCGCCACGCCCAGCGCCAGCGGCAGCAGCGACGGCGAGAACAGCGCGCCGCCGGCGTGCACGATCCCCGCCGGGATCGCCAGCAGCGCGGCGATCGAGGTGCCCAGCGTCACCGCGTCGGCGCCGTAGGCCGCGCCCGCCTTCTGCCCCAGCACGATGTACAGCGCCCAGCCCACGCCCGCGGCCAGCGCGTACGCCACGCCCAGCGGATCGAGCTCGTGCGCCTGGCCGCGCAGCGGCAGCAGCAGGAGCAGGCCGGCCACCACCAGCGCGATCCACACGAAGTCCAGCAGCCGGCGCGAGCCGAACAGGGCCAGCGCCAGCGGCCCGGTGAACTCCAGCGCCACCGCGATGCCCAGCGGGATCGTGCGCAGCGACAGGTAGAACACCAGGTTCATCATGCCCATCGCCAGCCCGTAGCCCCACAGCACGCGCCAGTCGGCGCCGGGCCGGGAGCGCCGCCACGGCCGGCGCAGCAGCAGCAGGATCAGCGCGCCCAGGCCCAGCCGGCAGGCGGTGGCACCCTGCGCGCCGATATGCGGGAACAACTGCTTGGCCAGCGCCGCGCCGCACTGGTAGGACACCATCGCGATCAGCAGCACGCCGACCGCGAGCAGCACGGGAGCGAGGCGGGAACCTGTGGACATGGGGACGGCCGGGAAATGGACGCCTATGATGCCTGCGCGCCGGGGCGAATGCCCGTCTTTTCCGCCGCCCTGCTGACAGCGCGCGGCAGCAGCCTGCCCTTTCTCCGCGCGCTACGGCGCGGCCGCCGGCAGCGTCGCCAGCGCCGGCCGGTCCGCGCGGTCGTGCCAGCGCAGGAATGGCCGCTCCACCGCGTAGTGCAGCGCCGCGCCCGCCGCCAGCACGCCCGCGGCATGGCAGGCGAACGCCGCCGCGCCGTGCAGTCCCAGCGGCTCCACCAGCCAGGTCGCCACCGCGTGCATCGCCAGCTTGTGGCTGAGGTAGAGGCTGTAGGAGAGCCGCGCCAGCCAGCCCGCGCCCGGCACGCGCCAATGGCCCGTCCCCGCCAGCGCGGCGGCGGCCACCAGCAGCGCCAGTGCGCCCGACAGCAGCGGATAGCCGATCAGCGACGGCCACAGCCCCAGCCGGTCGCGGAACAGCACCATCGCCAGGCCTGTCGCCGCCAGCCCGGCCAGTGCCAGCACACCGCTGCGCATGCGCCAGCGCGTCCACGCCTGCGGCCGCCAGGTCTCGGCCAGCGCCAGCAGCACGCCGGCCAGCAGGCCGTCCAGCCGCGCGCCGGTGGGGTAGTAGATGCCCTGCACGAAGCACAGCCCGAAGCCGCGCGGATCCGTCTCCTGCAACGGCGCCATGGCGTGCAGCCACACGTAGCCGCGCCAGGCCAGGCCGAACACCACCACGCCCGCGCACACCGCCAGCACCGTGCGTGCCGAGGGTCGCTTCGCCAGCCCTGCCGCCAGCAGCGGGAACAGCAGGTAGAAGTGTTCTTCCACGCATAGCGACCACGCATGCGAGAAGGCCGGCGCATGCGCATAGTCGATCAGCAGGTTGAGCGTGAAGCTGATGAACTGCCATGCCGGCGACAGCCCGGGCGCCTCGCGCAGCGCCGGCCAAGCCACGTACACCGCCAGCACGGCGAGGTAGGCCGGCAGGATGCGGAACGCGCGGCGGCGGTAGAACGCCGCGAAGGCGAACCGCTCGCCGCGCGCCAGCGGCGCCAGCACCTGGCGGCCGATCAGGTAGCCGCTGAGCACGAAGAACAGGTCCACGCCCATCCAGCCGTAACCCTGCAGCAGCTCGAAGCGTTCGCCCAGGCCGCCGACGATGTAGGAGTGGAACAGCATCACCCACACGACCGCGAGCGCGCGCAGCAGGTCCAGGCCGGGCATCCGGTGCATCGTCGAGCGCTCCCCTTGGGTTGTGCAGCTTGGGCGTGTGCGGCGAAGGCCGTACACGAAAGATGCGCACTGTAGGCGGGCGGACGTGGCGAAGCGATGGCCGCGGACGGCTTTTGCGGTGACGCGTGCGCGGTGCGCGGCGATCCGCTCAGGCCGGCGGCGCGCCGGCCAGCAACGCTGCGCGCAGTGCGTCCACGTAGGTGCGGCTGGCGCGCAGCGGCGTGCCGTCATGCAGCCGCAGCAGGCTGTCGCGGTTGGACAGCGCCTGCAACTCGGCGACACGGTCCAGCCGCACGATCGCCGAGCGGTGGATGCGCGCGAACTGGGCCGGGTCCAGCCGCGCGGCGAGCCGGTGCAGCGGCTCGCGCAGCAGGTGNGCCCTGCGCCTCGATCCAGTCGATCTGCGCCGCGTCCACCAGTTGCACGCGCTGGCCCAGCCGCACTTCGAAGCGGCCGGCGTAGGCCGGCGCCGCATGCCCTGCGGCCGGGTCGAGCCGGCGCAGCGCCAGCGCCTGCCGCGCGCGGTCGAGCGCGTCGGCGAAGCGTTCGTCGTCGATCGGCTTGAGCAGGTAGTCGAGCGCGCGCAGGGCGAAGGCGCGCAGGGCGAACTGCGCGTGCGCGGTGAGCAGCACTGCCAGCGGCCGTTCCTGCGGCGGCAGGCGCTCCAGCGCGTCGAGGCCGTTCAGGCCCGGCATCTGCACGTCGATGAAGACCAGGTCGGGCCGCTGCGCGCGCATCGCCGCCAGCGCCGCCTCGCCGTCGGCGCACTCGCCCACCACCGTCACGTCCGGCTGCGCCGCCAGCCGCGCGCGCACGCCGCCGCGCGCCAGCGGCTCGTCGTCCACCACCAGCACGCGCAGGCTCATGCGGGCTGCGCCGCCGCGACGGCACGGAACGGCAGCGCGATGCTCACCTCGCAGCCGCCGTCGTCCGCCAGCGCGAACTCGAAGCGGTGCGCCGCGCCGTACAGCCGCGCCAGCCGCTCGCGCACGTTGCGCAGGCCGATCGCGGCCGGGCGCGTCTCGTCCGCCGCCGCATCCCGCGCGGCCGGCACGCCGTCGTTGCGCAGCGACAGCCGCAGCAGGCCGCCGTCGCGCTCGACCTTGAGCGCCACGCGGCCGGGCTCGGTGCGCGGCGCGATGCCGTGGCGGATCGCGTTCTCCAGCAACGGTTGCAGCAGCAGCGCCGGCACCGCCGCCCGCAGCACGTCGGGGCCGATGCGCAGGTCCAGCGCCAGCCGCTCGCCGAGGCGCACCTTCTCGATGTCCAGGTAGTGCCCGGTCAGCGCCAGTTCCTCGGCCAGCGCCACCTCGTGCGCCTCGCCGCTGTCCAGCGTGGCGCGCAGCAGGTCGCCGAGCCGGGCCAGCATGCGGTTGGCCTCCGGGTTGCGGCGCTCGGCCACCAGGGTGGAGATCGCGTTGAGCGTGTTGAACAGGAAGTGCGGCTGCAACTGGTAGCGCAGCGCGCGCAGCTCGGCATCGCGCGCCTGCGCGGCGATCGCCTGCACGCGCTCGCGCTCGGCCTGCAGCGCGGCGTAGTGGTCGACCATCGCATGCAGCGCGCAGAAGGCGATCAGCGGCAGCCAGCAGCCGTCCACGCCGAACAGGCGCTGCCAGCGGAAGTCCGGCACCAGGCCCCAGTGCAGCGCCAGCCACTGGCCCAGCGCGTTGTTCGCCATCGACATCAGGTAGGCCAGCGCCAGCAGCAGCAACGCCGCCAGCGGCCAGCGCACGCCGCGGCGGCGCAACGCGCGCTGCGCGGCGGCCAGCGGCACGATCCACACCAGGTAGGCCGCCGCGTACAGCACGCGAAACGCCACCGCGCGGCCGTGCCCCAGTTCGGGCAGGGCCATCACCGCCATGCACAGCACCAGCGGCAGGCCGGCCAGCAGCGGCAGCCGGAAGGGAACGTCGGCGCCACGGCGGGCGGCGGGGATGGCGGTGTCGGTCATGGGACGGGATGGGTTTCCGGCGGTGCCGCGGCGGGTCGCGGCCCGCTACTTTAGGGCCGTTCGCCTCCGCACGCGGCCCTGGCCTGACTTCAATGCGGCGGCGGGTTGCTGGAGTACGCCATCGCGCTGATCTTCCAGCCCTCGCCGGTGTTCACCAGTTGCCAGGTTTCGCTGCCGGTGTTGGCGGCCTTGCCGCCGGCAAGGAAGACGAAATCGAAATACACCGAGGCCACCGTGCCGTCGGTCTCGATGCGCACGTTGGAGAATTTTTCCTCGATGGGCTGGCTGCTGTTGCCGACGTAGGCGGCGAAGTCGCGGTAATCGTCCGGGTGGATGCGCTTCAGCTCGGGCCGCCTGGCTTTCAGCGTGCGGTAGGGCGCCTCGCCCAGCACCTCGAACCAGGAACCGCCGGGCAGGAACAGGCCCTCCAGGGTCGCCTTGTCCCTGGCGATGATCGCGGTGCGGAAGCGTTCCACCACCTGCCCGACCTGCGCGTGCGCGTCCGGCGCCGCCGGCGCATCGGCATGCACGCCGGCAGCCAGGACGGCACACAGCGACAGGGCGGACAGCAAGGCAGGCAGCTTCTTCATGGGTATTCCTCCGGTGGTGGCCTGCATCCATTGCACAGGCGCCGGCGCACGTCGCGCCAGCGCGCTGCGGCGAGCCGTGCCCGCCGCGCGGCGAAGCGCGCGCGGCCCCATGCTCGCGGAGCGTTCACGGACCGGCGGCCTACACTCGCCAGCCGACTCGCCAACCAGGGAGAACGGCATGCGTCTGCAGGACAAGGTGGCGCTGGTGACCGGCGCGGCGCAGGGTATCGGCCGCGCGATCGCGCTGCGGCTGGCGCGCGACGGCGCCGCGGTGCTGGTGGAAGACCGCCAGGACAACGCCAGCGCGCAGGAGACCCTCGCCCTGCTGCGACAGCAGGGCGCGCAGGCCGCCCTGCTGGTCGGCGACGTCGGCCAGGTCGCCGATTGCCGCCGCGTGGTCGCCGAGGGCGTCGCGTGCATGGGCCGCATCGACGTGCTGGTGAACAACGCCGGGGTGGAGCGCCGCGCGCCCTTCTTCGACGCGGAGGAGGCCGACTACGACCTGGTGCTCGGAGTGAACCTGAAAGGCCCGTTCTTCCTGTCCCAGGCCTTTGCGCGCCACGTGCGCGAGCGCGGCGGCGGCGGCCGCATCGTCAACGTCAGCTCGGTGCACGAGGAGCTGCCGTTCCCGCACTTCGCCAGCTACTGCGCCAGCAAGGGCGGCCTGAAGATGCTGATGCGCGACCTGGCGATCGAGCTGGCGCCGCTGGGCATCAGCGTCAACAACGTCGCCCCGGGCGCGGTGAAGACCCCGATCAACGCCAAGCTGATGGCGCAGCCGGCGTTGCTCGAGGCATTGCTCGCCGACATCCCGCTGGGCCGGCTGGGCGCGCCGGAGGACGTCGCCGCCGCAGTGGCCTTCCTCGCCGGCGCCGACGCCGGCTACGTCACCGGCACCACCCTCACCGTGGACGGCGGCCTGCTGTGGAACTACAGCGAGCAGTGATGGACGAGCAAGACATCCGCGCCAACGCCGTGAAAGCCGCCAGCGTCGCCCCCGCCGACACGCTGACCCCGGCCGACCGCTACCAGGAACTGTTCACCGCGGTGCAGTTGGGCGGCGTGTTCGACGACAGCAAGACCTTCGTCGACTGCGTGCCGCGCGGCGAGCCGGAACGCATCCTGGATGCCTACCGTGCGCGGTGCGCGCAGGAGGGCTTCGACCTCGGCCGCTTCGTGCAACGGCATTTCGTGCCGCCGGTGGTGCATCGCAGCCACTACGTGTCGGTGCCCGGGCAGCCGCTGCGCGAGCACATCGACGGCCTGTGGGACGTGCTCACCCGGCACCCGCGCGAGCATCCGCCGAACAGCTCGCTGCTGCCGCTGCCGGAACGCTACGTGGTGCCCGGCGGGCGCTTCCGCGAGCTGTACTACTGGGACTCCTACTTCACCATGCTCGGCCTGGCCGAGAGCGGCCGGCGCGGCCTGCTGCGCTCGATGGCGGACAACTTCGCCTACCTCATCGACACCTACGGCCACGTGCCCAACGGCAACCGCACCTATTACCTCAGCCGCTCGCAGCCGCCGGTGTTCGCGCTGATGGTGGAGCTGTTCGAGCAGCACGGCCTGTGCGAGGCGCTCGACTACCTGCCGCAGTTGCGCCAGGAATACGCCTGGTGGATGGAGGGCGCCGACGACCTGCGCCCCGGCGAGGCACGCCGGCATTGCGTGCGGCTGGAGGACGGCAGCCTGCTCAACCGCTACTGGGACGACCGCGACACGCCGCGCGAGGAATCGCACGGCGAGGACGTGGCCACGGCGCAGCGTTCCGCGCGGCCGCCGCACGAGGTCTACCGCGAGCTGCGCGCCGGCGCCGCCTCCGGCTGGGATTTCAGCTCGCGCTGGTGCGACGGCCCGGACGACCTGTCCAGCATCCGCACCACCGCGATCCTGCCGGTGGACCTCAACGGCCTGCTGTACAAGCTGGAGCGGCAGATCGCCCTGCTCAGCCGCGCCGGCGGCGACGACGCGCAGGCGGAGCGGTTCCGGCGGCGGGCCGAGGCCCGCCACGCCGCGATCGACCGGCGGCTGTGGGACGACGAAGCCGGCCTCTATCTCGACTTCGACTGGCAGCGCGACGCGCGGCGCGACGCGTTCACCGCGGCGGCCTCGGCGCCGCTCTACGTCGGCCTGGCCAGCCGGCGGCAGGCACGGCACACCGCCCAGGCGTTGCGCGACCGGCTGCTCCGGCCCGGCGGCCTCGGCACCAGCGAATGCACCAGCGGCGAGCAATGGGACCAGCCCAACGGCTGGGCGCCGCTGCAGTGGCTGGCGATCCGCGGCCTGCGCAACTACGGCGAAACCGCCCTGGCCGACGACATCGCGCAGCGCTGGCTGCACACGGTGGGCCGCCTGTACCAGCGCGAGAGCAAGCTGGTGGAGAAATACGCGCTGCCGCGCCGGCAGGACGACGCGGCCGGCGGCGGCGGCGGCGAATACCCGCTGCAGGACGGCTTCGGCTGGACCAATGGCGTGACCCGCCGGCTACTGCACGAGGACCCGGCGCACCAGGCCAATCGCGCGCGCGCGGCGGGCGGGTAAAGTCTCCGCATCAGAGCTTGTTCAAGGTCTCCCTATCTGACTGGAATTCCCGCACGCTCCCCGCTCGTCATTCCTGCGAAGGCAGGAGGCGCTTTTCAACAGCCGAAGGGCTGGTCATCCAGCGACTTTCCCCTTCCCCAAAACCTAAAGGCACTGGATCCCAGCTTGACCGGCCCTTCGGCCGTTGAAAGCNTGGGGGATACCTGGGAGACTGGAATTTCCCATACTCCCCGCTCGCCATTCCTACGGCTCTCAACGGCCGCTGGGACGACGCTTCGTAAGGGAATACCCGGGGGACTTTGAACAGGCTCTTAGGCTGCGCCGAGCCGGCGCGCCAGGGCCTGCGCGTCGCCCGGCGCCTTCACCTTGGCGTCGTTGTCGAAATAGCAGTACACGTCGCGCGTGGCCCGCCTTGCCGGCGGCCTATCGCCGACACGCACTGCGTCCCGCGGCTGCGCGCCGCGCGCCCAGGCGCGGATGCGCCGCGCCCAGTCGTCCAGCGCGCCGTCCGAATAGCCGCTGGCGTACAGCTCCCGGTCGCCGTGCAGGCGCAGGTACATGAAGCCGGCGGTAACGTCTTCCAGGTACGGCCACTTCCCCGCCGTATCGGCGACCACCAGCGCGACCCGGTGCCGGCGCAGCAGCGCGACGAACTGCGCGCAGGCGAAGCTGGGGTGGCGGACTTCCAGCGCGTGGCGCAACGGGCGCGGGCGATCCGGGGCGAGCAGGGCGCGCGCCTTGAGGTGCGCGTCGTGGCGCCGCGCCAGCGACGCGGCCTGGCCGGTGTCGCGCGGCAGCCGCGCGAGGAAGGCGTCGAACAGCGCCTCGTCGTAGCGCAGGCTGGGCGGGCATTGCCACAGGATCGGGCCGAGTTTCTCGCGCAGCGCGAACACGCCCGAGGCGAAGAAGTTGGCCAGCGCGGTATCGACGTCGCGCAGCCGCCTGGTGTGCGTGATGAAACGCGGCGCCTTCACCGCGAAGCGGAAGCCGCGCGGCGTTTCCGCGTACCAGCGCGCGTAGCTCGACGGCCGCTGCAGGCTGTAGAACGAGCCGTTCAGCTCGATGCTGGCGACCTGGCGCGAGGCGTAGTGCAGCTCCTCGCGCTGCGGCAGGCCCCTGGGATAGAACACGCCGCGCCACGGCGCGTAGCGCCAGCCGGAGATACCGATACGCAGCTTGCCGGTGTGCCGCTTGCCCATGTCCGCCTCGCCCGGGAACGGACCGCCATGCAAGCGCGGCCGCGGTGAGACCGGGGTGACGCGCCGGTGAACGCGCCTGCGCGCGGCTAGAACCCGGCCTCGCGCCGCGCGATCGCGCCGAGCCAGCGCACGCCGCGGCCGAGCAGGCTGCGCGACTCGCCGGCGATCGCCACGCGGCCGTCCGATTCGCGCGGCAGCGCCTGCTTGCGGTCGCAGCCGTCGAAGCGCACGCGGAAGGTCGATTCCAGCGGCGCCAGCGTGCCGTCCGGGCGCCGCAGGCTGGGGATCTCGCCGCCGTAGACGCTGGCGACGCTGGCCTCGTCGAGCGCGGCCAGGTTCAGCCGGTCGATGCCGCTGACCGTGCAATGCACGTCCTGCTGTTCCGGCAGGCTGGCGAGGAAGGTGACCCGCTGGCCCGGCTGCAGCCGCGGCAGCGCCGCCTCGCCGACGAAGGCATTGCCCTTCACGCCGTCGCCGCCGACCACGCCGAGCAGCGCCTCGCCGCCCTTCAGCCACTCGCCCGGATGCAGCGTCGGGTCGAGGTCGACCACGCGGCCGGCGAATGGCGCGCGCAGGCTCAGCCGGGCCTGCTCGGCGCGATAGCCGGCGACCGTTGCGCGCGCGGTTTCCCAGCGCTTGCGCAGGGCGGGGCCGAGCGCGCGCAGCTCGTCGTCGAACGGCTGCTGCTCGACCTGCCATTGCAGCCGCGCGGCGTCTTGCTCGGCGCGCTTGAGCTGGTAGTCCAGCTCGGGCGATTCCAGTTGCGCCAGCAGCGCGCCCGCGGCGACCTGCCCGCCCTCGCGCACCGCCAGCTCGCGCAGCCGCGCCGGGCGCGGCGTGTACACGGTCTGCGCCAGCGCCTGGCCGAGCACCGCCGGTGCACGCACCGCGCCCTGCCACGGCACCAGCAGCACCAGCGCGAGCAGGCCGGCGAGGATCGCCGTGCGCACGGTCGCGCGCTGCCAGCGCAGCTCGCCGCGGCGGCGCCACCACACCGCCAGCTCGCGCGCGATCGGCAGCACCAGGAACCAGCCGATCTCCACCGCCATCAGCAACAGGCCGAGTGCGCGGAAGAAGAAATGGAACACCAGCAGGGCGATGGCGAGGAACAGCACGAAGCGGTACAGCCAGGTCGCCAGCGCGAAGCCGATCAGGAAGCGCCGGTGCCGCTCCGGCAGCGGCTCGGGCGGCGCGTCGCCGAAGCCGAACAGCCGCTCGCGCAGCCACCAGCGGCCGAGCGCGAAGGTGCGCTCGTGCAGGTTCGGTACGTTGAGCCAGTCCGACAGCAGGTAGTAGCCGTCGAAGCGGGTGAACGGGCTGGCGTTGATCGCCAGCGTCACCAGCCAGGTGCTGGTGGCGAGCATGAACACGCCGGCGCGCAGCGGGCCGTCCGGCAGGAAGTTCCACAGCAAGGTGGCGTACGCGGCCAGCATCAGCTCGGCCAGCACGCCGGCCGCGCCGATCTGCAGCCGCGCGCGGCGCGACGGCAGCTTCCACGCCTCGTTGGTGTCGGTGTACAGCACCGGCCACAGCACCAGCAGCGCGATGCCCATGGTCGGCACGCGGCAGCCGTGGCGGTAGGCGGTGAACGCGTGGCCGAGCTCGTGCAGCACCTTGGCGAAGCTCAGCGCCACGCCCAGCCCGAGCAGGCCCTGCCAACTGGTGTAGGCGCGGAAGGTGTGCGCGAAGCTGTCCCACTGGCGCGTCACCAGGTACAGCCCCAGCGCCGCCACGCCCAGCGTGAACCACCAGAAGCCGGGCCGGTAGACGAAGCCGATCCACGGCGAGGCCCGCCGCAGGAACGGCATCGGCCGTACCAGCGGCACGCGCAGGAACAGATAGTTGTTGAGCAGCCACTTCGGCAGCGACAGCCGGCGCCGCGCCGCCGCTTCGTTGAGCCGCGCCGTGTCGGCGGGCGTAGCCGCCACGGTCAGGTGGTGCTCGGCGAGGAACTGCGCCAGCGCGACCACGTCCGCCGCCTCGACGTCGAGCGTGGTCTCCTCGTTCACCACCGCCGCGATCGCCTCCGCCTCGCCCAGCGGCCAGCGCGAGAGGATCTCGAAGGCGGCCCAGCTCAACTGGTAGAAGCGGTTGGCGGCCGGGTCGTGCAGCGTCCAGTTGGGCACGCCGTCGGGCGTCGCCGGCGCGGCGTTGAGGCTCAGCTCCTGGCGCAGCGGCGGCAGCGGATGCGCCGGGGCGGACGGCGTCGATGCGGGCGCGGGCCGGTCCGGCATGCCTCAGCCCAGCCGCTGGCGCAGCGCGGCCAGCGGCCGGCGCAGCACGTAGTAGATCAGCGGCACGCGCCCGGCATACAGCCTCGCGGTGCCCATCAGGCCCAGCCAGGGGCGCGCCTCGCCGTCGGCGAAGTGCGCCTTGACCCGGTAGGCGAGGATGCCGTCGTCGGTGGGCGCGGCCTTGTACGCCACGCTGTCGACGGTGGCGCGGTAGGCGGTGAACGGCGAGGCCTTCGGATAGAAGGTGACCTCGGCGCCCGGCTTCAGCGCGATCTGGTCGCCCACCGAGAGATAGCCGGTCAGCTCGACGCGCGAGGGGTCGGCCAGCACCAGCACCTTCTCGCCCACTCCCACCGCCTTGCCGGTCCAGTCGTTGACGTCGGCGAACACCGCCACGCCGTCGCGCTCGGCCTTCACCTCGACCCGCGCGAGCTGGTCGGCGGTGTACGCCATCTCCACCGACTTCTGCTGCAGGTCGGCCAGCCGCTGCGCCATCTCCAGCTTGCCCTTGTCGTCGGTGACCGCAAGCTGGGCGCTCTGCCGGTACTCCTCCTGCGCCGCCTCGTAGGCCTTGCGCGCGCTGGCATAGCGGCTGCGCAAGGTGGTCGCGTCCAGGTCGAACAGCAGGTCGCCGGCCTTCACCGGCTGGTTCGGCACCACCTTGAGGCGGTCGATCACGCCGTCCAGCGGCGCGCGCACCACGAATGGATCGACCGGCGTGACCTCGGCCGGCGCCAACGCCGACAGCCGCACCGGGATCGCGCAGACCACCAGCAGGGCGACGATCAGCCGCCACATCACCTTGCGCGTGCGCAGCCGCGCCCACGCCTTGCGCCACAGCCGCTCGCGCGGTCGCAGCGCGTACAGCGCGTGGCCGAGCAGCGCGCCCAGCTCGCCGGCCAGCGCCAGTTCTTCCTCGCGCCAGGGCTGCTCGCGCGCCAGCAGCAGCACGCCGTGCGGGCCGAGGCCGCCGTAGCGCATGGGCAGCGCCAGCGCATGCGCCGGCAGCCAGCCGCCCCATTCCTCGGCCAGCAGCGCCGGCAGCGCGGCCGCTTCGACCGCGCGCGGCGCCGGCACCGGCCCCAGCGCGCGGAACAGCCGCCCCAACCACTGCACGTACGGCGCGGTGGGATCGACCTGCGGCACGCCGGACAGGGCGGTGACCCGGCTCACGTTGCCATCCAGCCACAGCGCGGCCTGGCGGTAGGCCAGCACCGAGCGCGTCTCGTTGACGGCGACGAAGCCCAGCTCCTGCACGGTCGATACCGCGCGGGCGCGCTGGCCGAGCTGCAGCAGGCCGAGCAGGCCCTGGACGGAGGCGTGGCTGACGTCGCTCATCGCTGGTTCGGGAAGCTGGCCCAGCCGCTCATGCCGGGCAGCAGCTCGGCCGGCGCGCCGTCGATGCGGCCGCTGAGGTTGACGGTCTGGCTGACCGGGTCGATCCGCGCGCCGATGCGCACCACCTGCGCCGGGTAGTCGCGGTCCAGGTCGTCCACATGCACGGTGAAGCGGGCGCCAGGCTTCAGCCCGGCGAGCCAGCGCGAGGGCACGATCAGCTTCACTTCGAGCGCGCCGGTGTCGAGGATCTCCAGCAGCGGCTTGCCCGCCGCCACGTACTCGAACGGCGCCGCCTCGCGCTTCGCCACGCGGCCGGCGAACGGCGCGCGGATGCTGCACTTGCCGACCGTGGTGCGCATGTAGGCGGCGTCCGCGGCAGCCTCCTTCGCGCGCGCCTCGGCCTGGGCCGCCTCCAGCTCGCCGACCGAGCGCAGCCCGGCCAGCTTGCGGGTCACCGCCAGCTCGCGCGCGGCGGCGGCGGCGGTGGCTTCCGCCTTGCGCTGCTGCGCCTGGTACAGGCCGCAGTCGAACGCCACCAGCAGGTCGCCCTTGGCGAAGGCGTCGCCCTCCTTCAGCGGCAGACGGGCGATCTTCGCCGCCACTTCGCTGGAGATCGTCACGTCGTTCTGCGCGACCAGTTGGGTGCGGATGCGGCCCGCCGCGTCGGCGCCGTCGTCGCTGTCGCCGGCGGCGGCGGCGGCCGCCATCGACAGGCTCATCAGGGTGGTTGCGATCATCAACGGCTTCACTGCTTGGATGCCTCTGCGCTTGGCACGGCGGGATTGTCCCATTGCCGGCGGGTGTCGCGGATCGCCCGCTCCAGCGCAGGCAGGTCGTGGCCGGTCACCGTCTCGGGCACCGGGTCCAGGCCCAGCGAGGCGATCATCTGGCCGTAGGCGCCCTGGTAGGCGGCGTAGCTCTGGTACAGCTTCAGCTCCGACATCAGCGCGCTGGTGGCGGCGCGGATCTCGCTGAGCTGGCCCTGCGCGCTGGCCTGCGACGCGTTGCGGGTGTGCTCGAGGATGCGCTGCTCGACCTCGCTCAACTGGCGGGTCAGCTCGAACTGCTGCTTGCGGCTGGCGTAGTCGATCCAGGCCACGTGCACCTGGGTCAGCACCGCCATGTTGAGCGCGAGCCGCTGCTCGCGCGCGAGCTGGTACTGCGCGTTCGCCGCCGCCTTGATGCGCCGGGCGTTGAGCAGGTTGAGCAGGTTCCAGCTCACCCGCAGGCCGGCATCGCGCCAGGCGTTGTTCACCAGGAAGCTGTTGCTGTCGTAGTGCGCGCCCACTTCCAGCTCGACGCCGGGCAGCAGCCGCGCCATCGCCTTGTGCGTTTCGTTGAGGCCGATGCGCTCGGTGTATTCGGCCTCGGCCAGTTCCGGCCGGTTGAGCAGGGCGACCTCTTCCATGCGCTCCGGCGCGATCGACAGCGCGGGCAGGTCGAAGCCGTCCGGCACGGCCAACTGATAGGGCTTGCCCGGCTCCAGGTTCATGATCGAGGCGAGCTTGGGCTTGGCCTGCAGCAGCTCGTCGCGGATCGTTTCCAGCTGCAGCACCAGGTCGAGCAGCTCGCGCTGGTAGGCCAGCGCCTGCAGCGGGTCCTTCAGGCGCTCGCGCTCGATCGTGCGCGAATCGCGCAGCGCCTGCTGCGCCTGCGCCAGCAACGGGTCGAACTGCGCCTGCAGCTTCTGCGCGCCGGCCGCCTGCCAGTACGCCTGGCGCGTCTGCTGCATCAGCAACTGCACCACCTTGCGGCGACGCTCGCGCGCGGCCAGCACGCGGTCGGCCTGCTGCTTGGCCCCGTAGTAGCTCACCCCGAAGTCGAGCAGGTTCCAGGAAAAGCCCAGGTCGCCGCGCAGCGCATGGCGCTCGCTGGAGGTGGACGGCACCAGCGACTGCTGCCCGGTGGTGATGTCCTGCGAGGACGCGGCCAGCACGTTGTCGCGCACGGTGTAGCCGGCGGCGGCGGTGAGCGTGGGCAGCAGGTCGACGTTGGACAGGTCGAGCTGGCGCTGCGCCATCGCCTGTTCCATCAGCTTCACGCGGCTGTCGAGGTTGTACTTGAGCGCGCGCGCCATCGCCTCGTCGAGGGTGATCGGCCCGTCCACCGGCGCCTGCCCGGCGGCCATCGCCTGGCGGTCGGCCGGCAGCATCGCGGCGCGCTGCTCGGCCGACAGCGGTCGCGGGCGCACGACGCAGCCGGCCAGCGCGGCGGCGGCCAGCGCGGCGGCGGCGATCTTCCAGGGCGCCGCCGCGAAGCAAGGCAGGCGGCGGCACGGGGTGGAACGGGGCGGCATGGCGGCGAGCGTCGGGGCCATCCCGGCATTCGGTCGCGTCAAGGGTGCACCCCGGCCGTGGCCGGCAACTGCCGCGCGACCGCCAGCCGGCGCAGCAGCAGCGCCGGGTCCTGCCCGGCCGGCTGGCGCTGCTGGCCGAACTGCGCATGCAGCGCCGGCTTCGCCGGCGGCTCCTGCGCGGCGCGCTCCTGCACGGCATGCTCCGGCGCGCGGTGCGGCCGCTCGGCATTCGTCCCGGCGCCGTCCCGCGCATGGATGACCAGCTCCAGCGGCAGCGTGCGCTGCACGCCGCTGGCGTCGCGGACCACCAGCTCCAGCGGCAGGCGGCCGTCGAAGCCGCGCGGCGCGACGCCTTCGAGCGTGCCGGCCACCGGATCGAACAGCAGCCACGCCGGCAGGGCGCGGCCGTCGGCCATGGCGACCTGCACCACGCGGGTGCCGCCGGACAGGCCGCCCGGCAGGCGCACGCTGAACGCGCGGCCGGCCTCGATCGGCGGCGGGGGCGGCGGCACGGCATGGTCCGGTGCGGGCTTCTCGACCAGGTGGGGCACGCCGTCCGGCAGCGCGCGCAACGCCGCCAGCACGCCGGCGGTATCCGCCACCGGCGGCGCGAACGCGCGCGCCGGCGCCGCGTCGCCGAAATAGATCGTGGGCAGCCGGGCCGGCTGCAGCGCGTCCAGCGTGGCGGCGGCGCCGTCGTGGGCGAACCGTGCCGCCGCGGCCATGGCCCCGGGCGCGGCGAGGATCACCGGGGTGACACCGCCGATCTGGGTGGCCGTGCCGGTGCCGCCCAGGGCGAGCGCATTGCCGGCCCGGTCGGTGACCCGCGGATTGCCGGCGAGCAGGTCCAGCCGCAGGCTGCCGGTGCCGCCCACGCCGTCGATGAACACCGCGTAGGTATGGCTGTCCAGCCGGCTCACCGAGGCGACCCGGCCATGCGCGTTGCCGGTGCTGGCCAGGGCGAAATCGTCGAGGCCGAGGCCGTCGATGGCCTCGTCGAAACGCACGGTGTAGCGCAGACCCTGCTGCCCGCTGGTGGGGCCGTCGATGCCGCTGCCGATCTCCACCACGTACGGCGCGCGGGTGTCGATGCGCACCTGCGACTCGGCGAACGCGGCGTGCGGCCGCGCTGGCTCGAGCAGGTTGCCGGCGCCGTCGCGCAGCGACGCGCCCGCCAGGCCGGCGCCGTCGCCCAGCGCGATCCCCACCGGTTCGTTGACGCCCGGCTGCACGATGTAGCGGAAGCGCAGCGCCGTACCGCCGGCGCCATCGACGTAGTCGGCATCCACCGCGCTGCCGTCGTGCAGCAGCAGGGTCAGGTGCGGCGCGCCTTCCTGCGGATCGAACCGCACCGCCTCGCTGGTGTGCACCACGAAGTCCAGCGCGGCGCCGGCGCGGTAGTCGCCGCTGGCCGGCATCTCCACCCCGGTCACGTACGGCGCCACCGCGTCGATGCGCACGCCGCCGGCGTCGAGCTTGCCCAGTTCGAGTCCGGCTGCCTGGCCGGCGGCGTCGTGCAGCCTGGCCCCGTGCGGATCGATCCGCGCGCCGACGTCGATGCCGTCGGCGTCGAGTTCGCCTTGCTGCACCACGTGGCGGAACAGCAGCACGTCGCCGCCGGAGCCGCCGGCGTAGTCGGCGTGGACGACGCGGCCGTCGTCGAGGGTGATCGCGATGCGCGGCGTGCCGCCGCGGGTATCGACCACGGTCGGCGCGCTCATGTGCACGCCGAACTCCAGCGCCTGGCCCGCCGCGTAGGTGGCGTCGGACGGCAGGTCGACGCGGGTCACCGTGGGCGCGCGGGCGGCGCTATCGGCCGCCGCCGCGGCGGCCGTGGCATGGACGGCCGGCGCCGGCTCGGCCGCCGGATGCTCGGCGACCGGGTGCGGCGCCGGCTCGGCGTGCGGCGCCTCGGCCAGGGTGGCGGCCAGCGCGCCGTCGAACATCAGGCGCGGTTCCAGCGCCATCGCCAGCGGACGACGCGCCGGCGTTCCCGGGCGCGGGAGCCTTTCTGTCTTGCGTGTCCACCATGTCATCCGAGTCGCCCTATGGTTGCAGCGGCCCCTGGCCGCACCGCCCTGATGCGCGGGTCGCGCACGCATGGCCGCCGCGGCTTCCCGCCGGCATGGCGATCATGCGTCCTGCTGGAAAACGTCCGACCGGCGTTCCGTGCGTCGTGGTGTCCTTGGCCCCGTCCCGCGGCCCGGCCTGCCGGCCGTGCGCCGCATCGCGCGCAGAGGCGCGCTATGGTGCCATAACCGCGCCCCGGGCACCCGCCGGGAAAACCCCCGCGAGGCGGCGGCCCGATCAGGCCATCTTGCGCACCTGCGCATGGCGGAAGCAGCCGACGAGGTGGTCGTTGACCATTCCGGTCGCCTGCAGCAGCGCATAGCAGATGGTGGTGCCGACGAAGCGGAAGCCGCGCTTCTTCATCGCCTTGCTCATGCGGTCGGACAACGGCGTGCTGGCCGGCACCTCGCTGCGGTCCTTCCAGCGGTTCTGCAGCGGCCGGCTGTCGACGAATGACCACAGGTAGGCGTCCAGGCTGCCGTGCTCGGCGACGACCTCCAGCACGGCGTTCGCGTTGTCGCGCGCGGCCTCGACCTTGAGCCGGTTGCGGATGATGCCCGGGTCGAGCAGCAGCTTTTCCAGCTCGCGATCCTTCATCGCGGCCACGCGGGCGATGTCGAAGCCGTGGAACAGCCGGCGGTAGTTCTCGCGCTTGGCCAGCACGGTGCGCCACGACAGCCCGGCCTGCGCGCCCTCCAGGCAGAGGAACTCGAACAGCGCGTCGTCGTCGTGCAGCGGCGTGCCCCACTCGGTGTCGTGGTAGGCGCACATCAGCGCATCGTCGGCGGCGGCCCAGTGGCAGCGTTGCATAGAGGTTCTCCGTGGAAGCGGCCAATGTAGCGCAGCCGCGCCCGGCGCGGCTTTGCGGCATCGGCGAAAGGTACACTCGCGGTTTTCCAGCGCCGACGCCGATGCCCACGCCCTCCGCCTCCGCCCGCGGCGCCCTGCTCGCGCTGCTCGCCACGATCGGCCTGTGGGCCTATAGCTGGGTGGTGATGAAGCAGGTCCTGGCCTATGCCGGGCCGTTCGATTTCGCGGCGATACGCTACCTGCTCGGCGCCGCGGTGCTGTTCGCCGCGATGCTGCTGGCGCGGCAGTCGCTGAAGCCGCCGCCGCTCGCGCCCACGATCCTGATCGGCCTGTGCCAGACCGCCGCCTTCCAGGGGCTGGAGCAATGGGCGCTGGTCAGCGGCGGCGCCGGCCACGTGGCGCTGCTGGCCTACACCATGCCGTTCTGGGCGGTGCTGCTGGCCTGGCTGGTCCTGCGCGAGCGGCCCACCCGCCGGCACTGGCTGGGGCTGGCGCTGGCGGCGCTGGGCCTGGTCTGCATCATCGAGCCGTGGCGCGGGCTGGGCAACGCGGCGAGCACCGCGCTGGCGATCGCCGGCGGCGTGGCCTGGGCCGCGGGCACGGTGCTGAGCAAGCGGCTGTTCCGCCGTCACGCGGTCTCCGCGCTGGGCCTCACCGCCTGGCAGATGCTGGCAGGCGGCGTGGCACTGGGCGCGGTCGCGCTGGCGGTGCCGCAGCGGGACATCGAGTGGAGCGGCGCCTTCGTGGCGGGCCTGGCCTACAGCGTGCTGATGGCGTCCAGCCTGGCCTGGTGGCTGTGGTCGATCGTGCTGCGCCGGCTGCCCACCACGGTCGCCAGCGTGAGCAGCCTGGGCGTGCCCATCGTCGGCGTGCTGCTGGCATGGGCGATCCTGCACGAGCGCCCGACGGCGATGGAATGGCTGGGCATCGTCTTCGTGCTGCTCGGCCTGTGCGCGGTGAGCGGCCTGCGCCTTCGGCGGCGCTGACCGGATACGGGTTCGCTGGCGGCCTGCGGCGCGATGGCGTGGCAAGCGCCACGGGCCACTGCGCCAATCGCCTCCACGACGCGGGCATCCCGGCCCCGCCTCGCCTATTGGCTGGATCGCCGGGCCATGGCGCCAACGGCGATAGGCCACGGGATCGCTGGGGAAGCGGCGGCGCCCCGGCTCAATCGCGCCAGGGCAAGGCGTCGAGGTCGACGTTGCCGCCGGTGAGCACCACGCCCACCCGCCTGCCCGCGAAACGCCGCGACTGCTTGAGGATCGCCGCCAGCACGGTGGCGCTGGACACCTCCACCACCAGCTTCAGCTCGGACCACAGCAGGCGCATCGCGGCCACGGTTTCCTCGTCGCTCACCGTGATCACGTCCACGCGATGCGCGCGCAGCGCGTCGAGGTTGGATTCGCCCACCAGCGCGCGCAGGCCGTCGCAGACCGTCTCCGGCACCACGCCGGTGACGCGCCGGCCCGCCTCCAGCGAGCGCGCCGCGTCGTCGGCGCCGGCCGGCTCGGCGGCGAACAGCGCGAGGTCCGGCCTGAGCGCATGCGCGGCGGTCGCCACGCCCGCGGCCAGCCCGCCGCCGCCCACCGGCGTGATCAGGGCGTCCAGCGCCGGCGCCTGGTGCAGCAGCTCCAGCGCGATCGTGCCCTGCCCCGCCATCACCCGCGTATCGGCATAGGGATGGACCAGGGTCGCGCCGGTCCGCGCCTGCACCTCGGCGCACATCGCCTCGCGCGCGGCCTGGTTGGGCGCGCAGCGGTGCAGGGTGGCGCCGGCGCGCGCGATGGCGTCGAGCTTGGCCTGCACCGCGCCTTCGGGCACCACCACGTGCGCCTGGATGCCGCGGGTGGCGGCGGCCAGCGCCAGCGCATTGCCGTGGTTGCCGGAGGAATGCGTGACCACGCCGCGCGCGGCCTCCCCGTCCGCAAGCGACCACACCGCATTGCAGGCGCCGCGGAACTTGAACGCGCCGCCGCGCTGCAGGTTCTCGCACTTGAAATGCAGCTCGGCGCCAGCCAGCGCGTCCAGCGCCTCGCTGCGCAGCACCGGCGTGATGCGCGCATGCGGCGCGATGCGCGCGGCGGCATCGCGGATCTGCCCGATCGTGGGCAGCGTCGTCGTAGTCATGGCAACTCGATCTCCACTCCGCAACGGAAGCGCCGTTCGACGCCGGGTTCCAGCCGGATCGCGCCGGCGCAGTCGGGCCGGTTGAACGCGTCGCTCCAGCTCTCCATCGGCTCCAGCGCCACCGAGCCGCGCGCGCCACGCTTCACCGTGTCGGCGGTGAACACGAGGGTGATGCCGGACTCCTGCCACATGGCGACCGCCAGCCCGCTGGCCGGATCGCGCAGGCGCGCGCGGCACAGGCCGTCGGCGTCGCGGCGCAGCCCGGCATAGGCCAGGTCGAGGCGGCGCGCGCCGATCGGCTGCATCGTCCGGAAGTCCAGCGCCGGCGCCTGCTCCAGCGGCACGGTCGCGGCCGCGCCCGGCAGGGGGATGGAATCGGCGTCGGTGCGGACCAGGGCGTCGGCGGGCACCTGCAGCTCCCACGCGTCCGGCGGCGTGTCGCCCACGCGGAAATACGGATGCCAGCCGAAGAAGCACGGCGCCGCCGTCGCGCCGGCGTTGCGCATGCGCACGTCGAGCGCGAGCCCGCGCGCATCCAGCACGTAGCGCACCGACAGGTCGATCGCGTGCGGATAGCCCGGATGCGCGCCGGGACGGATCGCCGAGGTCGCCAGCTCGACCCAGGCGGCGTGCTCGTCCGCGCCCACATCGACCGGCTCGAAATCCACCCCGCGCACGAAGCCGTGCCGGATCCCGCGCTGCGCCCCTTCGACGCCGGGCTGCATGTCCTGCCCGACGCCGTCGAAGACGTAGCGCGCCCCGGCGATGCGGTTGGCGAAGGGCGCCATCACGGCGAAGCGCGAGCCCGACAGGCTTTCCAGCTCGCCCGCGTCGCGGTAGCCGTCGGCAAGCTCATGGCACGTGCCGCCCAGCCGTTGTTCGATCGACAGCACGGTGGCGCCGCGGTGGGCGATGCGCACGCAGCGCCCGCGCGCGTCGTCGCGCAGCACCGCGACGGGATGCGTCCCGAAGGTGTCGCGTCCGGTACCGAAACCGCCCATGGAGCTTGCCCTGCCGGTGAAAAGCCGCATGTTAGCCTGATCCATCCCCTTTCCAGCGCCCCCATTCCACGCCATGACCGCACGCACCGAGCAAAGCCCCTCCACGATCCGGCTCGCGGATTACCGCGCCCCGGCCTGGCGGGTCGAATCCGCCGAACTGGTTTTCGACCTGGACATCGAATCCACCGAGTTGCAGGCCCGCCTGCGGCTGCGCGCCGACCCGGCGCAGCACGAGCCGCTGCGCCTGGACGGCGAGGGGCTGGAGCTGCTGGCGATCGGCCTGGACGGCCAGCCGCTGGCGCCGGACCACTACCGCTACGCCGACGGCGTGCTGCAGGTCGAGGGCGCGCGCGACGGCAGCGTGCTGGAAACCCGCGTGCGGCTGCGCCCGGCGGCGAACACCGCGCTGGAAGGGCTGTACCTGTCCGGCTCGCGCGAGGCCGGCTTCCTGCTGACCCAGTGCGAGGCGCAGGGCTTCCGCCACATCACCTTCTTCCCCGACCGCCCGGACGTGCTGTCCAACTACACGGTGACCCTGCGCGCCGACCGCGCGCGTTTCCCGGTGCTGCTGGCCGGCGGCAACCCGGACGGCGCCGGCGAGCTGCCCGACGGCCGCCACTGGGCGCGCTTCGTCGATCCGCATCCGAAGCCCAGCTACCTGTTCGCGCTGGTCGCCGGACGGCTGGAAAGGATCGAGCGCGACTACCGCACCGCCGACGGCCGCGCGGTGAAGCTGGTGATCTGGTCCGAGGCCAACGTGATCGACCGCTGCCACTACGCGATGGACGCGCTGGAACGCGCGATGCGCTGGGACGAAGAGACCTACGGCCGCAACTACGACCTCGACGTGTTCCATGTCGTCGCCACCCACGACTTCAACATGGGCGCGATGGAGAACAAGGGCCTCAACATCTTCAACGCGAAATACCTGCTGGCCGACCCGGACTCCACCACCGACGACGAGTACCGCGCGGTGGAGGCGGTGATCGCGCACGAGTATTTCCACAACTGGAGCGGCAACCGCGTCACCTGCCGCGACTGGTTCCAGTTGAGCCTGAAGGAAGGGCTCACCGTGTTCCGCGAGCAGCAGTTCTCCGCCGACATGAACTCGCCGCCGCTCAAGCGCATCGAGGACGTGGCGCTGCTGCGCCGCGCGCAGTTCCCCGAGGACGCCGGCCCGCTGGCGCACCCGGTGCGCCCCGCGCAATACAGCGAGATCAACAACTTCTACACCGCCACGGTGTACGAGAAAGGCTCCGAGCTGGTGCGCATGCTGGCCGGCCGGCTGGGCCGGGAAGGCTTCCGCCGCGGCATGGACCGCTACTTCGCGCAGAACGACGGCCGCGCCGCCACCCTGGAGGATTTCCTCGCCGCGCTGGGCGAGGCCAACGGCATCGACCTTGCGCCCTACCTGGCCTGGTACGCCCAGGCCGGCACGCCCCGCCTGCACGCCGGCGGCCACTACGATGCCGGGCAGCGCAGCTACACGCTTACGCTCCAGCAGCACACCGCGCCCGGCGCCGGCCAGCCGGACAAGCGGCCGCTGCCGATACCGGTGAAGCTGGCCCTGTTCGGGAGCGACGGCCGGATGCTTCCGCTGCATATGGACGGCCAGACGTCCGAAACCGAAGCGGTGGTGGTGCTCGACCAGGCGCGGCAGTCGTTCGTCTTCGGCCAGCTCGACCAGCCGCCGGTGCCGTCGCTGCTGCGCGGCTTCTCCGCGCCGGTGATCCTGCAGTACGACTACCGCCCGGACGAGCTGGCCCTGCTGCTGATGCACGACGCCGACGGCTTCAACCGGTGGGAAGCCGGCCAGCAATTGGCCCAGCGCGCCTACGACGCGCTGCGCGACGGCGCCGCGGACGATGCCGTGCGGGCCTGGAGCGAGGCGCTGGCAGCGCTGTTCCAGGACAGCGCGCTCGATCCCGCCCTGCTCGCCGACCTGCTCACCCCGCCCGGCGAGATCGAACTGGCCGAGCGCGAGACCGGCGTCGATCCGGCGCGCATCCATGCCCTGCGCCAGCAGTTGCAGCGCCGGCTCGCCGAACGGATCGGCGCCGCCGCGCTGCGGCAGCGCTACGAGGTGCTGGCGGCTCCCGCCGCGTTCGCGCTCGACGCCGCCAGCCAAGCACGCCGCCGGCTCAAGCGCCGAGTGCTGGAACTGCTCGCCCTGCTCGATCCGGAGGCGGCGCAGCCGCTCGCCCAGCGGCAGTACGAACAGGCCGACGGCATGACCGACCGGCTCGCCGCGCTCGGCGTGCTGGTGCGCCATGCGGCCCCCGCGGCCGCGGATGCGCTGGCGCACTACCGCGCGCGCTACGCCGACAACGCGCTGGCGCTGGACAAGTGGTTCGCCGTGCAGGCGCAGTTGCCCGGCGAGCCGGCGCTGGCGCACGTGCAGGCGCTGGAAGACGATCCGGCCTTCACGCTGAAGAATCCCAACCGCGTGCAGTCGCTGCTGGGCAGCTTCGCCCGCGGCAATCCCAGCGGCTTCCACCGCGCCGACGGCGCCGGCTACCGCTGGCTGGCGCAGCGGCTGGTCGCGCTCGATGCGCTGAACCCGCAGGTCGCGGCGCGCCTGGCCACGGCCTTCAACGGCTGGCAGCGGCTGGAACCGGCGCGGCGCGCGGCCGCCCGCGCGGCGCTGGACGCCCTGGCGGCCCAGCCGCTCTCGCGCAACCTCGCCGAGATCGTCGGCAACATGCTGAAGGATTGAAAGCCGAAGGAACCGCGGCCCGGGCGACGGCGCCTGGGCTGCCGGATCGCGGCTGTCAGGCCGGCAACCGGCCCAGCGCGTCGAGCAGGCGGCTCATGCGCGACTCCAGCCGCGGCTGCAGGCTGGCCCGCTCGCGCTCGCTGCGCTCGGCCAGGTGGTCGATGGCCAGTTCCACCCGGCCGATTTCCATCAGCAGGTCGTGATGCGGATAGACGGGTGCGAAATCGATGCCTGGATTCATGGCGTGCTCCCCTTGTCGCGGACACCGGAAGCGAGCAAACCTCGTGCCATAACGTGACGACGATCACACCTGAACCTTGCGCCAGAACAGAAAACTGACGCTACGCGTCAGCTCGTGCCGCCCCCCGGCACAAAAGGCCGTTTCAGTCACCGTTTGTTCACGCGCACGCCGCCAAGATCAACCCACGTTCCGCAGCGCCAGCGATCCAACGCATTCCGGTTTCTGGCGTCCGGCAACACGGTCATCCTGGATTCCCCCTGTTCCTGAGACCGCCGGGCGCCAGATCTAAACGAGCAAAACCCCGCCTTGGCGGGGTTTTGCTTTTTCCGGACCCACAAAAGGCGACGGCGCCCAGGGAGTCTCCTCCCGGGCGCCGCCATGCTCCCTTTCCCGGCACGCGATCGAACCCCTGTCTGTCCGATCTCGGCGCGCGTGTTCCGCGCAGCGTCTGCCCGTGAAAGTGCGTGTCTGGAAAAGCAGGAAGCATGCCACGCGCCCGCGCGCTCCCCCGCAAAGCCGCCTGGGCGCTACCATAACGCCCTGTTCGCCCGAGACTTTCCCGTGTTCCATCCCACTTCCTATGACGTGATCGTGGTCGGCGGCGGCCACGCCGGCACCGAGGCCGCGCTGGCCGCCGCGCGCACCGGCGCACGCACCCTGCTGCTCAGCCACAGCATCGAGACGATCGGCCAGATGAGCTGCAACCCGGCCATCGGCGGCATCGGCAAGGGCCACCTGGTGAAGGAGATCGACGCGCTGGGCGGCGCGATGGCGCATGCGGCCGACCTGGCCGGCATCCAGTGGCGCACGTTGAACGCCTCCAAGGGCCCGGCCGTGCGCGCCACGCGCTGCCAGGCCGACCGCGCGCTGTACAAGGCGGCGATCCGCCGCATCGTGGAAAGCCAGCCGAACCTGGAGCTGTTCCAGCAGGCGGTGGACGACCTGGTCCTGGAGGGCGGCCGCGCCGTCGGCGTGGTGACGCAGATGGGCCTTTCCTTCCGCGCAAGGTCCATCGTGCTCACCGCGGGCACCTTCCTCGCCGGCAAGATCCACATCGGCCCCGCGCAATACGCCGGCGGCCGCGCGGGCGATCCGCCGGCCGGCGCGCTGGCCGCCCGGCTGCGCGAGCTGCCGGTGGCGGCCGATCGCCTGAAGACCGGCACGCCGCCGCGGATCGACCTGCGCAGCATCGATTTCGACGGGCTCGAGGAACAGCCGGGCGACGATCCCGCACCGGTGTTCTCCTATCTCGGCACGCGCGCCGAGCATCCGCGCCAGGTGAGCTGCTGGATCACCCATACCGGCGAGCGCACGCACGAGATCATCCGCGGCGCGCTGGACCGCTCGCCGCTGTACAGCGGCCAGATCGAGGGCATCGGCCCGCGCTACTGCCCGTCGATCGAGGACAAGGTGGTGCGCTTCGCCGAGAAGGCCTCGCATCAGGTCTTCATCGAGCCGGAAGGGCTGGACACCTTCGAGATCTACCCGAACGGCATCTCCACCTCGCTGCCGTTCGACGTGCAACTGGAGCTGGTGCGCTCGATCAAGGGCTTCGAGCGCGCGCACATCACCCGGCCCGGCTATGCGATCGAGTACGACTACTTCGATCCGCGCGGGCTCGACCCGTGGCTGGAGACCAAGGCCGTTCCCGGCCTGTACTTCGCCGGCCAGATCAACGGCACCACCGGCTACGAGGAGGCCGGCGCGCAGGGCCTGGTCGCCGGCCTCAACGCCGCGCTCGCCGCGCAGGGCAAGGCGCCGTGGTATCCGCGCCGCGACGAGGCCTACATCGGCGTGCTGATCGACGACCTCACCAGCAACGGCACCATCGAGCCGTACCGCATGTTCACCTCGCGCGCCGAGTACCGCCTGCACCTGCGCGAGGACAACGCCGACCTGCGCCTCACCGAGCAGGGCCACGCGCTGGGCGTGGTGCCGCCGGCGCGCTACGACGCGCTGCGCGCCAAGCGCGAGGCGGTGGAGCGCGAGATCCAGCGCCTGGGCGCGCTGTGGGCGGCCCCGGCCAACGCGCTGGGCGCGGCCATCGAGCGCCAGCTCGGCATTGCGGTCAGCCGCGAGACCAATGCGCTGGACCTGCTGCGCCGGCCGGAACTGGACTACGCGAAACTCGCTTCGGTCGACGCGCTCGGCCCGGCCGTGGCGGACGCCGATGTCGCCGCACAGGTCGAGGTGCAGACCAAGTACGCCGGCTACCTCGAGCGCCAGCGCGAGGAGATCGCCCGCCAGCGCCGCCAGGAGCACACCGCGATACCGGCCGGCTTCGACTACGACAAGGTGCGCGGCCTGTCCGCCGAGGTGCTGCTGAAGCTCAAGCGCAGCCAGCCCGCCACGGTCGGCCAGGCGGCCCGGATCAGCGGCGTCACCCCCGCGGCGATCTCGCTGCTGCTGGTGCACCTGAAACGCCATGCCGCCTGACCGCGTGGGCCGCCATGCCCATGGCATCATGTGGACTTTGATCACCGGCAACGGGAGCGCGCAATGGAAATCTGGATCGGTCGGGACGGCGAGCGCCACGGCCCATACAAGGAAGACGACGTGCGCGAATGGCTGCGCAGCGGCCAGTTGAGCCGCGACGACCTGGCCTGGCGCGAGGGCCTGGCCGACTGGCAGCCGCTGTCCACGCTGTTCCCCGAGGCGGCCGCCGCCGTGCCGCCGCCGGCTCCGCCGGGCCCGCGCGCGTTCTCGCCGTTCACCGCGGCCGCGCTGGAGGACTACGCCGGCTTCTGGAAGCGCGTCGCCGCCTACATCCTCGACCTCATCCTGCTCTACATCCCCACCTCGCTGATCGAAAAGATGGGCGGCGGCGACGCGGCCCGCAACGCCCTGGAGCAGGCGCTGGCCGCGTCCGGCGGCAACCCGCAACTGGCGCTGGCGGCGCAGCAGCAGTTCTATGCCGTCATGTGGCCGGCCATGCTGGCCAGCGGCCTGCTCGCCTGGGCCTATTTCGCGCTCTGCGAAAGCTCGCGCTGGCAGGCCACGGTGGGCAAGCTGGCGCTGGGCATCCGGGTGACCGACCTGCAGGGCCGGCGGATCAGCCTCGGCCGCGCCATCGGCCGCTATCCGGGCAAGATCCTCAGCGCCTTCATCCTGTGCATCGGCTTCCTCATGGTGGCCTGGACCCAGCGCAAGCAGGGCCTGCACGACATGCTGGCCGGCACCCTGGTGCTGAACGGCCGCGCCGGCGAGTTCCAGGACGCCGCCCGCCCGCCCGACGGCCGCGGCGGCTCGTTCAGCGCCTGATCCCCGCCTCCCCGACTAGGGCCGGCGCCCGCCGCTTCCGGAGCCGCGACCCCGTGGCCCCGGCACGGCCGGAGCCCGGCCGGCGGCTTGTTATCATCGCCCGCTTAGGTTTCTTCCATCCGGCGCCGCGCGCCACGCCAAGGAATCCATCGTCACCCATGCTCAGCATCGAACAACGCATCGCCAACGACATCGCCGCCAAGCCCGCGCAGGTCCAGGCAGCCGTGGAACTGCTCGACGGCGGCGCCACCGTGCCGTTCATCGCGCGCTACCGCAAGGAAGCCACCGGCGGCCTGGACGACACCCAGTTGCGCCTGCTGGAAGAGCGCCTGCGCTACCTGCGCGAACTGGAGGAGCGGCGCGCCGCGATCCTCGCCAGCGTGGAAGAACAGGGCAAGCTGACCGATGCGCTGAAGGACGAACTGCTCGGCGCCGACACCAAGGCGCGGCTGGAAGACCTCTACCTGCCCTACAAGCCCAAGCGCCGCACCAAGGCGCAGATCGCGCGCGAGGCCGGCCTGGAACCGCTGGCGCAGGGCCTGCGCGACGATCCCACGCAATCGCCCGAGGCGCTGGCCGCGGCGTACGTCGATGCCGACAAGGGCGTCGCCGACGTGCGCGCGGCGCTGGACGGCGCGCGCGCGATCCTGATGGAGTCGATCGCCGAAGACGCCCACCTGATCGGCGAACTGCGCGACTGGCTGTGGGCGCAAGGCCAGATCCGCGCGAAGGTGGTGGAAGGCAAGGAGAACGAAGGCGCGAAGTTCCGCGACTACTTCGACCACGTCGAACCGATCGGCAAGATCCCCTCGCACCGCCTGCTCGCCCTGATGCGCGCGCGCAACGAAGGCATCATCGAGCTGGAGCTGAGCCCGGGCGCCGACGCCGAGCAGGGCCACCTCGAAGGCGAGGGCCGCGTCGCCGCGCGCGCCGGCATCCTCGACCGCGGCCGCCCCGCCGACGCCTGGCTGCGCGAGACGGTGCGCCTGACCTGGCGCGTGAAGCTGCACCTGCACCTCACCCTGGACCTGTTCGGCCGCGTGCGTGAAGGCGCCGAGGACGAGGCGATCCGCGTGTTCGGCGACAACCTCAAGGACCTGATGCTGGCCGCACCCGCCGGCGCGAAAACGGTGATGGGACTGGACCCGGGCATCCGCACCGGCTGCAAGGTCGCGGTGGTCGATCCCACCGGCAAGCTGCTCGCCACCGACACCATCTATCCGCACGAGCCGCGGCGGCAGTGGAACGAATCGCTGGCCTCGCTGGCCCGGCTGTGTAGGCAGCACGGCGTGGACCTGATCGCCATCGGCAACGGCACCGCCTCGCGCGAGACCGACAAGCTGGCCGGCGAGCTGATCAAGGGGCTCGCCAAGAGCCATCCGGAGCACAGGCTGTCGAAGGTCGTGGTCAGCGAGGCCGGCGCCTCGGTGTACTCCGCCTCGGAAACCGCCGCCAAGGAATTCCCCGAGCTGGACGTGAGCCTGCGCGGCGCCGTCTCCATCGCGCGGCGCCTGCAGGACCCGCTGGCCGAGCTGGTGAAGATCGAGCCGAAGGCGATCGGCGTGGGCCAGTACCAGCACGACGTGAACCAGGTGAAGCTGGCGCGCGCGCTGGACGCGAAGGTGGAGGACTGCGTGAACGCCGTCGGCGTGGACGTGAACACCGCCTCGGCCGCGCTGCTGTCGCGCGTGGCCGGCCTTTCCGCCAGCGTGGCCGAGAACGTGGTGAAGCACCGCGACGCCAACGGCCCGTTCGCCAACCGCAAGGCGCTGCTCAAGGTGCCGCGGCTGGGCGACAAGGCGTTCGAGCAGTGCGCCGGCTTCCTGCGCGTGCCCAGCGGCGACAACCCGCTGGACGCCAGCGCGGTGCATCCGGAAGCCTATCCGGTGGTCGAGCGGATCATCGCCCAGTGCGGCCGCGAGGTGAAATCCATCATCGGCGACGCCGGCTTCCTGCGCGGCCTCAAGCCCGAGCAGTTCACCGACGACACCTTCGGCGTGCCGACCGTGCGCGACATCCTCAAGGAACTGGAGAAGCCCGGCCGCGACCCGCGGCCCGAGTTCGTCGCGCCGAGCTTCGCCGAGGGCGTGGAGGACGTGAAGGACCTCAGGCCCGGCATGATCCTCGAAGGCCGCGTCACCAACGTCGCCGCGTTCGGCGCCTTCGTCGACATCGGCGTGCACCAGGACGGCCTGGTCCACGTCTCGGCGCTGTCGCACACCTTCGTGAAGGACCCGCGCGACGCGGTGAAGGCGGGCGACATCGTCAAGGTGAAGGTGATGGAGGTGGACCTGCCGCGCCAGCGCATCGGCCTGTCGATGCGGCTGGACGACGAGCCGGGCCAGGCACGCGGCGGCCGCACCGGCAACGCCGGCGATGCGCGCGGCCAGCGCGACGGCCGCGGCCAGCGCCCCGGCGCCGCGCCCAAGGCCGCCCCCGCCCCGGCCAACAGTGCCTTCGCCGATGCCCTGTCGCGCGCGATGAAGCGCTGACGCACCGGACGCATGCCGCGCTGGCTGCAGTGCAGCATGCGTCCGCGTATGGTCTTGGATTAACGTAACGCAGTCATAACAAAAACCCCGGGAGCCCTACCGCCATGCCTCGTACCCGCCATCTAGCCGGCGCGATCTGCGCCGCCCTGCTGTTCAGCACGGCCGCCGGCGCCACCGATTTCAGCAAGGTCGTCGTGATCGGCGACAGCCTCAGCGACAGCGGCAACATCTCGCTGGCCACCGCCCCGGGCGTCCAGCCGCCGCTGCGCTTCACCACCAACCCCGGCACCACCACCGCCGAGAACGTGGCCAAGGCGCTCGGCTTCACCCTGAGCCCGTCGCTCGCCGGCGGCACCGACTACGCGTTCGGCGGCGCCGGGCTGCTGCACAACGCCGCCGCCGGCCCGATCCCGACCCTGCCGCAGCAGTTGCAGATGTACCTCGGCGCGAACGGCGGCAAGGCCGACGCGAACGCCCTGTACCAGGTCTGGGGCGGCGCCAACGACATCTTCTACCTGACCGCCACCACGACCGACCCGAACGCGCTGGCCGCCGGCGCCGGCGCCGCCGCGCAGACCGAGGTGAAGCTGCTCGGCCAGCTTCAGGCCGCCGGCGCCAAGTACGTGGTCGTCTACAACCTGCCCGACATCGGCAAGACGCCGTCCGCCGCGGCCGGCGGTGCGGCCGCGCAGGCCGGCGGCACCCAGCTCTCGCTGGTCTACAACGGCATACTCGACGCCGGCGTGAACCAGCTCAGCGGCAGCGGCCTGAACGTGATCCCGGTGAACACGTTCCAGTTGCTCAACGAGGTGATCGCCAACCCGGCGGCCTACGGCTTCAGCAACGTGACCGCGCCGGCCTGCACCGGCGGCGACGGCAGCTCGGCGCATTGCGGCCCGCAGGGTTCGGGCCTGCCGGTGACCTATGCGCCGGGCACCGAGAAGACCTACCTGTTCGCCGATGGCGTGCATCCGACCACCGCCGCCCACGCCATGCTCGGCCAGTACGTGGTGTCGGTGATCCGCGCGCCGGAGCAGATCTCGATGCTCGGCGAAGCGCCGCTGGCCGCCAGCGCCGCGCAGTACCGCGCCATCCGCGACCAGATGCTGATCGACGGCCAGGGCAGCGACACGCGCCTGTTCGCCAGCGTGGACTACGGCCGCCAGCGCTTCGACCGCAGCGCCAACTCGCCGAAGACCGACAGCGACAACGTCAACCTCACGATCGGCGCCGACGTGCGCGCCAGCGAGCACGTCTCGGTGGGCGTGGCCCTCGGCCTCGGCCAGAGCAACGCCGACTTCGCCGGTGGCGGCGGCTACAAGCTGCAGGACATCTCCGGCCTCGGCTATGCCGTGTACCACAACGGCGGCGGCTATATCGGCGGCTTCGCCAGCTTCGGCCAGTCCAACTTCAAGGACATCGAGCGCACCATGATGATCGGCGCCGCCCGCCGCAGCGAAAGCGGCAAGGCGGACGGCTCGCACCTGGGCGGCGGTGCCGAGGGCGGCTGGTGGTTCGCGTTCGACAACGGCCTGCGCACCGGCCCCTTCGCCAAGGCCGAATGGCAGACCATCAAGGTCAACGGCTACAGCGAGAGCGGCAACGACAGCACCTCGATGTGGTTCGGCCGGCAGCAGCGCGACGCGCTGATCGGCACGCTCGGCTGGCGCCTGCAGGGCAACTGGCAGGCCGGCAGCACCACGCTGTCGCCGTACGTCGAGATCGCCTGGAACCACGACGACAAGGCCGACCCGCGCGAGGTCACCGCCGGCGTCAACGGCATGTCCGGCCACTTCGCGCTCACCGGCTTCACCCCGGACAAGACCTGGACCAGCGCCGACGTCGGCCTGAGCACCCGGTTCAGCTCCAACGTGACCGGCTGGCTCGCCTACAGCGGCCGCTTCAGCGACCAGAGCCAGAAGAACAACAGCGTGAACCTCGGCGTCAAGATCGGCTTCTGATCCGGCCATGACCGCCCACGAAAAAGCCGCCCTCGGGCGGCTTTTTCGTGCATCCGGCGAATGGCTCGCCGGGCTTACTTGTTCTTGCCGCCGGTAGCCATGCCGAGCATGTCGACCGCCTGCTTGTGCAGGTTCGCAGCCTCGTCGTCGCCGAGCGCATCGACCTTGCCGCCCGCCTCGGACTGCTTCACCACCAGGTTGCCGTCCTTGTCCCAGCTCGCCCGCTCGATCGAGCCGGGCTTGGCGTCCTTGCTGGACTTCTTCTGCTGCACCACCACCCACGGCTTGCCGTCCTTGTAGGCGAAATCGGTGCTGGTGAAGCCCTTGTCGCCATAGTCGGCCTGGGCGCGGATGAACTGCACGGCGCCGGCGGAACGGAACACCTGCCAGGCGCGCGACACGTCCGGCTCCAGCTTGGAGCCCTGGGTGATCTTCATGCCGCCGATCTGCTTCTGCGCGGCCTTGAACGCATCCAGCTCCTTCTCGGCCGGGGTCTGCTCGGCCACCAGCTGGATCGAGACCTGGTTCGAGGCGCCCTTGGTCAGCACCGGCGCCTGCAGCGGCATCGTGTAGTGGCGCTCACCGTCGGTCAACTGGGCCTGCACCACGTACAGGTTGGCCGGGCTGACGTCCGCCGGGTTGAACTCCAGCTCGAACGACTGCGGCAACTGCACCGGGGCCACGGTCTTGCTGGCCAGCGGCTTGCCGTCCTGGGCCGAGACGTCGACCAGGGAGATCTCCAGCTTCGCCTCCGGCGACAACTGCGCCGGGTCGCGCAGGGCGATCGTGCCGCTGACCTTGTTCGCCTGGGTGGCCGCGGCGGCGGCCGGAGCCTCGCCGTCCGTGCCCGTAGCCGTGCCCTGCGGCGAAGAACCGGAGCCATTGCACCCGGCCAGGGCCAACGCGGCTACCGACATCAACGACCAGACCATCCTGCGCATGAGGAAACCTCTATCTGCTGTGTTTGAAACGGGGCACGGTAAACAGGCGCCCGGCGCCCGGTCGTTTCCGTGGGGGAAGCGGCAAGCATAGCCCAAAAGTCCCCTTCCGGAAAAGTCAATAGAGACCGCCGCCACAGACCGGGGCCCACGTCGCAGGGCGGCAAGGCCGAATCCAGCGACTGCGCCGCATAAAAAAACCGCCGGGGAAATCCCCGGCGGTCGTATCGAGACTGCATCAACCGCCTGCAGTTTCAGTATCGCTCAAGCATCAGAAGTCGTACGAGACGCCGAAGCGGAAGTAGCGCGGAGTCTGCGAGCTGATCGGACGCCGGAAGCTGGAACTCGACTGCAGGGCGTAGATCTGCGTGGTCGTCTGCTTGTCGAACACGTTGTAGACCATGACGTTGAAGGCGAGCTTCTTGCCAGCCCACTCCGGCCGGTACTCGGCACTCAGGTCCAGACGGTACGTCCACGGATTGCGCTTGGTACCCGGCTGGAACGGCTTGCCGCTGCAGAAGTGGTAGTAGCCGCCGGTGTAGGCCAGGCCGGGGTTGGTCTGGTCAGGACCATAGAGGCCCAGGCAGGTGATCGGCGCGCCGGAAGCGATGGACATGTTGCCCGACAGCATCCATTCCGGGGTGATCTGGTAGGAGCCATAGGCCTTCAGCTGATGGCGACGGTCGTTCGACAGGTAGCCGTTGGCGTAGTCCATGACCTGGGCGTAATCCCAGTCCACCGTGGCCGACACGTCGGTCTGGCCGATGTCCGTACGCACCTGGCCTTCGCTGTTGCCGTAGCTGCGCGAGAACAGGTAGTCGACCTTGCCGAACCACTTGCCGTCGAACGGATGCTCCAGGAACAGATCCAGGCCGTAGTACTTGCGCTTCATCGTGGTGTTGAAGCCGAAGTCCTTCCTCCAGTCCATCGGCACGTCGTAGTAGCCGCCGCCGATCTTCGCGATCGAGAACACCGTGTTCTTGCCCGGGTTGATCAGGAAGCTGCCCGGAATCAGGCCCGGATCGTAGGTGGCCGGATCGATGCCCATCTTGTTCATCTTGGCGATGATCGAGGGAGAATCGCCGATATCGTCGATCGCATTGCGCAGGTTGCGGTAGGTCGCCTTGGCGCCGTACACCCACGCATCGCCCAGCTTCTTGTCGAAGCCGAGGATGTACTCGTCCTGGTACTCCGACTTCAGGTTGTGGGCGCTGCCGACCTTCGGATCGCGCGGCTGGCCGTACTCGCCGTTGGCGGAGAACGGATTGCCCGCGCCCACGCTGGCGTCGATCGGATGCAGGCCGGTCGGGATACCGTTCGAGTCGATGCCCTCGTAGGTGTAGAACTCGCGGGTGTACAGCGAGGAACCCGCCGCGCGCAGCGCCACGCTGGTGGGCAGGGCGAGGTAGTAGCGGCCGGCGTTGCCGTAGATCTTGAAGCTGGAATCGCCGTTGACGTCCCAGCTGAAGCCCACGCGCGGCGCCCACTGCGGCGAGGTCAGGCGCAGGTACGGCTTGCCGCCGGCGTTGTAGTTGGTGAACTGGTCGTTGCGCAGGCCGAGCTTGACCAGCCAGCGGTCGGTGACCTGCCAGCTGTCCTCGATGTACTGCGCACGCTGCGACACGCGGACCGACGCGTTGTCGTGATACCTGTAGCGAGCAACGTAGTAGCCAGTCTCGCCGCCCGGCTGCGACCCGGTATTCTTCACCCAGGGCCGGTTTTCCCAGCCCGCCCCAGTCTCAGGGCCACCGGCGACGTAGGTATCGGGATCACCCTGGTTGTTGTATTCCCAGGCATAACCCAGGCCGGCATCCGGGAACTTGGTGCCCGCGTCGATGTTCTTCACGTCCTGGTTATCGATACCGGCGGTGATGGTGTGGTCACCAAGCCGATAGCTCAGGTCGACGCGCAGATTGGTGCTGACCGAACGATGGCCGGGCAGGTTTTCCGTCGCGACGGTCTGGCTGTTGGTGATGGGGTTGCCGCCGTTCAGGGCCGGATTCTGGTCCTGCGCGCTGAAGAGGTACGGATAGGTCGGATCGTAGCCCGGCGTATTGCTGTACCAGGTGCCCTTCATCTTGCCGTACAGCACGCTCGCGGTCAGGTCGTCCGTGATGTAGCTGGTGAACTTGGCCGTATAGACGTCCGCGCCATTCTTGGTCTGGGTGTCGTAGCTGTTGAACGCGCCTTCCGTCTTGGTGGCGTAGTTGTAGCTGTACAGCGAACCCTCGTAGGAGGACTTGCTGGACGCACCCGTCACTTCGAGGATGTTGCTGTCGGTGATGTTCCAGTCCAGCTTGCCGTACCACTTCGGATTGTCGTAGCGGTAATGGGTGACGTACGGCGCCACGTTGGAGCCGGTGGAACGGCCCGGCTGGCGCTCGGCTTCCACCGCCGCGAACACGAACAGCTTGTCCTTGATCAGCGGGCCGCCGACGTAGGCGTCCACCGTGGTGGTCGACGACTTGTTGTCAGAACGGTACTGGCGGATCTTGCCGCGCGAGCCGTCCTTGTTGACGTAGTAGTAGTCCTTCGGATCGCTCTTGAGATCCTTGGGGGTCCACTGGACCTGGCCGCCGAAGTGCCACTCGTTGGTGCCGCGCTTGCCGACCTGGCTGATCACGCCGCCGTCGGAACGGCCGTACGCCGCGCCGTAGCCGCCGCTCAGGATTTCCTGCTGGTCGATCGCGCCGTACGGCAGGGTGATGCCGCCGAAGTTGCTGAGCGGGTCGGTGGTGTTGAAACCGTTGAGGTAGTACGCGTTCTCGGTCACCGAAGCGCCGCCGAACGACACCACCGAACCACCGGTGGCATTGGTGAAGTACGTGCTACCGGCAACCACGCCCGGCGCCAGCAGGGCGATGGCTTCGGCGCTGCGGGCCAGCGGCAGCTTGGCCAGCTGCTCGGAGGTGATGACGGTGCGCGAGTCGACGCCCGTCACGTCGATCGACGGCAGGGCATTGGCCGTCACGGTCAGGCCGCTCAGGTTCTGGGCGTTTTCGGCATTGGCCGAGGCGCCGAAGGACACGTCGGTGCTCGAACCCACGCGCAGGGTCACGTTGGAGCGCGAATCGACGACCTGGCCGTTGCGCTGCAGCGAAACGGTGTAGGTGCCCAGCGGCAACTGGCTGGCCGAGTAGGCCCCGTTGGCATCCACAGCGACCGTGCGGCTCACGCCCGACGAGCTCTTGATGACGACGCTGTCGCCACTGCCGGCTGCCACTACGCCATTGATGCCACCCGTAGTGGCCTGGCCGAAGGCCACTCCTGCCATGCTCAGGCCGATGGCGAAAGCCAAGGCGGTACGACGTGGCTGCATGCCACGGCTCTTGTTCATGCTCATCACTAAAGATCTCCCCAGATCGGCTCGGCTCGCCGAGCAAAAATTTCAATCACCCAGTTGCAAGCAGCTGTCCCGCGTATCGGAGCGCGCGTTTCCTGCGCCTGAAATCCCGTTTGCATGTAACCGACAGCTGCGTAAAAGCGACCGTAGTACCCTGCGCAACATTCTGTCAACGATTTTTTATCATCGACGTCGCCTTTTACTTACGGCGCGGAAACCTTACGGCCGCCCACCTGACCGCGCCCGCCCCGTCAACCCGCTGGAGGCAAGGTGTGCCGCACGTCCCAGGAGCGCATCGTGGGCCCCGATGGGCTGGTGTATTCCTGTTCGGTCGGTCGTAAAGTATTGCGTCGCCAGGGCAAGAAGGTGCAATAACTTGCTACGATGGCCGCGCTCGAGAAAGCTTGAAGCAAGCCAGTTCCGTCATCATTCGCGTTGATCCGTCGCGGCCGAGTCCTCCCGACGGTCTTCAACCCCACATTCCATCGCCGAATGACCGTGGCCATACTCATGCGTACGCAACCACCCGCTTCCACCGAATCCAGCGAAACCTTCGCCGAACGCATCAAGCTGCTGATCCAGCGCGTAGGCAGCGCAACGGAAATCGCCCGCATGTGCGGCTTTTCCGAAGGCGTGGTGCGAAGCTGGCGCGACGGCAACACCGACCCTTCGCGCGCGCGCTGCGTCAAGCTGGCCCGCACGCTCGGCATCTCGCTGGTGTGGCTGGTGGCCGGCGAGGGCTCGATCCAGCCCGACCCGACGCTGACGCGCGCCGAGGAACAGACGTCCAGCGAGACCTCGTATCCGTCGCGGCACCGCACGCACCTGTCCGCCGACATCGCCGGCCTACCGGCCACCGGTGTCGACAGTGCCCGCCTGAACACGGCGATGAAGATGCTGCAGTCGGAACTCGACCTGGCCGGCAGCCCGCTGGCCCTGGCCGACCACGCCGACCTACTCGCCGACCTGTACGCCGCGCTCGGCCCCGGCGGGGTCAATGTGGACGCCGGCGCGATGCTGGCCTTCAACCGCCGCCTGTCCGAGCGGATCCGGCATAACCGCGCCAGCGCCTGAATTCGCCTCGGCGCGGCCTTCCTGCCGCGCCTACAGCCTGGCGATATCGGCGATCGCGGTGAACTGCGCGCTCAGCTGGCCGAGCAGGGCCAGGCGGTTGGCCCGCACCGCGGGCGCCTCCGCGTTCACCAGCACGCTGTCGAAGAAGGCGTCGACCGGCGCCTGGAGCCGGGCCAGCCGGGTCAGCACGGCGGCATAGTCGCCCTGGCGCAGCGGCGCGGCGCAGTCTTCCCGGGCCGCGGCCAGCGCACTGGCCAGCGCGTGCTCCTCCGGCGCCTCGAAATGCGCGGGGTCGACCGCCTTGCCGATGCTTTCCGCACCGGATTCCTCGGCCTGCTTGCGCAGGATGTTGGCCACCCGCTTGTTCGCCGCGGCGAGGCTGCCCGCCTCCGGCCGGCGGCCGAACTCGGCGACCGCGTGCAGCCGGCGGTCGAAGTCGTACAGGCTCGAAGGCGCCACGGCCAGCACCGCCTCGAACTGCTCGTTGCCGAATCCCAGCTCGGCGTAGTAGCCGCGCAGGCGTTCCAGCACGAAATCGCGCAGCTCGCCGGCCAGGGCGGCACGCCGGGCCGCCGCGTCGAACACGGCCGGCTTGCCATCTTTGCCCGGCTTGATCCCGGCGGCCAGGGCCGCGTCGGGCAGCAGCTCCAGTGCTTCGACCAGGCTGCCGCCGAGATCGAGGTCGAGCTTGCCTTCGACCAGGGTACGGGCCAGCCCCAGCGCCGCGCGGCGCAGGGCGAACGGGTCCTTGTTGCCGCTGGGCTTCATGCCGACGGCGAAGATGCCGGCCAGCGTGTCCAGCCGCTCGGCCACGGCGAGCACCTGGCCGAGCTTGCCGGCGGCGATCGCGTCGCCGGCGAAGCGCGGCTGGTAGTAGCTGTCCAGCGCCTCGGCCACGGCCTCCGGCTCGCCATGGTGGCGGGCGTAGTAGCGGCCCATCACGCCTTGCAGCTCCGGGAACTCGCCGACCATGCGGGTCAGCAGGTCGCACTTGCTCAGGCTGGCCGCGCGGGTCGCCGCGCCGGCGTCCACGCCGACCCGGTTGGCGATGACGCGGGCCAGTTCGGCGACGCGCACGCTCTTGTCCCACAGGCTGCCGAGCGCCTGCTGGTAGGTGACCTGCTTGAGCTGCGCCTGGTAGTCGGCCAGCGGCGTCTTCAGGTCCTCGTCCCAGAAGAACTTGGCGTCCGCGAAGCGGGGGCGGATCACGCGCTCGTAGCCTTTGCGGATCTCGGCCGGGTCCTTGCTCTCGATGTTGGCGACGCCGATGAAGTGCTCGGTGAGCTTGCCATGGGCATCGAACACCGGCACGAATTTCTGGTTGGCCTCCATCGTGGTGACCAGGGCTTCCGGCGGGACCGCGAGGAAGTCGCGCTCGAACGCGCATCCGATCGCCGCCGGCCATTCGGTCAGGTTGGCGATCTCGTCGAGCAGGGCCTCGTCCAGCCGCGGTACGCCGCTGGTGCGCACGGCCGCGCGGGCGACCTCGTCGCGGATGCGCTGGCGGCGCTCGGCCGGATCGGCCAGCACCTTGGCCGCGCGCAGCGCGTCGAGCCAGCCGTCGGCGTCGGCCACATGCACGGGGTTGGGATGCATGAAACGGTGCCCGCGCGACTTGCGGCCGCTCTTGAGGCCCAGCAGTTCGCCTTCGACGATCGCGTCGCCATGCAGCATCACCAGCCAGTGCGCCGGGCGCACGAAGCTGTAGTCGTGGTCGGCCCAGCGCATCGGCCGCGGGATCGGCAGACCCTTGAGCGCCTCCTCGACGATCTGCGGCAGCAGCTCGGCCACCGGCAGGCCCGGCTTCACCGCGCGGAACACGAACCAGGCGCCCTTGTCGGTCTCCAGCTTTTCCAGCTGTTCGACGCCGACGCCGCAGGACTGCGCGAAGCCGAGCAGGGCCTTGCCCGGCTGGCCCTCGGCGTCCAGCGCAGCGTTGACCGCCGGGCCGCGGCGCTCGATCACCTGCTCGGGCTGGGTCTTCGCCACCGCCGGCACGTACGCGGCCAGCCGGCGCGGCGTGCAGTAGGCGCGTGCCTGGTCCAGCGCCGCCTCGATGCCGCGCCTGGCGAGCCCGTCGCAGATGCCGCGCAGGAACGCGGCGGACAGCTCGTCCAGCGCCTTCGGCGGCAGTTCCTCGGTGCCCAGTTCGATCAGCAGCGACTTGGCGGCGCTCATGCGGCCTGCTCCTTGTTCTTCAGGCCCGGATAGCCGAGCTTCTCGCGTTGCGCCACATAGGTCTCGGCCACGCTGCGCGACAGCGTGCGCACGCGCAGGATGTAGCGCTGGCGTTCGGTGACGCTGATCGCGCGGCGCGCGTCGAGCAGGTTGAAGGTATGGCTGGCCTTCATCACCTGCTCGTAGGCAGGCAGCGGCAGGTTGGCGGCGATCAATTGGTTGGCGGTGGCTTCGCACACGTCGAACCAGCGCAGCAGCTCGGCTACGTTGGCGTGCTCGAAGTTGTAGGTGCTCTGCTCCACCTCGTTCTGGTGGAACACGTCGCCGTAGGTCACCGTGCCGTGCGGGCCTTCGGTCCAGATCAAGTCATAGACGTTGTCCACGTTCTGCAGGTACATCGCCAGGCGCTCGAGGCCGTAGGTGATCTCGCCGGTCACCGGGCGGCACTCCAGGCCGCCGGCCTGCTGGAAATAGGTGAACTGGGTGACTTCCATGCCGTTCAGCCACACCTCCCAGCCCAGGCCCCAGGCGCCCAGCGTGGGCGATTCCCAGTTGTCCTCGACGAAGCGCAGGTCGTGCACCAGCGGGTCCAGCCCCAGTTCCTTCAGCGAGCCGATGTACAGCTCCAGGATGTTCTCCGGGTTCGGCTTCATCACCACCTGGTACTGGTAGTAGTGCTGCAGGCGGTTGGGGTTGTCGCCGTAGCGGCCGTCGGTGGGCCGGCGCGAAGGCTGCACGTAGGCGGCCGCCCAGGGCTCCGGACCGAGCGCGCGCAGGAAGGTGGCCGGGTGGAAGGTGCCGGCGCCGACCTCGGTATCGAGCGGCTGCAACAGCACGCAACCCTGGCTGCCCCAATAGCGGTTGAGCGTCTGGATGACGTCCTGGAAGGTACGCGCGGACATGGCTTTCCGTGACCGGTGGATAAAGCGCGCTAGTATAGCCGCAGCTTGCTTGCGCGCCGGCCCTGCGGCCGGCGCACCTCGTTCCGGGAGACCCCTTCGGCATGGCCGCATCGCCCCAATCCAAGCCGCTGCTCGGCCGGCGCGGCCGGCTGGAGCTCGACGAGCTGCTGGCCGCCCTGGTGGTCGACGGCTACGTCTCGGCCGAGGACGCCAGGCACGTGCGGATGGGCTCGCGCGCCGGACGCAGCGTGGTGGAGCTGAACCCGCTGGTGCTGGTCGCCAACGCCAAGCTGACCAACCGGCGCGATCCCGGCCGGCCGATCAGCCTCGAAGGGCTCACCGAATGGCTGGCCGGGCAGGCGGGCCTGCCCTACCTCAAGATCGACCCGATGAAGATCAACGTCGCCTCGGTCACCCAGGTGGTCAGCCACGCCTATGCGCAGCGCCACCGCATCCTGCCGGTGGCCGCGGCGGCGGGCGAGGTCACCTTCGCCACCGCCGAACCGTTCGACGACGGCTGGGCCAGCGACCTGGCGCACATGCTGCGGCGCGACGTGCACCGGGTCGTGGCCAGCCCGATCGACATCAACCGCTACCTGCAGGAGTTCTACGGCGTCCAGCGCTCGATCCAGCTGGCGCAGGACGCCAAGGCCGGCGGCTACGACACCTCCGCCATCCTCAACTTCGAGCAGCTGGTCGAGCTGGGCAAGGCCGGCGAGGTGGGCGCGGACGACCGCCACGTCGTGCACATCGTCGACTGGCTGCTGCAGTACGCCTTCGAGCAGCGCGCCTCGGACATCCACCTGGAGCCGCGACGCGACGCCGGCCTGATCCGCTTCCGCATCGACGGCGTCATGCAGAAGGTGTTCGAGCTGCCGCCGCCGGTGATGACGGCCGTCACCGCGCGCATCAAGATCCTCTCGCGCATGGACGTGGCCGAGAAGCGCCGGCCGCAGGACGGCCGCATCAAGACGCGCTCGGCCGCCGGGCGCGAGGTGGAGCTGCGCATCTCCACCATGCCCACGGCCTTCGGCGAGAAGGTGGTGATGCGCATCTTCGACCCGGACATCGTCGCCAAGGACTTCTCCCAACTGGGCTTTTCCGACGGCGAGGACGCCACCTGGCGCAGCCTGGTGGAGCGGCCGCACGGCATCGTGCTGGTGACCGGCCCGACCGGCTCGGGCAAGACCACCACGCTGTACTCCACGCTCAAGCACCTGGCGCGCCCCGAGATCAACGTGTGCACGGTGGAAGACCCGATCGAGATGGTCTCGCCCGAGTTCAACCAGATGCAGGTGCAGGCGTCGATCGAGCTGGATTTCGCCGCCGGCGTGCGCACCCTGCTGCGGCAGGACCCGGACATCATCATGGTCGGCGAGATCCGCGACCTGGAAACCGCCCAGATGGCCGTGCAGGCCTCGCTCACCGGCCACCTGGTGCTGTCCACCCTGCACACCAACGACGCGCCCAGCGCGGTGACCCGCCTGCTCGACCTGGGCGTGCCGCACTACCTGATCCAGTCCACCCTTACCGGCGTGGTCGCCCAGCGCCTGGTGCGCACGCTCTGCCCGCACTGCAAGCAGGAGTCCACGCAGGATCCGGACGAATGGACCGCGCTCACGCACGGCTGGACCCTGCCGCTGCCTGGACGCGTCTTCAAGCCCGTCGGCTGCCTGGAATGCCGCAACACCGGCTTCTTGGGGCGCACCGGCATCTACGAGATGATGCGGCTGAGCCCGCGCCTGCGCGGCCTGCTCTCCGCCGACCTGGACCTCGGCCGCTTCGGCGCCGCCGCGCTGGCCGAAGGGCTGCAGCCGCTGCGCATCTCGGCGGCGGCGCAGGTGGCGCGTGGCGTGACCACGGTGCAGGAAGTGCTGACCGTGCTGCCGCCGATCGAGCACGAACCCATCGACCCGCCGTAACAACGTCATATCGACCGTGATCGAACCAGCATGAAACCCGTTCTCGTCATCCGCACGGGCCGCGCGCCCGATCCCATCCGCGGTCGCCACGGCGATTTCCCGCACTGGTTCCGGCTCGCCGCGGGATTGCGCCCGTCGCAGCTCCGCGTGGTCGACGTCGAGGCCGGCGAAAGCCTGCCGGCCGTCGCCGAAGTCTCCGGTGCCCTGATCACCGGCTCGGCGGCGATGGTCACCGAGCGGGCGGCGTGGAGCGAGCGCACCGCCGGCTGGATCCGCCACGCGATGGATGCGGAACTGCCGATGTTCGGCGTCTGCTACGGCCACCAGTTGATGGCGCACGCCCTCGGCGGCCGCGTCGATTACCTGCCGGGCGGCCGCGAGATCGGGACGCTGCCGATCGAGCTGCTGCCGCCGGCGGCGCACGATCCGCTGGTCGGCGCCATGCCGTCGCAGTTCCGCGCCCACACCACCCACGAACAGAGCGTGCTCGAAGCGCCGCCGGGCGCGGTCGTGCTGGCCCGCTCCGCCCGCGATCCGCACCATCTCCTGCGCTACGGGCCGCAGGCGCTGAGCGTGCAGTTCCATCCGGAGTTCAACGCCGAGGTCATGCGCGCGTATATCCGGCGAAAGCAGCAGGCGATGCGCAGCGAAGGCAGCGATCCGCACCATGTGTTCCGGCAGGTCGGGGCGACGCCGATCGCCCGCCGGCTGCTGAGAATGTTCGCCCGCCACCACGGCATGCACCATGGGGCACGGCACGCCTGAGTCAGCGCGGCTTCGGCGGCATCGGAAACGGCGTGACCTTCTGGCCGTCGGCGGCGTCGCGGATCACCAGCGTGCTCTTGCGCTCGACTTCCTCGATGCGCACCACCGACTGCATCGGCAAGTGCAGCACGCGCGTGTCGCGGAACTCCTCGCGCAGCCGCTCCTCGGTAGGATCGACCAGCAGCCCCGAACCAGCCGGCTCGAACACCAGCTCGGCGACCTCGGTGAAGCCCCAGAGGCTGCTCGAAGTCACCTGGCGGGCATACAACTCGTAGCATTTCCCGAGATGCAGGAAGGTAACCTTGTAGAGTTTCTTGGTGCGCATCGGTGAAGTTTAGCCGCGCAGGCGGCGCACGATCGCATCGCGCGAGAACAGCGCGAACACCACGCCGAACAGGAAGCCGGTGATGTGCGTCCACCACACCACCGCCCCGTAGCTCGGCCCGGCATAGCTGAAGAGCAATTGCAGCAGCACCCAGATGCCGATCAGCAGATAGGCAGGCACCCGCACGAATTCGAGATAGAGGCCCAGCGGCAGCACCAGCCCCAGCCGGGCCCGCGGGAACAGCGCCAGGTAGGTGCCCAGCACCGCCGACACCGCGCCGCTGCAGCCGATGATCGGCCGCCCGACGCCCGCCAGCGAGATGGCGCCGACCAGGTTGGCGACGATGCCGCCGATCAGGAACAGCAGCAGGAAGCGGATCGAGCCGAGGCTCCGCTCGGCGGCCAACCCGAAGATCACCAGGAACAACAGGTTGCCCAGCAGGTGCAGCCATTCCACGTGGATGAACAGCGCCGTGCCCAGCCGCAGCAGGGCCGGGTCCAGCAGTTGCGGCCAGAACGGCTGCTTCGCGTCGAAGATGCTGGTGGGGATCGTGCCCCACTCCAGCAGGATCGATATCCGTTCGGGCGAGGGCGTCAGCGCCAGTCCCACGAAACACACCACGCACAACGTCACCAGCAGCAGGGTGGCCCACTGCAGCCGTGTGCGTCGTTTGGTTTCGACATGGACGAACAAGCCAGGCTCCCCGATGGATACGCTGTTGCGTAGTCACTCGCGCAAGGCCGGCGACTGCGGACGGATGATGCCACGTCAGGAGGGGAGGAACGGACAGGCAACCCACCT
>NZ_LMSL01000003.1:0-154 GCF_001428405.1 Frateuria sp. Soil773
AAACCCCAACGGCTGTGCCGCTCAACCACGGCCTGCAGGGCATCGATCACAGCGGCATCACCATCCACACCCTCGTCACGTGGCCGATACTAACTGCGCTGCGGCAACCGCGCCGCACGACAGGCTCGTCGCACCGACATCCCGTGCTCGGCCA
>NZ_LMSL01000003.1:276-82508 GCF_001428405.1 Frateuria sp. Soil773
GTAGGACCCGTCCTCACGTGTGCGACCAATCCACTCACGTACAACCTCACTCAGGAGTGTTGTGGTGAGGTCCACGACGGTCAGGCTTCTGTGGCTCCCGGAATGGTTCAAATAAGAAAAGAAGCCATAGATAAGGTTGTGCAGGTGCGCTTCCTTTGTCCGGAGCCGTTGCCCCGCGCAGGCAGCAACTGACGCCTCCGCAAACGTTAGCGCGAGCTCCGGAGCAACCAACCACGAACTGCAGTCGACTATGACGCTGCTGCTCGTGCGCCGATCAACCAGTTGGACGAGCAGCGATACCTTCGCCGTGTCGTACATGACAACGTCACTTACCGGTGCCGATGTTCCGATGTCACGTGGTAGTTGCGCGCCGGTCGCGTCCTGTTTGACATGCCGTGATTTCGCCGACCCGCTCCTAGCCATCGAGGTCGCCTTCGAACATGTCAGTCATCAGCCTTCTCGCGTCCAGATAGACGTCGTAGAGTCTTGACTCGGCCAGAAGCGCGTACTTCAGGTAGGTGTCAGCAGTGGTCGAATAGTGAGCGTGACCAAGCTGGGCCTGAATATATTTGATGGGGTCGGTGTCGCGGGCACGCTTGCGCTCGAGATAGGTGTACACCGCGTACGAGTGACGAAGCACATGGAATCCATACAGTGGCGCTTCGCCAGATCCTGCCTGCGCTCCGATGGCACATGTCGCATTTCGCCGCAGCTGAGCTTCGCGAAATATGCGATTAAGTGTCTTCGGCGTCACCTGAGCGCCTCGTCCGGTGCGCGCATCCGCGCGGTTCAGGAACACGCGGTTCGGCGCGACGTAGGCGGCATCTTGCTTGAGGGCTTTTGCGGCGACCTCCGCTCGTTCGGTCGCCGCGTAATACTGCAGGGACAGGATCAACCATGTGGGCACGTTGACCGTGCGCCACTTGTTGCCCTTACCGTGCACTAGGATTTTCTGCAGGGTAAAGGGGTGCGTGTCCTCCGCAACCCTGATTGCATTGAGCCTGTCCAGCTCGAGATCGCACACTTCCTCGCGACGCAGACCCACATAGAACCCGCACTGAGCCATGAGCCGATCGCGATGCAACGCTCCTTCAATCGGCGCCTCTGGCACCCCGAGGCACTTCAAGGGCACCGGGGGACCAAGTGCGTCGAGGATCCCCTTCACCTCCGCCGACGCGAGCACGGTGACTCTTTCCGAAGGATCCGGTGCCGAGGGCACATCGACAGCAGGGGCAAACCTTTCCGTCTTTCTTGTCGACGGGAGATGCGCCAAGAATCTCCTGTCCATCGACCGCCTGGCTTTGACCTCCTCGATCAGGAACCGATGGCGAAGCAACCCTCTGTCTTGCGCCCACGAACAAAACATCTTCACGGTGGACAGACGCCGGATGATCGTGTTGCTGCTGTAGGGCTGACCAGTGACCGGAGACGGCGTGGACTCCATGGTCGACACGTAGGTGTTCAACGCGCGGTCGTCGACCGCGTCGAGGGCGAGACCGTTCCCGTCCAGAAAGTCGTAAAAATCCTTCAGGTCGTCGGCAAGTGCCTTCCGGGTGTGAGGGCTTTTTTTGAGGTTGTTTGGTTTGTTCAGCAAGAGCCGCCGTACCAACTTCCCTTCGAGGAAGAGAAGGACGGGTTCCACGACCTGACCGGTCGACCGCGACACAAGGATGTGCAGGCCATTCGGGACAGGCTTGACGTTCAGACCGCGGAGTTGGTCTTGATCTGCAGCTTCCAGATAGGTGCACCGCACGTAAACGTTTAGCTCGCGAAAAGCCACCACCTGCCCGGAAGATTCGGGCTCTTGCCCGGGGGTAACACCATACTCGTCCATGACCTTGCCCCGCCGTGAGTGCATGGGGCAAAGCCTACGCGCGAGCACAGTGGGTGCGACGATCGAAACTACCCTCTTATTGCGCTAGTTTCTCCCGGTCTCTGTCCAATACTTACTGGAGAGCGGGAAGCGTCCAAGCCGGCCGCAGGCACCCAGCCTGTCGACATCGGCAGGGTGCCGCTTCCGGGGCGGGGTGTTCACAGAATCGACTGACCAGTGAGGAAGGTGTTCACTCTCTGATTCCGCCAAAGTACCGTTTTTAAGGCCTTCCGTGCTGGAATTGGGCTGAACACTTACCAGTACGTCATACCATGCTCGCAGCCGCGGTACGGGTTGATCGCCTGGCTGAAGGCGATGTCGGGCGAATCGTTGCGGCTGATCACGCTGCGCGCGCGCTCGTCGGCGACCTCGGTGCGCGGGCGCGGCGCGTCCTCGTCCAGCAGCGCGCTCTGCCAGCCGTCGTCCTCCGCGTGGTGGCGGACCGACTCGAAGCGCCCTTCCGGGTTGGAAGCGGCGCCGCGCCCCTTGAGCGCGTGGGGCGAGAACGGATCGAGGGGACGTGCTGGCATGACGCCAGCCTAGCGGGCGGAGGTCTCAGCCGACGCGACACCGGCGGCCGGCGGCGCGAGCTGGCGGTACAGCGCCTGCGCCATCGCGTCGAGCGGGTAATTGCGGCCGAGCTGGCGCCGCATCTCGTCGAACACCGGCGCGGAGATCGCCCAGCCCAGCGGGATCGGGTAGTCGCCGGCGCACAGGCGGAAGTGCCACAGCAGGTCGCCGCGGACGAGATCGCCCGCATCCGGATGCAGGGCGCCGAGCAGCTGCGCGCGGGCATAGCTTCCGCGCGCGCTGCGGGTGTCCAGCAACGCTTCCAGCGGTGCCGTCGCTTCGCCGCTGGGCGCGTTGCGCGACGGCGTCGCCGGCTGCGGGCAGGCGGTTGAGTAGAACGGCATGAAATGCGCGGGATCATGGTTGTCGATGAAATCCCCCAGCTGCGGATCGTTGCTGACGTGCAGCACGATGAAGCGCAGGTGCCGGCCGCGCGCCGCGGCGATCGCACGTAGCTGCCGCATCACTTCGAGCAAGGTGGTGGTGCCGGAGTTCTCGAAGTAGCCGCCGTCGACCAGTTGCAGCGTGGCGGGCAGCGGCCGCGCGTTGCCGGCGGTCTCCAGCGTGCCGGCCGGGCTGACGTAGGTGAAGCGCGCGCTGTTGAGCACCGCCTCGCTCAGCGGCACGCGCGGGTCGAGCCAGGCAGAGCCGTCGAAGGCGGCGGTCCACGGCTGCTCCCGCGGCGAGGCGATCGGGCGGAACGGATGCTCGATGAAGCGCTTGCCCTCGACCACCGTGGTGCTGTTGAGGAACAGCGCCGGCACATCGGTATCGAGGCTGCCGTCGGCGCGCCGGTAGAGCGCGCTGAACGGCTGCGCGAAGGCTTCCACGCCCTGCCTGCGCGCCGCGTCTTCCCAGGCCAGGGTCAAGGCGCGCGAGCGGTCGTCGAGCCAGGCGCCCGGCAGCCAGCGCTGGGTGAAGTCGACGAAGAACATGTTGGCCAGCGTCGGCGCGAGGAAATCGTGGCTGAGCATGGCCTGGGCGCGCGTTTCCAGCGCCTCCGCACCGGCGCTGGGCGACGGCTGCCGCAGCAGCGCGACGTAGCTGGCCAGGCCGAGGCTGCCGCCGGAGACGCCGCTGCCGGCGAACAGGTAGCGCGCCAGCAGCGGTTCGCCGGACGGCCCCGCCGGCCGCTGGCGCTCCACCTGGGCGGTGAGCCGGGCCAGCACCAGGGCCGTCCACGCCGCGCCGCGGATGCCGCCGCCCTCGGCCGAGGCCAGCACCACCGGGCACGGGTCGCGGCCGGTGCAGCGCTGCTCCAGCCAGGCGTCCGCATAGTCCGCGAACGCCGGCCGCGTGTCCGGCGGCGGCGCGGCCGGGTCCTGGTGCGTGCTCATCGCCGCGTACTGGCGCACGCGGTGGTTGTCGTTCAGATGCAGGGCATGCAGCAGGCCGCTGAGCAGCAGCAGCACGCTCAGCAGCGGCCAGCCGCGCCGGTCTGCGAGCATGCACAGGAAACCGCCGGACAGCGACATGAAGCCGGCCGCCAGCAGCAGGATCGCCAGCGGGCCGCTGCCGTCGAGCAGGGTCGGCCGCCACGCCACCAGCACGGTCGCCGCCACGTTCAGCGCGATCGCGCCGGCGAAGATGCGCAGCGGAACGCGTCCCAGCGCACGCACCCGCCGCAGGCGCGGCTCATCGGCCGGACGCGCAGCCAGCGACGGCGGCGCGCCACGACGGCGGCGCCAGCGGTTCACCATGCGCCGCCGGCCGACGAAGAAGGCGACCAGCGCGCCCGTCTCCAGCAGCAGGCCGAGCGTGCGGCCGTTGCGGCGCAGGCAGTCGTCGGCCGCGTGGCAGGCGCCGTGCGGCACCGACCACAGCGCGAGCAGGTAGCCCAGCAGCACCAGCGCCGGCACCGCCGCCCCGAGCACCCGCGGCAGCCAGGCGCGCAGGCCGGCGGCACGGGGGTCCTGCAGCGCCGGCCAGCGCGGGTAGGCCAGCCGGTAGGCGCTGCGCGCCGCGTACCACATCGACAGGCCGGCCAGGGCGCTGCCCGCCAGCAGCCAGGCATAGCGGGCGGTGCTGGGATCGGTCCACACCGCGATCAGGAACAGTTCCGCGGCCTGCTCCACGCCCACCGCGACGAACCCGGCCACCGCCAGGATCAGCAGCGGCACCCGGATCGGCCTGAGATGGTCGAGCACGATCGCCACCCAACTGCTGAAACGCAGCCCGGCCCGGTAGGCGCGGCGCCAGAGCGGCGCGCGGGGCTGCGGCGGGGGCGCGGCTTGCGGCATCTCGACCCTTGCGGCAATGGCGGTGTCCGATGCGCTCATCTTAGAGCCTGTTCAAAGGCTTCCAGGTATCCCTCTATGAAGCGTCATCCCAGAAACGTCATCCCAGCGAAGGCTGGGATCCAGCGTCGTTGGGTTTCCAGAGAAACAGTCGCTGGATTCCTGCTTGACCGGCCCTGCGGCCGTTGAAAGCCGCAGGAATGACGATGAAGCGGATGAACCGGCGGATGGATCGCGAACAAGCTCTTAGAGCGTGCTCCCGCTCGCTCCACGGCGCATTGCCCTGGCCCGATTGCCAGACTGCGGTGCCGCTCACGGAGTGGCGCCGGCCCGTCACCGGCCGCACGGAAGCTGGCTATGATGCGCGCGTCCGCCGGCCACCCGCCGCGGCATCGCCCACGAGGTCCGACATGCGCTGGTTCCTGCTCGCCGCCACCGTGCTGTCCCTGCTGCTGTGCTTCACCCGCCACAGCGGCGGCGCAATGGCGATCTGGCTGCTGCTGGGCCTGGCCGGCCTGTTCGCCACCGCGCTGGCCTTCGCGCAGGCGCGCATCGCCGCGCGGTCGCGCGAGGAAAGCCTGTCCGACTTCGACCTCGAACGGCTGCGCGCCGGCAAGCCGCCGCTGCGCGACCTCTGAGCCCGGCGGCCGGAAATCACGCACGCTGCACATCGCAATCCGGAAGCTGCCCCGGTACGGCCGCCTGGCGCGGCGTACGTTCCCGCAATGGACAGGAGTTGGGGCGATGACTGCTTCGGGCTTGATCGTTTTCCTTCTGGTGGGCGCGATTGCCGGCTGGCTGGCCGGGCTGATCGTGCGCGGTTTCGGCTTCGGCCTGCTCGGCAACATCGTGGTCGGCATCGTCGGCGCGTTCCTCGCCGGCTGGCTGCTGCCGATGGCGGGCATCGTCATCGGCGGCGGCATCGTCGCCGCGATCATCAATGCGCTGATCGGCGCGATCATCCTGCTGGTGATCATCGGCCTGATCCGAAGAGCATGATCCGGGCCTGACCGGAACCGCAGACGCAAGCGCACCGGCATCGCTGCCGGTGCGCTTTGCTTTGCCCCGGGCGGAACCCGCCCGGGCGGCCGGCCGTCAGGCGGTGATGTCGACGTCCTTGGTCTCGCGCACGAAGAACAGGCCGATCACGAAGGTCATCGCCGCGATCACCACCGGATACCACAGGCCCGAGTAGATGTTGCCGGTGGCCGCCACGATGCCGAACGACACCGAGGGCAGGAAGCCGCCGAACCAGCCGTTGCCGATGTGGTACGGCAGGCTCATCGAGGTGTAGCGGATGCGGGTGGGGAACATCTCCACCAGCCAGGCGGCGATCGGGCCGTAGACCATCGTCACGTAGATCACCAGGAGGGTCAGCAGCAGGAGCAGCATCGGCGTGTTGATCTTGGCCGGGTCGGCCTTCGCCGGGTAGCCCGCCTCGTTCAGTGCCGCCCCCAGCGTCTCGCCGAACACCTTGCCCTGCGCGGCGAAGTCGGCCTTGGACAGCGCGCCGCCCTCGAACGAGGCGATGTCCCTGCCGCCCACCGACACCACCGCCAGCGCGCCCGGGCCGGCGGCGACGTTGCCGTAGGGCACGCCGCGCTTGGCCAGGTAGCTCTTGGCGACGTCGCAGGAGCTGGTGAAGGTCTTCTTGCCGATCAGGTCGACCTGGAAGGTGCACGCGGCCGGGTCGGCCTGCACGCGCACCGGCGCTGCCGCGCTGGCCGCCTCGATCGCTGGGTTGCCGTAGTGGGTGATGCCCTTGAAGATCGGGAAGTAGGTCAGCACCGCGAGCAGGCAGCCGGCCAGCACCACCGGCTTGCGCCCGATCTTGTCCGACAGCCAGCCGAACACCACGAAGAACGGCGTGCCGATCAGCAGCGCGCCGGCGATCAGCAACTGCGCGGTGGTGGCGTCGATCTTCAGCGTGGTGCCGAGGAAGTACATCGCGTAGAACTGGCCGCAGTACCACACCACCGCCTGGCCCGCGGTGGCGCCGAGCAGGGCCAGGATCACCAGCTTGAGGTTGCTCCAGCGCGCGAACGACTCGGTCAGCGGCGCCTTCGACGCCTTGCCCTCGGCCTTCATCTGCTGGAACACCGGCGACTCGGCCAGTTGCATGCGGATGTACACCGACACCGCCAGCAGCAGCGAGGACAGCAGGAACGGCACGCGCCAGCCCCAGCTGTCGAACGCGTCGCCGAGCAGCCACTTGCAGCCGAGGATCACCAGCAGCGACAGGAACAGGCCGAAGGTCGCGGTGATCTGGATGAAGCTGGTGTACAGCCCGCGCCTGCCCGGCGGCGCGTGCTCGGCCACGTAGGTCGCCGCGCCGCCGTACTCGCCGCCGAGCGCGAGGCCCTGCAGCATGCGCAGCACGATCAGGATCACCGGCGCGGCGACGCCGATCGCGCCGTAGCCGGGCAGCACGCCGACCAGGAAGGTCGACAGGCCCATGATGATGATGGTGACCAGGAAAGTGTACTTGCGCCCGACCAGGTCGCCGACGCGGCCGAACACGATCGCGCCGAACGGCCGCACCGCGAAGCCGGCGGCGAACGCGAGCAGGGCGAACACCAGTTGGCTGGCCTCGTTCAGGCCGGAGAAGAACTGCTTGCCGATGATCACGGCGAGCGAGCCGTACAGGTAGAAGTCGTACCACTCGAACACGGTGCCCAGGCTCGATGCGAGCACGACCCGCTTGTGGCTGGTATCGAGCGCGGTGGACGCGCCGATCGCGGTGGTTGCCATGGTGATCTCTCCCCGAAGTGGTGGACCGGCCCGCCTGCCCTCGAAGCGGGCCCGGACCGGATGCGGCGGCGCCTTTCGCGCCATCGCACCCGCGCCCCGGCCCCGTGCCGGCGGCGCGCGAACTGCACGGCAGGCGGCGGGCCCTCGCCGGGCGCGCCGCCATGCGTCAGAACTTGTACAGGCCGCTCAGGCTGACCTGGTTGCCGCTGGTGGTGCGGCGGTTCTCGCCGTTGGTGGTGGAGTCGAGCTTGTCGTACATCCACTCCACGCCCAGCTCGTAGGCGCCGGCCGCGTACTGCAGGCTGAGCGCGGCCTGGCGGTTCTTCAGCAGGCCGCTGGAGCCGTTGCCGAGCCAGCGCACCACGTCGCCTTCCTTCGGCTTGCTCATGGCGTAGAACGCGTTGAGGCTCCAGTTCGGCGTGAAGCTGTAGCCGGCCTGCACGAAGCCGCCGGTTTCCTTGATGTCGCCGAACTGCGACAACCCGCCGAAGATCTGGCCCAGGCCGTTGCCGCTGTAGACCAGGCCCTTGAACATCCACGGGCCGGGCTTCCACTGGCCGCCCAGCTCGTAGCCCACGCTCTTGATGCTGTCCTTGATCGGCACCGGCGCGGTGCCGTCCACGCCGCGCAGGTCGATCTCGCTGTAGTGGCCGACCAGGTAGGCCACCCAGGTCTTGTCCTGCACGCGCAGGCGCGCCTCCACCTGCGGGCGGAAGCCGGCGTTGCCGGCGGTCTTGTAGTTGGTGTTGTTGACCGCGCCGTCGGGCCCGCTCCAGGAGCCGTCGAACGCGCCCAGGTCCAGCCGCCACTTGGCGCCGTCGCTGCCGTGGTTGAGGTCCTGCATCCACACCACGCCGGGGAAGCGCCAGCCGACGAAGCCGGCGGCGAAGCCCAGCGGGAAGGCGATGTGGGTCAGCGAGGTCGGCGTGTTGTCGACCGGGAACATCAGGTCCCACTGCTGGCCGATGCGCACCGTGCTGCCGGTGTTGGGGTTGGTCAGGTCCATGTAGGCCTGGCGCAGGCGCGGCGTCGGCTGCTGCCGGCTGTAGGCGCCGGTGCCGTTGAAGCCGCCGAAGAAGTCCATCTCGATGCGGCCGCCGCCGCCCCAGTCGCCGGCGAGCTTGGCGCCGCTGAAATCCAGCCAGAAGCGCGTGTTGCGCACGTCGAAGCCGCTGAGCGAGCCCTTCGAGCCGGGCACCGGATATTCGGCGTTCTGGCCGTTGCCGTAGGTGAAGCTCTTGTCCTGGCCGAACGCGCTGGCGCTGACGAAGCCGTGCAGGGCCACCGACACGCCCGGCGCGCTGGTGAACACCGGCTTGGCCGACGGCGCGGCCGCGACGGTCTGGGACGGCGCCTGCGGCGGCGCCGGCTGCTGCGCGGCGGCGGTCTTCTGCGCCTGGATCATGCCCTTCAGTTCGGCCAGTTGCTGTTCGAGCTGGGCGACCCGCTGTTCGAGCTGCTGCTCGCGGCTGTCCTGCGCATGGCCGGCCAGCGGCAACGCCAGCGCGCAGGCCACGCTCAGGGCCAGCAGCCGGCTGCGGCAGGTTGGTGATGGCGACGTCATGGCTTGCCTCTCCCCAGGTGAAGTCCAGGCGAGCATGGTCATGCTGCGGCGCGGGCGACTATTCGCCATTGGTCGAAACTCGACCAAAGTCGAAGCGGCGGGCGCCACGCAGGGCGCTGCGCGGGGCTACACTCGATGCGTGCCGGCGTTCCCGGCAACTTCCCCTTCTCCGCGTTGCCGCGCCCTATCTGCAGGAGGCATCCATGTCCAAGCTCTACCCCGTCAAGCCCGAGTTCGCCGCCAGCGCGCGCATCCGCGAGGACGACTACGCCCGGCTGTACGCCGAGTCGGTGGCCGATCCGGAAGGCTTCTGGGGCCGCGTCGGCCAGCGGCTGGACTGGACCCGGCCGCCGACGCGGATCAAGGACGTCTCGTTCGACCGCAACGACCTGCACATCCGCTGGTACGAAGACGGCGAGCTGAACGTCAGCGCCAACTGCCTCGACCGCCACCTGGCCAGGCGCGGCGACAAGCCGGCCATCGTGTTCGAGGGCGACGACCCGAAGGACTCGCGCACGATCACCTACCGCGAGCTGCACGCGGAAGTGTGCAAGTTCGCCAACACGCTGAAGAACCTCGGCGTGGCCAAGGGCGACCGCGTGGCGATCTACCTGCCGATGATCCCCGAGGCGGCGGTGGCGATGCTGGCCTGCGCCCGTCTCGGCGCCACCCATTCGGTGGTGTTCGGCGGCTTCTCGCCCGACTCGCTGGCCGGGCGCATCGCCGACTCGCAGGCCAAGGTGGTGGTCACCGCCGACGAGGGCCTGCGCGCCGGCAAGCGCATCCCGCTCAAGGTCAACGTGGACGCGGCGCTGGAGCGCCCCGGCACCAACAGCGTGGAAACCGTGATCGTGGTGCGCCACACCGGCGGCGCGGTGAACATGCAGTCGCCGCGCGACCGCTACTGGCACACCCTGATGGAAGGCCAGTCCGCCGACTGCCCGCCCACCCCGGTCGAGGCCGAGCACCCGCTGTTCGTGCTGTACACCTCCGGCTCCACCGGCAAGCCGAAGGGCGTGCAGCACAGCACCGGCGGCTACCTGGTGTACACCAGCTACACCCACGAGCTGGTGTTCGACCTGCGCGAGGACGACGTCTACTGGTGCACCGCCGACGTCGGCTGGGTCACCGGCCACAGCTACGTGGTGTACGGCCCGCTGTGCAACGGCGCCACCACGGTGATGTTCGAGGGCGTGCCGAACCATCCCGACCACAGCCGCTTCTGGCAGGTGGTCGACAAGCACAAGGTCACCCTGTTCTACACCGCGCCCACCGCGATCCGCGCGCTGATGCGCGAGGGCGAGGGCCCGGTGAAGAAGACCTCGCGCGCGTCGCTGCGCCTGCTCGGCTCGGTCGGCGAGCCGATCAACCCGGAGGCGTGGGAGTGGTACTACCACGTGGTCGGCGAAGGGCGCTGCCCGATCGTGGACACCTGGTGGCAGACCGAGACCGGCGGCATCCTGATTTCCCCGCTGCCGGGCGCCATCGACACCAAGCCCGGCTCGGCCACCCTGCCGTTCTTCGGCATCAAGCCGGCGATCGTGGACGCCGACGGTCGCGTGCTCGAAGGCGTGGCCGAGGGCAACCTGCTGATCACCGACTCCTGGCCCGGCCAGGTGCGCACCATCTACGGCGACCACCAGCGCTTCATCGACACCTATTTCAGCGCCTACCCCGGCAACTACTTCAGCGGCGATGGCGCACGCCGCGACGAGGACGGCTACTACTGGATCACCGGCCGCGTCGACGACGTCATCAACGTCTCCGGCCATCGCCTGGGTACCGCCGAGGTGGAGAGCGCGCTGGTGGCGCATCCCAAGGTCGCCGAGGCCGCCGTGGTCGGCTGCCCGCACGAGATCAAGGGCCAGGGCATCTACGCCTTCGTCACCCTGATCGCCGGCGAGAGCGGCAGCGACGAGCTGCGCAAGGAACTGATCGCCTGGGTGCGCAAGGAGATCGGCCCGATCGCCACGCCGGACCACCTGCAGTGGGCGCCCGGCCTGCCCAAGACCCGCTCCGGCAAGATCATGCGCCGCATCCTGCGCAAGATCGGCGAGAACCAGCCCGACCAGCTCGGCGACATCACCACCCTGGCCGACCCGGGCGTGGTGAAGAACCTGGTCGACGAGCGCTTGATCAAGTAGCGAGAAGCAAGAGTCGAGGAGTGAGAAAAGGAGAGAAGCCGCGCCACGCAGAGGCTCTCTCTCACTCCTCACTTCTCTCCCCTCGCTCCTGACCCTATGCCCGACGTCCTCATCGCCGACGACCACCCACTCTTCCGCGACGCCCTGCAGCGCGCCGTGCTGGCTGCCCTGCCGCAGGCGCGGGTGCACGCCGCCGACAGCGTGCACAGCCTGCTGGCGCTGGTCGAGCAGTTCCCGGAGGCGGACCTGCTGCTGCTCGACCTGCACATGCCGGGCGCGCGCGGGTATTCCGCGCTTGCGCACATCCGCGGCCAGTACCCGGGCCTGCCGACCATCGTGGTGTCCGGCCACGAAGAAGCGCAGGTGGCCCGCCGCGCGCTGGCCCACGGCGCCTCGGCCTACATTCCCAAGTCCACCGCGGGCGAGGACATCGTGCAGGCGATCCGCGCGGTGCTCGACGGCGACGTGTGGCTGCCGCACGAACTGCTCGGCGGCGAAGTGGCGCTGAAGACCGACGAGGCCGACGTCGCCGCGCGCGTCGCCTCGCTCACCCCGCAGCAGTTCCGCGTGCTGACGATGATCGCCGAGGGCCTGCTCAACAAGCAGATCGCCTACGACCTGGGCGTGTCCGAGGCGACGGTGAAGGCGCACATGACCGCGATCATGCGCAAGCTCGGCGTCAACAACCGCACCCAGGTCGCGCTGGCGGCCAGCCAGCTCGCGGTCGACCAGGGCGTGATGCAGTCGATGCCGCAGGACGAGGACTGAGCCGCCCGGCTCGCGGCTCGGAGCCTGCTCACGATCCTTTCATCAGCGCCACTCTATCTCGTCGTCGTTCCTGCGGCTTTCAACGGCCGCAGGGCCGGTCAAGCAGGACAAAAGCGAGCCTTGCGAGCGTTGAACAGCCAAAGGCTGGCCCCGCAGGGGCAAACGCAGCGAGTCATCCGGTGACTTTGATTGCCCCAAAGACGCTGGATCCCAGCTTGACCGGCCCTTCGGCCGTTGAAAGCCGCTGGGATGACGTTCATGTGGATACCCGCAAATCGTGGACGGGTCTAGGACCCGACCTTCTTGAACGAAAGGATGTTGTCCGAGCGCACCAGGTGGCCGGTGGCCTCGTTCAAGGTGTAGCTGCTCGGCACCTCGTCGTCCTGCACTTCGAGGAAGCCCTTCTCGACCACCGCCGGATGGGTCGATGCCCGCCCCGGCGTGCCGTCGTCGTCGGTCGGGTCGATCTCGCTCACCAGCAGCTTGCCGCCCTGGCGGACCACCTCGAGCCGGTAGCCGCTGCCGTCGGTGGCGATCCAGTGGCCGACGAAGGCGTCCGCCGCGTCCGCGGCGAAGCCGGACAGCAGCGGCAGGACGAGCAGCAGGGCGAGGAGACGTGCCGGGCCACGTTTCATGGGCGATCCCGTGTGGTTGGTTGTCCCCTGTCGCGCCCGAGCATACGTCGAGGCGCCGGTGGCGCGTCAAGCCGCCGGCGTCAGGACGCCGACTTGCGCAGGCGCGCGCTGAGCAGGGCGCGCAGGGCCGCCGGGCGCACCGGCTTGTGCAGCAGCGGATAGCCCAGCTCTCGCGCGCGCTGCTTCAGTTCGCTGCTGCCGTCGGCGGTGATCATCGCCACCGGCGGCAGCCGGCCCAGTACGCGGCGCAGGTGTTCGAGCGCCTGCAGGCCGTCCATGTCGTCGGCCAGGTGGTAGTCGGCCAGGATCAGGTCGACCGGGCCGCGCCCCAGTTCCGCCTGTGCCTGGGTCAGGTCCTCGGCGGTGCGGCAGTCCACGCCCCAGCGTTGCAGCAGGGCGCGCATGCCGTCCAGGATCGCCGCGTCGTTGTCCAGGCACAACACGGTCAACGGCAACTGTTCGAGCTGGGTCGGCAAGGTTGCGGTGCGCCGCCGCGGCACGCCCGCCTCGGCGCGCGGCACGACCACCGCGAAGCAACTGCCGTGGCCGACCCGCGAGGTCAGCGCCAGCCGGTGGCCGAGGATGTCGGCGATGCGCTCGCAGATCGACAGGCCGAGCCCCAGGCCCTTCTCGCCCCAGGGCGACGGCCGCTCCAGCCGCTGGAACTCGCCGAAGATGCGCGCACGCTGCTCTGGCGCGATGCCCGGGCCGCTGTCCCACACCTCGATGCGCACCGCGTTGCCGACCCGGCGCGCACCGAGCAGCACCCCGCCGCTGCGGGTGTAGCGCAGCGCGTTGGACAGGAAGTTCTGCACGATCCGGCGCAGCAGTTGCGGGTCGCTGTTCACCGCCAGGCGGGTCGAGGCCACGCGCAGGCGCAGGCCGCGCTGCTCGGCGAGCACGGCGAACTGCGCACGCAGCGAATCGAACAGGTCGGCCAGGGCGAAGCTGCCGACGTCGGCGTGGTAGCTGCCGGCGTCCAGCCGAGAGGTGTCCAGCAAGGTGTCGATGAGGTCCTCGGCGGCGCGGAACGAGGCGTCGATGCGCTCGGCCAACTGGCTCGCCTCGCCGTCCAGGCCCGGATGCTGGCGCAGCGCCGCGGTGAACAGCCGCGCCGCGTTCAGCGGCTGCAGCAGGTCGTGGCTGGCCGCGGCGAGGAAGCGCGTCTTCGATACGTTGGCGGTCTCGGCCACGCGCTGCGCCTGGGCGGTGGCGGCCAGCGCCTCGCTCAGCTCGGCGGTGCGCTGCCCCACGCGCTGCTCCAGGGTCTCGTTGGCCTCGATCAGCGCCTGTTCGGCATGCTTGTAGGCGGTGACGTCGCTGTAGGTGGTGACGTAGCCGCCGCCGGGCAGCGCGCGGCCGCGCAGCTCGATCACCGAGCCGTCCGGGCGGATGCGCTGGAACAGGTGCGGCGAGCCGGCCTGCATGTGGCCGATGCGCTTGGCCACGTGCGCCTCGACCTCGCCCGGGCCGCATTCGCCGTGCTCGGCGTTCCAGCGGATCAGGTCGGCCACCGGCACGCCCACGTAGACCATGCCGTCCGGGTAGCCGAACAGCTCCAGGTAGCGCCGGTTCCATGCCACCAGGCGCATCTGCGCATCGACCACGCTGATCCCCTGCGACACGTTCTCCAGCGTGGTGGAAAGCAGCTCGCGGTTGAAGCGCAGTTCCTGCGAGGCCTCGTCCATCAGCGCCATCGCCTCGGCGATGTCCAGGCCCGAACCCGACAGCGCGCCCATCAGGATGCGCCGCGCGCTGGCCGCGCCGACCGCGCCGGCGAGCAGGCGCTCGGTCGACTGGATCAGCGCGCGGTCGGCCGCCTCGCCCGGCAGCAGCGGCTTGCCGCGGCGCTGGCCGTAGTCGTCGAACGCGCGCTGCGTGCTGCGCTCGCCGACGATGCGCGTGGCGATCGTGCGCAGGTCGGCCACCGAGACGCGGCCGCGCCAGTCGCCGATGCCCTGGCGGCCCACCGCGTAGGGATCGACGAACACCGCCGCGTGCAGGCGCTCCTCCAGGCTCGGCCGGAAGCGTAGCGAAATGAACACCAGGCAGGCCACGTTGGCCAGCAGCGACCAGAACGTGCCGTGCATCACCGGGTCCCAGCCGCTGAGGTGGAACAGCGCCTGCGGGCGCAGCCAGTCGATGCCGAGCGGACCGTCGGCCAGCCAATGCCGGGAGCGGCTGACCGCCGGCAGCAGCAGGGTGTACAGCCACACCGCGAAGCCGCAGAACAGCCCCACCGCCACGCCGCGGCGGCTGGCCCCGCGCCAGTACAGCGCCGCCACGATCGCCGGCGCGAACTGCGCCACCGCGGCAAAGGCCAGCAGGCCGGTCGCGGCCAGGTTCTCCGCGTCGGCGGCGATGCGGTAGTACGCATAGGCCATCAGGGCCAGCAGCACGATGGCGATGCGGCGCACGCGCAGCACCAGTTGCGACAGATCGGCGCGCTGTTCCAGCCGCAGCCGGCGGATCCGCAGCAGGGCCGGCATCACCAGGTCGTTGCTGATCATGATCGACAGCGCCACCGCCGCCACGATCACCATGCCGGTCGCCGCCGAGAAGCCGCCGATGAAGGCCAGCACCGCCATGCCGCGGTCGCCGTGCGCCAGCGGCAGGTTCAGCAGCCACGCGTCGGCGGCGCCGTCGCGCACCCGCGGCAGATCGAGGCCGGCGGCGACGATCGGCAGCACCGCCAGGCTGATCAGCACCATGTACAGCGGGAACAGCCAGCGCGCGCGGCTCAGGTCGCGCGGGTCTTCGCACTCCACCACGCCGATCTGGAACTGGCGCGGCAGGCAGAACATCGCGCAGAACGCGAGCAGGGTCTGCGCCACGAATCCCGGCGAGGTCCCATGCGCGAGCTGCGTCGCCGGCAGTTGTACGGTGTGTTCCATGCCCGGGCCGCGCCATAGCGCGTAGCCGGCCAGCACCACGAACGCCACCAGCTTGATCAGCGATTCCAGCGCGATCGCCAGCATCATGCCGTGGTGGTGCTCGGTGGCGTCGATGCTGCGCGTGCCGAACAGGATCGCGAATACCGCCAGCAGCAGCGCGCACCACAGCGCGCTGTCGCCGGCGAGCGAAGGCGGTGCGATGCGCGCGTCGCCGAGCACGCCGAACGACATCGCCACCGCCTTGAACTGCAGTGCGATGTACGGCACCACGGCGGTCACCGCGATGATCGCCACCAGCGCGGCCAGCCCGTGCGAGCGGCCGAAGCGCGCGCCGATGAAATCGGCGATCGAGATGATGTTGCGCTGCCCTGCCACCAGCACCAGCCGGCGCAGCAGGCCGAAGCCGAACACGAACAGCAGCACCGGGCCGAGGTAGATCGGCAGGTAGCCGAGCCCGTCGCGCGCCGCCGTGCCCACCGCGCCGTAGAACGTCCACGACGAGCAGTACACCGCCAGCGCCAGGCTGTACACCAGCGGCCGCAGCCGGGGCTGGCGCGGGTACAGCGGCCGGCGGTCGCCGGCGTAGGCGACCACGAACAGCAGGCCCACGTAGAGCAGCGCGACGAGCAGCAGCAGCCAGCCGGCGATCAAGGTTCCCCTCCCTCAGGCAGCCCGGCCCGGCGGCCGCGATCGGCTTGTGCGGATCGTCCCGTTCCCGGCACCATGCGCGGATGACCGCGACGCAAGGCCATGTGCCGGCGAAAGTAGCAGAGCGCCTGCGCGATGACGAGGTACACGTCTGGCAACTGCCCTACGACCATCGGCAGGGCCGCGCGCCGTTGCGCGCGATGCTGGCCGCCTATCTCGGCCTGCCGGCCGGGGCGGTCGCGCTGCGCGAGAACGCATACGGCCGCCCTAGCCTCGACGACGCGCAGGCACGGTCGCTCGGCTTCAACTGGTCGCACAGCGGCGACCGCGCGCTGATCGCGCTGGCGCGCGGCCTCGCACCCGGCATCGACCTGGAGCGCCTGCGCGAACGGCCGCGCGCCCTGGCGATCGCGCAACGCTATTTCGACGCGGCCGAGGCCGAACGCCTCGCCGCGCTCGCGCCGGACCTGCGCAGCCACGCCTTCCTGGAACTGTGGACCGCCAAGGAAGCCGTGCTGAAGGCGCTCGGCCGCGGCCTGGCCTTCGGCCTGCACCGGCTCAGCATCGCCGGCGGCGACGAGCCGCTGCAACTGCGCCGCCTGGACGGCGAGGATGCGGCCGGCTGGCAGTTGCAGCGGCTGCATCCCGACGCGGAGCACGTGGCCGCCGTGGCCTGGCGGGGCGAGGCGCGGCCGGTCCGCTGCTGGACACTTGCCGCCGCCGACTGATTGCCGCACTGTTTCCGACCCGGTCCGCTTGCGCGCAACGGATCGTGGCCCCGATCCCACCATGGCCCGTCGTCACGATGACCCTGCTCAGCGTCAACCTCAACAAGATCGCCGTGCTGCGCAACTCGCGCGGCGGCAACGAACCCGACATCGTCCGCGCCGCACAGACCTGCATCGACGCCGGCTGCGGCGGCATCACCGTGCATCCGCGGCCGGATCAGCGCCACGTGCGGCCGGACGACGTGCGCCGGCTCGCGGCGCTGCTGCGCGGCCGCCTCGAATACAACATCGAAGGCAATCCGTTCGCCGCCGCGCGCGGCGCCTATCCCGGCCTGATCGCGCTGGCGCGCGAGACCCGGCCCACCCAGGTCACCCTGGTGCCGGACGACGACGGCCAGATCACCTCCGACCATGGCTTCGACCTGGAACGCGATGGCGAGCGGCTGCGCCCGCTGGTCGCCGAACTGCGCGGACTCGGCTGCCGGGTCAGCCTGTTCGTCGACGCCGGCCCGCAGGATTTCGAGCGGGCCGTGGCGATCGGCGCCGAGCGCATCGAGATCTACACCGGCCCCTATGCCGAGGCGTTCGCCGCCGGCGACGTCCACGCCAGCCTGGCCCTGTGCGTGGACACGGCCCGCCGCGCCCAGCAGGCCGGGCTGGCGGTGAATGCCGGCCACGACCTCAGCCAGGCCAACCTCGGCACCCTGCGCGCCGCCATCCCCGGCCTGGCCGAGGTCTCGATCGGCCACGCGCTGATCGGCGAGGCGCTGTACGACGGGCTCGCCGCCACCGTGCGCAACTACCTGCAGATCCTGCGCTGACCGCAGGGTACGCGACTTCGCCGCCACCGCCGCAACGGCGGCGGCACGCAAACGAAAACCCCCGCTTCGAGCGGGGGTTTTCGTCGAACGGACCGCGATGGCGGGATTACTGGCCTTCGGTGAAACCGATTTTGGTGAGGCCGTAGCTCTTCGCATCGGCAAGCACCTTGGCCACCGACTCGTAGGCCGTACCGTCGGCCGCGCTGATCTGCACTTCCGGCTGCTTGGCCGCGTCGGCCTGGCCGCCAATCACCGCGAGCTGAGCCTTCAGGCCCAGCTCGTCGATCGGCGTGTCGTTCCAGTACATCGCCCCGGCCTGGTCGATCTTCAGGCGGATCGGCTCGAGCGGGGTGTCGGGCTGCTGGATGTTCGGATTCGGCTGCGGCAGGTCGATCTTCACCTTGTGGGTGAGCATCGGCGCCGTGATCATGAAGATGATCAGCAGCACCAGCATCACGTCGACCAGCGGCGTGACGTTGATGTCGGCCATCGGGCCGCTGGAATTTCCGGAACTGAAAGCCATCGTCGTTACTCCTTGCCGGTCGTCATGAAACCGACATGGACCATGCCAGCGCCCTTGGCATCAGTGAGCACCTTGCCGACGTACTTCCACTCGATGCCCTTGTCCGCGCGGATCTGCAGCTCGGGCTGCGGCGACTTGGCCGCCGCCACCGCGAACTGCGCCTTCAGGTCGGCCTCGGTCACTTCCGCGTCGTTGAGATACATCGTGCCGTCGCTCTTGACGGCCAGATCCATCGGTTCCACGTAACCCGAATCCGGAGTCTTCGGGTTGGCGTGGGGCAGCTCGACCGTGATCCGGTGCGACATCAGCGGCGCGGTGATCATGAAGATGATCAGCAGCACCAGCATCACGTCCACGAGAGGCGTGACGTTGATCTCCGACATCGGACCGCCGGAATTGCCTCCGGTGCTCATTGCCATGGGTCAATCCCTCACTTGCCTTCGACGCGCGCGCCGGTGGCGAAGAAGTCGTGCAGGTCATGCGCGAATTCGTCGAACTGGGCGTAGGTGAGGCGGTTCGAGCGATTGAAGAAGTTGTAGGCGAGCACGGCCGGGATCGCGGTGAACAGACCGAACGCGGTCATGATCAGCGATTCGCCCACCGGGCCGGCCACGGCTTCCATCGAGGCGTTGCCGGACGCGGAGATCGAGATCAGCGCGTGGTAGATGCCCCACACCGTACCGAGCAGACCGATGAACGGTGCCGAGGAGCCGACCGTGGCGAGCAGGGTCAGGCCGCCTTCCAGGCGCAGGCTCTCGCGGGCAACGGCCTGGCGCAGGGCGCGGTCGATGAACTCCGAGCGGCTCAGCGACTCGGCCAGGCGGCCGCCGCCGGCCGAAGCCTGCTGGTGGTGGGCCACCGCGGAAGCGGCGTCCAGGGCGATCTTCGAGAACGGTTCGCCCTTGGGCTGGGCTTCCAGCTCGCGGATCGCGTCCTGCGTCGACGCGGTGTTCCAGAAACCCTGGATGACCTTGTCGGCGCGACGACGCACCTGGGCGTTGCGGATGGCGTTGGCGATGATGAAGTACCAGGAGGCGAACGACATCACCACCAGGACGATGAAGACCACCCAGCCGAGGAAGTCGAAGTTGTGGAGAAGAGCCTCGAAGCCCATCTGCTTCATGGCTTGGGCGTTGGAGGTGCCGCCGGTCGGTGCAGGAGTCTGTTCGAAAAACATAACGCTACCTTTAGAGATGTGTCAGGCGTGAACTTATTAACTGTAATCGGAATTACAGCTGATTGAGATTCCAGGCAACTGGAACGCGGACATAACCCTCAGACTTCTGTCCGTTCTTGATACTCGGATTGAAGCGCCATTTCTGGGCCGCTTCAATGGCCGCACGATCCAGCTCGCGATAGCCGCTGGAGGTCTCGACCTTGATGTCCTTCGGCGTGCCATCCACGCCCACCAGGATCAGCAGCGTCGTCGTGCCCTCGTGGCGCTGGCGGATCGCCTGCGGCGGGTAGCGCGGCTGGATGCGGCTGTTGTAGCTGATGTCCTGGCTGGCCGTGATGTCCGCCGGAGGCGCCGGAGGCGCGGGCGGAGCCGGCGGCGGGGCCGGGATCGGGTTGGTCGTCGCTTCCTCGACGGCCGGCGGCGGGGCCGGCGGCGGCGGGGTCGGCGGCGGCGTCACCTGCTGGATGATCTTCGGCGGCGGCTGCTTCGGCGGTTCCGGCGGCGGCGGCGGCGGCGGCGGCGGCGGCGGCGGCGGTTCGATGAAGTTCACCTGGACGATACGCTCCTGCTTCTTCGCATCCTGCTTCGGCGGCGCCATCGGCGCGACGAGAAGCAGGAACGCAAAGGCATGCAGTGCGACGGCTACCGCCAACGCCCAGGTTCGCTTCCAATTGAACGGCTCGCGGCCGGTTTCATCGTTACTTGAGGCCATCTGTCACTTTCTTGGAGCTAGTCAATTGAAATGACGTGGTCGCAGCATTCTGCGGCAGACTTCACCAAAAGGGTGACATCTGCCACTGGACACGTGCAAGGGATAGGGTTCTCAACGGTACAACAGCACCTGGCATTTGTATAGCACCTGCATGGCGGCGAAATGGACGTCCATTCGTCGCCTTGCAGCGCCCCGTGCCGTGTGTTACTTCGCTCCCGCCTGCTTGAGCCAGGCGTTGGCCTTGGCGGACGTGGCGGGGTCCTGGGCGGCCTTCTTCATGGCGGCGATCGCGCCTGGCTTGTTCTTCAGGCCGCGCTCGGCCTCGGCCAGCAGCATGTAGGCCGAGCCCTTGTGCGCCACGCCCTTGTCGATGCCCTGCTGGATCAGGCCCTTCGCCTCGCTGTACTTGTTCTGGCTGATCAGCAGCTGGCCCGCGCGCACGGCGGCTTCGCCGTCCTTGGCCATCGGCATCGCCTTCTTGTAGGAGTCGATCGCCTTGGCCGGATTGTCGCCCACGTAGGCGGCGTCGCCGAGCAGCTTGTAGTTGTCGTAGTTGGCCGGCACGGCGCCCTTGCTCATGCCCTCGTCGAGCACCTGCACGGCCTTGACCGCGTTCGGCTTCGGATCCGCGCTGTCCTGGCCGGTGACCAGGTACAGCTTGGCGAGGTTCACGTAGTCCTTCTCGGTCTTGAACGCGCCGGCGCTGCGCGCCTTCTCCATCAGCTCGATCGCCTGCGGGTACTTCTGCGACTGCATCAGCACGGCGACGGCATTGTTCAGCGCGGTGGAATCGTTCGGATTGGCGGCGAGCTGCTGCTGCGCCAACTGCGCGGCCTGGTCGCCCTGGCCGGACTCGGCGTAGCTGGCCATCAGGATCTGGTTCCAGGAGGGCTGCGGCTTGTCGGTCAGCGACTGCGCCTTCTTGATCGCGGCGATCGCCTCCGGGTACTTCTCCAGGCGGTAGTAGGCGTTGCCTTCCAGCGCGTACGACTCGGCGGTTTCCTTCTTGCCCTCGGCGCGCCACTTCGCGATGGTGTCCAGCGCCGGCTGGTACTGCTCGGCGGCGAGCTGGAACTGCGCCAGCATGTACTCGAGCTGGAAGTAGGTGTCGTTCGGCATCACGCCGAGCGCCAGCGACTTCTGCAGGGTCTCGATCGCTCCCTTCACGTTGCCGTCGTTGTACTCCAGGCTGGCCAGGCCCTGCAGGGCCAGCGCCTGGGCGTACTTGCTCTTGCTGTTGTCGATCAGCGGCTGGAGGATCTGGGTCGCCTTCGCCTTGTCGCCCTCGTTGACGGCGTCGAGGCCTTCGTTGAGCGCCTTCTGATCCTTCTCGCTGGTCAGGTCGAGCTTCGGCTCGGTGCGCGTCGCGTTCGGATACTGCGATTCCTTCTTGTCCTTGGAAGGGGTATCGCGCGCGATCGCCGGGCTACTCGCCACGGTCAGCGCAAGTGCCGCGCCGGCCAGCATCTTGATCAGTGGGGCATGCTTCATGGCGATCCTCTATGTCAGGTTTCACGCACAGCCGTGCGGGGGATTTCTGAGCGTAACCCGAGCCGGCGATGGATAACAAGTCGCAGTGCCGCAAGCAAGTTTCTTGTTAATCAAAGACTTGCAACATACGCGCAATCATGTGAAGCACAAAACCGCTGGAATCGCAGGAAAGTGGTCGCGCGGGTGCGCGAATTTGCCCTACTAATAGTGTATTAGCGTGTTATTACACGCTTGCAAAGCGGCCCGCCGGCAGGCGCATGCCCCACGACCGGGGCACGCGCCTGGCCGCCTCAGATGTCCAGGTTGGCCACCTTCAGCGCATTCGCCTCGATGAAATCGCGCCGCGGCTCCACCGCCTCGCCCATCAGCATGGAGAACATCTGGTCGGCGGCGAACGCGTCCTCGATGCCCACCTGCAGCATGCGCCGGGTCTCCGGGTTCACCGTGGTCTCCCACAACTGTTCCGGGTTCATTTCGCCAAGGCCCTTGAAGCGCTGGATGGTGCGGCCCTTCTTCGCCTCCTCCAGCAGCCAGTTGCGCGCCTCGGCGAAGCTGGCGACGCCGCGCGTGGCGTTGCCGCGGCGTACCACCGCACCCTCCTGGACCAGCCCGGCGATCTGCTGGCTGACGTTGAGGATCGGCCGGAATTCGGCGCCGGCGAAGAACGGCTGCGGCAGCAGCAGCGTATGGGTCAGGCCGTGCTGGTCGCGCAGGATCTCGATCGCCGCCTGCTGCTCGCCCTGTGCGGGACGCAGCGAAAGCTTGTAGCGCGGCTTGCCCAGGCCGCTGGCGGCCAGGCGCAACGCGGCGCCGTCGAGCCACGCCTGCATCGCGGATGCGTCGGCCCACAGTTCCGGCTTGATCGGCTCGTGCTCGAGCAGCGCGGTGAGCACGCTGGTGTCGAAGCGGTGGCCCAGGCGCTCGATCTGGTCGACCGCCACCTGGTAGTCGCGCAGCAGCTTCTCCAGCGCCTCGCCGCTGACCGGCGGCGCCTCCGGGCTGTAGACCAGCTCGGCGTTGTCGACCGCGCTGGAGATCAGGTAGGTGTTCAGGACGGTGTCGTCCTTGATGTACAGCTCCTGCTTGCCCTGCTTGATCTTGTACAGCGGCGGCAGGCCGATATAGACGTGGCCGCGCTCGATCAGCTCGGGCATCTGGCGGTAGAAGAAGGTCAGCAGCAGGGTGCGGATGTGCGAGCCGTCCACGTCCGCGTCGGTCATGATGATGATGCGGTGGTAGCGCAGCTTGTCCGGGTTGTACTCCTCCTTGCCGATGCCGGTGCCGAGCGCGGTGATCAGCGTGCCGACCTCGGCCGAGGACAGCATCTTGTCGAAGCGCGCCTTCTCGACGTTGAGGATCTTGCCCTTCAGCGGCAGCACCGCCTGGGTCTTGCGGTTGCGGCCCTGCTTGGCCGAGCCGCCGGCGGAGTCACCCTCGACGAGGAACAGCTCGGACAGCGCCGGGTCCTTCTCCTGGCAGTCGGCCAGCTTGCCCGGCAGGCCGGCGATGTCCAGCGCGCCCTTGCGGCGGGTCATCTCGCGCGCCTTGCGCGCGGCCTCGCGGGCGCGGGCGGCGTCGACCACCTTGGAGGCGATCGCCTTGGCCTCGTTCGGATGCTCCAGCAGGAACTCGCCGAGCTTCTCGTTGACCGCCTGCTCCACCGCGGTCTTCACCTCGGAGGAAACCAGCTTGTCCTTGGTCTGCGAGGAGAACTTCGGATCCGGCACCTTTACCGACAGCACCGCGATCAGGCCCTCGCGCATGTCGTCGCCGGACAGCGCCACCTTGGCGTTCTTCGCCAGCCCTTCCTTCTCGATGTAGTTCTGCAGCGAGCGGGTCAGCGCGGCGCGGAAACCGGTGAGATGGGTGCCGCCGTCGCGCTGCGGGATGTTGTTGGTGAAGCAGAACATCGTCTCCTGGTAGGAGTCGGTCCACTGCATCGCCAGCTCCACCGTGATGCCGTCCTGTTCGGCGGACAGGCTGATCACGTTGGGATGCAGCGCGGTCTTCAACTGCGCCAGGTGCTGCACGAAGGAGCGGATGCCGCCCTCGTAGGCGAAGGTGTCGCGGCGGCCTTCGCCGCGTTCGTCGACCAGGTCGATGGCGACACCGGAATTGAGGAAGGCCAGCTCGCGCAGGCGCTTGGCCAGGATGTCGTAATGGAATTCGATGTTGGAGAAGGTTTCCGGGCTGGGCAGGAAGCGCACGATGGTGCCGCGCCGGCTCGACGGCCCTGCCTCCTTCAGCGGGTACAGCGGCTCGCCCAGCGAGTATTCCTGCTGGTACTCCTTGCCGTCGCGATGGATGGTCAGCCACAAGTGCGAGGACAGCGCATTGACCACCGACACGCCCACGCCATGCAGGCCGCCGGAGACTTTGTACGAGTTGTCGTCGAACTTGCCGCCCGCGTGCAGCACGGTCATCACCACCTCGGCGGTGGAGCGGCCCTCCTCCGGGTGGATGCCGACCGGGATACCGCGGCCGTTGTCGTCGACGCTGACCGAGCCGTCCTCGAGGATGGTGACGGTGACATGGTCGCAATAGCCGGCCAGCGCCTCGTCGATCGCGTTGTCGACGACTTCGAACACCATGTGGTGCAGGCCGGTGCCGTCATCGGTATCGCCGATGTACATGCCGGGGCGCTTGCGCACCGCTTCCAGGCCCTTCAAAACCTTGATGTTGCTCGAATCGTAGGATGCGTTCATGCGTTGACCATGTTCGACGCCGACGGCCTGCCCGGCTTGGCGTCATGGGCGCCGGGCGAGGTGATGCCTGCGGGCAGGCATCCTTTCGATTATAGCAGGGGTGTCGCCTGGCCCTGTTCCACGTGGAACACGGTGGCCGGGGTGTCACCGATGGCCAGGGGAACCTCGGTGCCGGTCAGCAGGACCTGGGCCTGGGCGAGCCGGAGATGCTCGACCACGGCCGCCTGATGGGCGACGTCCAGTTCCGAGGCGAGGTCGTCCAGGCAGATCACCGGCCACTCCCCGCGCAGTTCCGCATACAGCGAAGCCTGCGCCAGCACGCAGCCCAGGGCCACCAGCTTCTCCTGCCCTCGTGACAGGTGCTCGCGCTGGGGGGCCTGCTCGAAGCTCACCGACCAGTCGGCGCGGTGGGCTCCCTGCGAGGTGTGCCCACGCGCCAGATCCCTGCCGCGCTGCGCATGCAGCAAGTCATCCAGCGCCTCGTCGTCGGGCCAGCCACGGCGGTAACGCAATTCGACGGCACCGAGTTCCGGCAACAACTGACCCATGCTGGCCGCAAGGAACGGACGCAGTCGGGCAAGATAATGCGCGCGCTGCACATCGATAAGCGCGGCGCACTGGGCCAGCTCATGCTCCCAGGGCTGGAACAGGCCGGGATCGGCCGGACCCGCCAGCGAGCGCAACAGGCTGTTCCGCTGCTTCAACGCACGCTGGTAGCGTCGCCATGCCGACAGGAAGGCGTGTTCCACGTGGAACACGCCCCAATCGAGGTACCGGCGTCGTTCCTCTGCTCCACCCGCGATCAGGGCATGCGAGCCGGGTTCGAAGCAGGTCACCGCGCAATGCGTTACCAGGTCGCCCACCGTGACTGCGGCATGATCGAGTCGTGCGGTCCACCGGCCACCTTCCCTGCCCAGTCCCAGGCGATGCGCCTGCCCGTCGATCCCCTGCAATTCGGCGAAGATCGACAGGCTGCTGGCGCCACGTTGCAACAAGGCATCCTTCGCGCCGCTACGGAACGAACGTCCATGCGAAAGCAGGAAGGCCGCCTCCAGCAGGCTGGTCTTACCGGCGCCGTTCGCGCCGACGAACAGGTTGATGCCCGGTGCCAGTTCCAGCTTCACCTCGACCAGGCTGCGCAGGTGCTGCACCTGTAAGCGGAGCAGCCTCATGCGGTCCACAACGGACAACGCCGGAGCGTCTTGCGACATCTCCGGCGTTGCCGTTCCATCCAGGCTGTGGCGTCAGCCACGCGCATCCGGGTCAGAGCCGCAGGGGCATGATGACGTGGCGGGCCTGGTCGTTGTCGTCTTCCTGCACCAGGCAGCTCGACTGGGCATCGCGCAGGTTCAGGCGAGCCTTCTCGCCCCGCAGTGCCGCCAGCGCGTCCAGCAGGTAGCCCACGTTGAAGCCCACGGCCAGGTCGGAAACGCCGGTGTCGGCCTCGACCTCCTCCACGGCTTCTTCCTGCTCGGGGTTGTGCGCCACGATCTTCAGCCTGCCCGGCGAGAGTTCCAGCTTCACGCCGCGGTACTTCTCGTTGGAAAGGATCGCCGCACGCTGCAGGGCGCCGCGCAGCACCTCGCGGTCCAGCGTGGCCTGCTTGTCGGCGCCCAGCGGGATCACCGCCTCGTAGTCCGGGAAGCGGCCATCGATCAGCTTGGAGGTGAACACCACGTCGCCGCGCCGTACACGCAGGTGGTTGCGGCCGAATTCCAGCTCGATCTGGCCGTCGCCGGTCTCGAACAGGCCGATCAGCTCGTTCACGCCCTTGCGCGGGATGATGATCTGGCGGCGTGCGGCCACCGAGCTTTCGAGCTGGGTTTCCTTCAGTGCCAGGCGATGGCCGTCGGTCGCCACGCAACGCAGGGTGTGCTCCTGCAGGTCCAGCAGCATGCCGTTCAAGTAGTAGCGCACGTCCTGGTTGGCCATGGCGAAGGCGGTGCGCTCCATCAGGTCGCGCAGGACTTCTTCCGGCAGGCTTACGCGCTCGACCAGTTCGATCTCGTCGATGGTCGGGAACTCGCTGGCCGGCAGGGTCGCCAGGGTGAAGCGGCTGCGACCGGCGTGCAGGGCGACACGGTCGCCGTTGAGCTTGAGGTCGATGCGCACACCATCGGGCAGTGCGCGCACGATGTCGAACAGCTTGCGTGCGGGAATCGTGATCTCGCCGTCGGCCAACTGCTCGGCCGCGGTCGTGGCCACCATCTCCACTTCCAGGTCGGTGCCGGTGAAGGTCAGTTTGCCGTCGGCGATGCGCACCAGCAGGTTCGCCAGCACAGGAAGCGTCTGCCGGCGTTCGACGACACCAACCACTTGCTGCAGGGGTTTGAGCAGAACTTCGCGTTGGATGCTGAATTGCATGGTCTGTGCTTCCTTTACTGCTGTTCTGTTTTTTAAAAGAAGTTAGGTAGTGGTTGTTGGTGCCGTGGATAACTCAAAAAATCAAAATTTCCGTTTATAATCAATGGATTTCATGATTTCCTGGGTGTGCCTGAAGGGCATGGCTTGCTGTGGGCCGATTGTGGATAAGTCACGGCTTCAAGCCATCCACCTATTATCCACAGCTTACCCCGGTGCTTTTCAAGCGGTTGCCGCCGCCGGAGCCGAAATCAGCCGGTCAGGACGCGGATGAGCTGCTCCCAGTCCTGGCGCATCCGCGTATCCGTCTCGCACAGCTTCTTGATGGTGCGGCAGGCGTGCAGCACGGTGGTGTGGTCGCGCCCGCCGAAGGCGTCGCCGATTTCCGGCAGGCTGTGCTCGGTCAGCTCCTTGGACAGCGCCATCGCGATCTGCCGCGGCCGCGCCAGCGAACGCACGCGCCGCTTGGACAGCAGATCCTGCAGGCGGATGTTGAAGTACTCGGCGACGATCTTCTGGATGTTCGGCACCGTGACGGCCTGCGCGTGCGTGGCGAGCAGGTCGCGCAGGGTCTCCTCGGCGAAGTCGATGGTGATCGGCTTGCCGTAGAAGTTCGCCCGCGCCGCCAGCGTGTTCAGCGCCCCCTCGAGGTCGCGCACGTTGGAGCGGATGCGCTTGGCCAGCAGCATCGCCACGTTCTCGCCCACCGCCACGCCCTTGTCGTGGGCCTTGGACAGCAGGATCGCCGCGCGCGTCTCGAAGTCCGGCGGCTCGATCGCCACCGACAGGCCCCAGCCCAGGCGCGACTTCAGCCGCGGCTCGAGCTTGTCCACTTCCTTCGGATAGCGGTCGCAGGTCAGGATGATCTGCTGCTTGGACTCGAACAACGCATTGAAGGTATGGAAGAACTCCTCCTGCGTGGTGTCCTTGCCGGCGAAGAACTGGATGTCGTCGATCAGCAGCGCGTCCACCGAGCGGAAACGCTGCTTGAACTGGTCCATGTTCTTGGTGCGCAAGGCCTCGATCATCGCGCCCACGAACTGCTCCGAACGCAGGTACATCACCTTGCAGTGCGGGTTGCGCTCGCGCATCAGGTTGCCGGCCGCATGCATCAGGTGGGTCTTGCCCAGGCCGGTGCCGCCGTACAGCAGCAGCGGGTTGTAGGCGCGGCCCGGGTTCATCGCCACCTGCATGGCGGCGGCCTTGCCGAGCTGGTTGGACTTGCCCTCGACGAAGGTCTCGAAGGTGTAGTGCGGGTCCAGGTTGTGCGGGAAGGCCGCAGGGACCGCCGCGGGTTCGGCGACCGCGCCGCCGGGAACGCCTGCCCGGGCGGCGGGCGCCGCCTTGCCGCCCGGCGGCGTCGCGCGCGGCGCGCTGGAGCCCACTTCCAGCCGCACCGGCAGGGCATGTCCGGCGAGCAGGGCGAGTACCGCCTCGATACGCGCCAGGTAGCGTTCGCGCACGGTATCCAGGGTGTACGGATTGGGCGCGAACAGCTGCAGGCCGGCCTCGTCGTCGCGCGCCTGCAACGGCATCAGCCAGGTATGCACGTCTTCGGCGCTCAACTCGCTCTCGAGACGCTCCAGACAGCGCCGCCACAGATCACTCATGGATACTCTTCAACCACAGCAGGGGCGCTTGTCGCGCGGGGTGGACCGGCAAGTCTAGCAGCATGCCGCCTGCCATACGCCCAGGATATCCACACCGCTGTCCACAGGCCGGGAGGCCCGCGGCCCGCCGCCGCACCGGCGGCGGTTTGACAGGTGCCTCGCCGGCACCGCATAATTTCCAACCTTTTTATCCACATACCCTTCTCTGGAGCAAGCCATGAAGCGGACCTACCAGCCCAGCAAGCTCAAGCGCGCCCGCACCCACGGCTTCCGTGCCCGCATGGCCACCGCCGACGGCCGCAAGATCCTGAACGCGCGCCGCGCCAAGGGCCGCAAGCACCTGATCCCGTAAGCGGCACGCGGGTCATGCGTGCCGCCGGCCTGCCGCGCGATGCGCGGCTTCGCCGCGCCGCCGACTTCGCCGCCCTGCGTCATGTCAGCGGTCGCCTCGGCGGCCGCTGTTTTTCTGTGCGCTACCGTCCGAACGGGCTGGACCACGCCCGGCTCGGCCTGGCCATTTCCAAGCGCGTGTCCAAGCGCGCCGTCGAGCGCAACCGCATCAAGCGTCTGCTGCGCGAATCGTTCCGCCGCGCACGCGCGCAGTTGCCGCCGGTCGACCTGATGGTGATGGCGCGCGAACAGGCCGCCGGCCTGCCCGGCCCCGAACTGCTGGCCGAGATCGATGGTCTGTGGAGCCGGCTGTGCGCATTGAAGCGGCAGGACGGCGCCGGCACAATCGTGCGTTGACCTTCTCCCACCCATCCTTACTTGCGCGGCCCGTGGGCTGCGACGCTACCGGATCAGTCTCGCGATGAATCAAACGCGCACGTTTCTCCTGTTCGCCCTGATGGCGGTGGCCTACCTCTTGTGGATGGCCTGGGAAAAGGACTACGGCCCGCAGCCGCCGGCCGCGACCGCCGCGGCAACCGCCAGCAGCGCGCCCGCGCCGGCGGCCGATGCCAGCGTGCCCGGCGCCACCGCGTCGGCGGCAAGCGCGATACCGTCCGCCGCCTCGCCGGCCGCCACCGGCCCGGCGACGCCGGCGCAACTGGTCACCATCAGCACCGACGTGCTGCGCCTGACCGTGGATACCCGCGGCGGCAGCGTGGTGCGTTCGGAGCTGCTGCACTACCCGGCCGTGCCGCGCACGCGCAAGACGCCCGACCCGGCTCCGGTACGCCTGCTCGACGACGCGCAGGCGCAGTACTTCGTGGCGCAGAGCGGCCTGGTCAGCAACCACGGGCCGGCACCCGACCACCGCACGGTGTTCCAGGCCGCGCAGAGCAGCTACGCCCTCGCCGACGGCCAGAACGAGCTGAAGGTCGACCTGACCTGGCAGGATGCGGGCGGCCTCAAGGTCACCAAGAGCTACCTGCTCAAGCGCGGCAGCTACGTGGTCGAACTGGACCAGCGCATCGACAACGGCGGCGCCACCGCCTGGCAGGGCAACGCCTACGAGCAGTTGCAGCGTGCCGAGCCGCCGGCCTCGGCCAAGAAGGGCTGGCTGCAGAGCTTCACCGATCCGGCGGCGCACAGCTTCTTCGGCGCGGCGTGGTACAGCCCGGAGGAGAAGTTCGAATCGCTGCCGTTCGCCGAGTTCGGGAAGAAGCCGCTCAACCGCGCGATCACCGGCGGCTGGCTGGAAATGATGCAGCACTACTTCTTCGTCGCCTGGATTCCAGCCGCGGACCAGCCGGCCAACTACTCCACCAGCGTCGTCAATCCCGACACCGCGCAGCCGAGCTACCTGATCCGCGCGGTGAGCCCGGCGCTCAGCGTGGCGCCGGGGCAGAGCGCCACCAGCAGCGCGCGCCTGTACGTCGGGCCGAAGCTGCAGGGCACGCTGGACCAGGTGGCCCCGGGCCTGGAGCTGTCGACCAACTACGGCTGGCTCACCGCGATCGCGCAGCCGCTGCACTGGCTGCTGTCCAAACTGCACGCGGTCAGCGGCAACTGGGGCGTCGCGATCATCCTGCTGGTGCTGCTGCTCAAGGCCGCGCTGTGGAAGCTCACCGCCGCGCAGTTCCGCTCCGGCGCGCGCATGCGCAAGCTGCAGCCGCGCGTCGCCGCGCTCAAGGAGCGCTACGGCGACGACAAGATGAAGATGCAGCAGGCCATGATGGAGCTGTACAAGAAGGAGAAGGTGAACCCGATGGCCGGCTGCCTGCCGATCCTGGTCACCTTCCCGGTGTTCCTCGGCCTGTACCGCGTGCTGATGGAGAGCGTGGAGCTGCGCCAGGCACCGTTCTTCGGCTGGATCCACGACTTGTCCGCGCCCGATCCGTTCTTCGTGCTGCCGGCGATCTACGTCGCGGTGATGCTGGCCACGCAGTTCCTCACCCCCACCACCGGCATGGACCCGACCCAGGCCAAGATGATGAAGGTGATGCCGATCCTGTTCGCGGTGATGTTCGCGTTCTTCCCGTCCGGCCTGGTGCTGTACTGGGTGATCAACGGCGCCACCAGCCTGGCGCAGCAGTGGTTCATCACGCGCCAGGTCGACCAGGCCGAGCTGAAGGCCAAGAGCGCCTGACCTGCTCCGGCCGGCATCCGCGGCAACCGCAGCCGCGAGGGGCAACCCTCGCGGCTGATTCATTTAAAGTCCCGCCATGAACCACCCCGCCACCGACACCATCGCTGCGATCGCCAGCGCCCCGGGCGCCGCCGGGGTCGGCGTGGTGCGCGTGTCCGGACCGGCGGTGCCGGCGATCGCGCGAACACTGCTCGGTGCCGAACCGCAGCCGCGCCATGCGCATTTCGCCGTGTTCCGCGATGCCGGCGGCGAGCGGATCGACCACGGCCTGCTGCTGCACTTCCCTGCCCCGGCGTCCTATACCGGCGAGCACGTGCTCGAACTGCAGGGCCACGGCAGCGGCGTGCTGCTCGATGCCGTGCTGCGGCGCGTGTGCGAACTGGGTGCGCGGCTGGCGCGGCCGGGCGAGTTCACCGAGCGCGCCTTTCTCAACGGCAAGCTCGACCTGGCCCAGGCCGAAGCAGTCGCCGACCTCGTCGCCGCGCGCTCCGAGGCCGGCGCGCGCGCTGCGCTGCGCTCGCTCGACGGCGAATTCTCGCGGCGGGTCGAAGCGCTGCTGGCCGAGCTGATCGCGCTGCGCGTGCACATCGAGGCGGCGATCGATTTCCCCGAGGAGGAGATCGACTTCCTCGCCGATCCGGCGATCAACGCCAGGCTCGTCGCCCTGCGCGAAAAGCTCGCTGCCCTGCTGAAGCAAGCCGAGCGCGGCGTGCGCCTCAACGACGGCTTGCGCGTCGCCATCGTCGGCCGGCCGAATGCGGGCAAGTCCAGCCTGCTCAACGCGCTGGCCGGCAGCGACCGCGCCATCGTCACCGCCATCGCCGGCACCACCCGCGACGTGCTGCGCGAAAGCCTCAGCCTGGACGGCATCGCGCTGGAGCTGGCCGACACCGCCGGCCTGCGCGACACCGACGACGAGGTCGAGCGCGAAGGCGTGCGCCGCACCCACGGCGAACTGCGCCGCGCCGACGTCGCCCTGCTAGTCACCGACCAGGAACATGCCGTGGCCGACCTGGCCTTCTTCGAGGCGCTGTCGCCCGCCGTCGAGCGTGTGGTACTGGTCAACAAGATCGATCTTGCCCGGGCCGCACCGCACGGCGAGACCCGCGACGGCATCCGCTGGCTGTGGGCCTCGGCCAGGACCGGCGCCGGACTCGACGCCCTGCGCGACCGCCTCAAGCAGCTCGCCGGCGCCGGCAGCGGCGAAGGCGCCTTCAGCGCGCGGCGCCGCCACGTGCTGGCCCTGCAGCAGGTGGCCCGTCACCTCGAACAGGTGGCAATCGAGCTCGCTCGAAGCCGCGCCGGCGAACTCGCCGCCGAGGAGCTGCGCCAGGCCCAGCACGCACTGGGCGAGATCACCGGCAGCTACACCAGCGACGACCTGCTCGGGGCGATCTTCGGTTCGTTCTGCATCGGCAAGTGATCAGCCGGCCTGCCGGCCGAGCAAGGCCTCGACCTCGTGCAGCCGCGGCATGCCGCCCTGCGCGCCGAGGCGGGTGACCGACAGGGCGGCGGTGGCGCAGGCCTTGCGCACGGCGTGCGGCAGGCCTTCGCCGAGGAAGACGGCGAGGGCGCCGTTGAAGGTGTCGCCGGCGCCGGTGCTGTCGACGGCTTCGACGGCGAAGCCGGCCTGGTGGCTGGCCCGGTCGTGGCCCTGGTCGCGATACCACGCGCCTTCGGCGCCGCGGGTGAGCACGACGGGGCATGGCGCGCGCTGCATCAGGGCGTGGAAGTCTGCGTCGGGATCGGCGTCCAGCACGGTGGCCAGCTCGTGCTGGTTGGGGGTGAGGTAGCGCACCTGGCGCAGCCAGTCCGCCGGCAGCGGGCGGGCGGGCGCGGGATTGAGGATCACCGGCACGCCCAGCCGCTGGCCCAGGCGCAAGGTGGCTTCGACGGTTTCCAGCGGGATCTCCATTTGCACCAGCACGGCGTCGGCGCGGCCGATGGCGCCGGCCGCCCGCTCTACCTGGGCCGGCCTGAGCAGGGCGTTCGCCGCGGGCACCACGAGGATCTGGTTCTCGCCGCCGGCGACGGTGATCGAGGCGGTGCCGCTGGCGCTGTCGGCCAGTCGCTGGACATGGTCCAGCACGATGCCCTCGCGCAGCAGGCCCGCGTGCAACTGGTCGCCGAAGGCGTCCGCGCCGAGCGCGCCGACCAGGGCGACCTCGGCGCCGAGGCGGGCCGCGGCTACCGCCTGGTTGGCGCCCTTGCCGCCGGGCACGGTGACGAAGCGTTCGCCCAGCAGGGTTTCGCCCGGGCCGGGGAAACGCGGCGCCTGGGTCACCAGGTCCATGTTGATGCTGCCGACGACGACGATCCGTCTCATGAGGTGCTCCCGGGTTGCGTGGCGTACCTTGCCGATGGGCACGAGAGCTTAGCGGCTGCGGCGGCGTGCCGGGCGTTGCGCACGTCCCCGACCGGGGTCGGGAGCCGATCCGGGGCCGGGGGCACGCGGGATGCCAAGTGCCGGAAACGAAAAGCCCGCCGGGTCAGCGGCGGGCTTCGTATATTCCTCAATAGGATGCGCGGCTGCGCTGCTCAGTGCGCGTGGCCGATGCCCGAGTCGCCCTGCTCCAGCGGCGGCGGCGTGCCGGCCACGGCGAGCAGCGACTGCGCATAGCCGTCCTCGATGCTTACCGTGGACACCTCGTCCCAGCTGAAGAACGAGGCCTCGCGCAGCCATTCCGCGTCGGGGCTGATTTCCTGCATGCTGAAGCCGTCTTCCTCCACGCCGACCAAGCGGCCGATGTAGCAGACCTCGGCCTCTTCCTCGCTGTCCACATGCACGCCGATCACCGGCGACATCGCGCCGGCCGCCTGCACCACCTCGCGGATGCCGTCGAGCGGGAAGCCGCGCGGCGGCCGCGGCAGCAACTGCTTGAGCTTGAGTGCCTTTTCCATGAACACGTGATGCTTGTCCGGCGCCTCCAGCTCGGAGATGTCGCGGTGGCGCATCACGTACATGCCGTCGTAGGTGATGCCGTCGCCGACCACCCACAGCAGCAGGAACTCGCGGCCGACGCCGCCGACGTAGCCGCAGAAGCTGCCGTGCTCCAACTCGCTCCGCCACAACCGGATCAACTGCTGGTTCTGCTGCGCCTCGCGCAATTGAGCGCGCTGGCCCGTGGTCTTGAATTCGATGATCTTGCCCATGACAGCGATTTTACCAGAGCGGGTCCAACGGCTTGTTTACAGGATGCTAATTACAGGATGTAGCGGCTCAAATCCTCGTCCTTGACCAGCGTTCCGAGGTTTTTGTCTACATGTTCGGCGTCGATGACGTACTTTTCGCCGGACTTGTCCGCCGCCTCGTAGGAAATCCTTTCCAGCAGCCGTTCCATCACGGTATGCAGGCGGCGGGCGCCGATGTTCTCGGTGCGCTCGTTCACCTGGAAGGCCACCTCGGCCAGCCGGTCGATGCCCGAATCGGTGAATTCGATGCCGACCCCCTCGGTGCCGAGCAGGGCCACGTACTGCTTGGTCAGCGCGTTGTGCGGCTCGCGCAGGATCCGCTTGAAGTCGTCCACGCTGAGCGCGGACAGCTCCACCCGGATCGGCAGGCGACCCTGCAGCTCGGGGATGAGGTCCGACGGCTTGGCCAGCGAGAACGCGCCGGAGGCGATGAACAGCATGTGGTCGGTCTTGATCGGGCCGTACTTGGTCGACACGGTGGAGCCCTCCACCAGCGGCAGCAGGTCGCGCTGCACGCCCTCGCGGCTGACCCCGGCGCCGCCCCACTCGGAGCGCTGCGCCACCTTGTCGATCTCGTCGATGAAGACGATGCCGTTCTGCTCGGCCGCTTCCATCGCCTGCGTGCGGACCTCCTCGTCGTTGAGCAGCTTGCCCGCTTCCTCGTCGATCAGCAGCGGGCGGGCCGTCTTGATCGGCAGCTTGCGGCTCTGCGTCTTGGCGCCGCCGAGGTTCTGGAACATCTGGCGCAGCTGCGCGCCCATCTCCTCCATGCCCGGCGGCGACATGATCTCCACGCCGACGTTCATGGCGAAGTCCAGCTCGATCTCGCGCTCGTCCAGCGCGCCTTCGCGCAGCTGCTTGCGCAGCTTCTGGCGGGTATCGCTGTCGATCGCCGGGGTGGCCGCGGCGTCGTGGCTCCAGTCGGCGGGCGGCTGGCGGCGCGGCAGCAGGGCGTCGAGGATGCGGTCCTCGGCGCGGTCCTCGGCCTGCGAGCGTACGCGCTTCATCGCCTGCTCGCGGGTGAGCTTGTAGGCCACGTCGGCGAGGTCGCGCACGATCGATTCCACGTCCTTGCCGACGTAGCCCACCTCGGTGAACTTGGTCGCCTCCACCTTCACGAACGGCGCGTTGGCCAGCGTGGCGAGGCGCCGCGCGATCTCGGTCTTGCCCACGCCGGTGGGGCCGATCATCAGGATGTTCTTCGGCGTCACCTCCTCGCGCATGCCCGGCTCCAGCTGCATGCGGCGCCAGCGGTTGCGCAGCGCGATCGCCACGGCGCGCTTGGCGTCGTGCTGGCCGATGATGTAGCGGTCGAGTTCGTTGACGATTTCGCGGGGGGTGAGTTCGCTCATGGGCTTCGCCGGGAATAGGGAATGGGGAATGGGAAATGGGGAATCGGAAGGGCGCGGTTACCGGGAAGTGCTTTGACTATTCCCTACTCCCCATTCCCCATTCCCAGCTCCTCGATGGACACGTTGTGATTGGTATAGATGCAGATGTCGCCGGCGATCTTCAGCGCCTTCTCGACGACGGTGCGGGCGTCCAGTTCGGTGTTCTCCAGCAGCACCCGGGCGGCGGCCTGGGCGTACGGGCCGCCGGAGCCGATCGCGATCAGGCCGTGCTCGGGTTCGAGCACGTCGCCGTTGCCGGAGATCAGCAGCGAGGCGTCCTTGTCGGCCACCGCGAGCATCGCTTCCAGCCGGCCGAGGCGGCGGTCGGTGCGCCACTCCTTGGCCATCTCCACCGCGGCGCGGGTGAGGTTGCCGCCGTGCTTGTCGAGCTTCTGCTCGAACAGCTCGAACAGCGTGAACGCGTCGGCCGTGGAGCCGGCAAAGCCCGCCAGCACGTCGCCCTTGCCGAGCCGGCGCACCTTGCGCGCGTTCGATTTCATCACCGTGTTGCCGAGCGTGACCTGGCCGTCGCTGCCGATGACGACACGGCCGTCGCGGCGCACGCAGACGATGGTGGTGGCGTGAAACGATTCCATGGACGCTCCGCAGTCTTTGCCTGAACCGGTGAAGTGGGGACGGGCGGGAGGGGCTTCAATGCGTGGACGGGATTCGGGATTGGGGATTCGGGATTTGCAAAAACCGGGAGCCAAGTGCTGGCGGGCACTGCTCTTACGAATCCCCAATCCCGAATCCCTAATCCCGGCTTTTACGCCTGGCCCGCGGATGCGCCGCGTCGTACACCTTGGCCAGGTGCTGGAAGTCCAGATGGGTATAGATCTGCGTGGTGGCGATGTCGGCGTGGCCGAGCAGTTCCTGCACCGCGCGCAGGTCGCCGGAGGATTCGAGCATGTGGCTGGCGAAGGTGTGGCGCAGCAGGTGCGGATGCACGTGCCTGGCGAAGCCCTGGCGCAGCGCCAGCGTCTTCATCCGCGCCTGCACCGTGCGCGGGCTGATCGGCGCGCCGCCGCGGCCGCGGAACACCGGCGAACCGGCCTCGCGGCCCTCGGCCACGCCCAGCGCGCGCAGCGCGTCCACCGCGTGCCGGCCGACCGGCACGATGCGCGTCTTGCCGCCCTTGCCGAGCACGCGCACCTCGCCCTCGTCGAGGTTCAGGTCGATCCAGCGCAGGCCGACCAGTTCGGACAGGCGCAGGCCGGAGGAATAGAACAGTTCCAGCATGGCGCGGTCGCGCACGCCGAGCGCGCCGTCGCCGCCGTGCTCGACCAGCGCGGCGGCCTCGTCGACGTCGAGCACCTGCGGCAGCTTGCGGTGCACCTTGGGGCCGCGCACGCCGGCCGCCGGGTCGTGCGCCATGAGGCCCTCGCGCCGGAGCTGGCGGAACAGGCTGCGGCAGGACGACAGCAGGCGCTGCAGGCTTTTCGGGGCGAGTCCGGCGCGATGCTCGGCGGCGACGAAGGCGCGCATGCGGTTGGCATCGAGCGCCTCGAAGCGGTCCAGCCCCTGCGCTTCCATCCAGCGCAGCAGCTTTTCCAGGTCGCGGCGGTAGCCGGCCACCGTATGCGCCGACGCCTGGCGCTCGCCGGCGAGCCGGCCGAGCCAGGCGTCGAGCTGGTCGCGCGGGCTCATCGCTGCCTCAGCCGAGATCCTGCGAGCGCATCAGGGCGGCGGTGACGGTGGCGGCGATCATCTTCAGGAACAGCGTGCCCATGCCGGGCTGGAAGCGGTCGGCGTCGGCGCTGCCGATCGCGAGCAGGCCCAGTTCGCCCAGCGGCATCAGCGCGGCCGAGCGGATCTCGCCGGCATGGTCGCCGAACAGCCGCTGCAGGCGCTCGGGCGACAGCCGCCCGGTCACCGGCTCGTGGTGGGCCAGGAAATCGGCGAACTCCGGCAGCGTCGCGCGGCCGCCCGGCTCCACCGCCAGCCATTCGGCCGGCGGCAGCTCGAGATGGTTGCCGAACAGCAGCAGGCGAACCTGCTCGGTCTGGAACTCGGTGCCCAGCTTGGCGATCACGCCGCGCGCGGCGATCGCCGGGGTGTTGGCGCGCAGCATGGTCACGTTGAGATCGTGCACGCGCTGCATCAGCCGCTCGTTCTCGGCGGCGATCGCAATCAGTTCGGCCAGGCGGCGTTCCAGTTCGGCGTTCTTCTCGCGCAGGTTCTGCAACTGGTACGCCGCCAGCGAGGCCACCGCGCCCTGCTCGCGCGGCAGGGTGAGCTGGGCGGCCAGGTCCGGGTAGGCGCCGAGGAACTCCGGATGGCGGCGCAGGTAGGCGGCCACGTCCTGGGCTTGCAGGGTGTCGTCGAGCAGGGCGTCGGTCATGCGCGGGTTCCTCGGGTCGGGGGACGGCCGTGGGGCGGAATGCGGTGGCCTGTCCCGAGTGTGCGATGGACGCGCCCGGGCATCAATGCGCGGAGGGCGGGTCCAGCCATTCGCCCTCGAACACGAAGGCGGCCGGGCCGGTCATCCACAGCGTGTGGCCGGGGCCGGCCCAGTCGATCCGCAGGCGGCCGCCGGGCAGTTCCACCTGCACCCGGTCGTCCACCTCGCCGCGGCGGTGCAGCACCGCCATCGCGGCGCAGGCGCCGGTGCCGCAGGCCAGCGTCCAGCCGCTGCCGCGCTCGTGCACGCGCAGGCGCAGGCGGGCGCGGTCGAGCTTCTGCACGAACCCGGTGTTGGCGCCCTGCGGGAAGCGGGCATGCGCGGTCAGCGCCGGCCCGAGGCGGGCCAGGGACGGCGCGGCCAGGTCGGCGACTTCCACCACGGCGTGCGGGTTGCCCATCGATACCGCGCCGATCTCCAGCGCGTCGCCGTCGGCCTCGATCGCGTAGCGGTCCGCTTGGGCCTCGGCCCGGAACGGCACGCGCGCGGGCTCGAACACCGGCTCGCCCATGTCCACGGTGACCTCGTGCGGGCCGAGCAGGCGCACGGTGACCGGGCCGGACGGGCTCTCGATGCGCACGGTGTCGCCGATCGCCAGCGCGCCGGCGCGGTGCAGCCACGCGGCGACGCAGCGCACGCCGTTGCCGCACTGGCCCGAGGGGCTGCCGTCGGCGTTCCAGATGCCGTAGTAGAACGCGCAGCCGGGATCGCGCGGCGGCTCCACGCTCAGCAGTTGGTCGAAGCCGACGCCGGCGTGGCGGTCGGCGATCGCGCGGATCTGCGCGGGATCCAGCGCGAACGGCCGCTGCCGGCCATCGATCACCACGAAATCGTTGCCGATGCCGTGCATCTTGGAAAAGCGCAGCGCCATGCCCGGTGCCGCCGGCTCAAGGCTGGACGGCGACGGGAGCCGGTGCGGTACTGGCCGGCGCCGGCGCGGTGGCCGGCGTCGCGGGCTTGGCCGGCGGCAGCACCAGCGGGCCCTTGTTGCCGCAAGCGGCGAGCATGGCGAAGGCGAGGCACAGCACGAGCAGCGGGATCAGTCGGCGCATGGGGGGAGTGTCCTGAGCAGTGGTCCGGAGTATAGCGAGCCGCGCCGCCGCTATGATTCGCCTCGCGCATGGCGCGCGGCGAGCGAGTGTGAGCGATGGACTGGACCACCCTGATGCACCTGCCGATGACCCTGCTGTTCGTGCTGGCCGGGTGCGTCCTGCTGTTCGCGCTGGTGCAACTGGTGGCGATGCTGCAGCGGCGGCGCGACGGCCGCCCGCTGGCCGCGGCGTGGCGGATGCTGCTGTTGCTGCTGGGGCTGGGGCTGGCCCTGCTGCTGGGCGGCGCCGGCTACGCGCTGCGCGGCTATCGCCTGCTGGCCGAGGAAGCGCCGGTGGTGCAGATCGACGCGCGCATCCTGTCGCCGCAGCGCTGGGCGCTCACCCTGACCTGGCCCGACGGCGGCACCCGCAAGGTGGCGCTGTCCGGCGACGCGTTCCGCATCGAGGCGGTGGTGCTGAAGTGGAAGCTGCCCGCCCTGCTCGCCGGCGCGCCGCCGCTGTATCGGCTGGACCGGCTGGACGGCCGCTACGACGATGCCGCGCAGGAGGCCGAGGCGCCGCGCACGGTGCTCGGCTTCGACCAGGCCGGTGCGTTCGACCTGCTCAACCTGCGCAGGCAGTACCCGCAATGGCTGTCCGCGGTGGACACGGTCTACGGCAGCGGCGCCTTCCTGCCGCTGGTCGACGGGGGCCACTACAGCGTCAGCCTGATGCGCAGCGGCGCCTTGGTGGCGCGGCCGGACGAGGCCACGGCCGCCCGCCTCGTCGATCCGTTCTGACCGCAGCGCGTCGATCCGAACCCGCAGGGAATCACCGGCTATGGATGGCAAGACAGGATGGTCCTACGGCCCGCGCTGCTATCGCGTGACGATGCGGGTGCGGGTATTCGCCACGGTTCTGGCCCTGCTGGCCTGCCTGATCGCCTGGATCGTGCTGCGCATGGCCGGGCGGTTGCATATGGACTCCGTGCAAGTCGGAGGCATGCTGGGGGCGGCCCTGGCCCTGGGGTTCGCCTTGGTCGCCTGGACCAGCCGGCTGCGGCTGGACGGGACCCGGCTGGCCTTGCGCAGGCCATGGGGCCGGCGCGAGATCCTCATGGCCGAGCTGTCGGGCCTGCGCAGCCGGTATGCGAGGGACGGTCGCCGGATACCGGGTTTCCAGCCCCGCATCGGCCGTACGCTATGGCTGTTCCTGCCCTACGCCACCGACCCGGCGTACGAGCGTTGGCTGGCCTGCCTGCCGGACGTGGACGCCGCGGACAGGCAGGCCTCGATGGACGCCACGTTGTCCGACCGTCGCCTGGGTGCCGACCCGGTCCAGCGCGCCAGGCGCATGGCGCGCTGGGAAGGGGTTAAGCGCTGGGAGGAAATCTCCTTCCTGCTGCTGATGCTGTGGACGCTGGTGCTTCCGCTCCCCTATGCGTGGCTGATGCTCGTGCTGGCGGCCGGGCCGTGGCTCGAGCTGGCGCTGGTGCGTGGATCGCAAGGCGCCTTGCGCATCGACCTCAGGCGCAACGAGGCGCGCCCGCTGACGGCGACGTGGCTGCTGGGCGCGCCGATGCTGCTCGGCCTGCGCAGCGCCTTCGACCTGGACCTGCTCGAGCCGGGCCGGGCCGTCTGGCTGGGCGCATTGGCGGGGCTGCCGCTGCTGCTGGCGGTATTCGCGATGGTGCGGGATCGCGCGGGCACCGCCGCGAAAGTGTTCTATGCGGCGATGTGCTGGCTCTACGGCTACGGCGTGGTGGCGCAGGGCAATGTGCTGCTCGACCGCGCCGCGTCCGGGGCGATTCCGGTGCAGGTCGTCGCCCGGCAGGCCACCCATGGCAAGAGCACGAACCACAGGTTGCGCCTGGCCGGTGAACTGCCGGCAAGCCACGGCGAATGGTTCGACGTATCCGCAAGCCGTTACGAGGCCAGTCCGCCGGGAACGTCGTTGTGCGTGTTCCGGCATCCCGGCCGGTGGGGGCTTGGCTGGCTGTCGGTGGGCGATTGCCCGGGCAAGGCGAGCGGCGACCTATAGCGTCTTCTCGTAGCGCCAGGCGTCGGCGCCGTCCGCGTAGTAATGCGCGTAGCGGCCGATGCGGCCGTAGCCGAGCTGCTCGTAGAGCCGGATCGCACCGGCGTTGTCGGTGCGCACTTCCAGCCGCAGCGCGCGGCAGCGGCGTTGCCGCGCGACGGCCTCGCTGGCGGCGATGAGCGCGGTACCGACGCCTTTGCCGCGCGCTTCCGGCCGGCTGGCGATCGAGTACAGCCGCGCCACCGAACTGCCCGCGCGAAAGAACACCACGGCCGTACCGAGGAACTTGCGATGGTTGGCGCTGGCCACCAGCACCTGCGCCGACGCGCTGTCGAGGTGGCGGCGGTACTGGCTGCGGCTCATGCGGTCGCTGTCGAAGGTGGCCTGCTCCAGCGCGACCAGGTCGTCGAGGTCGGACAGTTCGGCGCGGCGCACGCGCACGGCGGCGCTGGCGGGCATGGGGCGCATCGGCGGGTTCCAGGGGATGGAAGCCGGGCGGGCCCGGCGGACGGCGGGAGCGTTCACGTGGGCTCGCACTCTAGTCCAGCGCCCCGGCGAAAGCATCCGGTGCCGGCGGCGCACATGCGGAGGCCGCCATCGGCATTCATGCCGGCTTCAGTGCCGGCGCTTGTGCGCCGCCGCCGCTATGCCAAACTGCGCGCCTTGCGCCGTGCCGCCCCGTCTCCCGCGTGACGACACCCCGATATTCCGCCCCTGAGGTGTCATGACCCGGCTCGTGATCGTCGTCGAGAAGGCCTCCGACTGGAGCTCCTACTACCCTTCCGTCGACGTGGTGAGCGCGATGGACTACCTGCGCGAACCGATCGGCGGCGACGACGAGCGCACCCACGTCATCAACCTGTGCCGCAGCTACAAGTACCTGGGCACCGGCTACTACGTGTCGCTGCTGGCCGAGGCGCGCGGGCACCGGGTGATGCCGTCGGTGCGCACGGTGAACGACCTGCGCCGGCGCTCGCTGTACGGCCTGGACATCGACGACCTCAACGCCAAGCTCACCCACTTCCTGCCGGCCGGCGGGCGCGACACCACCGACTTCGGCATCCTGGTGTACTTCGGCGAGACCGCCTACCCGGCGCTGCAGGACCTGGCGCGGCAGGTGTTCGAGATGTTCCCCTGCCCGCTGCTGCGCATCGAGTTCGAGCGCGACCGCGTGTGGCAGGTCAGCTCGATCAAGCCGGTCGGCCTGCACACGCTGGACGACGCGCAGGAAGACGCCTTCGCCGAGGAGCTCGACCGCTTCTCCAAGAAGCTGTGGCGCAAGCCGCGCGCGCGCCGGCGCTTCCGCTACGACCTGGCGATGCTGGTCGATCCGGCCGAGCAGATGCCGCCGTCGAACAAGAAGGCGCTCAAATCGTTCATCGCCGCCGGCAAGGAGCTGGGCATCGAGGTCGACCCGATCGGCAAGAACGACTACCAGCGACTGGCCGAGTACGACGGCCTGTTCATCCGCGAAACCACCGCCAGCGACAACCACACCTACCGCTTCGCGCACCGCGCGGAGAAGGAAGGCATGGTGGTGATCGACGACCCGACCTCGATCCTGCGCTGCACCAACAAGATCTTCCTCAACGACCTGATGGTGTCGCGCAAGCTGGCGGTGCCGCGCACCGAGATCCTGTACCGCGACAACGCCAAGGCGACCGGCGACGTGGCGGCCCGGCTCGGTTTCCCGCTGGTGCTGAAGATCCCCGACGGCTCGTTCTCGCGCGGGGTGGTCAAGGTGGAGAGCGCCGAGGCGCTGGACAAGGCATCCGGCGAGCTGTTCCAGCACAGCGCCCTGCTGCTGGCGCAGGAGTTCGTCTACACCGAGTTCGACTGGCGCATCGGCGTGCTCAACCGCGAGCCGCTGTATGCGTGCAAGTACTACATGTCGCGCGGCCACTGGCAGATCTACAACCACGGCGCCAAGGGCACCGCGAAGTCCGGCGGCTTCGAGACCATCCCCGTGCGCGACGCCCCCTCCGAGGTGGTGAAGCTGGCGCTGAAGGCGACCCAGCCGATCGGCGACGGCCTGTACGGCGTGGACCTGAAGCAGGTCGGCGACCGGCCGGTGGTGATCGAGGTGAACGACAACCCGTCGATCGACGCCGGGGTGGAGGACGCCTACCTCGGCGACGACCTGTACCTGCGCGTGATGCAGGAATTCCTGCGCCGGATGGAACACAAGCGCTTGGGGATAGGCCGCTAGCTAGGTTCATGGCTGCCTTGTGCGAAGGGCAAGCTTCTGGGCCCTGGCCTCAGAAGTTGTTCAAAATCCCCTGGGCATTCCTATGAAACGTCATCCCAGCGAAAGCTGGGATCCAGTGCCTTTAGGTTTTGGGGGAAGAAAGTCGCTGGATGACTCGCTGCGCTCGCCCCTTCGGGGCCAGCCTTCGGCTGTTCAACGCTCGCAAGGCTCGCTTTTGTCCTGCTTGAAAGCCGCAGGAATGACGAGCAGGGGAACATGAAGGGATTCCAGTCCGACAGGGAGATTTTGACAGGCTCTCATCTACACCATCGGTTGTGGCGCGGCGAAACAACCTCTTGAAACATCACAGCTAGCGCACGTCTTCGGCGGCGGACACGAACTCGCCGGCCAGCAGCGCCGGCACCCGCTCCGGCGGCAGCGGCGGCATGAACAGGTAGCCCTGGCCGACGTCGCAGCCGGCCCGCTGCAGCCATTCGACCTGCTCCTCGGTCTCGATGCCCTCGGCGATCGTCTGCAGCCGCAGCCGCCGGGCCAGCGCGATGATCGCCTCGGTGATGTCGCGGTCCTCCTGGCTGAGGCCGGCGCCCTGCACGAACGACTGGTCGATCTTGATCGACCGCGCCGGCAGGTGGCGCAGGTGGCTGAGGCTGGAGAAGCCGGTGCCGAAGTCGTCGATCGCCATGTGGAAGCCCAGCGTCTCCAGTTGGCGCAACTGGCGCAGGGTGTGCTCGGCGTTCTTCATCGCCGCTGATTCGGTGATCTCGAACTCGATCGCCTCGTGCGGCAGGTCGAGCGCGGCCATCGTGCGCAGCAGGCTCTCGGCGAAGTGGCTGTCCTGGATCTCCTGCGGCGACACGTTGATCGCCACCGGCACCAGCGGCAGCGCCTGCGCCCGCCACTGGGTGATCTGCTGCACCACCTGGCGCAGGATCACCGAGCCGAGCCGCGCGATCAGGCCGCTGGTCTCGGCCAGCGGCACGAAGCTCTTGGGCAGCAGCAGGCCGCGCTGCGGATGCGCCCAGCGCGCGAGTGCCTCCAGCCCGACCAGCCGGCGCGTGCGCAGGTCGACCTTGGGCTGGTAGTGCACCAGGATCTCGCCGTGCTGCAGGGCCTCGCGTAGCTCCGCCGACAGCACCAGCCGGTGCCGCGCCTCCTCGGTCATCCGCTGCTGGTAGAAGCAGTAGCCGGCCTTGCCCTGCTCCTTCGCCGCGTACATCGCCAGGTCGGCGTGGCGCAGCAGGCTGGCGGCGTCCTCGCCGTCGCGCGGGAACATCGCCACGCCGATGCTCGGCGTGGCGGTGACGTTGTGCTCGGCCACCTGCACCGGCCGCCCCACCAGGGCGAGGATCTTCTCGCAGATGATGATCAGGTTGGCCTCGCTGCGGTAGCGCTCCAGCACGATCACGAACTCGTCGCCGCCGAAGCGCGCCACCGTGTCGCGCGGGCGCACCGCCGCGCACAGCGCCGAGGCGACCGAGCGCAGGAACTGGTCGCCCGCCTCGTGGCCGAGGGTGTCGTTGATCGACTTGAAGCCGTCCAGGTCGATGAACATCACCGCCACCTCGAACCGCTCGCGCTGCGCCTGCGGCAGCAGCCGCTGCAGCAGGTCGAGCACGTTGGCGCGGTTCGGCAGCCGGGTCAGCGCGTCGTGGAAGGCCTGGTGGGCCAGCGCGTCGCGCGCCGCGCGCAGCTCGCGGTGGATGTCGTCGGCATGGCGCTCCATCCGCCGGTGCGCCAGGCTCGCGCAGAGGGTGAGCAGCAGCAGCAGGCCGGAGGCGAGGCTGACGGCCAGGCCGAGCGCCGACCCGTGCAGGCCACTGAACGCGGCCAGGCTGACCGCGCCGTCGGGCAGGCCGGCGGCGGCGGTGCCGAGGTAGTGCGCGGCGGCGATGCCGCCGCCGATCAGGCCGACCGCCCACAGCCGGGACGACGGCCGCCGGCCGCGCCGGGACCGGGCGTTGAGCCACAGGCCGGCAACCGGGCCGAGCATACCCAGCAGCAGCGCCAGCGTCGCCAGCCGGCCGTTCCATGCGAACCCCGGCTGCATGCGCAGCGCCAGCAACCCCAGGCAGTGCATGCCGGCGAGGCCGGCGCCGAGCACCGCGCCGGGCAGCCAGATCGCGGGCGCGGCGCGGGTGTGGCGGGCCACCAGCCAAAGCACGGCGGCGGCGGCCAGCACGATCGGCAGCATCGACAGCAGGGTCAGGCCGATGCCGTAGCCCAGCGGCGTGCCCGTCCTGGCCGCCAGCAGGCCGGTGAAGTGCATCGCCCATACGCCCGAGCCCGTCGCCAACGCGCCGGCGACGGTCCACAGCAGGGCGGCGGGCCCGCGCGTCCGGGCGATGCGGCCGACCACGCTGAAGGCGACATAGGCGTCGAACGCGGCCAGCGCGATCGATCCCCCGACCAGCCAGGCGTTGTAGGTCAGCGCCATCATTGTTGCTGCGGCCTTCCCCCGGCAGAGCGCTGTGCAAGAGCTGACAAGCCAGCCGAGCTTGCAGCACAAGCATGGGGGCAGGCAAGCGCCGGTTGATGCCGGCCGGCGTCAGCCCGGGCGCGTCGGCGCCGCGCGGCGCAACTGCATGCCGGCCAGCAGGCTGAGCGGTGCGACCAGCAGCCAGAACAGCGGCGACCAGCCCAGCCGCTCGGTGTGGACGGGCAGGGGCGTCAGCGCCAGCAGGAAGCCGCCGAGCAGCAGCCAGCCGCCCGCGGCGAGCGCGAGCCAGTGGAACAGGTCGCGGGAAAGGGTGGCCATGGCGGTGAGACTCCGAAATGGGCGGGAGGCCAGCGTCGCGGCTGGCCGTCTCAGCGGCTGCGACCACTACAATGCGCCAACCCCCGCTGGAGCCCGCAATGAGCGAACCTTCCCGTTATGCCGTGTTCGGCCATCCGATCGGCCACTCGCTGTCGCCGCAGATCCACCAGGCCTTCGCGCAGCAGTTCGGCATCGCCCTGGGCTACCGCGCGATCGATGCCGCGCCGGCGGCCTTCGCCGGAGCGGTCCGGGATTTCTTCGCCGACGGCGGCCACGGCGCCAACGTCACCCTGCCGCACAAGGCCGCCGCGTTCGCGCTCGCCGACCGGCGCAGCGAGGCGGCGCAGCGCGCCGGCACCGCCAACGTGCTGACCCGCCTGCCCGACGGCCGGCTGGCCGCGCACAACACCGACGGCACCGGCATGGTGCGCGACCTCACCGAGCGGCACCGGGTGGACCTGCGCGGCCACACCGCGCTGCTGCTGGGTGCCGGCGGCGCCGCCCGCGGCGTGGCGTGGAACCTGCTCGACGCCGGGGTGGAGACGCTGACCATCGTCAACCGCTCGCCCGCCGCGGCCGATGCGCTGGCCGACGCGATCGGCGAGCCGGCGCGCGCGCATACGCGCTACTGGGAAGACCTGGCCGACATCGGCAGCTACGACCTGATCGTCAACGCCACTTCGGCCGGCGTGCTGGGCAGCGCGCTCGACCTGCCGTTCGCGCTCGCCGGCGCGCGCGCGCTCTGCTACGACCTGTCCTACGGCGCCGCCGCCGCCGGCTTCCTCGCCTGGGCGAAGGCCGCCGGCGCGCGCTACGCCTTCGACGGCCTCGGCATGCTGGTGGAAACCGCTGCCGATGCGTTCGAGCTGTGGCACGGCCATCGCCCGGACACCGAGCCGGTGTACCGCACGCTGCGCGAGCGCTACTGAACCTCCGCGCCGGGGCGGCGGCAGCCACCCCGGCCGTCACCGGCCTGACATACGCCGGCGCTACGTTGGCGGCCTCGCCCGGCATTCCCCAGACGCACGGGCGGCCACCTTCCTCCCGTAGCGACGCCATGCCCCGATCCCGTCCCGCCGTGTCCGCCCGGCGCGCTTCCGCCCTCGCCGGCCTGCTGCTGGCGGCACTGCTGGCCGCCGGCGGCGCGGTCGGCCTGCGCCGGCACGCGTCCGCCGCGGAAGCCGCGGTGGCGGCGCCGGCCGACGACGACAGCGGAGGCGTCGCCATCCTGCTCGGCCTAGCCGGCACGGCGGTGCGGGAGAAGCGCCTGGTGGCGCCGGCCGGCAGCAACGCCTACGAGTTCTACCTGAGCGTGCTGCAACTGGAACCGGACAACCGGCCCGTGCAGGACGCCCTGCGCCAGCTGTTCCCCGCCGCCACGGCCGAGGTGGAGCGCGCGATCAATGCGCTCGAACTGGACGAGGCGCAGCGCGAGCTGCGCCTGCTGCGCGAGTTCGACAGCACCAACTTCACCCTGTCGCTGCTCGGCGGCAAGCTCGACGCCCAGCGCCAGATCGTGATCCGCCAGGACGAGGAACGCGCCGCGATCATCCAGGCGCAGGCGGCCGCGGCGGCGCGCTGAGGCCGTTGCTGTCCGGCGCGGCAGCGGCCCGGCCTTCTTCCGCAGCAGGGCGACCAGCCCGGGCTGCATGCAGCCGTAGTCGTCGGGAATGCCGAGCACCGCGATGCGCTTGCCGCGCAGCCGCTCGCGATGGCGCGCCAGCAAGTCGGCGGCGATGCGGGGTTTCCATCGCCAGGATCAGCTCGGCCCGGTCCAGTCGCTCGGCCGGCAGCGACGTGTCGGCCGAGCCGGCGAGCCCGGCCGGATCCGTCTCCAGGCCATTGCCGCGAGCACGCGTTCGGCGGCGGGGTTGCGCTGGCGCATTGCTGGCTGCACAGGAACGGCACGCGGCGAGGTGCCGTTGGCGTGCCTTCTCAGAGACTGTTCAAAATCTCCCGGTTATGCCCCACGAAGCGTCATCCCAGCGGAAGCTGGGATCCAGTGCCTTTGGGTTTTGGAGAAAGGGAAAGTCGCTGGATGACCAGCCCTGCGGCTGTTGAAAAGCGCCTCGCAGGAATGACGAATGGCGAGCATGAGGGGATTCCGGTTCGACAGGGAGACCTTGAACAGGCTCTCAAGCCGGGTCGAGATAGTCGTTCTTCAGCCGCACGTAGTGGTCGGCCGAATAGCGCAACTGCTCGACCTGCGCCTCGCTGAGCAGGCGCACGAACTTCGCCGGGTTGCCCAGCCACAGCTCGCGCTTGCCCACCGTCTTGCCCGGCGGCACCACCGCGCCGGCGCCGACGAAGCCGTACTTCTTCACCACCGCGCCGTCGAGCACGCAGGCGTGCATGCCGATCAGGCAGTAGTCCTCGATGGTGCAGGCATGCACCACCGCGGCGTGGCCTACGGTGACGCCCTCGCCGATCAGGCAGGGATAGCCGCCGATCGAGTACGGGCCGTCGTGCGCGACGTGCACGATGCTGCCGTCCTGGATGTTGGTGCGGGCGCCGACGCGGATGCGGTTGACGTCGCCGCGCAGCACCGCGCCGGGCCAGATCGAGACGTCGTCGCCCAGCACCACGTCGCCGATCACGCTGGCGGCCGGATCGACGTAGACGCGCTGGCCGAGACGCGGCGCGATGCCCTTGTAGCTGCGTAGGTGGTTCATCCGCGCATGGTAGCCGCGGGCGCCGCGGCCGGCGAACTTCCATGCGGGAGCGGCCGCTACGCGCCGGTGCGCGCCTGTGCCTCCAGCACCTCGAGCGCGTGCCGGTAGCCGGCGTCCACCGCGCGGCGCCAGTCCTTCCAGTCGAGCACGCCGATATGCTCCAGCGGCGGCGTCAGCAGCAGGTCGGCGCGGGCGCGGCGCTCGGCGCTGGCGTCCTCGCTGTTGACCATCGCCGCGCGCACCAGGGTGGACACCAGGCCCGGCCGGTGGACGTCGTGGCGGCGCTGCCACAGCAGCCGCCACAAGGGCGGCGTGGCGAACTCCTCCACGCCGGCCTGCAGGATGATGTCGGCGCGCACGTCCAGCGCGGTGAGGTGCGCGATGCCGTCGGCCGCCATCACGTCGGTGGGCAGGTTGTTCATCAGGGCGCCGTCGATGAACACGTGGCCGTGGTGCAGCACCGGCGGCAGCACGCCCGGGATCGCGCTGGAGGCGCGCAGCCACAGCCATAGCGGGCCGTGCCGGTGCACCATCATGCCGTCGCCGGACAGGCTGGTGGAGACGCAGAAGAACGGCAGCCGCAGGTCCTCGATGTCCAGCGCGCCGAACGCGCGGCGCAGCATCAGCGCGGCGCGGTGGCCGCGGGTCAGCGCCACCAGCGGCAGGGTCCAGTCCGACAGCGGCCGGCCGGCGACGAAGGCGCGCACGCAGCGCTCGGCCACTTCGTCCGTCGACCAGCCGGCGGCGACGCCGGCGCCGATGATCGCGCCGATGCTGGTGCCGCCGACCGCGTCGAACACGCGGCCGGCCTCGTGCAGCGCGCGCAGCGCGCCCAGGTGCGCCAGCCCGCGCGCGCCGCCGCCGGCCAGCACCAGGCCGCGGCCGTGGCCGCCGATCAGCCGCGCCAGCCGCTCGATGTCGGCGTCGTTGCAGAGGTGGTGGTGGCGCAGCTCGCCCTCGAACTGCGCGCGCCAGCGTTGCGCCGCGCCGAGGCTGGCGCCATGGCCGGCATGCAGCAGCAACAGGTGCCGCGGCCGGTGCCGGGCCAGCTCGGGCCGGTGCGGCGCCACCTCCGGCCACGGCCGCGCCGGCTGGGCCGCCTGCGCCGGCAGCAGCAGCACGTCGGCCTGCCGCAGGCAGCGCTGGCGCCAGGCCGGGTCGCTATCGGCGTCCAGGTAGATCACGAAATGCCGCTGCGCCTCGCGCTCGGCGAACCAGTCGCTGCCGCGCCCGGCGCCGTGCCCGGCATCGATCACCGCGCAACTGCCGTACGGCTCCAGGGCTTTGGCCAGCCGCATCGCCAGCGCGCGTGCCGGCACGCTGGCGTCCACCGGCAGCAGCGCGAAGGTGCGTGGATTGCCCGGCGGTTCGTGTTCGCGCTCGCGCTGCAGCAACCGCGCCAGCGCCGTCCGGGTGATCCCCAGCATGGCCTGCGGGTAGCGGCCGACCAGCGCCTCGAAGGCGGCGCGGTCCAGCCGCAGCAGCTCGGAGTCGCGCAGCGCGCGCACGCCGCGGTTGCGCGCGCTGCCGCCGAGCAGGCTGATCTCGCCCACGCACTCGCCGGCGGTGACCAGGTGCAGCGGTTCGCCGGGATGCGCGCCGTCGTCGCCGGCGAACACGCCCAGGCTGCCGCTCTTGAGCAGGTACAGCGCGTCGGCCGGTTCGCCCGGCTCGAACAGCGGCCGCCCGCCGGGCAGGCAGAACCAGCCAAGCTGCGCCGACAGGCCTTCGAGCGCCGCGCGGTCGAGCATCGCGAACAGGGGATTGCGGGCCAGCAGGCTGACGATGTCGGGGACGCTCACGCGCCGATGGTACGACGCGTTTGGTGACAATGCGGCACCAAACGCCGTCACGCCGCACAGCTTGATTTCGCCGCGGCCGCTCGCCACGCTGGCGGCCTCCAAGGAGCCCCGCATGAGTCACGACACCAACCCGCTGCTGGCCGACGACGCCCTGCCGGCGTTCTCGCGGATCCGTCCCGAGCACGTCGCCCCGGCGATCGACGCGATCCTCGACGACTACCGCGCCGGCATCGACGCCCTCACCGCGCCGGATGCGCCGCGCGATTTCGCCACGGTGATGCTGACCCAGGAGCGGCTGGAGCAGCGCCTGGCGCGCGCCTGGGCGCCGGTGGGCCACCTGCACGCGGTCGCCGACAGCGAGGCGCTGCGCGCGGTCTACGGCCCGGCCGAGGAAAAGCTCACCGAGCACGCGATCGAGCTGGGCCAGAACCGCGACCTGTACGCCGCCGTGCAGGCGCTGGCCGACGCGCCCGGCTTCGCCGCCCTGCCGCGTCCCGAGCGCGCCCTGGTCGGGCATGCGCTGCGCGATTTCCGGCTGTCCGGCGTGGCGCTGGAGGAACCGGCGCGCAGCCGCTTCCGCGAGATCGGCGTGGCGCTGTCGAAGCTTTCCACCGAATTCTCCAACGCCGTGCTGGACGCCAGCGAGGCGTGGCACGAGCACGTCACCGACGAGCGCGACCTCGCCGGCATTCCCGAATCCGGCCGTGCGGTGCTGCGCCAGTATGCCGAGGACCAGGAACTGGACGGCTTCCTGGTCACCCTGAAGCAGCCCAGCGTGCAGGCGGTGCTCACCTACGCCGGCAACCGCGGCCTGCGCGAGCGCGTGTACTGGGCCTACCAGACCCGCGCCTCCGACCAGGGGCCCGACGCCGGCAAGTACGACAACGGCGCGCGCATCGAGCAGATCATGGCGCTGCGCCACGAGGCGGCGCGGCTGCTCGGCTTCGCCAACGCGGCGGAGGAATCGCTGGCGACCAAGATGGCCGTCTCGCCGACCGAGGTGATGGAGTTCCTGCACGATCTGGCGAAGCGCGCCCGGCCGGTGGCGCAGCGCGAGCTGGCCGAGCTGCGCGCGTTCGCCCAGCAGGAACTGAAGCTGGACAACCTCGAACCCTGGGACGTCGGCTACGCCGCCGAGAAACTGCGCCAGCAGCGGTACGCGCTGGACGAGGAGCAGCTCAAGTCCTACTTCCCGCTGCCCGCGGTGATCGACGGCCTGTTCGCGATCACCAGCCGGCTCTACGGCATCACCCTCGCCGCGCGCGACGGCGTCGACGTGTGGCATCCGGACGTGCGCTACTACGACGTGCGCGATGCCGACGGCCGCGTGTTCGCCGGCGCCTACGTCGACCTGTACGCGCGCAACGGCAAGCGCGGCGGCGCGTGGATGGACGTTTGCCGCGCGCGCTTCGACGACGGCGGGCAGCGGCAATTGCCGGTGGCCTTCCTCACCTGCAACTTCGCGCCGCCCACCGCGGGCAAGCCGGCCCTGCTCACCCACGACGACGTGCTCACCCTGTTCCACGAGTTCGGCCACGGCCTGCACCACCTGCTCACCGAGATCGCGCTGCCCTCGATCGGCGGCATCGAGGGCGTCGAGTGGGACGCGGTGGAACTGCCCAGCCAGTTCATGGAGAACTTCGGCTGGAACCGGCAGGCGCTGGACCTGTTCGCGCGGCACTGGCAGACCGACGAGAAGCTGCCGGACGAGCTGTTCGAGCGGATGCTCGCCGCGCGGCACTTCCATGCCGGCCTGTTCCTGGTGCGCCAGCTCGAGTTCGCGCTGTTCGACTTCACCCTGCACCTGGACTACGACCCGGCCGAGGGCGCGCGCACTCTGGCGGTGCTGGAGAACGTGCGGCGGCAGGTCGCCGTGCTGCATCCGCCGGCGTGGCAGCGCTTCCCGCATGCGTTCAGCCACATCTTCGCGGGCGGCTACGCGGCCGGCTACTACAGCTACCTGTGGGCCGAGCTGCTCAGCGCCGACGCGTTCGGCGCGTTCGAGGACGCCGCGGCGAACGGCGCCAGCGTGATCGACCGCGCCACCGGCGAGCGCTTCCGCCGCGAAGTGCTTTCGGTCGGCGCCAGCCGCCCGGCGCTGGAGAGCTTCGTCGCCTTCCGCGGCCGCCGGCCCGAGCCGGACGCGCTGCTGCGCAGCTACGGGCTGGATGCGTGAGCGCATGAAGCCGGCCGCCAGCCCGTGCGTCGTTCGGCCGGCCCGCATCGGCGATGCGGCGCAGGCGGTGCCCCTGCTGGTCGAGGCGCTCGACCACCTGGCGCTGCAACTGGCCGGCGTGTCCGCGCACGCGGAGGCGGTGCCGTTCTTCGCGCGGCTGTTCGAGGCGCGCGGCAACCGCTACAGCCACGAGCACGTGCTGGTGCTGGAATGCGATGGCGAGATCGCCGCGGCGATCCTGGCCTACCCGGGCGACGACGAGGCCGCGCTGGCCGCGCCCGTGCTCGCCGCGCGCCGCCGGGGCGAGCCGTCGGCGACGCACCGGCACGAGCCGGAAAGCGCGCCGGGCGAGTTCTACCTCGACGCCCTGGCGGTGGCGCCGCGGCATCGCGGCGCGGGCCTCGCCGCGCGCCTGATCGACGCCGCCTGCGCCCGCGCGGCGGCGGCCGGGTTCGATCGCGCCGGCCTGCTGGTGGATCTCGACAAGCCCGGCGTGAAGCGGCTCTACGCCCGCCTGGGCTTCACGGTGGACGGCGAGCGCGTGCTGGCCGGGCATCGCTACGAGCACATGAGCCGCGCGCTGCGGTAATCCCGCGACGTCCTCACAGCTGCGAACGTGACGCCTGCGGGCGGCGCCGGGGCGAACGGAAGGAACGCCGAGCGCGAAGCGGCCCCGCATTCGCGCCGACCCGCCGTCGCCAGGCCGGCATCCCGCCGGCGCATCCCGGAGGAACCGCTGCGTCCGTCGCGACGGCGTCCGCCGCCGCTGGCCTGCGTCGCCTCCGGGCGCCCGCGACGCCATCCTGCGACGCCGCGCCGTGCCGATCCGGTGCCGTCGCCCTACAATGCGCCGATGAAAATCGCCTCCTGGAACGTGAACTCGCTGAAGGTGCGCCTGCCCCAACTGACCCAGTGGATGGCCGAGGCACGGCCGGACATCGTGGCGCTGCAGGAAACCAAGCTGGAGGACGCCAAGTTCCCGGTGGACGAGATCGCCGCCGCCGGCTACCGCGCGGTGTTCTCCGGGCAGAAGACCTACAACGGCGTGGCGATCCTGGCGCATGCCGACGTCGCGGGCGGCTTCGACGACGTGGTCACCGACATCCCGGGGCTGGACGACCCGCAGCGGCGCATCCTCGCCGCCACCGTCGGCGGGCTGCGCATCGTCGACCTGTACGTGGTCAACGGCAAGGCGGTCGGCGACGAGAAATACGCCTACAAGCTGGACTGGCTGGCGAAGGTGCGCGAGTTCCTCGCGCGCGAGCGCGAGCGCCATCCGCACCTGGTGGTGCTGGGCGACTTCAACATCGCGCCGGACGACCGCGACGTGTACGACCCGGTCGCCTGGGGCGAGGACGTCCTGTGCTCGCCGCCGGAGCGCGCCGCGCTGAAGGCGATCACCGAGCTGGGCCTGCACGACAGCTTCCGCCTGTTCGAATCGGCCGGCGAGCACTATAGCTGGTGGGATTACCGGCAGGCGGCGTTCCGGCGCAACATGGGCCTGCGCATCGACCTGATCCTGCTCGCCGACGCGCTGAAGCCGGCCGCGCAGGCCGCCGCGATCGACCGCACGCCGCGCCGCTGGGAGCGCCCCTCCGATCACACCCCGGTAACGCTGGATCTGGATATCTAGGTCCCCTTTTTCCACGGACGACCGCCATTCCCACAGGCTGCCGATGAATACCACCAAGACCGACTGGCCCAGCTCGCTGGACGACAACGAACTGGACGAACTGGACCGCTACCTGCGTGCCCACGCCGACGACGGCCACCTGCTGCTGGACGGCGTGCACGGCCTGCTCTCGGCGCTCGCCGTGGGGCCGCTGCAGGTGCTGCCGGACGAGTGGCTGCCCGAAGTGCTGCACGACCCGTTCAGCGACGAGGACGAGGGCAACCGCGTGCTCGCCCTGCTGGCCAAGCTCAACGACTCGATCAGCGCGGAGCTGGACGTGGACGCCTACGAGCCGATCCTCGGCGAGGTCGATACCGAGACCGGCCCGGTGCTGTCCGCGGCCGGCTGGTGCGAGGGCTTCAGCCGCGGCATCGACCTGCGCGCGCAGCTCTGGGAAAAGCGCCTCGCCGACGACCCGCAACTGATGGAACTGCTCGGCCCGGTGATGGCGCTGGCGGTGGACGAGGGCGTGCTCACCGCCGACACCGACTTCGACAAGCTCAGCGACGAGGAATACGACGAATGCCTGGCCCAGGTATCCGCCGTGCTCGCCGCGGTGGCGCAGTACTGGGACGAGCATCCGGCCACCGAAGCCGAACTGGACGCCATCGCCCAGGCACCCGCCGCCGGCGACGACCACGACGGCCCGCCGCGCCAGCGCAGCGGGCATTGGGTGCATTGACGGCTGCTTGCTTTCCCCGAGCGATGGCGTCCGGCCCTCGCCCGGGGAAACCCGGCGCGAAGATTCAGAACGAGATGGCGAGCTGCGCTCTGGCGCCGTGGCTGCGTGAAGAGCCGGCGAACAGGCCTTCGTAGCCGAACGAGGCGCGGGCGTGCCTGCCGACCTTGAAGCTGGCGTCGAGCCCGACCTGCGCCGCGTTCCTCAGCATCGGCAAGCCTTGCATGGCGAATCCCTGGCCGCCCTCGGCGAATTGCTCTTGCGCGGTGGCGCGGCCGAGGCTGAAGGCATGGCGCCAGCCCAGCATGCCGGACCATCGCGCCGCGCCGGTGGCAACCGACCAGCGCCAACCTGCCGTGCCGAACGTGGCCTTGCTGGTGTCCTGGGCGATATCCAGCCGCGTGACGGCACCGTGTTCGTGCGCGGCACCGCTGTGCAGTCGTACGTGCGCCAAGGCCAGGAAAGGCTCCGACCTGCGGTTGGCGTCATCCCCCATGCGGTAGCCGACGTCGACGAATGCCTGCCCGGTGCGCGCGTTACTGTCGCTGACCAACTGCTGCGGGGCGGTGCCGACCGCATAGCTGCGACGCGTGCTCACGCTGTGCCAGCCTAAGCCCAACCCATAGCCGATGTCGAAGTGGCCTGTGGTGCTGCTTCCGTAGAGAGCCAGGTGGCGATCCTTCGTGTGCGCGGAAGCATTCTGGCCGAGTGCGCGATAGGACGTCCGGCCCAGACCCGCGGCGATACCCAGCCGCGTGGCGTCAGAGGTCATCGCGTCTACGCCGACCAGGCTGCCGGAGCTGTCGGAACGCACGTTCGCGAGGCCGTCGGGGCCATTCGTGCGGTTCCAGTCGCCTAGCGCATGGACCCACCAGGTCGTCGCCTGGGTGTCGGCGTCGGCGTTCCACAGCCGCTGTTCGAGTGCGTCGCGGGTCAGCCGGCTGTTGTCCAGCATCACACGGCGCAGGTCGGGGTGCAGGGTATCGGCCATCTGCTGGAACGTGGCCGCGGCCTGCTCGGTGGTGCTCAGTTGTCCATACAGCAACTGGCCCAGCGAGCCGCCTGCCGGCACGCTGTCCAGCGCGGCGCCCAGCGCCCGTACCTGCGGGGTACCGGCGACGCTGGCGAAGGAAACCGGGCTGCGCGTGAGGTCGAGCACAAGCTGACCGTTCCGGTAGCTGACGTCGTATCCCAGGAATGCCGTGATCTCGCCTTCGACGTTGTCGAACTGGCCCTGCACGTCGCCGCTGGCCTGCAAAAGCTCGATCTGCATGCCCGGGGTCAGGGGCTGATTGCCGATGTTCTGCACTTCCAGCTTGCTGCCAGGTTCGATAGTGACGTTGCCCGCCACGCGCACGCTGTCCGAGGTGCCTGCCGCCGGGTCGATCTGCGCTTCGTAGATCGACCCGCTGCGCATCCACAGATCGCCTGCCACGTTCAGGGTGCCGGGCGAATTGCCAGGTGCCAGCGTGCCGTCGACAGTGACGTTGTTGACCGTGCCCGTTCCCTGCAGGCGGCCGCCGGGCAGGACGTCGAGATCGCCGCCCAGGTTGCCGTTGACGCTCAGCGTGGCGCCCTGCTGCACGTCCACGTGGCCGGCGAACGCGCTGCTGTCGCCGGTGAGCATGGTGAAGCCGCTGGCCACGTCGATGCTGCCGTGGCCCGTGATGGCAGGGGTGAACTTATAGTCGTCCTCCGCGTGCTGGAAAACCAGCGAATACGCCTGTGGCGAGGCGGCCAGCGCGAGCGAGGGCGTATCCAGCAGACCCGGCAGGAAAGGGTGCCCCTGGGCGTCCAGGCCGCCGATCATCACGGAGCCCCGCGCCCCCACGTCGATGCCGCCGGCGACAGTCGCGCCGGCGCCGTTGCGGATCGTCAGGACGCCCTGGCCGGCACTGCCCACCTGCATGCGGGTATCCACCGTGAACACCGAGCCGGTGCCATCGACGGTCAGCCAGCCCGCGCCGGTGGCGGCGTGGCCCAGCAGTGCGCCGATGCCGTCGGCATCGCTGCCGTGGACAGCCAGGGTGCCACCTGCCGAAACCATGGCGATGCCTTTTGCCTGGTCGCCCAGGACGAGCCTCCCGCTCGCATCGAAGGCGCCATGATCGTCCACCTGCAATGTGCCGTCGCCTTCCCTGCCGACGATCAACTGGCCCGACCGGTAGATTGCAGTGTCGTCCGCCGCCGCGAGCGTCAACCGCGAGCCGGCGCCCGCCACGCGGACGCTGCCGGAGCCGGTGCGGGTCAGGCCCATCGGCTGGTGATTGAGGTCGTACAGTTCAGCCGTGCCGCCGAGCACCATTTCGCCGAGAAAGGATGCCGTACCGCCGTCCAGTACCTCCAGCGAGCCGTCGCCACCCTCGCCGACATGCAGACCGTTGACGCTGCTCCACTGCGAGCCCGCGCCCGCTACCGTCGCCTTGCCCGCGCCACGCATCTCGGGGAAAGTGGCGCCGTCCGCCGGCAGGCCATAGCCGAGCACGTCGAGCCAGAACGCTCCCTGGTCCGCCGCGCGGACGCGGCTTGCCAGCCGTCCGCCGCCGCTGACGGCCAGGGTGCCGTTGAGCACGTTCAGGCCGCCGGCGTAGTTCAGCGTCGAGCCGGCGCCATCGACCGCGATGGCACCGCTGCCTTGGGCGACCTCGGCGCCGCCCCAGCCGTAATAGCCCAGTCCCGCCACGATTTCGGCTAGCGCGGTGTCCAGGCCGAGGTTCGCCGTGCCACCCTGCTGGATCGCCAGCGAGCCGTGGCCGCCGCGACCCACCTGCGTACCGGCGCCGACGACGAGGGTCGAGCCGGCGCCGCCGACGGTCAGCCCGCCTTCGCTGTCGGCGGCGTAGCCCAGTGTCGAACCGATGCCGTCGGCATTATGGCCGTGGATGGTGAGGGTGCCTCCGCCTGAAACCGTGGCGATGCCTTTGGCTTGGTCGCCGAGAATGAGCTGGCCGGCGACGTCCACGGCGCCTTGATCGTCCACGGCCAGGCTGCCTTTGCCGCTGCCGCCGATCGACAGGTTGCCGTCGCCGGTCCGACCCGCCGTCACCGCGAGCGCCGAGCCTTGCCCGGATACCAGGATGGCGCCGTCGCCTTCCTTGCTGCCAGCCACCGATGTCGAAGTGCCGACGTCGTAGGTCATCCGGGTATAGCCGGCCTGTACGAATCCCTGGAAGCCGGCGGTGGCGCCGTTGAGGATCGACAGCAGCCCCGTTCCTCCATCGCCGATCCCCAGGCCGTTGACGCTGTTCCAGCGCGAACCCGCATCGGTGATCGTCACCACGCCATGGCCGTCGAAGGCCTGCACCGGGAACTGGCTGGAGGGGCTGCTGGCTACCCAGCCGACACCGATCATATCCAGCCAGGTATAGCTGCCGCCCCGGTCGTGGCTCGCCAACTGGCCGCCTTGGCTCACCGTGAGGCTGCCGTTGGCCACATTGAAGCCGCCGGCGTAGTTCAGGGTCGATCCGTCTCCGTCGACGACTACCGTGCCGCTGCCTGCGCCGGCGTCCGGACCGGTATAAGCACCCATGCCGAGGTAGAGCTCCGCGAAGCTGTTGGCGAGGCCAAGGTTGGCCGTGGCTCCCCCCGTCAGGCGCAGCGTGCCGTTGCCGGCACCGCCGATCTGGGTGGTCTGGTCGACGGTCAGCACCGTACCGCCGCGATGGATCGTCATCTCACCCTGGCTGCCGGCGGAAGCGCCCAGCAACAAGCCGATGCCGTCATTGTCGGAAGCGGTGATCCGCAGCGTGCCGCCCATGTCCATCGTAACGGCGCCGGAGGCAGCGTCACCGACGCGCAGGGTGCCGATCAGGAAATTGCCGCTGTCCAGCAGCGCCGGGTTGGGCGAGATGGCGTCGACGACTACCTGCTGGTCCCCGCCCGGCGAAACGCCTCTGGACCAGTTGGCAGGATCGTTCCAGTACGTCGAATGTGTGCCCAGCCAGCGATTTTCCAGCGCACTGGCGGGAGCGGAGGCGGCGCCCAATAACGTGGCGACGGCGATCGCCGCCGCGAGGGGGCGGCGGCGGGCGTTGGTGTTGGCCCGCAATGTATGGAGGTCAGCCATGTTGATTCCCCTGTAGTCCATTGAATCAAGTTCCGGATCGCGCGTGCTCGCGCGGCGTTTCGGGAGTGCGCGCCCGGGCTGGCTGTATGAAGGCGGCCGGGTCGAGCCGGCGCGCGGCTCGTTCGAGTCGCTTCGGGCGGAAGGCATTCCTGCCGCAAAGCTAGGCCGGGCGGCTTGGGGAATTCATGAGGTTTTCTTGAGAAAGCGGCCGGCAATCGTTGAAATGGCCGTCATCGCCGGTTATCCGCACCGGTGGCCAGGGCGGTCGCCGGTGCGTCGCTGAGGGCATCACGCCGTACCGGGGCACGGAGCCTTGAGCATCCAGGCAGCCCTGAAAGACAATCCGCCGGGGGATCATGGATACGCCGGTCCATGAACGACAGGGGGCAGGATTGCCGATGGACAAGTCGAGCGGGCAGGTCGTCTCGATCTGCTTCGACAACGTACGGATCGATCCGCAGCGACATGCGCTGTACGTATCCGATCGAGCCGTCCACCTGGAGCCCAAGGCATTCGCCGTGCTGTGGCTGCTGGCCAGCAGGGCGAACCAGATCGTCGGCAGGGACGAGATCCTCGATACCGTGTGGAAACACCGGCATGTCACGCCGGCGGTATTGAGCAGAGTCATCGTCGTGCTGCGCCGGTCGCTGGGCGAAGGCGGGCGCAAGTCGCAGTTGATTCGGACCATCCATGGCGTCGGCTACCGGCTGGACATTCCGGCCGATGCCGGAGGGCCGTCACCCACCGCAGCGGCGGAAGAGGCCATGCCCCAGGCAACTGCGCTGCCGGCGCCACCGCTGGTCCGGCCCGCGCCGGCCTGGCGGTGGCGTGGCGCACGCATGGCGGGCGCCTCTGTTCTCGCCGGGCTGATCGCCCTGGGGGGCTGGTTCCTAGTCCCACGGCCTCCAGCCATCACGGAGCCGCGGGTGGCTCTGGCGATACTGCCGTTGCGCACCGATACGGACAATGCCGAGCTTCGCATGAGGACCGAGGCCTTCACCGACAGCCTGATCGAAGGGCTTGCCGCCGTGCCCGCGCTGAAGGTGGCGAGCCGGGATGCGGTGCTTGCGCTTGGTCGCAGTGCCACCGACATGCGGCAAACCGCCGTGCGACTGAATGCGGACTACGTGCTGGCTGGTCAGGTCGTGCCGGCAGGCAAGGAGCTCAGACTGCACGCGGAGCTGTGGCGCAGCGACCGTCCCGCTCCGGTGTGGGTATTCGACCGCGATACGTCGCAGGCGGGCCTGTACGCACTCGAGGGGCCGCTGATGGAACGCGTCCACAGCACCCTGACATCGGCCGGGAGCGATCCCGTGCGGTCGACCGTCTCAGATGCGGCGCAGCGCCTGTACTGGATCGGCCGGCACTACTGGTACCAGCGGACGCCCGAATCGCTGGTGCAGGCACTGGACTATTTCCAGCGCGCGATCGCCGAGGACCCGCATTTTGCCCTGGCCTATTGCGGCCTGTCCGACACCTACATGCTGCTCTACCTCTATGCGGACCTCACGCTGGACGAGGCCGCTTCCAAGGCCGAGGCCGCTTTGGCCAAGGCGCGTGCCGCCGATCCGGGGCTGGTCGACATCCTGGTCTCGGAAAGCGAGGTGCTGAACGAGACGGGCCGCCCGCGACAGGCCATCGCCACCGTGGAAAAGGCCCTGCGCGCGAGCCCGCGACATCCGTTGGCGATCCTTTGGTACGGCTACTACCTGGAAGGCATGGGACGTATCCGCGATGCCGTGGATTGGTACCGGCATTTCGAGGGCGAACCGGGCAATGCCGCCTATTTCGCCAATTTCGGCAGTGCGCTGACGATGATGGGAATGCGCACCGAGGCAGAGACGGCCCTGCGACGTGCCATCGAGCTCAACCCCGAGCACGCCAGCATCTATTGGGACCTGGCGCTGTTCTACCGGATGCATGGCGATTTCGACCGGGCCATGGCCGTGTACGCCGATGAACAGCGCCGGCCGGACCACAATGGCTGGACCCCCATCATGGTCGCCCATACATGGCTGCAGCGTGGCGACGGTGCCAAGGCACTGGCCAGCCTGCAAGGCAAGGCCGGGCTATCGGCGATCGACCGGCTGGAAGTGCAGACGCGGGCTTGGTGCCTGCTGGGCCGCTGTGATAAAGCGCAGCAGCTCGTCGACGGTTTCGGATTCGACCCGGGCGACAAGGAGAACTACGAAACCATCCGCGCCTGGGTCTACCTGCTCACCGGCCGGCCGAATGACGCCAGACAGGTCTACGCCACGCTGTTCTCAAGCCCGGAGCGGGATATCCGGCGTTTCATGCGACTGTGGAAGTCGGACCTCAACCTGTCCGTGTACTCGGGCTGGGTGGCGGCCCAGCCGGCGGCTTCCCCTGAGCGTGCGGCTTCCCTGCGGGCCTTCGGCAACCTGCTGGACCGGCTCGACGAAGGCGGCCTGAAGCTGCCGCTGATGAGCTACGAGCGGTCAGTGCAGGCGGCGCTCGATGGTCGCGCGTCCGATGCCGGGAAGTTGCTGCGTTCGGCGATGGATGCCGGCTGGGTGGACCTGGGCACGCTCGATCTGGACCCGGCGTGGGTACCGTACCGCAGCGAGGCGTGGTTTCGCGCGTTGCGCGAGCGCATCGACATCCGCTCGCAGATGGCCAAGCCGCCGGAGTTGGCTGGTATCGGCCGGGAACCTTCTGCTGCCGCGAAGGACCGTCTTCGCCGCTGAAATCGGCGGCCGCAGCCGCAGGCGCGGAACGCACCGTTTCGCCGGTGCGCCATTGCGACCGCCGGCGCGGCGCCCATGTAGTTGGACACCACCAACAGCAGGGCTTTGCCATGAGCGATCGCCACATCACCCGCCGCATCCGCGGCATGGACACGTCCGATGGCGCCGGCGTGAAGCTGAAGCGGATCATCGGCCAGCCCGGGCTGGACATGCTCGACCCGTTCCTGCTGCTGGACGAGTTCCGTTCCGACAGCGCCGACGACTACCTCGCCGGCTTTCCCGAGCATCCGCACCGCGGCTTCGAGACCGTCACCTACATGCTGGCCGGCCACATGCGCCACGGCGACAACCACGGCAACCGCGGCGACCTCACGCCGGGCAGCGTGCAGTGGATGACCGCCGGCCGCGGCATCCTGCATTCGGAGATGCCGCAGCAGGAGAACGGCCTGATGTGGGGCTTCCAGTTGTGGATGAACCTGCCGGCGAAGGACAAGATGACCGCGCCGCGCTACCAGGACATCGGGCCGGAGCGGATCCCGGTGCTGCATCCGGCCGACGGCGTCGAGGTGAAGCTGATCGCCGGCTCGCTGGCCGGCGCCAGCGGCCCGGTCGAGGGCATCGCCACCGCGCCGGTGTACCTGGACATCGGCTTGCAGCCGGGCGCGCAGTACGCGTTGGACCTGCCGGCCGGTCACCATGGCTTCGCCTACGTGTTCGACGGCGAGTCGGCCCTGGTCGGCGGCGAGGCGCTGCGACGCAGCGAGCTGGGCGTGCTGTCCGAGGGCGAGCGGCTGCAACTGGCCGGCGGCGACAAGCCGTCGCGCCTGCTGGTGGTGGCCGGCCAGCCGCTGAAGGAAAGCGTGGCGCGCTACGGGCCGTTCGTGATGAACACGCCCGAGCAGATCCACGAGGCGATCGCCGATTTCCGCGCGGGCAAGTTCTGAGCGGGGAAGCCGGGTATTGCGTTGGCTCCCCCCGCCCCCTGAGAGGAGACGCTCGGGGTGGGTGGGAGCATCCGGCATTCGGCGCGAATCCGTCATTCCACCGCGCCGTCATCCCGGCGAAGGCCGGGGTCCAGCGCCTTCGAGGGCCATCGGAGCGCAAAATCGCTGGATGACCGGCCCTTCGGCTGTCGAAAAGCGCCTCCGGCTTGCGCTGGAATGACCGCCGGTTGGATGCATGCCGGAGGCTTCGGGGCAGCGGTGCGGCGATATGGGTCGACTGTCCGGTCGCAGGTCCCGCATCCCGGCGCGAATTCGTCATTGCACCGTGCCGTCATCCCGGCGAAGGCCGGGATCCAGCGCCTTCGAGGGCCATCGAAGCGCAAAGGCGCTGGATGACCGGCCCTTCGGCTGTCGAAAAGCGCCTCCGGCTTGCGCTGGAATGGCGGTAAGTGTGTGCGGGGCTTCGAAGCGCGCTTTGCAGCGCCGGTGCGCGGCTCACTCGCCGCGCAGGTCCTTGCCGGCGAGGCGCAGGTTGCGTTCCAGGTAGCCGCGCAGCAAGGCGTCCGGCGCGTCCGGGGCGGGGCCGCCGAGGTGGCGTTGCAGCATGCGCTCGGTCAGGTAGAAGATGGCCTCCTTGGCAAGCGGGTCCTCGTTGGTGTGGCCGGCTTCGGCGTCCACCAGCAGGCTGACGTCCCGGCCCAGCAGCTTCAGTTGCGCGGCGTAGCCGAGCACGCCGCGGATCGCCACCCGGTGGTCGGCGCCGCCGGCGATCAGCAGCAGCGGACGCGTCATCCGGTCGGCGTTGGCCAGCGGCGACTGCGCATGCAGGCGCGCCATCGCGGCGACGTCGTCCAGGTCCAGCGACATCATGCGCAGCCGGGCTTCGAACGGGATGTAGCGCGACAGGTTCAGCGCCTCGTCGCTGCGCGATACCCAGCGCAGGTCCAAGCCGAAATCCGGTGGCGGCACGATGGCGACGCCCACCTTGAACAGCTCCGGCTCGAAGGTGACGCCGAGCAGGGTCGCATAGCCGCCGAACGAGGCGCCGGCGATGCCGACCCGCCGCGCGTCGCCGATGCCCTGCGCGAGCAGGTAGCGCGTGCCTTCCACGATGTCCTGCTGCACGCGGCCGTTGCCGAAGTCGCCGCGCGCGGCGAGCACGTAGTCGCGGCCGTAGCCGGTGGAGCCGCGGAACTGCGGCTGGAACACCGCGTAGCCGCGGTTGACCAGGAACTGCGCGATGCTGCCGTAGTCGGGGCGGTCGTGGTTCCACGGGCCGCCGTGCGGCACCACCACCAGCGGCCGCGTGGCCGGGTCGGCGCCCGGCGGCAGCAGCACGAAGCCGTGCAGGCGCATGCCGTCGCTGGCCTCCCAGGCCACCGGGATCTTCGGCGCCAGCGCCGACTCCGGCAGCGGCGCCAGCGGCTTGCCGCTGCGTTGCTGCCGCAGGCCTTCGTCGAGTACCTGGCGGAACCGGCCGCTGCGCGGGTCGTAGAGATGCCAGCGCGCGGCCTGCAGGGTCGGGCCGCGTTCGCCGACCAGCCATGGCGCCTGCGGGCCGCGTCCGGCCTGGATGTCCAGCATGCGCCGGGGAAAGCGTTGCGCGATCGCCTCGACCGCGCGTTGCGCCGCGGCGGTCAGGCCGCGGTCCGTCGCCGTGCCGCTGCGCCAGCCGGCGACCAGCGGCTGGCCGCTGTCCGGATCGAGCGCGAGGGTGTCGAGGTCGGCTTCGCCGGCGGGATCGGCCAGCAGCGTGTGCAGCGTGCCGTGCGCGTCCAGCCGCGCCAGCCGCAACAGGTTGCCGTCGCGGTCGCTGCGCAGCAGGAGGTCGCCGCCCGCGCCGGTCACCGGCAGCGGCGAGCAGCGTTCCAGCCGCGTGCAACGCAGCGCCTCGTGCAGGCGGCCGGCCGCATCGACGCGATGGATCGCCAGGGCATCGCCCTCGACCCGTTCGACGAAGGCCAGCCGTCCGTCCGGATCGAACGCGAAGCCGGCGAGCCGGTGCGCATCCCGGTGCAGCAGCGTGCGCTCGCCATGCATGTCCACCCGCAGCAGGCGCCACGGCTGTCCTTGGGCGTCGGCGTCGGGCAGCCGTTCGAGCAGGATCGCCGCCGCCGGCCGCAGCGGGTCGACCGCCCGCACCTCGCGCCGCTCGCGCCCGCCGAGCGTACTGACGATGCCGGAGCCGCCCTGGCCGTCGACCGCCAGCGCGAACAGTTGGCGCGGCGATTCGAGCAGCAGCCAGCGGCCGTCGTGCGACCAGTACGCCTGCCGCGCATCGGTCTGCGACAGCAACTGCCGCGGCGCACCGCCCGCGGTCGACTGCAGCCAGACGCTGCGCCGGCCGTCCTGCACGCGCAGCCAGGCAAGCCGCCGGCCGTCGGGCGACAGGCTCACGCTGTCGATCGCGCGGTCGACCAGGAAGGCGCTGCGCGGGAAGCGCGGCGCCGGCGCTCGCGCGCGCTCGGCGGCGACGGCGAGGCGCAGGGCCGCATCGTCCGCCGCGCCGGCACGGGCCGCGGCCGTCGCCAGGGCGAGCGCGACGGCGCACAGCGTCCCAACGCATTTCGGGAACGTGGACATGGGTTTCTCCGGCTTGGGCCTGCCGTGCGGGCAGGCCGACGAACGGTGGGTGGCGCGGTTGGAGTGGCGCGGCTCCGGCCGCGAGCCGTCAGGCGGCGGCGGGCTGCAGTTGCCGCTGCGGCTCGGCCTGCCCGCGGGCGGGATACAGCAGCCACAGGCTCGCCAGCGCCGGCAGCCCGATGACGCCGCAGGCGAGCACCCAGGCCATCCGCGCCGGTGTCGACAGCGCGCGCCGCAGGGACATCGGGATCGCGGCCAGCAGCGACAGCAGCATCAGCGCACCGGCAAAGACCTGGATGCCGCGCGGCATCGGCGCCGGCGCGGTGGCCTGCAGCGGATCGGCCGGCGCGAACAGGCCGATCGCGCCGACGCGCAGGGCGTACAGCGCCGGCGACGGCCACCATGCCTTGTAGCGGTACGGCGCGGAGTAGTCGTATGCCATGGCGCGGTGCGCGACCGGCGTGACGCGGCCGCCGTCGTCCACCCACAGCACGTTCTGGTACGGCGTCGCGCCGGTGAGTTCGTGCGCGTACGAGGTGAAGGAGAACGACACCAGGTAGCCGTCCACCAGCTCGATCAGCTCGACGCTGCGCAGGTCGCCGCTGCGGCCGGGAATGGGCAGGCGCTGGCGCGGTCGCAGAAGGGCATCGCCGGTGGCCGCGTCGCGTCCGTCGAAGAAGTACAGCGCGCGGTCGCTGGTCACCACCAGGCTCTCGCCCACCGGGGTCACCCCGGCGAGGATCTCGCCGGCGGGCAGCACGATGCGCGGCAGCGCCTGGCCGGCGGCGCCGTCGTAGCGGTAGAGCACGTTGCCGGCGACCAGCGTGCCGTCGCCCTTCGGCAGCCCGGGCAGGCCGCCCGCGGCCTGTGCCGGTGCCGGAAAGGGCGCGTCGCCGCCGCCCACGCCCAGCTCGCCGGCGCGGCGGCCGTCGGTGAGGCGATAGCCCTCGAAGCGCATGCGGTCGTGGCTGAACACCCAGCGCACGCGGCGCTCGTCGTCGTCGAACTCCGTCTGCTCGGCGGCGGCGTGGGTCAGCTCGTTGCGCACCGGCGTCGCCACGACCTGCACGCCGATCGGCTGCACTTCCGACAGCGCCACCTGCTCGCGCCACAGCGGCGCCTGCGGGGCGCGGCTCGCCGCCAGGCCGGCGAGCATGCGCTGCTGCGGCGTCATGCGCTCGGTCTCGTTGTGGCCGCCGGGCGGCGGCACGCCCGTGTTGTTCGGGTGCGTGCCCTGCATGATCCACAGCATTTCCATGCCGAAGCCCAGCAGCAGCATGAGCGAATAGACGCCCATCTGCAGCGGCAGGGCGGTGACCGCCGTGGCCGCCGGCGAGCGCGGCGGCGCGCTGAGATCGGGCTTGAACGCGGCCAGTACCATCGCCGCCAGCCACAGCAGGGCGATGGCCTGCAGCAACAGCACCCGCGGGCCGGTGGCCTGGCTCACCGCGAGCAGCGCCAGGAACACCAGCGCGCAGGCCGAATAACGGCGGCCGCCGAGCATGCAGAACGCGCCGGCCAGGTAGCCGCAGGCGGCGATCAGCAGCGCGGCCAGCGGGAACAGCCAGTGGCGCAGGTCGACCACGCGCGCGGTCATGCCCGCCTGGTAGCCGGCGATCAGCAGCACCGGCAGCGCGGCCGCCACGGCCAGCAGCAGGATTCCCGCACCGAGCAGCGCCGCGGCGATGCGCCAGTCGGGCAGCGGCCGGTGCAGCAGGTTCAGCCACACGTTCGGGCGCCGGTAGCTGCCCATCTGGTACAGCCCCAGCAGCAGGCCGGCGAGCGCGTACACGCCGCCGAACACGCGGTAGACCAGCAGCGGCTGCTGCGCCAGGTCGACCACCCGGGCCAGGAAGCCCAGCACCAGCAGGTGCAGCGCGGCGCCGGCGATGGCCCAGCCGCGGAAGCGCAGCAGTTCGGCCTTGAAGAGATCGCGCATGGTGTTCCCCTTGGATGTGGCGCCGCTCAGGCGGCCGCCGGCATGGCGTGGTTCTTGGCCAGGAAGCCGTTGACCGCGCGGTCCAGGCTCACCGGCATGCTCTGCACCGAGCGCGCGCCGCTCGCGCGCAGGAAGGCGGCGAAGTCCTCGTCCTGGTCGAGCACCAGGTAGTGGTGCAGGCCGTCGATGCGCTGCGCCTGCAGCAGCCCGGGCACGCTGGCGGGCGGCGGGCCGGCGAACGGGATGTCGGCCACCCAGTGCGTCACGCGCGCGCAGAAGTCGTCGGGGGCGGACATGTTCGCCAGCCGGCCACGCTCCAGGATGATCAGGTTGTCGGCGACCCGCTCGACCTCCTCCATCTGGTGCGAGCAGTAGATCACCGTGCACTGCCCGGCCGCGTTGGAATACAGCAGCGATTCCAGGAAGGCGCGCTTGGCGACCACGTCCAGGCCCAGCGTGGGCTCGTCCAGCACCAGCAGTTCCGGCCCCTGCGCCAGGGTCAGGGCGAGGTTGAAGCCGGCGCGCTCGCCGCGCGAGAGCTGGCCGACCTTCTGCTCCGGCAGCACGTGGTAGTGGCCGATCACCTCGTCGAACGCGCGCTGGTTCCAGCGCGGGTAGTGGCGGCGCTGCATCGCGGTCACCGCGGACACGCGCATCCAGTTCGGCAGCGTGTGCTCCTCGTTGACGAAGCCGATGCGACCACGATCGGTTGGCGTCAGCTGCTGGCTGTCGCGGCCGAGGATGCGCGCCTGGCCCGAGCTCGGTGGCAGGAAGCCGAGCAGGATGCGGAACAGGGTGGACTTGCCCGCGCCGTTCGCGCCGACGATGGCGTGGATGCGGCTGCTGGCGATGCGCAGGTCGAGCTGGTCCAGCGCCAGCTTGGCACCGTAGCGCTTGCACAGCGCCTCGGTCTCGACCACGTATTCGGAAGGTGTGGTGTCAGTCATGCGGGTCGTTCGCCTCCGGATCGGGCGCAGGTGTCGGGGTCAGGCGGTTTTTTTCGGAGCGAGCACGCGCAGCGCGCGCTCCAGCCGCGTCAGCGCGCGATCGGGCGGATAGTCGAGCGCGGCCACCTCGTGCACGAAGCTCTGCACGGCATCGTCGAGGCGGCGGTCGCGCTCGGCATTGCTGAGCCGCTGGCGCGGCGTGGCGACATACAGGCCCAGGCCCTGGCGCGCCTCCAGCCAGCCCTCGCCAGTAAGCTCGGCGTAGGCCTTGGCCACGGTGTTCGGGTTGATCGTCAGCTGCTGCGCCAGCCCACGCACGCTGGGCAGCTGCGCGCCGACGGCGAGTTCGCCGGTGGCGATCTTCATGCGCACGCCGTCGACGATCTGCTTGCTGATCGGCCGCGGATCGCCGGTGGCGATCTGGATCAGCAGGGCTTGGGTTCGGGCCATCGGGACTCTCCGCTCGACTGTACCTTGTGTACTATGAGTATTAGTACAGTACGAATTGCGGATACCCGTCAAGAGGGCCGAAGGTCATGCCGGTGGCGTGGGCCGGATGGCTTTGAGGCGGCGGCCTGCGATGAGTAACGGTCATCCCCGCCGAACGGTGCCGGATGGCCTCGTTCGATGGGCGTATGCGTGCAGGCTCGCTGGCTGCGATCGTGCAATCCGATGGCGCATCCGTTGGACCCGATCGGAGGTCGCGATCTGAGAGCCTGTTCAAAGTCTCCTTGTCGAACTGGAATCGCCCTCCTGTTTCACGATCGTCATTCCTGCGAACCCCGAAAGGGGCCAAGAGTAGGAATCAAGCGACTTTCCCCTTCCCTGTTAAAGGCACTGGATCCCAGCCTTCGCTGGGATGACGCTTCATGGGAGATACCTGGGAGACTTTGAACAGGCTCCAAGGCTTGGTCCGATGGCCCGGTCGGCCAGGGCGATCAGTCGTCGTGGACAATGCCGGCGTGGTTGTCGTGCAGATGGTTGCCCGACGCCTGCAAGCCAGCGCGCTGGCCGACCTTGATCGCGGCGCCCGCGCTGTAGGCGATCTCGCTGTCCCGCACCGTCGCGGTGGCGCCGGGGAACAGGCCCACGCCGCCGCCGGCCACGCCACCGGCCTGCCCGGCATAGGTCACCCGGGCGTGCTGCAGCCGGTTGCGCGGGCTGTGCGAATCGAAGGTGATGCCGTCCCAGTAGCCTGGCGCCTGCTCCGCGCCGGTCAGCGTGACGGGACGATCGGCGGTGCCGTTGATCGCGAGCGAGCCGTCGCCGCCGGTCTTCAGCCCGCGATCGGAAGAGAACACCAGCCGCGCACCCGCCTCGATGTCGACGTGCGCTTCGATGCCGGGGCTGCACAGGAAGAAGTACGGCACGGCCAGCGCATGCCAGGTCGCATCGTCGGTCACCGTGTCGTCGGCGAAGCGCACCTGCACCATGTCGTGCCGGTTGTCCTGGAAACGGCTGGCCGCGTCGAGCGCCGGCAGGTCGGTGGCCTTGACCGCCAGCGGCCAGCCGGTGTGTTCGAAGCGGTTGGCGGCAAAGCCGGCCAGCACGCCACGCTGCAGCACGTTGAGGCCATGGCCTTCGGTGTTGCGGATGGTGGTGTGGTCGATCGCCAGGCGCGCGCCGACGCCGACCACCACCACGCCCGAATCGGTGCTCTTGCTGCTGTCGCCGTCCTGCACGACGGCGTGGCTGAGGACGTTGCGCGGGCTGCTGGAGTTGAACTGCAAGCCTTCCCAGTAGCCCGGTGCCGCTTCCAGGCCGCGGAAGGTCACAGGCGCTTCCGCCGTGCCGCGCGCGTCGAGCGAACCGCCCTCGTCGAGCACCAAGCCCGCGCCCGCGCCGAAAACCACGGTGGTGCCGGCCCTCACGGTGACCGGCGCATGCACGATGGCGAACTGGTCGATGCGGTAGCACGGCGCGTCGAGCGTGACCGGCTGCTGCAACTGCGCCTCGGTCAGCGCATGGCAGGCGGGATCGGTAGTGGCGGCGGCGAGCAGGGCTGCGGCAAGCGGAATCAACATCCATGTCTCCTTGGTAGAAGTGCGGGGAAGGTCCGATCGATCGGCCTCGTGCTCGTCATTCCTGCGCAAGCAGGAATCCAGTGCCTTTGCGCCCAATGATGCACAGGCACTGGATCCCAGCATTCGCTGGGATGACGAGCAAGACCTGATGATGGCCTTTGGCGAAGCCGACAGTCTGCATGCACTGCGGGTGGATTGTCGAAATGCGGCGCACGGTCATCCATTGTGGGTGGATTGTCGAAACGTGGCGCAGCGCTCATCGCTGCGGCGGCCTCGTTCATGCGGGCGGACGCAGCCAGCGGCGCAGTTGCGCGAGCGTGGCGTGGATCGGCGCGCTGCCGTCGAGGTAAAGCGCATGCTCGTCCGGCGCAGGTTCTTCCAGGGTCGCAAGCTGGCTGTCCAGCAAGGACGGCGGCATGAAGTGCGAGCGCGTGCGCATGCGTTGCGCCAGTTCCGCGCGCGGCACTTGCAGGTAGGCCAGCCGCAACTGCGGATCGGCGGCGCGCAGGCGGTCGCGGTAGGGGCGCCGCAGGGCCGAGCAGGCAATCACGCCGCTGCGCCGCGCCTGCTTCTGGCCGGCGATCCAGTGGGCCAGCGCCTCCAGCCAGGGGCCGCGATCGGCATCGGTGAGCGCGATCCCGGCCTTCATCTTGGCGATGTTCGCGGCCGGGTGCAGGTCGTCGCCTTCGAGGAAATCCCAGCCCTCGGCCTTCGCCAGCCGGCTGCCCAGCGTGCTCTTGCCGCTGGCGGAAACGCCCATCACCACGACCAGGGTGGGCGACGGGGCGGATGGCGTAGGCGTGCTGGCGGACATGGCCTGCCCGAGGGTGCCGCCTGCGGCCGCCGACGGCAAGCCTCAGCCCTTCACGCTGCCCAGCAGCAGGCCTTCGAGGTAGTAGCGCTGCAACGCCAGGAACAGCGCCAGCACCGGCACCACGGTGACCACCGAGCCGGCCATCATCAGCTCGCTGTCCTGCCAGTGCTCGCGCGCCAGCGAGGCCAGCCCGATCGGCAATGTGTAGTGCTCCTGCCCGGTCAGCACGATCAGCGGCCACAGGAAATCGTTCCACGCGGCGAGGAAGGTGAAGATCGCCAGCGTCACCATGATCGGCTTCAAGAGCGGCAGCACGATCTGCACGAAGATGCGCCCCTCGCCGGCGCCGTCGATGCGCGCCGCCTCCAGCAGCTCGTCGGGAATCGCGCGGGCGTACTGGCGCACCAGGAAGATGCCGAACACGCTGGCCATCGCCGGCACGACCACGCCGGCGTAGCTGTTGACCAGGCCGAGGTACTTCAGCAGCAGGAACAGCGGCAGCATCGCCACCTGCGCGGGGATCACCAGCGCGCCGATCAGTGCCTGGAACAGCCGTTCGCGGCCGGCGAAGCGCAGCTTGGCGAAGGCGTAGCCGGCCATCAGGTTGAACGCCAGCGCCAGCACGGTGATCGCGGACGACACCAGCAGGCTGTTGAGCAGGTAGCGGCCCATGCCGGCGTGCACGAACAGCTCGCGGTAGTTGTGCAGCGTGGGATGCGCGGGCAGCAGCGGCGGCGGCAAGGCGCTGGCCTCGCCCGGCGCCATGAACGACACCGACAGCATCCACAGCAGCGGGAACAGCGCCACCGCGGCGCCGCCGGCCAGCAGGCCGTTCACCACCGCGCGGGCGAAGCGCGGGCTCATGCGGCCTCCCCGTCGGCGTGCGCGCCGCGCCGCGCCAGCCGCAGCATCAGCGCGGTCACCGCGAACATGATCGCGAACAGCAGGAACGCCACCGCCGAGGCGGAGCCGAGGTTCCACCACTTGAAGCCTTCCTCGTACATCAGGTACAGCACGCTGGTGGTGCTCTGCAGCGGGCCGCCCTCGGTCATCACGTAGGGCTCGGCGAACAACTGGAAATAGCCCGACACGGTGAGGATGCCCACCATCAGCAACGTCGGCCCGAGCATCGGCAGGGTGATGTGGCGGAACTGCCGCCATGCCGAGGCGCCGTCGATGCGCGCCGCTTCGTACAGGTCGGCGGGAATCGCCTGCAACCCGGCCAGGAAGATGACCATGTTGTAGCCGAAGTTCTTCCACACCGCGAACGCGATGATCGTCGGCATCGCCCAATGCGGGTCGCCCAGCCAGTCCACCGGATGCACGCCGAGCAGGCCGAGCGCGTAGTTCGCCATGCCGTACTTGGTGTTGAACAGGTAGCGCCAGATCACCGCCACCGCCACCACCGTGGTCACCACCGGCGCGAACAGCGCGGTGCGGAAGAACGGCTTGCAGCGCGCCAGCGGCGAGTTCAGCAGCAGCGCGGCGCCCAGCGAGGCGGCCATCGACAACGGCACGCCGACCGCGACGAAGTAGACGGTATGGCCCAGCGCCGACCAGAACAGCGGCCGTTGCAGCAGCGCCCAGTAGTTGCCCAGCGCGACGAAGCGCAGGTTGCGGACGTCCGCCAGCGCGTAGAGGTCGTAGTCGGTGAGGCTGAGCGCCAGCGCCGCGATCACCGGCAGCAGGAAGAACACGCCCAGCACCAGCAGCGCCGGGGCGAGGAACAGCCAGGCGGCGTGGCGCGGGTTCACGGCTTCGACCCCGCATGGTCGAGCACCCAGCGGCGCTTCTCCAGGATCGCGTCGGCGCGCCGGTCGATCTCGGCCGCGGCCTGGTCGATCGTCAGCTCGCCGGCGATCGCCTGCGCGGCGACCAGCTGCATCTCGGTGGCGATGCGCTCCCACTCGGCCACCGGCGGCGTCGGCTTCACCCGTTCGAGCTGTTCGCGGAACGCGCGCGCCTGCGGGTCGTCGCGCAGGGCGCCGCCGTCCCATGAGGAGCGCCGCGGCGGCATGTCGCCGAGCAGGTCGTAGAAGCGCTGCTGCACGGCCGGCTGCGACAGGTATTCGATCAATGCCCAGGCCGCGTCCTTGTGCGGCGAGTTGCGGAAGATCACCAGGCTGGAACCGCCCGCGCCGGAGGCGCCGGGGCCGTGCGGCCCGGGCAGCGGCGCGGTGGACCAGTCGCCCTGCTGCGCGGCCGGCAGGCGCTTGCGGAACTCGCCGATGTTCCACGGGCCGGACAGGTAGAACGCATACACGCCGCGGCCGAACTCGGTCCACGGGTTGCCGGCCTCGGCGTTGGTGATCGCCGGCGCCTGGCGCAGGCGGAACGTATCCACGTAGAACGCCAGCGCCTGCCGGAAGCCGGCGCTGCGGAAATTGCCGTAGCGGTTGCCGTCGCGCAGCAGGGGTTCGTCCTGCTGCAGCGCCAGCGACATCAGTTGCTCGTACTCGTTGGTGGGCAGCAGGATGCCGTAGACGCGGCGTTCGGGATGGCTCAGCGCGGCCAGCATGCGCCGCCATGCGTTCCAGTCGCGCGGCGGCGCGGCGAAGCCGGCCTGGCGCAGCAGGTCGGTGCGGTAGAACAGCAACCGCGTATCGACGTACCACGGCACGCCGTACAACCGGCCGTCGATCACGTTGGTGGCCCAGATGCTGGCGAAGTAGTCGTCCGGGCGCACCACGGCCGAGCGGTCGACCCGCGCCTGCAGCGGCTCCAGCGCGTCCAGCGCGACGAACTCGGGCAGCCAGGTGTTGCCGAGCTGGGTGAGGTCCGGCGTGGAGCCGCCGGCGTAGGCGGTGAGCAGCTTCTGGTGCGCGGCGGTCAGCGGCAACTGCTGCACCCGCACGCGGATGCCCGGGTGCGCGCGCTCGAAATCCGGCAGCAGCCGGGTGATCGCCTCGCCTTCGCGGCCGATCGTCCAGAACGTCAGCGTGTCGCGTTCGGTGGCCGCCTTGCCGCAGCCGCCGAGCACGGCGGCGCCGGTCAGCAGGCACGCCGCCAGCAACCTGTGCGGCGGCATGCGCCGGCCCGGGCGATGCGGGCGCGCGCCGCGGCTCACGGCGTCGCGGCCGCCTGCTCCAGCCAGCCGCCGGTGAAGCCGGCGCGTCGCAGGCCCTTGCGGATGTACGGGTTTTCCTTCATCACGTTCCACACGAAACCGCTGCGCCAGTTCTCGATCATCAGCACGATCGGCCCCTGGTCGATGCCCAGTTGCACGGTATCTACCCAGCCCAGCTCCGGCGCCAGCCGGCCGGTACGCAGCGCGGTGCGGGCGTGGAAGCTGGGATTGAACGCATCGACGAAGCCGTAGCGATCGTAGATGGTTTTGCCGTAGCGGCGCTTCATCTCGGCCAGCGCGGGTATCGCGATTTCCGGCGCGAAGGCGATCGAGCCGCCGGCTGCGGTGGGCGCGATGGTGCCGTCGTCGCTGACGTAGTCGAGCCCCGCGCCGCGCGCCGTATAGCCGTGGAATTCGCGCCGCTGCGCGCCGCTGCCGATCGCCACGTCGCCGGGACCGTTGCTGGCGGTGAGGCCCCACACGTTGGCGCCGTAGCCGGTCCAGCCGCCGGGATTGGCGATCGCGTAGCTGCGCTGCGCATAGGCGGCGCGGCGGCTGTTCTCGAAGTAGTCCAGGTCGTGGGCGCGGTTCCAGTCGTCGCGGATGCCGCGGAAGTCGATCCACGCGTGGCTGTACTGGTGGCCGAACAGCGGCGCGAAGTTGAGGAAGGTCTGGCCGTGGAAGGTGCCCCAGGTGCGGTCGTTGGTGGACAGCCAGGCCTTCCACGCGTCGCAGCCGACCGGATGGGTGGGCGAGCCCAGCGCGAGCACGTAGACCAGCATGCCCTCGTCGTAGCCCTTCCAGTCGGCCGGTATGAACTGGCCGCCGGGCGTCCAGCCCATGCTGATGAGCGGCGGGCGCGCCTGCATCCAGGGCCAGTCCACCGCGCGGTAGATGGCGTCGGCGAGCCGGCGGATCTCCTGTTCCCGCGGCGTATCGCGGTCGTAGTACGACTGCGCGAACAGCACCCCGCCGAGCAGCAGGGTGGTGTCCACGCTGGACAGCTCGATGCTGCGGTCGAAGCGCCTGCCGGTCTTCATGTCGAGGAAGTGGTAGAAGAAGCCGCGATAGCCGGCGGCATCGTCCTCGCTGGCGTTCTGCGGGGCCCGGTGGAAGAAGCGCAGCGTGGCGAGGGTGCGCTCGGCCGCCTGGTCGCGGGTGACGTAGCCGCGCTCCGCGCCGATGCCGTAGGCGGTCAGGCCGAAGCCCACCGCGGCGATGCTGGAGAACGATTCGCCCGGGTAGTGGTCCGGCACCAGCCCCGTCGTCGGGTCGGCGCTGTCCCAGAACCAGCGGAAGGTGCGCTGCTCCAGCTCGTCGAGCATGGCCTGCTGCTGCGGCGTCGGCCGTGCCGGCGCCGCCGCGCGCGCGGGCAGGTGCCAGCCGACGGCGCAGGTCAGCAGCAGGGCGAAAAGGCGGAGGCCGATGGCGCGCGGGAAGGAATGGGTCATCGTCGCTTGCTCGATCCTCTGGCCGGTGGGCCGTGAAAGGTCAGCCGTGAACGGCGCGGGGCGGCGCAGCCGCCGCGCGTGAGCCCCGTCGCCGCGCCGTCTCCGGCGCGGCAGGGACGGCTAGAACCTCAGCCCCACCTCGAACTTGAAGGTGCGCGGCGCGAAGGTGATGTTGCCGGTGCGGTTGTAGGACACCTGCACCGGATAGGTCGCGCCCGAGAGGGCGTTGTAGTCGACCAGGTTGTCCCAGTTGAATACGTTGAGCACGTCGAAGCGCCCGTAGAGGACCATGCCGTTGCCCAGGTCGAAGTTCTTGGTGGCCTGGAAATCCAGGTCGCGGTAGCCCCAGATCCTGCCGCCGAAGAGGAACTTCGAGCCGCCGGGGGTCACCGCCGTCGCCCGGCAACTGGACCCGTTGTCGAACACCACGTTGTCGTAGCACGGGATGCCGTTGTAGGGCAGCGGCGTGGCCAGGGTCAGCTTGGCCGAGAGGGTGATGCCCCACGGGCCGTCCATGTTGCCGGTGGCCACGAAGCGGTGCTTGGCGGCCGCGTTGGAGGCGATGAACGGGTAGTCGCCGATGGTGGCGTAGTCGAACGAGTAGTGCTCGTTGATGTCGCGGTTCTGCTTGGCGTGGGTGAAGGTGTAGGCGAACGTGGCGCCCCAGCCGGATTCCTTCGTGTACGGCTTCTCGGCCGACAGCAGCACCTGGGTGGTGCGGGTGGAGATGCCGTTGTTGCCGACGATCAGGCCGCCGAAGCCCGGCACCGGGCAATCCCAGGGCTGCTGCACGTGGGTGGAGTTGTTGCACACGTTGGGCCCGAAGAACGAGCCGTCCGGATAGCGGTTGCCCAGGGTGAAGGCGAAGCCGTCGTAGCTGAGCACGCGCGCGACGGTGGCGTCGGTCAGCCACTGGCCGAACTGGTTGGACATGCCGATGCTGAACTGGTCCGAATACGGCGCCTTGAGCCTGTTGTTGAGCATGTCCACCTCGGCGCCGGTGTTGCTGGCGGCGACCAGCGCCTGCAGGTTCTGGATGCCGTTGAGATAGCGCGGGTCCCAGTCGTAGCAGTTGTTGGTGGCGCTGCCGCGATGGCACTGGCCGGTGGCCGGGTCGCGGAAGTAGATCGTGTACTGCGGCAGCGCGGCCTTGGTGGTTTCCAGTTGCAGGTAGTCGAACAGGTCGCGATCGTAGGAGCGGCCCGCGCCGCCGTGCAGCACGTGCGCCTGGTCGCCCAGGAAATCGTAGGAGAAGCCCAGCCGCGGCTGCCATTCGCCCTTGTAGGCATGGCGGTTGCGGCCGTTGCTGATGTAGTCGTCGATGTTGATGCCGCCCATCGCCAGCGACTGCGCGTAGGTCTGCCCGGCCGGCGCGTTCGGGTCCTGGCCGTGGAGCGCGGCCACCACGTTGGCGGGGGTCACGAAGTCGGTGTACGAGGGCGTGCGCTCGTAGTCCCAGCGCACGCCCAGGTTCAGCGTGAGCTTGTCGGTGACGTCCCAGTCGTCCTGGATGTAGGCGCCGAACTGGTGGCTCTTGGTCTTCACCGACGGGGTCAGGCCCAGGCCGGTCACCGGCTTGGTGAAGAACGCCTTGTACGGGATCGCGTCGGTGCCGTCCGGGGTGACGTTGTAGGTGAACTGCGGGTTGATGTCGGCCGCGTCGGCCGCCTCCAGGTTGATGTTCTTCTTCTTGATGCCGAGCTTGACCACGTGGTTGCCGTGCCACTCCAGGTCGTTGAAGGTGAGGTTGTCCTCGAACGAAGGGCCCTTCTGGCCCTTGTTCTGCGTCGCCAGCGGGCTGGCTGCGCCGGTGTTGATCAGCGCCGGGTCGGAATTGGGCAGCGCCCAGGTGTAGTCGATGCCGTTGCCCAGGTTGCGCGCGGTGGGTGCGTTGAACGAGTCCTCGTAGGTGGCGATCAGCTCGTTGTAGAACGCCTCGCCGCTGTGCTGCCAGCGCACGGAGTAGCGCTTGTCGTTGTTCTTGGTGACGTAGGCGGCCGAGGGCGCGTCCTGGTCGCCGATGCCGCCGTACTGGTCTTCCTTGCGGATCTGCGCGCTCGCCTCGAAGCGGTCGCGGTCGGTCGGCTCCCAGTCGATCTTGCCGAAGTACAGGTTCTCCTTGAACGGCAGGTTGGCCGAGCCGAACTGCGAGCGGACCTCGGGCGGCAGGTAGGGCACGCCCGGGGTGGCGTCCGCCGCCGGGATCACCGCGATCGGCGTGGTGAAGCGCTTGCCCTCGTAGGTGACGAAGAAGTGCGCCTTGTCCTTCACGATCGGGCCGCCCAGGGCGAAGCCGAATTCCTTCTCCTCCGACGTGGCCTTGTTGTGGTTGGCGCGTTCGTTCGGGGTGCGCTCGCGGAAGGCGTCGTTGGTGTAGCGGTCGAACGCCTCGCCGTGGAATTCGTTGGTGCCCGACTTGGTCTGCGCGGTCACCGCGGCCGAGGAGATCTGGTCGTACTCGGCCTTGTAGTTGGAGGTGATGACCTTGTACTCGCCGATCGCCAGTTGCGGGAACGGATTGCCCTGGCTGCCGATCTGGCCGGCCACGCCGCCTTCCTTCACGTAGCTCTTCTGGCCGACGCCGTCGATGAACACGTTGACCGAGCTGTTGTTCATCGCGCCGCCGCGCAGCGAGGTGTTGCCGTCCTTGTCCGAGGTGAACACCATGCCCGGCACGGTGTCGGCGAACTCCAGGAAGTTGCGCGAGATCTGCGGCACCGTCTGGATCTGGCGCAGCGAGATGGTGCCGCCGACTTCCGGCGTCTTCACCTCGCGCAGGGTGGTGGCCGAGACCGACACGCCGCCCAGCGTCTTCGCGCCCGCGGGCGTGACGGCGGTGCCGGCGGCCGCCGCCGGCTTCAGGTCGAGCGTGGCGGTCGACGCCACGGTGAGGGTGACGGTCTTGGAGACGCCGCCGGCATCCACCTGGTAGGTGCCGGGCGGCAGGCCCACGAGGGTGTAGCTGCCGTCGGCACCGCTCCTGGCGCGGCGGGTGCTGCCGGTGGCGGTGTTCCTGGCGACGACGTCGATGCCGGGCGCGGCCTTGCCGCGCAGGTTGGCGTTGGCGGTCTGCGCCCACGACGGCGCGGGCGCCACGGCTACGGCGGCCATGGCGCCGCCGATCAGGCCGGCGAGCAGTTTCTGTCTGAGATGCAGAGGCGTTTTCATGTTGTCCCTCCCCGGGCGCATGAGCTTTACTGGCGGAAATGGAAACGTTTACATGCAATGCCGCGATGAATCCGGGCCGTCGTTGCAGCGGCCTCGTTATGGTTTTGGCTTGGCGTGGGGCGCGTGCCCCGGGCGGACCGTCGATTCGCGCACCATCAGTTCCACCTGGACGCGGTGGTGCGCGAACGGCACCGGCCCGGCGCTTTCGAGCTGCTCGTCGAGCATGCCCAGGGCCTGTGCGCCCAGTTCGGCGATGCGCACGCGCACCGTGGTCAGCGCCGGGGTGACGTAGCGCGCCATCGGCACGTCGTCGAAGCCGGCCACCGCGATGTCGTCAGGCACCCGGACGCCGGCTTCGCGCAGCGCCGACATGCAGCCGATCGCCATCATGTCGTTGGCGGCGAACACGGCGTCCGGCCGCGACGCCTGCGCCAGCAGCGCCTGCCCGGCGGCATGGCCGGACTGCTCGCTGAAGTCGCCCGGCCACACCTGCGCCTCGGCGCCGGGCAGGTGCGCGGCAAGGGCTTCCCGGTATGCCTGCTCGCGCTCGGCGACGTCGTGGTTGGCCGCCGGGCCGCGGATGAAGGCGATCCGCCGGCGGCCGCTGGCCAGCAGGTGCTCCATCACCAGCCGCGTGCCGCCGCGGTTGTCGATCGACAGCGCGGCGTAGTCGGGACAGGCTTCCAGCGCGGTGTTCATCAGCACGGTGGGCAGGCCGGCCGGCAGGTTGCTGCGCAGGAAGTCGGCGTCGGCATGCGGCGACATCACCAGCAGGCCGTCCACCCGCCCCTGCATCGCGCGCATCGCGGCGGCGGCCTCGAGCGCGTCGTCGTGCGAGCTGGACACCAGCAGGTGCAGGCCGCGCGAGCGCGCCGCCAGGTCGATGCCGCGGATCAGCTCGGAAAAGAACTCGCCGTGCAGGTCCGGCAGCAGGGCACCGATGGTGTGGGTGCGGCGGGTGATCAGGCTGCGCGCGGCGCCGTGCGGGATGTAGCGCAGGCGGGTGGCGGCCTCGCGGATGCGCTGCTGGGTCTGCTCGGTGACGCCGGCCTGGCCGTTGAGCGCGCGCGATACCGAGGCGACCGACACCCGCGCCTCGCGTGCCACGTCTTTGATCGTCGCCATCGCGCCCAGCCTCGCCCTTGCGTCCGCTCCGGTATCGAAACGTAAACGTTTTCATGCCGGCTTGTAAAGCTCCGCTGCGTGACGTCCCCGGGAGCATCCCGGCGGACCTGGTGCGGCCGGCGGCGCATCGGCTCGCCTGCCGGCCGCGCCGAACGGCTAGTGCGAAAGAGGGATTGAATCGCCACGCGGATCGTCGTTAAATAAAAATTAATCTACGCAGGCTCAAACGGCTGTAGTCTGCTTGTTACGACCACCGAAGAAACATCGGATAACCAACTGTTTCCTTGACCATGTTTGCCCTGATCTCCCTCGTCCTGCTGTGCCTGCCGCTGCTTGCCGCCAGCGCGTTGCGGCGCGTGCCGGCGGGCCAGGTGCATAGCCTGTACCGTCATGGCCGGCCGGTGCGCCTGCTGCAGCCGGGCACGCACTGGGTGCTGCCGCTGGTGGACCGGGTGGCGCACCGGATCGACCTGGGCGGGCAGGTCCTGCGCTTCCAGGAGCCGCTGGCCGGCGCCGCCGACGTGCACGGCACGGTGTACTGGCAGGTGCTGGAGCCGGAACGGGCCGACGCGGTGATCGACCAGGTCGACCAGTTGATCCGCCGCGGCGCGCTCGAAGCGCTGCGCGAGGAGCCGGCCGCGACCGCCGCCAATCCCCGCGACCTCGGCAGCCGCCTGAAGCAGGCGCTGAACGGCGCCCTGCGCGAGCGCGGCATGATGGTGACCCGGGTCGAGCTGGATTTCGCCTGACCCGGATTCCCGCCCCGCCGCTAGCCGGGAAAGCCCCCAGAGACCTCGAACTCGCCGCGGCGGGTTTTCTTTCGGCTGGCATCGCGGCCGCGCGATCCGGATACTGGCCGGCCGTCCGCACGCAGCCCAGAGGATCCGCCATGACCGCCCGCGCCGCCTTGCAAGCCCGACTGGAACAGGGCATCGCCGCGCTGGACCTGCGGCTGCCGGCCGACGCGGTGCCGCGGCTGCTCGACTACCAGGCGCTGCTGGAGCGCTGGAACGCCGCCTACAACCTCACCGCGGTGCGCGATCCGGCGGAGATGGTGACCCGCCACCTGCTCGATTCGCTGGCGATCCTGCCCTACGTGCAAGGCGCCAGCCTGGCCGACCTCGGCACCGGCCCCGGCCTGCCCGGCATCGTGCTGGCGATCGCGGCGCCGGGGCGCGAAATCCTGCTGGTCGACTCCAACGGCAAGAAGGTGCGCTTCCTGCGCGAGGCGATCCGCGCGCTGAAGCTCGAAGGCGTGCGCGCGCTGCAGTCGAGGGTCGAGGACGTCGAGGGCCGGTTCGACTGCGTCACCGCGCGCGCCTTCGCCAGCCTGGCCGACATGCTCGCCTGGGGCGGCCACCTGCTGGCGCCGGAAGGCGTGTGGCTGGCGATGAAGGGCAAGCCGTCCGACGACGAACTGCCCGGCATCCCGCCCGGTTTCGCCCTGCGCGGGCGCCACGCGCTCGACGTGCCCGGGCTCGACGCCGAACGGCACCTGCTGGTGCTCGGCCGCGCGTGAAAGCCGATATTGATCGGCAGCATTCGACTATCAATACCTTCCATAGCAATGACCTGAAAGAGGGCTGGTCAGGGCATAGCGACTACGCTGTACTACTTGATTTCTGTGGCCATGACCATGGAGCATGGGATGCCATCAGCAGGGGCAGCTATGAAAAAGGAATTTGGCTGGTTTGCTTTGCCGTTGTCGTTGATGCTTGGTTTCGCCCATGCGCAACCAGGGGAGGTGACCTATGTGTATACCGATCCCCAAGGCACGCCTCTCGTTGAGGCGGATGCGAATGGGAACATCATGCAACCTTTGACTACAAGCCTTATGGAAGCCAGGCCATGGGCGGTCCTCCCGCCGGCCTTGGATATACGGGGCATGTGAACGATCCGGATACCGGACTCATTTACATGCAGGCGAGGTATTACGATCCAGAGATCGGGCGGTTCCTGAGTGTCGATCCGATCGCACCCAGTCCGAGTGCATTGTTTGGGTTCAATCGATATGACTACGTCAACGATAACCCAGTCAACAACATTGATCCTGATGGCCGTGACAACTGCCCAGGCCAAAGCCGGGCTCAGTGTGTGCGCTCCGATTCGGGAGCGGCTCGCGATCTTCAGTCAACTCGGCAGCAAGATACTGCCGCGGTGGAAAGTAGATCCAAGGTAGAGACATCTCAAAAACCCGAAAAAGCTTTAGCCCTGATAGGAACCACAAATGTTACGGTTCAATCGATAAATGGCCAGATCATCCGGACAACCGCTAAAGATAAAGACGGTATCAATCTGAATAATCTGCCACACGGAACGGCAGCAATAGAGCACAGCCATATTGATGGAAAGACCCACGGCGTATCATCGGATGGCTTCATTAGTCCCGGCGATGCACAGCCATTGGGACATGGGATTATCAATTATGCAGTAAGCGAGCGGCGTGTAGCAAAATATGAAGTCGTAGGTGGGCGAATTCAGGTTACCGCAATTAAAGGTTCGTTTACGTCTCGTGAGGCGCATGCGCTTGAGCAGTCTGCGAATGCTCAACAGTTGGCGATCGATAGTCTGAGAGCCTGTTCACGATCTCCGAAGCAGCAGGGTGAGGAAGGCCAAGTGAATGAACTGCAGGCT
>NZ_LMSL01000004.1:0-44948 GCF_001428405.1 Frateuria sp. Soil773
AAGACCTTTCGTCCCGGGTGAGCCGCCCATTCTACATCCATCTTTCGGTCCGTCAACACCTGCAAGCAATCTTTTTTTGCTGCCGATGTTGCCGTGCGAAGAAGCTGCAGCGGCGGGGCGGCGAATACTAGGTAGGGACCCGTACTTTGGCAAGCGTTTTCGCGAAAATTTTTCGCTGTTTCGCGCAAGCCATTGACCGCACAGGCATCGCCTTCGCCGAGCCTGAGCGCAACGACTCAGGCCGCCGTCAGGCGCACGCGTGCGAAGTTGCGCTTGCCCACCTGCAGCACGCCTTCGAAGCCGGCGTGGAACACGCGCTGCGCGTCCTCGATCACCTGCGCGTCGAGTTTCACCGCGCGCTCTTTCAGCTTGCGGTTCGCCTCCGAGTTGCTGGCGGTGAGCCCGGCCGCGGTGAGCAGCGCGGCCAGCCGCAGGCCATCGGCCGGCACCGGGATGTCTTCCAGCGGCAGCAGCGAGGTATCGCCTTCGCCGCGCACCACCGCATGCCAGCCCGCGATCGCCTGCTCGGCGGCGGCCGCATCGTGGAAGCGCGTGGCGAGTTCGCGCGCGAGGCGCAGCTTGGCGTCGCGCGGATTGAGCGCGCCGCCGGCGACCTCGCGCTTCATCGCGGCCAGCTCATCCAGCGACACCTCGAAGCTGAGCAGCTCGAACCAGCGCCACATCAGCTCGTCGCCGATCTTCATCGTCTTGGTGACGATGTCGATCGCCGGCTCGTTGATGCCGATGTAGTTGCCCAGCGACTTGGACATCTTGTTGACGCCGTCCAGGCCCTCGAGCAGCGGCATGGTGAGCACGATCTGCGGCGGCTGGCCGTGATGCTCCTGCAGCGCGCGCCCCATCAGCAGGTTGAACTTCTGGTCGGTGCCGCCGAGCTCGACGTCGCACTTCAACGCCACCGAGTCGTAGCCCTGCACCAGCGGATAGAGGAATTCGTGGATCGCGATCGGCTGCTGCGCGGCGTAGCGCTTGGCGAAGTCGTCGCGCTCGAGCATGCGCGCCACGGTGTGCTGCGCGGCGAGGCGGATCATGTCGGCGGCGCCCATCTTGCCGAACCACTCGGAGTTGAAGCGCAGTTCGGTCTTCTCGCGGTCGAGCACCTTGTAGACCTGCTCGGCATAGGTCTCGGCGTTGGCGAGCACGTCCTCGCGGGTGAGCGGCTTGCGCGTGACGTTCTTGCCGGTGGGGTCGCCGATCATCCCAGTGAAGTCGCCGATCAGGAAGATCACCTGGTGACCCAGGTCCTGGAACTGGCGCATCTTGTTCAGCAGCACCGTGTGGCCCAGGTGCAGGTCCGGCGCGGTCGGGTCGAAGCCGGCCTTGATGCGCAGCGGGCGCCCGCTCTTCAGGCGCTCGGCCAGTTCCTCCTGCTTGATGATCTCGTCGGCGCCGCGCGCGATGGTGGCCAGCGCCTGCTCAAGCTCGTTCATGCATTCCTCGATTGGTAATAGTTGTCTCGACAGCCAACGCGGTCGCGGCCATACGTGCTCGGCGTTAATTGTGCGTTAATCAGAAACCATGCGCAAACCATTGATGGAAAAGGCGTTGACGCCATTTACACAGGGCCGTTATGGTACGCGACGGTCGTACCGGGCAAGCGCGAGGACACAGGGCAATGAGTGAGGGGACGCAGACAGCGCGTGCGGCGCGCAAGCAGGCCATCCGCCGCAAGGCGCAGCGTCGCCACTCCCACTTCTACGAACGTTGCTCCCACTGGTCCTTCAGCCGCGGCGACAGCGCCGAACCGATCCACTGGCACCGCGAACGCTGGGTGCTCGCCGGCACCGCGCTGCTGATCACCGTGCTTTCCGGCTTCATCATCCCGGCCTGGGCCAGCGCCATGCGGCCGGCGCCGGTTCCCGCCGCGCACGCCCTGTTGCCGCTTGCGCTGCCCAAGGCGCCGGCGTCGGCGATGCAGGCGCCGACGGTGGAAGACTGGCGCATCGTGCAGGTGCAGCCGGGCCAGACACTGTCGGACATCTTCCAGAGCCAGGGCCTGAGCCTGACCGACTTGCAGCGGGTGATCGACGCGGCCGGCAGCGCGAAGAGCGCGTTCCACAACATCCGGCCGCACCAGGAATTCGACTTCCTGCTCGGCAGCGACGGCAGCCTGAAAGGCCTGCGCTTCGACAAGGACCAGTCCAGCCGCGCGATCCTGCGCTTCGACGGCGCCCAGCCGACGCTGGCCCTGCAGCCGCGCGAGATGGAGCAGCGTGAGCACGTCGCCCACGGCAGCATCAGCAGCTCGCTGTTCGCCGCCGGCGCCAAGGCGGGCATGAGCCCGGCGATGGTCGGCAAGCTGGCCGACCTGTTCAAGTACGACATCGATTTCGTGCAGGACCTGCGCGTCGGCGACAGCTTCACCGTGGTCTACGACGACATCTACCGCGACGGCAGCTACTTCGCCGAAGGCGACATCGTCGCCGCCGAATTCGTCAACCAGGGCACGCGCTACACCGCCTACCGCTTCAAGAAGGCCGACGGCAACTACGGCTGGTTCAGCGAGGACGGCCGCCCGATCCAGAAATCCTTCCTGCGCATCCCGGTCGACTTCACCCGCATCTCCTCGCAGTTCAGCGCCGGCCGCATGCATCCCATCCTCGGCAAGATGCGCGCGCACAAGGGCGTCGACTACGCCGCTCCCTCCGGCACGCCGATCCACGCCGCCGGCGACGGCGTGGTGAAATACCGCGGCTGGATGCGCGGCTACGGCAACTTCGTGGTGATCCAGCACAACGGCAGCATCAGCACCGCGTACGGCCACATGTCGCGCTTCGCCAACGAGCGCGTCGGCCAGCGCGTGAGCCAGGGCCAAGTGATCGGCTACGTCGGCATGACCGGCCTGGCCACCGGCCCGCACCTGCACTACGAATTCCGCGTCAACAACGTGCAGCGCGACCCGCAGTCGGTCACCCTGCCCAAGCCCGAGCCGCTGCCCGGCGCACAACTGGCGCGCTTCAAGAGCCAGGTGGTGCAGCCGCAGCTGGCGCGCCTGAAGGCGCTGGACGCGAACATCAAGCTGGCCCGTGCCGGCTCCAGCACGCGCAACGACGATTGAGCCACGCCGCGTGGAGGACGCCGCGGCGCTGTATCTCGGCCTGATTTCCGGCACCAGCGCCGACGGCATCGACGCCGCGCTGGTGTCGTTCGAGCATGGCCTGCCGCACCTGCATGCGGCACTCACCCATCCGTGGCCCGACGCCCTGCGCACCCGCATGCTTGCGATCGCCCAGGGCGAGGAAATGCTGGACCTGGACGCCTTCGGCCGACTGGACGTGGCGATCGGCCGCTGCTTCGCCGACGCCGCGCAGGCCCTGCTCGCGCGCAACGGCACGCCCGCGGCGGCGGTGCGTGCGATCGGCTCGCACGGCCAGACGCTGCGCCACCGCCCTGCCGGCGAATACCCCTTCACGCTGCAACTGGGCGATCCCACGGTGATCGCCGAACGCTGCGGCATCGACGTGGCGGCCGACTTCCGCCGTGCCGACGTCGCCGCCGGCGGCCAGGGCGCGCCCCTGCTGCCTGCCGTACACGCCATGCTGCTCGGCGGCCAGCCGCGCGACCGGGTGGTGCTCAATCTCGGCGGCATCGCTAACATCACGGTGCTGGGTGCCGGCGGCAGCGTATTCGGCTTCGACACCGGCCCCGCGAACGGATTGCTCGATGCGTGGTGCCAGCGCCATCGCGGCGAGCCGTACGACCGCGACGGCGCCTTCGCCGCGAGCGGCCGCTGCGACCCGGCCCTGCTCGAATCCCTGCTGGCGGACGGCTATTTCGCCCTGCCGCCGCCGAAAAGCACCGGGCGCGAACACTTCCACCTCGCCTGGCTGGAGCGGCAGCCGCGGCTGGCCGCGCTCGCTCCCGCCGACGTGCAGGCCACCCTGCTGGAACTGTCCGCGCGCAGCATCGCCGAGGCGACCGCGCGCCATGCGGCCGGCGCCGCCGACGTACTGGCCTGCGGCGGCGGCGTGCACAACCCGGTGCTGATGCGGCGGCTGGGCGAGCTGCTGCAGCCGCGCGCACTGGACAGCACCGCCCGGTTCGGCATCGACCCGGACTATCTCGAAGCCATCGCGTTCGCCTGGCTCGCGCGCCAGCGCATCCTGGGCCTGCCCGGCAACCTGCCGGCGGTGACCGGTGCGCGCGGCCCGCGCGTGCTCGGCGCGCTGCACCTGGCGCCGGCTGCCGCGACAGGCTGAGGGTTACTCCCGCGCGGGCGCCAACTGGGTCGGCTGGGTCACCGACAGCGCCTGCACGGCCTCCTGGAAGACCGCCTTCTCCCTGGCGTCCCATTGCCCCGCCAACACGAGGTTGCCGGGATCGAGCATGGTCTCGGTGAAGATCTGCCCGGCCGCGCTCATGCCCAGGCCGTTGCGCAAGGCGTTGAGCACGACATCATTGATCGACCACTGCCGCTCCTTGGCCAGCGATTTGATCCGCTCGGCCATGAGGCTGTCGATATGGCGTATGACGATATCCGGCACGTGCGTCGCTCCGTATAACGCAGGCCCCCGTGTGGCCGGATGGTTGCACAACCGCGCGGCGGCGCGCGACCGCCGCCGCCATTCCTGCGGAGAACTTGGCAGGTCGGCTGTGACCGGCTTGGCGCAAGGCGACGGAACGGATCGGCCCAGCGCCTATTCCGCGGGAGCGGTAGCGGCCGACAAGCGCTCGGCGGCACGGAAACGCGGCGACAGGTAGGCGAACAGCGCCATCGCCGGCAGGACCGCCAGCACGGTGATGACGAAGTAGCCGCCGTAGCCGGTGGCCGTGGCGATGCCGCCGGCGAAGAAGCCCAGCAGCTTGCCCGGCAGGTTGACCAGCGAGCTGAGCAGGGCGTACTGCGTCGCGGTGTGCTGGCGGTTGACCAGCGACGACAGGAACGCCACCGTTGGCGGCCCCAGCATGCCCAGGGTTAGGTTCTCGCCGGAGATCACCAGGGTCAGCACGGCCAGGTTGCCCGGCCATGCGATCAGCAACAGGTACAGCAGGTTGCTGCAGCCGCACAGCACGATGGTGACGCCGAGCGGTCGCCACGCGCCCCAGCGCGCCACCGCAGCGCCGCCGAGGAACACGCCGACGATGCCGATCCAGACGCCGTAGATCTTGGTGATCGCGCCGATCTCGGTCTTGGAGAAGCCCATGTCGCGGTAGAACGGGCTCATGATGCCGCCAATGGTGGCCTGCTCGGGCATCTTGAACAGCAGCAGGAACAGCAGGATCACCCCGGCCAGCCACCAGCCGTAGCGGCGGAAGAAATCCGCGAACGGGTCGATCACGCCTTCGCGCATCGCATCGCGCCAGCGCGCCGGCCGGTGCCGCAGCACGTCGGGTTCGCGTGCCATCAGCGTGGTGGCAACCGGCACGGCCATCGCCAGCGCCATCACCACGTAGACCATCCGCCACGGCAGGTGATCGGCGAGGATCAGCGCCACCGCGCCGGCCAGCAGCAGGCCGATGCGGTAGCCCAGCGCATAGGTGGCGACCAGCGCGCCCTGCGCCTCGATCGGCGCGATCTCGATGCGGTAGGCGTCCACCGCGATGTCCTGGGTGGCGCCGAAGAAGGCCACCACCAGGGTCGCCGCGACGAACGGCGCCAGTTGCGCCGGCGTCAGCAGCGCCATCGCCAGCAGGCCGGCGAGCACGCTCAACTGCGCGAACAGCAGCCAGCCGCGGCGCTGGCCCAGCCGCGCGAAGCCGGGAATCCGCCAGTGGTCGAGCAGCGGCGCCCACAGGAACTTGAACGCGTAGGTCATGCCGGCGCTGGCGATCATGGTGATCTCCGCCAGCTTGATGCCGTTTTCCTTCAGCCAGTACGCCAGGGTGCCGGCCACCAGCAGGAACGGCAGGCCGGAGGAGAAGCCGAACAGGAACATCGTCCACGCCGCCGGCTGCGCGAACGCCCGCCACACCGAAGGCTTCGCCGGGCGGGGCGCCACCGGCTCAGTCGGCATAGTCGACCGTGTAGGGCGCGTGGTCGGAGAAGCGTTCGTCGCGATAGATCGAACAGCCCTTCAGGCGCTCGCGCAGCGAGGGCGACACCACCTGGTAGTCGATGCGCCACCCCACGTTGTTGGCGCGCGCCTGGCCGCGGTTCGACCACCAGGTGTATTCCACCGCGTCGGGCTTGATCGCGCGGAAGCTGTCGACCCAGCCGCGCTGGTGGAACAGCAGGTCGAGCCAGGCGCGCTCCTCCGGCAGGCAGCCGGAGTTCTTCTGGTTGGACGACCAGTTCTTGATGTCGTTCTTGGTGTGGACGATGTTCCAGTCGCCGCAGATCACGTAGTCGCGGCCGCTCTTCAGCCAGGCGTCGAAGATCGGGGTGATCCACTCCATCGCCTTGAACTTGAACTGCTGGCGCTCGTCGCCGGAGGAGCCGGACGGGAAGTACAGCGACACCACCGAGAGGTTGCCGAAGCGCGCCTCGATGTAGCGCCCCTCGTTGTCGAACGCGTCCCAGCCCAGCTCGGTCAGCACCTGGTCGGGCTCGCGCCTGGCGTAGATCGCCACGCCGCTGTAGCCCTTCTTGCTGCTGGCGTCGCGGTAGAAACAGTGGTGGCCGTCGGGGCGGAACATCGCATCGGTCAACTGGCCTTCCTGCGCCTTGGTCTCCTGCAGGCAGACCACGTCGGCGTCCTGCCCGCGCAGCCATTCGAACACGCCCTTGGTCGCGGCCGAGCGGATGCCGTTGGCGTTGAGGCTGATGATGCGCATGCGGGCTCCGGCGATGGACGGGTGACGTGATGGGGCATCATAACAACCATGTCCACGCCGCCCATCCTCCGCGTCGGCCCCGTCACTCCCGCGCTGCGCGAGGCCGTGCTGCGGCTGCGCGTGCGGCCGGAGCAGGACGCCTTCGTCAGCCCGCCGTCCGCCACCCTGGCGGACGCCGAGCAATGCCCCGGCAGCGAGCCGATGGCGATCCTGCTGGACGATGCAGTGGTGGGGTATTACCGCATCGAACGCAGCGCACGCACGCTCACCGGCCGCGACGGCGACGCCGACGCATTGGGCCTGCGCTCGTTCCAGCTCGACGCCGCCTGGCAGGGTCGCGGCCTCGGCGACCGGGCCATGGCCGCCGTACTCGACGATCTCGCGCTGCGCCACGCCGGCGCGCGCCGGCTGCTGCTCACGGTGAACTGCGACAACGCCGCAGCGCTGGCGCTGTACCTGCGGCACGGCTTCGTCGACGACGGCGGGCTGTACCATGGCGGCCGTTCCGGGCCGCAGCACGTGCTGTGGCGCCCCCTGCCCTGACGAGAGTCTCCATGCACGACTACCAGCGCGACTTCATCGAACTCACCCTGCGGCGCGAAGTGCTGCGCTTCGGCGAGTTCACCCTGAAATCCGGGCGGCAGAGCCCGTACTTCTTCAACATGGGCCGGATCGACTCCGGCGCCGCGCTGGCCCAGCTCGGCCGCGCCTACGCGGCTGCCGTGGCGAATTCGGGGCTTGCCGTCGACATGCTGTTCGGCCCCGCCTACAAGGGCATCGCGCTGGCCGCGGCCACCGCCATCGCGCTGGCCGACCGGCACGACCGCGACCTGCCCTGGGCATACAACCGCAAGGAGGCGAAGGACCACGGCGAAGGCGGCGTGCTGGTCGGCGCGCCGCTCGAAGGCCGCGTGCTGATCGTGGACGACGTGATGACCGCCGGTACCGCCGTGCGCGAATCGCTGGCGCTGATCCGCGCGCACGGCGCGGAGCCGGCCGGCGTGCTGATCGCGCTGGACCGCCAGGAGCGCGGCCAGGGCGAACGCTCCGCCGCGCAGGAAGTGGCGGCCGACTACGACATCCCGGTGATCGCCATCACCACCCTGGACGACGTGCTGAGCTACGCCGGCGAGCGCCCGGAACTGGCCGCCGAGCACGCACGGCTGCTGGCCTACCGCGAACGCTACGGCGTCTGAGCCGGCCATGGCGCCTCCGCTCCCCGGAACCCGCGCACGCCGGCCTTCGCCGGCGGCGGCCGGCACCGCGTCGCGGGGCACGACGCCGCGCGCATTCCTGCGCCTTCTGGGCTGGCATACTGCCGCCCAGAAGGGGGGATCCATGCGCAAGTTATGTTTTGCCGCCGCGACGCTCGGGCTGATCGCGGCACAGCTCGGTTATGCCCAGAACGGCGGCGGCATCCGCTACAAGTGGCGCGACGCACAGGGCCTGCCGCACTACAGCGACAGCCTCACCGGCGACGCGATGAAATACGGCTACGACCTGGTCAACGACCAGGGCATGGTGATCCAGCACGTGCAGCGCCAGCTCAGCACGGAGGAGCGCGCGGCGGCCCGGCAGCAGGCGGCCCAGCAGGCGGCGCAGGAGCGCGCCGTCCAGGAGCGCGCCCGCAGCGAGGTGCAGATGCTCAACGCCTACCCCACCGAGGCGGCGTTCAGGCAGGCGCAGAAGCAGGAGCTGGACACGCTCGACCAGCAGATGAGCACGACCCGGATCAACCTGCACAGCCAGGAAAAGGCGCTGGCCGACCTGCTCGCGCGCGCCGCCGACCTCGAGCGCGCCAAGCAGGCGGTGCCGAAATACCTGGCCGACAGCATCGCGCAGCAGCGTGCCGTGGTCGCCAACCAGCGCGCCACGCTGGAACGCCAGCAGGCGGCGCGCGACCTCGCCGAGCAGCAGGCGGCGAAGCGGCTGCAACGCTACCGCGAGCTGCGCGACGCGCAGCAGCAGCCCGGCGCTTGAATCTCAGCTGCCGGCGCCATCCTGAGAGCCTGTTCCCTGCATGAAGCGTCATCCCAGCGGCTCTCAACGGCCGAAGGGCCGTTCAAGCTGGGATCCAGTGTCTTTGGAGCTTTGGAGCATCAAGTCACTGGATTCCTGCTTGACCAGCCCTTCGGCTGTTGAAAAGCGCCTCGCAGGAATGANCAGGCCGGTTGGACCGACGGGCAGAGCGTGAACGGGTACCAGGGCGCGCCGGCGCCGGATCGGCTCTCGCTCCCCGTTTAACCAGCCAGCCTCCTTAAACCGGCTGCCTCAGAACGGCAGCTTGAGCGCCGGATCGACCGCGAACAACTGCTCGCGGAACACCTGCTGGATCCGCTTGAGCGCCGCTGCGTTGTCCGCATCGAAGCGCAGCACCAGCACCGGCGTGGTGTTGGAGGCGCGTACCAGGCCCCAGCCGTCCGGCCAGTCGGCGCGCACGCCGTCGATGGTCACCAGGGTGGCGTCGCCGAACTGCGCCTGCTCCTTGAACCGCTCGATGAAGCGGTAGTGCTCGCCCTCGGCCAGCTCGATCTTCAGCTCCGGCGTGGACACGCCCTTCGGGCAGGTGGCGAAGATCTGCTCCGGCGTGCGCCCTTCCGGGTCGCCGGCGAGGATCTCCAGCAGGCGCGCGCCGGCGTAGATGCCGTCGTCGAAGCCGTACCAGCGTTCCTTGAAGAAGAAATGGCCGCTCATCTCGCCGGCCAGCTCGGCCTGCGTCTCGCGCATCTTCGCCTTGATCAGCGAATGGCCGGTGCGCCACATCAGCGGACTGCCGCCCGCCTCGAGGATCTGCCCCCGCAGGTGGCCGGTGCACTTCACGTCGTAGATCACGGTGGCGCCGGGCTGGCGCGACAGCACGTCGCGCGCGAACAGCATCAGGGTGCGGTCGGGGAACACGATCTCGCCCTCCCGCGTCACCACGCCCAGGCGGTCGCCGTCGCCGTCGAACGCCACGCCAAGATCCGCGCCGGTCTGCCTCACCGCCAGGATCAGGTCTTCCAGGTTGTGCGGGTCCGACGGGTCCGGGTGGTGGTTCGGGAAATGGCCGTCCACCTCGCAGTACAGCGGAATCACCTCGCAGCCGATGCCTTCGAGCACCTGCGGCGCCACCGCGCCGGGAATGCCGTTGCCGCAGTCGACCACCACCTTCAGGCTGCGCTCGGCCTGCACGTCCGAGACGATCCGCTCGATGTAGTCCGGCACCACATCGAGCTGGCGCAGGCCGCCCTCGCCGCCGCTCTCCAGCGTCCCGCCGGCGATGCGCCGGTACAGGTCCTTGATCGCTCCCTCGGACAGCGTCTCGCCGCCCACCACGATCTTGAAGCCGTTGTAGTCGGGCGGGTTGTGGCTGCCGGTCACCGCCACGCAACTGCCGGTGTTGAAGCGGTAGGCGGCGTAGTAGATCACCGGGGTCGGGGCGGCGCCGACGTCGATCACGTCGATGCCGGCCGCGCGCAGGCCCTCGGACAGCGCGCCGGCCAGCTCCGGGCCGGACAGGCGGCCGTCGCGGCCCACCACGATCTCGCGCAGGCCCTTCTCTCGCATCAACGTGCCGATCGACTGGCCCAGCAGCTTCGCCACTTCGCTGGTCAGCGACTTGCCGACCACGCCACGCACGTCGTAGGCGCGGAAGATGCTGGGGTCGATCTCGGCCGGGCTGACAGCCGGCGGCTTCGCCGCGGCGCGCACGGGCGCCTTCGCGGGGGCGGGCTTGCTTTCGATCACATCGGACAACTTCGTTTCCTCGGGTTCGGAAAGGTCTTCCACGCGCACGCGCGGATGCATGCGCAGCCACAACAGGTACAGCCCGCCGCCGAGGCCGAGCAGCGACAGCAGCGCCGCCAGCGGCCACGCCCGCGGCAGCACGATGAAGGCAACCGGCAGGCCGGCGCCCACGGTGAACGTGCTGCCCGGCACCGGCCTGGCGGCCGGCTCGGCTTCCGCCGATGCCACGCCGTGGGACAGCAGGCGCACTTCGTTGCGGTCGTCGCCCTGGCGCAGATCCAGTCTGCCACCGCCCGCCGGAATCGCCTCGAAACGCCGCTGCAGCGGCCCGAACGGCAATTCCACCCACAGCCACGCCACGGGCCTGGCCGCCTGGCCCAGCGGCAGGGCCAGGCTCAGCCGCCGCTCGCCGTTGCCGGCGCCGACGGTCTGCATCGGGGTCGCGCCGTCGGCCATCTGCGCCGCCATCAACTGGGCCGCCTTGGCGTAGCCGAATTCGCGGTAGTTGACGTGCAGCACCTCGTCCAGGCCGCCGCTGTAGAGCTCCACCGCCAGCGCCTGGGGCAGGCGCTGGCGCAGCGTGGCGAGCAGCGCCGCGCGGTCGCCCTGCAGGCTGGCCGGATCGAGCGCGGCCACGGCCTGCTCGACCGGCTTGCGCTGCACGGCAAGTTCCGCCGCCAGTGCCTGCACGGCCTGCTCCTGCGCCGCGTGGACGCGGTCGACCGCGCGACCTTCGCCGGCGATCAGCCAGGTCTGCCAGACGCAGAACAGGCCGAGCAGCAGCAGCAGGGTGCCGCCGGCCAGGGGCAGCAGGCTTTGCCACTCGACCTGTGCGCGCGAACCGCGCCTTCCAGCCATCTTCGTCTGCATGCCTGCCCCCAGCAGATGGAAACGGGCCGGCGGCGGCGCGGCAGCGCCTGCCATCCGGCCACCTAGTTGATACCGGTGGAGCCGAACCCGCCCTCGCCCCGCTGCGACGGCGCGAACTCCGCCACCCGCTTCAGCCGGGCCTGCGCCACCGGCACCAGCAGCAGTTGGGCGATGCGGTCGCCCACTGCGATGGTGTACGGCTGCTGGCCGCGGTTCCAGCAGGAGATCATCAGCGGCCCCTGGTAGTCGGCATCGATCACGCCGACCAGGTTGCCCATCACCAGGCCGTGCTTGTGCCCCAGGCCCGAGCGCGGCACGACCAGCGCGCACCAGCCCGGGTCGCCGATGTGGATCGCGATGCCGCTGGGCACCAGCGCGCTTTCGCCCGGCTGCAAGGTCAGCGGGGCGTCGATCGCCGCGCGCAGGTCCATGCCGGCGCTGCCGGCGGTGGCGGCCTCGGGCAGCGGGATCGTGTCGCCCAGGCGCGGGTCGAGGATCTTCAGCTCCACCTCGATCGCGGCCGCCGTCATGCGCGCGCCGCCCGGTAGCGTTCGGCGATCGTGGCGACCAGTTGGCGCGCCAGCGCCTCCTTCGGCGCGCGCGGCAGCTCCGCCGAGCCGTCGGCCCAGTACAGGCTCAGAGCGTTGTCGGCGGCCTCGAAGCCGAGGCCGTCGCCGACCCGGTTGGCGGCAATCATGTCCAGTCCCTTGCGCTGCAGTTTGGCGCGCGCGTAGTCGGCCACATCATGCGTCTCGGCGGCAAAGCCGACCAGGAAGGGCCGCACGCTTTGCGCCGACAGGCCGGCGAGGATGTCCGGGTTCTCCGTCAGTTGCAGGGTGAGCGGCGTGCCCGCCTGCTTCTTCAGCTTGCGCTCGGCGACCTGGGCCGGTCGGTAGTCGCCGACCGCCGCCGCGGCGATGTAGATGTGCGCCGTCGCGGCGGCCGCCTGCACCGCCGCCTGCATCTGCGCGGCGCTGCGCACGTCGATCCGCTGCGCCACGCCGGCCGGGGTGGCCAGGTTCACCGGCCCGGCGACCAGGGTGACCGCGGCGCCGGCCTCGGCGGCGGCGGCGGCGATCGCGAAGCCCATCCGCCCGGAACTGCGGTTGCCGATGAAGCGCACCGGGTCGATGTCCTCGTAGGTGGGCCCGGCGCTGACCACCACCTGCAGCCCCTGCAGCTCGCCATGGCCGAACGAGGCGGCGATCGCGTCGCGAAGCTCGTGCGGCTCGAGCATCCGCCCCGAGCCGACGTCGCCGCAGGCCTGCTCGCCGGCGGCCGGGCCGAGCAGGTGCACGCCGCGGCTGCGCAGGGTGTCCACGTTCGCCTGCACCGCCGGATGCGCCCACATCTGCTGGTTCATCGCCGGCGCGACGTACAGCGGCGCGGCGCTGGCCAGGCACAGCGTGGTCAGCAGGTCGCCGGCCTGGCCGTGCGCGAGCCGGGCGATCAGGTCGGCACTGGCCGGGGCGATCAGGATCCGCTCCGCCCAGCGCGCCAGCTCGATGTGGCCCATCGCCGCCTCGGCGCTTTCGTCCCACAGCGAGATGCGCACCGGCTGGCCGGACAGCGCCTGGAACGTGGCGGCGCCGACGAAATGGGTGGCGCTCTCGGTCATCACCACGCGGACCTCGGCGCCGAGGTCGCGCAGGCGGCGGACCAGTTCGCACGATTTGTAGGCGGCGATGCCGCCCGATACGCCGAGCAGGATGCGACGGTGGGCTAGTTGCATGTAAGTCAGGCCTGACGAGCTGGCAGACGGCTAGCTTACCGGATTCATGCGCCGCGCCCGCTGCCCGCCGGACCGGCCGGCGGCCATGCTGGGCGGCATGAGCATCCGTCACTGGCCCGAAGGCGAACGCCCCCGCGAGAAGCTACTGGCGCGCGGCAGCGCCACCCTGTCCGACGCCGAACTGCTGGCGGTCCTGCTCGGCAGCGGCGTGCCCGGCAAGGACGCGATCGCCCTGGGCCGCGAGCTGCTGCAGGGCGCGGGCAGCCTCGCCGCCCTGCTCGGCCAGCCGGACCGGAACATCCGCGCGACCGGGCTGGGCCCGGCCAAGCGCGCAAGGATTGCCGCCGCGCTGGAACTGGCCCGCCGCAGCCTCGCCGAGCAGCTCGCCGAGCGTCCCAGCCTGGGCAATCCGCGCGACAGCGGCGACTATCTCCGCGCGCGTCTGCGCCACCTGCCCTATGAAGTGTTCGCCTGCCTGTACCTGGACAACCGCCACCGGGTGCTGGCGTTCGAGGAACTGTTCCGCGGCACCATCGACGGCGCCAGCGTGCATCCACGCGAGGTGGTCCGGGCCTGCCTGCGGCACAACGCCTGCGCGGTGATCTTCGCGCACAACCACCCCAGCGGGGTGGCCGAGCCGAGCAGCGCCGACCGCACCATCACCCACGAACTGCGCGACGCGCTGCAACTGGTCGGCGTGCGGGTACTCGACCACCTGGTGATCGGGCACGACGAGCCGGTCTCGATGGCCGCGCGCGGCCTGCTCTGAGCCGCCCGCAAACCCTGGGCCGTCCACAAAAAAAGTGACGGCGCGGTGGGGAAGCCGCGCCGTCGGTCGCTACCGGGGAGGTGTGCCGACCGTATCGCCGACGGGGAGGGTGCCGGGGATACCCAGCCAGTGTGCATCTGCCGCATGACAGGCGGATGACCGGACCGCCGCTTCATCCATGGCCGCCAAACCGCGGAAACTTATGCACAAACGCGAGCCATCGGCACTTGCGGCCAGGAGCTGTCCCTTCGCCTCAGGCATCAAATACAACTTATTGAAAATGCTTTGTTATTTTGCCTTTACCCGAAGCTTTTCACCATTTCTCATCCCCTCCGCGCGCCGGCCGGCGACATTCCCCACAGACTTATCCACAAGCTTGCCCACCGCGGCGCAGCATGCGGTCGGCCGTCGCGGCTCGCGCGGCCGGCCCGGAAACGTCCGGAAAGCCGCCCTCGCCGCGTCCCGGACGACCGGTGGCGCTCTGTTAGAATGATCGGTTCCATCGCCGTCCCGACCCTCCCGTGAAGCAACCGCTGCGCGAACTGCTGCTTGAAGCCATCCGCGCCTTGCAGGCCGATGCCGTCCTGCCCGCCGGGCTGGACGTGCCCGACTTCGTGATCGAGCGCGCGCGCAGCCGCGACCATGGCGACTTCGCCAGCAACGTGGCGATGCTGCTGGCCCGGCACGTCCCGAGCCCTGCCGAAGGGCAGGCGCGGGCCAGACCGCGCGAGCTGGCCGAAAAGCTGGTCGCCGCGCTGCCGGCGAACGCGCTGGTGGAAAAGGTGGAGATCGCCGGCCCCGGCTTCATCAACTTCTTCCTCGCCCCCGCCGCGTACCACGCCGAGCTGCGCCGGATACTGGCCGAGGGCGACGCCTACGGCCGCAACGATGCCGGCGGTGGCAGGACGGTGGGCGTGGAATTCGTCTCGGCCAATCCCACCGGCCCGCTGCACGTGGGCCACGGCCGCGCCGCGGCGATCGGCGACTGCCTGAGCCGCCTGCTCGAGGCCACCGGCTGGGATGTGAAGCGCGAGTTCTACTACAACGACGCCGGCGCGCAGATCGCCAACCTGGCCGTCTCGGTGCAGGCGCGCGCGCGCGGGATCACCCCGGACGACAGCCACTGGCCGGAAAGCGGCTACCGCGGCGACTACATCGCCGACGTGGCGCGGGCCTTCCTCGACCGCGAATCGGTGGCGGCCGACGGCCAGACGGTCGCCGGTACCGGCGACGTGGACGACCTCGACGCGATCCGCCGCTTCGCCGTAGCCAGCCTGCGCCGCGAGCAGGACCTGGACTTGCAGGCGTTCGGCGTCCGCTTCGACACCTATTTCCTGGAATCGTCGCTGTACGCCGACGGCAAGGTGGAGGAAACCGTGCGCGAGCTGGTCGCGCATGGCCACACCTACGAGGAGGGCGGCGCGCTGTGGCTGCGCAGCACCGACTTCGGCGACGACAAGGACCGCGTGATGCGCAAGTCCGACGGCAGCTACACCTATTTCCTGCCGGACGTGGCCTACCACCTCAGCAAGTGGCAGCGCGGCTACCGGCGCGCGATCACCGAGCTGGGCTCGGACCACCACGGCTCGCTGGCCCGGGTGAGGGCCGGCCTGCAGGCGCTGGACGCCGGGATCCCCGAAGGCTGGCCCGAATACGTGCTGCACCAGATGGTGACGGTGATGCGCGGCGGCGAGGAGGTGAAGATATCCAAGCGCGCCGGCAGCTACGTCACCCTGCGCGACCTGATCGACGAGGTTGGCCGGGACGCCACGCGCTATTTCCTGATCTCGCGCAAGGCCGACTCGCAACTGGTGTTCGACATCGACCTGGCCCGCTCGCAGTCGAACGACAACCCGGTCTACTACATCCAGTACGCCCATGCGCGCGTCTGCAGCGTGCTGCGCCAGGCCGTCGAGAAAGGGTTCACGTTCGACCTGCACAATGGCTTGGCGCAGTTGACGCGGCTGGACAACGAACACGAGCGGATCCTGCTGACCGAGCTGTCGAAATACCCCGAGCAGGTCGAGGCCGCCGCGGCGAACCTCGAACCGCACGTGATCGCCAACTGGCTGCGCGAACTGGCAAATGCGTTCCATGCCTACTACAACTCGCACCAGTTCCTGGTCGGGGATGCCGCGCTGCGCGACACGCGGCTGGCGCTGGTGGTGGCGACGCGGCAGGTACTGAAGAATGGTCTGAATTTGCTGGGCCTCGGCGCCCCGGAGAGCATGTAATGGCAGCACGCAAGGGCAAGGGCCGGCAGGCCGTGCGCAACAACAGCGGCGGGATTCCGGGCTGGGTCTGGGCGATCGTCGGCATCGTCGTGGGCGTGTTGCTGATGGTGGTGCTGACGCGCAAGTCGCTGCTGCCGATGGCACCCACCGGGCCGCAGGCCAACCCGCAGGCCACCGCCCAGCGCGGCAGCGACGCGGGGCTGGAGCCGGCGGCCGGCGAGAGCGCGCCGAAGAAGCCGCAGTACGACTTCTACTCCGTGCTCTCGGAGAAGGAAGTGCGCATCCCGGACGAGCAGATCAGCGCGCAGGCGCGCGCCGAGCAGCAGCAGAAGCAGCTCGCCGCGCAGCAGGCGCAGGCGGCGGCCCAGCAGGCCGCGCAGCCGCCGGCCGGCGCTCCGGCCAACGCGCCGGCCGCGGTCAGCGAGAACATCACCGCCGCTCCCGCCGCCGCCGCGCAGCCGGCAGCCGCCGGCAGCGGCTACCTGCTGCAGGTCGGCGCCTTCCCCAGCGCCGCCGACGCGGAAACCCTCAAGGCCAAGCTGGCCATGCAGGGCTTCGTCGCCAACGTCGCCACGGTCAACGTCAACGGCCAGGCCTACAACCGCGTGCGCCTCGGCCCGTTCCGCTCCGCCACCGAACTGGAGGCGACCAAGCAGCGCCTCGCCTCGGCCGGTATCAAGGCGATCGCGTTGAAGGAAGGCCGCTAAGAGCCTGTCCTAGAGTCTTCCTGTCGGACCGGATCCCCTTCCCCTCATGCTCCCCGCTCGTCATTCCTGCGGAAGCAGGAGGCGCTTTTCAACAGCCGAAGGGCTGGTCATCCAGTGACTTTCTTTTCCAAAACCTAGAGGCACTGGATCCCAGCTTTTGCTGGGATGACGCCCCGTAGGGATACCTGGGAGACTTTGAGCAAGCTCAAAGGGAAAGCCGCTTACGCCGGACGCAAAAAGGCCGCGCCGATGCGCGGCCTTTTCGTTTGCGCGGCTTGCTTGCGCGGGCCGGTCAGCGCTTGCGCTTCAGCCGGATCAGCGCCGAGATGTCGTCGTCGCCGTAGCCCTGGCTCATCAGCTCGGCGTAGTCGGCGAGCGAACGCGCGATCACGCCGCGCGCGGTGCCCGCCTGTTCGGCGATGCCGTGCACGATGCCCAGGTCCTTGTGCAGCAGCGACAGCTTGAAGCCGACCGCGAACTCGTCGCGCAGCATGGTGGCGCCGCGCTTGTCCAGGAACCAGTTGCCGGCGGCGCCGGCGCCCAGGGTGGGGATCAGCCGCTCCGGATCGAGCCCGAGCGCCTCGCCCAGCGCCAAGCCCTCGCACACCGCCTGGGCGATGCCGGCGACCAGCACCTGGTTGACCGCCTTGGTGGCCTGGCCGGCGCCGACGCCGCCGAGATGGGTGACGCGCAGCGCATAGGCTTCCAGCACCGGGTGCGCCCGCTCCAGCACGCCGGCATCGCCGCCGACCATCACTGACAGCTTGCCGTTCTTCGCGCCTTCCACGCCGCCGGATACCGGCGCGTCGAGGAAATGCGCGCCGGCCGCGGCGAGCTTCGCCGCCGCACGCTTCGCGGTATCCGGCGCCACGGTGGAATGGTCGATCACGATGGCGCCCGGCCGCAGGTGCGGCGCCAGCGCGTCGACCGTGGCGATCACGTCGGCGTCGGCGGTGACGCACAGCGCGACCACCTCGCATTGCGCGGCAAGCTCGGCCAGCGTGGCCGGCGCGGCGACGCCCAGTTCGCGCGCCAGCGCGTCGGCCTTGGCCTGCGTGCGGTTGGCCACCGCATGCAGCAGGCCCTTCGACCTGAGATGGCCGGCCATCGGCGCGCCCATCGCGCCGAGTCCGATGAAGGCTGCCTTGAGGGTCATGCGGAGTCCTTGGGAATGCCGGGGGAGGCGATGGCGCATTATCGCGGCAGGCGGGCCTACGTGTCGGCTCGGTGCACGTCGTGGGTCACGAAGGGAGCGTCGGGGCCGGGCGCGGCCAGCCATTGCGGGTGCGCCAGCGTGTGGCGCATGTCGTCCAGCCCGCTCTGCCAATGGCCGTGCATGCTGGCGGCGCTGAACTCGTAGTCCTTGTAGTGGCCCTCGTAGGGCTTGTCGCGGTAGATCAGGTGGACCACGTTGGTCAGCGCGGTGGCGGCGCGCGCCTCGGCGCGCCGGTAGGCCGGGTCGCCGCGGCGTTCCTCGGGCACCAGCGCCATCAGGTCGTGCAGCAGGCGGCGCTGTTCCTGCGTGCGCCGCATGAACTCGGTGACCAGGCGGGTGCGGCTGGAATACTGGATCTCCTTGCTGCGCTCGGCTACCTGCGCCAGGTCGCGCGGCAGGTTGCCGTGCGCGCTCCACAGGTCGACTTGGAACACCAGCGCGTCGCGGCCGGGCCGCTCACTCAGCACCTTGTACAGCGGCGTGTTGGAGACCATGCCGCCGTCCCAGTAGAACTCGCCGTCGATCTCCACCGCGGGGAACCCCGGCGGCAGCGCGCCGGAGGCCATGAAGTGCTCGGGCCGCAGGGTGTCGCGGGTATTGTCGAAATAGGTGAAATCGCCGGTGCGCACGTTCACCGCACCCACCGACACGCGCATGCCGCGCGCGTCGTTGATGCGGTCGAAATCGGCCAGCCGCTCCAGGGTGGCGCGCAGCGGCGCGGTGTCGTACCAGCTCGCGGTGGCGGGGCTGGCGTGCCACGGCAGCAACGGCGCCAGCCGCGGCTGGAAGAAGCCGGCCTGGCCCTCGGTCAATGCGCGCCACGCGGCCAGGCCGCTGAAGCCGTTCTGCCACAGCAGCGGCCATGCGGCCGCGTCGAAGGCGAGCGACGCCGGCAGCAAGGGCGGCTTGCAGATCGTCTCCCAGAACTCGCGCAGCCGCTCGACGCGATGCTCCGGCGCGTTGCCGGCGATGATCGCCGCGTTGAGCGCGCCGATCGAGATGCCGGCCAGCCAGTCCGGCTGCAGCCCGGCCCCGGCCAGCGCCTCGTAGACGCCGGCCTGGTAGGCGCCGAGCGCGCCGCCGCCCTGCAGCACCAGGGCGACGGTGCGGTAGTCGCGCGCCACCGTGTCGGCCAGCGTCGCCTGCGGCGTCGGGCGCTTGGTCGCAGCCACGGCTTACTGCATGTACCAGCCGTGGCTGACCACGATCGACTGCCCGGTCAGCGCGGCGCTCGGGAAGGTGGCCAGGTAAAGCGCGGTCTGCGCGATGTCCTCGACGGTGGTGAAGGTCGCGTCCACGGTGTCCTTCAGCATCACGTTCCGGATCACCTCGTCCTCGCTGATGCCCAGCTCCTTGGCCTGCTCGGGGATCTGCTTCTCCACCAGCGGGGTACGCACGAAGCCCGGGCAGATCACGTGCGAGCGCACGTTGTGCGGCGCGCCCTCCTTCGCCAGCGTGCGGGCCAGGCCGAGCAGGCCGTGCTTGGCGGTGACGTAGGCGGATTTCAGCTTCGACGCCTCGTGCGAATGCACCGAGCCCATGTAGATCACGATGCCGCCGCGGTCGCCCTGGTACATGTGCTTGAGCGCGGCCTTGGTGGTGAGGAAGCCGCCGTCCAGGTGGATCGCCAGCATCTTCTTCCAGTCGGCGAAGGCGAACTGCTCGATCGGGTTGATGATCTGCACGCCGGCGTTGGAGATCAGGATGTCGAGCGCGCCGAAGGCCGCCACCGCCTTGTCGGTGCCGGCGTTCACCGCCGCCTCGTCGGTCACGTCCATCGCGATGCCGATCGCCTTGCCGCCGGCAGCGTTGATCTGTGCCGCGGTGGCGTCGGCCGCCTGCTGGTTGATGTCGGCGATCGCCACGCTGGCGCCGTGCTTCGCGTAGAGCTCGGCGATCGCCTTGCCCAGGCCGCTGGCCGCGCCGGTGATGAGTGCCACCTTGCCGTCGAGACTTGCCATAACCACTCCTTTCGATGGGGAACGGGGAAAGCGGAACGGAATCGGGTCGTGCGGCCTGCCCGCCCTTGCACCCGTCATCCCCGCGAAAGCGGGGATCCAGTGACTTCAAGCGCCTGACAGGCGCTGGACTCCTGCTTTCGCAGGAATGACGGATGGAGGTCTGCGCACATGCCGCTCAGTGCGTACCTTCGGACAGATAGGTATAGCCGGTCAGGCCCTCGTTCAACGTGGCGAACAACCTTTCCGCCGCCTCGCCTTCCACGCCCGCCGCCGCGATGCGCTCGCGGTAGCTGCGCCGCAGCGCCTCCAGGTCGTAGCCGACGTAGTCGAGCATCAGGTCGGTGGTGTCGCCCCGGCGCCTGTGCGCGAAGACGTAGGAATCGCCGTCCACCCGCACGTTCACCGCGTCGGTGTCGCCGAACAGGTTGTGGATGTCGCCCAGGGTTTCCTGGTAGGCGCCGACCATGAAGATGCCCAGGCGGTAGCTCTCGCCGTCCTTCAGCGCGTGCAGCGGCAGGCTCACGTCCACGCCGTCGGCATCCACGTAGTGGTCGATGCGGCCGTCCGAATCGCAGGTGAGGTCCACGATCACGCCGCGGCGGGTGGGCTGCTCGTCCAGCCGCGCGATCGGCGCGATCGGGAAGATCTGCTCGATCGCCCAGATGTCCGGCACCGACTCGAACACCGAGAAGTTGACGAAGTACTTGTCCACCAGCTTCTCGTCCAGCTCGTCCAGCGCCTGCCGGTGCGCGCGCTCGGCGGGCAGCAGGCGCGCGCGCACCGCGTTGGCGATGGCGTAGAACATCTCGTCCAGCCGCGCGCGATCGGCCAGCGCGAGCTGCCCCAGCGCATACAGCGACTGCCCCTCGGCCAGGTGGTGCTGGGCCTCGTGGAACAGCTCCAGCGGCGGGCGCGCGTCCAGCTCCGCGTGCACCTCGCGCAGGTGGCGCAGCACGCTCGGCTCGTCCGGCTGCGCGGCGGGCATCGCGCCGGCGGGCACCGCCTCCACCTCGGTCACGTTGACCACCATCACCGCGTGGTGCGCGGTCATCGCGCGGCCGGCCTCGGTGAGGATGTGCGGCGCAGCCAGGCCTTCGGCGGCGACCGCCTCGGCCAGCGACTGCACGATGGTCGAGGCGTACTGCTCGATCGAATAGTTGATCGAGTTGTGGCTGCGCGAGCGCGAGCCTTCGTAGTCCACGCCCAGGCCGCCGCCGACGTCGACGATCTCCAGCGGCACGCCCAGCCGGGTCAGCTCGACGAAATAGCGGGTGGCCTCGCGCATGCCGTTGGCGATGTCGCGCACGTTGGAGATCTGCGAGCCCATGTGGAAATGCTGCAGCTTCAGCGTGTGCTTGAGCCCGGCCCGCTCCAGCCGCCCGATCAGGTCGAGCACCTGCGCCGGCGACAGCCCGAACTTGCCCTTGTCGCCGCCGGTGTTCTGCCACTTGCCGGCGCCGATGGACGCCAGCCGCACGCGCACGCCGAGCAGCGGTTCCACCTCCAGCGCCTTCGCCTCGGCGAACACGTGGTCCAGCTCGGACAGCTTCTCGATCACGATGAACACGCGCAGGCCGAGCTTGCGCCCGATCAGCGCGAGGCGGACGTATTCGCGGTCCTTGTAGCCGTTGCAGATCACGATGGAGCCGGGCCGCGCCATCGCCAGCACCGCCATCAGCTCGGGCTTGGAACCCGCCTCCAGGCCGAAGCCTTCGGCGCCTGCGGCCACCAGCTCGCCGGCCACGCCGCGCTGCTGGTTCACCTTGATCGGGTAGACGGCGGTATAGCCGCCCGCGTAGTCCCATTCGCCGATCGCCTTGGCGAAGGCGCCCTGCAACCGCGCGAGGCGGTCGGCGAGGATGTCCGGGAAGCGCACCAGCAGCGGCAGCCGCAGGCCCTCGGCGCGGGCGCGCTCGACGATCTGCGGCAGCGACAGCGCCGGCCCGCCCGGGCCACGCGGGCGCATCACGACGTGGCCGGCCGCGTCGACGTCGACGTAGCCGTCGCCCCAGTGCGGCACCGCGTAGGTGTGGCGGGCCGCTTCGATAGTCCAATGGTTCGCCATCAGCGAAATCTCCTTGTACCAACGGATGATGTCGTCGCAGCGGCGAGCCTTGACGGATGCAGGAACGCAAGCCCTCCGGCCGGAAGCCTCGCACGCCGCGGGGCCGGTGGAGCCTGTCGGCGCGGCCACCGCGGCGTCGCGGTGGCCGGCCAGGCTGCCATTGTAATGGCCGTCCGCGACAATATGCGGTTAATGGCGGCCGCCGGTCAGGCCCGGTTGCCGCTACAATCGGCTTTCTTTGTCTTCCCACTACGCTTTAAGCAGGATCACCCGCCATGTCGCAGCAGCTCAGCTGGTTCACCGAGGCCCACCAGACCTCCGGCTCTTCCATCGGCTTTCGCGTGGAGAAGCTGCTGCATGCGGAAAAGACCCCGTTCCAGACCATCGAGATCCACCAGACCACCGACTGGGGCAACCTGATGGTGATCGACGGCTGCGTGATGCTGACCGGCCGCGACAACTTCCTCTACCACGAGATGATGACCCATCCGGCGCTGTTCACCCATGCGCGCGCCAAGCGCGTGGTGATCATCGGCGGCGGCGACTGCGGCACGCTGCGCGAGGTGCTCAAGCACGAGGAAGTGGAGAAGGCCACCCAGGTAGAGATCGACGAGCGGGTGACGCGGCTGGCCGAGCAGTACTTCCCCGAGCTGTGCGAATCGAACAACGATCCGCGCGCGGAACTGCTGTTCATCGACGGCATCAAGTACATGGCCGAATGCGAGCCGGAGTCGCTGGATCTGGTGATCGTCGATTCGACCGACCCGGTCGGTCCGGCCGAGGGCCTGTTCAACGCCGCGTTCTACGCAAGCTGCTTCAAGGCGCTGCGCCACGGCGGCATCCTGGTGCAGCAGTCGGAATCGCCGCTGGCGCACATCGAGCTGATCAAGTCGATGCGCTCGGCCATGCGCACCTCCGGCTTCAGCGCGGTGAAGACGCTGCCGTTCCCGCAGCCGTGCTACCCGACCGGCTGGTGGAGCTGCACGATGGCGCGCAAGGGCGGCGACCTGTCCGGTTTCCGCGAGCGCGGCGCCGCAGCCAAGGGCTTCCCCACCCGCTACTACAACGCCGAGGTCCACAAGGGCGCGCTGGCGCAGCCGGAGTTCATGCGCGAGGCGCTGGGCGAGTAAGCCCTGCGCGGGCGACGGGGAACGCACAACCGCGTTCCCCGGCCGGCTAGAACAGCTTGGCGCGCACCTTCGGCAGCAGCACCAGCGCCAGCGTGGCGAGCGGGCCGAATACCAGCGACAGCAGGAACCAGATGCCGCCGCTGCGGTTCTTGCCCTGCGCCAGCCCCGCGTTGATCAGTGCCAGCGTGCCCCAGCCGACGAACCAGGGCGCGCGGTCGGCGAACATCGAAAAGTGCTCCACTACGGCTCTCCTGTACGGTCGCACGAGTACCTGACGCGTCAGGCGAGCGGCCATGCTAACAAGCGCGGCCGCGCTTGCGGGCGGCGCCCGGCCGCTGGATCAGGCGGGCTTAATCCGGTATGGGTATGCTGGCCGCTTTATTTCTGTCGGGAGAACACCATGCGTGGATGGCGCCCTCTGATCCTCGGTCTGGCCTGCGTCCTGGCGGCCGGCACCGCCGCAGCCGTCCCGGCCGCCGGCAAGGCCGAGCGCGCACGCACCAAGGCCCTGATCGCCTTCCAGCGCGACCTGGTCAGCGTGATCGCCCCGCGCGCGGACGCGCTGCCGCTGCTCGGCGCCGCCCTGCTGGCCCGGCCGCTGCAGGACCAGCCCGAGTTCAACAGCTTCCATTACCTGATCCAGCGCGCGGTGACCGCGCCCGGCCACGGCCCCGCGATGAGCTGGGTGCGGCTGGCCGACTGCGACGACAAGGCCGGCGCCTGCCCAAACGCCGACGCGCTGGCCGTGCTGGTCACCGAGGCCCCGGACAACGCCGCGGTATGGCTGCTCAAGCTGGGCCAGGACGCGCGCGACAACAAGCGCGACGAGGCCCGCGCCGACCTGGCGCGCGCCGCCGCGGCCAAGCTCTACGACGACTACACCGGCAGCAGCCTGCAGGCGCTGGCCACCACGGTGAGCGTGCTGCCGCCGCCGGCGGAGACGATCGACCCGAAGTCCGCCGCCGGCGCGGCCGGCGTGCAGGCCACGCTGGTGTTCGGCATGGCCGGCACCCAGCCGCAGCCCGGGCTGCAGGCCACCGCCCGGCTGTGCGAGGACGCCAAGGAGGACGCCGCGCTGAAGGCCGACTGCCTGAAGCTCGGCAAGACCCTGGAATGGGGCTCCAGCCCGCTGGCCCGCTCGCTCGGCCTGCACCTGCGCGAAGTGCTAGCCGACGACCCGGCGCAGCAGGAAGACGCCAGGCACGCGCGCCGCAACCTGATCTGGCAGGTGCAGAACTTCGCCCAGCTATCGGCGCGCGCGGCCACCGACAAGGCGCTGGCGCAGCACCTGCTGGCGCTGGCGCGCACCGGCGGCACCGAGATGAGCCTGCTGCTGAAGGCGCTGCGCAACTACCAGTTGCCGACCGAGGCGCCGGCCGACTGGCAGCCGCATCCGGACAGCCACAGGCCGTAGCCCGCATCCGCACGGCCCGGACCCGGGCCGCGCGCCCACTCCCCATTCCCGGCATCTCCGGTTAGGCTGGCCGCACCTGACTGCAAGGGAGCGGCGCATGCTTACGGTGCTGGTGGCAAGCAGCAAGGGCGGTTGCGGCAAGAGCACGCTGGTGACCCAGTTGGCCTCGCACTGGGCGCAGGAAGGCCGGCACACCGCGATCGTCGATGCCGACCGGCAAGGCTCCAGCTACCGCTGGGCGACCCTGCGGCCGGACGGCGTGCCCGGCGTGCTCGGCCTGGAAGGCGGCCGCAAGGCACTGCAGAAACTGCCGCCGGACACCGACCGGGTACTGATCGACACGCCCGCCGGCTCGCACGAGCGCGAGCTGGAACCCTACCTGGAGCAGGCCAGCGTGCTGCTGGTGCCGGTGCTGCCCTCCTCGTTCGACCTGCACGCCACGCTGGATTTCCTCGGCCATCTCGGCGGCATCGCGCGGATCAGGCGCGGCAAGCTGCCGGTGGCGCTGGTCGCCAACCGGCTCAAGCCATGGACCCACGCCAGCCAGGACGCGGTCGCCCAGCTCGCCGAGCAGTCGCCGTTCCCGGTCGTCGCGCAGTTGCGCGACAGCCAGGCCTACGTGCTGCTGACCGCGCTGGGCAAGGGCATCTTCGACTACCACTCCGAACAGGTGCGCAACCAGCAGCAGGACTGGGCGCCCCTGTTGCGCTGGATCAAGCGCCAGCACTGAACCGCCTCGACCGCCCGCCGCGCCGGTCGCGGCCCACTTTCCGCCCGGAGCCTTCCATGCACGAACTGATCCTGTTGCGTCACGCCGAAGCGGTACCCGCGGCCAGCGGCGGCGACGACCGCGAGCGACCGCTGAGCCAGCACGGCGAACAGGAGGCGCGGGCGGCCGGCCAGTGGCTCGCCGCGCACGGCGCGCGGCCCGAGCGCGTGCTCTGCTCGCCCGCCCGCCGCACCCGGCAGACCGCCGACCTGGCGCTGGCCGCTGCCGGCAATGCGCTGGCCGCGCAACTGGCCGACGAAATCTACGACGCCACGCCCGGCGAACTGCTCGCCCTGCTCGACCAGCACGGCGACGCCGGCACGGTGATGCTGGTGGGCCACAACCCCGGCATCGAGCGGCTGGTGGCCCTGCTGGTCGAGGGCCGCTCGGACGAGTTCCGCGGCATGCCGCCGGGCGGCCTCGCCGTGCTGCACCTCGACGGCGCGCTGGAGCCGGGCAACGCCCGCCTGGATGCCTTCTGGTCGCCGTGAGGCGGATCCGCGTCGCGCTCCTCGGTCTGGCGGGCCTGCTGCTCGCCGCCGGTCCCGCCTGCGGCACCGACTACCGCATCGACAGCAGCCGCTCGCAGGCCGACTTCGGCGTGCGCCTGCTGTGGCTGCACACGGTCAACGGCCGCTTCGACCGGCTGGCCGGCGACATCCACGTGGACCCGCAGGGCATGGCCCAGGTCGACGCGCACATCGCGGTGGAGAGCCTGGCGATGAGTTCCGCCCGCGTGCGGCGCTGGGTGCTGGCGCCGGAATTCTTCGATAGCGCCCGCTATCCCTCCATCCGCTTCCTCTCCGCGCCGCTGCCGTTCGCCACGCTCGCCCGGGGCGGCGCGCTGGACGGCCGGCTCAGCCTGCGCGGGGTCACCCGTCCCGTCAGCTTCGAGCTGCTGCCGGCCCGCTGCGCCGACGGCGACGCGCAGCCATGCCTGATCCGGGTGCACGGCCAGTTGTCGCGCAGCGCCTTCGGCATGGACAGCCACCGCACCGCGCTGTCGGACCAGGTCGATCTGGACCTGCTGATCGTGCTCGATCCTGCCACGCGCTAGCCGCCCCCGTATCATGTCGGCCATGCCGCATCGCCGTACCTTCCTCCTGCCGCTCCTGCTCGCCTTCGTCGCGCTGCTGCAAGGCTGCAGCCTGTCGCGCTCGCAGATCCGCCGCGCCGACTACCTCGTCGCCGCCAGCGCCGATGCGAACAGCGATTGCCGGCAGGCCGACCGCTGCGCCATCGACTCGCCGCTGCTCGACGCCGCCGACCAGGCGCTCGCCGCATCCACCCCCGCCCGGCCGCAGCACGTCGTCGCCCTGCTCGGCGACAGCGAGCCGGCCCTGGCGGCGCGGCTCAGCCTGATCCGCGCGGCGAAGCACTCGATCGACGTGCAGACCTACATCTGGGACGAGGACGACGCCGGCAAGCTGATGCTGGACGAACTGGTGCAGGCGGCGCGGCGCGGCGTGAAGGTGCGCATCCTGGCCGACCAGCTCGGCTCGTTCGACGACCTCGCCCTGCTCGACCGGCTGGCCCGCGTGCATGCCAACTTCCAGGTACGGCTGTACAACCCGACCTTCCAGAAAGCCCACACCGCGCCGGTGGAATGGGCCGCCGGCATCCTGTGCTGCTTCCTCAACTTCAACCAGCGCATGCACAACAAGGTGCTGCTGGTGGACGATGCCGCCGGCATCACCGGCGGACGCAACTACCAGAACCGCTATTTCGACTGGGACGACGACTTCGACTACGTCGACCGCGACGTGCTGGTCGGCGGCCCGGCGGCCCGTGCGATGGCGAGCAGCTTCGCGTTGTTCTGGCAGCACAAGCGCGCGGTGCCGCTGACCCACCTGCGCGACGTCAACCGCCACATCCTCGACCACCCGGCCCCGCCCGGCTGGCCGCCGCCGCAGTACGACCATCCGCAGCGCGTCTACCGCGTGCAGCAGGAGGCCGAGGACACCGAATGGCTGCGCGCGCACGTGCTCGCGCACAGCATCCGCACCGGCCAGGTGGATTTCTTCAGCGACCTGCCGGCCAAGACCGAGCAGCCGCGCCAGCGCGACGCGCGCGCATTCACCCGCCGGGTGATGCAGATGGTCGGCAGCGCCAGGAGCGAGGTGGTGCTGCAGACGCCCTACCTGGTGATGAGCAAGCGGGCCCGGCGCATCTTCGAACGGCTGCACGCGCAACGGCCGCCGCCGCGCATCGTCGTGTCGACCAACTCGCTCGCCTCCACCGACGCGTTCGCGGTGTACGCGATGTCGTACAAGCACCGCAAGCGCTACCTGAAGAAGTACGGCTTCGAGATCTACGAGCTGAAGCCGCACGCGCTCGGCCCGGCCGAGGCCAACGCCTGGGCCAGCATGGAATGGCACGGCGCCGCCGCGCCGGCCGCGCGCACGGGCGAGGATACGCACGTCGTGGACGTGGAAACCCGCGGCCTGCTCGGCAGCCGCGGCAGCCGCAACCGGCCGGCGCCGCTGGTCAGCGAGGGCCGCCGGTTCGGCCTGCACGCGAAGTCGATCGTGGTCGACGACGCCTTCGCGATGGTCGGCTCGCACAACTTCGATCCGCGCTCGGACCACTACAACACCGAGGCCGGGGTGATCGTCTACGACCGGCGCTTCGCCGACCAGTTGCGCAGCGCGATCATGCGCGACACCGCGCCGCAGAACGCCTGGGTGATCGCGCCGCGCAGGCCGGTGGTGCCGGTGCTCACCGACATCAACCAGGCGATCGGCGACATTTCCGAGAGCCTGCCGCTGTTCGACTTCTGGCCCTACCGCTACGCCACCAGCTACGAGCTGAAGGACGGCTGCACGCCGATGCGCCCGAGCGACCCGGCGTTCTTCAGTTGCTACAAGCCGGTGGGCGACTTCCCCGACGTGGCGCTGTCGTTCAAGCTGATCTATACGCGCCTCATCACCGCCTTCGGCGTCGGCGCCACCGGCATCCTGTAGGGCTCGGGCCCTGTTCGCGATCCTTCCAGTTCAAAATCCTTCCATCGGCCCAGTCGCCTCGTCGTCATTCCTGCGAGGCGCTTTTCAACAGCCGCAGGGCTGGTCAAGCAGGAAGCGCTTTTCAACAGCCGAAGGGCTGGTCATCCAGTGACTCGATGCTCCAAAGATCAAAGACGCTGGATCCCAGCTTTCGCTGGGATGACGTTTCGTTTGGATCGCGTTTCATGCCATTCGTCATTCCTTCGGCTTTCAACGGCCGCGGGGCTGGTCAAGCAAGGGTGCTTTAACGGGCGAAGGGCCGATCATCCAATGGCTGTTTCCTCGAAAACTCAACGACGCCGGGCTCCGCCCTGCGGCTGTTGAAAGCCGCCAGCGATGACGTTTCACGGGGGATACCCGGAGATCGCGGACAAGCCCTCAGGGCGCGTGGGCGAGGCGCTCGCCGCTGTCGAAGCGCATCGGCAGGTCGCCGCTGAAGCCGTCCGGACGGTCGGCCGGCACCGCGAAGCGCCAGCGGCCGACCGTGGCCAGGGCATGCGCGTCGAGCACCGGATCGCCGCTGGAGCTGCCCACCGCCGCATGGCGCACGCGGCCCGCGCCGTCCACCGCGATGCGCAGCACCACGCGGCCGTCGAGGTGGCCGCGCAGGTCGGCATATGGCGTCTGCGGATCGGCCGGCGTGCTGAGCGGCGTCAGCACCGGCGGCGGCGCGGCTTCGTCCGCCACCGCCTGGGCTACGCCGGAATCCGGCACCGGCCGGCGCACGGCGACCGGCACCGCCGCACGGCGCGCGGCACGCTGCGCCACGGCCGGCGCGTGCCGGGGCGCGTGGCGCGGCTGGGCCGCCATGCGCGGCAGTCCGGCCCAGCCGGCGGTCTGCCCGCTGAGCCAGCCGGTGCCCGCCGTGCCCACGATCAGCGCGAGCAGGCTCAGGCCGGCGGTGGTGCGCAAGCGCAGCATCGCTCAGCCGGCCCGCGCGAAGATGGACGTCCGGACGGCCATTTGCCTGACTCAGCGCTCCAGGATCATCGTGACGCCCATGCCGCCGGCGGTGCAGATCGAGATCAGCCCGCGGCCGGAACCCTTGCGCTCGAGCTCCTTCGCCAGGGTGGCTACGATGCGCGCGCCGGTGGCGGCGAACGGATGGCCCACGGCGAGGCTGGAGCCGAGCACGTTGAGCTTCGCCGGATCGATCGCGCCCAGCGGGGCGTCGCGGCCGAGCCGGTTCTTGCAGTAGTCGGCCGACTCCCACGCGCGCAGCGTGCACAGCACCTGCGCCGCGAAGGCTTCGTGGATCTCGTAGAAATCGAAGTCCTGCAGGGTCAGCCCGTGGCGGTCGAGCATGCGCGGCACCGCGATGGTCGGCGCCATCAGCAGCCCTTCGCCGTGCACGAAATCCACCGCGGCGACCTCCGCGTCGCGCACCCAGGCCTGGATCGCCAGCCCGCGCTGCGCCGCCCAGCCTTCGCTGGCCAGCAGCACCGCGGCGGCGCCGTCGGACAGGCCGGTGGAGTTGCCCGCGGTGAGCGTGCCCTGGCCTGAGCTCTTGTCGAACGCCGGCTTCAGCGCGGCGAGCTTTTCCATCGTGGTGTCGGGGCGCAGGAAGCCGTCGCGCTTGAGGCCGCGGAACGGCACCACCAGGTCGTCGAAGAAGCCCGACTCGTACGCGGCGGCGAGCTTGCGGTGGCTTTCCAGCGCGAGCCGGTCCTGCGCCTCGCGGGTGATGTGCCATTCCTTCGCCATCTTCTCGCAGTGGTCGCCCATCGACATGCCGGTGCGCGGCTCGGCCACGCCCGGGAACGAGGGCTTGAGCTCCTTCAGCGAGAAGTCGCGGGTGGCGGCGGCCAGCTTGTCCTGCCAGCCCTTGGCGCGGTTGATCGCCAGCAGCCGCTTGCGCAGCCGCGGGCTGTACACGATCGGCACGTCGCTGGTGGTGTCCGAGCCGCCGGCGATGCCCGCCTCGATCTGCCCGGCGGCGATCTTGTTGGCGATGATGATGGTGTTGTCCAGCGAGGTGCCGCAGGCGCGCGCGGTGGTGATGCCGGGCGTGGTCGGCGCCAGCCCGGAGCTGAGCAGCGCCTCGCGCGCGAGGTTCCAGTCCGAGGCGTGCTTGATGACAGCGCCCATCGCCACTTCGCCCAGTTCCACGCCGTGCAGCCCGTAGCGCTCGACCAGCGCGCCGAGCACCTTGACCGACATGCCGAAGTTGCCGACGTCGGCGTAGGCAGTGTTGTTGCGGCAGAACGGAATGCGCACACCACCGATCACACCGACGCGCTTCTGCGTGTTTTCCATGTCCTGGACGGTTCCACGATTCGAGTTCAGCAAGGCTAGCGCGCCCCGCCAGGCGGCGAAAGCCCGAAAGCGCGAATGCTAGAATCCCGGTTCTTTGCCGTTCGGGTTTGTCGTCACGTGGAAGCCTCCCCGCTGGTTGCCCTGCCGATCGTGCTCGCGCTGGAGCTGTCGCCCGGCGAAACGCCCCGGCAGCTCACCCTCGGCCGCGACGAGGCGGCCGAACTGGCGGCGCTGGTCGCCGCCGACCTGCACGCGCTGGTGCCGCCGGTGGCCGAGGCGCGCCTGGCGCTGGCCGGCGCGCTGTTCGACGCGGTCGAGCTGCTGCGGCCGGGCTTCCCGGCGTGGGCCACGCTGGACGAACTGGCGCGCCGGGTGCCGCGCGGCCACCTGGAGAACGTGGTCGCCTTCGGCACCCACGAAGGGCGCATGCCGGCGCTGCCGCTGCAGCCCGACCCGGCCTATGCCGAGGGGCCGATGCGGCTGCTGCCGTTGAGCCTGCTCGCCGCGGACACGCTCGCCGCCGGCCTGGCCGAGCGGCTGGAAGTCGAGCTGGTGGGCCGCGGCGAGGCCGGCGAACGCACCGCCGACTGGCTGATGCGCACGTTCGGCGTACGGCTGGAGCATGCGCGCTACCTCAGCCGCAACGACCTGCTCGCGCTGACCTGCGTGCAATACGAGCACGTGAACCTGGCGCCGCTGTGGACGCTGCTGGAAGCGGCCCTGCTCACGCCGTACCGCGAGGAAGACGTGCTCAGCGCACGCGGCCTTCCGCTGCGCTACGCCGAAGGCAAGGTGCATGCGCAGTCGCCCGCGCAGTGGCTGCACGGCCAGGCCGGCGACAACGCCCGGCGCGCGCACGACTTCGCCGGCATCGTGTTCGAGCTGCGCCAGTACGCCGCCCTGCTCGACGCGCACGGCCTGCCGCTGGCGCTGCGCGACGCATCCCCCGGCGACGGTGCGACCCTGCCCGGCGTCCTGCTGGAAACGCTGGACGAAGCGGCGGCCGGGCACGGAGCGGTGCAGTTGTATGCGCACGAGGCGCCGGGCCTCGGCATCGTGGCGGTCACCGTGGCGCAGTCGCGCGGTGGCCGGACACATCCGCTGGCCCACGCCTATCCGCTGCGGCCGCAGGCCCTGGGCGGGCTGGTCGCGTGGCTGGCCGAACGCTACGGCGCACCCGCGGAGCTGCATGCGCTCGGCCGCATCGTGCTGGACGCGGACGGCCGCCTGGGCGCGCCGGCGCCGGTGCTGCACTGAGCAGCACCGCATCGAGCCACGCCGTATCAACCCAGGCTGTATCGACCCGGGCTGCACCGGCCAGGCGGCCCCGATCGGCCATCCTGACCAACTGTTCTGAAGACCGTGCCGACCCGCAACGCCCGGCCGGTCACTCGCCGCCCAGCGCCTGCTCGTACATGAAGTAGTGGCAGCGCTGCATGCCCAGGTCGGCATAGGTCGACTGCGCGCGCCGGTTCTCGGTTTCCACGTAGAGGCGCAGGCCGACCGCGCCGGCTTCGCGCGCGCGCCGCGAGACCTCGGCGTACAGCGCGCGGAACACGCCGCCGCGGCGGGCCTGCGCCACCACGTAGACGCTCTGGATCCACCAGAAGTCGCCGGCGCGCCAGTCGCTCCACTCGTAGGTGACCAGCAGGCAGGCCACCGGCGCGCCCGCCTGTTCGGCGACCAGGTAGAAACCGCGCCGCGGCTCGTCGAAGACCGCGGCCACGCCGCGCGCGAGCACGCCGCGGTCCAGCGCCTTGGCTTCGGTTTCCCACGCCATCGCGGCGTTCCACTCGACCAGGTGCGGGAGGTCGTCGCGCCTTGCCGCGCGGACGGTGACGGCCATGCCGGGCTCCTTCATGGGGTGCGCCGCCGGCGCGAGGCGCCGAGCTTGCGGGTCAGGGTGTTGCGGCCGACGCCGAGCGCGGCGGCCGCGTGCTGCCGGTGGCCGCCGTGCGCCGCCAGCGCCGCTTCGAGCAGGCTGCGGTCCAGCGCCTCGCGCGCCCGCGCGTGGATGTCCGCCTCGCCCCGCGCCAGCGCCTCGTCCGCCCACTCGCGCAGCGCGTCGGTCCAGTCGCCGGACGCCTGGCCCGCCTGGCCGGCGCCGAGGTCGGCGGGATGGATCTCGGCGCCCGGCGCGATCACCGCGAGGCGCCGGCACAGGTTTTCCAGCTCGCGCACGTTGCCGGGAAAATCGCGCTGCTCCAGCGCCTTCAGCGCGGCGCGGGCGAAGCGCTTGGGCGGCAGCTTCAGCTCGACCGCCGCCGATGCGAGAAAGTGCCGGGCCAGCAGCGGGATGTCGCTGCGCCGGCTGCGCAGCGCGGGCAGCTCGATGCGCACCACGTCGAGCCGGTGCTTGAGGTCGGCGCGAAACTGGCCGGCGGCGACGCGCGCATCCAGGTCCTGGTGGGTGGCCGCGACGATGCGCACGTCGCCGCGGATCAGCTCGCGCCCGCCGACGCGGTAGAACTCGCCGCCGGCGAGCACGCGCAGCAGCCGCGTCTGCAATGCCAGCGGCATGTCGCCGATCTCGTCCAGGAACAGGGTGCCGCCCTCGGCCTGCTCGAAGCGGCCGGCCACCCGCCGGGTCGCGCCGGTGAAGGCGCCGGCCTCGTGGCCGAACAGCTCGCTCTCCAGCAGTTCGCTGGGGATCGCCGCGGTGTTCAACGCGACGAACGGCTTGCCGCGGCGCGCGCTTTCGTCGTGCAGCGCGCGCGCCACCAGTTCCTTGCCGGTGCCGGTCTCGCCGGTGACCAGCACGTTGAGGTCGCTCGCCGCGACGCGCCCGATCAGCCGGAACACCTCGCGCATCGCCGCGCTCTCGCCAAGCAGCGCATGTGCCGGCGCCGCCGGTGCGGCCGCAGCCGGCGCCGGTACGGCATGGCCGGCCAGCGCGCGCTGCACCGCCGCCACCGCCTGATCGAGATCGAACGGCTTGGCCAGGTAATCGACGGCGCCGGCGCGATAGGCCGCGGCCGCGGTGGCCACGTCGGTATACGCGCTCATCACGATCGCCGGGCCGAGCCCCTGCGCCTTCCACTGGTCGAGCAGGGCCAGGCCGCCCTCGCCGGGCATGCGCACGTCGGTCAGCAGCAGCGCCGGGCGCGCCTCGCGCAAGGCCGCGCGCACGCCTGCCGCCTCGCCGAACTCGCGCACCGCCAGCCCGGCGTCGCGCAATGCCTCGGCCAGCACGAAGCGCACGCCGCGGTCGTCGTCGGCGATCCAGATTTCCGGCGGTACGGTCCGGTCAGTCATGCGCGCGCTCCAGGGGCAGGTACAGCGAGAACACCGTCTCGCCCGGACGGCTGGCGCTGCAGCGCAGGTCGCCACCGTGCTCCTGCGCGATCTCGCGCGACAGCGCCAGCCCGAGCCCGCTGCCGTCGGCGCGGCCGGACACCAGCGGCTGGAACAGGCTGTCGCGCAGGGCGTCCGGCACGCCGGCACCGTCGTCGATCACGTCCAGCCGCAAGGCGCTGCGCAGCACCCGGTCGCCGAAGCGCAACCCATGCTCGGCGCGGGTGCGCAGGGTCAGCGAGCGGGCGCCGGCCTCGCGCGCGTTGCGCGCCAGGTTCAGCAGCACCTGCAACAGGCGGTCCGCGTCGGCGTGCAGGTCCGGCAGGCTGGGGTCGTAGTCGTGGCGCAATTGCAGCGGCGCCGGTTCGGCCTGCAGCAGTTCGCCCAGCCGCTCCAGCAGGCGATGGACGTTCAGCGGTTCCAGGCGCGGCGCGCCCTCGTGGTGCAGCAGCCGGTTGGCCAGTTCCGCCAGCCGGTCGGCCTCGGCGATCACCATCGCGGCCAGGGCGCGCAGGTCCGCATCGTCCAGCCGGCGCTGCAGCAACTGGGCGGCGCCGCGCAGGCCGGCCAGCGGGTTCTTCACCTCATGCGCGAAGCCGCGCAGGGTTGCCGACAGCGGCGACGCGGCCGCCGCCGGCTCGCCCAGCACGTGCACCTCCAGCAGCAGCCGGCCGTCGTCGAGCGGCTGCATCGCTACGTCGGCGTCCGGCGCACCGTCGCGCAGCGCCTGCAACGGCACCGCGCGCAGTTGCAGCGGCCGCTGCTCGGCCAGGGCGCGCGCCGCCTGCGCCACCGCTTCCGGCTCGCGCAGCAGCGTCGCCAGCGGCTGCCCGAGCACGCTGCGCGGCCCCAGCCGCCACTGCTCGGCCAGCGCCGGATTGATCCATTGCAGGCGCAACTGCGCATCGACCAGGGCCAGCCCGGTCGCCATCTGCTCCGCCACGTCGCGCCAGGCTTCCTCGCTCATTGCACCATCATGGCCAACGCACACTATTGGTGCAACCGATATGGCCCGGATCGCCCGGCTATCCCGCCTTGCGCTCATCGACCGCCCGTTTTCCAGCCTCCGGCCCGGATATTCGCCCAGGCGCGGTTGCGATGACGCCCACCGGCCCGCTCCCATGCCGGGGCATGACCCAGGGCAGCGCCGCCGCCACGCCGTACCGTGCGCTCACCCCGCGTCCCAGTCCATCCACTCGCCCGGCGCCATCGGCTGGATCGTCACGGACTTCGCGCGGGCGGCCGCACGCAGGCGTTCGATGGAATGCCCGGCTTCCACGTAGTCGTCCATGCCGGAGATGCCGTAGTGGATGGGTACCAGGCGCCGCGCGCCGAGGATGTCCGCGGCTGCCACCGCCTGTTCCGGCGTGAGCACGCCGGGTTGGCCGCTGACCGGCTTGCGCCAGCCGAAGTGCGCGCCGTTGACCGGCAGGAAGGCGGCGTCGAACGGCCCGAACTGGCGGCCGATGCGCCACCAGTACCCGTGCCACAGCGTGTCGCCGCCGTGGAAGATGCGCCGGCCTCCGGCCGACACCACCCACGACACCTGCGGATCGCCGTAGCCGTCCATCGCGGGCACCGCCGTCGCGGTGAAATCGCCGAGGAGCTGCGGCTCCCACAGCGCGGCCGGCCGTGCGCGCGCATGCGGCGGCACGGGCAGCGGGTTCGTCCCGGCCGGATGGATCAGGACACCGCCGCGGCGGAGGGCGTCGGCCGCTGCCCGCGCATCGAAATGGTCGGGATGGATGTGGGTGACCAGGACGTACGCGTCGCCGACCGCGTCGTCGACGGGAACCAGCCGGTCCTTGAGCGCGCTCCCCCATGCCGCCGGATCGACCAGCGGATCGATGAACAGCGTCGCCCCCGGCAATTGCAGGCGCAGGCCCGCCCATGCGAGGCGCTGGATGCGCAACCCGGCCCCGGCGGCGGCGAAGGCGACCCTGCCCGGAAGCAAGGTCCCGGCGGCGAGTCCGGCGCATGCAGCAAGGAAGCCGCGGCGGTTCATGCGCACTCCCCGCGCGCCGCGAGCGCCGCATCAAGCGCGAAGATGGACTGCGCGACGACGGCCTCCAGGTTGCGCCGGTGCCACTCGCGTTCGAATGCGGACGGCTCCACCCCCGGCGCAAGACAGTCTTCGATCCGGATCGACGCGATGCGCTCGTCCGCCGCTTCCGGTGCAAACCCGGTGCGCAACCGCACCACGGTGTCCGCCAGCGAGTCGAGGTAGTGGATGGCATTGTCGAGCACGCCGGCGGCGAACCGCCCCATGTGGCCGCCGATCACCGTGCCGCGGCCGAACTGCTTCATCCGGCCGATGGCCGAGCGCATCAGCGCGGGGTCCGCCTTCGAGAGATAGACGATGTTGCCGACGATGTTGTCGCCGGCGCAGACCAGATCGGCGGTGGGCACGTCCACGCTGACGTGGTCCATGGTCTTGCCGGGGTTGTGCACGAAGCGCAGCTCGTGCCGCCCCCAGCGCACCGTCATCGCGCCGTCGAACAGTACCCGCGGCTCGCGGTAGAACGCATCGACCCGCCGGTTCTGCGAAAGGAAGGCATGGCGATGGTGCCGGTGCGCGATCGTCAGCGCATCCGCGAACAGCGGCATGCCGGCGACGTGGTCGCTCATGAAATGGGTCGCCGCGACGATGCGCACCGTCCTGCCCATCTCCCCGCACAGCACCTGGCGGAGCCGGCGCGCGTCGTCCGCGCCGCCGAGCGAGTCGACCAGCAGCGCGTCGTCGCCGTCGAGGAAGACGGTGGCGACCGACTCGTAGTCGTCGCCGACGAACATCAGCACGTCGGAATCCAGCTCTTCGAATCTCACGATGATCGCCCGCCGTTCAATGGCGTCATCGTCGCCAGGCGCATCGGAGCGCGGCAAACGAGTTTTTTTCCGCCCACATTAGAAAAAGTAACTTGATAGGATGCAGGCCACACCCCAGGCCCGAAGCGATAGCGATTGTGAAACCGCGCCGTCCCGCCCCGCTCAACGCGCTTCGGGCCTTCGAGGCGGCCGCGCGATGCCGCAGCTTCCAGGCTGCCGCCGCGCAGTTGTTCGTCACTCCAGCGGCGGTCAGCCACCAGGTGAAGCGCCTGGAGGCCTACCTGGAAACGGAGCTGTTCCGGCGCGGCCATCGCTGCGTCGAACTGACCGCCGAGGGCGAGGCGCTTGCCACGTCGCTGGGCGAGCTTTTCGGACAGCTCGACCTGGCCCTGGACCGGGCCACCGCGCCCGCGGCCGCGCATCTGCGCGTCAGCACCGTGGAATCCTTCGCCGCGAAATGGCTTGCGCCCCGGCTGCACCGGTTCCACCGCGACCATCCCGATCTCAAGGTCCGCATCGAAACCGGCGACGAGCACGCCGATGTCGCCCACGGCGGCGTCGACGTCGCCATCCGCTACGGGCCCGGCGGCTATACGGGCGTACGCGCCGAGCGGCTCATGGAGGCCCAGTCGTTTCCGGTCTGCGCGCCTTCGCTGGCGGTTCCGCCGCTGACGGCACCTTCCGACCTGCGCCACCACACGCTGCTCCACGATGAAAGCGCCGCCGGACGCCCCGGCGTGCCGGACTGGCCCGCATGGCTGGAAGCTGCCGGCGCAAGCCAGATGGACGCCGCCCGTGGCCCGGTCTTCGCAAGCATCTACCTCGCCCAGGAGGCCGCGGCCGCCGGGCACGGCGTTGCCCTGGGCGTCGCCCCGCTGGTTGCGGAGGACCTCCGCCGCGGCCGCCTGGTCAGGCCGTTCGGCCACGCCCTGCCCAACGCCTACGCGTTCTGGATCGTCCGCCGGCGGGGCGCCGGCAACCCGGCCGTCGATGCCTTCTGCCGCTGGCTGCGCAAGGAAGCCTCCGCGGAGCAGGTTCTCCGCGGGCAACGTCGCAGCGGCGAGAGCGGAGGGCTCGAATAGGCAACCTGGACATCAGACGATCTGGACATCGCGCCTCAGGGCGACTCGACTGGACCGACCCGTCGATGGACATGCCGGGCCCGGAGCGCCGACGCATGCTCACGGTGCCCCTGGGCAGGACCGCGGATCGTCGGCGATGGCGTGCACCGTCATTCCGCATTCGCGCAATCGCTTGCGGCCCGGCCGGGCGCGCGGCAACGAAATCACCTGCGCGAACCGCCCTTGCAGCCAGCGGCAGCGCAAGCCCTTTCGATGCCGGAAACCCGGCCGGCGGCACACGTCTTCGGCAGGCCAATCCGCCGGCATGGCACGCAGACCGCAGGCAGCATTGAACCGCAGCGCCTGCCTAGGCATGCTGTGCGCAGGACACGGGGGAATCGCAATGCAGTTGCTGAGGCTGGACCAGTTCGCCGGGCGGCTCAACGAGACGTTCGACGTGGATATGGAGCATGGGCGCGTGCCGTTCGTGCTGGTGGAAGCGCGACCCCTGCCATACCAGCCCATGCCCGGCCTGGCGCGCGAGCCGTTCTCGCTGCTGTTCCGCAACGAGGCGGCCATCGTGTTTCCGCAGCGCATCTACAACATGCGCAACACGTTGATGGGCGAATTCGGGATCTTCCTGGTGCCGGTCGCGCGCGACCGCGACGGCTTCCTCTACCAGGCCGTATTCAACTGAGCGATGCGCCGGGCCAGCGCATCAGCCGGTGCGCGCCCTCGATCGCCAGCGGCGCGAAGCCGAGACGTTCGTACAGTCGCCGGGCACGCTCGTTGTGCATTTCGACGTGCAACCGTACGCCACAGCCTTCCGCGGCGGCGCGCTGCTGCACGGCGTCGATCAACGCGCCGCCCACGCCCTGTCCCTGCTGGTCGTCCAGCAGGCTGATGTCGACGATCAGGTAGTCCGGCGCGCGGCGCTGCAGGTAGAGCCGCCCCACGGCTTCGCCGGCCCGCTCCAAAAGCAGGAAGTCGGCATCGGCGAAATGAACGAGGTAGTGCCGGTGCTGCAGCGCGAACTGGCTGTCGAGGAACTGTTCCTTGACGGCATCCGGCCAGGGCACGGCGGCCAGTTCGGCGGCCCGCACCTGGCCGTACAGCCGGCGCAGGAACGCCAGGTCGCCGGCCACGGCCGGCCGCAGGGCGAACTCCCGGCCGGCCAGTGCGGGCGGCGCGTGCAACCGGTCCGCACGACCGGCCGGGAAAGCGGCTGGCGATGCCTGCATCAATTGAACGAGGGGTATACCCCTTGCAGGGCGATGCAGAAATTCACCGCCAGGTAGGGCTGGCGGTTCTCGTGCGGCTGGTTGCCACCGGCCGGAGCGATGCTGTTGAGGGCGAACGGCGCATTGGCCGCGGCATTCGCCGCGAACGGCGAGATCTTGGTCGGCGTGCTCAGGGCGTTGCCGGTCGCCGGCGTCCCGGTGCGCTTGGTGGTATCGCTCTGCGAAAGCAGCGTCAGCGCATGGGTGTGTGACGGGATCTGGGTGGTGAGCAGGGTCACGCCATTCTCGCCGAACGTCCCGCCGATGGTGCGCGACGTCAGGCCCGGGCCCTGGCCCTGGCTGCACGGTGCGCGCCCGACCAGGTTGGGCAGCTGGAACGTGGTCGTGCCGTCGCCGCCGTACTGCGTGCCGAGCAGCGAGAACAAGGCGGTGTTCTGCGTGATCCGCAGGGTCGCCCCGTTGCAGAAGGCCCACGCGTAGGGCGCGAAGTTGAAGCCGAACAGCTGGATCTCGCCGGTATATGGTGTAGTCATTGTTTTCCCCTTGGCGTCGCCCGCGGCATCGAGGCGCGGGCAGGCGCGACGTCAGTTCTGCGACGGAAAGATGCCGGCCCAGGCGATGCAGAACGATACGGTCTGCGTGGGCATCAGGTTGTCGTGCGGCTGGGTGCCGCCGCTGGGCGACACGGAAGCAGCCGCCGGTAGCTGGGGCGTCGCGCCGGTCATGTCCGTGACGTACATCGTGTCGTCCGCCAATGCGCCCGGCTGCACGGTGTTGCCCGGGGCCGTGGCACTGGCGGGCGAGGAGGTGGCCATCAGCAAGTGGCTGTGCGTGGGTATCTGGGTAGGCAACAAGGTCACCTGCTCGGTGCCGGCGGCTTCGCCGATGACGCGTAGGGAGAGGCCCTGGCCCTGGCCCTGGTGCATCGGCAACTGGCCGCGCAGGTCGGGCACGCCGAAGGTGGTCACGCCGTCGCCACCGTAGGTGGTACCCAGCAGGGTGTAGAGGACCTCGTACTCCGAGATCGGCTTGAGGCTGCCGTCGCAGGCGAACCAGCCGCTGGGAATGCGCGAAAAGCCGAAAAGCCGGATTTCTCCGACGTAACAAGTGCTCATGATTCTGGCTCCGATCCGGAAAGGCGCCGCGAGGCGGCGGAACGTCTCAGTTGCGCGAAGGGAAGATGCCGCCCAGGGCGATCGCGAAGCTGATCGTCCGGTAAGGCTGCATGTTCGCGTGGGGCTGATCGCCGCCGCTGGCGCCGAGGTTCTGTTGCGCCAGCGCCACCTGCGCACCCGTCGACGGGCCGTACAGTGCTTCGCCGCTGCTGGCGCCCAGCAGGTTCCCGACTGGCGAACGCGCGCCGCCGGTGGTACTGGTGCCGATCAGCCCGTGCGTATGCGCGGGAAGCTGAGGGGTAAGCACGGTGACATTCTCCGCGCCGCCCAATGCCCCCTGCGTATACGGTGCCGGCTGCCAGGCCGGGTCGGCCGAAGCGCCGCTGCCGACCGGTACCCGGCCGCGCAGGTCGGGAAGCGCGAAGGTGGTCCGGCCGTCGCCTCCGTACTGGACACCCAGCAGGCTGAACAGCGCCTGGTTCTGGTTGACCGCCATCAACTGGCCGTTGCACAGCGCAAAACCGCGCTGCGCAAAGCCGAACCCGGTCAGCATGATCTGACCGATGTAGTACTCGCTCATCCGGATGTCCCCCTGTGACGCGTCCTTGGCCTCACTAGCCGCGGAACGCGGGCGCTGCACTGTCGCTCAACGATGGCCGCCTTGACAAGTACCCCGGACCCGCCTCTGGCCGGCACGCCCGGGACAGGCGCACGGTCGACCCAAGCGGCACTTTCAACCGCGCCTGATTGCTGATTCAATAGCCGCCGCATCAGGGGCGCTGGCGACTCAAGGCCAGCCGTCACGGGTTTCGGAACGACCTATCGACCATGCCAGTGGAGCAGCCCGAGCGAACGGGCGCTCCGAACAGGGGAACCATCCACCGATCGACATGCAGCCAGGTCATGGTTCGCAAGCGTTCGCGTGGATTCAAGGGGAAACAACATGCAGCAGACGGTGCAGTGCACAGGGAAGGCGCGCGCGCGGCGCGACGTCTGGGCTTCTTGCTTGCGTTGGCTGGCAGCCGCCTGTCTCGCCATCGGTACGATGGGGCCGGCATGGGCGGCGTGTCCGTCGATCGTCAATCTGACCGTGGCGGCCGGCGGTACCGTCGCCATCCCCTGTGCACAGCAATGGGGCTTCCTTGAGGTCGACCCGGCCACCACGTATCCGACGGACTATGGCCACGTCAACGTCATCCCGGGCTGGACGTACGCCCCCCAGTACGTCAACACCAGCGGAGCCGGCCAGACGGACAGCTTCTACCTGACCGACGGCGAGACCGGTGCCGGCATCGGCGACCCGAACGCCCGGGTCCACCTGATCATCACCATCCTCCCGACCGGCCTGACGGTCAACCCGGCGACGCTGCCCGCCGCCACCGTGGGCACGTTCTATACCCAGACCTTCACCGCCTCGGGCGGCACGACGCCGTACCACTATGCGGCAACCACCACGCTGCCCGCCGGCCTGTCGCTCGACAACAGCACCGGCGTGCTCAACGGCATTCCCACGGCAACCGGCAGCACCTCGATCACCGTGAAGGCCACCGACGCGAACAACGTCAGCGGCACCGTGAGCCCGACCCTGGTCGTGAACGCCGGCGTGCCCGGCAAGCCGACGATCACCGGCGCGACGGCGACGACCAGCGGCGGCCTGCCCGCCGCCAGCATCGCTTTCAGCACCCCGCCGGACAACGGCTCGGCGATCACCGGCTACACGGTCACCGCCAGTCCCAGCAATGCCACCTACACCGGCACCGGCTCGCCGATCCTGGCGACCAACCTGACGGCGGGCACCACCTACACCTTCACGGTGAAGGCGACCAACGGCGTGGGCCCCGGCCCGGCCTCGGACCCCTCGGCCGGCGTCATCGCCAAGCGCGACCAGACCATCGCCTTCGCCAACCCGGGCACGCAGAATTTCGGCACCACGCCGACCCTGACCGCCACGGCCACCTCGGGACTGATGCCGACCTTCAGCTCGAGCACCACCAGCGTGTGCACCGTCACCAGCGGCGGCACGCTCACCTTCGGGTCCACCGGCATCTGCAGCATCACGGCCAGCCAGAGCGGCGACGGCAGCTATTTCGCGGCACCGGACGTCAGCCAGCAGTTCTCCGTCGCTGCGGTGGCCCCCGGCGCGCCGACCATCGGCACGGCCACGGCCGGCAATGCACAGGCCGAGGTCAGCTTCACCGCGCCGGCCTCCAACGGCGGCGCCGCGATCACCGGCTACACGGTCACCTCCGACAATGGCATCACGGCCACCGGCACCGGTTCGCCGATCACGGTGACGGGCCTGCAGAACGGCACGGCCTATACCTTCACCGTCACCGCGACCAACGCGGCCTCGATCACCGGCTCGCCCTCGGCAGCTTCCAACCAGGTCACCCCGACCGCGCCGCAGACCATCGGCGGGTTCAGCGCCACGCCCGGCGCGCCGGTGTTCACGCAGGGCGGCACCTTCGCCGTTGCGGCCACGGCCAGTTCGGGCCTGCCGGTGAGTTTCGGGATCACATCGGCTTCCAGTTCGGTCTGTTCGATCGCCGGCAGCACGGTCACCATGCTGTCCCCCGGCACCTGCTCCGTGACGGCGGACCAGGCGGGCAACGCCGCCTACCAGCCGGCACCGCAGCAGACGCTCGCCGTCGTCATCAGCGCACCGCCCCCGCCGGTGGCCGGCCCGGTCAACGCCACGGTCGGCTACAGCAGCAGCGCCAACACGATCACCCCGGTCATCACCGGCGGCACGGCCGACACGATCGCGGTGACGCCGGCCACGCACGGCACCGCCACCGTCAACGGCCTCAACATCGTCTACACGCCCACCGTCGGCTATTCCGGCAACGACAGCTTCGCCTACACCGCCAGCAATGCGGGAGGCACATCCGCGCCCGCGATGGTCACCGTGCAGGTGAGCAATCCCAGCATCACCATCAGCACCTCGGCGCCGCTCACGGCAAACGTCGGCAGCACCTACAGCCAGACCTTCACCTGGAGCGGCGGCAACGCGCCGTACGCCCACTACAGCGTCGACAACCTGCCCGCCGGCCTCGGCATCACCGGCAGCACCGCCGACAGCGTCACCATCTCCGGCACGCCGACGGCGGCCGGCACGTTCAACCTGATCGCCAGCGCGCGCGACAGCAGCACGGGCAATGGGCCGTTCACCACCGGCCAGCTCTTTACCCTGACCGTCAACGCTCCCGCCCTGGCGCTGTCCCCGGCCGGCGGTACGCTGGCGGGGAGCTATGGCAACGCCTACTCGCAGGCGTTCGGCGCCAGCGGCGGTACCGCTCCCTACGGCTATTCGCTGATCGGAACGCTGCCGGCCGGATTGAGCTTCGATGCCGCCACGGGCTCGATCTCGGGCACGCCGACCCAAACCGGCAGCTTCCCGATCTCGGTCACCGCCATCGACAGCAGCACCGGTACCGGCGCGCCGTTCTCGGTGTCGAACAGCTACACCCTGCAGATCAGCGCGGCCACCATCACGCTGACACCCACAACGCTGCCCAACGGCACCGTCGGCACCGCCTACCCGGCCGCCAGCTTCGGCGCCAGCGGCGGCATCGGACCGTACAGCTATGCCGCCGGCACCCTGCCGGCGGGCATGGTGTTGTCCGCGGGCCAGCTCGCCGGCACGCCCACGGAGGCGGGCAGCTTCTCCGTCACCGTCACCGCGACCGACGCGCACGGCCAGACCGGCAGCCACGTCTACAACTTCAACATCGGCGCCCCCGTACTCACGCTGGCCCCGGCCTCGCTGCCGAACGCCACCGCCGAGACGGCCTACTCGCAGACCCTCGGCGCCAGCGGCGGCACCGCGCCGTACAGCTACGCGTTCACCGGCAACCTGCCGACCGGGATCACCTTCGACAGCAGCACCGGCACGCTCTCCGGCACCGCGACGGTCAGCGGCGACTTCAGCTTCACCGTCAAGGCGACCGACAGCAGCACCGGCGCGGGCGCACCGTTCTCCGTCATGCAGAACTACACCCTGCACATCGACGCACCGACCGTCACCGTGACCCCGGCCACCCTGCCGGCCGCCATCGCAGGCACCGCGTATCCCACCACGGCGCTCAGCGCCAGCGGCGGCGCGGGTCCGTACTCCTACGCGTTGACCGGCACCCTGCCGGCCGGCCTCGGCTTCGATGCGGGCACGGCCACCTTCGCCGGCACGCCGACCGAAACCGGCAGCTTCACCTTCGCCGTCACCGCCACCGACGCGCACGGCTTCACCGGCACGGCCAACTACACCCTCGCCGTGTCCACCGGCACCCTCAGCCTGGCGCCGGGCAGCCTGCCCGACGCCACCGCCGAGACCGCGTACAGCCAGGTGCTGGCCGCCAGCGGCGGCGTGGCGCCCTACGCCTACACCGTCGCCAACGGCAGCCTGCCGGCCGGCCTCAGCCTCGACAGCGGCACCGGCACGCTCTCCGGCACGCCGACCGTCAGCGGCGACTTCAGCGTGGACATCAAGGCCACCGACAGCAGCACCGGCACCGGCGCCCCGGCCTCCGTCACGAAGACCTACGCCCTGCACGTCGCCGCACCGGTCCTCACGCTCACCCCGGCCAGTCTCGCGGACGGCACCGTGGGCGTGGCCTACTCTGCGGCGACGCTCAGTGCCAGCGGCGGTATCGGTCCGTACACCTACGTGCTGACCGGCACCCTGCCCGCCGGCATGAGCTTCAATGCCGGTACGGCCACCCTGTCAGGCACGCCCAGCGCGGCTGGCAGCTTCCCGCTGACGGCCACTGCCACCGATGCGCACGGCTTCACCGCCACCGCCCACTACACGCTGAAGATCGCGGCGGCAACG
>NZ_LMSL01000004.1:44996-45324 GCF_001428405.1 Frateuria sp. Soil773
CACCGGTATCGGTGCGCCGTTCTCGGCCACGCAGAACTACACCCTGCACGTGGTCGCGCCGGCTCTCACGCTCGCCCCGGCCAGCCTCGCGGACGGCACCGTGGGTGTGGCCTATCCTTCTGAAACGCTTGCCGCCAGCGGCGGTGTGGGTCCGTATACCTACGCGCTGACCGGCACCCTGCCCGCCGGCATGAGCTTCAATGCCGGTACGGCCACCCTGTCGGGCACGCCCAGCGCGGCTGGCAGCTTCCCGCTGACGGCCACCGCCACCGATGCGCACGGCTTCACCGCCACCGCCCACTACACGCTGAAGATCGCGGCGGCAACG
>NZ_LMSL01000004.1:45391-73879 GCF_001428405.1 Frateuria sp. Soil773
TACCGGTATCGGTGCGCCGTTCTCGGCCACGCAGAACTACACCCTGCACGTGGTCGCACCGACCGTCACGGTGACCCCGGCTTCGCTGCCGGCGGCCACCGCGGGTACGCCCTACCCGACGGCGACGTTCGGCGCCAGCGGCGGCGTGGCTCCGTACAGCTATGCCCTCAACGGCACCCTGCCTGCCGGCCTGAGCTTCAATGTCGGCAGCGGCACGGTGGCCGGCACGCCGACCGAGACGGGCAACTTCGCCTTCGTCGTCACCGCCACCGACGCGCACGGCTTCACCGGCACGGCCAACTACACCCTCGCCGTAGCCAGCGCCACGCTCAGCCTGGCGCCGGGCAGCCTGCCCGACGCCACCGCCGAGGCCGCGTACAGCCAGGTGCTGACCGCCAGCGGCGGCGTGGCGCCCTACGCCTACACCGTCGCCAACGGCGCCCTGCCGGCCGGCCTCAGCCTCGACAGCGGCACCGGCACGCTCTCCGGCACGCCGACCGTCAGCGGCAACTTCAGCGTGGGCATCAAGGCCACCGACAGCAGCACCGGTACCGGCTCCCCGGCCTCGATCACGAAGACCTATACCCTGGCCGTCGCCGCCCCGGTCATCACGATCACCCCGGCCAGCCTGCCGGCCGCGCAACAGGCCGAGGTTTACAGCCAGGCCCTGAGCGCCAGCGGCGGCAACGGCAGCTACGGCTATGCGGTGACGTCCGGCGCCTTGCCGGCCGGCCTGAGCCTGTCCGGCAGCGGCCTGCTGTCCGGCACGCCGACGGTCTCCGGCAGCTTCAGCTTCACGGTGACCGCCACCGACGGCCTGCACTTCACCGGCGCCCAGGCCTATACGCTGGCCATCGGCGTCGCCAAGCCGGTCGCCAAGGACGACACCGCCAGCACGCCGGCGAACCAGGCGGTCACCATCGCGGTGACCGAGAACGACAGCGGACCGATCGCCAGCATCGCGGTGGCCAAGGCGCCCACGCACGGCACCGCTGCGGTGAGCGGGCTCGACGTGGTGTACACGCCGGCCAGCAACTTCTTCGGCACCGACACCCTGACCTACACCGCCACCGGCCCGGGCGGCACCTCGGCGCCGGCCACGGTCACCGTCACGGTCACCCCGCTGGCGGTGCCCACGGCGGCGGCGCAGACCGCCACCACGCTGGCCGGCAAGGCGGTGACGATCCATGCGACCCAGGGCGCCAGCGGCGGCCCGTTCACCGCGGTCGCCATCGCCAGCAACCCGTCCAGCGGCACGGCGGCGGTCTCCGGCCAGGACATCGTCTACACGCCGACCATCGACGCCTCCGGTCCGGTCAGCTTCACCTATACGCTGAGCAATCCGTTCGGCGTGTCGCAGCCGGCCACCGTCACGGTGCAGGTCAACCCGGTGCCGCAGGTCGTGGCGCAGACGGTGGACGCGCTGGCCGGCACCACGGTGCGGGTGGACCTCACCAGGCAGGCCCGCGGCGGTCCGTTCACCGGCGCGGCCCTGCTGTCGATCTCGCCCGCCTCGGCCGGCACCGGCAGCATCGTGAAGGACGGCGACGTCTACCGCCTCGACTTCGCCGCCGCGGCAACCTACGCGGGTGCCGTGCAGATCCGCTTCACCCTGAGCAATGCCTACGCCACCTCGGCGCCGGGCACCATCACGGTGAACGTGACGGCACGGCCTGACCCGTCGAAGGACGCCGAAGTGCTCGGCATCCTCGGCGCGCAGGCCGACGCCACCCGCCGCTTCGCGCTCGGGCAGATCGACAACTTCCAGCGCCGCCTGGAAAGCCTCCACGGCGAGGGCGGCACGGCGGGCTTCAGCAATGGCCTGAGCTTCATCTCCGGCAGCGGCAGCCGCCATCGCGCCGGCGACTTCGCCGCGCGCGGCAACGACCCGTTCGGCGACGGCTTGCAGCGGCGCTACCTGGTGCAGCCGGAGGCCGCGCAACAGGACGCGCAGGACGCGTCGTCCGCCGGACGCCAGCCGGGCGACATCGCCTTCTGGACCGGCGGCGCCGTCAACTTCGGCTCGCAGCAGGTGGGCGGCAGCAGCAACGGCATCGACTTCACCACCTCGGGCATCAGCATCGGCGCCGACAAGCGGCTGTCGCCGGCCTTCGCGCTCGGCGCCGGCCTCGGCTACGGCCACGACGCCAGCGACGTCGGCCACAAGGGCAGCCGCAGCACCGCCGACAGCTACAACGTGGCCGCCTACGCCAGCTACCGCCCGAGCGAATCGACCTACCTCGACGGCCTGGTCGGCTACCAGTGGCTGTCGTTCGACGCCCGCCGCTACGTCACCGCCAACGGCAACCGCGTGAACGGCAGCCGCGACGGCAAGCAGTGGTTCGGCTCGCTGTCGGCCGGCTACGAGCACCGCGGCGAGCACCTGCTGCTGTCGCCGTACGGCCGGCTGGACATGGCCTCGGCCACGCTGGACGGCTACACCGAGCACGGCGACGCGGTGTACGCGCTGCACTACGACGAGCAGAAGGTGAAGACCACCACCGGCAGCCTGGGCATGCGCCTGAACTATCCGCTCAAGCGCGACTTCGGCATGCTCTCGCCGCAGTTGCGGGTGGAATACCGGCACGACTTCCAGGGCAGCAGCACGGCCGTCATGCGCTATGCCGACCTGATGTCCGGGCCGTTCTACCGGGCCACCGTCGACGGCCAGTCGCGCAACCACGCCCTGCTGGGCCTGGGCCTGCAGATGCAGACCTGGCGCGGCCTGATGTTCCGGGTGGAATACCAGAACCTGTTCGACAACAGCAGCGACCACAACCAGTCCATCCAGCTCGGACTGGAAGCGCCGTTCAACCCGTAAGCGGCCGGCCGGGGCGCCCTGTGCGCCCCGGCCACGGCCTGGCGGAGGTCCGGGCCACAGCCTTCCCGCGAACGGCAGACCGCGAACGTCGCCGCATCACGGCCGTCGCGGCGCTGCCAGGTTCGGCTGGCAGCAAGCCTGCTGCGCTTTCGCAAGGGAAGGGAACATGCGCAGGAACCACACGATCGCGATCGTCACCGCCCTGCTCCTGGCCGGCATCGCCGGCGCGGCCCGGGCCAACTTTGCGCCGCTCGGCACCAGCCAGGACGTGCAGTATTTCTCGGACCCGGCCCATACCCAACGGGTCGGCGGCTGGCGCGTGGAGTGCGACGGCATGTCGGAGACCTGGGGCGCGCGCGGTCCGTACCAGACGATGACCCGGGTCGCCTGCCCGGTACCCTGAGCCCACGCAACCGCGGCTGCGGGCGGGCGCCTCCCGTAGCCGCACCGGACCGCACAGGGAACGCCGGCAACCCTATGCGCCTGCGTGCTCCGTCCGCTTCAGCAAACGGCCGACGGCGTCCAGCAACTGCCGCGCGCTGGCCGGCTTGAGCAGCGCCGCATCGAAGGCCAGGGCCGCGTCGAGGCCTCCCGGGCGGCGTGGTGGCAGCGACGAATAGAGCAGCACCGGCGTCCCCGGATGATCCCGCCGCACCGCCTGCAGCAAGGCCCAGCCGTCCATGCCGGGCATGCGCTGGTCGGTGAGCACCAGGCTGTCCGGCCGTCGGCGCAGCAGCTCCAGCGCCTCGCCGCCGTCCGCCGCCGGCAGGCTGTCGAAGCCGAAGCTGTCCAGCAGGTCGCACAGCATGTCGCGGCTTTGCGGCTGGTCGTCGACGACCAGTACGGCATGCCCGCCGCCGTCGATCTCGCCGACGCCGTCGACGCCGTCGCGCAGGTCGGCGTCGAGTTCGTCCTCGTCGGCCAGCGGCAACTGCAGCTCGAAACCGACGCGGCTGCCGCCGCTCTCCACCGCCTCGATCTGCAGGCGGCTGCCCATCCGCTCCAGCAACTGGGTGACGATGGCCAGCCCCAGCCCGCTGCCGTCGTGCTGCGAGGCGTTGTCGCCGCGGGCGAACGGTTGCAGCAGCTTCTCGCGCGAGGCCGGGTCGATGCCGATGCCGTCGTCCTGGACCACGAAGCGCAGCACCGCCATGCCGGCCGCGGCGGGCCGGGCGCCGACGATGAACTGGATGTGGCCGTCGCGGGTGAACTTGGCGGCATTGCCGAGCAGGTTGATCAGCACCTGCCGCAAGCGGCGGAAATCCGCCTTCACCAGCGCCGGGAGATCGTCGGCGAAGCGGCAGTCGAGCCGGTTGGCCTGCCGCTCGGCCAGCCAGCGGGCCTGCTCTTCCAGGTCGCGCAGGAAGGCGTGCAGGTAGCCCGGCGCCTCGACCAGCTCGAACTGGAGCGGCGCATCGAGCTCGCCGCGGGAGAATTCCAGCAGTTCGTCGATCAGGTCCAGTTGCATCCGCGCGCTGTGCTCGATCAACTGCGGGTAGTCGCGCGCGCGGTCGCCGGCGCGCCACTGGCGCACGCCGTCGATGATCCCGGCCAGCGGCGTGCGCAGGTCGTGGCTGATGCGCGCCAGCAGCATGCTGCGTGCGCGCAGCGCCTGGCGCAATTGCCCGGTGCGCTGGGCCACGGCCTGCTCCAGGCGCTGCGCATGCACCACCAGCACGCGCACCCGCCAGCGCCACGCCAGCATCAGGGCGGCCAGCGCCAGCAGCGCCATCGCGGCGTAGGCCCAGGCGGTGCGCCACCACGGCGGCTGCAGGCTGAAGTCCACGCCGGTCGGCGCGGAGGCGCGGCGCTGGTTGACGTCGATGGTCTGCAGCTCGAAGCGGTAGCTGCCGTGGGGCAGCGAGGCGTAGCGCACCTCGCGCGAGGTGGTCTCCACCCAGTCCTTGTCGATGCCGGACAGGCGGTAGCGGAAATGCACCGGGCTGCCCGAGCTGTTGCCCACCGCGGCCAGGCGCAGCACCAGCGCGCCGGAGGCGTCGAACGGCACCGACGGATCCGGCCCGGCGAGCTCGCGCCCCGCGTAGCGGGCCGACAGCAGCAGCGGGCGGATGTCGCGCGGCGCCAGCAACTGCCGCGGCCGCAGCAGGTGCGACAGGCCCACCGGCGAGCCGATCCACACCGAGCCGTCGACGTCGGCGTGGAAGGCGCCGTGGTTGGTCTCGTCCCACAGCAGGCCGTCGTGCGAGGACAGCCGCGTCCAGCGCTGCGCCTCCAGCACGTCCACGCCGCTGTTGCCGCCGGCCCACAGGCGACCCTGGTGATCGGTGCGCAGGAAGTAGAAGCGCGAATCGGCCAGCAGCGCGTCGGCCACCGGGGCGAGGCGGATGGCGTCCGCGTCGCTGGCCTGGCCGCTCAGCAGCCCGGGTTGCAACGAGCTGAGCCAGAGCCGCCCGTCGGGCGTCACCGCCACGTTCTCGAACCCGCCCAGGCTTTCCTGCGGCAGCACGCGCACCCGCGTCCAGCGCCCGCCGGCATGGCGGTACAGGCCCGAGCTGCAGGCCAGCCACAGGCGCCCGGCGCCGTCCTCGGCGAGGTCGGCGCACATCGACGACGGGATCACCTCGGGCGCGGCCCGCTCCACCTTCCCGCTGGCGGCATCGACCGAGTACAGCCCGCCCAGGGTATAGGCCCAGAAGCGGCCCGTGCGGTCCAGGTAAGCGCCGCGCACCAGGAACGGCAGCGTCGCCACCACCGCGGTCGCGTCCGACGACGGCGGCCGCCGCAGCACCCGCCCGTCGAACAGGAAGAACCACACCGCGCCGTCGTCGGCGACCAGCACCGCGCGCGCCTGGTGCGGCGGCGGCAGCGCCAGCGACTGGCGCCGCGCGCGGTGTTCGGCCGGGTCGATGATGTTGATGCCCCAGTCGTCGGCCACCCAGATCGCGCCGGAGCGGTCGCGCGCGACCGACCAGATCAGCGTGCCCAGGCCCTGCGCGGCGGTCCAGTTCTCGGTGGCGTCGGCGCCGCTCCAGTGCAGCAGGCCGCGGCCGTAGGTGCCGATCCAGATGCTGCCGTCGCGGTCGGCCAGCAGCGACGACACGCCCGCCGTGGGAATGCCCTCGGCCGTGCCGAACAGTTCCCAGCGCTGGCCGTCCCAGCGCGCGAGGCCGGATGCGCTGCGGGTCAGCACGTGCCCGCGTTCGTCCTCGACCAGGTCGATGCTGGAAGCGGCCACCTCGGTCTGGTTGCCGGGCAGGTCGTGCGCGACGAACGCATCGGCGCCGACGGCGAGCCGGCGCACCGTGTGGATGCCGCGTACCCACAGGCTGCCGTCGCTGGCGCCCAGGATGCCCAGCCATTTGTCGGCCGGGATACCGCGCTCCGGACCGTAGCGGTCCAGCCGTCCGTCGTGCATGCGGCACATCGCCTCGCCGCAGCCGAACCAGGTGGTACCGTCGCGGTGGAACACCGCATTGACCTCGCCCAGCCCCGGCATCGCCTTCAACTGGTCGTCGCCGAAAAGCGCCTGCAGCCGCCATTGCCCTTGGCCGTCCGGCACCAGCCGCTGCAGGCGATGGCCGCTGATCAGCAGCATGCCGCCGTCGGCGGTGGGCGCCAGCGTCTGGCCGCGGTCGGCCTGCAACGGCTTGCCGTCGGGCCGCACCCAGCCGAAGCGATCGTGCTCGCGCAATTGCAGGCCCGCGCGCGAACCCACCCACAGGCGGCCCTGCGCGTCTTCCGCCAGGCTCACCACCTCGGACACCGTGAAGCCCTGCTCGGCGCCGACCTGGTTGAAGGCCACGCCCTCGAAGCGGTACAGCCCCTTCTCCGTTCCCACCCAGACGAAGCCCTGGCGGTCCTGCTGCAGGCGTATCACCGACAGGCTGGAAAGGCCGCTGTCCTGGTCGTAGGCGGTGAGCGGCAACTGGGTGGCCCGCGTACCGGCCGGCAGCGACAGGCCGCACAGCGCCAGCAGGCCGCACAGGATCGAGCCGCGTACCGACGACCGGCGGTTCGCCCGCGACGGCGCCGCCTCCGCGCGGAAGACATGCGCGAGAACGCTTCCGCCGCCGCAGCGTCGGCCTTGCACCTGCGTCGCCCTGTCCCGCATGCCTTGCCCCTGTTTCCCGCCTGCCGGCGCGGCGCCGGGTCGGCGTCGCTGGCGCGAAGTGTCGCACGAAGCGCACCGGAAACGTCCGGCCCGCGCGCGCATCACGCGGCACGCAGGAGCCTTCCGGCCCACTACCTTATGGACGTCTGGATGGCCATTGACGCGCGCTGACGCATCCGCCATGCGGCCCGATCGTCCGCGCCATGCGTCGTGCCCGCCCGTGCCGGCCATGCGGCGGGGAACCGTGCCGGCACGGCGCCGATCCACCCCGTTGCGCGCCCGGGAACGACGACGGGCGCCGCAGCGCCCGTCGTCTCCCGCCTGGGCGGCTATCCGCTTACAGCGAGTAGTACATCTGGAACTCCAGCGGATGGGTGCTGGCGCGGTAGCGGGTGACTTCCTTCATCTTCACCTCGATGTAGGCGTCGATGAAGTCGTCGGTGAACACGCCGCCGGCCTTGAGGAAGTCGCGGTCCTTGTCCAGCGCCTCCAGTGCGGCGTCGAGGCTGGAGCACACCTGCGGGATGTTCTTCTCTTCCTCCGGCGGCAGGTCGTAGAGGTCCTTGTCGGCCGGCGCGCCCGGGTCGATCTTGTTGATGATGCCGTCGAGGCCGGCCATCATCAGCGCGGTGAACACCAGGTAGCCGGAGTTCATCGGATCGGGGAAGCGCACCTCGATGCGGCGGCCCTTCGGGCTGGCCACGTAGGGGATGCGGCAGCTCGCCGAGCGGTTGCGCGCCGAGTAGGCCAGCATCACCGGTGCCTCGAAACCCGGCACCAGGCGCTTGTAGCTGTTGGTGGTGGAGTTGGCGAAGGCGTTGATCGCGCGGGCGTGCTTGAAGATGCCGCCGATGTACCACAGCGCGGTCTGCGACAAACCGCCGTAGAGGTCGCCGGCGAACAGGTTCTCGCCGTTCTTCGACAGCGACTGGTGCACGTGCATGCCGCTGCCGTTGTCGCCGACCAGCGGCTTGGGCATGAAGGTGACGGTCTTGCCGTTCTGGTGCGCCACGTTCTTGATGACGTACTTCATCGTCAGCAGCTCGTCGGCCTTCTTCACCAGCGTGTTGAACTTCACGCCGATCTCGCACTGGCCGGCGTTCGCCACTTCGTGGTGGTGCACCTCGACGGTCTGGCCCAGCGACTCCAGCACCTTGCACATGTCCGCGCGCAGGTCGCCCAGCGAATCGACCGGGCTGACCGGGAAGTAGCCGCCCTTCACGCCCGGGCGGTGGCCGGTGTTGTTGCCCTCGTACTTGTAGCGCGACGACCAGGCCGCTTCCTCCGAGCCGATCTCGTAGAACACGCGGCCCGGGTCGTTCTGCCAGCGCACCGAGTCGAAGATGAAGAACTCGGGCTCCGGCCCGAAGAACGCGGTATCGGCGATGCCGCTGGACTTCAGGTATGCCTCGCCGCGCTTGGCGATCGAGCGCGGGTCGCGGCCGTAGGCCTGCATGGTGCTCGGCTCCAGCACGTCGCAATGCAGGATCAACTGGATGTGTGCGCTGAACGGGTCGAGGTAGGCGGTGTCCGGGTCGGGCAGCAGGATCATGTCCGACTCGTTGATGCCCTTCCAGCCGGTGATCGAGGAGCCGTCGAACATCTTGCCGTCCTCGAAGGTCGACTCGTCGATCGCGTGGGCCGGGAAGGTGACGTGGTGGTGCACGCCGAGCATGTCGGCAAAACGCAGGTCGACGAACTCGACCTCGTGTTCCTGGATCAGATCGAGCACGTGCTGGGCGGACGACATGGCGGACCTCGGTGGCGGTGGTGCGGAAAGGTTGATCCTCTCCCTACAGCAAGCGCCGTGCCAGTGGCCGGATACCCGATGCCGCAAGGGATGGCGCCCGGCCGGCGGGCGGCGGGCACGCCGGATTGCACCAAAATGAAACTGCACGGGCGATCCAATTGAATCGAAATGGTGCAATCGCGCAGCCTTCGGCAGGCCGCGGCAAGCCAGCCTCCGGTCAGACGTTGCCCGTAAGCTATGCCGCTTCGCCCCGCCGCCGCCGGTCGGGCATCCCGCCATCCCAACCGGAGCCCGCGCCACGTGAGCGACCTGATCAACGTCATCCTGCTCGGCATCATCGAAGGCATCACCGAATTCCTGCCGATCTCCAGCACCGGCCACCTGCTGATCGCCGAGAGGCTGGGGCTGGGCGCGCGCTCGGACCTGTTCAACGTCGGCATCCAGGCCGGCGCGATCCTGGCGGTGACGCTGATCTACTGGAAGCGCATCTGGCAGTTGTTCACGCAGTGGCGCGAGCCGGCCAACCGCGACTACCTGGCCAAGCTGCTGGTGGCGTTCGCGATCACCGCCGTGCTCGGCTTCGCCGCGGTGAAGCTCGGCTTCAAGCTGCCGGAGACGGTGACCCCGATCGCCTGGGCGCTGGTGATCGGCGGCCTGTGGATGCTCGGCGCCGAGGCGCTGGCGGCGCGCCAGCCGGATCGCAGCGCGGTGACCTGGCAGGTGGCGATCCTGGTCGGCGTCGCGCAGATGGTGGCCGGCATCTTTCCCGGCACCTCGCGCTCGGCCGCCACGATCTTCACCGCCCTGCTCGCCGGCACCAGCAACCGCGCCGCGGCAACCGAGTTCGCCTTCCTGGTCGGCATCCCCACGATGTACGCGGCGACCGGCTACGAGCTGCTGAAGGTGCTCAAGGACGGCGGCGCGGCGCACGAGGACTGGACCGCGCTGGTCGTCGGCTTCGTGGTCTCGGCGATCGTCGCCTTCGCCGCGGTGAAATGGCTGCTCGGCTACATCCGCAGCCACCGCTACACGCCGTTCGCGATCTACCGCATCGCCTTCGGCATCGCCCTGCTGGCGCTGATGCCGGCCGGTGGCTGACTTCCGCTCCGCCGGCATGCCCGCTCCGCGCCGCTACCGGCTGCTCGACCTGGAGATCGACCTGGTCGCGCAGCGCGTCGTGCGCGACGGGCAGCCGCTGGACGTGCAGGGCCTCAGCTTCCGGCTGTTCGCCTGCCTGCTGTCGCACGGCGATGCCGTGGCCGGCTTCGACCGGTTGATGGCCGACGTGTGGGCGCCGGCCGTGGTCAACGAGGAAACCGTGACCCAGCGGGTGAAACTGCTGCGGCAGGCGCTGGGCGACGACGGTCGGCGGCCGCGCTACATCCGCTCGGTGCGGGGTCGCGGCTACCAGCTTTGTGAGCCGCCGGTGGCGCTGGACGAACAGAGCGCACCGGAAACGGCGGCCCATGCGCCGCGCCGCTCCCGGCGGCCATGGCTGTTCGCCGGCGCGGCGCTGGCCCTGGCGGCGCTCGGCGCCGCCGCATGGTGGCTGCGGCCGGCCCCCGCGCCTGCGACACCCGGCCTCGCGCAGGAGTTGCTGCAGCGTGCGCGCTACTACGCGGGCATCGGCCAGCGCGACAACAACGAACGGGCCATCGCGCTCTACCGGCAGGTGCTGGCGGACGCCCCCGGCGATCGCGACGCGCGGCTCGGATTGAGCCGCGCCTACAGCGCGCGCGTGTGCCTCTACAACTTTCCCGTCGAATGGACGGACCAGGCGCAGCGGCTGGCCGAAGCGGCGGTCGCCGCCGCGCCGCGGCACGCCACGGGCTGGGCGGCCCTGGCCTATGCGCACGATTGCCGCGGCGAGCTGCAGGCCGCGCTGGACGCCTACCGCAAGGCGGTGCAGCTCGATCCGGGCGACGACAGCAGCCGCGCCTCGGCCGCCTACCTGCTGCAGGAACAGGGCCAGTTGGTCGACGCGCTGCATGCCAACCTGGACATGCGCGGGGATCCGCGGCGGGTGCGCTTCCGCGACGTGCAGATCGCGCGCGAACTGGAACTGCTGGGCTTCGACGAGGCGGCCGAGGCGCGTTTCCGGCGCAGCTTCCGGCTCAACCCGGACAACGTCTTTTCCAACATCGCCTGGCCGCGCCACCTGTTCCTGCAAGGCCGCTACCGCGAGGCGCAGGCTGCGCTGGACGAGGCCATGCAGCGGCGTACGCCGCATGTCGACCTCTACCTGCTCATGGGCGAACTGGCGCTGCTGCGCGGCGACCGCGCGGCAGCCGCGCAGGCCTTCCGGCAGGCGTCCACGCTGCGCCCGCAGATGGACCTGCCGGCCACGCTGGCCGCGGTCTACGCTACGCCGCCGGCCGACCGCGCCTGGCTGGACCGACGGCTGGCGGCGACGCGGGCGCAGATCGCCGCCGGCGCGGCGTATCCGTCCGACAGGCTGCAACTGGCGATCCTGCACCTGGCCCGGGGCGATCGCACGGCGGCGATGGCGGCGGTGGACGAGGCGGTGGCCGCCGGCTACAGCGACCGCGCCTACCTGCAGACCTCGCCGCTGCTGCAGCCGCTGGCCGCCCTGCCCGCCTACGCGGCGGCGATCGACACGATCAGCCGTCGCATGGCCGCGCAGCGCCAGCAGGTGCTGACCGCCGACTGGCGCCCGCCCGAACTGGGCGGCATGGCGCACTGAGCGCCCGGAGCCTTTCCGGAATCTCAAAACCTGTCAAAGTCTCCAGCCCCCTACGGGGCGTCATCCCGGCGAAAGCTGGGTCCAGTGCCTCTAGGGATGGCCTGATCAATCGGCTTCTTGCTTGTCATTCCTGCGAGGCGCTTTTCAACGGCCGTAGGGCCGGTCAAGCAGGACAAAAGCGAGCCTTGCAAGCGTTGAACAGCCGAAGGCTGGCCCCGAAGGGGCGAGCGCAGCGAGTCATCCAGCGCCTTTGCATTCAATAGCTTGGAGGCACTGGATCCCAGCTTTCGCTGGGATGACGAGCAAAATCAGAGTTTCCCTAGGCTTTGGGAGAAGGGATCCCTAGGCTTTGGGAAAGGAAAAAGTCTCTGGACGACCAGCCCTTCGGCTGTTGAAAAACGTCCCGCAGGAATGACGAATGGAGCATGAGGGGATTCCAGTCCGATAGGGAGACTTTGAACGGCTCTCAGGGCAGCGCCTGCAACACGTAGTCGCGGAAGATTTCCTGCGACTGCGGATGGGCATAGCGCTGGTTGTAGGCGGTGCTGGTGACCACCGCGACCAGGCGCTGCGCGGGCATCACGAAGACGTAGTTGCCGCCGTTGCCGCTCATCGCCCACACCGGTTGTTCCACGCCATGCACCGGAAAGCGGAAGCGCCACCACAGGTAGCCGTAGTCGGCGTCCTCGCGAGCCTGCACGCGCGGCGTCAGCATGGCGCGGACCCACGATGCCGGGATCACCTGGCGGCCCTGCCAGCGGCCCTCGTCCAGCGCCAGCTCGCCGAGCTTGGCCAGGTCGCGGCTGCGATAGCGGGTGCCGCCACCGCCCATGCCGATGCCCAGCGGCGACGTGTTCCATTTCACCGCACGGATGCCGAGCGGGCGCTCCAGCACGTCGGCGGCGAACGCGGCCAGCGGCCGGTGCGTCGCGCGCTCCACCACCGCGCCCAGGGTGAAGGCGCCGGCCGTGCAATAGGAGAACGCGCGGCCGTACGGGCTGTCCGCCGGCCGGGCCATCCACGGCGCGAAGCCCTTGACCGGCAGGTCCAGCGCGAACTGCAGCCAGTCCTCGGTAACGTACATGCGCTCCTCGTTGCCGGTGGAGAACGGGTTGTCGTCATTGCATTCCCACAGCGAGCTCATGGTCAGCAGGTCTTCCAGCGTGATCGCCTGCTTGCGCGGGTCCGGGTGCAGGTAGGGCCGCTTGTCGGGGAAGTAGTCGTAGACCCTGTCGCCGACGCCGGCGATGGTCTTGCGCGCGATCGCGGCGCCGACCAGCAGCGCGGTGACGCTCTTGCTCGCCGAACGGATGTCGTTGAGATGGTCGACCGCGCCCTCGCCGGCGTAGGTCTCGTAGACCAGCTTGCCGTCCCGGGCCACCACCACGCTGGTGACGCCCTTGTAGCTGCCGTCGGCCAGCTTGGCCTCCAGCGCGCGGAAGCGATCGGTATGCCAGTGCAGCGCGCTCGCGTCGGCGACCTGCCAGCCATCGTCCCGCCCCTGCGGGCGGTAGTCGGCGGCGGCCAGGGGCCGGAACAGGCCGGCCAGCGCCAGCGCGCAGGCCCATCGGGTCGTCAGGTAAGGCATGCAGCATCTCCACTGAGGATGAGTCGCCAGCAGAGCGCGGCAGCGGATGAAGTGCCTGAAACGCGAATGAAGATTTATGAAGGCGCGCCGCAACGGCCTTGCGGATGGCACGACCGTCGAGGGCGCATGCCTTGCGCCCCTGATGGTTGCGCAAGGCGCCGCCTTTTACGCGGCAGCCAGCTCCCGCACGCCGCGCTCGGCCTTCTCGGCGTTGATCCGCGCGGCGATCCGGCACTGCGGCTCGCTGGTGCGCTGGAACAGTTCGCTGATCCATTCGATGAAGGCCTGCACGCGCGCCGACAGGTGGCGCTTCTGCGGGTAGACGATCCACAGCGGCGAGCCGGTGGAGATCGTGTCGGTCATGACGATCTCCAGCTGGCCCTTGGCCAGCGCGCTGGCGGCCAGGCAATGCGGGATCTGGATGATGCCCAGGCCCGCCACCGCCGCCTGGATCACCGACTCGCCGTCGTTGATCAGCATGTGCGCGTCGATGTCCAGCGCGACGCGCCCGCTCGGCGTGTCGAACTGCCACTGGTACGGCTTGCCGGTGCTCGGATAGACGTAGTTGATGCAGCGGTGCTGCTTGAGGTCCTCGATGCTGCGCGGCGCGCCGTGCCTGCGCAGGTAGTCGGGCGCGGCGCACAGCACGTTGTTGAAATAGCCCAGCTTGCGCGCGATCAGGTTGGAATCGGCCAGCTCGCCCATGCGGATGGCGCAGTCGAAGCCCTCCTCGTTGAGGTCGAACTGGTAGTCGCACATCGCCAGTTCGAGCCGGATGTCCGGGTAGCGCGCCTCGAATTCGACCAGGTTCGGGATCAGTGCCGAGCGGCCGATCGCCGAATGCGCGGCCACCCGCAGCTTGCCCACCGGGTGGCTGCGCGCGTGCCCCAGCGCCTCGGTGGCTTCGGCCAGATCGGCAAGAATCTCCTTGCAACGTGCATGGAACGATGCCCCATCGTCGGTCAAACGCAGCGCGCGCGTGGAACGGAACAGCAGCCGGGCGCCCAGCTGGGTCTCCAGCCGCGACACGGCCCGGCTGACCCCGGACGGGGTCATCCCCAATTGGGTGGCGGCGGCGGCGAAGCTCTTGGCCTCGACCACGCGGACGAACGCGGAAATTGCTGAAAAGTCTTCCATAGCCTCGATCCCTAGCCGATTCGTGATTGCGAAGCACGAGTGTAATGCGCAAGAAGCGGGTTTTCTATACCCGTCAGTATACCTATTCTCCCCACCCTCGCCGGCCGACCCCGCGTCCGGCGCACGATTTCCGGGAGTGCGACATGAAGAAGCGATGGATTCTTACCGCCCTGGCCGCGGCCGTTGCCGTCGGCAGCTGGGCCGTCCTGGGCGAACACGGCGACAGCCACGCGCAGACCGCCGGCGCCCCGCCGCCGCCCGCCGTCACCGTGGCGCAGACCCTGGTGCGCACGGTCAGCGATGCCGACGAGTTCACCGGTCGCCTGCAGGCGGTGGACACCGTGCAGGTGCATCCGCGCGTCGGCGGCTACGTCGACTCGGTGCAGTTCAAGGAAGGCGCCACCGTGCGCAAGGGCCAGCTGCTGTTCCAGATCGACCCGCGGCCCTACCAGGCCGAAGTCGACCGCCTGCAGGCGAACCTCAACCAGGCCCGTGCCGAGCTGGCGCTGGCCGAATCCAACGCGCAGCGCGCGAGCAAGCTGCTCGAGCAGCACGCCGTGTCGCGCGAGGAAGCCGACCGCCAGAGCACCGCCGCGCAGAGCGCGCGCAGCCAGGTGGCCGCCACCACTGCCGCACTGCAGGCCGCCCGCCTCAACCGCGAGTTCACCGAGGTGCGCGCGCCGATCGACGGCCGCGTCAGCAACGCGCAGATCACCGCCGGCAACCTGGTCACGCCAAACGACGTGCTGACCAGCGTGGTCAGCGTCAATCCGGTGTACGCCTACTTCGACGTCGACGAGCACAGCTTCCTGAAGCTGGACAAGCTGCGCCGCGAACACGGCAGCGCGCCGCAGGTCGCGATGGAGCTGGCCGACGAGAGCGGCTTCCCGCACGCCGGGCGGATCGACTTCGTCGACAACCAGCTCAAGGTCGGCAGCGGCACCATCCGCCTGCGCGCGGTGTTCGACAACGCCGACGCGCGCTACACGCCGGGCCTGTACGTGCGGCTGCAACTGCGCACCGACAGCAGGCAGCCGCGCGCGCTGATCGACGACCGCGCGGTGGGCACCGACCTGGGCAACAAGTTCGTCTACGTGCTCGGCAAGGACCGCAAGGTGGCCTACCGCAAGGTCACCACCGGCCCGTTGCTGGACGGCCTGCGCGTGGTCACCGACGGCCTCGGCCCGAACGACCTGGTGGTGGTGAACGGCCTGCAGCACGTGCGCCCGGGCATGGAAGTGAACCCGACCAGGGTGGCGATGGAAAGCCGCAGCCTCGACGCGACCAAGCAACTGGCGCAGGGCGCCGGCGGCGCCGGCCAGGTCGCCGCCCGCAACTGACCCGACTCCCTCCCCTGCGTGCGGGGGTGGGCCGCGGTGACCGAAGGGACTTCCGTCCGGAAGCGGGGCGCCCGTGCGCCTCGACGTCCGGGGAACGCCCTTCCCGACCTCTTCCCGTACGCGGGAGAGGCGCAAGCAACGACCAGGAAGCGATGCAATGAAACTCGCCCAATATTTCGTGGATCGACCGATCCTCGCCGGCGTGCTGTCGGTGCTGATCGTGATCGCCGGTGCGATCTCGCTGTTCCAGCTGCCGATCGGCGAGTACCCGGAAGTGGTGCCGCCGACCGTGGTGGTGCGCGCCAGCTATCCGGGCGCCAACCCCAAGGTGATCGCCGAGACGGTCGCCACGCCGCTGGAGACCCAGATCAACGGCGTCGAAGGCATGCTCTACACCGCCTCGCAGGCGACCAGCGACGGCGCGATGACGCTGACCGTGACCTTCGCGCTGGGCACTAACCTGGACGATGCCCAGGTACAGGTGCAGAACCGCGTGGCGCAGGCGCTGCCACGGCTTCCGGAAGAGGTGCAGCGGCTCGGCGTGACCACGCAGAAGAGCTCGCCCGACCTGACCATGGTGGTGCACCTGACCTCGCCGGACAACCGCTACGACATGCTGTACCTGTCGAACTACGGCCGGCTGCACATCAAGGACCAGCTCGCCCGCCTCGACGGCGTCGGCGACGTGCAGCTGTTCGGCGCCGGCGAGTACTCGATGCGCGTCTGGCTCGATCCGCAGCGGCTGGCCCAGCGCAACCTGACCACCGGCGACATCGTGCATGCGATCCGCGAGCAGAACGTGGAAGTGGCCGCCGGCGCGCTCAATGCGCCGCCCGGGCCGAACAGCTCGGCGTTCCAGCTCAACATCAACACCCAGGGCCGCCTGATTACCGAGGAGGACTTCCTCAAGATCGTCGTGCGCACCGGCGCCGACGGCGCGGTGACCCACCTGGGCGACGTCGCGCGGGTGGAGCTGGGCTCCAACAACTACGCGCTGCGCAGCCTGCTCAACAACAAGCCGGCGGTGGCGCTGCCGATCTTCGCGCGGCCGGGCTCCAACGCGATCCAGATCTCCGACGAGGTGCGCGCCACCATGGCGCAGCTGAAGAAGGAGTTCCCGCAGGGTGTGGACTACTCCATCGTGTACGACCCGACCGTGTTCGTGCGCGGCTCGATCGAGGCGGTGGTGCACACCTTGTTCGAGGCGATCCTGCTGGTCGTGCTGGTGGTGATCCTGTTCCTGCAGACGTGGCGCGCCTCGATCATCCCGCTGGTGGCGGTGCCGGTATCGCTGATCGGCACCTTCGCGGTGATGCACCTGGCCGGCTTCTCGCTCAACGCGCTGTCGCTGTTCGGCCTGGTGCTGGCGATCGGCATCGTGGTCGATGACGCGATCGTGGTGGTGGAGAATGTGGAGCGGCACATCGAGCGCGGCCTGTCCCCGAAGGACGCGACGCGCCAGGCGATGAAGGAAGTGACCGGGCCGATCGTGGCCACGGCGCTGGTGCTGTGCGCGGTGTTCGTGCCGGCGGCCTTCATCAGCGGCCTCACCGGCGAGTTCTACCGCCAGTTCGCGCTGACCATCGCGATCTCCACGGTGATCTCCGCCTTCAATTCGCTGACCCTGAGCCCGGCACTGTCCGCCCTGCTGCTGCAGGAGCATGGCGCGCCGAAGGACAAGCTCAGCCGCATCATCGACCGCGGCTTCGGCTGGCTGTTCCGCCCGTTCAACCGCTTCTTCGTACGCAGCGCGAACGGCTACGTCGGCGGCGTGCAGCGGGTACTGCGCTCCGGCTCGATCGCGCTGGTCGTGTACGGCGGCCTGGTGCTGCTGGGCCTGTTCGGCTTCGCCAAGGTGCCGACCGGCTTCGTGCCACCGCAGGACAAGCAGTACCTGGTGTCGTTCGCGCAGTTGCCGGACGCCGCCTCGCTGGACCGCTCCGAGGACGTGATCCGCCGGATGAGCGACATCGCGCTGAAGCAGCCGGGCGTGGAAAGCGCGGTGGCCTTCCCCGGCCTGTCGATCAACGGCTTCACCAACTCCACCAACTCGGGCATCGTGTTCGTCACGCTCAAGCCGTTCGAGGAACGCCGCAGCGCGGAACTCTCCGCCGGCGCGATCGCCGGTGCGCTCAACCAGAAGTACGCGGCGATCCAGGACGCCTACATCGCGGTGTTCCCGCCGCCGCCGGTGATGGGCCTGGGCACGATCGGCGGTTTCCGCATCCAGATCGAGGACCGCTCCGACCAGGGCTTCGAGGAGCTGTACAAGCAGACCCAGAACCTGATCGCGCAAAGCCAGAAGGTGCCGGCGCTGGCCGGGCTGTTCTCCAGCTTCCAGGTCAGCGTGCCGCAGATCGACGCCGACGTGGACCGCGAGAAGGCCAAGGCCGAGGGCGTGGACATGGCCGACGTCTACCAGACCATGCAGGCCTACCTCGGTTCGCTCTACGTCAACGACTTCAACCGCTTCGGGCGCACCTACCAGGTGAACCTGTCGGCCGAGCCCAGCTTCCGCCACGAGCCGGAGGACATCACCCAGCTCAAGACGCGCAATGCCGCCGGCCAGATGGTGCCGCTGGGTTCGTTCGTCACCGTGCGGCAGAGCGTCGGCCCCGAGCGCGTGCAGCACTACAACGGCTATCCGACTGCCGAGATCAACGGCGGCCCGGCGCCGGGTTACAGCTCCGGCCAGGCACAGGCGGCGATGGAGAAGCTGGCGGCGGACAACCTGCCCAACGGCATGTCGTTCGAGTGGACCGAGCTGACCTACCAGCAGATCCTCGCCGGCAATACCGCGGTGCTGGTGTTCCCGCTGTGCGTGCTGCTGGTGTTCCTGGTGCTGGCCTCGCTGTACGAGAGCCTGACCCTGCCGCTGGCGGTGATCCTGATCGTGCCGATGGTGCTGCTGTCCGCGATCTCCGGCGTGTGGCTCAGCGGCGGCGACAACAACATCTTCACCCAGATCGGCCTGATCGTGCTGGTGGGCCTGGCGTGCAAGAACGCGATCCTGATCGTGGAGTTCGCCCGCGAGGCGCAGATCCTCGAAGGCCTGGACCGCAAGCAGGCGGTGCTGGAAGCGGCACGACTGCGCCTGCGCCCGATCCTGATGACCTCGTTCGCCTTCATCATGGGCGTGGTGCCGCTGGTGACCTCGCACGGCGCCGGCGCGGAGATGCGCCATGCGATGGGCGTGGCGGTGTTCTCCGGCATGCTCGGCGTGACCTTCTTCGGCCTGCTGTTCACCCCGCTGTTCTACGTGATCGTGCGCGGCTGGAGCGAACGCTCCGCCGCCCGCCGCGCCGCACACAAGGCCGCCCAGCTGCAGGCGCCCGCGCTCGAGGAGCATTGAGATGACATCACTCTACCGTCTTGGCGCGCTGGCCAGCGCGCTCCTGCTCGCCGGCTGCATCAGCGTGGGGCCGGACTACCACCGCCCCGCCGAGAAATCGGTGACCTTGCAGGGCGTCGATGCCGCGCAGCAGTCGAATGCGGATTTCCAGGCGAACTGGTGGACCCAGTTCAACGATCCGACCCTCGACGCATTGATCAGCCGGGCCGCGAAGAACAGCCCGGACCTGAAGATCGCGCTGGCGCGCCTCAACGAGGCGCGCGCCCTGCTCGGCACCGCGCGCTCGCAGCAATGGCCGGATGTGGAAACCGGCGCGAGCTATACGCGCAGCCGCGAACAGACGCCGGGCGTGAGCGACCGGCGCAACACGGTCACCGCCTACCAGGCCGGCTTCGACGCGAGCTGGGAGCTGGACCTGTTCGGCGGCGTGCGCCGCTCGGTGGAGGCCGCCCGCGCCGATGCCGATGCCGGCGCGGCCTCGCTGCAGGATGCGCAGGTGACCCTGTTCGCCGAGGTTGCGCGCTACTACTTCGACCTGCGCGGCACCCAGCTGCGCATCGAGGTGGCCCAGCGCGACATCGCCAACCAGCGCGACTCGCTCAAGCTGATCAGCAGCCGCGCCGAGGTCGGCACCGGTTCGGCGCAGGACGTCGCCAGCGCCAGTGCGCGCCTGAGCGGCGTGGAAGCGCAGCTGCCGCTGCTGCAGACCCAGGCGCAGGCCGACAGCTTCCGCCTCGCGGTGCTGCTCGGCGAGCGCCCGGGCGAACTGGACATCGACCTTTCGCCGGCGCACTTCAAGCCGATCGATACCGCCTTGCCGATCGGCCATGCCGGCGACGTGCTGACGCGGCGGCCGGACATCCGTGTCGCCGAACGCGAGCTGGCCGCCGCCAATGCGCGCATCGGCGTGGCCAAGGCGGACTGGTTCCCGCACATCTCGCTGGGCGGCTTCGTCGGCTTCCTCGCCGGGCGCAGCAACGACTTCGGCAGCCCGTCGACGCGCGCGTGGTCGCTGGCACCGAGCATCTCCTGGTCCGGCCTCAACGTGCAGCGCGTGCGCTCGGGCGTGAAGGCCAGCGAGGCGCGCGCGGATGCGGCGCTGGCGAACTACCAGCACACCGTGCTGCACGCGCTGGAAGACGTCGACAACGCGCTGGTCGGCTACAACCAGCAGCGCGAGCGCGTGCAGAAACTGGAAGCGCAGGCGGTGCAGAGCCGTCGCGCGGCCGGGCTCGCCAAGCTGCGCTACGACGCCGGCGCCACCGACTACCTGGAGCTGCTCGACGCCGAGCGCACCCAGCTCGGCGCCGAGGACCAGCTCGCCGAGGCCCAGGCCGCGATCAACCTGCAGGCGATCGCGCTGTACAAGGCGCTCGGCGGCGGCTGGCAGGCCTGCGGCGACGAGCATTGCGGCGCACTGGCCAGCGCGCCATGAGCGCGGCGCTCAGCTCGATCCCGCGCCTGCCGCGGCGGCGCCCGACGACTGCCGCGCCGCCGCTGGCGCAGCAGGTGGCACTGGTCAGCGGCGCCAACCGCGGACTCGGCCTGGAAGTGGTGCGCCAGCTCGCCGCCACCGGCATGACCGTGCTGCTCGGCGCGCGCGAGCTCGCCGTTGGCGAGCAGGCCGCGCGCCAGCTGCGCCACGACGGCGCCGACGTGGTGGCGGTGAAGCTCGACGTCACCGCGCAGCACGACGTCGACGCGGCGGCGCGGCGCATCGAGGACCGGTATGGACGTCTGGACGTCCTGGTCAACAACGCCGGCGCCTTCTACGACATCCGCGACCGCCCCTCGTCGGTGGCGATCGACGGCGTGCGCGCGGCGCTGGACACCAACCTGCTCGGTGCCTGGCGACTGAGCGAGGCGCTGCTGCCGCTGATGCGCCGCCACGGCTACGGGCGCATCGTCAACGTCTCCAGCGGTTGCGGCGCCACCGCCACCGAGGGCGCCGGCTGCCCGGCCTACCGGGTTTCCAAGGCGGCGCTCAACTCCTACACGCGTGCGTTGGCCGCGGAACTCAGCGGCAGCGGCATCCTGGTCAACGCGGTATGCCCCGGCTGGGTCGCCACCGACATGGGCGGCCCGGGCGGCCGCCCGGTGGCCGACGGCGCCGACGGCATCGTGTGGGCGGCCTGCCTGCCGGAGCACGCCAACACCACCGGCACCTTCTTCCGCGACCGCCAGCGCATCGCCTGGTAGTTCGCCCCTCGTCCGACCGCCTGCTCACCACCGGTTTTCCCGCATGCCGCAAAACGACACGAGCAACCGCCGCATCCTGCTTGCCACCCGCCCACGGGGCCTGCCGACGCTGCAGGATTTCCGCCTCGACCAGGCTGCGATCCCCACGCCCCGCGAGCAGCAGGTGTTGCTGCGCACGCTCTACCTTTCGCTCGATCCCTACATGCGCAACCTGATGGATGCGGCCGGGACGAGTTACGCCCCGGCCGTGCCGCTGGATGCTCCGATGGTCGGCGGTACGGTCAACCGCGTGGTCGCCTCGCGGCATCCGCGGTTCCGCCCCGGCGACCTGGTCGTGGGCAACGCCGGCTGGCAGGACTATGCCCTGTCCGACGGCAGCGACCTGAGGCCGCTCGGCGCGATGGCGCAACCGTCGCTGGCGCTGGGCGCCCTCGGCATGACCGGCTTCACCGCCCATGTCGGCCTGCTCGACATCGGCCAGCCGCGGCCGGGCGAAACCGTGGTGGTGGCGGCGGCGACCGGCGCGGTCGGCGCGGTGGTGGGGCAGATCGCCCGGCTCAAGGGTGCGCGCGTGGTCGGCATCGCCGGCGGCGCCGACAAGTGCCGCCATGCGGTCGAGGAACTGGGCTTCGATGCCTGCCTCGATCATCGCGAGCCCGGGCTGGGCGAACGCCTCGCCGCCGCCTGCCCGGACGGCATCGACGTGTACTTCGAGAACGTGGGCGGCGCCGTGTTCGACGCCGTCCTGCCGCTGCTCAACAACGGCGCGCGCGTGCCGGTGTGCGGCGTGATCGCGCACTACAACGAGCCGACCCTGCCGCCCGGCCCGGACCGGCGCCCGCAGCTGATGGCGACCGTGCTGCAGAAGCGCATCCGCATGCAGGGCTTCATCATCCTCGACCACTACGGCGAACGCTTCGAGGCCTTCCGCCGCGACATGCTGGCCTGGCTCGACGCAGGCCAACTGAAGCTGCGCGAGGACCGCGTCGACGGCCTGGAGAACGCACCGGCCGCCTTCATCGGCCTGCTCGAAGGCCGCAACTTCGGCAAGCTGGTGGTCCGGGTCGCCGACGCCTGAAGCGGAACGCCTCCGGCCACGCACCGGCACCCGCACGCCTCGAAGTCGTCATTCCAGCGAACGCTGGAATCCAGGGCATCTGCACTCCGATGATCCAAAGTCGCTGGATCCCGGCTTTCGCCGGGATGACGAGCCGAGGCGAATACGGCAAACCACGCACCGACACCCACACTCCCCGAAAGCGTCATTCCAGCGAAGGCTGGAATCCAGTGCCTCTGCGCTCCGATGATCCAAAGTCACTGGATCCAGGCTTCCGCCGGGATGACGGGCCGGGGCGAATCCGGCAAACCACGCGCCGGCACCCGCACTCCTCGAAAGCGTCATTCCAGCGAACGCTGGAATCCAGGGCCTCTGCGCTCCGATGATCCAAAGTCGCTGGATCCCGGCTTTCGCCGGGATGACGGGCCGGGTCGGAACCGGCAGGTCACACACCGGCACCCGCACTCCTCGAAGACGTCATTCCAGCGAACGCTGGAATCCAGGGCCTCTGCGCTCCGATGATCCAAAGTCGCTGGACCCCCACTTCCGCCAGGATGACGAGCGAAGGCGGACCGGCACGGCGGTCCTTCCACTTCAGTTCTTGCGCGGCCCGCTGTGCTGCGAATACAGCCCGTGCCAGCGCCCGTCGATATAGACGAAGACGTCGGAGGAACGCACGTCGCCGGCCGCACCCTTCGCCAAGTCGTAGAACGACAGCACCGCGGTGTCGCCATGGATCGCCACCGACTTGCCCGAGGGGTGCGCCTTCAGCCATGCCTCGACCTCGGCGCGCTGGGTCTTCGAGCCGCGGTTCTTCGTCGCGTTCGCCAGGATCGCGGCCTTGGGATGCACGCTGCCGTCGGCGCCCACCGAGCGGTATTCGGGCAGCAGCATCTGGTCGAGCCAGGCGGTATCGCCGTCGAGTTCCGCATCCAGCCAGTGCTGGTCGACCGCGATCACCGCCGCCGCGGTCTTCGCGCGTTCGCCGCTGCCGGCCGCATCCGGCGCCGGGGTGGCCGCGCTCGCCGCGGCGGCGCCGAGTACCAGCGCGGCCAGCCATGCCGCGCCGGCTCTGGGGGAATACTGCTTGCGCATGTCGTGCTCCGTGGTCCGCGGCGGGGTTGCCGCCGGGCGAGGCTGCGCCACGCAGAGGCGTATCGCGGCAGGTTCGTGACGAGCGCCCGGATGGTGTGGCGGACGGCCATTTTGCGGCGATCAACGGCAAGCCGGACGGTAGAACCGGCGCGCCGGCCGCGACGTGGCGGCAGCGACCGCTTGCGCGACCAGGCGCGCCGCTCGTCACCGCCCGCTGGCCGTCCGTCACGGAAGCGGCGACCGCGCCGGCCGCAGGCACCACCCTGTCGGCGCCCGCCTGGGCGCTTTCCCGGGCACCATCGAGAGACGACCGTGCGCCTTGCGACAACCTTCGCCATTCCGGCAACCGCAGACACCGGCTCGACAGCGACGCGCGGCGGCAAGCCGGCGGCACGCTTCCGGCGGCACGCCGGCCTGTTGCTGCTCGCCCTGTCGCTCGCCCCGCTCATGCCGGCACGCGCCGCCACGGACGCGTTGGCGCCGCTGGCCTGGTTCGTCGGATCGTGGCAGTGCGCCGGCCGGTTCGCCGACGGCCGGCCGATCCGCTCCACCGAGACCTTCACGCGCGAGCTGGACGGCCACTGGCTGCGCATGCACCACGCGGACCTCCCGCCGAACCGCTACGCCGCCGACGAATGGTGGGGCTACGACCGCGCCGCCGGGCACTTCACCGTGACCGTGTTCGACGCCATGGGCGGCCTGCGGCATTACACCTCAAGCGGCTGGCAGGGCGATGCGCTGACGCTGGAAAACACCGCCACCGGCGGCTACGTCGACCGCTTCGTGTTCCACCGCCAGGACGCCTCGCACTACCACTTCGCCTATGCCCACAAGGACGCCTCCGGCGCCTGGAAGACCGGCGACGAACTGACGTGCACGCGCATGCCGCCGACACCCATGCCGCGCTGACCAGGCCACGCCATCGGCACCCTGACTAGGGCCGGCATGCGGCATCGCCGGCCCGGCATCCCCGTCGTCCACTACGCCCCCATGAGTGGAGGTCCAACATGTTCACGCGATCTTCCTGGCTTCTTTCCGCCGGCCTTGGACTGGCCTGCGCCTGCACCGCCGCATTCGCAACGGCCGGGCCAGCGGCCTCCGGCAACGCGTCCGCCAGCGTCGCGCCGGACGGACAGGCGCCCTGGCTCCAGGCGTCGGTCGCCTCGCCCGCCTTCGCTCCCGGCCGGCATGCCGTGTTCTTCGCGCAGGGTCGCGGCGAGTCGCGGCGCATCCTGTACACCGACCGGCACGGCGACACCTGGTCGGCGGCACGGCCGGCATCCTTTTCCGGCGGCACGTGGATGGACATGGAACCGGCCATGGCGCCGGACGGCTCGTACCTGGTCTTCGCGTCCAACCGGCCGGCCACGCCCGGCGGCGCCGCGCTCGACGGCTACTACGACGACAAGCCGCAGCCACAACGCGGCGGCAACCTGTGGCGGACGGACCGCCGCGCCGACGGCTGGAGCGCCCCCGTGCGCCTGCCCGATGCCGTCAACAGCGGCAGCTCCGTCTACGCGCCGGCGGTGGCCGCCGACGGCAGCCTCTATTTCATGAAGGCGGACCCGGCGACCAGCCATTTCCGGCTCTACGTCAGCCATGCCGCCCGGGGCAGGCTGCAAGCGGCGGTGCCGCTGCCCTTCAGCGACGGCGTGACCGACGACTACGACCCCGCCGTGGCGCCGGACCAGTCCTTCATCGTGTTCACCTCGGACCGCCCGCCCTCGTCGGCGACCACGAGCGACATCTTCATCGCCTTCGCCACGCCCGGCGGCTGGAGCCGTCCCGTCGATCTCGGCATTGCCGGTACCGAGTCCCGGTTCGACCCGGACCTCTCCACGCTCTACTTCAGCGGGCCGGGCAACCGCGTCCAGACCTTCGCCCTGCGAGCTTGGCTGGCGCAGCATGCGAAGCCGCGCAAGTGACTGGCCCACGGCACTTTCGACCGGCTACCGGCGAAGGCACACTCGGCGAACGCCCGAGTCCGGAGCGACGATCATCGCCAGCGAACTTCCCATGCCCGCCGAACCGCAACGCCTGAAGCCATGGCTCGTGGCCTTCGGCTTCTGGACCGTGCTGGCCTTGTCGTACGCGCTCAGTTCGGGCCTGTCCGGGATCAGCGAAGGGCACGAGCCGGCCTGGCTGCGCGGCCTCACCTGGAACCTCGCCGATTTCTGGCTGTGGATGCTGCTGGCGCCGGCGATCGGCTGGCTGGGGCGGCGCACGGCGGGCCTCGGCTGGCCGCGCTTCCTCGCCCTGCACGGGCCGGCCGGCATCGGCGTGGCGCTGGCGCAGACCCTGGTGCAACTGACGATCTACTGGACGATCTGCGGCCCGGGACGGATGCCGGTGGATTCGCTGGGCGGCTTCATCCACATGGAGTTCTTCTACAAGTTCCAGCAGAGCCTGGTGAGCTACTGGGTGATCCTCACCGTGCTGCGCGGGATGGAATCGCGCCGGCACCTGCGCGACGAGCGGCTGCGCAGCACGCAGCTGGAAACGCAGCTCGCGCAGGCGCAGTTGCAGGCGCTGCGCATGCAGTTGCAGCCGCATTTCCTGTTCAACACGCTCAACGCGATCTCGGCGCTGGCGCTGGCCGACCCGTTGCAGGCGCGGCTGATGATCGCGCGGCTCGGCGACTTCCTGCGGCTCACGCTGGAGCAGCGCCACGCGCCGCAGGTGCCGCTCGCGCGCGAGCTGGAATTCCTCGACTGCTACCTCGGCATCCAGCAGGTGCGCTTCCAGGATCGCCTGCATACTCGCCTGGACATCGCCGACGACACGCTCGACGCGAGCGTGCCCAACCTGATCCTGCAGCCGCTGGTGGAGAACGCGCTGCGCCACGGCCTGCAGCACAAGCCCGGCGCCGGCACGCTGAGCATCTCCAGCCGCCGCGAGGGCGACCGCCTGCGGCTGCGGGTGGACGACGACGGCCTCGGCCTGCCGCCCGCCGGTGCGCCCGAAGGCATCGGCCTGAGCAATACGCGGGCGCGCCTGCACATGCTGTTCGGCGGCACCGCGCAACTCGAACTCACCGCCATGCCCGACGGCGGCACGCGCGCCGAAGTGCGCCTGCCGTTCATCGAGTTGCCCGCATGAACCTGCCGCGGCTGCGCACCGTACTGGTCGACGACGAAGTGCTGGCGCGCCTGGCGCTGCGCCAGGCGCTGGCCTCGCACGCCGAGGTGGAGATCGTGGGCGAGTGCGGCAATGCCGACGAGGCCATGCAACTGGTGCAGGCGCTGCAGCCGGACCTGCTGTTCCTGGACATCCAGATGCCCGGCATGGACGGCTTCGGGCTGCTGCACGAGCTGTCGCCCGAACGCCTGCCGCTGGTGGTGTTCACCACCGCGTTCGCCGAGCATGCGCTGCGCGCGTTCGACGCCAACGCGCTGGACTACGTGCTCAAGCCGTTCGCGCAGGCGCGGTTCGACCAGGCGATGGCGCGCGTGCTCAAGCACTGGCAGGGCCTGCACGCCGGACACGGCCCGCTCGCGGAACAGCCCGCCGCCGCATCCGCCGGCAGCGGCTACGCGCAGCGCATCAGCGTGCGCAGCGGCGAACGCCTCCACGTGCTCGCCACCGACGACATCGACTGGATACGCGCCGACGGCAACTACCTGCACCTGCACGTGAACGGCGCCCGCTTCCTGCACCGCGACACCCTGCAACACCTGCTGGCCATGCTCGATCCGGCCTGCTTCCTGCGCATCCATCGCGGCATCGTGGTCAACCTGGCGCGGGTGGCCGAGATCCATCCGCTGTTCCAGGGCAATGCCGAGGTGGTGCTGCGCGACGGCACCCGGCTCACCCTCAGCCGGCGCTTCCGCGTCGGCGCCATGGCCGCCCTGGGCCTGCGCCGAAGCGCCCCGGCCCGCGCGTAGAAGCCGCACCCGTCGCGCTGCCTCCGGCCCGTGGTCACGCGCATGCCAGGGCATCGCAACCGAAACCGCCCCTGCAAGGAATCGAGGGTCCGGCGGCCGCATCGGACCGCTCGTCACGCCATCCGCGCCTGCCGTCACATAACGCCTGCGCGGCAACGGCCCGGGCGGCAGGCTCGGCTTGCCATTCCCATTCGCGTGGAGAACCACTCATGTCGCCGAAACCATCCTGGATCGCCGCCTGCTGCGGCCTCGCCCTGACCGTTGCCACGGCCCACGCCGGCGAGCTGGTCGGCCCCGGCACGATCTCCACCGGCCTGCAGGAAACCTCGGCGGCGCTGGCGCCGGACGGCCGCACGCTGTACTTCATGCGCTCGGACTTCGCCGAGGCCGACGACACCATCATGGTGTCGCACCGCCGGGGCGGCGGCTGGTCGGCGCCGGAAGTCGCCGCGTTCTCCGGCCAGTGGCACGACTCCGAGCCGTCGCTATCGCCCGACGGCAAGCGCCTGTACTTCGTCTCCAACCGCCCGCCCCGGCAGGGCGACGCGCCGGTCACGGTGGAGATGGGCGGCCACCGTTTTCCCGGCACCAACCTGTGGTTCGTCGAACGGCAGGCGGACGGCCGCTGGGGCGATCCGGTGCACGTCGATGGCGCGCTCAACGACGGCGCGATGATCTACAACCCTTCGGTGGCGGCCAACGGCGACGTCTACTTCTCCGCGCACCGCCCCGACTCCGGCAAGGCCTACCAGATCTACGTGGCGCGCCGGCAGGGCAACGGCTACGCGGCTCCCGAGCAACTGCCGCTGGGCGACGCCGCGCACAGCCGGATGGACCCGGCGATCGACCCGCAGGGGCGATTCCTGGTCTACGCCGGCAACGAAGGCGACTCGCTGGGCAGCGCCGACCTCTACATCGCCTTCCGCCAGGCGGACGGCCGCTGGAGCAAGCCCGAACGCCTCGGCGGCGACGTCAACAGCGACAAGCTGGAAAACGCCCCCTCGCTGGGCCGCGCCTTCGGCGAACTGTTCGTGTCGAGCGCCCGCCAAGACGAGGTGCGCTTCCCTAAACCCCGCGACAACGCCACCACCCTGCAGCAACGCCTGCAATCCCCGCTCAACGGCTCGCGCAACCTGTGGCGCTTCGACATCTCCGGCGTGCTGCGCGCGCATGGGATCGCGCCACCGGCCGGCTGAGCGCGGCCCCTCCCACCTCCCGAAACCGTCATTCCAGCGAACGCTGGAGATGCTTTTCGACAGCCGAAGGGCCGGTCATTGAACGTCCTCCACGCTCTGGTGGATCAAAGTCACTGGATCCCGGCCTTCGCCGGGATGACGAGCCGGGGCGAAACCAGCAAGCCAGGCACCGACACCCTCGCTACCGAGACCCGTCATTCCAGCGAAAGCTGGAATCCAGCGCCTCTACACTTCGATGGACCAAAGTCACTGGATCCCGGCCTTCGCCGGGATGACGGGTCGGGGCGAAACCG
>NZ_LMSL01000004.1:73898-74006 GCF_001428405.1 Frateuria sp. Soil773
CGAGAGCCGTCATTCCAGCGAAAGCTGGAATCCAGCGCCTCTACGCTTCGATGGACCAAAGTCACTGGATCCCGGCCTTCGCCGGGATGACGGGTCGGGGCGAAACCG
>NZ_LMSL01000004.1:74136-121675 GCF_001428405.1 Frateuria sp. Soil773
GTCATTCCAGCGAAAGCTGGAATCCAGCGCCTCTACGCTTCGATGGTCCAAAGTCGCTCGATCCCGGCCTTCGCCGGGATGACGGGTCGGGGCGAAACCGGCAAGCCAGGCACCGACACCCANCGAGAGCCGTCATTCCAGCGAAAGCCGGAATCCAGTGCCTCTATGCTCCGACAACCCAAAGTCGCTGGATCCCGGCTTTCGCCGGGATGACGGGCCAGGGCGTGATTCGTCGAGGTTCGCGACAATGTGTGTGCGGTCCGAGCAGCAACCGCCCTACCGCTGCACGATCACCGCAAACCACCCCCACCCGCGCACCCGCTCGGCGATCAGCTTGAAGCTGGTCAGCATCGGCACGGCCAGCAGCGCACCGGGCACGCCCCACAGCCAGCCCCATATCAGCAGCCAGATCAGGATCGCGATCGGGCTCAGCCGCATGCTGCGGCCCTGGATCATCGGGGTGATCAGGTTGCCTTCCAGCGCGGTGATGCCGGCGAAGGTCAGCGCGGGCAGGAACGCGTGCAGGTCGGCATGGTTGGTGGACAGCATGCCGATCAGCACCAGCAGCACGGTGGTGACGATCGCGCCGACGTAGGGGATGAAGTTGGCGAACATCGCCACCGTGCCCCACAGCAGCGGGTCGGGCATCTTGTACAGGTACAGCATGCCGGCGGTGAGCGCGCCCAGGCTGGCGTTGATCAGCAGCGCGGTGAGCAGGTAGCGCGACACCTCGGTCTGGATGCCGCGCACGATCGCCACCGCGTGGCGCTTGTAGGCGAAGCTGGGCGTGATCTCGACCAGGCCGCGCAGCATCGAGTCGCCGTAGATCAGGAAGAAGAACACCAGCAGGGTCACGCTGAGCACCGCGGCAAGGATCTTCGGCGCGGTGGAGACGATGTCCCACGCGCTGATCGCCACCGCCGGCGGACGCGGCACGGCCACGCGGCTGGCCTGGCCGTTGACCAGGGTCTGGGTGGCGCGGTTGGCCGCCTCCAGCGGCTGGGTCACGCTCTTGAGCTTGGGCACGAAGCTGCGGATCGCCGCCGGCGCACCGTGGAACCAGCCCACCGCCGGCTGCGCCAGCAGGCCGATGCCGCCGGCGATGCCGGCGATCAGGCCGATCATCAGCACGCTGGCGGTGAGCCAGCGCGGCAGGCGGAAGCGCGTGCCCATCGCCACCAGCGGATTCAGCGCCAGCCCGATGAAGGCGGCCAGCACCAGCGGGATCAGCAGCGCGCGGGCGATGGTGACGGTATAGAGCAGCGCCAGCAGCAGCAGCGCGTTGAGCACGAAGCGCACCGCCAGCAGGTGCCGCCGCACGCTGCGCGCCGCGCGCATGCCGTGCACCGCCGCGCGCGGCGGGTGTGCCGGCGGCGCCACCAGCGCGGCCACCAGTTCGGGCACCGCGCCGGCTTCGGCCGGCGCGGCGGGTTCCTCCGGCGCGTTCATGACGGATCGCCGCCCAGGCCGAGTTCGGCGATCAGGCGGGTGCCGTGCGCCACCGCCTCGGCCAGGCCGCCGCTGAGCAGCGAGCCGAGTCCGGGGACGCGCAGCGGATGGACGTCCAGGCGGCCGAGCACGAAGCCGGCCCCGGCGGCCACGCCCAGGGTGGCAAGCGGGTTGTCGTGCCCGCGCACCAGCAGGGCCGCCGCCGGCCGGGCCAGTTCCTCGCGCGCGGTCTGCATGCGCTGGCGCGCGGCGCGCACGCGGGCGTGCTGACTGACGATGCTCATGTGCCGTCCCCCTCCTCGTCGCCGATCTGCGCCCGGGCCTTGCCGAGCGTATCGCGCATCATCGCACCCCATTCGCCCCGCGTGGCGGGCAGGCTCATCCAGTGCATGCAGCGCTTGAACAGCAACAGCGCGCCGGCGAGGAACAGGCCCTGCAGAACGATCAGCGCCAGCAGCGCCCACAGCCAGGAACCGAACCACTTCGCCAGCAGCAGGCCGACCAGCCCGAGCAGGCTCAGCCCCAGCCCGACGCCGGCCACGGTGGCGGCCAGCCCCGCCAGCAGCATCCACGAGACCGCACTGCGGGCCAGCCCCAGCTCCGCCGCCAGCAGGTGCAACTGGGCGCCGAACAATTGCCTGATCGCCCGGCCCAGCCGGCCGATCTCGGCCAGCAGCCCGGGCGGCACCGGCGGCGCGCCCGCGGACGTCGCGGCTTCGGGCTCGTCTGGTTCGTGCATCCCCTGCCCTCGCGGACGGGTCAGCGACGCAGCACGCGGCCGAGCAGCCAGCCGGCGCCGAGCGCGATGGCTACCGCCTGCACCGGCTTGCGGCGCACGTAGTCGCGCGCCTCGTCCAGCCAGGCGTCGGCGCGGTCCATCGTCTCGTCGCACCACTCGCGCCCGCGTTCGCCCAGGTCGGCGGCCTTGTCCGCGGCCCGGTTGGCGGTGTCCGCTGCCTTGTCGGTGGCGCGGTGCAGGCCCTCCTCGACGCGGTCGGCGGCGTGGTCCACCGCCTGCTTGGTCTTGGCGACGGCTTCGGACGTGGCCTGCTTGACGCGTTCGGCGCCCTGGTCGATGCGGTTGCCGGCGGACTCGGCCGCATTGGCGAGTTCGGACTCGGGGGGCTGCGTGGACTTGCTCATGCTGATTCTCCGTAGGGAACTGACGTTAACCCGGGCCGCATGAACGGCGCCGGGCGGTGCCGTTCATGCGGCCGCGGGCCTGCCGCGGGCGGACCGCGCCATCGCGGGCCGCGGCGCGCACGATGGCTAGCCGGCACGGCGGAAGAAGGCGATCGCGGCCAGGATCAGGAAGATCACGAACAGGATCTTCGCGATGCCGGCGGCCGCGCCGGCGATGCCCCCAAAGCCCAGGACGGCGGCGATGATGGCGATGACCAGGAATACGATGGCGTAGTGAAGCATGGCGGCTACCTCTTGATGATCAAAACGCGCCGCCATTCATCCATAGCCGATGCCATCTGCATGTGAAGGGTACCGCCGCCGCCCTGCACGCGCCGGCGACAAGCCGTTTCACCCCGCCAGCGCCGGATTGAGCGTATAGGTGCCCACCCGTTCCGCCTGCGCCAGCACGTGGCCGGCCATCGCGGCGCGCAGCGCGGCCAGGTCGAAGCCCGCGGCCAGGCCCAGGCTGGCCACGTCCAGCGCGTGGACGGTGAAACGGTAGCGGTGCACCAGGGCATCGTTCCACGGCGGGCACGGGCCGTCGTAGCCGAGGTAGTTGCCGCCCATCCCGGCGTCGCCGGCGAACCAGCCGGTGTAGCCGTTGCTGCCTTGCACGCTGCCCGGCGGGCCGTGCGGATCGCGCTTGCCGCGCGCGGTGACGCCGTCGCTGCAGGCGCCGGCGGCCAGCTCGCCGCACTCGGGCGGGATGTCGGCCATCAGCCAGTGCACGAACTCCACCCGCGGCAGGTCGGCGGGCACCGTGCGGCCTTCCTTGTTCACGTCGTCGCCGCGGCTGGGCACGTCGGCGTCGATGCAGGTGAGCACGAACGAGCGCGTGCCTTCCGGCGCGCCGAACCAGGCCAGGTGCGGGCTGAGGTTGTCCGACAACGCGACCGGCGCGGCGCGCTTGCCGAACGCGAATTCCGCGGGAATCGGCTGGCCGTCGTCGAAACTGTCGCTGCGTAGCTGCATGGCGTTCTCCGGGAATTAGGGATTAGGCAAAGCATGCCGCATCCGTGCGGATCGACCCAAGCGAGCGCGGCCACTTTTCCGATTCCCGATTCCCGACTCCCGATTCACTTGCCCCCATAAGTCACCCGGTACACCGCGCCGGCCAGGTCGTCGCTGACCAGCAGGCTGCCGTCCGGCAGCGGCTGCACGTCGGCGGGGCGGCCCCAGGCTTTCTCGTCCTGCACGAAGCCGGCGATCAACGGTTCGTACGACAGCACCCTGCCGCCTTGCAGGCGCACCGTCATCACGCGGTAGCCGGATTTCCGGGTGCGGTTCCACGAGCCGTGCTCGGCGACGATCGCCGCGCCCCTGTAGCTGGCCGGGAACTGGCTGCCCCCGTAGAAGCGCATGCCCAGCGAGGCGACGTGCGCGCCGAGCTTGAGCACCGGCGGGGTGTAGTCCTTGCAGTGCTTGCCCTTGCCGAACTGCGGATCGAGCGTGTCGCCCTGGTGGCAATAGGGATAGCCGAAGTGCTCGCCCGCCCTGGCGATGCGGTTCAGCTCGTCGCTGGGCACGTCGTCGCCGAGCATGTCGCGGCCGTTCTCGCTGAACCATAGCTGGTTCGTGCCCGGCTGCCAGTCGAAGCCCACCGTGTTGCGGATGCCGCGGGCCACGTCCTCCCAGCCGCTGCCGTCGGGATTCATGCGGATCAGCTTGGCGTGGTCCGGGCCCGGGTCGCAGATGTTGCACGGCGCGCCGATCGGCACGTAGAGCTTGCCGTCGGGGCCGAAGGCGATGAACTTCCAGCCGTGGTGCGTCTCGGTGGGCAGCCGGTCGGTGACCACCTGCGGCTTCGGCGGGTCGTCCAGGCGGTTCTCGATGTCGCGCAGCACCACGATCCTGCTCACCGCCGACACGTACAGGTCGCCGTTCCTGAAGGCCACGCCCACCGGCAGCTTCAGGCCGCTCGCCAGCACGCGCACCTTGTCGGCCACGCCGTCGCCGTTGCCGTCGGTGAGCGCGTAGACCTTGCCGGCGTCGTTGGAGCCGACGAACACCGTGCCCTTCGCGCCCAGCGCGATCTCGCGGGCGTCCGGTACCTGGTCCGAATACACCGCGACGCGGAACCCCTTCGGCAGGACCAACCGGTCCAGTTGCACCGCGGCCATGGCCGGGGCGGCGAACAGGCAGAGCAGCGACAACAGCACGGTGCGCATCGGCATGTCCCTCGTGGCGGGAGGAACGGCGATCGTACCCCCACCGGCATGGCGCGCCAGTGCACGCCGCCGCGCCCGGCCGCCGCGCTCTGCTAAGGTGCGCGCCCATGGACGGGGGACACATGAGCGAATTGCAGGATCTCACCACCCTGGTGCGCGCGGCGACGCCGCTGCTGGTGATCGAGACGGTGGACGAGCAGCGGGTGATCGAGTGCTTCCGCCACGTCATCGCGCAATCGCTGCGCCCGCTGTGGCGCTGGACCCTCACCGACGGCCTGAGCCGGCTCGATTTCGCCCAGCCGGAGGGCCAGGTCGCACCCGACGCCACCGCGACGCTGGAGGCGATCCGCGCTTCGGGCGAGGCGGGCGTGTTCCTGCTGTTCGACTTCCATCCGTTCACGCGCTACGCGATGAGCCTGCGCATGCTGCGCGAGATCGTGCAGCGGCAGCGTTCGGTGGCGCACACCCTGGTGCTGGTCGGCGCGAAGATCGAGCTGCCGGAAGAACTCGAGGCGCTCGCCCTGCGCGTGCCGCTGTCGCTGCCGGACATCAAGGAACTGGCCGGCATCCTGCGCGGCGAGGCGGCTGCCTGGCAGCGCGAGCAGGGCCGCCGGGTCGAGGTGGACGGCGAGGCCGCGCGCACCATCGTGCGCAACCTGCTCGGCCTGACCGCGCCCGACGCGCGGCGCATCGTACGCAAGCTGATCTACAACGACGGCGCGCTCAACCACGCCGACCTGCCCGAGCTGATGCGGGCCAAGTTCGACCTGCTCAACCGCTCCGGCCTGCTGCACTACGAATACGCCACCGCCAGCTTCGCCGACGTGGCGGGGGTGAGCCGCGTGCGCGAGTGGGTGCGCCGCCGCCGCGCCGTGTTCCTCGCGGCCGAGCCCGACCCCGCGCTGGACCCGCCCAAGGGCGTGCTGCTGCTCGGCGTGCAGGGCTGCGGCAAGAGCCTGGCGGCGAAGGCGATCGCCGGCGGCTTCGGCGTGCCGCTGGTGCGGCTGGACTTCGGCACGCTGTACGACAAGTACCAGGGCGAGACTGAGAAGAACCTGCGCGAGGCGCTGCGCAGCACCGAGCTGCTGGCGCCGTGCGTGCTGTGGATCGACGAGATCGAGAAGGGACTGGCCGGCGGCGGCGAGGATGGCGGCGTATCGCGCCGCGTGCTCGGCTACCTGCTGACCTGGATGGCCGAGCGCAAGGCCAAGGTGTTCGTCGTCGCCACCGCCAACGCGGTGCGCGAGCTGCCCGCCGAACTGCTGCGCAAGGGCCGCTTCGACGAAATCTTCTTCGTCGACCTGCCGCGGGCCGACGTGCGCGGCGAGATCTTCGCCATGCACCTGGCCCGCCGCGGGCTCGATCCCGCCGGCTTCGACCTGCCCGCCCTCGCCGCCGCCAGCGACGGCTTCTCCGGCGCGGAGATCGAGCAGGCCATCGTCAGCGCGCTGTACGACGCCGCCGGCAGCGGCCTGCCGCCCGGCCAGGCCACCCTCGCCCACGCGCTGCAGCAGACCCGGCCGCTGTCGGTGCTTATGCACGAACAGGTGGCCGCGCTGCGGGCATGGGCGCAGGAGCGCTGCGTGGCGGCGGATTGACGCAAGGCCGGCGCATCCTGCTGCTTCGGTTGGCCGACACCGGCACGGCGTAGCCTCGGAATCTGTCCAAAGATCCCCAAGCCTCCCTTCAGGGACGCCATCCCTGCGGCTTTCAACGGCCGCAGGAACGACGGAGAAGACAAGGCGGATGAATCTTGAACAGGCCCTTGGTAGGCCGGTTCGCCCACGTACACCGAGCGGCGGCATACACTGGAGGCACGGCTGTTTGATGCTGGCGTTGCCTCGCCGGCGAGGCGTCCCCCGACCCAGGTGCCTACCCGCATGAGTGCCTTGTACGACCTGTCGTCCCGTGCCGTCCGCTCGCTCTACGAGGCGCGCATCGCCACTCCGCCCGTGCTCGACGCGGACGTCCTGTTTCCCGGCGCGCGGCGTTTCGTGGCGGCCTGGCCGGCGCTGCGCGACGAAGCCCTGGCGCTGGCCGCGCACCTGGAGACGGTGCCGCGCTTCCACGAGCTGATGGCCAGCCAGGCGGAGATCTCGGCCAACGACGGCCGCGACTGGCGGATGTTCCTGCTGAAGGCCTACGGGGTGGAGATCGCGGCGAACATGGCCGCCTGCCCGCGGCTGGCGGCGCTGGTCTCGTCCGAGCCGGACGTGCTGTCGGCCACGCTGTCGTTCCTGGCGCCGCACAAGCACATCCCGCGGCACCGCGGGCCGTTCAAGGGCGTGCTGCGCTTCCAGCTCGGGCTGTCGGTGCCGCTGGACGAACAGGGGCGGCCCGCGGCCGTGCTCTCCCTGGACGACCGCGAATACCGCATCGGCGACGGCGACAGCCTGCTCTGGGACGACACCTACCCGCACGAGGTGTGGAACCGCAGCGATGCGATGCGCATCGCGCTGCTGCTGGACGTGCGCCGCCGCGGCATGCCGGCCGACATGGCCGTGCTTTCGCGGCTACTGATCGCGGCGGTCGGCCTCGCCGTGCGCTGGCGCGGTGCCGGCTGAACCCGCGCGACCGCAGGCCACCGCGTTGAAGCGCGCGGCGATGTAGTCGTCGGTGAAGCTGGTCATGCCGTAGCCGCGGATGAAACCGCAGTGGCCGCCGTAGTCGGCGATGTCCAGCTCCACCTCCGGCGGCAGTCGGAGCTTCTCGAACGCATCCACCGGGATCACCGGATCGTCGCGCGCGGTGAGGATGGTGGCGGGGATCTGCATCGCCATCAGCGCGTCGCCGGCCACCGAATAGCCGTCCAGGTACGCCTGCAGCGAGCCGAAGTCGGTATGCCGCTTGACCAGCGATTCGGTGAGCCCGCGCAGGCTCTGCTTCAGCTCCGCCAGCTCGAAATACTCGTGCTGCGGAAACGCCGCCTGCTTGGCCTGCAGCGAGCGCCGCCACTTGTGCATGAAATAGGCCTGGTAGAACCAGGGCGCGCTTTCCTCCAGCGAGAACAGGCCTTCGCTGGGATCGATGATCGGGCACACCGCCAGCGCGTAGTCGAGCGGGATGCCGACGCGCGGCGCCACCAGCGCGGCGCGCAGCGCGAAGTTGCCGCCCAGCGAGAAGCCGGCCAGCGCCATCGTGCGCGCCGGCCAGCGCCGCGCGATGTCGCCCAGCGCGTGCACCACCTCGTCGATGCGGCAGGAGTGGAACAGCGCCTCGTTGAGGTTGTAGCTGTCGCCGTGGTCGCGGAAGTTCAGCCGGAAGATATCCCAGCCGTCGGCCAACAGGCGGCTGCCGGTCTGCAACACGTAGGTGGAATCGACGCTGCCCTCCCAACCGTGGAACAGCACGGCCAGCCCGCGCGACGGCCCGCCGCCGCGCTGCGCGGTGTACGCGCCGCTGAGGCGCACGCCGTCGCCGCCGTCGATCGTCACCGCCTCGGCGCCCTCGCGCACGGCGTGCGCCGCGCGCGGCAGCAGTTGCCGGCGCACGCCGCTGGATGACAGCATGGTCTGGATATGGCCGTTGCGCAGCGGCCAGGACGGACGGAAATCCTTTCCGCGCGGCAAGGTCATGCGTCGCGGTCTGCCAGGGCGGCGCCGATGCGCTCGCGCGCCAGCTCGGCCATGCGCCGGCGCGCATCCGGCGTGGCCGGCACCGGCTCGAGGAAATGCACCTCGGCGTCCATCGGCGCCTCGCCGAGCAGGCGCAGGAAGTTGCCCATGAAGCTCTCGCCCTCGCGGAAGCCGGCATCGACCACCCGGCGGCCGTTCCGCGCGAAGCGCAGCGCCACCGGCTGCACCGGCACCGACGCGTCCAGCGCGGCCTGGAAGATCCGCGCGTGGAAGGTCTTGAGCACGCCGCCGTGGCCGGTGCCGCCTTCCGGGAACACCGCCACCGAACGGCCGCCGCGCAGGCGGTCGACCATGGTCTGCATCACCGCGGCGAGCGAATGGTTGTTGCCGCGCCGGTGGAAGATCGTGCCGCCCGTGGCGGCCATCCAGCCGACCAGCGGCCAGCGCGCGATCTCCGCCTTGGCGACGAAGCAAGCCGCGCGCTGCGAATGCAGCAACTCGATATCGATCCACGAGGTGTGGTTGGCGACGAACAGCACCGGATCGGCCAGCGGCTTGCCCATGCGCACCGAGCGCAGCCCGAAGATGCGCATCAGCGCGGTGGACCACCAGCGGATCATCCGGTGCGCGAACGGCTCGCGGCCGTCGACCATCACGCGATGCGTGTTCCAGCTCAGGATGCCGGCGCACAGCAGGATCCCCAGCACGATGTGCAGCAGCAGCAGCGGGATGCGCCAGACATAGCGCAGGGGACGCCAGGCGTCGCGGGCCGGGGCAGTGGCGGGGGCGGTATCCATGAGCCGGTTAGTTTAGCGTTACTTGGACCTGCCGCCATGCATCCGCGTGTGGCTCGCCCGGCTTGCCCCGGCCGGCCGCCCTTTCACTTTTCCAGTTGCGCCAGCGGCAGCGACGGCGAGCGCTTGACCGTGCGCAGCACGAAGCTGGAATTGACGTCGGCCACGCCGGAGGCGTTCAGCAGATGGTCGAGCAGGAAGCGCGAGAAATGCGCCAGGTCGGCCACGTAGACGTGCAGCAGGTAATCCATGTCGCCGGTCAGCGCGTGGCAGGCGACCACCTCGTCCCAGCCGCCCACGTGCGCGACGAAGCGCTCGATCACCTCCGCCTCGTGCTTCACCAGTTGCACCCGCACGAAAGCCTGCAGGCCCAGCCCGATCGCCTGCGGGTCGACCTGGGCGGCGTAGCCGGTGATCACTCCGTCCGCTTCCAGCCGTTGCAGCCGGCGCAGGCAGGCCGACGGCGACAGGCTCACCCGCTCGGCCAGCTCGGCATTGGTGATGCGGCCCTCGGACTGCAGCACCGCCAGCAGGCGCAGGTCGGTGCGGTCGAGCGTGGTCATGCACGATACTCCTGCCGGAAAAGGTCATGGCGCAATCATATTGCTCATATAAGCCGTATCCGGACAATAAAACAATCTTCGTCCAGCGGATCGGCCGTATCCTGTTGCCATCGCCCTGGGCATCCGCTGCCCCGGCCCGAACCCCGGAGGCCCCATGGACCACAGCATTCCCCGCAAAGTCGAACACCAGCAGACCGACCGCGGCTACGTGCCGGTCTATGCGACCGGCGTGGTGGAGCAGCCCTGGGCCAGCTACTCGCGCACCGACCACGAGGTATGGGACACGCTGTACAAGCGCCAGCGCGAGCTGCTGCCCGGGCGCGCCTGCAAGGAGTTCCTGGCCGGCGTGGAGCGCTTCGGCCTGGGCGACGGCGGCATCCCGAAGTTCGCCGAGCTGAACAAGGTGCTCGGCGCCGCCACCGGCTGGGAGCTGGTCGCGGTGGAGGGCCTGCTGCCGGACGAGGTGTTCTTCGACCACCTGGCCAACCGCCGCTTCCCGGTGAGCTGGTGGATCCGCAAGCCCGACCAGCTCGACTACCTCAGCGAGCCGGACCTGTTCCACGACCTGTTCGGCCACGTGCCGCTGCTGCTCAACCCGGTGTTCGCCGACTACATGCAGGCCTACGGCCGCGGCGGCATGAAGGCGTTTGCGATCGGCCCCGCCGCGCTGATGAACCTCACCCGGCTGTACTGGTACACGGTGGAGTTCGGGCTGATCGATACCGGCGAGGGCATGCGCATCTACGGCGCCGGCATCGTCAGCTCCAAGGGCGAGTCGATCTATTCGCTGGATTCGCCGTCGCCGAACCGCATCGGCTTCGGGCTGGAGCGCGTGATGAGCACGCGCTACCGCATCGACACCTACCAGCAGACCTATTTCGTGATCGACAGCTTCGAGCAGCTTTTCGAGGCGACCCGGCCGGACTTCGCCCCGATCTACGCGAAGCTGGAGGCGCTGCCCGCGCACGCCGCCGGCGACGTGCTGGACGGCGACCGCGTGTTCACCCGCGGCACGCGGGAAGGGTTTGCGACCGGCGCGGATACCTGATCTCCCGGTAAACCGCCGCCCCAGGCGCCGCTCCGGCGAAAACCGGAGCCACACTGCGTCGTGCGGCCGCCGGCGTTGGCTGCACGCCGCGCCTGGCGTCCCGGGACCCGAACCGATGCCAGCCACCCGATGGCGCCGGTGCCTTCCCTACAGCCCCAGCCCTACAACCCCAGGTTGCCGATGGCGTTGTCGGCCACCACGCGCTCGAGCTGGCCTGCCACGGGGTTCGATGCGCCCTGTCCCGAATGCAGGCACAGTTCGACCACGGGGAGCGGCGGCAAGCCGTGCCTTTCGTCGAGCCGCATGAGGGAGGGCGGCAGGCCGGCCGTCGTTCGCAGCGTGATGCCGAGGCCGGCGGCAACCCCCGCCCACAGGCTTTGCAGGCTTGCCGTGGCGTAGGCCAGCCGCCAGGGAATGGAGGCCTTGTCGAGCGCCTCGATGCCCGCGCGGCGGAAGAAGCAGGGCGGGTTGTAGAGCGCGAGGTCCAGCGGCGCGCCGGGTTCCAGGACCGCCTCCGTGCCCACCGGCCCTATCCACGCCATGGGCAGCGTGGCCAGGTGCCTGGCGTCCGGGCGGCTGCCGTGGCCCATGGCGAGGACGAGATCGAATTCGCCCCGGTCGAGGCGCTCCAGCAGGAGCCCGTTGCGTTCCACCTCGACATCCACCCGGACCGCCGGGTGCGCCTTCTTGAACTGGCCCAGCGCCGCGGGCAGCCATGTCTCCGCGAAATCGCCCGGCAAGCCGAAGCGTACGACGCCTTCCACCGACATGCCGGCCACGCTGCGCACCGCTTCGTCGTTGAGCTCAAGGATGCGGCGCGCATAGGAGTGCACCAGCTCGCCGATCTCCGTCAGCACCATCCTTCGCCCCTGCCTGCGGAACAGGGGCTGGCCGAGCTGGCTTTCCAGCTTCCTGATCTGCTGGCTCGCCGCCGATTGCGAACGGCCGATCCTCTGCGCCGCACGCCCCAGGCTTCCCAGTTGCAGGATCGCGACCAGGGTCCGCATGGCGTCCGTATCAAGGTTCGGCAGGGACATCGCTTTCGTTTTTCCGATTGGATGCTTTCAAATTATCGGATTTTCTTAAGCGTATCCAGCGCCTAGCATCCGGCGGTGATCCCCTGCGGGCCATTCGCCCGCGCCCACTCCGACGTCGGGACCCATCGCATGAACATTCGTACGGCAACCACCCGCCGCCTCGCCGCCGCGCTCCTCTCGGCATGCTCGCTCTGGACGTCGGCCGCCTTCGCCGGCCCGGCACGCGGGGTGTCGTCGCTCGCCGGCAGCTGGACCCTGGTCGCGGCCGAGGTCCAGCACCCCGACGGTTCGCGCGCGCCCGACTACGGCGCCAGCCCCAAGGGCTGGCTGCAGATCGACCGCCGGGGCCACTACTCGCTGCAGATCTTCAAGGCCGGGCGGCCGGCCTTCCATGCCGGCGACAAGGCGAAGGGAACGCCCGGCGAGTACGAAGCGGCCGTGATGGGTTCGAGCACCCATTACGGCATGCTCCGCGTCGAGCCGGACCGCGGGATCCTGGTTTTCCGCATCGAGGGGGCTTCCTTCCCCAACTGGGAAGGCCAGGAGCAGCGCCGGCAATACGAACTCGACGATGGCGTGCTGAGCTACCGCGTGACGGCGCGCCCGAATGGCGACGTGCCGATCTCGGTGTGGCGAAGGATCGACTAGGGCGCCGCGAGGCGGCCGGGTACCCGTATCCGCTCAGCGCCCGTGCGCATCCACCCAGGGCCTGAGCAGCCCGATCCACAACGCGTAGCCGCTGCGGTTCATGTGCAGGCCGTCCTCGACGAACCACTTCGGCTGCGGCCTGCCGTCCTTGCCCAGCATGGGCGTGAACACGTCCAGGTAGTCCACGCCCCGCTGGGTGGCGGCATACGCCTTCACCAGCGCGTTCGCCTCGCGGATCTTCGGCAGCAGCGCGGAGCGGGCCACGCTCGGCTTGATCGCGACGAAGGCGATCGGCACCTGCGGGTCGACGGCACGCGCCTTGCGCACGAAGGCGGCGAAATCGTCGCGCACCTGCGCGGGGCTGTCGCCGTCCTGCAGGTCGTTGTCGCCCGCATACATCACGATGGCGCGCGGACGGTACGGCGCCACGATGCGGTCGGCGAAGAAGGTGCTGTCGTCGATCTCCGAGCCGCCGAAGCCGCGGTTGATCGTGCGCACCTCGGGGAAATCCGCCGCCAGGGTCTTCCAGAAGCGGATCGACGAGCTGCCGATGAACAGCACCGCGCCGGAAGGCGGCGGCTGGGCGCGGTCGGCGGCCTCGAACGCGGCGATGTCGGCGTTCCATTGGGCGTGGTCGTCTTCGCGCGCCGCCGCCTGCAGCGGCAGCAGGGCGGCGAGCAGCGGAAGCAGGAGCCATCGTTTCATCGCCCCACCCTAGCACCGGCGCGCGCCGGGACAAACCCGCGGATCAGTGCGGCCGGGCCAGTTCCGACACTTCCAGCACCTGCGCCACGCGCTTGCCGTCCCAGCGGTAGATCAGGTGCTGCGCCTGCACGCATGGCGCGACCACGTCGGGATAGAACGCGGCGATGCACTCGCCGCCGGCATGGCGCGCGCTGTCGTAGACCACGCCGCTGGAGCCGGCCTCGCGCAGCTCCCGCGCCAGCGCGAGGCTGGCCGCGTAGCTGTCCGGATCGTGCACCGCCGGCCAGCCGCCGCGCAGGTCGTGCAGCCTGCTGTCCAGGCTGGTGCGGTAGCAGCGCATCTCCAGGTCGCAGGCCGGCTCGGCGGTGGCCGCGAGGAACCGCTCGCGGTGGTATACCGTTTCCTCCACCGCGGTGGCGACGCTGTGCGCGGCGTAGAACACGCCCCAACTGCCGTCGGAGAAACGGCTGCCCTCCGGGTTGAGATGGGTGAAGGCCGCCATTACCGGGGTGGCGCCCGGGCCGCCGATGCGCCGCTCCTTCGGCACCAGCCGCAGCGCGCCCAGCTCATCGCGCAGGCGCGGATTGGTCAGCGCCTCGATCGCGAACAGCGCCTCCATGTCGGCCGGATCGGCGATGCGGTCGTACACGCCGATCGGCGGGAAGCGGCTGGGCACGATGCGGTACGCCTGGTTCCAGCGGATGCGCTTGAGCGGTGGCAGGGTGGTCGGCATCTTCGGTTCCATGACGCGCGCCGCGGTTGGCAAGGCCGCGTCCATGGCCGCCTGGCGGCCAGCCGTGTGGAGGGAAGGGAGGATTGTCGGCGATCGGCGTATCGCCGACTGCGACGCCCTGGGCAGCCTCGGAGGCCGTTCGCGGGCAGGCGGTGTTTAGTTCCAGCCGCGCTGCGCGTCCAGGTACTGGCGTACCACGTAGAGGTCGGCGACGTTGCCCGACAACATGCGCTGCAACGCCGACTGGCCGCCGAACAGCGGCGCCGCGTTGGGCCGGTGCAGCCAGGCGTCGGCCTGGGCCGGGTCGGGGAACAGGATCTGCAGGTCTTTCCATATGCCGAGCAGGTAGCTGATCCGCTCGATCACGTCGCGCCCCGGGCTGCCGTCCTGCAGGCGCTTCCACTTGTAGAAGGTCGATTCCGGCGGATCGCCGAGCAGCCTGCGCTGGTCGGCGATGCGCAGGTTCCAGCGCTCGGCGAGGTTGAAGAACGCCCGCAGGGCGGGGCCACCGAGCTCGGTGGCGGGAAGCGTTTCGGGCAGCGTATGGGCCAGCATGCGAAACTCTCCTTGTGAAGTTCAAGCAAACTTTACTCTATTTGTGCAGTAGTGCGCAAATTTTGGCCAGGCTGGTTGCGTGATCTGGCATGTGTCCGTGGCGGGCGATGCCCCCGGGCACATCGCAACGCGCCGCATCGGTGGAAGCGTCGCGCTATCTATGTCGCGCTACCGATAAGGAAACATCGGGCCGTCATTCGCGCGGAAGCGGGAATCTGGCGTCTTTCGGAAGGCGCTGGATTCCGGCGTTCGCTGGAATGACGAGCGGAGGGTTCGCGGAGAAGCGAGGGACGAGGGATTGCCGAGGAAGGGGAACGAAGGGCTGTTCGTTCCCTCCACTCTTTCATAGCGTCTTTGTCCCTGCCGCGTCCTCATCGCTGACCCAGCGACGCCACGCCCTCAGTGCCCAACGCCCGCCTTCGCGCAATCGCAGCCGAAATCCGGTTCCGGGCCGCCGTCGGCGATGAAGCGGTCGATGCGCTGCTCCAGCGCCGGCAGCGGCACCGAGCCGAGCGCCAGCACGGTGTCGTGGAAGTGGCGGATGTCGAACCGCGGCCCCAGCGCCTGCTCGGCCTTGCGACGCAGCTCGCGGATCTTCAGGTAGCCCAGTTCGTAGGACAGCGCCTGGCCGGGCCAGCTGATGTAGCGGTCCACTTCGTTGGCGATCTCGCGGGCGGACAGCGCGGTGTTGTCGGTGAGATAGTCGATCGCCTGCTGGCGGGTCCAACCGAGGTGGTGGATGCCGGTGTCGACCACCAGCCGGCAGGCGCGCCACATCTGGTAGGTGAGGAAGCCGAAGCGCTCGTACGGCGTGCGGTAGATGCCCATCTCGTTGCCGAGGTATTCCGAGTACAGCCCCCAGCCCTCGCCGAACGCGGAGATGTAGCCCTCGCGGCGGAACGCCGGCTGGCCCTTCTGCTCGCCGGCCAGCGCCAGTTGCAGCGAGTGGCCCGGCATCGACTCGTGCAGGGTCAGCGCGGGCATGTTGTACAGCGGGCGCGACGGCAGGTCGTAGGTGTTGACCAGGTATTCGCCGGCGCCGCCGCGGCCGGAGGTGTAGTACGGCGCGATGTCGGCCGGTACCGGCACGATCGCGAAGCGCTGCCGCGGCAGCCGGCCGAAGTACTTGCCGAGCTGCGCGTCGACCTGCTTGGCGACCCAGGCGGTGCGCATCAGCAGCTCGTCCGGGGTCTTGGCGTAGAACTGCGGATCGGTGCGCAGGAAGGTCAGGAACTGCGCGAAGCTGCCCTTGAAGCCGGTCTCCTTCATGGTATCGAGCATCTGCGCGTGGATCTTCGCCACCTGCGCCAGGCCCAGCTCGTGGATCGCGCCGGGGTCGAGGTCGAGCGTGGTGTATTCGAGGATCTGCTGGCGGTAGAACGCCTTGCCGTCCGGCAGCGATTCGGCGGCGAGCGTGGCGCGCGCCTTCGGCACGTATTCGTCGCGGAAGAACGCCAGCAGCTTCGCGTAGGCCGGGATCACCTCGTCGCGGATGCGCCGCTGCGCCTCGCCCTGCAATGCCTGCGCCCGGTCGGCCGGCAGCGTGGCGGGCATCCGCTTGAACGGTTCGTAGAAGCTGCTGGCGGTGGGATCCTTCAGCTCGCCCACCGCGGCGATCGACACGTCGCGCCCGGCCAGCACCTCGCGCGGCACGCTGAAGCCGCGCGCCAGGCCGTCGCGCATGTTGGCGATCTGCTGGTCGAAGTAGGCCGGGATCTGGCCGAGCCGGTCGAGGTAGCGCCGGTAGTCGGTCTCGTTGCGCAGGCGGTCGCCGTTGAGCTGGTAGCCGATGTCGCCCCAGAACGACGAGTCGCTGTTGAACGGCATCTGCCAGGCCTTGAACTTCTGCGCGGCGAGCAGCGCCTGGATCTGCGCGCGGTATACCGCGTAGTCGACCTGTTCCTCCGGCGACAACTGCTTCGGATCGATCGTGCCTAGCTGGTCCCAGACCTTCTGCCACTCGTCCAGCCGGCGCTGCTGGCTGGCGGCGTCGACGGTATCCAGCCGGCCGTCGTTCGGCTGCGGCTCGCCGGAGGCGCTGATCCCGGCCTGGCCGTTGCGCCAGGCCCATTCGCTGGCATAGATCGCATGGAAGCGGTCGTCGGCTTCGTTCGCCCGCGCAACCGAAGCCAGTACCAGGCCCACGGCCAGCAAGCCGCCCAACAGCGTTTTCATCGACACGTTTCCTCGCGGATCCAGAACGTGCCGATCATCGCAGATGCGGGCGCCGCTGTGGCCCCGCCGGGCCGGGCGCGGCTATTCCATGCCGGCGTAGTAGCCGCGCATCGCCTCCAGGTAGGCGTCGAGGTTGCGGCCCGCGGCCTCGCCGAAGCACTCGCCGGTCTCGCCCAGCGTGTCGATGCGGTCGGGGCGGAAGTTGCGGAAGCCGCTGCGCAGCCGGCACCAGCTTCCCAGGGTCCACTTGCCGCCCCAGAACGCCAGGCACAGCGGCTCGATCTCGCGCGTGCTGGCCTGCCCGCCCTCGTCGCGGTAGACCAGCCGCAGCACGCGCTGCGCCTCGATCGCCGCGTGCAACTGGTCGATCCGCGCGGCGAACGCGAGCTTGTTCTCGTCGCGCCAGATCGGTGCGTAGATGCGCGTGCGCGACGAACGCTCGCGCAGCTCCGGCGGCAGCACCGCCTCGATCTTCAGCAGCGCGGCCTGCGCGCCGTTCGCCAGCTTCTCGCCGGCGAACGCGCGCACGAAGCGGGTGCCGACCACCAGCGATTCGAGCTCGTCGGCGGTGAACATCAGCGGCGGGATGTCCGATCCCTTGCGCAGCACGTAGCCGACCCCGGCCTCGCCCTCGATCGGCACGCCGGAGAGCTGCAGGTCGGCCACGTCGCGGTAGACCGTGCGCAGGGAAACGCCGAGCGTGCCGGCGAGCTGGCGCGCCTGCAGCGCGGTGCGGCGGCCGCGCAGGGCATGGATGATGAGGAACAGGCGGTCGGCGCGGCGCATCCGCACATGATGCCGCGAAAGCCGTCGCAGCGCCTGCGACGCAGGCCGGCGCGCGGCAACCCGCCCGTGATGCGCCGGCCCACGGCCTCAGCCCTGCTTCGCGGCCAGCAGCGCCGCGTCTTTCTCGCGCGCGCGGCGGATCGCCGGGCGCGCATTCACGCGCTCGATGTAGGCGTGGATCGCCGGCGCTTCCGGCAGCATCCCGAACTTCGCCGTCCAGTCCAGTGCGATGCCCCACAGCACGTCGGCGGCGGTGAAGCGCTCGCCGAGCAGCCAGGGGCCGTTCGCCAGTTGCGCGGTGAGCGCGTGGAACACGTCGTCCCAACTGCCGTAGGGCGAGCGCGAAGGCGGCGCCGGCTCGCGCTGCATCGAGCGGTCGGTCAGCGCCGGCTCGAAGCAGGAGCCGTAGAACACCAGCCAGCGCAGGTACGGCCCGCGCAGCGGGTCGCCGATGGGCGGCGCCAGCCCGGCGTCGGAATACAGGTCGGCCAGGTAGACGAACACCGCCGGCTGCTCGGTCACCAGCGCGCCCTGGTGCACGATCGCCGGCACCTTGCCCATCGGGTTGATCGCCAGGTAGGCCGGCTGGCGCTGGGCGCCGGCGGCGAGGTCGAGCAGGTGCAACTGGTAGTCGGCGTCCAGTTCCTCCAGCAGGGCCAGCGTGCCGAACGAGCGTGCCGGCGTGGCATGGAAGAAATCGATGCGGGGCTTGGCGGCGGTCATGGTCGTTGGCCTGGTCAGAGGGTCTCGGGGTGGTGGCAGACCGCCTCGATGTTGTGCCCGTCCGGGTCGTGCACGAAGGCGGCGTAGTAGTCCGGGTGGTAGTGCGGGCGCAGGCCGGGGGCGCCGTTGTCGCTGCCGCCGGCGCGCAGGGCGGCGGCGTGGAAGGCGTCCACCTGGGCCCGGCTCGCGGCGGCGAAGGCCAGGTGCGCCGGCGCGGACACCGATGCCGATCCGGCCAGCCAGAGCTGCGGCCGGCCCTCGCGGCCCAGCGCCAGCACGCCGGGAAATTCCATCGCCGGCCCGATGCCGAGCGGCGCCAGCGCCTGCATGTAGAAATCGCGGCTGCGCGCCAGGTCGCGCACCGGCAGGGTGAGGTGGTCGAAGATCATGCGTCCTCCTTGTGCGGTGCGGGGCGCGTCACAGGTGGCGCGTTTCGGCGGGCGGATTCATCCAGTTGTCGTGGCGGCCGTCGGCATAGCGCAGCGGCGCGTCGATCAGCTCTTGCGGCTCGGCATCGTCGAGGCAGGCCAGGTTGACCGAGACATAGGCGCCGCCGATCTCCTCGACGTAGCCGCGGCCGAACGAGTGTACGCCGCAGTGGCGGCAGAACAGGTGGTGCGCGCTCATCGTGCCGAACTGGTAGTCGGACAGGGCGTCTTCGCCGGCCAGCAGGCGGAAGGCCCCGGGCTTCACGATCGCGCCCCATTTGCGCGTCTTGGCGCAGATCGAGCAGTTGCAGCGGCCGGTGCCGGCGGCCAGGTCGATGTCGGCCTCGAAGCGCACCGCGCCGCAATGGCAACTGCCGTGGTAGGTCTTGTTCATGGCTTGCTCCGATGTGCGAAGGGGGCGTGGTGGAGCAGTCCGGTCAGCGCGGCCAGCAGCAGGCGGCGCGGCGGGGGCGTCACGGGCTTGGCCGGATCGGCGGCAGGCGCCGGCGGCAGGCGATACTGGCCGTCCAGCAGCAGGCCGCGCAGGTGCAGCGGCCGGTAGGCCATCAGTACGCGGTTGGTCGGGGATTTCATGGGTTGCGTCCTCAGGCTGCGAGCGCGCTTTCGCCGACGCACCACGGCGGCAACTGGGCGTGCTTGAACAATCGGTACCAGTACTCGCGGTCGCTGGGGCTGTAGAGGTCCAGCGTGCGGATCACCTCGCGCGCGAACTCCACGCTGCCGAGGTGGCTGGCGCTGATCACGCCGCCGTCGCTGACCGCCAGCACCGAGGCGTCGTACTGCTCCGCGCCGGCGTAGCCCGGCACCTGGCTGGCGATCTGGCCGGGCCAGTTGCCGGTGTGGCGGCAGCCGTCGAGCAGGCCGGCGCGGGCCAGCGCCAGCACGCCGCTGTCGATCCCGGCCACCGGCGCGCCGGATGCGTGCAGGTGGCGGATCGCCGCCACCGCCTGCTCGCCCTCGCCGCGCTGCCACAGGTGGCCGCCGGGCACGATCAGCAGGGCCGCGCCGGCGAAATCGATCTGCGCCAGGGCCAGGTCCGGCCGCACGGTGAGCCCGCCCATCGACACCACCGGCATCCGGGAAAAGCCCACCGTCCGCACCTGCCAGTCCCCCGGCCGCCGGATCTCGCACAGCGCCAGCGCCGCCTGCCAATCCGCGAAGCCTTCGAAAACCAGGAAGTAAACCGTATCGCGCATGTCCTTGCCCTCCACTGTCGGAGGCACAGCTTGGCGCCCCCCTGCTGCCAACGTGTTGTCAGCAGGGGGCCGGTCCGTGGCGGATCGGGGCGGGCGGGATGGACATGCGCGCGCGCACGGCTGGCGCGGTTCAGCCGCAGCCGGGACAATGCGCGTTCCTTTCACGCCACGGACCCGCCATGAAGCCCGTTTCGCTGATCCAGTTCCTGATCGAGGAACGCCGCGCCGGCCACATCAACGCCGAACTCTCGCTGCTGATCGAAGTGGTGGCGCGCGCCTGCAAGCGCATCGCGGTGGCCACCAACAAGGGCGCGCTGGGCGGTGTGCTCGGCATGGCCGGCAGCGACGACGCGCTCAGCATGAACATCCAGGGCGAGGCGCAGAAGAAGCTCGACGTGATCTCCAACGAGATCCTGCTGGAGGCCAACGCCTGGGGCGGCCACCTCGCCGCTTGCGCCTCGGAGGAGATGGAAGACCCGCAGCAGATTCCGGACGGCTATCCGAAAGGCCAGCACCTGTTGCTGTTCGACCCGCTCGACGGCAGCTCGAACATCGACGTGAACATCTCGGTCGGCACGATCTTCTCGGTGCTGCGCTGCCCCGACGACGTCACCGAGCCGAAGGCCGAGCACTTCCTGCAGCCGGGCACCACCCAGCTCGCCGCCGGCTACGTGGTGTACGGCCCGTCCACCGTGCTGGTGCTGACCTTCGGCCACGGCACCCACGAGTTCACGCTGGACCGCGAGGTCGGCAGCTTCATCCTCAGCCGGCGCGGCATCCGCATCCCGGAGGAGACCGCCGAGTTCGCCATCAACATGTCCAACCAGCGCCATTGGGAAGCGCCGATGCAGCGCTACGTCGGCGAGCTGCTGGCCGGCACCACCGGCCCGCGCGGCAAGGACTTCAACATGCGCTGGGTCGCCTCGATGGTGGCCGACGTGCACCGCATCGTCACCCGCGGCGGCGTGTTCTTCTATCCGCTGGACGCCAAGATCAAGGCCAAGGGCGGCAAGCTGCGCCTGATGTACGAGGCCAACCCGATGGCCTTCATCGTCGAGCAGGCCGGCGGCGCGGCCACCACCGGCCGCGAGCGCATCATGGAGTTGCAGCCGACCGGCCTGCACCAGCGCGTGCCGGTGTTCCTCGGCTCGAAGAAGGAAGTGGAAGTGGCCACCCACTACCATCTGCAGGCCGACCATCTGCAGGCCGACGGCGCGCGCGACTGACGCGCGGCCATCCGCCACGCCCGCACGGGCGCGGCGGACCCGTCCCGCCACGGAGGAACGAACGATGAAGACCCGGTTGCCCGTTTCCCTCCTGCTGGCCTGCCTGGTGGCCGGCTGCGCGCACGACCGCCGGCCGCCGCCGCCGTGCCTGCTGCCGGGCGAACTGCCCGCCGACGCGGCGACCCATGCCAATCCGAAGGATCTGCCGCCGCCGTGCCCGGCGGACTTCGGGCGCAGCGGCCGCGGCCCTTAAGGCTGGCCCCGAAGGGGCGAGTGCAGCGAGTCACTCAGTGACTTGGTACTCCAAAGCTCAACGGCACTGGATCCCAGCTTGACCAGCCCTGCGGCCCTTGAAAGTCGCTGTGATGACGCTTCGTAGGGGGTGCCTGGAGACTTTGAACAGGCCCTTAGGCGCGGCGACCCCGGATCGCCTCCCGCTCGCCCTCGCGGTGGCCCCGGCCGGCCGCGCGACGCCGCTACAATCCGCCCACTCCTTCCGCCTGCAACCTCCATGATCCCGTTGCGCCGCGCCCGCTTCCTGCCGCCGTTGCTGACCTGCCTGCTGCTTTGCGCCTGCTTCGGCACGACGCCCCCCAAACCGGCCACGCCGCTGCCGGCACCAGCGCCGATGAAGCTGCGCATCGGCCTCGCGCTGGGCGGCGGCGCAGCGAAGGGTTTTGCGCACATCGGCGTGATCAAGATGCTGGAAGCCAGCGGCATCCACCCGGACGTGGTCGCCGGCACCAGCGCCGGCAGCGTGGTGGGCGCGCTGTACGCCAGCGGCATGGACGCCTTCGCGCTGCAGGAAACCGCGTTCGGCCTGGACGAGGCGAAGATCCGCGACGTGCGGCTGTTCTCCGGCGGGCTGGTGCAGGGCCAGGCGCTGCAGGACTACGTCAACCAACTGGTGCGCAACCGCGCGCTGCAGCAACTGAAGATCCCGTTCGCCGCGGTCGCCACCGAGCTGGAGACCGGCGCGCGGATCGTGTTCGTGCGCGGCAACACCGGCCAGGCGGTGCGCGCGTCCAGCAGCATCCCCGGCGTGTTCGAGCCGGTGGAGATCGGCGGCAGGCACTACGTCGACGGCGGCGTGGTCAGCCCGATCCCGGTGGACGCGGCGCGCCAGCTCGGCGCGGACTTCGTGATCGCGGTGGACATCTCGACCCGGGCCAGCGGCAGCAACCCGCAGGGCATGGTGAACATCGTCAACCAGTCGATCGCGATCATGGGCCAGCGCCTGGGCGAGCAGGAAACCGCCCGCGCCGACGCGGTGATCCGGCCAAAGGTCGCCGCCATCGGCGCCACCGACTTCGAGCAGAAGAACCAGGCCATCCTGGAAGGCGAGAAGGCTGCCCTGGCGGCGATCCCGGCGATCCGCGCGAAGCTGGCCGCGATGACCGCCACCCGCCAGGCCGCCGCGCCCTCGCCCTGACCCGCCCGCACGGGCATGACCACCTGCACTTGGGCAGGCCACGCCGGCGCTGCTAGCGTGGCAGGTTCCTGCCCGTCCGCGAGGCCGCCATGCCCACGTCCGCCCGTCTGCTGCTCCCCCTGCTCGCCCTCGGCTTCGCCCCGCTCGCCGCCGCCGAGACGCACGCTACGATCGATCCGCGCATCGGGCAGTTGCTCGCCGAACTGGGCAAGGTGCGCCCGATAAGCGCCGTGCAACTGTCGCCCGACGGCCGCAAGTTGGCCTGGGTGGTGCAGACGCAGGGCAAGCCGGCGATCGAGATCGCCGCCGCGGACGGCAGCGGCGCGCGCCGGCTGAACCCGGCCGGCAAGCCGGGCACCTGCAGCGAAGGCGACCTCGCCTGGGCGCCGGATTCGCGCCACCTGGCCTTCCTCAGCGACTGCGGCAGCAGCCAGGCCGGCGTCGAGGGCCGGCAGAAAGACGTCTATATGGCCGACACCGCCGGCCGCGATGCGCCGCGCAAGCTGTCCTCGCTGCGCGGCTACGCGCACGCGCTGCAATGGTCCGGCGACGGCAAGGCGCTCGGCTTCCTCTACGTGGAAGGCGCCACCCGGCGCGCCAGCGCGGTCGCCGCCGCCAAGCCGGCGGCCGGCGAAGTCGGCGTGGACGGGCTGGAAGTCCAGCGGGTCGCCCGCCTGCCCGCCGACGGCGGTGCGGTGCAATTGCTGACCCCGGCCGACCGCTACGTCTACGAATTCGACTGGTCGCCGGACGGCACGCGGATCGCCTACGTCGGCGCGCCCGCGCCGGGCGACAACAACTGGTGGGTGGCCAAGCTGTTCGTGCAGGACGCGCGCGCCGGCGCGGCGTCCCGCGTGGCGGTCGACCCAGGCAGCGTGGCCGGCCCGCTGCGCGGCCTGCAGATCGCCCTGCCACGCTGGTCGCCGGACGGCGCGCGGATCGCCTTCATCGGCGGCCTGATGAGCGACCAGGGCGCCACCGGCGGCGACATCTACGCGGTGCCGGCGGCCGGCGGCGCGCCGGTCGATCTTACGCCGGCGATCCGCGTCACGCCGGCGTGGCTGCGCTGGACCGGCGCACGGTCGATGCTGGTCAGCCAGGTCAGCAACGGCCAGAGCCAGCTCGCCGATTACGCGGTGGACGGCGACCGCGCCACCCAGCGCCATGTGCACTTCACCCTGCCCGCCGGCATCGGCGACGGCAGTGCCTCGATGGCGGTGTCGCTGTCGCGCGACAACACCCGCATCGCCTACGTGCAGAGCTCCTATGCCGCCGCGCCCGAGGTGCATGCCGGCATGCTGGGCGACGCCGCGCCGGCCGCGGTGACCGCGATCAACGCCGCGCTCAAGCCCGGCTGGGGCAAGGCCGAGTCGGTGGAGTGGGAGCACGAGGGCTTCCACGTGCAGGGCTGGCTGCTGTACCCGGCCGACTACGACCCGAACAAGACCTACCCGATGATCGTCAGCGTGCACGGCGGCCCGGCCAGCGCGGTGATCCCGCGCTGGCCGGGCGTCGGCTACGGCAGCGTGCCGTTCTCCGCGCTGGGCTATTTCGTGTTCATGCCCAACCCGCGCGGCAGCTTCGGCCAGGGCGAGAAGTTCGTGCAGGCCAACCGCAAGGACTTCGGCCACGGCGACCTGCGCGACATCCTCGCAGGCATCGACGCGATCGAGAAGAAGCTGCCGGTGGACGACCGCCGCCTCGGCCTCACCGGCTGGAGCTACGGCGGCTTCATGAGCATGTTCGTGCCGACCCAGACCCAGCGCTTCCGCGCGGTGGTGGCCGGCGCCGGCATCGCCAACTGGCAGAGCTACTACGGCCAGAACCTGATCGACCAGTGGATGATCCCGTTCTTCGGCGCCTCGGTGTACGACGATCCGGCGGTGTATGCGAAAAGCTCGGCGATCAACTTCATCAAGCAGGTGAAGGCACCGACCCTGGTGGTGGTGGGCGACCGCGACGCGGAATGCCCGGCGCCGCAGTCGTTCGAGTTCTGGCACGCGCTGCGCGCGCAGGGCGTGCCGACCTCGCTGGTGGTGTACCCGAACGAAGGCCACCACTTCGTCGATCCGGCGCACCAGCGCGACGTGCTGCAGCGGGCGCTGAACTGGTTCGGCAAGTACCTGCCGGCATCGGGCTGAGCACCGCGGCGCCAGGGATGGCGTTTGCCGGGATTCGGGATTCGGGATTCGGGATTCGGGAGAGCGTCGCCCGCCAGGGCTTCTCACGCGTTGAAGTCGTCCGGCGACATGGCCGACATCTGCTGGCCCAGGCGCTGCCCCTGCTGCCGCTGGCCTGGTTGCTGTTCGCCGGCGCGATGGCCTGGCTGTGGCGCCGTGGCTGGCGCGGGCTCATGCAGCGGCCGCATCCTTTCTTGGCCGGCTGATCCTGACCAACTGATCCTGGCCGGCTAAAAGCCGGCCACGCACACTCTCAGAGCCTGTTCAAAGTCTTCCTGTCGGACTGGAATCCCCTGACGCTCCCTGCCCGTCATTCCTGCGAGGTGCTTTTCAACAGCCGCAGGGCTGACGTTTCGTAGGGGGATACCTGGGAGACCTTGAACAGGCTCTCAGAACAGCTCGCCCTGCGGCGACACCTCGCGCGGCGGCACGAAGCGCGAGGTGTCCAGCCGCAGCTCGCGCGCACGGCCGAAGCCGTGCTTGCGGCAGGNNNGCGGCGCAGCAGCTCGGCGAACACGCCCTGGCCGCGCATGCGGGTGCGGAAATCGCTGTCGTAGTCGCGGCCGCCGTTCATCTGCCGCACCAGGCTCATCACGTGCTCGGCGCGCTGCGGCGCGTGCAGCGCCAGCCATTCGCGAAACAACTGCTTGAGCTCGTACGGCAGGCGCAGCGTGGTGTAGCCGGCGCAGCACGCGCCGGCCTCGGCGGCCTGCGCCATCACCGCCTCCATGTCGCGGTCGTTGAGCGCCGGGATGATCGGCGCCACCAGCACGCCTACCGGCACGCCGGCATCGGCCAGCGCTCGGATCGCCTTGAGCCGCCGGTGCGGCGCGCTGGCGCGCGGTTCGAGCTTGGCGGCGAGCTGGTTGTCCAGCGAGTTGACCGAGACGAACACCTGCACCAGCTTTTCGCGCGCCATCGGCGCGAGGATGTCGAGGTCGCGCTCGACCAGGGCGTTCTTGGTGACGATGGTGCACGGGTGGCGGCACTCGGCCAGCAGCTCCAGCGCGGCGCGGGTCAGCCGCCAGCGCTTCTCGGCCGGCTGGTACGGATCGGTGTTGCTGCCGATGTTAATCGGGCTGGCGACGTAGCTCGGCTTGGCCAGCTCGGCGCGCAGTACCTCGGCGAGGTTGCCCTTGGCGCGCAGCTTCGTCTCGAAATCCAGCCCGGGCGAGAGGTTGAGGTAGCTGTGCGACGGCCGCGCAAAGCAGTAGATGCAGCAATACTTTATAACGCACTAGAAAGTGTTCATTTGTCGGGGCTTCCCTTGCTTCCAGTCACCCACGCCACTTGAGCGTACGGTTGCCAGTAGCGCCACCGGATCGGCTCTTGGCGACAGCCACTTTCGTCTTGAACAGCGGACATGAACGGATCGTACTTTGGCCGCAGCTGCGGAAGGAGTGCGAAACTCGGCTGTTTCGAGGCTAGTTTCCACTGTTGGCGTCGCAACCAATCAAATTGATGCCGCTCCGAAGGACCTTGTCACAACGGTCGGTCTATGCCGCAGACGATGAGACTGGCCCCTGATACTTTGGTTCGGTGCCCAACATCGACGATGAACCATGCGCATCAAAGGGCGCGGTGCCGCCTCCAACCCTGACAACCGATTCTTTTCCACGCGAGTCGAGCTCGAGGATGATGGGTGGAGTCCTCCCGAGGACACTGGCGGCAAACCCGAGCCGGTGACGGTCACCCTGGAACACGCGCGAAGCATTCTTTCGAAGAATGACTCCCCTGACGTGCCGTTTGACCTCTCCATCAACCCCTACAAGGGTTGTCAGCACGGCTGCATTTATTGCTTCGCCCGCCCCACACATGCGTACCTCGACTTGTCCCCGGGCTTGGACTTCGAGACCAAGATCTTCGCCAAAAGAAACGCGGCTGCGCTTCTGGCAAAGGAACTTGGCAGACGTTCCTACGAATGTAGGCCTATCAACATCGGCAGCAACACCGATCCGTATCAACCTGCGGAAAAGCGCCTTCAGATCACGCGATCGATTCTGGAAACGCTCGAGACGTACGGCCACCCGTGCACCATCATCACCAAGAATGCCCTGGTCGAGCGTGACATCGACCTTCTCGCTCAGATGGCTCAGCGCCACTTGGTACAGGTATTCGTATCGGTCACTTCGCTCGACAACCGTTTATCGTCCCGCCTGGAACCTGCAGCGACTGCACCCCATCGCCGCATCGATACCATCGCCCACCTGAAATCGAGCGGCATCCCTGTCGGAGTCTTGGTTGCCCCCATCATTCCCGCCGTAACCGATATCTATCTGGAAAAGATCATCCAGCTCGCCAGTGAAGCCGGCGCAACCTGTGCCGGTTACACCGTCATTCGACTCCCACATGAGCTCAAGGGACTTTTTCGCGAATGGCTAGTCAATCATCTTCCGGAGCGAGCAACTCACGTCATGAGCCTCATCCAGCAGATGCACGGTGGCCGGGACTACGTTGCAGACTTTCGGACGCGTATGCGGGGCGAAGGCGTGTTTGCTCGCCTGATCAAAGAGCGGTTCGAAAAGGCTTGCCGTCGAAGCGGCATTGAGTCAGCGCGGACCATCCGGCTGGACACTCAGCATTTCAAGGTTCCCCAAGAAGCTGGCCATCAAGCCTCTCTATTTTGAGGTCATATGCAGATACTGGCTAACCCCCGCCTATTGTGAAGGCGTGTCTTTCTCGAGCGTCAGCAACCTCGGCCCCCATTCACGGTCGTAGAACGGCGCTGTGCCTGCGGCCTTCATGGAGAGATGTTCAGGCGATCCCTTGAGGAAAACGCGAACTTCGGCTGGCAACTTGCTCTTGTAAGCACCTTCGATAGCACCTGATATTGTCTCTGCGATCCGGCAGTCTTCGCTTGCTAGGATGGCGATTCGCAGCGGCCGAGTCAGCAGCTGACTGAGATCAGCTTCGAGGAGATAGGCCTTCTCGACTTGGCTGATTCCAGCCAAGCAGGTCATCAGTTTGCTGGTCAGCAAATGATGGTTCTTGGCAATGGCGGCGTTTTCAGCTGCGCCAGGCATCAATCTCGTCGAACCTCCAGCTTGCGCAACGCTTGCCAAGGCGCGTGTCAGGTCATCAGCCGAGAATTGCATGTCGTATGTCGACCCGGGATTGACGTGGCAGTGTGTGTTTGGGTTTGCCTCAAGGAGACTCTGTACGTTGACGCTATAGGCGGAGCTTCCCGGCATCGGGGCTTTGCTCAACGCTTCCTCTGAAGTAAACAGTGGTATTACCTCCGCGCCGTCGTAGCGAATCCATGCGACGGTTTGACTGTTCCAAACCGTTGGTGTCTCACCCTCCGGATGCTGGATAAAAACGAACGCGTTGCTCGCTAGGAGCTTTTTCAGGAAGCGTGGTCGGGTTCCCGGCTCCATGAACGCACGCTTCAACATTCTTTCAAGGTGTCCGGTTGTAGCCACTACTTCCTCCTGTCGGAATCTGGTGAGGTGGACAACTGCCATAAGCAGTCGCCGCTTCCCGAAGTTTGGATCGCCGCAACAAGGAGATCGTCATGCTTCGTCGCTGTCATTTCGTTCTATTTGGCGTGGTGGTGACCAATGTTCCGAGAGCTTTCCGTCAGTGCTGGTGTCAAAGATTGGTTCCAGAACAAAGGCAGGGCTGGCCAGCTCATGCCACCCTGCCTGGAAAACCTCGTTGGTTGACGGGTAGTGCCGCAGAAGCCACTTGGCCTCACTGCGAACCGGAGCCGGAACTCGGCGGTTGCCGAGTAGCTGCGTCAAGAACTCTCTCGTTTCAATAACTGCTCTCGATCGCTCGTATGGCAGCGTCATGACTGCGTCGCTTGCGCGTTCGTCGAGTACTTCAACTGATGCTCGCGAAACAGGGGAGCATATCGATTGAGGAACAGTCTCATGGTGCCCTTGTACTTCAGCGCTTCTCCTGGGAGCGATATGGCGAGCGCCTTCGCAATACTGAGGGCATAGGAAATCTGGCTCTGGGTCGGGGGTTGGAGATCGTCGTCCAGGATGCTGGCCAGACTGGTGACCAACCGCCACTCGAATGGCGCGTTGCTGCCCGTGCTCAGGCAGCGCTCTAGCTGGATGCCCAAGGCTTCGCGGTGATCCCAGCTCATCGCGATATCCAAGGACAGATCCAGATCATCATCGACCAATCGCAGCGGCATCGTCGTGTTACCTTTCGATACTTATATGTAGACTACATCTAAAGGAGTAGTCCTAAAAGTATCATCTGTTTACGGTCACCGCATGGACAAGGTGACGCTACAGACCAAATTAGGTACCGCCGTGCGCGAGCGTCGACAAGCCCTTGAATACAGCCAGGACACCTTCGCTGATGCCATCGGCATGCACCGCGCCTACTACAGCGCCATCGAGCGCGGCGAGCGGAACGTAACGCTGGCCACCCTCGCCAGGGTGGCAGAGGGGCTGGACGTGCCGATCGCCGCGTTAATGGCGGAAGCCAAGCTTTAGGCCCTGCCGCCGGCATACCGCTTGGCTCAGGACTACCGGGAACACAATCATTGAATATCGAGTTGAGAAAGACCTTATGGGCCGCGGCCGACAAGCTGCGTTCCAGCATGGACGCGGCCGAGTACAAGCATCTGGTGCTCGGGCTGATCTTCGTGAAGTACATCTCCGATGCGTTCGACGAGCTGCGCAGTGGTCTGCGCGTGGCGCTGGCTGATCCGGAATCCGAGTTGTACCTCGACGACCCCGTGGTACGGGCCGCCGCGGAAGAGGATCGCGACTACTACACCGCCGCCAACGTGTTCTGGGTGCCCGAGCAGGCGCGCTGGGAAAACCTCCGCGCACACGCCAAGCAGGCGAACATCGGCCGCCGCATCGACGCCGCGCTGGACGCGATCGAGGCGGACAACCCCCGTTTGAAGGGCATCCTCGACAAACGCTTCGGCCGCGCCCAATTGGAGCCGGGCAAGCTCGGCGAGCTGGTCGACCTGGTCTCCACGATCGGCTTCGGCGCCGGCGACAAGGCCAAGGATGTGCTGGGCGAGGTGTACGAATACTTCCTCGGCCAGTTCGCCAGCGCCGAAGGCAAGAAGGGCGGCCAGTTCTACACGCCCGCCTCGGTGGTCAAGGTATTGGTGGAAATCCTCGGCCCGCACAAGGGCAAGGTGTACGACCCATGTTGCGGATCCGGCGGCATGTTCGTGCAATCGGAAAAGTTCGTGGAGAGCCACGGCGGTCGCTTCGGCGACCTGAGCATTTACGGCCAGGAAGCGAACCCGACCACGTGGCGACTGGTGGCGATGAACTTGGCCATCCGCGGCATGGATTTCAACCTCGGCAAGGAGCCGGCCGACACCTTCCACCGCGACCAGCACCCGGACCTGCGCGCCGACTACGTGCTGGCCAACCCACCGTTCAACATCAGCGACTGGGGCGGCGAGCGCCTCGCCGACGACCGCCGCTGGCAGTTCGGCACGCCGCCCACCGGCAACGCCAACTACGCCTGGCTGCAACACATCCTGCACCACCTGTCCGCGCGCGGGCAGGCCGGCGTGGTGCTGGCCAACGGCAGCATGAGCTCCAACCAGAACGGTGAAGGCACGATCCGCCAAGCGATGATTGAGCGCGACGTCGTCGAGGTGATGGTGGCACTCCCGCCTCAGCTCTTCTTCAACACCCCGATCCCCGCCTGTTTATGGTTTTTGGCCAAGAGCAAAGCAGGTAACCAGCACTTGCCCGACGGTCAAAGGGCTGACCTCCAACTCCGGGATCGCAGGGGGGAGGTGTTGTTCATCGACGCGCGCAAGCTCGGCCGTTTGGAGGGGCGCGTGTTCCGCGTATTCGATGATAAGGACATCGAACAAATCGCCGACACAGTCCACCGCTGGCGCGCGCCCATGAAGCCTGCCAAGAGAGGCCGTCGAACAAGCAAACGGCACGACGATGGCCTATATGCCGACATTCCCGGCTTCTGCCGAAGCGTGTCGCTCGCCGAAATCGCCGAGCACGGCTACGTGCTCACCCCCGGTCGCTACGTGGGTGCGGAGGATATCGAGGACGACGACGAGGCATTCAACGAGAAGATGAATCGGCTTACTGCGCAGCTTGCCGAGCAGATGGGGAAGGGTGTGCAGCTGGATGCGTTGATCCGGGAGAAGCTGGAGGGCATCGGGTATGGGGCCTGAGTTTCGACCACTCGGCGAGTTTGTCTCGCTTGTCTCTGGCAATACCCCGTCAAAAGCAAACCCTTCCTATTGGGAAGGCACAATCCCTTGGATTTCGGCGAAGGACATGGGCGACTTCTGGATTGAAGACGCAGAAGACCACCTGACGCTTGCCGGTCTTGCGGTAGCTTCGCGACTCGTGCCTACGGGAACGATATTGATGCTGACTCGTGGGATGACGCTCCACAAGCGTGTCCCCATATGTCGTGTAACAAAGCCATCGACGTTCAATCAAGACGTAAAGGCAGTGTTGCCGAAAGCGGGCCTCTCTGCGCGGTTCGTGCCCTACCTCCTTATGGGGAATCATGATCGTCTGCACGAACGCGTTGACTCTGCAGGACACGGCACTGGAAGGCTAAACACCGAGACGATCACATCGTTTCCAGTCTACATACCATGCCAAAGCGAGCAGGAAGCTATCGCAGACCTTGGCGAGGCGCTCGATGAGCGCCTTCGATTACTGCGCCAAACCAACGCCACCCTCGAAGCCATCGCCCAAACCCTGTTCAAGTCATGGTTCATCGACTTCGACCCCGTGCGCGCGAAAGCCGAAGGCCGCGAACCCGACGGCATGGATGCCGCCACCGCTGCGCTATTCCCCGACTCCTTCGAAGATTCCCCGCTCGGCCCGATTCCGCATGGTTGGCAGGCGCGTTCGCTCGATTCCATTGCAAATTATCTCAACGGTCTCGCGCTACAAAAATTTCCACCCGAGAGTGACGACGAGTTCCTGCCGGTCATCAAGATCGCGCAACTACGCGCCGGAATTGCCACCAATGCTGATCGCGCGAGCGCTCGACTGAAGCCGGAATACGTGGTTCGCGACAGCGACGTACTTTTCTCGTGGTCAGGTTCATTGGAAGTGGAGTTCTGGTGCGGTGGCGACGGCGCCCTTAACCAGCATTTGTTCAAGGTGACCTCCACCGAGGTCCCCAAATGGTTCTACTACCTCGCCACACGCCAGCATCTGCCAATGTTCCGACAGATTGCGGCTAGCAAGGCCACCACCATGGGGCATATCCAACGGCAACACCTCACGCAAGCAAAGGTCGCTGTGCCGCCGTTGCTGGTGCTGAAGGCAGCAACCGAAATCATCGAGCCCTTGCTAGATCGACGTATCTCGAACTCGCTACAAATGCGTCAACTCGCCCAGCTCCGCGACAGCCTGCTCCCCCGCCTGATCTCCGGCAAGCTGCGCCTGCCCGTCGCACAGAGTCTGATCGAAGAGACCGTCGCCTGAGGTTGCGACCGAACCCGCACAAAAGGGCTGTGCGGCCTTGACCACGTAAGCAAGGGGATTGCCCCTTGTTCCCCGAATGGTCCATCCCTATGTGCTGTACATGAAGCGCGTCGCTTAATTACCCAACATCGGGGGGAAGCATGGAGCGGTCATACTTTCTGAAGGAGCTGGCGCAGACCGGCTATAACATCGGGTACGCCGCCAAAAAACACTTGGCAACCTACGACATTGTCGAAAAGGCACCAGGGTGGATCAGTTTGATTACCTTAGGATTCGGCGTTTTCGCGCTCGTCATTCCAGCGCTGGAAAACCATATTCTTGCGGCGGCGTTGCTCCTGATTGGTATTGCTGCCTTCTACTTCAATTCGTATCAGGATCAGCGCGCCCGCTATGAAAGCGTGGGTAGCCGCCTGACCACATTGTTTACCGAACTTCGTGGGCTTTACTACGAAGTTAAAGGTCGTCACGACGGAGACAATCTGGCTGACCTTGAAGCCAAGTACCGCGAAGCCCTGGCCGAGTCGCAGTGCATCGGGATAAGCAAGCAGATCTTCCTCAGCGACTGGTACGCGCATTACAAGTTTTTCTGGCAGGCTCAGATCGACTGGCTGGACGAGCAACTTCACTTCAAGTTTTGGCGAGACAAGATTCCACTGTCACTATCCGTCACGGTGCTCATGGTCATCGTCGTGGCGGCCCTTGGCTTGACACACGCCCATATTTGCTTCGCAAATGGAGTTGCAAAATGAGCATCGCCAGCCTCTTCAAAGATTTTCGCTTGGCGCTGTCGGTTAGCAACGCCGCCGACATCTCCCAGAAGTACTGCAGCATCACCACACGGCTCAATGCCGACTTCTGGGGTATTGATTCGGATCAGCGAAATAGCCTTCAAATCGGGTCTTACGGCCGCCACACAGCCATCGATGGCGTCAGCGACCTCGACATGGCTTTCGAACTGCCTGCAGCCGAGCTGGAGCGTTACAAGAAGCTTGAGGGCAATGGGCCATCCAGCATGCTTCGTGAAGTACGCGAATCGCTCAAAAAGCGCTACCCAAATACAACTATCAAGGCGGACGGCCAGATAGTCGGGGTCTTTTTCGATCGCTACCACATCGAAGTCCTGCCGGCGTTTCTCAACGCAGATGGCAACTACATCCACGGTGACACGAACAATGGCGGCTCGTGGAAAGTCACCAAGCCTCGTCCCGAAATAAAAGCAGTCAACGATCTCAACAAGGTTACAAACGGTAACCTGAAAGATGTCAGCAAGATGCTGCGCGCGTGGAAGAACAAAGCCGGCGTTGGAATTGGCGGACTGCTGATCGACACGTTTGCCTACAACTTCTTTTCGCAGTCGAACAAGTTCAACGAAGCCACCTACAGCACGTATCCAGACTTGTTCCTGGGTCTCTTCACCTATCTTGGCGCGCTGCCGGAGCAGGAATACTGGATCGCACCAGGGAGCGGCCAGCGTGTCAGGTGCAAGTCGAAGTTCCAGGCAAAAGCAAAGAAGGCGGCCAAACGATGCCAGGAGGCCATCGACGCTGTGGGTGATGCGGCGCAAGCGAAGTTGTGGCGGAAAATTTTCGGCCGGCATTTCCCGAAAGTCACTGCGATGGCGGAAGCAGCTGCGGCCGATGATAGGGACGGTGAGCAGTTCATAGAGGATCTCTACCCAGTCGACATCCGCTACGACATTGAGCTGGATTGTGAAACCAAAGAGGCCAATGTCCTTCGCGATGCGCTACAAAAAATGCTACGGTCAAGGCAACGCGTGCCGGTCGGTCGCCACTTGCGCTTTCATGTTGTCAATTGCGACGTACCCGGTAACTATTCCCTTTTCTGGAAGGTGCGCAATCGAGGAGCCGAGGCCATTCGACGCGATCAGCTGAGAGGAGAGATCACTCCGGATCAAGGCAAGCGGGAGCGAACCGAGACCGCATCTTTTCCTGGTGAGCACTACGTCGAGGTGTACGCAGTTCAAGATGGCGTGGTGGTTGCCAGAGACAGAATCGGGGTGCCGATCTAAAAGCCTGCGCCGGCTAGTGACGAGGTGGCTACGCCCGACTAATCGGGCGTACCTCGCCGATCAAACCAGAGCAATCAACAGCGGAGGTGCGTGATGTCCGGATCAGGTGGTGGTTTCGGAGGCGGAGCGAGCGACGAGGTGCCAATTGCTTGCGAGCGTCTCATTATCGAAACGGCAATTTCCTCTCCGAAGGAAGCCGTCATCAAGAACTTGTCGATCAACGATGTTCTACAGGTCGAACTCGAGCAACTGGGTGCAACCAGCGTAGTCACCCTGACCTACCAGGGCCAAAGGGCTGGTGGCATCACGCACGCCCAGACCAATCGTCTGCGAGAATGCATTCATGCGGGAACCAAGTACGTCGCCACAGTGATTTCCAAGTCCGATGGCCAAGTTCGGGTTCGCATTAAACCGGTCTAGCAGCGGCATCACTACAGGGGAGTTTGAGATGCTGACGATCGTTGGTGGTGTGTATCGGGAGCGATGCTTACGGCCCAATTGGGACGAGTTCTATGGCTCTGCGGGACGTGCCGCAAGCGCGATCGCTAAATTGGCCGGCAAGGTTGCTTTGCACAGTTATATGACCTCCCAAGCGAAAGTGGTCTTGGACGATAGGAAGGTTGCGGAAGGATTCGACGTCTACGACACCGAAACGACTGAGGGTGTCAGCTTTTACTATGAGCATGGACTGGCTCGACCCAAATTCGGGCGCCCCACGAGGCAACTGCCTCCATTGCAGGTCAAGAGTGACCACGTCCTTCGTTACGGCATGATGGAAGGCACGGCCGTCATCCATGCGGATTACGCCGTATTCGATCCGCAGAATGTCGATGGACCAGAGTCCTTCCACCAGAACGGGTCTACCGCCAGTCACCTGGCGTTGGTGCTGAACAGATACGAGGCACGTGCGCTGCTCGGAGTGGCTGATAACCTCTCATTGGATCAGGCTGCCCAGCGACTGGCCCAACAGGAGAATGCCGAAGTCGTGATCATCAAATGCGGCCCACAAGGCGCACTTGTATGGCATGACGGCAAGATCACTCAAGTCCCGGCCTACGAAACTACCAATGTTTGGAAGATCGGTTCTGGCGACCAGTTTGCCGCGAACTTCGCCTATGCGTGGATGGAAGAGCAGCGAGACCCCGTAGCAGCTGCAGATCGGGCATCCCGCGCGACAGCGTTCTACTGCCAACATCTCGGTTTTCCTACTGCCTCCGAACTTGATGGCTATAAACCCGACCCTATTTTTGTGTCGGACAATTACAAGAAGGGAGTTCGACGCAAGGTTTACCTTGCCGGGCCGTTCTTCACGCTTGGTGAGTTGTGGGTGGTCGATCAGGCCCGCCGCAGTTTGCTTGACATGGGATTGGAGGTCTTTTCTCCCTACCATGATGTCGGCCCGGGCGATGCCGCGGACGTCGTGCCCAAGGACATTATGGGCATTCACGATTGCGACTTGTTGCTGGCCATCATGGACGGCACCGATGCTGGTACCGTCTTCGAGGTCGGCTTCGCCCACCGCGAAGGAAAGCCAGTGATCGTTTATGCCGAGAACGAGACGACCGAGAACCGCAAGATGATGATCGGCTCGGGGGGCTTCATGTGCAGGGACTTCGTCAGCGCGATCTACAAGACCGTGTGGGTCGCCGCATCTCTATGAAGACGGCGCTGCTACTTTCCGGCGGTATGGATTCCATCGCTCTCGCGTGGTGGAAGCGCCCCGAGTTGGCATTCACGGTCGACTACGGTCAGCTCGCCGCCACTGCCGAGATCAGTGCTTCAGCTGCTATCTGCAGTGCCTTGGACATCCCGCACACGGTGCTCCGTTTCGACGCCAAGGCGTTGGGTTCCGGTGACATGGCGGGTACCGCAGCCGACCCGAACGCGCCGGCCAGTGACTGGTGGCCGTATCGCAACCAGTTGTTGGTGACCCTGGTGGCAATGAAGGCAGTGGCCACCGGTGTTCAGCGGCTCTGGTTGGGGACCGTCGCATCGGACGGCATCCACAAGGATGGCACTCCCGAGTTCTTTGAAAACATCAATCGCCTGCTTTCTCACCAAGAAGGCGGCATCGTCGTTGAAGCACCAGCGATTGGCCTGCGAACGGTGGATCTGATTCGCCAGTCGGACATTCCACGGTCCATGCTCGCGTGGGCTCACAGCTGCCACAAGGCTGATGTACCTTGCTGCAACTGTCGTGGCTGCAATAAGCATTTCGAGACTCTGCAGGAGCTGGATACTGATGTGGCCACTGGGGACTGACCCGATACCACGTTCTGCGCCCGGCCTCTACAGCCCTATCGAGTGGGAGGTTAAGGGGCGTCGCTCACTTGCCGTTTCCGATGGCGGAGCGTTAGCTGCCATGGCTACCACGCTTGACACCCGACATAGCCACCGAACATTTGCGCCTGTTCCTGAAGCACTGCTAGGTGCTTTGCTGTGGCATACCGCTCGGACCAAAGAAGCGGCCCGATCTCCACTCGGATTCCAGATCGAACATCGACCAACACCCTCGGCGGGCGCTATTCATCCCATCCATTTGGTCATCCAGCTCACAGATGAAGAGAGCTGGGCGCGTTACAACCCGCAGAACCACAGTTTGGACCTTCTCGCGAAGGACGACAGCCTTTTTCAGCCATTGGTCGACTGCAGCGAGCAGGTGGTGCCACGGGGCGGTGGCCACTTGATCTTGTTCGTGGCCGAGCCGGGAAAAACTGCCGCCAAGTATGAGAACCCAGAAAGTCTAATCTGGCGCGATGCGGGGGTTCTGCAAGGCAGCCTCGCCCTGGTCGCCGCGGCCTTGGGATTGAACTACTGCCTGCTTGGCATCACGGGCAACCCGTGGGTCGCCCAGCTATCCGATCAGGGCAAGCTGCAGGGAGTCGGCGTCGCGATCCTTGGGGCGAAACCTTGATGTCGCATGCTTTTGCTTGAACTTACCCTCGGGCAATGACTCCAGCACTGTCGCGACGGTGCGCGGGGACGCCATCATTTCCCACCAAATCACCGCATCTAGTTCCGACGAGCGCACGCCCAAGGCCTTGCTAAAAGCAAGGAACTGCTGTTCCAACTCGAGGTAATGGCGCTCAACCGTCAGTCCAGCATCGAGGAACTTCGCAAGGGCGCCGGCGCGCAAGATGTGAATGTCCAAGATCGCCACATCATCGGCATTGAGCCAGTTGCGGGCAATCCAAGAGGCAGTCTTGAACCCGATTCCCGGTATACCAAGTAGCCAATCCCGCAATTCCCGCCCAGAGTTCTGCGGCGAGGGTTCGACCATCAGTCGCTCGAACGCTGCGGCAAGATAACGTGCCTTTTGCGCCGCAAAACGATAACGGATCTGCTTGCCATCGACTTCGATCGGCTCCGACAACCAGTCGCGCAAGGTTGCTTCATCCTGGTTAGGCCTTTCAAACGCGCCCTTGGCCTTCAAATGCTCGAAAGCCCGGAGTCCGATGCGAGCCGGGATGCCGTGGCCACCCAACAGACAGGCACCGACTTCTTCGCGCAAAGTCCGTCCCAGTCGGTAGTTGATCGAACGCGCCTCAATGCGTCGCGCGATGACTTGGTAGGCCCAGTACGCCGGAGAAGGGAATGCTTCGACGTATCCCCATTGAACACCCGGCATGACCTCTGTTTCGGGTGGCGGCAAATCGACACTAACCGCCATCGATTCCAGCATCACGTAAGCGCGCTGCATGGGCTCCTCCAATCCGAGAATCAGAACCCGCGAGACAAACCACGGGTAAAGGACCGCTGCGCCGCAAGCACTCCTAACCGCCATTCAACCATCCGGAACGCTAACGACCGGTGATTACGGCTGAAGGGTGGGCGCATGTGCTTGCCCGCAACTTTCTTACGAGCGAAGCATGCCATAAAGTATGCCTATATGCCTAATAAGAAAGCCCCCATTCACCCCTGGATGGCACAGCTCCCAGCTGCGTTACGGGCACGCATGGACGTTGAAGGACATACTCAGAAGGACGTAGAAGACGCCACTGGCGTGCCACAACCGCAGATTAGTCGCGTCCTTAACGGACGGCGCAAGCGACCAACCGATGCGATGCGAAAGTTATGCATATATGCTGATTTAAAAACGGCAGAAGAAGCCCTTTCAGGCTCGACTGAACTCTCTGGGCTGCTACATCAGGTCATCGCTGGTGGCCCACAAGCAACGGCGTGCGTGACCGGAATTCTCAAAAGTCTGATGCCGCTGCTAGGAAATCCAACACAACGCAAGCGGAAGAGGTAGTGTCACGAAAGGATGCAGCGCATCAAAGTTCGTAACATGCTCTTAGTTCTTGGACTTCGCTTTTTTGCATTCGCCGCTTAGTGCGAGCGGTGGCGCTGCTCAACCAAGCAACAGCTCCGTCCGCTTGCGCGACAACCACCGCTCCGTGTAGTTGTCGCGCAAATCACGGCTCAGCCTTGCCTTCAGGTGCGCACTCATCGCACCAAGGGAAACCAGCCGATCGATCCAGCCGCAGCGATGGGCAAAACGCACGGCGGCCATGTCCGGGCTGTTGAGCAGCCAGGCTGGCGCGGCCAGGGTTCCCGCGTAGATCAACAGATCGCGCTCGCCAGCATCGAGGGTGGGATGACCGTGCGCCATATTGAATGTCACCCGCTGTATTTCGGTGATCGATTCGACATGGGTCAGTTGCCCGCGTAGCACGGCCTCGTCGATCCAGTGCTCGGGGTCGCGGTTCTGGTAGCCGGTCTGGGTTTCCTCGACCACCTTGGCCACGGTATGCAACGCGAAGTATTTCGCCAGCGGTATCCAACAGCCGGTCTGATGCGCTTCGAGAATGACGTTGGTGTCGACCAGCACGACCTGTTGCGGTTGGAAATCCATTCCGTGCCGACCGCTTACAAATCGAACGGCGTTTTCAGGCCGTGCTCGGTAAACAGGACGGCCAGGTCATCCAGGTTGGTGCCGACTACATCTGCCGCACGGCGTACCGATAGATGACCCTGCTCAATGCCCCAACCCAACGTTGCCACGAAGCGGCAACTGAAGCGGGGCGGCAGGGCGGCATCGTTTGCGGCCGCATCCATGCGCAGCAGGCCGTCGTCGATGCGTTGCGCGGCGGCGTTCTTCAACAACCCCAGCACAACAAGACGCCATTTCATCGCGGGGCCACTGACACCAAGCTGGGCAGCAGCGTCGCGGATCCAGCGGGCTTGGGCCGCGGCATCATTCGAAGGCAAGGCGGCCTTGTCGATCAGGCTGACCACGGCGTGTCGCGGCATCAACAGACCACCGGAGAAGTTGTCCGCCAGTTTCTCGATGCGCCTTTGTTCCCGGGAGAGATTGCCCTCCTCCTCGATGTGCGCCGGTGCCATCTCGCGCCACGTGATGAGGTGGAAAAGCTCGTGGCCCATGTCGAACGCACGGCGCCCGGACGATTCGCGACGGTTGATGAGAATCGTGTTGAGTGGCCCCAGCTGACACGCCGCACCGGACACACCAACTACCGTATCGACATGCAGGATCAGCGTATCGAGCTTCTGCTCCAGTACGGACGCCAGGTTCGCCGCCGGTACGTCACCCAGGCCGAGTGATCGCGAAACGGCGTCACCCTCGTCGGCAGCCTCCTCGAACGAGCTCTTCGGGTTAAGGCCAATCTGGGGCAGCAGGGAATTCACCGACTCGCCCTTGAGTCGGCTCAGGTGCCGATAGGTGGCGATCCAGCCGCCGGCACGCTGCTCGAAAGCACCGAGGTCATCTGCTCTGGCGGCCTGACGCCAGGAGAAGCTGGCTTCGCCGGCGAGCTCGAAGGGGTCGGTGAAATAGCCAGGGTCGACATCGAAAAACTCGGCAGCGCGTACCAGATCCACTGGCGCAACCTGACGCTTGCCCAACTCGATGTCGGACAAGGTTTGGCGGTCATTGAAGCCCAGGGCTTGGGCCAGGTCGGTCTGATTGACCTCTCGGCGCTCGCGCAATGCTTGCAGGCGGCGGCGGATCGTTGCTTGGTCCATAGCGGCACCTCCAGTTGCAGAATTTTATCTTGCAAAAGTGCTAAATGCAAGAATTTTTGCAAGTGCCAGCAGATGTCTGTAGCGATTCGGCGCTCACATTCGCCCCTCATTGCTGTCCCATTTGGCTAAAGTCTGGAATCGCTTTTTTTTGCATGCTTCAGCTCGACTGAGCCGCGCATCATCACCACGGACATGCTTCGGCCCATCGGGTCACAGGGGAAGCGATGACACCGATCCTGCTGGAGGACCACCTGGAACAGGCTGCGTTGCAGTGGCTGGCCGGTCTGGGCTGGGCGGTAGCGCACGGCCCGGACATCTCACCGCCGGATGCGCACACGCCAGGCAGCGAGCGGGACAGTTATCGGCAAGTGGTGCTCGAGCACCGGCTGCGCGACGCGATCCGCCGGCTGAACCCGCAGATTCCCGCCACGGCGCAGGACGAGGCGCTGCGGATGGTGATGAATCCCGACATCCCAAGCGCGTTGCAGGCGAACCGCCAGCTGCACCGCTGGCTGACCGAAGGCGTGCCGGTGCAGTTCCAGCAAGGCAACGAGACGCGTGGCGACCTTGTGCGGCTGGTTGATTTCGACGATGTGCGCGGCAACGACTGGCTGGCGGTCAACCAGTTTTCGATACAGGGGCCGAAGCGCACGCGGCGACCGGATTTGCTGCTGTTCCTCAACGGCCTGCCGATCGTGCTGCTTGAGTTGAAGAATCCGGGCGACGAGAACGCGGATATCTGGTCGGCGTTCAACCAGGTGCAGGCGTATCGGGAAGACATCCCCGACCTGTTCACCTACAACGCGCTAGTGGTGATTTCCGACGGCATCCGCGCACGGATGGGTTCGCTCACCGCCGACCGTGAACGCTACATGGCGTGGCGCACGATCGATGGCGTGCAGACCGACCCGTTGGGCGAGATGCGCGAGCTGGAAACGCTGGTGCATGGTGCGTTCGATCACGTGTTGCTGTTGGACTACCTGCGCAACTATGTCCTGTTCGAGGACGATGGCGTGCTGGTCAAGAAAGTAGCCGGATATCACCAGTTCCACGCAGTGCGCGCGGTGGTGGAAAGCGTGCTGACGGCATCGAAGCCTGGTGGTTCGCGCAGGGGCGGCGTGGTGTGGCATACGCAGGGCGCAGGCAAGAGCATCGAGATGACCTGCCTCGCTGGCGCGTTGATGCAGCACCCGGCGATGGGCAACCCGACCATCGTGGTGGTGACCGATCGCAATGACTTGGACAACCAGCTGTTTGGTGTCTTTGCCGGCGCCGTCGACCTGTTGCGCGAAACACCGACGCAAGCCGATACGCGGCCACGCTTGCGCGAGCTGCTGGGCAACCGCCCTTCCGGTGGGATCATCTTCACTACGATCCAGAAGTTCACGCCGGGCGAGGACGAGGATGTCTTTCCGGTGCTATCCGAACGGCAGAACATCGTGGTCATCTGCGACGAAGCGCATCGCACCCAATACGGCTTCGAGGCGAAGCTGACCGGGGATCCCGGCAAGACCCGGCCCGTGAAGATGGCGGCTGATGCGGCCGGCTCGGTGGCGACGGCAGCGCTGGTGTCCTACGAGACATCCGCCAGTTATGCGAGCGGCGTGCGTTACGGCTATGCCCAGCACCTGCGTGATGCACTGCCGAACGCCACCTTTGTCGCGTTCACCGGTACGCCGGTATCGCTGACCGATCGCGACACCCGCGCCGTGTTTGGCGACTACGTGCACGTGTACGACATCGAGCAGGCGGTAAAGGACGGCGCCACGGTGCCGATCTACTACGAGTCACGGCTGGCGAAGCTGGAACTAAGTGACGGTGACATCGAAGCGCTTGACGAAGAGGTCGACGAGCTGAGCGAAGGCGCAGCAGATGATCCCTCACATGTGGCGCGCATCCGCCGTTGGGCAGCACTGGAGAAGGTGGTGGGTGCTGCGCCACGCATCCATAAGGTGGCCAGCGACATCGTCGAGCATTTCGAGAACCGCCTGGCGGCGATGGACGGCAAGGCGATGATCGTGGCGATGAGCCGCGAGATTTGCGTGCATCTGTACGACGCTATCGTGGCGTTGCGCCCCGAATGGCACGACGCCGATCCCGAAAAGGGCGTGATTAAGATCGTGATGACCGGCTCGGCCGCCGACAAGCCGATGCTCAAGCCGCATGTGTACCAGAAGGAAACACGCAAACGGTTGGAACATCGCTACAAGAACGCCGCCGATCCGTTCAAGCTGGTGATCGTGCGCGACATGTGGCTGACCGGCTTCGATGCGCCCTGCCTGCACACCATGTACATCGACAAGCCGATGCGCGGGCACAACCTGATGCAGGCTATCGCACGGGTCAATCGTGTATTCAAGGACAAGCCCGGCGGCCTGGTGGTGGACTACATCGGCATTGCCAACGAATTGAAGCAGGCACTGGCCGACTACACTCAGGCCAAGGGCAAGGGCCGACCAACGATCAAGGCCGAAGAAGCGCTGGATGTGCTGGTAGAGCGAATGGAGCTGCTGCGCGGCATGCTGCACGGCTACGACTACGTGAACTTCCGCACGCAGGCCTGGGCGCTTTTGCCGGGCGCGGCGAACCATGTGCTGGGACTGGATGATGGCAAGCAGCGTTTCGCCGACCAGGTGCTGGCAGCCACCAAGGCGTTTGCGCTGTGCTGCACGCTGGATGCGGCGCTGACCTATCGCGACGAACTGGCGTTTCTGCAGGCGATCAAGTCAGCGATCACCAAGCATGCAACCACTGACAAGAAGCTCAGCGACGAACAGAAAGAACATGCCCTGCGCCAGATCATCTCGCGCGCTGTGGTGTCCGACCAGGTCATCGACATCTTTGCAGCCGCCGGCCTGAAACGTCCGGACATCGGTGTACTGTCGGAGGAGTTCTTGCAGGATGTGCGCCACATGAAGGAGCGCAACCTCGCGGTGGAACTGCTGGAACGGCTACTGAAGGGCGAGATCAAATCACGCTTCAAGACCAACGTCGTTCAAAGTGCGAAATTCTCGGAGCTTCTGCAGGCATCGCTGACGCGCTATCGCAACCGTGCGATCGAAACGGCCCAGGTGATCGAAGAACTGATCGCGATGGCAAAGAAATTCCAGCAGTCTTCCGAACATGGGGACGCACTGGGACTCAATCGCGATGAAGTCGCCTTCTACGATGCGCTGGCGAACAACGAATCCGCCGTGCGCGAACTTGGCGACGAAACGCTGCGCAAGATCGCCGTCGAGCTGACCCAGAAGCTGCGCAACTCCGTCACGGTGGATTGGGCGGTGCGTGACTCAGTGCGCGCCAAGCTGCGGGTGATGGTGAAAACCTTGCTGCGTCGCTACAAGTACCCACCGGACAGGCAGGATGAGGCGGTGGAGATCGTATTGCGGCAAGCTGAGACTTTGACGGGCGCTTGGGCAGGCGCGGCGCAGTCAGGCTGAAAGCGGGGCCTGTCTACGCTCCTATTCGACCTCTGACAAATAGCCACCAAGTCATCGCCGCCGCATGCGTGTCACCTTTCCTACCGTGCTAGTCGGCGTAGGGGTACGTGCGTCAAGCTCAAGCAACAAGCTGGCCTGGATGCTGTCTTTGGTGACGATTTGTGCCTGAAGCTCCCGAATATGCTCCCTTGCGGCTTCGAGCGCGCGCCTAAGGTCTGTCGCGCGAGGCCCATTCTCCAGGAGTGCCTTAACCCGATTCCGGAATTTCTGATAATGACACCCATCGAAAGCAATCAAGGTGCGGCTATGCCCTGCCTCTTCGGCAACTACCGCATACGAGAGGCGAAGCTTTCCCCTTTCTGCGAGTTCCACAAGACGTGGTGAATTCGGCGTGCCTGAGAGCACGCGCTGTAGTGCCGCTTCAAGTTCCGCTTCAACAGCTTTGTCGGATTTCATTGGTCGAACCTCACTCTGCCGCCTTCCTCGTCAGAATCGCGACCATCGTTTTCGCCTGATCGTGGCGCCGTTTGACTACTCGCATGGCTGGATCGTTCTGAAGGCCGTCCAGTGCCCTTGCGTACGCCAACTCGCGCTCCTGCCAAACCTCAAGATGCCGGTTGTCAGCGATGAAGAGCTTGCAGCCCGCGCAGACCGATGGTGACCGAAACGCCACATTCGGGCCGCGCCGTGACCAGTGACTTCTGTTGCCAAGTTCGTGACATCGTGACGCCTCCGGCTGCAGAGGCAGAAAGCAGTGTCCGTACGGCAAAAGGAAGATTCGCAGGTCGTTCTCGATCACGAACGCTTCCATTGCTGCCAGGTTCCCCTCGACTTTTTGCTCGCTTAGCTCGTCGCGGAAGCGTTGGACATGTCTCGCGACGCTTCCAACCGCCGCCCTGCGGCCTTCTGCGAATTCGAGCATGAATCGAGCGCTCTCCATCACCCGCACGCTATCGAGCGTATCGATGAGATCCACATCGTTGCCAATGTAACCGCGTTCCGTCATGGCCATGCTGAGATGGTGGAAATGGCGGGATATCGCTGGCAGCAATCCCGAATTCACCCGGAACAAAAAAAGCGCAAAGGTGGTGCGCCAGCGGTGACCACGCAGACGGTGCTGCTCTAGGAATTCCACCCGGCTCGCTTCCGACGCGCCCGAGAGGTCACAGTGCTCCCGCACGAAGTCCTTCTGCAGCTCGGTCAGCGCTACAACCGTCATGCGACCAACAGATGATGGCTTCCGGGGAAGACCCTTCGCGGCACTAAACGTAACCAACAGTTTTGTCGTCCCTCGCAACCGCCGCCACGGCATGTACAGCTTCCACAAAACCTGGAACGCCCGGACGGGCGGCGGGAGGTAGACGCTCCCCACACTTCTCGCGCCGATCACCCATCGGGTTCGGGTCTTGCTCTGCTTCGCTTCGACGCTCCGGCAATAGAAGATCTCCATCAATCGATCAGATGAGATCTCCGATTCGATGCAGTCTGGCAGTGGTTGGCCCTCATCGGATCCGGCTTCCAGTCCACACATCTCGTGCGCACGCATACCCGTGAATCCCTGGATGCATACGATTGCCGCCGACTGGACGGTGATGACCAGGCGGCGAAGGAGCTGGTTCCCTTCGAGTATCGTCTCGCGCCCGTCACGTAGAGTCCGCGGCGTCGCTTCGAGCGTTGCTCGCCAGGGATCGACCTCCCCGTCAATCTTCGAGAACGCAAAGTTGTCCATCACATCGAGTGCTGCGCGATACTTTTCGATGTGGCACCAAGGACCATCCCCTTTCCCAGGGGCGTTATCAAACGCGTGCAAGCAACAATCCTGCAACTCCATAACGTCATCGGCCGGCACGCCGAGAAACCTTATTGCCGAGCCGAAGACCGGGATTGCGACCTCGTCAGGGATCGGATCAAGCTTGCCCCGGCGCTGAAGGTCAAGTTCATTGCGTACCACGTCGTCTACCGCACGACCGTCATAAGGTGCCTCACATGGTGGAACAACTCCAAGCAGCCGAAGGGCCTGGCGCTGTCGGTACACGTACACCAGGATGGTGAGACGCGTCCACGCGCTTGCGTTGGATACGACACGCGGCCTCGTCTTCTTCTTCGTCGGATCAACTTGCTCATGATTGTCGACGTAATACTGGACGTAATCCCAACTCTTTGCGGAGTCGATTTCTTCGATGGAAGGCACTCCTTCAACGATCATCCACGAACAAACACTGGCAATACCCTGCTCCAAACTGTTCAGCGAGCCAGCCGCGATCGCCTTCCCTTCACGCGGGTCGTGGAGCATCGTCCAAACCAAGCCCTTGAACTCCGTGAGCAAGCTGCTGTTTTCCTCATCGGTCAAGGACGATCCGTCCGGAAGCGAAATATCCCAGCTGATCGTCCCGTGACGATCTCGCTGCCCGGCGACGCCATGCGGTACTCGCCAAATGTTGTCCATGAACGTGCTTAGGTCACTGACTCGCAGCGTCGCGAGTACACGAGCAGGGTTAGATTTCGGTGTACCGATTGCGGGAACTTGCATCGCATTAGTCCAGTGGCGGCAAAGGTGGAATGAGCAACCGTTCCGCTTCGACTAGCACGGCCTCGTCGGTAAACTGCGGCAACCAGAATTTGACTAAGCGCTCGTAGCTTTCGTGCCACCGAAGACCCCAGGCCTGTTCGCCGAGGTCCTCGCGGGAGGTCTGATGCAGCGCCTTGAGCTGCAAGAGGCGCGCGAGTGCATACGGGCTGCGGACGTCGATCAACCCGAGCGGACACACCGGACACTGCCCATACGCGCCGCACAACGATCCTTTGCGCTCGCCTCGCATCGGGCTATCAAGTGGATCCAAGCAGCGGAATCCTGGTGTTGCGGCCGCCAGCTCATCACTCACAGGCGCGTTGCGTGGGTCAATCCTTCCATCGCTGAACACCCAGCGCTCGCGCTGCATCATGCCAGCCACAAGTTGTTCGGTTTGACGTTGCTTAGCAGCGCCGTATCGATAGTGCCTATCGGTGACGGAAACTCCGCTGTGTTGGAGTAACGCGCCGAGCTGGCGTATGTCGCCATCGTAGAGTTGGTCGGCGAGTTCCGCGCCACTCTCTCGGATCGAGCGCAAACCTCGCCACCTGAAACCTCCTGCCTTGCAGAAGCCGAGGAGATGCGAGTGGAATTGGATCGACTTACCGCGACCCATCTGATGAAGCGTTTCGACGCCGCTCGCCCCCTTTTTATTTCGCGGCACATACAGCCAAAGGTGGTTCTTGAGGTTTTTTGGGCAAAAATCCCGCAACCGCTTCGTCCATCGAATCACGAAAGCGATCAAGCGGTAGGGACTATCAGGCTCGTTCGACCCGGAAAAGCTCGACCGCTGGATCTTGCCGGCACGATACTTCATTCCCTTGATGAGTAACCTGCCGGTTCCCATCACAGACTTGAATTCCAAGTCGGGTATCTCTAAATCGAGCAACGGCTGGGTGTTTAGAAGCGTCCCGAAGCCGACCAGAAAGACGAACTTTGTGAGATCGCCTGCAAGAGGTGACAGCGCACGCGCGATCCTCTTGTAGCCGAACTCTTCCGTTAGATCGAACAACTCGCCGGCCTGCTTTTTGAGAACCTTGCGTTCCGGGAGGTAACCACCTGACAGGTGCGCAACGCGTAGGAAGGCCATACCTACAGTTCGCGCTCGACTCGGCAGGCGATTCTCCGCAATTCGAGGATTGAGCCGTAGAGCTTTTTCTGCGGATCCCCAAACCGCCTCGACTTCCTCCATTTGCGTCGCGGCCAGGTCGCGGCAATAGCGGAAGAAAGCAGTATCGTCTTGTTGGTTCCTGACCTTCGCTGCTTTGCTTCCGTTTGAGGCTCCGGGCCAGGGGTTGCTTGGGACTTCGCAATCGTCCGGCAGCGATGATCTGTCGTGCGTCTTCAGGTGGCGGATCACCTTCCGCAGCGCGCCAAGATAGTGGTTACGCGTATCCAGGTTGTAGTGGTAGCGTAGCCTTCCCCGTCAAGTAGCGCACTCAAAAGGAGAAGTTTGCCGCTCGCAGTGTTCGCG
>NZ_LMSL01000005.1:0-139130 GCF_001428405.1 Frateuria sp. Soil773
CGACGGCCTGGACAACCTAGCGGTGAAGTACGACGACGCCAGCAAGGGCAAGGTCACCCTGGGCGGTGCCGGCGGCACCGTGGTCACCAACGTCAAGGACGGCGACGTCTCCGACGGCAGCACCGATGCGGTGAACGGCAGCCAGCTTTACGCCGTGCAGGCGCAGGTGAACCAGAACGCCACCAACATCACCCTGCTGGACGGCCGCGTCACCAGCATCGAGGGCAGCATCAGCAACATCAACAACGGCAGCGTGGGCATGTTCCAGGTCAGCCAGGACCACAACACGCCGCCGCCGGCGCCGACCGGGCGCAACTCGGCGGCGGGCGGCGCCGGTGCGCAGGCGTCGGGCGACGACAGCGTGGCCGTCGGCAACGACAGCAAGGCCGCGGGCAAGGGCGGCACCGCGCTGGGCAACGCTGCCGAGGCGCGCAAGGACGGCGACGTGGCGCTCGGCGCCGGCGCGGTGGCCGACCGCGGCGCGGAGAGCTACACCGGCAAGTATTCCGGCGCGCAGAACGACAGCGTCGGCACCGTGTCGGTGGGCAATGCCGGGACCGGCGAGACGCGCACCGTGAGCAACGTGGCCGACGGCAAGGAGGCCACCGACGCGGTGAACCTGCGCCAGCTCGACGGTGCCGTGGCCGAATCGAAGAGCTACACCGACAGCCGCATCGGCGACGTGGTCAACAACATCAACAACGGCGCCACCGGCATGTTCCAGGTGAGCCAGGACCACAACGCCCCGGCGCCGAAGGCTGGCGGCAAGAACTCGGTGGCGGGCGGTTCCGGCGCGGAGGCGTCGGGCGACAACGGCACCGCGCTGGGCAACGACACGCTCGCTTCCGGTACCGGCAGCACGGCGGTGGGCAACGGCGCCCATGCGACCGGCGACAACAGCGTGGCGCTCGGCGCCGGCTCGGTGGCCGACCGCGCGGACAGCGTGTCGGTGGGGTCGGCCGGGCACGAGCGGCAGGTCACCAACGTGGCGGCCGGCACCCAGTCCACCGATGCGGTCAACGTGGGCCAGCTCAAGGCGGCGCAGGCGGGCAGCGTGCAGTACGACACCGGCACCGACGGCAGCGTCGACTACGCCAACGTCACGCTGAACCGCGGCGGCGCGGCCAGCACCCTGCACAACGTCGCCGCCGGTACGGCGCCGACCGACGCGGCCAACGTGGCCCAGTTGCGCGACGGGCTGCAGGAAACCCGCAACTGGGCGCGCGACTACGCCGACCAGCGCTTCCGCCAGGTCGGCCGCAACGCCAACGCGGGCGTGGCCTCGGCGATGGCGATGGCCGGCCTGCCGCAGGCGTACGAGCCGGGCAAGAGCATGGCTTCGGTGGCGGCCAGCAGCTTCCGCGGCGAGTCCAGCCTGGCGGTCGGCGTATCGACCATCTCCGAGAGCGGCCGCTGGGTCTACAAGCTCACCGGCTCGACCAACTCGCGCGGCGACGGCGGCGTGACGGTCGGCGCCGGCATGCAGTGGTAAGCCCGTAGCCAGTCTGTCGCCGTCCGCACGCTGCATGTCACCCCGAGATCGCACGTCGTGCGGGCGGCGGCACCCCCATTGCGGCATGGCAGCGGGCTTGATCGCCCGGCTGCCTGCCTCCGAATCGAGGAGTACGAAATGAAGATTGCCCTTGGAAAGACGATCCTGCTGTCGCTGGGCATGGCCGGCCTCGCCGCCTGCGCCAACGTGAGCCGCGGCATCGCCGCCGACGGCCGCGGCGCGGACGAGCTGCGCTGGCCGGCGCCGGAAGACACCACGCCGATGCACCGCGACGGCACCTGGCCCACACTCGCCAGCGTGCGGCAGGTGCAGGCGGGCCAGAGCAAGGACCAGGTGAGGGCGCTGATCGGTGCGCCGCACTTCAGCGAAGGCGTGTTCGGCGTGCGCGAATGGAACTACCTGTTCCACCTGCGCGACGGGCAGGCCGGCACGGCGACGGTGTGCCAGTTCAAGGTGCTGTTCGACGAGCACCGGCTGGCGCAGAGCTTCCACTGGAAGCCGGAGACCTGCGCCGCGCTGCTGGAGCCGCCGGCGCCCGCAGCACCGGTCGCACCGGCGCCCGCGGCCGGCGTCGAGCGCCGCAGCCTGTCCGCCGATGCGCTGTTCGCGTTCGACCGCTCCGGCCTGGCCGACATCCGCCCGGAAGGCCGCCTCCAGCTCGACCGGCTGGCCCGCGAGCTGCAGTCGCGCGAGGCCGGCGGCACGATCGCGGTGATCGGCCATGCCGACCGGCTCGGCAGCGCCGACTACAACCAGGCGCTGTCGCAGCGGCGCGCCGACACGGTGCGCGCGTACCTGGTGGACAAGGGCGTCGCGGCGGACGCGATCACCGCCGAAGGCCGCGGCAGCAGCGAGCCGGTGGCCGAGTGCGGCATGACCGCCCGCGCCGCGCTGATCGCCTGCCTGGCACCGGACCGGCGGGTGGAGATCGTGGTCGGCCCGCGTTCCTGAGCGGCTTCGCCACGGCAGGGAACCGCTCCCTGCCGTGGTGGTCGTCGGGCTCGATCCGCCGGTAATCGCCGGCGGGCTTTCTCTCTCCTGCTTGCGGGTCGGGCCGTCGCCGCAACATCGCCCCGCTTCCCTTCGTCGCCTTTGCATGCCGACGACAGAAGCGGCGATGCGGGGCGGTGCCGGTTCGCCCGGGCGGGGGCAAGGCGCCTGCTGCACGCAGGAACACCCTGGACCGTTCCGGTCCTCCCGCTCCGCTCCGCAGGCCGGCGGCGGAGCCAAAAAAAACCGCGCCATGGGCGCGGTTTTTTCATCCTGGAAGCGCGACGGCTCAGCCGGCCGCGACCACCCGGACCATCTCCAGGCACTTGTTGGAGTAGCCCCACTCGTTGTCGTACCAGCTCACCAGCTTGACGAAGGTGCCGTCCAGCGCGATGCCGGCATCGGCGTCGAACACCGAGGTGCAGGTCTCGCCGCGGAAGTCGGTGGCCACCACCTTGTCCTCGGTATAGCCGAGGATGCCCTTCAGCGCGCCTTCGCTCTGCGCCTTCATCTCCGCGCAGATCTCGGCGTAGGTCGCGTCCTTCTCCAGCTCGACCGTGAGGTCGACCACGGACACGTCCGAGGTCGGCACGCGGAAGCTCATGCCGGTGAGCTTCTTGTTGAGCTCGGGGATCACCACGCCCACCGCCTTGGCCGCGCCGGTGGAGGAGGGGATGATGTTCTCCAGGATGCCGCGGCCGCCGCGCCAGTCCTTGTTGCTCGGGCCGTCGACGGTCTTCTGCGTCGCGGTGGCGGCGTGCACGGTGGTCATCAGGCCGCGCTTGATGCCCCACTTGTCGTGCATCACCTTGGCGATCGGCGCGAGGCAGTTGGTGGTGCAACTGGCGTTGGAGATGATCGCCTCACCTTTGTAGGTCTTGTCGTTGACACCGTAGACGAACATCGGCGTGTCGTCCTTCGACGGCGCGGACAGGATCACTTTCTTCGCGCCCGCATCGAGGTGCTTCTGCGCGGTGGCCTTGTCCAGGAACAGGCCGGTGGATTCGATCACCACGTCGGCGTTCACTTCGTTCCACTTCAGGTTGGCCGGATCGCGTTCCTGGGTCAGGCGGATGGTCTTGCCGTTGACCACCAGGTGGCCGCCCTCGACCTTCACGTCGCCCTTGAAGCGGCCGTGCACCGAGTCGTAGCGCAGCATGTAGGCCAGGTAGTCCGGCTCCAGCAGGTCGTTGATCGCCACGATCTCGATGTCGTTGCCGAAGTTCTGCACGGCTGCGCGCAGCACGTTGCGGCCGATGCGGCCAAAACCGTTGATGCCGACCTTGATGGTCATGGGACAGCGTCCTCCAAAGCGTTGGGGAAACGGCCGCGGCGCGGCCGGCCAAATCGCGATTTTACAGGCAAACCCGCGGCGCCGCAGGAGCCGCTGCTCAGCGCTTCCGGCGCGGCGCGCAGTAGATGCCGTGCAGCGTATCCATCAGCGCGCGCACCGGGCCGTCGGCCAGCCGGTAGTGGACCGCCTGCGCCTCGCGCCGGGTGGCGACCAGGCCGTGCGCGCGCAGCCGCGCCAGATGCTGCGACAGCGCGGACTGGCCCAGTTCCACGCGCTCCTGCAGCGCGCCCACCGACAGCTCGCCCTCGGCCAGGTGGCACAGGATCAGCAGGCGCTGTTCGTTGGCAAGCGCCTTCAGCAGGGCGGCCGCTTCGCCGGCGTGGGCGCGCATGCGGGCGGGATCGGTCGGGTTCCTCATGCGGACATTATGCCGTAGCTTGCTAAATTAGCAATTTCTAATATAGTGCGCCCATCGTCCAGCGGTGAAACGCCATGCCTGCCGAAGTCGCCTCCTTCTTCCACTCGCCCACCTCGACCTGGACCCATGTGGTCAGCGATCCATCCAGCGGCGCGGCGGCGGTGATCGATCCGGTGCTGGACTTCGATCCCGCCAGCGGGCGGCTGGGCACCGAGGCGGCGCGGCAGGTGCTCGACCACCTGCAGGCGCGGCGGCTGGACCTGCGCTGGATCCTGGAGACGCACGCCCATGCCGACCACCTCACCGCGGCGGCCTGGCTGCGCGAGCAGACCGGCGTGCCGGTGGCGATCGGCCGCGGCATCGTCCAGGTGCAGTCCACTTTCAAGCGTCTGCTCGGGTTGGGCGACGGGTTTCGCGCCGACGGCTCGCCGTTCGACCGCCTGCTCGACGACGGCGAGCGGCTGCCGCTGGGGGCGCTCGAAGTGCAGGCGATGGCAACGCCGGGACACACGCCGGACGGCATGAGCTATCGCGTGGGCGACGCGGTGTTCATCGGCGACACGCTGTTCGCGCCGGCGGCCGGCAGCGCCCGCTGCGACTTCCCCGGCGGCGACGCCGCCATGCTGTATGCCTCGGTGCGCCGACTGTACGCGCTGCCGCCGGAGACCCGCGTGTTCCTCTGCCACGATTACCCGCCGGCCGGCGCCGAGCCGCGCGCGGAGGTGCCGCTGGCCGAGCAGATGCAGGCGAACATCCATCTGGCCGCGGGTGTGGACGAGGCCGGCTTCGTCGCCATGCGCGAGCGCCGCGACGCCACGCTCGCCGCGCCGCGTCTGCTGTGGCCGGCGCTGCAGGTGAACATCCGCGCCGGACAGTTGCCGCCGCCCGACGCCGAGGGCCGGCGCTTCCTCAAGCTGCCGCTGGATGCCGCCGCGCTGGGGCCGCTCGCATGAGCCAGTTCACGCCGTGGAGCGCGCTCGCCGGGGGCGTGCTGATCGGTGCGGCTTCGCTGTGGCTGCTGGCCGCGCTGGGGCGCATCGCCGGGGTCAGCGGCATCGTCGCCGGACTGCTGCCGCCGCGCACCGGCGACTGGGCGTGGCGGCTGGCCTTCGTGCTCGGCCTGCCGCTTGGCGCGGCGTTGTGGCAGTGGTACGGGCCGCTCGACGTGGCCGGCCACGCGCCGGCCTGGCGGCTCGCGCTGGCCGGCCTGCTGGTGGGCTTCGGCACCCGGCTGGGCGGCGGTTGCACCAGTGGGCACGGCGTATGCGGCGTGGCGCGGCTGTCGCCACGCTCGCTGGCGGCGGTGGCGGTGTTCATGGCGACCGCCATGCTCACCGTGGCGCTGCTGCGGCATGGGCCGGGAGCCGTGCCGTGAGGCGCGCGCTTGCCGCGCTGCTGGCCGGTGTGGCGTTCGGGCTTGGCCTGGCAATGTCGGGCATGGCCGATCCTCGCAAGGTGCTCGGCTTCCTCGACGTGGCGGGCGACTGGGATCCGAGCCTGCTGCTGGTGATGGCCGGTGCGGTCGGCGTCTACGCGCTTCTCTGGCGGCGACTGACGCAGCGTCCACGGCCATGGCTGGAGACGCAGTTCCGGCTGCCAGGGGCGCGCCGCATCGATGCGCGCCTGCTCGGCGGCGCGGCGCTGTTCGGCGCCGGCTGGGGCCTCGCCGGCTACTGCCCGGGGCCGGCGCTGGCAGGCCTCGGGCTGGGCAACGCCGACCTGCGCTGGCTGTTGCCGGCCCTGCTGCTCGGCGTGTGGCTGGCCGGACGCGTGCCGGCGCGCTGAGCGGAGCGTGTGGCAGACTGCGTGGCCTTCCCGCACCGGAACCCCGTCATGCTCCCGTTCCGCCGCCTGCTGACCGTCGCGCTCGCCGGCTTCGCCATCGCGCCCGCCGCCCATGCCTGGGGACCGCTCGGCCACAGCATCGTCGCCGAGCTGGCGCAGCGGCACCTGAACCCGGCCGCCGAGGCCGAAGTGGAGCATCTGCTGGCGCCCGAACACACCACGCACCTGGCCGACGTCGCCAGCTGGCCGGACCAGATCCAGGACGATCCGGCGCTGGCGGCGCTGTGGAAGCAGACCCGTGCGCTACACTACATCGACTTCTTGCACGGCGACTGCGACTACGTGCCGCCGCGCGACTGCAGGGGCGGCAAGTGCGTGGTGGCCGGCCTCGACCATTACGTGCAGATCCTCGCCGACCGCGGCCAGCCCGACGCCGCGCGCCGCGAGGCGCTGAAGTTCGTGGTGCACTTCGTCGGCGACGTGCACCAGCCGCTGCACGCGGGCAGCCGCGACGACAAGGGCGGCAACACCTACCAGGTGCAGTTCCGGGGCAAGGGCAGCAACCTGCACAAGGTGTGGGATTCCGGCCTGCTCTCCACCCGCGGCCTGGACTGGCGCGGCTATGCCGCCGAGCTGGATGCGCGCGGTCCCGTGCCGCTGCCGCCGCCGATCGCGCCGCTGGACAACGCCTATGCGCAGTGGGCGGAAGAATCCTGCCGCATCACCGTCGCGCCGGGCTTCTATCCCGACGGCCACGTGATCGGCCAGGCCTACGTCGACGCCGAGCTGCCCGTCGCCGAGCGGCGCCTGCGCGAGGCGGGACGGCGCCTGGCCGAGGTGCTCAACCTCGCGCTGGAGGCACCTCGGCAGCCTTGAGGAATGCGCCGCCGTCCGAATTTATTGCATTGCGGCATGCCAGTCGCAGTGCGGATGGCCCGGTCCGGCGGCGCCGTCCGCCGGCGACGGCGCGGATGCGCCAGTCCATCCTCGGCGCGGCCGTGCAGCAGACCAATATGCGATGTCTGGACTGCCGTCGAACAGACCAGTGCTCCGCCGTATCCCGGCGATGTACGCACGCGGACCATACCACTGCGCCAGTCCGCGACCGTTCCGCGAGCAGTCCACTTGCGCCAGCGGCGGCAGGCGAAACACGCGGGCCCGCTACCCCTGGCGCGGCCGTCCGGTTCTGCTAGTTTGGAAGGATGACTACCGAAACTGTGATGCGCCGCACCAAGATCGTCGCCACCCTGGGCCCCGCTACCGATGCGCCGGGCATGCTCGAGAAGATCCTCGCCGAAGGCGTGGACGTGGTCCGCCTCAACCTGTCGCACGGCCAGCCGGACGACCACCGCGCCCGCGCCAACGCCGTGCGCGACGCGGCGGCCAAGGTCGGCCGCGAGGTCGGCATCCTGGCCGACCTGCAGGGGCCGAAGATCCGCATCGAGAAGTTCGCCAACGGGCCGGTGGAACTGCGCGAGGGCGACGCCTTCGTGCTCGACTGCGCCCCGGGCGCGCCGGCGGGCGACGCCTCGCGGGTCGGGGTGAGCTACCACGACCTGCCGCGCGACGTGGCGGCCGGCGACGTGCTGCTGCTGGACGACGGCCTGGTCGCACTGACCGTGCTGGCCGTGGTCGGCGCCGAGGTGCGCTGCCAGGTGCTGGTCGGCGGACGCCTGTCCGACCGCAAGGGGCTCAACCGGCAGGGCGGCGGCCTGTCCGTTTCCGCGCTGTCGGACAAGGACCGGGCCGACATCCAGCTCGCCGCCGAGATCGGCGCCGACTTCCTGGCGGTGTCGTTCGTGCGCTCGGCCGCAGACATGGACGAGGCGCGCCGGCTGCTGCACGAGGCCGGCGGCAATGCCGCGCTGGTGGCGAAGATCGAGCGCGCCGACGCGATCCCGGTGCTGGGCGAGATCATCGACGCCTCCGACGTGGTGATGGTGGCGCGCGGCGACCTGGGCGTGGAGATCGGCGACGCCGAGCTGCCCGGCCTGCAGAAGAAGATCATCCGCGAGGCGGTGCAGCGCAACCGCGCGGTGATCACCGCCACGCAGATGCTGCAGTCGATGGTGCGCTCGCCGATCCCGACCCGCGCCGAGGTGCTGGACGTGGCCAATGCGGTGATCGACGGCACCGACGCGGTGATGCTGTCGGAGGAATCCGCCGCCGGTGCGCACCCGGACAAGGCGGTGGCGGCGCTGCGCCGCATCTGCCTGGGCGCCGAGCGCCAGTTCGAGCCGAAGGAAGACCTGAGCGCCGGCGCGCACCAGTTCGACCGTACCGACCAGGCGATCGCGCTGGCCGCGATGCTGCTGGCCAGCGAGCTGGGCCTGCGCGCCATCGTGGCGCTGACCGAGTCAGGCGCCACCGCGCAATGGCTGTCGCGCTACCGCAGCGCGGTGCCGATCTACGCGCTGTCGCCGTTCGCCGGCTCGCGCCGGCGCATGCTGCTGCTGCGCGACGTGCAGCCGGTGGCGTTCAGCCACGGCGAGACGCAGAGCATGGCCGCCTCCACGCGCGCGGCGGTGCGGTTGCTGTTCGACCAGGGCCGGCTGGTGGAGGGCGACCGGGTGGTGATCACCTACGGCGACCGGGTCGGCCACGTCGGCGGCACCAACACCCTCAAGCTGCTCTCGGTCGAGGCGGGCGGCATGGTGGAGAGCCTGCGCGACCTGTAGGCGGCGTTTCACCTGCCGGCCGCGCGCGACGGGATTACACTGGCGACCGGTCACCAATACCTGCCGGAGATTCCGATGAACGCCTTCCGCACCGTTCGCATCCCCCTGCTGCTCGGCCTGGGGCTGGCCTGCGCCGTGCCGGCGCTGGCGCAGTCCGCGCACCGCCTCGGCCCGCAGCGGATCAACGGCTACTGGATCCTGATCAACCACAACGTCGCCGTGGACGTGCCCAACGGCGGCCGCAACATGAACAAGCCCGGCTGCGCCTCGGTCAGCTACACCATCGGCTCGGACGGCGTGCCACGCGACATCAAGGTGGAAAAGGTGGTGCCGGCCGGCGACTTCGGCCAGATCGCGGCGAGCGCCGTGGCCAACTTCCGTTACGGTCCCTCGCTCACCAACCGCGCCAGCGAGCCGGTTTCCACGTACTACATCGTGCCGTTCAACTCGCCGGACCAGGGCGAGGGCCAGCAGCAGTTGATGGCCCCATGCAGGCTGCCCGGCTACGACGAGGGCTGAACCGGCCCGCGGCGGCCCCCGGGCGACCCGGGGGGCGATCCGGCTATAATCGCCCGCTTTGAGCCTTGCCGGCCCCGGTTTCCGGGGCGGCGTCATCCTTTGCGCGGCCACGCCGCCCCGACTGCACGGAGTCGTCATGAGCATTGAAGATCTGGAAAGCATCGCCCTGGCGATGGTCGCGCCCGGCAAGGGCATCATCGCGATCGATGAGTCGACCAACACCATCAGGAAGCGCTTCGAGGCGGTCGGCATCGAGAACACCGAGGAGAACCGCCGCGCCTACCGCGAGCTGCTGCTGACCACGCCGGGCCTGAACGAGCACATCTCCGGCGCGATCCTGTTCGACGAAACCCTGCGCCAGTCCACCAAGGACGGCGTGCGCTTCGCCGACTACATGAAGAAGAACGGCATGATCCCGGGCATCAAGGTCGACAAGGGCCCGGTGCCGCTGGCCGGCTTCCCGGGCGACGTGGTCACCGAAGGTTTGGACGGGCTGCGCGAGCGCCTGCAGGAATACGCCAAGCTTGGCGCGCAGTTCGCCAAGTGGCGCGCGGTGATCAACATCTCCGAGGACAACCCCAGCTCCACCGCGATCGAGGCGAACTGCCACGCGCTGGCGCGCTACGCCGCGCTGTGCCAGGAAGCGGGCCTGGTGCCGATGGTCGAGCCGGAAGTGATCATGGACGGCGACCACACCATCGAGGTCAGCTACGAAGTGCACGAGGCCGTGCTGCGCAGCCTGTTCAACGCGCTGTACGAGCAGAACGTGATGCTCGAGGGCACCATCCTGAAGTCCAGCATGGTGATCCCGGGCAAGGACTGCGACGAGCAGGCCGAGGTCGAGGAAGTCGCCGACGCCACCGTGCGCGTGCTCAAGGCCACCGTGCCGGCCTCGCTGCCGGGCATCGTGTTCCTCTCCGGCGGCCAGACCGACGAGCAGAGCACCGCCCACCTCAACGCGATGAACCGCATCGGCCCGCATCCGTGGCCGCTGTCGTTCTCCTACGGCCGCGCCATGCAGCAGGCCGCGCTGAAGCTGTGGTCGAAGGACATGAAGGGCAACGTCGCCGAGGCGCAGAAGACCGTCGCCGCCCGCGCCAAGGACAACGGCCTTGCCGCGCTGGGCCAGTGGAACGGCTGAGTTTCGCGGCATCCGCCTCGGCATGAGGCATGCGAAAACGGGCGCCGCGAGGCGCCCGTTTTTCGTTTCCCGCCGGATGCCGGTGGCATTGCGGTCCCGGCGACCGCCGCGCAGGCTGCACGCGATCGTCAGAAACGGTACTCGGCATTGACGGCGAAGATCCGTGTGCCGATGTCGTAGTCGTCCTTGTCGATTTTGTAGTAGTCGAAGCTGGCGCCCACGCTCCAGTGGCGGTCGATGTCGTAGCCCGTGCCCACGCCGGCGTACCAGCCTATCGATTGTTCGCTGCCTCTGAAGGTTTCGGTGCTGCCGTCGTCGTAGGCGACCCCGGCCTTGGCGCGCAACTTCCATAGGAAGGCTCCGCTGCGGGTGGAGACGTACCAGTGCCGGGTCGGGTTGAAGTGGCCGTTGAGGCCCAGGGTCCAGCCGTCGCCGGAAAGCTTCGCCCGGTCGCCGTAGCCGCCCTTGGCGTCGACGCTGCCCAGGTCGGTATAGCCGACCTCGAAGCCGAGGATGCGCTGGTCGTGGTATCCGGCATTGATCATGTAGGCGGTGCCGGCCTCGGTGCCCGAGCCGTAGCCGTCCACCGAGGCCTTGTAATGGGCGCTGCCGACGCCTGCGTTGACGAACCAGCCGTTTGGCTTCTTTGCCATTGCCGACGTGGTTGCGAGCATGCCGGCTCCGGCCAGCATCAGCGCCGGAAGTGTCTTCATCATCATCTGCTTCCCCTGTGCCCATCTTTTGGAGCGGCTTCCGGCGAGAAGGGAAGCCGTGTGGTCCGCCTTCATGGCGGCGCGCCATTCTACGGGGAGCGATAGCGGCAGGAGACAAAAACGGACGCCTGAAGGCGTCCGTTTTTGTAGGCATATACCCCGACGTCGTGTAGGGGTTCGCTGACTACTTAGAAGCGGTATTCCGCGCTGACCGAGACCATGTCGGTGCTCAGGTCCACCCGGTTCTTCTTGGCGTTGTAGTAGTCGTAGTTCAGGCCGAGGCTGACGTTGTTGCTGAAGTCGTAGCCCACGCCCGCGCCGGCGTACCAGCTGGTGTCGTCCAGGCCCTTGCGGATCGGGTTCTCGTTGTTGCTGAGGCCGTGGCCCTTCCAGCCGTAGATGCCGCCGCGCGCGCTCACGTACCAGTTCGGATCGAGATTGAAGTGGCCGTTCACGCCGGCGGTCCAGCCGTGCAACTGCGACTTGCCCTTGTCCACCACGTCCTTGCTGTTGAAGACGTTCTTGACGTGGATGTTGCCCAGGTCGTTGTAGCCGGCCTCGACGCCCAGCGCGACCGACGGGTTCACCGCCCAGCGGTAGCCGCCGTTGATGCCGTAGCCCGTGTCGTGGCCGTCGTACGGGCCCTTGTCGATCGAGGTGCGGCCGACGTTGCCGTTGATGAACCAGCCGTCGTTGTGGGTCGGCGCGCTCTGCGCGAACGCGGCGGGGACGGCCAGCAGGCTGGCGGAAGCGAAGGCAAGGGCGAGCAAAGACTTCTTCATGGAGTTTCTCCTGTTATGGATGCGGCGGATCTGCCTCGGGGCAGGCGTTGTGATCCGCCAATGGACGCAGGGGGTTTGTGCGTCACGGTTACTCAGATGCTGGCGGGCGGGAAAGGTTTCAATACCGGCCAGTACACCATTAAGCATGCGTTAAAAAACCATGGCGGCGGGTATGCCGCCCATGGCGATGGCGCGGGACGGCCTCAGAAGCGGTATTCGCCCGTGAGCGAGACGATGCCGGTGGAGCGCTTGAAGTCCGCGCGGGTTTCGCCGGTGTCGTCGTTGCGCACCTTGCCGGCGTTGGCGTGGAAGTAGTCGTACTGCACGCCTACGCCGAAGTGCTCGTTGACGTCCCAGCCGGTGCCGATGCCGGCGTACCAGCTGCCGCGACCGGCGCGGCCGCCGCTGCTCAGGTGCAGGTCCTGGCCCACGCTGTTGTTGTAGTTGCGGTTGTTGTCGTTGGCGCGGAAGTAGCCGCCGTGGAAACCCATGTACCACTGCGGCATCAGGTTGATGCGGCCGTTCACGCCGACCAGCCAGCCGCGCAGCGCGTTCTCCTGCTTCCTCTGGTTGACGTCGTTCGAGTTGAAGACGTTCTTGACCCGGAAGTTGCCCAGGTCGGTATAGCCGGCCTCCAGGCCGAGGCCGAGGTCCTGGCCCACTTTCCAGCGATAGCCGCCGATCAGGCCGTAGCCGGTGCGGCGGCCGCGTTCGCCATGCAGGAAATTGAAGCCGCTGGCATTGCTGCCGAAGCCGCCGTTGCTATTGCCGTTGGTGCGGCCGACGTTGGCGCCGATGAACCAGTTGCCGCTGCCGACCGGCTGGCTGGGCTGGAGATTGCCGCCGGCCGCCCGGGTGTCGGACACCGGCGTGGCTGCGGTGGTGTCGGCGAGCGCTGCCTGGGGCTGCTCGGCCGGGGCCGCAGCGGGGGAGGTCGCCTGGCTGTCCTGTGCGAAGGCGGGCACGGAGCACAAACCGGCGGAAGCGAAAGCAAGGGCAAATAGCGTCTTTTTCATGGGGATTCTCCGCTTATGACATCAGACCGGCCGCAGGCTGGGGAGGCACTGCGGCGATCACGCACGGGGAAATGCGCCCGGCCATTGAACGGGGCTGAGCCTGAAGCCTGCCGATATCCCCTTCCGGAAAATTAAGGTCGAATTAATGTCGCTGCCCCGGGCGACATGCCCCCGGAGCGCGACAGCGGGTCGGGGAATCGGCGACAATCAACGCTTTGCCCAGCCTTTCGGAGATGCACCGATGACCACCCGCCGCGAACTCGCCAACGCCGTGCGCGCCCTCGCCATGGACGCCGTGGAGGCGGCCAAGTCCGGCCATCCGGGCATGCCGATGGGCATGGCCGACATCGCCGAAGTGCTGTGGAACGACTTCCTGCGCTTCAATCCGGCCAACCCGAAGTGGTTCAACCGCGACCGCTTCGTGCTCTCCAACGGCCACGGCTCGATGCTGCAGTATGCGCTGCTGCACCTGACCGGCTTCGACCTGCCGATGGAGCAGCTCAAGCGCTTCCGCCAACTGCATTCGAAGACCGCCGGCCACCCGGAAGCCAGCGAGACGCCCGGGGTGGAAACCACCACCGGCCCGCTCGGCCAGGGCCTGGCCAATGCGGTCGGCTTCGCGCTCGCCGAGAAGGTGCTGGCGGCGCATTTCAACCGTCCCGGCCACGACGTGGTCGACCACCACACCTACGTGCTCCTGGGCGACGGCTGCCTGATGGAGGGCATCTCGCACGAAGTCGCCTCGCTGGCCGGCACCTGGCAGCTCGGCAAGCTGGTGGCGATCTACGACGACAACGGCATCTCGATCGACGGCGAGGTGCACGGCTGGTTCACCGACGACACCCCGGCGCGCTTCGAGGCGTACGGCTGGAACGTGATCCGCGGGGTGGACGGGCACGATGCCGACGCCGTGAAGAAGGCGATTGCCGCCGCCACCGCGCAGAACGACAAGCCCACCCTGATCTGCGCCAGGACCATCATCGGCTTCGGCGCGCCGCACAAGCAGGGCAAGGAAGAGAGCCACGGCGCACCGCTGGGCAAGGACGAGATCGCCGCGGCGCGCGAGCGGTTGGGCTGGCACTACCCGCCGTTCGAGATCCCCGCCGACATCTACGCCGGCTGGGACCACAGAAAGGCGGGCGCCGCCGCCGAGCAGGACTGGAACGACGCCTTCGCGGACTACGCCGCCGCGCATCCGGAGCTGGCCGCCGAATTCAAGCGTCGCATCGCCGGCGAGTTGCCGTCCGACTGGGCCGGGAAGTCGCAGGCGTACATCGCCAGGCTGCAGGCCGAAGGGCCGGAAGTGGCTTCGCGCAAGGCTTCGCAGATGACGCTGGACGCGTTCGGCCCGCTGCTGCCGGAACTGATCGGCGGCTCGGCCGACCTGGCCGGCTCCAACCTCACCAAGTGGAAGGGCAGCCTCGACGCCGGCAACGGCAACAGCGCCGACGGCAAGGGCAACTACGTCTACTACGGCGTGCGCGAGTTCGGCATGACCGCGATCGCCAACGGCCTGGCCCTGCACGGCGGCTTCATTCCGTACGACGCCACCTTCCTGGTGTTCTCCGACTATGCGCGCAACGCGGTGCGCATGAGCGCGCTGATCCCGGCCCACGCCATCCACGTCTACACGCACGACTCGATCGGCCTGGGCGAGGACGGCCCGACCCACCAGCCGGTGGAGCACCTGGCCTCGCTGCGCTACATCCCGAACAACCAGGTGTGGCGCCCGTGCGACGCGGTGGAGTCGGCCGTGTCGTGGAAGGCGGCGATCGAGCGCAGGGGCAACCCGGCCTGCCTGGTGTTCTCGCGGCAGAACCTCAAGCACCAGCAGCGCAGCGAACGGCAGGTCGCCGACATCGCGCGCGGCGCCTATGTGCTGTCCGATCCGCTGGACACGAAGTTCCAGGCGATCCTGATCGCCACCGGCTCGGAAGTGGAACTGGCGATGGAAGCGGCGCGCACCCTGGCCCAGCAGGGCATGGCCGTGCGCGTGGTGTCGATGCCGTGCACCGAGGTGTTCGATGCGCAGCCGCTGGAATACCGCGAAGGCGTGCTGCCCGGCTGGTGCCGCGCCCGCGTCGCGGTGGAGGCGGCCACCGCCGACTTCTGGCGCAAGTACGTGGGCCTGGACGGCGAGGTGGTCGGCATGACCGGCTTCGGCGCCTCGGCACCCGCGCCGCAACTGTTCGAGCACTTCGGCTTCACCGTGGCGCACGTGGTCGACGCGGTGAAGCGCGTGGTCGGCTGATTGCCTGTCGCCCGGATGGGAAAGGAGCCGCGGCACGCCGCGGCTCTTTTTTTGCCTGCGCCTGCGTCGCCATGCGCCGACGCTCTCCCGCCGTTCGGAGAAAGTGGCTGGCGCGGCGGGGAACGACAGTCTGACCGATGGCCCGTGGGCGCGTCAGGTAGCGAGCCAGCCTGCCAGTTCGCCAGGGGTGGCGGCGATCGCGCTGGCGCCGGCGCGCTCCAGCTCCTCGCGGCTGCCGAAGCCCCACAGCACGCCGATGCCGCGCACGCGGTTGGCCACCGCGCCGTCGATGTCGAAATGGCGGTCGCCGACCATGACCGCCTGCTCCGGCGCGACGCCGAAATCCGCCAGCGCCGCGGCGATCATCGTGGCCTTCTCGCTGTGCGGGCTGGCCGGGTCGGGGCCGTACAGGCGGCTGAAGGCGCCGCCGAACGGCAGGTGGTCGAGGATCGGCCGGGCGTGCCGCTCGGGCTTGCTGGTGACCACTGCCAGCGTGTGGCCGGCGTCGCCCAGCCGCCCGATCATCGCCTCGATGCCTGGGTAGACGGCGTGCTCGTGCCAGCCGTGGGTGTCGAAGCGCTCGTGGTAGTACGCCACCGCCGCCTCGACCCGGACCGCATCGTGGTCCAGCAGCGGCGCGAAGCTGTGCCGCAGCGGCGGGCCGATCCAGCGCCGCAGTTCCTCGTGCGCCGGCGCCGGCACGTCCAGCCGCGCCAGCGCGTGCGCCACGCAGGCGGTGATGCCGCGCTCGGAGTCGATCAGGGTGCCGTCGAGGTCGAACAGGCAGAGCATTACTTGGCCGCGCGCGCCTTGAGGGCGGTGACGGCCGGCAGTTCCTTGCCCTCGAGGAATTCGAGGAAGGCGCCGCCGCCGGTGGAGATGTAGGAGACGCCGTCGGCGATGCCGTACTTGTCTACCGCAGCCAGGGTGTCGCCGCCGCCGGCGATCGAGAACGCGTCCGAGGCGGCGATCGCGCGGGCCAGCGTCTCGGTGCCCTGGCCGAAGGCGTCGAACTCGAACACGCCGACCGGGCCGTTCCACACCACCGTGCCGGCCCTGGCGATCAGCTCGGCGTAGTGCTTGGCCGTCTCCGGCCCGATGTCCAGGATCATCTCGCCGTCCTTGACCTGGTCGACCGGCTTTACCGTGGCCGGCGCGTGCGCGGAGAACTCCGGCGCGACCACCACGTCCACCGGCACCGGCACTTCGGCGCCGCGGCGCCGGGCCTCGGCCATCACCTTTTTCGCGGCCTCGACCAGGTCCGGCTCGTACAGCGAATTGCCCACCGAGTGGCCCATTGCCGCGATGAAGGTGTTGGCGATGCCGCCGCCCACGATCAGCTGGTCCACCTTGCCGATCAGGTTGTCGAGCAGGGTCAGCTTGGTGGAGACCTTGGAGCCGGCCACGATCGCCAGCAGCGGATGCGCCGGATGCTCCAGCGCCTTGCCCAGCGCGTCCAGCTCGTTGCACAGCAGCGGGCCGGCCGCGGCCACCGGAGCGTACTTGATCACGCCGTGGGTGGACGCCTGCGCGCGGTGCGCGGTGCCGAAGGCGTCCATCACGAAGATGTCGCACAGCGCGGCGTACCGCTTCGCCAGCGCCTCGTCGTCCTTGCCCTCGCCGACGTTCATGCGGCAGTTTTCCAGCACCACCACCTCGCCGTCGGCCACCTCGACGCCGCCGAGGTAGTCGGCCACCAGCCGCACCGGCTTGCCCAGCTTGTCGCCCAGCCACTGCGCCACCGGCGCCAGCGAGGATTCGGCGTCGAACTGGCCTTCCTTCGGGCGGCCCAGGTGCGACAGCACCATCACCCGGGCGCCGGCGTCGCGCGCGGCCCGGATCGTGGGCAGCGCGGCGTCCAGGCGCTGGGTGGAGGTGATGTGGCCGTTCTCGATCGGCACGTTCAGGTCTTCGCGGATCAGCACGCGCTTGCCGCGCAGGTCGAGATCGCTCATGCGGATGACGGACACGACGGAACTCCTAGGTTTCATGGGTGCGGGCGCCCGATGGCGCGAACCGCGCATTGTCCCGCCCGCCCGACGGCGATGCAAACCGCGGCGACGGGTATCCTAGGCGGCCACGTTCCGGTTTCCCCGCATGAGGACCTAAGGTCATGGCCCAGGATCTGGTGTTGTACGGCTACTGGCGATCCAGCGCCGCCTATCGCGTGCGCATCGCCCTGAACCTGAAAGGGCTGGCCTACGAATCGCGCCCGGTGCACCTTGTCCGCGACGGCGGCGAGCAGCATGCGCCGGGCTATCGGGCGCTGAATCCGCAGGAGCTGGTGCCCTGCCTGGTCGATGGCGGGCAGGCGCTGACCCAGTCCCTGGCGATCATGGAGTACCTGGACGAGACGCGGCCCGCGCCCTCGCTGCTGCCCGGCGACGCGGCCGGACGCGCCCGCGTCCGTGCGCTGGCGCAGCTCGTCGCGTGCGACGTCCATCCCTTGGGCAACCTGCGCGTGCTGCAGTACATCGGTGCGACGTTCCAGGCCGACGATGCCGCCAAGGGCGCCTGGTCGCGGCATTGGATCGCCGAAGGCTTCAAGGCGCTGGAGGCGATGCTGGCCGGCCACCCGGCGACGGGGCGGTTCTGCCACGGCGACACGCCTACCCTGGCCGATGCCTGCCTGGTACCGCAGGCCTACAACGCGGTGCGCTGGAAGCTGCCGATGGACGACTATCCGACGATCCGGCGCATCCTGGCCGCCTGCGACGAGCTGGAAGCCTTCCGCCGGGCCGCGCCGGAAGCGCAGCCGGACGCTCCGGCCGCGGAAGCGTAGGGTCTCTGGCGGAGCCTGCCGCTCGGCGGCTCCGCCTCGTTGTCCGGTCGGGATCGAAAGGTTCGGGGATCGAAACGCCGGATCAGAAGCCCAGGCCGTACGGGTCGTTGCCCGCCAGCTCGGCGCTGTCGGCGTTCGAGCCGCCCTCGGACAGGCGGATCTTCAGGGCCAGGCCGTCGCGCGAGTCGGCCTTGCTCAGCGCCTCCTCCAGCTCGATGCGGCCTTCCTTGTAGAGCCGGTACAGCGACTGGTCGAAGGTGCGCATGCCTTCCTGCAGGCTGCGGTCCATCGCCTCCTTCACCTCGTGGATCTGGCCGCGGCGGATCATGTCGCGGATCAGCGGCGTGTTCAGCAGCACTTCGGTCGCCGGCAGGCGGCGGCCGTCCTTGCCGATCACCAGGCGCTGGCTGATCACCGCGCGCAGGTTCAGCGCGAGGTTCATCAGCACGTTCTTGTGCGCCGACTCGGGGAAGAAGTTGAGGATGCGCTCCAGCGTCTGGTCGGCGTTGTTGGAGTGCAGGGTGGCCAGGCACAGGTGGCCGGTCTCGGAGAAGGCGATCGCCGCCTCCATCGTGTCGGTGTCGCGGATCTCGCCGATCATGATCACGTCCGGCGCCTCGCGCATCGCGTTCTTCAGCGCCTCGTGGTAGCTGTGGGTGTCCAGGCCCACCTCGCGCTGGTTGACGATCGACTTCTTGTGGCGGTGCAGGTACTCGATCGGGTCCTCGATGGTGAGGATGTGGCCGGGCGAGTTGGAGTTGCGCTGGTCGAGCATCGCCGCCAGCGTGGTCGACTTGCCCGAGCCGGTGGCGCCGACCACCAGGATCAGCCCGCGCGGCTCCATGATCAGCTCGCGGAAGATCGGCGGCAACTGCAACTGCTCGATGCTGGGGATCTCGCTCTTGATCGCGCGGATCACCATGCCCACCTCGCCGCGCTGCTTGAACACGTTGATGCGGAAGCGGCCGGCCTCCTTCACCGCCAGCGCCATGTTCAGCTCCAGGTCGCGCTCGAACTGCGGCACCTGGCCCTCGTCCATCAGGGAATACGCGATCTTCTTGACCATGCCGCCGGGCAGGCCGGTGTTGCCCAGCGGGTAGAGCTTGCCCTCGACCTTGATGTTCACCGGGGCGCCGGTGGTCAGGAACATGTCCGACGCGCCCTTGTCTACCATCAGCTTGAGGAAGTAACCGATATCCACGTAAGACCCCTGAATCTAAGCGCGTTGCAATCCTGGATTATGCCCGCCCACAATACGCGGTGACACTCCGTGAGGAATGAGTGATGGTGCACATCTTTTCCCCGTCGGCCGGGCGCTTCCCGCGTATCGGCACGGCGGTTCATGGCTTGACCCTGGGCACGCTGCTGGCGTTGGCCGGCTGCGCCAGCGTGCCGCCGCCGGATGGCGCGATGAACCAGGCCCAGGCCCAGTTGCAGGCGGCCCGCGACGCGGGTGCGGCCGACTATGCCCCGGTCGACCTGGGCTTCGCGCAGAACAAGTTCCAACTGGCGCAGGCGGCGATGGCCAGCCGCAAGTACGAGGACGCGGCGAACTTCGCCGAGGAGGCGCGCGCGGACGCCGAGCTGGCGCGCGCCAAGGCGCGGCTTGGCAGCGCGCGGGCGCAGATCCAGTCCAAGGTCGAGGAAAACTCGCGCCTGCGCGCGCAGCTCGAACAGCCCGTCGACGACGGCAGCCAGGCGCCGGCGCAGCAGCCGGCCGCGCCCACTTCGATCGAGGACATGCCGGCGCCGTCTTCGTCGGTGCTGTCGGCGCCGCTGCCGCAGTCCGGGCAGGACGGCCAGGGCTTCCAGTCGATGCCCGATCCCGCATCCGATTCCAGCCAGCAGCCGGGAGGCCAGCCATGAAGCGTTCCCGCGTGATCTTCGCCGGCGTGGCGCTGGCGCTGACCGTCGCCACGGCGCAAGCCGCCCGCGACGACATCGACGTGAGCCGGCTCAGCTCCAGCCTCGACCAGTTGGCGAACGACCCGACCCTGGGCGTGTACGCGCAGGCCGAGCAGGCGCGCGCGCGCGACGCCATCGCACGGCTGGCGCAGGCCCGTTCGAGCGACCGCGCGCACGACCTGTACCTGGCCGAGCGCAGGGTCGACCTTGCCAAGGCGGCGGCGCAATACCAGGACGCGCAGAACAAGCTGACCCAGCTCGACCGGGAGCACGACCAGATCCTGCTCGAAGGCAGCCGCCGCGAGGCCGAGGCCGCCCGGCGCGAGCTGGAACGCCAGCGGATGCAGTACCAGATGGCGCAGGAGGAAGCGGCGCGCCTGCAGCAGCAGGGCCTGGAAGCCTCGCAGGCCGCCGAGCAGGCCCGTGCCGAGGCGGAGCAGGCGCGCAAGCTGGCCGCCGCTCAGAGCCGCGTCGCGCATGCCGCCCGGCGCCAGGCCGAGCTGGCCGCGCAGGCGGCGAAGGCCATGCGTTCGCAGATGCAGGGCGATACGCCGGACGTGACCCCCGCCGAGACGCCGAAAAAGAAGAAATCCAGCAAGGGAGGCTGACGGGAAGGCCGGCTCCCGCCGGCGCTGCGTCGGCAGTCAGAGTTTCGATTTAACGAATATAAAAGCCTGTTTCGACAGGCTTTTTTCTTGACTTTCGCATGGCGCCGCGGTTTGCGCGAAGCCGCTTGCATGCCCCTGGGGCGGGGAGTAGGGTCGAAGTCCCATGGGGCACTCATGCGCCATGGGTCACTGACCTGAATCATGCGCCCACCGATCCCTTTGTCCGCCAACCATGTTCCGCCTGCCGGCCATGGTGCGTGGGTGCGCGCGTGGTTCTTCCGTCCGCGGGCGCACCGATCACGCGCCCGCCTTACTCGCGAGGAGGTCGGATCATGTTCGAAAACCAGCAGCGTGACGATGTCGAGGCATTGATGAAGGCCGATGCGGAGTTCCGCCGGCTCTACCAGCACCACAAGGAACTCGACAGCAAGGTGCACGACGCCGAGATCGGCGTGCTCCCCATCGACGACGTCACCCTGGCAGGGATGAAGAAGGAAAAACTCCACGCCAAGGAACGACTGCAACGCATGTGGGATGGCCGGATGCACCGGATCAACTGAACCTGCGTGGTTTCACATGACAACGCGGCCCCGGGCTTCCGCCATGGAACCCGGGGCCGCTGCCTTTCGGGCGTCGCCTCGGGCGCCTCGGGTATCATCGGCGGCCAGCCAGGCCGCACGGGACCGTGCACCGGCTGCCTGATCCCTTTCGCCACGGAGCCCCCATGACGGTCCAGCACAGTGTCCTCGAACTGATCGGACGTACCCCGATGGTGCGCGCGCAGCGCCTGGACACCGGGCCGTGCGAGCTGTTCCTGAAGCTGGAAAGCGCCAACCCCGGGGGCTCGATCAAGGACCGCATCGGCCTGTCGATGATCGAAGGCGCCGAGCGGGCCGGCAAGATCAAGCCCGGCGCCACCCTGGTCGAGGGCACCGCGGGCAATACCGGCATCGGCCTGGCCCTGGTGGCGCAGCAGAAGGGCTACCGCCTGATCCTGGTGGTGCCGGACAAGATGAGCCGGGAGAAGATCTTCAACCTCAAGGCGATGGGCGCCGAGGTGGTGCTGACCCGTTCCGACGTCGCCAAGGGCCATCCGGAGTACTACCAGGACATGGCCGAGCGGATCGCCCGCGAGACGCCCGGCGCCTATTTCATCAACCAGTTCGGCAATCCGGACAACCCGGCCGCGCACGTCGCCACCACCGGCCCGGAGATCCTCGAGCAGATGGACGGCCGGGTCGATGCGGTCGTGCTCGGCTGCGGCTCGTCCGGCACGCTGAGCGGCCTGTCGAAGTTTTTCGCCGAGCATTCGCCGCGGACCGAGCTGATCCTGGCCGACCCGGTCGGCTCGATCCTGGCGCAGTACATCAACGAGGGCGTGCTCTCGACCAAGTCCGGCAGTTGGATGGTGGAGGGCATCGGCGAGGATTTCCTGCCCACGATCAGCGACTTCACGCGCGTGAAGAAGGCCTATGCGATCTCCGACAAGGAAAGCTTCCTCGCTGCGCGCGAGCTGCTCGGCAAGGAGGGCGTGCTGGGCGGCTCGTCCACCGGCACGCTGCTGGCCGCGGCGCTGAAGTACTGCCGCGAGCAGACGCAGCCCAGGCGCGTGGTGACCCTGGTCTGCGACACCGGCAACAAGTACCTGTCGAAGATGTACAACGACTACTGGATGCTCGACAACGGCTTCCTGGAGCGCGAGCAGCACGGCGACCTGCGCGACCTGCTGCTGCGCCCGTTCGCCCAGCGCGACACCGTGGTGGTGGGCCCGGGCGAACTGCTGATGACCGCCTACACGCGCATGAAGCTGTACGACGTGTCGCAGTTGCCGGTGATGGACGGCGAGCGGCTGGTCGGCATCCTCGACGAGTCGGACGTGCTGATGCACGTGCACGCCGACGAATCGCGCTTCCGCGACACGGTGTCCACCGCGATGATCACCAGCCTGCAGATGCTCGACGTGCGCTCGCCGATCGAGTCGCTGCTGCCGGTGTTCGAGCGCGGCCACGTGGCGATCGTGGTCGACGGCGAGCAGTTCCTCGGTCTGATCACGCGGATCGACCTGCTCAACTATCTACGCCGAAAGGTGCACTGAACTTAAGCCTTACGGCCGGTATGCCCGGCGCCCAAGCGGCCGTGAAAGTCTGCTGAAATAACCGGCCTCCAAAGTCGCCACCCGCGGGGCCGCCGGCCTCGCCCATCGAAGGAATGAAGCTCCATGTGTGGAATCGTTGCCGCCGCCGCCCAGCGTGATGTCGCGCCCTTGCTGATCGCCGGCCTGAAGGCGCTGGAATACCGCGGCTACGACTCTGCCGGCATGGCCGTGCTCGGTCCGGAGGCGATCCAGCGCGTGCGCGCCAAGGGCAAGGTGCGCGAGATGGAAGCGCGCTACCAGGCCGATCCGCTGCTTGGCGGCACCGGCATCGCGCACACCCGCTGGGCCACCCACGGCGTGCCGAGCGAGTCGAACGCGCACCCGCACGTCTCCGGCGGCGTGGCGCTGGTGCACAACGGCATCATCGAGAACCACGCCACGCTGCGCCAGGAGCTGCAGGCACGCGGCCACGTGTTCACCTCCGAGACCGACACCGAAGTGATGGTGGCGCTGATCGACGAGCGCATGCGCGGCGGGATGGGGCTGCGCGAGGCGGTGCTCGCCACCGTGCGCGAGCTCGAAGGCGCCTATGCGATCGCGGTGATCAGCAGCGACGAGCCCGGCCACGTGGTCGGCGCGCGGCGCGGCGCGCCGTTGCTGGTGGGCGTGGGCATCGGCGAGCATTTCCTGGGCTCCGACGCGCAGGCGCTGATCCAGGTCACCAACCGCATGATCTACCTCGACGAGGACGACGTCGTCGAGATCACCCGCGACAGCGTCCAGGTCTACGGCCTCGACGGCGAGCCGGTCGAGCGCGCCGTGCACGACAGCGAGCTGTCCGCCGACGCTGTGGAGCGCGGCGAATACCGCCACTACATGCAGAAGGAAATCTTCGAGCAGCCGCGCGCGGTGGCCGACACGCTGGAGGCGCGCATCGGTCAGCACGGCGTGCTGCCGAACATCTTCGGCGTCGGCGGGGATGTCCTGCTGGAGAAGGTGAAGGGGCTGCACATCATCGCCTGCGGCACCAGCTACCACGCCGGCCTGGTCGCCAAGTACTGGATCGAGGAGCACGCGCGCCTGCCGGTCAGCGTGGAAGTGGCCAGCGAATACCGCTACCGCGACGCCGTGGTGCCGCCCGACACGCTGTTCGTCGCCATCTCGCAGTCGGGCGAAACCGCCGACACCCTCGCGGCGATGCGCGAATCGCGCCGCCGCGGCTACCTGGGCACCCTGGCGATCTGCAACGTGCCCGAGTCGTCGGTGGTGCGCGAGGCGGACCTCAAGCTGATGACCCGTGCCGGCCCGGAGATCGGCGTCGCCTCGACCAAGGCATTCACCACCCAGCTCGCCGCGCTGGCCCTGCTGACGCTCGAACTGGCTCACAAGCGCGGGCTGGGGAAGGAGCGCTACCTCGACCTGTGCGCGCAACTGCAGCACCTGCCGCGCGCGATCGAGACGGCGCTGCAACTGGAGCCGCAGATCGTCGCGCTGGCGGAGCGCTTCATCCCGCGCCAGCACGCGCTGTTCCTCGGCCGCGGCGCGCAATACCCGGTGGCGCTGGAAGGCGCGCTGAAGCTCAAGGAAATCTCCTACATCCACGCCGAAGCCTACCCGGCCGGCGAGCTGAAGCACGGCCCGCTGGCGCTGGTCGACGAGGACATGCCGGTGGTCGCGGTCGCGCCCAGCGGCCCGCTGCTGGACAAGCTCAAGTCCAACCTGCAGGAAGTGCGCGCCCGCGGCGGCGAGCTGGTGGTGTTCGCCGACGGCGAGGCGAGCATGGAAGACAAGGCGATGCGCGGCTCGGTGACCCAGATCGCCGGCGGCGGCGATTTCATCGCGCCGGCCGTGTTCACCGTGCCGCTGCAACTGCTGGCCTACCACGTGGCGGTGCTGCGCGGCACCGACGTCGACCAGCCGCGCAACCTGGCCAAGTCGGTGACGGTGGAATAACGGCCGGCTGCGGGCTTGCCGGCGTGCCGCCCGCATCCACGTCGGGCGGTGCGTAGTCATCCATCCAGCAGAACAAGCCTAGAACCGAGAGGCGCGGTGCCGGCTGCTCTGCGATTCAGGTCGATGACGATTTCGCAACCCGCGTGCGGGCCGGCTGTGGCGGAGGGGCGACCTTCGGGACGAGTCGTAAGCCTGTACTAAGCCAGCCGGTCCAGTCTCCCGGGAGACTGCAATGAAGAAAGGCCGTGATGAGCAGGCAACGGTACGCGGTACGGTTCGAGAGCGATCGCTATGTGGTGGCGCAAAGGCTGCCGCTGGGCATCGGGAGCTGGGCGTGGAGTTCGATCTGCGTGGCGATCAAGGCCGAGGGCCGGCTCGTCGAGGCGTCGCTCCGGGAAAGGCTCTTTCTCGGTGCCGTGATGCGCAGCCTGTCCAGGCTCGGCATGGCCGGTCCGGACGAGGTCCATGAGCATCTGTTCGAGCATTTTGCCGCGTCGGTGGGCGCGCGCGGCACGCCGGCCTGGCAGGCCTTCTTCCGCGAAAGGACGCCGCAGGCGGTGGCCCGGTCGCTTGCCGGCGGCGGGCTGCTTCCGGCATAGCCGAAGGCCGGCGCCGGTTTCCCGTCGTGGGCGCTCGATGCCGCCCCGGCAGCACGGGGGCGGCGAAACGCAATGGGCGGGAAGTCGCCTGCGGACCGGCGCGCCGACCGCTCAGGCGCGCCCGTAGACGTCGTCGAAGCGCACGATGTCGTCCTCGCCCAGGTAGCTGCCGGACTGCACCTCGATCAGCTCCAGCGGCACCTTGCCGGGATTGCGCAAGCGGTGCTTGCTGCCGAGCGGGATGTAGGTGCTCTGGTTTTCGCCCAGCAGGAACACCTTGTCGTCGCAGGTGACTTCGGCGGTGCCGGAGACCACGATCCAGTGTTCGGCGCGGTGATGGTGCTTCTGCAGGCTCAGCGCGGCGCCCGGCTTGACCTGGATGCGCTTGACCTGGAAGCGCTCGCCCGCCTCCAGCGAGTCGTAGCTGCCCCATGGGCGGTGCACCACACGGTGCAGCGAATGCTCGCTGCGCCCGGCCGACTTCAGCTGGTCGACGACCTTCTTCACGTCCTGCGCGGCGTCGCGGTGCGCGACCAGGGTGGCGTCCGGCGTGGTGACCACGATCAGGTCGTCGACGCCCACGGTGGCGAGCAGGTGGCGGTCGTGCGAGCGCAACAGGGAGTTGCGCGTCCCGATCGCCAGCGTATCGCCGTCGCGCACGTTGCCCTGCGCATCCTTGGCGCCGGTCAGCCACAGCGCCGACCACGAGCCGATGTCGCTCCACGCGCAACTTACCGGCACCACGGCGGCGCGGCGGGTCTTTTCCATCACGGCGTAGTCGATCGAATCGTCCGGCACCCGGGCGAAGCGCTCCGCGTCGAGACGGATGAAGTCGAGGTCCGCCTTGGCCGAGGCCTGGGCTTCCCGCACTGCGGCCAGCATCGCCGGCGCGTGCTCGGCCAGCTCTTCCAGGTAGCGCGAGGCGCGGAACAGGAACATGCCGGCGTTCCAGTCGTAGCCGCCGTCGGCGAGATAGCGCTCTGCAGTAGTCTGGTCGGGCTTTTCCACGAACTGCTCGACCCGGAAGGCGTCGCCGTCGATGGCTTCGGCGCGGCGAATGTAGCCGAACCCGGTTTCCGCGCGATCCGGACGCACCCCGAAGGTGACCAGCCAGCCCTGCGCGGCGGCGGGCAGCGCGCGCTGCACCGCCTCGGCAAAGCTTGCCGTGTCACCGATCAGGTGGTCGGCCGGCAGCACCAGCACGATCGCCTCCGGATCTTGCGCGACCGCCTGCAGCGCGCCCAGGGCGATCGCCGGCGCGGTGTTGCGCGCCAGGGGTTCGAGCACGATGGTGGCGTCGTCGATGCCGGCTTCCAGCAACTGCTCGGCGGCGAGGAAACGGTGGTCTTCGCTGGCCACCACGATCGGCGCGGCGATGCCGGGCAGGGCGCGGGTGCGGGCGATCGTCTGCTGGAACAGGGTGCCCTGGCCGGCCAGGCTCAGGAATTGCTTGGGCAGGTTCTTGCGCGATACCGGCCAGAGCCGGGTGCCGCTGCCGCCGCTGAGGATGAGGGGGATCAACATGGGCTCAGGATACCTTGCCAGCCAGCTCGCCGATAACCTCGCGTAGGCCTTCGCGCCAATCGGGCAGCGGAAAGCCGAATGCGTCCGTAAAGCCCGAATTGTCCAGCACCGACCGGGCCGGCCGGCGCGCCGGCGTCGGGAAGTCGGCGGTGGCGATCGGGACCACGCGCGGCTTGCGCGCGACCAGGCCGGCTTCGGCGGCCTCGTCGAAAATCGCCGAAGCGAAGCCGTGCCAGGTGGTGGCACCGCTGGCGACCAGGTGGTGCGTGCCGTTGAGTTGCCGCCGCCGTTCGGGGGCGGCGTGCAGCCAGCCGTCCAGCGCGGCGAGGCTGGCGCGGACGATCAGCCGCGTGGCGGTCGGCGCGCCGTGCTGGTCGGCGACCACGCGCAGTTCGTCGCGCTCGGCGCCCAGCCGCAGCATGGTGCGCAGGAAGTTGTGCCCGTGCGCGGCATAGACCCAGGCGGTGCGGAACAGCAGATGATCGGCGCCGCTCGCGCGCAGGGCCTGTTCGCCGGCGAGCTTGCTGCGGCCGTAGGCGCCCAGCGGCGCCGTCGCCGCATCGGTGGCATAGGGCCGTGCCTGCGTGCCGTCGAACACGTAGTCGGTGGAGTAGTGCATCACCAGCGCACGGTTCGCCGCGGCCCACCGGCCCAGCACGCCCACCGCTTCACCATTGACGCGGGTGGCCAGCGCCTCTTCCTGCTCCGCCCGATCGACCGCCGTATAGGCGGCGGCATTGACGATCAGTTGCGGCTGCAGACGGTCGAGCAGGGCGGGCAGCGTGTCCGGCGCGGCGAGGTCGGCGGTTTCGGCAGGGCCCGCATCGAAACGCCGGCCGTCGCGGCTGGCCGCAACCAGCGTGCCGCGCGCCGCCAGGCCGCCGTCCTCGACGAAGCTGCGGCCGAGCTGGCCGTTCGCGCCGAGCAGCAGGATCCTCATGCGGTGAAGACGGGCAGGCGCTCGACTGGCACCTCGGCCAGCAAAGGCGCCTTGCCGTCCTTGTCGGACAGCAGCGGCTCGGCGACCGGCCAATCGATGCCCAGCGCCGCATCGTTCCAGCGGATGCCGGCATCGGCCTTCGGGTCGTACAGCGCGGTGCACTGGTAGGCGAAGGTGGCGAACTCGGAGACCACGCAGAAACCGTGCGCGAAGCCCTCTGGTATCCAGAAATGGCGCTTGTTCTCGGAGGTCAGCATGACCTCGGCCGACTGGCCGAAGGTAGGTGAGCCGCGGCGGATATCCACCACCACGTCGTAGACCTCGCCTTCCAGCACGCTGACCAGCTTGCCCTGCGGATTCGGCCACTGGTAATGCAGTCCACGCAGGACGCCGCGGGCGGAACGCGATACATTGGATTGCACGAAATGGCAGGCCATGCCGGCTTCGCGGTATTTCGTCTCGTTGTAGCTCTCGTAGAAGAAACCGCGGGCGTCGCCGAACACCTGCGGCTCGATCACCACGGCACCGGGCAGGTGCGTCTGGATCACCTTCACCGTGCCGTGCCTTTCTGGGACAGTTGCTTGAGGTATTGGCCGTAGCCGGTCTTGGCCAGCGGCGCGGCCAGCGCCAGCAATTGCTCGGCGTCGATCCAGCCGTTGAGGTAGGCGATCTCCTCCGGACAGCACACCTTCAGGCCCTGGCGGTTCTCGATGGTCTGGATGTAGTTGCCCGCTTCCATCAGCGACTCGTGCGTACCGGTATCCAGCCAGGCGAAGCCGCGGCCGAGCTGTTCGAGGTGCAGCGAGTGGTCGTCGAGGTAGCAGCGGTTGAGATCGGTGATCTCCAGCTCGCCGCGCGGGGACGGCTTCAGCGCGGCGGCGTAGTCGCAGGCGCGGCCGTCGTAGAAATACAGCCCGGTGACGGCGTAGTGCGACTTCGGCTGCGCGGGCTTCTCTTCCAGGCCGACCACCTTGCCGGCGGCGTCGAACTCGGCCACGCCGTAGCGCTCCGGGTCGCGCACCCAGTAGCCGAACACGGTGGCGCCGTGGTCGCGGGCGGCGGCACGCTTCAGCCGCTCGGTGAGGCCGTGGCCGTAGAAGATGTTGTCGCCCAGCACCAGGCAACTGGGCTGGCCGGCGATGAAGTCGCGGCCGATGGTGAAGGCCTGCGCCAGGCCGTCGGGCGAGGGCTGCACCGCGTAGCGGATGTCCAGGCCCCACTGCGAGCCGTCGCCCAGCAGGCGCTGGAACAGTGCCTGCTCGTGCGGGGTGTTGATCACCAGCACCTCGCGGATGCCGGCCAGCATCAGGGTGGCCAGCGGGTAGAAGATCATCGGCTTGTCGTACACCGGCAGCAGTTGCTTGCTCACCGCCTGGGTGATCGGGTACAGCCGGGTGCCGGAGCCGCCGGCGAGGATGAGGCCCTTGCGTGCCGCGGTCATTGGCCGAGCCGCTCCATGCGATAGCTGCCGTCGAGCACGCGCTGCACCCACGGCTGGTTGGCGAGGTACCAGTCGACCGTGGCCGCGATGCCGCTCTCGAAGGTCTGCGAGGGCTTCCAGCCCAGTTCGCGCTGCAGCTTGCTGGAATCGATGGCGTAGCGGCGATCGTGGCCGGGGCGGTCCTTCACGTAGGCGATCAGCGATTCGCGGGGGCGGCCATCGGCCAGCGGATGGCGCTGGTCGAGCAGGGTGCAGATCGCCTTCACCACGGTGATATTGGTGCGCTCGGCGTTGCCGCCCACGTTGTAGGTTTCGCCCACGCGGCCGGCCTCCAGCACGCGGCGGATCGCGCTGCAGTGGTCGCCCACGAACAGCCAGTCGCGGATGTTCAGCCCGTCGCCGTAGACCGGCAGCGCCTCGCCGGCCAGCGCCTTCTGGATCACCAGCGGAATCAGCTTCTCGGGAAACTGGAACGGCCCGTAGTTGTTCGAGCAGTTGGTGGTCAGGACCGGCAGGCCGTAGGTGTGGTGGAAGGCGCGCACCAGGTGGTCCGACGCGGCCTTCGAGGCCGAGTACGGCGAGTTGGGCGCGTAGGGCGTCTGCTCGGTGAACTGGCCTTCCGCGCCCAGCGAGCCGTAGACCTCGTCGGTCGACACGTGCAGGAAACGGAAGGCGTCGCGGGCCTCGCCCTCCAGGTCGCGCCAGTAGTCGCGCGCGCACTCCAGCAGTCCCAGTGTGCCCACGACATTGGTTTCGACGAACGCGGCCGGGCCGTCGATCGAGCGGTCCACGTGCGACTCGGCGGCGAAGTTCACGATCGCGTCGGGGCGATGCTCGGCGAGCAGGCGGGCCACCAGCGCGCGGTCGCCGATGTCGCCCTGCACGAACACGTGGCGGTCGTTGCCTTCGAGCGAGGCCAGCGTGTCCGGATTCCCGGCGTAGGTGAGCTTGTCCAGGTTGACCACGCGCAGGCCGTCGGCTACCGCCTGCAGCACGAAATTGGCGCCGATGAAGCCGGCTCCGCCGGTGACTAAGAGAAGGGGCATCGTTTGAGATACGCTCCGGGACTAAGACTTTGCATTGTGGCATGGCGGCCGCGTGGAGAGTCTGCCGGCGTTCATGGTCCGCAGGGCGAATGTTAAGGCTGGGCGGGGTTTCGGGGTTAGAATGGCCGGTCCCCCATGCGGCCAGGGTCTCGTGCCGCCTTCGTTCGGTATCGCCATGAGCAAGCAGCCAACCCTATCCCGACTCGGCCTTGGAACCCGCGCCATCCACGCCGGCCAGCATCCGGATCCGTCTACCGGCGCGATCATGACGCCGATCTACGCGACTTCCACCTACGTGCAGGAGAGCCCCGGTAGGCATAAGGGGTACGAATACTCGCGCACGCAGAATCCAACGCGCATGGCCTATGAACGCTGCGTGGCGGACCTGGAGGGCGGCGTTTCCGGTTTCGCGTTCGCGTCTGGCATGGCTGCGTCTTCGACCGTGCTCGAATTGCTCGACGGTGGCGATCATGTGATCGCGATGGACGATCTTTACGGCGGCAGCTATCGGTTGTTCGAGCGCGTGCGCCGGCGCAGCGCCGGCCTGGATTTCAGTTTCGTCGACCTGTGCGACCTTGCCGCCTTCGAGGGCGCAATCGGATCAAGGACCAGGATGGTGTGGATCGAGACGCCCACCAACCCGTTGCTCAAGATCGTTGATATAGCCGCCGTCGCAGAGATCGCCTGCCGCCATGGGCTGATTGTCGTGGTGGACAACACTTTTGCATCGCCGGTGCTGCAGCGTCCGCTGGAGCTGGGAGCACAGGTCGTCGTCCATTCGGCGACCAAGTACCTCAACGGCCATTCCGACATGGTGGGTGGAATGGCTGTCGCTGGCGACGAAGCCTTGGCGGAGAAGCTGGCCTTCCTGCAGAACTCCATCGGGGCTGTACAGGGGCCATTCGATAGCTTTCTTGCCTTGCGCGGACTCAAGACCTTGCACTTGCGCATGAAGACGCATTGTGAGAACGCTCTTGCCCTGGCCGAATGGCTCGATTCCCATCCCGCGGTCGAGCGTGTGGCTTATCCTGGACTGAAGTCGCACCCCCAGCACGCCTTGGCAAAGCGGCAGATGCATGGCTTCGGCGGGATGGTGTCCATCTGGCTGAAAGGCGGTGCGGAAGCTGCCACGAGCCTGTGCGAACGGACCGAACTGTTCGCGCTGGCCGAGTCGCTTGGTGGGGTGGAAAGCCTGATCAACCACCCGGCGATCATGACGCATGCCTCGGTGCCGCCGACGCGCCGTGCCGAGCTTGGCATCGACGACAACCTGGTGAGGCTCAGCGTGGGCGTGGAGGATGTCGGCGATCTGCGCAGCGAGCTGGATGGCATCCTGTCGGCGCTTTGAAGCGGCGGACAGGGAAACAATAATCGAATAAGGCCGGCAAAGCGCCAGTCGCTTCCGGGATGGAAGACCGTGAATCCATATGCCACTCACCGATTGAGCCCGCTGTTCGCCCTGCGTTCCCTGGCAGGGCATCGGCGGCTGATTTTCGAAATGGTCAAGCGCGAAGTCATCGGCCGGTACCGCGGAGCGATGATGGGGCTGCTCTGGTCGTTCTTCACGCCGGTATTGATGCTGATCGTCTATACGTTCGTTTTCAGTGTGGTCTTCAAGGCGCGCTGGGGCGGTGGGACCGGTTCGCGCGCGGAATTCGCGATTGTCCTTTTCGCGGGAATGATCGTTTTCAATCTTTTTTCGGAGTGCATCAATCGGGCGCCGAGCCTTGTGATAGCCAATCCGAACTACGTCAAGAAGGTCATCTTTCCGCTTGAGATATTGCCAGTCGTCGCCTTTGGCTCGGCACTCTTCCATTTCTTCGTGAGCGTGCTCGTCTGGCTTTTGTTCTACGTTATCATTTTCGGGATACCGCATATCGGTATCCTGTGGCTTCCGGTCGTCCTGTTGCCGCTGGCGTTGTTCAGCGTGGGGATTTCATGGTGCCTGGCCTCACTTGGAGTCTTCCTGCGGGACGTTGGACAGGTGATCGGGGTGATCACGACGATATTGATGTTCATGTCGCCGATTTTCTATTCGATAGAATCGCTGCCGGAGAAGTTTCGCGGATTCATGTACCTGAGCCCGGTTACTTATTTCGTGGAGCAGACCCGGGACGTGCTGTTCTGGAACAAGGGCGTGCATTGGGAGCCTTGGTGCAAGATGATGCTGCTATCGATGGCCATTGCCGCGCTGGGCTTTGCATGGTTCCAGAAGACCAGGAAGGGTTTTGCCGATGTCATCTGAAAATGTCATCGAGATCGGCGGCCTCGGCAAGTGCTACCAGGTGTACGACAAACCTCGCGATAGGCTCTTGCAGATGCTTTTCGGCCGGAATGGGAAAAGCTATTACAAGGAGTTCTGGGCGCTTCGCGACATAAGTTTCGCTATTCCCAAGGGGAAGGTGTACGGCATTCTGGGGAAAAACGGCGCTGGCAAGTCGACCCTCCTCCAGGTCATCTGCGGGACGCTGGCGCCTACGACGGGCACCGTGGCGGTCAAGGGCAAGGTCGCGGCATTGCTCGAGCTGGGATCAGGGTTCAATCCGGAGTTCACCGGCATCGAGAACATCTACATGAACGCCCAGTTGCTCGGCCTCAGGCGCGAACAGGTGGATGCGAAACTGGAACAGATCATCGCCTTCGCTGATATCGGCGACTACGTGCACCAGCCGGTGAAGACGTATTCCAGCGGTATGTTCGCCCGTCTGGCATTTTCGGTAACGATCCACGTTGAGCCGGACATCCTCATTGTCGACGAGGCGCTGAGCGTGGGCGATGCGTGGTTCCAGCACAAGAGCATGGCCCGGATGCGCAAGCTGATGGAAAGCGGATGCACGGTGCTCTTCGTCAGCCACTCGATCGATGCGGTGCGTGCGTTGTGCGACCACGCCATCTGGATCGAGTCCGGAAAAGTGAAGATGCAGGGCGGAGTGACGGAGGTCACCAACGCCTACATGAACGACGTGTTCATCGAGCATAACCGTATCGTGCTGGAGTCGATGGCCAGCGATGTACTGACATTGCCGGAAGTCGGCGACAAGTCTGCAGAGTCGGGGCCCATGCCTGGCGGCGAAGTTTGCGAGGCAGTGGAATCCGAGGCACCAGCCCCCGCACCGAATGATGGCTCCGTATTGCAGATCGAATCCCTGCAGATACTGGACGCGCAAGGCAAGCCGACGAGCAAGGTCGAGCAAGGCGAGAATTTCTCGCTTGCGCTCGACGTGATGTTCCACAAGAGCCTGAGAAATGTAAGCGCCGGCTTTCTGATCAAGGACCAGTTCGGACAGGAACTCACGGGCGAGAGCATCTTCAACACCTATCGCCGGAGCATGGACGTTCGGGCCGGACAGCGGGTCCGTATCCGTTTCTCGTCGAGCATGCTGCTACGCGGTGGACAGTCGTACAGCGTTGCCATCCGAATCAATCAGGTCAGCAAATGGGACCGAAGCGACAATATGGTCATCTACGCCGATGAGCTTGCGCTGGTCTTCGACGTGCTGGCCGATAGCAACGACCCCATGTGGTTCAAGTTCCGCATGCCCTTCCAGGTGACATACCAATGAATGGTGCCGACGTAAGCGTCGTCCTCAACCTGCATCGCGAAGCGCTGCTTCTAGCGCCGACTTTGCGTTCGTTGCATGCCTGTGCGCAGGAGGCTGGCAGAAACGGCATTACCGTAGAAATGGTGGTGGTTTTCGATCGCTCGGACGATGCGACCCGCGAAGTGTTCCGCTCGATCCCGCTGCCTGCCTTTTGCCGGGTGGAAGAAGTGGAGGCCGATGTCGGTTCGCTTGGGCTTGCCAGGAACGTCGGCATCGAGCGGGCTCGCGGTGAATTCGTCTGGACGGCGGATGCCGACGACCTGCTTTCGTCCAACTGCATCGTCGCGCTGCTCGATAAGGCACGTCAGCACCCTCGCCCCGAGGTGGCGGTTTTCATGGAATACCTGTGCGCCTTCGGCGACCAGTACCATGTTTGCCGTTATGTCGGGTCGGAATACCTGACGGCTGCCGATTACGCTTTTCAGCATCCTTACGGATCGAGGATCTTCGTCCGGCGCGCTGCCTTCGATTTGGTCCGGTACGACGATTTGCGTGTGACCTCGGGATTCGCCTACGAAGACTGGTTCATGAACTGCGAACTGCGCGCCATCGGCTACGACATGGCCGTGGCTCCGGACACGGTTTTCTTCTACCGGCAGCGGGCAGGCAGCCTGCTCAGACAGGCAGATGCTGCCTCGGTGCGACTCATTCCGCACAGCCGGCTTTTCGACGTCGAAACCTTCCTGGCTGATATGCAGGCCTGCCGCGAGCGGGTCGGTAGCTGGGATCGCTTCATGAAGAAGCGGAACGAAATTTTCGAAAGCAACAACACCCGCAGTTTCATGGCATCGGAAAAACTCGTAGGTTTCATGCGCGACGCAATGCGCCTCGAGCCCGAGATCGAACCAAACCGGGTGGAGGTGGCGGACAGCTATGGTCCAATACCCTGGAATCCCCGGCATTGGGGCATGCAGCTGGAAAATCTCTACAGGATGGTGGGCAAAGAAAAGTTCACCGATGTAGTGCTATTGCCGTGGCTGAAGCCTGGCGGAGCGGAAAAGTTCATACTGCAGGTACTCGAGGAAATCGGGGCCAAGGACCCGGGGGCCAGATTCCTGGTGATTACCGGGGAGTCAGCCAAGGTCCATGAATGGGCGAAGAAGCTGCCCAGGAACGCAGTCTTCATCGATGCCCACAATGCGTTCCCGCTCCTGGACGAGAAAGAGTGCCGCCAGATGCTGCTGCGGGCGATGCTGGCAGTGAGCGAGGATGGTGCCCGGCTGCATCTGAAATCGTCGGTGTTCGCCCATCGGATGCTGGACGCTTATGCTCCCGTGCTGGCCGGCAAGTTCCGCACCGTCTACTATCGTTTCAGTGATGGAACATATGCCTGGCGTGGTGAGCGGCTGCGCGGCCCATGGGGTATCAACCACATGCGGCGCCATCTCGGCGGATTCTGGAAAGTCGTGTGCGATTGCAATGCGATTGCGGACTATGACCGTACTTTCCTGGGCATCCTGGGTTCCAAGTACGAGACGATTTACGCCAGGTGCGATCCCAAGCCGGCGGGAGACAAATCGTCACAGCCGAAGCGGCGCCTGCTCTGGGCATCGCGGGTTGCCCCCGAGAAGCGGCCGGAATTGCTCGTGCGGATCGCTGCAGCCTTGAAGGACGCGGGAATCGATGTGGTGATCGACGCCTATGGAGCGACATGCGACGGGCTCCATCCACGGGATCTGTTCGATCGGCAGTCTGGCATCGTTTATTACGGTTCGTTCTCGTCGTTCTCGGCCTTGCCCATCGAGTCGTACGATGCTTTCCTGTACACGAGTGCCTATGACGGCCTGCCCAACGTCCTGCTCGAAGCCCTGGCGGCGGGTCTGCCCGTCATTGCGCCGGACGTGGGCGGCGTCAAGGAAGCGGTCGTCAGCGGTACCACCGGATGGTTGGTCCAGGCGGAAGACGACGATACCCTGGTCCGCCATTATGTCGATGCCATCCGGGAGCTTTACGCGGATTGGTCCGTGGCCGCGGAAATGGCGTCCAACGGGCGGCATTTGATCGCTCATCGCCACGGCGTCGAAGCGTTCACGCAACGCGTGGCCGAAGCTTTCGACCTCGGCCTCGACTGCGACGAAACGAAGAAGGTGGCCTGAAGCCCATGCACTTGTATTTGTATGCGGACGACGAAAGCATCGAGGTCCTTGGTGCGCAGCGTCCCAAGGCCCTGTTGATCGGCAGCGACTTTGGCTACGGGAATTTCGGCGACGTCCTGCAGCACAAAGGAGCGATATCGCGCGTCAAGGCCGCTTCAGGACTTGCCGCGGTTTCGATATTGACGCTGGATGCCATTTCCAGATACGTCGATACCGGGGCGCTCCGCAAGGACTATGGGGCGGATGCCCTCGCGTTTGTCTCCGAAATGCCGATCGCGTCCGAAACGGCCGCGCAATTGCAGCTGCGCGAAGTCGCGGTCCTACGCAACGTTTCGTACATTCAGCTTTATGGCGGGGGTTTTCTGAACGAGATGTGGGGCGACTTCGTTCTCGGGGTCGCCGAGTATTTCCTCGAGCGCTTGCCCGGCGCTGCTTACGTCATATCCGGACAGCAAATTGCTGGCGCCTATGCGTCGCGGGTTCGCGACCATGTAGCCAGGTTCAAGCCGCAGATGCTGGGGGTCAGGGACCGGAATTCCGCCGGTCTCATGGCCGACCAGGGCATGCGTGCGGACTTCTCTTTCGACGACGCCGTAGAGCCGCTTCTGGAGTTGCACCACAAGCTGGGTCTGCAAGCGGGTGAAGGTGCCTTCGTCCATCTGAACACGTCGGGCTACACCGGCAACGACGGCGCGATGGACGAAATGGTTGCCCATTTGCGCCTGGTTGCCGACCGCGTCGGCTCCGAAAAGCCGACCCTTCTCCACGCATTCCAGGATGCCAGGGAGGAAGTGGTGGATTCGATCGAGACGGTGAAGCGGCTCGAATCGGGATTCCCTTTCACCGACGTCGAGACCGTGATGCTTGTTGCCGCGATCATGGAAAGCGGGCATCCAGGAAACATGCGTGTGCTGACTGGGCGATTCGGGTACTCGAGTTCCTATCATGTGACGCTTTGGCTCCAGCTTGCCGGCATTCCCTGCTGGTTGCGAGGCAGCAACGAATACTACCGGCAGAAGAGGGCAGCTCTGGGCATCGAGGGGAGGTTCGAGGACTTCCTGGAACAGATGCATTGCCCCGACCACCGCGAGAACCTGCACGAGAGATCGCAATGGGTCGCGCGGCTCGAGCATATCCTCGGTCGCGCGGAACTGATGGAGAACAGGATCGCCTGGGAGAGAAGCAACCGTGCCACGCCGGAGCGCACCTTCAACTTCAAGGGCGAACCGAGGATGGAGGAGCGTCTGAACCAGGCATGGCAGGCCGCCGAAGGCAACCGCCAGGAAAACGAGCGGTTACGAGCGCTATTGGAAGGCGACACGGATGGGACTGGTGCGCAGGATCCGGTCAGGCAGAGTCGCCATGAAGGCGGATTGGACGTGCTCTTCGCGCGGTTCGAGAAAGCGGTGATGGCCAGCGCCAAGCTCGAAATCGAATTGCTCCATAGTGCCGAGAAAATCGGGGAACTGGAGCAGGGGCTGGCCCGGGAGCGCGCGCTGGCGGAAGCCTTGAAGAGCCGACTGGAAGAGACCGAGTTGCGCATGCAGGCATGCAATAGGCAACTGACCGAGGTCGGCACGGACGCGAGGTACTACCGCGAGCAGTACCTGTCGATGCAGTCCGGACTGCAGCAGGCGGCAGTCTGTGCCGAGCAATTGCGGCAGATCACGAGCAGCCGTTCGTGGCGTATCACGCGCCCGCTCCGGGTCGCCAATCGCTTCCTTGCCACCAGGCGCTTCGACCCCGCGGGCGAGGTCGGCGTGTACGCCATGCTGCGAATCGTTGCAGAGAAGCTGCCGATCAAGGCGAGGTGGAGATCCGCGGCTGGGCGCACATTGCGACGGTTCCGCCGGCGCTGACGCGGAAAGGGCCTCGCGGGGCGGCGGCGAGTGCTGCGCGAGGATCAGGACGAATAGCCCGGGATCCCGCGCAAACTTGCGACGAAGGCTTCGGTGGTGAATCCGGGCAGTCGCTCCTGCTGGATGTTCAGCCAGGCTTCGCGTGCGACCGGGTCTTCCAGTGCTCGGATAGCGCGTACGTATCGGTCTGCGTCGTCGGCGGGATGGATCAGGTGCTGAGCGGGAATCAGGTCGCGAATGCCGCCAATGTCGGGCGCAACGACAGGCAAATGCGAGCTGGCGGCTTCCAGCAGGACGTTCGGCAAGCCATCCCATGCCGTGGTGTAGATGAAGGCCGCATGGTCCGGGCGTACGATCTTGGCGAAATCGTCGTAGCCGCCGTGCAACGTCACATTATCCGCTTTCTGCAAGGCGCCGATGTCACCCCCGTGGCCAGGGACGACCTGGATGCCATAGACGTCCCAGTGATAGTCCGGCAACGCGGCGACGAGGCGGGCCAGGAGGTCGGGGCGTTTCTGGCGATCCAGGCGGCTTGCCCAGAGCAGTCGCTTGCCGGATCGTGATGCTTCAGCAGGACGTGTTGGCGGTGCGGGGAAATGCACGACATGGAAAAGATCGTCGGCCACGCCAAGGTCGCGACGCCAGCCTTCGGGAGAAACTGAATTGTCGGTAATCACCGCATCCAGGCAGGAGGCGGCATCTGCCAGGTAGCGGACGGCCAGTCCATCGCGGTAACCGCGCTCGTCGCGGTCATCGCAATAGAGCGACGCATAGAGCCGGCTTGCCTGCCTAATGGCCAGGCCATGGCGGACGACGGTACGCCAACCCAGATGCGAGCCGATGAGGTGGACGCGGCGGGGAGCCAACTGGATCAGCAGGCGTGCCAACACTATCTCCTGCTCGGCATGCGGCGTGCTGAGTTTGGCCAATTCCAGGCCGGCTTCCAGGAACCGTACTCCACCAGGCAAGCGCGTGGCCCATGGCGAATCGTGCGGTTCCGTGGCGATCACCAGAATTCGATGGCCGAAGGCCTCGTGGCACGCGCGGATGTGGTGGAGTGCGCCGAGGTCAGCGCCGCCGCGCTTGAGCCACGGGACCAGGAATACCGTGTCGTAGTCGCCTTGACCAAGTTGCGAACGCAGGTGCCCGTAGACGATTCCCGCTTCCTGCCAATGGATCGGCGGCGCGTAGAAGCCAGGGTGGGCAGCGACGAATTTGTCGGGTGAGAGCATGGGGTCGACGGTACGCGCGAGGCCATCCATGTCCTTTCTTGCCCAGTCCGGAAGCCTGCGCTGCGGGCCAGGCGGGATGCGGGGCCGCCGCCGGACCAGCAAGGGATCGACCGAGGCTGGCCAGGCGTGTGCGGGAAACAGGGCGCGGGCCATACGCAATGCGGCGCTGGCGGTCGATTTCTGCCAACGCATGGGAAGACGAGAGAACACCTGCTCGTCCACGAGCCGGTAGATCCGGATGAGTGCGCGGCGCAGTGTCATGGAGCGAAGCCGAAAAGCCGGGTACGGTGGATCAGGGCATGATGGCGTTCGTGTGCCGCATTGAGCGAACCGTGCGCCTTCCTTCGAACATAGTGCACGGTACCCTCGGCAATTCGATGGGGGTGGCCGAGAGAGAGCGTTTCGCAGTTCCAGTGCCAATCTTCGAACCCAAACCCGCTTTCCCCGGGGCGCGCCCGCACATAGGGAACATCGATATACAAATCGCGTCGCGCAAAGCTGCATGAGTTCCAGGGGTTGCAGACCAACAGGCAAGCCGGATCAAAGGCGGGATCATCGTCGCCGACCTGCCAACTGATGGCGTTCCATCCGTCGAACAGAACCACCAACTGAGCGTGAAGAATGGCCTTCCCGCCGAATTCCGAGGCGGCTTGCATGCAGCAGCAGATGAAGTTCTCCGACAGGTAGTCGTCGCCGTCACAGACCAGCACCCAGCGGCCGGATGCCTCCCGGATTGCCTTGTTGCGGGCAAGCCCAAGATCGCCGATGTCGAGTGGCAGCAGCACGTCAGGTTTGCCGGGACCATCGTAGCCGCGCACAACGCGTTCGGTTTCCGCATCCGGGCGGTCCAGGGTCGCGACGATCTCCACGCGGATGCCCGCTTTTTCCGCCGCGATGCGGCAACGGCTCAACGACAGCAGGCTCTTGTGCGCCAACAGCCCTTCCTGGTGGAAAGTGATGACGACCGAGACATCGGGCTGCATGATGTGGGATTGCACGAGCGCCTCTGTCATGCGGGCTAGCCGGATGCCGCTTCCGCACCTGCATGGCGAAGCTGCCAATTCCAGGCGTCCGCGCACATCCTGGCCAGGTCAAGACGGGCACGCCAGCCGAGCAGACGCTGGGCTTGCGCGGGATCTGCATAGCAACTGGCGACATCGCCTTGCCGACGACCAACGATACGTATGGGCACGGCGCGCCCGCTGGCTGCCTCGAAGGCGTGCACGACTTCGAGCACGCTGTATCCCTGTCCAGTGCCGAGATTGACGGTGAGGCTTTCTTTCCGGCGAGCCAGGAAGTCGAGGGCGTCAACGTGGGCGGCTGCCAAGTCGAGTACGTGGATGTAGTCGCGCAGGCCGGTGCCGTCGGGCGTCGGATAATCATTGCCGAAGACCTGCAGGTATTCGCGCTGGCCGCTCGCGACCTGCGCGATGTATGGCATCAAGTTGTTTGGTATTCCATGGGGGTCTTCGCCGATCAACCCGGATGGATGGGCGCCCACGGGGTTGAAGTAGCGCAGTACCGCGGCGTGAAACCGTGGCTGTGCCTGCACCAGGTCGGAAATCAGCTGCTCGCAGACCAGTTTCGTCCTGCCGTACGGATTGGTGATGCGGGTGGCCGCAGTCTCGGGAATGGGGCATGCGTCGGGTTCACCGTAGACCGTGGCCGACGAACTGAAGACAAACAGGTCTACTCCGCTGGCTTTCATCGCCTGCAGAAGGCTGATGGTTCCGCCGATGTTGTTGTCGAAATAGCGCAGCGGCTGCTGCCAGGATTCGCCGACCGCCTTCAGTGCCGCGAAGTGGATGACCGCATCGACATTCCACTCTTCGAGCAGCTTGCGGACCAATGGCTGATCGCGGACATCGCCGACAGCGAGGACGGGCCGGCGACCCGCAATGCTGGCGATGCGATCGATTACCTCGGCCTTGCTGTTGGACAGGTTGTCCAGTACGAAGACATCGTGACCGCGCTCGAGCAACTCGGTGCAGGTGTGCGAGCCGATGAAGCCGGTACCCCCGGTGACCATCACTCTCATTGATTCCTCCAGAAAGCAAGCTGGCCCGACGAGCCGGTTTCCAAATGTGCCGCGACGTTGTCAACGGAACGGTCAAGTATGCGTTTTACGCCCTGGGAGAACAATGCGAGACCGAAACGTGGCGGTCGGGTACGCCCAGTGGGGACTGGCGATGGCCTGCGTCGAGCTTGGCGGAAGGCCCCGCTCGGAGATCACATGTTATGGTCCGGATGACTCTTGGTCTGCTGAATAGGCTGACTTGGTGGGGGCCGACATGATATTTCATGTACAAAAGGCGGTTACCGGGTGAGCCTCTACCATTGAGGCGTTTCTGATGAATCGATCCTTCGTGCTTCATGTGGCCCGTCTGATGGCCATCATGATTCTGTCTTGCATCATTGCGATATGAGCCGATCCATATATTGGGTGGAGCAGTTCCTGGGCAGCCATTGCAATCAATGCAGCGCTTCCCGTATTGCTCGTTCTGCTGCTGTGCGGGTTGACGGGGCGGGTATGGCTTGCGTTGTTGATGGAATTCCTACTGCTCTGGCTGCTCCGCTATGCGGACCACACTAAGATCGTTTACCTCGGCATCAACGTGGTATATGCCGATCTTACGGTGCTCGGCGGGATCCTGGAGAACCCTCGTCTCGTCGTTGGCTTCATCCATCCCACCGGAGCGAAAATCGTCGGTGTGCTTGCCGCGATCGTAGGCATTGCCGTCCTATACCTTTTCTTCCGGAAATGGCTGAATCGACTCCCCGCACTGATCGACAGGTACGTGCGGATATCTTGCCTTTTCCTGGCCGTGGCTGGTTTGGCCGTTGTGAATTTCTGTCGCGTGCCCGACGTGATCGCGCCGCTCGGATGGGAAGTCTTTTCGCAGATTCACGGTGCATATGCGGCCGGCATAACAGGCAACTTGCTTCTCGGCAAGATGACCGAGAGAAGCGTCCAGCGAAAGCCCGACAAGGCTGCGATCCGTGCCTTCTGGCAGGAGCCGGCAGTGAAGTCGGTAGTGGCGGGCCTGGAGGGGGTAAAGAGCGTATCCCGCCCAGACATCGTGGTCATCCAGAGCGAGTCCCTTTTCGAGCCTTCCCAGCTTTGCGGCTTTCCCGACGAGCCGGTGCTGAAGCATGTTGCCCAGCAGCGGCCACGCGGAGCGGGAAATCTGCATGTGCCCGTATTCGGTGGACGGACCTTGCAGACCGAATTCGAGGTTCATACCGGGGTTCCGGTCGATTTCTATCCGGGCTCGATGTTCGCTTACTACGAACTGGTCAAGCATCCTTTCAATGCGCTGCCAGGGTTGCTTGCCCAGCAGGGATACAAAACGCTGGCGATCCATCCAGGCAATCGGGGTTTCTGGCGGCGCGATGTGGCGATGCCTGACATGGGCTTCGATGCCTTCGAAGCGATTGGAAGCTTTCTATATCCGCGGGATTTCTCCGATCGCGGGCACGTGCGCGATGCCGCATTGATGCGGGCGATACTTGCCGAGCTGGATGCGGCGAGCGGACCTACCTTCATTACCGGCATCACCATAGACAATCATTTTCCGTACGGGGCGGGCGCACCACCCATGGATGCGGGCCTGGGAATGCCGGACAGCCTTCAAGGCCAGGCTCGCAGGGAAATGTCGGATTATCTGGTTCATGCCATCGATGCCGACAACGCCTATGGCTTCCTGCTCGATGCATTGAAAAGGCGGGAGCGCCCGACGGTCGTGCTGTTCTATGGCGACCACTTGCCGCCTTTGGGTTCCGTCTACCAGGAGCTGTGTTTCAAGGATGGCAAGCGTCCCGAGGAACATTTCCCGCCGTTCCGCATCTGGGCGAATTTTCCGTTGCCCAACATTCCCGATACGACCTATTCCTATCTTTTGCCCGGCATGCTGATGCATGCCGCCGGGTTGCCTTTGGAAGAAGTCATGCTAGCCAACGCCGTGGCCGGCATCGTGGCGAACAACCCTGCGACGGGTCCAGACGAGCGTCAGCGCATCCTGGATGAATACGCCAACATTGCAGCGGCCGACACGGCACGTCGCGTGTCGCCGGATCCCGGACGAGGTCCGGTCTTCGTCAGCAGGGCACATGGCCTAAAGTTGCTCATGGCGCTGTCCGAAAAGGGCAAGGACGTTGCCGGCATATCGCCCGAGCACAGCGACCTTTATTTCCCACGGCCGGACGGGGGGGAAGTGGATTTCAAACTTGATGGCGGTATCGGTTCGATGACGCTGCGTCCGTATCTGGGAGCCCCGACACTGGCATGCATGCATGCCGATACGGACAAGCGGGCGGAGTTTGGTATCGAAGGCGATGGCAAGCTGCTTTACCGAGTGTCGGTGACAGCGCAGTCCGTCCGGCTGGTAACGCTGGATCTGAAAGGCGTCAGGCATCTGAAGTTATGGACGACCGGAAGCGGCAGCTCGAGAGCCTGTTCGCAGTTGTTTGTCAGAGTCGCCCGCATGCGCTGCTATTCGGCCAAATGTGCAGGGACGCAGCAGGAGGTAGCTCATGTCGAAGCCTCTGCCGATGAATCTAGGATTCTCAAGGCTGATCCGGAAGCTGGTGATATTGCCGAACTGGCCTCGGTCACGCCCGAAAGCGTTCGCCTTTCGGGCGAGGAAAAACCTGGCCTGTTCTGGCTGATGGATCGTGAAACCGGGCGCGCCGATGGATATTCGCCAATTTCGGTGGAGCCTGGCGGGCGCCTGTTCATGCCGCCTGCCGACGATCACTCCGCCTGGATCGATTTCGACGTGGATGCGTTGGACGAGGTGACATTTGACCCTCATATCAATCAGCTCACGCCCGAATGCGCGCTCAACAACGAATCAGGCAAGGAGTCCGGCCTGGTGAAGTTGGCGTTCCTGCTGGATGGCAAGCCCGTGGCCGCACCGCGCATAGTGGATCGAAACTATAGAGGGGCTGTCTCGGTCAAGACGGACGGGGAGCGCACTCTGCGTATCGTCGTGGACAAGGGGAACCAGGTGTCATGGTGCGACTGGTTTTCGATCGGAGTGGATAAGCTGAAACCCAAGAATCCTGGTGCAGGCGGAAATGCGCGGCTACCGGACGTCACCGCCTCATATCGCGCCGTGCCTCCTCCCATCGATCAATGACTGGGGCTAACGAGACATATGCGCCCAGATGATTAAAACATAGTGGGCGAGTGACTTGCGTTCTGAAGCGACTCAAGTTGAAATCCGGTGATCGCAGGAGAGGGGCGGGGCGAAAAGTACAAGGGTTGAGTCGACTGCTTCGGCTGGCTGGAATGCGTATGTTAGAGCCGCAGCATTGGCTGGCAGCGAGTTATTTAATTTTTGTGATCACAATATTGCATCCGTAATTGTTTTTCGAGCCCTCAGCCATGCTGACTGCTAGTATAGCGCTACCTATATTTTTACCCCAGCCATTCAGCACTATGGGTGTAGATCCACTATAAATCCCACTGGCAAGTTGCTGGCCCGTGAGACTCTTCAAATTGAAAAATAGCGGGTACGTGCAGGTGCTTTTTCCTTTCCTGATCAAATATCCCTTCTGTACTGGCTCGAGCATGACGGAAACTGGTCTTTTGCTGCTGCCTGGAAAGAATGGAGTGATTTGCGCCGAGTCGGAGCTGTAACGCAGAAATATGCGATACCCAAGTTTGAGTTCGGTTTCCTCGAATTCGCCCGGATAATCTCGCTGAATGACATTTAGTTGGTGGATGGATTTGTTATTGATATCAAATATGAGAGCTAACTTTCCATTTAATGCTAGAAGGGGTGATACTTGATTTTCATGTGTAGCGAGATATTGTTGGACTTCATTGCAAAAGCTTGCCGTGCACTCTTCGAGTTTGATGTCATACCTCTTTAGCATGGACATGGTTAGTGCTGGCATTACATTTGGAGCGTCCATTGACCGAAGTTCGGCAGTGCGTCGTGGATCTCCTACAACCTCTACATAAGGGATGCCGGTTATTGCCTGGTATTGATGGATCCAAATGGCAAGTTCCTCCTGGTACGCGGCGATTGGTTGCTTTTGTCTGTAAAGATTCCACCAGCTATGCATCCCATATATAGAAAGTAGTGATAGTAAGATGAGTCCGGTGGTTTTGCATAACGTATGATCAGACATCGCCGTCTGCGCGCAGAGTGCGCAGATCGCAAGCCATAGCCATACGTAAGAGCGAGAAGGTATTGGCGTCCCTGTAATCAGGACTATGCCAAGTTCGATGCCACATATTAGTAGTGCGGCCAGAAGGATTGAGGTTGCCATGCGGCGGGTTTCTGGCCTTCCGATTGCGGCTATTGACGCAACGACTCCACACACAATGGGTATGGCATGAAGTCGCAGCAGTGTGCTCCATGAGCCAAAGTAAAGTGCGATATTGGCAACTGCATCAGTAATGCTGCGTAGTGGGTGAGGGTGGCGCCAAGTGTCGATCTTGACTCCAAAGTGTCCGTGTTCAAAATAATTCAAAAAGTAAATGGCAAGCGAGCCGATGGCAAATGCGAAGACATAAGTAAAGGCTAGGGCGGCCTTAAATTTTATTTGCGACTCTGCTGTTTTTATAGTGGCTGCAAGTAGAACTATTGAGGCGATAGGAGGATACGTGAGGATCAATAGAGATGTGGAAATGAAAATGACTGGCAATATATGACTTTTTTTGGCCAGAAGAATCGCCAGCGTTGATAAGCTTCCGATAGCGACACTAATAAACATACCCGTTGGCCATAGTGAGAGATCGCCAAACATGGGCGAGAAGAACAGGGCCAAACCGCAAAGAAGAAACGTTCTCGGGGCGGATATGTGGTGCGCCACTGCGCATGACATAACAAAGTATGCCGTGATATAGAGCAAGTAAGAGCTCTTAGGTGTGAGGTGCTGGCTAGCCCCGTACCATAAATAGCTTATCCAGCGACCCTCGGTTAGCGTCTTTTCCCATGGAGTGGAATAGCCTCCATTCCATCCTTTTGGCATCAAGAAATCGAAATCGTCATGCCTTATGTAGGGGGTGCTTAGCTGAGATGTTGCGTACAGAAAGAAAAATACAATAAAAGCAAATCCCAGGATTTGCCAAGATAAGCCATGATGGTTGTCTTGCATGGGGTTTTCTGTGCGCATATCACATTGTTTTGACAGTGGTGGGTCGTTCGATCTGCATGTCAGGCTTCGGATGGCTGAGATTTTTTTGTAAATCACGCAAATCAAACGAAACAACCAGCTTCTTATTTTGTTAGAGGGTGGCGATTGCTTCGTCGACTGCCTGTAATACCTGTTCCAGATGGGGCTCCAGACCTAGCCAGAGCGGCAGTCGGACCAGACGGTCGCTGATGTCGTCAGTCACGCCCATGTCCGAAGCCACTCGGCCAAGCCGCTGGCCGGCTGGCGCGGAGTGCAGTGGTATGTAATGGAATACGCATTGCACCCCCTGTTCACGCATATTGGTGATGAACCGCGTCCGGGCTTCTAGGCTTGGCAGTAGCGCATAGTACATGTGCGCATTGTGTCGGCAATGAGACGGCACGATGGGGCGGCGTAAAGATCCGTTGTCCTCATGCTTTTTCGCCCAGGCATGGTAGCGATCCCACAGCGCCAGCCGCTGCGCGGTGATGCTGTCGGCCATTTCGACCTGCGCCGCGAGGAATGCGGCTGTGATTTCGCCCGGCAGGAACGAGGAGCCGAGATCGACCCATGTGTACTTGTCTACCTGGCCGCGGAAGAAGCGGCTGCGGTTGGTGCCCTTTTCACGAACGATTTCGGCTTGCTCGGCGAAGTCCTGGTCGCGACAGAGCAGGGCTCCACCTTCGCCGGCAATGACGTTCTTGGTTTCGTGGAAGCTGTAAGCGCCCAGGTCGCCGATGGCGCCGAGCGGCTTGCCCTTGTAAGTGGACAGGATGCCTTGGGCCGCGTCCTCCACCACGCGCAAACCGTGCTTTGCCGCGATGGCAAGTATGGCGTCCATTTCGCAGGCCACGCCGGCATAGTGGACCACGCATATGGCCTTGGTGCGCGGCGTGATGGCGGCTTCGATCAGTGTTTCGTCGATGTTGAGCGTGTCGGGTCGCACATCCACGAACACCGGCACCGCGCCGCGCAATGCGAAGGCGCTGGCCGTGGTCACGAACGTATAGGACGGCACGATGACTTCGTCGCCCGGCTCCAGTCGCAGCAACAGGGCCGCCATTTCGAGCGCGGCGGTACAAGAGTGGGTAAGCAGTGCCATGTGCGCGCCGCTTTGCTCGCGCAGCCACTGGTGGCACTTCCTGGTAAAGGGGCCGTCGCCTGACAGGTGTCCATTCGCATGGGCCTGGGCGATGTACGACAGTTCGCGCCCGGTCATGTAGGGGCGGTTGAATGGGATCATGTCCATTGTCCGTGGATGGATATGTGAAAGATCAGGCCTGGCTCATGATGACCAAGCCTGCGACTACCGTGAGCAAGCCGACCGCCTTGGCCGTCGAGAAGGATTCACCGAAAAGCGGCACGGCAATCAGGCAGACGATCAGAAAGTTCAGGGCCATGAACGGATAAGCCTTGCTCAGCTCGAGCTTGGAGACGGCGAGCATCCAGCATAGCGAAGCGCCGAAGGCTGCGATGAAGGCCGAGATGATCCATGGCTGGAACAACAGTTGCACCAATGGCGGCAGGCGCGAGAGGAGGCCGACGGTAGATGCCTTGAACGTGCCGACTTGCCACTTGATGACAAGCTGGCCGTAACAGGTGAGCAGGATGGTCATGGCGACCATGAGCCAGGAGAAGGCGGCGTTCACAGCAATGTCTCCCGTACGCGGAGCCGGCGGTCGATGTGATAGGTATCGTAGGCCCGCTCCAGGGATAACCCGGCTCGCGCCCACTGGCGCTGCACGGTGTAGTTCCACAGCTGGGTCGAGATGGCGAGGCGCCGATACGACCGGGCGGAATAATGGTGCAGGATGCCCTTGAGCAAGCGCCCGTACAGCCCTCGCTGCGAAAACCGCGGGTGAACGGCATTGAGCACGATCTCGGCCTTGCTTCCGTCGGCGGAAAGATCGCAGGTTGCGAAGCCGGCAGCGCGTCCTTCCGCAGTTACTACCCAGGTGCAGCTTCCGGGATTCGACGGCGCCAACCGGCTCTTGGCCCATTCGACGTAGCCGGCGAGGATCTTGTCCTGAGGCAGCAGGGGGTTGGCGGAGTAATGCGCACGGTAGCCCTTGAAGCTGCTTTCGGCGATCTCGTGGATGGCATCCTGGTCGGCGCTGGTCGCAAGCCGGACCTCTTCGGGCAACGGTTCGTGAGTCAATGCGGTCAGATCGATGCCGTAGTAGACGAGCGTATCCGCGTGGATCACCGGCCATCCCTGACGCTGCAGTTGGACGATGGCGCTGGAATCTCCTGCGTCGGTACGCAGGATGATCAGGTCGGCATCGCAGTTCGTGACTTCGTCGACGATGTCGGCGCAGGAGGTACTCGCCGGCACCTGGCCGCGCACGACCTTGATACCGAACCGGGCGGAGTCGAGCGCGGAATCACTCAGTACGCGGGAACTGCCCATCTTATGGATTCCGTGTGTCTTGCCAGACGATGTATTGGGGGCGCCCCTTGGTTTCGTCGTGCAAGCGTCCAAGGTAGAGGCCCAGTACGCCGAGGCAGAACGTGATGCCGCTGCCGATGAGCCAGATGGAGGCCACAATGCTCGTGAAGCCCGCGACCCGAATGTTGCCGGCCACGTACTGATACACGGAAAAACCGGCGATGCAGATAGACACGGCGGCCAGCAGCAGGGCGCCCTTCATGACCAGGCGCAGGGGCTTGTCGGAGAACGACAAGGCCACCCGTGTGGCCAGCCTTACCAGGGTCCTGAAGTTGTAGCTGCTTTTGCCTTCGCTGCGTTGTCCATGGGAAACCGCGACATAGGCCGCCCTGAAGCCGGTCCACCGCACCAGCAGCGGAAAAAAACGGTCCTGTTCGGGCATGCGGTTGACCGTATCGATGACTCGGCGACTGTAGGCGCCGAAATTGGCGGTGGTATGGTCGTAGCGCGTGTCCGTCAGCCATCCCAGGGCCTGGTAGAAGAGCTTGGAACCCAGTTTCTTGAACCAGCTGTCCTGCCTGTCGATGCGTTGGCCAAGGGCGACTTCTACATCCTTCTGCTCCATGGCGGCCAATAGGGCCGGTATCTCTTCCGGAATGTCCTGCAGGTCGCAATCCATGACGACGACCACTTCGCCGGCTGTGTGCAAGAGGCCGGCGGATATGGCCGCATGCTGCCCGAAGTTCCTCGACAGTCGTAATCCCCGGACTTGCGGGTACAGGCCGGCAAGTTCGGTAATGCGGGGCCATGCGTCATCGGGACTGCTGTCGTCGACGAGAATGATCTCGAACGATTGATCGATGCTTTCCAGGGAGCGGGAGACGCGTTGAACCAGATCCTCGAGACAGTTTTTGCAGCCGTAGACGGGGACCACGACCGAAACGCGAGCCACGCGCGGCTGTTCGCGGTCGTCTTGCCACGGCAACACTGTCTCGGCACCTGCGGCGTTCATCAAATGGCGGCTTCCAGCTCGGGAATCAGCTTGAACAGATCGCCCACCAGCCCGATGTCCGCCACTTCGAAGATCGGCGCCTCGGCGTCCTTGTTGATCGCCACGATGGTGCCGGCGTCCTTGATGCCGGTGAGGTGCTGGATGGCGCCGGAGATGCCGATCGCCATGTAGAGCTCCGGGGCGATGATCTTGCCGGTCTGGCCGACCTGCATTTCGTTGGGCACGTAGCCGGCGTCCACCGCAGCGCGCGAGGCGCCGACGGCCGCGCCGATCCGGTCGGCGAACTTGTAGATGATCTCGAAGTTTTCCTTCGAACCGACGCCGCGCCCGCCGGAGACGACCTTGCTCGCGCTCTGCAGGTCGGGGCGGTCGCTCTTGCCCTGCTTCAATTCGACGAAGCGGGTGTGCGACGGCAGCGCCGCGTCGGTCGTCACCGCTTCGATCGGGGCGCTGTTCGCGCCGGTGGCCGCTGCCGGCCACGAGGCCGTGCGGATGGTGGCGACGACCGCATGTTCCGCAGGCGCCTCTACCGTGACGATGGCATTGCCGGCGTAGATCGGGCGCTTGAACGTGTGGCTGCCCTCGACGCTCATCACGTCGCTGACCTGCGCCACGCCGAGCAGGGCGGCCACGCGCGGGGCGACGTCCTTGCCGAAGGTGGTGGATGGCGCGAACACGTGGCTGTAGCCCGCGGCGGCCTTGGCGATCTGCGGCGCCAGCACGGCGGCCAGCGGGTGCGCGTTCTCGGCGCGGGCGATGGTGAGCACGCGGCTCACGCCGTCGATCTTCGCCGCCTCGGCGGCGACTGCGTCGACGCTGTCGGCGAGCACCAGCACGTCGATGGCGTCGGCCTTGACGGCGGCCGCCGCGCTGACGGCGCGCGCGGTGGAGGGGTTCAGCTTGCCGCCCAGGTGCTCGGCGATGATCAGGACTTTGGACATGTTCGATTCCTCGTGCCGTCGTTCCGGCAGGCGCCGGAACCCAGTGTCTTTGGCTTGATGTGGACGAAAGTCGCTGGATCCCCGCGTTCGCGGGGATGACGAGCGATTACAGCAGGCCCTTCTGCTTCAGCGCCGCGACCAGCTCGGCCGCATCCTTCACCATCACCCCCTTGCTGCGCTTGGGCGGCGCGGCGTAGTGTGTGGTCTTCAGGTGGTCGTGCGACTCGACGCCGAGCGAGGCGAACTCGATCGCGTCGATCGGCTTGGACTTGGCCTTCATGATGTCCGGCAGCTTGATGAAGCGCGGCTCGTTGAGGCGCAGGTCGGTGGTGATGACGGCCGGCAGCTCGGCCTCGATCACTTCCAGGCCGGCGTCGACCTCGCGGGTGACCGCGGCCTTGCCGTCGGCGATCTCGACCTTGCTGGCGAACGTGGCCTGCGGGCGGTCCCACAGCGCGGCCAGCATCTGGCCGGTCTGGTTGGCGTCGTCGTCGATGGCCTGCTTGCCCAGGATCACCAGGCCCGGCTGCTCCTTCTCGACCAGCTTGAGCAGGGTGCGCGCGGCGGTCAGCGGCTGCACGGCTTCGTCGGTGACCACGTGGATGGCGCGGTTGGCGCCCATGGCGAGGCCGTTGCGCAGGTGGGCGGTGAGGTCGGCCGGGCCGATGCCGACCACCACCACCTCGTCGGCGGCGCCCTTCTCGCGCAGGCGCAGCGCCTCTTCCAGCGCGATGTCGTCGAACGGGTTGGCGGAGAGCTTGACGCCGTCGGTCACCACGCCGGTGCCGTCGGGCTTCACCTGGATGCGCACGTTGTAGTCCACGACGCGCTTGTAGCCGACCAGAATCTTCATACGCGGTTCCTTACTGTGTGGGCAGCCCTGGCGGGTGCTCGAAAGCCGCCATTCTAACCCGGCGGCAAACACATGTATGAAATACCGCGGACGGCGCCGGGGCCGGTCAGCCGAGCACCCGGCGCAGCACGGCCCGCGCGGCGTCGAAGGAGAAGTGCCGGCGCACGTTGTCGAGCCCGCCCTCGGAGAGGCGCAGCCACAGTTCCTCGTCCTCGTGCAGCCGCAGCACGGCCTCGGCGAACGCCGGCGCGTCGGGGCCGAGCAGCACGCTTTCGCCATCGACCAGGTTCATGCCTTCGGCCGCGATGGGCGTCGCCACCACGGGCAGGCCGTGGCTCATCGCCATGTTGACCTTGCCCTTGACGCCGGCGCCGTAGCGCAGCGGGGCCAGCGCGACCCGGCAGCCCTCCATCCAGGGGCCGAGGTCGTCCACGCGGCCGTGGATCTGCACGCCGGGCCGCATGAACTGCTGCCGGGCCGCATCGGGGATGTCGCCGATCAGGTGCAGCGTCATGCCGGGCAGCCGCTCGCGTATCGAGGGGTAGATGTCCTCGACCAGCCACTTGACCGCATCGACGTTGGGCGGATGGGCGAAGCCGCCGACGAAGACCAGCCCGTGCCGCTGCGCGAACGGCTTGCTGCGCCCGAAGACCTCGTGCACGTTGGACAGCAGCTCGACACGCGCCTCGGGCACCTCCGCGGCAAGCAGTCCGTATTCGACCGGGCTCACCACGAAACTGGCGTCGCTGGCGCGGATCAGGCCCAGCTCGCACTGGCGCGAAGCTTCGGCCTGCCGGGCCAGGGCCGCGTTGCCGGTATGCGAAGCCGCGCGTTGCTCGCGCAGGAAGTGCAGGTCCACGGTGTCGAACAGGAGCTTCGCGTCGGGCGCGAGCCTGCGCACCAGGGACAGGTGCGGCTGCGCGACGTAGTGGCGGCACAGCATAGCCGCGTCCAGGCCGGCGCCCTCGCGCTTCAGCCAGGCCGGCAGCGGCGGCGCCCACGGCTTGCACAGCACGTGGACGCCCAGGCGGCCGAGCAGGGCGATCTCGTCCTTGCTGGCGCGGCGGTTGTCCGCCATGAAGCTGATCCGCCAGCCCTGCTCGCGCAGCAGCCGCATGATGTTGACCAGCCGCAGCGAGCCCGAATCCCTGGCCGGGTCGGGCGTGAGCGCGTCCACGATCAGGATGTGGCGAAGCCCGGGGCGGTGGATCGCCCGCTCGACCGGCGTGCGGGGCGCCGGCTGCCGCTTCAGCGCGTCCTGCCATTTGTCGACGAATTTCCCGCGGTTGACCGTCTGGTAGCGCTTGACGCCGGCGAACGGGTCGAGCCCCGAACTGATGCCCTCGCAGTGCACCACCAGGCTGGCCGGCTGGTAGATCACCCGGCGCCCCGCGGCGCGCACCGCGAAGGCCAGGTCCATGTCCTCGCAATAGGCCGGTGCGTAGCGTGCGTCGAAGCCGCCCACCTGGCGGAACAGGGCGGCCTCGATCATCAGCGCGGCGCCAGACACGTAGTCGGCGTCGCGCCGGTACAGGAAGCGCGGGTCGTCGCGCGACTCGAACCGGCCGTAGTTCCATGCCTCGCCGTCGGCGTACACGATGCCGCCGGCTTCCTGCAGCCGGCCGTCGGGATAGGCCAGGCGGCTGCCGGCGATGCCGCAGCCGGTTTCCTCGGCGAAGCAGTCGAGCAGGCGGTCGAGCCAGCCCGGCGTGACCTGGGTGTCGTTGTTGAGGAACAGCAGGAATCTGCCTGCGGCCTGTGCCGCGCCGGCGTTGCAACTGCCGATGAAGCCCAGGTTGGCCGGATTGCGCAGCAGGCGCAGGCCCCCGACCCGCGCCAGGGTGGCGGCGCTGTCGTCGGGCGATGCGTCGTCGACCACGATCACTTCGAAGGGCGCGTCCGCGCCGTGGCGCGCGATCGAGCGCAGGCAGGCCAGCGTATAGGCGAGCTTGCCGTGGATCGGGACGATCACCGAGACCAGCGGCTCGCTTGCGCGCGGCAGGGCGAACGGCATGAACGGCGTGTCCAGCGGCACCAGCTCCCATGCAGGGTCCGCTTCGGAGCGCGGGCGCAGCTCCTGGACGATGCGCGAGATCGTGCCGCGAAGGCCGCGCTGGGCCACGCTGCCGCCGATCCGCTGCAGCAGGTAGTGCAGGCGCCGGAGCTGCCATCGCATCGTGCTGGTCAGAATGAGTTCCTCAAGGATGGTTGCTGCGCCCGGACGCGCGGGCGGCGCCGCGCCCCGCCGTGCGCTAGAGATTCTGGTAGTTCGGCCCCGATCCGCCTTCCGGCGTGACCCAGTTGATGATCTGGTAGGGGTCCTTGATGTCGCAGGTCTTGCAGTGCACGCAGTTGGCGGCGTTGATCTGCAGGCGCTTGCCGGCCTCGTCCTGCACGATCTCGTAGACGCTGGCGGGACAGAAGCGGGTGCAGGGGTTGCCGTATTCCTCGGCGCACTTGGTGACGCAGATGGTGGTGTCGGCCACGTGCAGGTGGACGGGCTGGTCCTCGTCGTGCTCGGTGGCGGCGAAGTACACGCCGGCGAGGCGGTCGCGCGGGGGCAGGCTGCGCTGCACGTAGTCGCGCCTGGGTTCTTCCTGCTGGCCGAGCTTGTGCAGCGCGGACCAGTCGGGCTTGTTCTTCAGCGTCCACGGCGAGGCGCCGCCGGTGACGGTTTCCCAGGCGGCGTTGAGCATGCCGAACCACAGGCCCTTCTTGAAGGCGGGCTTGATGTTGCGCACCTTCTTCAGTTCGGCCATGGCCGCCGAATCGCGCAGCCGGGCGTCGAAGCCGGCCGGGTCGAGGCCGCTCGCGGCGAGGTGCTCGGCGGCGAGCATGCCGGAGCGGATCGCCTGGTGGGTGCCCTTCACCTTGGGCACGTTGAGCAGGCCGGCAGTGTCGCCGATCAGCAGGGCGCCGGGCATCTCCACCTTCGGCAGCGACTGGTAGCCGCCGGTGACGATGGCGCGCGCGCCGGCGGACAGGATGTTGCCGCCTTCGAGCAGCGACTTCACCATCGGGTGGTTCTTCCATTGCTGGAAGGCCTCCCAGGGCTGGTAGTCGGGGTCGCTGTAGTCGAGGCCGCTGACGTAGCCGAGCGCGACGCGGTCCTTGTCCAGGTGGTACAGGAAGCTGCCGCCGTAGGTATGGCTGTCCGCCGGCCAGCCGAAGCTGTGCACGATCTTGCCCGGCGTGACGCGCCCGGCCGGAAGCTGCCACAGCTCCTTGATGCCGATCGAGTAGCCCTGCGGATCGCTGTCGCGGTCCAGCGCGAAGCGCTTGATCAATTGCTTGGTCAGGCTGCCGCGCGCGCCCTCGGCCAGCACGGTGACCTTGGCCCTGATGTCGATGCCCTGGGTGTAGCCGGCCTTGTGCGAGCCGTCCTTCGCCACGCCCATGTCGCCGATGCGCACGCCGGCGACCGAGCCGTCCTCGTTGTAGATGTTGTCGGCGGCGGCGAAGCCGGGGAACACGTCCACGCCCAGCGCCTCGGCCTGCGGCGCGAGCCACGCGCACATCGCGCCGAGGGAGACGATGAAGTTGCCGTGGTTCTTCATGCCCGGCGGCACCGGCAGCTTGCGGCCGCCGGTCTTGGACAGCAGCCAGAACTCGTCCTGGCCGGCCGGCACGCAGATCGGCGGCGGGTTGTCGCGCCAGCCGGGAAGCAGCGCGTCCAGAGGCTGCGGCTCGATCACCGCGCCGGAGAGGATCTGCGCGCCGATGGTCGAGGCCTTCTCGATCACGCACACGCTCACGTCGGGCTTGAGCTGCTTCAGGCGGATCGCGAACGACAGCCCGGCCGGGCCGGCGCCGACCACGACCACGTCGTATTCCATCGTTTCGCGTTCGCTCATGGCGGGCTCCCTCGGGGCTATGCGCTGGGTCGGGCCGGAGCGGCGCGGACCAAGCCGCCATTGTCCGGATTCGTGCGCCGCGCGGCAAACCGTGTCGGGAGTGCTGCATCACCGCTTGCAATCGTTTCCCCGCTGCCGGCCATAATCGGGCGACCTTGCGAAGGAGTACGCATGAATCCATTGCCGCCGATCGCCGACCACGACCTGCGCCGCGCATCCCTGTGCCAGTTGCTGCACTGGCTGGCGATCGGACGGGTGCAGCCGCAGGCGCTGGCCGACGTCTATCAGCAGGCGATCGAGCGGCTCGACCCGGAACTCAATGCCTATGTCGACCTGCGCCCCGGGTTGCTGCAGGAACAGGCGCGAACCGCCGAACGCCGGCGGCGCGACGGGGTGATCGGCCGGCTCGACGGCATCCCGATCGCGCTGAAGGACAATTTCGACATGGCCGGCTGGCCGACCCGGGCAGGGCTGCCCGGGCGCAATGTCCCGGCGGCGGAGGATGCCCACGTGGTGGCCCGCCTGCGCGCCTCGGGAGCGGTGCTGGTCGGTCGCACCAACATGGATGAAGGCGCCCTGGGCGCGACGACCGACAACCCGCATACCGGCGCCACCCATAATCCGCATCGGCGCGGCTATACCGCCGGCGGTTCGTCCGGCGGCGCGGCGGCGGCGGTCGCCGCCGGCCTGGCGGTGGCGGCGGTCGGCTCGGACAGCCTCGGCTCGATCCGCATTCCCGCCAGCTATTGCGGCGTGTACGCGCTCAAGCCCACCCACGGCGAGGTCTCGGCGCGCGGCATGGTGCCGGCGGCGCGGCGCCTGGATGCCGTGGGCCTGCTGGCGCGCAGCGTCGACGACCTCACTGTGCTGCTGCGGGTGCTGGCCGGCTACGACGCCGACGACGCGCGTTCGCGCCGCCGCCGCGTCGCGCTGTCGCCGCCGGACTGGGAGCCGGGCAACCTGCGCGCAGGCCTGCTGCCCGATCTGGCGGCGGTCGGCGTGCAGCCGGAGGTTGCCGCCGTGTTCGACGCCGCGATCGCCCGGCTGGGCCATGCGCTGGCCGACCGCCGCACCGTCGATTTCGACGACTGGAACTTCGCGCGCACCCGCCGCGCCGGCCTGTTGCTGATGGAGGCGGAAATGCTGAGCACCTTCGCCGGCGACCTCGCCGATACCGCACATCCCGTCTCCGAGCGCTTCCGCCGGATGCTCGGCTACGCGGCCGGCAAGAGCGCCGCCGACTACGCGGTGGCCGACCGGGTGCTGGATGCCGCCACGCTCAAGATGCGCCGGCTGTTCGCCCAGGTCGACGTGCTGGTGCTGCCGACCACGCCGCAGGGCGCGTTCCCGCTGGATGGCCCGGTTCCCGATTCGCAGGCCGACCTCACCAGCTTCGCCAGCCTTGCCGGCTGCCCGGCGGTGAGCCTCCCGATGGGCACCTTGCCCGACGGGATGCCGGTCGGGCTGCAACTGGTGGGCGCGCGCGGCTCCGACCTGCGCCTGCTCGAACTGGCGGCGGTGTGCGCGGCGACATTGGATGCCGAGCCCAGCTACCCGGTGGAGCCCGCCTGAACGGTCCACCTGGCCGGCACGACCCACGTGCCATACTTGGATGCGTTGCCCGGTCATCGGCGGGCGCCCGGGAGAACACGGTGGGTGACATCGATACAGGCGCGATCATGCCGGCCTACCTGCAATGGTTGGCCTTCTTCAGGCAGTGGATGCGGCATCCGTTGCGCATGGCGTCGGTGGCACCTTCCGGACGTCAGCTCGTGCGGCTGATGCTGTCGGCATTGCCGCGCGACGCGCATCGCGTGGTCGAGCTCGGGGCCGGCACCGGAGTCATCACCGAGGCGTTGCTCCGGCACGGCATACAGCCCTCCCGGTTGCTGGCAGTGGAGATGGACGAGACGCTGCACGGCATGTTGCACCGGCGCTTTCCGGCCGTGCGCCTGGTCTGCGCCGACGCACGGCATCTCAACGACCTGGTGGCGCGCAGCGGGGCGTTCGCACCGGGCCAGGCCGATGCCGTGCTGAGCAGCCTCGGGTTGCTCACGATGCCGGTCGAACTGCAATACGAGATCCTGGCCGCCGCGTTCGACACGCTGCGGCCGGGCGGGGTCTTCCTGCAGTACACCTACGGCCTGGCCGGTCCGCTGGACGAGACGGTGTGCGAGCGACTCCGCCTGCGCTGCGAGCGGATCGGATCGGCCTGGCGCAACCTGCCGCCCGCGCGGGTGTTCGCCTATTCGCGGCGCTGAGGCGATCCGGATCTTCCGGGCGTTGCCGCTCCTGCGGCATTCGGCATAGATGCTTGGATTGTGCCGGGGCGGCGGCGATAATCAGCGTTTCCCCAAGGCGCCTTCGCAATGACCGAGAAGACCGTACTCAACGACACCCATCGCGCGCTGGGCGCCCGCATGGTCGACTTCGGCGGCTGGGACATGCCGATCAACTACGGTTCGCAGATCGAGGAGCACCACGCCGTCCGGCGCGACGCGGGCATGTTCGACGTCTCCCACATGACGGTGGTCGACCTGCACGGTGCGCGCACCCGCGAATTCCTCCGCCATCTGCTGGCCAACAACGTCGACAAGCTGAAGGTGCAGGGCAAGGCGCTGTACTCGTGCATGCTCAACGAGCAGGGCGGGGTGATCGACGACCTGATCGTGTACTTCTTCGACGAGGCGCATTTCCGCCTGGTGGTGAACGCGGCCACCCGCGCGAAGGACCTGGCCTGGATCGAGCGGCAGGCTAAGGCGTTCGGCGTGGAAGCGAAGGAGCGCCCGGACTTCGCGATGATCGCGGTGCAGGGCCCCAATGCGCGCGCCAAGGTGATCGGCCTGCTGCACGAGGTGGACCGCCCGCGCATCGAGAAGCTCGGCAAGTTCGTGGCCGCCGCGGCGCAGGGGCCGCACGGCATGCCGCTGTTCATCGCGCGCACCGGCTACACCGGCGAGGACGGCTTCGAGATCATCGTGCCGGCCGAGCACGCGGTCGCCCTGTGGAATGCGCTGGCCGCCGCCGGCGTCGCGCCGGCCGGCCTCGGCGCGCGCGACACCCTGCGGCTGGAGGCGGGCATGAATCTTTACGGGCAGGACATGGACGAGACCGTGCTGCCCTGGGAAGCCAACCTCGGCTGGACGATCTCGCTGGACGAAGGCCGCGACTTCATCGGCCGCGCCGCGCTGGAGGCGCAGAAGGCGGCCGGCGTGCCGCGCGTGATGGTCGGCCTGGTGCTGGACGAAAAGGGCGTGCTGCGGCACGGCCAGAAAGTGCTGACCGCCAACGGCGAGGGCGAGATCCTGTCCGGCAGCTTCGCGCCCACCCTGAACAAGGCGGTGGCGTTCGCGCGCATCCCGGCGGGCGAGCCGGGCGAGGTGCGCGTGGACATCCGCGGGCGCGAGGTGCCGGTGCGCCTGGTGAAGTATCCGTTCGTGCGCGACGGCAAGGCCTGCGAAGGCATCTGAGGCCGCTTCGCCGCACGCCGCACGGAAGTGCCCCGCATACGAAGTGCCCGTACGACCGGAAGCGGTTAGAATCGCCGCTTCCACCCTTGCCGCTTCCACCCTTGGCTGATCCTACCTTGGCCGAACCCAACGACGACTGGACCCGATCATGAGCGAGATTCCCGGCGATCTGAAATTTCTCAAGTCCCACGAGTGGGCCCGCGTCGAAGACGACGGCCTGGTCCGCGTGGGTATCTCCGACCATGCCCAGGGCCAGCTCGGCGACCTGGTGTACGTCGAGCTGCCGGAAATCGGCGCCAGCGTGCAGGCCGGCCACGGCGCGGCCGTGGTCGAGTCGGTCAAGGCCGCTTCCGACATCTATTCGCCGGTTTCCGGCGAGGTCGTCGAGGTCAACGAGGTGCTGAACGACAAGCCGGAGACGATCAACGAGGACGCCTACGGCGACGGCTGGATCTTCGCCGTCCGTGCCAGCAACCGCGACGAGCTGAACGACCTGCTCGACGCGGATGCCTATGCCGAACGGATCGAGAACGACGACCACTGATCGCCGGAATCCCGTCGCATCGAAAAGCACCGGCCGCGCAAGCGGCCGGTGCTTTTTTTGGATTGCGGCCCGGCGGTGCCGGGCGCGTTTGCAGCGCGATAAATGGACGTCCAAACGCCGACGACGGATGGCCGCGGCGTTTCTCCGCGAGTGCGGCCGGCGTCTCCCGACTGCGTCGTCGAAGAGGTGGCCCGGTCGGGCGGACGACTTCCGCGGGCCTCTCTTCCAGGACGGCGGAGGGGGCATGCGGGGCGCTCCGCGTGAAATTTTTTTGGCCGCGAATCGTCGTTCCAGTCGATCCCCGTTCATCCGCCGGAAGTCGCCGCGAAGGGGGCGTGGCTTGCGCTCCTTGCCTGCATGTGCATCGCAGCGAATCGCGCGGGTTTTGCGCCGTTGTGTCGCAAAAGCCTTGTGGGATGCGGCTTTTGGCACGACTTGCGATTTTGTCGGCCGATTATGATTGGACGTATGGATGTCTATATATGATTTTAATGGATGGCCTTCCGGGCCTTGGTGGACGGGGGTTTGGAGGCTGAAGCGGGCGGGTGATCCGGCTTGATTTCATGGTTAAAATCAATTGACAGCCGAAATCTTCAGGAATAGCTTTCGCTCCAGATAACGGGAACGGGTTCCATAGCAATGTCGAAATTCATCAAGCCTTATATCGAGCACGGCGAAAAGGCCGGTGCGGTGCGCAAGATCACCGTATCGATTCCGCTGCATGTGCTGCGTCCGCTTTCGGATGAGCGCACCCGTCGTCAAGTCAACAATCTTCGGCACGCCACCAACAGCGACCTGCTGGTGGAGGCGTTCCTGCACGCTTTTACTGGGCAACCACTGCCAACTGATGAGGAGCTGAGACGAACCATGGCCACTGCCAAGAAAACCGCTGCAAAGAAGCCGGCCGCCAAGAAGGCGGTCAAGAAAGCTGCCGTGAAGAAGGTCGCCGCGAAGAAGTCGGCCGCCAAGAAGCCGGTAGCGAAGAAGCCGGCCGCCAAGAAGGCTGCCGTGAAGAAGGTCGCCAAGAAGGCTGCCGCCAAGAAGCCGGCTGCCGCCAAGAAGGCCGCCGTCAAGAAAGTTGCCGTGAAGAAGGTCGCTGCGAAGAAGGCAGCGCCGAAGAAGGCCGCCGTCAAGAAGGCTGCGCCGGCCAAGGTGGTGAAGGCCACCAAGACGTCCAAGTCCAAGAAGTAAGCCAAACAATAATAGTTGTATCGACTTCATCTCCCTGCGGTGCCCAGCGCAGGGAGATACTTCGAAAGCGATTCGTCCCGGCCCCGGCCGGGACGCTTCGTTTCGGGGTCGGGATTCCCGGCCGGCCCGCCTTCCCGGCGAACCCACCTAGACCAATTCGCACCGCGTCGCCGTGAAGCCATGCGCGATTTGCCGTGGTGCCCCAATACGGTTACCTTTCGCACATCCGCGCCGCGGCGGGCCTGAGGGGGACCGTCGCTCCTGGATCTACAGGGGGAAAAAGCGCGGGTATCTGACGCCACGCAGTGAGAGTCCATGGATACCCGAAACCGTCGTAATGCGCGCGCACGGGCGCGCGGGGCCGTCCGGCCCGTCACCGTCGCCGTGCTCGCCGTGCTTGCCCTGCTCGCCATCGCGGCATGGTTCCTGATCATCCAGCCGCACCAGCAACTGGTGATGCAGGATGCCGGCGGGCATCCTTCCTCGCCGGTCTCCGCCGGGCGCGCCGCCGCGCCGCCGGCGAACGTCGAGGCGATGGACCTCAACCAGCTCCTGTCCGAGGCGCGCAAGGCGATGAACGAACAGCGCCTGCTGGCGCCGGCGGGCAACAACGCGTACGAGTTCTACCTGAAGGCGCTGGAGAAGCAGCCGGGCAATTCGGTGGCTACCGACGCGCTGCGCGAGACGTTCCCGTTTGCCGCGACGTCGGCCGAGCAGACCATCAACCAGCGCGATTTCAACGAAGCCCAGCGCCAGATCGACCTGCTGGCCAAGGCCGACCCGGCCAACTACACGCTGACCATCCTGCGCTCGAAGCTCGACGCCCAGCGCAAGCTGCTCGACAAGGAGCAGCAGCTCGCCCTCGACCAGCAGAAGCAGGCGCAGTTGGCCGCGCAGAAGGCGGCGAACGACAAGGTCGAGGCCGACAAGCTGGCCGAGCAGCAGAAGGCGCAACTGGCGGCGCAGCAGAAGGCCGAGCAGGCGCGCGCCGAACAGCAGCGCCTGCAGGCGCAGCAGCAGGCCACGGCCGCGGCCAACCCGGCCCAGGACACGGCCGCCGTGGGCGCCTCCAGCCCCGCCATCCTGATCAAGAACGTGCTGCCGCGCTATCCCACCCAGGCGAAGCGCGCGAACCAGGAAGGCTGGGTGGACGTGGAGTACACCATCACCGTCGAGGGCGACGTCAGCGACGTGAAGGTGACCGGCTCGCAGCCGCGCCACGTGTTCGAGCGCGAGGCGACCGACGCGGTGGAGCGCTGGAAGTTCAAGCCGGCCATGCGCGACGGCACGCCGGTGGCGAGCCGCGGACAGAAGCGGATCCTCTTCAAGCTCAAGGAATGAGGCGGCGCGCCCAGGCGAAAAAAAGGCGGCGCATGCGCCGCCTTTTTTTGTCTGCCGCACCAGCGGCGACGCTCAGTGGCGCCGCCGCGAAGCCTTGGTGGCGCGACGGGGCTTGGCCTTCTTCGCCTTGGCCGGTGCGGCGCGCTTGGCCGCCGGCGCGCTTTCCACGTTCGCCCAATCCACATGGTTCAGGCCGAGCAGGCTGTCGAAGACCATCGGCATCAACCCCGAAGGCATCGGGCCGGTGGAGTTCCACAGGGTGACCACGCCGGCATGGTATTTCGGGAAGAAGCCGATCATCGTGCGGTAACCCTCGACCGCACCGGCGTGGTACACCAGCGTCTCGCCGCCGTACTCGAAGACGCGCCAGCCCAACGCGTAGTGCGCCGCCGTGAGGCGGGCCCGCCGCCACAGCGTGGAATGCAGTTCGACCGGCGTGGCGACGCCCGGCTTGTGCAGGGTGTCGAGCACGGATTGCGGCAGCACGTCCGGCCGGCCGCCCATCTGCGCGATCAGCCATTGCTCCATGTCGCGCACGCTGGCGTTGACGCCGGCCGCGGGGGCCACGCGGTAGTAGTTCTCCTTGGGCTCGAACGGCAGCCAGCCGTGGCCGTAGGCGCGATGCGGCCGCGCCCAGCTCTTGCTGGACTCCAGCGCGTCGCGGCCGTAGCTGGCGGTCTTCATGCCGAGCGGAAAGAAGAGCCGCTTGTCGACCAGGCGGTAGAAGAAGTCGCCGGTCATCGCGTAGACCACGTCGCCGATCAGGCTGAAGGCGACGTTCTGGTAGCCGTAGCACTGGCCCACGCCGCAGGTCATGTCGACCTCGTCCAGCTTGCGCACCAGCTCCTCGTAGGGAATGTCGTCCTCGAGCATGTTGTCGTAGGTGTTGCGCGGCAGGCCGATCCGCTGGCCGAGGATGTCGCCCACGGTGGCCTGCTCGGTGTCCGGCACGCTCTTGAGCTTGAAGAACGGCAGCACGTTGACCAGGCGGGTATCCCAACTGAGCTTGCCGTCGTGCACCAGCACGCCGGTGAGTGCGGTGGCGAAGGCCTTGGACAGGGAGGCCAGGCGGAACACCGTATCCGGCGTCACCGTTTCCTTGGTGGCGGCGTTGGCGTAGCCTAGGGTGTGCTCGAACACGACCTTGTCGTCGATCACCACCGCGGTCGCCAGGCCGGCCACGGCGTGGTGCTGGTCGAGCTGGTCCAGCCACTGCCGGTAGGCGGCGAGCGTTTCCTTGACGCGCTCGGCGGGCAGTTCCGCGCGCGGTGCGCCGGCCTGGGCGGAGCGGGCGGCTGCGGCCGCGGGAGCCGCCGGCAGCGACGGGCAGGCCAGGCCGAGCAGGCCTGCGATCAACAAGGGGAGTGTGCGAAACGGCATGCTTCTCAACGGTTCCGGCGTGGCGGCACGCCACGGTGGTGGAGCGCCGGCGGCGCGGGAGCGTCATCCATGACCGACCGATTGTCTTGCACTTTGCAGTACGCGACAACGAGGCGCGGCCGGTGTCGGGCGACAGGACTGGGACACGGCCGGGCGGCATGCGTTCACTGGAAGGGAGGTTTTCCTGGCGATCGCCATGCCGGCCGCCACGGTAGCCGGGACGCCGGCTGCGCATGCTAGGCTTGCCGCGCCCCATGCCGGATGCCCCCGTGAGCACGCGTCGCTATGCCTTAACCGTCGAAGGCGCCGCCCCGGCCCTGTCCGCGCTGGCCTTCTTCTTCATGATGGTCGCGTACTACATCATCCGCCCGGTGCGCGACCAGTTGATCGGCGCCCTCGGTTCGCAGTCGCTGCCGCTGTTCTACGGCGTGGTGTTCGTGGTGATGCTGCTGCTCATGCCGGTGTTCGGCATGCTGGTGGCGCATTTCCGGCGCCGCAAGCTGCTGGGCTGGAGCTACAGCTTCTTCATCCTGTGCCTGCTCGCCTTCGTGCCCGCGTTCGTGGCGCAGGACCGCATCGGCGCGCGCGAGCTGGGCGTGGTGTTCTTCGTCTGGGTCAGCGTGTTCAACCTGTTCGTGGTGTCGCTGTTCTGGAGCTTCATGGCGGACATCTTTTCCAGCGGCCAGGCGCGCCGGGTGTTTTCGCTGATCGCGCTGGGCGGCATGGCCGGCGCGATCTTCGGCCCGCTGGTGACCAAGCTGCTGGTGCAGGTGATCGGGGTGGCGCCGCTGTTGCTGGTGTCGGCGCTGGCGCTGAGCCTGTCGCTGGCCTTGCTGCTGCGCCTGTCCGACCGGAACGAGCGCGGCCCGGGCAACCGCGGCGACGAGGCGATCGGCGGTTCGCTGTGGGCCGGCGTCAAGGAGCTGTGGTCGCGTCCCTTCCTGCGCTACATGGCCTTGCTGATGCTGTTCGGCGACGGCATCGGCACGCTGGCCTACGCGCTGGTGGCCGACTACGCCAAGGCGAATTTCGCCGATACCGTGGCGCGCACGTCGTTCTACAACGACCTCGACCTCGCCACCAACCTGCTCGGCGCGGTATTGCAGCTCAGCGTGACGCCGTGGCTGCTGGTGCGCCACGGCGCCGGCTGGGGGCTGGTGCTGCCGTCGCTGGTCAACCTGGCCCTGCTGCTCGGGGTGGCGCTGCTGGGCGGCGGCAGTGTCACGTTCTTCGGCCTCGGCATGCCGCCGCTGCTGGCGGTGATGCTGGTCATCACGCGCGGTTTCGCCTTCGGCATGACCAAGCCCGCGGTGGACGCGCTGTACACCCGGGTGCCGCGCGAGACGCGCTACAAGGGAAAGAACTTCATCGAAACGGCGGTCTGGCGCTTCGGCGACCTGGTGATCACCAACGTGGTGAGCGGACTGCGCGCGCTGGGCTGGGGCGTCAGCGGGCTGGCCCTGCTCGGTGCCGGCGTGGCCGCACTGGCGGCGGTCGTATCCCGGCGCGCCGGCTGGTCGTCCGACCTGGTGCCCGAAGGACAGGCGCGCGCCGGCAACGGCGAGACGCCCCCGGCCTGAATCCGGTTTTACGCTTTCCCGAATCCCGAATCCCGAATCCCGAATCCCGAATCCCGAATCCCGAATCCCGCCCTAGCTGGTGATATAGCGCTGCAACTGCTCGATCTGCTCGGCCTGCGAATCGATCACCGCCTTGACCAGATCGCCGATCGAGATCACACCGATCACCGATTCGCCGTCCACCACCGGCAGGTGGCGCACGCGGCTGTCGGTGCACAGGCGCATGCAGTCGAAGACGTCGGTGTCGGCCGAGACGGTCAGCGCCGGGCTGCTCATGATCTCGGCGACGGCCGTCTGCGCCGAGGCGCGGCCCTGCAGGATCACCTTGCGCGCGTAGTCGCGCTCCGAAACGATGCCGACCAGCCGTTCGCCGCGCATCACCAGCAGCGCGCCGACCCGGCGTTCGGCCATGTGCTTGATGGCTTCCAGCACCGGCGCTTCCGGTGCGATCGCGTAGATCTCGCTGCCCTTGCTTTCCAGCAGATGCTTTACCTGGCGCATGTCGGCCTCCCGTGGCGACCGCGAACTGGCCGCGTGGAGCGAGTCTAGCGCCGCCGCGCGGGCGCCGTGTAGCCGTGGCGTGAAGCGCCGGCAGGGCTCAGGGCGAGCCGCGCGGCGGCTTCTGCTCGTCCACGAAATACAGCGGGCGCTGCTTGCTCTCGGCGTAGTTGCGGCCGAGGTATTCGCCGATCACGCCGAGCGCCAGCAACTGCACGCCGCCGAGGAACAGGATCACCAGGATCAGCGTGGGATAGCCGCGCACGGGGTCGCCGTACAGCAGCGCCTTGACCAGTACCCACAGGCCGTAGCCGAAGGCCAGCATCGCCGAGGCGAGCCCGGTCCAGGTCGCCAGCCGCAGCGGCGCGGTGGAGAACGAGGTGATGCCCTCGATCGCCAGTTGGGTCAGACGCCAGTAGTTCCACTTGCTGCGGCCGGCCTGCCGCGGTTCGCGCTGGTAGCACACGGCGGCCTGGCGGTAGCCGATCCAGGCGAACAGCCCCTTCATGAAGCGCTGGCGCTCGCGCAGTTGGGAAAGCGCGTCGAGCGCGCGGCGCGAGAGCAGGCGGAAGTCGCCGGTGTCGCGCGGGATCGCCGTGTCCGACAGCCTTTCCATGCCGCGGTAGAACGCCGCCGCGGTGAACCGCTTGAAGCGGCTCTCGCCGGCGCGCTCGCTGCGGGTGGCGTAGACCACGTCGTACCCGGCCTGCCATTGGGCGACCAGCTCGGGAATCAGCTCGGGCGGGTCCTGCAGGTCGGCGTCGATCAGCACCGCGGCGCCGGCCTGCACGTGGTCGAGCCCGGCGGTCATCGCCGCCTCCTTGCCGAAGTTGCGCGACAGGCGCAGCGCGCCGACGCGCGGGTCGCGCGCGCGCAGCGCCTCGATGACCGCCCAACTGTCGTCGCCGCTGCCGTCGTCCACGTACAGCACAGCGCACTCCAGCGGCAGGCCGTCCAGCACGGCGGCGAGCCGCCGGTGGAAGGCATCCAGCACCACGGCTTCGTTGTAGGCGGGAATGACGACGGTAAGCTGTGCCATGGCCGTGCCGGGAAGGGAGTCCACGCATGCTAGCGGACCGCCCGCGCCGCGGCGAGCGCCCCTCAGCGGCGGCCCGTGCGCGCGGGCGCGCGGCCTTGCAGGTAGCCCGGGCCGCCGAGCTGGCCCATCTGCCGCTGGATCCAGTCCGTGCGGCGCTGCACGTAGGCGCTCGGGCGGTCGGCGTGCAGGCGCCGCGGGCTGGGCAGCACGGCGGCCAGGCGCGCTGCCTGGGCCGGGCCGAGGCGTGCCGGCACGGTATGGAAATATGCTTCGCTGGCCGCGCCCACGCCATAAACGCCGTCGCCCAGCTCGGCGATGTTCGCGTAGACCTCCAGGATGCGCTGCTTCGGCCAGGTCAGCTCGATCAGCACGGTGAAGTAGGCTTCCAGCCCTTTGCGCACGAAGCTGCGGCCGTTCCACAGGAACAGGTTCTTCGCGGTCTGCTGGCTGATCGTGCTGGCGCCGCGCAGGCGCTTGCCGTCGTCGGCGTCGTCCATCGCGTCCTGGATGGAATCGAAGTCGAAGCCGTGGTGGAACGGGAATTTCTGGTCCTCGCCGGCGACCATCGCCAGCGGCACCGAGGGTGCCATCTCGTCCCACGGCACCCAGTGGTGGCGCAGCTGGAAATCGCGCTCGCCGTGCACCAGGGCGCCGAGGCGCCGCTCCATCATCACCGCCGAGGTCCACGGCGGCACGAAGCGCAGCACCAGCACCACCCACCAGCTCAGCGCCAGCCAGGCGACCGCGAGGATCGCCAGGGGCCGCAGCAGGCGGGCGAGCGGGCGTGGGCGCGTAGGGGACATGGTTGCCGCCGGATCGGGATCGCCGAAGTATAAAGGGCACGGGCCGGGCGTATTGCCCTGCCGGGGAGCCGCCCCCATCTGTGGGGCCTGTCCAGAGAGGTTGGCATTTCGTGGAAACCGTACTCGTCGAAGATGTGCTGCACCGGTTCCTGCTCGAACGCGCCGGCGTGCGCGGCGTACTGGTACGGCTGGGCCCGGCCTGGCGCGAAGTGGCCGGGCGGGCCGACTATCCGGCGCCGTTGCGCGCGCTGCTCGGCCAGTCGCTGGCGGCCAGCGCCCTGTTGACCGGCAACATCAAGCTCGACGGCGCCCTGTCGCTCGAACTCAAGAGCAGCGGGCCGCTGCGCCTGCTGTTCGCCGAATGCACGGAGCAGGGCCGCCTGCGCGGGCTGGCGCGCTGGACCGAGCCGCTGCCGGCCTCGCTGGAACTGTCCGCGCTGCCGGACGCGGTGATGGCGATCACCATCGGCCACGCCGAGCGGGGCCAGCGCTACCAGGGGCTGGTCGATCTCCGGCACGCGGATCTTCCGGCAGCGCTGGAAAACTACTTCACCCAGTCCGAGCAGCTTCCGGCGCGCATCCTGCTGGCGGCCGACGGCGAGCAGGCGGTCGGCCTGATGCTGCAGAAGCTGCCCGACCAGGGCGGCCATGCCGCGGCCGGCGACGCGGACGGCTGGGACCGGGTGCTGCACCTGACCGCGACCATGGGCGCGGCCGAGCTGCTGTCCACCGCGCCGGAACAGTTGCTGTACCGGCTGTACCACGAGGAAACCGTGCGCCTGTTCGAGCCGCGCCCACTGGCGTTCGGCTGCAGTTGCTCGCGCGAGCGGGTGGAGTCGATGCTGCGCTCGCTGGGCCGCGAGGAGGTCGAGGCGGCGCTGCATGCGCGCGGCGGCGAGGCCGAGGTGATCTGCGAGTTCTGCGCACAGCGCTACACTTTCGACCGCATCGACGCGGAGCACCTGCTCAGCGCGAGCGGCGTGACCGGCGCCCCGACCACGGCGCAGTAGGCGCGCGCCGGGCGGCTAGAGCGGGACGGTCGCGGGCCTGGCCGACGCGCCCGCCGGCAGCCAGGCGCTGGCGGCCTTCGGCACCGCGAACAGGAAACCCTGGCCGTAGCGGCAGCCGACCCGCAGCAGCGCCTGGCGCTGGGTCTCCAGCTCGATGCCCTCGGCGATCACCCGCATCTGCAGCGAGTCGGCCAGCACCTGGATCGCGCGGATGACGGCCAGGCCCTGGTTCTCGCCCTCGTCCGGCAGCTCGGTGATGAAGGAGCGGTCGATCTTCAGCGTCTCGAACGGGTACTGGTGCAGGTAGCTCAGCGAGGAGTAGCCGGTGCCGAAGTCGTCGAGCGCGATGCCGACGCCGTGGCCGCGCAGGTTGCCCAACATGCGCTTGACCTGTGCCGGGTTCTCCAGCAGCGCGCGCTCGGTCACCTCGATGCGGATGCACGGCGGCGGCACGCGGTGCTGCTCCAGCAGGGCGAGCAGGCGGGTGTCCAGGTCCGGCGAGCGGAAATGGCGGCCGGACACGTTGATGCTGATGAAGCCGTCGTCGCCGGCCAGTTGCGTGGCCTGGGCGAAGACCTGCTCGAAGATCTGCCAGTCGATGCTTTCGGCGCAGCCGCTTTCCTCGGCCACCACCAGGAAGTCGCCGGGCAGCAGCAGGCCGCGCTCCGGGTGGTGCCAGCGCAGCAGGGCTTCGTAGCCGACGATGCGGCCGTCGGCGAGCGCCACGATCGGCTGGTAGAACGGCACGAACTCGTTGCGGCTCAGCGCGCGCCGCAGGTCGCCCTCCATCTCCAGCAGCGACAGCGCCTCGCGGCGCAGGCGGTCGTCGAACAGCGCGGCGCGGTGCCGGCCGGCGTCCTTGGCGCAGTACATCGCCGCGTCGGCGTCGCGCAACAACTCCTCGGGCTTCTGGTAGTGCGGGCCGGCCAGGGCGATGCCGATCGAGGCGGAGGTGAAGATTTCCTTGGCGCCGAGCCGGAACGGCGCCTGCAGCTCGCCGATGATGCGCTCGGCGATCTGCACCGCCTTGTGCCCGTCGGTGATGCCGTCGAGCATCACCGCGAACTCGTCGCCGCCCAGCCGCGCCACCACGTCGCGGGTCTTCAGGCAGGCGCGGATGCGGCCGCCGACCTGGAACAGCAGATCGTCGCCGATCAGGTGGCCGACCGAATCGTTGATCACCTTGAAGCGGTCCAGGTCGATGAACAGCACCGCGAACAGTTCCTGCGGATTGGCGTGGTAGCGCTGCAGCGACTGTTCCAGCCGCTGCAGCAGCAGGGTGCGGTTCGGCAGGCCGGTGAGCGAGTCGTGCAGCGTCTCGTACTTGAGCCTGCGCTCGACCCGCTCGCGCTCGGCGATCTGCTCGCGCAGGTCGCGGTTGGCCAGCGCCAGCGCGCGGGTGCGTTCGGTGACCCGGCGCTCCAGCCCGGCGTAGGCCTGCTTCAGCGATTCGGCCGAGTGCTTGCGCTGCAGCGCGTTGGCGATGTGGTAGCTGACGAAGGTGAGCAGCTCCTGGTCGCGCTCGTTGTAGGTGTGCTCGGGGTTGTAGCTCTGCACCACCAGCACGCCCATCACCTGTTCGCCCCACACCAGCGGCACGCCCAGCCAGCACACCGAGCGGGCGCCGGTCTGGCTGATCTCGCCCAGGGCGACGAGCCGGCCCATCTCGCGCGGGTCGGCCAGCAGCGGCTTGCCGCTGCGCAGCACGTATTCGGTGGCGCCGCGGCCGTGCGAGCGGGGCGGGCGCACGTTGTCGATCTCGTCCACCGAATAGGGGAAGCGCAGTTGCCCGCTCTCCTCGTCGACCAGCGCGATGTAGAAATTGCGCGCATACAGCAGGCCGCCGATCACCCGGTGCACGGCGGCGTAGAAGTTGTCCAGGCCGTCGCTGGCGTTGGCCAGCTCGGCGATGCGGAACAGCGCGGCCTGCAGCCGTTCGCCGCGCTGGCGCTGCAGCACCTGCTGGCGCAGCACCCGGTTGGCCTCGCGCAGCGCCGCGGTGCGGTCGGCGACGCGCCGCTCCAGCTCGGCGTGGGCCTCGCGCCGTTCCAGCGCGGCCTGCACGTGCTGGGCCACGTAGCCGAGCAGCTCGCGGTCGTGCTGGGTGTAGTGGGTGTCCGGCCGGTAGCTCTGCATCACGATGCCGCCGACCACGCGGCCTTCGCGCACCAGCGGCACGCCGAGCCAGTGCTCGCAGTGCGGGCCGAGCGGGACGAAGCGCTCGTGCAGCAGCGCGGCCAGCTCGTCGATCGAGCCCATCAGCGGCTTGCCTTCCCACAGCAGCAGGTTCCAGGTCAGGCTGTGGCGGAGCTCCTCCAGCGGAATGCTGCGGTCGGGCGGCGGCGGGTCCTGGTCGACGGTGTCGACGTAGTAGGGAAAGCGCACGCTGCCGGTGGCCGGGTCGTACAGCACGATGTAGAAGTTTTCCGCGTACATCAGGCTGCCGACGATGGCGTGCAGCGAGCGCATCATCTCGGTCATGTTGTGCCCGGTGCCGGCCTGCTCTGCGATCGCATAGAGCGCGCGTTGCAGGCGTTCGGCGAGGGCGAGCCGGGAGATCGCCTCGTACAGCCGGGTCGTCTCGGCCTGCTGGCGCAGCCGCACCGTCGCCATCCGGCCCAGCCAGCCCAGCAGCGCCTGCTGCGTCGCGCTCAGCGGCGCATGGGCGTGTTCCAGCACCAGGGCGCGCAGGCCCTGCGGGTCCTCGGCCAGCTCGACCCGCCCGGTGGGCGGAGTCCCGGAATCGGCGCCTGCGGGCGTCCCCCAGGCCAGCCGGCCCTCGATCCCGCAGAGGGCCAGGATGGATTCGCAGCCCTCCATCACGCTGGCCGCGTCCGGAGCGCTGAACAACTGCTCGATCGCCCCGTGCAACTGCGCAAGATCCTCCGTCGCCTGGGCGGGCGGTGGAACGCGCGTGGGTGAGACGAAGCTCATCGAGGTCTGTCCGTCCGGCAGGCAGAGTGGCGGGGCCGACTATAGCTCGCGGCAATGTCGCATGGTTGCCGCCTGCCGGGGTGGAACCTGGGACATCGACCGGGGTCTGAACAGGCGGGATCTGTGGCCTGAGCCGCCTTTTCGGGCCAGTTCGGGGTGTTAGATAAAAGTAAAACGAGGTATGCTAGGGCCCGCATGCTCCCTGAGGGGGGAGCCCGAGCCTGTGTTCTCACCGGGGACGACTGTTCACCATGCGCCGCCTGCTTTCATTGCTGACCATGCTTATGCCGCTCGCCGCGGCAGGGCAGTCGCTGGGCGGTGACACGCATGCCATGGCGCAACGCCTGCTGAACCAGGCGCCGGACCAGGTGACCGAGGTCAGCCCGGGCGTGGTGGTGCCGCTGTGGCGCGGCGCCGACGGGCAGTGGCTGGCGCTCCGGGCCGACGAACAGACGCCGGCGTCCGCGCAGCGCAAGGACGCCCCGCTGTCGTTCCACGTGGTCGATGCGAGCAGCGTGGTCTCCACCGGCCTGAACTACGGGCTGGATCCGCACCTGCAATTGCATGCCGACGTGAGCCAGCGTTCGTGGATCAACCGCTCGCCGCGCGTCGTCGGCAGCGAGGTGGGCGCCACCTACAACAGCGGCCGCTACAGCCTGGGCCTCAGCGTGGGCGCGGCCAGCACGCCGAACAACAGCACGCTGCCGCGCGTGCTCCCCGGCGCGGCGCCAGGCGTCAACGGCCTGTACGACTTCGACAGCAGCGCCCATCTCAATGCGCGCGGCAGGCTGGCGCTGGACAGCAAGAGCGGGATCGACCTGGGCGCCAGCGTGGGCCGGATCCACCTGCTGCCCGGCAACGTGCTCGGCATCAACACACTGGACCAGAAGGCGCTGAGCTTCGGCGTCGACCATGGCCCGCTCAGCGGCTCGATCGTCGGCCGCACCATGCAGCCGACCATCCCGGGCGGCCTCAACGCGGACAAGCGCTGGACCAGCATCGACCTGGGCGTCACCTGGCGGCTGCCGTGGCAGGGCGAGCTGAGCATCGGTGCGCAGAACGTGTGGTCTTCCGGCAGCGGTGCGGTGAATACGCCGGCCGGCCCGGAGCCGGACCAGTCGCGCACGCCCTACGTGCAGTACCACCAGGATCTCTGAGAGCCTGTTCAGAGTCTCCCTGCCGGATTGGAATCCCCTTCACGCTTCCCTCGTCATCCCTGCGGCCTTCAACGGACGCACGGTTGGTCAAGCGGGGGCGCTTTTCAAAGCCGTGGGGCTGGTCATCCAGCGACTTTCCCCCCAGAACCCTTGGAGGCACTGGATCCCAGCTTTCGCTGGGATGACGCTTCGTAGGGGGATACCTGGGAGACTGGAATCTCCCTCACGTTCCCCGCTCGTCATTCCTGCGAAAGCAGGAATCCAGCGGCTTTCCCTTTCCCCCAAAGCCTAGAGGCACTGGATGACCAGCCCTACGGCTTTGAAAAGCGCCTCCTGCTTGACCGGCCCTGCGGCCGTTGAAAGCCGCTGGGATGACGCTTCATGGAGGGCACCTGGGAGGCTTTGAACAGGTTCTGACGGCGGTTCGCCGTTCGCCCGGATGAAAACGAAGACGCCGTCGCTATGCGATGGCGTCTTGCTTTCCGGGCCGGCGTTGCCCCTTGCCGGCAGGGCCGCTCAATCCTGCTTGCGCAGCCGCAGGTTGCCGCTGAAGGTCTCGATGTGGATCTTGCCGCGGCCGTCGCCGGCCTGGACGTCCAGCTCGCTGCCCGGGCCGTGCTCGTTCTTGCTCGGCGAGCCGAAATCGCTGCGCAGGTCGCCGCTGAACGTGCTGGCGTGGATGGCCGCGGAAGTCGCGGACGGCAACTGCAACTGCACGTCGCCGCTCATGTTGTCGATGGTGATGCTGCCCTCGGGGGCGAGGCCGCCGTTGAGCTGGACGTTGCCGGAGACAGAGCTGATGCTCAGTTTGCGCCAGGGGCCGCCGGTGGCCTGGATCCGCCCCGACACCGTCTGCAGCTCCGCTTCGCGGCCCAGGACGGGCGCCAGGATGTCGCCGCTGACGGTCTGCAGGTTGGCGCGTTCCGCGTGGCCGGCAAGCTCGACGCTGCCGCTGACGCTTTCGACGTCGAGCGAGGGCGTGCGCGCGTTGATGCGGGCGCGGCCGCTGACCGAGTTCACCTCGATGGTGCCGCCGTCGGTGCCGTCGATGCCGAGGGTCGCGCTGACCACGTCGACGTCGAGCGAGGCGGCCTTGGGCACGCGCAGTTCCAGCGCGCTGGCGCCCATCGCGTTGTCGCTGCCCCAGTTGAGCCAGCCGGACCTGCCCTGCGCCTCCACCTTGATCGACAGGTCGCCCTTGTCGCCGACGATCTCCAGCGGCTTGGCGCCGTCGCCGAGCCGGCCGGTGACCTGGACCTCGTTGCGGTCCCATGCGGTGATCGTGACCGATCCCTTGATGTTGCTCACGCTGACGTGCGCGTTGGGCGTCGCGTCGTGGCGCAGGTTGATCGGCGTGTCGGCCAGCGCCTGGCCGATGCACAGGCTGAGCAGCAGCGGGAGATAGCGGGCGGTTTTCATCGTGTTTCCTCGGGTGTTCAGCCGGCCTGGTCGAGACGGCGCAGATAGGATTGCTGCTGTTCGTTGCGGTTGAGAAGGCGCTGCAGCGCGCCGGAGTGGGGCGCCTGCTGAAGGGCCTGCTGCAGCTCCATGCGGGCGGCGTCCAGTTCGATGGCGGCGCCGGCCAGGCGCGGGTCTTCCGGCTTCCACGGCGGCACGCCCGCCGGAGCGGTGTTGGCGACCGGGGCGGAAGGCGCATGGCGGGTCTGCTGCAGCGAGAGTCCCAGCGCGAGCAGGGTCAGTCCCGCGAAGCCGGCGGCGAGCAGCCACGGCGACCGGTTGGAGGCGGGGCGGCGGGCGATGGGCGCGGCGGCGGGCGCCGGTTCGGCATCCAGCGCGGCTTCGATCTGCGGCCACAGGTCGCGGCGGGGCGCGACGGGGGCATGCAGGTCGCGCAGCTGGCGGCGCCACTCGAATTCGTTCATGAGCGTTCTCCAAGAATCTTGCGCAGCAGGCCGCGGGCGCGATGCAGCTGCGCCTTCGACGTACCCGTTGCCATGTCCAGCTCGGCGGCGATTTCCTCGTGCCGCCAGCCTTCGACGTCGTGCAGCACCAGCACCGCGCGCGCCCGCGGCGGCAGCCGGGCGATGGCGCGTTCCAGCTCCTCGCGCTCGGCCGCGCAGAAGGGGACTTCGCCCTGTTCCGGCAGGCTGTCCTCGTCCACGAAGCCGACCGGGTGGGCGTTGCGGGCGCGGATGTCCATCAGCGCCACGTTCACCGCGAGGCGATACAGCCAGGTGCCGAACGCGCTCTCGTGGCGGAATTCGCCGAGCTTCTGCCAGGCGCGCACGAAGGCGTCCTGGGTGAGGTCCTCGGCGCGCGCGTGGTCGTAGCCGGCCAGGCGGTAGAGCGCCCCGTAGATACGGTCGACGTGCAGCCGGTAGAGCCGCTGGAAGGCATGCCGGTCGCCGCCGGCGGCGGCACGGACGTCGTCGGTATCCGTGGGCAGCGCGTCGGGCGCTGGCGACATGGCGTTTCCGGTGGCTAGGCAGGCGCTGATCATCTTGCCAGCTTGGATGCCTTGGCAACCGGAAAGGTTTGAAACGGCGAAGCCGGTGGCGGGCCACCGGCTTCGCGTGCGCTGCGTCCGCGTTCAGGCCGTGGCGGCGCGCGGCTCGGCGGTGGCGGCCAGTGCGGCGGCGACCCGCTGCTGTTCCTGGCGCAGGCGCTCGGGCAGGCGCGGCGAGAAGCTTTCCAGGTACTCGCCGATGGCGTCCAGCTCGGAACGCCAGTTGGCCGTGTCGACTTCCAGCAGCTCGTCCAGCGCGCCCGGCGGCAGGTCGAGGCCGTCCAGCTTCAGCTCGCCGGCCGCGGGCAGGGTACCGATCGGCGTCTGCACGCCGCTGGCCTTGCCTTCGACGCGGCCGATCATCCACTCCAGCACGCGCAGGTTGTCGCCGAAGCCCGGCCACAGGAATTTGCCGTCCTTGCCCTTGCGGAACCAGTTGACGTGGAAGACCTTCGGCAGCTTCGAGCCCGGTTTGTCGAACGACAGCCAGTGCGCGAAGTAGTCGCCGTAGTGGTAGCCGGCGAACGGCTTCATCGCCATCGGGTCGCGGCGCAGCACGCCGACCGCGCCGGTGGCCGCGGCGGTGGTTTCCGAGCCCATCGCGGCGCCCATCAGCACGCCGTGCGCCCAGTCGCGCGCTTCCATCACCAGCGGCAGCAGCGAGGGGCGGCGGCCGCCGAACACGATCGCGCTGATCGGCACGCCCTGCGCGTCCTCGGCCTTCTCCGACCAGGTGGGGCACTGCCTGGCGCTCACCGTGAAGCGCGAGTTGGGATGCGCGGCCGGGCCGTTGGCCGGGTCGTAGGGCCGGCCCTGCCAGTCGGTGACCGGCGTGCCGGGCAGGCCTTCCCACCAGGGCTGGTTGTCGGCGGTGACGGCGACGTTGGTGAAGATGGTGTCGCGGGCGATGCTCTTGAGCGCGTTCGAGTTGGTCGCCGTGCTGGTGCCCGGCGCCACGCCGAAGAAGCCGGCTTCCGGGTTGATCGCGTACAGGCGGCCGTCGGCGCCGGGACGCATCCAGCAGATGTCGTCGCCCACCGTCCACACCTTCCAGCCGTCGCGGCGGTAGCCTTCCGGCGGGATCAGCATGGCCAGGTTGGTCTTGCCGCAGGCGGACGGGAAAGCGGCGGCGATGTAGTGCGTTTCGCCCTGCGGGTTCTCGATGCCCACGATCAGCATGTGCTCGGCCAGCCAGCCCTCGGTGCGGGCCTGGTGCGAGGCGATGCGCAGCGCATGGCACTTCTTGCCGAGCAGGGCGTTGCCGCCGTAGCCGGAGCCGTAGGACTGGATCGTCAGCTCCTCGGGGAAGTGCATGATGAAGCGGCGCTCCGGGTCCAGCTCGCCGGTGGAGTGCAGGCCCTTCACGAACACGCCGTCCGAGAGCAGGCCCTCGCGCTCGATGCGCTCCTGCGCGGCCTTGCCCATGCGGGTCATGATCTTCATGTTGGCGACCACGTAGGGGCTGTCGGTGATCTCCACGCCACAGCGCGACAGCGGCGAGTCGATCGGGCCCATGCAGTACGGGATCACGTACATGGTGCGGCCTTCCATGCAGCCGTCGAACAGCGCGTCCATCTTGGCGTGCGCTTCGGCCGGGTCCATCCAGTGGTTGTTCGGGCCGGCGTCGTCGCGGTTCCCGTGGCAGACGAAGGTGAGGTGCTCGACCCGGGCCACGTCCGAAGGGCTGGAACGATGCAGGTAGCAGCCCGGATGGGTCTGCTGGTTAAGCTCGATCAGGTCGCCGGTACCCAGCATCTGCTGCACGAGCTGCCGGTATTCGGCCTCGGAGCCGTCGCACCAGTGGACCTGCGCGGGGCGTGTCAGTGCCGCTACCTCGTTCACCCATCGCTCGAGCGCTTCCAGCTTGCTGGTCATTGTGTCCTCGTAAGGTCTTAGGAAAAAAAGTATCTGGAACGGTAATTTGCGTGCACTGGTATTGCAAGTCTGCATGCAGCAGAAAACGGCGCCGGATGGCGCCGCTGCAAGGTGTGCGCAGGGGAGCGGTTCCACGCGCGCCGCGGTTCGCGGAGCGCGCGGACAGGGGGCCTCAGGCCGGGATCAGGGTCGCGATCATGTGTTCCACGTAGGCGTCGAAGTCCTCGTGGCTGATCCGCGGCAGGCCCAGGGTGAAGTTCAATTGCAGGAAGCCGACGTAGGCGGCATAGGTGAGCCGGGCCCGGTTGACGGCCTCGGCCGGCGGCAGCCCGGCCTCGCGGAACGCGACGGTGAGGAACTCGGTGCGCCGCTGCGATACGCGCGCCATCACCGGCACCACCTGCGGGTGGTCCAGCGCCTTCAGCAGCGCGGCGTAGACGCGGTGCGGCTGCAGCTCGTGGGCGACCCGGCGGAACAGCTCGGGCAGGCGCACGCGCGGATCGGGGATCGATTCGATCTGGCTGATCACCTCGCGCTCGCCGTACTGCTCCCAGCGTTCCAGGGCGGCCTGCAGCAGCGCCTCGCGGGTGCGGAAGTGCCAGTAGAAGCTGCCCTTGGTCACGCCCAGCCGGCGGGCCAGGGCCTCGACGGCCAGGGCGCCCACGCCTTGCTCGGCGATCAGGACGAGGGCGGCGTCTTCCCAATCCTCGGCGGACAGGCGCGTGCGTTCCGGTTTGCTGCTGGCGTTCATTCGGCAATGGTAGCCCCAGTCCCCGGCTTTGCAATGCGAGCCGCCCCGGCCGGCCGGTTCCCCGCTCGATCGGGACAGGAGCGCAGAGCCGGGCAGGTCGTATTGACGGAGGCGGACGGCGCAATCCATACTCAAGCGTATGGTATCCTCGACATCCGCCAGTGCCTCCCTGGAAACGTATGCCCATGCCGCGGCCGACGGCCTGCCGCTGGCCGTCGAACTGCGCGGGCCGCAAGGTTCGCCCACGCTGCTGTTCGCGCACGGCTTCGGCCAGACCCGCGGCGCCTGGAGCGCTTGCGCCGCGGCGATGGCGGCGCGCGGCTGCCGCTGCGTGAGCTTCGACAGCCGCGGCCATGGCGAGAGCGGGCGCGTGCCCGGCGGCGGGTACCACATCGAACAGTTCGCCGGCGACCTGCTGCAACTGGCCCAGGCCCAGCCCGAGCCGCCGATCCTGGTGGGTGCCTCGATGGGCGGCCTGCTCGGCCTGGCGGTGGCGGGCGAGACGCGGCCGGCGCCGTTCCGCGCGATGGTGCTGGTCGACATCACGCCGCGCTGGGAGACGGCCGGGGTGGAGCGCATCCTCGCCTTCATGCAGGCGCATCCGGACGGTTTCGCCGACTATGCCGAGGCCGCCGAGCGGATCGCCGCCTACCTCCCGCAGCGGCGCGAGCGCAAGCGCGAGGAGCAACTGCGCCCGTTGCTGCGCGAAGGCGCCGACGGCCGCCTGCGCTGGCACTGGGACCCGGCCCTGCTCGGCGGCGTGGTGAGCGAGAGCGAGCGCTACCAGCCGCGCCTGCTCGCCGCCGCCGCCAAGGTGGACGTGCCGGTGCTGCTGCTTTCCGGCGAGCGCAGCGACGTGGTCTCGCAGGCCACGGTCAATGAGTTCCTGGCGCTGGTGCCGCATGCGCGCCACGTCGAGGTCGCGGGCGCCACGCACATGCTGGCGGGCGATGCGAACGACGCGTTCACGCGCGAGATCGCAGCGTTCGTCGGGTCGCTGGGCCTGGGATCGCCAGGACTGGCCCGCTCCAACCATGCCGGCGTCCCGCAGGACGCCGGTGTCGTGTAACCGCAACGAGGTGTCGAGATGTCCGTACTGCTGACCCTGCTGGCCGCGCTGATCGCGAGCGGCGCCTGTGCCTACCACCGCACCAGCCTGCGTACCTGGGCGATCGCGACGGTGGCGGCCACCCTGGTGGTGGGCCTGCTCGCGCATGCGCCGGTGACGATGGCGATCCTGCTGGTGATCGAGCTGGCCGTCGCGGTGCCGCTGCTGCTGGTGGACTTCCGCCGCAGGCAGATCAGCGCGCCGCTGCTCAAACTGTTCGCCAAGGTGACGCCGAAGCTGTCCGACACCGAGCAGACCGCGCTGGAGGCCGGCACGGTCGGCTTCGAGGGCGAGCTGTTCTCCGGCAAGCCGGACTGGCACGAACTGCTGAAGCAGCCCAGGCCCGAGCTGAGCGTGGAGGAGCAGGCCTTCCTCGACGGTCCGGTGGAAGAGCTCTGCGCGATGATCGACGACTGGCAGATCACCCACGAGCTGGCCGACCTGCCGCCGGCCGTGTGGGAGTTCGTCAAGAAGAACAGGTTCTTCGGCATGATCATCCCGAAGCAGTACGGCGGCCTGCAGTTCTCCGCGCTGGCGCATTCGGCGGTGCTGCAGAAGCTGTCCACGGTGTCGGCCACCCTGTCCTCCACCGTCGCCGTGCCCAATTCGCTCGGCCCGGCCGAGCTGCTGCTGCACTACGGCAGCGACGAGCAGAAGAACCACTACCTGCCGCGCCTGGCGGTGGGCGAGGAGATCCCCTGCTTCGCGCTCACCGGCCCGTACGCCGGTTCCGACGCCACTTCGATCCCGGACTACGGCATCGTCTGCAAGCAGGTGGTGGACGGCGTGGAGACGCTGGGCATCCGGCTCACCTTCGACAAGCGCTACATCACCCTGGCGCCGATCGCCACCGTGGTCGGCCTGGCCTTCCGCATGTACGACCCGGAGCACCTGCTGGGCGACAAGGACGACCTGGGCATCACCCTGGCCCTGCTGCCGCGCTCCACGCCGGGGCTGGAGATCGGGCGCCGCCATTTCCCGCTCAACATCCCGTTCCAGAACGGCCCGATCCACGGCAAGGACGTGTTCGCGCCGCTGTCCACGCTGATCGGCGGGCCGCAGATGGCCGGCCACGGCTGGCGCATGCTGGTGGAGTGCCTGTCGGTGGGCCGCGCGATCTCGCTGCCTTCCAACGCCACCGGCGCGATGCGCGGCTCGGCCGCGGCGACCGGCGCGTACGCGCGCATGCGCAAGCAGTTCGGCCTGGCGATCGCCCGCTTCGAGGGCGTCGAGGAGGCGCTGGCACGCATCGGCGGGCTCACCTACGCCACCGCCGCGCTGTCGCGCGCCACCGCGGCCGCGGTGGACCGCGGCGAGAAGCCGTCGGTGCCGTCGGCCATCGCCAAGTACCACGCCACCGAATGGGCGCGCCAGGTCGCCAGCGACACCATGGACGTGCACGGCGGCAAGGCGGTGCAGCTCGGCCCGAAGAACTACGCCGGGCGCGGCTGGTCTAGCGTGCCGATCGCGATCACGGTGGAAGGCGCCAACATCATGACGCGCAGCCTGATGATCTTCGGCCAGGGCGCGATCCGCTGCCATCCCTACGTGCTGAAGGAAATGCAGGCGCTGTCCATCGCCGACTACGGCGAGCGGCTGAAGAGCTTCGACCGCGCGTTGTTCGGCCACATCGGCTTCGGCTTCTCCAACGCGGTGCGCAGCTTCGCCATGGGCGTGTCCGGCTCGCGCCTCGGCGACAGCGCGGGCGACGCCTACACGCGCCGCTACTACCGCAAGCTCAACCGCTACTCCGCCGCGCTGGCGCTGTGCGCCGACGTGTTCATGGGCGTGCTCGGCGGCAAGCTGAAGTTCAAGGAGAAGCTGTCCGCGCGCCTCGGCGACGTGCTCAGCTACCTGTACATCGCCAGCAGCATGCTCAAGCGCTACGAGGACACCGGCCGCCCCGAGGCGGACCGCCCGTTCCTCGCCTGGGGCTTCCACGAGTGCATGTGGCTGACCCAGAACGCGCTGGACGGCGCGATCCGCAACTTCCCGGTGCGCCCGGTGGCGTGGCTGCTGCGCGCGCTGGTGTTCCCATTCGGCCGTCGCGAGGTGCCGCCGTCGGACCGCCTGGGCCGCCGCGTCGCCGCGCTGCTCACCGCGCCGAACGAGGCGCGCGCGCGCCTCACCGAATGGGTCTACCTGACCCCGTCGGCGAACAACACGGTGGGCCGCATGAACGCGCTGCTGCCTGACGTGATCGCCGCCGAGCCGGTCGAGCGCAAGTTCGGCAAGGCGCAGAAGGCCGGCCAGTTCAAGGCGCACGACTACCTCGGCCAACTCGGCGAGGCCGTGCAGGCGGGGGTGATCAGCCAGGCCGAGTTCGACCTGCTCGAGCGCGTGCGCAAGGGCGTGTTCGAGTTCATCTCGGTGGACGATTTCGACCCGTCCGAACTGGGCGCGGCGAGCGCCCGCGACGGCAAGGGCAAGCTCGCCGACGCGGCATAGGGCCGGCCATGGACGGCGAGACCCTGGTCCTGCTGGGCGGCGTGCACAGCCTGGGTTTCGCCGTTTTCCACATGGCGTTCTGGAAGCTGTTCGATTGGCCGCGGGCGCTGGCCTCGACCAGCGTGGCGACCCGCGCGGTGGCGCAGATCCTCAATCTTCGCCTGATCTACGTGTTCCTCGGCATGGCGGCGCTGTGCTTCTGCCTGTCCGGCGAGCTGCTGGGCACGCGGCTCGGCCACGCGCTGCTGGCCGGCATGTCGCTGTTCTGGGTCGGCCGCACCGTCGAGCAGTTCGTGTTCCTGCGCTACAACAAGGTTCTTGTCCACGTCCTGACCGTGCTGTTCGTTATCGGTGCGTTGCTGTTCGCCGCACCGCTGCTGCGGACCTGAAGCGGGGCGGCAGGGGCTGGCAGCGACGGATGCGACAAGTTTCCGCCGGCAGCGTCGCGGGCCGCATCGGCCGGTGTCCGGACCTTCAGGTAGGCGTGTCGGGCGCGTCGATGGTCAGCACGCAGCGGTTCTTGCCGGCGTTCTTGGCCTGGTACAGCGCGCGGTCGGCGGCCTGGATCAACTGCTCGTCGCTCTGCGCGTCGCCGCTCCACAGCGCGATGCCGATGCTGGCGCTGATCCGCGCCACGAAATCGCCCTGGCGGCTGTCCAGCGGGTAGGGCAGCGCGAGCATGTCGCACAGGTGCTGGCAGCGTTCCAGCAGCGCCGGCACTTCCACGATGTCTTCCAGGATCAGCGCGAACTCGTCGCCGCCCAGGCGGGCGACCGTGTCGTTGGCGCGCACGTGGCTGCGCAGCCGGGCGGCGATCGACTGCAGCAGCGCGTCGCCGGCGGGATGGCCGTAGTTGTCGTTGACCGCCTTGAAGCCGTCGATGTCGAGCAGGGCCAGCGCGAAGCCGTTGTCGCGGCGCGGCGCGCGCTGCATCGCGCCGTGCAGGCGGTCGTGGAACAGCGCGCGGTTGGGCAGGCCGGTGAGCATGTCGTGGGTGGCCTGGTGGCGCACCTGCGCCTCGATGCGCTCGCGTTCGGCGATCTCCTCCTGCAACTGGCGGTTGCGCCGGGACAGTTCGCCGAGCGCCTGCTGCAGTTGCATGCGCGCGTTGTAGAGGTCGAGGAACACGCGCACCTTCGACTGCAAAATGGTGTCGTTGACCGGCTTGGCGATGTAGTCGACCGCGCCGGAACGGTAGCCCTTGAGCCGGTTGAGGTCGTCCGCGTAGGCGGCGGTGACGAAGATGATCGGGGTGTCGCGCAATTGCTCGGCCTCGCCCAGCAGGGTGGCGACCTCGAAGCCGTCCATGTCCGGCATGTTCACGTCGAGCAGGATCAGCGCGAACTGGTGGTCCAGGCACAGCGCCAGCGCCTCGTTGCCGCTGGCGGCCTCGACGAGTTCGGCGCCGGCGTCCACCAGCAGGCGGCGCATCGCGACGAGGTTGGCGCGGGTGTCGTCGACGATCAGGATTTTCGGGAGCGCTTCGTTCATGGCAGGCACAGGCGGTTGAGCAGGGGCGCGATCGCTTCGAGCGTCACGCAGTGGTCGGCGCCGGCCCGGTCAAGCGCGGCCTGCGGCATGGCCGGCGCCTCGGCATCGGACGGCGACTGCACCACCGCGCAGCCGCCGAGCCGGCGCAACTGGCGCAGGCCGTCGGCGCCGTCGGCGTTGGCGCCGGTGAGCACCACGCCGACCAGCGCATCGCGCCAGACTTCTGCGGCCGACGTGAACAGCACGTCGATCGACGGGCGGGCGTGGCACACGCGCGGGTCGACCGACAGCGCGAAATGGCGGTCGGCCTCGACCAGCAGATGGTAGCCGGACGGTGCCAGTTGCACGGCGCCGCCGCGCACCGGCTGCCGCTCGAGCGCCTCGAACACCGGCAGCGGGCAGGCGCGCCCGAGCAGTTCGCACAACAGCTCGACGCTGTCCGATCCGCTGTGGCAGCAGACCAGCACCGCCTGCGGCAGTGCCGGGTCGAGGCCGCCGAGCAGGATCTTCAGGGCATCCAGCCCGCCGGCCGAACAGCCGACCACGACAGCCTGCGGCGCCGTCATGGCCGCCTCCACTCGCCGCCGGTCCGCCGGTAGATGCGCCGGGCCGCGTCGACCGGCGCGAAGTCGGTCGACGCGGCGGCGGCATCGATGCTCTCGCGCAGGCCGAGGCAGAGGAAGCCGCCGCGCACCAGGCTGTCGTGGAACAGTTGCAGGCAGTGGTCCTGCAAGGGGTTGGAGAAATAGATCAGCACGTTGCGGCACAGCACCAGGTGCGCCTCGCAGAACACCCGGTCGGAAACCAGGTTGTGCTGGGCGAAGGTGACGTGGCGGCGCAGCCGCTGGTCGAGCTTGAGCAGGCCGTAGCGCGCGCTGTAGTAGTCGGCCAGCGAGCGGCTGCCGCCGGCGGCCTGGTAGTTGCGCGACCACTGCTGCGCCTCGCGCACCGGGAAGATGCCTTCGCGCGCGTGCTGCAGCGCGCGCGTGCTGAGGTCGGTGGCGAAGATCTGGCTGCGCTCGTACAGGCCGGCCTCCTCCAGCAGGATCGCCAGCGAGTAGACCTCCTCGCCGTGCGCGCAGCCGGCCTGCCAGATGTTGATCTGCGGGTAGGAGGCCAGCACCGGCAGCACCTGCTCGCGCAGCACACGGAACACGGCCGGGTCGCGGAACATGTCCGACACCGGCACCGACAGCCCTTCCAGCAGCTTCGGCAGCAGCCCCGCGTCGTGCAGCGCGCGGCCGGTCAGCGCGCTGATCGTGCCGCAGTCCAGTTGCGTGGCGAGCTGGCGCACGCGGCGCTTCAGCGAGGCCGGCGCGTACTGGCTGAAGTCGTAGCCGTGCCGGCGCTGCATGGCGCGCACGAACAGTTCCAGCTCGATCTCCTCGATGCCCGGGTCGGCTGCGGCCGGTTCGGTCGCCTCGTGGCTCATGGCGGGCTCATCGGCGCAGCCAGACGCGGATCATCGACGCCAGCTTGTCGATGTCGACCGGCTTGGACAGGTAGTCGCTGGCGCCCGCCTCCAGGCATTTCTCGCGGTCGCCGCGCATCGCCTTGGCGGTCAGCGCGATGATCGGCAACTGGGCGTGCGCGGGCTGGGCGCGGATCGCGCGGATCGTCTCGTAGCCGTCCATGCCCGGCATCATGATGTCCATCAGCACCAGTTCCAGCGCGGCGTCCTCGGCCAGCATGGCCAGTGCCTTGTGGCCGTCCTGCGCCAGGCTCACCTGCAGCCCCCAGTCGCGCAGCACCTTGGACAGCGCAAACAGGTTGCGCATGTCGTCGTCCACCAGCAGCAGCCTGTGCCCCTGCAACTCGTCGTGCGCGCCGGGCGACGCCTGCAGGCGCGGCGCGGTGGGCCGGATGCTGTGCAGGAACAGGCTCACCTCGTCCAGCAGGCGGTCGGGCGAACGGGCGCCCTTGATCACGATGCTGTCGGTGTACTGGCGGATCTTCAGGTTTTCCTCGCGGCTCAGCTCGCGCCCGGAATAGACCACCACCGGCGGGATGCTGCCGCCGTCGGCCAGTTGCTCCAGCAGTTCCAGGCCGGACATGCCGGGCAGGCCCAGGTCGAGCACGATGCAGTCGTAGCCGGTGCGGCCGATCTGCTGCAGCGCCTGTTCGGCCGAGCCGGCCTCGTCGATCGCCACGTCGTCGCCCTGGTCGAGCAGGGCGCGCACCGCGCGGCGCGCGGCGGCATCGTCGTCCACCACCAGCAGGCGTCGGGTGCGGCCGGCGGCGAAGTGCAGCAGCCGCTCGAACGCCTCGTCGATCGCCTCGCGGCTGACCGGCTTGGTCAGGAAGCCCACCGCGCCCAGCTCGCGGCCGCGGCCGGCGTCGTCGTTGGCGGAGAGGAAGTGCACCGGGATGTGCCGGGTCGCCGGGTCGGACTTCAGCCGGTCGATCACCGCCCAGCCGTCGATGCCGGGCAGCATCACGTCGAGCAGGATGCCGAGCGGCCGGTAGCGCCGCGCCAGCGCCAGCCCGTTCTCGCCGTTCGCCGCGAGCAGGACGCGATGGCCCTTCTGGCGCACCATGTCGGCCAGGATGCGGGCGAAGGCCGGGTCGTCCTCGACGATCAGGATGGCGGTGTCGCCGGCGCCGATCCGCTCGCGGTCGTCCGACTGGTCGCCCGGCAGCAGGGCGGGCGCGACGACGGGGCGCGGGGCAGGGATCGCGGTCGTGGTCGCGGCGCCGTTCTCGGCGACGGCGGGACGCTCGGGCAGCAGCAGGGTGAATTCGCTGCCGCGGCCGCTTTCGCTGCGCAGCACGATGTCGCCGCCGAGCAGCTCGGCCATCCGCCGCGAGATGCTCAGGCCCAGGCCGGTGCCGCCGAACTGCCGGCTGGTGCTGGCGTCGACCTGCTCGAAGGCGTTGAAGACGCGCTCAAGCTTGTCGGCCGGGATGCCGATGCCGCTGTCGCGCACGCAGATCGCCAGCAGCGGCCGCCCGAGCAGGCGCTCGGGCAACGGCAGATCGCCGGCGGGGCGGCCGATGGTCACCTCCACCGAGCCGTGCAGGGTGAACTTGAATGCGTTGCCGAGCAGGTTGTTGACGATCTGCTCGAGCCGCACCGGGTCGGTGCGGATCCGCTCCGGCAGCCCGGGGGCGGCCGTCACGCGGTATTCCAGCCGCTTGTCGCGCGCGACGTGGTCGAAGTTGCGGCGCAGGCTGCGGGCGAGGTCCTCCAGCGGGTAGTCGTGCAGCGACAGCTCCATCTTGCCGGCCTCGATCTTGGACAGGTCGAGGATGTCGTTGATCAACCGCAGCAGGCTGCTGCCGGCATCGTGGATGATCCGCGCCGACTCGACCTGGTCGCCGTCGAGGTTGCCTTCGCGGTTCTCCGCCAGGCTGCGCGAGAGGATCAGCAGGCTGTTCAGCGGTGTGCGCAGCTCGTGCGACATGTTGGCGAGGAACTCGCTCTTGTACTGGCTGGCGCGGGCCAGCTCCTGGGCCTTTTCCTCGGTGTCGCGCTGCAGTTCCTGCAAGGTCTGCTTCTGCTCGTGCAGGGTGTCGGTCTTCAGCCGCAGTTCCTCGTTGGAGGCCTGCAACTCCTCGGCCTGCACGCGCAGTTCCTCTTCCGAGGCGAGCAGGCGCTGCGACTGCTCCTCCAGCTCCAGGGTCTTGTCCTGCAGGGTCTGGTTGCTCTGGCGCAAGGCTTCCTGCTGCTGGCGCAGGGTGATGCTGCTCAGGCGCAGTTCGTCGGCCTGCTCGCGGGTCTGTTCGAGCAGGTCCTGCGTGTTGACGGCGCGGTTGAGGTTTTCCAGGGTCAGCGCCACCAGCGGCATCAGCTCGTCGAGCAGTTGCCGCTGCAGCGGCGACAGCGGCCGGAAGCCGGCCAGCTCCAGCACGCCCAGCAACTGGTCGCGCAGCAGTAGCGGCAGGATCGTGATGCTGCGCGGCAGCGCCTCGCCGCTGCCCGATTCGATATGCAGATAGTCGTCCGGCACCTGGTCGAGCAGGATCGGCTGGCGCGACTGCGCGCACTGGCCGACCAGCCCTTCGCCCGGCACGTAGCGTTCCGCCGCGTGGCGGCCCAGGCGCAGGCCGTAGCTGCCGAGCAGGTCGAGCCGCTGGCTCGCCGCGTCGTAGCCGTAGAACATGCCCACCCCGGCCTGCAGCAGCGGCATCAGGGAGGCGGTCAGCCGCTCGGCGAATTCGCGGTGGCTGGTGGCCTGCTGCAACTGCTGCGAGAACGCGGTGAGCTGGCCCTTCAGCCAGGAGCGCTCGCGCGTCTCGATCGCCATCTGCTTGAACACCTGCAGCGCGCGGGCGATCTCGCCGATCTCGTCGCGCCGTTCCAGCCCGCGCACCTCGATGGCGTGGTCGTGGGCGGCCAGCCGGGTCATCAGGTCGGTCATGCGGCGGATCGGCCGGCTGACCAGGCGCGTGGTCAGCGAGATCACCAGCAGGCCCAGCAGCAGGCCGGCCAGGGCCAGGACCGCGTTGATCGCGCGGGTCATGTCGAGGTTGCGCTGCAGCCGCTGGCTGCGCTCCTGCAGCAACTGGCGCTCGGCCGCCGCCATCTGGTCGAGCACGGCGGTGATGTCCTCCACGCGCGCGGTGCGGTGCGACAGGTAGTTGAGCTGGATGCGCTTGATGTCGGGCGCCACCAGGATCGGATCGGCGTCCTGCAGCCGGCGCACCGGGTCCAGCGCAAGCGCCGTCACCTCGCGCTGCCACTGCTCGAACAGGGCCTGGATGCGGTCCAGCCGCGCCTGCTGCAGCGGGCTGTCCAGGGTCTGCTGGCGCAAGTGGGTGAGCGCGGCCTGCAGGGTGCGCTTCCCGGCCTCGAAATTGTCCAGTTCTTCCTTGCGCTGGCCCAGCATGTAGCCGCGCAGGCCGATCTGGCTGGTCTGTGCAGCGCGCTGCACCTGGTCCAGTTCGAGCAGCACGCTGTAGGTATGGTCGGCCCAGTGGCGGCTGTCGTCCTGCTTGCGCAGGGCGCTCAGCGTGACCACGCTGGTGAGCAGGAACAGGCCGAGCAGCAGGCCGATAGCCAGCAGGATCTTCCGCGAGATCGGCTGGTGGGCCAGCCAGGAGTAACGCCTGGGTTGGGGGTTTGCTTGAACGGCGGCCATGCGGAATCCCGGCGGGCAGGGGAGCGATCGTGCCGGGCGCGGACGTCCGGCGCGGGCAGCCGCGCCAGATTAGCCGGCCGCCGTCGGCGGCGGTAGCCGCCGGCGCGGCTTCACGCCACCCGGCGACGGTGCGAGGCGGGCACCATGCTGCCGCTGCGCAAGGCCCGGACCAGCAGGGCCAGCGTGCACAGCGAGCACAGGCCGAGCGCGATCACCGAGGCCTCGGCGCCGAACACGCCGCCGCTGAGCCAGTCCGGGCCGCTGCGCGTGGACACCAGCCAGCCGTCGGCGGACGTGCCAGACACCGGAATGCCGTACACCGTGCCCTGCATGAAATTCCAGGCGGCATGCACGCCCATGCACAGGTAGAGCGAGCGGGTGACGTGGTAGAGCAGGCCGAACAGCAGGCCGGCCTCGATCGCGATGGCCGCCGAGCTCCACAGCGTGGCGCCCGGGTTGGCGACGTGCGCGGCGCCGAAGAACAGCGCCGAGATGCCCAGCGCCCACCAGGTGCCCAGGCCTTCCTCGACGATGCGGAACAGCACGCCGCGGCAGATGATCTCCTCGCCGATGCCGGCGCCCAGCCCCACCGCCAGCAGCGCGGGCAGCCATGCCGCGTGCGGGTTGGTGCCGGTGACGTGGTAGCTGCCCAGCAGCCAAAGCACGCCCACCACCGCGCTGAACAGCAGGGCGCCGGCGAGCAGGCCGGCGATGCCCTGCGGCAGCAGACGGCGCGGCGACAGCTCGCTCACCGGCCGGCGCTCGACCAGCCGCACCAGCAGCAGGTAGGCCAGCAGCGCGGGCAAGGCGCGCAGGAGCAGTTGCGCCAGCGCATGCGACAGCGGCGGCGCGCCCTTGGCAGTCATGCCCGCCGCCGTCAGCGCGGTACCCGTGGCGAAGCTGAAGGCCGCGAGAAGCACGGCGAAGATCGCGATGCGCGCCAGCGGCGAATAGACCAGCAGGCGCTTCCAGCGCGGCTCGGCGGCGGGCGTGACGAAGGCGAGCGGCGTATCGGGCATGGCGATGGCTCCCCGTTGGAAAGCCCGCACGCTAGCAGTGCGCCGGGGTGGCGCCTAGTGGCGTGTGGCGGTTCGATTTTGTCTCGAGCCCTTTGCGCGCATGTAATGGCGTATCGGACGAGGTCGCAGGAGAAAGCCGTAGGCGGGCCCGTGGCTGGTACGGCGGAATGTTGCGAAACGAAGGTATGCGGCGCGGTCGCGCCGACAAGGGGTTCGAGCATCTGGTCGGCTGGCTTTCCGGAAGAAGCCGACAGGCCAGAGCCCTACCTGTCTTACGGTTCAGGGAATGCGTTCGGCCCTGGCGAATACGCCCAGGTAGTCGAACTCGACGTGGTTTTCGTCGAGCCAGAAGACGGGAATGCAGTTATCGCTTTGCAGGGTCGCTACCTTGGCCGGGAGCCGGGCGGCTTCAGGGCGGGCGCCGGCCTGTTCGTCCAGAAAGGATGCCGATTCGATCTCGCCTACCCTGAAGCCGGTATGCGCCGTGCAGCCCCATCGGTCGAGGTTCAAGCTCATCTCCGCAGCGGATACGGTCAGTACCTTGCCCATCAGCTGCTTGCCTAGCGGCTCGCCGCCGCCCATGTCGGCGTAGCCGACGACAGCGGCCACTTTCCATTGGCCGTGGAAGTCGTCGGCTGACACCGGCGGTTTCTGGGCATGACAACCAACGGTAGCGAACGCTGTCGCCAAGGTCAGCAGCATCTTGCATGAAATCATGGCGTGCCCCGGACGAAGGGGGCCGATTCGCGCGTGCGTCGATTGACCAGGCCTGGATTGATTCGCCCCGGGCCGATCCGATGGCCTTGTGGATCGCGTGGAATGACCATGACATTGCGCATCATGGCCCGTGCCGTACCAGCCAGGTCGCCACGATCCGCTGGAGCGAGTGCGGCCTGTACGTTCACGGTACGGGAGTTGTAGGCAAACGATACCGCTGCATCGAATTGCGCCTGGGCCAGCGCCTGGTTCCGCACGGATGCTTTCACGATGCGCTCCGCTTCACGGACCCTTGCATCCAGGATCGCATTGACCTGCGCGGGAGTCACCGTGCGTTGCAGCTCTTCGGCAGTGCATGGGCCGTAATGCTCCAGCGTGCCCACTCCCCATGTGCAGTTTCCGTTGACGCGGGCGTCATGGTAGCAGCCCATCACGACGCCTTCGTTGCGCCGAAGCGCGGCGTAGCCAGTGGCGCTCAGGTGCATGTCCTCGTTTGCCATGGCGACCTTTCCTTGGTCTGCGGCGACTGGCTGACCATAACGTGCCGAACCATGGTTCCATCATGACGGAATTCACCAAATGGCGAGCCAACTGGATCAGGTTCACCGCCTTGGTTCGCCGCACAACCCTACGTCGGACCGCCAGATTGCGATCTTTCTCGATTGCGGCTGCGCTGAGCCGTACGGCGAGAGCGTGTCCCCGATGAGAGCGGGGACGGCCAAGGTCGGACCTACAGCTCCACCGACGCCGCATGCTCGCGGGTGGCCGAGAAGCGCACCTGGGGCCAGCGTTCCTGCGCCAGTTGCAGGTTGACCCGCGTCGGCGCGATGTAGACCAGTTCGCCGGCGGCGTCCAGGGCGAGGTTCATCGCGTTCTTCTCGCGGAATTCCTCGAACTTCTTCGGGTCGTCGCAGTGCACCCAGCGCGCGGTGGTCACGGTGACCGGCTCGAAGCTGGCGTCGACGTTGTATTCGTCCTTGAGGCGGTACGCCACCACGTCGAACTGCAGCACGCCGACCGCGCCCAGGATCAGGTCGTTCGACATCAGCGGGCGGAAGAACTGGGTGGCGCCTTCCTCGCTGAGCTGGGCCAGGCCCTTCTGCAGCGCCTTCATCTTCAGCGGGTCGCGCAGGCGCGCGCGGCGGAACAGCTCCGGCGCGAAGTTGGGGATGCCGGTGAAGCTCACCGGCTCGCCTTCGGTGAAGGTGTCGCCGATGGTGATGGTGCCGTGGTTGTGCAGGCCGATCACGTCACCGGGGTAGGCGGTCTCGACGATCTCGCGGTCGCTGGCCATGAAGGTGAGCGCGTTGGCGATGCGCACCTCCTTGCCGGTGCGCGTCTGGATCATCTTCATGCCGGCGGTATAGGTGCCCGAGCACACGCGCATGAAGGCCACGCGGTCGCGGTGCGCCGGGTCCATGTTGGCCTGGATCTTGAACACGAAGCCGCTGAGCTTCTCCTCCTCCGGCTGCACCTCGCGGGTGAGCGTGGCGCGCGGTCGCGGCGAGGGCGCGTGTTCTACGAAGAAGTCCAGCAGCAACTGCACGCCGAAGTTGTTCACCGCCGAGCCGAAGAACACCGGCGTCAGCCTGCCGGCCAGGTATTCGTCCAGGTCGAACGGATGCGAGGCGCCCTGCACCAGCTCCAGCTCGTCGCGCAGCTCCTGCATCGCCTCCGCGCCGACCGCCTGGGCCAGGCCGGGCGCGTCCAGGCCCTTGAAGATGGTCGAATCCTGGCGGGTGAAGTTCTTGCCCGGCTCGAAGATGTGCACTTCGTCGAGCAGCAGGTGGTACACGCCCTTCAGCCGCTTGCCCATGCCGATCGGCCAGGTCAGCGGCGCGCAGGCGATGCCCAGCACCGACTCCACCTCGTCCAGCAGCTCGATCGGCGAGCGGCCCTCGCGGTCGAGCTTGTTGACGAAGGTCATGATCGGCGTGTCGCGCAGGCGGCACACCTCCATCAGCTTGATCGTGCGCTCCTCCACGCCCTTGGCGCAGTCGATCACCATCAGTGCCGAGTCCACCGCGGTGAGCACGCGGTAGGTGTCCTCGGAGAAGTCGGCGTGGCCCGGGGTGTCGAGCAGGTTGACGATCTTGCCCTCGTACGGGAACTGCATCACCGACGAGGTGACCGAGATGCCGCGCTCCTTCTCCAGCGCCATCCAGTCGGAGGTGGCGTGGCGTGCCGCCTTGCGGCCCTTCACCGAGCCGGCCATCTGGATCGCGCCGCCGAACAGCAGCAGCTTCTCGGTCAGCGTGGTCTTGCCCGCGTCGGGGTGGCTGACGATGGCGAAGGTGCGGCGGCGACGGGTTTCTTGGAGGTGGGCGGACATGGAGAGGGGCGGTAGCGGCGCGAACCGGCAATTGTAGCGTGAATTGGTGCATGGCCTTTCCGCCGGTTGCTTTGCGTGTCTGTTCAGGCCGGTGGGAATCACTGGCAGGTAGGCCAGTCCTGTCGTGGAATGTGGGCGTTATGCATTGATTGCCGGCAATTCGGCATGCCGGGATTATCGAAATTGCTTGCCCTTGACAGCGTTGCGGGTCGAGGATGAACATCTGTCTTATATTTGCTGGGTCGCGCTGCTGGTTGGGCTTGTCGGACAGTACGCGACAAGGCGATCCATGAATGCGTATGCCATCCATCGTCACTGCTTTGCACAACGCGTCACAGTAGATAAATCGAATACCGCCATAGTTCTCCTATATCGAAATACTCGTCGGCAGGCCCGTGATGGCTTTACTTCTGGCGTGCCGCGGATGGAAGTGCCTCTATTCATGCTTCGGTGCGGCTAGGAAGATGCGTTGCATGTGCGCCTCGTCATGCAATGTCTGCTGAGAAAACGAGGCCAACGTGTATCTGTACAGGAAGGACAGACGACCATGAAAAATACCATTCGCGGCCTCCTCGCCATGTTGGTGCTTGCCAGTACCAGTGTGTTCGCGGATTCCATCGGCAATGAGGCGATTAAGGCATTGTCGGTGTGGACCAATCAGAACGGTTCCACTTTATACATCGACTCGATATCGGATGCGGGGCAGATATCGGGACGTTACATCAATCGCGCGACTGGTTATAATTGCCGGGATATTGCATATCCGGTGGTTGGATGGATTTATGGAACGGCAATATCCTTTGCAACTTTGTGGCAGAGTCAGACTGAATCGTGCAACTCAATCACCTCGTGGACTGGATTTTATTATAAAGGCCAAATATCCACCCTTTGGCAACTGACTATCAATGGTTCGACCAGCCCCAAGCAGATACTGAAGGGGAGCGATATATTCAAGCAGGCGGCAAAGAGTGACAAGAAATCCCTGGTTCGGTAAAAACTAAAGCCGGGGCTGTCAATTTGTGTGGCCGGGAGTGTCGTGCGTCGTTGCTGCGGCACTCTCGGTCGCCGCTCGTATATAAACTTGCCGGCTATTGTTTTCGATCATTTCCCCTGATGCTTGGGGTGGGATCGCTTCGGGCTGGATAGATAAAATTGATCTACGTGCACTGTGTCTTCGGTAATGCTGGCTTTCCGTTTTGGTCGGGCGGTGCGTATCGGCGTGAATCGGTCAGGTGGCCTGATTGCTGTTGCCACAATTTTAATGTGGTCGGGGCTTCATGTTCGATGCGTACTTGCATGCATATCTTCTGATGCGGAAATGCTTGGCCCTAACGAGCTTGCAGCCATGATCTGACATGGCGACACTCGATTCGTCGAGGACGACTTTATGCCCGGTGAGCAACCCAAAATAAAAAGGCAAAGCGTTACGACAAAATACGACTCTAGCATCGGCATTTGTCCGCTTTGATTGATTGAATGCGTCAGACATCCGCGCTCGCGAGTAGCCATTGCCTCTTTTCGTCGAATTGTCCTTGGCCGGTCGCGTGTGGACACGCATGTTGCGCAGTGTTGGTAGACACAGGCAATTGCCGGGTCTGCATCGGCGGTCCGGATGTCTCGGGTATTGGTTCCAAATGAAAAAGCCCGAGGCTATGCCTCGGGCTTTTTTACTTTCGGAGCCATCCTTCGATGGCGAGGCGGAACCTTACTTCGCCTCCTTCTCCATCAGCTTCTCCACCAGGTTCGCCGGCACTTCCTCGTAGTGGTCGAATTCCATCGAGAAGGTGCCGCGGCCGCGGGTGGCGGAGCGCAGGAAGTTGATGTAGCCGAACATCTCGGCCAGCGGCACGAAGCCCTGCACGAAGGCCTGGTTGCCTTTCTGGCCCTGGTCGCTGACGGTGCCGCGGCGGCGGTTGATGTCGCCGATGACGTCGCCGAGGTAGTCCGCCTCCATCACCACTTCGAGCCGCATGATCGGTTCCAGCAGCTTCGGCCTGGAGAGCTTCTGCGCCTCGCGGAAGCACTGGCGGGTGGCGATCTCGAAGGCCAGCGCGGAGGAGTCGACGTCGTGGTACTTGCCGTCGACCAGGCGCGCCTTGAAGTCGACCACTTCGTAGCCGGCGATCTGGCCCTGCAGCGATTCGACCTTGACCGCGTGTTCCACCGCCGGGATGTACTCGCGCGGCACGCGGCCGCCGACGATCTCGTCGGAGAAGATCACGCCGCTGCCGGGTTCGCCGGGCTCGAAGATCATCTTCACCTCGGCGAACTGGCCGGAGCCGCCGGACTGCTTCTTGTGCGTGTAGGTGTGCTCGACGGTGCGGCCGAACGCCTCGCGGAAGCTGACCCTGGGCTTGCCCATGTTGGCCTCCACGCCCAGCTCGGTGCGCATGCGGTCCACCGTCACTTCCAGGTGCAGCTCGCCCATGCCCTTGAGCACGGTCTGGCCGGTCTCCTTGTCCACTTCGAGCTTCAGCGACGGGTCGGCCTTGACCATCTTGTAGAGCGCGGTGGACAGCTTGTCGACGTCGTTGCGGTTCTTCGGCTCCACCGACACGCTGATCACCGGGTCGGGGAAGCGCATGCGCTCCAGCAGCGCCGGGTGTGCCGGGTCGCTCAGCGAGTCGCCGGTCTCGGTGTCCTTCATCGAGACGAACGCGCAGATGTCGCCGGCGCGAACCTCGTCGATTTCCTTGGTGTCGTCGGCCTGCACCTCGACGATGCGGCCCACGCGCTCCTTCTTGCCGCGGGTGACGTTGAGCAGGGTGTCGCCCTTGCGGATCACGCCGGAATAGACGCGGCAGAAGGTGAGCGTGCCGAACTGGTCGTTGATCACCTTGAACGCCAGCGCGCGCGCCGGCGCGTCGTCGGTGACTGCCTGCTCGCCGACGACGTTGCCGTCCTCGTCGACCATCGCGATGCCGCCGTTCTCGCCGGGGTAGGGCAGGTAGTCGACCACCGCGTCCAGCAACTGCTGCACGCCCTTGTTCTTGTACGACGAGCCGCACAGCACCGGCACCAGCTCGCCGGTGACGGTGCCCCTGCGGATGCAATGCTTGAGCACGGCGGGATCGAACTCGCCGGTTTCGAGCAGGCGCTCGAAGGCGTCGTCGTCCAGCGCGAGCGCGGTTTCCAGCAGCTCCTGGCGCAGCTTCGGCAGGTCGGCGATCCATTCGTTGTCGGCGCTGGCGCCGAAGCTCAGCTGTCCCTTGATCTCGTCCAGCGGCACGGTCTCCCACACGCTGTCCTTGTCGTCGGAGGCCCACAGGTAGCCCACGCCGGCGACCAGGTCGGCCATGCCGACGAACTCGTCGCTGCTGCCCAGCGGCACCTGGCACAGCAGCGCGTTGGCGCCGAGGCGCTCGCGGATGCCCTTCACGCAGTGCGCGAAGCTGGCGCCGATGCGGTCCATCTTGTTGACGTAGCAGATGCGCGGCACCTTGTACTGGTCGGCCAGGCGCCAGTTGGTCTCGGTCTGCGGCTCCACCCCGGCGACGCCGTCGAACACCACCACGGCGCCGTCGAGCACGCGCAGCGAGCGGTTCACCTCGATGGTGAAGTCGACGTGTCCGGGGGTGTCGATCACGTTGATCCGGTGGCCCTTCCACTCCGCGGTCACCGCCGCCGACTGGATCGTGATGCCGCGCTTGCGCTCCTGCTCCATGTAGTCGGTGGTGGTGGAGCCCTTGCCGTCCTTGGTGTCGTGCACGTCGACGATCTGGTGCTTGCGGCCGGTGTAGTACAGCACGCGCTCGGTCGTCGTCGTCTTGCCGGCGTCGATGTGCGCGATGATGCCGATGTTGCGGTAGAGCTCGAGCGGTTTGTGTCGGGGCATGGCAGGGGTTCCGTTCCAGGTGTCGTGCGTGGCCGGTGGCCGGGTGTCCGCTTGGCGCCGGCGGTCGTCGCGCCCTCCGGAAGCGTCGTCCCTGGTACGGGGCGGCGCATGGCGGCAAGCGATGCCCGGCGCGCAGCGGAATCCGCCGTAGATGTGGGCGCGACGGCTACGGGGCAAGAGCGGGCGGCGGTTTCCGTGACGCGGCGCCCGGTTGGGTGCCCCGGTGCGTGGCGGCGCCGTGCGGAGCCTCACGCCCGATCGGTCAGCAGGTCCTCGTAGAACGCGCCGAACGGTTCGGTCGGGTGCGCGATCTGGATCTCCAGGATCCACAGGCCGCTGGAAGCGCGGGCATCCAGCCCGCCCAGGCTGCCGGCCTTGTGCACGGCATGGGGAAAGTCGCCCACGCGGTGCCCCTTGATCTCGTGGTTGAACCGCCAGCCCATCGCCTGGGCGCGCTCCTCGGCGAACGCATACAGCGCGCGGCCGCTCAGCCCCTGCGTGCGCCAGGCGCCGGCCACTTCGTGGAACAGGGCCCGCGCCGCGTCCGCGCAGGCCTGCCGTTGCGGGGCGTGGCCCGTCACGAAGGTGTCGCCGGCATCGCCCTCGTGGCCGTCGAAGACCAGGCCAAGGTCGATGAAGTAGCTGTCGTCCTCGCCCAGCCGCACGCCCGGCTCGGAAGGCTGGCGGAAGGTGCGGGTGGTGTTCGGGCCGATCCGGACGATGACCGGATGCCACAGGCGCTCGACGCCCAGCGCGCGGAACACGTCGGCGGCCTCGGCCCTGGCCTCGTCCTCGCCGATGCCGGGGCGCATGCGCTCGCGGATGCCGTGCAGCGCCTGCCAGGTGCGTTCGCGGGCGCGCAGCATCAGCGCGGGGTCGAAGCGCGCGCCGACCGCTTCCTTCCCGCCCGTCATGGGCGGGCCCCGCGGCTGCGCCGGGCCGTTCGCGGCTTCATCCGGCGGCCAGCACCAGCGCGAGCCCTGCGGCCGCCGGTAGCGCCTGGATCCACAGGATCTTCCGGCTGGCGGTGAGCCCGCCATAGACGCCGGCCACCAGCACGCAGGCGAGGAAGAACAGCTTGACCGCGCGGCCGTCCGCGCCGAGCCACAGCCCCCAGGCCAGGCCGGCGGCGAGGAAGCCGTTGTAGAGCCCCTGGTTGGCGGCGAGCGTCTTCGACTGCGCGGCGAATTCGGCGCTGGTGCCGAAGGCGCGGCGCCCGGCGGGACGGTCCCACAGGAACATCTCCAGCACGAGGAACCATGCGTGGAGCAGGGCGACCAGCACGATGACGGCGTTGGCGGCGACGGCCATGGACGGTTTCCGCGGATGGATGGCCCGGCAAGTGTTGCAGCGTGCCGGGCCCGCGTAAACGGGCGGCGGCGCAGCCGGTTCAGGCCGCCGGCGCAGCCCTGAACGTCACCACCAGCACGTCGCGGTGCGCCGGCCGCGACGGATCCAGCGGGGTGACCGCGGTGACCCCGTGGCAGACGCGCGCGTCGTCGACCAGGGCGGCGTCGAGCGGGTGGGTGAGGGTGAAGCTGCCGAGCAGGGCGCCGTCGTCGGCATGGATGGTGGTGGTGCCGCTCTCGATGTTCTCGCGGTCGACCAGCAGCACCAGCACGTAATCGACGCCGTCGCGGTGCACGCCTTCCGGGGTCGGCTCGCCGGGCTCGCCGCGGCGGGCCTCGATGCGGAACTGGTGCACCTCGACGTGCCAGCGCGGCGTGGCCGGCGCCAGCGCGCCGAAGAAGCGGTGGCAGAAGTCGAGGATGCCGCGCAGGCTGGCGCCGTCGCCGATGGCCGGCAGGACCGGCTCGAACCAGCGCTCGATGTCGCCCTGCAGCGGGTTGTACTTGAGGCTCTGGTAGTGCGGCTGGTGCGGCTCGCGGTGCACCCCGCTGGCGGCCGTGGCGGAGTAGGTCGCATGGCGCCGGCGGCGCTGCCGGCCGCGCGCGGCGAGGTAGGCGTCCGGGGCCAGGTCGTTCCAGCTGGCGACGAAGCCGGCCCAGTCGTCCAGGCGGCGCCGGGTCTCCAGCAGGTCGCGCATGGCCTGGCCGGCGACGAAGGCGAAGCCGTCGCGCTGGAGCCGGGCCTGCAGGGCCGCGGCGGTGGTGTCGGGAGGGAGTGTCATGGCAGGCGGGGTGGTGGGGTACGCAAAGCATAGCGCCTGCGGGGCGTTCCTTGCGGCCCGGGGCAGGCTGCCGGTCCTGGCAGGGCATCGGCGGCCGGCAGGCGCCGGTCTTGCTGCGCTATGGATGTGTAGACGTATAGACGTCTATTGACATGCGATTTACTCGCCACTAGAGTTCGTCGAACTCATCGAGACCGGCGGAGGGATAGGCCCTTTGATGCCGGGGCAACCTGCGGGAAGCGTTCCCGTCACGGTGCCAATTCCTGCGGAGGCGCCACGGCGCCGCCGAGAGATGGGCGTCATCCCTGCCGCGGCTTCGCTGCCGGCGAGTGCATGACTCCCCTCCGGCGCATCCCCAGGCGATGCCGACCGGAGAACCGCATGACCTGTCAGCCGCTGCCCCTGCCTTCCTTCGCCGCCACCGGCTCGCCGGCGCGCGCGCGGACGGACCTCACCTCGCAGCGCAGCACGCGTCGGCTCGCGGTCACCCCGAAGTACGGCCAAGGCCCGCGTCAGGTCGACGTGCGCTACCTCTGGTGCGGCGCCGCCGATGCGCCCACGCTGATCGTGCAGGGCGGCATCTCGGCCAGCCGCGACGTGGTCGCGCTGGACGGCGAGCAGGCGCCCGGCTGGTGGCAGGCCCTGGTCGCCGCCGGCGGCGCGATCGACCTGGACCGCTACCGCGTGCTGTCGATCGACTGGCTGACCCCGGCCGAGCTGGGCGCCGGGGCGGTCTCCAGCGAGGACCAGGCCGATGCGCTGGCCGCCCTGCTGCGCGCGCTGGGCATCGTGCAGGTGCACGCCTTCGTCGGTTCATCCTATGGCGCAATGGTGGCGCTGGCATTCGCCGCGCGGCATCCGCGCGCGGTGGACCGGCTGGTGCTGCTGGCCGGCGCGCACCGGCCGCACCCGCTCAGCACCGCGCAGCGCAGCATCCAGCGCAACATCGTGCGGCTGGGCCAGGCCACCGGCCAGGCCGACGAGGCGCTGGCGCTGGCGCGCCAACTGGCGATGACCACGTACCGCGGCAGCGAGGAGTTTTCGCGCCGCTTCGGCGCGGCGCCGGAGTTCCGCGACGGCCGCTTCCATTTCCCGGTGGAGGACTACCTGGAGCACCAGGGGCGCCGCTTCGTCGCGCGCTTCGACGCCGACCGCTTCCTCGCCCTGTCCGAGTCGATCGATCTGCACGACGTGACGCCGGAACAGGTGCCGGCCCCGGCCACCCTGATCGGCTTCCCGTCCGACCGGCTGGTGCCGCTGACCGACCTGTGCGAACTGCAGCGCCGCCTGCATGGCGCGGCCACGCTGGAGGTGGTCGATTCGCCGTACGGCCACGATGCCTTCCTCAAGGAACCGGCCCAACTGGCGCCGCTGCTGCGCGAGGCGCTGGCCTAGGCCGGCCCGGGCAGCGCCGCGGCCGAAGCCGTTCCCGCCTCACCCCGCCCCATCCGCATTGCCACACAACAAGACGAAGTCCGGAGAAACCCCATGAGCGATACCCCCGCCCCCTGTACCCGCGCGGTGCGCGCCGGCATCGAATCGGACACCCAGCACGGTGCCGTCGTGCCGCCGCTGCACCTGTCGACCAACTACAGCTTCACCGGGTTGGGCGGCAAGCGTCCCTACGACTATTCGCGCAGCGGCAACCCCACGCGCGACCTGCTCGGCGGCGCGCTGGCGGAACTGGAGCAGGGCGCGGGCGCGGTCGTCACCGCCAGCGGCATGGCCGCGGTCGCGCTGGCGCTGGAGCTGGTGCCGGCCGGCGCCACCGTGCTGGCCGCGCACGACTGCTACGGCGGCACCTGGCGCCTGCTCGACGCGTGGGCGAAGAAGGGGCGCTTCAGGCTCGAGTTCGCCGACCTCACCGACAGCGTGGCGCTGGCCGCCGGCCTGGCGAACAAGCCGGCGCTGGTGTGGGTGGAGACGCCGTCCAACCCGCTGTTGCGGATCACCGACATCCGCCACGTGGCGCAGGCCGCGCACGCGGTCGGGGCGCTGGTGGTGGTGGACAACACCTTCCTGTCGCCGGCCCTGCAGCAGCCGCTGGCGCTGGGCGCCGACGTGGTGGTGCATTCCACCACCAAGTACGTCAACGGGCACAGCGACGTGGTCGGCGGCGCGGTGGTGGCGCGCGAGCCGGCGGTAGCCGACCAGCTCAAGTGGTGGGCCAACTGCAACGGCCTCACCGGCGCGCCGTTCGACAGCTTCCTCACCCTGCGCGGCCTGCGCACCCTGTCGGTGCGGCTGCGCCAGCACCAGGAGAACGCGACGCGCATCGCCGAGCGGCTGGACGCGCACGCGGCGGTGCGCAAGGTGTACTACCCGGGCCTCGCGGCGCATCCGGGCCATGCGCTGGCCGCGCGCCAGCAGCAGGGCTTCGGCGCCATGCTCAGCTTCGAGCTGGAAGGCGACGTGGCGCAGATCGAGGCCTTCGTCGACGGGCTGGCGTACTTCTCGCTGGCCGAATCGCTGGGCGGCGTGGAAAGCCTGATCGCGCATCCTGCCTCGATGACGCATGCCGCGATGGCGCCGGAGGCGCGCCGCGCCGCCGGCATCGCCGACGGCCTGCTGCGGCTGTCGGTGGGCATCGAGGACGGCGACGACCTGCTGCGCGACCTGGATGCCGCGCTGGCGCGCGCGCAGGCGGTGGGCTCGAAACGCCGGGTGAGCGCATGAGCGCGGTGCTGGCCGAAGGCGCGGCGACGGCCGCGGTCGCTCCGCAGGCCGGGAGCGTGCAGGCGCCGACCATTGCGCTCGTGCTGCTGGGCACCGGCGTGGTCGGCGGTGCCCTGCTCAAGCTGCTCAACACGCCGGCGGCGGCGTCGGTGCGGCTGGTCGGCGCGGCTAATTCGCGCCGGCAGCAGGTCGATCCCGTGCTGCTGGCCCAGCGCGGCCTGCGCGAGCAGCTCAAGAGCCAGGGTAGCGTGCGCGACAACGCCGCGCTGCTGGCCGCGCTGGATGCCAGCGGGGCCGCGGCGAAGGTGATCGTCGACGCCACCGCCAGCGCATCGCTGGCCTCGCGCCATGCCGAGTGGCTGGCGCGCGGCTACCACGTGGTCACCGCCAACAAGGCGCTGGCCGGCGGCGAGCTGCCCGGCTGGCGCGCGCTGCAGGCGGCTGCCGCGAGCGGCGCCAGCTATGGCGACGCGGCCACCGTCGGCGCCGGCCTGCCGGTGCTGTCCACGCTGCGCCGCCTGCGCGGCTGCGGCGACAGCCTGCTCACCCTCGAAGGGGTGTTCTCCGGCTCGCTGTCCTACCTGTTCAACCAGTACGACGGCAGCCGCCCGTTCTCGGTCCTGCTGCGCGAGGCGCGCTCGCTCGGCTATACCGAGCCGGACCCGCGCTCGGACCTGTCCGGCGAGGACGTGGCGCGCAAGCTGCTGATCATCGCCCGCAACGCCGGCTTCGCGCTCGGCAGCGACGAGGTGGAGGTCGAGAGCCTGGTGCCGGAGGCGCTGCGCGAACTGGACGCCGACGGCTTCCTCGCCCGCCTGGAGGAACTGGACGAGCCGCTGGCTACCCGCCACGCCGAGGCCAAGGCGCGCGGCAGCGTGCTGCGCTTCCTCGCCCGCCTCAACCAGCGCGGCCGCGCCCGGGTCGGCCTGGTCGAAGTGCCGGCCACCCATCCCGCGGCCCGCCTGTACGGCACCGACAACCAGTTCGCGCTCACCACCACCCGCTACAACACCCAGCCGCTGGTGATCCAGGGCCCGGGCGCCGGGCCGGAAGTGACCGCGCAGGCCCTGCTGGGCGACGTGCTGGCGCTGGCATGACGGCGGATGGCAGCCAGGTAGTCGCGGATGATCGCGTGGTCATTCGTGTACAAGCGGGAGGCGCTTCTCGCAGTCGGGAGACTGGTCGTTCGGTAATGTTGAAAGGCGCTGGATGACGCCCTTCGACTGTTGAAAAACGCCTCCTGCTTGACCGGCCCTACGGCCTTATAATGGCCGTAGGGCCGGTCAAGCAGGACAAAAGCGAGCCTTGCGAGCGTTGAACAGCCGAAGGCTGGCCCCGAAGGGACGAGCGCAGCGAGTCATCCAGCGACTTTCCCCTTCTCCAAAACCTAGAAGCTCTGGATCCCAGCCTTCGCTGGGATGACGCTTCGTAGGGGATGCCTGGGAGACTTTGAACAAGCTCCAAGGGACGAGCGATCAGACGGGCGATCTGCCCGGCAGAGAATTTCAAGGCGCGTTCGAACGGCGCAACCATGGCTTCTTGGTTGCCTGTCCGACAGCGAGCTAAGGCACGCCGAACTCGCCCGGTACGCCAGTTCCTTGACGGCCTGCCCAGCCTCAGTCCGTCTTGCCATGTCCATCCGCAGGCACGCGCGGCACGATGCCCACGCGCATGCCGAACGGTGCGAATACCGCGTTGAGCGTGCGCACGGTCGGGTTGCCCTGGTCGTATTCCAGTTGCTGCAGCGTGTTGAGCGAGATCCGGCACATGCGGGCGAACTGGTCCTGGCGCAGGCCGGTCAGCTCGGTGCGCAGTCGGCGCACGGCTGCGCCGATGCTGGTGCGGCCGTCCAGCAGTTCGGCCTGCAACTGGGCCAGCAGAGCCTGGCGTTCGGCGAGGGAGGCGCTCATGCCAGCAGCTCCCAGCGGCGTAGGCGCGCGTCGAGGTTGCCCAGCGTGATGCGCGGGTGCTCGAACACCGCTTGCGGCAGGTCGAGGTCGCGCAGCAGGTCGGGCAGGGCGCGCAATGCTTCGGCATCCGCGCGCAGGTCTTCGAACAGGCGCTGCGGGTCGCCCCACGGCCGCAGCGCCTCGCAGGCGGCGTGCCAGTTCACCTCGCCGGCACGCTCGGCCGGTTCTCCCCACTTAGTGGTGCGTATGATGCCTTCCTCGTCCATCACCATCGGCGCGAGGTCGTAGATCGGCGCCAGCTCCAGCCGGTCGGCATGGCGCAGCACGGCGGTATTGCGACCGTGGTTGTCGCTGTTGCCCAGCAGCAGGTTGAGCAGGTCGCGGCGCAGGTAGTCGCGCAGCAGCGCCGGCACCTCGCCGGCTTGGCCGGCGGCGGTCCAGGCCGAGGCCAGCGCGGCGACTGCCTGCGGATGGGTCATGTAGCTGCCGGGGCGGGTCACGCCGGCCAGCGAGTAGACCGACTCTACCGCGGTGCGCCGCACGTTGCCGTCTACGATGACGCGGTCGAAGCGCGGCAGCCACAGGCTGGGGCGGGCCGCTTCCTCCAGCCGCATCGCGTCGCCGCCGACCGCAGCGATGCCCAGCTTCTCGAGGGCGCGGTAGTAGCAGTATTCCGCGCGCAGGATCGCCTGGTCGGTCGGCCCGCCGTTGCCGCGCGGGAACTTCACGAACCAGTGCCGGCGCGCCTGTACGTCGTCCAGCGTGGCATCGGGGTGCAGCAGGCCGCCTGCGTCTTCGGTGAGCAGCAGCTTGGGCGCCTCGCCGCCAGCGCCGGTGGCGCCGCCGATCGCCGCGCCCTGTTCGTAGGCGTACTCCAGGAAGCGCGCGTCGCGGGCCACCACTTCGGCCGCCGGGAAGCCGACCGGCGCACCGGCCAGTGCCTCGAACGCGGACTTGATGCGCAGGTGGCCGACCGGCGCCGGCGTGCACTGCGCCAGCAGCCGCAGATCGGTGGCGCCGTCGCCGGCCTGTGCCGGAAGGGCCAGGCGCTGCAGCAGGAAACGCCGCGCCGCACCGCTGGGCTCGATGTCGAACAGGAACGCCGGCCACTGAGGTTCGGTGCGGATGGTCCAGTTCAGCGGCAGCGTGGCGCTGGCTGCCGCCGCCGTGACGGTGTCGAGCCGGTCCAGGTGCGCCACGACGTAGTCGCCCAGGTAGCCCAGCGTGCAGGGGCTGGCATGGCCATCAGCCGGGCGCAGGAAGCCCAGTTCCACGGCGTCGTGCCAACGGCCGTCCAGGTGGAGTTGCACGATGAGGGTTTCCACGCGGGCTCCGCTACCCAGTAAAACAGGTGAATTCTAGCTCCTGCGGGCCTGAATAACTATTAAAATATGCTTTTTCCCCAAGGACGGCCGAAAATACCTTATATAAAATGTTCCGGCCGCCACCTCTCCCGGTCAGCGCGCCGTGGGGCCTGCCTGCTGGATCGCTTCCACCTGGATGCGCAGCGTCACGTCCATCCGGAAGCCGTAGTCCTTGCCGGCGGCCATGCCGAAGTCGTCGCGCCTGAAGGTGGCCAGCGCGTCGGCGCCGCAGACCTCGCGCTTGAGCATCGGGTGCGGCATGCACTTGAAGCTGTCGATCTTGAGCGTCAGCGGGCGGGTCACGCCGTGCAGGGTCAGCTTGCCCACGACCTCGCCCGGCGCGCCGTCGGCGAATGCGGCGAGCTTGCCGACGTAGTGCGCGGTCGGGTACTTGTCCGACTCGAACAGCTCGGTGCCCTGGGCGCCCTTGTTCAGCGCGTCCTGGCCGAAGTCGCCGCTGCGCATGTCCACGGTGACGTCGACCGTGCCGGTACCGGCGGCCTTGTCCAGCGTTACCTTGCCGGTGGTGTGGTTGAACTTGCCGCGCCATACCGACAGGCCGCCGAAGTGGTCCGCCTCGAAGCTGGGGTAGGTGTGGTCGGGGTCGATGTCGTAGGTCGCCGTGGCGGCCGCGGCGGCGCCGGCGGCGAGCGACAGCAGCGCGATCGCGCCGAGGCGGCGGGACAGGGAACGGAGCGTGGCGGGCATGGGTTTTCCTCGTCGGGTTCGGTGGGCTGGATGCTGACAGGTGGAGCGAGGCTCAGGCCGGGCGGCAAGCCGGCGCGGGGGGCGGGTCGAGCGGATCGGACAGGTGCTCGTGGGCGACCAGCCAGCGGTCGCCGATGCGCTGCAGGCCCATCGTCACGCGCACCCGCAGGTCGACCGGCATGCCGCTGGCATTGGTGCCGCTGAAGCGTTGCAGGAACCGGGCGCAGGCGGTATCGCCGGCAGCCGAGATGTCTGGTTCGCCGGCCTCGCAGCCGAGCGGGCCCGAGAAGGCGGCGAACCAGTGTTCGAGCCGCTCCCGGACCGTGGCGGGGTCGCACCGCGGCAATGGCGCGACGATGCCGAAGGTGCGCATGTGCGGTGCGTTGCACGCCATCACCGCGTCGGCATCCTTGCGGCGGATGGCTTCGGACTGCGCATGGATGACGCGGCGGATCGCATGCACGACCCCGGCGTCGGCTGGCGAGGGCGCGTGTCCGCCGATGGCGCCGGCGCGGCAGGAGTGCCGGCCGTGCGCGCCGGGCGCGTTCCACGCTGCGATGGTCGATGCATGCATCCTCGTTCTCCTGGGCATGGATGCCCGTGGCGGGCTCATGCAACAACGACGAACGGGTGCGCGGATTTTCGACAGGCTGCCGCGGAAACGAAAAACGCGCGGCTCGCGCCGCGCGTTTTCCAGTCCCGCCGTCGACCGCGGCTCAGCGCCCGGTGATGCGCTCGGCGGTTTTCTCGTCCGGCGGCACCAGCGGCGATACCGGATCGATCTGCGCCTCGAGCTGCGCGGCCTCCACCGACGGCGTGCGCCAGCCGGACTTCACGCCCCACAGGTAGAACACCAGGCCGATCGCCGCCACCACCGCCAGGTCCACCCCGTACGACAGGTAGCCCTTGCCGCCGAAGGTGGTGCTGCCGGCCCACGACACCAGCGCCAGCGTCGGCAGGTAGAACACCAGCCACCAGGCGCCCTTCATCTGGCGGCCGAAGTCGTGCCAGCCGGACTTGGCCTGGTAGTACAGGTACACCGGCAGCGCTACCACCATCAGCAGGATGATCTCGCCGGTCAGCGGCCACTTGGCCCAGTACAGCAGCTCGGTCGCCATGATGAAGGCGACGCCGGCGAGCACCGGCAGGCCGGCGATGCGCAGCGGGCGGTGCAGGTCGGGCGCGGTGCGGCGCAGGGTCATCGCGCTGACCGGGCCGGTGAGGTAGGAGATGATCGTGGCCACCGAGATCACCGCCGCCAGCGTGCCCCAGCCACGGAAGAAGAACAGGAACAGGAACGACACCGCGAGGTTCACCCACATCGCCGGGCGCGGGATGCCCCACTTCGGATGCAGCCGGCCGAGCACCTTCGGCAGCGTGCCGTTGCGCTCCATGCCGTAGAGCATGCGCGAGGTGGTGGCGGTGTAGGTGATGCCGGTGCCGCTGGGGCTGATGAAGGCGTCGATGTACAGCAGCATCGCCAGCCAGTGCAGGTTGACGATGATCGCCAGCTCGGCGAACGGCGAACGGAAGTCGATGCCGTGCCAGCCGGCCTTGGCCAGCAGGTCCGGCGGCACCGCGCCCAGGTAGGCCACCTGCAGGATCACGTAGACGATGGTGGCGAGCACGATCGAGCCGATCACCGCGAACGGGATGCTCTTGCCCGGGTTGTGCGCCTCGCCGGCGAGGTTCACCGGGCTCTGGAAGCCGTTGAAGCTGAACACGATGCCCGCGGTGGCCACCGCGGTGAGCACCGCCGCGAAATCGATCGCGTGCGCGTCGCCGTGGATGCCGACGTGGAAGTTGCCGCTGTGGAAGCCGCTGGCGATCAGCGCCAGGCCGGTGGCGGCCGGCACGATCAGCTTGAACACGGTGATCGCGGTGTTGGAGCGGGCGAACAGCTTCACGCTCCAGAAGTTCAGCAGGAAGTACACGACCACCAGCATCGCGGCGATCGCCAGGCCCGGCGGGGTCAGCTCGCCGTGGCCGTCGGGCATGTGCACGTACATGTCCTGCGCCCATTGCCACGGCCACGAGGCCATGTACTGCACCGAGGCCTCGGCCTCCACCGGGATCACCGAGACGATCGCGATCCAGTTCGCCCAGGCGCCGATGAAGCCGACCAGCGAACCGTGCGAATAGTGGCTGTAGCGCACCATGCCCCCGGATTCGGGGAACATCGCCCCGAGCTCGGCATAGGTCAGCGCGATCGTCATGATGATCGCCGCGCCGAGCACCCATGCCCAGACCGCGCCGGGACCGGCCAGGCCGGCCGCACGCCATGCGCCGAACAGCCAGCCGGAACCGATGATCGAACCCAGGCCGGTCAGCATCAGGGCAAAGGGGCCGACTTCGCGTCGGATCGGACTCGATGAGGACATGCGGACTCCGGAAGCAGTGGATCGAGGTGCCACCTCCCCCGGCGACACAAGGGGCCGATGATGACAGACCCTTGTCGGGGCTGTCAGCCCGCGAAGGTCATGGGTGGCGGGCATCGGGCATGCTGCGGCGCGTCAGCCACGGCCATGCTGCGATGATGCCGTGGCGCGGACGTGCGCGGCGATGGGCGGAGCCTGTCCATCGCTTTCTTTGGGGCCTGTTGGCGATCCATCCGCGGTTCAAGCGGCTCCTCGTCATTTTTAGTGCCTCCTCCTCGTCATTCCTGCGAAAGCAGGAATCCAGTGACTGTCCCTCGAAAATTCAACGACACTGGATCCCAGCTTTCGCTGGGATGACGTTTCATAGGGGGCACCCGGAGATCGTGAATAGGCTCTGGTATCCGCTTGTGCTTCGCGGCTCACCTGTCCGCCTGCGCGGGGCGTCGTCTGCCAGCCGTGGACGGATGCTCGCTTTCCGCTCGTCGAAGCGGGTTCATCCGCCACGTTGGCCGTGTCCGTCCCCCGCCCGCGGGCAGGCGGGTGAAGGCTTGGACAGGCGCCTGGGACGGAGCTGGTCTCCCACCGGGCAGGCGCCGGCAGGCCGGCCTTTTCGAGAGCGCCCAGCGGCCCGACCTAGGGAAAGCCCCAGGCCGAAACCTAGGGGCAACCCGAGCTGACAGGCGCCGCCACCGCAGGGACACTCCGGGGTACGGGCCATGCGCGGAGGGGCGCAGGCCCGGCCTTCAGGCATCCGCCCTTCGGTGAATGGGAGATCATCATGTCCTTCCTCAGTGGCGTCAGCCATTTCCTCGGCAACACGCTCGGCTCGTCGCTCGGCCTGGCCCTGGGCGGCCCGCTCGGCGGGATCCTCGGCAAGTTCGCCGGCAACCTGCTCGGCGACCTGTTCGACAAGGTCACCGACTTCTTCCTGGACAAGGTGAGCGATCTGGCCTCCAAGTTCCTGCCCAACGGCGAGGCGCGCGACCTGTTCGAAGACGCCTACCAGAGCGCCTTCAAGACCTCGCTGGCGATCTGAACCATGGACGGCGAACGCGGCGCCGGCCGCCGCGGCTGGCTCGACATGCTCGGCCTGTGGCGCAGGGAAGCGCTGATCGACCAGTCCGACGAGATGGCGCTGGCCCGGCACTACGACGAGCGCACCCGCGACCTGGAAGAGACGATGGCGCGCATCGGCCCGGAATACGACCGCCGTCTGCGCGAGGACGGCCGCGAGCAGGCGAATGCCTGGCTGGTGGAGCAGGCCGAAGCACTCGGGCGCGCCGACGGCGAGGCGACCAGGCAGGCCTTGTCGAGTACTCGCTAGCTTCGGCTCCGATGCTTTCCGTGCCTGGTTGTGGCGAGGGCACGGGCGGCTTCGCAGCCATGGGCGGCGTCGCGGCGCCACATGAACTCGTACGTGCATCCCGTGTCCCCGCGATTCGGTGTTGCGATGCGGCTTTGGAGCCTGTTCACGATCCATCCGCCGTTCCAACCGCCTCTTCGTCATTCCTCCGAGGCGCTTCTCGACAGCCGAAGGGCTGGTCAAGCAGGAAGCGTTTTTCAACAGCCGAAGGGCTGATCATCCAGTGACTTTATGCTCCAACGCTCAAAGGCGCTGGATCCCAGCTCTTGCCCCCTTTTCGGGGTTCGCTGGGATGACGTTTCATGGGGATGCTTGGAATCGTGAACAAGCTCTATGCATGCCGAGGCACGCAGCATGAAATGCTTTTCGCCGTGACGCCGTGACGCCGTGACGCCGTGACGCCGTGACGCCGTGACGCCGTGACGCCGTGNATAGCGCCGTTACCCCGGCACCCTTTTCCGTCTTTCATCGCATGGCCCGGCATCAACCGGCCGCGCGTCGCATCACCGCGCCACGTAACCAGCACGCAATCGCGCGAAAGCCAGCAGCTCGCCCAGCCGGGCGCCGCGCCGCCGGCCGTGGTCGAGCGGTACGCCGCCCAGCGGCGCGTAGAACCAGGAGCGCATGTCGCGCAGTATCGAGGGCAGCGCATTGATCCGTTCGCACCAACCCATTGCGGCATGCAGGCGGGCCGCGCCGGGGCGCGGGCCGTGCAGTTCGACCAGGTAGACCGCCGGCACCGTCGCCAGGCGCACCAGGAAGTCGGGCCGCCATGCCGCCGGGCCGCCTTCGTCGTCCTGGTAGCGCAGGCGCAGCAGGCCGTGCCGGCCGCCGATCCGGCAGAACGCATCCACGCCGGGATCGGCCTGGGCCCAGTCGAGGAAGGCGCGTTCGCGCGCCGGGTCGCGCAGCGCGACGGGCAGGCGCGGGTAGATGCACTTGTCCACCGCCACCGAGGCGTCGAGCCGCATGCGCAGCGTGCGTATCTCCGACAGCCGGCGCAGCCGGGCGGGAGCCGCCGTGCGGCGCAGCCGCGCTTCGAGGAAGGAGCGCGCGATGCATCCGGCCATGCGCGGCTGGGCGAGCATGCGCAAGGCCTGGTCGGTATCCAGGGGCATGCCGGCCTGCGACAGGCCGCGGATGTGCCGGTCCAGCGCCTGCACCAGCGCCGGCCGGCCGACGGGTGTCTGAGGCGGGGAACGCCAGGCCGGATGGTCCGGTACGGGCAGTGCGCCGGCGACGCGCCGGGCCAGGCAGCGCAGCCGTGCCTCGTAGTCGCGCATGGCTTGCGGGTCGGCGGGGCGCAATCCCGGTGGGCCGGCATCCAACGGACAGGGGGCCACCCGGAGCGGTTCGGGCGGCAGCAGGGGAACGGCGAAGTCGTAGCGGGCGTAATCCGCGCGCAGGAGGACGTCGAGCTTGTCGTCGTCGGCGGGGAAAGGGGAATGGAGGAGGCGGGGTTCGCGCATCGATGCGATCCATCGCAAATCGTACTTTCAATGAAAGCAAAACTTTGAATAAAAAGAAAGCTATGCTTGCCTGAGGCGACGGGCGATGGACCTACCGTCCATCGCATGAAGAAAGAACACGACGCGTTCGCCGCGCGCCTGCACGCCGCACTGAAGAACGCGGGCATCGAGCCCCGGCCGGTCGTGCTGGAGAAACTGCTCGCCCGCCGCGGCGTGGCCGTGACCGCGCAGGCTATCTCCGGCTGGTTGCATGGGCGCTACATGCCCAAGCCGGCGGCGATGCGCGCGCTGGCGGTCGTGGTCGGGCTGGAGCCGTACCAGTTGCAGTACGGCGGCCGGACCGAAGGCGTGCGGGACGACCACGATGCCTGGCCGACGCGGGTGAACGGCCGCGACCGGCTGGCCTTCGAGGAATTCCTGGGCCTCCCGGAGGCGCAGCGCGAACTGGTGCGCGGCCTGATCGCGGCGCTGGCGGACGGCATGCAGCGCAAGCGGCGGTAGGCGCGGCGGGCAGGCGCCTGCCGTATGCGCATGCGGGGCATGCCCATAAGAGGCTGTTCGATCTATTGGCCGGTCCAACTGCTCTGTCGTCATTCCTGCGAGGCGCTTTTCAACAGCCGAAGGGCTGGTCAAGCAGGAAGCGTTTTTCAACAGCCGAAGGGCTGGTCATCCAGTGACTTGATGCTCCAAGGCTCAAAGGCGCTGGATCCCAGCTCTTGCCCCCTTTTCGGGGTTCGCTGGGATGACGTTTCAGGGAGAGATGCCTGGAGATCGTGAGGAAGCTCTATGGGGCCGGCCGGGACGTACGGGCTTTCCCATGTCGCGTCGGTTCGCATCGCTTCGGCCGTCTGCGTTGCTTCGGGGCGGATAGCCCGGAAAAAGAGAGCCGCCGTCGCGCCAGCCTCGCCACCATGCCATCGGCATCCGGCATGCCGTGCCTTTTTGTCCGTCGTCCGCATGATCGTCCCCGCCCCGGCGCGCCATGGAGGCCCGCCTCGTCCACGGACGCTATCGCGTGGAAAGGTCGGGCGCAGGGTCTCCCGCGCCGCGCGCCGTGTACGCGCATGCCGCAGGAAGGCGCGGGCGGACGGGTGGCCGGGCGTGGGCTTGGCGGCTGAGGCTTGCGCGGGGCCGCATGCGGCGTGCGCCGCTCAGCACTCGATCACGTTGACCGCGAGGCCACCGCGCGAGGTTTCCTTGTACTTGTCCTTCATGTCGCGGCCGGTGTCGCGCATGGTGGCGATCACCTTGTCCAGCGAGACGCGGTGCTTGCCGTCGCTCTTGAGCGCCATGCGGCTGGCGTTGATCGCCTTCACCGAACCCATCGCGTTGCGCTCGATGCAGGGGATCTGCACCAGGCCGCCGATCGGGTCGCAGGTGAGGCCGAGGTTGTGCTCCATGCCGATCTCGGCGGCGTTCTCCACCTGCCAGATACTGCCGCCCAGCGCGGCGGTGAGGCCGCCGGCGGCCATCGAGCAGGCCACGCCCACCTCGCCCTGGCAGCCCACCTCGGCGCCGGAGATCGAGGCGTTCTCCTTGTAGAGGATGCCGATGGCGGCGGCGGTGAGCAGGTAATCGACGATGCCGTTTTCGTCCGCTTTCGGGCAGAAGCGCAGGTAGTAGTGGCCCACCGCGGGCACGATGCCGGCCGCGCCGTTGGTGGGCGCGGTGACCACGCGGCCGCCGGCGGCGTTCTCCTCGTTCACCGCCAGTGCGTAGAGGTTGACCCAGTCGAGGATGGTGAGCGGATCCTTCAGCGCGGCTTCGGGCTGGTTACGCAGGTCCTCGGCCATCGCCGGGGCGCGGCGCGCCACGTGCAGTCCGCCCGGCAGGGTGCCCGGCGAGCGCAGGCCGCGGGCGACGCAGTCCTGCATGGCCTTCCAGATCGTGAGCAGGCCGGCGCGGGTCTCGGCCTCCGGGCGCCACACGCTTTCGTTCGCCATCATCAACTGGGCGATGCTGAGGTGGTGCTTTTCGCACAGCGCCAGCAACTGGTCGCCGGTGGTGAACGGGTAGGGCTGCTCGGTGGTGTCGGCGACGATGCGGTCTTCCGCCGCCTCGTCGGTGTTCACCACAAAGCCGCCGCCGACCGAGTAGTAGTCGCGCGTGGCCAGCTCGTTGCCGTCGGCGTCGTAGGCGGAGAAGCGCATGCCGTTGGTGTGGAAGGGCAGCTTCTGGCGCTTGTTGAACACCAGGTCGCGCTTTTCCTCGAATGCGACCTCGTGCCTGCCGAGCAGGCGCAGGCGCTGGCTGGCGCGGATGCGTTCGAGCGCGGCGGGGATCAGGTCCGGATCGACGGTGTCCGGGTGCTGGCCTTCCAGCCCCAGCAGCACCGCCTTGTCGGTGCCGTGGCCGCGGCCGGTCATCGCCAGCGAGCCGTACAGCTCGGCGCGCACGCGCACGACGCGGTCGAGTACGCCTTTCTCCTCCAGCCAGTGCTCGCAGAAGCGCGCGGCGGCGCGCATCGGTCCCACCGTGTGCGAGGAGGAGGGACCGATGCCGATCTTGAACAGGTCGAATACGCTGACGGCCATGAGTTGCGCTGCTGTATGAAGTGAACGGGTTATTCTACGCGCGCCCTTCCCGTTTGGCAGTCCGTCCGCCCGCGCATGGCCCAGCTCGTCCTCTACCAACGCGACTATTGCCACCTGTGCGACCGGGCGCTCGCCGTGCTGGCCGAGGCGCGCGCGCCGGATTTCGACAGCGTATGGGTGGACGACAGCACCGAGCTGGAAGCGCGCTACGGCGTCCGCGTGCCGGTGCTGCGCGACGGCCGCGACGGCCGCGAGCTGGACTGGCCGTTCGATGCCGAGGCGGTGCGGCGCTTCCTGCGCGCCGCGCAACCGGCCGATGGCACCAAGGGAACGCCCTAGCTGAGACGGCGGCGGCCGGCCGCGCATACTGCGTGGCGCCGGGCAGCCGCCTTCCGCCTGCGATCCGATGCCATGCGCCGTTCCCTGTTTGCCGCCTTGCTGGGTCTTTCCGCCATGACCGCGACGCCCGCCGGGGATGCCGCCCACGTGCCGCCGCCGGGTTCGCCGGAACGCGCGGCGATCCTCGATGCCGCGCGGGTGCCGGTGGCGCGCGAGCTGGGCCGGCCGGTGCGCTTCGTGGTGAAGCGGCTGCAGGTGCTGGACGGCTGGGCCTTCCTGCACGCGTCGATGCTGGGCGCCGGCGGCCAGCCGGTCGACTACCGCGGCACGCGCTACCAGGAGGCCGCCGCGCGCGGGCACAAGTCCGACCGCTACGCGGCCCTGCTCAGGCAGCGCCAGGGCGCATGGCAGGTGCTGGCCTACAGCGTCGGTCCCACCGACATGGCGTGGGCGGACTGGAACACGCGCTACGCCGCGCCGGTGGCGCTGTTCCCGGGCCTGGACGGGGAGTAGTCGCGCCGTCGAGCGCGGGCCGGCCTAAAGATGGCCGGTCTTGCCGGGCTACGTCATGGCGGCGGCCGGCCCTCGTGAAGCACCGCCGCCACCGACGTTCGATGCGCTCCGGCCAGGGCAGGCCAGTGCCTGCCTCCGGCCGGGCTGCCGGACCTTCCGCTCAGGGCGGCGCCAGGATGTAAGAGCCGCCGATGCCGGCCGAGTAGGTGTCGTAGTTGATCTGCTGGTTGCTGCGTACCGGATGGTTGTTGGAGCCGATCAGGGTGATGTGGCCGTGGCCGTCGTTGCTGGCGACGATCTCGGTGTGCGACTCGCCGTGCGCGCCGTCGCACACCCACACGTCGCCCGGCTTCGCGCTGGCCAGGCTCACCTTGTGCCAGCCGTGGTTCTGCAGCCCCGTGCTCATGGCGTGCACGTTCACCCGCTGCGCGAAGGAGAAGCCCGAAGGCAGCTTGCCGGACTGCTTGAGCATCGCGGTGACGAAGTTGGCGCAGCTCTCGCTGGTGTCGCAGCGCAGGGTGACGCCGGCGTTCTGCAGGTCCGACTCGTAGCGGCCCAGGTACTTCTTCGCCATTGCCGCGGCATCGGTGCCCTTGACCGGCCCGCCGCCGTCGACCGGGCCGCTGCCGCCGGTGCCGGGAATGTGGATCACCTGGCCGATGCCGATGCGGTTGAAGTTGGCGATCTGCGGGTTGGCGCGTTCGAGCGCGGCCAGCGACACGCCGTAGCGGGCGGCGATGCCGGACAGCGTATCGCCGGAGCGCACGGTGTAGTCGTGCGTGCCCGGCTTCGGCGCCGGGGCGGGGGCCGGTGCGGGTGCCGCCCCGGCGCCGGGGACGTGGATGACCTGTCCCGGATAGATCAGGTTGGCGTTCTTGACCTGCGGGTTGGCCGCGCGCAGCGCCGCCAGCGAGACGTGGTTCTTGGCGGCGATGCCCGACAGGGTGTCGCCCGATTTCACCGTGTAGCTGTGCGTGCTCGGCTTGGCCGGGGCGGGAGCGGCGGCGCCCTTGCCGGGGATGTGGATGACCTGGCCGGGGAAGATCAGGTTCGGGTTCTTCACCTGCGGGTTGGCTGCGCGCAGCGCCGCCAGCGAGACGCCGTTGCGGTCGGCGATGGCGGACAGCGAATCGCCCGGGCGCACGGTGTAGTCGTGGCTGGCCGGGGACGTGCCGCCGCTGCCGCCGGGCAGGTGGATGACCTGGCCCGGATAGATCAGGTTGGCATTGCTGATCTGCGGATTGGCGGCGCGCAGCGCGGCCAGCGACACACCCTGGCGCTGCGCGATGCCGGAGAGGGTATCGCCCGGCTGCACGGTATAGCTGCCGCCATGGTTGCCCGGCGCGGGGGTAGGTGCGGGCGCCGGCGCCGGCGCGGGCACGCCGCCGGGCGCCGAGCTGCCGAACAGTGCGGCCTCCTGGTTGCGCCGGTTCACCAGGCCCTGCAATACCCGGCCGCCGGCGTGCACGTAGTCGTGGAAATCGTTCTGCGCGGCCGCGTAGTCGCCGCGGTTGAGGTCGGCGAGCAGGCCCGGGTAGCCGTTCGCGCCCAGGTTGTAGGTCAGGCTGACCAGCGCGTCGAACTGGTTCTGGGTGATCGGCACGTGCACATTGCGGCGCACCGCGTCCTGCGCCCAGCCCAGGTCGTCCTTCAGGTAGGCCTCGGCCTGCGCCTGGCTGATGTGCTGCCCGGGCCGGACGCCATGGGTATGGCCGTAGCCGATGGTCCAGACCCCGACGGAATCCTGGTAGGCATCCAGCCGCAGGCCCTCGAAGCCTTCCAGCATGTGCACGCCGTTCTGGCTGATGCTGAAGCCGGACGCCGGCCCGCCCTTGCCGGGCGCGGGCGCGCCGGGGCCGTCGCCGCCATGGCCGCCGGGGATGGTCAGGCGCTCGCCGGGGAAGATCAGGTTGGGATTGGAGACCTGCGGGTTGGCCGCCTCCAGCGCCGCCAGCGAAACGCCGAAGCGTTGCGCGATGCCCGACAGCGAGTCGCCGCTGCGCACGTAGTAGACCTCGGGGGCGCCGCCGGCCTGGGCGGGAGAGGAGGAAGCGGTTGCTGCGCTGACGGCGGACATGGCGAACCTCGTACACGGTGGGAAGGAATCGCGTTGCGGCCATACGACCGCGCATGGAGCGATTGCAGCACCGTGGAAAAGGCCCGACTATTCGGGAGCTTCCCTAGCTGGGGAAAACCCTAGAGGTTCGGTTGCGAGGGATGTGCGTCAGGTGTTTGGACGTCCAAACGATCCGCGATGCTGCACTCGCCGGAACGAAATCCAGGGTTCCGCGACCCCGGCCTGCTCCGGCAATACCTCGCTTCGTGATCCGCCATTCCCCAATCCGTCATTCCCACGGAAGCGGGAGATTCCCACGGAAGCAGGAGGAGATTTTCAACAGCCGAAGGGCTGGTCATCCAACGCCTTGGTGTCTTTTCACGATTTCCAGGTATCCCCACACGTCATTCCTGCGAAAGCAGGAATCCAGTGACTTGATGCTCTAAAACTCAACGACACTGGATCCCAGCTTTCGCTGGGATGACGAGCAGGCGGCTGGGCTGGCGGATGGATCGTGGACAGGTTCTTGAAAAACGACCGTACCCGCGAAAAGCCTGTGGCTGCACACCCAGCCTGCCTTGCCCCGAAAACCGCCAGCGAGAATGGAGCCACACATCCCCCGATCCAGCGCGCTTTTCGCGCCCGCCTCCGCGCCTCGACTGCGGCGCCCGTCCCTCAACCGCGATGCACGCCCCTCAACCGCGACGCAACCGCCGTAGAATCTCCTCCCGCGCCTCGCGCAGGATCGAATCGCGGTCGAGCGCGGCCACCACCTCGCTCACCGCGCGCTTGGCGCCCTGTTCGCCCCACGACTTGCCGGCGACCAGGTAGCGCTCCGCGGCGCGCCCGATCAGCACCGTGGCGTACCAGCCCAGTGCGCCCTGCGCGGCGGCGGTCACCACCACCGACAGCCCGGCGCTGACGCCCTTGAGCGCGGAGGCGACCAGTTGCATGCCCCAGATCGCGCCCATCAGCGCGGCGAGCTGGGCGGAGATCACCGCCACCAGCCGGCCGGATTCGGCGCGGGTCAGCGGCAGGCCGTAGACGCGCGACAACTGCACCACCATCGCCGCGTCCAGCCCGGCGGCGGCGAGCAGGTCGGCCACCGGGATCGGGTTGAGCGCGACCGCCACGCCCTTGGCGATGCAGTACTGGCGGATCAGCTTGCCGGCGAGCACGCGGCGCGTCTCGGCGATGCGCGCGCTGATCTGGTCGGTGAGCCGCCCGGCATACAGGCCGGCGTTGAGCGCGGACAGGGTCTTGCCCTCGCGCGCGGCGATCGCCAGCAGGCGCTCGCGCAGCGCCGCCACGTCGGGTGGCGGCTGGCGCGTGGCATCGTGCTCGCGGCCGCGCGCGTCCACTTCCACGATGCGCTGCGCCGCCGGGCGCGCCGCCACCGCGAGCACGTCGGCGGCGCGCACCAGCCCCTGCGTGCGCCCGCGCAACTGCTCCAGCAGCGCCTCGCGCTCGCCGTCGCCGTAGCGGTCGGCCTTGTTCAGCACCAGCAGCAGCGGCCGCTGCGTCGCCGCCAGCGTCTTCAGCGCGTCGAGCTCGTCGCGGGTGAGGTCGCCGTCGGCGACGAACAGCACCAGGTCGCTGACCTCGGCCACCTCGAACGCCAGCCGCTCGCGCGATTCGCCGTCCAGTTCGTTGATGCCGGGCGTGTCGATCAGCACCAGGCCGTCGTGCGCGGCCTCGTCCAGCGGCGCCTGCGCGGCGTCGGTGGTGGTGCCGTGCAGGACGCCGACGGCGAACGCCTCGCGCCCGAGCAGCGCGTTGCCCAGCGCCGACTTGCCGGCGGACACGCGGCCGAACACCGCCACGTGCAGTTCGCCGCGCTCCAGCCGCGCCAGCATGCTCTCGATGCGGGCGAAGTCGGCGGCCAGCTCGCCGCGCAGCGCGGGCGGGATGCTCGGGTCGTCGAGCAGGCTGCGCAGGCTGTCGGCGACGCGGCCGGAGACATCGCCGCGCGGCGGTTCCGCCGGTGCGGCGCCGGTCGGCGCCAGCCAGCGGCGCAGGCGCTGCCAGGGCGACTCCATCGGGCGGGGTCTTACTTGGCCGCCAGCACGAGGTGCGCCTTCACCTTCACGTCGGCGCCGATCACCGAGGTGTCGGCGTACTCGCCGCCGCCGACGCCGAAGTCGAGCCGCTTCAGCGTGCCGTCCACGTCCAGCGTGGCGCCGCCGCCGCTTGGCTTGAAGCTGACGTTGAGGCTCACCGGCTTGGTCACGCCGCGCAGGGTGAGGTTGCCGTCGGCGATCACCTGCGCGCCGTTCTGGCGGAAGCCGGTGGTGACGAAGTGCGCCTGCGGGAATTTCGCGGCGTCGAAGAAATCCGATCCGGGCAGCGCGCCGTCGCGGTCGCTGTCGCCGGTCTTGGCGCTGGCCACGTCCACGGTCACGTCGAACTTCGAGGCGGCGAGGTTGGCCGCGTCGTAGCTGATCGCGGCCGTCCATTTGCCGAAGCTGCCGTCGAACGACTGGCCCTGGAAGCTGCTGCTGAAACCGAGCCTGCTCTGCGCCGGCTGCACCGCGTAATCGGCGGCGCTGGCGGCGACGGGCAGGGCGAGGGCGAGCAGGAGGGGGAGCAGGCGCTTCATGGGGATTCTCCGGTGGGGGGCTGCGCAGCGGTGGGCTGCGCAGCGGAAGGTGTACCGCGCAGGCGGGCGAACGGCAGCATGCGCCGCAACACGTTGTCTTCGTCGAACAGGTGGTGCTTCAGCGCGGCGCCGACGTGCGCCAGCAGCACCAGCAGCAGGAACCAGAACAGGTATTCGTGCACCGCGTGCACCAGGTGCTTCATGTCCGGATCGGCCGCGGTCAGCGCGGGCAGGTTGAACTGCTTGAACCACTGCAGCGGCTTGCCGGTGACCGAGTTGTACCACCAGCCGCTGAGCGGCAGCGCCAGGATCAGCAGGTACAGCAGCGCATGCACGGCGCGCGCGGACCACTGCTGCCAGCGCGGCGCCGGCTCCTCGCGCGGGCGGCCGTCGCGCCAGCGCCACAGCACGCGCAGCAGCGCCAGCGCCAGCACGGTCAGGCCGATCGACTTGTGCAGCGCGAGCCAGTTGATCTTCTGCATCGGCGAGTGGGCCAGGTCCATCAGCAGGCCGAACGCGCCGTTGCCGAGGATCGCCAGCGCGATGGTCCAGTGGAAGAACTTGGCGACCGAGCCCCAGTGGTCGTCGTCGCTGCGCAGGGTCATGGTTGCTCCTTCGATGGGTCGGCCGCGCGGGAGTCGGCGATGGCCTCGATTTCCAGCCATACGCTGACGTCGTGGCCGATCGAGCCGGAAAAGGCGTGCACGCCGAAGGCGTCGCGGTCGAGCATGGCGGTGGCGGAGAAGCCGGCCACCGAGTGCATGCCGTAGATCGTGGCGGCGTGGCGGTTGAGGCGGAACGGCACGTCCACCGGGCGGGTGACGCCGCGCAGGGTGAGCTGGCCGTGCAGCACGCCGTGGCTGTCGTCCTTGCGCTCCACCGAGGTGCTGGCGAAATGCGCGGTGGGATGGCGCGCGCAGTCGAGCAGGTCGGGCTTGCACACCGCCTTGTTCCAGTCCGCGTCGCCCATGTCCAGGCCGGCCAGGTCGATGTCCAGCTCGGTGCTGGAGCGGCTCCAGTCGGCCGGGTCGAAGCGCAGCGTGCCGCCGGCGATGTGCAGCCGCCCGAACGGGCGCGAGTAGCCGTTGTGGTCGATGCTGAAGACCACCTGGCTGTGCACGGTGTCGTAGCGGTAGCTGCCGGCCGCGGCCCAGGCCGCGGCGAACGGCGCCGACAGCAGCGCGCAGGCAAGCAGGCGACGCATGGGAAGGCGGCTATTCATGACGAGGAGTCTGTCGGAATGGCGATGACGATGCCAGCGCCGGCGCAGTGAACGGATCGTTCCGCCACCGATGCCATGTCCCAGGGAATCTCTGATTTTGCCCGTCATCCCAGCGAACCCCGAAAAGGGGGTAAGGGCTGGGATCCAGCGCCGGTAGGCCATTGAACGCAAAGGCACTGGATGACCAGCCCTTCGGCTGTTGGAAAGCGCCTCCCGCTTGCGCAGGAATGACGGGCAAAAAACCAATCAATCAGACCTTCCCTGGATTCCCACTGGCTGGAACGGCGCCGTTGGCGTGCCCTGGTGGAACACCATCCGCCAGCCGGAAGAGGTCCGTTGCCACAGGCTCGCGCGCAGTGCATGCCGCTCGCAGCGCCCATCGTCGCGGCGGTGCGCCGAGCGGTAGGTGAGCAGGGCTGCGTCCGGGCCGATGCGCCGCAAGGCGTAGTCATCCGACTGGATGACAGGCCCGTGGCGGGGCTCCAGCGGCAGTTCGCGCAGCGTGGCCGCCTTGTCGTAGCGGCGACCGGACTGCCCGAACTCGACGAACGTGTCGTGCAGCAGCTCGGCAAGCCGCCCGGCATTGCCGCGCGTTGCCGGCTGATGCAGTTCGGTCTCCAGTGACCTCAGCATGTCGAGCAGGTCGGCGGGCGCGTCCGTGACCGGCGGCAGGCCGGCATCCGGGTCGGGTTGCTTGCCGCGCTTTTCCATGGACGGGTTCCTCGGGACGTATGTCGCCGGACATGTTTCGATGGCCATGTTTTCGATGGCGTGCGGGTGCCTGGCTCAGTCCGTCGGCCGCTCGCGCTCGCGCCACGCTTCCAGGGTCAGGCTGGCGAGCTGGCGCAGGCGGCCGTCGTCGCCGTCGTCGAGCAGGCGACGCATGCGCTCGCCGGCGTCGTGCTGGTCCAGCGCCTTGCGCTCGGCCAGCGAGGCGGCCAGCGCGCGGCCCATCGAGTCGAAGATCAGCGCGTAGGCGAACGCGTGCAGCACGCCGCCGCCCAGCGTGCCGAGGCCGGGGAACGCCTTCAGCGCGTTGCCGGCGATCGCCAGCACGATCGAGCTGCCGGTGCGCAGGGTGAGCCGGGCCTGCCGCACGAAGTCGTCGATCTGCACGTCGCTGACGGGCACTTCGTACAGCCCGGCGAGCGCGCGCACCAGGCCGGTGGCGAGCGCGCCCTGGATCAGCAGGTCGCTGCCGGGCGCCACCGCCGCCATCGCGCCGACGACGGCGCGGCGCGCATAGCTGCGCACGATGCGCTCGGCCTCGGCGGCGCGGGCCTGCGCCTCCATCGCGCCGGTGCGCTGGTGCAGGCCGGCGAGCACGGCATGTTCGCGCAAGGGTTCGAGCGCGGCGGCTCCCGGCGCGGTGAGCCGGGCCAGCGCGGACAGCAGCGGCTCGAGCGCCGGCGCGCGCTGGCGTTCGACCTGCTCGGTGCGGCCGTCGGCGAGCCGGCGCTGGAAGCGCTCGCTGCCGCCGGCGCTGATCGCCACCACCGCGGCGGCGCTGTCGCGCGCCTGCCGGCGCAGGCGACCGAGCAGTTGTTCGCGCTCGTCGGCGTTCCACTGGTCGGCCTTGTTCAGCGCCAGCAGCAGCGGTTTGCCGAAATCGGCCAGCCAGCGCAGTTCCTCGGCCTGGCCGCGGGTGAGGTCGCCGGCGCACAGGTAGACCACCGCATGCGCGCGCAGGGCTTCCTCGCGCGCCAGCGTCTCGTGCGCCTCGCCGCCGGCCTCGCGGCTGCCGGGCACGTCGGCGAGCACCAGCGCGCGGCCGTCGGGCAGCGTGCCGTCGTAGTGGCCGACCTCGCGCGTGGTGCCGCCGCGCGCGTCGCTGGAGACATGCGCGTGCGGCGCCAGCGCGCGGATCAGGCTGCTCTTGCCGGTGGAGATTTCGCCGAACAGCGCGACGTAGACGCGCGCGCTGCCGCGCCGCCGGTCCAACTCGCCCAGCTCGGCGTGCAGCGAAGCGGTGTCGGCGCCGCGTTCGCGCAGCCGGTCCAGGCGCTGTTCGAGGCTGCCGCGGTCGGGCGCGGGCACCGGGCGGCGCCGCGGCCGCGGCCGCAGCAGCCACCACAGCACGGCCAGGCCGAGCGCGGCGAAGGCGAGCAGGGCGCCGCCGAGCGTCCACTGCAGCCAGGACGGCAGCGCGAGGAAGCGCTGCGCCAGCGCCAGCGCGCGTTCGGCGGCGGCGAACAGCAGCCACAGCAGGGCGGCGAGGGCGAGGGCGGCGAACAACAGACGCAGGCGGCGGGGCATGCCGGCATTCTAGCCATGCCGGGCGGGCGCTCGCCGCCGCGGGCGGCTTTTGGCATCATTCCGGGGTTCGAGGAGGCTGGACGGCCGCCGCGCGGCGATGCAGGGGTCCAGCGGGACGACGGGCGCGATGGCCCGGCCAGGGGATCAGGATTCTCATGCTCGCCATATTGCTGTTGGGCGCTGCCTTGGCAGTGACGTCACCGACGACGACTGCACCGGCGGGCCACGGCGCCGCGCCGCCGCCGATCGTCGCCCTGGATGCGCCGGCGCGCGTCGATGCGGCGGCGCCGCTGCCGACGCCGCAGTTCCGTCGCTTCGGCCTGTCCGACGGCATGCCCAGCAGCACCGTCAACGCGATCGAGCAGGACCGCGCCGGCTTCATGTGGTTCGGCAGCAACGGCGGGCTGGTGCGCTACGACGGGGTCGAGTTCAAGGTCTTCCACCACGACGCCGGCGATCCCGGCTCGATCTCCACCAGCGACATCACGCAACTGCTGTCCGACCCGCAGGGCCGCCTGTGGATCAGCACGGGCGACTCCGGGCTGGACCGCTACGAGCCGGACAGCGGGCGCTTCCTGCACTGGCGGCACCGCGACGACGACCCGGCCAGCCTTTCGCACGACGAGGTATGGTCGCTGGCCGCCGGTCCGGACGGCCGGCTCTGGGTCGGCACCAGCAGCGGGCTGGACCGCATGCTGGCGGACGGCAGCGGCTTCGAGCACATCGCCTACACGCTGGACGGCAAGGGCTTCGGCGCCGTCCGCGCGCTGCTCGCCGAGCCGGACGGCAAGCTGTGGATCGGCACCCGCAAGGAGCTGCTGCTGCGCCAGCCCGACGGCCGCCTGCAGCGCGTGCCGATGGACCCCAGCGTGGACAGGAACGTGGAGGTGTGGCGGATCGAGGGCGGCGGCGACGACGTGCGCGTGGCGATCCGCCAGGGCCTGCTGCGGATCGACGCGCAGGGCGTGGCGCGCCCGGCGTTCCCCGGCCTCAAGCGGGTCAACGTGTTCGGCAGCGCGCGCGACTCGCTGGGCCAGTTGTGGGCGGCGACGATCCGCGGCCTGCTGTTCGACGACGGCCGCGGGGTGCAGACCATCACCGCCCAGCCGCTGCTGCTCGGCGGCCTGCCGGGCCAGTGGGTGTGGCGGGTGCTGCGCGACCGCGAGGGCGGCCTGTGGTTCGCCTTCTACGACGGCGGCGTGGCCTACCTGGCGCCGGGCTGGAACAGCTTCGTGCGCTTCACCCACGTGCCGGACGATCCCACCAGCCTGCGCGACACGGTGGCGACGGCGGTGGTGGCCAGCCGCGACCAGAAGCTGTGGGTGGGCTCGCGCGGCAAGCTGGACAAGCTCGACCCGGTCACCGGCGCGGTGGAGCACGTGGTCGACGGCTTCAAGACCGAGGTGGTTTCCGTGGTCGAGGACGACGCCGGCCTGTGGATCGGCACGCGCGGCCAGTTGTTCCGCTACGTCGGCGGCAAGCTCACCCAGGTCGATCCGGAGCGCAAGCTGCTGAGCCTGCCCAAGTACCTCGCCGCGGCCGGCGGCGACCAGGTCTACGTGAGCTGCAACCGGGTCGGCATTTTCCGCGTGGATCCGCTCACCCTGACGCCGACGCTGCTGCCGATGGCCCCGGACGCGAAGGACCAGGCGCTGCGGCCGAGCATGCTGAAGGTCGACGACGGCGTGCTGTGGTACGCCAGCGAGGGCGGCCTGATGCGCTGGAACGCGGCGGCCGGCCGGCTGGATTTCGTCGAGGGCGTGGCGCGCGACGGCGTGGATGCGTTCGCCTTCGACCGCGACGGCTTCTGGCTGACCCGCAGCGACGCGCTGGAGCACTACCGCTGGCGCGACGGCAAGGCGCAGCGGGACCGGCTGGTGGACGCGCGGCACGGCTGGATGTCGCTGACCGCGAGCGACCTGCGCGTGGACGCGTCCGGGCAGCTGTGGATCTTCGGCGATACCGGGCTGTGGCGCTACGACCCGGTGCACGGGAGCTTCCGCGCCTTCGGCATGCAGGACGGCCTGGTCAACGGCGAATTCAACGGCAAGCAGACCTCGATCACCGCCGACGGCGCGATCTACGCGCCCACCCAGGGCGGCGTGATCGGCTTCCGCCCGGCCTACGTGCGCACCGGCGGCAGCGCGCCGGAGCTGGCGATCACCCGCATCACCGTGCGCAGGAACGGCCAGGTGGTCGCGCTGCCGCAGCAGGCGGGGCAGATCCGGCTGGGCTGGCGCGACCGCGAGCTGCAGGTGGAGGCGCGCGCGTTCTCCTACGTCAACCCGGCGGCGAACCACTACCAGTTCTTCCTCAAGGGATTCGACAGCCACTGGGTCGAGACCGGCAACCGCGGCGAGCGCGAGTTCTCCGGGCTCGGCGCGGGCGACTACACGCTCGAGGTGAAGGCCAGCGGCGCCAACGGCGCCTGGGGCGAGCTGGCGGTTCCGCTGCAGATCCACGTGCAGGCGCCGCCGTGGGTGCGCTGGTGGGCCTGGCTGCTGTACCTGGTGGCCGCGGTGCTGCTGGTCTGGCTGGTGCTGCGCTCCTGGCGCCGCCGCATCGGCCACCGCCACGCGATCCAGTTGGCCGAGCAGCGCGGCGAGCTGGCCGAGCAGGCGAGCGCGGCCAAGACCCAGTTCCTGGCGACGCTGAGCCACGAGATCCGCACCCCGATGACCGGCGTGATGGGCATGGCCGAGCTGCTGCTGACGACCCGGCTGGACGCCACCCAGCTCGAATACGCCCAGGCCATGCAGCGCTCCGGCAGCATGCTGCTGAAGCTGCTCAACGATACGCTCGACCTGGCCCGCATCGAGGCCGGCCGGCTGGAGCTGGAGCCGGCGCCGTTCAACCCGCGCCAGCTCATCGACGACGTCGCCCAGTTGGAGCAGGGCCTGGCCCAGGCGCGCGGGCTGCGCTTCGCGCTCGACGTGGCCGACGACCTGCCGGCCTGGCTGGTCGGCGACGCGGTGCGGATCAAGCAGGTGCTGCTGAACCTCGCCAACAACGCGCTGAAGTTCACCGAGCGGGGCAGCGTGACGCTGCGCGCGGAGCGTACCGGCGGCGGCATCACGCTGAGCATCGTCGACACCGGCCCGGGCATTCCCGAGGCGAGCCAGGCGCGGCTGTTCCAGCGCTTCGAGCAGGACGCCAGCCCGCAGCGGCACTCAGGCAGCGGGCTGGGCCTGGCGATCTGCCGCGAGCTGGTCGGCATGATGGGCGGCAGCATCGAGCTGGAATCGCGGATGGGCCACGGCAGCACCTTCCGCGTGCGCCTGCCGCTGCCCGAGGCGACGGACGCGCGCCTGCCGCGGCCGCTCGCGCAGCCGTCGGCGCAAGGGCGCTACCGGATCCTGCTGGTGGAGGACGACGTGATCGTGGCGGCGGTGGTGCGCGGCCTGCTGGAACGGCAGGGCCACCAGGTATGCCACGTGGGCAACGGGCTGGCGGCGATGGCGGAATTCAGCCAGGCGCCGTTCGACCTGGTGCTGCTGGACCTGGACCTGCCCGGCGTGGACGGCTTCCAGATCGCGCGGCTGATCCGCCAGCGCGAGGCCGGCGGGCGCCGCACGCCGCTGATCGCGATCACCGCGCGCACCGGCGGCGACGAGGAAGCGCGCACCCGCGAGGCGGGCATGGACGGCTTCCTGCGCAAGCCGCTGAGCGGCGACCAGTTGGCGGCGACCATGGCCGCCGTGCTGCGGGAGCTGGCCGTCGCCGACTGAAGCCTGCCGGGCCATGGTCGCCGTGGCCGGCGGCTTTTGGCATCATCCGGGCTTCCGCGTCGCAGCCTGCCCTGCCGCGGGGCGCTGCGATGCCGCCGCTGTCGCCGGCCGCGACAGGGGCATGGGGGAAGGGCTCATGATGTTGGCTGTGCTGCTGGGCGTGGTCATGCTGCTAGGTACGTCGTTGCCCGACGCGGCCGCGCGCGAGCCTGCGCGGGCCGAGGCGCCGCCGGCCGCGGTCGCGGCGCAGGCGGCTCCCCCGTCGGCCTCGGGCGGCGCCCTGCCGACGCCGCAGTTCCGCCGCTACGGCACCGCCAACGGCCTGCCTAGCAGCAGCGTCTACAGCGTGGTGCAGGATCCCGGCGGCGCCATCTGGTTCGGCACCAAGAGCGGCATCGCGCGCTACGACGGCGTGGACTTCAAGGTCTTCAGGCATGCCGCGGGCGACCCCGGCTCGCTCTACAACAACGGCATCGGGGCCCTGCTCATCGACCGCGACGGGCGGCTGTGGGCGGGCGGGCTGGAGGCGGGCCTGAACCGCTACGACGCGGCCGGCGACCGCTTCGTCCACTGGGGCCACGACCCGGCCGACCCGGCCAGCCTCGCCAGCGACAAGGTGTGGACGATCGCGCAGACCGCCGACGGCCGCCTGTGGGTAGGCGGCGCCGGCGGGCTCGACCGCCTGCGGCCGGACGGCCGCGGCTTCGAGCACATGCACAACCCGCTGCGCCCGGGAGCGCAGGGCAACTTCGGCACGGTGAGCACGCTGTTCGTCGATGCGCGCGGGCAACTGTGGATCGGCAGCGAGCACGGCGTGTTCCGCCGCGACGCCGGCGGCACGCTGCACCCGGTGGTCCAGCCGGGACGCACCGAACCGATCGACGCCTGGAGCATCGACGGCAGCGGTGACGAGATCCGCATCGCCGCGCCGGACAGCCTGCTGCTGGTCGGGCCGGACGACATCGCGCGGCCGCTGGTGGCGCCGGCGATTCCCGCCACCAACGTGATGAGCAGCACGCGCGACGCCGCCGGCCGGCTGTGGATCGGCACCCAGAAGGGACTGTTCCTGCAGCAGCACAGCGGCGGCGAGGTGATCCCGGTGGTGAACGTGCCGGTGCTCAACGGCAACCTGCCCGGCACCTGGGTGTGGAAGGTGATGACCGACCGCGAAGGCGGCCTGTGGGTGGCGCTGCTCGACGGCGGCGTGGCCTACCTGGCGCCCGGCTGGTACGGCTTCAGCCGCTTCACCCACATTCCCGACGACGACGACAGCCTGCGCGACTCGATCGCCACGGCGGTCGCTCGCGGCCGCGACGGCCGGGTCTGGGTGGGCGAGCGCAACGGCCGCGTGGACAAGCTCGAACCGTCCACCGGCAAGGTCGAGCACGTGCTGAGCGGCCTGCACGGCGACGTGGTCGGGATGACCGAGGACCCCGGCCGCCGCCTGTGGATCGCCACCCGCGGCGCGCTGTACCGCTATGCCAACGGCAAGGTCGACCGGGTCGACCCGCAGGCGAGGCAGATGAAGCGCCCGCTCGAGGTCGAGGTGGGCCCGGACGGCCGGCTGTACGCGCGCACCTTCGGCGACGGCGTGTTCCGCATCGACCAGGACAGCCTCGCGGTCAGCGCGGTGAAGATGGTGGGCGCCGACGAGAAGGCGCGCTGGGGCAGCCAGATGACCCTGCACCGCGGCGTCTACTGGTACGCCAGCGACGGCGGCATGCTGCGCCTGGACGCCAGCCACGACCACCTGGAGCCGATCCCGGGCATCGCCAACGACCGCGCCGTGCACGCGTTCCACGTCAGCGACGACGGCCTGTGGCTGGCGCGCTCCGACGGCCTGGAGCACTACCACTACCAGGGCGACGGCGTGGTGCTGGACCGCACGATCGGCGCGGCCGAGGGCTGGCCGTCGATCGACGTGGTCGACCTGCGCGTGGACCGGCAGAAGCGCATCTGGATCTTCGGCCAGGACGGGCTGTGGCGGTTCGACCAGGCGACCGGGGCGTTCCGCAAGATGGGGCTGCAGGACGGCCTCACCAACGGCGAGTTCTTCCGCGGCTACAGCCTGATGCCCGACGGCAACCTCTACGCGCCCACGCAGGGCGGGCTGATCGGCTTCAACCCGGACAAGATCTGCGAGCAGTCCAGCGTGCCGCAGCTCGCGCTCACCCAGGTCAGCGTGCATCGGCGGGGCCGGATCGTGAACCTGCCGTACCGGCAGCCGCAGATAAGCATCGGCTGGCGCGACCGCGAGCTGGGCGTGGTGGCGCGGGTGTTCTCCTACGTCGACCCGGCGGCCAACCGCTACCGCTTCCGGCTCAACGGGTTCGACAGCGGCTGGGTCGACGCCGGCAGCCGCGGTGAGCGCGAATTCGCCGGGCTGGGCCCCGGCGACTACACGCTGGACGTGATGGCGGCCGGCGCGAACGGCGCATGGGCGCACCTGTCGACGCCGCTGCGCATCCACGTGGACGCGCCGCCGTGGATGCGCTGGTGGGCCTGGCTGGCCTACGCGCTCTGCTTCGCGCTGGGGGTATGGCTGTTCCTGTGGGTCTGGCGGCGCCGGCTGGCCCAGCGCCACCGCATCCAGCTCGCCGAGCAGCAGCGCCAGTTGGCCGAGCAGGCGAGCGCGGCGAAGACGCAGTTCCTCGCCACGCTGAGCCACGAGATCCGCACCCCGATGACCGGCGTGATGGGCATGGCCGAGCTGCTGCTGACCACGCCGCTGAACCCGCAGCAGTCCGAGTACACCCAGGCCATGCAGCGCTCCGGCGGCATGCTGCTGAAGCTGCTCAACGACGCGCTCGACCTGGCGCGGATCGAGGCCGGCCGGCTGGAACTGGAGCCGGCGCCGTTCGATCCGCGCCAACTGGTGAACGACGTGGCGCAGCTCGAGATCGGCCAGGCGCGGGTGAAGGGGCTGCGCTTCACCGTGGACCTGGCCGACGACCTGCCGGCGCGGGTGATCGGCGATCCGGTGCGGGTCAAGCAGGTGCTGCTCAACCTCGCCAACAACGCGCTGAAGTTCACCGAGTTCGGCAGCGTGCTGCTGCGCGCCAGCCGGACCCGCGAAGGGCTGCTGTTCAGCGTCAGCGATACCGGGCCGGGCATCTCCGAGGCGAGCCAGTCGCGGCTGTTCCAGCGATTCGAGCAGGTCGAGGGGCCGCAGCGCAGGGCCGGCAGCGGACTGGGCCTGGCGATCTGCCGCGAGCTGGTCGACATGATGGGCGGCAGCATCGAACTGGCGTCGCGCCTGGGCCACGGCAGCACCTTCCACGTGCGGCTGCCGTTGCGCGCGCCGGAGGTGGCGGCCCATCCGGCACCGCCGCCGCTCGACGCGGAAGGCGAGCCGTGCCTGCGCGTGCTGCTGATCGAGGACGACACCATCGTCGCGGCGGTGATCCGCGGCCTGCTCGAACACCAGCGGCACCGCATCCAGTTCGTCGCCAACGGCCTCGCCGCGCTGGCGGAACTCGCGCATGCGCGCCATGACGTGGTGCTGCTCGACCTGGACCTGCCCGGCGTGGACGGCTTCGAGGTCGCCCGCCTGATCCGCCAGTGCGAGGGACCGGGGCAGCACCTGCCCATCGTCGCGATCACCGCCCGCTCCGGCGGCGACGACGAGGCGCGTGCCCGCTCGGCGGGCATGGACGGTTTCCTGCGCAAGCCGTTCACCGGCGAACAACTGGCCGAGGCACTCGCCGGCGTGGTGGTCCGGGCGGCGTCGCTGCGGGCCGCCGCCGAGGCCGCGGCTGGCCCGGCCTGAGCGGGCGGCATCCGGGCGTCCGCTGCTTCTCCGGCTGGGGGCACCAGGCGTGGCTCCAAGAGCCTGTTCACGATTTCCAGGTATCCCACCCATGAAACGTCATCCCAGCAGAAGCTGGGATCCAGCGCCTTTGAGCCTTGGAGCATAAAGTCACTGGATGACCAGCCCTTCGGCTGTTGAAAAGCGCCTCGCAGGAATGACGAGCGGGGAACGTGAGGAGATTGTTGAAAAGCGTCCCGCAGGAATGACGGGGCGGCGGCTGGACCGACGGATAGACCGTGAGCAGCCTCTTACATATCGTGCTTGGCGACCGCGATGCCGCGCTGCTGGTACTCGCGCCAGCGGGCACGCGAGCCGGTGCGCTCGGCGGCGTCGGCGGCCACCACTTCCAGCACTCGCTCGTAGCGGCCGGCGGGGCATTCCTCGCGCAGGTTGATCAGCAGCGGGCGGTCGGCCGTGTCGATGCCGGGCGGCACGATCAGCACGGCGGTGTCGGCATCGTCCTCGTCGCCGGCGAGCTGGTGCGGGATGAAGGCATCCTCGTCGAACGCCCACAGCAACTCGTCCAGCGCCTCGGCCTGCTCGAAGTCGCGGGCGAGGATCAGCAGCGGTTGCTGCGCCGTAAAGGCTTTCTTCGCCAGTTCGCAGACCAGCAGCAGCGGCTGCTCGCGGAAGCGCGGCTTGTCGATCAGGTAGAAGTCGGCGCGGGGCATGGTGTCAGCCTACTTGCTCGTCGTTGATTCCGGTGAATCCTGAAAGGGGACCGGAACCGGAACCTGGTGGGATGGCTTGCGTGGACGCGGAACCATAGCCGCAATGCCTGCGGGAAGGCACTGGATTCCAGCTTTCGCTGGAATGGCGGTGTGGGGAGCGGCAGATGGTTTGAGCCGTCTGCCCAACTCCATCTTGCACCCGTCGTCCCAGCGAAAGCTGGGACCCAGTGCCTTTGGGATGCCGAATGCCAAGACGCTGGATTCCAGCTTCCGCTGGAATGACGGGGTGTGGATCACGCGGTCGCGCGATCCATCAGCCATTGCGCCAGCAGCGATACCGGGCGGCCGGTGGCGAGGCCCTTGCGGCCTTCGTCCCAGGCGGTGCCGGCGATGTCCAGGTGGGCCCAGCGCTGGCCCTCGGTGAAGCGCGACAGGAAGCAGCCGGCGGTGATCGCGCCGGCGCTCTTGCCGCCGATGTTGGCGACGTCGGCGAAGCCGGAGTCGAGCTGCACCTGGTAGTCGTCCCACAGCGGCAGGCGCCAGGCGCGGTCGAGGGTCTCCTCGCCGGCGGCGAGCAGTTCGGCGGCGAGGTCGTCGTGCTTGCTCATCAGGCCGGTGGCGTGCTTGCCCAGCGCGATCACGCAGGCGCCGGTGAGCGTGGCGGCGTCGATCAGCGCCTGCGGCTGGAACGTCTGCGCGGTGTAGGTGAGCGCGTCGCACAGGATCAGCCGGCCCTCGGCGTCGGTGTTGAGCACCTCGATGGTGAGGCCGGACAGGCTGGTCAGCACGTCGCTGGGGCGGTAGCTGTCGCCGTCGGGCATGTTCTCCACCGCCGGCACCACGCAGACCAGGTTGAGCTTCAGGCCCATCTTCGCCGCGGCGACGAAGGCGCCGAGCACGCCGGCCGCGCCGCCCATGTCGAACTTCATCTCCTCCATGCCCGGGCCGGGCTTGAGGCTGATGCCGCCGGTGTCGAAGGTGATGCCTTTGCCGACCAGGGCGTAGGGCCTGTCGCCCTCGCTGCCGCCCTTGTACTGGAGCACCACCAGCTTGGGCCGGTTGGCCGAGCCGCGGCCGACCGCGAGCAGCGAGCCGAAGCCGAGCCTTTCCATCTCCGCCTCGTCCAGCACGGTGCATTCGACCGCCTCGTGGGCGTCGGCGAAGGCCTGGGCCTGGGCCGCGATGTAGGCGGGGTTGCAGATGTTCGGCGGCAGGTTGGCCAGTTCGCGCGCGAAGCGCACGCCCTCGGCGATGGCGCGGGCCTGTGCCAGCCCGGCCTCGGCCTCGTCGGCGCCGGCGAAGGCGACCGCGGCGAGTTCCGGCTGCGCGCTCTTCTCGCGCGGCTTGAAGGTGGCGGTGTAGCGATAGGCGGCGTGGTCGGTGGCGAGCGCGGCGGTGCGCAGGCGCCAGGCGGCGTCGCGGCCGGGCACGTCGGCCTCGCCGAGGTAGGACACCGCCGAGTCGACCGGCAGCTTGCCGAGCGCGCGCGCCGCCTCGATGCACACCTTCTGGTAGCGCGCGGCGTCGAACGACTTCTGCGCGCCCAGGCCGACCACCAGCACGCGCTTCGCCGCGACGCCGGCCGGCGCGAACAGCACGGTGGCGCTGCCGGCCTTGCCGCTGATGTCGCCGCTCTCCACCTGGCGCTTGATCGCGCCGCCGGCCGCGTTGTCCACCCGCGCCGCGGCGCTGGTGAGCAGGCCGTTCTCGTACACGCCGACCACCACGCACGGGGTCTCGACGGTTTCGGGGGCGGCGGAAGCGGGGGAGGCCAGGCTGAACTGGAGCGTCATGGAATGGTCCTGCGAAGGTCGGAACGGGGGCGGACAAGCTAGACTTGCGCTTTGGCCGGCCGGCACGAAGGCGCGGCACGGAGCCGTCGATTCTATCGCATGCTGAGCATCCTCGACCGTTACTTCCTGCGTGAGCTGGCGCAGACCATCCTTGCCACCGCGGCGGTGCTGCTGCTGATCGTGGCCGGCAACGCGTTCTCGCAGGTGCTGCAGAAGGTGGCCAACGGCAGCTTCCCGGCCAGCGTGATGTTCCAGGTGCTGGGCCTGCAGATGGTGCAGGGCCTGACCAACCTGCTGCCGCTGGCCGGCTTCATCGGCGCGATCAGCGCGCTGGGGCGGATGTACCGCGAGAGCGAGATGCACGTGCTGGCCTCCTCCGGCATGGGCCCGCGGGGCCTGCTGCGCCCGGTGCTGCTGCTCGGCGCGGTGCTGGTGGTGCTGTCGGCGGTGGTGTCGCTGTGGCTCGGCCCGCTGGCGGTGCGCACCAGCGACCAGCTGGTGGCGGCGGCGAACCGCTCGGTGATCGCCGCCGGCCTCGACGCCGGCCGCTTCACCGCGCTGCCGGGCAAGGGCGGCATCATCTTCGTGGACAGCCTGAGCCGCGACGGCAGCGTGCTGGGCAAGACCTTCATCGCCACCGAGCGCAAGGACAAGGACGGCCGCGCCCAGCTCAAGCTGATTACCGGCGCCAGCGGCCGGCTGTATCAGGAGAGCAACGGCAACGGCCGCTTCCTGGCGCTGGAGAACGGCTGGCAGTACGAGATCCCGCTGGGCGGGCTGGACTGGCGGCAGATGAAGTACGAACGCAACGACACCTCGCTGTCCAACGTGCAGGGCGACGACGACGAAGTGCCGCAGGAGTCGATGACCACCGCCGCGCTGCTGCGCTCGGACGACCCGCAGGCGCTCTCGGAACTGGCCTGGCGCGTCAGCGCGCCGGCGATGATGCTGGTGCTGCTGGCGCTGGCGATCCCGCTGTCGCGGCAGAACCCGCGCGAGCCGCGCTACGGCCGGCTGCTGCTGGCGGTGGTCAGCTTCTACCTGTACTACCTGCTGCTGGCGATGGGCCGGGCGCAGATCGGCAAGGGCCACTGGCACAGCATGGCGCCGCTGTTCGGGCTGCATCTGCTGGTGCTGCTGCTGGCCGGCTGGATGCTGTGGCAGCAGTACGCGCCGCGCCGTTCGCGCGCCAGGGCGGCCACGGCATGAGCGCCCTCGCCATCAAGCGGGTCGACCGGCTGGTCGGGTTCAGCGTGCTCGGCTCGCTGCTGACGGTGTGGCTGGTGCTGACCGGCTTCGACGCCGTCACCCAGTTGCTGCGCCAGCTCGGCTACGTCGGCAAGAACGGCTTCACCACGATGGACGCGGTGGTCTACGTGCTGGTGACGGTGCCGCGCCGGCTGTACGAGATGTTCATCTTCGCCGCGGTGATCGGCGGCCTGCTGAGCCTGGGCGGGCTGGCCGGCACCGGCGAGCTGACCGCGCTGCGCGCGGCGGGCATGTCGCGGCTGCGCATCGCGCTGTCGGCGGTGGGCGTGATCGCCGTGCTGATCGTCGGCGTGGTGGTGCTGGGCGAGACCGCCGCGCCGTGGGGCGACCAGAAGGCGCAGGCGATGCAACTGCGCATGCGCACGGCCAACCTAGGCATGGTCGGCAACGGCCTGTGGGCGCGCGACGGCGACCGCATGGTCAACGCCCGCAGCACGCTGATACGGCAGGTGGAAGGCCGCAGCGCGATCCAGCTCGAGGACGTGCGAGTGTTCACCTTCACCCCTGACGGCCGCCTCGAAAGGCTCGAATGGGCCAAGAGCGCCGACCACCACGGCCGGCAATGGACGCTGCACGACGTGCAGACCAGCACGCTGGACGAAAAGGGCGTGCACGTGACCGGCGAAGCCAGCGTGCCGTGGGATTCCAGCCTCAACCCGCAACTGCTGGAACAGTCGGTGATCCAGCCGCAGTACCTGCCGATGCGCTCCCTGCACCGCAACATGCGCTACCTGGAGGCGAACGGGCAGAACCCCGGCGCCTATGCGGTGGCGTTCTGGGGCCGCGCGCTGTATCCGCTCAACGCCCTGGTGCTGGTGCTGTGCGCGATGCCGTTCGCGTTCGGCGCGCTGCGCTCGGGCGGCCTGGGCAAGCGCCTGTTCGTGGGCATCCTGCTGGCGATCGGCTGGTACTTCCTGCAAAAGGCGATGGTCAACTTCGGCACCGTCTACGGCGTGCCGCCGCTGCTCGCCAACCTGCTGCCGGCGGTGGTGCTGGGCGGTACGGCCTGGCTGTATTTCCGCCGCAGGCTGTGACGGCGGCGGCAGCGCCGCTCAACCGAGCCGCGGCCGCAGGCGCCGGTGCCGCCGGCCGTGCGCGTGGGCGCTGCGCGGCAGCGCCGGCTGCGGCAGGCTGAAGCGGAAGGTGCTGCCGCAGCCGGGCGCGGAGCGCAGCTCGATCCGCGTGCCGAGCACGCTGGCCAGCCGCGCCGCGATGGTCAGGCCCAGCCCGTATCCCTCGCGCTCCCCGTCCTTGCCGGGCAGGCGCACGAACTCCTCGAAGATGCGCTGCTGGTGGGCCGGGGCGATGCCCTCGCCGTTGTCGCGCACCTCGATGTGGACGGCATGCCGGCCGCGGCGCGCGGCGACCAGCACCCTGCCGCCGGTGGCGTGCGCGATGGCGTTGTCGGCCAGTTGGCGGACCAGGTCGGCGGCCAGTTGCAGGTCGCCGTGCAGGCGGTGGTGGCCGCCGCGCCAGTGCAGGGTGACGCCTTGCCGGACGGCCTTGGCGAGCAGGGCCTGGCGGTCGCGCTCGAACAGCTCCGCGGCTTCGAACTCGCGCGCCGAGAGGGTGACCACGCCGGCGTCCAGGCGCGATATCTCCAGCAGGGCGTCGAGCAGCCGGGTCATCCTGCCGATGCTGGCGCGGATCTGCGCCAGCGTGGCGCGCTGCTCCGCCTCGTCGCCGGGCTGCAGGCACACGCTGAGCAGCCGCAGCGCCTGCAGCGGCTGGCGGAAATGGTGGCCGACCAGGGCCATGAACTGCGCCTTGCCGTGCGTCGCCGCCTGGGCGAGCCGCTGCTGCGCGAGCGCGTTGCTGGCGCTGGAGCGCCGGATGGCTTCCCAGTCCCGCAGCCGCGCCTCGCGCTGGGCGGCCAGGCGGGGCACGAGGGATTGCAACTGCGCGAACCCGACCGGCTCCGCCGGTGCGGGCGGCACGTACCCGGCAAGCAGCGCGCCCAGTTGCCCATGCAGCCGCCGCATGGGATCGGCGACCTGGCGGCGCAGGCTCCAGCGCGCCAGCAGCGCCAGCAGCACGATGCCCGCGGCGCACAGGGCGCCGCCCGCCCAGACGCCGCGCAGCGCGCGTTGCAGGGGCTGCGGATCGAACTGCAGGCGCAAGGTCTGCGGCGCGCCGTGCGCGCGGGCGAGCTGTCGCTGGTAGGTGCGCAGCGGCCGGGACGGCGCCGTACCGCTGCTCAGCATGCGGCCGCCGGCGGGCTGCCATTCGATGCGCCGCAGCGTGCCGGACGGGTCCGCGGCCAGGGCCCGGTCCAGGAGGGCTTGCGGCGATTCGCCTTCGGCCCGGGCAAGGGCGCCGTCCAGCCGCTCCAACTGCACGATGGCCTGCGCCTCGGCGTCGCGCTCGAACATCCGCGCGCGCTGCACCGCGAGCGCCGCCAGCAGGGCCAGCGCGGCCAGCGCGCAGGGCAGCACGCTGTCGGCGAACAGCCGGTCGGACAGGCCGGGGCGCCAGCGCATCGGTCAGCTCCCGCGGCGGCGCGACACGTACCGGACGGCTCGCACGCGACGGCGGGAAGCGGCAGTGAAGGTCGGTTTCATGGTGGTGCCGTCGTGGAGTCGAGACTCGCGCAGCCGCCGGTCGGTTGCGTGCATCCACTCTAGGAAAGTCCCTACGCCTCATCGATAGGCAGTAAGCACTAGGGAGAACGTCGAGTGCCGCGCGGACGCCACGGACGCGGGCCTGGGCGCGTCGCCGGCCGGTGCTTCGGTTACGCTGGCGCGCCCGCGCCGCCTACCTGGCGGCGACAACGACCGATGAAGGATCGACCCCATGGCTGCACTGCCGGAAATCGCCTTGCGGACGGCCCGCCTGCGCACCCGCCTGCTCACCGAGGCGGACGTGCCCGCCCTGCTGGAGATGTATGCCGACCCGGTCGTGATGCGCTACTGGAGCCACGCGCCATGGACCGGGCCGGACCAGGCCATGCAGATGCTGGCGCGCGACCGCGCGCAGCGCGAGCAGGGCGAGGGCCTGCGCCTGGGCGTGGAGCACCTGGCGGACGGGCGCGTCATCGGCACCCTGGCGCTGTTCAACCTCAGCCCGTCGAACCGGCGCGCCGAGATCGGCTATGCGCAGGCGCGCCGCTACTGGGGCCAGGGGCTGATGCACGAGATCCTGCACGCCTACGTCGGGCACCTGTTCGATGCGATGGCGCTGCACCGGCTGGAGGCCGACATCGACCCGCGCAACACGGCCTCGGCGCGCAGCCTCGAACGGCTGGGCTTCCGCAAGGAAGGCCACCTGCGCGAACGCTGGATCGTCGACGGGGAAATCTCCGACACCGCCCTGTACGGCCTGCTGCGCAGCGAGTGGAAGGCCGCACCCGGCTGAGGCGCGCGCCGCGGCCTAGGGGTTGTCGCCGTGCATCGGCCGGTCCGCCGGAGGCCTGCCGCGCAGTTGCTGCACCAGCGCCGCATGCTCGCTGCCGATCTTGCGCAGGCGCGCCTGCATCGCGGCGTCGTCGATCCATTGCGCGGTGAGCGCGCGGCGGCGTTCGAGGTTGTATTCGATGTCGGCGAACGGCACCAGGGTGTCGTTGCCGGCGGCGGCGAAGCCGCTGATGTCGTGGATCAGCTTGAGCTTGGCCAGCTCGGCGGCGGCGTCGCGGCCGCTGCGGCCGTAGTGGTCGAGGAAGTCGGCGAGCCGGCCGCGCAGCGGGTCCGGCAGGTCGCTGCGCACGACGATCACCGCGTGCGGGATCTGGCTCGACTTCCACAGTATCCGCAGCCGCGCGTACTGGTCGGGGAAATGGCTGCGGAAGCGCTCCAGGTCGGCGGTGTTGTTGGTCGCCACGTCGGCCTCGCCGTTGGCGACCGCCAGCGCGTTGTTCTGGTGGTTGTCGATCGCCACGCTGGCGAAGAAGGTGTCCGAGTCCAGCCCGCGGCTGGCGAACAGCTGCGTCTCCGGCACCAGGTAGCCGGAGACCGACAGCGACTCGCCGCGCGCGTAGCGCCAGTGGCCGGGCTGGGCGAACAGGCCGGCCAGCGTGCGCAGCGGCGAATCCTTCTGCACCAGCAGCACGGCGTAGTAGCCGCGCGAGCCGTCGCTGCGGGTGAGCTGGGCGATGACCTGCATGCGGTCGCGGATCACCGCGTTGAGCGCCATCTGGCCGGAGACGAAGGCCACGTCCACGCGCTCCTCCGCCAGCGCCTGCGCCAGCCCCTCGTAGGTGCTCACCGAGATGCTGCGCACCGGCCGCTGCAGCGCACGGGCCAGGTCGTCCAGCATCGGCCGCCATGCCTCCAGCGATTCGGAGGGGCCGCCGATGGGCAGGATGCCGAAGGTCAGCGGCCTGGCGTCGGCGTGCGGCGCGGCGGCGGTCTGCGCCGGCAGCGCGGGCGGCAGCAGCGCACAGGCCGCCGCCAGCAGCGCCCGCCGCAGCGGGCGCGCCAGGCCAGCTCCCATGCTCCGTGCCATGCGCAACGCGCTTCCCCCCTTCAACGGTGGATGCCCGGGGCGCGCGTCCCGTCGCGCCCGGCAGTGCAGCATACGCCGCACCGCGTCCGCCGTGTGGCCATGTCAGAGTCCGTTGATGCGGCGCGAGGCGACCACCGCTTCGACCCGGTTGCGCACGTTGAGCGCGCGGAAGATCGCGGCGAGGTGGATCTTGACGGTGCCCTCGCTGATCCCGAGGTCGCGCGCGATCACCTTGTTCGGCTTGCCGTGCGAGAGCAGCCGCAGCACGTCCAGTTGCCGCTCGGTGAGCAGCTTGCGCAGGCGGTCTTCCATCGAGGCGGCCGATTCCGCCGGCGCGGCATGGGCCGGCAGCGCCGCGTCGTTGGCCGCCTGCAGCATCATCGGCGGCACGTACACGCCGCCGGAAAGCACCAGCCGCACCGCCGAGAGCATCACGTCGGAAGAGTACGCCTTGGGGATGAAGCCCTGCACGCCCATCGCCAGCAACTGCTTGATCAGCACCGGGTCCTCCGAGCCGGACAGCACGATCACCGGCACGCCGGGCAGTTGCTGGATCAGTTCGACCAGGTGGTCGTTGCCGTGGCTGCCGGGCATGGTCAGGTCGACCAGGGCGAGCGCCGGCGGCGACTCCTCGCGGATCGCCCGGCGCAGCTCGTCCACGTCCATGGCGACCTGGAACTCGGTGTCGTTCCCCAGCTCGGCGAGCTTGAGCTTGACGCCTTCGACGATCAGGCGATGGTCATCGGCGATCAGTATGCGCATGTCCGTCCCCGCGTCGCGGCGGCATTCCCGCCGCCTTGCAGCCCTGCACGGCAACATAGCCCCAGCGCGCGGTGCGGGCAACACGTCGGGGGCTGCACCAACGGCCTAGCGCCAAAGTGCTAGGCCGCCCGCCGGCGGCGTGCGGCGGGCCTTCCGTCGCGCCCCCGGGCGCCCGGCGGGGCCGTTCCGCCTAGAATGCACGTGGCCCGGCGGCGGATCGCCGCCGCGGGCGCACGGCAGGCAGGAAGCGAGGAAAGGCATGGGTTCGATCGAAATCGTACTGGCGATGTTGCTGGCGGTGGTCGCCAGCGGCTACCTGGTACGCCTGGTGCCGATCCCGCTGCCGTTGCCGCTGGTGCAGATCGCGCTGGGCGCGGTGATCGCCGGGGTGTTCAAGCACGGCGTGACGCTGCAGCCGGAGATCTTCTTCCGGCTGTTCCTGCCGCCGCTGCTGTTCCTGGACGGCTGGCGCATCCCCAAGGACGGCCTGCTGCGCGACAAGGCGGTGATCCTCGAGCTGGCGCTGGGGCTGGTGGTGTTCACCGTGCTCGGCGTCGGCCTGCTGATCCACTGGCTGATCCCCGCGATGCCGCTGGCGGTGGCGTTCGCGCTGGCGGCGATCGTGTCGCCGACCGATCCGGTGGCGGTGTCCTCGATCGCCGCGCGCGCGCCGATCCCCAAGCGCCTGATGCACATCCTCGAAGGCGAGTCGCTGCTCAACGACGCCACCGGCCTGGTCTGCTTCCGCTTCGCGGTGGCGGCGGCGATGACCGGCGGCTTCTCGCTGCTGTCCGCCTCGCTCACCTTCCTGTGGGTGGCGCTGGCCGGGCTGGCGATCGGCGCGGGCGTGACGCTCGCGGTGAGCTACGCGCAGCGCTGGCTGTCGCGGCAGTTCGGCGAGGAGAGCGGCGCGCCGATCCTGATCAGCCTGCTGATCCCGTTCGGCGCCTACCTGCTGGCCGAGCACGCGCACGCCTCGGGCATCCTCGCCGCGGTGGCGGCCGGCATCACCATGGGCTATGTCGAGCTGAGCGGCCGCGCGCTGGCGAGCATACGGGTGCAGCGCGCGGCGGTGTGGAACACGGTGCAACTGGCGCTCAACGGCATCATGTTCGTGCTGCTGGGCGAGCAGTTGCCGGCGATCCTGCTCAACGCGGTCGCCTCGGTGGAGCAGAGCGGGCACCTCAACCCGTGGTGGCTGGCCGCGTATGCGCTGGCGATCAACCTGGGGCTCGCGGTGCTGCGCTTCGTGTGGGTGTGGGTGTCGCTGCGGCTGAACCTGTTCAAGGCGCACCAGCGCGGCGAGACGCCGGTGAAGCCGCACTGGCGGTTGCTGCTGGCGACCTCGCTGGCCGGCGTGCGCGGCGCGATCACCCTGGCCGGCGTGCTGACCCTGCCGCTGCTGCTGCCCGACGGCCGCGCGTTTCCCGCCCGCGACCTGGCGATCTTCCTGGCGACCGCGGTGATCCTGCTGTCGCTGGTGGTGGCCAGCATCGGCCTGCCGCAGTCGCTGAAGGGGCTGCAGTTGCCGGCGGAGCCGGCCGAGCAGCGCGAGGAGGACCGCGCGCGCCATGCCACCGCCATGGCCGCGATCGCCGCCATCGAGCAGGCCCAGCAGGCGCTGCTGCAGAAGACCGCGGCGGCCGACGCCGACATCTACTCGCATGCCGCCACCCGCGTGCTCGCGCTGTACCAGCGCCGCCTGCGCGACGCGGCCGACGAGAGCGAGGCGCAGCAACTGCGCAAGGCCGACCACGCCGAGCGCGTGCTGCGCCTGGCCGGCCTGCAGGGCGAGCGCGAGGCGATCTTCGAGATGACCCGGCACTACCGCATCTCCGAGGAAGTCTCGCGCAAGCTGGTGCGCGAGATCGACCTGCTGGAGGCGCGCTACCGCTAGGTGTGATGTTTCAAGAGGTTGTTTCACCGCCCCACAACCGATGGTGTAGATGAGAGCCTGTTCAAAATCTCCCTGTCGGACTGGAATCCNNNNGCCGTTGAGAGCCGCTGGGATGACGTTTCATAGGGAATGCCTAGGGGATTTTGAACAGCTTCTGAGGCCAGGGCCCAGAAGCTTGCCCTTCGCACAAGGCAGCCATGAACCCAGG
>NZ_LMSL01000005.1:139158-148295 GCF_001428405.1 Frateuria sp. Soil773
GCGCGTTCCTGTGCCTGGAGCGCCGCGTTGCGTGGTCGCTTCGTGCCGCCCCGGCGGCGGCTGCGAGCGACACGCTGCGCGCGGACCCGGCCGGCGCATGCGGCCCGGTCGTGGAACAGGCGTTCACACGGCATGCGATAGCGTGCGCCGCATGAACCGCTTGCCTGGAATCGCCATGAAACCCAGCGTCATCGCCACCGCCCTGCTGGGCGCGACCCTCGTCCTGGCCGGCTGCGGCAAGCCTCCCGCCGGAGACGCCGCGCAGGATGCCACCGCCGGCGCCACGCCTGCCGCCGCCTCCACCGCGCCGGCGCCGGCGGACTGGTCCTCGCTGGAAACCCTGGTCGGCCGCTACCCGGCCGACGTCGACCTGTACGGACGCGGCCCGCTCGTCGCGCCGCTGCAGCGGCTGCTCGGCGAGCGCTTCGCGCGCTTCAAGGCCAACATGCAGGTCAGCGGCCCGCTGTCGCGCGCGGGCGATCTGCTCTACGTCACCGGCAACAAGCCGCACGAGGGCGGCGAGGAAGCCGGCTACCTGCTGGTCGATCCGGCCGCCCGCCAGATCGAGGTGGGGCTGTGGGAAGGCGGCAAGCTCGGCGTGTACCGCAGCGGCGCGGACCTGGCCGATCCGCCCGACGTGCAGGCGATGATCCGCAACGCCACGCCCTAGCCGCCCGCGCGGGGATTGGGCGGCGCGTCAGGCGACATGGCGGCTGGCCGTCCATGCGGCCATCATCGCCTCGCGCAGTTGCTCCGGCGAGACCGGCTTGTACAGCACCGGGATCTTCGCCGCCATGATCTCGCGCAGGCGGTCGCTGCGCGTCTCGCCGGTGATCAGCAGGCGCGGGAACGAGGCCGAGCCGTCCGGGCGGTAGTAGCGGTCGAGCGCGGCGAGCACCTCCAGGCCGCTGTCGCCGTCGCGCAGGCGCAGGTCCGAGATGACGATGTCCGGCGGCTCCGACCAGCCTTCCACCGCATCCAGGGCCTGTACGCGGTCCTCGGCGGTGACCACCTCGCAGCCCCAACTGCGCAGCAGGTAGCGGATGCCCGAGAGGATCGCCGGCTCGTCGTCGATCACCAGCACGCGCAGGCCGGACACGTCCAGCGGCACTTCCTCCAGGGGCAGGCTCGAGCTGGGCCGCGAAGCGACCACCGGCAGGTGGAAGCTGAACACGCTGCCGCGCCCGTAGTGCGACTTCAACTGCACCCGGGTATCGAGCAGGTCGGCCAGCCGCTGCACCGTGGCCAGGCCCAGGCCGAGCCCGCGGCGCGGGCCGTCGTCGTGGTCGTTGCAGGGGCCCTCGACGCGGTAGAACTCGTCGAACACGCGCGACTGGTGCTCGGGCGCGATGCCGCTGCCGGTATCCCACACGTCGACCCGGACCGTGCCGTCGGCGCGCAGGCGCGCGCCGACCAGCACGCCGCCGTCGCGGGTGTAGCGCAGCGCGTTGCTGACCAGGTTGTTGAGGATCCGCGCGAGCATGGTGCGGTCGCTGCGCACCCACAGGTCGGTGGGCCGGACCACCAGGCGCAGCCCGTGCTGCTCGGCGATCATGCGGAAGTTGCGGCTGACCTCCTCGAACACGTGGTCGAGCGGGAACTCGCCGATCTCGATCTGCATCGCGCCGGTCTCCAGCCGCGACAGGTCGAGCAGCTCGCCGAACAGGTGGTCGAGCGCCTCCACGCATTCCTGGATGTGCGCGATGCGGTCCAGCCGCACCGGGTCGTGCTCGTCCACCGCCAGCGCGGAGGAGAACAGGGTGAGCGCGTACAGCGGCTGGCGCAGGTCGTGCGAGGCGGCGGCGAGGAACTGCGCCTTCGCCACGCTGGCCGCCTCCAACGCGGCGTTCTTGCGCGCCAGCTCGACCGTGGCGTGCTCGATCTCCTGCTCCATCCCCCGCTGCATTTCGTACAGCGCGGCGGCGGCGCCGTTGAAGCCCTGCTGCAGCTCGCCGATCTCGGTCTGGTCGGTCACCTCCACCTCGACCTGGCGGTCGCCGCGCCCGAGCTGGTGCACCGCGCCGGCGAGGTGGCGCAGCGGCGCGCTGATCCAGCGCGCCGCCTGCCAGCCGATCACCGCCGACAGGAACAGGCTCAGCGCCAGCGCGATCAGCGCGTTGCGCAGACTGGCCCGCTGCGCGGTGATCGCCTCGCCCAGGCTGACGTCGACCAGCACCGAACCGAACGACTGCTGCGGCTGGTCGCCGCTCACCACGTTGCGCACCACCGCCAGGGTGTCCCGCGCCGGCACGGCGTTGCGCGGCTGGCTGTCGGCGAGGATCTCCCCGTCCGCCGCGCGGATCTGCACGCGCGCCACGTGCGGCAGCTCGCCGATCGAATCGGCGATGCGCACCAGCTCGCGCCGCTGCATGTTGCGAAGGGGGTCGGCCGCGACCGAGGCCGCCTGGGTCGCGATCGCGCCGGCGGTGTTGAGGCCCATCTGGCGCAGGGTGGCGAGCTGGTAGCGGGTCAGCATGGTGACCAGCAGCAACGCGGTGACCATCGTGGGCGCGAGCGAGATGAAGGCCAGCCGCTGCATCAGCGACGTACGCCGCCACAGCCGCGCCGCAAAGGAGGTGCCACCCGTAGCCATGCGTCAGCCCCATGACGGCGCTCCGTGCGCCGCTCGGCCGAGCCTAGCGCGAAAGGCGTGGACTGGCAGCTAGGCCATACGGCGGCGGCCGAAGGGGGCAGGTCGGGGCGGGTTGGTTGGCTGGGCTGCGGCCGGGAGGCTTGCGGGCGGCGACGGCTTTCTCCCGGGCCATCGTGCGGTTCTTGGGACCGTGCCGTACGGCTCCCAGGGGCGTACCGGCGTTGGTGCGTTGCATCAGGGATGCCTCGGACCCGTCATCCCGGTGGAAGCCGGGATCCAGCGGCTTTGGGGCCTCCAAGGCCAAGGCGCTGGATTCCAGCTTTCGCTGGAATGACGTCGTGTGGGGGACGAGTTCTCCGGTTCGGCGTGGAGCGATCGGAGGTATCGGTGTGAGGCGAATCGTGAACAGCCTTGCCTCAGGACGTCATTTCCCTCGGGCTGTCATCCCGGTGAAAGCCGGGGTCCAGTGGCTTTGGGGCCTCCAAGGCAAAGGCGCTGGATTCCAGCTTTCGCTGGAATGACGGCGTGCGAGGGCACGAGTTCTCCGGTTCGGCGCGAAGTAATCGGAAGCGTCGACGCGGGGCGAGTTGCAAGCGGTCTTGCCTCAGGTCGTCATCCCCCTCAGGGCCATCATCTCCCTCAGGGCCGTCATCTCCCTCACGTCGTCACTTCCCTCAGGCCGTCATCCCGGCGAAAGCCGGGATCCAGTGACTTTGGGCCGTCCAAGGCCAAGGCGCCGGATTCCGGCTTTCGCCGGAATGACGAGGTGTGGAGCGCCGGCCGGGCGTGGAGGGAGGGCGGCGATTCGATCAGGGGCAGGTCGGGGGCATCGATGCGGCTATGCCTCGGCGGCGTTTCGGGCTCGCTTATCGGGCAGCGGCTATTCCCGGTTGCCCTCGGCCGCACTGCTGCCCGCAGGGTGCCGGCGATGGCGGGTCAGGTGGCCGATCAGCAGGGGCAGCAGGGCGAGCAGGGCGATGGCGCCCAGGGGCAGCAGCACTTCGCGGTGCAGCAGCAGGCCGAAGCCGAGGTGGTCGCTGTGGCGCAGTACGTTGCCGAGGCCGGTGCCGATCGAGGTCTCGAACACCAGGGCCAGGGTGCCGCCCAGCCAGGTAGCGCCGAGGAACAGCCACAGCGGGCAGCGCAGCCAGGCCAGGCATACGGTGACCAGGCCGAACGGGGCCACCGGCACGAAGCGCAGGAACAGCGTGTAGCCCACCGGGTGCCGCTCGAAGCCGTGGTGCAGCCGTTCCACCAGTTTCGGCGGGTGCTTGCTGCCGCCGCCGAAGGCGTAGCGACTGGCCAGGTACAGGATCAGCGAGCCCAGCGTGAGCGCGACCGAGGAGCACAGCGTGCCCTGCACGGTGCCGAAGGCGAAGCCGCCGGCGAGGATGATCACGATGGTGCCGGGAATGCCGGTGGACATCGCCAGGGTCAGCAGGCCGACGTAGGCGAACCGGCTCAGCCAGGGATGGCCGGCGATCTGTTCGTGCAGTTCCTGCTGGTGCGCCACCAACTGGTCCGGATGCAGCCGGTCGAGCGTGCCGGAGGCGAACAGCACGATGCCGGCGGCGACCAGCAGCAGCAACGGCAGTGCGGCGCTCCAGCGGCTCAATAGCTCGGTCCGCCGGCGCCGTAGGCGGCCAGCACCGCGCGCGCCTGGTCGCGCAGGACGTCGCGGCGCACGGCGATGCCGCGGCGTTCCAGCTCGCCGATCCAGTCGGCGGGGAGCGGGCCTTCGTCGAAGTCGGTGAGTTCTTCCACGTCTTCCGAGCGCGCGCCGATCAGCAGTTCGTCGACGCCGGCCCACACGGTGGCGCCGTAGCACTGGCAGCACGGCTGCGCGCTGGTGGCGAGGACGTAGCGGCCGCCCGCCTCGTTGAGGCGGTAGGCGGCCAGGCGCTGCTGCGCGGCCATGTAGGCCATCATCTCGGCGTGCGCCACCGAGCAGGTCTGCGGCACCACCCGGTTCACGCCGGCCGAGACCAGCCGCCCGGCCTCGTTGAACACCGCCGCGCCGAACGGGCCGCCGTGGCCGCTCTCGACGTTGCGCCGGGACAGCGCGATCGCCAGGCCGACCTTGTCCTCGTCGGTGGCGTAGGTGCGGCCCTCGTCGGCGATCTCGCCGATCCATGGCGGCAGGGTGAGGTGGATCTGCAGGCGCAACATGCCGTTCTCCCTCAGCCGCCCTGTTTCGCCCAGGTGTCGCGCAGGGTCACCGTACGGTTGAACACCGGCGCGTCGGCGCGGTGGTCCACGCGGTCGGCGACGAAGTAGCCCAGCCGCTCGAACTGGAAGCGCTGCTCCGGCCCGGCGCCGGCCGCGGCCGGCTCCAGCCAGGCGCGCACCACCCGCTTGGCGTCCGGGTTGATGTGCTCGATCCAGCTCTTGCCGTCGCTCTCGTCGTCGGGCGCCGGCACGCTGAACAGGCGGTCGTACACGCGCACCTCGGCGGCCACGCCGTGCGCGGCACTGACCCAGTGGATGGTGCCCTTCACCTTGCGGTCGGCGCCGGGCATGCCCTGGCGGGATTCGGGGTCGAGCGTGCAGCGCAGCTCGACGACGTTGCCGTCGGCGTCCTTGACCACTTCCTCGCACTTGACGATGCCCACGCCGCGCAGGCGCACCTCGCCGTCCGGCTTGAGCCGGTGGAAGCCCTTGGGCGGCACCTCGGCGAAGTCGTCGCGCTCGATCCACAGCTCGCGCGAGAACGACACCTGGCGCGTGCCGAAGCCCTCGTCCTTGGGATGGTTGGCGAAGGCGAGCGTTTCCTCGTGGCCTTCGGGCAGGTTGGCGATCACCAGCCTGAGCGGGTCGAGCACGGCCATGCGGCGCGGCGCGGTGGCGTCGAGGTCCTCGCGGATGCAGCCTTCGAGGATGGCGTAGTCGATCACGCTGTTCTGCTTGCTGATGCCCAGCCGCTCGATCAGCAGGCGCAGGCCGGCCGGGGTGAAGCCGCGCCGGCGCAGGCCGCGCAGGGTGTTCATGCGCGGGTCGTCCCAGCCGTCCACGAGCTTCTCGTTGACCAGTTGGGCGAGCTTGCGCTTGCTGGTGATGCAGTAGCTGAGGTTGAGCCGGGAGAACTCGATCTGCCGCGGCTTGGCCGGCTTCGCCTCCAGCCCGGCGTCGACCACCGGCTGCCACAGCGCCGGGTGCGCGGCCAGGTCCACGTTGTCCACGCACCAGTCGTACAGCGGGCGGTGGTCCTCGAACTCCAGCGTGCACAGCGAATGGGTGATGCCTTCCATCGCGTCGGACAGCGCGTGCGCGAAGTCGTACATCGGGTAGATCGGCCAGGCGTCGCCGGTGTTCTGGTGGGCGACCTTGCGGATGCGGTACAGCGCCGGGTCGCGCAGGTTGATGTTGCCGGCGGCCATGTCGATCTTCGCGCGCAGGGTCTTGCTGCCGTCGGCGAACTCGCCGGCGCGCATGCGCCGGAACAGGTCGAGGTTCTCGGCGACGGAGCGGTCGCGGTACGGCGAGTTGCGCCCGGGCGAGGTCAGCGTGCCGCGGTACTCGCGCACCTCGTCGGCGGACAGGTCGTCCACGTAGGCCTTGCCGTCCTCGATCAGCTTGAGCGCGGCGCGGTAGAACACCTCGAAGTAGTCCGAGGCGTGGCGCAGCTCGTGCCAGTCGTAGCCCAGCCAGCGCACGTCGTCCTTGATGCCGGCGACGAACTCGGGGTCTTCCTTGCCGGGGTTGGTGTCGTCCAGGCGCAGGTTGCACCAGCCGCCGAACTCGCGGGCGATGCCGAAGTTGAGGCAGATCGCCTTGGCATGGCCGATGTGCAGGTAGCCGTTGGGCTCCGGCGGGAAGCGCGTGCGGATCGCCGTGTGCTTGCCGCTGGCGAGGTCGTCGCGAATGATCTGGCGCACGAAATCCCGTTGTACGTCGGCCCGTTGTACGTCGGCCCGCTGCACGTCGGCCCGCTGTCCTTCGGTCCGCTGGCTTTCGGCCGGCGTGGCGGCTGGCGTGGCGGCGGAGGCGGGGACGCTGGGTTCGGTCGACATCGGGCGGGGCTCGCGTGCGGTGGGCGGAAACCGCCGAGTTTACCTCGTCCACGTCCGCGGCTGCCCGCTGCGGCGGGCCGGGCCGGTTTCAGCCGGGCGAGGCGGCGGCCGGGCGGCCGGCCGCTTCCGACGCATCGGCGTGGTGGCTGACCCGGTTGCGCCCCTGCGATTTGGCCCGGTACAGCGCCATGTCGGCCCGGCGCACCCATTCGCGCAGGTCGGCCACGCCGTCGTCGATCTCGACCACGCCCAGGCTCAGCGTCCACGGCAGGCTGCGCTCGGCGTCGGCCGCGCCGATCCGCTCGGCGTGCCGGCAGACCTGCTCGGCGACGGCGCGGGCGCGCTCGATGTCCGTTTCGGGCAGTACCACGCCAAATTCGTCACCCCCGAGCCGCCCGGGCGTGTCCTGCGCGCGCAGGCTGCCGCGCAGGATCGCGGCCAGCTCGCCGAGCAGCGCGTCGCCGACCGCGTGGCCGTGGCGGTCGTTGATCTGCTTGAAGCCGTCGACGTCGAGCAGGATCAGCGAGGCCGGCCGGCGGTGCTGGCGGAAGCGCAGCAGCGCCGTCTCGGCCGCCTCCAGCCAGTGCGTGCGGTTGGGCAGCCCGGTGAGGGCGTCGGTGCGGCTGAGCTGGTCGAGCAGGCGGTTCTGCTGGCGCACGCGCTGGCCCAGCGCGAAGTTCACCGTGCTCAGCCAGATCGGGTAGATCAGCAGCATCGGCAGGCAGGCGGCGATGTTGAGCATGTCGCTGACCGGCCGGAACGCGAACCCGCCCAGCGCCGCCGCCAGCAGGCAGCAGGCGCATTGCAGCAGCAGCGACTTGCCGAACAGGCGCCAGCCGCCGGCGCAGATGCGATCCATCGCCAGCATCGCCACCAGCAGCGCGCTGGGCATCAGGTTGAACTGCATCAGCGCCACCCAGAGCCCGCCCATCGCGGCATCCACCAGCAGGTTGGCCTGCTCCGCGTCGGCCGGCCGCGCGGCGCGCGAGGCCAGCGCATAGGCCAGGTGCGGCCAGGCGTAGCCGTTCAGCGCGAGCAGCGCCCACATCCACGCGGGGGCGTGGAGCTGGTACAGCACGCTCGCCACCGGCAGCGCCCCCAGGCCCAGCCCGAGCATACGCAGGCGGTGGACCCGGGCGACGAAGGAGAGGCGGGAATCGTGCTTTTTTGCCGGCATGCAGGAGGGGGTTCCGGTGGGATGGAACGGGCGCGTCCGGTGCGAGGCCCGAGTGTCGCGGAACGCGATGCAAAAAGCTTGCCGCCTGCAGGGTGCCGCAGTAGCGTGCATCCATGCGCATCGCCTACCGAGCCGTGACCCTGATCGACGCCCATCTGGTGAAGGATGCGCTGGAGCGCGAGGAGATTCCCGCCTTCGTCGCCGGCGAGTACCTGACCGGCGCGGTCGGCCAGTTGCCGGCGCTGGACTACGTCGCGGTGATGGTACCGGAGGCCTGCCTGGCCGCCGCCGAGCGGATCGTGCACGAAGTGGAGCGGCAGCTGGCCGAGGCGCGCACGGCCCTGCGCGAGCCGGACGGCGACCCCGACGCCCCGGTGACCGCCACCTGCTGAGGCGCCGGGCGGTATCCTGCCCGGCGCATTGCGGCCGGCACGCGTCGCCGGGGCCGCGCAGCCGGAGCCGACATGAAACCGTTCGAGACACTGATCCGCGCCGTACCCGACTTTCCGCAGCCGGGCGTGGTGTTCCGCGACATCACGCCGCTGCTGGCGGACGCCGGCGCCTTCGCGCGCTGCATCGACGCGCTGGCCGAGCCGTGGCTGGGCCAGGGCGTGCAGGCGGTGTGCGGGATCGAGTCGCGCGGCTTCATCTTCGGCGCCGCGCTGGCGCAGAAGCTCAATGCCGGCTTCGTGCCGCTGCGCAAGCCGGGCAAGCTGCCGCCGCCGGTGGTGACGATGGAGTACCGCCTGGAATACGGCATCGACCGCCTGCAAGCGCGCGCCGACGCGCTGCGCCCGGGCGAACGCGCCCTGCTGGTGGACGACGTGCTCGCCACCGGCGGCACGCTGGCCGCGGCGCGGGCCTTGCTGGAACAGCTCGATGCCGACCTGGCCGGGGCCGCCGTGGTGATCGAGCTGGCCGCCTTGCAGGGGCGCGGGCGCTGGCCGGACGAGGTGCCGCTGCACGCTTTGCTGCGGTACTGATGTTCTGGCTGACGGGCGGCGCGCTGCGACTCTGGGGCGGCGGCTTTTTTCCGTAGTTGCCGTATCCGTCGCTGATTCCCGCGTCCATCGCTGATCCTCGCATCGGTTGCTGATTTCCCGATATCCATTGCCGAGGTGTCGTCGCCGGTTTCGCCTGTGCTCGTCATTCCAGCGGAAGCTGGAATCCATGGTGGTTCGAAGGCGCTGGATTCCAGCTTTCGCTGGAATGACGGGTGTGGGTTTTTGGGGCGGTGATGGCAATCGAGGCGTTTGCCGTTGCGGTGGCTGTTGCTGCATTGGCCGGCGCTGGCGGTATTCGCTTGCGGCAGGGAGCGAGCGCTGCGCTGCCGCTCGTGCGGCTGGGGCACTACCGT
>NZ_LMSL01000005.1:148308-148442 GCF_001428405.1 Frateuria sp. Soil773
TTTTTGGGGAGGTGATGGCAATCGAGGCGTTTGCCGTTGCGGTGGCTGTTGCTGCAATGGCCGGCGCTGGAGGTATTCGCTTGCGGCAGGGAGCGAGCGCTGCGCTGCCGCTCGTGCGGCTGGGGCACCACCGT
>NZ_LMSL01000005.1:148483-153650 GCF_001428405.1 Frateuria sp. Soil773
GTTTCTTGGGGCGGTGATAGCAGTCGAGGCGGTTGCGATGGTCGTGACCGCGATGGCCGGTGACGAAGGCGTTCGCTTGCGGCGGGGAGCAAGCGCGGCGCTGCGGCTTGCGGGCTAGGGCGCCACCGCTTCGGCGCGCTCGACGTAGACCAGTTCGCAGGCGCCGTTGCCGGTGTCGTCGCGGGTCATCGAGGTGTGCCATTGCCAGCCGTCCGGGCGGCTGGCGTCCACCAGGAAGCCTTCGAGGTGCAGTAGCTGGCCGGGGCGGATGCGGTCGAGCGCGTCGCGCACGCCGTCGTCGGCGGGGATCAGGTGCATGTTGGCGCTGTGCGTCTCGATCGCGCGGCGCGGGATCGGGAACGCATCGACGTGCCACCAGTAGAAGCGGCCGGACTGGCTGATGCGGATGTCCTTCAGCACCGTGCTGTCGGACATCGGCCCCCAGCCCAGCGCGAGGTCGAGCGGCGCGAGGGCGGCGCCGGCGTCGTGGTAGTCCTTGCGCGACAGCACCCGTGCGGTCAGCGCGAAATGCGCGCGGGTGGCGAGCGCGGTGTCGCCGCGCTGCAGCGTGCTGCCGGCGCCGGCTTCGTCCTGCTGCGGCTCGTCCGGTGCGAGCACGCCCGGCGGCTGCGCCAGCGCGCGGTGCTTCCAGTGGGACAGCGCGCCCCAGCCCACCAGCAGCACCAGGCCGATCAGCGCGAGCCGGCGCAACGGCGTCACGCCTGCGCCGATGCGGTCGCGACCGACGGCCGCAGCAGGTCGGCCGGCAGGCTGCGCACCACGTCGGCGAAGCGTTCGAGGAACGCGCCCATCGACGAGCTCTTGCGCCACACCAGGGCGATGCGCCGGCTCGGCGCGTGGCCGGCGAATTCGATCAGGTGCACGTTGTCGGTGCGCGCCATCGGCGGCTTGACCGCCAGCGTCGGCAGCAGGGTGACGCCGACGTTGGCGGCCACCATCTGGCGCAGCGTCTCCAGGCTGGTGGCGCGGAAGCCGACCTTCTCGCCGGCGCCGGCGAGCTGGCACACCTCCAGCGCCTGGTCGCGCAGGCAGTGGCCGTCCTCCAGCAGCAGCAGGCTCTCGTCCTCCAGGTCGGCCAGCTTGAGCCGGCCCTTGCGCCGCGCCAGCGGGTGGCTGTCCGGCACGGCCAGCACGAACGGCTCCTCGAACAGGAACTCGGCGTGCAGGCTGTCCTCGTGCAGGGGCAGGGCGAGCACGCCGACGTCGAGCGAGCCCTCGCGCAGCATCTTCACCACCTGCTCGGTCTTCTCCTCGATCAGCAGCAGCTCCAGCCGCGGGAAGTGCTTGCGCACCAGCGGCACCAGGTGCGGCAGCAGGTAGGGGCCGAGGGTGGGGAAGATGCCCAGCCGCAGCCGGCCGGCCTCCGGGTCGCGGGTGCGCTGGGCGATCGCCTTGATCTCGTCGATCTCGGCCAGCACGCCGCGCGCGCGGCGGGCGATCTCGCGGCCGGTCTCGGTCAGCAGCACCTTGCGCGGGGTGCGTTCCACCAGCGCCACGCCAAGCTCGTCCTCCAGCTTCCTGATCTGGGTGGAGAGGGTGGGCTGGCTGACGAAGCTGGCTTCGGCGGCGCGGCCGAAGTGGCGATGCTCGGCCAGCGAGACGAGGTACTGGAGGTCGCGCAGGTTCATGGGCCGCGGTCGTGATAGTCGATGCCTATGATTGTGACCGTGGCGATCGATCCGGGCAATGCGGGGCGATGCCCCGAAAGCAAGGGCCCCGGCTTGCGCCGGGGCCCCGATCTCCGTCCGTGAGGCGATGCTCCTTACAACTGGTAGTTGGCCAGCACCGAGACGCCGGCATACGCGGCCACGCCCACCACGCGCACGTAGTAGGTGGCGGCCTGCGGCCGGGCGATCACCACGGCCTCGTTGTTGCCCGGCTTGGCCGACTTGTACTGCGCGCCGGAGCCGTCGAGCGCCGGCGCGGCGCCGGTGGCGACGAAGATCGTCACGTCGCCGCTGCCGCCGATGGTGCGCAGGCTCAGGTTCCTCGCGCCGGCCGGCACCGCGATCGAGTACAGCGCGGTGGCGCCGGTGCCGCCGGTCTGGCCGCCCAGCAACTGGCCGTTGGTCAGCGCAGTGACGGTCTCGGCCGGCGGTTCCACGCCCAGCACGTTGTCCACCGCGGCGAGCGCGTCCACGATGCCCACGCCGATCGGCTTGTCGATGGTGACCGGGAACGGCCGCGCGGTGGTGGTCAGGATGGTCTTGATCTGCGCCGGCGTCGGCGTGTCCAGCCCGGCGTCCCTGGCGGCGCCGAGGATCAGCGCGACGGTGCCGGCGACGTGCGGCGTGGCCTGCGAGGTGCCGGCCATGCCGCCGTAGTCGGCGGTGGTCGGCACGGTCTCGCCGTCGTTGACGGTGGACCAGGAGAAGCCTTCCGGATTGGCGACCTCGCCGCTGCTGGCGTCGTTCTTGTAGACGCCGCCGCCCGGTGCGGCGATGGTCACGGCCGAGCCGTAGTTGGAGTAGTACGCGCGCTTGCCGGTGATGCCGTTGGAGCCCACGGTGATCGCGCCCGGGCAACTGGCGGGGGTGAAGTTGGCCGCGTCCGCGTTGCTGTTGCCGGCCGCCACCACCACGGTGGTGCCGCGCGCGATCGCGCCGGCGATCGCCTGGCCGGTGACGTCGTCCGCGCTGCACGCGCCGCCGCCGCCGAGGCTCATGTTGATCACCTGCGCCGGGTGCTGGTTGTCCGGCACGCCGTCGACGTGGCCGCCCGAGGCCCACACGATGGCGTCGGCGATGTCGGAGGTCATGCCGCCGCAGTGGCCCAGCACGCGCACCGGCAGGATCCTCGCGGCGTGCGCCACGCCGGCCATGCCGACGCCGTTGTCGGTCAGCTCGGCGATGTTGCCGGCCACGTGGGTGCCGTGCCAGTTGCTCGGCTCGGGCGGGTTGCTGGCGTCGGTGCACTCGCTCTTCCACGGCTCCTCGGTGGTCCAGCTGCCGGTGTCCCAGCCGCCCGCCACGCGGCCGTCGGCGTCGCGGCCGGAGATGAACGCGTCGGTGATGAAGTCGTAGCCGGCGTCGGCCAGCGACAGGTCGAGGTCTTCGTGCTGGGTGATGCCGGTGTCGAGCACGGCCACGGTGACGCCGTCGCCGTCGGCCACCTGCCACGCCTTCTCGACGTCGGCGCCGCCGCTCGGGTTGTTGAAGTGCCACTGGTACTTGGCGTAGTAGGGATCGTTCGGCGCGCCGGTGAGCAGTGCCGCCGGCTTCAGCGTGGCGGGCGCCTGGATGTCGCGCACGGCGTGCATCATCGCGTCCGGCTCGACGCGGGCGACCGCGGGATCGGCGGCGATCTGCCGCATCAGGGTGGAGGCCTCGGCCGCCGACAGCTTGCGCGAGGTGCGCACCAGGTCGGCGCCGATCGCCAGCTTGCGCTGGTAGTTCACGCCGAGCGCGGCGGCGGGCTTGCCGTTGGCGCCGAGGGTGGTGCGGTTCATGCCGGCGCGGCCGATCGCGGCGCCGATGCCCTGCACCACGGCGCTGCGGCTGGCGCGCTCGGTGCTGCCGGCGCGGTAGGTGACGATGAAGCGGTCGTAGCGGCCGCTGGCCTGCAGCGCGCCGGCGTTGACCTTGGCGTTGACGGCCGGCGCGGTGGCGGCGAAGGCGGCCGGCATCGCCAGCAGCAGGGCTGCGGCCAGGGCGGCGCGTGTGAGGATGCAACGTTCGGACATGTGTGGTTTCCCCGATCTCGTGGTGTTGTGGAGCAAACACGGCCCGGCCGGAAGGGCCGGGCCGTCGTCAGGCCGTTACCAGCCGAAGCTGACGCCGACCGTGCCAGTGGCCTCACCGCCCCCTGCGATGCTGCCGCCGACCAGTACGCTGCCGTTGCCCGGGATGCGCTTGGCGTAGCCCACCGCCAGGGCCCCCTGGCCGTGATAGCCGCCGACCGCCGCGCTGACGCGGTTGTCGGTGCCCGGCGCGGCGGCGATCGCGCCGGCCATGCCGGCCATGGCCGTGCCCATCGCGCCGACCCGGTCCAGGCGGGTGTTGACCGTGTGGAACTGGTCGCTGACCTGATTGCGGAACGAGTTGAAGTCGGTGCTGCTGACGGCGTTGGCCAGCTTCGAGTCCGTGTAGGACTTGGCCTGGCCCAGCGTCTTCTGGTCGCCGGCGTCGGCATAGCTCTTGGCCGTGACCAGCGCCTCGTCCACCTGGCTGACGTTGGCCGCGTCGGTCGGCGCGGTGCCGGCGGCCACGTTGGCGATCTGCCGCTCGTGGCCGGCGCTGCCCACCGACACCGTGTTGGCGCGGTCGGCCACCGAGCCGGCGCCCAGCGCGACGGCGTTGTCGGCGCCGGCCGCGACGCTTGCGCCCTGGCCCAGCGCGGTGCCGGAGGCGGCGTCGTTGCTGGCGCCGGCGCCCACGGTGACCGAGCCGGTCGCATTGGCCGACGAGGTGGCGCCGGTGCCGATGGTGGTGCTGTTGTCCGCACCGATCACGGCGCCGTTGCCGATCGCGATGTCGCCGCCGTCCTTCGCCACGCTGCCGTCGCCCACGGCGATGCCGCTGCCGCTGCCGGACGGGATGCCGCTGCCGATCTGGCCCACCTGCTCGCCGAGGTCGGCGAGGCTGTCCTTCAGGCCGTCGAGGCTGTTGTTCACCGCGTTGAAGGCGTCGCCGACGTTGAAGTAGCTGCTGCCCTGGATGGTGAAGGTCGGCGTGCCGATCATGCCGTTGGCGCCCATCGAGATGCCGCCGCCGATGCTCGCCGCCAGCGACTCGAACTGCTCGACGTTGACCGCCTCGCCGTGCTGCGTGCCGGCCGCCACGTTGGCGAGCACGGTGCCGTTCGCGCCGGCCAGGGTCACCTTGCCGTCGTCGCTGCCGCTGTCGTAGGTCACCGCCGCCAGCGCGTTGCCGTCGCCGTCGACCAGGCCGGTCTGCTTGAGCTGGGCCAGGTTCACCGCGTCGGTGTCCTCGGTGCCGGCGGCGACGTTGGCGATCTGGCGGGTGTTGGCGGCGTGCACCACGCCGTCGCTGNNNNCGATTCGGAACCGAGCGAGACGCTGTTCTGCGCATCCTTGGTGACCCAGGCATTGGAGCCGAGCACGGTGGAGTTCACCGCCTGCGCATAGCTGTTGTAGCCGAGCACGCTGGCGCCGTCCTCGGTGGCCCAGGCCTCGGTGCCAAGCGCG
>NZ_LMSL01000005.1:153771-154280 GCF_001428405.1 Frateuria sp. Soil773
ACCCAGGCCGCTGGCGCTGGAGGTGGCGCCGATGGCGACCGCACCCCAGCCCTGCGTCTGGCTGGCCGCGCCCAGCGCGATGCCCGAACCGGCTTGCGAGGTGCTGTTCAGGCCGATGGCGATGCTGCCGTCGGCGATGGCCTGCGCGTTGTCGCCGAACGCGGCGCTGTGGTCGCCCTGCGCCACGCTGCCGTAGCCGGTGGCGGTGGCGAACTCGCCGAGGGCGCTGGCGCCGGAGCCGAACGCGGAGGACTGGTTGCCCATCGCGAAGCTGCCCGCGCCGACCGCGGTGCTGTAGTCGCCCAGCGCCTGCGCGTCGTCGCTGCCGTCGCCGTTGCCGGTGGCGGCGAGGTAATGGCTGGCGGTGCCGGCGACGGCGTTGAGCTGAGCCAGGTTCACCGCGTCGGTGGCCTCGGTGCCTTCCGCCACGTTGGTGATCTGGCGATTGTTGGCGGCGTGCACCACGCCGTCGCTGCTGGTCCACTCGTGGGCGGCGCCGACGGAGACGG
>NZ_LMSL01000006.1:0-183 GCF_001428405.1 Frateuria sp. Soil773
GGTTGCGGCTGCACGGCGGCCAGGCGCTCGGCTGGCTGGCCGGGGCGCAGCGGGCCGACGGCGTGGGGCTGACCCTGGCGGCCGGCCAGGGGGCGCTGGAGATGCAGGCCCAGCACGGCGCCGCTGGCGCTGCGCAGCCAGGGCGCGCTGACCCTGGTCTCGGCCAATGCGGAGGCCGAACTG
>NZ_LMSL01000006.1:240-45755 GCF_001428405.1 Frateuria sp. Soil773
TAGCTGGGATGAGGTGAAGTTCGACGAGCGGGTGAAGATGGTCACGCGCAGCGGCAAGCCGGCGCCGAACCAGAAGTACGAGATTCATCGTGGCGACGGCGCTGTCATCAAGGGCGTCACCGACAACGACGGCTGGACCATGCTGCAAAAAGGCCTGAGTCTGGACGGCATGATTGTCAAATGGTTGGGCAAGGCGTGATCGATCAAGGACGAGATCATGAGTGAGGAAACCACGCAGCCGTTGCCCCAGGAATCCACGGCCGATGGCGGGATCAGCGCGAGTACCCGGCTCACGCCGACCGAACAGAAGGTGCGTGGCCTGATGTGCATCAGGCCTACCACGGTCGTGCCGGTCATCTTCGTGCCCGGCATCATGGGCTCGAACCTGCGCGACGCCAGCACCATGGAAAAAGTGTGGAACACTAATTCCACCACGTCGATCCTGTTCCAATGGATTTTCCGCTCGGCGAGCACGCGGCAAACCAAGCTCGCGCCGGACAAGGCCGAAGTGGACGATCGTGGTCGCTGGTTTGGCAAAAGCGCCAGCGTGCCGGACGAGAAGACCGCCAAGCTGCGCCGCCAGGGCACGACCTCACGCGCGTTCTACGGCGAGTTCGCGCGTTGGCTCGACGATCAATTGAACGACCACGGCCAGGCCACCCATGCCGGGCATCCGTCGCCATGGCAGCGCTATGTGGATGGCACCCAGAAAGACACCACCTGGAATGCCCAGAAGCCATTCCAGAAGCTCGACAAGGAGGCGTCGAACAACGCCTGGGACCATTTCTTCTGCCCGGTACATATCCACGGCTACAACTGGCTCAAGAGCAACGGTGAGGCCGGCAAGGTGCTGGCGGAGGACATCCAGAAGATCATTGATTACTGGAATGCACAGACCGATTGCGGCTACCACTGCGAACAGGTCATCCTGGTCACCCACTCGATGGGTGGTCTCACCAGCCGCGCCGCGGTACATGCAGCCTACGGCAATGCCGCGGACAAAGTGCTTGGCATTGTGCATGGCGAGCAGCCGGCCAATGGCGCGGCTGCGGCGTACCATCATTGTCGCAACGGCTACGGCGGCATTTCCGGCTGGGTGCTGGGGCGCAATGCGGCGCAGGTCTCGGCGGTCTTCGCCAACGCGCCCGGCGCGATGGAGCTGCTGCCCAATCAGCAGTACGAGGCCAACGGCAAGAAGGCGTGGCTGAAGGCGCAACTGGGGGAAGGGTCGACGCCGGCGATGGAGTTGCCCCAGTCAGACCCTTACGTGGAGATTTATTTAAAAAACGATGTCTGGTGGCGGCTGATGGATCCGGCGCTGATTGATCCAGCGAAAAAATTGCCTAATCCATGGACCATTTTCCAAAAGAACATAACCAGTGTTTCCGATTTTCACTGCGCACTCGGCACTTACTATCACCCGCGGACCTACGTTCATTACGGTGCTGACGCCAAGAAACATCCCGCCTACGGCAATCTGCTGTGGAAAAGCCGCACAACGGCTTCGATAACGTCGGCGCAACTGCTGGCCGCGCCACCCGGGGATGGCAGCAATCCGGTCACTGTGAACTCCCCGGCCGATGCGTCGAAGATCAGGTTCGAGATCGTCGCTCCCGGCGATATGGGCTATCCGCAGCCCGGCGATGAGACAGTGCCGGACTGCTCGGGCGAAGCGCCCTTCGTGCAGGGCGGCGGCAGCATCCAGCAGAGTTTCCGTATGCAAGGTTTCGAGCACCAGGCGGCCTACAACAACGAGGACGTGCGCCATTGCACGCTGTACGCCATCGGCAGATTGCTGCAGAGGGCCAAAGTGCTATGAACAGGAAAGATCGTCATGACACGTTTTCTGCGAATGCTTTCTCCGGTCCTGTGGGTCAGCGTCATCGGTTGGTCTGCAATGGTCCACGGAGCCACACCCATGCCTAGTCAGCCCTATAGCTTGTGTATCGGCCGCTTCGTGATCGATCTGCCGGTTGGTGCCAACGCGCGTATCGATGCCAGCTATCACTTTATCGAGCCACAAAAACCGAAGCAGGTGGATAGTTTCGAGCAGGTCAAGCAGCAGCTAGAAGTAAGAGCAAAGGATTTACAGACACATCAAATTCAAAGAAGTCCCCGTCATGATGCAATGGCAAAAGCCGGGGGATTTGATCCAGATAAACTTTATGGGAAAACACAACTGCTTGGGTTCGATATCGACGACTCATTGCAACAAGTAGTCTTAGGCTATATGCCTGACCCAACATCCTCTGGAATCATTTCAGAGGTACACAAAATATTTAATAATATGGACTATGTTTTTAAATTTGAAGATGCTGGGGCAGATAATTATGCAAAGGACCGTCAAATCCTATGGGCCGCCGCCACCAGTTTCACCCCCTTGAACAATCGCACGCCGCCCACCAAACCCGGCTTCTGCGTCGATGGCGGGATGTTTGCCGATAGCGGTAAACCGCCGGTCAAGGAAAGCTTCACTCTGGTCGTGCGCTTCGCCGATCACCCTGATGCGCAATTCGTGATCGATGCCCATGCCATTGACGCGGTGAACAAGGACGAGCCATCGCTGCGGCACCGTGTGGACGGCGAACTCAACATCCTGCGTGCGAATGTCCAGGGTCATGTAGGCGTGATCGACCGCGGCGATCTCAAGGCGGCCGGACAGGACGGCTACCAGATCGGCATCAGCGCGCCATATGACGAAGTGCCCGGCACCCATATACGCAAATTCTTCTGGAGCGCCGATGGCGTCCCCAACGACGTCACCCGTCCCTTCATGGAAGTGGACATGACCATCCAGCCGACCGACGACGGCAAGTCCACCATCAAGACCGATGCGGAGGCGAAGGCCTTGTGGGACCAACTGATCGGCTCGCTGCGCATTCGCCCCGGCGCGGTATAACAGCTGCGAGAGACACCCTTGCGTGGAAAGTCACGCGACGATGGCCATGCTGCTGGCCTGCTGCTGCTGGCGAGAAAGGCCGTACCGTCGCCGCCGTTCAACCGATCGACCGTGCAGCGAAGTGCGTCGAGCCGGTTGCGCCTGAGTGCATGGTCGGTCGATTGCCAGCCTTTGACCGGGATGGCGGCCGCCGCGCTTCGTGGTGGGCTTGAACCGCCGGGCTCCGATCCGGTACGATGACGATCCATTGTACTAACGCATTAGCACATTATGAAACGTCGATCGCTGGATCCCGAGACTTCCTCCGAGTCGGTGGAGCTGAGCCTGTGCGAGGCTTTGCTGTCGCTGAAGAACGCGGACGAGATGCTGGCCTTCCTGCGCGACCTGTGCACGCCGGCGGAGCTGGAGGTGCTGGTGGACCGGTGGCGGGTAGTGCCTTACCTGCTGGAAGGCGTGTCGTACCGTGAGATCCACGAGCGCACGGCGGTGAGCATCACCACGATCGGGCGGGTGGCGCGCTACCTGAACCAGGGCAACGGCGGCTACCTGGCGGCCACGGCGCGTGCGTCGCGGCGGCGCGCGGCGGCGAAGTCGGCCGCCGGCAAGGCCAGGGCATGAAGACGCGCGATCGCCTGCGCATCGCGATGCAGAAGTCCGGCCGCCTGACCGAGCCGGCGCTGGAACTGCTCGGCCGCTGCGGGCTCACCTTCCGGCAGAGCCGCGACAAGCTGTTCTGCTTCGGCGAGGGCGAGCCGGTCGACCTGCTGCTGGTGCGGGACGACGACATCCCCGGCCTGATCGCGCAGGGCGTCTGCGACCTGGGCATCGTCGGCCGCAACGTGCTCGACGAGTTCAGCCTCACCGCCGGACGCGACGCGGAGCCGCTCAACGAATGGCGGCCGCTGGGCTTCGGCCGCTGCCGCCTGTCCATCGCGGTGCCGCAGGAGCTCGACTACCAGCAGGCGCGGCAACTGGCCGGCAAGCGCATCGCCACCTCGTACCCGGGCCTGCTCGGCGAGTGGCTGCGTACGCACGGCATCGACGCCGGCGTGGTGACCCTGGCCGGATCGGTGGAGATCGCGCCGAAGCTGGGCACGGCCGACGCGATCTGCGACCTGGTGCAGAGCGGCGGCACGCTGGTGGCGAACCAGTTGCGCGAGGCCGAGGTGCTGCTGGAGAGCGAGGCGGTGCTCGCGGGGCCGGCCGTGCTGCCGGCGGACGAGCGCGGCGACATGGTCGAGCTGTTGCTGAAGCGGCTGGACGGCGTGATCCAGGTGCGCGAGTCGCGCCTGCTGCTCTTGCAGACCTCGCGCCACACGCTGGACGCGGTGACCCGGCTGTTGCCCGGCGGCCCGCAACCCACCTTGCTGGCGGTGGCCGGGCAGCCCGACCAGTTGATGCTGCAGGCGCTGTGCGCCGGCGAGGTGAGCTGGCGCCAGCTCGAGGAAATCAAGAAGGCCGGCGCGCGCGAAATGTTCGTGCTGCCGGTGGAGAAGATGCTGGCATGAAGCGGCTCGACTGGAACCGGCTGGACGACGCGGCGCGGCGCGAGGCTCTCGCGCGGCCGTTGCAATCGCGCGCGGCCGAACTGCGCGAGGGCGTGGAGCGGATCGTCGCGGCAGTGCGCAATGGAGGCGACGGGGCGTTGCGCGAGTTGAGTGCGCGCTACGACCGCTGTGCGCTCGACGCCATCGAGGTGACGGCTGAGGAGTTCGAGCAAGCCGAGGCGTCGCTGGACCCCGCGCTCAAGGCGGCGATCGGCGAGGCGGCCACGAGGATCGAGCGGTTCCACCGCGCCGGCGCGCCGCAGGAAGTGGCCGTGGACACCGCGGAAGGCGTGCGGGTGGAGCGGATGCTGCGCCCGATCGACCGGGTCGGGCTGTACGTGCCGGCCGGCAGCGCGCCGCTGCCTTCGACCGCGCTGATGCTCGGCGTGCCGGCCCGCGTCGCCGGCTGCCGCGAGGTCGTGCTGTGCTCGCCGGCCCGCGCCGACGGCAGTTGCGACGAGGCCGTGCTGTACGCGGCGCGCGTCACCGGCGTGCACAAGGTGTTCAAGCTCGGCGGCGCCCAGGCGATCGCGGCGATGGCCTACGGCACGGCCAGCGTGCCCCGTTGCGACAAGCTGTTCGGCCCGGGCAATGCCTGGGTCACCGAAGCCAAGCTGCAGGTTTCCTCCGACCCGCAGGGCGCGGCCATCGACATGCCGGCCGGGCCGTCGGAAGTGCTGGTGATCGCCGATGACGCCGCCGATCCGGCGTTCGTCGCCGCCGACCTGCTGTCGCAGGCCGAGCACGGTCCGGATTCGCAGGTGATCCTGCTCAGTCCGTCCGCGGCGCTGCTCGACGCGGTGGCCGGCGAGGTCGAGCGGCAGTGCGCCGACCTGCCGCGTGCCGCCATCGCGCGGCAGGCGCTGGCGCAGAGCCGGCTGATCGCGGTCGAGTCGCTGGCGCAGGCGCTCGCGGTGAGCAACCGCTACGCGCCCGAGCACCTGATCCTTCAGGTGGCCGAGCCGCGCTCCCTGCTCGACGGCGTCGAAAGCGCCGGGTCGGTCTTCCTGGGCGCGTGGACGCCGGAATCGGTGGGCGACTACTGCAGCGGCAGCAACCACGTCCTGCCCACCTACGGCTATGCGCGCAGCTACAGCGGCGTGTCGGTGGCCAGTTTCCAGAAGCAGATCACCGTGCAGGAGCTGAGCGCCGCCGGCCTGCGCGCGATCGGCCCGTGCACCGCGACGCTCGCCGCCGCGGAACGATTGGAAGCCCATCGCCGCGCGGTGACGTTGCGCCTGGCAGCCCTGGAGGCGCGGCCATGAGCGTGCTCGAACTTGCGCGCGCGGAAATCCGCGCCATGCAGCCGTATTCGTCCGCGCGGATGGAAGCCAGCGGCGGGCAGGTCCTGCTCAACGCGAACGAATCGGCGTGGCCGCCGGCCGGCGACGCGCTGGGCTGCAACCGCTATCCCGAGCCGCAGCCGGCGGCGCTGGTCGATGCGCTGGCAACGCTCTATGGCGTGCGGCGCGAGCAGTTGCTGGTCGGCCGCGGCAGCGACGAGGCGATCGACCTCTTGGTGCGCGCCTTCTGCCGGGCCGGCGAGGACGCGATCCTGATCCAGCCGCCGACCTTCGGCATGTACGCGGTATGCGCGCGCATCCAGCACGCCGGTGTGATCGAAGTGCCGCTGGCCGGCGACTTCGGGCTGGACGTGGATGCCGTGCTGGCGGCGCTCACGCCGGAGGTGAAACTGGTGTTCGTCTGCACGCCGAACAATCCGGCGGGCCGGTGCGTGCCGCGCGCGCAGGTGGAACGCCTGGCCGGGGCGCTGGCCGGCCGGGCGTTGCTGGTGGTCGACGAAGCCTATGTGGAGTTCGCCGACGACGGCAGCGTGTCGGACCTGATCGACCGCTACGACCACGTCGCCGTGCTGCGCACGCTGTCGAAGGCCTGGGCGCTGGCCGGCGCGCGGATCGGCTGCCTGCTCGCGCATGCCGAAGTCGTCGCCCTGCTGCGCCGGATCATGCCGCCGTATCCGCTGCCGCTGCCATGCGTGGCGGTGGCCCTGGAGGCGTTGTCGGCACAGGGCCGGGCGGACATGTGGGGGCACGTCCGGCGCATCCGCGACGAGCGCGCGCGGATGGCCTCGCGGCTGGCTGCGCTGCCGGGCGTGCGGGCGGTGCTGCCGTCGCAGGCCAACTTCCTTGCGGTGCGCTTCGACGATGCCGGCGCCGCCTACCGGCGGCTGCTCGATGCCGGCATCGTGGTGCGTGACGTGCGGCGCCACCCGAACCTGGACGATGCGCTGCGGATCACCCTCGGCACGCCGCAGGAAAACGCGCGGGTGCTGGAGGTGCTGCGCGCGGCGTCCGGCGGGAGGCAGGCATGAGCCGTAAGCTGCTTTTCGTCGATCGCGACGGCTGCCTGATCGTGGAGCCGGCCGACGAGCAGATCGACAGCTACGAGAAGCTGGACCTGCTGCCCGGCGTGATCGCCGCGCTGCAGCGCCTCGTCGCGGCGGGCTACGAACTGGTGATGGTGACCAACCAGGACGGCCTGGGCACGGACCGCTTCCCCGAGCCGCATTTCCGCGGGCCGCACGAACTGCTGCTGCGCATCCTCGACTCGCAGGGCATCCGTTTCCGCGAGGTGCTGGTCGACCGCAGCTTTCCGCACGAGAACCTCGACACGCGCAAGCCCGGCGTAGGCATGGTGCGCCATTACCTCGCCGACGACGGCTGGAGCAGGGCGGCCTCGGTCATGGTAGGCGACCGCGAAAGCGACCTCGCGTTCGCCGCCAACCTCGGCGTACGCGGCCTGCGGGTGGGCGCGCAGGGCCTCGGCTGGACCGAACTGGCGCAGCAGTTGCTGGATGCGCCGCGCACGGCGACGGTGTCCCGCGATACCAAGGAAACGCGCATCCGCGTCAGCGTGAACCTGGACCGTGTCGCCGAGCCGCAGGTGCGTACCGGGCTGGGCTTCTTCGACCACATGCTGGAGCAGATCGGCAAGCACGGCGGCTTCGCGCTGGAGCTGAACTGCGATGGCGACCTGCACATCGACGAGCACCACACCGTCGAGGATTGCGCGCTGGCGCTGGGCCAGGCGCTGAAGCAGGCGCTCGGCGACAAGCGCGGCATCGGCCGCTACGGTTTCTCGCTGCCGATGGACGAGAGCGCGGCGGACGCGCGGCTGGATCTTTCCGGCCGCCCGTACTTCGTGTTCGAGGGCGGCTTTCCGCGCGAGCGGGTGGGCGGGCTGTCCACCGAACTGGTGCCGCACTTCTTCCGCTCGCTGTGCGAGACGCTGGGCGCCAACCTGCACTTGTCGGTGCGCGGCGAGAACGCGCACCACATGGTCGAAGCCTGCTTCAAGGTGGTGGCGCGCGCCTTGCGCCAGGCGATCCGCCGCGAAGGCAGCGAACTGCCCAGCACCAAGGGAGCGCTGTGATGGCGGTCGTGCTGGTCGATGCGGGCGGCACCAACATCGGTTCCGTGCGCTATGCGCTGCAGCGGCTGGGCGTGGATGCCGCGCTGACGTCGGACGCCGCGACGATCCGCGCCGCCGACAAGGTGATCCTGCCCGGCGTGGGTGCGGCCGGCCCCGGCATGGCGCGCCTGCGCGGCATGGGCCTGGTCGGCCTGCTGCGCTCGCTGACCCAGCCGGTGCTCGGCGTCTGCCTGGGCATGCAGCTCCTGTGCACGCGCTCGGAGGAGGGCGACACCGAGTGCCTCGGCCTGATTTCCGCGCCGGTGCAGCGTTTCACCGAGGCTCCCGGCCTGCGTGTGCCGCACATGGGCTGGAACCGCCTGGCCACGGTACGGCCGCATCCGCTGCTGGCCGGCCTGGGCGAGGACGAGCAGGCGTATTTCGTGCACAGCTTTGCGGTGCCGACCGGCGACTGGACGCTGGCGACCGCCGATTACGGCGGGCCGTTTTCCGCCGTGGTCGCGCGCGGCAATTTCCACGGCATGCAATTCCACCCCGAGCGCTCCGCCGCCGTCGGCGCGAAGCTACTGAAGAACTTCCTCGCGCTATGACCTTCGACGTGATTCCCGCCATCGACCTGCACGGCGGCCGCGTGGTGCGCCTCGCGCAGGGCGACTATGCGCGGCAGACCACCTACGGCGCCGATCCGCGCGTGCTGGCGGCCAGCTATGCCGATGCCGGCGCCGCGTGGCTGCACCTGGTCGACCTCGACGGCGCGCGCTCCGGCAGCCTCGACAATCTCGCGGCGATCGAGGCGATTGCCCGCGTCGGCCTGAGGGTGCAGGCCGGTGGCGGCGTGCGCGGCGCGGATGATCTGCAGCGCCTGTTCGACGCCGGCGTGAGCCGGGTCGTGCTCGGCAGCGTGGCGATCCGCGATCCCGACCTCGTCGCCGACTGGCTGGCGGCGCACGGGGCGGAACGGTTGACGATCGCCCTCGACACGCGCCGCATCGACGGCCGCTGGGCCCTGCCCAGCGCCGGCTGGACCGAACTGGAGGCGCGAACGCTGGACGAACTGGCGCCGTGGTACGCCGCGCGCGGCGCGCGCCACCTTCTCTGCACCGACATCGATCGCGACGGCATGCTGGCCGGCTTCAACCTCGAGCTGTACCGCCATCTCGCCGGAACCGTGCCGCAGCTTGCGGTGCAGGCGTCCGGCGGCGTCCGCTCGCTGGACGACATCCGCGCCGCGCGCGGGGCGGGGGCCGGCGGCGTGATCCTCGGCCGCGCACTGCTGGAAGGGCGCTTCACCGTGGCGGAGGCGCTGGCCGCATGAAGACCGCGACGTATCGGGGGCGCTTGCCTTTCTCCCTGCATGAAAGAGCGGGGCGCCTGCATGCGAAGCGCGGGATTGCGCGCTCTTGCCAATCGGCAGCCAGGCGCATGGTGGGCGAAGGGAGGAAGGCATGCTGAGCCGTCGCATCATTCCCTGCCTCGACGTGCGCGACGGCAAGGTGGTCAAGGGCGTGCGCTTCCGCGACCACGTGGTGATGGGCGAGATCGTGGAACTGGCGTTGCGCTACCGCGACGAGGGCGCCGACGAGCTGGTGTTCTACGACATCACCGCCAGCCCCGAGGGGCGCAGCGTGGACCGGGGCTGGGTCGAGCGGGTGGCGCGTGCGATCGACATCCCGTTCTGCGTGGCGGGCGGCATCCGCTCGGTCGACGAGGCGCGCGCGGTGCTGCATGCGGGCGCGGACAAGATCTCGGTGAATTCGCCGGCGCTGGAGCGACCGGCGCTGATCGACGAACTGGCCGCGGCCTTCGGCGTGCAGTGCGTGGTGGTGGGCATCGACAGCCTGCGCGACGGCGATGGCGAATGGCGGGTGCGCCAGTACACCGGCGACCCCGCGAAGACGCAGGCGCTGGCGCGACGCACCCTGGACTGGCTGGTGGAGGCGCAGCAGCGCGGCGCCGGCGAGATCGTGCTCAACTGCATGGGCAGCGACGGCGTGCGCCGCGGCTACGACCTGGCGCAGCTCGAAGTGGCGCGCGCGCTGTGCCGCGTGCCGCTGGTCGCTTCCGGCGGCGCCGGCGCGCCGGCGCATTTCCGCGACGCCTTCGTGGATGCCGACGTGGACGGCGCGCTGGCCGCCAGCGTGTTCCACTCGGGGGCCATCGCGATACCCGAACTCAAGCGTTACCTGAGGGATCAGGGCGTGGCGGTGCGCGTTTCCTAGGGCAGGAGAATGCGTATTTCCCGGAACGGCTCATGGCGGTACGCATTCCCAGATGCCGTCATTCCGGCGCAGGCCGGAATCCAGCGCCTTTCGCGCGGCGGTACGGCTTCAAAGGCGCTGGATTCCAGCTTTCGCTGGAATGACGGTGTGGAAAACACGGGTTCCTTGCATGCCTGGGCGCATATCGATAGCAGCAGTACGTGTCCGCCGAGCCGTCATTCCGGCGCAGGCCGGAATCCAGCGCCTTTCGCACGGCGACACGGCTTCAAAGACATTGGATTCCAGCTTTCGCTGGAATGACGACGTGAAAACGGATTCCTCGTATGCCCTGGCACATGTCGATAGCAGCGGTACGTGTCCGCCGAGCCGTCATTCCGGCGCAGGCCGGAATCCAGCGCCTTTCGCGCGGCGACACGGCTTCAAAGACACTGGATTCCAGCTTTCGCTGGAATGACGAAGTGAAAACGGGTTCCTTGGTATGCCTTGGCGCATGTCGATAGCAGCGGTACGTGTCCGCCGAGCCGTCATTCCGGCGCAGGCCGGAATCCAGTGCCTTTCGCACGGTGAAGGGGCTTCAAAGGCACTAGGTTCCAGCTTTCGCTTGAATGACGTGAAGAACGAACTCTTTGCATGCCTTGGCGCATGCCCATAGCAGGTATCCCGATGACTCGCGCGAACGCTTCTCCCGATCTTTCCGACCTCGACTGGGCCAAGGGCGGCGGATTGCTGCCGGCCATCGTGCAGCACTGGCTGAGCGGCGAGGTGCTGATGCTCGGCTACATGAATGCCGAGGCGCTGGCCGAGACCCGGCGCAGCGGCCATGTCACTTTCTACAGCCGCAGCAGGCAACGCCTGTGGACCAAGGGCGAAAGCTCCGGCCACGTGCTCGAGCTGAAATCCGTCCGCATCGATTGCGACGCCGATACCCTGCTGGTGCAGGCCGCGCCGCACGGGCCCACCTGCCACGAAGGAACCTCGAGCTGCTTCGGCGAAAGCGCGGCGGTCCGCCCGCCGCTGGGCTTCCTGGCCGAACTGGATGCCCTGGTCGCGCGCCGCCATGCCGAGCGGCCCGCGGGCAGCTACACCACCGGCCTGTTCGACGGGGGGATCCGGCGGATCGCGCAGAAGGTGGGAGAGGAGGGCGTGGAGACCGCGCTTGCCGCGGTGGCACAGGACGACGCGGCCCTGCTCGGCGAGGCCGCCGACCTCGTGTTCCACCTCACGGTGGCCTTGCATGCGCGCGGGCTCGGTTTGGCCCAGGTCGCCACGGTACTGGCCGAGCGCCATGCCGAACGGGCGCGTTGAACAGGCACGCTGAACGGCGCGCCGGCTCAGGTCGAGAGAGCACGGCAAGCAAGTCGAACGGATGGTCGGGCAGGTCCGCCCCGCTTGCGCCGAATGGTCGTGCCAGGCGATCGAGCGGGGCTCGCCGCGGAAGGTGTCAGGGTGCGCTATCGCGTGGCGGCTTGAACGGCACGGGCGCGCCGATGGCGAGACCTTCGCGCCAGCGCGCGAGCTGCGCGGCGATGCCCTTGCCGACGTCGATCTGGGGTTCCGACGGCGTCAGCTTGTCGCGCTGTTCCCAGTTGCCGATCTCGCGCGAGGCCAGCTTGAACGCTTCGATGAAATCGGGCGTGCGGTTCAGCGCATCGACCAGCCAGGCACGACCGAAGTAGGTGGCGTCCGAATCGCTGCCGCAGCCGAACGAGCTGCGGTCGCTGCGCGCGGCGGTGAGCACCAGGGTGCCCGGCCCGCGCAGCGGCGGCACGAAGCCGCCGGAATAGCAGGCGTTGATCACCGCCACCTTCCACTTGAACGGGCGCTTGGCCAGGATCGCCCCCAGGTCCTGGGCACCGATCTGGTCCAGCGGCAGCGGGTCCATGTCGACCAGCAGCGTGTGGTCCTCGCTGCCGTGGGTGGTGACGTAGAGCAGCAGGATGTCCTGTTCCGGCTGCATGACGCGGGCCAGGCCGTCCAGGGCCGCCTCGAGGTTGCTCCAACTGGCCAGCGGCCGGGTGGACAGCGCGTCCGGGCTGTTTTCCAGCACCAGCGCGTGCGCGCCGGGGCCGAAGCGGTGGGTGAACAGGGTGGCCGCGTATTCGGCCTCGTTGCGGAACACGTCCTCGCTGCCGTCGGCGGCGAAGGCGAGCAGGTAGAGGTTGGGGCGGCCGGGAACGCGCGGCCCAAGGCCGGCCAGGGCCTCGTGCAGTTTCTGCGGCTGCGCGTAGATCACCTGTTCCGGCGTGGGGGCCTGCGGCGGCCAGTCGTCGGATGCGGTGTCGTCCCCGGGTACGGGCGCCGGTGCGGCGGCGGTCGATGCGGCCGGCGGCGCAGGCGGGGCGACAGGGCCGTGCCCGCCCTGCTGCGGCACGGGCGCGCGCAGCAGGAGAACGGCCAGCGCCACGCCGGCGACGAACGCGAGCAGGGTGGTCAGTGCGGTGCGCATGCGCGGGTGGCGGGGATCAGGGAGCGATGGCGTCGAAGTCGGCGTAGGCCGTATGCGCCGGCCGTGCCGGCAGCGCTTGCGGCGGCCGCACCAGCCAGCCGGTCTGCATTCCGGCGGCGCTCGCGGCATCCAGCTCCTCGACGATGTCGGAGAGGAACAGCATGTGTTCCGGCCGCTCGCCGACCGCCTCGACGATCCGCCGGTAGGACGCGGCCTCGCGCTTGGGGCCGATCTCGGTGTCGAAGTAGCCGGCGAAGAGAGGCGTCAGGTCGCCCGCCTCGCTGTATCGGAAGAACAGCTTCTGCGCCTGCACCGAGCCGGACGAATACACGTACAGGTGGATGCCGTCGGCGCGCCACTGGTGCAGCCGGGCCGCCACTTCGGGATAGACATGGGCCCGGTAGTCGCCGGCCTCGTAGCCTTCCTTCCAGATCATGCCCTGCAGCGCCTTCAGCGCGGTCGACTTGCGGTCCTCGTCGATCCAGCGCAGCAGCATCTCGATCACTTCCTGCCGGCTGGCCTCGACCAGCCCGGCTTCCTTCGCCGCCTCGTGCAGCCAGTGCTGCACCTCGGGGCGGTCGACGTGGGTCTCGACGAAGCCCGGCAGGCGCTTGCGCGCATAAGGAAACAGCACGTCCTTGACGAAGCTGATCGAGCTGGTGGTGCCTTCGATGTCGGTGACGATGGCGCGGATTTCGATCATGGCGGCAGCCGTGCGAAGAAGGTCGGCCAGTGTAGCGTGCGCACCGCGGCCGATCGACCGCGGTACGCAGGGCGGCGTCAGGCGCGGCCGGCCGCCGGCGCCTGCGGCGTCATCCGCGGAAAGCGCTGGGCGATGTCCGTGCCGGTGAAGTTCGCCACCCAGCCATCCTTGTTGGTGAACAGGCGGATGGCCACGAAGTAGGGCGCCTCGCTCATGTCGAACCAGTGGGGCGTGCCGTCCGGCACGCCGATCAGGTCGCCCTGCTCGCACAGCACGTCGTAGACCTTGCCGCCGACGTGCAGGGTGAACTGGCCGCTGCCGGCGACGAAGAAGCGCACCTCGTCCTCGCTGTGGGTGTGCTCGCTCAAGAACTTCTGGCGCAGCGCGGCGCGGTCGGGATGGTCCGGCGCGAGGCTGATCACGTCCACGGCCTGGTAGCCTTCCTCGCGCATCAGGCGGTCGATGTCCCGGCGATAGGCCGCGATCACCTCGTCCTGGCCGGCGCCGGGCGCGATCGGCTGGGTGGCCTGCCACTGCTCGAAGCGCACGCCGATGCGGCCCAGCTCACGGGCGATCTCCTCCAGCGTGGTGTGCACGGCCAGCGGCTGTTCCGGCTGCCGGTCGTCGAAGATGCGCAAGCGGCTCATGCGGTCAGCCTCCTCAGGTCGAGTTCGCAGGCGAGCAGGAATTCCAGCGCCTCCAGGTGGCGGCGGGTCTCGGCCATGTCGCGGCCCCAGGTATAGATGCCGTGGCCGTCGATCAGGTAGGCATGCAGCGGCTTGCCGGCGTCGAGCCAGGCGTCCACCCGGGCGACCAGGTCGGGCATGTGCTGCGTGTTGGGGAACACCGGTATCTCCAGCACGCTCTCGTGGGTGCTGTAGCCGGTGATCGCCTTCTGCAGCTCCCAGCCTTCCAGGCGGACGGCACCCGCGCCGGCGAACAGCCGCGAGGCGACGCTTTGCGTGCGCGAATGGGTGTGCAGCACCACGCCGACGTCCGGCCAGCGGCGGTAGACCTGGGTGTGCAGCGCGGTCTCGGCGCTGGGACGGGCCCCGGTGCCGACGGCCTGCCCCTGCATGTCCACCACCATGATGTCGTCGCGGCCCAGCTTGCCCTTGTCGCGGCCGGAGACGGTGATGGCGGCGTGGCCGGCGTCCAGGCGCATCGAGAAGTTGCTGCTGGTCGCCGGCGTCCAGCCCGCCGCGGCGAGCTCGCGCGCGGCATCGGCGATGGCGTCCGCGCAACGCGCGAAGTTCTCCGGATCGAGCGGAGCGGGGAAGGTCTGGTTCATGGGATTTGGACGTCCAAACGATGGGTGACTATAACATGCCGCGCACCGCGCATTCCGATGAATGCGAACCACTTGCAAATCAGGTCTGCACGGGCGATCGGGCGTACTATCGGGCACGGGCTCGCCGCCGCTGGCGGCGGATCATCCAAGACGGAGGTATACCAATGTCGCAAGAAAAGAATATCGAGTCGCGTCGCCGCTTCCTCAAGATGGCCGCGGGTACGGCCGCCGCCGCCGCGGTCGTGGGCGGGCTGCCGCGTTTCGCGCGCGCGGCCGACCTGCCGCACGTGACGGAGACGGATCCGACCGCCAAGGCGCTGGGCTATGTCGAGGACGCCAGCAAGACCACCGACGCGAAGCACAAGGCGGGCGACGACTGCGCCAACTGCCAGTTCTACACGGGCGGCCCCACCGGCTACGGTCCGTGCCAGTTGTTCCCGGGCAAGTCGGTCAATGCGAAGGGCTGGTGCGTATCGCACGCCCCGAAGAAAGCCTGACCGCGCAGCGCACGCTGCCGCAACGCAAAAAGGCCGGCGTCATGCCGGCCTTTTCGTTTTCGTGTCCGTCGCCCGATGGCGCTTGCTCGTCGATGGCCGGGCGAGCGCCCTGGTGGCCGAAGAAAGTGCTGCCCGGCGCGCCATGCTGAGGAGCTGACCTGTTGCGTGACGCGCCGGGCGGCGATCCGGGGCCCACTGCCAAGTGATCAACCCGCGGACTGGGGATGATACTCCCGCCCGGCGCGATTGGGCGGTGGCAGGTCCAGATTTTCTCGAAAAATTCTCGTTAAAGTCTTTTAAAACAATGACTTGAGATGAAAATCTCAATCTCCCTGGAGATTTGGGAGGCTGTTTTCTTGCCATCCGGATTTTACGGGATCGCCGACGTTCATGGCATTTCGGCGAACTTATGCTTGCCGGAAATCAGCGCGACTCCGTTTCCAACTGCCGCCGCAACTGGCTGTGCCGCCGCCCGTAGCCGAAATAGATCGCCATGCCGAGCACGGTCCAGATACCGAGCATCAGCCACTGGTACCAGTTTTCCCAGTACAGCAGGACCAGGCAACTGAACACGCCGAGCGTGCAGGTCACCGGCGCCCACGGCACGCGGAACGTGCGCGGCAGCTCGGGGCGCGTGCGGCGCAGGATCAGCACGCCGGCGCAGACGGCGACGAAGGCGATCAGGGTGCCCATCGAGACCAGGTCGCCGAGCACGTCGAGCGGGAACACCGCCGCCAGCGCCGCGATGCCCAGGCCGGTGATCACGGTGTTGATGTGCGGCGTGCGGTAGCGCGGGTGGATCTTGGCGAACACCGGCGGCAGCAGGCCGTCGCGGCCCATGATCATGAAGATGCGCGGCTGCGCGATGACCATCACCAGGATCACCGAGGACAGCCCGATCAGCGCACCGATCTCCACTACCCAGCGCAGCCAGCCGAGCGAGGCGTGCGCCTTGACCGCCGTCACCACCGGCTCGGCGGTGCCGAGCTGGTCGAAGGGCAGCAGGCCGGTGATCACGGCGGCGATGCCGATGTACAGCACGGTGCAGATCGCGAGCGAGGCCAGCGTGGCGATCGGCAGGTCGCGCTGCGGGTTCCTGGCCTCCTGCGCGGCGGTGGAGGTGGCCTCGAAGCCGATGTAGGCGAAGAACACCAGCGTGGCGGCGCGCATGATGCCGGACCAGCCGTATTTCTCCGGCGCCTCGTTGGCCGGGATGAACGGCTGCCAGTAGTCCGGGTTCACGTAGCGCCAGCCGGCGACGATCACGATCACGATCAGGCCGACCTTGAGGATCACCATGGCGAGGTTGGCGCCGCTGGATTCCCGGATGCCGACGTAGCACAGCCAGGTGAGCGCCAGCACGATCGCCACGGCCGGCAGGTTGAACAGGGCGCCGGTGGCGACCAGGTGGCCGCCCTGGTAGGCGAGCGGCGCATTGGTCAGCGCGGCGGGCAGGTGGATGCCGACATGGTCGAGCAGGCTGACGAAGTAGCCGGTCCAGCTGACCGCGACCGCGGAGGCGGAGACGCCGTATTCGAGCACCATGTTCCAGCCGATGAACCAGGCCACCAGCTCGCCGAGGGTGGCGTACGCGTAGGAATAGGAACTGCCCGACATCGGGATCAGCGTGGCGAACTCGGCGTAGCACAGCGCGGTGAAGCTGCAGCAGACCGCAGCGATCACGAAGGCCAGGATGATCGCCGGGCCGGCGTGCTCGGCGGCGGCCTGGCCGGTGATCACGAAGATGCCGCCGCCGATCACCGCGCCGATGCCGAGCGCGGTCAGCCCCCAGGGGCCGAGCGTGCGTTGCAGGGCGGGGCCGTGGGTATCCTCGGCATCGGTGAAATCGGTCTTGCGGGCGAGGAGCTGCTTGAGCATGTGGCTTCCGTACATGAGACCGGCACGACGGTGTCGTGCCGGGGGATGTGGCGGTCAGTGCGCGCGATCGCGCGGATCAGTCCGACTCGACGCCGCGAGCCAGGTGGCTCTTGCGGTAGCCGTACAGGAAGTACACCACCAGGCCGATCACGCCCCATGCGAAGAAGGTGACGATGGCCTTCTCGGACAGGTTGACGAACAGCAGCAGGCAGCCGAGCACGGCGAGCGGGCACACCAGCCAGGGCAGCGGGGTGCGGAACGGGCGGGGACGCTGCGGCTGCTTGGCGCGCAGGATCAGCACGCCCACCGCCACCATCATGAACGCGAACAGCGTGCCCGAGTTGGTGATGTCGGCCAGGATGCCCACCGGGAACAGCGCGCCGAACAGCGCCACGAACGTGCCGGTGATGAGGGTGATGATGTGCGGGGTGTGGAAGCGCGGATGGATCTTGGCCAGCTTGGCGGGCAGCAGGCCGTCGCGCGCCATGGTGAAGAAGATGCGCGTCTGGCCGTAGGTCATGGTGAGGATCACCGAGGGCAGCGCGATGCTGGCGGCGAAGGCGATGAAGCCGGCGGTGTTGGTGTAGCCGAGCAGGCGCACCACGTGGGCCAGCGCCTCCTTGCTGCACACCAGGGCCTCGGAACCCTGGCAGGCGGCGGCGAACGCCGGCGTGCCCGGTTCCAGCGCCAGGCCGTCGGGGCCGAGCATCGGCTGCGAGCCGACCGAGCCGATCGCGCTGTAGCTCACCAGCAGGTAGAAGATGGTGCACACGCTCAGCGAGCCGATCAGGCCGATGGGAATGTTGCGGTTGGGGTTCTTGGTTTCCTCGGCGGCGGTGGAGACCGCATCGAAGCCGATGTAGGCGAACACGATGGAGGCCGCCGCGCCCAGCACGCCGACGCCGCCCATCGGGCTGCCCCAGCCGTTGGGCGTGAAGGGGGTGAAGTTGGGATCCTTCACCGCCGGCAGCGCCACGATGATGAAGGCGATCAGCGCGGTGATCTTGAGCAGCACCAGCACGGTGTTGACCTTGGCCGACTTGGAGGTGCCCACCACCAGCAGGCCGGTGATGGCCAGGCCGATCAGGCAGGCCAGCAGGTTGAAGCTGCCGCCGTCCATCGGGCCCACCTGCAGGGCGTGCGGCAGGCCGAGCCCGTGGTGCGTGAGCAGGCCGTTGACGTAGCCGGCCCAGCCCACGCATACCGTGCTGGCGGCGATGGTGTATTCCAGCACCAGCGCCCAGCCCACCACCCATGCGGTGCCTTCGCCCAGCACGCCATAGGTATAGGTGTAGGCCGAGCCCGCCACCGGCACCATCGAGGCAAGCTCGGCGTAGGCCAGGGCGGCGAAGGCGCAGACCGCGGCGGCGATCACGAAGGCGACCATCATGCCGGGGCCGGCTTTCTGCCCGGCCTCGGCGGTGAGCACGAAGATGCCGGTGCCGACGATCGCGCCGATGCCGAGCATGGTGAGCTGGAACGCGCCGAGCTGTCGCGTGAGGCTTTTCTTTTCCGCCGTGGCGATGATCTGGTCGATCGGTTTGACGCGCTTGAACAGCATGTGTGGCTCCCCATGGAAACAGACGTCGCGCTCGTCCGGAACCGCGGCGAGACATGACGCGACGAGCCGGCGGACGGCCAACCATAGCGGAGGAGGTGGAGGGGCACAAGCCGCGCCGCAGCTATAATGAGCGGCGTTCTTCCGCTCTCGTGCCACAAGTCATGACCCACGATTTTTCCGAACTTTCCGTCGCCCTGGAGAGGCATGCGGCGCGCCATCCGGCGCGTGCCGGAACCGTCGCGCGCTTTGCCGGATTCCTCTCATCCGACGCCGCCGTGTTCGAACGCAGCCACGCGCCCGGCCACTTCACCGGCTCGGCCTGGCTGGTAAGCGCGGACGGCGCGCGCGTGCTGCTCACCCATCACCGCAAGCTAGGCCGCTGGCTGCAACTGGGCGGCCATGCCGACGGCGACGCCGATCTCGCCGCGGTGGCGTTGCGCGAGGCGGAGGAGGAGTCGGGCCTTGGCGACCTCGCGCTGGAACGCGAGATCTTCGACCTCGACGCGCACCGCATCCCGGCGCGCGGCAGCGAGCCGGAACACTGGCACTACGACGTGCGCTACGTGGTGCGCTCGTGCGGCAGCGAGGCGTTTGCGCCCAGCGAGGAATCGCTGGCGCTGGCCTGGATGCCGATCGAGGTTCTCGCGCACGATCCGCAGGCGGACGAGTCGCTGCGGCGCATGGCGCGACTGTGGCTGCAGAGGTCGCCGGGCTAGGCGGGCGGCCTGGCCGGAACGGTCCGCCGCGCGCCGGTCAGGCGTACTTCGCGGGCGCCGGGTTCAGGTGCCCGCAGCGGGCGCAGGTGCGCGCCTCGGGGGAGCGGTAGAAGCGCTCGAACACCGGCGGGAAATCCCGCTCGATGCTGTCGAGCGTGAAGTACTCCTCGTACAGCTTGTGGTTGCAGCGTTCGCAGAACCACAGCAGGCCGTCCTTCTCGTGCGCGAGGCGCCGCCGCTCGATCACCAGTCCGATCGAATCGGCCATGCGCTGCGGCGAGTGCGGCACGCGCGGCGGCAGGTAGAACATCTCGCCGGCGCGGATCGGCAGGTCGCGCGCCACGCCGTCGTCCTGCACCTTCAGCACCATCTCGCCCTCGAGCTGGTAGAAGAATTCCGGACCTTCGTCCCAGTGGTAGTCGGTGCGCGCGTTGGGGCCGCCCACGATCATCACGATGAAGTCGCCGTCGACGATGCATTTGTTGCCGACCGGCGGCTTGAGCAGGTGGCGGTGCTCGTCGATCCAGCGTTGCAGGTCGAAGGGAGGGGCGAGGGCCATGCGCGCGGTCCGTGGAAGATCGGCCTACCTTAGCGCCGGCGCGCCGCCGAGCAAAACGCCGGCGTCGTCGTGGCGGCCGCCGCGGGTCAGGGGGCGCCCGCCAGTTTCCGCGACCGCAGCCATCCTTCGAACTCCTGCAGCCAGTGCGCGCTGCCGGTGTCCGGCCGGCGTGCCGCGAAACCGTGGCCGCCGGCGTCGTAGACGTGGACCTGCGGCTTGTTGCCGGCCTTGACCAGGGCCTGCCGGAAGCGCGTCATCGCGTCGCCGGCCGTGTCGTCGTCCTTCGCCCAGGCCATGAAGACCGGCGGCAGGCCGGCGGGAACGGGGGGCATGGACTCGAACGGCGCGCCATACACCAGGGCCGCGAAATCCGGGCGCAGGGCGGCATCCTTCTGCACCAGCACTTCGCTGGCGATCATGCCGCCGGCGGAGAAGCCCAGCAGGCCGATCCGGTTCGGCGCCACGTGCCATTGCGCGGCATGCCGGCGCACCAGCCGGAGCGCCTGGACGGCGTCGGCGATGCCCCAGCGGCAGGCGCGGTCCTCGCTCAGGTCCTTCGGCATGCCTTGCCCTGGCTTGTGCAGGAGGCGGTACTTCAGCACGAAGGCGGCGATGCCCACGCGCTGCAACCGGCGCGCCACGTCCCTGCCTTCGCCGTCCATCACCAGCGAGATGCAGGCGCCGCCCGGCGCGATCACCACGCCGGTGCCGGTGGCGTGGCCGTGTCCGGGCAGGTAGGCGGTGAGCGTCGGCGTCACCACGTTCTCGATCACGGTGCCGATGGGGCGGCCATCGACCTGCTGGTCGGGGAACGCCTGCTCGTGCCATGTCCATTGCTCCGAGCCGGGTGCGACGCCGGGCCAGAGCTTGACGACGTCCTGGGCAAGGGCACGCCCGCCGGCCAGGCAGCAGGCGAGGGCGAACGCGAATCGCGCGATGGCCGCACGCATCATGGGGAGGCGCTCCGACGGAAGCCGTCCGCACGATACCCGTGTACCGGGCCGCGGCGACCGTGCCGATGGTTATACCTCCAGCGTGGCGAGGTCGCCCTTTTCCTCCAGCCAGCTCTTGCGGTCGCCGGCGCGCTTCTTCGCCAGCAGCATGTCCATCAGCTTCGCGGTGCCTTCGCCGTCGTCCACGGTGAGCTGCACCAGCCGGCGCGTGTCGGGGTGGATGGTGGATTCGCGCAACTGCGGCGGGTTCATCTCGCCCAGGCCCTTGAAGCGGGTGACGCTGACGGCGCCCTTCATCTTCTCGCGCTCGATGCGGTCGAGCATCGCCTGCTTCTCGCCCTCGTCCAGGCAGTAGAACACCTGCTTGCCCACGTCCACGCGGAACAGCGGCGGCATCGCCACGAACACGTGGCCCTCGCGCACCAGCGCGGGGAAGTGGCGCAGGAACAGCGCCGACAGCAGGGTGGCGATGTGCAGGCCGTCGGAGTCGGCGTCGGCGAGGATGATGACCTTGCCGTAGCGCAGGCCGGTGAGGTCGTCTTTGCCCGGGTCGCAGCCGATCGCCACGGCGAGGTTGTGCACTTCCTCGGAGGCCAGCACCGAGGTGGACTCCACCTCCCAGGTGTTGAGGATCTTGCCGCGCAGCGGAAGGATCGCCTGGAACTCCTTGTCGCGCGCCTGCTTGGCGCTGCCGCCAGCCGAGTCGCCCTCGACCAGGAACAGCTCGGTGCGGGTGAGGTCGGTGGCGGTGCAGTCGGCCAGCTTGCCGGGCAGGGCGGGGCCCTGGGTGATCTTCTTGCGCACCACCTGCTTGGCCGCCTTCAGGCGCGCGCTGGCACGCTCGATGGCGAGCTGGGCGATCTTCTCGCCGAGGTCCACGTGCTGGTTCAGCCACAGGCTGAAGGCATCGTGGATCACGTTCTCGACCATGCCGGCGGCCTGGCGCGAGGACAGCCGCTCCTTGGTCTGGCCGGCGAACTGCGGGTCCTGCAGTTTGGCGCTGAGCACGAAGGCGAGGCGCTCCCATACGTCTTCCGGCGCCAGCTTCACGCCGCGCGGCAGCAGGTTGCGGATGTCGCAGAACTCGCGGATCGCGGTGGTCAGGCCGGTGCGCAGGCCGTTGACGTGGGTGCCGCCCTGCGCGGTGGGAATCAGGTTGACGTAGCTTTCCTGCACCAGCTCGCCTTCCGGCAGCCAGGTCAGCGCCACCTCCAGGCCCTCGACGTCGCGCGCCATGTGGTGCACGAACAGGTCGTTGGGCAGCGCCTCGGCGCCGTCCAGCTCGCCGCGCAGGTAGTCGCGCAGGCCGTCCTCGTAGTACCACTCGACCACTTCGCCGCTGGCCTCGTCGGTGAGCTTCACGCTGAGGCCGGCGCACAGCACGGCCTTGGCCCGCAGCAGGTGCTTCAGCTTGGGCAGCGAGATCTTCGGCGAGTCGAAGTACTTCGGGTCGGCCCAGAAGCGCACGGTGGTGCCGGTCTTCTTCTTCGGCACCGAGCCGATCACGTCCAGCTCGCTGACGCGGTCGCCGTGCTCGAAGGCCATGCGGTATTCGCTGCCGTCGCGGCGGATCGTCACTTCCACCCGCTGCGACAGCGCGTTCACTACCGACACGCCGACGCCGTGCAGGCCGCCGGAGAAGTTGTAGTTCTTGCCGCTGAACTTGCCGCCCGCATGCAGCCGGGTGAGGATCAGCTCGACGCCGGGGACGCCTTCCTCGGGATGGATGTCCACCGGCATGCCGCGGCCGTCGTCGCTGACCTCCACCGAGCCGTCGTCGCGCAGAATCACCTCGATCGACTTCGCATGGCCGGCCAGCGCCTCGTCTACCGAGTTGTCGATCACCTCCTGCGCCAGATGGTTCGGGCGGGTGGTGTCGGTGTACATGCCGGGGCGGCGCTTGACCGGATCCAGGCCGGAGAGGACTTCGATGTCGGCGGCGTTATAGCGACTGCTCATGCGGGAAGATCGGCGGAATCTAAACGATGCAGCATGGCGAGGGCTGCGGGCAGGGTCAAGCCTGTTCTGCGGCGTCGGCACCCGCGGCGGCGCGTCGCACGAAGAGATGCCAGCCGGCGAGCCCGGCGCCGATGACCAGCACGCAGCCGGCCGGCGGCCACCACAGGTAGCCGATCCGCAGCAGGCACAGGTCCAGCGCCAGGATCAGCACGACGGCCGCGAGCGCGGCGCGCCATGCGCGGCGGAACCCGGGCAGCCCGTAGAGCAGCAGGGGCAGGGCCAGCATGCCGCTGCCGAGCAGGAACTGGCCGAGGAAGCCCAGCGGCGTGACCAGCAGGCCGCGGCGCAGCGACTCGTAGATGTTGGCCTGGTATTCCACGCCGGGCATCGCCGAGATGGGGGTCTGGATGATGTCGCCCATGCCTTCGGCGGTGGCTCCGACCAGCACCGAGCGTCCTTTCAGCAACGCGGCGGGCGCGCTGCCGTCGAGCACGTCGCTGTAGGACACCCGGCCGAACCTGCCGGCGGTGCCGGCGTAGCGCAGCAGCACGTAGTTGTCGCGCTTCCACAGGTAGGGCGAGGCGTCATCGGGCGACGGATCGCGCATGCCCGGCAGCGGGCGCTGCGCCTGCGCGGCCGGCTGGCCGAGCCCGTACAGCGCCAGCGCCAGCGCGGGCCAGTAGGCGCGGCCCAGCCCGGCGCGCAGGTAGGCGCCGCGGACCAGGCCGTCCGGGTCCTTGGCGACGTCGACGTGGCCGATCGCGGCGGCCTGTTCGGCGAGGGCCGGGATGGGCAGCATCTCCTCGATCGGGCCGCCCAGGTCGGCGGACTCGGCGAACATCGGCATCACCACCTTGCCTTCGCGCCGCATGGCCTGCGCCAGCAGATGGTCGTTCTCCGGCTGCCCGGTATCGGCCGCGGGCATGGTCACGTCCATGCCGATGGCGCGCACGCCGGCCGCGGCCAGGCGATCGACCAGGCGCGCATGCACCGAGCGCGGCCAGGGCCAGCGGCCCACGGCGTTGAGGCTCTTGGAGTCGATCGCCACGATGACCAGGTCGTTGCCCGGCGCGTACGGCCAGTAGCGCAGGTGCTGGTCGTACAGCGCGGTATCCAGCCGCCACGTCGCGCCGCTGGCGAGCAGCAGGGTGAGCGTGCCGACGCCGGCCATCCAGACCGTGCCGCGGACCAGCCAGGCGAAGGCGCCGAAGGGCATCAGCGCCCCGCCGTCGCATCGCGCCGGCCGCTGCCCCCGCGGCTCATGCGCGGATCACAGCAGCAGCCAGAGCAGGGCGGCGGCGCCGCCGACGACGGCGATGCGGCAGCCCAGGCAGGACAGCCGGACTTTCTGCACCGGCCCCCACGGGCCGGCATAGCCGTCGGGTTCGACGGTCTGCACGCGCACGTACCAGGTGCCGGAACCGGGCTTGGGAATCTGCAGGCTGGCCTGGTCCACGGTCTGGTCCACCGCCGGATGCGCGAAGGCGGGATCGCGGTCCAGTTGCACGTGGTAGCGCTGGCCCGGCTCGCCGGCCTGCCAGCCCAGGCTCAGCTGGCGCCGGGTGCTGCTGGGCTTGCCGACTTCCGGGCTCGGCGGCTGCGGAACCAGCTCGAACGGCAGGGCGGCGCTGTACGGCCCCAGCTTGCCGTTGCCGTCGCGGCTGGCGATGCGCCAGTAGTAGGTGCCGTAGGGCAGCGACTGCGGCGCGCGCACGTGGTCGCCGGTGAGGGCCGGCTTGTCGGCGAGGACCCGGGTGAACGCCGCGTCGGCGGCCAGTTGCCAGGCGTAGGACACGGCCTGCTCGCTTTCGGTCCAGCGGAAGCGCGGGCGCGTGTCGCGCACCTTGCTGCCGGACTGCGGCTCGACGACGAGCGGCGGCTGCGGATGGCCGTTGATGCGCAGGGTGCAGACGGCGTCCTGGCCTTCGAGCTGCTGCGCGTCGATGCCGTGCACGCGCACGGCGTATTCGCCGTCGGGAAGGTCGGGCAGGCTGGCGTGGGCGGAGTCGCTCAGCCGGTCCACCAGCAGGGCCTCGAAGCGTTCGCTGGCCGCCACCTGCACGCGGTAGCGCGAGGCGCCGGCCAGCACCGGCCAGCCGAGCTGGTACGGCACCTGGACGATCGGCCGCGCCGGGCAATGCAGCGCCGGCGGCGGCAGCAGCGGCTGCGCCCGGCCGGGCCGGGCGCCGTCGGCGACCGCGATGCCGCGTCCCTTTTCGACCAGGGTGTGGCGGCGCGCGCCGGACACGTCGATGCGCCCGGTCAGCACCTCGGTGCGCGAGCGGTGCGCGCCGGCGTCGGCGGCGACGCGGAAGTGCGTGCCGCGCACGCTGGAGGTGGTTCCCGGCGTCTCCACACTGAAGTGCGCGGCGGAGCCGGTCATCGGGGTGACCGTGCTGGACACGCGCCCGTGCTGCAGGCGCAGGCGGGTGTCCACCATGCCGGTGCGGCCATAGGCGCTCATGCGGTCGAGCTCCATGGCGCTGTCCTGCAGCATCAGCACGCGCGAGCCGTCGGCGAATTCGAGGGTGAGGCTGGTATCCGCGCCGGTGACCAGGCGGGCGCCGTAGCCGAGCTGCATGCCCGGCTGCAGCGCCAACGGCTGCGCCTCACCGGGCAGTTGCGCATGCGCGCTGCCGATCACCGCCACCACCTTGGCCTTGGCCGGCTGCACGCGCAGCCATGCGACCGGGATCTGCAGGCGCATGCCCGGCGGCAGGTGGTAGGGGTCGGCGACCTTGTTGTACTCCTGCAGCTTCTGCCAGGGCATGCCAGGCTTCAGGTAGCGGCTGGAGAGATCCCAGATGTTGTCGCGCGGGCGTACGCGGTAGGTCCAGTCCGTGGCCTGGGCGGCCGGAACCGTGGAGATCGCCAGCAGTGCCGCGGCCATCCAGCGCCCGGCTTTCCTGCTCCGTATCCGAGGCAGCATGGCAGTTCCTTCACAAGTCGTCCCGCGGCAGCCAGGGCCGCGGCGGCGGTGCGCACCCCCCGCGCTTCGAACGGATCGCAGGTCGGCCTTGGTCCCGGGGCCGTCGCTGCGATGCCATTGGTTGGGGCGCGATTGTGATGCAGCTCGCACCGCGATGCCAAGAATCGGGCTAGCCGGCCGGCAGCGAAGCCGCCGGCTGGTCCAGCCGGTCGAGCAACTGGCGCAGGTCGTCGAGGTAGGGCGGCAGCCGCCGCAGGACGTCCGGCTCGCCGCCGGCCTGCAGGATCTCGAGCCATTGCCGGCCCTCGGCGAGCAGTTCGTCGTCGCAGAACAGTTGCAGGGCGCCGAGCAGGCGATGCAGCCACTGCGCGGCGGCCTGCGCGTCGTCGTCGTCGATCGCCTGGCCGAGCCTGAGCAGGTCGGCGTGGCCGGTTTCGCGCAGCGTGCGCAGCAGGTCCGCCTTGAGGGCCTGCATGGCCGGGTCGTCGAACAGCCGGTCGGCGGCGACGGGCGGGACGCCGGCGGACGGCCGCTGCGGCTGGACCTGCTCCGGCATCCATGCGGCGATCTTCTCCGCCAGTTGGTGCAGTTGCACCGGCTTGTCGAGGTAGTCGTCCATGCCGGCGTCGCGGCAGCGCCGGCCTTCGCCGTCGAGCGCGCTGGCGGTCATCGCGACGATGGGCAGGCGCGTGAAGCTGCCGGTCTCCGCTTCGTGGCGGCGCCAGGACGAAGCCAGTTCGTAGCCGTCCATCCGGGGCATCTGGCAGTCGGTCATCAGCATGGCGTAGCGGCCCTGCCGCAGCGCCTCGTACGCTTCGTGGCCGTCGCCGACCACGTCGCAGGGCCAGCCGAGCAGTTCGAGCTGGCGGCGCACCAGGGTCTGGCTGACCGGATGGTCCTCCGCCACCAGGATCCGCCCGCGCCCCTGCCCGCGGGCGGGTTCGGCGGCAGCGGGGGCCGGTCCGTGGAAGCTGCGCGGGCGCGGCGATAGCGGCGCCAGACCCATCTCGCAGGCGCGCGCCACCGACCGCCACTTCAGCGGATTGGCGCCGAGCTGGATGCGCTCGCCTTCGACCTGGGGCGCGCCCAGCGCGGCGGCGTCGGCATCGACGGCGATGGCTTGCGCCGCGACCAGCGGCGGGCTCGTTTCGTCGTCGCGGTCGACGAACAGCAGGTTGGCGGCCAGGCCGCTGCGCAGCGGTTGCGCCGGCGGGACCTGCTCCACGGTAAGGCCGAGCGCGAGCAGGTGGTCGGCCAGGGCCGCCGCGACCGCCGGCGCGGCGAGCCGCACGATCGCGTGCCGCCCGGCGAGGCCCGGCGGCCGTTCCACGTCGCGGCGTTCCACCGGCAGGCGCAGCTCGACCGTGACGGTGGTGCCGGCGCCGGGCTCGCTGGTCAGCTTGATGCTGCCGTCCATGAGCTGGATCAGGTGGCGGCAGATCGCCAGGCCGAGGCCGGAGCCGCCGTAGCGCCGGGTCGTCCACGATTCCGCCTGCGAGAACGGGGTGAACAGGTTGACCTGCTTGTCGGCGGCGATGCCGATGCCGGTATCGGCCACGCTCAGGCGCACGCGCTGCGAGCCGCCGTCGTCGCCGATCACCCGCACGCCGACCGAGACGCTGCCGGAGTCGGTGAACTTGCCGGCGTTGTTGAGCAGGTTCAGCAGGATCTGCCGGATCCGCACGCTGTCGCCGACCAGTTGGCCGGCCAGCGCGGCGTCGACGGCCACCTGGATGCGCAACCCCTTCTTGTGCATGTGCGTGGCCATCATGCCGACCACGTTGTCGACCAGCGTGCGCAGGTCGAAGGGCGCGTCGTCCAGGCGCAGGTCGCCCGCTTCGAGCTTGGAGAAGTCCAGCACGTCGTTGAGCACCTGCAGCAGCACGCCCGCCGAATCCTCCACCGCGTGCAGCAGTTCCTGCTGCTCGGCGTCGAGCCGGGTGTGCCGGAGCAGTTCGAGCATGCCGATGACGCCGTTCATCGGCGTGCGGATCTCGTGGCTCATGGTGGCGAGGAAGTCGGCCTTGGCCTTGGAGGCGCGCTCGGCGGCGTCGCGCGCCGCGCGCAGGGCCTCGTTGTGCGCGTTGATGCCGGTGGTGTCGATGAAGTACCCGCTCCAGTGCACGCTGCCGTCGGGCAGCGCGCGCGGCGCCATGACGAGGTGCAGCCAGCGCAGCCCTTCCTCGCCGTAGGCGCGGAAGTCCAGCGTGTGGACGCTCGCGTCGCGCCGCGCGCGGATCAGCAGGCGCCGCACGCGCGACTTGTCCTCGGGATGGATGCGGTCACCGAAGGGCCAGTCGCGCAGGGCGTCGCCCGCTTCGACCAGATCCTGCGGCGCGAGGCCGAACAGCGCGCGCAGGTCGCCGGCCAGGAACAGCAGCCGGCGTCGCCCGCCCGCGTCCAGCGACACGGTGAACACCAGCACCGGAACGTGGTGGGCGATCTCGAGCAGGCTCTGCTCGGCGGCGCGGGCGGCCTGTTCGCGCTGCTGGAAGCGGGTGACGTCCAGCAGCACGCCGAGCGAGCCGACCACGCCACGGTCGTCCACGCGCACCGGGCAGTCCCACCACAGGCCGGCGCGATGGCTGCCGTCGCCGCCGGTGTAGGCGATCTCGCATTGCCGTCCCTGTCCGGCCTCGACCACCGCCAGGCTGGACTGGTGCAGCCGTTGCCGGGTCGGTTGCGCGCCCTCGATCTCGAACGGGCCGTGATCCGGCAGCGCGAGGCTGGTCCTGCCGATGGCGTCGGCATCGATGCGGATGTCGCGTCGGCTGGCCGCGTTCAGCATCAGGTAGGCGCCGTCGCGGTCCTTGACCGTCACCGGAAAGGGCAGGCTGTCGAGCAGCGCCTGCGCATACGCCTGCTGCTGGGCCAACTGCCGCCGGCCGCGCGCGAGCCGGGTGCGCTCGACGTGCACCCGCCACAGCAGTGCCAGCGCCAGGCCCGCCGACACCGCCAGCAGCGCCGCCAGGCAGTACACCGCGATGGCGGTGGGCGCCAGCGCGACGTCGATCCATGCAAGGGCTGGGGTGATGGGCATTTCGATAGTCACGAAGCGAACCGGGAACCTGCGGATGCCCGCAGCATCTCAGGAAACATGGGCATATGCGTCAACCTGTCTTCACACCGGCGGCGCATGCCCCCGCTACCATACGTGCACGACGGGCGCTGCGACATGCGTCCGGCTTAGGTTGTATGCGTACCAGGGATAGAAATACATGGTGGACATCGTCATAGCCGACGACCATCCGGTGGTTCTGATGGGCATCAAGGCATTGCTGGACAGCCAGGGCGATGCCTTCCGCATAGTCGGGGAAGCGCACAACGGCGGTGAATTGCTCAAGGTGCTGGCCGAGCGGCCCTGCGGCCTGCTGATCACCGATTTCTCGATGCCCGACGAGCAAGGCTCCACCGACGGCCTGATCCTGCTCCAGCGCCTGCGCCGCGATTTTCCCTCCTTGCCCGTCGTCGTGCTGACGATGGTGCACAACCCCACGCTCATCCGCGGCATGCTCGCCGCCGGCGTGAAGGGCGTGGTGGACAAGGGCGGCATGATGACCGAACTGCTGCTCGCCATCCAGGCCACGGTGAACGGCCGCGACTACCTGAGCGGTCGCTACCGCGCCGGCCTGGTGGAGCCGGACGTCTCCGGCGCGGAAGCGTCCGAGGCGCTCGCCGGCCAACTGTCGGCGCGCGAGGCGGAGATCGTGCGCCTGTTCGCGAGCGGGCTCTCGATCACCCAGATCGCCGAGCACGTGCACCGCAGCGTCAAGACGATCAGCCAGCAGAAGAACGACGCCATGCGCAAGCTCGGCTTCACCAGCAACAGCCAGCTCTACGAGTACGCGCGCGCGAGCGGCCTGCTCGCCTGAAAACCGCCTGGCGACGATGCCGGGCCGGGCCTTCTCCCGAGGGCGCGGCCTAGCGTTTGCGCGCGCGCGTTTCCGTGCGCAAGTTGGCGGAATTTTAGGAAAAATCCGATGTTTTCGTGATCGCCATCACAATACCTTGGGGCTCTCGACAATTTGTGCGTCGGGAAAAGACAGGGGGAGCCGCGGGCTCCTGCCATGAAGAACTCCGGCGAGCGCGTGGCTTGCCACGTGCCCGGCGTCGGTTCGTGTTGGCGCGGTGCAGAGGCGTCCCCCTGGTTCCACCAGCCTCTACACAAGGACTCTCCGTGAAAACCTCGATCCTTTCCGCCGCGCTGGCCGTCTCCCTCGGCGTGTTCGCGCTTTCCCCCTCGTCGGCCAAGGCCGCCGACGGCACCATCACCTTCAACGGCAAGATCACCGGCCAGACCTGCGACATCAACGGCAACGGCACCGGTGGCAAGGACTTCACGGTCACCCTGCCGACCGTGTCCAAGAGCACGCTGACCAACGCGGGCGACTGGGCGGGCCGTACCCCGTTCAGCATCGCGCTGAGCAATTGCTCGCCGGCCACCGGCAACGTCGCCACCTACTTCGAACCGGGCGCCAGCGTCGATCTGGCCACCGGCCAGCTGATCGTCGACAGCGGCGCGAACGCCGCCACCAACGTGGAGCTGGGCCTGCTGAACGGCGACACCACCGCGATCTCGGTGGGCGCTACCACCAGCGGCGCCGACAGCTCCAATTCGAAGCCGGTGGCGCTGTCCAACGGCGCGGCCACGCTGAACTACTACGTCCAGTACGTGGCCCACCAGGGCTCGGCCACCGAGGGCGACGTCGCCAGCCGCGTGCAGTACACCATCGTCTACAACTGACGCTGGCGTCCGTGCGACCGGCGGCATGCCGCCGGTCGCACGGACGGATGACGGCTCCCCGTTCCCATCCGAAGGCTTCCCCCGATGAAACTCTCCTTCCGGCTCGCCTCGGGCCTGGCGCTCGCGCTGCTGCTGGCCCAGTCCGCGTTCGCCAACGTAATCATCAACGGTACCCGCGTGGTCTATCCGGGCGGCGAGCGCGAGGTCACCATCAAGCTGACCAACAACGGCGACGCGCCGGCGCTGGTGCAGGCATGGCTGGACGGCGGCAACCCGAAGGTGACCCCGGACAAGAGCGACGCGCCGTTCGTGCTGACCCCGCCGATCACCCGCATCGAGCCGCGCAAGGGGCAGACCCTGCGCCTGATGTACACCGGCCAGCCGCTGCCGCAGGACAAGGAGTCGGTGTTCTGGCTGAACGTGCTGGAAGTGCCGCCGTCGCCGACTGGCGAGGGCGCGAAGAACTATCTGCAACTGGCGTTCCGCTCGCGCATCAAGGTGTTTTTCCGCCCGGGCGGGCTGCCGGGGCGCGCCAACGATGCGCCGGGCCAGTTGCACTGGCGCGTGGTGCCGTCGGCGGACGGGCACGGCCTGTCGCTGGAGTGCAGCAACCCCACGCCCTACCACGTTTCCTTCAGCCGCATGGGCGTGGTCGCGGCGGGCCGCAGCTACGTGTCCGCGCAGGGCGGCATGGTCGCGCCGGGCGCCAGGGCGGCGTTCCCGCTGCCGGGTCTGGCCCAGCCGCCGGCCGCCGGCGCCGAGGTGGATTTCACCGCGATCAACGACTACGGCGGCGACGTGGCGCTGAAAGGGAAGCTTGAGCCCTGAGCCCCGGCATCGGTCCGCATCGCCGCCGCCGTCGCCAGGCCAGGGACCACCGCAACAACGAGTAAGGACGCACGAGCCGTGACGAAATTGCACAAACGACAAGAAGGAGGACGCAGGCTGCCGCACAGGCCGCTCGCGGTGCTGATCGCCTTCGCGCTGGGTGGCGTTTCGACCGGCGCGCTGGCCGCCGTGGACGCCGCCGCGCCGGCGACGATCGAGCCGGCCAACGCCTCGTTCAACAGCGCCTTCCTGGCCGGCGGCACGCAGGACGTCGACCTGTCGCGTTTCGAGCACGGCAACCCGGTGCTGCCGGGCGACTACCTGGTCGATCTCTACGTCAACGGCAACTGGGTCGGCAACGAGAACGTACGGTTCCGCGCCGAGGATGCCAAGAGCAGCGCGCGGCCGTGCTTCGACGCGCAGCAACTGGAACGCTACGGCATCGATACCGGCAAGCTGGACCCGGCGGTGCTCGTGCGCGGCGACTGCCAGCGCATCGAGCGATGGGTGCCGCAGGCGCAGAGCAGCTATGACGGCGCGGAACTGCGGCTGGACCTGAGCGTGCCGCAGGCCGTGCTGCGCCGCACCGCTCGCGGCTACGTGGCGCCGCGCTACTGGGACCGCGGCGTGACGGCCGGCATGCTCGGCTATTCCTTCAACAGCTTCCGCATGCGCAACGACGCGGCGGCGATCGTCGACAACACGGTGATCGGCCCCGACGGCAAGGCCGTGCCGGCCGGCGGCGCGATTCCCGCCGGCAGCGTCATCGGGCGCGGCGGCGAGCCGATCCCGGCGGGCAGCGTGTTCGCGGCCGACGGCGGGATCATCGGGCCGGACGGCAGGCGCATCACCGCGCCGGCGCGCATGGGCAGCCGCACGCAGGATTCGGCCTACCTGGGCCTCAATGCCGGGCTCAACCTGGGCGACTGGCAGTTCCGCCACAACTCGTCGGTGACCTGGCAGAGCGGGCAGGGGCGCCGCTGGCAGAGCATCGCCACCTACGCCCAGCGCAATTTCGCGGACATCCGCAGCCAGTTGACGATCGGCGAGGCCAACACCAGCGGCGAGCTGTTCGACACGGTGGCCTTCCGCGGCGCGCAACTGGCGTCGGACGACCGCATGCTGCCCGATTCGCTGCGCGGCTACGCGCCGGTGGTGCGCGGCGTGGCGAGCACCAACGCGCGCGTCGAGATCCGCCAGAACGGCTACCTGATCTACCAGACCACGGTGGCGCCCGGCGGCTTCGAGATCAACGACCTGTACCCCACCGGGTACGGCGGCGATCTGGCGGTGACGGTGACCGAGGCGGACGGGCGCCAGCACAGCTTCTCGGTGCCGTATTCCTCGGTGGCGCAACTGCTGCGCCCGGGCATCGGCCGCTACAGCGCGACCGTGGGCCAGGTGCGCGAGACCTACCTGCACAGCCACCCGTGGCTGCTGCAGGGCACCTACCAGCGCGGCTTCACCAACGTGCTGACCGGCTATGCCGGCGCGGTGCTGAGCAAGGGCTACGGCGCCGTGCTGGTCGGCGGGGCCTTCAACACGGCCTACGGCGCCTTCGCGGTCGACCTGACCCATGCGCACGCGCAACTGCCGGGGCAGGGCAGCTCCAGCGGGCAGAGCCTGAAGATCGGCTACAGCAAGCTGCTGACCGAGACGAACACCAATTTCTCGGTGGCGGCCTACCGCTACTCCACGTCCGGCTACCTGGGCCTGCAGGACGCCCTGCTCATGCGCGACCTGGCGCGCCGGGGCCTCGGCACCGCGGCGGTGCAGCGCCAGCGCAACCGCTTCGAGCTGACCCTGAGCCAGACGCTGGGCAGCGCCGGTTCGCTGTACGTCACCGGCTCGGTGCGCGACTACTGGGGACGCCGCGGCACGGACACGCAGTACCAGGCCGGCTACAACAACCACATCGGCAGCCTCAGCTATACCGTTTCGGCGGCGCAGACGCGCGACGTGTTCGGCATGCGCGAGACGCAGTACTACCTCAACTTCTCGCTGCCGCTGGGCCGCGCCGAGCATGCGCCCTCGCTGAGCGGCATGTTCGCGCACAGCAACCGCGGCTACAGCACCAGCCAGCTCGGCCTCACCGGCAGCGCCGGCGCGGACGACAATTTCAACTACGGCGTCACCGCCGGCCACGATACCCGCAGCGGCAGCAGCGGCGCGCTGAACGCGCAGTACCGCAGCCCGTACTCGACGCTGAGCGCCACCTACGCGCAGGGCTCCGGCTACCGCCAGGCGTCGCTGGGCGCGAACGGCGCGCTGGTGGTGCACGGCGGCGGCGTCACCTTCAGCCCGCAGCAGGGCGAGACCATGGCCTTGGTCGAGGCGAAGGACGCGAAGGGCGCGCGGGTCACCAACTACTCCGGCGTGCGCATCGACGGCCGCGGCTATGCGTTGATCCCCTACCTCACGCCCTACAGCCTCAACACGGTGCAGCTCGATCCGAAGGGCATCTCCACCGACGTCGAGCTGCAGAGCACCAGCCAGCAGGTGGCGCCGTACGCCGGCGCCGTGGTGAAGGTGATGTTCAGCACCAGCAGCGGGCGCGCCGCGCTGATCCACGCGCTCGACGCCGCGGGCCAGCCGCTGCCGTTCGGCGCCGAAGTGCTCGATGCGCAGGGGCGCGACGTGGGCGTGGTGGGCCAGGCCAGCCGGCTGTACCTGCGCGGCCTGGCCGACAGCGGCCGGCTGCTGGTGAAGTGGGGCGCGCAGCCCGACCAGCAATGCCGCATCGACTACCGCTTGCCGGTGCGCGACAAGCACGCCAAGCCGGTGTTCTACGACACGCTGGAGGCGGCCTGCAGCCCTGCCGCCGCCACCGGCGCGTCCCCCACCTCGGTGTCCAGCCGATGAGCCAGAACATGAACCCCCATCCGTCCCGCGTGTTCCGGGCCTGCCGATGCTGGCTGGCCGTCCTGCTGCTGATGGGCATGCCCTCGGCGTGGGCCGCCTGCAGCATGAACCGGAACTGGCAGGACCCCCACGTGAACATGGACCTCGGGCGGGTGGTGATCCCGCCGGACCTGCCGGTGGGCGCCACGATCGTCACCTGGTCCACCCGCATCAGCCAGCCCGGCACGGCGATGTCGTGCGACTGGTACGGCGGCGCCACGGTATACGCCGACGTGGTGCAGGGGCAGGCGGTGCCGGGCTACAGCAAGGTGTTCACCACCGGCGTCCCGGGCGTAGGCATCCGGATGTCGCGCAAGACGGCCAACGCGGCCACCACCATGGTCTACCCGGACCGCTTCAACGCCTCGGCCAACACGTCCTACACGCTCGACGCCAGCACCTTCGTCGTCGAGCTGATCAAGACGGCGCCGGTCACCGGCAGCGGCCCCCTGGTGGCCGGGCAGTATTCGAGCTACCACCTCGCGTCGGACCCCTCGCATCCGCTGCTGACCACCTGGGTACGCGGCGAGGGCATCACCATCATCTCGCCTTCGTGCCTGGTGGACGCCGGCTCGAAGAACATCGCCGTCAAGTTCGGCAGCGTGCCGCAGAGCAGCTTCGGCGGCGTCGGCACCACCGCGGCGGAACGCGACTTCACGATCAGCCTGCAGTGCCAGCAGAGCCCGGGCAACATCTTCGTGCGGCTGGACGCCACGGCCGACCCGTCCAACAGCCCCGGCGTGCTGCAGATCACCCAGGGCCCGCAGGCCGCCAAGGGCGTGGGCATCCAGGTGCTGGACGCGCGCGACAGCCGGCCGGTTAGCTACGGCGGCAGCATCAGCGCGGGCAGCAGCCCGGTCGGGGCGAACACCTTGCGGGTGCCGTTCAAGGCGCGCTATTACCAGACCGGCAGCGCCGTTGCGCCGGGCGACGCCAACGGCACGGCCACCTTCACCATCCAGTACCAGTAAGAGCCTGTTGAAAGTCTCCAAACATCCCCCTACGAAGCGTCATCCCAGCGGCTCTCAACGGCCGCAGGGCCGGTCAAGCTGGGATCCAGTGCCTTTAGGCTTTGGGGAAGGGAACGTCGCTGGATGACCGGCCCTTCGGCTGTTGAAAAGCGCCTCGCAGGAATGACGAGCGGAGCGTGAGGGGATTCCAGCCCGACAGGGAGACTTTGAACAGGCTCTGAGGACGGAACCCATTGCCGGGATGCCGGCAACCGGCCATTTTAGGAATCGTCCGATCCCATTCGGCCGGCCGGGCCGACAGAATGGGCGTCGAAAGCGGGATGCGCACCGGCGTCGAGGGACGTCCGGCGGACGGCGCGGCAGCTTACGGTTTTCCACATGCCCACGGATGGACATGGGTCAACGAGCTTACGTTGACGGCAGGCATAGCCCACCCCCTGTGTCATTGCCTGCTGGAATCTAGACGAGGGAAGCCAGGGAATGCTGGATCGATGGCGGGCGCGGCCGTGACGCCGGCTGCCATCGATCCGGCCGGCTGCACGGCATGCGGCCCGCGCAGCGGCGGGGAATGTCGAAGCAGGTAGGTCAGCCGGCCAGCGGGGCGCAGTGGCGCTCCAGCCAGGCCAGATCGGCGCCGTCCAGCAACGGGCCGAGCGCAGCCCGCACGGTGGCGTGGTAATCGTCCAGCCAGGCGCGTTCCTCGGGATTGAGCAGGCCCGGCTCCAGCGCGCGCCGGTCGAACGGGCACAGGGTCAGCGTCTCGAAGGCGTAGAACTCGCCGAACTCGGTGCGGTCGGCCTCGACCACCACGGCCAGGTTCTCGTGGCGGATGCCGTGGCGCGCGGGCTTGTACAGCCCCGGCTCGATCGAGGTGATCATGCCCGGCTCCAGCGCCACCAGGGCGCCGCCGGCGACGGGCGGGCGGATCGACTGCGGGCCCTCGTGCACATTGAGGAAGTAGCCCACGCCATGGCCGGTGCCGTGGCCGTAGTCCATGCCGCTGGCCCACAGCGGCGCGCGCGCCAGCGCATCGAGCTGCGGGCCGCTGGCGCCCTTCGGGAAGCGCGCGCGCGACAGCGCGATCATGCCCTTCATCACCAGCGTGGCGTCGCGGCGCTGCTCCGGCGTGGTCTCGCCCAGCGCCAGCACGCGGGTGACATCGGTGGTGCCGCCCAGGTACTGGCCGCCGGAATCGACCAGCAGCAGCCCGCGCCGCTGCAGCGCGCTGTGCGCCTCCGGCGTGGCGCGGTAGTGCGGCAGGGCGCCGTTGGCCTCGTAACCGGCGATGGTGGCGAAGCTTTCGCCGACATGGCCCGGTTGGGCCGAGCGTTCCTCGTGCAGCAGGGTGTCCACGTCCAGCTCGGTCTGCGTCATGCCGGCGGCCAGGCGCTCCTCCAGCCGGCGGAACGCGCGCACCAGCGCGGCGCCGTCGCGGCGCATCACCTCGCGCACGTGCTCCAGCTCGGCCGGGCTTTTGCGCGCCTTGAAGGCGGTGCTCGGGTTGGCCGCCTCGATCCGCTTCACCGCCGGCCGGATCGCCGCGGCGACGGCGCACACCACGCGGCCGGCGTCCAGCAGCAGGGCGTCGCCGTCGCCCAGTTCGCCCAGCGCGTCGGTGACCGCGGCGTAGTCGGCGATGCGCACGCCGTCGGCCGCCAGCGCGGCGACCAGGGCGTCGCTCAGCTTGGCGCGGTCGACGAACAGCGTGGCCGGGCCCTCGCCCTGCACCAGCAGGTGGGCCAGGAAGACCGGGTTGCATTCGACGTCGCTGCCGCGCAGGTTGGTCAGCCAGGCGACGTCGTCGAGGCTGGAGACCAGGTGGTGGGTGGCGCCGTGCTTGCGCATCGCGGTGCGCAGGCGCGCGAGCTTCTCCGCGCGCGGCGTGCAGGCGTGGCCGATCGCGTGCTCGAACACCGCCGCCTTCGGCAGCGCCGGGCGTTCGGCCCACACCGTCGCCGGCAGGTCCAGGTCGGTGCGCAGGGTGGCGCCGGCTTCGCCCAGCAGGCGTTCGATCTGCCGCTGCGTGGCCACCGCCAGGCTGTCGCCGGCCACCGCCACCGTGTCGCCCTCGCGCAGGTGCTGCTGCAGCCAGGCCAGGTGCTCGGGCGCGTGCGCCACCCGCTGCTTCATCAGGGCGACGCCGCTGCCGGCCAGTTGCCGCTCGGCCTGCGAGAAATAGCGCGAATCGGTCCATACGCCGGCATGGTCGGCGGTGACCAGCAGGGTGCCGGCCGAGCCGGTGAAGCCGGACAGCCACTCGCGCGCGGCCCAGTGCCCCGGGAGGTACTCGGACAGGTGCGGATCGGCGGTGGGGACGAGGCAGGCGGCGACGCCATGCTGCTGCATGGCCTGGCGCAGGGCGGCGAGGCGGGCGGAAACGGGGCTGTTCATCCGTTCATGCTAGCAGGCGCCATGCGCGGTTTTCCCGCGTGCGCGGGCGTCGCAGATGAATCGATCGGACGAATTTGCCCGGGGTGTCTCGCGGCCCGGGCCAACTGCCGCTAAAATGCCGATTTCCAGCACGGCTGCAACTCATGACCCCCCTGATTTTCGTCACCGGCGGTGTGGTGTCCTCGCTTGGCAAGGGCATCGCCGCGGCGTCGCTGGCTTCCATCCTGGAAGCGCGTGGCCTCTCGGTCACCATGATGAAGCTCGATCCGTACATCAACGTGGATCCGGGCACCATGAGTCCCTTCCAGCACGGCGAGGTCTACGTGACCGACGACGGCGCCGAGACCGACCTCGACCTCGGCCACTACGAGCGCTTCGTGCACACCCGCCTCACCGGCAAGAACTCGATCACCACCGGCAAGATCTACGAGAGCGTGATCCGCAAGGAGCGACGCGGCGATTACCTGGGCGCCACCGTGCAGGTGATCCCGCACATCACCGACGAGATCAAGCACTGCATCCACGAGGCCACCCGCGGCTTCGACGTGGCGCTGGTGGAGATCGGCGGCACGGTAGGCGACATCGAGTCGCTGCCGTTCCTGGAGGCGATCCGTCAGTTGCGCATCGAGCACGGCCCGGAGAAGTGCCTGTTCATGCACCTGACCCTGGTGCCGTTCATCAAGGCCGCCGGCGAGATCAAGACCAAGCCCACCCAGCATTCGGTGAAGGAACTGCGTTCGATCGGCATCCAGCCCGACGTGCTGCTGTGCCGCTGCGAGGAGCCGCTGCCGGAAGGCGAGCGCCGCAAGATCGCGCTGTTCACCAACGTGCCGGAGCAGGCGGTGATCAGCGCCGCCGACGTGGACGTGATCTACAAGCAGCCGCTGTGGCTGCACCAGCAAGGGCTGGACGACATCGTGGTGAAGCGGCTCGGCCTGGACGCGAAGCCGGCGGACCTGTCCGCCTGGCAGCGCACGGTCGATGCGGTGGAGCATCCGAAGGACGAGGTCACCGTCGCCATCGTCGGCAAGTACGTCGAGCACAAGGACGCCTACAAGTCGCTGGGCGAGGCGCTGCGCCACGGCGGCATCAAGCAGCAGACGCGGGTCAACCTGGCCTGGATCGACTCCGAGCAGATCGAAGCCGAGGGCGCCGCCAAGGTGCTGGGCAAGGTCGACGCGGTGCTGGTGCCGGGCGGCTTCGGCAAGCGCGGCTTCGAGGGCAAGGTGCTGGCGGCGAAATACGCGCGCGAGCACGGCGTGCCGTACTTCGGCATCTGCTACGGCATGCACGCGGCGGTGGTGGATTTCGCGCGACACGTGGCCGGTCTCGCCGACGCCGATTCCAGCGAGAACGACCGCAATACGCCCAACCCGGTGATCGCCCTGATCACCGAGTGGACCACCTCCAGCGGCGAGGTGGAGCAGCGCAGCGAGCGCTCCGACCTCGGCGGCACCATGCGCCTGGGCGCGCAGGAGTGCCGGCTCAAGGCCGGCACGCTGGCGCGCGAGCTGTACGGGCAGGACGTGGTGCGCGAGCGCCACCGCCACCGCTACGAGTTCAACAACCGCTACCGCCAGAGCTTCGAGGACCTGGGGCTGGTGATCTCCGGCAAGTCGATGGACGACCTGCTGGTGGAGATCGTCGAGCTGCCGGCGCAGAAGCACCCGTGGTTCCTGGGCTGCCAGGCGCACCCGGAGTTCACCTCCACCCCGCGCGACGGGCATCCGCTGTTCATCGGCTTCGTTCACGCCGCGCGCGAGTACAAGGCGGTGCGCGAGGGCGAGGCGCTGGCGAAGGAGGCGACGGCATGAAGCTCTGCGGCTTCGAGGTGGGGCTGGACAGGCCGCTGTTCCTGATCGCCGGCCCGTGCGTGGTCGAGTCCGAGCAGTTGCAGATCGACACCGCCGGCACGCTGAAGGAGGTCACCGCCCGGCTCGGCGTGAACTTCATCTTCAAGTCCAGCTTCGACAAGGCCAACCGCTCCTCCGGTGCCAGCTTCCGCGGCCCGGGCATGGAGGAGGGACTGCGGATCCTGGGCGAGGTGAAGCGCCAGGTCGGCGTGCCGGTGCTCACCGACGTGCACGAGTACACCCCGTTCGGCGAAGTCGCGTCGGTGGTGGACGTGCTGCAGACCCCGGCCTTCCTGTGCCGGCAGACCGATTTCATCCAGGCCGTGGCGCGCGCCGGCAAGCCGGTGAACATCAAGAAAGGCCAGTTCCTCGCGCCGTGGGACATGAAGCACGTGGTCGCCAAGGCCAAGGCCGTGGGCAACGACGACATCCTGGTGTGCGAGCGCGGCGCCAGCTTCGGCTACAACAACCTGGTCTCGGACATGCGCAGCCTGAGCGCGATGCGCGAGACCGGCTGCCCGGTGGTGTTCGACGCCACCCACTCGGTGCAGTTGCCGGGCGGGCAGGGCGCCAGCTCCGGCGGCCAGCGCGAGTTCGTGCCGGTGCTGGCGCGCGCGGCGGTCGCCGCCGGCGTGGCCGGCCTGTTCGCCGAGACCCATCCGGACCCCAGCAAGGCGCTGTCCGACGGCCCCAACGCGTGGCCGCTGGGCAAGATGGAGGCGCTGCTGGAAACCCTGGTGGAGCTGGACGCCGTGACCAAGCGGCACGGCTTCCTCGAACAGACGCTGTAGCGATGCCGCGCCCAGCCGCGGCGCGGTTGCATTTTCCTTCGACACTTCATCCCACTGGATTCCCATGACCACTGAGATCGCCCGCATCCACGCCCGTGAAATCCTCGACTCGCGCGGCAACCCCACGCTGGAAGCCGAAGTGACCCTGGCCGGCGGCGGCTTTGGCCGCGCGGCCGTGCCGAGCGGCGCTTCCACCGGCACGCGCGAGGCGGTCGAACTGCGCGACGGCGACAAGGCGCGCTACCTGGGCAAGGGCGTGAAGAACGCGGTGGGCAACGTCAACGGCGCCATCGCCAGCGCGCTCAAGGGCTTCGACGCGGCCAACCAGGGCGACCTGGACGCGAAGCTGATCCAGCTCGACGGCACGCCGAACAAGGGCAAGCTGGGCGCCAACGCCATCCTCGGCGTGTCGATGGCCGCCGCCCATGCGGTGGCGGCGCAGCGCAGGCAGGCGCTGTGGCAGTACCTGGCCGAGATCAACGGCACCACCGGCAAGCCCGGCGCGCTGCCGGTGCCGATGATGAACATCATCAACGGCGGCGCCCACGCCGACAACAACGTCGACGTGCAGGAATTCATGGTGCTGCCGGTGGGCGTGCCCAGCTTCGCCGAGGCGCTGCGCGCCGGCGCGGAGATCTTCCACGCGCTGAAGAGCGTGCTGAAGGGCAAGGGCCTCAACACCGCCGTGGGCGACGAGGGCGGCTTCGCGCCGGACCTGCGCTCCAACGTCGAGGCGCTGGACACCATCCTCGAAGCCATCCACAAGGCCGGCTACAAAGTCGGCAGCGAGATCCTGCTCGGCCTCGACGCGGCCAGCTCGGAATTCTTCAAGGACGGCAAGTACGACCTGGCAGGCGAGGGTAAGGCCTACACCCCCGAGCAGTGGGTCGACGTGCTGGCTGGCTGGGCCCGGCAGTATCCCATCGTCACCATCGAGGACGGCATGGCCGAGGGCGACTGGGCCGGCTGGAAGCTGCTCACCGACGCCATCGGCAAGAACGTCCAGGTGGTGGGCGACGACCTGTTCGTCACCAATCCGGCGATCTTCAAGGAAGGCATCGACAAGGGCATCGCCAACGCCATCCTGATCAAGGTCAACCAGATCGGCACGTTGTCCGAGACGCTGGAAGCCATCGCCATGGCGGATGCCGCCAAGTACGCGGCGATCATCTCGCACCGCTCGGGCGAGACGGAGGACACCACCATCGCCGACATCGCGGTCGCCACCACGGCCACCCAGATCAAGACCGGCTCGCTGTGCCGCACCGACCGCGTGGCCAAGTACAACCAACTGCTGCGCATCGAGGAGGCGCTGGGCGCCGCCGCGCGCTACGCCGGCCGCGACGCCTTCCCGAACCTGGCCCACCTGCCGGGCTGAACCAAGGTAGCCGAGCAGCCATGCTGCGCTGGATCGCCCTGATTCTGATCGCCGTCCTGATCGGCCTGCAGCTCAAGCTGTGGGGCCGCAGCGGCGGCATGGGCGAAGTGCGGGCGCTGCGCGCATCGGTGAGCAAGCAGAACGACGACAACGAACGCCTGCGCCAGCGCAACCAGGCGCTGGCGGCCGACGTGGACGACCTCAAGCACGGCGAGCAGGCGGTGGAAGCGCGCGCGCGCGCCGAGCTGGGGCTGATCAAGCCGGGCGAGACGTTCTACCAGGTGGTGGAAAAGCCCGGCGCCGCCAGCAGCGCGGCGCCGCCGGCCGCCACCGATACCGGCGGGCACTGACCATGCCGGCCCTGTGGTGCGTGGTGCCGGCAGCCGGGCGCGGCACGCGCGTCGGCGGCGATGTCCCCAAGCAGTACCTGCCGCTGGCGGGCCGGCCGCTGATCCTGCATACGCTGGAACGGCTGGCGGCGCACCCGCGGATCGCCGGCCTGCTGGTGATCCTGGGTGCGGGCGACGCCCACTGGCCTGGCCTGGACCGGCTCGGCGGCAAGCCGGTGCTGACCGCCACCGGCGGCGCCGAACGCTGCGACTCGGTGCTCGCCGGGCTGGACGCGCTGCCGGCGGCGGTGGCCGGCGACGACTTCGTGCTGGTGCACGACGCCGCACGCCCCTGCGTGCGCGCGGCCGACATCGACCGCCTGGTCGAGCAGGCCGGGCGTGGCGACGGCGGCCTGCTCGGCGCGCCGCTGCGCGACACGCTCAAGCGGGCGGACGCGCACGGGCGCAGCCTGCGGACCGAGCCGCGCGAGCAGCGCTGGCGCGCCTTCACGCCGCAGATGTTCCGTCGTGCTCAACTGGCGGCAGCGCTGCGCGATGCGGCACGCCGCGGAGCGGTGGTGAGCGACGAGGCGATGGCGATGGAACAGGCCGGTTTCGCGCCGCTGCTGGTGGAGGGCGCCGAGGACAACCTCAAGGTGACCACCGCGGCGGATTTCGCGCTGGCCGAGTTCCTCCTTTCAAGGACCCGTGCATGAAGGTGCTGCAATGAGAATCGGCCAGGGTTTCGACGTGCACGCGTTCGGCGAGGGCGACCACGTGATGCTCGGCGGCGTGCGCGTGCCGCACCGGCGCGGCGTGGTCGCGCACTCGGACGGCGACGTGGCGATCCATGCGCTGTGCGACGCGATCTTCGGCGCGCTGGCGCTGGGCGACATCGGCCGGCACTTCCCGCCCTCGGACGAGCGCTGGCGCGACGCGGACAGCCGGCGGTTCCTGCGCCACGCGGCGATGCTGATGGCGCAGCAAGGCTACGCGCTGGGCAATGCCGACCTCACCGTGATCTGCGAGGCGCCCAAGGTCGGCCCGCACGTGCAGGCGATCCGCGAGCGCCTCGCTGCCGACCTGGAGTGCGAGGTCGGCCGCATCAGCGTCAAGGCCACCACCACCGAGAAGCTCGGGTTCTGCGGCCGCGGGGAAGGCATCGCGGCGCAGGCCTGCGTGCTGCTGGAGCGCGCATGAGCGAGGCCGAGGTCCGCAGCTCGACCCACCGCCTCCACGAGCAGTTGGAGGCGATCGTCGAGCTGCTGCGCAAGCAGAAGCTGGTCGAGCAGGTGGCGCACAACCAGCACGGCGCGCACCAGGACCTGGTCGAGGGCCTGGTGCACCGGCAGAACCAGGCCGAGCTGCAGCGCCACCTGGACGAGCTGCACCCGGCCGACATCGCCTTCATCCTCGAATCGCTGCCGCCGGACGATCGCCTGGCGATCTGGCAACTGGTGAAGGCCGACCGCGACGGCGAGATCCTGCTGGAAGTGTCCGACGCGGTGCGCGAGTCGCTGATCGCGGACATGGACCAGGGCGAGATCATGGCCGCGGTCGAGCCGCTGGACGCGGACGAACTGGCCGACCTGGTCGAGGACCTGCCCACCGAGGTGCTGCCCGAGCTGATGGCCAGCCTCGACGCGCAGCAGCGCGAGCGGGTGCAGTCGGCGCTGTCCTGGGAGGACGACCAGATCGGCGCGCTGATGGACTTCGAGATGGTCACCATCCGCGAGGACGTCAGCCTGGAAACCGTGCTGCGCTACCTGCGCCGGTTCGAGGAACTGCCGGCGCAGACCGACAAGCTGTTCGTGATCAACCAGGACAACCTGCTCACCGGCGTGCTGCCGCTGCACTGGCTGCTGGTGAACTCGCCGGAGAAGATGGTCAGCGCGGTGATGGCGCCGGACGTCAACACCTTCCATCCGGCCGACGACGCCTACGAGGTGGCGCAGGCGTTCGAGCGCTACGACCTGGTGACCGCGCCGGTGGTGGACGACAACGGCCACCTGATCGGCCGCATCACCATCGACGCGATGGTCGACGTGATCCGCGAGGAGAGCGAGAGCGAAGCCCTGAGCCGCGGCGGCCTGCGCGAGGAGGAGGACATCTTCGCCTCGGTGTGGGCGAGCCTGCGCAACCGCTGGTCGTGGCTGGCGATCAACCTGGTCACCGCCTTCATCGCCTCGCGCGTGATCGGCCTGTTCGAGGGCTCGATCCAGAAGCTGGTGGCGCTGGCGACGCTGATGCCGATCGTCGCAGGCATCGGCGGCAACTCCGGCAACCAGACCATCACCATGATCGTGCGCGCATTGGCGCTGAACCAGATCAGCGCCGAGAGCGCCAAGCGGCTGTGGCGCAAGGAACTGGCGGTGGCCCTGCTCAACGGGCTGGTGTGGGGCGGGGTGATCGGCGTCGTGGCCTGGCTGCTGTACGGCAGCGTCTCGCTGGGCCTGGTGATGACCGCTGCGATGACCCTGAACCTGCTGCTGGCGGCGTTCTGCGGCGTCGGCATCCCGGTGCTGATGACCCGGTTCGGCCGCGACCCGGCACTGGGTTCCAGCGTGCTGATCACCGCGATGACCGACAGCGGCGGTTTCTTCATCTTCCTCGGGCTGGCCACGCTGTTCCTGATGTAGCCCGTCCTATCGTCCGTGGCCGGCGCGACCGGCGGAGTGCGCATGTCTTCCATCGAGCTTCCCCATGCCTACGGCGAGCCGCCGCTGACCGCGCGGCTGCGCGCCGCGCCGGAGGATTTCGTCGTCGAGGAGATCCTCGGCTACGAGGCCGACGGCGAGGGCGAGCACGCCCTGCTGTGGGTGGAGAAGCGCGGCCAGAACAGCGACTGGGTGGCGCGCGAGCTGGCGCGCTTCGCCGACGTGTCGCCGGTCGGCGTCGGCTACGCCGGCAGCAAGGACCGCCACGCGGTGACCCGGCAGACCTTCTCCGTGCAACTGGCCGGCAAGTCCGATCCGGACTGGTCGGCGTTCCCGCACCCGGAGGTGAAGGTGCTGGCCGCCGCGCGGCACAAGCGCAAGCTCAAGCGCGGCGCCCTGCGCGGCAACCGCTTCGTGCTGGTGCTGCGCGACGTGCAGGGCGACCGTACGGCGGCCGAACAGGTGCTGCGGCAGATCGCCGCCCGCGGCGTGCCCAACTATTTCGGCGAGCAGCGCTTCGGCCGCGAGGGCGGCAACGTGGCGCAGGCGCGCTCGATGTTCGGCGGCCGCCGGGTCGACCGCAACACCCGTTCGTTCCTGCTGTCCGCCGCGCGCTCGCACATCTTCAACAGCGTGCTGGCGGCGCGCGTCGAACGCGGCGCGTGGGACGCCCCGCTGGACGGCGAGATCTGGTCGCTGGCCGGCTCGCGCTCGTGGTTCGGCCCGGAACCGTTCGGCGAGGCGCTGGCCGAACGGCTGGGGCGCGGCGACATCCACCCGTCCGGCCCGCTGTGGGGGCAGGGCGAGCCGCCGAGCGCGGGCGATGCCGGCGCGCTCGAACGCGAGGTGGCCGCGGCCCATGCCGACCTGGCCGAAGGGCTGGCCGCCGCGCGGATGGACCAGGAACGCCGCGCGCTGCGCCTGCTGCCGAAGGAACTGCGCTGGCGCTGGCTGGACGACGATGCGCTGGAACTGTCGTTCGAGCTGCCGGCGGGCGCGTATGCGACGGTGGTGGTGCGCGAATTGGCGGAGAGCTAAGAGCCTGTTCAAAATCTTCGTGCGTTGCCCGAAACTGGGAGGATGAGAAAAAGCTATCCCAGTGACATCAGCCGCAAGCAGTTC
>NZ_LMSL01000006.1:45819-45942 GCF_001428405.1 Frateuria sp. Soil773
TGCGTACTTCCAGATCTGGAGTGAAGTGGATGAAGAGGGAGAGAGCCTGCTGGAGCGGGTGCTCAAAAAATCAGGTTGGCGCGGTCCGCGTGAGACAGGGGCGCAACGCTTGCAGCGGGTTCT
>NZ_LMSL01000006.1:46004-46304 GCF_001428405.1 Frateuria sp. Soil773
TTTCGGACGTGGCAAAGCCCGTCTGGGTCAGGTGCAAAGCGTGCTGGCAGATAGTGGCTATGTGGGCCAGCCCTTCGCGCAGGATGTGCGAGCGGTCTTGGGCGAACATGTCACGGTGCAGATTGCCAAACGCAACGAACTGCACACGTTCAAGGTCATGCCCAAACGCTGGGTGGTCGAGCGCAGTTTTGCCTGGCTGGAGAAGAACAGGCGGCTGTGGAAAAACTGCGAGCGCATGCTCCACACCAGCCTGCAATTCATCCACTTGGCGTTCCTTGCCCTCCTCCTCAAAAGATTTTG
>NZ_LMSL01000006.1:46309-131899 GCF_001428405.1 Frateuria sp. Soil773
TTAGGAGCGAGAGGAGAGGAGTGAGAAGTGAGAGAAAGCGTGCAAGCAGCGACTTTCCGGCTCTCTCTCACTCCTCGTTTCTCACTCCTCTTCTTCACTGCCCCTTGAGCAACACGATCACAGCCCCCGTCCCCCCCTGCATCGGCCTTGCCGAGGCGAACGCGACCACGTCGTCGCGCCGGCGCAGCAGGCGGTCGGTGAGCATCTTCAGCACCGGCCCGGCGGCCTTGGAGCGCAGGCCCTTGCCGTGCACGATGCGCACGCAGCGCAGGCCGTTGTGGCGGGCCTCGGCGAGGAAGTCGGCGATGGTGGCCTGGGCCGCGGCGGCGTTCATCTGGTGCAGGTCGATCTCGTCCTGCACGCTGAACTGGCCGCGCTTGAGCGCCTTGAGCAGTTTCGGCGGATAGCCGTCGCGCAGGTAGCCCAGTTCCTCGCCGATCTCCATCAGGGCCGGATCGAAGGCCATGTCCAGCAGCTCGCCCGGCACGGCGGCCTCGTCGGCTTCCAGCATGCGCGCGCGCGGCTCGGGCCGGGGCGTTTCCGGCGCGGGCGCGACGGGCGCCAGCTCGCGCACGGGGCCGACCGCCTCGCGGAACAGGCGGGCATCGTCGTCGTCGACACGGGCGGGCGTACGGCGCTTCATGCGGACATGCTAGCAAGAGCCCGGGTCGCGGCCGCCATCATGTGAAACCGGGGCCCCGCTCCGGTAGACTCCGTGGCCTGGGCGCGCACGGTACGGCGCTGTGCGCCGGCGCGCCATGCAACAGCTCTGAACGGATCATCATGCGAGTTCTGGTAAGCAATGACGATGGCGTGGATGCGTACGGCATCCACGTACTCGCCGAGCGTCTGGGCGCGGTCGGCGAAGTGACGGTGGTGGCGCCCGACCGCGACCGCTCCGGCGCGAGCAATTCGCTCACCCTGGACGCGCCGATCCGCGCGCTGAGGATGGACAACGGCTTCTACCGCGTGGCCGGCACGCCGACCGATTGCGTGCACCTGGCCTTGTCCGGCCTGCTCGACAGCGAGCCGGACATCGTGGTGTCGGGCATCAACAACTCGGCCAACCTCGGCGACGACGTGATCTACTCGGGCACGGTCTCGGCCGCGATGGAAGGGCGCTTCCTCGGCCTGCCGGCGATCGCCGTGTCGCTGGTCAGCCACGACCACAAGGGCGAGCACTACGCCTCGGCGGCGCAGGCGGTGCTGCTGCTGATGCAGCGGCTGCTGGTCGATCCGCTGCCGGCCGACACCATCCTCAACGTCAACGTGCCCGACCGGCCTTGGAGCGAGATCCACGGCTTCGAGGTGACCCGGCTGGGCAAGCGCCATCGCGCCGCGCCCTGCATCGCGCAGACCGACCCGCGCGGCCGGCCGATCTGGTGGATCGGACCGGCGGGCAGCGTCGAGGACGCCGGCCCCGGCACCGATTTCCACGCGGTGCAGCGCGGCTACGTGTCGGTGACGCCGATCCACGTCGACCTCACCCGCTATCAGGCGCTGGACAAGGTCAGCGGCTGGGTGCAGGCGATGACCGCCACGATGAACGACGAGGCGGCCTGAGCGATGAACATCCACCCGCTGCCGGCGTCGGCGTTCAGGGGCGAGGGCATGACCTCGCAGCGCGCGCGCGACCGGCTCGCCAACAGCCTGAAGGAAAGCGGCATCCGCGATCCGCGCGTGATCGAGGTGATCCGCAACGTGCCGCGCCACCATTTCATCGACCAGGCGCTGCACTCGCGCGCCTACGAGAACACCGCGCTGCCGATCGGCCACGGCCAGACCATCTCGCAGCCGTGGGTGGTGGCGCGGATGACCGAGGCTCTGCTCGAACCCTTCGATGCCAGGCAGGGCATGCCGCAGAAGGTGCTGGAGATCGGCACCGGCTCGGGCTACCAGGCCGTGGTGCTGGCGGCGCTGGTGCCGCAACTGTTCACCGTCGAGCGCATCGAAGAGTTGTTGCGCCAGGCGCGCCGGCGCTTCCGCCAGCTCGGCCTGTCCAACATCCGCTCGCGGCACGACGACGGCAAGCTCGGCTGGCCGGACGAGGCGCCGTTCGACGCGATCATCCTGACCGCGGCCGGCGACGCGATTCCCAGCCAGATCCTCGCCCAGCTGGCGCCGGACGGCGTGCTGGTCGCGCCGGTCGGTTCGCCAAGCAGCCAGACCCTGCTGCGCATCCGCGGCGACGGGAAGGGCGACTTCATCCAGGAGGAACTGGGCGCGGTCAGTTTCGTCCCCTTGCTTGGCGGCATCGGTTGATGCGCCCGTTTCCACAAGGAAGTCGCTAGATGCGCCTGTTCGGCAAGCTCTATGCGCGCGCATTGTCGTGGGCGCGCGACCCGAGGGCGGTCTACTACCTGTGCGGGCTCAGCTTCGTCGAGGCCTTCATCTTCCCGATCATGCCGGAGGTGATGCTGGCGCCGATGATGCTGGGCAAGCGGCACAAGGCGTTCCGCTACGCCAACCTGAGCCTGCTGTTCTCGCTGCTCGGCTCGCTGGTCGGCTACGCGCTGGGGCATTGGGCGTTCCAGGCGATCAGCCCGCTGCTGAGCGACCACCTGCTGGCGACGATCAACACCGGCGTGGAAAACCTGCGCACGGACATGAACCAGCACTGGTTGGGCATGCTGGTGGCACTGACCCTGGCCGCGCTGCAGCCGGTGGTGCCGATGAAGTTCGTGACCTGGGCGGCCGGCATCGTCGGCGTGCCGATCGTCCCGTTCCTGGCCTGCATGACGGTCGGGCGCGGCAAGCGCGTCTGGCTGCTGGCCCTGTTGATCCGGCTGTTCGGCGAACGCGCCGAGCGGATCATGCACAAGCACATCGAGTGGATCGGCTGGGTCGCGCTGGTCGCGCTGGCCGCGCTGCTGGTGTGGTGGGTCTGGCTGCGTTGAACGCCGGCATGCCCGCAGGACCGGAGTCCGCCATATGAAAATGCCGCGCCGTCTCGGTATGCTCGATGCCATGAATGGATCTCTGCGTTGGTTTGCGGCAAGCGGTGCGATGCTGGTGCTGGCCGGTTGCGCCATCACGCGCAGCTCGGTGGTGGTCGAACCGGCCCCGGGCGTGCGGCCCGTCGGCACCAACACGGCCGCGCCGGCGCCGGCGCATACGCGCGTCCCCGGCGGCAGCTACAAGGTGGCGCACGGCGACACCTTGTATTCGATCGCCTTCCGCAACGGCGTGGATTTCCGCGACCTGGCCGGCTGGAACGGGATCGCCGTGCCGTACACGATCTGGCCCGGCCAGGTCCTGCGGCTTTCGCCCCCGGCGAAGGTGGCCTCCGCCCATGCCGCCCCGGTACCGTCGCCCGCGCATCCTTCCGCCAGCGCGCCGCCGGCGCCTGCCGCTCCGGTCTTCGAGCCGGTTGCTCCGTCGTCCGCCACCGCCTCCGTGCCCGCTCCGGCGGCCCCGCTTTCCGCGAAGCCACCCGCCGCCGGCGCTCCCGCTCCTGCCGTACCGGCTCCCGGTAGCACCACCACCGTGGTGCCGGTCGCCGGGTTGCCCACGCCCAAGCCGGCCGTCCCGGCGCCAGCACCGGCGCCCGTTCCGGCCGCGCCCGCCGGGGCGACCCGCTCAGCGGGGGGCGTGGTATGGCGCTGGCCGGTCCAGGGCAAGCTGATCAAGGGTTTCCGCAGCGGCGATGCCATTCCCGGCATCGAGCTGGCCGGCAAGTCAGGCGATCCGGTGCTCGCCGCGGGCGACGGCGTGGTGGTCTACAGCGGCAACGGGCTCGTGGGCTACGGCGAGCTGATCATCATCAAGCACAACGACAGCTTCCTGTCCGCCTATGGGCACAATCGCAAGCGCCTGGTGAAGGAAGGTCAGCGGGTCAGCGCCGGCCAGCAGATCGCCGAGCTGGGCTCCACCGGCGCATCGCGCGACGAGCTGCAGTTCCAGATCCGCCGCGACGGCAATCCGGTCGATCCGCTGGGCTACCTGCCGCCGCGCTGAGACGCGCTGGGTCCACGCCGCTCAGGCGGCGGGGAGGATGAAGGCGACGGCGACGCGCCGCCCCTCGCTGGCGAGCAGGTCGTAGGTGCGGGCCGCCGCGGCGTTGTTCATCGCCTCGACGCCGATGCCCTTGCGCAGGAAACCGGCCATGAAGGCCGCGGCGGGGAATACCTGGCGCGGGCCGGTGCCGAGCAGGACCAGTTCCGGCTGCAGGGCCAGGATGGCCTCCACGTGGCCGGCGTCCAGCATGCCGGCGTCGCCGACCGGCCAGTCCTCGACGAGGCGGTCCGGCGCCAGCAGAAAGCTGCGGGTGAGTTCGCGGTCGACCACGGTGATCGCGCGCTCGTCCACGCGGCGCACGAACAGGTACTCGCCGGGGCGGTCGAGCGAAAGGTCCATCAGCGGGGCAGGGCGAGCTTGGGCTCGTCCTCGTTGCGGCGGAACAGCACCACGGTGCGCCCGATCTGCTGCACGCTTTCGGCGCCGGTGCCGGCGACCAGGAAGTCGATCTGCGCCGCGCGCTCCTCCTTGTCGCCGCCGGACAGCTTCACCTTGACCAGTTCGTGGTGCGACAGCGCCAGGTCTAGTTCCTTCGCCACCGCCTCGGTCGCGCCCTTGGCACCCAGCAGGATGACCGGGTTCAGGTCGTGGGCGAGGCTGCGCAGGTAGCGGCGCTGCGAGGGGGAGATAGGCATGCGTTCAGTCCGGGATTCGCGGTCGATGGACGGCAAAGGGTATCATGCAGTCCTTCTTCCCCCTATCTGTGGCCGTTGCCGGATGTCTCGCAGCAAAAGCAGTTCCCGCTGGCTGCGGGAGCATTTCGACGATGTCTACGTGAAGAAGGCGCAGGCCGAGGGCCTGCGCTCGCGCGCCGTGTTCAAGCTCGAGGAGCTGATCGAGCGCGACCGGCTGCTGAAGCCGGGCATGCGCGTGGTCGACCTGGGCGCGGCGCCCGGCGGCTGGTCGCAACTGGTGCGCCAGCGGCTGGGCGATACCGGCACGGTGGTCGCGCTGGACATCCTGCCGATGAAGGGGATCGGCGGGGTGGATTTCCTGCAGGGCGATTTTCGTGAAGAAAGCGTGCTGCGCGAGCTGGAGAGCAGGCTCGAGGGCCATCAGGTCGATCTTGTGCTGTCCGACATGGCCCCCAATATGAGTGGTGTGGCGCTGGCCGACCAGATCCGGGCGATGGACCTGGCCGAGCTGGCGCTGGACTTCAGCCGGCACTGGCTCAAGCCGGGCGGGGCGTTCCTGATCAAGCTGTTCCAGGGGGCCGGCTTCGACGATTACCTGCGCAGCTTGCGCGCGGACTTCACGCGCGTAACCATGCGTAAACCCAAGGCCTCGCGCGCGCGTTCGCGGGAGGTGTATGCACTTGCCACCGGCCGCAAGGCCGGCGGCGTGCGAAAGGACGAGAACCGCGCATGAACGAAATGGCGAAAAACCTGTTGCTCTGGCTGATCATCGCGGTGGTCCTGCTGACCGTGTTCCAGAGCTTCAATCCGCACGGTGGATCGTCCTCGGACCTGCCCTACAGCAGCTTCGTGCAGAGCGTGGACAACGGCAACGTCGCCAACGCCACGATCAGCGCCGACAACCCGGCCACGATCAGCGGCAAGCTGAAGGACGGCAGCGCGTTCCGCACGGTGGCGCCGGTGCTGGGCTTCTCCACCAACGGCGTGGTCGCGCAGATGCAGGCCAAGGGCGTGGTGGTGACGCAGGAGCCGTCCAACAACGGATTCTCGCTGATCGGCCTGCTGGTCAACTGGCTGCCGATCATCCTGATCGTGGGCGTGTTCATCTGGTTCATGCGGCAGATGCAGGCCGGCGCCGGCGGGCGCGGCGCGATGAGCTTCGGCCGTTCGCGCGCGAAGCTGCAGGGCGAGGACCAGGTCAAGGTCAATTTCAGCGACGTCGCCGGCTGCGACGAGGCCAAGGAGGAGGTCGGCGAGCTGGTCGAGTTCCTGCGCGACCCGGGCAAGTTCCAGAAGCTGGGCGGCAAGATTCCGCGCGGCGTGCTGATGGTCGGCCCGCCCGGCACCGGCAAGACCCTGCTGGCCAAGGCGATCGCCGGCGAGGCCAAGGTGCCGTTCTTCTCGATCTCCGGCTCGGATTTCGTGGAGATGTTCGTGGGCGTGGGCGCCAGCCGCGTGCGCGACATGTTCGAGCAGGCCAAGAAGCATGCGCCGTGCATCATCTTCATCGACGAGATCGACGCGGTCGGCCGCCATCGCGGTGCCGGCCTGGGTGGCGGCCACGACGAGCGCGAGCAGACGCTGAACCAGTTGCTGGTCGAGATGGACGGCTTCGAGGGCACCGAGGGCATCATCGTGATCGCCGCGACCAACCGCCCCGACGTGCTCGATCCGGCGCTGCTGCGCCCGGGCCGCTTCGACCGCCAGGTGGTGGTGGGGCTGCCCGACGTGAAGGGGCGCGAGCAGATCCTCAAGGTGCACCTGCGCAAGGTGCCCACCGCCAGCGACGTGGTGCCGATGGTGATCGCCCGCGGCACGCCGGGCTTCTCCGGCGCCGACCTGGCCAACCTGGTCAACGAGGCGGCCCTGTTCGCCGCGCGCGAGAACGCGCGCGAGGTGCGCATGAGCCACCTGGACAAGGCGCGCGACAAGATCCTGATGGGCTCCGAGCGCCGCTCGATGGCGATGAGCGAGGACGAGAAGAAGCTCACCGCCTACCACGAGGCCGGCCATGCCATCGTGGGCCGGCTGGTGCCCGAGCACGACCCGGTCTACAAGGTCACGATCATCCCGCGCGGGCGCGCGCTCGGCGTCACCATGTACCTGCCCGAGAGCGACAAGTACAGCGTCAACCGCGTCGCGATCCAGTCGCAGTTGTGCTCGCTGTACGGCGGCCGCGTGGCTGAGGCGCTGATCTTCGGCGAGGACAAGGTCACCACCGGCGCCTCCAACGACATCGAGCGCGCCACCAAGATGGCGCGCAACATGGCCACCAAGTGGGGCCTGTCCGACAAGCTCGGCCCGATGACCTACGGCGAGGACGAGGACGAGGTGTTCCTCGGCCGCTCGGTAACCCAGCACAAGAACGTCTCCAACGAGACCGCGCGCAAGATCGACGAGGAGGTGCGCTCGATCCTCGACCAGGCCTATGCGCGCACCAAGCAACTGCTCACCGACAACATCGACAAGCTGCACGTGATGGCCGATGCGCTGCTGCAGTACGAGACGATCGACGCGCACCAGATCGACGACATCATGGCTGGCCGCACGCCCGGCCCGCCGGCCGACTGGTCGAAGACCGCCTCGTCGGGTTCCGCGCCGCCCCCGCCGCCGCCGCGCGGCGATGCCGGTTCGGCGAAGGTGGGCGATCCGGCCACGCAGAACCGCTCGATCGACGGCTGACCGGACGGCGAGGGCGGTCACGGCCGCCGTTCGCTCTCGGATGGGATGGACGGCACTGCGTTTGGACGGCCAAACGCCGGCATGGATGCGAGGCGGGGTGCGGGTCGTCTGGATGCGGATGCCGGCTCGTGAAAAAAAATGTCGAAAAGGTGTTGACGCCTGCGGCTCAAATCTGAATAATTCCGCTTCTTGCTTCGGCGCCTTCCCAATCCGCTGGGTTCGCGATGCGAAGCAGGAGATGTAGCTTCACTGTTTTACCCTGCGCCCGTAGCTCAGTTGGATAGAGTACCTGGCTACGAACTAGGTGGTCGGGAGTTCGAATCTCTCCGGGCGCGCCAATTCTGTCGGATCGCGATGTCGCATTGCGATCCGGCCCGTCGGCAGAAAGTTGTCGATGGCTCGGACAAGGATCGTCCGAAGTGCTTTTTGAATGGATTGACTGGGCGAAGCGTCACCCGTAGCATTTTCTGGCTTCGGTGCGCCAAGGCGATCGAAGGTTCGGAACCGGGGTATAGCTCAGTCTGGTAGAGCGTTGCGTTTGGGACGCAAAAGTCGGGGGTTCGAATCCCTCTGCCCCGACCATCAGGCGTTATGCTCGACTCACGCGCCTGTAGCTCAACCGGATAGAGCATCGGCCTTCTAAGCCGACGGTTGCAGGTTCGATTCCTGTCGGGCGCGCCAGTTCAAAAAAGTTTTACGGTGGGCGTAGCTCAGTTGGTTAGAGTCCCGGATTGTGATTCCGGATGTCGTGGGTTCGAGTCCCATCGCTCACCCCAAATTTTAGTTTCAGGGCCGTTAGCTCAGTTGGTAGAGCAGTTGACTCTTAATCAATTGGTCGTAGGTTCGAATCCTACACGGCCCACCAATCCGACAGGCGCCCAGGGAAACCTGGGCGCCTGTTTTTTTTGGCCGTGGGTTCCCACATGGGGTCGCGCGACGGCCGTGGCGGCAATCGGGCTTTCCGCACGACCAGGGATACCCTTCGGGACACTCCAGCCGGTCCGGCGCCAAGCCCGTCGAACGGGCAATGGCTTGCGCCATCGCGAACCGGCCTTCCCGTGCCTGCCGTACCGCTTGCAGCGCCCTGGGGAGCGCGGCGCGCCGCTTTCCGGGCGGGCCGGGCCGGATGCCCGCCGTGCGATGCGGCGCGCTTGTGCTGACCAGTCGCGCAACCTTAGAATGGCCTGCTTTGGTGTAAGGGAATCATCGACTTAAGAGCGGTTCGGCGGACTGGATTCCAGCGCGGCGGCGGCGAGGTGGCAGCCCCAGTGAAATTCGTTGGAAATCCATCGCTTGTGCCGTACTTGTGTCGTTCGATGCGAGAGTGGCGGAATTGGTAGACGCACCAGATTTAGGTTCTGGCGGTTAACCCCGTGAGGGTTCGAGTCCCTCCTTTCGCACCAGCCCTTGGGTTTTTATATGCGGCCGGCCGGGTGCGGGCGGTCCACTACTGAGTGATCCAGGAGACGTCATGCAGTTTTCGGTTGAGAACGTCGGCAAGCTTGAGCGCAAGCTCACGGTGAAATTTCCGGCGGAGCGGTTCGAGTCGCAGGTGAGCGAACGCATCGCCGAGATGGGACGTACCGTGCGCCTGAAGGGTTTCCGCCCCGGCAAGGTGCCCGCCACGGTGATCCAGCAGCGCTTCGGCGCGCAGGTGCGTGGCGAAGTGCTGTCCGACCTGATCGGCAGCACGCTGCGCGAAGCGGTGGAGAAGGAAAACCTCCGCCCGATCGCCAATCCTGCCATCGACACCACGGGCCAGCCGGAGAACGGCGAGATCGCCTACACCGCCACCTTCGAGGTGATGCCGGAGTTCCCGGAAGTCGACGTGGCGGCGCTGGAGATCGCCCGGCCGACGGCCGAGGTGACCGACGCCGACATCGAGAAGATGATCGAGACCCTGCGCCAGCAGCGCCGCAGCTTCGACGAAGTCGAGCGCGCCTCGGCCGAGGGCGACTTCGTGATGTTCGAATACGCCGCCGTCGCCGGCGACTACCGCTTCCCGGCCGAGGGCCTGGAGCGTGCCGGCAGCGTGCTGGGTGCGGGCACCCTGTTCAAGGCGCTGGACGAGGCGCTGACCAGTCGCAAGGCCGGCGACGAATTCGAGGCCGATATCGCGTTCCCCGAGGATTTCCGCAACGAGCAACTGGCCGGCAAGACCGCCAAGGTCAGCTTCAAGATCGTCAAGGTGCAGGAGCCGAAGCTGCCCGAGGTCGATGCCGAGTTCGCCAAGCTGTTCGGCATCGCCGATGGCGACCTGGAGCATTTCCGCAAGGAGGTGCGCGCCAACCTGGAGCGCGAGCTGAAGGCGACCCTGATGGCGCGGCTGAAGTCCGAGGTGGCCGAGAAGATCGCCGACGCCCACGCCGAGCTGGACGTGCCGAACCTGATGGTGCAGTCCGAGGCCCGCAACCTCGCCGCGGGCAGCGTGCCGCGCGGCCAGCAGCCGCCGCCGCAGCTGGTCGAGGCGGCCGTGCCGGTCGCGCGCAAGCGCGTCATCGCCGGCCTGCTGATGGGCGAGATCGCCCGCAAGCAGGAGCTGAAGATCGACCGCAAGCGCGTGGCCGAGCAACTGGCCGCGATCGCCTCGACCTACGAGGAGCCGGAGAAGGTCATTGAACTCTACAACGGTGACCCCCAACTGATGTCCGGGCTGCAGAACCGCGTGATGGAAGACCAGGTGGCCGAGTGGGTGGCGGAGCACGCCAAGACCACCGTGCAGAACCTGGGCTTCGACGAGGTGATGCGCCCGGCCAGCGCCTGAGCCCTAACTTTCAGGCCCATTACTCCGGAGAGCCGCAAGCATGGCCATGGACCCGATCCAGAACCTCAACCTGGTGCCCATCGTCGTCGAGCAGACCGCTCGCGGCGAGCGTTCCTACGACATCTACTCGCGGCTGCTGAAGGAGCGCGTGATCTTCCTGGTCGGCGAGGTCAACGACCAGGTCGCCAACGTGCTGATCGCGCAGATGCTTTTCCTGGAGTCGGAGAACCCGGACAAGGACATCCATCTGTACATCAACAGCCCGGGCGGCGCGGTGACCGCCGGGCTGGCGATCTACGACACCATGCAGTTCATCAAGCCCGACGTCAGCACCATGTGCATCGGCCAGGCGTGCAGCGCCGGTTCGCTGCTGCTGATGGCCGGCGCCAAGGGCAAGCGCTTCTCGCTGCCCAACTCGCGCATCATGATCCACCAGCCGTCCGGCGGTGCGCAGGGCCAGGCCACCGACATCGAGATCCAGGCGCGCGAGATCCTCTACATCCGCAAGCGCCTGAACCAGCTCTACGTCGACCATACCGGCCAGCCGCTGGAGAAGATCGAGCGCGACATGGAGCGCGACCGCTTCATGAACGCGACCGAGGCGAAGGAGTACGGATTGATCGATTCGGTACTCGATCGGCGCGCCGGCGAAACGGTCAAATCGGCCTGAATCCGGCGCTGTTTCAGGCATTTGGATGGCAGGCTCCGCGTCTGGCAGCAGACGCGGAGCGCTGTGCTATTCTCGCGACGCAATCGATTTACAGCAGGGTTACAGCATGAGCGACGAGCGGCAGGGCCGTTCCAACGACAGCGGCAAGATTCTCTACTGCTCCTTCTGCGGCAAGAGCCAACATGAAGTACGCAAGCTGATCGCGGGCCCGTCCGTGTTCATCTGCGACGAGTGCGTGGAGCTTTGCAACGACATCATCCGCGAAGAGCTGGAGGAGAAGGCCGCCTCCGGGCGCAGCCAGTTGCCCAAGCCGCGCGAGATCATGGAGACGCTCGACCAGTACGTGGTCGGCCAGACCCGCGCCAAGAAGGCGCTCGCGGTGGCGGTGTACAACCACTACAAGCGGATGGAGTCGCGCCAGAAGAGCGACGAGGTCGAGCTGGGCAAGTCCAACATCCTGCTGATCGGCCCGACCGGCTCGGGCAAGACGCTGCTGGCCGAGACGCTGGCGCGCCTGCTCAACGTGCCGTTCACGATCGCAGACGCCACCACGCTGACCGAGGCGGGCTACGTGGGCGAGGATGTCGAGAACATCATCCAGAAGCTGCTGCAGAAGTGCGACTACGACGTCGACAAGGCGCAGTCGGGCATCGTCTACATCGACGAGATCGACAAGATCTCGCGCAAGAGCGAGAACCCGTCGATCACCCGCGACGTGTCGGGCGAGGGCGTGCAGCAGGCGCTGCTGAAGCTGATCGAGGGCACGCTGGCCTCGGTGCCGCCGCAGGGCGGGCGCAAGCATCCGCAGCAGGAATTCCTGCAGGTCGACACCAAGAACATCCTGTTCATCTGCGGCGGCGCGTTCGCCGGCCTCGAGAAGGTGATCCAGCAGCGTTCCGAGACGACCGGCATCGGCTTCTCGGCCGAGGTGCGCTCCAAGGAGCGCACCGAGAACCTGGGCAAGGTGCTGGCCGAGGTGGAGCCGGCCGACCTGGTGCGCTTCGGCCTGATCCCGGAGTTCGTCGGCCGCCTGCCGGTGGTGGCGACGCTGGACGAACTGGACGAGGCGGCGCTGGTGAAGATCCTCACCGAGCCGAAGAACGCCGTCACCAAGCAGTTCCGGAAGCTGTTCGAGATGGAAGGCGTGGAGCTGGAGTTCCGTCCCGAGGCGCTGCAGGCGATCGCCAAGAAGGCGCTCAAGCGCAAGACCGGCGCGCGCGGCCTGCGCACCATTCTGGAGCAGGTACTGCTCGACACCATGTACGAGCTGCCCTCGCTGGAGCACGTCAGCAAGGTGGTGGTCGACGACGCCGTGATCGAAGGCCAGGCCGAGCCCTACCTGATCTACCGCGGCAACCTGCAGCAGCAGCGCGCGGCGGGCGAGGGCGGCGACGCGGCCTGACGGCGCGGCGCCCGCGGGCGAATGAACGGCTCCGGTTTCCGCCGGAGCCGTTTTGCTTTCAAGGGCCTGCGCGCACTTGCATGAAACGGCCTGCGCCTCCACTTGACGTGCAGATGCCTCCGGCGCAGTGTCGGGGGCGTAACTGAATACCCCCGAGGAACGATTTCGATGGCAAAGAGCGCTTCATCTCCGGCTGCCACGGGCACCACGCTCGCTTCACTGCCGGTGCTGCCGCTGCGCGACGTGGTCGTCTACCCACACATGGTCATCCCGCTGTTCGTCGGCCGCGACAAATCCATGCGCGCCCTCGAGCGCGCGATGGAAGGCGAGCGGCAGATCCTGCTGGTGGCGCAGAAGAGCCCGGACATCGACGATCCGGAAGTCGGCGACCTGCACAAGGTGGGCACCCTGGCCGGCGTGCTGCAACTGCTCAAGCTCCCCGACGGCACCGTCAAGGTGCTGGTCGAGGGACAGGCGCGCGTGTCGATCGAGGACTACCACGAGGACGACGGCATGCTGGCGGCGAGTTCGCGCGTCATCGAGCCGGTCTACAACGCGAAGGAGCGCGAGCTGGACGTGGTGTCGCGCACCCTGGTCTCGCTGTTCGAGCAACTGGTCAAGCAGAGCCGCAAGCTGCCGCCGGAAGTGCTGGCGACCTTGTCCGGCATCGACGATCCCTCGCGGCTGGCCGATTCCATCGCCGCGCACCTCTCGGTGCGCATGGCCGACAAGCAGAAGGTGCTGGAGACGGCCGACGTCGGCCAGCGGCTGGAACTGCTGATCGGCCTGGTGGACGGCGAAATGGACCTGCAGCAGGTCGAGAAGCGCATCCGCGGCCGCGTGAAGTCGCAGATGGAGAAGAGCCAGCGCGAGTACTACCTCAACGAACAGATGAAGGCCATCCAGAAGGAGCTCGGCGAGAGCGAGGATGGCCCCAACGAGATCGAGGAACTGCAGCGCAAGATCGACGCGGCCGGCATGCCCAAGCCGGTGCTGGCCAAGGCGCGCCAGGAGTTCGGCAAGCTCAAGCAGATGTCGCCGATGTCGGCCGAGGCCACCGTGGTGCGCAACTACCTCGACTGGCTGATCGGCGTACCGTGGAAGAAGCGCAGCAAGGTGCGCAAGGACCTGCAGCTCGCGCAGGAGGTGCTCGACGCGGACCACTTCGGCCTGGAGAAGGTGAAGGACCGCATCCTCGAGTACCTCGCCGTGCAGCAGCGCGTGAACACCATGAAGGGCCCGATCCTGTGCCTGGTGGGTCCGCCGGGCGTGGGCAAGACCTCGCTGGGGCAGTCGATCGCCAAGGCGACCAACCGCAAGTTCGTCCGCATGAGCCTCGGCGGCGTGCGCGACGAGGCGGAGATCCGCGGCCATCGGCGCACCTACATCGGCTCGATGCCCGGGCGCATCGTGCAGAACCTCAACAAGGTCGGCACGAAGAACCCGTTGTTCGTGCTGGACGAGATCGACAAGATGTCGATGGATTTCCGCGGCGATCCCTCGTCGGCGCTGCTGGAAGTGCTCGATCCGGAACAGAACCACGCGTTCAACGACCACTACCTCGAAGTGGACCTGGACCTGTCCGAGGTGATGTGGATCGCGACGGCCAACTCGCTGAACATCCCCGGCCCGCTCCTGGACCGCATGGAGGTGATCCGCATCCCCGGCTACACCGAGGACGAGAAGCTGGCGATCGCGCAGAGATACCTGTTGCCCAAGCAGCTCAAGGCGAACGGCCTGACCGCGGACGAGCTGAGCGTCGACGGCGAGGCGGTGCGCGACATCGTGCGCTACTACACGCGCGAGTCGGGCGTGCGCAACCTGGAGCGCGAGATCTCCAAGATCTGCCGCAAGGTGGTGAAGGAACTGGCGCTGGGCGCGATCGGCAAGGTCAAGGCGAAGGCTCCGTCCACGGCCGTAAAGACGGCCAAGCCGAAGGCCAGGAAGGCGCCGGCGGCGGTACGCGTGGACTCGGCGAACATCGAGCATTACCTGGGCGTGCGCCGCTTCGATTTCGGCCGCAAGGAACTGCAGAACGAGGTGGGCCTGGTCACCGGCCTGGCCTGGACCTCCGTCGGCGGCGACCTGCTCAGCATCGAGTCGTCGATCGTTCCGGGCAAGGGCCGGCTGGTGCATACCGGCCAGCTCGGCGACGTGATGAAGGAATCGATCCAGGCAGCGATGTCGGTGGTGCGCGCCCGTGCCGACCGGCTCGGCATCGATCCGGAGTTCCACCAGAAATTCGACGTGCACGTCCACGTGCCCGAGGGCGCCACGCCCAAGGACGGCCCCAGCGCGGGCATCGCGATGTGCACCGCGCTGGTGTCGGCGCTCACCAAGATTCCGGTGCGCTCCGAAGTGGCGATGACCGGCGAGATCACCCTGCGCGGCCGCGTGCTGCCGATCGGCGGGCTCAAGGAGAAACTGCTGGCGGCCCACCGCGGCGGCATCACCACGGTGATCATCCCGGAGGAGAACAAGAAGGATCTGGCGGACATTCCGGCCAACATCACCGGCTCGCTGGAGATCCATCCGGTGCGCTGGATCGACGAAGTGCTCGACATCGCCCTGGAGCGCCCGCTGCAGCCGCTCCAGGCGGGGACCGACGGCGGCGAGGTCGGCCAGGTCGAGCCGGCCGTGGAGGAGGCCTCCGAGGCACGCACGCGCGCCCACTGAGGACGCCAGCCGAAAGCCTGCCCGACATGTGTCGGGCAGGCTTTCTTTCGCGATCGCACCTGAACGTCCGCGCATATCTCCGGCGAGGTGACTTTGCAAGCGATTTTTAACCCGCCGGATCGCTGAAAGCCTTGGTACTGCTTGTATTGCGGAGCCCGGTGAGGCGCTGGTATAAAGGCGCTACCGCAATCTCGGCGCGATGATGTTTTGCGCAGCGATGCGGGTTGCGAGGCGGCCCCGTCCAAGGAGCCAACATTCAGTGGCGGCGTCGTTTCGTCCCGGACTGACCACGCGTGCTGCAAGAACCGTTTAAGGGAGTGTCTCAATGAATAAAACCGATCTGATCAATGCCATCGCCGAGAAGGCCGAACTCACCAAGGCCGACGCCGGTCGTGCTCTCGAAGCGTTCTTCGAGACCGTGCAGAAGGCCCTGAAGAAGGGTGACGATGTGTCGGTGGTCGGCTTTGGTACGTTCACCGTGCGCAAGCGCGCTGCACGCACCGGCCGCAATCCGCGCACCAACGAAACGATCAAGATCAAGGCCTCGAAGGTCCCCGCCTTCAAGGCTGGCAAGACGCTCAAGGATGCCCTAAACTAAGCGGCTATCCGCTTGGTTTCGGGTGCTTAGCTCAGCGGTAGAGCGTCGCCCTTACAAGGCGAGGGTCGTAGGTTCGATCCCTACAGCACCCACCAGAAAAACGCGGAGTGGTAGTTCAGTCGGTTAGAATGCTGGCCTGTCACGCCGGAGGTCGCGGGTTCGAGTCCCGTCCACTCCGCCATTAGTCAGCAAGGGCGCCCGCGTGGCGCCCTTGTCATTTATGCTTTGCACTTCTGGTGCGTCACCGACGATTGCGGGAAGGGTTTCATGCTGCAGAATCTGAGGAACAAGATCCATGGCTGGCCGGCGATCATCGTGCTGGGCGTGGCCGTGTTCGCCATGTCGTTTTTCGGCATCGAAGGCTACTTCACGTCGCAGACCGAAACCTTCGTCGCGAAAGTCGGCAAGCACGAGATCAGCCAGCAGCAGTTCCAGGACCGGCTGAACCAGTTGCGCCAGCAGGCCAGCCAGCAACTGGGCGACCAGTTCGACGCGAGCGTGTACGAGCAGCCGCAGATGAAGCGGCGCGTGCTGGACGCGATGATCGACCAGCAACTGCTGCAGCAGGCCAACGAGGATCTCGGCCTGAAGGTGTCCGACCAGGCGGTGCGCGACACCATCGCGTCGATTCCCGGGTTCCAGGTGAACGGCCAGTTCGATCCGGGAACCTATCGCGCCGCGCTCGCGGGCGCGGGGCGCACGCCGGCCGCGTTCGAGAACGACGTGCGTTCCTCACTGTCCACCCAGTTGCTGCCCGACGCGATCGACGCAAGCACGATCGTGACCGATGCGGAGATCGACCGCTTCCTCAACCTGCGCCTGCAGCGCCGCGACCTGCGCTATTTCACCCTCGCGCAGCCGAAGCTGACCGACAGCCAGGTGGCCGACACCGAGATCGAGTCGTACTACAAGGCGCACCAGGCCGACTACATGAACCCCGAGCAGGTCTCGGTGAAGTACCTCGAAGTGAACGGGGCCGACCTCAAGCTGGACGGCAAGCCGGACGAGGCGGAGCTGAAGAAGCGCTACGAGGACGAGAAGCAGCGTTTCGTGCAACCGGAGCAGCGGCTGGTCTCGCACATCCTGGTCAACGTGCCGAAGAACGCCAGCCCGGACCAGCAGAAGGCCGCGCTGGCCAAGGCCGAGAAGATCGCGGGCGAAGCCAATCCGGAGAACTTCGCCAAGTTGGCCCAGCAGGATTCGGACGACCTGGGCTCCAAGCGCCAAGGCGGCGATCTGGGCTGGCTGGAGAAGGGCGTCACCAACGCGGCCTTCGACGATGCGCTGTTCGCCATGCAGAAGGGGCAGGTGTCCAAGCCGGTGCTTTCCGACGAGGGCTACCACGTGCTCTGGCTGCGCGACGTGCGCAGCGGCCAGGCCAAGCCGTTCGACGAGGTGCGCGGGCAGCTCGAGCAGGAAGTGCTGGCGAGCGAGCGCGACCGCAAGTACAACGAAGTGGCCGGCAAGCTGTCCGACAAGACCTACCAGAACCCGGCTTCGCTGGAGCCGGCCGCGCAGGAGCTGGGCCTGCCGATCAAGGAAACCGGCCTGTTCGCGCGCAAGGGCGGCAGCGGCATCGCCGCGAACGAGAAGCTGCTCGCGGCGGCGTTCTCCGACGACGTGCTGGTGCAGGGCAACAACTCCGGCCTGATCGAGCTGGGGCCGGACCATGCCGTGGTCATCCATGTCGACAAGCACCTGCCGGCCGCGGCACGCCCGCTCGCCGAGGTGCGCGACCTGGTGCGCCAGAAGATCCTGGACGACCGGATGGCGGCGGCCGCGAAGAAGCAGGCCGACGCACTGCTGCAGCGCCTGCGCAAGGGCGAGGACATGGCGGCGGTCGCCGCCTCGGCCGGCAGCAGCGTACAGACGGCACGCGAAGCCGTGCGCGTCGAAGCCTCGGTGCCCGAGCAGGTGCGCGATGCCGCCTTCCTGATGCCGCATCCGCAGGACGGCAAGCCGCAGTTCGGCGACGTCGCGCTGCCGAACGCTTCCTACGCGCTGCTGGCGGTGGACAAGGTGCAGGACGCCGACCTTTCCAAGGTCACGCCGGAACAGCGCAGCGCGCTGCGCCAGAGCATGCTCAAGGCCTACGGCAACGTGGCTACCACCGGCTTCATCGACGAGATGAAGAAGCACGTCGAGATCAAGGTGGCTGCGGACCGGATGTAGGGTTCCCGGCTTCGTCTCTCGAAAAGGGCGGCCTGTGGCCGCCCTTTTTTTATGCGGGCATGCCCATGCCTACTGTACGAATCCGGTGCGGGAGCGGTCGTGTTCCTCGAGGGCTGTCGCTGCGGGTATCGCCGGATGCGGCCGATGCCTTCTTTTCCCGAGTGCCCGGCATCTGCGCAAGCGGGGCCCCGCATCCATGGCTCGAGGCTCGCCAGGATCGCCGTAGCCCCGTGGTCCTGCGGCTCGCGGCCAGCTTCTTAGTGGGGAGCGTTGATCCTGAGCACCTGGCCCGGCTTGATCTTGCCGTCGTGCAGGCGGTTCCACTGCTGCAGCCTGGCGACGCCGACGTCGTAGCGGCGGGCGATCTGCCACAGACTCTCGCCCGGTTTCACCGTATGCGTGCGTGGCTTGCGTGCCTTCGGCTTGCCGTTGGCGAGCGCGGGGATGTTCTCGACGCTGGCCTGGCCGGCCGCGATCTCGTCCGACGCCAGGGGCGGCAGGCCAGGCGTGGCGGTCACGCTGGCGGTGCGGCTGTCCTTGTCGTCGGCGAACTGGCGCAGTTGCGCATTGCGGAACTGTTCGGCATGGTCCAGCGGCAGCAGCAGCCGGGAGGTGTCGCGCGTATCGATGGTGTCGCCGCGGAAGGCCGCGTTGATGTCCCTGAGCGCGTCCTCCGACATGCCCGCATGCGCCGCCGCGCGCGCTATGGGCATCGAGTGCTCCAGGTCGACGTGGACCAGTTCCTGGCCGGCGGCGAGCTGCGGCAGGTTCACATGGAAGCGCGCCGGTTCGCGCACGACGCAGGCGATCGCCAGCAGCTTGGTCAGGTGCTCGCGGGTGACCCGGCGCACCGGAAGGTGCGGAATGACCGGCTCGTGCTGCGGCGCGCCGTGGCGCCGCACCAGCTTGCTCACGGAAAACTCGCCGGCGTTGTAGGCGTAGTCGGCCAGGCGCCAGTCCCGAAACTGGTCGTAGTAGCGGCGCAGCGTGGTCATCACCGCTTCGGTGGCGGTCGGCAGGTGCAGCCTGCCGTCGTAGCGGGCGTTGACCGGCAGTCCCATCGACCGGGCGGTAACCGGCATGATCTGCCACATGCCGGCCGGCCGGTTCTTGCGTCCGGCGACGGGCTGGAACTGGCTCTCCACCCAGGGCAGCAGGGCGAATTCGCCGGCGACTCCGTGTTTGGCCGCGCTCTGCTCAACATAGACGATGCGCGGCAGCGCATCGCTCATCCGCGCTTCGAAGCTCCTGGGGCTCTGCGTGTAGCGACGGGCCCATGCCAGGATGGCCGGGTCCGCCTCGCAGTCGCTCATGGCGAAGCTGCTGCGCAGGCGCGCCCAGACGTCGCCCTGGCTTGGCGTCGCCGCCGCGGCCACGGACGGCTGGATATCCGTCACGGCGGGAAGCGGGGCGGCGATCTTCGGCGGGCGGGCGGTGGGAGCAGGTGCCGTCGCGCAGGCGGCCAGCAGGGCCGACAGCATCAGCGGGAGCGGGCGGAGCAGGCGTGTCGTCGTCATCCGCGGAAGTCGTCCTTGGCGGCGCGCAGGGCGGCGAAGCGGGCCACGCGGTCGGCGACATGGCGGCGATGCCCCCAGTCGGCCAGGGCGTCGCTGTCGATGCGCAGGAAGGGGTTGCATGCCAGTTCGCTGTGCAAGGGCACCGGCACGCTTGGCTGGCCTGCCGCACGCAGCGCCGCCACCTGCTGCAGGCGTGCCGCGAGCGACGGGTTGTCGGGGTCGACGGTCTGCGCGAAACGCCCGTTCGCGGCGGTGTATTCGTGGCCGCAACAGACCTGGACGTCGCCGGGCAGGCCCGCAAGGCGGTCCAGCGACGCCAGCATTTGTGCCGGCGTGCCTTCGAACAGGCGGCCGCAGCCTAGGCTGAACAAGGTATCGCCGCACAGCAGCAGGCCCTCGCCGGCGTAGGCCACGTGGCTGAGGGTATGGCCGGGTACGGCGATGGTTTCGAACCGCGCGCGCGGCGCCTCCAGCACGATCGCCTCGCCATCGGCGACCCGGCGCGTGGCGATGGCGATGCGCTCGTCGTGCGGCGCGTACACGGGCACGCGGTGGTTCGCCCGCAGGGCATCCGCGCCGGCGATGTGGTCGGGATGGTGATGGGTGAGCAGGATCGCCTTCAGCTCGAGGCGACGTTCGACGAGCGCCGCCTCGACCGGCACGGCGTCGCCGGGATCGACGGCGACGGCATGGCCGGCATCGTCGTGCAGCAGCCAGATGTAGTTGTCGGCCAGCGCCGGTAACGGTACGACGTGCAATGAAGGCTCCGCAGCGGTTTCGTATCGACAGGCGCAGGCATCCGGCATGCGCGAAACCACCGACTATAGGTGGGGCGTTCCCCTGGCTCGTTAGCGGCTCGTTAATGCAGCGACCTGCGTTCAGCCGCGTGCGGCAGTTCATGCCGCCGGTGCGACCCATGCCCGCCAGCCGTTACACTTCGACTTTGCACCGACGCGAGCGAGTCGATCGACGCATGGCACAGCGCGACCACGACATCTACGCCAGCTTGCCGGTCCGCGGCCTGCTGGCCGAGGAGACGGCCGCGCTCGCGCCGGATCTGCAGCGCTGCACCGGCAGCCACGCCTTGCAGGTTTCCGCGGCCCGGCACGACTACCCGCCGGCATTGCCGATGCTGGGTGGCTGGGTGAGGCTGCGGCTGACCCGCGCCGGCTACGAGGGCGACCTGCGCGGCGACGCCGGCGAGCCGCTGCCGTTCGCGGACGATACGTTCGGCCTCGTCCTGCTGCGGCACGCCGTCGAGACGGCGCCGTCGGCCAGAGTGCTGCTGCACGAGGCGGCGAGGGTGCTGGCGCCCGGTGGCCTTCTCGCGCTGACCGGCGTGCACCCGTTCAGCGCCTGGACGCCGTGGTGGCTGTGGCGCACCCGCCGTAGCGGCCTGTCGTTGAGCGCGCCGATGGGGCTGGTGCGCTGGCTGCACGATGCCGATCTGACGGTCGAGCGTGTGCGGCGCGTCGGCAGCGCCCTGCCGGCCGGCTCGGGCGATGGCGGCCGTTCCCATGCCGGCCCGCTCGGCGGCGGCTACCTGCTGATCGCCCGCAAGCACCGCCGTGCGCAACTGCCGGTGCGGCTGCGACCCAAGGCGATAAGCCATCCCGTCGGCGCCGGCCTGGCGCCCGGTGCGCGCCGCAGTTCGGCCGCCTGAGATTCCCGACGAATACCTTTGCGAGTGAGCATGACCGAAGTTGAAGCGTTTACCGACGGCGCCTGCCTTGGCAACCCGGGGCCGGGCGGCTGGGCCGCCCTGCTGCGTGCCAGGGGCACCGAACGGATGCTGGCCGGCGGCGAGCCGGCCAGCACCAACAACCGGATGGAGCTGATGGCGGCGATCGGCGCGCTGGAGGCGCTGACGCGCCCCTGCAAGGTGCTGCTGACCACCGATTCCCGCTATGTGATGCAGGGCATCGAGGAATGGGTGCCGAAGTGGCGCGCCAATGGCTGGCGCACCGCCGACAAGAAGCCGGTGAAGAACCAGGACCTGTGGCAGCGGCTCGCCGCCGCGGCCGGACGGCACCAGGTGCGCTGGCAGTGGGTGCGCGGCCACAATGGGCACGCCGAGAACGAGCGCGTCGACCAGGCGGCCCGCGAGCAGGCCGAGCAATTCAGGGGCAGCGTATGAGACAGATCGTACTGGACACGGAAACCACCGGCCTGGAGGTCCGCCAGGGCCATCGCCTGATCGAAATCGCCTGCGTCGAGATGATCGAGCGGCGCCCGAGCGGGCGCAACTACCAGACCTACCTCAACCCGCAGCGCGCGATCGACGAGGGCGCCCGCCAGGTAACCGGCATCGAGGACGAGTTCCTGCTCGACAAGCCGTTGTTCGCCGACGTGGTCGAGGAGTTCCTCGCCTTCATCGACGGCGCCGAGCTGATCATCCACAACGCGAGCTTCGACATCGGCTTCCTCGACGCGGAACTGGCCAGGGCCGGCGCGCACCTGGGACGCATCGGCGACCGCTGCAGCGTGCTCGACACCCTGGCGATGGCGCGCGAGCGCTACCCCGGGCAGCGCAACAGCCTGGACGCGCTGTGCAAGCGCCTGGGCGTGGACAATTCCCACCGCGACCTGCACGGCGGCCTGATCGACGCGCAGTTGCTGGCCGACGTCTATCTCGCGATGACGTCCGGCCAGGTCGCGCTCGACCTGGGCTTCGACGCCGCCGCCGAGCAGGACAGCAAGGCCGCCATCGGTCCCATCGTGCTGACGCGCCGGCCGCGGGTGCGGCTGGCCGATGCGCAGGAACTGGCCGCGCACGAAAGCCGCCTGGATGCCCTGGACAAGTCGGCGGCCGGTGGCAGCCTGTGGCGGCGGGAGCCGGTAGAGGCCGGGACGGTCGCCTAGCTGACCCTCGCCAGCACGGCGGTGACGTTGTCGTCGGCGCAGCCGTCGAGCGCCGCGAGCAGCAGGTGGTCCACGCATTCCTGTGCGGCCAGTTCGGTGCGGGAGACGATGCGGGCGAGCGCGTCGTCGCCGAGTGATTCGGTGAGCCCGTCGCTGCACAGCAGGAAGGCCATGCCCGGCTCCAGCCGGCCCCGCGACATGCCGATGTGCAGTTGCTGGGGCGCGGTGATGCCCAGGGCCTGGGTCAGCACGTTGCGCTGGGGATGCTGGGCGGCAAGGGCAGGGTCGAGCTGCCCCGCGGCCACCAGTTCCTGCACCAGCGAATGGTCGTGGCTGACCTGGCGCAGGCCGTTCTTCCAGAGGTAGACCCGGCTGTCGCCGACCCAGGCGATCTCGTAGCCGTCGCCGTCCAGGTGCAGCGCGGCGATCGTCGTGCCCATCGGCAGTTCGTTGATGCCCTCGCGCGACTGCGCGATCAACCGCTCGTCCGCGCGCCGCACCGCGTCGATCAGGCTGTGGCCGCGCGCCAGCAGGTCCACCAGGGTGTCGCGCGCCAGCGCCGAGGCGACCTCGCCATGCTGGTGGCCGCCCATGCCGTCGGCGACCAGGAACAGCCCGAGCGCCGGATCCGCGTAATAGGTGTCCTCGTTGCGCGCGCGGCGCAGGCCGACGTGGGTTCCGTGTCCGAATTCGATCATGGGCGGTCTGGCAAAACAGATGGCGGCAGCATGCCGGATGTGGGGGGATTGCGCAAAAACACGATGCGGTGGGGATTTTCTGGACGACGCAGTTCTGGACCGGACGGTTTGCTGCCGGACGGCACGTCGTGCGGACCGGCGCACGAGGTCCATCGCGATCGGTGCTCTTCGCGTCATCGGGCGCGCGGCGGACAGCCTTGGCCTTCGTTCCGGAAAGAGGCGGCGACCGCAGGTTCCCCCGGGTCCGTCGCGCCGGAAAGCAAAACGCCCCACGAGGGGGCGCTTGGCTTTCTGGCGGAGAGGGTGGGATTCGAACCCACGGTACGCTTACACGTACGCCTGATTTCGAGTCAGGTACATTCGACCACTCTGCCACCTCTCCGAAAGGGTCGCGTGGTCTGCGCGAGCCGGCAAGTCTACGCGGTGCCCGCGGCCGTGACAAGCGGGCGGATGCCGGCCTGCCAAGGTCGCGGGGAACGGCCTCAGCCGGCCTTTTTCTTCGCCAGCCGCAGCCAGGTGTCGACCACGGTGTCGGGGTTCAGCGACACCGATTCGATGCCCTGGTCCATCAGCCACTCGGCCAGGTCGGGGTGGTCGGACGGGCCCTGGCCGCAGATGCCGACGTACTTGCCCTTGGCGCGGGCGGTCTTGATCGCCATCGCCAGCAGCTTCTTGACCGCCGCGTCGCGCTCGTCGAACAGGCCGGCGACGATGCTCGAATCGCGGTCCAGGCCCAGGGTGAGCTGGGTGAGGTCGTTGGAGCCGATCGAGAAGCCGTCGAAGATGTCGAGGAACTCGTCGGCGAGCAGGGCGTTCGACGGCACCTCGCACATCATGATGATCTTGAGGCCCTGCTCTCCGTTGACGCTGCCACCCTGCTTCAGGCCGTTCTTCGCCAGCACCTCGACCACCTTGCGGCCTTCGCCCAGCGTGCGCACGAACGGGATCATCACCCAGACGTTGTCCAGGCCCATCGCCTCGCGCACGCGCTTGACCGCCTTGCATTCCAGCCCGAACGCCTCGGCGAAGCTCGGATCGACGTAGCGGCTGGCGCCGCGGAAGCCGATCATCGGGTTTTCCTCGTGCGGCTCGTAGCGCGAGCCGCCGATCAGGCCGGCGTATTCGTTCGACTTGAAGTCGGACATGCGCACGATCACCGGCTTCGGGTAGACCGAGGCGGCGATGGTGGCGATGCCCTCGGCGAGGCGGTCGACGTAGAACTCGACCGGACCGGAGTAGCCGGCGATGCGCTCGTCGATCTTCGCCTTGGTCTGCGCGTCCTGCTTGGCGTATTCGAGCAGCGCCTTGGGATGCACGCCGATGTGGCTGGCGATGATCATTTCAAGGCGGGCCAGGCCGATGCCCGCGTTGGGCAGCAGGCCGAAGTCGAACGCGCGCTCGGGGTTGGCCACGTTCATCATGATCTTCAGCGGCGCCTCGGGCATGTCGCCCAGGTCGGCGGTGATGCGCTCGAACTTGAGCAGGCCCTCGTAGATCGTGCCGGTGTCGCCCTCGGCGCAGGACACGGTGACGTCGGCGCCGTCCGGGATCAGCTCCAGCGCGTTGCCGGTGCCGACCACCGCCGGCACGCCCAGTTCGCGCGCGATGATCGCCGCGTGGCAGGTGCGGCCGCCGCGGTTGGTGACGATGGCCGCGGCACGCTTCATCACCGGCTCCCAGTCGGGGTCGGTCATGTCGGCGATCAGCACGTCGCCGTTCTGCACCTTGTTCATGTCGGCCAGCGAGCGGATCACGCGCGCCTTGCCGGCGCCGATCTTCTGGCCGATCGCGCGGCCCTCGGCGAGCACCTTGCCTTTCTCGCCGAGCTGGAAGCGCTCGAGCTGGGTGGCGTGGGCGCGCGACTTCACCGTCTCCGGGCGGGCCTGCACGATGTACAGCTTGCCGGTGTTGCCGTCCTTCGCCCACTCGACGTCCATCGGGCGGCCGTAGTGCTGCTCGATGACCAGCGCCTGCTTGGCCAGCTCCTGCACGTCGTCGTCGCTGATGCAGAAACGGTTGCGCAGCCCGGCCGGGGTGTCCTCGGTCTTCACGCGTTCGCCCGGCGCGCTGGAATAGACCATGCGCAGTTGCTTGGCGCCGAGGTTGCGGCGCAGCACCGCCGGCTTGCCGGCCTTCAGGGTGGGCTTGAACACGTAGAACTCGTCGGGGTTCACCGCGCCCTGTACGACCATCTCGCCGAGGCCGTAGCTGCCGGTAACGAACACCACGTCGCGGAAGCCGGACTCGGTGTCCAGCGTGAACAGCACGCCGGAGGCGCCCACGTCCGAACGCACCATCAACTGCACGCCGGCGGAGAGGAACACGTCCTCGTGCTTGAAGCCCTGGTGCACGCGGTAGGCGATGGCGCGGTCGTTGTAGAGCGAGGCGAAGACCTCCTTCACCTTGTGCAGCACGTCGTCGATGCCGACCACGTTGAGGAAGGTTTCCTGCTGGCCGGCGAACGAGGCGTCGGGCAGGTCCTCGGCGGTGGCGGAGGAGCGCACCGCCACGGCGATGTCGTCGGCGCCGGCGTCCTTGCACAGCTTGGCGTAGGCGTCGCGGATCGCCTGTTCCAGCTCGGCGGGCAGGGCGGTGTCGACGATCCAGCCGCGGATCTCCTTGCCGGCGGCGACCAGGGTGTCGACGTCGTCCACGTCGAGCGCGGCGAGGCGCTCCTGGATGCGCTTGGCCAGCCCGCTCTTTTCGAGGTACTGCTGGAAGGCATCGGCCGTGGTGGCGAAGCCACCGGGTACGGAGACGCCCAGCTTGGCGAGGTTGCCGATCATCTCGCCCAGGGACGCATTCTTGCCGCCGACCTTGCCAAGGTCAGTCATGCGCAGTTGGTCGAGCCAAAGCACCAGATCGTTCAAGGGAGTCTCCTCAAGAGCTCGGTAGGTAGGCCAGGCATGGCGGCGGAAGGCCCGCCACAAAGACTGGTATTGTCCGCTGTCCATGGTGCATGGCACAAGATGACCATTGCCTCCGATGGGCCGTGCCAACGGCATACCAGTCAGGCGGGAGTCAAGCGAAGACAGCCTTTGCGGCTTGCGCTAAGGTGCCGGCTGGCACCCCGAGGCAGGCGGCACGCATCCTATGCAGCGAACGGTTTTCTTCATCTCCGATTCCACTGGTATTACCGCGGAGACCATCGGCAACTCGATCCTCGCCCAGTTCGAGGGCATCGAGTTCGACAAGCACCGCCTGCCGTTCATCGACGACGCGCACAAGGCCGAGGCGGCCGCGCTGCGCATCAAGACGCGCTACGCGCAGACCGGCGAGCGGCCGATCGTGGTCAATACCATGGCCGACCGCACCCTGTGCGATATCGTCGCGCAGAGCGGCGGGCTAATGCTCGACGTGTTCGCGCCGTTCATCGGGCCGCTGGAGGACGAGCTGGGCGCCAAGCGCACGGGCCTGGTGAACCGATCGCACGGCCTGGTCGATTTCGACAAGTACGAGGCACGCATCAACGCCACCAACTATGCGCTGTCGCACGACGACGGCATCGACGTGGACTACGCCAAGGCCGACCTGATCCTGGTCGGCGTGTCGCGCTCGGGCAAGACGCCGACTTGCCTCTACATGGCCTTGCATTACGGGGTTAGCGCCGCCAACTATCCGTTGACCGACGACGACCTGGACAAGCTCGAACTGCCGTCGCGGCTGCGCCCTTACAAGGACCGGCTGTTCGGCCTCACCATCGACCCGCAGCGGCTGGCGCAGATCCGCGAGCAGCGCCGCCCCGGCAGCCGCTACGCCACGCTCAAGCAATGCCGCTGGGAGCTGGAACAGGCCGACCGGCTGATGCGCCAGGCCGGCATTCCGTGCCTCAATACCACCCACGTGTCGATCGAGGAGATCGCCAGCAAGATCTTCGACCGCTTCGGTATCGAGCGGACCATGTTCTGACCAGGAGTCCACCGCGTAGATGAGTGCCGTGCTCGACAACCGCTCCGCCCTGCTGCCGGGACGCTTCGGCTTCCTGATGGGGCTGTATGCGGAGAACTACCACCGGCTCGCCCGGCTGTTCGCGCCGCAGCGGCTGGAGCCGGGGCAGTACGTGTCGAGCGTGGACGACGGGCTCGACGTGCACCTGCAGATCCAGGAGCGCCACCCGTACACGCTGGAACTGGAACTGACCTACGGCTTCGTCGATGCGCATACCGGGCATCGCTCGCCCTCGGCGCAGTTGCGCATGTATACCGATGCGCACGTCGCCGAAGCCCTGCATTGCCATCCGGGGCGGCACCTGTGGCAGGTGCTGGGGCCGTTCCCGCCGGCGCACAGCGTGCTGCAGCACCGCCTGCGGATGAACGGGTTCCTGTCGCGCTGGCTGGAATACCTGGCGGAGCAGGGCCATTCGGCCGGTACGCTGGAGCGCGTCGAAACGGATTGAGCGGCAGCGCCGCGGCGAATCGCAGGCAACAAAAAACCCGCGCGAGGCGGGCTTTCCGTTGGTGGCGGAGCGGACGGGACTCGAACCCGCGACCTCCGGCGTGACAGGCCAGCATTCTAACCAACTGAACTACCGCTCCACATTTCCTGCAACAGTCTTGCTACTTCATACTTCCAGCTTGAACCTGGTTCGCATCGCTGCGATTGCGGCCAACTTGGCGTCCCCACGGGGATTCGAACCCCGGTCGCCACCGTGAAAGGGTGATGTCCTAGGCCTCTAGACGATGGGGACGGATAAGTTGGTGGAGCCAGGCGGGATCGAACCGCCGACCTCCTGCATGCCATGCAGGCGCTCTCCCAGCTGAGCTATGGCCCCGCCGCTGGAAGCCGCAAAGAATAGGAGCGGGTCACACATCCGTCAAGCGTTTTTTCACAACTTTTTTCGTCCGCCGCGCGGCGGGCGAGCGCGTCGTCGGAAAGCCGTCGCCGGAACGTGCGCCACTTCGGTTTAAGCTGATCGCCAACGACACGTTCCGGGGACTGCATGCACGACATCGGCTTCATCCGCGACCTTGCCATCGTGATGATCGTGGCTGGCGCCACCACGGTGCTGTTCCAGCGATTGCGGCAGCCGGTGCTGCTCGGCTACATCCTCGCCGGCGTGCTGATCGGCCCGCATACGCCGGGCGTGCTGATCGCCGACGCGCGCGCGATCAACGACATCTCGAACCTGGGCGTGGTACTGCTGATGTTCACCCTGGGCCTCGAGTTCAGCGTGCGCAAGCTGCGCCAGGTCGGCATGGGCGTGCTGGTGGCGACGGCGGCCGAGGTCGGCTTCATGATGTGGGTGGGCTACGGGCTCGGCGAGGCGTTCGGCTGGAAGGGCATGGACGCGGTGTTCCTCGGCGCGATCATCGCGCTGTCCTCGACCATGATCGCCACGCGCACGCTCGCCGAGCGCGGGCACCGGCGGCTGCCGTTCGCGCAGATGGTGGTGGGCATGCTGGTGGCCGAGGACATGCTCACCATCGTGATCCTGACCATGCTCAGCGCGGTGGCGATCAGCGGTACGGTGGCGGCCGATACCGCGCTGGCCGTGGTCGGGCACCTGGGCCTGTTCGTGGTGGCGGGGATGATCCTGGGTCTGCTGCTGCTGCCGCGGCTGGTCGACTACGTGGCGGGCTTCGGGCGCAGCGAGACGCTGCTGGTCAGCGTGCTCGGCATCTGCTTCGGCGCCAGCCTGCTCGCGGCGTGGATGGGATTCAGCGTGGCGCTCGGCGCCTTCCTGGCGGGCGCGGTGGTGGCCGAGGCGCGGAACGCGGGGCGGGTGGTGCACCTGGTGGAGCCGTTGCGCGACATGTTCGCGGCGCTGTTCTTCGTGGCGATCGGCCTGAAGATCGATCCGGCGATGCTGGCGCAGTACGCGCTGCCGGCGCTGCTGATCGCGCTGGTGGTGATCGTGGGCAAGACGGTGGCCTGCAGCGTCGGCGTCTTCATCCTGGGCAACGATCCGCGCTCGTCGATCCGCACCGGCCTCAGCATGGCGCAGATCGGCGAGTTCTCGTTCGTGATCGCCACCCTGGGGCTGTCGCTGGGCGTGGTCAGCGACTTCATCTACCCGATCGCGGTGGCTGTCTCGGTGGTCTGCATGGCCTGCTCGCCGTACCTGGTGAACCACGCCGACCGGCTGGTCGACGGCCTGAGCTTCGTGACGCCGCGCTGGGTGCGGCTGCTGGCGATCAGCTACAGCAACTGGCTGGCGAACCTGGCGCCGGTCGACGAGAACGCGGTGATCGCGGCGATGCTGCGCCGCCTGCTGTGGCACATCGCGGTCAACGTGATGCTGGTGGTGACCCTGTTCGTGATCGGCGCGTACGTGAACGCGCACAACTGGGCCTGGTTCACCAGCCTGGGCATCAACCGCGACCTTCGCCACTCGCTGATCTGGGCGTGCGCGCTGTTCCTGTCGCTGCCCATGCTGATCGCGATCTACCGCAAGGCGGAGGCGCTGGGCATGCTGCTGGCCGAGCTGGGCATCCGCGAACGCTTCGCCGGGTCCTATACGCATGCGATCCGCAGCGTGCTGGCGCGCCTGATCCCGCTGGCGACCCTGCTGCTGCTGGCGGTGCTGGTCGGCGCGCTCGGTTCGGCGATCCTGCCGCCGCGCGGGGTCGCGATCTCGCTCGGCGTGGCCGGCGTGGTGGCCGCGGTGGTGCTGTGGCGCGGCCTGGTGCGTATGCACGCCCGCTTCCAGGCGGCCCTGAAGGAGACCCTGGACAAGCCGCTGGCCCCGCCGGACAAGCCGGATTGACGCAACCGTGACCTGGTCGCGGGTTGGCGAAGTGAACCTTTACGGGGATTGCGGGTCGGAGCGTCCGTGTCGTTGCCAAGACCACCAAAGGCGCCGCACAATGCTAGGCCTGCCTCCATCGGGGAGGGCGCGGCCGGCATGCCGGCATTTCATACACGAGGGAGTTTTCGAATGAAGCATTTTCTGCGTCCCACGCTGACGGCGGCTTCGTTGGCCGTTGCGCTGGGCATGTCCGCCGGCGCCTATGCCCAGGCCGCCAAGTCTTCCGCCGCCCCTGCCGGGGTCGACAAGACCAAGGCCAGCTACGTGGTCGGCTGGGACATGGCCAGCCAGCTGCCGCCGCTGGTGCGCGCGGAGATCGATCCGGCAACCGTGGCCCGTGCCGTGCAGTCGGCGCTGTCGGGCCAGAAGCCGACCATGACCGAGGCCGAGGCCAAGACCGTCCGCGACGCCTTCGTCGCCAACCTGCAGGCCAAGGCCAAGGCCGAGTACACCAAGGTCGCCGCGCAGAACAAGAGCGAGGGCGACGCCTTCATCGCCAAGAACAAGTCGGCGCCGGGCGTGAAGACCACCGCCTCGGGCCTGCAGTACCAGGTGATCAGCCAGGGCACTGGCCCGCGTCCGGGTGCGAACGACACCGTGCAGGTCAACTACACCGGCACCTTCGTCAACGGCGAGAAGTTCGACGCCTCGGCCGACCATGAAGGTGGCGGTCCGGCTTCGATCCCGCTCTCCGGCGTGATCCCGGGCTTCCGCGAAGGCCTGATGCTGATGCAGACCGGCGGCCACTACAAGCTGTTCATCCCGTCGAACCTGGCCTACGGCGCGCAGCCGCAGAACGGCTTCCCGCCGAACGCCACGATCATCTTCGACGTGACCCTGGTGAAGACCGGCCCGACGCCGGCCGGCCAGGGCGCTCCGCAGGGCGGCAAGTAAGCTTTCGCCGCAAGCGGTCGGGTACGGCAGAGGGCGCGAAGCGATTCGCGCCCTCTTGCTTTGTGGCGGCGAGCGGTGCCCGGGCAGGGAGGCGCCTGCTAGAATCCGCGGTTGTTTCGATGGGAACTGACGCGACATGAAGGTCACCATTTTCGGCACCGGCTACGTGGGCCTGGTCACCGGCGCCTGCCTGTCGGAGATGGGCAACCACGTGGTGTGCGTGGACGTGGAGGCGGGCAAGGTCGAGCGCCTGAAGCGCGGCGAGATGCCGATCTACGAGCCAGGGCTGGAGCCGATCGTGCGGCGCAACCATGCCGCCGGCCAACTGGATTTCACCACCGAGGCGACGCCGGCCATCGCCCACGGCGAGGTGGTATTCATCGCCGTGGGCACGCCGCCGGACGAGGACGGCAGTGCCGACCTGAAGTACGTGCTGGCGGTGGCCAAGACCATCGGCCAGCACCTGGACCGCTATACCGTGGTGGTGAACAAGTCGACCGTGCCGGTGGGCACCGCCGACCGGGTGCGCGAGGCGATCGCCGCCGAGCTGGCCGCGCGCGGCGCGGCGATCGGGTTCGACGTGGTGTCCAACCCCGAGTTCCTGAAGGAAGGCGACGCGGTGGAGGACTGCCTGCGCCCGGACCGCATCGTCATCGGCAGCTCCAGCGAGCGGGCGGTCGGCCTGCTGCGCAAGCTGTATGCGCCGTTCAACCGCAACCACGAGCGCACGGTGGTGATGGACGAGCGCTCGGCCGAGCTGACCAAGTACGCCGCCAACGCGATGCTGGCGACCAAGATCAGCTTCATGAACGAGATCGCCAACATCGCCGAGCGGGTGGGTGCGGACGTGGAACTGGTGCGCCAGGGCATCGGCTCGGACCCGCGCATCGGCTACCACTTCATCTACCCCGGCGCCGGCTACGGCGGCTCGTGCTTCCCCAAGGACGTGCAGGCGCTGGAGCGCACCGCGCGCAGCGTCGGCTACGAGGCGCGCCTGCTCGGCGCGGTCGAGGCGGTGAACCACGACCAGAAGACCAAGCTGTACGAGCTGATCGCGCGCCACTTCGGCGGCGAACTGAAGGGCCGTACCGTCGCGCTGTGGGGGCTGGCGTTCAAGCCGAACACCGACGACATGCGCGAGGCGTCCAGCCGCCGCCTGATGGAGGCGCTGTGGGCGGCCGGCGCGAAGGTGCGCGCGTTCGACCCGGAGGCGCGCGAGGAGACCCGGCGGATCTACGGCGAGCGGGCGGACCTGGTGCTGTGCGAGCATGCGTACGAGGCGCTGGAAGGGGCCGACGTGCTGGCGATCGTCACCGAATGGAAGGCGTTCCGCAGCCCCGACTTCGCGCGCATCCGCGCGGCGCTGAAGGAGCCGGCGATCTTCGACGGCCGCAACCTGTACGAGCCGGCGGCGGTCGAGGAGGCCGGGCTGGCCTACTACGGCATCGGCCGCGGGCGTTCGCTGAGGTCCTGAACATGTCCGGCGATACCCTGGAGCAACGCCTGAACGAGCTGGAAGTACGGCTCACCTTCCTCGACGACACGGTGAACGCGCTGGCGACCGCGGATGCGGAGCAGTCGCTGCGCATCGAGGTGCTGGAGCGGACGCTGCGCGACCTGCGCAACGAGCTGTCCTCGATGCGTGCGTCGCAAGGGCACGATGCGCACGACGAACCGCCGCCGCCGCATTACTGAAACGACGAACGGACAAGAACATGGCCGATTCCCTGCGCGATCAGCTCCTCAAGAGCGGCATCGTCAAACAGGTCCGCGAAGAACAGCGCCCGGCCTCGCCGCCGGGCGGCAGGCAGGCTTTTCGCCAGGGCAAGGCGCCAGCCGGCGGCAAGCCGAAGGGCGCGCGGCCGCCGCGTTCGCAGGAAGAGATCGACCTGGCCAAGGCCTATGCGATCCGCGCGCAGGCCGAGGCCGCCGAACGCAAGCGCGCCGAGCAGGAGGCTGCCGAGAAGGCGCGCCTGAAGCGCGAGCAGAAGCAGAAGATCCAGCAATTGCTGCAGGGCCGGGCGCTCAACAAGGCCGACGGCGAGCAGGTGCGGCATTTCGAATACGCAGGCAAGATCCGGCGCGTCCACGTCGATGCCGCGCAACTGGCGGCGATCAATGCGGGGCAGATCGGGGTCGTGCAGCAGGGCGGGCGTTACCTGCTGGTCGGCCGGGACGTCGCCGAGCAGGTGCGCGCGATCGATCCCCACCAACTGGCCCTGCTGGTCGACCCGGGTGCGGTGGATGTCGCCGACGATGGCGTCCCCGACGACCTGATGTGGTGAGGCCGCCGACGCCGGATCGGTATCGAAGTGCGCGGTTGGCGTTCCTGGCGAGGCGGCAGCTTTCTTCCTGAGGCCGCAGGCGGCACGCGACCGGTCGGGTTTCGCGCGCCGTCGCCGCTGCAAGACGGCTTCAGGTCGAAGCGTTGCCTGTGGCGGGGGGCGTCCGAAGCGCCGGCGCGTCCCAGCCGTGCTTGGGCGTGAAGCGTTCGCCGTAGCGTTCGGCGAGCCTGGTCAGGCGCTCCATCAAGGCGTCGGCGCCCTCGCTGCGCACATATTGGATCGGGCCGCCGCGGAACGGCGCGAAGCCGGTGCCGAAGATCACCCCGGCGTCGAGCAGGTCGGCGTCGTCTATCACGCCGTCGGCGAGGCAGGCCACGGCCTCGTTCACCATCGGCAGGATCATGCGGTCCTGCAGGTCCGGCGAGGCGGCGTAGTCCGGATCGACCTCGGGCTTGCGCGGCTTGCCGTCCTCCCACACGTAGAGCCCCTGGCCGTCCTTCTTGCCGCGCTTGCCTTCCTGGACTTCCAGCCCCGGCGGAAGCTCCAGGCCCAGGAACGGGGCCAGCTCCTTGCCGACCGAGGCGCATACGTCGAGGCCGACGGTGTCGGCCAGCTCGATCGGGCCCATCGGCATGCCGAATTTCTTCGCCTCGCGGTCCAGTACCGGCCCCGGCACGCCTTCGCCGTACAGGCGCAGGGCCTCGAGCAGATAAGGCATCAGGATGCGGTTGACCAGGAAGCCCGGCGTGCCCTTGACGGCCACCGGCAGCTTGCCGATCGCCTTGCAGAACGCCAGCGCACGCTTCTCGATGGCCGGATCGAGGCGGTCGTGGCGCACCACCTCGACCAGCGGCATCTGGGCGACGGGGTTGAAGAAATGCAGGCCGAGGAAGCGCTGCGGCGCCTGCAGCCCCTTGCGCAGCTCGTCCAGCGCGATGCTGGACGTGTTGCTGGCGAGGATCTCGTCGGCCTGGAACTGCGGCTCGATCTTCGCGTAGAGCTGCTCCTTGGCCTCGGCGTTCTCGTAGATCGCCTCGATCGCCAGGTCCGCCTTGGCCACGCCCTGGCCCTCGATGTCGGCGCGCAGCCGGGCCATGGCCGCGTCGACCTTGTCCGGCGCCTTCAGCTTCTTTTCGTAGAGCTGCCGCGCGCGGTCCAGCGCCGGCTGGACGTACTTCATCTCGCGGTCCTGCAGGGTCACCTGGAAGCCCTTGAGCGCGGTCCAGGCGGCGATGTCGCCGCCCATCACGCCGGCGCCGACCACGTGCACGTGCTCGATGCCGTGCTCGACCCCGCTGCCCTGGCCCTTCAGGCGCTCCTGCAGCAGGAACACGCGGATCAGGTTGTGCGCGGTCGGCGTCTGCGCCAGCTTCGCCACCGAGCGCGCTTCGAGCTTCAGGCGCTGCTGGATGCTCGGGCCGCCACGCCTCCACACGTCGATCAGCGCGAACGGCGCCGGGTAGTGTTCCTTGCGCACCTTGGCGGCGGTCTGCTTGACCACCGTCGGCGCCAGCAACTGGCGCACCGGCCACAGGTTGGTCGCCCAGGCCTTGGCGCGCTGGGCCAGCGGGCGGGGCTGCGGGCGGCGCAGCAGCACGCGCGCCTCGGCCAGCAATTCCTCCGGCCGCGCCAGCCGGTCGACCACGCCTAGGGCCAGGGCCCGTTTGGCCGACAGCGCCTTGCCGGTGAGCATCACCGGCAAGGCGTCGGTGGCGCCGATCAGGCGCGGCAGCCGCGCCGTGCCACCCCAGCCTGGATGGATGCCGAGCATCACCTCGGGCAGCCCGATCCGGGTCTTGTCGTCGTCCACGGCGATGCGCTGGCGGCAAGCCAGGGCCAGCTCGGTGCCGCCCCCCATGCACGCGCCGTGCACGGCGGCGACCGTGGGGCAGGGCAGCCGGGCCAGCGCCTCGTAGACGCGCTGGCCGTTCTCGATGTTTTCCAGCACGGTGCCCTGGCTGGCGTAGCCGACGAATTCCTTGATGTCGGCGCCGACCGCGAAACCGGATGGCTTGGCCGAATGCACGATCACGCCGGCGGGCTTCTCGATCGCCAGGCGCTCCACGATCTGGCCCAGTTCGTCCAGCACGGCGCGCGAGATCGCATTGACGCCGCTGCCGGCGCGATCGAGTGCAAGGGTGACGATGCCGCTGTCGTCCACGCTCGTCTTCCAGTGGTTGAAGCGCAGTCCTTCGAACATGGGATGTCGGGCATGAGAGAGGGAGGCTGAACATACCGCTCCGCCGCGGCGAATGCGAGCCACGGACTGTCGCAGTTACGTCATCGCGGCGAATGTCCCGGCACGTGAACCGTGACTATTGCGATTCGCCCGGGAGTGCGCAAACGTAGCCGCCGATGACTTCCCTCATGGCCTCCGCTCCGCCCCAGGCGGGCACCGAGATCCTCGATCGCATCCTCGCCGCGCCTGCCGGCCTGGTCGTGCTCGAGAGCGGCGACAGCCAGTCGCTGATCGCGAATTTCCGCGCCATCGCCCGGCACAGCGGCCAGGCGATCTACCTGTGGCAGCCTGACAGCGGCCTGGGCAACCTGCGCGAGGCGCATGCCCGCGTCCCGGGCTGCCAGCGGCTGGGCAGCGCGCTGCGCTACATGCAGCAGAGCATGCATTTCGGCGTCTACCTGCTGCTCGGGCTGGAATTGCCGCTGTCGGCGATGGACCACACCCTGCTGCGCCAGCTCGCGCGCCCGACCACCGGGCACCTGCGCCGGGTGGTCCTGCTCGATCCGCCGGCGGCGCTGGTCGAACACCTGGGAGAACTCGCGCTGCACCTGCAGGGCCCGGCCAGCGCGCCGCAGCGGCCGCGCCTGCGCGACGGGCGCTGGGTCACCTGAGCCGGAGGCGCGCATGACAGCCGGCATCCTGATCGTCGCCCCGCAGCGGGATCTGCGGCGGACCCTGTTCGACACGCTCGACCGCGAGGGGCAGGACACCATCCATACGGCGCGCGGCCTGTCGCATGCGGCGATCCTGCTGGACGGTCGCACGCCGCTGAGCCTGGTGGTGATGGCGTTCGGCGGCGACGAGGCCGAGGCGCGGGACGGCTGCGAGCAGTTGCGCCGTATCCCGGCCTGCGCCGAGGCCCCGCTGATCGCCGTGCTGGCCGACGGCGCCGCGGTCAAGCCGGGGCAGTTGCCGGGCGACGTCTCGGACTGGCTGCACGCGGCGCAGATCGGCAACGAGCTGGTCGCGCGCTGGCGCGGGCTGAGGGGGCAGCCCGCGCTGCCCGTTCCCGCCATGGCGGACCATTACCGCTTCGCCTTCGAGGAAGACGACAGCGAATGGCTGATCGTCGACCCGCACAGCGAGCGCCTGCTCGAGCTGAGCCCGGCGGTGGCGCGGCACAGCCACCTGGACGCCGGCGCCCTGCTGCGCCTGCCGCTGCACGAGGTGCTGCGCTTCGAAGGCATCGCCATCGAGCAGGTGCTCGAACAGGCCGACCGCCGCTGGCATGCCTGCCAGCGGCGCAGCCGCCAGGATGCCGACACCGGCCAGGCCAGCGCCCGGCGGGTCCGCCACGCCGGCCGCGACGCGGTGGCCCTGCTGTTCCGCAGCGACCGCGCCGACATGCGGGCGGAAGCCGCGCTGGCCCTGCTGTCGCGCATCTTCGCCGCGGCCGGCGGAATGGACACGCATCGCCTGGCGGCCCGCCTGCTGCTGGACGAGCTGGGCCTCGACTACCTGGCCCTGTGGTCGGCCCGCCCGGAAGAAAGCGGCGCGCCGACCCTGCTGCTGCAGTTGTGGCGCGGCGACGAGCCGCCGGCCCTGCTGCCGGCGCAGCAGAGCTCGCTGCGCCGCGTGCTGGACGGCAAGACCATGCTGCACCCGGGCGATGCCCAGCGCCTGGCCGCGGTCGATCCGCTGCTGGAGCAGCTCGGCCTGGTCGGTTTCGCCGGCCTGCCGCTGTTCGACGAGCGGCGCACGGTGCTGGGCGCCCTGCTGGCCGGCCGCCGCGCGGCGCTGGGCGACATGGAGATCATCGAGCCGGTGCTGCGCTGCGCAGCGGCGCGGTTCGCGCACACGCTGGAACTGCGCCGCACCCGCGAGCAAGGCCGGGCGGAGGGGCTGCTCGACGCGCTGACCGGCCTGCCGAACCGGCTGCTGTTCAACGACCGCCTCGACACCATCATCCGCGAGGCCCACCGCACCGGCGAGTGCTTCGCAGTGCTGTTCGTCGACCTGGACCGCTTCAAGCACATCAACGACAGCTACGGCCACGCGACCGGCGACCACGTCCTGAAGTCCGTCACCGAGCGCCTGTGCGGCAGCATCCGCGCCTCGGACACGGTGGCGCGCTACGCCGGCGACGAGTTCACCGTGGTGCTGCGCCACATCGTGAAGAACGAGGACGTGCTGCGCGTGGTGGAGAAGATCGTGAAGGTGATGGAGGCGCCGCTGGCGATCGAGGGCGGCAAGACGCTGCAGGTCACCGCCTCGATCGGCGTGAGCTTCTTCCCCGACGACGCGCCCGACGCGGAGACCCTGCTCAAGCACGCCGACGAGGCGATGTACGCGGCCAAGCACTCGGGCCGCAACAATTTCCAGATCTACGAGATGAGCCCCGAGCATGCCCAGCAGCAGGACGTGGCGCTGCGCTCGCGGCTGCGCCATGCCGAACGCAACGGCGAACTGCGCGTGGTCTACCAGCCGCAGGTGGACGCCGGCACCGAGGACATCGTCGGCATGGAGGCGCTGGTGCGCTGGGAGCATCCGGAGCTGGGCCCGATCAGCCCGGGCGTGTTCATCCCGCTGGCCGAGGAGACCGGGCTGATCGTGTCGATCGGCGAATGGGTGCTGCGCACCGCCTGCCGGCAGGCGCAGGCGTGGGAAAGCGAGTACGGCCTGCGCCTGCGCCTGGGCGTCAACCTGTCCGCGATGCAGTTGATGGAGGCCGACCTGCTGAACACGGTGGCGACGGTGCTGCGCGATACCGGGCTGGACCCGGGCCTGCTGGAGATGGAGGTCACCGAGAGCATCAGCATCAAGGACGTGCCTAACCTGGTGGAGAACCTGCACGGCCTGCACCGCCTCGGCTGCCGCATCGCGATCGACGACTTCGGCACCGGAGCGGCCTCGCTCGACTACCTGCGCAAACTGCCGGCCGACCGCATCAAGATCGACCAGAGCTTCGTGCGCAACATCGGCATCGACCCGGACGACGAGGCGATCGTGCGCGCCACCATCGAGATGGCGCACCGTCTCAAGCGCGGCGTGGTGGCCGAGGGAGTGGAGATCGAGCAGCACCTGCAGTTCCTGCGTGCGAACCAGTGCGACGAGTTGCAGGGCTACCTGTTCAGCCGCCCGCTGACGCCGCTGAGCTTCGGCAAGCTGCTGGCCGAGCGCCAGCGCCTGTTCGCCCAGCCCGGCATCGCCGGCTTGAGCGCGGACCGGCCGGCCCCCATTACCATGGCCTGAGCGCGCCGCGCGGAACCGCCTGCGGCTCCGCGGGCGCACGACGCGGGGGAGGCGAGACCCGGCCTTCCGCGTGCGGACTGAACTTGGGCGCGCAAACCCTGTCTCAGCCTGTTCACATCCGGCGGGGGCTCCGAAGCAGTGGCGGCAGCGATGAGGGAGACGGCCCGGATGGGCGAGAACGAACTGGATGGCGCGCTGGTCGAGCGCGTCCAAAACGGCGACAAGCGGGCCTTCGACCTGCTGGTGCGCAAGTACCAGCACAAGGTGATCGGGCTGGTGTCCCGCTACGTGAAGAACTACGCCGAATGCGAGGACATCGCGCAGGAGGCGTTCGTGCGGGCCTGGCGGGCGATCGGCTCGTTCCGCGGCGACAGCGCCTTCTACACCTGGCTGTACAAGATCGCCGTGAACACGGCCAAGAACCACCTGGTGGCGATGGGCCGGCGCCCGCCGAACGACGACATCGCGGCCGACGACGCGGTTTTCGCGGCCGGTGCCGAACGCATGCAGGAAAGCGCGACCCCGGAGCGCGAGCTGATGCGGCAGGAAATTGAACGAACCGTGTTCGATACTGTCCAAGCCCTGCCCGAGGAGCTGCGGACGGCCATCACGCTGCGCGAGGTGGATGGCCTCAGCTACGAGGAAATCGCCGAGGTGATGCAATGCCCCATCGGCACGGTGCGCTCGCGCATCTTCCGTGCACGCGAGGCGATCGACCAGAAACTGCGGCCGCTGTTGTGAAGCCGCGAGGACCGGACATGACTGAAGCCCATCGTGAACACCTTTCCGCCGGCATGGACGGCGCCCTGTCGAAGGAGGAGCTGCGCTTCCTGCTGCGCCGCTTCGAGCACGACGCCGGCCTGTGCGAGGCATGGTCCCGCTATCACGTCGCGCGCGACGGCCTGCGCCGGCAACTGCCGCCGCTGGCCGCGGAGGGGTTTGCCGAGCGCGTCATGCAGGCCATCGGGCAGGAACAGCGCCCGGCGGCACGCCGTTCGCACTGGCTGCGCTGGTCCGCCGGCGGGGCGATCGCCGCCAGCGTGGCGGCCGCGGCCCTGATGCTGGCCCAGCCCGGCGGCAACGACCGCGGGCGCGCCGTGGCGGCCGGCGGCACGACCGGCATGGACACCTCGCTGGCCGAGGGCGCCGCGCATGCGCAGCAGCCGGCCACGCCCGCGGCGGTGCCGCCGTGGCTGAGCGCCAGCTCGGTATCGCAGTACAGCCAGCGGGCCTCGGCGACGCTGGGCGATGCGTACGGCGACATGTCCCTGCCGTACGCGAACCAGCTTTCGCCGTACCGGCTGCAACGCGCGCACGAGCTCAACCGCGACGGCGCCTACCTGCTGCTGGTCGACCCGCGTCCCGCGGCCGTGCGGCCCGTTTCGCGCCAGGCCGCCGCCAGCGCACAGTGATGCGGCGCCGCGTGTGATCGCCGCGGTGGCCGTTCCCCCATGAAACCGTCTGCGCCGGCCCGGCTCCGGGCCGCGTGCCGGCGTGTGCGTCACTCTCGTACCCAAGACTCTCGTGCCCAAGGAGGAAATCCATGAATCGACCGAATCTGCGCATGCTGGCCTGCTCCGTCGCGGTGGCGCTGGCGGCCTCGGCCGGCGTGCAGGCGCAGACGGCGCCGCCCGCCGCGCCGTCCGCCCAGGCGCTGCCGGATTTCACCGGCATCGTGCAGAAGAACGCGCCCGCGGTCGTGCACGTGGAGGCGAAGTACAACGGCAAGCGCGCCCGCCGCGGCGGCCCGGCGGCCGGGCCGCGGGGCATCCCGGACGACCAGGCGGAGATCCTGCGCCGTTTCTTCGGCATGCCGATGATGCCTTCGCCGGAAGAGCAGGAGCGCACCTCGCTGGGCTCCGGCTTCATCCTTTCCAGCGACGGCTACATCCTCACCAACAACCACGTGGTGGACGACGCCGACGAGGTCACCGTGCGCCTGCAGGACCGCCGCACCCTGACCGCCAAGGTGGTCGGCACCGACCCGCAGTACGACATCGCCCTGCTCAAGGTGGATGCCGGCGGCAACCTGCCGGCGGTGAGCATCGGCGACTCGCGCACGCTCAAGCCGGGCCAGTGGGTGCTGGCGATCGGCTCGCCGTTCGGCTTCGACTACACCGTGACCCAGGGCATCGTCAGCGCAGTGGGCCGCAACCTCGGCAACCGCGACCAGCCCTATACCTCGTTCATCCAGACCGACGTGCCGATCAACCGCGGCAATTCCGGCGGCCCGCTGTTCGACCTGCAGGGGCGGGTGGTCGGCATCAACTCGCAGATCTATTCCAACACCGGCGGCTACCTCGGCGTGGCGTTCTCGATCCCGATCGACGTGGCGATGAGCGCGGTGCAGCAGATCAAGGACAAGGGTTTCGTCACGCGCGGCCAGCTCGGCGTGCTGGTGGGGCCGCTCACCGACGACGTGGTCAAGGCGCTGAAGCTGCCCAACAGCAACGGCGCGATCGTGTCCGACGTGGTCGCCGGCAGCGCGGCCGAGAAGGCGGGCCTGCAGCCGGGCGACATCATCGTCGGCTACAACGGGCAGTCCATCAGCATGGGCCCGGACCTGCCGCCGCTGGTCGGCCTGACCAAGCCGGGCACGCGCGTGCCCGTGGAGATCCTCCGGCACGGCAAGAAGCAGACGGTCGAGGTGACCGTGGGTGCCGCGCCGCGCGACAAGGACGCAAGCGGCTCCCTGGCTTCGGCGCAGCAGCCGGCGGCGCGGACGGGCTCGGCCGCCCTGGGCCTGTCGGTGGAGGATCTCGACGCCGACGCCCGGCGGCAGGCCGGCCTGAAGGCTGGAGAGGGCGTGCTGGTGGGCGACGTCACCGGCCCGGTGGCCGCGCAGGCCGGCCTGCAGCCGGGGGACATCGTGCTGATGGTGAACCAGCAGAAGGTCGGCAGCGCGGCGGCGTTCCGTACCGCCACCCAGGGCGTCAAGGCCGGCGACACGGTGCTGCTGCTGGTGAAGCGTGGCGACCAGAGCCAGTTCATCGGCCTGACGGTGCCGTCCGACAAGTGAGGCCCGGGCCGGCGGTCCGCCTGGCCCGCCGGCCTCCGTCCGTTTCCGATCGCGCGGCCGGCGGCCGCGCCCCGTTTCCATGCGATAATGCCGGGTTCGCGTCGCCATCCCGGCGACGCGCCGCCCGCGCCACGGCGCCGGGCGGTGAAAGCCGACAGCGTGCTCCATGGAACTGATCCGCAACTTCTCCATCATCGCCCACATCGACCACGGCAAGTCGACGCTCGCCGACCGCATCATCCAGATCTGCGGAGGCCTGGCCGACCGCGAGATGGAAGCGCAGGTGCTCGACTCCAATCCGATCGAGCGCGAGCGCGGCATCACCATCAAGGCGCAGTCGGTGTCGCTGCCGTACAAGGCGCGCGACGGCAAGACCTACCAGCTCAACTTCATCGACACCCCCGGCCATGTCGACTTCTCCTACGAGGTCAGCCGCTCGCTGGCCGCTTGCGAGGGCGCGCTGCTGGTGGTGGATGCCGCCCAGGGTGTCGAGGCACAGTCGGTCGCCAACTGCTACACCGCGGTGGAGCAGGGCCTGGAAGTGGTGCCGGTGATCAACAAGATCGACCTGCCCACCGCCGACGTCGAGAAGGTGAAGGGCGAGATCGAGGCGGTGATCGGCGTGGATGCCACCGATGCGGTGGCGGTCAGCGCCAAGACCGGCCTCAACGTGGTCGAGGTGCTCGAGGCGATCGTCGCGCGCATCCCGCCGCCGAAGCCGCGCGACACCGACCGGCTGCAGGCCCTGATCATCGACTCGTGGTTCGACAATTACCTGGGCGTGGTGTCGCTGGTGCGCATCATGCAGGGCGAGATCAAGCCGGGCGACAAACTGCTGGTGATGTCCACCGGCCGCGTGCACGAGGTGGACGACGTCGGCGTGTTCACGCCCAAGCGCAAGAAGCTGGACAAGCTCAGCGCGGGCGAGGTGGGCTGGATCAACGCCTCGATCAAGGACGTGCACGGCGCGCCGGTGGGCGACACCCTGACCCAGGCCGGCAAGCCGGCCGAGAAGCCGCTGCCCGGTTTCCAGACCATGCAGCCGCGCGTGTTCGCCGGGCTGTTCCCGGTGGCCGCCGACGACTACCCGGCGATGCGCGAGGCGCTGGACAAGCTGCGCCTGAACGACGCGGCGCTGTTCTTCGAGCCGGAGTCCTCCGAGGCGATGGGCTTCGGCTTCCGCTGCGGCTTCCTCGGCATGCTGCACATGGAGATCGTGCAGGAGCGGCTGGAGCGCGAATACGATCTGGACCTAATCACCACCGCGCCCACCGTGGTCTACGAGATCCTCAAGAGCGACGGCTCGACGATGTCGCTGGACAACCCGGCCAAGCTGCCGCCGTCGCCGCAGGTGCAGGAGATCCGCGAGCCGATCATCGTCGCCAACATCCTCACGCCGCCGGACTACATCGGCAACGTGATCACCCTGTGCGAGGAGAAGCGCGGCGTGCAGCGCTCGATCCAGTACCTGGCGACCCAGGTGCAGATCAGCTACGAGCTGCCGCTGGCCGAGGTGGTGCTGGACTTCTTCGACCGCCTGAAGTCGGTCTCGCGCGGCTACGCCTCGATGGACTACCACTTCGACCGCTTCGACGCCGGCCCGTTCGTGCGCGTGGACGTGCTGATCAACGGCGACCGCGTCGACGCGCTCTCGCTGATCGTGCACCGCAGCCACGCCGACCGCCGCGGCCGCGACCTGGTCGAGCGGATGAAGGACCTGATCCCGCGCCAGCAGTTCGATGTGGCGATCCAGGCGGCGATCGGCGCGCAGATCATCGCGCGCTCCACCGTGAAGGCCCTGCGCAAGAACGTGCTGGCCAAGTGCTACGGCGGCGACGTCAGCCGCAAGAAAAAGCTGCTGGAGAAGCAGAAGGAAGGCAAGAAGCGGATGAAGCAGGTCGGCCGCGTCGAGATTCCGCAGGAAGCTTTCCTGGCCGTACTGAAAGTGGACAAATAAACGCGATCAGCGATGATCCACCTGGAAACCTGGAGTCAAGGCATGGAATTCGATTTCTCGGCGATTCTGCTCGGCCTCACCGTGGTGTTCGGTGTGGTGTGGGGACTGGACCGCCTGTTCCTGTACAAGAAGCGCAAGGCGCGCCTGGATGCCGCGGGCGCGGAATACCGCGATCCGGTGCCGGTGGACTGGGCGCGCTCGCTGTTCCCGGTGGTGCTGGTGGTGCTGTTGCTGCGCTCGTTCGTGGCCGAACCCTTCCGCATCCCGTCCGGCTCGATGATGCCGACCCTGGACGTGGGCGACTTCATCCTGGTCAACAAGTTCGCCTACGGGCTGCGCATGCCGGCGTTCAACAACAAGTTCGTCAGCCTGGGCGAGCCTAAGCGCGGCGACGTGGTGGTGTTCCGCTTCCCCGGCTACCTGTGCGACGACGGCAGCGGCAAGCTGGTACGCAGCGGCGACCAGAGCTGCGCGGACCCGCATGCGCCGGTGCCGAACCAGAACTGGATCAAGCGCGTGATCGGCCTGCCGGGCGACCGCATCGAGTCGCACGGCGACCAGCTCCTGATCAACGGCCAGCCGGTTCAGGCGGACGAGGCCGGCCCGTACCAGGGCAATCCGAAGCGCGACGAGTCGCGGGTGATGCTCGATTACGGCGCCACCGTGTGGACCGAGCACCTGGGCAAGGTCAACCACCTGATCGCGCGGATGCCGGCCTACACCACCCCCAACGCGATCCCGAACGACAAGGTCCCGTCGGTGGTGCCGCAGGGTTGCTACATCGTGATGGGCGACAACCGCTACAACAGCACCGACAGCCGCTGGTGGGGCTGCATGCCGGAGCAGAACCTGGCCGGCAAGGCGTTCCTGATCTGGCTGAGCTGGCGGGGCACGGATGCGGGCTGGTTCGACCTTTCGCGGATGGGCACGGTCATCCATTGACGAAAGCGTGACGGGCGTCGATTCTGCGCCGGTGACCGCTGCGGGCCGGCGCGGGAGAATCCGCAGCTCGTGCGGCCGGCGCCGGGTGGCGGTCGGTGGCTTGTCTTACATCATCCAGGGGACGCCGCGCAGCGGCATGGCGAGGGGACTATGAAAGCGAAGCAGTCGGGCATCACCCTGATCGGGTTTCTGATCGTGCTGATCGTGTTGGGCTTTTTCGGCTACATGGCGATGAAGCTGGTGCCGGCCTATTCGGAGTACATGGGCGTGAGCAAGGCGATGACCCAGATCGCCAGCAGCGGCACCGAGGGCAAGACGCTGGACGACATCCGGCGTGACCTGATGTTCAAGATGGGCTTCCAGTACGTGGACGACTCGACCATCAAGCCGAAGGACATCACCCTGGTGCGCGCCAACAACAGCGCCCAGCTCCACGTGGAATACGACAAGGTGATCCCGTTCATGTACAACATCTCGTTCCTGCTGCACTTCGAGAAGAGCGTGCAGTTGCAGGGCAACGTGGGCCAGTAAGCCTTGAAGCTGGACTACCGCTTCAACGATCCGGTGCTGGCGCAGCTCGCGCTGACCCATCGCAGCATCGGCAAGCCGAACAACGAGCGGATGGAATTCCTCGGCGACGCGCTGCTTGGCGCCATCGTCGCCGAGATGCTTTACGAGGCGCACCCCAAGGCCAGCGAGGGCGAGCTGTCGCGCCTGCGCGCGCAACTGGTCAACGGCCAGGCGCTGGCGGTGGTCGCCCGCGAGCTGGAGTTGGGCGACGAGCTGAAGCTGGGGCCGGGCGAGCTGAAGAGCGGCGGATTCCGGCGCGATTCGATCCTCGCCGACGCTTTCGAGGCGATGATCGCCGCGGTCTACCTGGATGCGGGCTTCGCCGCCTGCCGCGAGGTGGTGCGGGGACTGTTCCGGCCGCGCATCGACGCGCTGCCGAAGTCCTCCAAGGACGCCAAGACCCGCCTGCAGGAATGGCTGCAAGGGCGCGGCCTGCCGCTGCCGGCGTACGTGCTGAAGGACAGCCGCGGCGAGGACCACGCCAAGACCTTCGACGTCAGTTGCACGATCGCCGAACCGGCGGCGATCAGCGCGGACGCCAGCGGCCCGAGCCGCCGCGCGGCCGAGCAGGACGCGGCCGAGATCGTGCTCGGCCACCTGCTGGAGCAGGCCGGCCAGCCCTGAGTTCCGCCCCGTACCGTTTTCGCGTCGCACGCACGGCTGGCATCCGCGGGCCGGCGGCGCCATGCTTGTCATCCGAAACCAAGAGCTATCGAAACCATGAACGACGAACTGGACGCCGCCGCAGGCACCGGCATGCAGCCCGATGAACTGCCGCATCCGGATTTCCGCTGCGGCCTGGTCGCGCTGGCCGGGCGGCCGAACGTCGGCAAGTCGACCCTGCTCAACGCGCTGATCGGCTTCCGGCTGTCCATCGTCAGCCCGCGTCCGCAGACCACGCGCCACCGCATCCTGGGCATCAGCACCAGCGAGGCCGGCCAGATCATGTACGTGGACACGCCCGGCCTGCATCGCGGCGCCAAGCGCGCGATGAACCGCAGCCTCAACCGCGCCGCGCGCTCGGCGATCAGTGACGTCGACCTGGTGGTGCAGGTGATCGAGGCCGGTCGCTGGACCGACGAGGACGAGGCGCTGTACGCGGCGCTGGTCGAGCAGAAGACGCCGCGGCTGCTGGCGATCAACAAGGTCGACCTGGCCAAGGACAAGGGCGCGATGCTGCCCTTCGTGGCCGAGCTGATGACCCGGCACAGCTTCGACGAGGTGCATTACGTCAGCGCGCTCAAGCAGAAGGGGCTGAAGGAGCTGGAGGCGGGCATCCTCGCGCGCCTGCCGGTGCGGCCGCCGGTCTACGGCGAGGACGAGGTCACCGACCGCAGCGAGCGTTTCCTGGCCGCCGAGATGGTGCGCGAGCAGTTGATGCTGCGGCTCGACCAGGAGCTGCCGTACGCCACCACGGTGGAGATCGAGCAGTTCAGCGACCGCCCGGACGGCGTCGCCGAGGTGCATGCGGTGATCTGGGTGGAGCGCGAAGGCCAGAAGGCGATCGTGATCGGCGCCGGCGGCGCCCAGCTCAAGGCGGTCGGCAGCGGCGCCCGGCGCAACATGGAGCGCATGTTCGAGCGCAAGGTCTTCCTCAAGCTGTGGGTGAAGGTGCGCGAGGGCTGGGTGGATGACGAGACGATGCTGAAGAAGTTCGGCTATACGGATTAGGAGTGAGAGATAAGGAGTGAGGAGTGAGAGAACGGTGTGCGGCGAGCGAGGGTGCCCGGTCTCTCCAGCTTTTCTCTCACTCCTCACTCCTCTCACCTCACTCCTGATTCCCCATGCGCATCGAGCAGCAACCCGCCTACGTCCTGCATGCGCGGCCCTACCGCGAGACGTCGCTGCTGCTCGAATGCCTGACCCGCGACCATGGCCGCCTTGGCGTAGTCGCGCGCGGCGTGCGGCGGGAGCGGGCGCGGCTGCAGCGGGCGCAACTGGAGCCGTTCCAGCCGTTGGCGATCGACCTGATGCTGCGCGGCGAGCTGGCTACCCTGCTGGGCGCCGAGCCCGCCGGCCTGCCGTTGCGGCTGCCGGGCGACGCCGGGCTGGCCGGGCTGTACCTCAACGAGCTGGTGGTGCGGCTGACCGGGCGGCAGGATCCGCATCCGCCGCTGTACGAAGCCTATGCGCAGACGCTGCCGCAGTTGTGCATGCCGGCCGGGCTGGGCTGGACGCTGCGCCGTTTCGAGCGCGACCTGCTGGACGCGCTCGGCTATGGCCTGCAACTCTCGTTCGATGCCGACAGCGGAGAGAGCCTGGACGAGGACGGCGACTACCTCTACCGCGCCGAGCATGGCCCGGTCCGCTGCGCGCCGGGCACGGCGCGCGCACTGCGCGGCGGCGACCTGCTGGCGTTCGCGCAGGACCGCAAGCCTTCCGCCGCCGGCCTGGCCGCCCTGCGCGGCATGATGCGCGAGGTGATCCGGTTCCACCTGGGTGGCGGCGAGCTGCGTGCGTGGCGCGTGCTGGCCGGGGCTGTGTCGCGCCGCTGAGCTCAGTCGGACGGTTCCAGGGCGTCCAGGGTCGCCAGCAGCGCCTCGCGGAAGCGCTGCACCGGCAACGGGGCGACCGGCTGGCCCTGGGCCAGCCGCTGCTGCAGTGCGATCACCTGCGCCGACAGTGCGGCGGCGCCGCAGAATCCGCAGGAGGAACGCAGCCGGTGCAGCCGCTCGGCGAAGCCGCCGGGGTCGGCGCCGAGCCGGTCCAGCTCGCCGCAGAGGCTGGCCAGTTCCTCGCGCAGCAGGCCGCGCAGGGCGTGCATGGTGCGCGCGTCGCCGGTGCTCACCAGGGCGGCGTCGTCGTCGAGCAGGGGCGCTTCGCAGCCGCCGGCCTGCACGAGCGCGAGCACGCGTTGCAGGCTGCGCAGGTCGCAGGGCTTCTGCAGCACCTCGCCGAAGCCGGCGGCCAGCAATTGCTGGCGGTCGCCGGGGCCTACCTCGGCGCTGGTCGCCACCGCCACGCTGTCGGACGAGGCCGCGGTCGGGTCGCTGCGCAAGGCTTCGAGGATCTGCCGGGCGCCGCCGCCGGGCATGCGGCAGTCGAGCAGGAGCAGGTCGAAGACGTCGCTGCGCGCATGGGCGAGGGCGGCGGCGCCGTCGGCGCAGGCGTGCGGGTCGGCGCCCAGGCTGCGCAGGCCGTCGGCGAGGAAGCGGCGGCTGGCCGGGTCGTCGTCGGCGACCAGGACGCGCAGGATGCGCGTGCCGGATCGCGGCGTCTTTCCGTCGGTGGCGGGCGCGTCAAGCATGACGAAATCCATGTCGTTCAGCCGAGTTTGGCAGAATGGCGGGACATGCGTTCCATATCAAGCCATCTGCTCTCGTGCCTCGTCCTGTTCGGCGTGCTGCTGGCCGCCCCTGCGCGGGCGGACATCGCGCTGTCCGCCAGGCAGATCGGCATGCCGGGCGTGAAGCTGCAGAACGTCGCCGTGCAGATCGGCGAGGACGGCGAGGGCGGCCTGCGCGTGAAGCTGCAGGCGGGCAAGGCCGAGGTCGCCGCGATGGGCTGGAAGCGGGTCGGCCTGACCCTGGACGGCAACCTGCGCCGCGACCCGCAACTGCGCTGGCTGCTGAGCGGAGCGCTGAAGCTGCAGGGGGCGGCGGGCGGCGCCCTGAGCGACGCCACGCTCGATGTGGTGATCGACGAGGGCGCCAACACGCTGCAGGCCACCATCGGCCAGTCCAAGGCGACGGCCAGCGCGTGGATGCCGCTGGACCAGCCCAGCCATGCGCAGATCACCTTGCAGAACCTGCCGGCCGGCTGGCTGCAGGGGCTGCTCGGCACGGTATGGTCGGGGCGGGTCACGGGCGGCCGGCTGGACGCCTCGCTGGCGCTGGACGTGCGCGGCAAGGGCATCCAGTCCTCCGGCCAGTTCAGCCTCGACGGCGCGGGCTTCGACACGCCGGCCGGCACGCTGGCCGGGCAGGGCGTGAAGGGCGCGGGCCGGATCGGCATCGACACCACCGGCGGGCCGGCGCGGATCGACCTGGACGCCGTCCTGCGCGGCGGCGAGCTGCTGCTCGGCCCGCTGTACGCGAAGCTGCCGGCGCACCCGGTGCAATTGGGCCTGGGCGCCACGGCCAGGAATGGCGGCTTCGAGCTGGGGCGGCTGCACGTCGGCGACGCCGATGCGCTGCAACTGGACGGCGCGCTCGCCTTCGACGCCAAGGGCGCGCTTTCCCGGCTGCGGCTGGACCGTTTCCAGGCCCGCTTCCCGGCCGCCTACCAGCGCTACGGCCAGGCCTGGCTCGCCACGCTGGGGCTGCGCGAGATGCGCATCGCCGGCAACCTGAGCGGCAGCCTGGACCTGCGCGAGGACGGCCTGCACGCCTTCGCGTTCGACACCGACGGGCTGGATGTCGCCGACGGCGATGGCCGCCTCGCGATGAGCGGCCTGCGCGGCGGGCTGGACTGGTCGGTCGCGGGCTCGCGGCCGGCCACCACGCTGGCCTGGCGGCAACTGATGGTCTACCGGATGGCGAACGGCGCCGCGCAGTCGCGCTGGCAAAGCAGGGACGGCACGCTGAGCCTGCAGCGCCCGCTCGAAGTGCCGCTGCTGAACGGCCGGCTGCGCGTGGGCAACCTGGACTGGCGCCCGGCGGCGGCCAAGGGGCAGCGGCTGGCCACCTCGCTGACCCTGAGCGGCGTGGACATGGCCGCCTTCAGCAAGGCGGTGGGCTGGCCGCAGTTCCCCGGCACCCTCGGCGGCGCGATCCCCTCGCTGCGCTGGGTGGACAACCGCTTCGAACTGGCCGGCGGCCTGTCGATGAACGTGTTCGACGGCTTCGTCGACATCACCCGGCTTTCGCTGCAGGACCCGTTCGGGGCGAGCCCGGTGCTGGCCGGCGACCTGAGCCTGCGCCAGCTCGACCTCGGGGCGCTCACCAGCGTGTTCGACTTCGGCAACATCACCGGGCGGCTGGACGGTTCGATCGACAAGCTGCGCCTGGTGAACTGGAACCCGGTGGCGTTCGACGCGAAGCTGCTCGCCGGCAGCGGCGGGCGGATCAGCCAGCGCGCGGTGAACAACCTCACCTCGGTCGGCGGCGGCGGCGTGGCGGCGGGCCTGCAGGGCGCGGTGCTGAAACTGTTCAAGACCTTCGGCTACAAGCGCATCGGCCTCAACTGCGTGCTGCAGGATTCGGTCTGCCACATGAGCGGCCTGGAACGCGACGGAGACGGCTACACTATCGTCGAGGGCAGCGGCCTGCCGCGGCTGCAGGTGATCGGCCACCAGCAGAACGTCGACTGGCCGACCCTGGTGCGCCGCCTGAAGGCGGCCACCGAAGGCAACGGCCCGCAGATCCGCTGATTCCCCATTCCCCCCATGGAGCCCGTCATGCGCAAGTTCGTCTACGTCCTGCTGACCACGCTGCTGGTCGCGCTGGTGGGTTGCGTGACCATCAACGTCTACTTTCCCGAGGCGGCGGCGCAGAAGGCCGCCGACCGCTTCATCGGCACGGTGATCGACGACGGCCAGGCGCCGGCGGCCGGCAACCGCGACGACCGGCCGGCGCCGCCGAAGCAGGACCGGCAGCCGTCGGCGATGCTGCTGGATCTGCTGGTTCCCGCCGCACAGGCCGCCGAGACCCCGGACGTGCGCATCCAGACCGCCGCCACCGAGGCGATCCGCGGCCGCATGAAGGCACGCTACCAGGATGTGCTGCAGAGCCTGCTCGCCAGCGGCGCGGTCGGCTTCACCGGCGACGGCCTGGTCGCCGTGCGCGACGCCGGCAAGGTGCCGCTCAGCCAGCGCGCGCAGGTGAACGCCGCGGTGGCGGACGAGAACCGCGACCGCAACGCGCTCTACCGCGAGGTGGCTTCGGCCAACAACCACCCGGAATGGGAGCCGCAGATCCGCGCCACCTTCGCCAAGGGCTGGATCGAGCGCGCGCATGCGGGCTGGTATTATCAGGACGCCGCAGGCGCCTGGAAGAAGAAATAGGCTTTCCGGCCGCCCGCAACCTTCCACCCGATTGCCGCGCCCGGGTCAGCCGATCCGGGCGCGCGCGTTTTGTCGCAAGAGACCGGAACGGTACGCCGAGCCCCATGAAAGAATTCGAAGCCGAAATCACCGACCTCAGCCACGATGGCAAGGGCGTCGCCCGCATCGACGGCAAGGCCGTGTTCGTCAGCGGCGCGCTGCTCGGCGAGCAGGTGCGCCTGCGCATCCGCAAGCGCCACCGCAATTTCGACGAGGCCGAGGTGGCCGAGCTGCTCACCCGCTCGCCGCATCGGGTCGAGCCGAAGTGCCGGCATTTCGGCCAGTGCGGCGGCTGCTCGCTGCAGCACCTGGACGCCGAGGCGCAGATCGCGGTGAAGCAGCGCGCGCTGGCCGACAACTTCGCGCGGATCGGCAAGGTCGAGCCGCAGTCCTGGCTGCCGCCGCTCACCGACGAAGCCTGGGGCTATCGTCGCAAGGGGCGCCTGTCGGTGCGCGCGGTGGCGAAGAAGGGACGCGTGCTGGTCGGCTTCCGCGAGGAGAGCAACCCGCGCTTCGTCGCCGACATCGACCAGTGCGAAGTGGTGCATCCGGCGCTGGGGCCGAAGATCGGCCTGCTCGCCGAACTGATCGGCACGATGGACGCCGCCGCCGACATCGCGCAGATCGAGTTCGCCGCCGGCGACGACACGGTCGCCCTGGTGTTCCGCCACCTGCAGCCGCTGAGCGAGCGCGACCGCGCCGCGCTGGTCGGGTTCGGCCAGCGGCACGGCTTCGCCATCTACCTGCAGCCGGGCGGCATCAGCAGCGTGCATCCGCTGTGGCCGGAGCAGCCGCGGCTGGCCTTCCGCATCCCGGCCGGCGCGGACGCCGGCGACGTGGAGCTGGAGTTCCAGCCGCTGGACTTCGTGCAGGTCAATGCCGGCATGAACCGCCGCATGCTGGCGCGCGCGCTGGAACTGCTCGACCCGCAGCCGGCCGACCGCGTGCTCGACCTGTTCTGCGGGCTGGGCAACTTCACCCTGCCGCTGGCGCGCCGCGTCGCCGAGGTGGCGGGCGTGGAAGGCGAGCACGGGCTGGTGGCGCGGGCCGCCGACAATGCCGCGCGCAACGGCATCGCCAACGCGCGCTTCCACGTCGCCAACCTGTTCGAGGACCAGCGCGGCGCCGAGTGGGCACGCCAGCCCTGGGACAAGCTGCTGCTCGACCCGCCGCGTGCCGGCGCCGACAAGGTGCTCGACTACCTGCCGCACAAGGCGACGCAGCGCATCGTCTACGTCTCCTGCCACCCGGCCTCGCTGGCGCGCGACGCCGGCATCCTGGTGCACAGGCACGGCTTCCGGCTGGTTTCGGCGGGGGTGATGGACATGTTCCCGCATACGGCGCACGTGGAGTCGATTGCGCTGTTCGAGCGGTAAGACCAGGGCATGGATCGGCGTTCCTGCTCCGATACTGGTATTCCAGCACCGTCATTCCCGCCTCGCATTCCAGCACCGTCATTCCGGCGGCTCTCAACGGCCGCAGGGCCGGTCAAGCCGGAATCCAGTGAAGCATGCGTGCACAGCACACGAAACAGGTTTTGCGTGCTTCGCACGAGCAGTCGACTGGATTCCGGCTTTCGCCGGAATGACGCGCGGAGGCCATCCGCACCGCTCTTTGCCCGCACCGCCCTTCGAGAGACAAGACACCCATGCCCATCGAGATCGAACGGAAATTCCTGCTGAGCGGCGACGGCTGGCGCGCCCGGGTGGAACGCAGCGAACGCATCGCGCAGGGCTACCTGGTCGGCGCGCAGGCGATCCATGACGGCAGCGCGCGCGCCTCGGTGCGGGTGCGCCGCAGCGGCGGGCGGGCATGGCTCAACGTCAAGGCCGCGCGGTTGGGCGTGGAGCGTGCCGAGTACGAAGTGCCGCTGCCGCCGGACGAGGCCGACGAGATGCTCGCCACACTGTGCGACGGCGTGCTGGAGAAGGTCCGCCACTACGCGACGGTCGATGGCGCGTTGTTCGAGATCGACGAGTTCCTGGGCGCCAACGCGGGCCTGGTGGTGGCCGAGATCGAGCTGCCGGCGGCCGACGCGCCGTTCCCGCGCCCGGACTGGCTGGGCCGCGAGGTGAGCGCGCTGGCGCGCTACTACAATGTCAACCTGATCGCGCACCCCTATGCCGAATGGTCGGCGGCCGAGCGCGAGGCCGCCGACGGAGAACCCGCCTGATGCTGCTGATCGGCCTGGCCGGCACCGAAGTCGCCGAGCATGAACGCGCCTGGCTCGCCGCGCCCGGCGTCGCCGGCGTGATCCTGTTCGCCCGCAACTACGCCAGCCGCGAGCAACTGCTCGCGCTCACCGGGGCCATCCGCGACACCGGCGGCGAGCACCTGCTGATCGCGGTGGACCAGGAAGGCGGCCCGGTGCAGCGCTTCCGCGACGGCTTCACCCGCCTGCCGGCGCTGTCCAGGATCGGCGCGGTCTACGACCGCGACCCGGAGGAGGCCGTCCGCCTGGCCGAGGAACACGCCTGGGTGATGGCGAGTGAATTGCGCGCCAGCGGCGTGGACTTCAGCTTCGCGCCGGTCGCGGACCTGGCGCGCGGCAACGCGGCGATCGGCCCGCGCGCCTTCCACGCCGATCCCGAGGCGGCGGCCGAGCTGGCCGCCGCCTACGTGCGCGGCATGCACCTGGGCGGCATGGCCGCGGTGCTCAAGCATTTCCCCGGCCACGGCTCGGTCGCGGCCGACACGCACAAGGCGAAGGCGGTCGACCCGCGCGACCTGGACGCCATCCGCGCCGCCGACCTGCGCCCGTTCGCCGAGGCGATGGCGGCGCATGCCGAGGCGGTGATGATGGCCCACGTCGTCTATCCCGCCGTGGACACGCAGCCGGCCGGCTACTCGCCGGCGTGGATCGGGCAGGTGCTGCGCCGGGAACTGGGTTTCGCCGGCGTGGTGATCAGCGACGACATCAGCATGGCCGCGGCGGGCGTGGCCGGCAGCGTGGCCGGCCGCGTGCAGGCGCATCTGGCGGCCGGCTGCGACCTGGTGCTGGCCTGCTTCCCGGACGTGGTGGAGGAGGCGATCGCCGCCGTGCCCGCGCCGCCGGCCGACGCGGCCGGAAAGCTGGCGCCGCTGCGCGGCGCCGTCGGTGCCACCTGGGCCGGACTGCTCGACAACCCGCAGCGCGACCGCTTCGTCGCGCGCATCACGGCGCTCGATAGCCACGAGGGAAACGCATGACCACTCCAAACCCGTCGCTGGCCGATGCGCTGGCCCATGCCGATGTCCTGTTCGAGCGCGCCGAGCTGGAAAGCGTGATCGCCGACCTGGGCCGGCAGATCGACGCCGCGCTGGACGGCGAGCGCGCAGTGTTCCTCACCGTGATGAACGGCGCGCTGATGTTCGCCGGCCAGCTCGCGCTGTCGATCCGCACCGACCTGGAATTCGACTACGTGCACGCCACCCGCTACCGCGGCGCCACCAGCGGCAGCGAGCTGCACTGGCTGCGCGAGCCGGCGGCCGAGCTGCGCGGGCGCACCGTGCTGCTGGTGGACGACATCCTCGACGAGGGCCATACGCTGAAGGCGGTGCGCGACGACTGCCTGCGCCGCGGTGCCAGGCGCGTGCTGATCGCCAGCCTGTGCAGCAAGCGGCACGACCGCGTGGTCGAGGGCATCGCCTCCGACTTCAACGGCGTCGAGCTGCCCGACCGCTACGTGTTCGGCTACGGCATGGATTACCACGAACAGGGCCGCAACCTGCCGGCCATCTACGCGCTGCGCTGAATCCGGCGCCACCGGAGCTTTGCATGGTCATCCTCGGTATTTCCGGCAGCCTGCGCCGGGCCTCGTTCAACACCGCGCTGCTGCACGCCGCGCGGGAAATGCTGCCGGCGGGTACGCGCCTCGCCATCCATGACCTGCACGGCCTGCCGCTGTTCGACCAGGACGTGGAGGAGCAGGGCGACCCCGCGCCGGTCGCCGCGCTGAAGGACGCGGTGGCGCAGGCCGACGCCCTGCTGCTGGCCTGTCCCGAATACAACGGCGGCATCACCGGCGTGCTGAAGAACGCCATCGACTGGGTCTCGCGCCCCGGCATCGCGCGACCCGCCGCGCCGCTGGCCGGCAAGCGGGTATGCATTGCCGGTGCCAGCCCGGGCGCCACCGGCACGGTGCGCGCGCAGGACCAGTTGCGGCTGGTCCTGCGCCGGGCCGGCGCGGTGGTCGAGCCGCAGGGCGAGGTGCTGGTGTTCCAGGCGCATACCAAGATCGTCGACGGCCGGCTGGCCGACGAGCGTACCCGCGAACTGCTGGCGCGCCACCTCCGCAACTTCCTCGGAACCTTCCCATGAGCATCCCTTCGATCAGCCTGGCCGTGATCGGCGGCAGCGGCCTGTACGACTTCCCCGGCCTGCTGGACCCCGTGCGGCACCGCATCGACACCCCCTACGGCCCGGCTTCCGGCGACGTGGTGGCGGGCGGCTTCGCCGGCAAGCGCATCGCCTTCCTGGCGCGCCACGGCGAGAGCCACACCCTGCCGCCGCACCGGGTGAACTACCGGGCGAACCTGTGGGCGCTGCACAGCCTGGGCGCGCGGCGGGTGATCGGCGTGAATGCGGTGGGCGGCATCCGCGACGACATGGGGCCGCGGACCATCGTGGTGCCCGACCAGGTCATCGACTACACCCACGGCCGCTTCACCAGCTTCTGCGACGTGGAAGGCGCCGAGGTGAAGCACATCGACTTCAGCGAGCCGTACACGGCCTCGCTGCGGCGCGAGCTGCTGGCCGCGGCCGCCCGGGCCGGCATCGCCGCGATCGACGGCGGATGCTACGGCGCCACCCAGGGCCCGCGCCTGGAGACCCGCGCGGAGATCGCCCGCATGAAGCGCGACGGCTGCGACCTGGTGGGCATGACCGGCATGCCCGAAGCGGCGCTGGCCCGCGAGCTGGAGCTGGACTACGCCTGCCTGGCGCTGGTGGCGAACTTCGCCGCCGGCTGCGGCGACGAGGAGGAGATCAGCATCGAGGAGATCTTCGCGCACCTGGCCGCGGCCACCGCCGAGGTGCCGAACCTGCTGCGGGTCATGCTGGCAGGGTGAGCGGCCAGGAACCGGCCTGCCGCACTACCGGGTAGCCAATTTGCGATACTGGTAAATCTTCCATATTGCGCTTTGCCCATAAACATGCTGATACTTTCCCTTGTGCCAGGAGCGGCGGACCAAGGGGAACATGGTGGTCAGCACAGAAGCCTTGGTGCATCCAGTCCATGATTCAGAGGTTCACGCAATGCGTTTCGGTACGGTCAAATGGTTCAACGACGCCAAGGGTTTCGGCTTCATCGCACCTGAGGACGGTGGGGAGGACGTGTTCGTCCATTTCTCGGCGATCAATTCCAAGGGCTTCCGCAGCCTGCAGGAAGGCCAGCGCGTGAAGTTCGAAGTCACCACGGGCCCCAAGGGCGCGCAGGCTTCGGGCGTGGAAATCGCTGCCTGATCAGCTAGTCACCTTGTCGTGATGTAGAAAGGAAACCCCGCACACCGTGCGGGGTTTTTTGTTTTTCGCCCGGGAGAAGGTTGATGGTCGATCGCAGAAATTTCCTCAAGGCATCCCTGCTGGGTGCCTCGGCCACCGCCCTGGCCATGGGCGGCAAACTCGCGGCCCGGGCGGCAACGCCGGCCCGCGCCGCCGCCGGCGCGCGGGTGGTCTCCACCTGGGACTTCGGCGTGGCCGCGAACCAGGCGGCCTGGGGCGTGCTCGGCAAGGGCGGCCACGCGCTGGACGCCGTCGAGATCGGCGTGCAGGTGCCCGAGTCGGACCTGAAGAACCACAGCGTGGGCAAGGGCGGCTACCCGGACCGCGACGGCCGGGTCACCCTGGACGCCAGCATCATGGACGCCGAGGGCAATTGCGGCGCGGTGGCCGCGATCGAGCACATCGCGCACCCGATCTCGGTGGCGCGGCGGGTGATGGAGCGCACCCCGCACGTGCTGCTGGTCGGCGACGGCGCCCTGCAGTTCGCGCTGGAGCAGGGCTTCGCCAGGGAGAACCTGCTCACCCCGGAAGCCGAGCAGGCCTGGCACGAGTGGCTGAAGACCGCGCACTACCAGCCGTCGATCAACAGCGAGGTGCGCGACTACGGCAAGACCGGCCGCCCCGGCGGCAAGGACAACCACGACACCATCGGCATGCTGGCGCTGGACGCGCACGGCAGGCTCGCCGGCGCCTGCACCACCAGCGGCATGGCGTGGAAGCTGCACGGGCGCGTCGGCGACAGTCCGATCATCGGCGCCGGCCTGTACGTGGACGGCGAGGTCGGCGGCGCCACCTCGACCGGCGTGGGCGAGGAGGTGATCCGCAACGCCGGCAGCTTCCTGGTGGTCGAGCTGATGCGCCAGGGCCGCTCGCCGCACGAGGCCTGCAAGGAGGCGGTGATGCGCATCGTCAGGAAGCGCCGCGAGGCTTCCAAGACCTTGCAGGTCGGCTTCCTGGCGATGAACCGCGACGGCGAGGTCGGCGCGTACGCGATCCAGCGCGGCTTCTCCTACGCCGTATGCGATGCGAAGAAGCAGGACGGCCTGCTTCCCTCGCAGAGCGTCTACACGACGAACTACTCGTGATCCTGGAAATCGCCGCGAACTCGGTGGCCTCCGCGCTGGCGGCGCAGGAAGGCGGGGCCGGCCGGGTCGAACTCTGCACGGCGCTGGAACTGGGCGGGCTGACCCCTTCGCATGCGCAGATCGCGCTGGCGCGGGAGCGCCTGCGCATTCCCCTGTACGTGCTGATCCGTCCGCGCGCCGGCGACTTCCTCTACGACGGGCTGGAGCGCGAGCAGATGCTGCGCGACGTGGAGACCTGCGTGGCCCTGGGCTGCGACGGCGTGGTGCTGGGCGCGCTCGATGCCGAGGGCAACGTGGACGTGCCCGGTTGCCGCGCCCTGGTCGCCGCCGCCGGTCCGCTGGGCGTGACCTTCCACCGCGCCTTCGACCTCAGCCGCGACCCCGCACAGGCGCTGGAAGACCTCGTCGCGCTCGGCTGCGAGCGCGTGCTGACCTCGGGTGCGCAGGCCAGCGCCATGGAAGGCGCCGCGCTGATCCGCGACCTCGTCGTGCAGGCGCACGGACGCCTGGCCGTGATGCCCGGCGCCGGCGTCGCCGCGCAGAACGTCGCGGCCCTGGCCGTGGCTACCGGCGCCAGCGAATTCCACGCCTCCGCCAAGCGCCAGTGGCCCTCCGCCATGCGCCACCGGCGGGGACGGCTGGCCGACATGGAAGCCGGCGAGCTGCGCAGCGACGTGGAGCAGGTGCGCGCACTGGCCGATGTGCTGCGAGCGATGGCGTAGCGTTCTGCGCGGCGCGAACGGCCCGTAGCAAAACGTTGCCCGCATAAGTTCAAAGAACCGTATTCCCCAGCCCGTCATCCCAGCGAGGCGCTTTTCAACAGCCGAAGGGCTGGTCAAGCCGGGATCCAGCGGCTTGAATCCACCGTGGCACAAAGACACTGGATCTCGGCTTTCGCCGGAACGAACTCGGCTCGTCATCCCAGCGAGGCGCTTTTCAACAGCCGAAGGGCTGGTCAAGCTGGGATCCAGCGCCTCGAATCCCCCAAAAGCGCCAAGCCACCACCAACCCTTCCTCCCGGCAAAGCCGACAGCCGTTACCTCGAGGCTGCGAAGAAGCAAAGGCGCTGGGTTCCGGCTTTTGCCGGAACGACGGCGTGGCGATACGGTGGTATTAAAGGCGCCCGGCATCAGATTCCCCGGCAGCCATCGAGACCGCCTACGGCAGCGAGCCCCTATGGCTGGCAACCTCCCTACGGCAGCGCACGGAACCCCCACTTGGTTAAGATGCCGGCTTGTGCCTTTGCCCGCAGGAGCTGTCGCGTGATCATCACCCCCAAAGTGCGTGGATTCATCTGTGTCACCGCCCACCCGGTCGGCTGCGAGCACAACGTGGCCGACCAGATCGCCGTGACCAAGGCGGCCGTTCACGGCGGCAAGGGACCCAAGCGCGTGCTGGTGATCGGCGCCTCCACCGGCTACGGCCTGGCCTCGCGCATCACTGCGGCGTTCGGCTACGGCGCGGCCACGCTGGGCGTGTTCTTCGAGAAGCCCAGCAGCGAGAGCAAGCCCGGCACCGCCGGCTGGTACAACGCCGCCGCGTTCGACAAGCTGGCCAAGCAGGCCGGCCTCTACAGCAAGTCGATCAACGGCGACGCGTTCGCCAACGAGACCCGCGAGCGCGCGATCGAGATCATCAGGAACGAGATGGGCGGCCCGATCGACCTGGTCGTCTATTCGCTGGCCTCGCCGGTGCGCAAGCTGCCGGATACCGGCGAGGTGGTGCGCTCCGCGCTCAAGACCATCGGCGAGCCCTTCACCAACACCTCGGTCGACACCAACAAGGACGTCGTGATCGAGGCCACCGTCGAGCCGGCCACCGAGCAGGAGATCAAGGACACCGTCACCGTGATGGGCGGCGAGGACTGGGCGCTGTGGATCGACGCGCTGAGCAAGGCCGGCGTGCTCGCCGAGCACGCCAAGACCATCGCCTACAGCTACATCGGCACCGAGATCACCTGGCCGATGTACTGGCACGGCACCCTGGGCCAGGCCAAGCAGCACCTCGACGACACCGCACGGCAGTTGCGCGGGCGCCATGCCGGCCTCGAGGCCTACGTGGGCGTGATGAAGTCGGTGGTCACGCAGGCCAGCGCGGCGATCCCGGTGATCCCGCTGTACGTGTCCATCGCCTTCCGCATCATGAAGGAGAAGGGCATCCACGAAGGAACCATCGAGCAGGCCAACCGCCTGTTCCACGACCGCCTCTACCGCGCCGACGGCGCTCCCGCGCCGACCGACGACGAGGGCCGCGTGCGGCTGGACGACTGGGAACTGCGCGCCGACGTGCAGGACGCCTGCAAGGCGATCTGGCCCACCGTCACCACCGAGAACCTCAGGCAGATCACCGACTACGCCGGCTACAAGCACGAGTTCCTGCAACTGTTCGGGTTCGACCGGGTGGACGTGGACTACGCTGCCGAGGTGGATGCGGACCGGCGCTTCGACTGCGTCGAGCTCTGACGCAGCGCCGCAGCCCGGAGGCTGCCGGTAAGATGGCGGCTTCCGTTCCCGCTATGGCACATACCCCATGCGTCCCATCGTCAGCCTTCGCCTGCTAGCCGCCGCACTGTGCCTGGTCGCCTCGCTGCCGTCGGCGGCGGGCGACCGGAGCGAACCGACCGTCGGCCAGCGGCGCGAGGGCGTGCTGTTCTGGCCGCAGGCGCAACGCGAGGCGCAGTTCCGCAGGATGTACGAGCTGTTCCCGAGCGACCGCGCCGCGCATGGCGCGCACGTCCACGCATTGCCGCAGGGCAAGCCGCTGGCGATGCCCGGGCGGGACGCGCCGGCGTGGCTGGCCGGCTACATGGACGAGCACCACATCGCCGGGGTGATGGTGCTGCAGCACGGCCGCGTGCGCCTGCAGCGCTATGCGCTGGGCTTCGGGCCGGAGCAGCGCTGGGAGTCGTTCTCGGTGGCAAAGTCGGTCACCTCCACCTTGCTCGGCATCGCCCTGCAGCAGGGCTACATCCGCGGCATGGACGACACGCTGGGCACCTACATCCCGGAACTGCGCGACAGCGCGTATGCCGGGGTCACGGTACAGCAACTGCTGACGATGACCTCGGGCGTGCGCTGGAACGAGGACTACGCCGACGCCAGGTCGGACGTGGCGCAGATGTACCGCGGCGCCTGCGTCGACGGCCGGGCGCACATCCTGTCGTACCTGGCGAAGCAGCCGCGGCAGTGGCCGGCCGGCACGCATTTCAACTACAACACCGCGGAAACCGACCTGCTCGGCATCCTGGTGCAGCGCGCCACGCGCCGCTCGCTGGCCGACTATCTTTCGCAGGCCATCTGGAAGCCGTACGGCATGGCCTCCGACGCCTACTGGATCAAGGACGAATGCGACGGCAGCGATACCGGCGGCAGCGGCCTGTCGGCCACGCTGGGCGACTATGCGCGGCTGGGGCAGTTCATGCTCGACGGCGGCCGCATCGCCGGCAAGCCGGTGATCGCCGCGGCCTGGCTCAAGGGCGCGGTGCGCCGCCAGGCCAGCGTGGACGAGCCCGGCCGCGGCTACGGCTATCTGTGGTGGACCGACGCCGACGGCAGCTACGCCGCCATCGGCATCTTCGGCCAGATGGTCTACGTCGACCCCTCGCGCGGCCTGGTGATCGCCCAGGTGGCGGCGTGGCCGCACGCGATGTCGGAAGGGCTGATCGCCGCGCGGCGGGGGTTCGTGGCCGCGATCAAGCATGCGCTGGATGCGGAAGGTGGTGCGCGGCGGGTGCATTGAGGGAAGCGGCATGCAACGTCGCGCTCTCCTGCGTTCCTTCGGATAACGGGGTTCCACCCGGGCCGTCGGACGAACAGGCACGTCACGCGTCGCGCCATACACTCGCCGTTTCGCCATCGGAGCGCTCGCCATGGAAATCATCCGCAACGGCTCGCAGCCGTCCGTCACCGGGCCGGACGAGTATTTCACCGGCAAGGTCCGCATCGATTCGCCGTTCAAGGGCATCGGCGGCGCGAACGTGTCCGGCGGCATCGTGACCTTCGAGCCGGGTGCGCGCAGCGCCTGGCATACCCATCCGCTCGGGCAGACGCTGATCGTCACCGCCGGCAAGGGCTGGACCCAGTGCGAGGGCGGCCCGATCGTGGAGATCAATGCGGGCGACATCGTCTGCTGCCCGGCGAACCACCGGCACTGGCACGGCGCCACGCCGACTACGGCAATGACCCACATCGCCGTGCAGGAGGCGAAGGACGGCAAGGTGGTCGAATGGATGGAGAAGGTGACCGACGAGGAATACCTGGCCGGCCCGCCGCGCTGACCGCTTCGGGCAGTACCCGGCTCCGGCATCGCCCTCCCTGCGCGCAGGGAGGGCCGGAACGCATCAGGCCACGAACTGCAGCCTCGCCAGCTCCGCATACAGCCCACCCTCGGCGAGCAGGCTTTCGTGCGTGCCCTGCGCCACGATGCGGCCGCCGTCCATCACCACGATGCGGTCGGCGCGCTGCACGGTGGCGAGGCGGTGGGCGATCACCAGGGTGGTGCGGCCTTTCTCCAGCCGCTCCAGCGCCTGCTGGATGGCGGCCTCGGATTGCGCGTCGAGAGCCGAGGTGGCTTCGTCGAGCAGCAGCAGCGGCGCGTCGCGCAGGATCGCGCGGGCGATCGCGACGCGCTGGCGCTGGCCGCCGGACAGGCGCACGCCGCGCTCGCCCAGCTCGGCGTCGAAGCCTTCGCCGAGCGCGCTGATGAAGTCGTGGGCCTCGGCGGCGCGCGCCGCCTCGTGGACCTCGTCGTCGCCGGCGTCCTGCCGGCCGAAGCGGATGTTGTCGGCCGCGCTGCCGCTGAAGATCACGGTTTCCTGCGGCACCAGCGCGATCGCGCCGCGCAGCTCGGGCAGGGTCAGCGCGCGCAGGTCGATGCCGTCGAGGCTGATGCGGCCCGTCTGCGGATCGTAGAAGCGCAGCAGCAGCGCGAACACGGTGCTCTTGCCGGCGCCGGACGGGCCGACCAGGGCCACCGTCTCGCCGGGGCGGATGTCGAGGCTGAAGTCGTACAGCGCCGGCGCGTCCGGGCGGGTCGGATAGTGGAAGGCCACGTTGTCGAAGCGCAGCGCGCCCTGCACCGGCCGCGGCAGGGCCAGCGGCCGGGCCGGGTCGGCGATCTGCGCGCGCTCGGCGAACAGCTCGCCGATGCGCTCCATCGCGCCGGCCGCGCGCAGCACGTCGCCCCATACCTCCGAAAGCCCGGCCACCGAACCGGCCGCGAAGATCGCGTACAGCACGAACTGGCCGAGCACGCCGGCGTTGAGCGTGCCGGCCAGCACGTCGCGCGCGCCGGCCCACAGCACCAGCGTGATCGCGCCGAAGAACAGCACGATCACCGCGGCGGTGAGCAGGGCGCGCATGCCGATGCGCTTCTTCGCCGTGGCCAGCGCGCGGGTGATCGCGCTGCCGTAGCGGATGCTCTCGATGTCCTCGCGCGCGTAGGCCTTCACCGCGGGCGCCGCATTGAGGGTTTCGTTGGCGATCGCGGCGGCGTCGGCGAGACGGTCCTGGCTGGCGCGCGACAGCTTCTGCACGCGGCGGCCGAACACCATGATCGGCAGCATCACCGCCGGGATCACCAGCGCGGTGAGTCCGGCCAGGCGCGGGCTGGTCCACACCATCATCGCGCTGGCGCCCAGCAGCATCACCGCGCTGCGCAGCGCCACCGAGATGCCCGAGCCGATCAGCGCCTGCACCACCTCGGTGTCGGTGCCCAGGCGCGAAGTGAGTTCGCCCACGCGGCTGCGCTCGAAGAAGCCGACGTCGAGGCGGATCACGTGCGCATAGAGTTTCGCGCGCATCGAGGCCAGCGCGCGCTCGCCGAGCAGGGTGATGCAGAAATAGCGCCCCGCGGTGGCGAAGGCGAGCACCAGCGCCACGCCGAACAGGCCGAGGAAGGTGGCGTTGATCGCCGCCGTGCTGGCGTTGCCGAAGCCGGCGTCGATCATGTGGCGCACCGCCATCGGCAGCACCAGGGTCGCGGCGGACGACAGCCCGAGGAAGACCAGCCAGCCGAGGGCCAGCGCGCGATGCGGTTTCAGGAACGGCCAGAGCTGGCGCAGCGCGCCGATGCGGCGCTTCGGTGAGGTGTCGGTCGCCGTGGATTCGCTCATGGGTCTCGCCGCGTGCTGGATCAGGTGCAGATGGGGGTTTTGGCTGGGCGATTCAATCGCCGGGGCGGAGTTGTTCCCGGGATGCCGGGACGAGAGGCGCTGGATTCCTGCTTGACCAGCCCTTCGGCTGTTGAAAAGCGCCTCGCAGGCATGACGGGTTGATGGGGACGGCGGGATTGGAGGGCGCCGTTTTCGGGGGCGACGCAGCCATCGGGTACGGGCTGGGCAGAGTCCGGATGGGCCGCGCGGGACTGCAAGGATGCGTGCAGGAAGCTTTTCTGCGGCTGAAAAAGAACGGGACGCCGCAGCGTCCCGTTCGTTCCGGAGGCCGGTCGCGCTTATGCCTTGCCGGCCTGCGCCATGCGCCAGATCCAGCGGTAGAGCACGGCCACCACGGCGGCGAAGGCCAGCCCGCCGATCACGATGGCGGCGTTGCCAAAACCGGGGCCGACCAGGGCCAGCGGCGCTTCCTTGCCGGTGAACGCCACGATCGCGGCGATGAACACGCCGATCACGCTCTCGCCCACGATCAGGCCAGAGGCCAGCAGCACGCCGAGCTGCTTGGTGGATTCGGCTTTCGCGGTGCGGTCGGCGCGGCGGTCGAAGAACCAGCCGACCACGGCGCCCACCACCACCATCAGGGTGCTGGTGGTGGGCAGGTAGATGCCCAGGCCCACCGCCAGCGGCGGCAGGCGCATGCTTCTGGTGGTCTTCGCCAGGAGCGCGTCCACCACGATGATGCCCACGCCGATCAGGGCGCCGACCTGGATCAGGCCCCAGTCGATGTTGCCCTGGATCACGCCCTGCGCCAGCGCGGAGATCAGGCCGGCCTGCGGGGCGGGCAGGGCGCGCGCCGGGTCGGCGCCGGGCGCGCCGAGGAAGCCGTAGGCATGGTTGAGCAGGTCGAGCACCGGCGGGATCACCGCCGCGCCGGCCACCACGCCGATCACCAGCGCCACCTGCTGCTTCCAGGGCGTCGCGTCGACCAGTTGGCCGGTCTTCAGGTCCTGCAGGTTGTTGTTGGCGATCGCCGCCACGGTGAACACCACCGAGGTGATGAACAGCGAGAACGCCACCAGCGCCTTGCCCGCGTCCGGCGGCAGGTGCGGCTGCACGAACGCCACCAGCAGCAGCGCGGCGCAGATCACCACCAGGATGCCCACGCCCGACAGCGGGCTGTTCGACGAACCGATCAGGCCGGCCATGTAGCCGCACACGGTGGAGACGAAGAAGCCCATCAGCACCACGTACGCGACGCCGCCGATCGCCAGCGCGGCGACGTGGTCGCCCAGGCCGCTGATCGAGCCGAAGTAGCCCAGCAGCCAGGCGATCGGCACGAAGCAGGCCAGGGTGATCAGGCCGACGATGCCGATCGGGATGTCGCGCTCGGTGCGCGGCAGCGAGTCGGCCTTGCCGGCCTTGCGCACGCGCGAGGCGGCCATTGCCGAGGTCAGGCCGCTGATTACCGGCTTGACCAGCTTGGCCAGCGTCCAGATCGCCGACACGCCGATCGCGCCGGCGCCGATGAAGCGCACCTTGTGGCTCCAGGTGGCTTGCGCCAGGTCCGCGGCGGAGCCGTCGGCCACGCCGGCCAGCAGCGAGTAGTGCGGCACGCCCCAGCCCCAGCCGATCAGCGCGCCGACCAGCATCGCGATGCCCACCGAGATGCCGACCAGGTGGCCGATCGCGAACAGCGCGAACGAAAGGTTGAAGTCGAAGCCGCTCACCGCGCCCCTGTCGCCGATGCGGAAGTACTGCACCACGTCGCTGGCGAACACCTTGGTGGCGACCACGATGGCGAACACGGTGGAGACGATCGCGCCCCATACCACCGCGAGCAGGCCGGCCCGGCCGCTCTCGACGTCGCTGTCGGTGCTGTCGTCGCCGCTGCCGACCTTGAGCACCTCGGCGCAGGCCACGCCTTCCGGGTAGGGCAGGTCGGAGTTGGTCACCAGCGCGCGGCGCAGCGGGATCGAGTACATCACGCCGAGCACGCCGCCCAGCGCGCACACCGCGAACGACAGCCAGAACGGAAAGCCGGTCCACCAGCCGATCATGATCATGCCCGGCAGCACGAAGATGATCGAGGACAGCGTGCCGGCCGCCGAGGCGATCGTCTGCACGACGTTGTTTTCCTGGATCGTCGAGTTCCTGAAGGCGCGCAGCAGCGCCATCGAGATCACCGCCGCGGGGATCGAGGTGGCGAAGGTGAGGCCGGCCTTGAGGCCGAAGAACACGTTGGCCGCGGTGAACACCACGGTGATCACGACACCGATGATGATGCCGCGGATGGTCAGTTCGGCGCGGGCATCGGCACCGTTCGGTTTGGCTGCAGTCACGTCGCAAGATCCGTCATGTGGTTGTCCTCCCGCGCCGGACCGCGGCGCGCTCCCGTGTACCGCCCTCCCCAGGCGGGTTACCGCGGGGAGCATAGCGTGGATTGCGCGCCGAGCGGTTCAATTCAGCCGCCGCGCCTCGCTGCGCCCGCGGCTGATGTCCACGACCAGCGCCTGCGCCTCGGCGGCGAGCGCTTCGGGCAGGCGCAGCTCCAGGGCCGCGCCGGCGCCGGCGAAATCCTCGCGCTCGATCTGCGCGCCCAGTTCCTTCAGCCGCGCCTTCAGCAGGGCCAGTTCGGCGAACCCGCACTGCACGCCGAGCCGCGCCATCGCCACGATCGGCACCCGCGCCGCGCGGCGCAGGCATTCGGCGGCGGTGCCGCCGTAGGCGCGCACCAGGCCGCCGGCGCCGAGCTTGATGCCGCCGTACCAGCGCGTCACCAGCACCACGGCGCGGTCGATGCCCTGGCCCTCGATCGCCTGCAGGATCGGCCGCCCCGCGGTGCCGCCGGGCTCGCCGTCGTCGTTGAAGCGGTAGTCCTGGCCGATCCGGTAGGCCCAGCAGTTGTGCGTGGCCGCCGGATCGCCGGCCGCGCGGACGAAGGCGAGCGCCTGTTCGGCGGTGTCCACCGGGGCGGCCTGGGCGAGGAAGCGGCTCTTCTTGATCTCTTCCTGGTGCCGGCACGGCTGCGCCAGCGCATGCAGCGGTTCGCTCATGGCTCGCGCAACTGCGCGCGCAGCTCCGCCGGCAGCTCCCACTGCGGATGCGCGCGATGGAAGGCTTCCAGCCGCTTGCGCGCCTCGTCGGCACGGCCCTGCGCGAACAACCGGCGGATCGTGTCGAGTTCCTGCGCCGGCGCGTCGCCGGTGGTCGGCGGTGGCACGGTTGCGGTCGAGGCTGGTGCGGGCGCCGGTGGTGCTGGCGGCGCGATCATGGCGGGGACGGGGACGACCCGGTCGGCGGACGGCGCCTGTTCGAGGTGCGCCTGCGCGGCGGGCGCGCCGGCCGCCGCCTGCGCCGGTATCCCGGACGCGGCCGTATCCGCGGCGCGGAACATCGCCGTTCCGGCCTGCGGCTGCGCCTGGACTTCGGGCAGCGGTGCGCGCCTGCGTCCGGACGTACGCGATGCGCTCGATTCCGTGGCCGCCGCCGTGCGCTTCGCAGCGGCCAGTTCCTGTGCGGGAGCGGGCGCCGCCATGCTGCGCATGGCGGGCGGCGGCGCCTTGCCCGGCTCCGGCAAGGCAGGTGCCGCCGCTTCTTCCGCGACGGCGGGAGCGGCCGGCGGGGGCGCGGCGGCGATGGGTCTTGCCGATTCGCCCGTACCCGTGGCGGGAGCGACGGCGGCAGGCTGCACGGACGAGGGCAGGTCGCGCATGTGCCAGCCGAGCCCGGCCGCGAGCAGCAGGGTGGCCGCGCTGCCCAGGGCGATCGGCCAGCGCGGGCGGCGCCGGCGCGTGGCTGGCGCTTGCGCGGCGACAGCCTGGGCCGCCGCGCGCAGCACCGCGGCGTCCAGCGCCGGGCCGGGCTCCTGCTGCGGCAGCCGGCGATACAGCGCCGCCAGCTCGGTTTCGCCGGGCAGGCGCTCGTCGGGCTCGCGCGGGTCGGTGGGAGGCTGCTGCGTGGTCATTCGGCTAGCACGTCGCGTAGTTTGTTCATGGCATAGCGCAGGCGCGATTTCACCGTTTCGCGGCCGGTGCCGGTGATCTCGGCGATTTCCTCCAGGCTGAGTTCGTGCTCCAGCCGCAGCATCACGGCGGTGCGCTGCTCGTCGGGCAGTTGCTCGATCGCCCGCTGCAGGCCGCGGCGGCGCTCGAACTCGGACAGGGCATGGTCCGGCTGTTCCCGTTCGGGTACGGCCGCGCCGGCCAGGGCGATCTCGGCCTCGTCGCCGCCGGCCATCGGCCGCTGGCGGCGGAAGCTGTCCACCATCAGGTTGTGCGCGATCTGCAGCAGCCAGGTGCTGAACTTCGCCTGCGGCTGGTAGCGGGCGCGCGAGGCAATGACGCGGCTCCAGGTTTCCTGGAACAGCTCGTCCGCGCGGTGGCTGTCGCGCAGGCTGCGCAGCAGGAAGCGGTACAGCGTGCCGCGATGCTTCGCGTACAGGGCCTCGAAGGCGGCGAGGTCGCCGCGCGCGTAGGCGAGCATCAGCATGGCATCGGGATCGACCGCGGCATCCATGGGCGGCGAGGGTACGCGATTTCCCTCCGGCGGATAAGGCCGCGGGCCGGCGCATCCGCCATCTCCGGCGAAGACGCCTGCCGTAGCGGCGGAAGGGGGCCGCGGCGCCGGCAGGGTCGCCGCGGCGGGTCGCGACCGCGTCATGCGGCGGCTCAGCGAAAACCCACGCCGGGCGCGGCTGGGCCGGCGAACGGCGGCCGCGCCGCATGGGTGCCCAGGCCGTCGGCCAGCTTCACCAGTTGCACGAAGCCGGCGCGGTAGCCGTCGGGATCGGCGCCGCGCGCGCCGTCGGCGAGGGCGGCGATGTGTGCGTAGTCGTAGCCGTCCAGGTAGGTGCCGCCGCGCAGGGCATCGGCGAAGGCGGCGACCGCCGCGGCGAAGCGCAGGCGCTCGCTGGCCTGCGCCGCGGGCCGTGCGGCGACGGGGCGCTCGATCAGGCGGCTGGCGCTTTCGCCCGGCCGCTTGTAGCGCAGGCGCAGGAAGGCCAGCTCGTCGCCGCGGCCGGCGGATGCCTTGGCATCGCCGTAGCGCAGCGGATCGATGCGCGCGGCGGCCGATCCCGCAGGCGTGATCTCGTAGATCGCGGTGACGTTCGCGCCCGCGCCGATCTCGCCGGCATCGACCTGGTCGTTGTTGAAGTCCTCGCGCCTGAGCGCGCGCTTCTCGTAGCCGATCAGGCGGTATTCCCGCACCTTTGCGGGGTTGAATTCGACCTGGATCTTCACGTCCCTGGCGATCGTCAGCAGGGTGGCCGACATTTCGTCGACCAGCACGCGGCGGCCTTCTAGCAGGCTGTCGATGTAGTGGTGGCTGCCGTTGCCCGCATCGGCCAGCATCACCGCCATGGCGTCGTTGTAGTTGCCCTCGCCAAAGCCCAGCGTGGTGAGCGCGATGCCGCTCTTGCGCCGTTCCTCGACCTTGCTCTTGAGCGCCTGCTCGTCCACCGTGCCGACGTTGAAATCGCCGTCGGTGGCCAGGATCACCCGGTTCACGCCGCCCTCGACGAAGCCTTGCTCCGCCTGCGCGTAGGCCAGGTCGATGCCGGCGCCGCCGTTGGTCGAGCCGTAGGCGTCGAGCGCGTCGATGGCCGCATCGATGGCGGCGTGCCGGTCGCCCGCAGTGGAGGGCAGGGCGACCCCGGCGCGGCCCGCGTAGGTGACGATCGCCACGCGGTCCTGCCTGCGCAACTGCCGCACCAGTTGCTTCAGCGACGCCTTGAGCAGGGGCAGCTTGTCCGGTTCGTTCATCGAGCCGGAGGTGTCGATCAGGAACACCAGGTTGGCCGCGGGGATCTCGGCCTTCGGCACGCAATAGCCCTGGATGCCGATCAGCAGCAGTTGGCGCTTGGCGTTCCACGGCGCCGGCGCCAGCTCGGTGGCGACGGTGAACGGCTGCGCGCGATCGGTCGGAGGCGCGTAGCCGTAGTCGAAGTAGTTGATGAACTCCTCCGCGCGCACCGCATCGGCCGGCGGCAGCCGGCCCTGGTTCAGCATGCGCCGCACGTTGGTGTACGAGCCGGTGTCGACGTCGATGCCGAAGGTGGAGACCGGTTGTTCGGACGCCAGTTGCACCGGGTTGGCGTCGCGGTGGGTGTAGTGCTCGCCATCCACGTTGCCGGGCATGGGCCTGGGCATCGGCATCGGCGGCAACAGGCTGGGCGGGGCCACCATCCGCATGGCCTTGCCCATGACCAGCGGGGCGGCGGCGACTTGTGGCTGCACCGGCGGCGGTGGCGGCTGCATGGCCTCCCTGGGGCTACCCGCGCCGACGGGGCCGCGCTCGTAGAGGGGGTCGGTCGATGCCGTGGAAGCCGGCCCGGGGGGAAGCGGCTCGGGCGCGCACGGATTCGGGCGCGCGGAGACCGGCGTCGAGCCGGTCTCGGATCGGGCGGCACCGCAGCCGGCAAGCACCACCAGCAGCGCCAGCAACAGGCTGTGCAACAGGGCCTTCGCACTCATGGACGGGTCTCCTTGCGGTTCGTGCAGGATGAAACGCAAGGTGGCGCGGGAAGGGGTTGGCGCCGGCGCGGCGCTTGACCGACGGGTTAGCATGTCGCCCCGACGCAAGGCTTTCCGGGAACCGCCATGATCAACAACGACGTACTGCGCGCCATCCGCTACATGCTCGATCTGAGCGACCAGAAGGTGATCGAGATCGTCAAGCTGGCGGATGCGTCCTTTCCCATCGGCAAGGACGAGGTGCAGGCGTTCCTGAAGAAGGACGACGAGGAAGGCTACGCGGAGTGCAGCAACAAGGTGCTGGCGTGCTTCCTCGACGGCCTGGTGTTCCATTGCCGCGGCAAGGACGAAAGCCGGCCGCCGCGCCCGGTCGAGAAGCGCGTCACCAACAACGTGGTGCTGAAGAAGCTGCGCGTCGCCTTCGAGCTGAAGGACGTGGACCTGCACCGGATCCTCGAAGACGCCGGCTTCCCGGTCTCCAAGCCCGAACTCAGCGCGCTGTTCCGCCAGCCGGACCACAAGAACTTCCGCCTGTGCGGCGACCAGTTGCTGCGGCATTTCCTGCGCGGGCTGACGATGCGGGTGCGCGGCGGCTGAGTGTCCGGGACGCTGTCGGCGGGCCATGTGGCCGATGACGCGAAGCCATCTCGGGAGTGCGGATGAGCGAACGAGTCCTCTTCCACCGTTTTCCGCAGGCTGGCGTCGATGCGATGAGCGCGTCCACGGCGCGCAGTTATCCGCGTCATACGCACGACCAGTACGGCATCGGCGTCGTCGATGCCGGCGGGCATGCCTCGTCGAGCGGCCGTGGGCCGGTCGAGGCCGGGCCGGGCACCCTGATTTTCGTGAACCCGGGCGAGGTCCACGATGGGCGCGCGATCCAGGGGCAGTCGCGGTCGTGGCGCATGCTGTATATCGATCCCGGGCTGTTGGGACAGACGCTGGCCGACATCGGCGATGGTGCCCATGCGCCGCTGGCGTTCGCCGCGCCGGTATTTGCGGACGAGCGGTTGCGCCAGCTCTTCGATGGCGCTTTTGCGCATGCGCTTGCCGGCGGCCCGCGCGATGCGATGGCATGCGAGGCGGCAATCCTGCACTTGGTCGCAGGCATGCAGGCCAATGCGGCAGAGGGCCGGAAGATGCCGTCGGGGCCGGTGGCCGCCATCCGGCGAGCCCGCGAAAGAATCGACGACGATCCAGCCTCGCCGCTGACGCTGGCTGGCCTCGCCAGCGAGGTCGGGCTCAGCCGCTACCAGTTGCTTCGCGGCTTTGCGCGCGAGTTGGGGCTGCCTCCGCACGCGTACATCCTGCAACGGCGGATCGCCCTGGCGCGCCGGCTCATCCGTGACGGCCACGCCCTGGCCGAAGCGGCGGCGATCGCCGGATTCTTCGACCAGAGCCACCTGACCCGTTGCTTCACGCGGCAGTTCGGCATTACGCCGAGCCGCTACGCTGCGGCCGCCGGCTGAGTTGAACACCCGCACTTTTGTCCAAGACCACGCATGGCCCTGTCGCCCAGGCTGGGACCAAGCCAACCGACAGGAGTGCAACCGTGTCACCAACATCCACCGATCCACGCCAGGACGACGTTCCCTCGACCGACGAAACCCCGGTGCAGGCGAACCTCCGGCGCTGCCGCGACGACGAGCGCGCGGACATGCTCGCGATCATCCAGGCCGCGGCAGAGGCGTACAGGGGCGTGATCCCCGACGATTGCTGGCACGAGCCGTACATGTCCGCGAAGGAGCTCGACGACGAGATCGCCGCCGGCGTCGAATTCTGGGGGTACGAAAGGAACGGCACGCTGGCCGGCGTGATGGGCGTTCAGGCGGTGCGCGACGTCGAGCTGATCCGCCATGCGTACGTCCTGCCCGAATGGCAGGGACGCGGCGTCGGCTCCGCACTGATCGGGCACCTGCGCCGGCGAGGCACGCGGCGCACTCTCGTGGGAACGTGGTGCGCCGCCACCTGGGCAATCCGTTTCTACCAGCGGCACGGGTTCGAACGGGTGCCTGCGGCACAGGCGCCCGCGTTGCTGCGGATGTACTGGAACGTGCCGGAGCGCCAGATCGAGACCTCGGTGGTGCTCGACGCTGCGAAGCGGGAAAAGCCGGCGGTTGAGTGACGGCCTGGTTCGAGGCTTCAGGCCGTGGCCTCGCGTTCGGTTGCCCGACGGTCATGGGGCGCTGTTCAATCCCGAGAGCTTGTTCACGGCCTCCAGGTGTTACCCATGAAACGCCATTCCGGCGAACCCCGAATCAGCGCGCCGGCTTGCGGAAGCGGTAGACGAACTGGTCGGTGCGGCCGCGGATGGATTTGTCGAAGACGGACCTGGCGTGCGTGTCGGCCGGGTTGCGCAGCACGTCGAGCTGGCCGTCGAGCACGAAGCCGGCGGCTTCCGCCTGCTGCCGGACGACGGCCGGGTCGATGCGGTGCAGGGTGTCGGTGTCGCGCATGCCCGAGCCCGCTTCCGCGGCATGGTCGATCACCACGAACAGCCCGCCGGGGCGCAGCGCGTCGAAGACCTGCCGGTCGAGTGTCGCCGGGTCCACGTTGCCCATGAACTTGTCCGGGTAGTCGTGGTAGTTCTGCGAGGTGAACACGAGGTCCACCGGCGCCGGCGCGGCCAGCGCGTCGGCCGGTTGCAGCAGCACCTCGATATTGCGGTAGTGGGGTTGCCGGGCGACCTCGCGCAGCTTGTCGGCGAAGCCGGGTTCGGCCCTTTCGTAGGCGATGGGAAAGACCGCGTAGACGCGGCCTTGCGGACCCACGGCCGCGCTGAAGATGCGGCTGAAATAGCCGCCGCCGGGAATGAGGTCGAGCACGCGGCCGCCGGGCCTGACCTCGCTGAAGGCGAGGATGTCGGCGGCCTTGCGGCGCGCATCGGCGGCGGCGTCCGCCTTGCGCGCAGGATCGGCGAGGACCGCGGCGATGGTCTGGGAGGAAACGGCGTCCTGTACGTGGCGCGCATGGACGGAGGAGGCAAGGACAAGAGCGGTCAGGGAGGCAAGTATGGCGCGGCGCATCGGCGTTCCTCGGGCTGTGGCGGGCCGAGTATGGAGTCCTGCCGTGGTGCGCGCGGGTTGGCGTCGCCAGTCCGTGCATGCGCTGCGCCAGCCCGGTTCCCCGGGTACGTGGCCCGTGCCGATGCGCATTGGGCGAAGCGGGATGCCGCGAGCCATCGATTTCGTGGCTCTGCGCTCGCCATTCCCGCCAAAGCGGGACAAGAGCGGGCTTTGCGGGCATTGAACGGCCGGGGGCTGCCCCGGAGGAGCGAGTGATCCAGTGCCTTTCTTTCGACGTCGGCGGACGGCAAGCCCCCCGGTTGTCGGGAAGCGCCCGCCGCCATCGATCGCCAGGGGATGTCAGTGCCCCGGGCCGCTTCCCGCGTTCACCGTGGCCTTGCGCTCCTGCTTGCCCCAGCCGACCGACGGCCCGCGGATCGCCGTCCACACCGAGCGCACCACCACGTAGTACATCAACTGGCGGTAGCCGAAGCGCTGCAGCACCAGCCACCACAGCAGGCTCCAGCGTTCCTTCTTCTCCATCGCGAAGGCGAGCACGCCGGCGAGCAGGTCCACCGCCATGAACACGGCGTAGAAGACGCCCATCTTGACCAGGCTGTCGGAATTGAAATGGCCGCGGTGCTGCAGGTAGTCCAGGCCGGTGGCGACGATCTGCCACAGCATCAGCAGGTCGACCAGCGGCGACACCACCGAGAAGACGATCTGGAACAGCCATACCTGAGGCAGCGCGACCATGCCGAGCGCGCCGTAGCGGGGACGGAAGGTGGCGTCGCGGTGCTTCCACAGGCATTGCAGGGTGCCGTAGGCCCAGCGGAAGCGCTGGCGGGCGAGGCCGCGGGCGGTGTCGGGCGCCTCGGTCCAGGCGATCGCCTCGGCGTCGAACAGGGTGCGATAGCCGGCCTTCTGCACGGAGAGGGTGAGGTCCTGGTCTTCGGCCAGGGTATCGTCGGGGAAGCCGCCCAGCCGCTCCAGCGCCTCGCGACGCCAGGCGCCGACCGCGCCGGGCACCACGGTGATCGCGCCCAGCGCGGCGAGCGCGCGGCGCTCCAGGTTCTGCGCGGTGATGTATTCCAGCGCCTGCCACAGGGTGATCAGGTTGATGCGGTTGCCGACCTTGGCATTGCCCGCCACCGCGCCGACCGCCGGGTCGGCGAACCAGCGCACCAGGTGCGGGATGGTGTCCGGCTCGAACTGGGTGTCGGCGTCCAGCGCCACCACCACCGTGCCGGCCGAGGCGGCCAGCGCGGTGTTGACCGCGTGCGCCTTGCCGCCGTTGGGCGTGGTGATGAGCCGCACGCGCGGCTCGCGCGCGTAGTGTTCGCCGACCACGGCCGAAGTGGCGTCGGTCGAGCCGTCGTCCACCACGATCACTTCCAGGTTCGGGTAGCGGCTCTGGAGGATGCGGCGGATCGAGCTGGCGATCACCTTTTCCTCGTTGTAGGCGGGAATCAGCACCGAGACCAGCGGCGGCTCGTCGCCCAGCGCGGGCGGGACGCGGCGCCGGTCGCGCAGCCGGTTGACGATGGCCAGGCCGCCGAGCAGCAGCAGGCGCGCCACGCCGAGGCAGACCGCGGTGAGGAACAGCGCGCGCAGGAAGTGTCCGAACCAGCCCAGGGTGAGGAAGACCGAGCGGTCGGCCCAGCGCGACAGCGAGCCGTGCGGCAGCGGCGGCATGGCCTGGTCGCGCGTGAGGCCGGCCAGCTCGGAGACGGTGACGAACTGGTAGCCCTGCGCGCGCAGCGCGTCGATGATCCGCGGCAGCGCGATCACCGTCTGCGAGCGCTCGCCGCCGCCGTCGTGCAGCAGCACCACGCGGCTCTGCCGGTCCGGGCTCTGCTTCGCCACCTGGTCGAGCACGCTCTGCACGATCCGGTCGGCCGGCGGGCGTTGCCAGTCGTCGGGGTCGATGTGCAGGCCCACCGAGATGTAGCCCATCTTCTGCGCGATCTGGATCGGCACCAGCTCGTCGGCGGTGGTCGGTTCCGCGTCGCCGAAGTAGGGCGCGCGGAACAGCCGCATCGAGCGCCCGGTGAGCGCCTCGAACAGCCGCTGGGTGGCATTGAGCTCCAGCGCGACGATGCCGGGCGGGCTGTCGCCGAGGTTGGGATGGGTGAAGGTGTGGCTGCCGACGTCGTGGCCTTCCTCGACCTCGCGCTGCACCAGCCGCGGCGACATCTCGGCGTTCTCGCCGATGATGAAGAAGGTGGCCGGTACGTGCTTCGCCTTGAGGATGTCGAGGATCTGCGGTGTCCACTCCGGGTCGGGGCCGTCGTCGAAGGTCAGTGCGATCTTGTGCGGCAGGGTGCCGGTGCGCTGGATCACGTAGGAACTGGGCAGGGCGGTGTAGCTCTCGTCGTCGATGCTGCCGTCGTCCTTGTCCACCTCGACGGTGCGCGCGCCGGGCGCCGGCTCGGAGGCGATCTGCAGCACCTCGCCCTGGCCCTCGATGTCGATGTCCTCGCCCTGGCCGATGGTGCGCAGTTGCGCGGGGGCGGCGGCGCCGTAGGGGCGCCCGAGCACCGCCCAGATCGACGGGTCCTCCGAGCCCAGCCGCCACAGGGCGTAGCCGTAGGGCTTGTAGTCGTCGGCGGCGTGGATCTGGTTGTAGGCGGTGACGGCGTCGAGGAACCATACGTCGTGCCGCGTGCCGTCGTCCTCGCGGTAGGCGTAGTGCGGGTTCATCGCGTCCGGGTCGAAGGCGATCTCGGCCTGCGCGTCGGACGCGCGATCCATGGTGTCCTGGAAGGTGAGCGTCTCGGCGGTCCTGCCGTGCGCCCAGTCGTAGCCGTAGCTGCCGATCGCGACGATGGTCTGGTCCGGATCGAGCGTCTTCATGCGCTTGTCGAGGGTTTCCTCGAACCAGTCCTGGCCGGCGATGCTGCCCGGGTCCTTGCCGGCCCAGTGCTGGTCGTACGCCATCAGCAGCTCGAAATCGACGATGTCGGCGTAGCCGGCGTAGTCCCAGGAGGCGTCGTCGAACGGCACGGACAGCACGATGCCCCAGCCGTGCGGGTCGAAGGCGTCGTTCAGTTCGGAGAGGAAGGCCTTGAGGTTCTTCTGCGCGCTTTCGGGGACTTCCTCGAAATCCACCGTCACGCCCTGCAGGCGGTTGTCGGCGAGCACGGCGACGATCTGCGCGATGCGCTGCCTGCGCAGGTCCGGGTCGGCCAGCATGCGGGCCAGCCCGGCGCCGTCCCACTGACCGTCCACGGCATTCTGCAGCAGCGGCAGGATCGGGGTGGACGGCTTCACGCGGCGGATCAACTGCAAAGCGCGGGTGTCGATGCCCACGTGCAGCGCCATGTCCGGGCCGCTGACGCTCAGCCAGGTGGGGATGACCCAGTCCAGCGTGGGCAGCGCGCGCTTCAGCGAGGGGTAGCTGCTGTCGTCCCAGTTGACGTAGAAGCCGATCGCCAGCGGCCGGTCGGCCGGCTTGTCCAGCGACGGCGGCGGCGTGTGCGCCGGGGCGTTCTTCGCGCGCGTGCGCGGCGGGTGCAATTGCTTCTGCCGTGCGCGCACCTCCGCGGCCAGCCGCTCGGCCGGCTTCAGCAGGCCCGGCGCCTTGGCCTCCACCCCGGTCAGGCCGTGCAGCGCACGGCTGCGGCCGACGAGTTGCAGGCCGGCCATGCGCGGCCCGACGAACAGGCTGGCGACGCATGCCACCACGAACAGCGTGCTGACCACGCCGGCCAGCAGGGCCAGGCGCGAGACGTGGCTGGCGCGGCGTCCGGTGGGGTCGAAGAAGATCGGTTTCTTTTCCATGGTCCGCGCGGGGTTCGGCGCTGCTGGCAGGCAAGAGTGGCAAGCGGCGCGTGATGGTAGAGGATGCCGCGCTCAGCCGATCACCGCACCCGCCCGCGGCTTGTGGAAATCTTCAGGCGCGAGCGACTGGGTCAGCCGGAACACGCCCTCGTGGACCTTGCGCGGCAACACCACGTCGAGCACGGTGGTCTGGTGCGGGCCGAGCATCGCGAACAGGTCTTCGCCGGCCGCGCTGCCGGCCAGCGCATGGTGTACCAGGCCCTCGAGGTCGGCCGGCTGCACGCGGGCGCCGTAGGGGCGGCGGCCGGACACGGCGGGGCGCAGGGTCCGGCGGCTGTTGCCGGGATCGGCCACGCGGGCGTCGCCGGCGAGCAGGCTGTGGTTGAGGAACAGCGAGACGGTGGTGCGGGCCTTCGAGTTGGCCTGGCGGTCGAGCATGAAGCCCTCCGGCATCAGGTCGGGGCTGGCCTGCGCGCCGGCGGTGAGCAGGAAGCCGGCGCCGTTCAGCGGTTCGCCGGCCTCGTCGGCGAGCCGCACGATCAGCAGGCTGCGCGGATCGTGGATGTGCACGCGCGGCGGGAACGGCCCGGCCGGTTCCAGCTCCACCTTGGCGGCGTCGCGCTGGGCGTTCTCGCCGTCGAAGGCGTCGCACAGCGCGGTGTAGTCCGCCATGCTGCGCACCTTCAGGCAGCGCAGGATCGCGTCGACGGTATCCGGCGCGGCGCCGGCCAGGATGCCGTGCGCCGTGCCGGAATGGGCGGCGCCGGCGATCAGCTTGAAGGCGCAGCGCGGCCCGCGCAGCAGGCTCAGGGACAGCGTGTCGGGTGCGCCGTCGCCGGCGCCCTGGGGCACGGCCAGTACCGCATGGCGCGCGTTGAGGTTGGCCGCGGCGATGCGCACCACGCCGTCGGAACCGTCCTCGCCGGTATAGCTGTTGAGGTGGTCGTAGAAGCTGCGGTCGGGCCGGTCGCCGGTCAGCACGAAGGCGTACTGGCCGCTCGCGGCCGGATCGGCGCCATGGATGTGGTCGAGGTTGAGCGAGAGCGACGCGGCGCTGCCCAGTTCCAGCCAGTCGAGGATGCGCTGGCCCGGCTCGACGCCGTCGAACCAGGCCTTCATCTTGCCGAGCGTGCCCTTGCCGAGCTGGGCCAGCGCCGAGCCGAAGTTCGCCGGGGCCAGCATCACCAGGTGGGTGAGCCGGATCGTGCTGTGGCTGCCGGGCTTGTCGCGCTGCGCGCGCAGCCATTCGCGCACCAGCGGGCCGCCGGTGGAGTGGGTGACGCAGGCGAAACTGGCGTCCAGCAGGTGCAGGTCGCGCAGGGCATGGTCGAACGCGCGCACCAGGTCGCCCATGGTCACCGCGTCGTCGAAGCTGACGTACTCGGACAGCCACAGGTCGCGCACGGCGAGCGGCAGGCCGTCGGCGGCGGCGCGCTGCTGCAGCCGCTGCGGCATCTGGCCGTAGGTCGAGGTGCTGGTGACGCTCCAGCCGTGGACGAAGACGAGGGTGGTCATGGCGCCGCTCCGCAAGGTGGCGGCGTGCATGATGCCGGATGGCCGGCTGGCGGTGTATACGCCGGTCGGCGTGGGCTACTGCACGGCCAGGCCGGCGCCCGCCGCGCGCAGCGGGTCGTCCGCGCCGCCGGGGCTGACCAGTTGCAGCGGCTGTCCCCACGGCGCCAGGAAGCGCACCACGATCCGGCCGGCGTCCGGCCCGCTGGCGACCACGCGCGGCCGGCCGAGCAGGGCGACCCGGTTGGTGCGCAGCCAGGCGGCCACCGCCGAGGCGTCGTCGGTGGCGAGCACCACGTCGGGCACGGTGCCGCCGTTGCGCGCCGCCGCGGACAGCTCGACGATGTCGCCGTGGCCGCAGTCCATCAGGACCATCGACGGCGCGTCCTCGCCGGTATCGACCGGTTCGCAGTTCATCACGTCGTGGAAGAAATCCACGGCCTGCGGGAGATCGGGCACGCCGAGCCGGCTGTAGCCGCCGCTGGCTGGCGCGGCGCAGGCGGCGTCCGGGAGGACGGCCAGTGCCATCAGCAGTGCGGTGAGCCAGGGAAGCAGGGTCTTGTTCACGGTCGTTGTCCGGTTCGGCTGGCAGGCAGATGGTTGCGCCGGGGCGGTCCCTCAATAGGCCGTTCGTCACTACAGCGTTTCCCGCAGGGAACGGTCCGCCGCGCCGCGCTGCGCTGGATTACCCTGCACGTTCCTCGAACGGTGGTGCAGCCATGACTTTCGACCTGCTCGTGATCCTGCTGGCCCTGGCCGGCATCGCGCTCTGGCGTCGCCGCCGCGGATGGGCGGGCGGCTTCGCCGGGGCGGCCCTGCTGCTGTTCCTGGTGGCGGCCTGCGGGCCGCTGCCGGCCTGGCTGCTGGAGCGCCTGCAAGCGCCGTATGCGGCCCTGCCCGCGTCCTCGTGGGGGCCCGGCAACAACGCCATCGTGTTGCTGACCGGGGATGCCGTGGCGATCCCGCACGGCCAGGTCGAGCCGAGCTTCTGGGTGTATGGCCGGATCGCCCGCGCGGCGATGCTGTACCGCGAGTGCAGGCAGGCGGGCGCGAGCTGCAAGCTGCTGGTCAGCGGCGGCGACCCGGCGCGGCTAGGCACGCCGCTGGCGGTCTCCTACGGCGACGCATTGCGGCGGCTCGGCGTGCCCGACGCGGACCTGATCCTGGAATCGCGCAGCAATACCACCTGGCAGAACGCGCAGTTCGCGCGCCCGCTGCTGGAGGCGCTCGGCGTCTCGCGCGTGTGGCTGGTGTCCTCGGCCTTCCACCTGCGGCGCGGCGAGCTGTACTTCAGGCATTTCGGCATCGCCGCCACGGCGGTGCGCGGGGATTACCTGAAGGCCGACCCGGGCCTCTGGCCCGGCTGGTGGAACCTCGGCCTCACCGACGTGGCCCTGCACGAGTACGTGGGCCTCGCGCGCTACCGCGTCTACAACGCCCTGGGCTGGAACGCCCCGCCGCAGCCGCCGTTGCGGCCGTAGCGGGGCGCTCGTCCAGGTGTCTCAGGCGGCCTTGCCGAGCGAGGCCAGGTCGATCACGAAGCGGTAGCGCACGTCGCTCCTGAGCATCCGCTCGTAGGCCTCGTTGATGTCCTGGATGTCGATCATCTCGATGTCGGCGCCGATGCCGTGCTCGGCGCAGAAGTCCAGCATCTCCTGCGTCTCGGCGATGCCGCCGATGGCCGAGCCGGTGACCGTGCGGCGGCCGGAGATCATCGCGCCCGCGTTCACCGGCGGGTCCAGCGGCTGCAACTGGCCGACTAGGCAAAGCACGCCGTCGAGCGCCAGCGTCGAGAGGTACGGATTGAGGTCGTGCGGGTTCGGCACGGTGTCGAGGATGAACTCGAACCGGCCGGCCACCGCCTTCATCTGCGCGCGGTCGGTGGACAGCACCACGTGGTCCGCGCCAAGCCGGCGCGCCTCGTCCTCCTTGCCCGGCGAGCGGGTGAACAGGGTGACCTCGGCGCCCAGCGCCTTGGCGAACTTCAGGCCCATGTGGCCGAGGCCGCCGAGGCCGACCACCGCCACCTTGCTGCCCTTGCCGACGTTCCAGTGGCGCAGCGGCGACCAGGTGGTGATGCCGGCGCACAGCAGCGGCGCGGCGGATTTCGGATCGAGCTTGTCGGAGATGCCCACCACGAACTTGTCCGAGACCACGATGCGCTCGGAATAGCCGCCGAAGGTCGGCAGGCTGTCGCGGCGGTCGGTGCCGTTGTAGGTCCAGGTGGCGCCTTCCAGGCAGTACTGCTCCAGGCCATGCGCGCAGGAGCTGCAGTGCTGGCACGAATCGACCATGCAGCCGATGCCGACCATCTGGCCGACCTTGAACCGGCTCACCCCGGCGCCGACCGAACTGACCCGGCCGACGATCTCGTGGCCGGGTACCATCGGGTAGAGGCTGTTGTGCCATTCGTTGCGGGCCTGGTGCAGGTCGGAGTGGCAGACGCCGCAGTAGAGGATGTCGACGACCACGTCGTCGGGGCGCGGGTCGCGCCGCTCGAAGGTATGCGGGGCCACCGGTGTGGTGGCGGATTGGGCAGCATAGCCGCGGACGGTCAGGGGCATGGGACTCTCCTCGGGCGGATCGGGTGTCGATGCACAAAGTATGCAAAGCGAAGGCCGGGATGCGGTAGCCGGATCCTGCGCGATCCTTGCCCGATCCTCCACGGTCGGGGGCCAAGCACTCGCCCACGCGTGCAGGAACAGGCAATCTTCTCGCCTGCTCATTTCCTCATATGTCCCCGCCATGAATACCGACCTTGCCTTGACGGAGCCGGCCGCGCGCCTGGAACGGGACCGCCTGGAGCTGGCGGCGCGCATCGAGCGCCTGACCGGCCGCGACGGCACCCATGCGACCGCCTTGCCGGCACTGACCCTCTATCGCGCCCAAGTGCCCGGCGTGCAGCTTTGCGCGGTCTACGAGCCGGGCCTGGTGCTGGTGGCGCAGGGCGCCAAGGAACTGCAACTGGGCGGCGAGACCTACCGCTACGACCAGGCCAACTGCCTGATCACCTCGATCGACCTGCCGGTGTCCTCGCAGGTAGTCGCGGCCAGCGCCGAGCGACCCTATCTCTGCGCGATGCTGCGTTTCGACGCCCGGCGCATCGGCGAACTGCTGGCCGGATCGCGCCCGGCGCCGGCAGGCGGCGCCGGCGGCCGCGGCATCGGGGCCGGCCCGGTCGACGCGCCGATGATGGACGCCATGCTGCGGCTGGTGCGGCTGCTCGATTCGCCGGCGGACCTGCCGGCGCTGGCGCCGCTGATCGAGTGCGAACTGCTGTATCGCCTGCTGGCCGGCGAGCAGGGGCCGCGCCTGCGCCACGTGGCCACTTCCGGCAGCCGCGGCCAGCGGGTGTCGCACGCGATCGGCTGGCTGAAGAACCACTACCGCGAACCCTTGCGCATCGACGCGCTGGCCGAGGCGGTGAACATGAGCGCGTCCTCGCTGCACCACCACTTCCGCGCGCTCACCGCGATGAGCCCGCTGCAATACCAGAAGCAGTTGCGCCTGCAGGAGGCCCGCCGCCTGCTGATGGCCCGGCATTGCGACGTGGCCTCCGCGGCGCACCGGGTGGGCTACGAGAGCCCGTCGCAGTTCAGCCGCGAATACAGCCGGCTGTTCGGCGCGCCGCCGCTACGCGACGTGGAGCAACTGCGGCGCGCCGGCGCCGTGCCCGACGCCGTGCCGCTGGCGGGCTGAGCCTGGGGCTCAGAGCGTCGTTCGAAGTTTCCCAGCCGGACGGATCCCTCACGCTTCCCGCTCGTCATTCCTGCGGCTTTCAACGGCCGAAGGGCCTGTCAAGCCGGGTGCAGTGGCTCTAGGTTTTGGGGAAGGGAAAGTCACTGGATGACCAGCCCTTCGGCTGTTGAAAAGCGCCTCCTGCTTTTGCAGGAATAACGAGCGGGAAGCGTGAGGGATTTCATTCTGACTGGGTATTCCCTTACGAAGCGTCATCCCAGCGAAAGCTGGGATCCAGTGCCTCTAGGTTTTGGGGAAGGGAAAGTCACTGGATGACCAGCCCTTCGGCTGTTGAGAAGCGTCTCCAGCTTGACCGGCCCTGCGGCCGTTGAAAGCCGCCGGGATGACGCCCCGTAGGGAATACCTGGGAACCTTTGAACAGGCCCTCAGGACGATTCGCGCATCACCATCAGGCGGATCTCGCTCATGTCCTCGATCGCGTAGCGCACGCCCTCGCGGCCCAGGCCCGACAGCTTCACGCCGCCGTAGGGCATGTTGTCCACGCGGAAGCTGGGGATGTCGTTGACCACCACGCCGCCTTGATCCAGCTCGTTCCACGCGCGCATGGCATGGTCGAGGCTGTCGGTGAAGATGCCCGCCTGCAGGCCGTAGTCGGAGTCGTTGACCATCGCGATCGCCTCGTCGAACGTCCCGAACGGGGCGAGCAGGGCGAACGGGCCGAACGCTTCCATGGTGTTGGCCTTGGCGTCGGCCGGCACGTCCTCCATCAGCGTGGCGTCCAGCATGTTGCCGCTGCGCCTGCCTCCGCAGAGGATCTTGCCGCCGGCCTTCTTCGCCTCGAGGATCCAGCCGTGCAGGCGCTCGGCGGCGGCCTCGTCGATCATCGGGCCGAGGAACACGCTCTTGTCCTTCGGGTCGCCGGCCTTGAGCTTCTTCGTCGCCGCGACGAGCTTCTTCTTCAGCGCGTCGTAGACGTCGCGGTGCGCGTAGATGCGCTGCACGCCGATGCAGCTCTGGCCGGACTGGTAGAACGCGCCGAAGATCAGCCGCTCCACCACCTTGTCCAGCTTCGGCCCCTGGTCGGCATCCACGATGCAGGCGGCGTTGCCGCCCAGCTCCAGGGTCACCTTCTTGTGCCCGGCGCGCGCCTTGAGGTCCCAGCCGATCTGGCCGCCGGTGAAGGAGAGCAGCTTGAAGCGCGGGTCTTCGACCAGCGGGGACGCGTGCGCGCCGTCCAGGGTGAGGATCGAGAACGCGCCTTTCGGCAGGTCGGTCTCGGCCAGCACCTGGCCGATGATGAGCGCGCCGATCGGGGTCTTCTCCGACGGCTTGAGCACGAACGGGCAGCCCGCGGCGATCGCCGGCGCCACCTTGTGCGCGACCAGGTTGAGCGGGAAGTTGAACGGCGTGATGAACGACACCGGGCCCAGCGGCACGCGCTTCGTATAGCCGTGGTAGCCGTCCAGCCGCGCGGCCAGTTCCAGGTTGATCGTCTCGCCGTTGATGCGCACGGCCTCCTCGGCGGCGATGCGGAAGGTCTCGATCAGCCGGGTCACCTCGCCGGCCGAATCCTTGATCGGCTTGCCGGCCTCGATGCACAGCGCCTCGGCCAGCTCGTCGCGGCGCTCGGAGAAGCGCTCCACGCAGTGCTGCAGCACGGCCTGCCGCGCCCACGGCTTGAACTCGCGCATCGGCCGCGCGGCCTGCACCGCGGCGGCGATCGCCTTCTCGGTCGCCCTGGCGTCCGGCACCGCGACGCGGGTGGCGACCTTGCCGCTGTACTTGTCGTGCACGTCGAGCATGTCCTTCGACGTCTGCGGCCGGTTGGCGAGGTAGTAGGGATAGGTCTTGTCGAGCATGGGCGTCTCCGGATCAGACCGCCGCGCTGAGCTGGCGGATTTGTTCGTCGAGGATGCGGTGGTTGTCGGAATAGTCGATGGCCAGGTCGATCAGGTGCACGCCGCCCTCGGCGTAGGCGCGCTGCAGGGTGGGCAGGAAGTCGTCGGCGCTGGCCGGCCGGTGCCCGTGCGCTCCGTGCGCCTCGGCGAACAGCACGAAATCGGGGTTGCCGAACTGCATGCCGTAGTCGGCGTAGCCCATGTCGGCCTGCTTCCAGCGGATCATCCCGTAGGCGTCGTCGCGCAGCAGCAGGATCACCAGGTCGAGCTTCAGCCGCACCGCCGTTTCCAGCTCCTGCGCGTTCATCATGAAGCCGCCGTCGCCGCAGATCGCCAGCACCTTGCGATCCGGGTAAACCATCTTCGCCGCCATCGCCGAGGGCAAGCCGGCGCCCATCGTCGCCAGCGCGTTGTCCAGCAGCACGGTGTTCGGCTGGCGGGCGCGGTAGTAGCGGGCGTACCACAGCTTGTACATGCCGTTGTCCAGGCACAGCACGCCGTCGTCGGGCATGAAGCGGCGGGTGTCGGCGACGATGCGCACCGGATGCATCGGGAAGCGCGGGTCGTCGGCGTGTTCCTCCAACTGCGCGTGGAACGCGGCGCGCACCTTGTCGAAATAGCCGAAATCCCAGTGTGCCTGCGGCTCGAGCGCGTCGGCGAGCCGTTCCACCGTGTGCGCGATGTCGCCGACCACCTCGATCTGCGGGAAGTACACCGTATCCACCTCGGCCGAGGCGAAGTTGATGTGGATCACCGTGCGCCGGCCCTTGTGCATGAAGAACGGCGGCTTCTCCACCACGTCGTGGCCGGCGTTGACGATCACGTCGGCGGCGTCGATCGCGCGGTGCACGAAGTCGCCGTCGGACAGCGCGGCATTGCCCAGCCACAGCGGATGGTCCTCGTCCACCACGCCCTTGCCCATCTGGGTGGTGAAGAACGGGATGCCCAGCTTGTCGATGAAGGCACGCAGGGCGACGGCCGTGCGCTGGCGGTTGGCCGCGGCACCGATCATCAGGATCGGCTTGCGTGCGTTGCTGATCGCCTCGGCCGCCTGCACCAGCGCGGCATCGTCGGGCGACGGGCGTCGCGCATACTCGGTAGGCAGCAGGATCGCGTCCTCCACCTCGTCGCGGGCAATGTCCTCGGGCAGCTCCAGGTGCACCGCGCCGGGGCGTTCTTCCTCGGCACGGCGGAACGCCTCGCGCACCCGCGCCGGGATCGTCGGCGCGGAGACCAACTGGCGCGTGTACTTGGTCAGCGGCTGCATCATGTCGACCACGTCGACCAACTGGAACAGGCCCTGCTTGTGCGTGCGGATCGGCTTCTGCCCGGTGATCATCAGCATCGGCATGGCGCCGAGCTGGGCGTAGGCCGCCGCGGTGACCAGGTTGGTCGCGCCGGGCCCGAGGGTGGACAGTGCCACGCCGGCCTCGCCGGTGAGCCGGCCCCAGGTCGCCGCCATGAAGCCGGCGGCCTGCTCGTGGCGGGTCACGATCAGGCGGATCGACGATTCGCGCAGCGCTTCCACGACATCGAGGTTTTCCTCGCCCGGCACGCCGAAGATGCAGCGCACGCCTTCGGCCTCCAGGGCCTTTACGAACAACTGCGCCGCCTTCATGCCGACCTCCATCGTTGGAAAGGGCGGCAGCATGAGGCAGCAGGTGTTCAATCGGTGTGAGATCGGGGCTGTCAAGTTTAGGCCTACTGCTGAATAGATCTGCTTGACTTCGCTTGCAGCATGGCGCTCCAATCCCGCCATCCTGCGTAATGCAGGGAGATAGGGGAACAGGATGCTTTACTCATGGCAGACATGGAATTTCCAGCAATGGGGTGTCATGACTCGCACGGCCATCCCTATTGACCAGGCAAAATTCCTTGCTGCGAATTTCTTGAATGCAAGAAGCAGTCGCAAGCGCAGGACTCTGCGCCGTTTGCTGATACTGAGTGCCCTGTGGCTACGTAGCCTTCCCCTCACGCGACGTCATTTGAAAGGAGAACATCTGGCAGTCTTGGCTGACG
>NZ_LMSL01000007.1:0-185 GCF_001428405.1 Frateuria sp. Soil773
CTCACGACAACTGATGGCCTGGGCCGTACCACCACCCTGGTCTACGATGCCTTCAACCGGGTCACCCAATCGACCGAACCCGCAGGCAACGTCACTCGGTACAGTTACGATGTAGCCGATCACGTGACCAAGGTGATCGACCCACGCGGCAACGCCACGACCTATACCGTTGACGGCTTCGGGCA
>NZ_LMSL01000007.1:212-2988 GCF_001428405.1 Frateuria sp. Soil773
TTGGGCCGGCCCACGTCCGTGGGCAACGGCCAGGAGACCCGTATCTACAGCTATGACACGTGCACCAACGGCAAGGGCCGGCTATGCCGCATGGCTGGAAGTGACAGCGTGACCACGCACAGTTGGTCGACCTTCGCCTACACGCCGGAAGGCTGGCTGGCGACGCGCCAGGATGCGATGCAGAACACAGTGAATATCACCGGCTACACCTACGACGGCCTGGGGCGCTCGACCGGCATCAGCTATCCTAGCGGCGTCGCGGTTGGGTATGCGTATGACCACGGCAAATTGATCGCGGTGACCTCCACGCGTGGCGGCACTACGACGACGATCGCTAGCGGTTTCCGCTACCAACCTTTCGGTGCGGCCACGGAGTGGGTCTACGGCAATGGCCTGAAGCACAGTGCCAGCTTTGACTTGGATGGGCGGCTCACCCACCTCGGCGCCAGCAATGGTGTCACGGTGAGGCAAAACCTGAGCTATGGCTACAACCAGGGCGACGAGATCACCGCCATCACCAACGGCACTGACGCCACGCAGAATCGTGCGTACGCCTACGACACGGCCGGCCGGCTATCGCAGGACACCCTGAGCAACCTGGCGTGGTCGTTCGACGCCAACGGCAACCACAACCGCTTCACCTCTCCCGGCGGGCAAACGGACTATGTGATCGAGCCGACGAGCAACCGGGTGTCGAGCTACGCCACGTTGGCGGGTGTCCACACAAATTATCAGTACGACGCACGCGGCAACCGTTCGGTCGCGCAGGAGCAACCGGGTATCACGCAGAGCTACGCCTACGACGTCTTCAACCGACTTTCCACGGTGACGACCGGTACGCAGGTCACCAAGCTGCTGTATAACGCGCAGGACCAGCGCGTAGGTAAGACTGCCGATGGTAGCCAGACACGCTATATCTACGTGGGCAATCAACTGGCAACGGAATATGGATCGGCTGGCTGGAAGAGCTACATCTGGGCAGGCCCGGAGCTGCTTGGTGTGGTCCGTGATAACGGCGCCACCTACTTTGTGCACAACGATCATTTGGGTCGTCCGGAAGTGGTTACCGGCGCTTCGCTGGAAGTGGTGTGGCGCGCCGCCAATAGTCCGTATGGCCGCACGATAGTCCAGGACAATATCGAAGGGCTGAATCTGGGCTTCCCAGGGCAGTACCAGGACGTGGAGACGGGACTATGGATCAATGGCTACCGAACCTACGATGAAAGCATCGGTCGCTACCTGGAATCCGATCCAATTGGATTAGGAGGTGGAGCGAATACATACACCTATGTGAGCGCGAATCCACTGGGCTATGTTGACCCCTATGGATTGGAACAAGGGAAAGCGTTTAATGCGATTTTTAAAGCCGACGGCGGTGTTCTTCAGCGTTCGAATGACGGGTATCACTATTACAGCGTTTGGGTGCCATTGTGCGCTGGGGGGTGTACGCTGAACGAAGCGTTTGACGCGATGAGAAATTTCTCAGCCCCCGGCGCACCGGCCGCGCAGGATGGAAGCCGAAATCTTGTACTGCTAGGAATAACAAGTGGAAATCCAATCAATCAAACTGTCGATCCGTGTAAGAGGACCATTGCAAATGTAACTTTGCCAGGCCATCTATTTGGCGGGTCAGTCACTATTTCGATCATTCAGCAAAATGGTGTGATAGGCGCTCAAATTATTGGGACTGGCATTGGTCCAAATCCCATTCTGAATCAGCTTACAGGGCCGTTGATCTTTAGAGCTCTTGGCTTCGGCGCAAGAGAATCCATGAGGGAGTCTGCGCAATGAATGTGCCTGCTGAAGGGGCGAAGCGACGATTGATATTTGCTCTACTTCTTCTTGTTTGGTTCTTAAAATTTATCTTTGGATTCATTGACGCTTCTGGACGACGTGCGCCCAGCTATCCTGACGCTGTAAGAAGCCTTCCATACATTGGAGATACGTGGCTTTACGTCGTGATGCCGGCGATATTTGTTGCGCTTAACTTGTTCATGTTCGTGTTCGTGAGCAAGATTCCAAAGTTGGCGGCAGTTGTTTTTTCATTGCTGCAATTTCTTTTTTTGCTGATGCTCCTATTCTATGGAACGGGCGGAATCTAGTATTACGGAGCATTCATGCTTTTCAGTGCGTTGATTCTCGTCCTTATTGCAGTCGCTGAGCTGACTTTTGGCGTCGCATTGTTGACGGCCGTAACATATCCCTTGCGAAAATCGAAGTGGCCCATCAATAGTAAGCAATGGATATTTTCAGTCCTGGGTGGCTTGCTGGCTTCGCCCGCAATTGCGCCTGCGGGAACACTTGCAGTATTTCCGCTCCCGCTCGGGGTCTTGCTGGCATTTGTACGCACATCGACTGATGCCTACTTCAAACATGGTGGTTTATCGTTCCATCGGTGCTCATGACAGGGCTTTTTTGCTGGTACGTGGCGCGTTGAATTCTTTCTCCACATGTCACGAGCGAATACTGACGTCGCAACGCTTGTCGGAAATGATTGCTCCGGCAAGCTGCCCTAGAAAAGCATATCCTTTCAACCTGATTACGTGATCGAGCCGGCGCGCGCGCCGGCGTGTCTCCCGGGTCGGTGTTGTGCTGGCCGAGCCGCTCGGTGTCAGCCCGAGCCGGCGGTCTCGATCGAGGGTGGCATCAACAGCAACGCGATGGTTGCCTATTCCATCCTCACAGCGCCGCTTGCAGGTCCGCCAGCGTGACTATCCGTAGCCTTCCCCGTCAAGTAGCGCACTCAAAAGGAGAAGTTTGCCGCTCGCAGTGTTCG
>NZ_LMSL01000008.1:0-72732 GCF_001428405.1 Frateuria sp. Soil773
AGCCTGCAATTCATCCACTTGGCGTTCCTTGCCCTCCTCCTCAAAAGATTTTGAACAGGCTCTCAGAGCCAGTTCACGATCTCTCCCATGGAACGTCGTCCCGGATGAGGCGTCATCCCAGCGGCTTTCAACGGCCGCAGGGCCGGTCAAGCCGGGATCCGGCGCCTTTGAGCTGGGGCATCAAGTCACTGGATGACCACAGCCCTCCGGCTGTTGAAAAGCGCTTCCTGCTTTCGCAGGAACGACGAGCGGGCGGTTGGATCGACAGGTTCTCAGCCCGCGACCACCGTGCCGAGCAGGTGGCCCACGCCATAGGTCACGGCCGCCGCCGCGGCGGTGATGCCGAACTGGCGCGCGATCGAGAACAGCAGGCCGCGGCCGGTGAACAGCGCCGTGCCGGTGCCGATCACCGCCAGCCCGGCGGCGGCGGAACACGCGCTGGCGAGCAGCGCGGCACGGCCGCCGAGGAACAGGTACGGCGCCACCGGGAACAGCGCGCCGAACGCGAACAGGCAGAACGACGACACCGATGCGCTCCATGCCGAGCCGCCCAGTTCGTCCGGGTCCACGCCCAGGTCTTCGCGCACCAGGGTGTCGAGCGCGGCGCGCGGCGTCTCGGCGAGGTGTCCGGCCAGGTGCTCGGCCGCCGCCGGCTCCAGCCCTTTCTCCCGGTAGATGCCGGCGATGCGCTGCAGGCCGTCTTCCGGCGCCACCGCGAGGCGCTCGGCGCGCTCGGTGATCTGCGCCTGGTAGAACTCGCGCGAACTGTTCACCGACAGCCATTCGCCCAGCGCCATCGAGCACGCGCCGGCGACCAGGCCGGCCAGCCCGGCGAGCAGCACCGCGCGGTCGCTGCTGGCGGCGCCGGCCATGCCCATCACCAGGCTGACGTTGGAGACCAGCCCGTCGTTGGCGCCGAGCACGGCCGCGCGCAGCGTGTTGCCGCTCTGCGCGCGATGGCGCCCCGCGGCACCCTGCCGCGCCGGCACGAAATGGTCGCGGTGGCCCTCGCGGTCCACCGGCGAGGCGACGTGGTCGGCATGCTCCAGCCGCACCACCGTGGGCATCACGAACTCCGTGCCGAAGCGCCGCGCGAACCAGCCCAGCACGCGCACGCGCGGCCCGGTGCGCGGCGGCGGCACCGCCGCGCCGGCTTCGCGCAGGCGCGCTTCCCAGAAGGCCGCATTGGCTCGCTCGATCGCCGCGATGCGCCGGTAGGCACGGCCCAGCCGCGCATCCGATGCCAGTTCGGCCAATTGCTCGTACAGCGCCGCGTTGTCGCGCTCGATGCGCAGGTTGGCGTGGTAGCGCCGGATCCGGGGATGGCTCATGTCGGCCTCTGGCAATGGTTCATGGGTGGCTCGCGCAATGCCTTGCCTGTTCGCTGCGTGCCGGCGGCCGCCGCGCACCAGCCCAGCCTACCAACTGCCGGAGGCTCCGCCGCCGCCCGAGCTGCCGCCACCGCCGAAACTGCTGGACGAGCTGCCGGAGGAGCCGCTGGACGAACTGCCGGAACGGCTGTCGTCGTCGCGGGACGAGCCGCCCGATCCGCTGCCGCAGCCGCCCTTGGAACTCGACGTGGCGTAGCGGAATCCGCCCGCGGTAGCCAGCAGCAGGTCGGACAGGTGCGCGCGCCAGCCATGCGGCTCCAGTTGTTTCCGCTGCACCGGCGACAGCGAGCCGACATAGTCCAGGTTGTTGGCGATCAGGTATTTCAGCCAGGGGATCGCCAGCGCGAACAGCGCCATGCCGGCGGTCGCCAGGCCGTCGCTGCCGAATGCCTTGCCGGGAAATCCCCAGAAGGGGATCAGTGCCGGGTAAAGCAGCCAGCCGAACACCGGCAGGTGCAGCGCCACCAGGCTGAAGGCGGACAGCATCACCAGCAGCAGGACCATTGCCAGGATCGCGCCCAGCCACTCCAGCGCGGACCCTGGGCCGCTGCCGGCGGCGACCGCCTCGGTGTCGATGCTCGACGCCGATTGCGGCGGCGCCTGCCACAAGGCCGCCCAGTCGCCGCCGAGGGTCGCCACGATGGCGCCGGCCCCATCGACCATCGCCGTGGCGGCGTCGCCGTCGCGCATCGCCGGGATCACCTGCTCGCGCAGTATCTGCGCGCTGCGCAGGTCGGTGAGCCGGCCTTCGAGGCCGTAGCCGACTTCGATGCGCGCGCGGCGCTCGTTCGGCGCCAGCAGCAGCATCGCGCCGTTGTCCTGGCCTTTCCGGCCCACGCCGCGGCGCTCGAATTCCTTCACCGCGAACTGCTCGATGCTGTCGCCGTCGAGCGAAGGCACGGTCAGCAGCAGCACCTGGTTGCCGCTGGCCGCCTGGAACGCCGCCAGCGCGCCGCGCAGCCGCGCGGCCGTATCCTCGCCGAGCAGGCCGGCGCCATCGTCCACGTAGAGGTACGACGCCACCGGCTGCGCCGGCGCGCGCAGCCGCATGCAGGTCGCCAGCGGCAGGAAAAGCAGGCTGACGACGATGGCGAGCAGCAGCCGCAGGCGGCGCCCGGCGGAGGCGGGTACCGCCCACATCGAGGGCCGGGGCGGCAACGCCGGCACGGCGGCCGGGTTGCCCGGGCGGGCGTCAGCGGTCATGCCCGCATCCGTGTCTCGCATCCATTTCGGCTGGCTCCTTGGTTCTTCGATTCCTTTCCGCGCGGCGGTCGCAGCGCCGGTCAATCCGGCCCGTCGTCGGGCTGCCCCAGGTAGATCAATGCCGCCAGCAGCACGGCCGCGAAGCGGAACGCGCTTTCCAGGCCGTTCCACTGCGTGGACATCCACATGCCGAACCACTCGCCGCCGATCGCCATGAAGCCGCCCAGCCACAGCAGCAGTCCAGCGGACAGCCCCGCCACCGCGATGCGTTTGGCGCGATGGAACGCCGCGGCGTCGGCGCGGCGCGCGCGCCACATCCGCCAGGCGCCGATCCAGCACAACGCGCCGGCCAGCGCCTCCACCGCGATGATCAGCGCATAGGCGGCATGCTGCAGCAGGGGCGAATGGATGGCGCGGTAGCGGATGCCGGCACCGGGGAAGATCGTGTCCATCGCCAGCACGTGCCGCACGAACTGCCAGTTGCTGCCGTAGTCGGTGAGGTTGCCGAACGCGACCAGGCTCACCCACAGGGCGATCGCGGCCACCAGCAAGGTCCTGGCGAGGCGGGCGGACACGGCGCGGCCCGCTCAGCGCGCGAACAGCTTCTTGAAGCCGTTGTCGCTGAAGCCGACGCTCACCGCGCCGTCGTCCTGCACCACCACCGGGCGGCGGACCAGCGCGGGATACTCCTTCAGCAACAGGGTCCACTCCGGATCGGAGGCCGGGTCCTTGCGCTGCGGCAGCAGGTTGCGCCAGGTGGTGGACGACTTGTTGACCAGCTTCTCCCAGCCGCCGAGCTGCCGCGCCCAGTCCTTCAGCGTGGCCGCCGGCACCGGGTTGGCGCGGTAATCGACGAAGCTGTAGGCGACCTCGAAGCGGTCGAGCCAGTTGCGTGCCTTGCGGCAGGTGTCGCAGGTGGTCAGGCCGTAGACGGTTGTCATGCACGATTCTCCTGGCGCACGGCGTCGACACGCCGGATCAGATCTTCCGCAACCTCGTTGCGGGCGAATGGGTTCAGGCGGAACAACGGCAGCCTGGGGATGAACGCGATCTCGTCGCCGAACGCGCACGGCGTGCGCAGGCGCAGGGTCAGGCGCCTGGGGTTGGTGAACTGGCTCATGCTGACGTTCATCACGTTCGCCAGCGGCACCCGCTGCTTCACCGGACCCTTGCGCACCAGCAGGAAGCTGCCGCCGTCGCTCACCTCGTCCGCGAGATTCCAGACCAGCTTGCGGAACAGGAAAAAGCCCAACGCCATCATCAGCGCCGGCTCGATCACGAAGATCGCCGACTGCCGGCCATGCGCGAAGGCGCCGACGAACATGAACACGGCGAGGAACACGAACCAGAAGCAGGGAAAGGCCACCTTGAAGAAGAAGGTTCCCCCGTACGAGATCTTCTTCATCCCGCCGCTCTCCATGGCCTTACTCGGCGCTTCTCAAGAGTTCGTTGATGCCGGTCTTGCTGCGCGTCTTCGCGTCCACCCGCTTGACGATCACCGCCGCGTACAGGCTGTGGCTGCCGTCCTTCGCCGGCAGGCTGCCGGCCACCACCACGCTGCCGGCCGGCACGCGGCCGTAGCTGACCTCGCCGGTGGCGCGGTCGTAGATGCGGGTGGACTGGCCCAGGAACACGCCCATGCCGATCACGCTGCCCTGCTCCACCACCACGCCCTCGACCACCTCCGAGCGCGCGCCGATGAAGCAGTCGTCCTCGATGATGGTGGGATTGGCCTGCAGCGGCTCCAGCACGCCGCCGATGCCGACGCCGCCGGACAGGTGCACGCGCGCGCCGATCTGCGCGCAGGAGCCGACCGTGGCCCAGGTGTCGACCATGCTGCCGGCGCCCACGTAGGCGCCGATGTTGACGTAGCTGGGCATCAGCACCGCGTCCTTGGCGACGTGCGCGCCGCGCCGCACCAGCGCGCCGGGCACCACGCGCGCGCCGAGGCTTTCCAGCTCGATGTCGTTGCCGTGGCCGAAGCGCAGCGGCACCTTGTCGAAGGCCAGCGCCGGGCCGCCGTCCACCACCTGGTTGCCGTTGATGCGGAAGTACAGCAGCACCGCCTTCTTGATCCACTGGTTCACCGTCCAGCCGCCCTGGCCGTCCGGCTCGGCGACGCGGCGCTCGCCGGATTCGAGCAGTTCGATCACCTGTTCGACCGCGGGCCGCACCTGGGCCTCGATCTCGCTCTGGGTCAGTTCGTTGCGACGTTCGAAGGCGTCTTCGATGAGGGTTTCGATGGCTTGCATGGAGGTCGGTTCGCTCGCAGGGGAAGGGGCCGGCCGCCAAGAGTAATGCAGCCGGCGCGGGCGATGGCGAACCGCTTGGCGGCAAACCGCTCAAGTTTCTCCGCCGGCGGCCGACAAAGCCTTCTGCCGATCCGCGAAATGCCGGGTCCAGCCCATAGGGGGTGACGCCGATGCTGCCGTCGTGTCCTTGCGCCGCAAGCCGGAGGGCCGGAGCGCGCCCGCCCCGGCCCGGCCGGTCGTCCTGACCCGGCAACGGCATGCCGCGACGGACCATCCATCCTTCGGAACTCCAGGTCGGCCGTCCGCTGCCGTGCGACGCCTACGACGCCAAGGGCAAGCTGCTGCTGCGCAAGGGCCAGCTCCTCGCCAGCGCCAGCCAGCTCGAGCGGCTCGCCCGGCACGCCCTGTTCACCGACGTCGCCACCGAGAACGAGCCGGAGCCGCCCGTCCACGCCAGCCCGCTGGGCCTGGTGCTCGCAGCGCGGCGCCAGTTGCAGGAACTGCTCGAAACCGCCCCGGCGGACGCTTTCGTCGCCACGCTGCAGCGCATCGCCGGCATGGTCCGGCGCGCCTGCCGCGCCAATGCGGACGTCGCGCTCGCCTCGATCCTGATGCGCCGCGAAGGCCCCCACGCGGGCCGGCATGCGCTGAACGCGGCGATCGTGTGCCAGGTGGTCGGCACGGCGGCCGGGCTGGCTGCGCCGGCGCTCGCCGCGACGGTCGCCGCCGCCCTCACCATGAACATCGGCATGCGCGAACTGCAGCAGCGGCTGCGGTCGCAGCAGGCGCCGCTCGACGAGGAGCAGCGCGCCGCAGTGCATGCCCACTGCGAGCGCGGCGAGCGGATGCTGCGCGACCTGGGCGTCGCCCACGACGCCTGGCTGGAGGCGGTCCGCGACCACCACGAGCGGCCGGACGGCAGCGGCTATCCGGCCGGCAAGGCGGGCGACGCGCTCGGCCTGCCGGCGCGGCTGCTGACCATCGCCGACCTCTACTGCGCGCGCGTGTCGGAGCGCGACTACCGCCCCGCGCTGGCGCCGAACGTGGCGCTGCGCCGGCTGTTCCTCAACGAGGGCGCCTGCGTGGACGAGCACCTGGCGGCCCTGTGCATCAAGACGCTAGGCATCTATCCGCCCGGCACCGGCGTGCGCCTGCGCAACGGCAGCATCGCGGTGGTCACCCATCGCGGCGCCGCCGGCAACACGCCGAAGGTCGCCCTGATCACCACCCACGACGGCCTGCGCTTCGGCGCCCCGATCCGCCGCCGCGGCGACATGGCCGCGCACGCGGTGAGCGAGGTGGTCGACCTGGCCGAACTGCAACTGGAAGTGGGCATGGAAGCCCTGTGGGGCGCGGACGCGGCCGTCTAGCCGTCTGCTTGGCCGCCCGCCTGGCCGCCCGTCTTCGGCACCCCCTTCGACGCCGGTCCGACCCGTTCGAGCAGCGCCTGCAGCAGGCGCTCCTGCAAGGCCGGCGACAGCGGCTCATCGTGGCGGTCGGTGAGCTGGAAGAAATCCTCCACGCGCTCGCCGAAGGTGGCGATGCGCGCATCGTGCACGCGCACCCCGGCGTCCACCATCACCCTCGCCACGGCGGCGAGCAGGCCCGGATGGTCGGTGCAGACCAGGGCCAGCTGGGTACGTCCGCCGGCGGCGTGGAAGCCGATCCGCGGCGTCATCTGGAAGTGCCGCAGGTGGCGCGACAGGCTGCGCCGCGCCGGATGCACCGGCCCCGGCTGGGCCAGCGCGCGCTGCAGCCGCTGCTGCAGCTCCTCCGAGCGCGCCGGCGTGGCCGGCTGCTGGGTTTCCGAATCGAGCAGCAGGAAGGTGTCCAGCGCCATGCCGCTGGACGAGCCGAGGATGCGCGCCTCCATCACCGACAGCCGCAGCCGGTCGAGCATCGCGGTCACCGTGGCGAACAGGCCGTCGCGGTCCGGTGTGTAGACGAACAATTCGGTGGTGCCGCGCACCGACAGCGGATGCACGGCGATCAGCGGCAGGGCGCCGTCGGCGCGCAGGATCGCCGCGGTCTGCCATGCGATCTGCTCGGGCCGGTGGCGCAGGAAGCTGGCGTTCGGGAAATCGGCCCAGGTCCGCTCCACCGCCTGCCGGTCGAAGCCGTCCGCCTGCAGCAGCGGCATCGCGTAGTCCTGGCATTCGCGCGCGCGCGCCGCGGCGTCGCGCGGCAGCTCGACGTCGCTGCGCAGGGCGTAGCGGGTGGCCGTGTAGAGGTCCGCCAGCAGGCGGTCCTTCCACGCGTTCCACAGCCTGGGGCTGGTGCCGATGATGTCGGCGATGGTCAGCAGGTAGAGCTGGCCCAGCCGCTCGCGGTCGCTCACCACCTCGGCGAAGCGGTCGACCACTTCCGGATCGGTGATGTCCTGCCGCTGCGCGGTCACGCTCATCAGGAGGTGCCAGCGCACCAGCCAGGCGACGCGCTCGCCGTCGTTCGCCGGCAGGCCAAGCCGGGCGCAGAACGCGCGCGCTTCCTCCTCGCCGAGCACCGAGTGGTCGCCGCCGCGGCCCTTGGCGATGTCGTGGAACAGCGCGGCCAGCAGCAGCACCTCGGGCGTGGGCAGGGTCGGCCAGATGTCGCAGGCCAGCGGGAACTCGCTGCGCGCGGCCGGGTCGGCGAAGCGCGCCACGTTGCGAAGCACGCGCAAGGTGTGCTCGTCCACCGTGTAGACGTGGAACAGGTCGTACTGCATGCGCCCGAACACCTGGCTGAACGCGGGCAGGATCGCCGCCAGCAGGCCGTGCCGGTTCATCCGCCACAGCGCATCCACCGCCGGCGCGCCCAGCCGCAACAGGCGCAGGAAGGCGGCGAGCACGGCCGGGTCGTCGGCCAGCGCGCCGTCGTGCAAGGCGGTGGCCTGGTGGATGCGGCGCATGGTGTCGGCGGTGAAGCCGACGATGCCCGGCTCGCCCAGGCGCGCGATGAAGGCCTCCACCAGGGCGGCCGGGCGGCGCGTGAACAGCTCCGGATCGCGCGCGGCCAGCCGCGTGCCGTAGCGCAGGAAGTCGTCGCCGACCGGCTGCGCGGCCAGCGGCGGCTCCAGCAGCTCCTCGAAGCGCTCGACGATCTGCGCGCCGAGCCGCTCGACCTGGCTGGCGGCGCGGTAGTAGCCCTGCATGAACTGTTCGACGCCGAGGTTCTTCGCGTGCTCGTCGACGAAGCCGAGCCGCGCGGCGAGCGCGCGCTGGTAGTCGAACAGCAGCCGCTCCTCCGGCCGCCCCGCCTCCAGGTGCAGGGCGTAGCGGTAGCGCCGCAGGGTCGCCTCGGACTGCTCCAGCGTGGCCTGCTCGGCCGGGTCGAGCAGGCCCTCCTGCACCATCCCGGCGAAGTCGTCCGCATGCGCCAGCCGGCGCCCGAGCCAGCGCAGCGCATCGAGCGTGCGCAGGCCGCCGGGACCGTCCTTGAGGTTGGGCTCCAGGTTGTAGGCGGTGTCGTTGTAGCGCGCGTGGCGCGCCTGCCGCTCGGCCAGCCGGGCCGCCAGGTAGGCCGAAGGGTTCCACAGCGCCGGATCGTCGACGATGGCGCGGAGCGCCGCGTCCAGCGCCGGGTCGCCGGCCAGCCGGCGCGCGTCGAGCAGGCTGGTGAACACGCTGGCGTCCTGTTCGGCCAGCGCGCGGCATTGCAGCGGATCGCGCAGCGCATGGCCGACCTTCAGCCCGATGTCCCACAAGGTGGCGAAGCACTGCTCCAGCGCGCGCAGCCGCGCCGGGTCCGCCCGCGCCACCAGCGCCAGCAGGTCCACGTCGGAATGCGGGAACAGCAGGCCGCGGCCGAAACCGCCCACCGCGAACAGTGCCGCGCCCTCCACTTCGCCCAGGCAGGCGGTCCACACATGCGCCACCACGCGCGCCACCGATTCGCCGCGGCGCCGCGCCAGCGCGCTGGCGTCGGCGCCGTCGCGGAAGGCGGTGGCGAGCGCGCGGTCCACGTCGCCCAGCAACTGCCGCAGCGCGCGGCGCGCCTCGCCGGACACGCCCGAGCGCGGCACCGCCGGCGGCAGGCGCGGCAAGGCGGGGGGAGCGGCGGCAGTCACGGCGCCCAGTACAGCACGAGCCAAGGTGCCGGCCGCACCGTCACCACCTGGGCCGGCGCCATCGCCACAGGCCGAAGGCGCCGGCCACGCTGACCAGCACGATGGCCGCCAGCGTGCTGCCGGCCGGGTTGCCCAGGCCGAGGCGGTCGGCCAGCGCGATCAGGCCGATCGCCAGCAGCAACTGCGCCGGCAGGATCGCGCGCAGGTCCGCGAACGGCCGCGGCACGCCAAGCTTGTGCAGCATCAGCGCAACGGTGTAGGTGGGCAGCCACAGGATGGTCAGCCCGATCGCGAGCAGGAACAGGTAGGCCACGTGCCCGCGCGCCGGCTCAGGCGTCCGGCCAGGCAGTGAGGATCTCGAAGCCGTCGGCGGTGACCGCGATGGTGTGCTCCCACTGGGCCGACAGCGAGTGGTCCTTGGTGACCACGGTCCAGCCGTCCGGCAGTTGCTTGGTCTGCGGCTTGCCGGCGTTGACCATCGGCTCGACGGTGAAGGTCATGCCCTCCTTCAGCTCCACGCCGGTGCCGGGCTTGCCGTAGTGCAGCACCTGCGGCTCGTCGTGGTAGATCTTGCCGATGCCGTGGCCGCAGTACTCGCGCACCACGCTGAAGCCGGCCGCCTCGGCGTGCTTCTGGATCGCATGGCCGACGTCGCCCAGGGTGGCGCCGGGGCGCACCGCCTGGATGCCGCGCATCATCGCCTCATGGGTGGTCTCCACCAGCCGCCTGGCCAGCACCGACGGCGTGCCCACGAAGTACATGCGGCTGGTGTCGCCGTGCCAGCCGTCCTTGATGACGGTGACGTCGAGATTGACGATGTCACCGTCCTTGAGCACCTTGCCTGGGCTCGGGATGCCGTGGCAGATCACGTGGTTGACCGAGGAGCACAGGGTCTTGGGGAAGCCGTTGTAGCCGACGTTGGCCGGGATCGCCTTCTGCACGTTGACGATGTGCTCGTAGGCGAGCCGGTCCAGTTCCTCGGTGGTGACGCCCGGCCTGACGTGGTCCTTGAGCATGGCCAGCACTTCGGCGGCCAGCTTGCCGGCGACGCGCATGCCTTCGAGGTCTTCGGGGGATTTCAGGGTAATTGCCATGATGGGAGCCTAGATGGCGGCGCGAGCGCCGCGGTTCAACGAAACCGCCGCAACTTGCCGCCTCGCCGGCGTACCGGCTACAATTCACGGGTTTTGCAGGCCGCATGCCGCCGTTCCGGCAGCCGCGTCCCGCAAAAACGAGCGGGAATTGTAACCGCGCCGCGGTACAAGCCCAAACCAACGCCACACACGCATCGGCACCGCCTTCGGGGTGCCGCGGCCGATCCCGCCACATCCAGGGAACGCCCGCGGTCGAAGCCGGGGATGCGTGGAGGTCCCAACCCCCGGGTCCTTCCACGGACCCAAGACAATCGGAGTTACACCCATGGCCCAAGTCACCATGCGCCAGATGCTCGAAGCCGGCGTCCATTTCGGTCACCAGACCCGCTACTGGAACCCCAAGATGGCCCCGTACATCTTCGGCGCCCGCGGCAAGATCCACATCATCAACCTGGAAAAGACCCTGCCGCTGTTCACCGACGCGATGAACTTCCTGTCGGGCCTGGCGCAGAAGCGCGGCACCATCCTGTTCGTTGGCACCAAGCGCTCGGCCCGCGAGTCGCTCGCCGAGGAAGCCGCCCGCGCCGGCATGCCCTTCGTCACCGCCCGCTGGCTCGGCGGCATGCTGACCAACTTCCGCACCGTGAAGCAGTCGGTGGCCCGCCTGAAGGAACTGGAAGCGGCCGAGACCGACGGCTCGTTCGACAAGCTGGTCAAGCACGAAGTGCTGGCCCGCCGTCGCGAGCGCGACAAGCTGGAGAACTCGCTGGGCGGCATCAAGGACATGGCCCGCCTGCCGGACGCCCTGTTCGTGATCGACATCGGCCACGAAGACATCGCCGTGCAGGAAGCCAAGAAGCTCGGCATCCCGGTGGTCGCGGTGGTCGACACCAACTACAACCCCGAGCTGGTCGACTACGCCATCCCGGGCAACGACGACGCGATCCGCGCGATCCAGCTGTACGCCCGCGCCGCCGCCGACTCGATCCTCGAGGGCAAGGCCGCCGCGCCGGCCGCCGCCCAGGGCGACGCCAACGACTTCGTCGAGCTGGACGAGGAAGGCAACCCGGTCGCCAAGGTCGACGACCGCCGCCCCGCCCCGCGCCGCGACAACCGCGGCCCGGCCAAGAAGGGCGCCGGCGCCCCGCGCCGTGACGGCGGCCGCGGCGACAACGGTCGCGGCTCGCGCGGTGGCGACACCGCCTGAGCGGTCGCCGCATGATCTTCCGCTGCCGCGGGGCCTTGCCCCGCGGCGCAACCCGTATTTAGAGGAATCCTGATGAGCACTATTTCCGCCCAACTGGTCAAGGAACTGCGCGAGCGGTCCGGCGCCGGCATGATGGAATGCAAGAAGGCGCTGGTCGAGAACAACGGCGACATCGACGCCGCGATGGAGTGGCTGCGCAAGTCCGGCCTGGCCAAGGCCGACAAGAAGGCCAGCCGCGTCGCCGCCGAGGGCCGCATCGTGGCCGCCCAGGGCGCCGGCAAGGCCGTGCTGGTCGAGATCAACTGCGAGACCGACTTCGTCGCCAAGGACGCCAGCTTCCTGAAGTTCAGCGACGCCGTCGCCGACGTCGCGCTCAGCTCCGGCGCCGCCGACATCGACACGCTCAAGGCTGCCGCCTACCCGGGCGCCAGCAACGTCGAGGAAGCCGCCAAGGCGCTGGTCGCCACCATCGGCGAGAAGATCGACGTGCGCCGCATGGCCCGCGTCGAGAGCGACGGCGTGATCGGCAGCTACATCCACGGCGGCCGCATCGGCGTGCTGGTGTCGCTCAAGGGCGGCTCCGAGGAGCTGGCCAAGGGCATCGCGATGCACGTCGCCGCGATGAACCCGCCGCACATCCGCGCCGAGGACGTCCCGGCCGAGTTCATCGCGAAGGAAAAGGACATCGCGCTGAGCCAGATGACCGAGAAGGACAAGGCCAAGCCGGCCGAGATCCTCGAGAAGATCATCGCCGGCAAGATCAACAAGATCGTCTCCGAGGTCACCCTGCTGGGCCAGCCCTACGTGCTGGACACCAACGTGACCGTGGGCGAGGCACTGAAGAAGGAAGGCGCGGACGTCGCCTCCGTGGCCCGCCTGGCCGTCGGCGAAGGCATCGAGAAGGTGCAGGAAGACTACCTGGCCGAAGTCGCCAAGGCGATGCAGGTCTAAGCGGCTTCCCGTCGCCTGGCCGTACGAAGAAGCCGCGGGCAACCGCGGCTTTTTTTGTGGGCGCGCCGCCGGCCCGCTCTCCGCGGCGGACGGAAAATGGCAGCCCGTCCGATCCATCAGCGGACCGCCTGCGCCCAGCCAGCCCCGACGCATTGCCCGGGCGATCCGCCCACGGAAGCCCACCGGCCGGAACGCACCGTCGCCAGCGCATTCGCCGCCGCCGCGCATGCCGATCCATGAACGGCGAACCGCCGCCACGGCCCGCGCCGGCGTTCCGGCCACGGCCCGCAGCCGCTACAATGCGCCGGTTTGCCCCACACAATTCGGAGACCCCATGAGCGACCAGCCCACGTACCGCCGCATCCTGCTCAAGCTCTCCGGTGAAGCGCTGATGGGCGATGCCGACTATGGCATCGACCCGAAGGTGATCGGCCGCCTGGCCGACGAGATCATCGAGGTGCAGCGCGCCGGCATCCAGGTCGGCGTGGTGATCGGCGGCGGCAACATCTTCCGCGGCGCCGGCCTCGCCGCCGCCGGCATGGACCGCGTCACCGGCGACCACATGGGGATGCTCGCCACGGTGATGAACGCGCTGGCGATGCAGGACGCGATCGAGAAGCGCGGCGGCTTCGCCCGCGTGATGAGCGCGATCCAGATCCACGACGTGGCCGAGGACTTCATCCGCCGCCGCGCCATCCGCCACATCGAGAAGGGCCGCATCGTGCTGTTCGCCGCCGGCATCGGCAACCCGTTCTTCACCACCGACTCGGCCGCCGCCCTGCGTGCGGTGGAAGTGGGCGCCGACCTGCTGCTGAAGGCGACCAAGGTGGACGGCGTGTACACCGCCGACCCGGCCAAGCACGCCAACGCCACGCGCTACGAGCGGCTGACCTACGACGAGGTGATCGAGCGCAAGCTGGCGGTGATGGATACCGCCGCGATCGCGCTGTGCCGCGACGACCGCATGCCGATGCGCATCTACGACATGACCGTGCCGGGCAACCTGATGCGGATCATGCGCGGCGAGCCGGTCGGCACCCTGGTCGACGCCGGCTGAGCCGGCCGCGCCCGGCGTCGCTGCTATACTCGTCCGCTTGCCAGATCCACCGGGAAACACCCCATGATCAACGACATCAAGACCGATGCCCAGACCCGCATGGGCAAGAGCATCGACTCGCTCAAGCACGACCTCACCCGCCTACGCACCGGCCGCGCCAGCACGGCCCTGGTGGACGGCATCAAGGTGCCCGCCTACGGCTCGGAGATGCCGCTGAACCAGGTCGCCTCGGTGGCGCTGGGCGACGCGCGCTCGATCATCATCACGCCCTTCGACAAGAGCCTGGTGGGCCCGGTCGAGAAGGCGATCATGGCGTCCGACGTGGGCATCACGCCGACCACCGCCGGCACCGTGATCCGCCTGAACATGCCGCCGCTCACCGAGGAGCGCCGCCGCGAGCTGGCCAAGCACGTGGCCCACGAGGGCGAGAACGCGAAGATCGCGATCCGCAACGTGCGCCGCGACGCGATGCAGAAGGTCAAGGACCTGCTCAAGGACAAGCAGATCACCGAGGACGACGAGCGCCGCGCCGACGACGAGATCCAGAAGCTGACCGACCGCTTCGTCAAGGAAGTCGATGCCGTGGTCAAGCACAAGGAAGAGGAGCTGATGGCGCTCTGAGCGCCATCGGACCCCATGCCCGGCGCCGACGCCGCCCAGGTACCGCGCCACATAGCCATCGTGATGGATGGCAACGGGCGCTGGGCCAAGGCACGCTTCCGCCCGCGCAGCTTCGGCCACAACGCCGGCCGCAAGGCGGTCCGCGACGTGGTGGAAGGCTGCCTGCGCCAGGGCGTCGAGGCGCTGACCCTGTTCGCGTTCTCCAGCGAGAACTGGCAGCGCCCGCAGGATGAGGTCAGCGCCCTGATGGAGCTGTTCCTGCGCGCGCTCGACAAGGAGGTGGACGAGCTGCACGCGCAGGGCGTGCGCCTGCGCTTCGTGGGCGACCTCGACGCGTTCGGCGAGGAGCTGCGCGAACGGATGCGGGCGGCGATGACGCGCACCGCCGGCAACGCCAAGCTGCAACTGAACATCGCGGTCAACTACGGCGGCCGCTGGGACATCGTGCAGGCGGCGCGGCAGGCCGCGCGGGCCGTGGCCGGCGGGCAGCTCGCCATCGACGAGATCGACGAGGCCAGGTTCGGGCAGTGGATCAGCCTCGCCGGGCTGCCGCCGCTGGACCTGTTCATCCGCACCGGCGGCGACGTGCGCATCAGCAACTTCCTGCTGTGGCAGGCGGCCTACGCCGAGCTGTATTTCACCGACACCTTGTGGCCCGACTTCGACCAGGCTTGCCTGCGGCGCGCCATCGAGGACTTCGCCCGCCGCGAACGCCGCTTCGGCCGCACCGGCGAGCAGGTCGCCCAGGCCTGACCCCAAGGATTTCCATGCTCCTCCAGCGCACCCTCACCGCCCTGCTGCTCGCCCCGCTGGCGATCCTCGTGATCCTGCTGCCGCCGACCTGGCTGTTCGCGCTGATCGCGGGCGTGGCGTTCCTCGGCGCGCAATGGGAATGGACCTGTCTGTCCGGCCTGAAGGCACCGGCCGCGCGCGTCGCGCTGCTGGCGCTGGCCGTGCTGCTGTTCGCCCTGTTGTGGTGGGCGCGCGGCCTGGCGGTGTGGTCGCTGATGCTGGCGGTCGGGGTGGCCTGGTGGGTGCTGGCCTGCGTGTGGCTGCGCCATTTCGCCTTCGGCGCCGCGCCCACCGCCGAGAACCGCAACCTCAAGCTGCTGGCCGGCGCCTTCGTGACGATCCCGGCCTGGGTGGCCCTGCTGTGCGTCCACGACGACGCCAAGCCGCACGGCCACTGGTGGACCCTGCTGGCCCTGGTGGTGGTCTGGGCGGCCGACATCGGCGCGTACTTCAGCGGCCGCTTCCTCGGCAAGCGCAAGCTGGCGCCGCAGATCAGCCCCGGCAAGACCTGGGCCGGCGTCTACGGCGCCTTCGCGGCCGGCGCGCTGGTGATGGGCGTGGGCGGCTGGCTGCTTGACGTGCGCGGTGCGCAACTGGCCGGACTGATGCTGCTGGCGGTAGTCACCGTGGCCGCCTCGATCGTCGGCGACCTGATCGAGAGCCTGATGAAGCGCCACGCCAAGGTGAAGGATTCGGGCACCCTGTTCCCCGGCCATGGCGGCCTGCTGGACCGCCTCGACAGCGTGTTCGCCGCGCTGCCCGTGTTCGCCCTGGGCAAGCTGCTGCTGGGCCTGTGAGCGCCATGGCTCTCCGCAACGTCGCCGTGCTCGGCGCCACCGGCTCGATCGGCGGCAGCACGCTCGACGTCGTCGCGCGCCACCCCGAGCGCTTCCGCGCCACGGTGCTGACCGCGCACCGGCAGGTCGAGGCACTGGCCGAACTGTGCGTGCGCCACCGGCCGCAACTGGCGGTGATCGCCGACCCGTCGCTGGAAGCCGAGCTGGCGCGCCGGCTCGCCGCGGCCGGCGTGCGCTGCGAGGTCGCCAGCGGCATGGAGGCGATCGCCGCGGCCGCGGCCGGGCCGCTATGCGACACCGTGGTGGCGGCCATCGTCGGCGCGGCGGGGCTGGATTCCACCCTGGCCGCGGCGCGTGCCGGCAAGCGCCTGCTGCTGGCCAACAAGGAATCGATCGTGATGGCCGGCGAACTGCTGCTGGAGGCGCTGCGCGCCGGCGGCGGCGAGCTGATCCCGGTCGATTCCGAGCACAACGCGATCTTCCAGTGCCTGCCGGGCGGCCGCCCGGACCTGCGCGGCAGCGGCGTGCGGCGGCTGATCCTCACCGCCTCGGGCGGCCCGTTCCGCGGCCGCACGCGGGCGCAACTGGCCGGCGTCACGCCCGACCAGGCCTGCCGGCACCCCAAGTGGTCGATGGGCCGCAAGATCTCGGTCGACTCGGCCACCCTGATGAACAAGGGCCTGGAGGTGATCGAGGCGCATCACCTGTTCGGCGCCGGCGCCGATGCGATCGAGGTGCTGGTGCACCCGCAGAGCCTGGTGCATTCGCTGGTGGAATACGTCGACGGCTCGGTGCTGGCGCAATTGGGCAACCCGGACATGCGCACGGCGATCGCCCATGCGCTGGCCTGGCCCGGCCGCGTCGAGGCCGGGGTGGCGCCGCTGGACCTGGCGGCCAGCGCCCCGCTGGCGTTCGAGCCGCCGGACCTGGCCACCTTCCGCTGCCTGGCGCTGGCGTTCCAGGCGCTGCGCGCAGGCGGCGACGCGCCGGCGGTGCTGAACGCCGCCAACGAGGTGGCGGTGGATGCCTTCCTTGCCGGGGCGCTGCCGTTCCTGTCGATCGCCGACGTGGTCGAGGGCGTGCTTGCGGAACTGACGGCGCAGCCCGTGGTCGATGTCCAGACCCTTCGTGAACGCGACCAGACGGCCCGCGACGCCGCCCGGCGCATCCTGCGCAACGCATGCTGATATTCTTGAGTCAATGAATCCTTTCCTCGGCTCGGTGTTCTGGTTGCTGGTCACGCTCGGCGTGCTGGTGACCTTTCACGAATTCGGCCACTACTGGGTCGCGCGGCGCTGCGGCGTCAAGGTGCTGCGCTTCTCGGTGGGCTTCGGCCGCGCGATCTGGAAGCGGGTCGGCCGCGACGGCACCGAATATCAGGTCGCCATGATCCCGCTGGGCGGCTACGTGAAGATGCTCGACGCCCGCGAGGGCGAGGTCGATCCGGCGCTGGCCGCGCAGGAATTCACCGGCAAGCCGGTGTGGCAGCGCATCGCCATCGTGGTCGCCGGCCCGGGCTTCAACCTGATCTTCACCCTCGTCGCGTTCTGGCTGATGTTCATGCTGGGCAAGCCGGACGTGGCGCCGGTGGTCACCGCCGCGCCGCAGAGCATGGCCGCCCAGGCCGGCATCCATCCGGGCGACCGCCTGCTCGCCATCGGCGGCAGGCCGGTGGCCACCTGGAGCGACTCGATGGACGCGGTGGCCAACGCCATGCTCGGCCGCGAGCCGCTGGCCGTGCAGGTGCGCGACCCGGACGGCCGCGAGCGCGCGCTCACCCTGCCGCTGGACCGCCTGCCGGCGGGCCAGGACATCGGCCAGTACCTCGACAAGCTGGGCCTGAAGCTGGCGCCCCCGCCCGCCGTCGCCGCCACCGTGATGGCCGGCGAGCCGGCCGCGCAGGCCGGCCTGCAGGGCGGCGACCGCATCCTCAGCGTCAACGGCCAGCCGGTGGCCGACTTCGCCGCCTTCAGCACCCTGCTGCCCGCCGAGGCCGCCAAGTCGCCCCGGCTCGTCCTCGCGGTGGAGCGTGCCGGCAAGCCGCTGCAGTTCACCGTGACGGCGCGCATGGCGTCGCTGGAAGGCCAGCCGGAGAAATGGGTGATCGGCGTGGGCGCGCCGCAGATGGAGGCCGCCACGCGCCACTACGGCCCGTTCAAGGCGCTCGCCGCCTCGTTCGCGACCACCTGGGACCGCACCGCCTCGATGTTCAACATGATCGGCAAGATGCTGAGCGGCCAGGCTTCCACCAAGAACCTGTCCGGCGTGATCGGCATCGCCCAGGTCGCCAACGCCACGGCCAGCATGGGCCTGCCGTGGTTCCTGGAATTCCTCGGCCTGGTCTCGCTGAGCCTGGCCGTGCTCAACCTGCTGCCCATCCCCGTCTTGGACGGCGGCCACCTGCTGTACTACCTTATCGAGTTGGTCAAAGGCAGCCCGGTCAGCGAACGGACCATGATCGCCGGCCAATACGTGGGGCTGGCCCTGCTGTTCACCCTGATGGGGCTGGCGTTCTACAACGATATCCACCGCATGCTGCTGTCGTGACCGGCGATGCGACTGAGCGCAACCGCCGCGCCGCCGCCGGCCGGGCCGGACAGGCCCCCGGCGATGGCGCGCGGATGCGCCGCGGCGCCGTCGCCCCGCGGCACGCGGACCCTTCTTCGAGGCTGGGCACCACCCGGCCTCATGCCTTGATCGGGGTGGCCGTTTCGGCCGCCCCGTCGGAATAACCCAACGGAATCGACGATGAAGCGTATCGCCGCCCTGATCCTGCTTGCCTCCCTCTCCGCGAACGTGCTGGCGTTCGATCCCTTCGTCGTTTCCGATATCCGCATCGAGGGCCTCAGCCGCATCTCGGCCGGCACGGTCTACAACTACCTGCCGGTGAACAAGGGCGACCGGCTGACCGAGGACGACGCCCAGCGGGCGATCCGCGCGCTGTACCAGACCAAGTTCTTCAGCGACGTCGAGCTGGACCGCGAAGGCGACATCCTGGTGATCAAGGTGGTCGAGCGTCCCTCGATCGCCAAGCTCACCCTGCGCGGCAACAAGGACATCAAGGAAGAGGACCTGCGCAAGGGCCTGAAGGAGATCGGCCTGTCCGAGGGCGAGACCTTCGACCGGCTGTCGCTGGACCGCGTGCGGCAGGAGCTGATCCGCCAGTACTACAACCGCGGCAAGTACAACGTGTCGGTCGACCCACACGTCACCCGCCTGGACCGCAACCGCGTCGCGATCGACATCGAGATCCGCGAAGGCAAGGTGGCGAAGATCAAGCAGCTCAACATCGTCGGCAACACCGCGTTCAGCGACAAGGCGATCCGCAAGGACTTCGAGTCCGACACCACCAACTGGATGTCGTGGTACTCCAAGGACGACCAGTATTCGCGCGAGAAGCTTTCCGGCGACCTGGAGAAGCTGCAGTCGTACTACATGAACCGCGGCTACGCCGACTTCGGCGTGGACTCCACCCAGGTCACCATCGCGCCGGACAAGCGCGCGATGTACATCGCCGCCAGCATCAAGGAAGGCGAGATCTACACCGTCTCCGACGTGCACCTGCTGGGCGACCTGATCCTGCCGGAGGAAACCCTGCGCAGGCTGGTGTTCGTGCGCAAGGGCGAGACCTTCAACCGCGGCGCGGTCGAGGCCAGCTCCGACGCGATCAAGGCGATCCTCGCCAACATCGGCTACGCCTACGCCAAGGTCACCCCGGTGCCGAAGCTGGACAAGGCCAAGCGCACCGTCGACCTGACCCTGTTCATCGAGCCGGGCCAGCGCGTGTACGTGCGCCGCGTGGTGTTCAACGGCAACACCCGCACCGAGGACGACGTGATGCGCCGCGAGCTGCGCCAGCTGGAAGGCTCGTGGTACTCGCAGGCCGCCGTCGACCGTTCCAAGACCCGCCTGCAGCGCCTGGGCTATTTCAAGAAGGTCGACATCGACAAGGCGCTGGTCCCCGGCACGCAGGACCAGGTCGACGTGACGGTGAAGGTGGAGGAGCAGTCCGCCGGCAGCCTGATGTTCGGCATCGGCTACTCGCAGTACTCGGGCATGATCCTGTCCGCCTCGGTGTCGCAGAACAATTTCCTCGGCACCGGCGACAGCTTCAGCATCGGCGCCGAGCGTGCCAGCTACTACACGCGCATCAACGCGAGCTACTACAACCCCTATCTCACCGAGAGCGGCGTCGGCATCGGCTACACCGCCACCTACTCGAAGACCGACTTCGGCGACGTCAACTCCGACTTCGTGAACTACTCGACAAGTTCCAAGGGCTTCTCCGCCTACCTCGGCATCCCGATCACGGAAACCGACGGCCTGCGCGTCGGCCTCGGGCTGAGCAGCAACAAGATCAACCTGACCGCTCCCTGCTACAACTTCGATGGATCCATCGACAGGACCAAAAACCCGGACGGAACCTCCAGGCGTTGCTATGCCGCCACGCCCCAGCAACTGATCAACTACCAGAACGCCCTCGGCCACGAGACCATCCACTCGTGGACCGGCACCCTGGGCTGGAACCACGACACCCGCAACGGCTACTGGGCGCCGACCCGCGGCGGCCTGCTGTCGGCCTCGTCGGACATCGCCCTGCCCGGCTCCACCGTGCAGTTCTGGAAGCTCAACCTGGAAGCGAACCACTACTGGCCGATCGGCAAGGGCTTCGTGCTGTACCTGGACGGCCAGGTGGGCTACGGCAAGACCTACGGCAACCAGACCTACGGTCGCAGCTTCGGCGACTACAAGGCCGGCGAGAAGCTCGACTTCCCGTTCTGGGAGAACTTCTACTCCGGCGGCGTGCGCGACGTGCGCGGCTTCCAGGACAACACGCTCGGCCCGAAGGTCTGCGTGGGCACCATGAGCGACGGCTCGCCGATCCAGCCGAACAAGAACGGCCGCTGCGACAACAGCCCCTACTACTACGCGCAACCGCTGGGCGGCGCGTTCAAGGTGCTCGGCACCGCCCAGGTGTTCCTGCCGCTGCCGTTCCTGAAGGACGTGAACACCGCCCGCGTGTCGTGGTTCTTCGACGTGGGCAACGCCTACCGCGACTACCAGAGCTTCAAGGCCAAGGACCTGCGCGCCTCCACCGGCCTGTCGCTGCAGTGGCAGGCGCCGATCGGCCCGCTGATCATCAACTTCGCCGTGCCGATCCGCTCGAAGGACGAGGACAAGCACTACGAGGAACGCATCCAGTTCACCTTCGGCAGCCAGTTCTAGGCCGCCGGGACGCCGGATCGAGGAAGCGCGGCCCGGCCGCGCTTTTCCTTTTGTGCCACCGCCCGGCGCGCCCGCGCAGGCGGCCGGCGCAAGCCCTACAATGCCCGGCGCGGCATGGAGACACCGAGTGAGCGCGAACCCTTCCTACACCCTGGCCGAGCTTGCGGCGCGCTTCGACCTGGCCTGCCACGGCGATCCCGACACGGCCGTGGCCGGCGTCGGCACGCTGGCCGGCGCCGGCCCGGGCAGGCTGACGTTCCTGTCCAACAGCAAGTACGCCGCACAACTGGCCGCCACCCGCGCGAGCGTCGTGGTGCTGCGTGCGGAAGACCTGTCCGCCTGCCCCGTCGCGGCCCTGGTCGCCCGCGACCCCTATGTCGCCTACGCGAAGATCGCCGCCCTGTTCGAGTCGCTGCCGGCGGCGCCGGCCGGCATCCACGCCAGCGCGGTGGTGGCCCCCGGCGCCCGCGTGGCGGCCACCGCCAGCATCGGCCCGTGCTGCGTGGTGGACGACGGCGCGGTGATCGAGGACGGCGCCGTGCTCGGCCCGCACTGCATCGTCGGCGCCGGTTGCACGGTGGGCGCGCAGTCCCGCCTGGTGGCGCGCGTCACCCTGGTGACCCGGGTGACCCTGGGCAGGCGCGTGCTGGTGCATCCGGGCGCGGTGATCGGCTCGGACGGCTTCGGCCTGGCCTTCGACGCGGACCACTGGATCAAGCTGCCCCAGCTCGGCGGCGTGCGCATCGGCGACGACTGCGAGATCGGCGCCAACACCACGATCGACCGCGGCGCGCTGGACGACACCGTGCTGGAGGAGGACGTGCGGCTGGACAACCAGATCCAGATCGCCCACAACGTCCACGTCGGCGCGCATACCGCGATGGCCGGCTGCGCCGCGGTGGCCGGCAGCGCGAAAATCGGGCGCTACTGCATGATCGGCGGCAATGCCGGCGTGCTGGGCCATCTGGAGCTGGCCGACCGGGTTACCATTACCGCCAAGAGCCTGGTCACGCACTCCATCCGCGAGCCGGGCGAGTATTCCTCGGGCACGCCGCTGCAGGACAACCGCCAGTGGCGCAAGAACGCCGCCCGCTTCAAGCACCTGGACGAGTACGCGCGCCGCCTATCGGCGCTGGAGAAGGACAGTAACGATGAGTGACAAGACCGCGACCGTAAGCCTGCCGGTGAGCGTCGAACAGATCCAGCAGCTGCTGCCGCACCGCTACCCGTTCCTGCTGGTGGACCGCGTGATCGAGCTGGTCCCCGACACCAGCGTGGTGGCGCTGAAGAACGTGACCATCAACGAGCCGTTCTTCCAGGGCCATTTCCCGGGCCATCCGGTGATGCCGGGCGTGCTCATCGTCGAGGCGATGGCGCAGACCGCCGGCCTGCTGACCCAGATCAGCAGCCGCCTGAAGGGCGACAGCGGCAGCCCGCTGTTCTATCTCGCCAAGGTGGACAACGCGCGCTTCAACGCGCCGGTGGTGCCGGGCGACCAGTTGCGCATGGAAGTGTCGCTGAAGCGCCTGATGCGCGGCATGGGCCTGTTCGTCGCCCGCTCGCTGGTCGCCGGCAAGGAGGTCGCCAGTTGCGAGCTGATGTGCGCCGCGAGGGCCGATAAATGATCCACCCCACCGCGCAGGTCGACCCTTCCGCCGTCATCGGCCGCGATGTGAGCGTCGGCGCCTACAGCGTGATCGGCCCGGAGGTGGAAATCGGCGAGGGCACGACGATCGGCCCGCACGTGGTGATCGAGGGGCCGACCCGGATCGGCCGCGACAACCGCATCACCCAGTTCGCCTCGATCGGCGGCGCACCGCAGGACAAGAAGTTCGGCGGCGAGCGCACCGAGCTGGTGATCGGCGACCGCAACCTGATCCGCGAATTCACCACGATCAACCGCGGCACCGGCGACGGCGGCGGCATCACCCGCATCGGCAACGACAACTGGCTGCTGGCCTACGTGCACATCGCGCACGACTGCATGGTCGGCAACCACGTGGTGTTCTCCAACTACTCGGCGCTGGCCGGGCACGTGGAGATCGGCGACTGGACGATCCTGTCCGGCTACTCGGGCGTGCACCAGTTCTGCAAGGTGGGCGCGCACGCCTTCATCGGCATGGGCTGCCTGGTCGGCTCCGACGTGCCGCCGTTCGTGATGATGGCGAACGACCAGCACGGCCGCCCCCGCGGCATCAACAGCGAGGGCCTGAAGCGCCGCGGTTTCGACGCCACCCGCATCGCGGCGATCAAGCGCGCCTACCGCACCCTGTACATGGCCGGCCTGTCGCTGCCCGAAGCGCGCGAAAAGCTGATGGACCAGGCCGAGGACAGCGAGGACGTGCGCGCCATGATGGATTTCCTGGCACGCAGCGACCGCGCGCTCGCACGCTGAATGCCCCTGCGACGGCGCCGGCGGGCCGCATGCGGCGCCCGGCTTTTGCCTGTATCGTCGAGCCATGGCTACCGTTGACACAGCCAACCGCCAGCCGCTGATCGCCATCGTCGCCGGCGAGGACTCCGGCGACCAGCTCGGCGCCGAGCTCATCGCCGCGCTGCGCAGGCGCTACCCGCACGCACGCTTCGTCGGCATCGGCGGCCCGCGCATGCAGCGCGAAGGCTTCGAGTCGTGGTACGCGATGGGCGAGCTGTCGCTGTTCGGCTTCGCCGAGGTGGTCGCCCACCTGCCGCGCCTGCTGCGCCTGCGCAAGGCCCTGGTCGCGCGCCTGCTCGAGGCTAAGCCGGACGTGATGGTCGGCATCGACGCGCCGGACTTCAACCTCGGCGTGGAACGGCGCCTGAAGGAGGCCGGCGTGCGCACCGTGCACTACGTCAGCCCCTCGGTGTGGGCCTGGCGCGAGAAGCGTGCGGAGAAGATCGGCCGCTCGGCCTCCCGCGTGCTCTGCCTGTTCCCGATGGAGCCGCCGATCTACGCCCGCCACGGCATCGACGCGCGCTTCGTCGGCCATCCGCTGGCCGACCGCTTCGCGCTGGTGTCCGACCGCGTCGGCGCGCGCGAGGCCCTGCAACTGCCGCAGGACGCCCCGGTGCTGGCGGTGCTGCCCGGCAGCCGGCTGTCGGAACTGGAACGGCTGGGCCCGGCCTTCGTCGAGGCGGCGGCCCGCCTGGGCGCCGCCCTGCCGGGCCTGCGCGTGGTGATCCCGGCGGCCAACGAGCGCGTGCACGCGCGGCTGAAGACCCTGCTGGCGAAAGGCCCGCGCGACGAGAGCGCGCCGCTGCTGCTGGACGGCCACGCCCACGAGGCGATGCTGGCGGCCGACGTGGTGCTGCTCGCCTCCGGCACCGCCACGCTCGAGGCGATGCTGGCGAAGCGGCCGATGGTGGTCGGCTACCGCGTGTCCCCGCTGAGTTACCGCATCGCCCGCGCAATGAACATGCTCAAGACCGACATCTACGCGCTGCCGAACATCCTCGCGCGCGCCTGCGGGCTCAGCGAGAAACCGCTGGTGCCCGAACTGATGCAGGACGACTGCACCGCCGCCAACCTGGCCGCCGCCACGCTGGACCTGTTCCGCGACAGCGAGCGCCGCGGCCGCATCGTGGCCGCGTTCGAGCAGTTGCACCAGGCACTGCGCGGCGACCTCGAAGGTCATGCCGGGGAATGCGCCGCCGCGGCCGTCGCGGAGCTGGTGGAGGCCGACCGTGCCGCTGGATAGGGTCGGTGCCCGGCGCAGGCCCGCGCCCGCGCCCGGGCCAGCCGCGCAGGCAGCGGCCATCGGCGACCTCCTCGTCGCCGGTGTCGACGAGGCCGGCCGCGGGCCGCTGGCCGGGCCGCTCGCGGTGGCCGCGGTGATCCTCGACCCGGACCGCCCGATCGAGGGCCTGGACGATTCGAAGAAGCTCACCGAGGCGCGCCGCGAGGCGCTCTATGCGCAGATCGTCGGCCGTGCGCTGGCCTGGAGCGTGGTGCTGGTCGAGGTGGACGAGATCGACCGGATCAACATCTTCCAGGCCACCATGGCCGGGATGGGCCGCGCGCTGGCCGGCCTGCCGGTGGCCGCCCGGCATGCGCTGATCGACGGCAACCAGTTGCCGAAGAACCTGCCCTGCACCGCCCGCGCGATCGTCGGCGGCGACGCGCTGGAACCGGCCATCAGCGCGGCCTCGATCCTCGCCAAGGTCACCCGCGACCGGCTGATGCACGCGCTGGACGGGCAGCACCCCGGCTACGGCTTCGCCCGCCACAAGGGCTATTCCACGCCCGCGCACCTGGCCGCGCTGGAGCGGCTGGGCCCCTGTCCCCAGCATCGGCGCAGCTTCGCCCCGGTGCGCCTGATGCTCGACCAGGGCGTGCTGTTCTGACGGCGACGGCCGGTCGCCGGCGCGATCCCACGCCGCGTTCCGCCGCACGGCTTCGATGGCTGTCACGGCCTGTTTCGCCGCCGCCGTATGCCATCCGTTTATGCAACTTTCCCGCGCGTCGGCGCATCCTATCCAGCAAGGAAGCGAAGCCGGCGGTCGCCGGCCTTCCGGTCCGGCACGGATGTTGTTTGGCTACGCCCAGACGCCGCATGAAACCCGTCATCTGCGCGCTGATTCGACCCTGAGGAGTCGTGCCATGATGCTTACCTTCCTCCGCTCTCTCGCCCGCCGTCCCAAGGCCACGGAAACCGCCGATGCCGATGCGACGCTGTGCAAGATCGACCTCGCCGAGGCGATGCCGCCGCACGTCGACTACGACCGGCAGCCGCTCAACGTGCGCGAACTGGACCATTACATCGACCGTGCGGCCGAGGACGACCGCTTCCACGTGCACTGAACGCGGCGGCCGCGCGCAGGCCCGGCCGATTCACGCCTGCGTCGCGGCCGGCGGTTCCGGCTCGGCCAGCAGCGCGTTGATCTCGGCGAGCAGCGATTCCAGCATGTCCTCGCCGTAGCCGACGTGCACGTGGGCGACGGTGCCGTCGCGGTGCAGCATCACCATCACCGGGATGCCCTTGTCGGCGCCGTACGGCTTGCCGATGGCGCCGTCGCTGTCCCAGCTCAGCAGCAGTTCCGGGAAGCGCGAATGCAGCGCGCGGGCGCTGTGCACGAAGGTCTGGCGGCTTTCCATGGAGTTCACCGACACCACCTGCAGCGGCAGGCGGCGCTCGGTGGCCAGTTGCTGCACGCCGACCAGCACCGGCATCTCCTTCATGCAGTAGCGGCACCAGGTCGCCCAGAAGCTGACCACCACCACCTTGCCGCGCAGCGACGACACCGTGACCGGCTGGCCGTCGCGGGTCTTGCCCAGGGCATCCGGCGGGACGTCGCCCGGCTTCACGGCGGCGCTGGCGGCCAGGCAGAAAAATACGGCGAAAAGAACTGACGCGATCCTGCGCATGACATTCTCCCCGGATGGAGCCGCCAGCCTAGCGCCGCCGCCCGGCACCCGCAATCGGCCTGGCCCGGCGCCGGTCGCGCCGCCGCGTCGTTTTCCGCTGACGCGGCGGCTGTCAAGCTTGTGGGCGGTCTGCGCCACGGTTAGCCTTCCCGGGATGCCCGGCGCTCCGGGCATCCTTCGCTCACTGCGTGAGTCTGCATGTCCGCTCGCTTCGTCCACCTGCACCTGCACAGCGAATACTCGCTGGTCGACTCGACCATCCGCATCAAGGCGCTGGTCGATGCCTGCGTGCGCGCCGGCATGCCGGCGGTGGCGCTGACCGACGAATGCAACATGTTCGCGCTGGTGAAGTTCTACAAGGCCTGCAGCGCGGCCGGCATCAAGCCGATCGGCGGCAGCGACCTGTGGATCAGCGCGCCGGACGACCCGCGGCCGTGGCGGCTCAGCCTGCTGTGCCAGCACCGCGACGGCTACCTCAACCTGTCGCGCCTGGTGTCGCGCGCCTGGCGCGAGGGCCAGCACGGCGGCCGCGCCCTGGTCGAGGCCGGCTGGCTCGGCACCGAGGCGGTCGGCGGGCTGATCGCCCTGCTCGGCCGCGACAGCGAGGTCGGCCGCATCGCGGCGAACCAGGGCATCGACGCGGCGCTGGCGAAACTGCGCCCGCTGGCGCGGCTGTTCCCGGACCGGCTGTACCTGGAACTGACCCGCTGCGGCCGCGACGGCGAGGAACACTGGAACACCGCCGCGCTCGCGCTGGCCGGCGAGCTCGACCTGCCGGTGATCGCCAGCAACGACGTGCGCTTCCTGCGCCAGGACGACTTCGAGGCGCACGAGGCGCGCGTGTGCATCAACCAGGGCCGCGTGCTGGCCGATCCGAAGCGCCCGCGCGACTACAGCGACCAGCAATACCTGAAGACGCCGGAGGAAATGGCCGCGCTGTTCGCGGACCTGCCCGAGGCGCTGGAGAACACCGTCGAGCTGGCCAAGCGCTGCACGCTCGAGCTGAAGTTCGGCACCTACTACCTGCCCGACTTCCCGGTGCCGGAAGGCTACGACCTCGACAGCCACATCCGCGAACTGTCGCGGCGGGGCCTCAGCGAGCGCCTGGCCGCCGCGCCGCTCGCCGCCGGCCACACCCTGGCCGACTACGAGGCCCGGCTGGAGCGCGAGCTGGACGTCATCATCAAGATGGGCTTTCCCGGCTACTTCCTGATCGTGGCGGACTTCATCAACTGGGGCAAGCAGAACGGCATCCCGGTGGGGCCGGGCCGCGGCTCGGGCGCCGGCTCGCTGGTGGCCTGGGCGCTGAAGATCACCGACCTGGACCCGCTGCAGTTCGACCTGCTGTTCGAGCGCTTCCTGAATCCCGAACGCGTGTCGATGCCGGACTTCGACATCGACTTCTGCATGGACCGCCGCGACGAGGTGATCGACTACGTGGCGCGCAAGTACGGCCGCGACCACGTCAGCCAGATCATCACCTACGGCTCGATGGCGGCCAAGGCGGTGCTGCGCGACTCCGGCCGCGTGCTCGGCTTCGGCTACAACCAGGTCGACCGCATCGCCAAGCTGGTCCCGGCGCGCCCGCTCGACCTCACCCTCTCGTGCGTGCTGGGTCGCAGCGAAAAGGCCAAGAAGGAGCCCGAGCGCGTCGTCAGGGAGTTCTGCGAGCTGTACGAGCAGGACGAGGAAGCGCGCAGCCTGATCGACCTCGCGCTGAAGCTGGAAAACCTCACCCGCAACGCCGGCAAGCACGCCGGCGGCGTGGTGATCGCGCCCACCCCGCTGACCGACTTCGCGCCGCTGTACTGCGAACCGGGCGGCGGCGGCGTGGTGACCCAGTACGACAAGGACGACGTGGAAGCCGTCGGCCTGGTGAAGTTCGACTTCCTCGGCTTGCGCACGCTCACCATCATCGACTGGACGGTGAAGGCGATCAACGCGCGCCGCGCCGCGCAGGGCGAGGCGCCGCTGGACATCGCCACGCTGCCGCTGGACGACGCCTACACCTACGCCGAGGTCTTCGCCAAGGCGAAGACGGTGGCGATCTTCCAGTTCGAATCGGCCGGCATGCAGCGCATGCTCAAGGACGCCAAGCCCGACCGCTTCGAGGACCTCATCGCGCTGGGCGCGCTGTACCGCCCCGGCCCGATGGACCTGATCCCCAACTTCGTGGCGCGCAAGCACGGCCGCGAGGAAGTCGAATACCCCGACCCGCGCGTCGAACCCGTCCTGAAAGAGACCTACGGCATCATGGTCTACCAGGAACAGGTGATGCAGATGGCGCAGATCGTGGGCGGCTACACGCTCGGCGGCGCCGACCTGCTGCGCCGCGCGATGGGCAAGAAGAAAGTCGAGGAGATGGCGAAGGAGCGCGCCAAGTTCCGCGAGGGCGCGGCCAAGGACGGTCTCAGCAGCAGCAAGTCCGACGAAATCTTCGACCTGATGGAGAAGTTCGCCGGCTACGGCTTCAACAAGTCGCACGCCGCCGCCTACGCGCTGGTGTCCTACCAGACCGCGTGGCTGAAGGCGCACTACCCGGCCGAGTTCATGGCCGCGACGATCTCCTCGGACATGGACAACACCGACAAGGTGGTGACCTTCCTGGACGAGTCGCGCGCGATCGACCTGACCGTGCTGCCGCCGGACGTGAACGCATCGGACTTCATGTTCGTGGCGGTGGAGCCCGGCGCGCCCTCTTCGTCCGGACGCCAAGGCATCCGGACGATCCGCTACGGCCTGGGCGCGATCAAGGGCGTCGGCCAGGGCGCCTGCGAATCGATCGTCGAGGAGCGCCAGCGCAACGGCCCGTACAGGGACCTGGCCGACTTCTGCCGCCGGGTCGATCCGGGCAAGCTCAACCGCCGCGTGCTGGAGGCGCTGATCCTGTCCGGCTCGCTCGACGCGCTCGCGCCGACCCGCGCCAGCCTGATGCTGCAACTGCCGGATGCGATCAAGGCCGCCGAGCAGCACCTGCGCGACCGCCAGTCCGGCCAGAACGACATGTTCGGCGCGGCGATGGGCACGGCCGCGCCGGTGGTACAGATCGACCTGCCCACCGCGCCGGAATGGCCGCTGGAGCAGAAACTGCAGGGCGAGCGCGACACGCTCGGCCACTACCTGTCCGGCCATCCCACCGACCCGTGGAAGGACGAGCTGGCGCAGCTCTCCACCTGCCCGCTGGGCGAGATCGCCGAGCGCTACCAGCCGCCGAAGCCCCGGCGCAACGACGACGGCGACAACAACCGCTTCCGCCGCGGCCCGGATACACCGTGGACGGTGGCCGGCATGGTCACCGGCGTGCGCAAGCGCGGCGACAGCGACGCCTTCGTGCGGCTGGAAGACGGCACCGGCATCATCGAGGTGAGCTTCTTCGGCGAGCTGTACCAGCAGGTGGCCCCGCTGCTCACCCGCGACGAGATGCTGATCGTCGAAGGCGGCCTGCGCATCGACGACTTCTCCGGCGGCGGCTTCCAGTTGCGCGCGCGCAGCGCGACCACCCTGGCCGACGCCTGCCGCAAGCACGCCCGGCTGCTGCGTTTGAAACTGAACGGGGTGCAGCCGGCCTTCGTGCAGCAATTGCAGCAGACCCTGGCCGGCTACCGCGGCGGCCGCGCCGGCGTGGTGCTGCACGGCTACCACAACGCGACCGCGCAGGCCGACCTGGAGCTGGGCGAGGCCTGGCGCGTGGACGCCATCCCCGAGCTGCTGCGCGCCGTCCGGAGCCTGCCGGGGGTGGAGGCGGCGAAGCTGCGGATCGTCCGGCAGGACTGAAAGCCGGCCCCGGGGCCGCCGCCCGCGGCTTGTCCGCCCATGCCATACGGCGCCGTTCTCGCCTTGCCGCCCGGCCCGTTATACTGCGTCGCTTCCGTGCCATGAACCGCAACGAATGAACCCCAACTTCCTCGATTTCGAACAACCGATCGCCGAACTGGAAGCGAAGATCGAAGAGCTTCGCCATGCCAGCAACGGCCAGGCGTTCAACATCGACGAGGAAGTGCGCCGCCTGCGCGAGAAACTGAAGGTCAAGACCGCCGAGATCTTCCGCAACCTCAACTCGTGGCAGACCACCCAGCTTTCGCGCCATCCGGCACGCCCCTACACGCTCGACTACATCAGCGTGATGTGCGAGGAGTTCCACGAGCTGGCCGGCGACCGCGCCTATGCCGACGACGGCGCCATCGTGGGCGGCCTGGGCCGCATCGGCGGGCGCCCGGTGATGATCATCGGCCACCAGAAGGCGCGCGACACCAAGGGCAAGATCAAGCGCAACTTCGGCATGCCGCGTCCCGAGGGCTACCGCAAGGCGCTGCGCCTGATGAAGATGGCCGAGCGCTTCGGCCTGCCGCTGCTCACCTTCATCGACACCATGGGCGCCTACCCCGGCATCGGCGCCGAGGAACGCGGCCAGAGCGAGGCGATCGCGCGCAACCTGCTGGAAATGGCCGACCTCAAGACGCCGATCGTATGCACGGTGATCGGCGAGGGCGGCTCCGGCGGCGCGCTGGCGATCGGCGTGGGCGACCGCACGCTGATGCTGCAGTATTCGACCTATTCGGTGATCACCCCGGAAGGCTGCGCCTCGATCCTGTGGAAGAGCGGCGAAAAGACCAAGGACGCCGCCGAGGCGCTCGGCATGACCGCCCCGCGCCTGCTCGAACTGGGCCTGATCGACAAGGTGGTGCGCGAACCGCTGGGCGGCGCGCACCGCAACCCGCAGTCGATGGCCGTGCGCCTGAAGGCCGTACTGCTCAACCAGCTCGACGAACTGGCAGCGATGCCGCTCGCCGACCTGCTGGAACGGCGCTACCAGCGCCTGCGCGGCTACGGGGCCTATCAGGAATAAGCCCTGGGAGCCTGGTCACGATCCATCGGTCGATCAATCGCCTCTCGTCATCCCTGCACTTTCTCGTCATTCCTGCGAGGCGCTTTTCAACAGCCGAAGGGCTGGTCAAGCAGGAATCCAGTGACNCGCTCCAAAAAGTCGAAGACGCTGGATCCCAGCTTCCGCTGGGATGACGCTCCGATGGAAGGGCCTTGGGATCGTGAAAAGGCACCAAGAAACGCGGGCCGGCATGCGGCCGTCCACGGCGCCGCAGTGAACCGCGGGCAGCGGCTTTTGCCTTTGCCTGCTTCCATGCGCTAGGTTCCAGGCGCTGCCGCATCGCTGACGGCGCAGGGACCGCCATGAACCGCTTGCTTGCCGCACTGCTCGCCCTCGGCCTGCCGGCCTTCGCCATCGCGGCGCAAGCGCCGCCGGCGCGCCCGCCCATCGCCTCGAAGGCCGAGCTGGACCGCTACCTGCACGACACGCCGCCGGGCCGCTCGCCGCTGGATGCTCTGTCGCCGGGGGGACGCAAGCGGTTCCTGGCCGGGCTGAAATTCGGCGAACGCGGCTTGCGCGGAGCATCCCTGGACGATCCGGGCAGCGAACTGACCCATCCGCAGATGGTGGCGCTTTATGCGCTGTTTGGCCTCGAAGCCTATGCGGGCAAGGACGATGGACTGACTCCCGCACGGCAGGCCCAGTTGCATGCCGAGCGCGTCGCGGCCGCCAGGCAACGCGGGTGCGCTCCCGCCCGATGCCCCGAGAGTGCGATCGAGCGCGGTTACGACACCTTCGTCACCAGCGGGCAAGGCGCCTCGCTGTCCGACGCCCAGATGGACGCGCAGGTCCAGCGAGCCTACGACCAGGCCTTTGGGGCGTATCGGACGGCCGCACAGTTGCGGCAGGTCGATGCGCCGGACCTGCGCCTGCTCCACCGTGCTACCGGCACGGTCACGAAACAGGTCAGATCCGCCGCCGACTTCGATCAGTCGCGCAGGGTCCTGGCCGAAATGCAGCGGCGCGGCATGGCCGACGACAAGGACTACGCAGACCTCTACGATGCCCTGGTGGCCGACCGCCAGTTCAACGCGGCCGCCGCGCTCCGGCACGCACACCCGAAGATGGATACCGTGCCGTTGCCGGCCTACGTGCCGGCCGGGACCCTGCCGGCAGGCCAGCCCACCGCACTCGGCATCGACGCGCGCGCGCATACGATGCGCCGCGAACCCGTGGACCTGGATGGGCCCCTGCGCATCGTGGTGATCGCCGGATGCCACTTCAGCGAGGATGCGGCACGCGCCATCGAGGGCGATGCGCAACTGCGACCGCTGTTCGCCAGGCATTCCACGTGGCTGTCCAATGCGTCCAGCGATCTGGCTGCGGTGCCCGCCTGGAACCGGCAGTTCGCGGACCTGCCGATGCGGGTCGCCTGGGACGAACGCGAATGGCCGATGCTCGACAGCTGGGCCATGCCGACCTACTACGTGTTCCGCAACGGCCGGTTGGCGAAGAAATTCTCCGGCTGGGAAGGCGTGGACAGCCTCAAGCGATCCCTGCGCGAGGCCGGCGCCCTGCCGTGACCCGCCCGCCGCGGCGATGGCCTCGCCGCGGCATCGCTACTAAAGTCGGCGCTACCGCCGCCGACGAGCCCGCACCATGGCCCATGTCACCACCCTGAAACTCGCCGTCCTGATCGACGCCGACAATGCACGGCCGGCGATCGTCGAAGGGCTGCTGGCCGAGATCGCGAAATACGGCACCGCGCACGTGAAGCGCATCTACGGCGACTGGACCAAGCCCGACCTCAACGGCTGGAAGGAGGCGCTGCTGCGCCACTCGATCCAGCCGATCCAGCAGTTCCGCTACACCGTGGGCAAGAACGCCACCGACTCGGCGATGATCATCGACGCGATGGACCTGCTCTACGCCGAGCGCTTCGACGGCTTCTGCATCGTCTCCAGCGACAGCGACTTCACCCGGCTGGCCTCGCGCATCCGCGAGTCGGGCCGCATCGTCTACGGCTTCGGCGAGCAGAAGACGCCCGAGCCGTTCCGCACCGCCTGCGACAAGTTCATCTACACCGAGGTGCTGGCCTCCTCCGCCGAAGCCGAGGCCGAGGCGTCGGCCGCGCCGAAACAGCGCTCGGCCAAGGAGCTGCGCGGCGACACCAAGCTGCTCAACCTGCTGCGCAACGCGATCGAGGCCGCCTCGGACGACACCGGCTGGGCCGGCCTCGGCGCGATCGGCAGCATCATCAACAAGCAGTCGCCCGACTTCGATTCGCGCAACTACGGCTACGCCAAGCTCAGCGGCCTGGTCAACGGCATCGGCCTGTTCGAGACCGAGGAACGCCACATCGGCAACGGCAAGCACATCTACGTGCGTCCCCGCGTCGGCAAGAAGTGACGCGGCCGCTGATCCCGCACCTGGAAGCCGCCCTGGCGGCCGCGCCGGCCGGCGCGCTCTGCGTCGCCTTCAGCGGCGGCCCCGATTCCGCCGCCCTGCTGCACGCGCTGGCGCAACTGCCCGCGGCGCGCGCGCGGGGGCTGCGCGCGCTCCACGTCGACCACGGCCTGCACGCGGACAGCGCCGCCTGGGCCGCGCACTGCACGGACTTCTGCGCGGGGCTGGGGGTGGACTGCGAAGTACGGCCGGTGACGGTGGAGCGCGACGGGGAAGGCCCGGAAGCCGCGGCGCGACGCGCGCGATACCGGGCGTTCGCCGCGCAGTTGCGGCCGGGCGAATGGCTGCTGCTCGGCCACCACCGCGACGACCAGGCCGAAACCGTGCTGCTCAAGCTGCTGCGCGGCGCCGGACCGGAGGGCCTGGGCGGCATGCGCGCCCAGCGGCCGCTCGGCGCGGGGCGACTGTGGCGGCCCCTGCTCGACCTGCCGCGCGCGATGCTGCGCGACTATGCGGCGGCGCAGCGGCTGGCCTGCATCGACGACCCCTCCAACGCGGATACCGCGCTGGCGCGCAACCGCCTGCGCCACGACATCCTGCCGCGGCTGGAGCGGCATTGGCCGCACGCGGTCGATTCGATCCTGCACAGCGCCGCCCTGTGCCGCGCCGCCGCCGAGGCGTTGCGGGAGCCGTGGCTGGCCGCGCTGGAACGGCTGCACGATCCCGCCAGCGGCAGCCTAGACGCCGCCGGCTGGCTGGCGCTGGCGCCGGCCCTGCGCGGGCCGCTGCTGGACCACTGGCTGCATCGCCGCGGCCTGCCCTCGCCGACCACCGCGCAGCGCCGGCAGATCGAGCGCCAGTGCGGCGCCCGGCCCGGCCAGTTGCCGTGCATCCGCTGGGCCGGCGCCGAACTGCACGTGTGGAAGGGGCGGCTCTGGGCGCGCCCGCCGCAGGCGGCCATCGACCCGCAATGGCAGGCCTCGTGGCAGGGCGAGCCGCTGGCCCTGCCCGACGGCGGCAGCCTGCGCCTGGAACCCAAAACCCGGCTCGCCGCGCCGCTGCAGGTGCGCCTGCGCCGCGGCGGCGAGCGGATCCGCCCGGCCGGCGACCGCCACCACCGCGAGCTGCGCGACCTGTTCCAGCAGGCAGCCATGCCGCCCTGGCAACGCAACGCCTGCCCGCTGCTGTACCTCGACGGCGAACTGGTCGCGGTGGGCGACCGCTGGCAGGGAGCGCCCGCCCAGGCGCTCTTCGAGCAGGCGTCGGCGCGGCCGCGCTGGCAGCCCGGCGACTGAACCGAAGCCTACGGCGCATGCGCCGCAGGCCAGTCGCCAGGCGGTTTGCCGGGCCTGCGTCGCCATTGCCGATTGATTCCTCCCGGGGGCTGCGTTAGCTTGCCCGGCATGGTCAAGTCCACCTCCGCCAAGCTCGCCCCCGCTGTCGATTTCGAACACTCGCTGGACGAACTCGAACAACTGGTCGCCCGCATGGAAGGCGGCGAGTTGAGCCTGGACGATTCCCTGACCGCCTTCGAACGCGGCATCGGCCTTTACCGGCATTGCCAGCAGGCGCTGGACAAGGCCGAACTGCGCGTGCGCCTGCTGCTCGACCCCGATGCCCCCGACACCGCCGAACCGTTTGAACCCGAATCCTGAACTCGGTCCGGCCCTGCAGTCGCTGATCGCCCGCGCTGACCGCGCCCTGGGCGAAGTGCTGCCCGCCGACGACCATCCGCCCATCGAACTGCACCGCGCCATGCGCTACGCCGTGCTCGGCGGCGGCAAGCGGCTGCGGCCGCTGCTGGTCTATGCCGCCGGCCATGCGCTGGGTATCGATGGCCCCCGGCTCGATGCGCCCGCCTGCGCGGTGGAGCTGATCCACGCCTACTCGCTGGTCCACGACGACCTGCCGGCGATGGACGACGACGCCATGCGCCGCGGCCGCCCGACCTGCCACGTAGTGTTCGGCGAGGCGATGGCGATCCTCGCCGGCGACGCGCTGCAGGCGCTGGCCTTCGAGATCCTCGCGCACGACCCGCACGCCGCAGCGGCGCCCGCCCGCTGCGTGGACATGCTGCGCGTGCTCGGCCGCGCCTGCGGCGCCGAGGGCATGGCCGGCGGGCAGGCGCTGGACCTGGCCGCGGTCGGGCGCCGGCTCGGCCTGGCCGAACTGGAGCACATGCACGCCTGCAAGACCGGTGCGCTGATCCGCACCGCGGTGCGCCTGGGCGCGCTGGCGTCGGGCGCCGACGACGCGGCGCTGGACGCGCTGGACCGCTACGCCTACGCGGTCGGCCTCGCCTTCCAGGTGCGCGACGACATCCTCGACGTGGAAGGCGAGTCGGCGGTGATCGGCAAGACCGCCGGCAAGGACGCCGCCGCCGACAAGCCCACCTTCCCCTCGATCATCGGCCTGGAGGCGTCGCACACCCGGCTGGCCGAGCTGACCGGCGACGCGCTCGGCGCCATCGCGCCGTTCGGCGCGCGCGGCAGCCTGCTGGAAGAACTGGCCCATTACGCCGCGCACCGCCGCCACTGAAGAACGCCCACAGGCAAGGCGGCGACGCCCTCACCCGCCTTCGGAACGGCCCGCCGGCGGCGCGAAGGCCGGCCGCTGGAACCGGGGCATCGGCAGCGTCTCTTCCGTAGGCAGGTTCTCCAGCTTGCCCGTGCGCAGGAACGCGTAGACCGCCGCCTTCGCCGCCGGGTTTTCGCGCAATTGGTAGAACGTGCCGTCGTGGCCGGCCCGGTGCACCAGGATCGCGTGGCCGTTCGGGAAAAACGGCAGCAGTCCCAGGGTGTTCTCCACCGGCGTGGAGGTGTCCCAGTCGCCGTGCACGAACACCACCGGGATCGGGCTTACGACCGGCAACCTCACCGCATCACCCATGTCGCGGGTGGGCCAGTCCGGCGCCGAGGCGATGTTCGCCTCGAAATTCCAGGTGCCGAGCAGTTCCACCGCCGGATCGGTGCGAAGCTGGTGCTCGCGCGCGGCGGTGACGCCGAGGCTGCTGTCCGCCAGGGGGCCGATCAGCTTGGTGGTGCCCGCCTGGCGGCCGGCGATGACCTCGCGCGCCCAGTCGTCGTAGTGCCGGTGATAGAGCGACAGGATGAAGGCCGGCCACTGCTCGCCCTCCTGCGTATGCGAGAGCAGCGCGAGCTGGAAATCCTCCGCCCCCAGCACCACGGTGGTCGCCTTCCCGGAGGCATCGCTGACCTGCACGCGCACCGGCTCGCCGGCGAAGCGCCGATGCAGGGCGCGCACCGCCTCCATCAGGCCGCCCGGCGGCAGGTAGGGTTTCAGGCCCGGATCGCGGTCGGCGTCGAAGGCGATGCGCTGCAACGCGGCGAACACGTGCGACGGCATGTCGTAGCCTTCGTTCAGCGGCTCCACGCCCGACAGCACGGCGCGCGCGACGATCTCGGGATGCAGCCGCATCACCGCCAGGCTCCACTGCGAGCCGAAGCTTCCGCCGAACAGGCTGATCCTGTCGTAGCCGAGCGCCTTGCGCAGGTCGTCGACGTCGGCGGCGAACTCGCCGATGTCGTAGCCGGACAGGTCCTTGCCGGGGTTCGCCGCGACGGCGGCCCTGGCCTGCGCGCGCATCGCCTCGGCCTCGGCATGCACCGAGGCGGGCCGGTCCAGCGGCGCGGCCGCGCTCGGCGCGGTGAGCATCTCGCCGCGGCGCGTATAGCCGCGCTGTTCGATCACCACCAGGTCGCCCACCGCGCCGTAGGTCAGCCACGAGCGCAGCCGGCTCGTGGAGGCTTCGTCGCCGTCGCTGAATGCCCCGAGCACGCTCAGCCCGGGGCCGCCCGGCAGCCAGAACACCGGCGGCGCGCCGGTGGGATGCGCCGCCCGGATGCGGGCGAAGCCGACGCCGATGAGGCGGCTGCCGGGCCGATGCCGGTTTTCGGGCACGTACAGCGTGCCGATCTCGTAAGGCACGACGGCCCCCGTCTCGGATCGGACCGTGCCCCGTTCGACGACGATGTCGCCCGGCCTGTGCGAAGCGGCGGCGAAAGCCGGCGCCGCGAGGAACAGCAACAGCAGCGGCAGCGCGCGCCGCCGGAACATCGCCTGGATGATCGATCGCATGAGCGGCACTCCGCGGGGTGAACGATCGGATGCTTCCACCCAAATATCTTTATGTCAAGATACTTTACGTAGGTATAATCACCGCATGCCCACGATGCCCGCGAACGACCCCGCCCCCTCCGAGCAGGATGTCGTCGACCTGCTGCTGCAGGACTGGCGCCGCGAGCGGCCGGACCTCGACGCCACGGCCATGGCCGTGGTCGGCCGCATCCTGCACCTGGGCCGCCTGCTGGAAACCGACATCAGCGAACGCCTGCGCGGGGGCGGCATCAGTTACACCGAGCTGGACGTACTCGCCACGCTCAGGCGCTCGGGATCGCCCTATCGGCTGACCCCGACCGCGCTCAGGAAGTCGGTGCTGCTCACCTCGGGCGCCATGACCGCCTGCCTGAACCGCCTGGAGGCGCGCGGGCTGATCGTGCGCACCCCGGAGGCCGGCGATCGCCGCGCGCTGGCGGCGTCGCTCACGGCCCAGGGCATCGCCCTGGTCGACCAGGCGATCGGCGTGCGTTTCGAACAGGCCGCCCAGGCCGTCTCCGGCCTGAGCGCCGCCGAGCAGGCCGAACTCGCGCAATTGCTGCGCAAGCTGCGCCTCCGGCTGCATGCCTGAGGCCCATCCGGCAGGAGCGGCGCGATGGCCGCCCCTGCCGGCACGATCGCGCTCCTACGGAATCAGCCGCAGCGTGAACGGATAGCGGTAGCGCTCGCCCTCGTTGGCCTTGATCGAGGCGATGATGATGAACACCAGCCAGTAGATGCCCAGCAGCGGCAGCAGCACGAAGCCGATCAGCACGAACATCAGCACGCCGCAGACCAGCGCCCCGATCGCCACGGTGATGTTGAAGTTGAGCGCCTCCTTGGCCTGGTCGTTGACGAAGGGCATCGTGTCCTTCTTCACCAGCCAGATGATCAGGGGCCCGAGGAAACAGCCCAGGCCGAGGAAACTGCCGGTGACCAGGCCGCCCAGCAGGGCGGCCAGGTGGGCGAACAGGGCCCACTGGCGCTCCTCGTGCGACGGCGCCATGCCGGAGGGGCCTGAGGGATCGGCACTGGCCGGCGGCTCGCCGGGCGGCGGTGGCGGCTGGTCGCCGGGCGGCGGCGGAACGGACTCGGGTGGAACGCTCATGCGCATCTCCTCCATCAAGTGTGGACGCCGGCCCCCTGCCGGTGGTCGCCGCGATGCTAGCAACTCGCGCGGGGTTTTGCCGAGATGGCTTCCGGGCTACTCGCCGGCCACCGTCATCCGCTCCAGCAGGATCGAGCCGGTGAGGATGTGCGAGCGCGGATCGACGTCGCTGCCGACCGCCACGATGCCGGCGAACATGTCGCGCAGGTTCGCCGCGATGGTGATCTCCTCCACCGGGTAGGCGATCTGCCCGTTCTCGACCCAGAAGCCGGCGGCGCCGCGCGAGTAGTCGCCGGTGATCGTGTTGACGCCCTGCCCCATCACCTCGGTGACCAGCAGGCCGGTGCCCATCCGCTTCAGCATGCCGGCGAAGTCGTCCTGGCCCGGCTCGACCAGCAGGTTGTGGATGCCGCCGGCGTTGCCGGTGGATTCCAGCCCGAGCTTGCGCGCCGAATAGCTGCCGAGCACGTAGCGCGCCAGCACGCCGTTCTCGACCAGCGCGCTGTCGCGCGTGGCCACGCCCTCGGCGTCGAACGCGCCCGAGCCTTGGCCCCGCGGCAGCAGCGGCCGCTCCACGATGTTCAGCCACGACGGCATGATCTGCCGCCCCGCATGGTCGAGCAGGAAGCTGGCGCGGCGGTACAGCGTGCCGCCGCTGACCGCGCCGACCAGGTGTCCGATCAGCCCGCGCGCCAGCTCCGGCGCGAACAGCACCGGGCATTGCCGGGTCGACAGCCCGCGCGCGCCCACGCGTGCCAGCGTGCGCTGCGCCGCCTTGTCGCCGAGCGCGCGGGCGCCGATGAAATCGCCCGGTGCGCGTACGCTGTCGTACCAGTAGTCGCGCTGCATGCCGTCCGCGTCGCCGGCGATCAGCGACAGCGACAGCGAATGCCGGGTGCCGCGCTCGCGCCCCACGAAGCCGTGCGAGTTCGCGTACACCGACAGGCTCTGACCTGCCTGCACCGAGGCGCCGTCGGAGTTGCCGATGCCGGCATGCGCGCGCCCGGCCGCCTCGATCTCCTGCCCCAGCGCGATCGCCTGTGCCGTGTCGATGTCCCAGGGATGCCACAGGTCCAGGTCGGGAAAGGCGGTGGCCATCCGCGCCGCGTCGGCCAGGCCGGCCGCGGGGTCTTCCTCGGTGAAGCGCGCGATCGCGCAGGCCTGCTCCAGCGTGATCCGGATCGAATCCGGATTGAGGTCGGCGGTGCTGGCCGAGCCCTTGCGCCCGCCGAAATACACGGTGACGCCGAAGCCGCGGTCGCGGGTGTGCTCCACCGTCTCCACTTCGCCCAGGCGCACGTTCACGCTCAGGCCGGTGTCGATGCTCGCCGCCACCTCGGCCTGGCTGGCGCCGGCGGCGCGGGCGTGGCGGATCACGTCTTCGGCCAGTTCGGCCAGGCGGTCGAGTTCCTGCTGGCTGGTGTCGGGCTGGCGGCGGTCGGCGGCGATGACTGGTGCGCTCACGGGGGCATCCTGGAAAGTGCGGGTAGAATAGGCGGTCCGAACCCGCCACGACCATGACGACATAGGGTCGCCGCGGCCGATTGCAAAGCGTCAGCGGCGGAGGCCCGCATGTCCACAGCCACCGGCATCTACCGGCACTACAAGGGCCAGCGCTACCGCGTGCTGGGCACCGCGCGCCACAGCGAGACGATGGAGGAACTGGTCGTCTACCGAGCACTGTACGGCGAAGGCGGCCTGTGGGTGCGCCCGGCCGCCATGTTCGCCGAAACGGTGGAGCTGGAGGGCGAGCCGATCCCCCGCTTCGCGCTGGAGCAGGCCGAACCGGCCGGCGACGACGCCTGACCCGCCCCTTGCCCATCCTGGAACGAAATCCGTGAGCCCGAGCCGCAGCCGCAACCAGACCGAACTCGACACCGAAGAGTACGGCCCCAGCCGCACCCAGCAGCGCCGCGAGGCGCTGGAAGTGCTCGCGTTGGCCAACCAGTTGGTCGAGCTGCCGCCGAGCAAGCTCGCCAGGATCGAGCTGCCCGACGACGTGCGCGACGAAATCGTCAACGTGCGCCGCATCACCTCGCACATTGCGCGCAAGCGCCAGCTCGCCTTCCTCGCCAAGGTGATGCGCCGCTACGACGAGGCGGACTTCGCCGCGGCACGCGCCGAACTCGGCGAGAACCGCGAGAAGCAGCGCCAGGAAACCGCGGCGATGCATCGCCTCGAGGCGCTGCGCGAACGCCTGCTCGGCGACGACGGCGACGCCGCCCTGTCCGACCTGCTCGACCGGCACCCGGACATCGACCGCCAGCACCTGCGCTCGCTGATCCGCCAGGCGCGCATCGAGAAGGACGCGCCGAACAAGCCGCCGAAGGCATACCGGGAAATCTTCCAGGTGTTGAAGGACCTGCCGGCGGGCGGCGACGCCGAAGCCTGAAAATCCATCCTTGCTGCCGGCACCGGGGATTCGCCCGCTCGATCCGATCGATGCCAAACGAATCCCGTTAGATCCCGCCAGACCCCATTAAATCCCGCCAAAAAACCCTGCCGCCCCCCGTTCGCCCTGAGCGTAGCGCAGCGAAGTCGAAGGGTTCTTGCCTCGGCCGATGGGTGGCGGGGGTTCGCGCCTTCGCGCTCGAAAGCCAAAGGCGCTGGATGACCAGCCCTTCGGCTGTTGAAAAGCGCTTCCGGCTTTCGCCGGAATGACGGGGTGTGGGCTCGAGGGGCGGGTGTGCGGATTCGCCAGGGCGGGCATCCGGTGCCTCGCGTGGTCCCGGATGCTCCGCAAGCGCAGGGACTCCAAGCGCAGGGACTCCAAGTGCCAGGACTCCGCACCGGGACTCAGGACGCGGTGCCGCCCACCGTCATCCCGTCGATCTTCAGGGTCGGCTGGCCGACGCCGACCGGCACGCTCTGGCCGTCCTTGCCGCACACGCCCACGCCTTCGTCCAGGGCCAGGTCGTTGCCGATCATCGAGACGCGGTTGAGCACCTCGGGGCCGGCGCCGATCAGGGTCGCGCCCTTGACCGGCGCGGTGATCCGGCCGTCCTCGATCAGGTAGGCCTCGCTGGCGGAGAACACGAACTTGCCGTTGGTGATGTCGACCTGGCCGCCGCCGAAGTTCGGCGCGTACAGGCCCTTCTTCACCGAGCGCAGGATCTCCTGCGGGTCGTGCGAGCCGGCCAGCATGTAGGTGTTGGTCATGCGCGGCATCGGCAGTTGGGTGAACGATTCGCGGCGGCCGTTGCCGGTGGGCTTCATGCCCATCAGGCGGGCGTTGAGCTTGTCCTGCATGTAGCCGGTGAGGATGCCGTCCTCGATCAGCGTGGTGCACTCGGTCGGCGTGCCTTCGTCGTCGATGCTGAGCGAGCCGCGCCGGCCCGGCAGGGTGCCGTCGTCGACCACGGTGACGCCCTTGGCGGCCACGCGCTGGCCCAGGCGGCCGGCGAAGGCGGAGCTGCCCTTGCGGTTGAAATCGCCCTCAAGGCCGTGGCCGATCGCCTCGTGCAGCAGCACGCCGGGCCAGCCGGGGCCGAGCACCACGGTCATGCTGCCGGCCGGCGCGTCGATCGCGTCGAGGTTGACCAGGGCGGCGCGCACTGCCTCGTCGGCGAAGGCCAGCGCGCGGCCGTTCTCGATCAGCTCGCGGTAGCCGTAGCGGCCGCCGCCGCCGGCGTGGCCCTGCTCGCGACGGCCGTTCGCCTCGGCGATCACCTGCACGTTGAGGCGCACCAGCGGGCGCACGTCGGCGGCCAGGGTGCCGTCGGAGCCGGCGACCAGCACGGTGTCCATGGTCGCGGCGAGGCTGACGATCACCTGCTTCACGCGCGGGTCGCGCGAGCGCGCATAGGCGTCGACCTCGCGCAGCAGCGCGATCTTGTCCGGGTTGGGCAGGCTCTCGACCGGGTCGATCGCCGGATACAGCGCCCGCGCGCCGTTCAGCGCCAGCGGCTTGCCGGCGCCGTTGCCGCCCTGGGCGATCGCGCGCGCGGCCTTCGACGCGTCCAGCAGTTGCGGCAGCACGATCTCGTCGGAATAGGCGAAGCCGGTCTTCTCGCCGGAGATCGCGCGCACACCCACGCCCTGCTCGATCGAATGGCTGCCGTCCTTGACGATGCCCTCCTCCAGCAGCCACGACTCGCTGCGCGAATGCTGGAAGTACAGGTCGGCGGCGTCGATCGACGGCCCCATCAGCTGGGCGAACACGCGCTCCAGGTCGCCGGTGGCGAGGCCGCCCGGGGTCAGCAGCTTGCGCTCGGCTTGCGCGATCAGGGAATCCATAGGCGTTCAACCATCGACGATCGGTTCGGAACTATCCCACATGGGGCCGCGCGCGGCAGCTTTAAAGAAGACCATGACGGCCCGCTTCGAGTCCGTCGTTCCTGCACAGGCAGGAGGCGCTTTTCAACAGCCGAAAGGCCGGTCATCCAGCGTCCTTGCGTCCGATGGACCGAAGGCGCTGGATCCCAGCTTCCGCTGGGATGACGAGCCAAAGGCGACGAGCCGACGATGATGGCTGTCCAAAGGTGACGAGCCGAACCGGAGGCGCCGGCCCCGGCTTGCGATTACCATGCCGCCACCGCCCGAAACGCCGTGAAGGAACACGATGAACGAACCGTCCAAACGCAAGCTGGCCAGTCAGGTGCTCGACCGCGCCGTGAAGGCGCCGGTGGAGGAGACCCGCGCGCTGCTGCGGCGCGACGGCGAGCTGCGCCCGGGGCTGGGCAAGGTCAGCAGCGTGGTGGCGTTGTCGCTGGGCTTCCTTGGCCTGCTGGCGGTGCTGGCGTTCCACTTCCCGCAGTACCTGACCACGCCGGACCTGCGCCACAAGTATTCGGTGGACGTGCTGCGCCAGTTGCTGCTGGTGGCGCTGCTGGTTTCCGGCGGCATCGCGCTGGGCAACCTGATCCTCGGGCGCATGCGCAACCTGAACATCGTCGCGTTCGCCTTCGTGCTGGCGGCGACCGCGCTGGGCGGCTCGCGGGTGCCGGTGGGCAGCTTTCCCGACCATACGCCGTACATCGGGCTGGACTGGTTCATCCTCGACCTGCTCGGCTCCACCCTGGTCTTCGTGGTGATCGAGAAGCTGTTCCCGCTGTACAAGGGGCAGACGCTGTTCCGCAGGGAATGGCAGACCGACCTGAAGCATTTCGCGGTGAACCACTTCATCGTCGGCCTCGCCCTGCTCACGGTGAACTTCCTGCTGCATCACCTGCTCGGCTGGATGGTCGGCAGCGATTTCCAGCAGGCCGTGCAGCACATCCCGTTCCTGCCGCAGTTGCTGCTGTGCGTGCTGGTGGCCGACCTGGCGCAGTACTGGACGCACCGCGCCTACCACGAGGTACCGTTCCTGTGGCGCTTCCATGCGGTGCACCACAGCGTGAAGACGATGGACTGGCTGGCCGGTTCGCGCCAGCACATGCTGGAGCTGATCGCCACGCGCGTGTGCGTGCTCGCGCCGCTGTACGTCCTCGGCTTCAGCGAGGCGGTGATGAACGGCTACATCCTCATCGTCGGCTTCCAGGCGGTGTTCAACCACGCCAACGTGCACCTGCCGTGGGGGCCGCTGAAGTACCTGGTGGTGACGCCGGATTTCCACCACTGGCACCACGCCTCCGACGACGAGGCGATCGACAGGAACTACGCCGCCCACTACGCCTTCCTCGATTACCTGTTCGGCACCGCGGTGAAGTCGACGAAGCGGTTTCCCGAGCGCTACGGCGTGGTCGGCGACTACATGCCCGACGGCTTCGTGAAGCAGCAGTTGTTCCCGTTCCGCAGCGGCAAGCCGCCGGCCGGCCCGGCGGCGTGAATCAGCGGCTGGCGGCGCTGGACGCCGGCGCGGGCACCGCGGCCGGCGTGGCGGCCGCATGCTTTTCCACCAGAGTGATCACCGGCTTGTCCCACGAGCCGGTGATGCGGTAGCGCGCGCCGGCGGCCTTGTTCAGGCCGTGCCCGAGCAGCCCCTGCACGGCCAGGCCGGCGGCCGCGCCCACCGGCCCCGCCACCACGGCGCCGACCACCGGCAGGCTGTTGCCCACGTGCGGCACCACCTGCACCTGCTGGTCGTAGTCCTTCGCGCGCAGGCCGGTGCGGCCCTTGATGCTGATCTCGGCCGCCGGGCCGGCGATCTTCAGGTTGTCGGTGGTCGCATTGCCGTCGGCCAGGCGGAAGTCGCCGGTGATCGAGTCGAAACCCAGCCCCTTGCCGAACACGTCGCCGAAGTCGAGCGTGAGCCGGCGCGGCAGCTCGGCCACCGAGATCAGCCCGAACAGCCGCCCGACGCCCGGCCCCACGTCGGGAATGCGGCCGTTGCTGACCTGGATGCCGAGCTTGCCGTCCATGTTCGCCAGCGCCAGCGTCGAGGGCGCGCCGGGCCAACTGGCGTCCAGTTCGGCGCGGGTCTTGCCGCCTTCGAACAATCCTTCGAAACCGAGCGCGTTGAGCATGCTGCCGAGGTTCTCCGCGGCGAAGTCGATGCGCAGGCGGGTATGGCTGTCCTGCGCCGTGCCGTTCCAGTCGCCGCCGGCGTTGATCTGCACCTGCTTGGACAGCGCGCGCAACTGGTCGATGTGCATGCCCTTGGCGGTCGGCCAGGTCTCCAGCCGCGCCTCGCCGAGCTTCGCCTCGCCCAGCCGCAGGTCGCCGATCCACAGGTGGAACGGCGGCAGGCTGGCCGGATCGATGCCGGTCGCGGCGGGATTGGGCGCCGGCACGGCGGCGCCGGCCGTGGCCTGCGCGCTGCCTGCGGCTTGCGGCGCCGCAGCCGTCGCCTTGCCGGCGGACGATGCCGACGGCGTGTTCTCCTTGGGCATGTACAACTGCTGCAACCGTGCGGTGACGCCGCGCTTGCGCAGGTCCTGCGTCGGCACGTCGAAGTGCCCGGTCAAGGTCGCGCTTTCCACGTCGATGCCCAGCGCGTCGGCCTGCGGCCTGGCCCGCACGTGCATGCTGCCGAAGTTCTTGCCGAACAGCTCGGCCTGGTCGGCGCCGACCTCGATGCTCTCCAGCCCGACCCCGCCCTCGCCGCTGCCGGCCACGGTGCGCTGTACCCAGCCGCTCATGTCCATGCGGGCGGCATGGCCGCGGATGCGCAGTCCCTTGTCGGGCAGGGTTTCCGGCATCACGCTGCCGAAGGCCAGGGTGCCGGCGAGCGGTTGCGCGTCGTTCGCCGGCAGGCGGAAGCGGCCCCGCAACACCGGGCCCAGCGCGATCTGCAGGTCGCTGCCCTCGACCGGCAGCGGCAGGCTCAGGTGCAGCGGCAGCGGAACCGGCGCGGCCTTCTTCAGCGGCGTCGGGAAGTCGAGGGCGATGCCTTCCAGGGACGAATCCACGCTCAGGGTCTGGGTCAGCGCCTGGCTGCCGCCGGCGTGCGCGATGTCGAAGCCGATGGCGAACGCGCTGCGGCCCTGCGCCGCGTCGCCGAGCCAGCCCAGCGACGGCAGGTCCTGCAGCAGTTCGGCAAAGCTGTAGTTGCCGTCGAGGCGGGCCGACAGCACGGTATCCGGCTGGCCGGTGGCGGTGGCGATCTTCAGGTCCAGCCTGGACGGCTGGCCGCGGAACCCGGCGTCCAGCGGCCCCGCGTGCAGGCCCTTCGCGTCGAACTGCAGCGGGCCGGCGAGCTTGTCCAGCCTGAGCTTCCAGTCCGGCGCGCTGAGGTCGGCGTCGCGCAGTTGCGCACTGCCCTGCAGGGTCAGCGCCTCGACGTCCTTCAGCGGCAGGGACAGGTGGAAATCGAACGTGCCGCTGCCACCCAGGCTCAGCTTGGACAGGGCGTCGGCCTGGCGCGCGGCGATCGGGCTCTTGCGCACGAACCCCATCAGGCTGGCGCCGCTGCCGTTGCCCTGCACGTTGAGGTCCAGGGTGGAGTCGGCGAAGTCGGGGATCAGCGCCACCGCCTTGTCCACCGCCACGCCCAGGGCCTGCCCGCCGCTGGCCTCGACCAGCATGCCGTTGTTGACGAAGCTGGCCACCGCCGCGACGCCTTCGGCGCGCGGCCAGCCCTTGCCGTAGTCGAGGGTGAGCCCGCTCATGGCGGCCCGCGCCTCGAACCGGCCCTCGTTGTGGCGGAACGGCCAGTCCGCCAGGCTGCCGCGCACCAGTACGTCGCCCTGGTCCACCGTACCCGCCACCAGGGCGCGGTCCAGCCATTCGATCGCCGCCGGCGACATCGAGCCCAGCGGCCAGAACAGCTTGGCCGCCTGCACGTCGGCATGGTCGAGGCGCGCGTACAGGTCGAGGAAGGGCCGGCCGCCGCCGTCCGGCAGGGCCACCTCGCCGCGCACCTGCCCGGCGAAGTCCTCGCCGGCGAAGTCGAAGGCATCGGTGCCGATGTGCCAGGCGCCGTCGGCGGGCCAGGCCACCACGTCGCCGGCCAGCTTCGACATCGCGAACGGCTTGCGGAAGGTGTGCGGGAAGCGCAGCACGCTGGCCTGCGCGGGCAGGGCCAGCGCGAGCGCGCCGGCGTCGCCGCGCAGTTCGCCGTGCAGGCTGCCCACGCCCGGCAGCTTGCCGACCGGGTCGATGCCGAGGCCGTCGAACGACGCATCCACCGCTTCGAGCCCGTGCGCGCGGCTCCAGTGCACCCTGGCGTGCTCCAGCACGCCGCGCGGATGCCCGCCCCCCAGCCATCGGGCCAGTCCCGCCGGCAGGCCCGGCTTCAGGGCCAGCCACGGCAGCAGCGGCCCCAGCCGCAGCCGGCGGGTGTCGAGGTCGAGGCGGTCGACGCCTTCGTCGGACCGGCGCAGGACGGCCGCCAGCACGCTGCCGTCGTCGCCGGCCAGGCGCAGGTCGTAGCCGTCCGCGCGCTGCGCCATCGCCGCTACGGCATGCAGCGCCGGCACCTGCACCTTGCCCGAAGGCGTGCCCAGCACGAGGTCGGCCAGGTCGGCGCGCACCGTGCCGCGGACGATCCGCGACCGTTTCCAGTCCAGCCACACGGCGAGGCTGCCACCGCCGCGTTCGGCCGTATAGCCGTCCATCGCCACATCGCCCAGCAAGGCATGCAGGTCGGGGCCGTCGCCGGCCAGCCAAAGCCGCCCGGCGCTGCCGTCCTCGCGGAAGCTGCCGGCGCCGCGCCAGTTGCCGGCGATGCCTTCGCGGCGCAGCCGCAGGCCCACGCGGACCGTGCCGGCATGCCGGCTCAGCCGCAACTGGTCGGCGACCAGGCCGTAGTGCTTGCCGGCCACCGCATCGGCGATGTCCAGGCGCAGGTCGCTGAGCCACAGTTCGAGCGACAGCGAGCCCAGCGACGCGCTGTCCGCGCCGTCGCCCCCGGCCACGCGGACGCCGTTGACGTGCCAGCTACCATCGGCGGCGTGCCCGAGATCCAGTTGCAGGCCGCGCACGTGCAGGTTGAGCAGATGCCGCGACGGCAGCAGCCAGCCGCCGAAGTCGAGCTTGAGCTCGGACTCGGGCACGTGCAGCGCCTGGCCGCCCTTGCCGTCGCCGATGCTCACGTCGTGCAGCACGAACAGCGGGCCGGACGGCTGCCAGCGCCCTTCCAGCGAGGCGAAGCTCACCGGCCGCTGAAGCCGCTCGCTGAGCTGGGCGGCGACCCAATGCGGGTGGCGCGCCAGCAGCGGCAACAGCACCTGCGCCAGCGCCATCAGCACCGCCAGCGCGATCACCGCCACGCCCGCGACCCAGCCGCACCCGCGCGCAAGGCGGTGCAGGCATTGTTGCCACGGCGGGATCACTGTCGGTAACCCGGGTCGCCCGGCTTACAGCAGAACGACATCGAACTGTTCCTGCGAATAATGCTCTTCGGCCTGGAATCGTATGCTTTTGGAGATGAACTCTTCCAATTCGGCCACCGCCGCGGATTCCTCCTCCAGGATCCGCCCGACCACCTGCGGGCTGGCCATCACCAGCAGCTTCTCGGCGTTGAACTGGCGCACCGCGCGGGTGATCTCGCGGAAGATCTCGTAGGTCACCGTCTCGGCGGTCTTGATCGCGCCGCGGCCGGCGCAGGCCGGGCACGGCTCGCACAACTGGCGGGCCAGGCTTTCGGTGGTGCGCTTGCGGGTCATCTCGACCAAGCCCAGCGCCGACATCGGGTAGACGGTGGTCTTGGCGTGGTCGCGCGCCAGCCCCTTCTCCAGCATGCGGATCACCTGGCGCCGGTGCTCTTCGTCGACCATGTCGATGAAGTCGATGATGACGATCCCGCCCAGGTTGCGCAGGCGCAACTGCCGCGAGGCCGCCTGCGCCGCCTCCAGGTTGGTGCGGTAGACGGTTTCCTCCAGGTTGCGCGTGCCCAGGTAGCCGCCTGTGTTGACGTCGATCGTGGTCATCGCCTCGGTCTGGTCCACGATCAGGTAGCCGCCGGACTTCAGCGGCACTTCCTTCTTCAGCGCGCGCTGGATCTCGTCCTCCACGCCGTAGAGGTCGAAGATCGGCCGCTCGCCGCCGTAGTGCTCGACGCGGTCGTCCAGGCTGGGCATGAACTTGTGCACGAACTTGACCACCTTCTCGAAGGTCTCGCGCGAATCCACGCGCACCTTCTCGATGTCTTCGTTGAGCATGTCGCGCAGGCTGCGCAGCGGCAGCGACAGCTCCTCGTAGACGCGGTCGCCGACCCTGGCCTTGGCGATGTTCTCCTGCACCACGCGCCACACCTTGCCCAGGTAGGTGACGTCGAACGCCAGCGACTCGGCGGTCTGTCCCTCGGCATTGGTGCGCACGATGTAGCCCAGCGGGTTCTCGCCGATCAGCGGGGTCAGCACTTCCTTCAGCCGCGTGCGCTCGGCCTCGTCCTCGATGCGCGCGGAAATGCCCAGCGTCTTCGCGTGCGGCAGCAGCACCAGGTAGCGCGACGGGATCGACAGGTGGGTGGAAAGCCGCGCGCCCTTCGTGCCGATCGGGTCCTTCACCACCTGCACCACGATTTCCTGGCCTTCGTGCACCAGCTCGCTGATCGAGGGCGTGTGGCCGTTGCCGTTCGCCGCCGGCTCGACCGCGTCGGGCAGCGGCGGGCGCAGGATGTCCGAGGCGTGCAGGAACGCCGCGCGCTCCAGCCCGATCTCCACGAACACCGCCTGCATGCCCGGCATCACCCGCTGCACGCGGCCCTTGTAGACGTTGCCGACATAGCCGCGGCGGGAGGCCCGCTCGACATGCACCTCCTGCAGCATGCCGTTCTCCACCACCCCGACGCGGGTCTCGCGCGGGGTCACGTTGATCAGGATTTCTTCACTCACCGCGGACTCCGAAAGCTGGCAGCCTTTATAGCGGCTGCGCGAGCGGACTGTCGATGCCGTGGCGCACAGCCGCGGGGGATGCCGGGCGCCCGGCCGGCCGCCGGGTCGCGCTACGGCGCCGGCGGCCCGTACGCGGCGGGGCCCGGCCCGCCGGCCCCACCGGACGGCGCCCGGGGGAATTCGCCGCGCCAGCGCGGCAGGGCTTCGGGGTAGCGGGCCTGGACGAAGGCCAACAGCCCCTCGCGCACGCGGCAGCGCAGGTCCCAGTTGCGCCCGGAATCGGCCGAGCTGACCAGCGCGCGCAGTTGCATCGCACGCTCGTTCGCGTCGGTCACCTGCAGCACGCACACCCGTCCGTCCCACTCCGGCGCCTCCCGGCACAGCCGCGCCAGTTCCTCGCGCAGCGGCGCCAGCGGGGTGCGGTAGTCCAGCCACAGGAACACCGTGCCGATCAGCCGGGCGGTGCGGCGGGTCCAGTTCTGGAACGGATGCTCGATGAACCAGTTCAGCGGCACCACCAGCCGGCGCTCGTCCCAGATGCGCACCACCACGTAGCTGCCGGTGATCTCCTCGACGCGGCCCCATTCGTTCTCGATGATGACCACGTCGTCCAGCCGGATCGGCTGGGTCATGGCGATCTGCAGGCCGGCGATCAGGTTGCTCAGCACCGGCCGCGCAGCCAGGCCCAGCGCCAGCCCGGCCACCCCGGCGGAGGCGAGCAGGCTGGCGCCCAACTGGCGCACGCCCGGGATCGTGAGCAGGATCGCCGCGACGCCGATCGTCGCCAGCAGGATGTCCGCCGTGCGGCCGAGCACGCGCACCTGGGTCAGCACCCGGCGCGCCAGCAGGTTGTCGGCCACGTCCATCGGGTAGTGCCGCATGGCGACGCGCTCCAGCGCGCCCACGCAGCGGATCGCCAGCCACGTCGCCGCAGCCAGCAGCGCGACCAGCAGCAGGTGCCGCAGCAGCACCGCCGCCGGCAAGGCATCCGCCCCGGGCATGACGCGCAGCGCGACGGCGAGCATGAGCAGCGGGATCAGCCACTCCATCGGCGCACTGGTCCGCTTCAGCAGGTCGGCGGCGAACGGGCGGCGCCTCGCCAGGCGCCGGAGCACGCCGTACGCCAGCGCGCGCAGCAGCAGCGCCAGGACCAGGGCCACCAGCACGGCGACGCCGAGCCGCAGCCAGACGTCGTGCGACCACGAGACGGCGAATCGATCGGCCATGCCGCACAGGATGCCGGCCGGTGCGTGGACATGGCGTGGGCAAGCCGCGGCATGCCTCGCGTAACATGGCGCCAGCCGCACGGCGCCCGCGCGCCGGCCCGCTTCCCTGCCTCCCGCGCCCGATGCCCTCTCCAGCCCAGTCCCACATCCTGCCCGACCTGCTGCAGCCCGGCCTCGCGCTGGTGTTCTGCGGCACCGCGGCCGGCAAGCGCTCGGCCGCCGAGGGCGCCTACTACGCGCATCCGGGAAACCATTTCTGGCGCGCGCTGCACGAAACCGGGCTGACGCCGCGCCTGTTCGCGCCGGCGGAGTTCCCGCAGTTGGCCGCCCTGGGCATCGGCCTCACCGACCTGGCCAAGCGCCACAGCGGCAACGACGACGAACTGCCGCCCGGCGCCTTCGACGTCGCCGCGCTGCACGCCAAGATCGAAGCCTCGCAACCCCGCCTGTTGGCCTTCACCAGCAAGGCGGCGGCCCGCGCCGCGCTGGGGCGCGCGGTGGACTACGGCCTCCAGGCCGAACGCATCGGCCACACGAAGCTGTTCGTGCTGCCCTCGCCTTCCGGGCAGGCGCGCGGCCGCTGGGACCTCGCCCCCTGGCGAACGCTGGCCGGGCTGCTGCGCGACGGCTGACGGCGGGATTCCCGCGCGCCCGCGCCGGCACGCCGCCACGCTCAATCCACCGGCGTATGCCGGTACGTCGCCACGTCGCGCTCCAGCACCGGCGCCGCCTTGTTGGACCAGGCCTGGCGCACGTAGCTGACCACCGCGGCCACGTCGGCGTCGTTGAGCTGCTGCGCGAACGGCGGCATCGAGTACGGCCGCGGGTTGCCGGCGGTCACCGGCGGGAAGCCGCCCAGCAGCACCACGCGGATCGCGTTGATGCCGGTCGGTTCGTTCACCGAGGAATTGCCGTCCAGCGGCGGATAGACGCCGGCGACGCCCTTGCCGTCCTTGCCGTGGCAGGCGGCGCAGCGCTGCTCGTAGAGCTTGCCGCCCTGCGCGGCCTGCGCCTTGCCGCCGGCCAGGTCCTTCGCCGGCACCGCCGGGCGGGCCGGCAGCGACTGCAGGTAGCCCGCCACCGCACGCAGGTCCTCGTCGCTCATGTGCTGGGTGCTCTGCGCCACCACCTCGGCCATCGGGCCGAAGGCGCTGCCCTTGGCCGACAGGCCGGTCTTCAGCAGGTCGACGATGTCCTGCTCGCTCCAGCCTTCCAGGCCGCCGTTGGCCTGCGTGCTGAGGTCGGGGGCGTACCAGTTCTGCACCGGGATCTGCCCGCCGGAAAGCTGCGTGTTCCGCGGCAGGCCGCCGAGCGAATCGCGCGCGACGTGGCATTCGTTGCAGTGGCCCAGGCCCTGCACCAGGTAGGCGCCGCGGTTCCACTGCGCGGAGCGGGCCGGGTCCGGCTTGTACTCGCCCGCGGCGAAGTACAGCGCCCGCCACGCGTTCAGGCTGGCGCGCAGGTTGTACGGAAAGCCCACGCTGGGAGACGGGGCGGACTGGCGCACCGGAGCCAGCGACTGCAGGTAGGCGAACATCGCCAGTGCGTCGTCGCGGCCGACCTTGGTGAACGAGGTGTACGGGAAGGCCGGGTACAGCGGCCGGCCGTCGCGGCCCTGGCCGTGATGCAGCGCGCGCCAGAAATCCTCGAAGCTCCATTCGCCCAGGCCTGTCTCGCGGTCCGGCGTGAGGTTGGGCGCGGGAATGTCGCCGAACGGCGTGGGCGTCATGCGACCGCCGGCATAGCGCGCGCCGCCCTGCGCGGTGTGGCAGGTGGCGCAGTCGCCCAGCGTGGCGAGGTATTCGCCCCGGGCGATCAGGGCGGGATCGCGCAGGGTGGCGGGCGCCACCGCGCTGTCCGCACGCGGCGTCGGCCGGCCGCCCCGGTTGCCGAAGGCCAGCCATGCGCCGAGCGCCACGGCCGCCAGCACGGCGAGCATCGACAGGCGAAGCAGCCATTTCATCGGGCACTCTCCCGTACGCCGAGCACCCCGCACGCCAGCGGCGGGTTCACCGAGCCGGCCGGCTGCGCATGCACGTCGGCCGGCGGCTCCTGGCCGGCCAGCCAGGCGGCGACCGCGGTGATGTCCGAGGCGTCCAGCCGGCCGGCCACCTCGGCCATGCAGTCCGGCGCCACCGTGGCGCGCGTCTTCGTGCGCCACGAGCCCAACTGCGAGCTGAGGTAGTCGTACGGCAGGCCGACCAGGCCGGGGATGTCCGGCTGCACGCCGGTGAGCTGGCTGCCGTGGCAGGCGGCGCAGGCCGGCACCTTCCGCGCCGGGTCGCCCTTGGTCACCAGTTCCTCGCCGCGCCGCAGGACGGCGTCCGACACCCGCGGCATCGGCGAGCGCGCATAGGGCACCTGCTGCGCCGCGAAGTACTCGGCGATCTCGCGCAGATAGGCCGGGCTCAGGCCGCGCACCGTGTATTCCATCGGCGCGTACTTGCGCAGCCCCTGCTGGAAATCCAGCAACTGCCGCGCCAGGTAGCCCGCCGGCTTGCCTGCCAGCCGCGGGAAGAAGCCGCTCTCCGGCGTGCCCTCGCCGCGCGCGCCGTGGCAGGCGGTGCAACTGGCGATGCGCTGCTGCAGGGTATCGGGCACCGCGGGCGCGGATTCGGCGGCCCGCGCGCCCATGGCGGGCAGCGCCGCGCAGGCCAGCAGCGCCATCGCGGCGAGCCACCGGGCACGGAACGATCTGGCTGGAATGGTCATCGCCCGATTATAGGCGCCGCCATCCTGCCGCACGGCAGCCGTTGCGGATAAGCTGCCCCGTCGCGACAACTTGTCGCAAGCCGCCGCAGGAGACCGCCGTGAACCGTCTGTCCGCCCTCGCCGCCTGCACCGCCCTGCTCGGCCAGGCGGCCGTCGCCGCCGAGGCGCCGCCCTCCCTGGCCTACGCCTCGATCGCCGAGCTGCAGCAGCGCATGGACGCCGGCACGCTGACCAGCCAGGCGCTGGCCCGGCAGTTCATCGAGCGGATCGCGCGGATCGACCGGGCCGGACCGTCCCTCCACGCCGTGATCGAGGTGAACCCCGAGGCGGCGTCGCTGGCCGCTGCGCTCGACGCGAAACGGGCCGGCGCCAGGTCGCGTGGCCCGCTGTACGGCATCCCGGTGCTGCTGAAGGACAACATCGACACCGGCGACCGCATGCTGACCACCGCCGGCTCGCTGGCGCTGGCCGACGCGCCGGCGCCGCGCGATGCCGGGCTGGTCGAGCGGCTGCGCAAGGCCGGCGCGCTGATCCTCGGCAAGACCAACCTCAGCGAATGGGCCAATTTCCGCTCCAGCCACGCCAGCAGCGGCTGGAGCGGCCGCGGCGGGCAGACCCGCAACCCGTACGTGCTCGACCGCAACCCTTGCGGCTCCAGCGCCGGCTCGGGCGCTGCGGTGGCCGCCGGCCTGGCCACCGTGGCGATCGGCAGCGAGACCGACGGCTCGATCCTCTGCCCGGCGGCGATGAACGGCCTGGTCGGGATCAAGCCCACGCTGGGCCTGGTCAGCCGCAGCGGCATCGTGCCGATCAGCCACAGCCAGGACACCGCCGGCCCGATGGCGCGCAGCGTGGCCGACGCCGCCGCCGTGCTCGGCGCGATCGCCGGCAGCGACCCGCGCGACCCGGCCACCGCCGAGGCCGACCGCCACGCCACCGACTACACCCGCTTCCTCGACCCGGACGGCCTCAAGGGCAAGCGCATCGGCGTGGTGCGCCAGCTCGCCGGCGCCGAGCCGAATGCCGACCGCATCCTCGAACAGTCCATCGCGCTGATGAAGGCCCGGGGCGCGGTCATCGTCGACCCGGTCAAGGTGCCCCACCTGAACGAGCTCGGCGAGGCCGAGATGACCGTGCTGCTGTACGAGTTCAAGCACGACATCGCCGGCTACCTCGCCACGCGGCCGAAAACGAAGGCGAAGAATCTGGCCGACCTGATCGCCTTCAACCGGGCCCATGCCGCCGAGGAAATGCCCTGGTTCGGGCAGGAACTGTTCGAGCAGGCGCAGGCGAAGGGGCCGCTGACCGACAAGGCCTACCTCGACGCGCTCGCCAAGGCCAAGCGCCTGTCCGGGCCGGAAGGCATCGACGCGGCGCTGAAGGCGCAGCGCCTGGATGCGCTGCTGGCGCCGTCGTGGGGGCCGGCCTTCGTCACCGACCCGGTGCTGGGCGACCACGTGGTCAGCGGCGACCCCACCGTCGGCGGCGCCTCCCAGGCAGCCGCGGTGGCCGGCTATCCCTCGATCACGGTACCCGCCGGCTTCGCCCACGGGCTGCCCGTGGGTATCGTGCTGTTCGGCGCGAAGTGGAGCGAACCGACGCTGATTTCGATCGCCTACGGCTTCGAACGGCACGCCAGGGCCTGGCAGCCGCCGAAGTTCCTCGACACCGTGGACGGCGCGCCGGCCGTGCCCTGAGACACCGTTCCGGGCGGCCGAGTCCCTTCGTCCGCCTGCATTGCGGGGGCCCGCAGTATCGGAGCCATGCCGCCCGGCACCTGCCTTTTCTTTCACGACTGCACCGGCTGTGGCGCACGGTTGCGTGCCCTGACCGGGCGACTGCCGCGTGTTCCGCTCCTTGGGCGACGTGTCGTGCCTGCCGGCCCGCAGCGACGCATGGACTGCTGCGGACTACGCAGAATCCGGCGTCAGCCTAGCGTGATGCCCGGCCCGAGCACGGCGGCGAAGGCCACCGTCACCAGCGCGCCGGCGACCATGATCGCCGCATGCCGCCCGACCGCGAACGGCGTCGGCGGCAGCGTGCGGCGGCGCGCATAGGCCACGTTGAACAGCCCGGCGGTGCCGCCGAAGGAGGAAGCCACCGCCGACATCAGCGTGATCGCGATGCCGAGCGGATTGAACAGGCTGACCAGCAGCGCGGCCGCGCCGCCGACGAAGTACAGCGTCAGCGCGATCGTCCGCTGCGCGCGCCACGACGATTCGCCGCCGCCCAGCATCGACGCCATCATCGCGATCGCCTTGCGCGTCACGCCGACGTAGACGGCCAGGCCCACGGCGAACATCAGCACCCGCCAGGCCCACGGCCACGGCAGCGGCCCGATGCCGTCGACCGCCGCCGTGCTCCAGTCACCGAGGTTGGTGAGGCCGGAGAACATCCAGTAGCCGGCCGCCACCATGCCCTTGACCGTGAACACGATCCACCAGGCCAGCCGGGGCAACGGGCGCTCGGCGCGCCGCCACAGCACGAAGGCCGCGCCGGCCAGCAGCACGTCCATGCCGGTGCCTGCCATCGCGACGATCCGGCCGCTCCAGCCCGTATGCACGGAGCACTCGACGTAGTAGGCGCCGAGCTGGGTGGGCCGGTGTCCGGTCGCCACGCAGGCCAGCGCATGGCCCAGCAGTTCGTGCGCCATGGTGAGCAGCGGCAACAGCAGCAAGGCCAGCCCCGCCACCGTCCATGCGTCGACGCGCGAACCCGCGCTCCCGGTCTGCCTGGTCATGGCCGCTCTCCCCGTCGATGACGCGGACACCATCGCAGGCACGCGCGGCCAACGCCAATGCCTGCTGCCACGCACGGGCCATGACGATTGTCACCCGCACGCGGCGGGGAATGCCGCGCTCAGGCGTTGGCGCCGGCCGACTTGCGCACGATCAGCATGGCCAGCTCCAGCGACTGCTCGTAGTTCAGCCGCGGATCGACCATCGACTTGTAGGCGCGCGCCAGGTCGGCCTCGGCCAGGTCGCGCGCGCCGCCCAGGCATTCGGTGACGTCCTCGCCGGTGAGCTCCAGGTGCACGCCGCCCAGCCGCGTGCCGGCGGCCGCGTGGATGTCGAAGGCCTGGTCCAGCTCGCCGCGGATGTTGTCGAAGCGGCGGGTCTTGTAGCCGTTGGACGTGCTCTCGGTATTGCCGTGCATGGGATCGGCCACCCACAGCACGCGCCGCCCTTCGCGCTTCACCGCCTCCAGCAGCGGCGGCAGCGCCGTGCCGATCTTCGCGTGGCCCATGCGGTGGACCAGGGTAAGGCGGCCAGGCTCGTCGGCGGGGTTCAGCGCGTCGATGAGCGGCAGCAGTTGGTCCGGCGTCACCGAGGGGCCGACCTTCACCGCGACGGGATTGCGGATGCCGCGGAAGTACTCCACGTGCGCGCCGTCCAGCGCGGCGGTGCGCATGCCGATCCACGGGAAATGCGTGGACAGGTTGAACCAGCCCGGATGGCGCGGCACCTGGCGCGTCAGCGCCTGCTCGTAGTGCAGCAGCAGCGCCTCGTGCGAGGTGAAGAAGTCCACCTTGCTGAAGCCGGCGATCGGCCCGGCCAGGGTTTCCATGAAGCGCAGCGAATCGCCGATGGCGGCCACCATGCGGCGGTATTCTGCGGCCAGCGGCGAGCGTTCCACCCAGGCCAGGTCCCAGTACTCGGGATGGTGCAGGTCGGCGAAGCCGCCGTCGATCAGGGCGCGCACGAAATTCATCGTCAACGCCGAATGCGAGTGCGCCCGCAGCAGCCGCTGCGGGTCGGCGCGGCGCGCCTCGGGCGTGAAGTCGGGGGCGTTGACCACGTCGCCGCGGAAGCTCGGCAGGGTCATGCCGTCGCGCGTCTCGGTGTCGGCCGAACGCGGCTTCGCGTACTGCCCGGCGAAGCGGCCCACGCGCAGCACCGGCTTCTTCATGCCGTGCACCAGCACCAGGCTCATCTGCAGCAGCACCTTCAGGCGATTGGAGATCACCGGGCTGGTGCAGTCCGCGAAGCTCTCCGCGCAGTCGCCGCCCTGCAGCAGGAAGCGCTCGCCCTCCTGCGCCTCGGCCAGCGCCTGCTTCAGCGCGAGCACCTCCCACGAGGTGACCAGCGGCGGAAGCTGCGCCAGGCGGCCGGTGGCCTGCGCCAGCTCGTCGGCGTCCTCGTACTGCGGCTGCTGCAACGCCTCGCGCCGCTGCCAGGAGTCGGGTGCCCAGTCGCTGGCTTCGCTGACAGGGGAAACGGGGAAAAGGCGATTCATCGTCACGGCCTTGGGGCTGGCGAACATGTCAGGCGCGCCTGCGCAATGCGGCGCGGACGGCCCAGGCGCCGAGCAGCACGAACCACAGCAGGGCCCAGGCCGGCATCGGCAGGCCGAGGATCGGCTCGACCTTGGCGCACTCGCCGGAGCCGGTGAATACCATCCGCAGCACCTTGGCGAACGGGAAGGCGTCGAACATATAGTCCAGCGGCGGCCCGCACGAGGGCACCTGGTCCGCCGGCAGCGACTGGATCCACAGGTGCCGGGCCGCCGTGGCGATGCCGAAGAGCGCGCCGACCAGGACGCCGCCGGCATACGCCCAGCGCACCCGGCCGCGCGGTGCGTGCAGCGCACCCAGCAGGAAGAACACCGCCATTGCCAGGAAGCCGATGCGCTGGAAGATGCACAGCGGGCACGGGATCAGGTTCCAGTGGTATTCCGCGAACAGCGCGAAGCCGAGCAGGGCCGCGCAGACCAGGAAACCGGCTAGAAAGCTGACGCGATACGACCAGTGGAGAGGGTTCATGGCACGGTGCTGCAATGCGGAAACCCGACATTACCCGCTTGCCGCGCCGCTGTCAGCACCGTACGGGCGCGTTGCGACAAAAAAGACGAAACCCCGGCAGGTCGCCCGGCCGGGGTTTCTCGTTTGGACGTCTGGACGCCCGATTCGGCAGCTTACTCGGCGTCTTCGGCGACGGCGCCCTGCGGGCGGTCCACCAGCTCGACGTACGCCATCGGCGCGTTGTCGCCCGGGCGGAAGCCGCACTTGAGGATGCGCAGGTAGCCGCCGGGACGCTCGCGGTAGCGCGGGCCCAGCTCGACGAACAGCTTGCCGACCGCTTCCTTGTCACGCATGCGCGAGAAGGCCAGGCGGCGGTTGGCCACGCCGTCGGTCTTGGCGAGGGTGATCAGCGGCTCGGCGACGCGGCGAAGTTCCTTCGCCTTCGGCAGGGTGGTGCGGATCAGCTCGTGCTTGACCAGCGACGAGACCATATTGCGGAACATGGCTTCGCGATGCGAGCTGGTGCGGTTGAGTTTGCGTCCGGATTTCTGGTGGCGCATGGCGTTTACTCTCTTAAGGTCTGTTGTTATGAAAAGACGGCCAGGATGAGCCGGCTTTCCGCGGTTACCCGCTGTTCGAGGCTCTCAAAACGCCCCGTTATAAGAGTGCGGCCTCTATGGACCGCTTCAGGCTCCCGGCGGAAATGCGGACGCATCCGCCGGTCTTGCAAAGGACCGGGGCGATCGAAAGCCGATCGCCCCGTGAAACATCAACCCAGCTGCATGCCGTGCGAGAGGCCCGGCGGCGGCCAGTTTTCCAGCTTCATGCCCAGGGCCAGGCCGCGACCGCCAAGGACATCCTTGATCTCGGTCAGCGACTTCTTGCCCAGGTTCGGCGTCTTCAACAACTCGACCTCGGTCTTCTGCACCAGGTCGCCGATGTAGTAGATGCTCTCGGCCTTCAGGCAGTTGGCCGAACGCACGGTCAGCTCCAGGTCGTCGATCGGGCGCAGCAGCAGCGGATCGAAGCCGTTCTTCTCGGCCTTGTCGGTGGCGCTCTCGCGGCGCGAGAAGTCGCCGAACACCGACAACTGGTCGTTGAGGATCTCGGCGGCCTTGCGGACCGCGTCTTCCGCGCCGATGGTGCCGTTGGTCTCGATGTCCAGCACCAGCTTGTCGAGGTTGGTACGCTGCTCCACGCGGGCCGCGTCCACCTCGTAGGCCACGCGCAGCACCGGCGCGAACGACGCGTCCAACTGCAGGCGGCCGATCGGGCGAGCCTCGTCGTCCGGGTGCTGGCGCGCGCTGGCCGGCTGGTAGCCGACGCCGCGACGCACCTTCAGGCGCATGTTGAGCGCGATGTCCTTGGTCAGGTGGCAGATCACGTGCTCGGGGTTGATGATCTCCACCGAGTGATCGACCACGATGTCGCCGGCCGTGACCACGCCCCTGCCCTTCTTGGACAGGGTCAGGGTGACTTCGTCACCCGTATGCTGACGGATCGCCACGTCCTTGAGGTTCAGCAGGACTTCGATCACGTCCTCCTGCAGGCCTTCCAGGGTGGTGTACTCGTGCAGCACGCCATCGATCTCGACCTCGACGATGGCGCTGCCGGGGATCGAGGAGAGCAGCACGCGGCGCAGCGCGTTGCCCAGGGTGTGGCCGAAGCCACGCTCGAGCGGCTCCACCACCACCTTGGCGCGGTTGGCTCCGAGCTGCTCGACGCTGAGGCCGCGAGGCCGCAGCACGCTAGTTGACGAAACTGCCATGCAAGGCTCCGGTAAATTACTTCGAGTAAAGCTCGACGATCAGGGCTTCGTTGATGTCGGACGGCAGATCGCCGCGGTCCGGCAGCGACTTGAACGTGCCGGCGAACTTCTTCGCATCGACTTCGACCCAGATCGGGCGCAGGTCCATGGTGTCGAACACGGTCGCCGCTTCCTGCACGCGCAACTGGGTGCGCGCACGCTCGGTCAGCGCGATCACGTCGCCCGGACGAACCTGGTACGAGGGGATGTTGACCTTCTTGTCGTTCACCAGGATCGCCTTGTGGGCGACCAGCTGGCGGGCCTGGGCGCGGGTGACCGCGAAGCCCATGCGGTAGACGACGTTGTCCAGGCGGCTCTCGAGCAGGCGCAGCAGGTTCTCGCCGGTGTTGCCCTTGAGGGTCGACGCCTTGGCGTAGTAGTTGCTGAACTGGCGCTCGAGCACGCCGTAGATGCGCTTGACCTTCTGCTTCTCGCGCAGCTGGACGGCATAGTCGGACATGCGCATGCGCTTGTTGGCGCCGTGCTGGCCGGGCTTGTTCTCCAGCTTGCACTTCGAATCGATCGCGCGTGCCGGGCTCTTCAGGCTGAGGTCTGCACCCTCACGACGGGCGAGCTTGCAGGTAGCTCCACGATAACGGGCCATGGGTTACTCCTTAGACTCGACGCTTCTTGGGGGGACGGCAGCCGTTGTGCGGAATCGGCGTGACATCGATGATGTTGAGCACCTTGTAGCCCAACGCGTTCAGCGAGCGCACCGCCGACTCGCGGCCCGGGCCCGGGCCCTTGATGCGCACTTCCACGGTCTTCACGCCGTAGTCGCCGGCAGCGCGGCCGGCCTTCTCGGCGGCGACCTGCGCGGCGAACGGGGTCGACTTGCGCGAACCGCGGAAGCCCGCGCCGCCTGCAGTCGCCCACGACAGGGCGTTGCCCTGGCGATCGGTGATGGTGACGATGGTGTTGTTGAAGGAGGCCTGCACGTGGGCCACGGCATCCGTGACGACGCGCTTGATCTTCTTCTTGGTCTTGACCGGCTTAGCCATGATGATGATTACCTATCACTTCTTGATCGCACGACGCGGGCCCTTGCGGGTGCGTGCGTTGGTACGCGTACGCTGGCCGCGCACCGGCAGGCCACGACGGTGGCGCAGGCCGCGGTAGCAGCCCAGGTCCATCAGACGCTTGATGGCGATGCCCACCTCGCGGCGAAGGTCGCCTTCGACGACGTACTTGCCGATTTCCGCGCGAAGCTTTTCCACTTCGCCTTCGCTCAGCGACTTGATCGGCGTGGTCGGAACCACGCCGGCGTCCGCGCAGACCTTCTTGGCCCGGCTGCGGCCGATGCCGTAAATGCTCTGCAGGCCAACCCAGACATGCTTCTGGACCGGCAAATTGACACCCGCGATGCGCGCCATGATGTACTTTCTCCGATGCGTTTCGTGCGCGGTAAACGCGCAATTTTAACCCGAAATACCCTTACAGGAAAGACCCGCGGCTACCCGCCGCGACTTCCCCACTTCAAGACCAACCGCCTGCAGCCCCAGCAGCCATCAGTTGCGGCGGAGGTTGGCCTTCTTGAGCAGACCTTCATACTGGTGACTGACCAGGTGCGCCTGCACCTGCGCCGTGAAATCCATCACCACGACCACGATGATCAGCAGCGACGTGCCGCCGAAATAGAACGGAACATGCCAGGCCTTCTGCATGAAGGTAGGCACCAGGCAGACCAGCACCAGGTAGAGCGCGCCGACACCGGTGAGGCGCGTCATCACGCCGTCGATGTACTCGCCGGTGGCACGTCCCGGGCGGATGCCCGGAATCAGCGCGCCCGAGCGCTTCAGGTTGTCCGCCGTTTCCTGCGAGTTGAACACGATCGCCGTATAGAAGAAGGCAAAGGTGATCACCAGCACCGAGAAGATGATGTCGTGCAGCGGCTCGCCCTGGGTCAGCGCCTGGGTCAGGCCCTGCAGCCAGCGCGACTGGTGCCCCTGGCTGAACCAGGTGGCTGCCGTCGCCGGGAACATCAGCAGGCTCGAGGCGAAGATCGGCGGGATCACGCCCGACATGTTGATCTTCAGCGGCAGATGCGAGGTCTGGTTCATGTAGGCCCGCTGCCCGCCGGACTTCCTCGCGTAGTTCACGGTGATGCGCCGCTGGGCGCGCTCCATGAACACCACGAAGGCCGTCACCGCCAGGATCAGCACCACCACCATGATCAGCTTCAGCGGCGTCAGCTCGCCGTTGTTGGTCATGTTCAGCGTGCTGACCACCGCACCCGGCAGGCCGGCCACGATGCCCGCGAAGATCAGCAGCGAGATGCCGTTGCCGATGCCCCGCTCGGTGATCTGCTCGCCCAGCCACATCAGGAACATGGTGCCCGCCGTGAGGCCGACCACCGACGCCATCACGAAGCCGAAGCCCGGCGTGTAGACCACCGGCGCGCCGCCGGCCGCCACCTGCGACTGCAGCGCCACGGCGATGCCGAACGCCTGAAAGGCGGCCAGGCCCACCGTGCCGAAGCGGGTGTACATGGTCATCTTGCGCTTGCCGGACTCGCCTTCCTTGCGCAGTTGTTGCAAGCTCGGGATCACCGATCCCATCATCTGCACCACGATCGAGGCCGAGATGTACGGCACCACGCCGAGCGCGAACACCGAGAAGCGGCCGAGCGAACCGCCGGAGAACATGTTGAACATGTCCATCAGGCCGCCGCTCTGGCCGATCAGGTTCGTCATCGCCTCCGGGTTCACGCCCGGCACCGGAATGAACGAGCCGAGGCGGTAGACGATCAGCGCACCGATCACGAAGAAGATGCGCTGACGCAGTTCCGTCAGCTTGCCGAGCGCGCCGAGCGCATTGCCCTGGGCTGCCGCCACCTGATTACTCCACGCTGCCGCCGGCCGCTTCGATCGCGGCCTTGGCACCGGCCGTCGCGAGCACGCCGGAAAGCTTCACCGCACGGCCGATCTCGCCCTTGGCGACGACCTTGACCTTCTTCGCGCGGCTGTCGATCAGGCCCGCCTGGTGCAGCGCGATAACGTCGATCACGTCCGCCTTCAGGTTGGCGAGCTGGTACAGGAACACCTGCTGGCTCTCGGCCTTCTTCAGCGAGCGGAAGCCGACCTTCGGCAACCGGCGCTGCAGCGGCATCTGGCCGCCTTCGAAGCCGAACTTGTGGGTGCCGCCCGCGCGGGCGTGCTGGCCCTTGTGGCCGCGGCCGGCGGTCTTGCCCAGGCCCGAGCCGATGCCGCGGCCGACGCGAAGGCGCGTCTTGCGCGAGCCGGCTGCCGGCTTGATGTCATTCAGACGCATGATGATTACTCCTCGACCCGGACCAGGTAGTAGACCGTGTTGATCAGGCCGCGCACCTGCGGGCTGTCCTTCAGTTCACGGACATCGTTGAGCTTGTTCAGGCCCAGCGCCTTGACGCTCAGGCGGTGACGCGCCTGCACGCCGCGCAGGCCCTTGACCAGGCGCACGCGCACGGTGGCGGCGGCGGTTTCGTTCTTCTTAGCCATTGCCCAGCACCTCTTCGACGGTCTTGCCACGCTTGGCGGCGATGCGCTTCGGCGAGGCAATGGCCTGCAGGCCCTTGATGGTGGCGCGCACCAGGTTGATCGGGTTGCGCGAACCGACCGCCTTGGCCAGCACGTTCTTCACGCCGACCACTTCCAGCACGGCACGCATGGCGCCGCCGGCGATCACGCCGGTACCCTCGGAGGCCGGCTGCATGAACACGCGCGCCGCGCCGTGGTTGGCCTTGATGGCGTACCACAGGGTGCCGTTGTTCAGGTCGATGCTCACCATGTTGCGGCGGGCACGATCCATGGCCTTGGAGATGGCCACCGGCACTTCGCGCGCCTTGCCGTAGCCGAAGCCGACCTTGCCCTCGCCGTCGCCGACCACGGTCAGCGCGGTGAAGCTCATCTGGCGGCCACCCTTGACGGTCTTGGCCACGCGGTTGACGGCGATCAGCTTCTCGAGCAGGCCGTCCGAATTTTCGCGATCGTTAGAAGACATTATCCGTTTCCGTATGCCCGGACCATCCGGGACTTTTGCTTGCGGCTTGGCCGCTTGTAGTTGTGTGTACTGCCGGAATTCGGGAAACGGGATCCGGGTTTCGTGGAAACGGGCTCTTTCGAATCCCGGATCCCCAAACCCGCATCCCGGCTCCTCAGAACTTCAGACCCGCTTCGCGGGCTGCATCGGCCAGGGCCTTGATGCGACCGTGGTAGCGGAAGCCGGAGCGGTCGAACGCCACCGACTCGACGCCGGCAGCGAGCGCGCGCTCGGCGACGGCCTTGCCCACGGCAGCCGCGGCGGCCAGGTTCTTGGTGCCCTTCAGGCCCTCGGCGACCGACTTCTGCACGGTCGAGGCGGCGGCCACCACGTTCGTGCCGGAGGCGTCGAACACCTGCGCGTACAGGTGCTGGCCGGTGCGGTGCACCGACAGGCGCGCCACGGCGAGCTTGCGGATGTGGGCGCGCGTGGACTTGGCGCGGCGCAGGCGGGATTCGTTCTTGTTCATCTGTCTGTTTCCTCGAAAGCGGATCGGCTTGGAAATGGCTGTTGTCTGCTCTTGGTGAAGAGTGCCGCCATGGATGGCTGGCTTCTTCGCGCAGGGACAGCGCACTTAGGCCTTCTTGGCTTCCTTCAGCGTGATCTTCTCGCCGGAATAGCGCACGCCCTTGCCCTTGTAGGGTTCCGGCGGACGATAGCCACGGATCTTGGCGGCGACCTCGCCCACCAGTTGCTTGTCCGAGCCCTTCACCAGGATCTCGGTCTGCGACGGGGTCTCGATGCTGATGCCTTCCGGCGCATTGAAGACCACCGGATGGGAGAAGCCGAGGCTCAGGTTCAGCGCCTTGCCGGCCATGGAGGCGCGGTAACCCACGCCGACCAGCTCCAGCTTGCGCTCATAGCCGTCGGACACGCCCTTGACCATGTTGGCCAGCAGCGCGCGGGCGGTGCCGCCGAACTTGTCGTCGGCGCCCTCGGCCAGCGCGATGGTGGCGACGCCGTTGTCGATGGCGACCGACACGCCCGGCAGGGCATGGACCGACAGCGTGCCCTTCGGGCCCTTGACGGAAATGCCGCTGGCGTCGGACTTCAGCTCCACGCCCTTCGGCAGGGAAATCGGTTTCTTGGCTACACGGGACATCGTCGACTCCTTATGCCACTTGGCCGATGACTTCGCCGCCCAGACCCTTGGCGCGGGCCTGCGCGTCGGTCAGCAGACCGGCGGAAGTCGAGATGATCGAGATACCCATGCCGCCGAGAACCTTCGGCAACTCGTCCTTGCCGCGGTACACGCGCAGGCCGGAACGGGAGACGCGGGAGATGCTCTCGATGGCCGGACGGCCTTCGAAATACTTGAGCTTGATCTCGAGCACCGGCTTGCCCTCCTCGCTGGAGGTCTTGGCGTCGAGGATGTAGCCCTCGTTCTTGAGGAGGTTGGCGATGGCCAACTTAAGCTTCGACGACGGCATGCTTACGGCCGGCTTGCCCGTGAGCTGGGCATTGCGGATGCGCGTAAACAGATCGGCGATGGGATCAGTCATGCTCATGAAATAGTCCTTCAGAGTGCACCGATATCCGAACGAACCGGAAATCAATTCAGATTGTGAGCCGACGAACGCCGCCGGCCTGCGGGATGCAGACCGACGAGCATATCAGCTTTTTCCAGCCATTGCGAATAGCGATGCCGAAATCGCTCGGCGGCGACGGCCGGGGCCGTCGCCGTGGCGGATGGCCGGGCCATGCGGCCAGGCCATCCGGAACTTGCTTACCAGCTGGCCTTGCGCAGGCCGGGCACGTCGCCGCGCATGGTGGCTTCGCGCAGCTTGTTGCGGCCGAGGCCGAACTTCTTGTAGACCGCGCGGGGGCGGCCGGACAGCGCGCAGCGGGTGCGCTGGCGCACCGGGCTGGCGTCGCGCGGCAGCTTCTGCAGCTTGTTCTGGGCGTCCAGCTTCTCGTCGTACGAGGCGGTGGGGCTCAGCACGATCGCCTTCAGTTCGGCGCGCTTGGCGGCGTACTTCTTGACGAGCTTGGTCCGCTTAAGGTCGCGGTTCACCATGGAGGTCTTGGCCATATTCTCGCGACTCTCTTAGTTGCGGAACGGGAAGCTGAAGGCTTCCAGCAGCGCCTTGGCTTCTTCGTCGGTCTTGGCGGTGGTGGCAATGGAGATGTCCATGCCGCGCATCGCGTCGATCGCGTCGAAATCGATTTCCGGGAAGATGATCTGTTCCTTGACGCCGAAGTTGTAGTTACCACGGCCATCGAAGGAGCGACCGGACACACCGCGGAAGTCGCGCGTGCGCGGCAACGAGATGTTGATCAGGCGGTCGAGGAATTCCCACATCTGAGCACGGCGCAGGGTGACCTTGCAGCCGATCGGCCAGCCGTCGCGGATCTTGAACGAGGCCACGGAAACGCGCGCCTTGGTCGTGATCGGCTTCTGACCGGCGATCTTGGTCATGTCGGCAACGGCATTCTCAAGAATCTTCTTGTTGCCGGCAGCCTCGCCCACACCCATGTTCAGGGTGATCTTGGTGATGCGGGGAACCTGCATCACGTTCTGGTAACCGAAGCGCTCGGTGAGCTTCTGGATTACCTTCTCTTTGTAAAACGTCTCAAGGCGCGTCATGACATCGGTTCCTTACGCGTCCACCTGTTCGCCACTGGAGCGGAACACGCGCACCTTGCGCCCGTCACCGAGCGTCTTGGCGCCAACGCGTTCACCCTTGTTGGTGGCCGGGTTGAACAGCTGCACATTGGAGATATGGATCGAGGCCTCGCGCTCGACGATGCCGCCGGCCTGGTTGGCCTGCGGATTCGGCTTGGTGTGGCGCTTGACCAGGTTCACGTTGGAGACGACCACGCGGTCGCCTTCCACGCGCAGCACGTCGCCGCGCTGGCCCTTGTTCTTGCCGGTGATCACGAGGACCTGATCACCCTTGCGGATACGGTTCATGTTCTTGGACTCCGCTCAGAGCACTTCGGGCGCGAGCGAGACGATCTTCATGAACTTCTCGCCGCGCAGCTCGCGCGTCACCGGCCCGAAGATACGGGTGCCGATCGGCTCGAGCTTGTTGTTGAGGAGCACCGCTGCATTGCCGTCGAAGCGGATCAGCGAGCCATCGGGACGGCGCACGCCCTTGGCGGTACGCACCACCACGGCATTGTAGACCTCGCCCTTCTTCACCTTGCCGCGGGGAATGGCATCCTTCACGGTGACCTTGATCACGTCACCGATCGCGGCGTAGCGGCGCTTGGAGCCGCCGAGCACCTTGATGCACATCAGTTCCTTGGCACCGCTGTTGTCCGCCGCGGAAAGCGTGCTTTGCATCTGGATCATGTCTGCACCCTCCCTTAGACGGCCGCGCGCGTAACGATTTCGACCACGCGGTGATGCTTGGTCTTGGACAGCGGACGGCACTCCGCGATGCGCACCAGGTCGCCCTCGTTCGCACCGAGCTCGTCCTGCGCGTGCAGCTTGGTCGACCGGCGGATGATCTTGCCCAGCAGGCCGTGCTGCACCTGGCGCTCGATCAGGACGGTGACCGTCTTGTCCATCTTGTTGCTGATGACCCGACCCTCGAGGGTGCGTGCCTGCTTCTTGTTGTCGCTCATGTCCGCCGTCCCTTACTTCTTGCCGCCGAGCACGAACTTCGTGCGGGCGATGTCGCGCCGAACGCGGCGCAGCTGGTGCGGCTGGTTGAGCTGGCCGGTGCCCTTCTGCATGCGCAGGTTGAACTGCTCCTTGCGCAGGTCCAGCAGATGCTGATTCAGCTCTTCGACCGACTTGTTGTTGAGTTCTTTGGTGGCCATCACATCACCGCCCGGGTCACAAACTGGGTCTGCACCGAGAGCTTGGCGGCGGCCAGGCGGAACGCCTCGCGCGCCGTCGCTTCGTCGATGCCCTCGATTTCATAGAGCATGCGGCCGGGCTGGATCGGGGCGACCCAGAACTCGACGCCACCCTTGCCGGCACCCATACGCACTTCGATCGGCTTCTTGGTGATCGGCTTGTCCGGGAACACGCGGATCCACAGCTTGCCGCCACGCTTCACGAAACGGGTGATGCAGCGGCGGCCGGCCTCGATCTGGCGCGCGGTGAGCGCGCCGTGCGTGGTGGCCTTCAGGCCGAACTCGCCGAAACTGACGAGGTTGGCGCACTGGGCCAGGCCGTCGTTGCGGCCCTTGAACTGCTTGCGGTACTTGGTTCGCTTGGGTTGCAACATGGCAACTCTCCTTACTTCGCAGTCCGCTCGCGACGGCCTTCACCGGCCTCGCGACGCGAATCATTACGACGACCCTCGCCACCTTCGCGGCGCGGCTGCGACTGCTCGTCCTTCGACTCCTGGGTGGCCGCAGCCAGATCGAAGATCTCGCCCTTGTAGACCCACACCTTGATGCCGATGATGCCGTAGGTGGTCTTCGCCTCGGCGAAGCCGTAGTCGATGTCAGCGCGCAGCGTATGCAGCGGCACGCGACCCTCGCGGCTCCATTCGGAACGGGCGATCTCGGCGCCGTTCAGGCGGCCGGAGACGTTGATCTTGATGCCCAGCGCGCCCAGGCGCATCGCATTGCCGACCGAGCGCTTCATCGCGCGGCGGAACATGATGCGGCGCTCGAGCTGCTGCGCGATCGACTCGGCCACCAGCTGCGCGTCCAGCTCGGGCTTGCGCACCTCGCTGACGTTGATGTGCGCCGGAACGCCCATCAGCTCGCTGACTTCCTTGCGCAGCTTCTCGATGTCCTCGCCCTTCTTGCCGATCACCACGCCCGGACGGGCGGTGTGGATCGTCACGCGCGCGGTCTTGGCCGGGCGCTCGATCTGGATCTTCGAGATGCCGGCCGCGGCCAGCTTCTTGCGCAGCATCTCGCGGACCTTGAGGTCGGCCGCGAGGTACTGGGCGTACTCGCCCTTGTTGGCGTACCACTTCGAGTTCCAGTCCTTGGCAATGCCGAGGCGGATACCGGTGGGATGAACTTTATGACCCATCGTCTATATCCCCAGTCAGTTGCCGACGACCACAGTGATGTGGCTGGTGCGCTTCAGGATGCGCGAGCCGCGGCCTTTGGCGCGGGCGTACATGCGCTTCATCGCCGGACCCTCGTCCACGAAGATGCGCGCGACCTTCAGCTCGTCGACATCCGCGCCGAGGTTGTTCTCGGCGTTGGCGACGGCCGACAGCAGCACCTTGCGGACAAGGTGTGCGGCCTTCTTGTTGGTGAACTGCAGCACGTCGCTGGCGCGGCCCACGGGGAGACCGCGGACCAGGTCGGCTACCAGGCGTGCCTTCTGCGCCGAGATGCGGGCGCTGCGCAGGATCGCTTTGGCTTCGGTGCTCATCACTTGCCCTTCTTGTCGCCGCCATGGCCCTTGAAGGTGCGGGTCACCGCGAACTCGCCGAGCTTGTGCCCGACCATGTTCTCGTTGACGAGCACCGGCACGTGCTGGCGACCGTTGTGGATGGCGATGGTCAGGCCGACCATTTCCGGCAGGATCATCGAGCGGCGCGACCAGGTCTTGATCGGGCGCTTGTTGTTGGCGGAAACGGCGGCTTCCACCTTCTTCGCGAGGTGCAGGTCGATGAACGGACCTTTCTTTAGAGAGCGCGGCATGATCGTTTCCTGTTACTTGCGGCGACGCACGATGAACTGCTGCGTGCGCTTGTTGTTGCGGGTCTTGTAACCCTTGGTCGGCGTGCCCCACGGGCTGACCGGGTGGCGGCCGCCGGAGGTACGGCCTTCGCCGCCGCCGTGCGGATGGTCGACCGGGTTCATCACCACGCCGCGAACGGTCGGGCGGATACCCTGCCAACGCTTGGCGCCGGCCTTGCCCAGCTTCTTGAGGCTGTGCTCGGAGTTGCCGACTTCGCCGATGGTGGCGCGGCAATCGACCGGCACGCGGCGCATCTCGCCGGAGCGCAGACGCAGCGTGGCGTAGCCGGACTCGCGGGCCACCAGTTGCACCGAAGCGCCGGCGCTGCGGGCGATCTGCGCGCCCTTGCCTGCCTTCATCTCGATGCAGTGGATGGTCGAGCCGACCGGAATGGCGCGCAGCGGCAGGCTGTTGCCGGCCTTGATCGGCGCGTCGGAACCCGAGACCAGGCGGTCGCCCACCGCCACGCCCTTCGGCGCGATGATGTAGCGGCGCTCGCCGTCGGCGTAGCACAGCAGCGCGATGTGCGCGGTGCGGTTCGGATCGTACTCGATGCGCTCGACCTTGGCGGCGATGCCTTCCTTGTCGCGCTTGAAGTCGATGATGCGGTAGTGCTGCTTGTGACCGCCGCCGCGATGACGCGTGGTGATGCGACCGTAGTGGTTGCGGCCACCCGTCTTCGACTGTGCTTCGGTCAGCGGCGCGTAGGGGGCGCCCTTGTGCAGACCTTCGGTGCGGACGCTTACCGCGTCGCGGCGGCCCGGCGAGGTCGGCTTGTGATTGATTAGTGCCATCTCACGGAACTCCTGGCTCAGGCCTTGGCCGACACGTCGATGGTCTGGCCATCGGCGAGGCGCACATAAGCCTTGCGCTTGCCCTGGCGGCTGCCAGCGCGGAAACGGAAGGACTTGACCTTGCCCTTGGCGTTGACGAGGTTCACCTGCTCGACCTTGACGTCGAACATCTGCTCCACCGCCGCGCGGACATCGGCCTTGGTCGCCTCGGGGGCGACCACGAATACGTACTGGTTGCTCTCGGCGAGGCGGGCGGCCTTTTCGGAGATGTGCGGCGCACGCAGCGTATTGAGAATGCGTTCGTTGCTCATGCCAGCCACTCCTCGATCTTCTTCACCGCCTCGACGGTCACCACCACGTGGTCGGAACCGACCAGGCTGACCGGGTTCAGCGCCATCACGTCCACCACGTGGACGTACGGAATGTTGCGGGCGGCCAGGAACACCGACTCGGACGCATCTTCCGACACCAGCAGCACGCGGCCGGACACTTCCAGCTCGGCCAGCTTGGCCACCATCGCGGAGGTCTTCGGGCTGTCGACGCCGAAGCTGTCGACGACCTTCAGGCGACCCTGGCGGTTCAGCTCCGAAAGGATGGAGCGGATCGCGACGCGGTAGGCCTTGCGGTTGACCTTCTGCTCGTAGCTGCGCGGCTTCGCGGCGAAGGTGACGCCGCCGCCGACGAAGATCGGGGCACGGTAGTCGCCGTGACGGGCGCCGCCGCCCTTCTGCTTCTTGAACTTCTTGGTGGTGCCCGACAGCTCGCCACGCGACAGTTGCGCCTTGGTACCGGCGCGACCGCCGGCCTGGTAGGCAACGACCACCTGGTGGACCAGGGCCTGCTTGAACTCGCCGCCGAACACTTCGTCCGACACGCTGAGCGGCTTGGCGCCAATGACATTCAGTTCCATGGCGTCTCTCCTCAACCCTTGGTCGTCGGGCGGATGACGACGTCGCCGCCGGTAGCACCCGGCACGGCGCCCTTCACCGCGATCAGGTGGCGCTCGACGTCGACCTTCACCACTTCCAGGCCCTGCTGCGTGCGGTTCACCGCACCCATGTGGCCGGCCATCTTCTTGCCCGGGAACACGCGGCCCGGCGTCTGGCGCTGGCCGATCGAGCCCGGCGCGCGGTGCGACAGCGAGTTGCCGTGCGTCGCGTCGCCCATCGAGAAGTTGTGGCGCTTGATCGTGCCCTGGAAGCCCTTGCCCTTGGACACGCCCGCGACGTCGACGATCTGGCCGACGCTGAACACGTCGTCCGCCTTGATCTCGGCGCCCACGGCGTACTTGCCGAGATCCTCGGCGGACACGCGGAACTCCCACAGGCCACGACCCGGCTCGACCTTCGCCTTGGCGTAGTGGCCCTTCAGCGGCTGGGTCAGCAGGGAGGCGCGCTTGACGCCCGCCGCGACCTGCACAGCGCTGTAGCCATCGTTGTCTTCCGTCTTCAGCTGGGTGACGCGATTCGGGGTGGCTTCAATCAGCGTCACCGGAATCGAGCGTCCGTCTTCAGTGAAGAGTCGGCTCATGCCGCACTTGCGGCCAACCAGTCCGATACTCATCTTCGTATCCTGTCTATCGCTCAACCGAGCTTGATCTGAACATCGACGCCAGCGGCGAGATCAAGCTTCATGAGCGCGTCCACGGTCTTGTCGTTGGGGTCGACGATGTCGAGCACGCGCTTGTGCGTACGGGTCTCGTACTGGTCGCGTGCATCCTTGTCGACGTGCGGCGACACCAGAATGGTGTAGCGCTCGATCTTGGTCGGGAGCGGGATCGGGCCGAGCACCGTAGCGCCGGTGCGCTTGGCCGTCTCGACGATCTCGCTGGCCGAACGGTCGATCAGACGATGATCGAACGCCTTGAGCCGGATGCGAATCTTCTGGTTCGCCATAAACCGTGTCCTGTTATCGAAAGAACAAATACTGTGAACCGGAGCGGCTTCTCACCGCCCCGCACAACCCTTTGAACCCCACCCTCGGCAAACACTTTCCACCGGGGTGAACGGCGCATCATACATGCTTTCTTCGGAAAAGTCGCCCATTGGCGCACGAGAAAATGGGCGGCTTGCGCCGCCGCCAAAGAGCCAGCACTTATGGCACTGACCCTTCAGCCCATCCCTCGCCCGCGATGTTCCGCGGGCGACCTTGCCGTTACCGCTTTGACTGCGGTCGCGTTGCCGCGACCGCGGATCTTACTTGATGACCTTGGCGACGACGCCGGCGCCGA
>NZ_LMSL01000008.1:72774-73033 GCF_001428405.1 Frateuria sp. Soil773
CTCGTCCTTCGACAGCACGTACACCTCCGCCTCGAAGTCCGTATGCGGGGTGATCGTGCCCGGCTTCGCCAGCACCTGGCCGCGCTCCACGTCGTCGCGCTTCAGGCCGCGCAGCAGCAGGCCCGCGTTGTCGCCCGCCTGGCCCTGGTCCAGCAGCTTGCGGAACATTTCCACGCCCGTGACCGTCGTCTTCTGCGTGTCGCGGATGCCGACCACTTCGATTTCGTCGCCGACCTTGATGATGCCGCGCTCGATACGA
>NZ_LMSL01000008.1:73184-73308 GCF_001428405.1 Frateuria sp. Soil773
GTGGCGCACCGGCGATTCGTATTCCACGTGCGCCGTCGAGATCGTGATCCCGCGCGCCTTTTCTTCCGGCGCCGCGTCGATCGCGTCGTAGGCCTTGAATTCGCCGCCGAAACGCTCCGCACCG
>NZ_LMSL01000008.1:73336-88336 GCF_001428405.1 Frateuria sp. Soil773
CTTACCCTTTGCCATGACTTGAGACCTCTAGATAGAACTTTCGTCAGTGCGGCTTCGGCCGCGTCTTTTGATTTACGCGGCCCGACCAGGGCCGCACTGCTCTTTTTTTGAAGAGAGCGGTCGCGAACGGCCGCCTTTTGCTTTCGCGATCAGGACGACCGCGCCAATCAAGCCTTCTTCATGACCTGCTCGGCGATGTTGCTCGGCGCCGGTTCGTAATGGTCGAATTCCATCGTGAACGTGGCGCGGCCCTGGGTCTGCGAACGCAGCGCGGTCGCGTAGCCGAACATTTCGCCAAGCGGAATCATTGCGTTGACGGTCTTGCCCGACGGCGTTTCTTCCTGGCCGGTCAGCATGCCGCGACGACGGCTGATGTCGCCCATGACGTCGCCCACGTAGTCTTCCGGCGTGACGACCTCGACCTTCATGATCGGCTCGAGCAGCACCGGCTGCGCCTTCGCGAAGCCCTGCTTGAACGCCATGGAGGCGGCGAGCTTGAACGCCATTTCCGAGGAGTCGACGTCGTGGTACGAACCGAAGACGAGCTTGACCTTCGTGTTCACCACCGGGAAGCCAGCCAGCGGGCCCGAGGTGATCGTCTCGCGCAGGCCCTTCTCGACCGACGGGATGAATTCCTTCGGAATCACGCCGCCGGTGATCTCGTTGAGGAAGAGGAAGTCGTCCTTGATCAGCGGCGCCAGCTTCTCGTCCGCACGATCCGCATCGGTGATCGGCGACAGCTCGATCACGACATGGCCGTACTGGCCCTTGCCGCCCGACTGCTTGGCATGCTTGTAGTCCGACTTGACGTCCGACGCCTGGATCGTTTCGCGGTAAGCCACCTGCGGCTTGCCGACGTTGGCCTCGACGTTGAACTCGCGCTTCATGCGGTCCACCAGGATATCCAGGTGGAGCTCGCCCATGCCCGAGATGATCGTCTGGCCCGACTCTTCGTCCGTGCGCACGCGGAACGACGGATCTTCCGCGGCCAGGCGGCCGAGGGCGATGCCCATCTTTTCCTGGTCGGACTTGGTCTTCGGCTCGACCGCCATCGAGATCACCGGCTCCGGGAACGACATGCGCTCCAGGGTGATGATGTGATCCTGCGCGCACAGCGTATCGCCGGTCGTCACGTCCTTCAGGCCGACCGCCGCGGCGATGTCGCCGGCGCGGACTTCCTTCAGCTCGTGACGCTCGTTCGCGTGCATCTGCAGGATGCGGCCAATGCGCTCCTTCTTCGACTTGACCGGGTTGTACACCTGGTCGCCGGCGTTCAGAGTACCCGAATAGACACGGAAGAACGTCAGCGCGCCGACGAACGGATCGGTCATGATCTTGAACGCCAGCGCCGAGAACGGAGCATCGTCCTTCGCCTCGCGGGTGTCCGGCTGCTCGTCATCGTCGATGCCCTCGACCGGCGGACGGTCGAGCGGCGACGGCAGCAGGTTGACGACCGCGTCGAGCATCGCCTGGACGCCCTTGTTCTTGAACGCCGTGCCGCAGAACACCGGAATGATCTCGCTGCGCAGGGTGCGCAGGCGAAGACCTTCGATGATCTCGGCCTCGGTCAGCTCCTCGCCGCCCAGGTACTTGTCCATCATCTCTTCCGTGGCTTCCGCCGCGGCTTCGATCATGGCGGTACGGGCCGACTCGGCCTTTTCCTTGAGGTTCGCCGGGATGTCCTGGTACTCGAACTTCATGCCCTGGGACTCCATGTCCCAGATGATCGACTTCATCTTGAGGAGGTCGATCACGCCCTCGAAGTTGTCTTCGGCGCCGATCGGCACCTGCATCTCGATCGGATTGGCGCCGAGGCGGGACTTCAACTGCTCGACGACCTTGTAGAAGTTCGCACCCGTGCGGTCCATCTTGTTGACGAACGCGAGGCGCGGCACCTTGTACCGGTTGGCCTGGCGCCAGACGGTCTCGGACTGCGGCTGCACGCCACCCACGGCGCAGAGCACGAACACCGCACCGTCGAGCACGCGCAGCGAACGCTCCACTTCGATGGTGAAGTCGACGTGTCCGGGGGTGTCGATGATGTTGAAGCGGTGCTCGGGCAGCGAACGGTCCATGCCCTTCCAGAACGCCGTGGTGGCCGCGGAAGTGATGGTGATGCCGCGCTCCTGCTCCTGCTCCATCCAGTCCATCGTCGCCGCACCGTCGTGCACTTCGCCGATCTTGTGCGAGACGCCGGTGTAGAACAGGATGCGCTCCGTGGTCGTGGTCTTGCCGGCATCGATGTGGGCCATGATGCCGAAGTTGCGGTAGCGCTCGATGGGAGTGGTGCGTGCCATGGGTGTATACCTTTGCCGGGCTGCCATGCCCTGGTTTTCACGGCCGTCCGGGCCATGTTTCCATTTAAGAATCCGCCGGGAGGCGGGATGTTCTTCAACCGTCCCCGGGAACGGCTTGCGTCAAAACCGGCGCGAGGCCGGTTCGTTTCACCGCCTTGCCGCTTCCCGCCGCCAGTCGATGGCAGCGGGAAACAGGTCGCTTACCAGCGGTAGTGCGAGAAGGCCTTGTTCGCCTCGGCCATGCGGTGCGTCTCTTCGCGCTTCTTGATCGCGCCGCCGCGGTTCTCCGAGGCCTCGAGCAGCTCGGCGGCCAGCTTGCGCGGCATCGAGGTCTCGCCGCGCTTGCGGGCGGAGTCGATGGCCCAGCGCATCGCCAGCGCCATGCGGCGGCCCGGACGCACTTCGACCGGCACCTGGTAGGTGGCGCCGCCGACACGGCGGGACTTCACCTCGACGGCCGGGGCGATGTTGCCCAGCGCCTTCTCGACCAGAGCCACCGGCTCGGCATTCTTTTCGCCCAGGTGGGCCAGCGCGCCGTAGACGATGCTCTCGGCGACCGACTTCTTGCCGCTCTTCATCACCATGTTGATGAAGCGGGCGATCAGCTGGCTGCCGTGCTTGGGATCCGGCAGAACCAGACGGGCGGGATGTGAACCTTTACGCGACATGTTTGTTGTCCGTTATCTTCGCGACCGTCGAGCCGGCCGCACTCATCGAATTGGGATTACTTCTTCGGGCGCTTGGCGCCGTACTTGGAGCGCGACTGGCGACGCTTGGTGACGCCCGCGCAGTCGAGGCTGCCGCGCACCGTGTGGTAGCGCACGCCCGGCAGGTCCTTCACGCGACCGCCGCGGATCAGCACCACCGAGTGCTCCTGCAGGTTGTGGCCTTCGCCGCCGATGTAGCTGATGACCTCGTAACCGTTGGTCAGGCGCACCTTGGCGACCTTGCGCAACGCCGAGTTCGGCTTCTTCGGGGTAGTCGTGTACACGCGCGTGCAGACACCACGACGCTGCGGACTGCTCTGCAGTGCCGGCGAAGCGCTCTTGTACGTCTTCGGGCTGCGGTTCTTGCGCACCAACTGGTTGACTGTCGTCATGCGAAACTATTCCTGAGAAACATAAAGGCAGACCGATCCAACTCGGCCTGCCAAGAAGCGGGAATTTAACATGGGCAGCCCGCCACAGGCAAGCTGACGCCCTGCCATCCTTGACCCGAACACGAGGCGCGTCCGTGCGCCTCATTTCGTATGTCAGCGAGCGAAGCCCTGGACGAGCTTACTCGACACCACTATCGCTACCGACCGGGGCTTCCGCGAAGGAGACCGAGGAGGAACCGGAGAGTGTCTCCAGCTCCGAGGCGGTAAGACCGCCCTGGCGACGACGCCCTGCGTGGTACGCCAGACCCGTACCTGCCGGGATGAGACGGCCGACAATAACATTTTCCTTCAGGCCACGCAAGGTATCGCGCGTGCCGCGGACCGCCGCCTCGGTGAGGACGCGGGTGGTCTCCTGGAACGACGCAGCCGAGATGAACGACTCGGTCGCCAGCGACGCCTTGGTGATGCCCAGCAGCACCGACTGGTACTCGGCCGGGCGCTCGCCCTTGCTCTCCGCCCGCTCGTTCTCGGCGTTGATGCGCACGCGCTCGACCTGCTCGCCGCGCAGGTAGTGGCTGTCGCCCGGCTCGGTGATCTCGACCTTGCGCAGCATCTGGCGAATGATCGCTTCGATGTGCTTGTCGTTGATCTTCACGCCCTGCAGGCGGTACACGTCCTGGATCTCCTTGACCAGGTAGGCCGCCAGCGGCTCCACGCCGAGCAGGCGCAGGATGTCGTGCGGGCTCGGCTCGCCGTCCACCACGGTCTCGCCCTTCTCCACGTGCTCGCCTTCGAACACGATGACCTGGCGCCACTTCGGGATCAGCTCCTCGTGTTCGTTGCCGTCCACGTCCTTGATGATCAGGCGCTGCTTGCCCTTGGTGTCCTTGCCGAAGCTGATCACGCCGGAGCGCTCGGCCAGGATCGCCGGCTCCTTCGGCTTGCGCGCCTCGAACAGGTCGGCCACGCGCGGCAGGCCGCCGGTGATGTCGCGGGTCTTCGACGTTTCCTGCGGGATACGCGCGACCACGTCGCCCACGCCCACCGTGGCGCCGTTCTGGATCGACACGATCGCGCCGGCCGGGAGCATGTACTGCGCCGGCACGTCGGTGCCCGGCAGCTTCAGCTCGCGGCCCTTGGCGTCTTCCAGGCGCACGATCGGGCGCAGATCCTTGGCCGCGGTGCCGCGGCGCTTCGGATCGGTGACCACCGCAGACTCCAGGCCGGTCAGCTCGTCGGTCTGGCTCTGCACGGTGATGCCATCGATGAAGTCGATGAAGCGCACCGTACCGGCCACTTCCGACACGATCGGATGGGTGTGCGGGTCCCAGTTGGCCACGGTCTGGCCGGCCTTGACGGCTTCGCCGTCCTTGACCGCGATGGTGGCGCCGTAGGGCACCTTGTAGCGCTCGCGCTCGCGGCCGTTGGCGTCGATGACGCTCACTTCGCCCGAACGCGACACTGCAACCAGGTGGCCCTGGCTGTGCTGCACGGTCTTGAGGTTGTTGAACTTCAGCGTGCCGGTGGTCTTCACCGAAACATTGTCCACCGCCGCCGCACGCGAAGCCGCGCCGCCGATGTGGAAGGTACGCATGGTGAGCTGCGTGCCCGGCTCGCCGATCGACTGCGCGGCGACCACGCCCACGGCCTCGCCCATGTTGACCAGGTGGCCACGGGCCAGGTCGCGGCCGTAGCACAGCGCGCACACGCCGTGTGCGGCTTCGCAGGTGATCGGCGAACGCACCTTGATCGACTGCACGCCGGCCTTGTCCAGCTTCTCGACCAGCGCCTCGTCCAGCAGGGTGTCGCGGGTGACGATGGGCTGGTCGTCGTCGCCGGGGGCGTAGACGTCCTCGACCACCACGCGGCCCAGCACGCGCTCGCGCAGCGGCTCGACCACGTCGCCACCTTCCACGATCGGCTGCATCAGGATGCCGTCCTCGGTGCCGCAATCGACCGAGGTGACCACCACGTCCTGCGCCACGTCGACCAGGCGGCGGGTGAGGTAGCCGGAGTTTGCCGTCTTCAGCGCCGTATCCGCCAGGCCCTTGCGGGCGCCGTGGGTGGAGTTGAAGTACTGCAGCACGTTCAGGCCTTCGCGGAAGTTGGCCTTGATCGGGGTCTCGATGATCGAGCCGTCCGGACGCGCCATCAGGCCGCGCATGCCGGCCAGCTGGCGGATCTGCGCCACCGAGCCGCGCGCGCCCGAGTCGGCCATGATGTACAGCGAGTTCATCGACTTCTGGCTGACCGTCTTGCCCTCGGCATCGACCACCTTCTCGGTGCCGATGCCGTCGATCATCGCCTTGGCGACCAGCTCGTTGGTGCGCGACCAGATGTCGACCACCTTGTTGTAGCGCTCGCCGGCGGTGACCAGGCCCGACTGGTACTGCTCCTGGATCTCGACCACTTCCTTCTCGGCCTCTTCCAGGATCGGCTTCTTCTCGGCCGGGATGATCATGTCGTCGATGCCGATCGAGATGCCCGCGCGGGTGGCGAAGCGGAAGCCGGTGTACATCAGCTGGTCGGCGAACACCACGGTCTCTTTCAGGCCGAGGCGGCGGTAGCAGGCGTTGATCAGGCGCGAGATGTTCTTCTTGGTCAGCTCGGTGTTGGCCAGCGCGAACGACAGGCCCTCCGGCATGATCTCCAGCAGCAGCGCACGGCCGACCGTGGTGTCGACCAGCGCGGTGCGCTCGGAAGCGACGCCCTCGTCGTCCACCTCGGTCAGCTTGATGCGGACCTTGATCTTGGCGTGCAGCTGCACGGCGCGGTTGTCGTAGGCGCGACGCACCTCGCCGACGTTGGCGAACACCATGCCGGTGCCCTTGGCGTTCACCAGCTCGCGGGTCATGTAGTACAGGCCCAGCACCACGTCCTGCGACGGCACGATGATCGGCTCGCCGTTGGCGGGCGACAGGATGTTGTTGGTCGCCATCATCAGGGCGCGCGCTTCGAGCTGCGCCTCGATCGAGAGCGGCACGTGCACGGCCATCTGGTCGCCGTCGAAGTCGGCGTTGAACGCGGTACACACCAGCGGATGCAGCTGGATCGCCTTGCCTTCGATCAGCTTCGGCTCGAACGCCTGGATGCCGAGGCGGTGCAGGGTCGGGGCGCGGTTCAGCAGCACCGGATGCTCGCGGATCACCTCTTCGAGGATGTCCCACACCTGGCCTTCCTCGCGCTCGACGAGCTTCTTGGCGGCCTTGATGGTGGTGGCCTCGCCGCGGGCCTGCAGCTTGGCGAAGATGAACGGCTTGAACAGCTCCAGCGCCATCTTCTTGGGCAGACCGCACTGGTGCAGGCGCAACGTCGGGCCGACCACGATCACCGAGCGGCCGGAGTAGTCCACGCGCTTGCCGAGCAGGTTCTGGCGGAACCGGCCCTGCTTGCCCTTGATCATGTCGGCCAGCGACTTCAGCGCGCGCTTGTTGGTGCCGGTGATGGCACGGCCGCGGCGGCCGTTGTCGAGCAGCGCGTCGACCGATTCCTGCAGCATGCGCTTCTCGTTGCGCACGATGATGTCGGGCGCGTTGAGCTCGAGCAGGCGCTTGAGGCGGTTGTTGCGGTTGATGACGCGGCGGTACAGGTCGTTGAGGTCGGAGGTGGCGAAGCGGCCGCCGTCCAGCGGCACCAGCGGACGCAGGTCCGGCGGCAGCACCGGCAGCACGGTCATCACCATCCACTCCGGCTTGTTGCCGGATTCCAGGAACGCCTCGATCAGCTTGACGCGCTTGGTGAGGCGCTTGAGCTTGGTCTCGGAGTTGGTGGAGGCGATCTCTTCCTTCAGGCGGATGACCTCGCCCGGCAGGTCGAGCGACTTCAGCAGCTCGTAGACGGCCTCGGCGCCCATGCGGGCGTCGAACTCGTCGCCGTGCTCCTCGGTCGCCTCGAGGTACTGGTCCTCGCTGAGCAACTGGCCACGCTCGAGCGCGGTCAGGCCCGGATCGATCACCACGAAGGCCTCGAAGTACAGGATGCGCTCGATGTCGCGCAGGGTCATGTCCAGCATCAGGCCGATGCGCGAGGGCAGCGACTTCAGGAACCAGATGTGCGCGGTCGGGCTGGCCAGCTCGATGTGGCCCATGCGCTCGCGGCGCACCTTGGCCAGCGTCACTTCCGTGCCGCACTTCTCGCAGACCACGCCGCGGTGCTTCATGCGCTTGTACTTGCCGCACAGGCACTCGTAGTCCTTCACCGGGCCGAAGATGGCGGCGCAGAACAGGCCGTCGCGCTCCGGCTTGAAGGTGCGGTAGTTGATGGTTTCCGGCTTCTTCACTTCGCCGAACGACCACGAGCGGATCAGCTCCGGCGAGGCCAGCGCGATCTTGATCGCGTCGAAGTCGGGCGTCGCGCGCTGCTGATTGAACAGATTGAGCAAATCTTTCATTGCATAAGCTCCTGTAACCCGCGGGTTACTTGATCTCTTCCAGGTCGATGTCGATACCGAGCGAACGGATTTCCTTCACCAGCACGTTGAAGGACTCCGGCATGCCCGCCGCCATCTCGTGGTTGCCGTCGACGATGTTCTTGTACATCTGGTTGCGGCCCTGCACGTCGTCGGACTTCACCGTCAGCATTTCCTGCAGGGTGTAGGCCGCGCCGTAGGCTTCCAGCGCCCAGACTTCCATTTCGCCGAAGCGCTGGCCGCCGAACTGCGCCTTGCCGCCCAGCGGCTGCTGGGTGACCAGCGAGTACGGGCCGGTGGAACGCGCGTGCATCTTGTCGTCGACCAGGTGGTTGAGCTTCAGGTAGTGCATGTAGCCGACGGTGACCGGGCGGTCGAACGCCTCGCCGGTGCGGCCGTCGTACAGCGTGGTCTGGCCCGACTCGGGCAGATCCGCCAGCTTCAGCATCGCCTTGATCTCGGTTTCCTCGGCGCCGTCGAACACCGGCGTCGCCATCGGCACGCCTTCCTGCAGGTTGTGCGCCAGCGTGCGGATCTCGTCGTCGGTGAGCGACTTGAGGTCCACGTGCTGCACGGCGCCGGCGACGTGGTGGTTGTAGATCTGGTCGAGGAACTCGCGGACCTTGGCGACCTTCTCCTGCGCCTCGATCATCTTCTGGATCTTCTTGCCCAGGCCCTTGGCGGCCCAGCCCAGATGCACTTCCAGGATCTGGCCGATGTTCATGCGCGAGGGCACGCCCAGCGGGTTCAGCACGATGTCCACCGGCACGCCGTCGGCGGAGTACGGCATGTCTTCCACCGGCACCACGTTGGACACCACGCCCTTGTTGCCGTGGCGGCCGGCCATCTTGTCGCCCGGCTGGATGCGGCGCTTCACGGCCAGGAACACCTTGACCATCTTCAGCACGCCCGGGGCGAGGTCGTCGCCCTGGGTGATCTTGCCCTGCTTCTCCTTGAAGCGCTTGTCGAACTCTTCCTTATGGCGCTTGATCTGGTCGGCGGCGCGCTCGAGGAACTCGGTGACCTCCTCGTCCTTCACGTTGACCTTGAACCAGTCGTCCTTCTTCAGGCCGTCCAGGTAGGCGTCGGTGATCTCGGCGCCGCGCTTGAGGCCACCCGGGCCGCTCATCGCGGTCTTGCCGACGAGCTGGGTGCGCATGCGGTTGTAGATCGCGCCCTCGAGGATGCGGAACTGGTCGTCCAGATCCTTGCGGATCCGCTTGATCTCCATTTCCTCGATCTGGCGCGCGCGCTTGTCCTTCTCGATGCCGTCGCGGGTGAACACCTGCACGTCGATGACGGTGCCGTCCATGCCCGGCGGCACGCGCAGCGAGCTGTCCTTCACGTCGGACGCCTTCTCGCCGAAGATCGCGCGCAGCAGCTTCTCTTCCGGCGTGAGCTGGCTCTCGCCCTTCGGCGTGACCTTGCCGACCATGATGTCGCCGGCCTTCACCTCGGCGCCGATGTAGACGATGCCGGACTCGTCGAGACGGGCCAGCGCCTGCTCGCCCACGTTCGGGATGTCGGCGGTGATTTCCTCGGCGCCCAGCTTGGTGTCGCGCGCGATGCAGGACAGCTCCTCGATGTGGATCGAGGTGTAGCGGTCTTCCTGCACGACGCGCTCGGAGAGCAGGATCGAGTCTTCGAAGTTGTAGCCGTTCCACGGCATGAACGCGATCAGCATGTTCTGGCCGAGCGCGAGCTCGCCCAGGTCGGTCGACGAGCCGTCGGCCAGCGTGTCGCCCTTCGCCACCACGTCGCCCACGTTCACCAGCGGACGCTGGTTGAGGTTGGTGTTCTGGTTGGAACGGGTGTACTTGGTCAGCGTGTAGATGTCGACGCCGGCGTCGTTGTCGCCGATCTCTTCCTCGTTCACGCGCACCACGATGCGGGCCGCGTCGACCTGGTCGATCACGCCGCCGCGCTTGGCGGTGGTGATGACACCGGAGTCGCGCGCCACGGCGCGCTCGATGCCGGTGCCCACCAGCGGGGTCTGCGAGCGCAGCGTCGGCACGGCCTGGCGCTGCATGTTCGCGCCCATCAGCGCGCGGTTCGCGTCATCGTGCTCCAGGAACGGCACCAGCGCCGCCGCGACCGACACGGTCTGCATCGGCGAAACGTCCATGTAGCCGACCTCGGATGCCGGGCGCAGCTCGGATTCGCCGCGGAAACGGCAGGACACGAAGTCCTCGACGAAGGCGCCATGCTTGTCCAGCGGCGAGTTCGCCTGCGCGATCACATGGTCGCCTTCCTCGATCGCCGACAGGTAGTCGACCTTGTCGGTGACCTTGCCGTTCTCGACCTTGCGGTACGGCGTCTCCAGGAAGCCGTAGGCGTTGGTGCGGGCGTACACGGCCAGCGAGTTGATCAGGCCGATGTTCGGGCCTTCCGGGGTCTCGATGGTGCAGACGCGGCCGTAGTGGGTCGGGTGCACGTCGCGCACTTCGAAGCCCGCGCGCTCGCGGGTCAGGCCGCCCGGCCCCAGGGCCGACACGCGGCGCTTGTGGGTCACCTCGGACAGCGGGTTGTTCTGGTCCATGAACTGGCTGAGCTGCGAGGAGCCGAAGAACTCCTTCACCGCCGCCGCGACCGGCTTGGCGTTGATCAGTTCCTGCGGGGTCAGGCCCTCGGACTCGGCCAGGCTCAGGCGCTCGCGCACGGCGCGCTCGACGCGCACCAGGCCGATGCGGAAGGTGTTCTCGGCCATCTCGCCGACCGAGCGCACGCGGCGGTTGCCCAGGTGGTCGATGTCGTCCACCGTGCCGTGGCCGTTCTTGATGTCGATCAGCACCTTGAGCACGTCGAGGATGTCGGAGCTTTCGCCCTGCGCCTTGACCAGCTCCTGCGCGACTTCTTCCTTGCGGTCGGCGAAGTACTTGTAGTCGTACAGCACGCCCGGGCCGAGGATCTCCTGGCGGCCCACGCGGCGGTTGAACTTCATCCGGCCCACCGACGACAGGTCGTAGCGGTCGAAGGTGAAGAACAGGTTGAAGAACAGGTTCTGCGCGGCGTCCTTGGTCGGCGGCTCGCCCGGGCGCATCATGCGGTAGATCTCCACCAGCGCCTCGAGCTGCGTCTTGGTGTTGTCGATGCGCAGGGTGTGCGAGATGTAGGCGCCGCGGTCGAGATCGTTGACGTACAGCGTCGGCACCGTCTCGATGCCGGCCTTGCGGAAGTTCTCCAGCTGCTCGGCGGTGATCTCGTCGTTGGCGTTGGCCAGCAGCTCGCCGGTCTTGGCGTCGACGATGTCGGTGGCCACGATGCGGCCGACCGGGTAGTCGTCCGGCACTTCCAGCGCGGAGATGTTCTCGGCCGCGAGCTGGCGCACGTGGCGCGCGGTGATGCGCTTGCCGGCCTCGACCAGCACCTTGCCGCCGACCATCAGGTCGAAGGTGAGCGTTTCGCCGCGCAGGCGCTCGGCGACCAGCTCGAGCGTGGTGCCGCCCTTCTTGCCCAGGTGGAACACGTTGTGCTCGAAGAAGATGCCCAGCATCTCCTCGTTGGTGTAGCCGAGCGCGCGCAGCAGCACCGTCACCGGCAGCTTGCGGCGGCGGTCGATGCGGGTGAACAGCGCGTCCTTCGGGTCGAACTCGAAGTCCAGCCACGAGCCGCGGTAGGGAATCACGCGGGCGGAGAACAAGAGCTTGCCCGAGCTGTGCGTCTTGCCGCGGTCGTGGTCGAAGAACACGCCCGGCGAGCGGTGCAGCTGCGAGACGATCACGCGCTCGGTGCCGTTGATGATGAAGGTGCCGGTGTCGGTCATGAGCGGGATCTCGCCCATGTAGACCTCCTGCTCCTTGACGTACTTCACCGCCTTCTTCGAGGCCGGGCTGTCCTTGTCGTAGATCACCAGGCGCACGGTCACGCGCAGCGGTGCGCCGAAGGTCATGCTGCGGTTGCGGCACTCGCGCTCGTCGAACGCGGGCTCGCCCAGGCGGTAGTCCACGTACTCGAGGGCCGCGTTGCCCGAATAGCTGGAAATCGGGAACACCGATTTCAACGCGGCATGCAGACCCTTGTCCTCGCGCTTCTTGGGAGCGACGTGCTCCTGCAGGAACTCCCGGTAGGAGTCGGTCTGGATGGTCAGCAGGTTGGGCACGCCCAGTACGGGCGGACGCTTGCCGAAATCCTTGCGGATGCGCTTCTTCTCGGTAAACGAGTAAGTCATGGTGGGTGACGCCTCGGTTCGCAGTGACGCCGGTGGTGCACACACCGGCAAAGGGAGATTGGTCTTGCCGGACGGCCATGGCCGTCCGGGTCGGGATGCGGGAATCGAGAATCGGGAATCGCGCGGCCGGTGGCCCTTACGATTCCCGATTCTCCATTCCCCATTCCCGTTCAAACGGGCAAAGCCCGGGGGCTTGCGCCCCCAGGCTTGCTTGACGCTGGATCAAACTGATGGCGCGCAAGGGCGCCGATTACTTCAGTTCGACCGTGGCGCCGGCAGCTTCGAGGTCCTTCTTGAACTTCGCAGCGTCGTCCTTCGAGGCGGCTTCCTTCACGACGCCACCGGCCTCGGTCAGGTCCTTCGCTTCCTTCAGGCCCAGGCCGGTGATGGCGCGGACGGCCTTGATCACGTCGACCTTCTTGTCGCCGGCGCTCTTCAGGATCACGTCGAACTCGGTCTGCTCCTCGGCAGCCGGGCCGGCGGCGGCCGGGCCGGCGGCAACCATCACCGGGGCGGCGGCGGTCACGCCGAACTTCTCTTCGATGGCCTTCACCAGGTCCATCACTTCCATCAGCGACTTGGCGGCGACGGCTTCAACGATCTGTTCGTTGGTCAGGGACATTTTGATTTACCTCTGGAAATTGATTCGATTTGAGTAGACGGCGAACTTAGGCGGGCTCGACTTCGGCCGGGGCTTCGGCGGCGACTTCGCCACCGCCCTGCTTGTCGGCCACGGCCTTGACGACGCGGGCGAACATCGTGGCCGGCTCGGCCAGCACGCGGGCCAGCATGGCCAGCGCCTGTTCGCGGGTCGGCAGCGAGGCCAGCACGTCGACGTGCGCGGCCGGCAGCAACTTGCCTTCCACCGAGACGATTTTCGCCTTCAGCTTGTCGTTGCCCTTGGCGAATTCCTTGATCAGGCGCCCGGCAGCACCGGGTTCCTCGGTCGAGAATGCGTACAGCAGCGGACCGGTCAGGGCGTCCTTGACGACCTCGAACTCGGTGCCCGCCACGGCGCGCGAAGCGAGCGTGTTCTTGACGACTTTCAGGAACACGCCGGATTCGCGGGCCTTCTTGCGCATCGCGGTCATCTGTTCGACCGTGGTGCCCGCATACTCGGCAGCGACCAAGGAGTGCGCCTTCGCGGCGACTTCTGCCAGCTCGGCGACTACTTCCTGCTTCTGCGAGAGATTCAGAGCCATATCACTCCTCCTAAATAGAACTCCGCTTACGGCTCCTGCCGCTTGCGGTCCTGAGCGACGCCGTCCGTGACGTCGGGGACACTCGGTGCCCCGGGTGGTGGCCTTTCCAGAATGGATCGAACGATTCCAGAAGGGGCAGCACCATCTACGCAGGCCGGATTCGCCAGGAATCCGATTAAGCGATCCCGCTGGCGGCGACGGCGTTTCCATGCCAGTTACGAGCTCCCTGCTCGTCGTCGTCGCGCGCTGATCGCGCCTGCGGTCTTTGACGGCGGCTCCGGCCTGCGGCCGGGACTGCCCTCAAAAACGTGCCCGCGCGGCATGGCGCCGCGCGGGGCTTTGTCTTCTTACTTCGCCGAGATGCTCAGCGACGAGGTATCGACGGTCACGCCGATGCCCATCGTGCTGGACAGCGCGACCTTCTGCAGGTACTGGCCCTTCGCCGTGCTCGGCTTGGCCTTGAGCAGGTCGCCGATCAGGGCGTTGAGGTTGTCGGCCAGCTGCGCCGCCTCGAACGAAGCCTTGCCGATGGTGGCGTGGATGATGCCCGCCTTGTCGTTGCGGAACTTCACCTGGCCGGCCTTGGCGTTCTTCACCGCGGTGGCGACGTCGGCGGTGACCGAGCCGTCCTTCGGGTTCGGCATCAGGCCGCGCGGGCCGAGCACCTGGCCCAGCTTGCCGACCACGCGCATCGCGTCCGGGGTGGCGATCACGCGACCGAAGTCGAGGTCACCGGCCTGCATGCGCTCGGCCAGGTCTTCCATGCCGACGGCATCGGCGCCGGCGGCCTTGGCCGCCTCGGCCTTCTCGCCGGCCGGGACGAACACGGCCACCTTGATGGTCTTGCCGGTGCCGTGCGGCAGCAGCGAGGAGCCGCGCACGCCCTGGTCCGACTTCTTCGCGTCGATGCCGAGGCGCACGGCCACGTCCACCGACTCGGCGAACTTGGCCTTGGCGTTGTCCTTGACGATCTTCAGCGCCTCGTCCAGGCCGTAGATCTTGCCCGGCTGCACCGCCGCCTGGGCGGCCTTCATACGCTTCGTGAGCTTTGCCATGTCTTAACCCTCCACCACAAGGCCCATGCTGCGGGCGCTACCGGCAATGGTGCGCACCGCGGCGTCCAGATCGGCAGCCGTCAGATCCGGCTCCTTCTGCTTCGCAACGTCTTCGAGCTGCTTGCGGGTGATCTTGCCCACCTTGTCGGTGTTGGGCTTGGACGAACCCTTGGCGACGCCGGTGACCTTCTTGATCAGCACGGTGGCGGGCGGGGTCTTGGTGATGAACGTGAAGCTGCGGTCGGAGTACGCCGTGATGATGGTCGGGATCGGCAGACCCGGCTCCAGCTTCTGCGTGGCGGCATTGAACGCCTTGCAGAACTCCATGATGTTCAGGCCGCGCTGACCCAGCGCTGGACCGACCGGCGGCGACGGGTTGGCCTGGCCGGCCTTGACCTGCAGCTTGATATAACCGACGACTTTCTTTGCCATTGGATTTTCCTCGCGAGTTCAGGCGCCTTGCGGCTCCTCGCCGTACATCGTTCCCTGGATGATGGTGAGCCCGCCGATCCCTGCGGACTCCGAAACACGGACACGCCGAGTCGAAAGACCCCGGCGTGAACCGCGTAGTTTAAGGAGTGATCAACTTTTAAGCAAGCCCCATGCCGAAGGACCTAGGAGTGAGGCGAGAGGAGTGAGAAGCGAGAGAAAGCTTGCCCCCTCTCACTTTTCACTCCTCTCAACTATCTTCTCGCCCTTAAGCCTTCTCGACCTGTCCGAATTCCAGCTCGACCGGGGTGGAACGACCGAAGATCAGCACCGCGACGCGCA
>NZ_LMSL01000008.1:89556-89815 GCF_001428405.1 Frateuria sp. Soil773
TTCGTCCTTCGACAGCACGTACACCTCCGCCTCGAAGTCCGTGTGCGGGGTGATCGTGCCCGGCTTCGCCAGCACCTGGCCGCGCTCCACGTCGTCGCGCTTCAGACCGCGCAGCAGCAGGCCCGCGTTGTCGCCCGCCTGGCCCTGGTCCAGCAGCTTGCGGAACATTTCCACGCCCGTGACCGTCGTCTTCTGTGTGTCGCGGATGCCGACCACTTCGATTTCGTCGCCGACCTTGATGATGCCGCGCTCGATACGA
>NZ_LMSL01000009.1:0-235 GCF_001428405.1 Frateuria sp. Soil773
GATCAACTGGATCTGGGCCGGCGGCACCATCTTCCACCTGCGCGAGAACGTCAACGGCCCGGACCTGGCGACCTTGCAGGTGCGCGGCAACCAGCCGCCCAACATTACGTTGACGGCACCGGTGAATGGCAGCGCCGCGATGGCCCCCGCCACGGTCGTCGTCAGTGCCAACGCCAGCGATCCGGATGGCAGCGTACAGCGGGTGGAGTTCTGGGGCGACGGCAGCCTGATCAAG
>NZ_LMSL01000009.1:258-3728 GCF_001428405.1 Frateuria sp. Soil773
GATCTCGGCCTCGCCCAATCCCTGCGATATTCCAGTGGGCGCCACCGTGTGCACCGAACTCGTCACCTGGACGTCCAGCAGTGCCACGTCCGAGGTCTGGATTGCCAACCTGGATGGCAGCTCGCCAGGGTTGTTCGCCAGCGGTCAATCCGGCTCGAAAAGCGCGCCCTGGATCTCGGCGGACAGTCACCGCTTCTTCCTCAAGAGCGATGGCATCACGATCGCCACGGTCGATGTGCGCGGCACGCCGCCACCGGTGGTTTCTACCAAGACCACCCTCGTGTACGACGAACTGGGCCGGGTGTTAGAGCGACGCGATGCCAATGGCAATCTCAAGGCCAGCTACACCTACGACGTCAACAACAACGTCCTGACGACGATCGACGGTCTTGGCCACACGACCACCCTGATCTACGACGCGTTCGGCCGGGTCATCCGATCGACCGATCCGGCGGGGAACGCCACCCAGTACGCCTACGATGGCGTCGGCCACCTGACAAAAGTGATCGACCCGCGCGGCAACGCTACCACCTACACGGCGGACGGCTTCGGCCAGGTCTGGACCCAGGTGAGCCCGGACACCGGCACGACCACCTACAATTACAACACCGGTGGTCTGCTCACCAGCCAGACGCGTAACGATGGCAGTACATTGAGCTACAGTTACGACGCGCTGGGGCGTCCCACGTCTGCGGGCAACGGCCAGGAGAGCCGCACCTACAGCTATGACACGTGCACCAACGGCAAGGGCCGGCTGTGCCGTATGGCTGGAAGTGACAGCGTGACCACGCACAGTTGGTCGACTTTCGCCTACACGTCGGAAGGCTGGCTGGCGACGCGCCAGGATGCGATGCAGAACACGGTGAACACCACGGGCTACACCTACGACAGCCTGGGTCGTCCGACGGGTATCAGCTATCCCAGTGGCGTCGCCGTTGGGTATGCCTATGACCACGGCAAGCTGGTGGCGGTGACGTCCACCGTGGGTGGTACCACTACCAATATCGCCACCGGCTTCCACTACCAGCCTTTCGGGCCCGCCACGGAATGGACGTACGGCAACGGCCTGAAGCACAGTGCCAGCTTCGACCAGGATGGCCGACTCACCCACCTCGGCGCCAGCAATGGGGCCACGGTCCGGCAGAACCTGAGCTATGACTACAACTTCGGCGACGAGATCACCGCAATTACCAACGGCGTCGATGCCACGCAGAATCGCACGTATGCCTACGATGCGGCCGGTCGGCTATCGAAGGACACCCGCAACGGCCTGACCTGGACCTTGGATGCCAACGGCAACCGCAGCCGCTATACCGCCAGCGGCGTGCAGGCGGACTACGTGATCGAGCCGGCGAGCAACCGGGTGTCGAGCTACACCACGCTGGCCGGCGCTCGCACGGACTACCAGTACGACGCACGCGGCAACCGCACGGTCGCACAGGACCAGCCGGGCATCACGCAGACCTATGCCTATGATGCGTTCAACCGGCTCATTCGAGTCTACGCAGGCACTACGACTACCTCGTTGCTGTACAACGCGCAGGACCAGCGCGTAGGCAAGATCGCTGGTGGCAGCCAGACCCGCTACATCTACGTGGGCGATCAACTGGCAACGGAATATGGACCGGCCGGCTGGAAGAGTTACATCTGGGCGGGAGCGGAACTGCTTGGCGTGGTGCGAGATAACGGCGCCATCAACTTCGTGCACAACGACCACCTTGGTCGCTCGGAAGTGGTGACCGGTGCTTCGCAGGAAGTGGTGTGGCGCGCCAACAATGATCCCTATGGTCGTTCGGTGGCGCTGGATCAAATCGGCGGGTTGAACCTGGGTTTCCCAGGCCAGTACCAAGATGTGGAGACGGGGTTATGGATCAACGGCTTCCGGACATACGACGAAAGTATCGGGCGATATCTGGAGTCCGATCCGGTTGGATTGAAAGGTGGAGTTAACGGTTACGCTTACGTTGGGGGTAATCCGATTCTGCGTGACGACCCATCAGGACTTTGGCAGGTTACGATAAGCGTTGATCTGGGAATCGGGGGGCTTCTGACCTTTGGCTACAACTCTGGCCAATTCAACGTCGGTGGTTACGTAGGAGCAGGCGCGGGCGCGTCCGTCTCAGTAAACCTTGATGACTCGGGGTGTCATGAGGTCGGCGCCTGGAGAGGCACAAGGGGAGATGGTCATCTTGGCACAGGCGCCTTGAGCGCCGATGTATCGGCAACAGTAGGGCCCGGAGTCAATGATGCGGAAATTTCTGTGGGCACGCCCGTTAAGCCTTTGAGCGTCGGCGTATCGGTCAGCAATGGACAATTCAGTCAGCGCCCCATAACAGCCAACGTGACTGTCGGTGCGAGTGCATTCCTCGGTTATGGCGGACAAGCATATTTCTAAGTCGGGAAAAGTATGAATCGCAAGGGCCTGTGGATCATCGCACGAACGCTGTTAGTAGGGATCAATGTTGCTATATTCCCTTTGCTTCTCAATAAAAGAACAAATTTCACTATCGTTGCCGGGCTAATCTGTGGGGTGATACTTCTACCGGTAATTCGATTCTGGCTAAGAAAAAATCCGAGCCAAGAGCAGCGGTTCATGGCATTTGATACGCCTTTTTGGCCCATGACCCGATTCCCGCGTGCATATTGGTTCACAATGGGAAGCTCAGTCGCCTTTAGTGCGGTTGTTTCCTTAGTGACGCATGCCGATGAGATGGTGGCCATCCAGCTTTTCGGCGGATTAACCATCGTCGGTTTATCAATCGTTGCATCCGTGTTGAGTTTAGGTGGCAGATCACCTAAGTAAGTTTCGGTTGGTAGATGGATTATGACTTGTACTCGGCAGGCGTGGCCTCAAGAGTCAACTGGCGGAAACCAAGGGAAACTGGAAATTGTCCCTGGGCGCTGGGCTAGTGTCATACGTTGGCACAAGATTGGGCTTCAACGGGCCAGGGTTAAAGGTGACGGGGCGCACTGCAGGCTATGTTTTCGTAGGTACTGTCGCCAATCGTGGGCTAGGGCCGGGGAAGTACGTGGCAGGTCCGGTGTTTGGGGTTGCTGCGGGCCTTTCCGACTACGCAACGGAGCAAGCACTACTGACTGCGAGTACTCCCTGTGACTGCAAATAGACAATTTGATCAGAGGTTCTGGAAGGCACTTGCGATTACGATGGTTGAGGTACTCAGCCTGCTCGCTGTCGTGCTAATCGCGGTGCGGCTTTTGCTAGGGCCTGGGCCGGTAACGCAGTTTCTATTCCAGACCATACCTGTACTTTTCACTGGCATAGGAATCAAGAGGGGCATGGACCGGACGCGGTAGCCATGTCCTAGGTCTGCTGCTTTACAAGCAAGGCATACAGCTCAAAATTTTTTCACTATTGTGAACGCTAAAGCGTCGCGCACAGGAGCTGAATCGTAGCCTTCCCCTCACGCGACGTCATTTGAAAGGAGAACATCTGGCAGTCTTGGCTGACG
>NZ_LMSL01000010.1:0-7112 GCF_001428405.1 Frateuria sp. Soil773
GCGCGGGCAAACGAAGGGGGCGACTAGCATCGCCTATTCGGATAATTGATGACACACCCTAGGGCAGACGTTCCGTGGCGATGCCGCGGGTCTTCAGCTGCGCCTGCACGCTGTCCGGGCCGGCCAGGTGGGCGGCGCCCACGGCGACGAACACGGTGCCCGGCTGCTTGAGCATGGCGGCGATCTTGCCGGCCCAGATTTTGTTGCGCGTCACCAGCAGGCGCTGATAGAGCTTCGGCTCGCGCTGGCGCATCTGTTCGTCTTCCAGCTTGCCGATGGTGGCGACGTCGCCGTTCTTCCAGGCGTCCACGATCTGCTTCAGCTCGATCGTGGCGTGGTCGGTCTCGCGCAGGGTGGAGCGCAGGAAGGCCAGCTCGGTGGCCGGCGGCATGTCGGCGAGAAAGCGGATCTGCTGCTCGGCCGTCTCCAGCCCGAGCACGGTCTTGCCGGCCCGGCCCATCTGCCCCTTGATCAGCTTGTCCACGCCGTGTTCGGGATCGAGTCCGGCCTTCATCAGCGGCGTCACCGCCAGCGTCAGCGCGGCCAGCCAGGGGCGCATCACGTTCAGCGCCTGCAGGCCGCCGGGCACGCCGGCGGTCTTGGCCGCGGCCTCCAGCTTGGCGATTTCCGCCCGGGTCAGCCGGGTCGACAGCGGGTGCGCGGTGTCCAACCCGTAGCGCAGCACCAGGGCGGCCATGTGGGCAGGGTCGTCGTCGGTCAGCTCGATGTACAGCGTGCGGCTGTCCGCCAGCGCCTTGTCGAGGGCGGGGTAGTGCCAGTCGGTGTCGTTGGGCAGCAGGTGCACGGTGCCGAACAGGTAGATTGTGGTGTCGGCGTCCTTCAGCACCCACAGCGCGGGCTTCGCCGCTGCCGGAAGGCTGGCCAGGAGCAGGGCGAGGCAGGCGAGCAGGCGCGGGAGGAGGCGGGCTTTCATGCCTGGAAGTGTCGGGGCAAGCGGTTGTGCGATCAATCGCCCGCGTCGACGCGCTTGTATGACCGCCAGGCCGCGATAAGCGGTGAAACGGCTGGCCCTTTTCGTACGGTCATCCGGGCGTTGTCCGATCAAAGGCCGTGGCGCAGTACGGCGATGATCGCGAACAGTGCCAGGCCCATGGGGAAGACGACTTCGGTGACCAGTCGAAAGCGGTCCAGACGGGCGGTGGTCCGCATCAGGGAGAGCAAGGCCTCGAAGCGAGCGGTGATGCTGCGATCGACGGCCAGGCCGATTTGCTCCTGCTGCAAGGAATCCAGGCCATCGTTGCGGCAGTAGTCGGAAAATTCGTCCATGGCGCGCTGTCTTTGCCGGCTGTCCGCTTCGCGGACGGCGAGTTGCGCCTCGATATCGTCGATCGCCCCGCCCGAAAGCGATGGGTAGTGCGGCAATGGCGCATCAAGCCCTAACTGGATGCGCTTTTCCGTTCGCTCTCGCAACAGACGCTGTGTCTCTGTCGCGAGGAAGTCGGCTTTTTCCATCTTCGCGTTGTATTGCGCCAAGGCTTCGTCTTTCAGCCGCTGGTAATCGACCAGCGCCGGCATTCTCTGGTACCGGGCGGCCTGGTAGTCGCGGTAGAGATCGAGGACGTACAGGATCGCGAAATAGGCGCAGGCCAGTCCGGCCAGCGTCACCACGGCGACCATTTTCGACGGTGCGAACTTGAGGCCGGCGAACGTGCCTTCACCGAAGGTGACGAGGCCTCCCGACAGCAGGATCGTCAGTGCCGAAAGCAGGACCAGTTGCCGGCCGGCCTTGCGCGTCGCCTCGCTGCTGAAGGGAGCGAGCAGGCTGCTGCCTGGGCCGTTCAGGCGTGCCACCCAGTCGTTCGGATCCTTGGCGTCCATGGTTTCTCCTCGAGAAGAGTCGGATCGTTGCGGCGGATCTGGGGTCGGTTCGCCGGCTTGCCTCTAGTCGCTGTGGCCGGGCGTTTCCGAAGTGATCGCATCGGCGCTCGCCCGCGCCGTTTCGATCGGCCGGATCTCGAAGGACAGGCCGCAGGCCAGGCAGGGATTCCCCGCGGCGAGTTCGGCCGCCGCGTCGAGGCTTTCCGCGACGATGAACCAGTAGCCGCCGACGATCTCCTTGCTCTCGGCGAACGGACCGTCGATCACTCCCCTGGCCGAAACCCGCTTGCCCGCACGCGCAAGCCGCTGGCCGACGCGCATCCTGCCCGCCGCGACGAGCTGGCCGTGCCAGTCGTAGAACGCATCGATGGCGGCCTGGATCTCGTCGCTCGTCAGGTCCTCGTGCCATTGCCCGCGCGAGATGACGAGGTATTCGGCGGTGGAGGGAGAAGAGTCGTTCATGCTCGTGGCCTGTCCCATCGGTAGGTCATTATGCGTCCCGGCAGTGGCCGGCAATGTTGCATGGCCCGGAAAGGCTGTGGCGGTACGGTGTAGGTATCGACGTTGCGCCGGACGGTGGCTGCTACGGGAGCGCGGCCGCCACTACCGATTGGTGTTGGCGTGGCCCGGGGCAGTGCATGTCTTCGGAACGAATGGGGACGAGTCCTTGGGCGTGGTGATCGGATCATCTTCACGGCGCCGCCGAGCATATTGTCGTGACCGATGCGGTGCATGGATGTCCCAGGCCGAGCAGGGCCGGGCAGGCCGGGCGGCAGTCGCTTCATCGCGGTCCCCCAACGCATGACGAGGCCCGCACTATCCTGCCGCCCGGCGCATGAGGCAAGTTCGGCCTGAAGGAGGCCAGCCGTTGCCGGAGCATCGCGCATTCCGATGGAGGCAGTCGTTGCGTCACCTGGCCCGCTGCCGCGCGGCGCCAACGGACGCGCCATCGGCCCGCTGCCGGCGTGTCACCCGTCCCGGCGGGACAGCGGCGGCGCCACCGATTCCAGCGGCATCCGCTCGGCGCGCACGCTCCAGCGCCAGGCGACGCCTGCGGCGAGCAGCATCAGCAGGGCGCCGCCCAGATAGCCCCAGGCAATGGCGCTGCGCTCGCCGCTGCCGATCAGCGTGCCGAACAGCCACGGCCCGGCCACGCCGCCCAGCGCGGTGCCGACGGCGTAGAACAGCGCGATCGCCAGCGCACGCAGTTCCAGCGGGAAGCTTTCGCTGGCGGTGAGGTAGGCCGAGCTGGCGGCGGCGGAGGCGAAGAAGAACACCACGCTCCACGCCAGCGTCTGCGTGGCGGCGTCCAGCAGGCCGCGCTCGAACAGCCATGCGATGAGCGCGAGCAGTGCGCCGGACAGGGCGTAGGTGAGCGCGATCATCGGCCGGCGGCCGAGGCTGTCGAACAGCCGGCCGAGCAGCAGCGGGCCGAGGAAGTTGCCGGCGGCGAACGGCAGGATGTACAGCCCGATGCGCTCGTTCGGCACGCCGTAGAAGCGGCCGAGCACCAGCGCATAGGTGAAGAAGATCGCGTTGTAGAAGAATGCCTGCGCAGCCATCAGCACCAGGGTGACGGCGGTGCGCCCCGGATAGTCGCGCAGCAGGGTGCGCGTCACGTCGCCCCAGCGCAGGGCGCGCGGCCGCAGGTGCAGCAGGGGCAGCGGCGATGCGGGCGCGGTCGCGCCGTGGCGGCGTTCGATGTCGCCGACGATGCGCGCGGCTTCGTCGACGCGGCCGTGCAGCATCAGCCAGCGCGGGCTTTCCGGCAGGTAGCGGCGCAGCCACAGGATGCCAAGGCCGAGCACGGCGCCGATGCCGAACGCGCAGCGCCAGCCCAGCTCGGTCGGCAGCACGCGCGGATCGAGCAGCAGCATCGAGCCGAGCGCGCCCAGCGCGGCGCCGAGCCAGAAGCTGCCGTTGATCACCAGGTCGGTATGGCCGCGATAGCGCGCCGGGATCAGTTCCTGGATCGCCGAGTTGATCGCGGCGTACTCGCCGCCGATGCCGGCGCCGGTCAGGGCGCGCAGCAGCACGAACACCGCGAGGTTCGGGCTCAGCGCGGTGAGCGCGGTGGCGACCAGGTACAGCCCCAGCGTCACGTTGAACAGCCGCTTGCGGCCGAGCCGGTCGGTCAGCCAGCCGAACAGCAGCGCGCCGCCCACCGCGCCGACCAGGTAGCCGCTGGCGGCTAGGCCGACCTGCGCGTCGGTGAGGCGCAGTACCGGACTGGCCTTCAGCGCGCCGGCGATCGCGCCGGTGAGGGTGACCTCGAGCCCGTCGAGTATCCAGGTGATGCCCAGCGCCAGCACCACCAGGGTGTGGAAGCGGCCCCAGCGCAGGCGGTCAAGCCGCGCCGGCACGTCGGTGGCGACGGCGGCATCCGGCATCGCGTCGGATCGGGATGGCATGCGCCGAAGCTAGCGGGCGCGGAGTGGATGGCGCGTGGACGCGGCCGGCCGCGCGGCATCCGCGCGCATGGCTCGCCCACGGGCGTGCCTGGTGCGATGCCGGCCCATGGGCGCGGGCCGGTCACCGCGTACCGGAGCTGCGGGACGGGGAGCGCGAAGGCCGCCCGCTCAGCGCGGCACGCGGTAGCCGCCCGGGACGCCGTGCGGGCTGAGCGTGAGCTGCCACAACTGGTCGCGGCGGCTGCGGAACACCGCCGCGGAGACGGCGAGGTAGTAGTGCCACATGCGGCGGAAGCGATCGTCGTAGCGGTGCGCCAGGGCGGGCCAGGCGGCGTCGAAGTTCTCGCGCCAGGCGGTCAGGGTGAGGTCGTAGTCGGTGCCGAAGTTGTGCCAGTCCTCCACCACGAAGAGGCCTTCCAGCGCGGCGGCGACCTGGCTGGCGGCGGGGATCACCGACTTGGGGAAGATGTATTTCTCGATCCACGGGTCGGGCCGCGCCGGTTCGCTGTTGCTGCCGATGCAGTGCAGCAACGAGAGGCCGTCCTCCTTCAGGCAGCGGCGCACTGTCTCGAAGTAGGCGCGGTAGTTGAGCGCGCCGACGTGCTCGAACATGCCGATGGAGAACACCGCGTCGAACCGTTCGTCGATCTCGTGGTAGTCCTGCAGGCGGATCTCGATCGGCAGGCCGGCGCACAGCTCGCGCGCGAACTGCGCCTGCTCGTTGGAGACGGTGATGCCGACGCCCTCGACGCCGTAGCGCTCGGCGGCGAATTTCAGCGCCTCGCCCCAGCCGCAGCCGATGTCGAGCACGCGCTGCCCGGGCTTGAGCCGCAGTTTGCGGCAGACCAGGTCGAGCTTGGCTTCCTGGGCGTCGTCCAGGTTGCCCGCCCGGGCCCAGTAGCCGCACGAGTACACCAGCCGCTGGCCGAGCATGGCCTGGAACAGGTCGTTGCCGAGGTCGTAGTGGGCGCGGCCGATCTCGTAGGCGTGCTCGCCGCGCTGCAGGTTGATGAAGCGCGCCTTGAGGTGGGCGATCAGGGTGTCCAGCGTCTTCAGTTCGCGGTCCAGTCCGGCACCCAGCAGGCGGGTGAACAGGCCGGGCAGGTCGTCGGCGTCCCACCAGCCGTCCATGTAGGCCTCGCCCAGGCCGAGCGAGCCGTGGGCGAACACGCGCGCGTACAGCCGGTCGTCGTGCACGCGCAGGTCGCACGGCGCGTCGCCGTCGATGTGGATGCCGGCCTGCGCCAGCAGGGCGGTGGCGCGCTGCTTCAGTGAATCCTGGCTCATGTCCTGCCTCTCGCGACGAAAGAAACGGTCTCCCGGCCTGCGCTCAATGCGCGCCGAGCCGGGCGAAGCTTGCCGGCGCCTGCGCATACACCGCGTCCACGCCGGCTTCGCGCACCAGGGCGAGCAGCGCCTCGGCCTGCTCGGGCCGGAGCAGGAACTCGACCTTCACCGGCAGGTCGTCGCCGAGGTCGAAGAACTGCTCCTCGTGCAGCACCCCATGGCGGCCGAAGCCGGCGATGGCGCGGAACACCGAGCCGCCGCCGAGGTCGTGCCGCTTGGCCTGCTCCAGCAGCCACTCGGACAGCAGCATGCCGTCGTGGCGGGTATGGCGATGGCAGTAGAAGGTGAGTTGCAGGCCGTGCTGGATGGTTTCCTGGGTCATGGTCCGACTCCGGTCAGTGGCGCAGCAGGCTGCGGGTGAGGACGATGCCGAGCACGGTCAGGCTGATCGAGCCGACCAGGTGCAGGGCGACGTGCGCGCCGAACCACAGGTATTGCTCGCGCAGCAGCAGGGTGGAGGATTCGGCGGAAAAAGTTGAGAAGGTGGTCAGGCCGCCGAGAAAGCCGGTGAAGACGAACAGCCGCAGCTCGGCCGGCAGCGTCTGGAAGTGGTCCCATACGCCCATCGCGCAGCCCATCAGCAGGCCGCCGATCAGGTTGGCGGCGAGCGTGCCCAGCGGCACGGTGGGGAAGATCGGGCTCAGCAGGTGGCCGAGCAGCCAGCGCAGCCAGCAGCCGATGGCGCCGCCGATGCCGATCGCGATGAATCCGGTGTAGCCCACGTCAGTCTCCTTGCTGGAAAGCCGTCTGGACGTCCGCGGAAACAGGCACGCGCCTGCACCCGGAACGCTCCGGTGATGCAGGCATCATCAACCCCGTCGATCGGTCAAGGCGTGGGGCGGTTCGTTCCACGAGGGAACGGGAGGCATGCCATCTCCCTGTGCGACGCATGCTAGCCGATGGGCCGGGGCAGGGCCAAGCGGGGCGCGGCCGCGGCGGCGGCGAGGGAAATCCCGCATGGTCTTCCCATGCGGCGTCATTCCAGCGGAAGCTGGAATCCAGCGCCTTTGCCTTGTGCGGCTCGAATACCCAAATGCCCCAGGCATGGATTTACGCGGCGTCATTCCGGCGCAGACCGGAATCCAGTGCCTTTGCCTGGTGCGGCCTGAAGCCGCTGGATCCCAGCCTTCGCTGGGATGACGGGTTCACGCCGGATGGGTGGGCCCATGCCTGAACTGAGGATGCGCAGAGGCGGGCTTGGGCAGGGAGATGAGCGCATGCCGTCGCGCGCTACCACCCGAATGCCTCAGGCATGGATTTACGCACCGTCATTCCGGCGCAGGCCGGAATCCAGTGCCTTTGCCTGGTGCGGCCTGAAGCCACTGGATCNGTTCACGCCGGATGGGGGGCCATGCCTGAACTGAGGATGCGCAGAGAGCGGGCTTGGGCAGGGACATGAGCGCATGCCGTCGCGCGCTACTACCCAAATGCCCCAGGCATGGATTTACGCGGCGTCATTCCGGCGCAGGCCGGAATCCAGTGCCTTTGCCTGGTGCGGCCTGAAGCCACTGGATC
>NZ_LMSL01000010.1:7188-122342 GCF_001428405.1 Frateuria sp. Soil773
CTTCGTATCGGAATGACGGTTTCGTTCCGGAGTCGCGGTTTCGCGCCGAGGCGACGCATGCGTGCCAAAGGCGGCAGCCCGGGGCGACGCCGCCCATGCTTCCCTATACTTGCCCATTCGCCGCCCCGCCTGTGCCCAGCCATGAATCCTCCCCGCCCTGCGCGCCGCAGCCTGCCGTGGCTGCTGGCCGCGCTGTCGATGATCGGACCGTTCTCGATCGACGCGGTGTTTCCCGCCTTTCCGCTGATCGGCGCGCGCTTCGCGGTGGACGACACGGCGTTGCAGCAGTTGATCAGCGTGTACCTGCTCACCTATGCGGCGATGAGCCTGTTCCATGGCGCGATCTCCGACGCGGTCGGGCGCAAGCCGGTGATCGTCGCCGGCATGCTGGTGTACGCGCTGGCCTCGGCCGGGGCGGCGATGTCCACGTCGTTCGGGATGTTGCTGGCTTGCCGCGGCCTGCAGGGCGTGTGCGCCGGCGCCGGCCTGGTGGTGGGGCGCGCGGTGGTGCGCGACACGCTGGAGGGCGCGGCGGCGCAGCGGCTGATGTCGCGGGTGATGATGATCTTCGGGGTGGCTCCGGCGATCGCGCCGATGGTCGGCGCGCAATTGCTGGGCATGCGGTCGTTCGGCCTGGGCGGCTGGCACGGCATCTTCTGGCTGCTGCTCGGCTTTACCGCGCTGCTCGCGCTGGCGCTGCAACTGCTGCTGGAGGAAAGCCACCCGCCGGCGCAGCGCACGCGCTTCGCGCCGCGCACCCTGCTGGCGGGCTATGCGGCGTTCGGGCGCGACCGGCCGTTCTGGCCGCTGCTGGTGTCCAGCTCGGTGAACTTCGCCGGGCTGTTCCTGTTCATCGCGTCGGCGCCGCGCATCGTGCGCGAGTTGCTGGGGTTGCCGGCACAGGGCTTTCCCTGGCTGTTCGTGCCGGTGGTGGCGGGCCTGGTCGGCGGCGCCTGGCTGTCGGGGCGGCTGGCCGGGAAGCGCGGGGTGATCTTCACGGTGAGCCTGGGCTACGCGCTGATGCTGCTGGCCTGCGCGCTGCACCTGCTGATGGCGCTGCTGTTCCCTGCGGCACGGCTGCCGTGGTCGATGCTGCCGCTGGCGCTGCAGGGCGTCGGCGTGCAGCTCGCGTTCCCCACCCTGACCCTGCTGCTGCTCGACCGCTTCCCGCACCAGCGCGGCGGCGCCTCGTCGGTGCAGGCGTTCGCCAGCCTGCTGCTCAATGCCGGCGTGGCGGGCGTGCTGTCGCCCCTGCTGTCCCGGACCATGCTGCCGCTGGCGCTCGGCGCCTCGGTGCTGACGGTGGTCGGGGTGCTGTCGTGGCGCCGCTACCTGGACATGACGCGCACGCCGCGCGAGCCGCCGCCGCGCGATACGGAGCTGCAGGCGCAGATCGCCGAGCCGCGCTGAGGCGCCGCCGGCCCGCGATGCGGCCGCGGGTGCCGGGTTGCCATGACTTCCGTCAGTCGGCGGGCGGCGTGCAAGTAATTACGCTGGGCGGCACATCGTTCCCCGTTGCGCCCCGATGACCCCCACGCCCCGTTTCCGCCTTCCTGTCCGCAGGTTCCGTCGCCGCGCGCCGTGCGCGCTGCTTTTCGTCCTGGCGTCCGCGCCTGCATGGGCGCAGGTGACGATCGACGGCCGCATCGATCCGGCCGAGTGGCAGGGCGCGCAGCACATCACCGATTTCCGCAAGGTGCAGCCGCTGAACGGCACGCCCGGCAGCCTGCCGACCGAGGCCTGGGTGCTGTCGACCCCGCAGGGGCTGGCGGTCGCGGTGCGCAGCGTGCAGCCGCCCGGGGTGCCGCGCACGCACCAGCGCATCCGCCGCGACGAGACGGCCCAGCTGGACCGGGTCAACCTGATGGTCGATTTCGACGGTGACGGCCGCACCGGCTACAACTTCATGGTCACCCTGAGCGACGACATCAATGACGCGGTGATTACCGGCGAGACGCAGTTCAACACCGACTGGGACGGCCACTGGCAGCACGCGGTCAGCGAGGATGCCCAGGGCTGGAGCGTGGAGATGCTGATCCCCTGGTACATCGCGCCGATGCGCGCGGGCAGGGACGGCACGCGCACGGTCGGCCTGTACCTCGACCGCGTCGTCGGCTCCACCGGCGAGCGCATGGCCTGGCCGGTGGCGAGCTTCTCCCGGCCGCGCTTCCTGTCCGACTTCGCGCAGGTGGCGCTGCCGGCGTACAGCCAGCCGCTGCTGGCGGTGACGCCCTACGTGGTCGGCACGCGCGACCAGGTGAACGGCAAGAGCCGGTTCGACGGCGGCGCCGACATCTTCTGGAAGCCGAACGGGCAGACCCAGCTCACCGCCACCATCAACCCGGACTTCGGCCAGGTCGAGAGCGACGACCTGGTGGTGAACTTCGGCGCGGAGGAGACCTTCTTCACCGACAAGCGGCCGTTCTTCACCGAGAACCAGGGCATCTTCGATTTCAGCCTGCTGCTGGACAACACCCAGCTCATCTACACCCGCCGCGTCGGCGGGCTGGCGGACGACGGCAGGGGCTCCGGCGACGTGACCGGCGCGGTGAAGCTCAACGGCAGCGTCGGCGCGACCCAGTACGGCGTGCTGGCGGCCGAGGAAAGCGGCGACGCCGGGCGCACCTTCGGCGCGCTGCGGCTCAACCACGATTTCGGTACGCAATCGCTGGGCCTGCTGGCGACCCACGTGGACCGTCCCTTCCTGGACCGCAACGCCGACGTGCTGGGCTTCGACCATCGCTGGAAACCCAACGACAAGCTCACCGTGACCAGCAACGTGGTGGGCAGCCGGATCGACCAGCGCGGCCATGCCGCCAACGGCACCGGCGCCACCACGGTGGTGGAGTACGAGATGGACGAGCGCTGGACCCAGCAGTGGCTGGGCATGCACTTCGACGACAGGCTCGATCTCAACGACTTCGGCTACCAGCCGCGCAACAGCTTCAACTACGCGCACTGGGAAGTGCGCCGGCGCTACGCCAACCTGCCGGAGGATTCCCGCTACGCCTCGCACCAGTGGCGTTTCCGCGCCATCGGCATCGACAACGACCATGGCCTGAGGCTGGAGCGGCAGTTCCGGATGGTGCGCGACAGCCAGTTGCGCGACGGTGGCAGCGAGACCTGGCAGCTCAACCTCAACAGCCCCGCCTACGACGACCTGCTCACGCGCGGCCACGGCGCGCTGCGCATACCCGGCCGGCACAGCCTGTCGTGGGAGCGCAGCAGCCCGCGCAAGGGCGACTGGGCGTGGAAGTCGGAAGTCGAGCTGGTCGGCAGCGACCGCGTCGGTTCGCGCCGGGTCGGCTACGAGGCGATGTTCGAGCCCACGTATTTCTTCAGCGACGCGTTGAGCGCGTTCGGCGGCGTCACCTACCAGTGGCAGCCCGACTGGCTGATCTGGCAGCGCGACAACCTGATCGGCAGCTTCGACAGCCACTCGATCCTGCTCGACGCCGGCGTGAACTGGAACATCAGCAACCGCCAGGAGCTGCGCGTGAAGCTGCAGGCGCTGGGGCTGGACGCGCGCCTGCTGCAGGCCTACCGGGTAGGGAGCGACCGGCGCGCGGTGGCGGCAAGCGACCCGGTGGACGATTTCAGCGTGCGCAACCTCGGCTTCCAGATCCGCTACCGCTACGAGCTGGCGCCGCTGTCGGACCTCTACGTGGTCTACGGCCGCGGCGGCTACGCGCTCGATCCGCGCTACAGCGAGGCCGACAGCCAGTTCGGCCGCAGCTTCTCGCTGCGCGACAGCGAGCAGTTGCTGGTGAAGCTGGCCTACCGCTTCGAGATCTAGGGAAGGTCTGATTTTTGCCCGTCATCCCAGCGCAAGCCGGGATCCAGTGCCTCCAAGCCATTGAACGCAAAGGCGCTGGATGACCGGCCCTTCGGCTGTCGAAAAGCGCCTCCTGCCTGCGCAGGAATGACGGACAAAGGGCCGGTTATTCAGACCTGCCCTGGGCGCCTTTCCTTGCGTGGCGGCCGGTAGGATTCGTCGCGCGATGGCCCCGCCGGCCGGCTTCCGCCGCCCCCATTCCACGCCGCCGCGCCGCCGCCTAGAATCCGCCTGCCGCGCGCCAGGGGGTGCGCTTCGACCGATCGCCATGGGGCATCCCTGCCTGAGTTGCGGCGCCTGCTGCGCCTATTTCCGCGTCGCCTTCCACTGGTCGGAGGCGGAAGCCTTCATGGGCGGCACGGTGCCGCCGGAGCTCACCGAGAAGCTGGACCCGCACCGGCTGGCGATGCGCGGCACGCAGGCCGCGCGGCCGCGCTGCATCGCCCTGCAGGGCACGGTGGGCGAGGCGGCCAGTTGCGGCATCTATGCGCAGCGGCCGTCGGTGTGCCGCGAAGTGGCGCCGGCCTGGGAGTTCGGCACGCCCAGCCCGCAGTGCGACAAGGCGCGGCTGGCGCACGGCCTGGCGGCGCTGACTCCGGAAGACTGGCTCGACCCGCCCGGGGCCGGGGTGCCGCCGCTGCCGCAGAGTGCCTGAGCGCGGCGCTCAGGCGGCGCCGTCGAAGCGGTAGATGTCCATCGCCAGGATGCCGTGGTCGATGCCGGCCTCGATGCGTTGCGCGCGGGCGCCCGGCCCGGCCGCGCCCAGCGCGACGAACAGCGGCAGCAGGTGCTCGTCGGTGGGATGCGCGCGTTCGGCGAACGGCGCCTGCCGGCGGTAGTCGAGCAGGGCGCCGGTATCGCCGGCGGCGAGGCGCTGCTCGATCCAGCCGATGAACGGTTTCACGTAGGGCGCCTCGCGCCCGGCGCCGTAGCCGGCGCGCAGGTCGTGCAGGTTGTGGGTGATGCTGCCGGAGCCGACCACCAGCACGCCCTGCTCGCGCAGCGGCGCCAGCGCGCGGCCCAGTGCGAGGTGGTGCGCCGGGCCCTGCTGCGGCTGGATCGCCATCGGCACCACCGGGATGTCGGCCTGCGGGTACAGCAGTCGCAACGCCACCCACATGCCGTGGTCGAGCCCCTGCGCCGGCGCCGGTTGCGCCGGCAGCCCGGCCGCGGCGAGCAGGGCCGCCGCCTCGGCCGCCAGCGCGGGCGCGCCGGGGGCGGGATAGCGGACCTCGTACAGCGGCGCCGGGAAGCCGAAGAAGTCGTGGATCGTCTCCGGTTGCGCGGCGCTGCCCAGTTGCGGCTGCGCGGTGAGCCAGTGCGCGCTGGCGACCACCACCGCGCGCGGGCGCGGCAGCGCGGCGGCCAGTCCGGCCAGCCGCTCGCCGACCGCGCCGGGTTGCAGGGCGGTCATCGGCGAGCCGTGGGAGACGTAGAGGCTGGGCAGGGCGGTCATGCGGTGTGCTCGCGCGGGAATCGGTCCGGCCATGATGGGGACGGCGCCGCGCCTTTGCAGCCGCGCCGGCGCGAACGATGCGTTGCCGGCGCGGAACGCTCAGGCCGTGGGCAGGCCCAGCCCGAAGCGCAGCGGGTCGAGTCGCGCGCCGTAGTGCGCCGCCCGCGCGGTGTCGCGGCGCAGCGGCTGGCGCACCTGGCCGGCGCTGGGCGTGCGCACGCTGCGCATGGCGCGGTGGTAGTCCAGGCAGGCCGGATCGAACGGCAGGCCGCAGAACGCCAGCAGGGCGTGGATCTCGCCCTCCGGATCGGCGAGCAGGTCCTCGTAGCGCTGGATGCGTATGCGCTGCGGGGCGGTTGCCTGCCACACCGCCATCGCGCGCTCGTAGTCGCGGATGTAGGCGGCGATGTCGGTCAGCGTGCAGGCGAAGTGCGGCAGCCGGTAGAACTGCTGCTTGTAGCAGGACCAGCCGGCCTCCAGCGGATCGCGGCGCGCATCGACGATGCGCGCGCCGGGCAGCATCGCGCCCAGCAGGCCGCTGTAGAGCCAGTTCGCCGGCAGCTTGTCGGTGCTGCGCGGCCGCTGCGTGCGCCAGCGCGCGGTGCGTTCCAGGTAGCGCCGGCCGAGCCGCTGCCAGTCGCCGGCGCCGGCCGTGCGCGCCCATTGCGTGAACGGCTGGCCGCGCCGCCGCGATTCCTCGCCGATCACCTCGTCCATGTCGGGCAATTCGCTGGCGCCCTCGACCTGCGGATGCGCGGCGAGGATCTGCTCGAACAGGGTGGAGCCGGAACGGGGCAGGCCGACGATGAAGACCAGCTCGCGGCCGAGCTGCGGGTCGGGCGGTTCGGGCAGGCCGGCGCTGGCGGCCAGCACCGCATCGACGTGGGCGCGGAAGGCGTTGGCCTGCCACGGCGCCAGCCTGCGCATGGCGGCATTGGCGTCGCCCAGCGCGGCGAAGGCTTCGTCGTAGCGGCCGTGGTCCTCGCATACCTTGCCCAGCGCGAAACCCATCGCGATGCGGTCGGCGTCGGCCAGGCCGGGGCGGCGCAGGGCATCGGCCAGTCGCAGGCGGTCCTGTTCGGACAGCGGCCGGGTCTTCATGTTGGCCAGCCCGCGCCAGGCGTCGCCGCAGGCCGGGTGCAGCCGCAGCGCGCGGCGGTAGGCGTCGTCGGCCTCGTCGAACCGGCCCAGGTGCACCAGCGCGTCGCCGAGCAGGATCCAGGCCGGGATGAAGTCCGGCGCCAGGGCGGCGGCGCGCTGCAAGGCGTCCACCGCCGGCAGGGTATCGCCCTGCAATTGCAGGTTGCGGCCGATGTTGAACCACGGCATCGGCGCATCCGGCGCCGCCGCGCAGGCGCGCCGCCAACTGGCGAACGCCGCGTCCAGGTCGCCCCGGCCGTGCTGGGCGTTGCCCAGGTCGGTCAGCGTCGGCGCATCGTCCGGCCGCTGCGCCAGCGCGCGCTGCAGCAGCGCCAGCGCCTCCCCGTGGCGGCCGCTGCGCGCGCGCAGGATGCCGAGCAGGCGCAGCGCCTCGGGATGCTCCGGCGCCGCTTCCAGCACCTCGTCCAGCCATCGCTCCGCCTGCGCGGCGGCGCCGCCGCGGATCGCCCGCGCCGCCGCGTGCATCCGCTCCACCTCGGCGGGCGCCAGGCCGGCCATGCGCAGCGCGGCGTCGTCGGGATTCGAAGGCGTGGAGGTGGCGGACATGCGCGATCCCGCGGCAGGGTCAAGCGTCCGATGGTACGTCGGGTGCGCAGCCATATCGAGCGACGCGGTTCGCGGCACCGGCGATGGCGCTGCCCGGAGCGGTGCTGCCCGGAACGGCATGAGTCTGCTACGTTCTGCGCCTGCCGCGCCGCATGGCGCCGATCCGGACCCGACTCCCATGCCCTCGCCGGCTCACCTCGACGCCCTGGAAGCGGAAAGCATCCACATCCTGCGCGAGGTGCTGGCGTGCTTCCGCCGTCCGGTGCTGCTGTACTCGATCGGCAAGGACTCGCAGGTGCTGCTGCACCTGCTGCGCAAGGCCTGCTATCCGGCGCGCCTGCCGCTGCCCCTGCTGCACGTGGACACTACCTGGAAGTTCCGCGAGATGATCGCGTTCCGCGACCGGCTCGCCGGCAGCGGCGAGTTCGAGCTGCTGGTGCACGTCAACGAGGACGGCGTGCGCCGGGGCATCTCGCCGCTGCGGCACGGCGCCGCCGTGCACACCGACGTGATGAAGACCCAGGCGCTGAAGCAGGCGCTGGACCTGCACGGCTTCGACGCGGCGATCGGCGGCGCGCGGCGCGACGAGGAAAAGTCGCGCGCGAAGGAGCGCGTGTTCTCGTTCCGCACCGCGCAGCACCACTGGGACCCGAAGCGGCAGCGGCCGGAACTGTGGCGCACCTGGAACACGCAATTGCAGCCGGGCGAGAGCGTGCGCGTGTTCCCGCTGTCGGACTGGACCGAGCTGGACGTGTGGCGCTACATCCGCCGCGAGCGGATCGAGGTGGTGCCGCTGTACTTCGCCCGCGAGCGGCCGGTGGTGCGCCGCGACGGCGCCTGGCTGATGGCCGACGACGAACGCTTCGCGCTGCGCGAGGGCGAGCGCATCGAATCGCGCCGCGTGCGCTTCCGCACGCTGGGCTGCTATCCGCTGACCGCGGCGATCGAGTCCGACGCGGACACGCTCGACGCCGTCATCGCGGAGATGCAGCGGTCGCGCAGCTCGGAGCGGCAGGGGCGGATCATCGATCACGACGGCGCCGGCTCGATGGAGCGCAAGAAGCAGGAAGGCTACTTCTGATGGAAACCGGCTTGCTGCGATTCGTCACCTGCGGCAGCGTCGACGACGGCAAGAGCACCTTGCTCGGCCGCCTGCTGTACGACGCCGGCATGCTCGCCGACGACCAGCTCGATGCCTTGCGCCGCGACAGCCGCGGCCGCCACGGCGATGCGGCGCTCGATTTCGCGCTGGTCACCGACGGCCTGGACGCCGAGCGCCAGCAGGGCATCACCATCGACGTGGCGTGGCGCTATTTCCATACCGCGAAGCGCAGCTTCATCGTCGGCGACTGCCCCGGGCACGAGCAGTACACGCGCAACATGGCCACCGGCGCGTCGCAGGCGGCGCTGGCCGTGGTGCTGGTGGACGCGCGCAAGGGCCTGCTGGCGCAGACCCGCCGGCACACCTACATCTGCGCCCTGCTCGGCATCCGCCAGGTGGTGCTGGCGGTGAACAAGATGGACCTGGCGGGCTTCGATCCGGGCGCCTATGCGTCGGTCGTCGAGCCGTACCGCGCACTGGCCGCGTCGCTGGGCATCGCCGCGGTGCATGCGCTGCCGGTGGTCGCCGTCGACGGCGACAACATCGGCCAGCGCTCGGCGCGGATGCCCTGGTACGACGGCCCGTGCCTGCTCGAACTGCTCGAAACGGCGCCGACGCAGATCGCGCCGTCGGCGGATTTCCGCCTGCCGGTGCAATGGGTGAATCGTCCCACGCCGGATTTCCGCGGCTATGCGGGCACCGTCTGCGGCGGCCAGGTCGCGCGCGGCGACGAGGTGCTGGTGCAGCCCGGCACGCAGCGCGCGCGGATCGCGCGCATCGTCACCGCAGACGGCGACCTCGAACACGCCACCGGTGGCCAGGCGGTGACGCTGTGCCTGGACCGCGAGCTGGACGTCAGCCGCGGCGACGTGATCAGCGCGGCGGCGCGGCCGGCGCCGGTGGCGGACCAGTTCGCCTGCCACCTGCTGTGGATGGGCGATGCGCCGATGCTGCCCAACCGCAGCTACACCTTCCGGCTCGGCACCTGCACGGCGAGCGCGCGCGTCACCACGATCAAGCACAAGGTCGATGTGCACACGCAGGCGCCGCTGGCGGCGCAGCGGCTGGAGCTGAACGAGGTCGGCTGCTGCACCGTCGATCTCGACCGGCCGGTCGCGTTCGAGGCCTATGCGGACAACCGCACGCTCGGCGGCTTCATCCTGATCGACCGCCAGAGCCAGGCCACCGTGGCCTGCGGCATGCTGGACTTCGCGCTGCACCGCGCCTCGAACATCCAATGGCAGCACACCGACGTCGACAAGGCGATGCGCGCGTCGGCGAAGGGCCAGCGGCCGCAGTGCCTGTGGTTCACCGGGCTGTCCGGCGCCGGCAAGTCGACCGTCGCCAACCTGGTCGAGCGGCGGCTGGCCGCGCTCGGCTATCACACCTACCTGCTCGACGGCGACAACCTGCGCCACGGCCTCAACGTCGACCTCGGCTTCACCGCCGAGGCGCGCGTGGAGAACGTGCGCCGCGTGGCCGAGGTGGCGCACCTGATGGTCGATGCCGGCCTGATCGTGCTGGTCTGCGTGATCTCGCCGTTCCAGAGCGAGCGCGAGTTCGCCCGCGGCCGCTTCGGCGCGGACGAGTTCGTCGAGGTGTTCGTCGATACGCCGCTGGCCGAGTGCGAGCGGCGCGACAGCAAGGGCCTGTACCGCAAGGCGCGCGCCGGCGAGCTGCGCAACTTCACCGGCATCGATTCGCCCTACGAGGTGCCGCCCGCGCCGGAGCTGCACCTGCGGACCGCCGGCCAGCGTCCCGAGCAACTGGCCGACCAGGTCATCGCGCGGCTGCGGCTCGGCTAGGCCGGGCGGCCGGCGCCGGCGTGCAGGCGCTCCAGCCCGCTGTCCGCCAGCACCTCGTCCCACGGGAACAGCGGGCCGGGGTCGAGCTTGCGCGGCACCTCGACCGACGGGTCGTCGCTGGCCGGCATGCGCGCGGTGTCCAGGTCCTCGTGGCCCGCGATGCTGCGAAGGTTGGGGAACTCGTCGCGCAGTTGCGCCAGCAGCCGGCGCAGGGCGGCGATCTGCGCCGGGGGGTAGGGCTCGGTCATGGTCTGGTGGCGCGAGTCCCACCAGTCGGGATAGCGGCCGAGGTTGACCAGCTCGATGCCGATCGAATGCGGGTTGTGGCCGCGCACGTGGTGCGCGACGCGGGTGCCCGGCACGTAGCGGTAGGTAGTGCCGTCGCGGTCGACGTAGTAATGCCCGCTGTTGCCGGCGCCGCTGTCGTACAGGACTTTCTCGCCGTATTCGCGCGCGGTGGCGAGGTCGGGCAGCTCGGTGCAGTGGATCACCACCAGGTCCACCGCCTCCGGCGGGCGTTCCGGCAGCCGGTCGACGTAGGGCAGCGGCAGGTCGTGGATGGTCGGCATGGCCGCAGTCTCGCATGCGCCCGGGGCCGGGCGGAACGCCGCCTGCTACGATGCGCGCCTGTTTTCGGCAGTTTCGATGGAGACCGCGATGCGCGGCCAGGTCATTCTCTCGCACGGTTCGGATGCCGGCCCGGGCGCCACCAAGGTCAGCGCGCTGGCCGCGCTCGCCGAATCGCTGGGCTGGCAGACGCAGCGGCCGGACTACCGCGCGGACGACGCGCTGGGCCACGCTGGCTCGGTGGCGCCGCGGCTGGAACGGCTGCGCGGGATCGTGCGCGCGCAGCCGGCGCCGCCGGTGCTGGTCGGCTCCAGCATGGGCGCGTTCGTCTCCGGCCTGGCCTCGCTGGAGCTGCCGGTGGCCGGGCTGTTCCTGCTCGCCACGCCGGCGGAGATTCCGGGCTTCGCCGAGGCCTTCGACATGCGCGACGACGTGCCGGCCCTGCTGGTCCACGGCTGGCGCGACGAGCTGTGCCCGGTGGACGAGATCTACGCGTTCGCCGGCCGGCGCCAGTTGCCGCTGCTGCTGCTGGACGACGACCACCGGCTGGGCGGCAGCGTGGAGGCGATCGCGCAGCATTTCCGGGCGTTCCTGGGCCGGCTGGCGGACGCGGCATGAGCCAGCCTTCGACCGGCGCGTTCTTCGCGACCTGCCCGAAGGGCATGGAATACCTGCTGCGCGACGAGCTGGCCGCGCTGGGCGCCAGCGACGTGCGCGAGGCGCTCGCCGGCGTTCATTTCGCCGGTACGCTGGAGACCGCCTACCGCGCCTGCCTGTGGTCGCGCCTGGCCAGCCGCATCCTGCTGCCGCTGGCCGAGTTCGACGCCGCCAGCGACGACGCGCTGTACGCCGGCGTGCAGGCGATCGACTGGTCGCGGCACCTGGCCGCGCACGCCACGCTGGCGGTCGATGCCGGCACCGCGCAGAGCAAGCTCACCCACAGCCAGTTCGCCGCGCAGCGGGTGAAGGACGCGGTGGTCGACCAGTTCCGCCAGCGCGACGGCTCGCGCCCCGGCGTGGACACGGAAGAACCCGACGTGCGCATCAACCTGCGCCTGCGCCGCGACCGCGCCACGCTGTCGCTGGACTTGGCCGGCCTGCCGCTGCATCGGCGCGGCTGGCGCGAGGTGCAGGGCGAGGCGCCGCTGAAGGAAAACCTCGCCGCGGCGATGCTGCTGCGCGCGCACTGGCCGGAGACCTATGCCGCCGGCGGCGCGCTGCTCGACCCGATGTGCGGCTCGGGCACCTTGCTGATCGAGGGCGCGCTGATGGCGGCCGACGTCGCGCCGGGACTGCGCCGCGATTACTTCGGCTTCCTCGGCTGGCAGCAGCACGACATCGCATTGTGGCGCGGCCTGCTCGACGAGGCCCGCCAGCGCGCCGAGGCCGGCCTGCGCACGTTGCGCAGTTGCTTCTTCGGCAGCGATGCCGACCCGCGCATGGTGCAGACGGCCAAGCGCAACGCGCAGGAGGCGGGCATCGCCGGCTTCCTCACGCTGGAGAAGCGCGACATGGCGCACGCCGAGCCGCCGCCCGGCGTCGGGCATGGCCTGGTGATCACCAACCCGCCGTATGGCGAGCGGCTCGGCGAGCGCGCCGGGATGCCGCAGCTCTATCGCGCGCTGGGCGACACGCTGCGCCAGCGCTTCGCCGGCTGGAACGCGGCGGTGCTGGCCGGCGACGCCGAGCTGGGCCGCGCGATGGGCCTGCATGCCCGCAAGCGCTACGCGCTTTACAACGGCGCGCTGGAAACCGTGCTGCTGACCTTCGAGCTGAAATCGCGCGACGAGGCGCCGCGCGAGCGCAAGCCGCTGTCGCCCGGCGCGCAGATGCTGAAGAACCGGCTGGAGAAGAACCTCAGGCACCTGCGCAAGCGCCTGCAGCGCGAGGGCATCGCCTGCTGGCGCGCCTACGACCAGGACCTGCCCGAATACGCCGCGGCGATCGACGTGTACGGCGTCGAGGGCAGCGAGCCCTACCTGCACATCCAGGAATACCGGGCGCCGGCGGACGTCCCCGCCGACGTCGCGCGGCTGCGCCTGCGCGAGATCGCGCGCGTCGCCGGCGAGGTGTTCGGCGTGCCGCGCGAGCGCATCGCGCTGAAGACGCGCGAGCGCGGCAAGGGCGGCTCCAAGTACGGCCAGTTCGACCAGCGCGGCGAGTTCGTCGAGGTGGAGGAGGGCGGCCTGCGCTTCCTGGTCAACCTCACCGACTACCTCGACACCGGCCTGTTCCTCGACCACCGGCTGGTGCGGGCGAAGCTGCGCGAGCTGGCCGCCGGCCGGCGCTTCCTCAACCTGTTCGCCTACACCTCCACCGCCAGCGTGTACGCCGCCGCGGGCGGGGCGAAGGACACCACCAGCGTCGACCTGTCGGCGACCTACCTGGAATGGGCCTCACGCAACCTCGCGCTGAACGGCTTCACCGGCGCCAGGCACCGGCTGATCCAGGCCGACGCGTTCGAGTTCGCGCAGCGCGACCGCGAGCGCTACGGGCTGATCTACGTCGATCCGCCAACCTTCTCCAACTCCAAGCGCGCCGACGACTTCGACGTGCAGCGCGACCACGCGGCATTGCTCGACCGCTGCGGCGACCGGCTGGGCAGCGACGGGGTGATCGTGTTCTCCAACAATTTCCGCCGCTTCAGGCTCGACCGCGAGGCGCTGGAAAAACGCTTCCTGATCGAGGACTGGAGCGCGCCGAGCATCCCGTTCGACTTCGCCCGCCGCGCCGACATCCACGGCTGCTGGCTGCTGCGGTTGCGACAGCCTGAGGCCGGGGTGAATCCGTGGAGTACGGCGCGGATCAAGCGCTAGAGACTTCAGTGCGCATTAAGCGGTCCGGCCGGAGCATCGGCACGTACCAACGGAGGTCATCAGCATGAACAAGCGTGTGGGGAATGCGGGCAAGCTGTTCGCCATGGGCCTGGCCCTGGCGGGCATGGTGGCGGCGCCGATGACCGCGTCGGCCCATGGCTGGGGTCATGGCGGCTGGGGTCACGGCCGCGGCGGCTGGGGCCATGGCGGCTATTACGGCCACGGCGGCTACTACCGCCATGGCGGCCACTGGAGCGGCGGGCGCTGGATCGCCGGCGCGGTCGTCACCGGCCTGGTGGCCGGCGCGATCATCGACGCCACGCGTCCGGCGCCGGTGTACTACGAGCCGGCGCGGGTGGTCTACCGCCAGCCGCGCACGGTGGTCTACGAGAGCGCGCCGGTGGTGACGCGGCGGGTGGTGGAGACGCGCACCGTCTACGAAGACCCGTACCAGACGCGCTACATCCGCGACGACGGCTACGACGACTGACACCGGTCGCCACGAAGCAAAAAAGAGCCCGGCCATTGCCGGGCTCTTTCGTTTTTGCCGTCGCCCGCCCGCGGCAGCTACGGGTTGATCGGCTTGGTCGGCTGGTCGGCGCCGCTGCCGTGGCGCGCGGCATGCTTGCGCAGGCTTTCGAACTTCGCCTTGTCGATCTTGCGGACGCTCGATATGGCGCACGGCGGCTGGTCGCGCGCACTCACGGTCTCGCCGACCCCGCCGCAGATGCGGCTGCCGCCGACGGCCTTGCCCGATTCGCTGGCGCGGAACAGCAGGCCGGGAGCACCGATGCCCAGCCGCGGGCAGTCGGCCTGCAGCTTCACCAGGTAGCGGTCGGGGCCGGTGCGCACCAGCGCGGTGCGCGCGTCGACCACGTGCCATTCGTTGATCTCGCTGGTCCGGATGCACTCGGCATAGGGCAGCGGCTTGGCGACGGCAGGGGCGTCGCTGGCCTGCGCGGCGGTACAGGCGAGCACGAGCAGCGGCAACAGGGGAAGGATGCGTTTCATGGGGACACCTCGCGGTTGTTGGAACTGCGATGCAAGCATCGCGCGACCCGGCAGGGCGCGCCAGTGGCTGTCGAAGGCCGGCCATTCCCGTATCACGCAAAGTGAACGATTGCTCCGGCATCCTGACCGGCATGCCTTCGATCCTTCCCGCCCGCTGCCGCGGAACCTCCCCGAAAGGCCGCAGGAAGCCGCAGGAATCCGCGGGGGCGGCATGCCTGCGCTGAACGCCGCCGGCCTGCTCCAGCGCTACCGCCAGGTGCGTGCCGGCACGCTGCGGCTCTGCGCGGGGCTGAGCGCCGAGGACATGATGGTGCAGTCGATGCCCGACGCGAGCCCGGCGAAGTGGCACCTGGCGCATACCACCTGGTTCTTCGAGCAGTTCGTGCTCGGCCGCGACGCAGCGTACCGTCCGTGCGACCCGGCCTGGCACTACCTGTTCAACTCCTACTACCAGACCGTGGGCCCGATGCATGCGCGGCCGCAGCGCGGCTTGCTGTCCCGGCCGTCGCTGGACGAGGTGCGCGGCTACCGGCGTCACGTCGACGAGGCGGTGTGCGAGGCGCTGCTGCGCGACGACGCCGGCGCGCTCGCGCCGCTGGTCGAGCTGGGCCTGCAGCACGAGCAGCAGCACCAGGAGCTGCTGATCACTGACATCCAGCATGCGTTCTGGTGCAACCCGCTGCGCCCGGCCTACCAGCCGGCCGCCGCCGCGCCGCGCGCCGGCGGCGTCGCGCTGCGCTACCTGCCGGGACGCGAGGGCATCGTCGAGATCGGCCATGGCGGCGACGGCTTCGCGTTCGACAACGAAACCCCGCGCCACCGCACCCTGCTGCAGGCGCATGCGCTGGCGAACCGGCTGGTCACCAATGCCGAGTACGCCGCCTTCGTGCACGACGGCGGCTACCGCGAACCGTCGCTGTGGCTGTCCGACGGCTGGGCCCTGGTGCAGCGCGAAGGCTGGCAGCGCCCGCTGTACTGGCAGCCCGACCTGGCCAGCGCGTTCGGCCTGGCCGGGGTGCAGGCGATCGACCCGGAAGCGCCGGTGAGCCAGCTCAGCTACTTCGAGGCCGACGCGTTCGCGCGCTGGGCCGAAGCGCGCCTGCCGACCGAGGCCGAGTGGGAGGCCGCCGCCGAGGGCCTGCCGCATGGCGGCAACCTGCTCGACGAGGCGCCGCGTCCGCCGGCACCGGCGGGCGGGGACGGCCTGCAGCAGATGTTCGGCGACCTGTGGGAATGGACCGCCTCGCCGTACGTCAGCTATCCGGGCTTCCGGCCGCTGCCGGGCGCGCTGGGCGAATACAACGGCAAATTCATGTGCGGCCAGTGGGTGCTGCGGGGCGGCTCCTGCGCCACGCCGCGCGGCCACGTCCGTGCCAGCTACCGCAACTTCTTCCCGCCGCACGCACGCTGGCAGTTCGCCGGGCTGCGGCTGGCAAGGAACCGATGAGCACGAGCCGATGAGTGTGCAAGCCTGCGACCTGCGCGACGACGACCGCCGCCCGCCCGCCAACGAACTGCTGGAGATCGTGCAGCGCGGCCTGCGATCGCAGCCGAAGCGGCTGCCGTCGTGGCTGTTCTACGACGAGCGCGGCTCGGAGCTGTTCGAGCGGATCTGCGAGCAGCCGGAGTACTACCTCACCCGCTGCGAGATCGCCCTGATGGACGTCCATGCCGCCGGCATCGCCGATGCGCTGGGCGCGGACGTGCGGCTGGTCGAGTACGGCAGCGGCAACGCGGTCAAGACGCGGATGCTGCTGGAACACCTGGCCTCGCCGGCGGCCTACGTGCCGGTGGAGATTTCCGCCGAGCCGCTGCGGCAGAGCGTGCAGCGGCTCGGCGAGCGTTTCCCGCAGGTGCCGATGCAGCCCCTGTGCGCCGACTTCACCCGCGCGCTGCGGCTGCCGATCCCGCCGCGCGCGCCGCGCCGCACGGTGGTGTATTTCCCCGGTTCGACCATCGGCAATTTCGAGGCGCGCGACGCGGTGGCGCTGCTGCGCAAGATGCGTGGCGAGATGGGCGACAACGGCGGCGTGCTGATCGGCGTGGACCTGAAGAAGGACACGGCGCTGCTCGAGGCGGCCTACAACGATGCGGCCGGCGTCACCGCCGAGTTCACGCTCAACCTGCTGGTGCGGCTCAACCGCGAGCTGGGCAGCGATTTCGACCTGTCCGGCTTCCGCCATCGCGCGCATTACAACCCGATGGCCGGGCGCATCGAGACCAGCCTCGTCAGCACCCGCGCGCAGCAGGCGAGGGTGGGCCGCATGCTGGCGCGCTTCGCCGAGGGCGAGGCGATGCAGGTGGAATACAGTTGCAAGTACACGCTGGACGACTTCGCCGCTCTGGCGGGCCGGGCGGGGCTGGAAGTGCGGCGCGTCTGGACCGATCCCGAGCGGATGTTCAGCGTGCAGTACCTGGTGCGCGCCGGGGCGCCGGGGCGCTAGCGGGAGGCAGTCGCCAGCGGCTCCGCCGTGCCCGCAAGCCTCGCTGCGCAGTCCGGTACGGAGCCGGCCGCTGCGGAAGGACGCCGTGAGTTCCTTCCGCGCACCCCGCCGCGCCGCGCATGCGGCGCGCTTGACGCTTACGGCATCCGGCCGGGTCAGGCCCGCAGCGCCTCGCGTTGCCGTTCCGCCGCCGCACGGCGGTGGCGCACCGCTTCGGCGAGGCGCTCCAGCACCTGCACCGAATCGTCCCAGCCGAGGCAGCCGTCGGTGATGCTCTGGCCGTAGACCAGCGGCTGGCCGGGAACCGGGTCCTGCCGGCCGGCCACCAGGTGGCTTTCCACCATGACGCCGAGGATGCGCGTGCTGCCCGCCTCGACGCGCGCGGCGATGTCCTCGATCACGGCGGGCTGGTTCTCCGGCCGCTTGCCGCTGTTGGCGTGGCTGGCGTCGATCATCACCCGCGTCGGCAGGCCGGCCTTGCCTATCGCGAGGCAGGCGGCCGCCACGCTGGCCGCGTCGTAGTTCGGCACGTGGCCGCCGCGCAGGATCACGTGGCAGTCCTCGTTGCCGCTGGTCGCCGCGATGGCGGAGCGGCCGTCCTTGGTCACCGCCAGGAAATGATGCGGTTGCCTGGCGGCCTGCACCGCGTCCACCGCGATCTTCACGTTGCCGTCGGTGCCGTTCTTGAAGCCCACCGGGCACGACAGACCGGACGCCAGTTCGCGGTGCACCTGGCTCTCGGTGGTGCGCGCGCCGATCGCGCCCCAGGCCACCAGGTCGGCGGTGTACTGCGGGGTGATCATGTCCAGGAACTCGCAGCCGGCCGGCAGGCCCAGCGCGTTGATGTCGCGCAGCAGGCCGCGCGCGAGGCGCAGGCCCTTGTCGATGTTGAAGCTGCCGTCCAGGTCCGGGTCGTTGATCAGCCCTTTCCAGCCCACCGTGGTGCGCGGCTTCTCGAAATACACGCGCATCACGATCTCCAGCGCGTCGCCAAGCCGCCCGCGCAGCGGCGCGAGGCGGTTGGCGTAGTCCAGCGCGGCCTCGGTGTCGTGGATCGAGCAGGGGCCGATCACCACGGCGAGGCGGTCGTCGGTGCCGAGGATGATCCGGTGCAGCGCTTCGCGCGAGGCGCTCACCGTGGCGGCGGCGCGGCCGTCGATGGGGCAGTCGCGCATGACGTCGGCGGGCGTGCTCAGCGGGGTGATGGCGCGGATGCGCAGGTCGTCGGTGTGGCGGTTCACGTGGGCTCCTTCGGTGTGGGGTCCAGTGGCGGCCATGAAAAAAGCCGCCAGTGGTGCTGGCGGCTTTCCGGGGTTGATTGATCTTCGGTCTTTACGACGATCGCGCCCGTACCTCCGCCCATGGCTTCGGATAGCCGTAAAAAAACCAAAAGTACTGGCGGGTGGCGGCGAGGATCATGTGGCTAGAGATAACACAGTCGATAGGGCGCCGCAACGCATCCGCCATGCGCGCCGGTACGGCGCGGCATCGCGCGGAGCCTGCGCATGCCGGGCGTGCGGAAATGGACGTCCATCCATCCACGCGATGGAAGCGGCCGGCACGCGGGGCCGGCGAAGGGCGCGGGATACCTGGCGAGGCGAGCGGTTCGGGGGCTTCCGTGCAGCATCGGCGCCGGAACCTGGCCGGGAGGGGCCAGCATGCCGCCCGGAGACCTGCCGGATGCCACCTCGGCCCGCTGGCCGCGCGCGGCGCGACCCGCCCAGCGGGGCATCGCCCCGCGACGATAGTGTGCCGGCACCGTGCATAATCGCCGCGTCGCCCTTGCCGCCATGCCGCCATGACCCATCCGAAGGCTCCCGATTCCGCCAGGCTCGACCGCATCGTGGCCGAGGCGCGCCGCGCCGCCGAGCAGCGCGAGATGGGCTATCGCGAGCGCGCGCTGAAGATGTACCCGTGGGTGTGCGGCCGCTGCGCGCGCGAGTTCACCCGCGCCAACCTGCACGAGCTGACCGTCCATCACCGCAACCACAACCACGACGACAACCCGGCCGACGGCAGCAACTGGGAGCTGCTGTGCCTGTACTGCCACGACAACGAGCACTCGCGCTACATCGACAACGTGGCCGGCGCGCCGCTGGGCGGGGACGCGCCGAAGCCCGCCACCGGCAATCCATTCGCCGACCTCAAGGCGATGCTGGAAGCGAAAAGCCGGCGTTGAACGTCGACATGTCTCCGCCACTGGCGGCCGTAGGGTGGCTTTTCACTCTCGGCGCATTGGCGCACAACGCGGAGGAAGCGTGGTTTCTTCCGGCCTGGTCGGGAAAGGCGGGCAAGTGGTATCCGCCGGTGGCGGCGCCGGCGTTCCGCTTCGCGGCTGGCGTGCTGTCGATCCTGTTCATCGCGGTCACGGCGGCCGCTTCATCGGCTTCGGCCGGCAGCGCCGGCGCGTACCTGATGGCGGGCTACGTGCTCGCGATGGTCCTCAATGCCTTCATGCCGCATGTCATCGCCAGCCTCCTCATGCGCAGGTACATGCCCGGCACGGCCCAGCGGTGCTGTTGAACCTGCCTCTGGGGCTGCTCTATCTGCGCCAGGCCCTGCATGAGGGGCATATCGGGCTGCGCCTGTTCTGCTGGGCCGGGCCGCTGGTGGTACTGGCGATGCTGGCCTGCATCCCCCTGCTGCTCGGTCTCGGGCGCAGGCTGCGTCTGGCCTGAGCTTCTCGCATGCCGGCGCGGTGAGCCGCACGATGGGCAGGGTCGCCCCGTACAATGGCCGCCCGTCCATCCGACCGGATTCGAGACCACCGTGACCGCCGCCGGTTTTTCCGCGCCCGCGCCCGATGCGGCGCTGGACGCCTTGTTCGTTCCGTTCGCGGACGGCGACTTGCGCCTGCCGGCGGACGGCCGCGTGCTGTTCCTGCGCGCGCGCGACGGCTTCCGCCTGCGCGAGATGGCGCGGCCCGGCTGGCTGTGCGCGCAGGGGTTCAAGCCCTTCGCCGACGCGCTGGAACGCAGCGGCCTGCGCGTCGGCGAGCCTGCCGCCGGCGAGGCCTTTCCGCTGGTGCTCGTGCTGCCGCCGCGCCAGCGCGACGAGATGCGCGCGCTGTACGCCCGCGCGGCGCAATGCGCGCAGCTTGGCGGCATCGTGCTGGCCTGCGTGCCGAACGCGGAGGGCGCGAAATCGGCCGAGGCGGACCTGGCCCGGTTGCTCGGTCCGCTGCGCAGCGTGTCCAAGCACAAGTGCCGGGTGTTCTGGGGTACCCGGTCGGAAGCCGCGCCCGATCGCGCATTGCAGGAGCAGTGGCTTGCGCTGGACGCGCCGCGCGAGATCGCCGGCGGCCAGGTCAGCCGGCCTGGGCTGTTCGCCTGGGACCGGATCGATGCCGCGTCCGCGCTGCTGGCCGCGCACCTGCCGGCGGACCTGCACGGGCGGGTGGCCGACCTGGGCGCCGGCTACGGCTACCTGTCCGCACAGGTCGTCGCGCACTGCCCGCAGGTGGCGGCGATCGACCTGTACGAGGCGGAGGCGCGCGCGCTGGAGCCGGCACGGATCAACCTCGATCGCGCGGTGCGCGACGCCGGACGCGCGGTGGCGACGCAGGTGCACTGGCACGACGTGACCACCGGGCTGCCGCGGCGCTACGACGCCATCGTCAGCAACCCGCCGTTCCACCAGGGGCGCGCGGACCTGCCCGGGCTCGGCCGCGCCTTCATCGCCAGCGCCGCCGATGCGCTGCTGCCGCACGGCCGCCTGTGGCTGGTGGCGAACCGGCACCTGCCGTACGAGTCGATGCTCGCCGCGCGCTTCGGCGACGTCCGCGAGGTGGCGGCGCAGGAGGGTTTCAAGGTGATCGCCGCAAGCGGAGTACGTGGATGAAGCTGGTCAAGTTGATTGCGAACCTCGGCTACGGCAGCCGCAAGGAAGTCGCGCTGATGTTCCGCGAAGGGCGCATCGCCGACCCCGACGGCGAGGTGCTGTACGCCGACGACAAGGTGCCGCACGAGCACATCCGCATCGACGGCGAACCGCTCGATCCGCCGGCGGGGATCGTGCTGATGATGCACAAGCCGCTGGGCGCGACCTGCTCGCGCAAGGACCAGGGCCGCGTGGTGTACGACCTGCTGCCGCCGCGCTACCGCCGGCGCGATCCGGCGCTGTCCACGGTGGGGCGGCTGGACCGCGACACCTCCGGCCTGCTGCTGTTCACCGACGACGGCGCGCTGCTGCACCGGATCATCTCGCCCAGGGCGCAGGTGGCGAAGGTCTACGAGGCCACGCTGGCGAGCGACCTGCGCGGCGACGAAGGCGAACTGTTCGCCAGCGGCACGCTGATGCTGGAATCGGAAACCACGCCGCTGGCGCCGGCGCAGTTGCAGGTGCTGGCGCCGCGCACGGCCCGGCTCGCCGTCACCGAGGGCCGCTACCACCAGGTGCGGCGCATGTTCGCCGCCGCCGGCAACCATGTGGAAACGCTGCATCGCGTGTCGGTAGGCGGGTTGGCGCTGGGCGACCTGCCGGCCGGCGCATGGCGGCCCTTGGCGGCGGACGAGGTGGCAGGGATCTTTCTTCCCGCGCTGCCGTAATCGGGGATCGCCCGCCCGCGGCGGCGCGGTTGTCAGGGATTGCGCATCACCACCGGCGTCGGCACCGGGTGCGCGCCGAACCACTTCTTGCGCTCGTCGCGGCAGCCGGGGCTGCCCATCGCGTATTTGCGGCAGATCGCCGGGCGCTGGTCGTAGATGGTGCAGCGGAAGGTGTTCGGATCGACCGCGGCGCACCAGCCGTCCGCGCCCTTGGCCAGGGTGTCCGGGCCGTGGTCGTCGTGCTGGATCAGCCATGCGGGCACCCGGTCCTCGGGCATCAGCACGACGGTAAGGCGGCAGCAGACGGCTTCGCAATCGCTGCATCGCACGCCATGGCGGGAACGGGAAGGGGAGGGAGACTTCATGCCCCAGCATGGCAGCATGTCGCGTAGCGGGGCGTGAACCGATGGTTATCGGCCCGGGTAGCGCGCGGTGTTCCATGGCTGGCGCCACGCATGCGCTCCGGCCATCGAGCCTTGTCGTGGCCTGAGGGCCTGTTCGAAGGCTCCCTGTCGGACTGGAATCCCCTCACGCTCTCCGCTCGTCATTCCTGCGAGACGCTTTTCAACAGCCGAAGGGCTGGTCAAGCAGGAATCCAGTGACTTTCCTTTTCCCAGAACCTAGGGGTACTGGATCCCAGCTTGACAGGCCCCGCGGCTGTTGAAAGCCGCTGGGATGACGCTTCATAGGGGATGCCTGGGGGCCCTTGAACGGGCTCTCAGGCGCCGCGATGGGCTTCTGGCCGTGCCAGCCGCCAGGCGGTTCGCGTCATGCCGGTTCACGCGGTCACGGAAGCGACGCCGGCAGCCCGTCGCGGCCGCTGGCCGGCGGGTACGGATGGGACGTTCCGGCTTTTCCTCTTGCATGCCGCCGGTCGCGCCCGGATATAAGCTCGACCGGCCTCGTGGGTATCGCGCCATGTTCAAGCTCCGTTTCGACAATGCCTTCGTGCGCGACCTGCCGGGCGATCCCGAGCGGGGCGCGCGCCTGCGGCAGGTCGAGGGGGCGCTGTATTCGCGCGTCGATCCCGCGCCGGTGGCGGCGCCGCGGCTGCTCGCCCATTCGGCCGAGATGGCGGCGCGGCTGGGCCTCGGTGCGGACGATCTCGCCTCGCCCGCATTCGCCGAGGTGTTCGGCGGCAACCGCCTGCTCGATGGCATGCAGCCATGGGCGGCCAACTACGGCGGCCACCAGTTCGGCCATTGGGCCGGCCAGCTCGGCGACGGGCGGGCGATCTCGCTGGGCGAGGCCATCGACGCGCAGGGCGGGCGCTGGGAATTGCAGTTGAAGGGCGCCGGGCCCACGCCGTACTCGCGCGGAGCCGACGGCCGCGCGGTGCTGCGCTCGTCGATCCGCGAGTTCCTGTGCAGCGAGGCGATGCACCATCTCGGCGTGCCCACCACGCGCGCCTTGAGCCTGGTGGGCACCGGCGACACGGTGGTGCGCGACATGTTCTACGACGGCCATCCGCAGGACGAGCCGGGTGCGATCGTCTGCCGCGCGGCGCCGTCGTTCATCCGCTTCGGCAACTTCGAGCTGCCGTTCTCGCGCAACGACGTCCCGCTGCTGCGCCAGTTGGCGGACTTCACCATCCGCCGCGATTTCCCCGAGCTGGGCGGCAGCGGCGAGGCGCGCTACGCCGAGTGGTTCGGCCAGGTCTGCGAGCGCACCGCGCGGACGGTTGCGCACTGGATGCGGGTGGGTTTCGTGCATGGCGTGATGAACACGGACAACATGTCGATCCTCGGCCTCACGCTCGACTACGGGCCGTATGGGTGGATCGACGACTTCGATCCGGACTGGACGCCGAACACCACCGATGCACTGCGCCGGCGCTACCGCTTCGGCCAGCAGCCGAACGTGGCGTGGTGGAACCTCGGCCGGCTGGCCGGCGCGTTGGTGCCGCTGTTCGGCGACACCGGGGCTCTCCAGGCCGGGCTAGACCGCTATGCCGCCGCCTACGCCGAGGCCGACCGCGCGACCACCGCCGCCAAGCTGGGGCTGGCCGAATGCCGGGACGACGACACGGCCTTGATGGAATCGCTGCATGCCGCGATGCGCGACGGTACGATGGACATGACACTGACCTTCCGCGCGTTGTCCGACGCCGAGGCCGGCACGCTGTCGCCCGATCTCTTCGGCGAGGCGTTCTACGACGAGGAACGGCGCAACGCGGTGGAACCGGCCCTGCGCGACTGGTTGCAACGCTACGCCACGCGGCTGGCCGACGACCCGCTGGCGCCGGCGCAGCGGCGCGCGAAGATGCGCGCGGCCAACCCGCGCTACGTGCTGCGCAACTATCTCGCGCAGGAGGCCATCGACCGGGCCGCGCAGGGCGATGCCGGCGGCATTTCGGAATTGCTCGACGTGATGCGCCGCCCCTACGACGACCAGCCCGGCCGCGAGCAGTACGCGCGCCGGCGGCCAGACTGGGCGCGCGAGAAGCCGGGCTGCTCGATGCTTTCGTGCAGTTCGTGAAGCGGCGGGTTTGGCTGGAGCTGAACATCGCCCGGAAGTGGAAGGGGCAGGTTCATGCTCTGGGCAACACGGGGACGAATTTGGCGCGACCTTGCCTGCGGCTCCCGCGTCAGGGCTCGGTTACGGCATACCCTTGCACACGCATGGTCATGCGCCGCCCCGGCTCGTGATCCTATTGCAGGGGCTGATTTCGTGGCCGTCGTCTGGTCGGCAACCGCGTTGGCTTTGCGGCTGAAGGGAGGCCGCTGAGCCGGGTGACCGGCGTAGCCACGCGCATCGCCGCGCGCGGGCAACGGAAGCAGCAGCCCTAGCCGGCCAGCGCAGCCTGCACGAACTGCTGCAGTTGCGCCGCGCTGAGCGCGCCCGGCTGCCGCGCGATCTCGCGTCCGCCGCGCAGCAGGATCAGGGTCGGGATGCTGCGGATGCCGAAGCGCTGCGCCAGCGCAGGTTGCGCATCGGTGTCCACCTTCGCCAGCCGCAGCCGCGGCTCGTAGTCGCGCGCGGCCTGCGCGAACACCGGCGCGAAGCCGCGGCAGGGGCCGCACCAGGGCGCCCAGAAATCCACCAGCACCGGCAGGTCGCCGCGTCCGGCGACGGCATCGAAGTTCGCCGCGGTCAGCTCGGCGGGATGCCCGGCGAACAACGCCTGCTTGCAGCGCCCGCAACCGGGCCGTTCATCCAGGCGTTCGGCCGGCACGCGGTTGAGCGCGCCGCAATGCGGGCAGGGGATGGCCATCGGCGTACTCATGGCAGACTCCTGGGATGGAAGCGGCGCCGTGGCGCCATTGGGGCCAAGATGGCGGCGGCCGCCCGCGAACCCAAGACGACCTGGCGAAACCCATGACCGACGATGCCTCGTCCCGACCGCATGGAATCCGGCCGCACGGAGCCCGCGCATCCGCGCGGCGCGCGTTGTCGCGCGCCGGGCTCGCGCTCGGCATGGCATGGACGCTGCCCAACAGCGTGCTCGGCCTGCTGGTGGGCGCCATCGGCCTCGCCTTCGGCGCGCGCATGCGCTGGCAGCGGCGCGAGCTTGCCCTGGTGGTGCGGTGCTGGCCGTGGGGCCGGGGCGGCGCGTTGACCCTCGGCAACGTGATCCTGCATACCGGCCGCGAGCTGGACGTGCCCTGCCTCACCTACGCGCATCGTGCCGGCCGCGGCGCCGAGCCGCCGGTCTCGCTGGCCGCGCACGAGCGCGCCCACGTCTACCAGTACATGCTGCTCGGGCCGCTGTTCCTGCCGCTGTACCTGTGCTGCGGCGGCGTCGGCGTGCGCAATCCGTTCGAGCGCGCGGCGGACCGCTACGCGCGCCTCGGCCGCGGCTGGTGGCCGGGAACGCGGTGCGCCTGAGCGGCGGCGACGGGGCGGGTGGCCGATGCGCGGATTCGCGCACCGGCACGGAAGGTCGCCGCCTACTTCGCGCCGTAAAGCGCCATCACATCCCTGCGCAGTTCCGCCTGGCTGTCCGGGCGGGCGTAGAACATGTGGCCGCCGGCGTAGTTCTTCACCTGCACGCGGGTGGGATCGCCCATTGCCGGCATCTGGTCGACGATCAGCACCGAGGCCATGAACGGGCAGGACAGGTCGTCCCAGCCGTGCGCGATCAGCACGCGCAGGCCCGGGTCGTTCGCCACCGACTCGCGCAGTTGCGAGACGGAGCCCTGGTTGGCATCCTCGTCCTCGTGCCACAGCTTGTTCACGTCGTAGCTGAGCGCGTTGTAGCGGCCGCCGTATTTCCACCCCACCGTGCGGGTGACGAAGTCCACCATGGCGGTGGTGGTGGGCGCGATGATGCCGTTGAGGATCGGGTCGCCGGTGCGCTGGCGCGGGGCGTACGGGAACGGGTCCCACGCGGTGACATTGGAATCGTAGCGGCTGCCCAGCTTGCCTTCGGCACGGTACACCTCGCGCAGGTAGGCCTGGGTCTCCAGGCGGCCGCCGGAGCGCTGCACGAAGACCGGGTCCAGCCCGGTCAGCTCGGTCACTTTCTTCACCACGCGCGCGGTGGCCTGCGGATCGGAGCGGCCGCGCATCAGGTCGCTGGCGTACTCGCCGCGGGTGTACTCGACGATCGGCTTCATCGCCTCGGGGGTGAGCCGGTGCTGGCGCTCCAGGTGCGCCGCGGCGATCGAGGGCAGGGTCAGCATCCACGGCAGCGGCGACACGTTCTCGTTGTCGGAGGCGGCCGGGTTGAGATAGGGCGACACCAGCACCACGCCGTTCAGCGCGACGCCGAGCTGGGTCTGCAGGTAGTCGGTGATGCGCGGGCCGCGGAAGCCGCCGTAGCTCTCGCCCACCAGGTACTTGCGCGAGGCCATGCGGCCGTTCTTCACCAGCCAGTCGTAGACGATGCGCGAGAGGTACTTGATGTCGTTGTCGGTGCTGTAGAACAGCTTGGTGGCTTCCTTGTCGGCCACCAGCGCACGGCTGTAGCCGGTGCCGACGGGGTCGATGAAGACCAGGTCGGTGAAGCCCAGCCAGGTGCCCGGGTTGTCGCGCAGGGTGGCCGGGTCGGACGGGTTGGCGCCCTCCACGCCGAAGTTCACCCGCTTCGGACCGATCGCGCCGAAGTTGAGATAGACCGACGACGCGCCCGGCCCGCCGTTCAGCGCGAACGTCACCGGCCGGTCCTTGCCGGCCATGGTGTAAGCGGTGAACACCACCTCGCCGGTCACCTCGCCCTGTTCGTTGCGCACCGGCAGCGAACCCACCGTGACCGTGTACTTCAGCGTCCTGCCGTCCACCGTGGCGGTCTGCGCGACGTGGGCGTCGGCCGGGAACGGCGGCAGATGGAAGTTCTTGTCGGCCATCGCATCGGCGGTCTGGCCGGCTTCCTTTGCCGGCTTGTCGGCCGCGTGGGCCGGGGCGTGCAGGCCGCCGAGCAGCAGCATGGCGAGCAGGGCGGAAGGCAGGGCTTTGCGCACGTGGGGTTTCCTCGCGGGATAAATCCCGAGCCTAGCTCGCGCCGCGCGGGGCGGACTGTGCAGGAAGGCATGGTCGCGCCCGGTCAGGGCGTGCCGGGGATCGCTCCTCAGCGTCCGGCGCGGCCGGAAAAGCGCACGTCGGCCGCCGAAGGCGGGATCTCGATCCCGTCGCACAGCGACCATTCCGCCGCCCGTGCCGCGAGGCGCGCCGGAACGACGGGAGAGCCGCCCGGGCCGGCCGGGACGTCGTAGGTGGCGTGGCCGTCGTGGGGCAGCAGCACGGCGTACCCGCGCGCCATCGCGGCGCGCGCGGTGGCGGCCAGGCACATCTCCGACAGCAGGCCGCACAGCGCGAGCCGTCGCACACCCAGGGCCGCGAGGCAGGCGTCGAGGCCGGTGCCCTCGAAACCGTCGTCCTGCGTCTTGCGGATCACCCGTTCGCCGTCGGTCGGCGGCAGGAACAGCTCCCAGCCGGCCTGGCCCGGCGCGTCGGCGGCACCGGGCAGGCCGTCGTTCTGCAGGAAGACCACGGGTGCGCCGGCCTCGCGGGCGCGCCCGAGCAGCATGCGCAGGGCGCGTTCGAGCCGGTCGCGCTCGGGTACCGCGCCGTCGCCGGCCATGAAGGCGCGCTGTGCGACGACGACGATCAGCGCCTCGGCCGCGTCGTGCCGGGGCACCTGCTCAGCCGCCGGCATCCGGCCGTCCTTCCGGCGCGCCGCGCCCGAGCACGTCGGGCAGGTCGTCGCCGTCCTCGGTGAAGGACAGCGAGACCGAGTTCAGGCAATGGCGGTTGCCGGTGGGCGGCGGGCCGTCGGGAAAGACGTGGCCAAGGTGGCTGCCGCAACGCGCGCAGACTTCCTCGGTGCGGATCATGCCGTGGCTGGTGTCGCGGATGTAGCGCACATGCGCCGCGTCGTACGGCTCGAAGAAGCTGGGCCAGCCGGTGCCCGAGTCGAACTTCGCGCCGGAGCGGAACAGCGGCAGCCCGCAGAAGCGGCAGGCGTAGACGCCGTGCTTCTTGTTGTCCAGGAACACGCCGCAGAATCCCGCCTCGGTGCCGTGCTGCAGCAGGACGCGGCGCTCGTCGGGCGCCAGGCCGGCGGTGATCGAGGCGCGCTGGGCGTCGGAGGGCGGGGTGAGGTCGAAGGTGGTCATGGCGCTTCCTCGCATGGTTGGCGGAGCCGGGCCGGGGCTATATGCATCGCACAACATGGCGTCGCTGTGGCGTCGACGCAAGCCTGCGGGCGGCGACGGTGACGCGGGCTGCTGCTCCTGTGGAATGCGGTTCGCATGTCGTGGCACCAGCATGGCCGGACCGCTGCCGATCGGGCACGATTGGCACCTGCGGCAGCCGGTCGGGATGCGGACGGCGCCGTTCAGAAATGCCGTAACGGAGGATAGTGCCGTGCCCGCTTATGCAACGTCCCTGCCGATCGACGCACCGGTTGATGCCGTGTGGTCGCTGCTCTCCGATGTCTCCGCCTGGGCCGAATGGCTGCCTGCCGTGACATCGGTCGATGCGCTGGACGGTCCGGTGCTGAGGCCCGGCGCGCGCTTCGTGGTGCGCCAGCCGGGATTGCGGCCTGCGACCTGGGTGGTGACGACGCTCGATCCGCCGCGGCGCTTCGTCTGGGAGGCGCGTTCGACGGGCATGCGGATGGTCGCCGAGCACGAGATCGACGTGGTGTCGTCCACGCAATCGCGCGTGCTGCTGCAGTTCCGTTTTTCGGGCTGGCTCGGTGTCGTCGTCGGCCGCCTGTTCGGCGGAACCGTCCAGCGCTATATCGAGCAGGAAGCGGATGCGCTCAAGCGCAAGCTGGAAGCTTCCTGAGGCTTCGCCACGCCGAACATGGTGTGACGGCTGGCAGGATGCGCACGCGGCGATCCCGCTGGCGGGACTGGCGTGCCGACGTACCCTGCGAGTGAGCATGGGGAGATCGCAAACAGCTTCCACGAAGAGCACGCATAGCGGCCTCGCCGGCACCGTCGTGGGCGCGCCTGACGCGCCGGGGGGAATCTCCCCGCTCGAAGTGGTGCGGTATGAGAAGGCGCCTGCATTACGGCGAATGCTTGAATTGCGCCCGATGCATGGCTGCGGCAACGTCGGGTGGGGCGTGCCGGTTCCAGTTGCCCTGCACTTCGCTATTCTTCCAGGGATACGATCAGCGGGCTGTCGGCATAGGATTCCATGACCCGTTCGTACGCGTCAGACGATTTGTAATCCGGGAAGCGTACGTCCAGTGAGTCCGTCAGCGAATAGTCGTGACGGCCGGACGCCAGCATGGCCGTCATTGCCCGCAGCAGGGGCACATCCGGCAGTTTTTCCTCGACGAACAGGAATTGGCCTGCCTGGTTTATTTCAAGGAAGAACATGTTGCCATCGCCGTCGACCACGAGATCGACGCATCCGATGACAATGCCCAGGCGATTCATCAAGGCCCTGATCTTGGCCTCCCATTCCGACGGAAGTTGAACCGCGGCCATGACGGCCTCTTTGCCGAGAACGTGTTGCCGCCAGTCCAAATAGGCGTCGCCGGATTGCTTCAGGATGCGCACGGCAAACATATGCTGGCCGATGACGGTGACCCTGATGTCGAACGCCTTCTCTATGTATCGCTGGAAAATCCCCGGACAGACCGCGATGGATTCCTCGGGCAACTCGCTGTCGGCATCGAGCAACGCAACCCCGATGTCGTAGATGTTCCCATTCGATGCGCTCTGCCAGCTATGCGGATGGAATGTCTTGAAAATGACCTTGCCATACTTCTTTATGATCCGGCGAACGTCCGCGGCGTGATTCGTCACCACGAGTTCCGGAATGTTCATGTCCAAGGCATGCGCTATCTGCAACTGCAGCAACTTGCTTTCGGCCGCAATGGCGGCGCCGGGCCGGTTTGCCCATAGCGCCGGGATAATGCTGTCGTTGAGATGGAAAAGGTTTTTCTGGAAATACGTCCATTGCCGCTGAACGAATTGCTTGTCGGCATCCAGGCAGTGGCTGGGTTGCGGCTCCGCCGGACGCCTGAACCAGACCGACCGCGCCCGATTTTCCTCGTGGAGAGCCGTGGTCATGCGGAAGGAGACACCGGCATTGTCCACCTGTGCGGTAAAACGGGAAGCCAGGCCGCTGAAATCCGGGGCGATCGCTACGGGAATTTTGTTTTTCTCGAGCGCCCATTTCAATGCTGCCGAATGGGGCTCGTTCCACTCCGCGAGAATATATACAGGCGATTCCATACCGTTCCCCTCAAAAAAGCCGCCCATGGTTTCATGGGCGGCTTTCATCCTATCGATCGTTTCAGAAAGGACCTAAGTCGGTCGGGTCCGGGGCGTCATTCCAGGCAGAGCCCGAAGTGTGGGACAGGAACTGCCCCTTTTTGTCGGGAGTGATGCCAGGCGCCGAAATTTCCGTGGCTACCAAGCGGCCAAAGGGACGCACAACTGCCGTTTCCTCGTGCTTTCTTTCCATCACGGAACTCCTTTTCTTTCATGAGCGGAATAGTGGGCCGTCCCGCTTTCGGCACGCATGGCTCAGACAACCAAGTGCGCATGTTCATACGATTCTGGCTCAGTATGTATTCACCGATACGCGACGTTTGACGCTAGCCACAGTCGGTTGTGGTGTCAATCATGTCATGGCAAAAAGGTGCGGCTAAGCCTGGTTTTGGGTTGAAAAGGGGCGCTTGCCGAAAAGTCGAAGCGCGTCGGGCGGCCGCAGTCGAGCAGTACGGCACCTTTCGCGCGGTTTCAGCGGCATGGCAGAGAGAAGCGGCCTTAAGGGAATGGCGGCCGCATAACGGCCGCAAGGGCATGCGCGGCGCTTGCGGACGTGCGTGCTAGCCCGCTGCTTCAACCCGTAATTGCCAGTTGCCCCTGCACCTCGTTGATCGAGTCGCGGATGCGCTTGGAGAACACCGAGTCATCGTGGTGGATCAGCAGCAGGCGCTCGGTGGCGCGGGTCATGGCGACGTAGAGCAGGCGCGCCTCCTCGGCTTCGTCCTTGCCGTCCTTGGGCAGCGAGCCGAGGCCGGGAATGATCACGAACGGGAATTCCAGGCCCTTGCAGGAATGCATGGTGAGCAGCTTCACGCTGTCCCTGACCACGTACAGGGCACGCTTGCCGGCGCCCTCGGCGAGGCTGCTGGGGATGCCGACGCGCTCCAGCGCCTGCTGCAGCTTCTCGCCCTCCCACTGGTTGCGGAAGATCACCGCCATGTCGCCCCAGGGACGGCCGCGCGCGGCTTCGTCGCGCAGTTGCTGGATCAGCGTGTCGAGCTGGGCAGGGGCGGTGTCGGTGCGGATCAGCTCGGGCACGGCGCCGCGGCGGCCGGCGCTCTCGGGCGCGACCAGCGGCACGCCGTCCTCCTCGCCGGCCTGCTCGATGAGCAGGTCGCTGGCGAAGCCGCGCGCGACGGCGAGGATCTCCAGCGTGTTGCGGTAGTTGAGCTTGAGGATGGTGGTGCGGCCCTGCGCCTGCACGCCCAGTTCCTTCCAGGTGAACTTGCGCCGGTCCTGCTTGCCGTAGATGTTCTGCGCGTCGTCGTACAGCACCAGCAGCGAGTTGGTGCTGGGGTCGACCATCTGCACGATCAGCTTGTACCAGTCCGGCTCGAAGTCGTGGCCCTCGTCCACCAGCACGGCGCCGTACTGGAAGCGCGGGATCTGGCCGCGGTCAACGCCGGCGATCACGCGCTCGACCATCTGCTCGAAGAAGCCTTCGCTGCCCTTGGCCGGCAGCTCGACGTTGTAGGCCACCAGCATCTGCCGGCACCAGCGATGGAAGTTGTAGACCTGCACCTTGTCGGACAGGCCGCGCTCGCCGATCAGTTGTTCCAGCCGCGCCGCCAGCGTCTTGTTGTAGCAGAGCACCAGCACCGGCTTGGCCAGCTCGCGCGCCAGTTGCAGCGCGCGGAAGCCCAGGATCATCGTCTTGCCCGAGCCGGCCACGCCGTGGATCAGCCGGTGGCCGTCGCCGAGCGAGCGCGCCAGTTGCTCCTGCTGCGCGTCCATCACCTTGACCAGGTCGGGGATCTCCAGCGGCCGCACGCTGTCGGCCGGCTCGCCGGGGAACAAGCCGAACTGGCCCGAGCCCGGCTCCACCCGCAGCTCCGGGAACAGGTGCCAGCGCACGCGGTCGATCTGGGGCAGCGTGAGCGCGGTGGGGAACACCTGCGGGAACATCGCCCACAGGCGCTCCTGGAACGCCTCCTCGTCGACCGAGTCGTAGATCTCGTCGCGGCAGATCGCCAGGTGGTCGGGGATCACCGCGGCCAGGCCGCCGTCGATGAAATGCTTGCGGCTGATGTTGGCGAACACCACGCCATAGGCCCACGGCATCATCAGCTTGCCGGCGTGGCGGTGGCCGGCCGGGTGGCGCAGCGCCGGGTCGCGCTCCAGCACCACGCACACCTCGGTGGCATAGATGCGTGCCTGCAGCAGCGGGCTGGCGACCCGCTTGGCGCTGCTGCCGTCGACGATGGTGAACTGGGTGCGGTCGGCAGCCTGGATCGTCTCCGGCTTCCAGTCCTTCACCTCCAGCACCAGCAGGCCGCGGCGCGGGTGGAACACCACGAAATCCGGGCGGCTCTGCTTCAGGCCGATCGGCACGTCGTACCACAGCAGGTAGTCGTCCTCGAGCTTGGATTCCAGCCGTTCGGAGAAGCGCTTCTCGCCGCCGGTCATGCGCGGCAGGCAGCTGTTTCGGGTCGGAATGAGCGTAGCCATCCTGCGTCCAGAGAGTTCCCTCCGGCGAAAGTAGCGAAACGCGGGGCGCTGTCAACGCTCAAGTTCCGGCCGCGTTGGCCGATGGATGGCGGTCGCTGCGGCCGTGGGCCGCAGCCCGGGATCGCCGTGCGGTCCTCGTTTGCGGCATGCTTGCCGGTTCGAGCGGGGCTTTTCCCGGCCCCATGATGAGGAGTGTGCCGATGTCCATCGATCTGGCCACCGTCGCCCTGCTCGGGGCGGTGCAGGCATGGCTGATGGCCATCGTGCTGTGGACCTCCACCGGCAGCTATGCCGGCGTGGCGCGGGCCAGCCTGCGCATCCGCGCCGTCGCGCTGGGCCTGGAGGCGGCCGCATGGGTGCTGCTGGGGCTGCGCGGGCAGGTGGGCGAGTGGCTGTCGATCCTGGTGGCGAACGGGGTGATGCTGGTGTCGTACGCGATGACGGTGCACGCCCTGCGCATGCTGCTCGGCGTGCCCCAGCGCCGGCGGCTGGCGGCGGCGGTGGCGGCGGCGGGGTGGCTGGCGATCGCCTGGTTCGCCGTGGTGGACCCCGATTACCAGGCCCGCGTGCTGTGCGCCACGCTGGCGGTGTTGGCATACCTAGCCATGATGCTGCTGCCGCTGAGCGACGGCCTGCGCCGCGGGGGTTCGTCCGCCAAGCGGGTGCTGCTGGTGATCCTGACCACGGCGATGTGGATGCTGTGCTGGCGCCTGGCCGAGCCGCTGCTCTCGGCGCGGCCGGCGGGCGGCTTCCTGGCGTCCAGCTTCGTCAACACCGCCTTCCTGATGTTCTCCGCGATGCAGCCGCTGTTCACCAGCATCGGCTTCCTGCTGCTCTACAACGAGACCATGCAGAAGGAACTGAAGTCGCTGGCGCGGATCGACCCGCTGACCGGCGTAGCCAACCGGCTCGCCCTGGTCGAGGCGGCCGAGCGCCTGCTGGAGGAGGCCACGCGCGACGGCCGGCCGCTGGGCGTGCTGATGCTCGACGCGGACCACTTCAAGAGCGTGAACGACCGCTTCGGCCACAGCGGCGGCGACAAGGTGCTGCGCGCGTTCACGGCGAGCATCCAGCGCGCGCTGGACGGCGGCGAAGTGTTCGGCCGGATCGGCGGCGAGGAGTTCGTGGTGCTTTCGCCCGGCATCGGCCTGGCCGAGGCGCTGGCGCTGGCCGGGCGGCTCCGGGCCGCGGTGGCCGGCATGGGCCTGGCCATCGACGGGCAGACGCTGGCGCTGACCGTGTCGGTCGGGGTCGCCGCGGCGTCGCCCGGCGAGCGCGACGTGGCCTCGCTGCTGCGGCGCGCCGACGCGGCGCTGTACGCGGCCAAGCGCGCCGGCCGCGACCGCGTGATGGTGGCCGACGGCGATCCCGCCCAGCCGCCGGCCTGAGCGCCGGCGCGTCCGTTTTCTACAAGACGGCCGCGCAAGGCGGCCCTATCGTGGACGGCAAGCGATCCACGACGGAGCCGGCACGATGCGCGAACCGCAAACCATCCACGAGGTCTTCCCCTACCTGCGCGTGCACGACGCGAAGGCGGCGGTGGACTACTACCGGCGCGTGTTCGGCGCCCGCGTGCGGCTGCGGCTGGACGAGCCGGGCACGGGCCGGATCGGCCATGCCGAACTGGAGATCGGCCCGGCGGTGGTGATGCTGTCGGACGAATTCCCCGAGTGCGGCATCGTCGGCCCGCGCACGCTCGGCGGCGCCAGCGCGTCGATCCACCTGCACGTGGACGACGCCGATGCGTTGCTGGCCGCGGCGGTGGACGCCGGCGGCACCCTGCTGCGGCCGGCCGCGGATGCGTTCTACGGCGAGCGCAGCGGCACGCTGCGCGATCCGTTCGGGCACGAGTGGCTGATCGGCCATTCGATCGAGGAAGTGGATGCGGCGGAGATGCAGCGACGGTACGACGCGACGATGCCGGGGAGTTGACGGGCAGGCTCCTGGAGCCACGATCTTTCCGCCGGTCCAACTGCCTCCTCGTCATTCCTGCGGCTTTCAACGGCCGCAGGGCCGGTCAAGCTGGGGCGCTTTTCGACAGCCGAAAGGCTGGTCATCCAGCGTCGTTAAGCTTCGGAGCATCAAGTCACTGGATTCCTGCTTTCGCAGGAATGACGGGATCGAGTCACCTGGATTCCTGCTTGACCGGCCCTGCGGCCGTTGAAAGCCGCTGGGATGACGAGCCATGGAGAAATGACGTGTCGTGGAGGGGCTGGGGATTTCGAACGGGCTCTAGCCGGCGGCGGGAGGCTGCCAGCGCAGCATCGCGTCCATCGGCACGCCGACCCGTTTGCAGGCGCGGCTGACCACGCCGTCCCTGAGCGCGGCGCGGAACGCCGGCGCCATCGCCCACAGCGCCTGCGACGCGAGCCGCGCCTGCCGCCGCTGCAGCGGCGTGCGCTGCAGCGACAGCCCGGCCCAGTCGGGCAGCAGGGCCGCGCCGGCATGCAGGAACACGTCGCGCGACAGGCCGGCGGCCGGCACCGGCAGGCGCACGCGGGCGAGGAAGCCGAGCACCACGCGCGAGCGTTCGCCGTAGTCGAGCTGCGGTCGCACGGCCTGGAAATACGCCTCCACCTCGGCCTCCGAGCGCGGCACGTCCCGCGCGCCCAGCGCCTCGGCGATGCGGCGCACCTCGTCGTAGTAGCGATCGGCGGCGCCGGCCGGCAGGCGCCGGTGGCTGTAGCGCCGGTAGCCCTGCAGGAAGCTGTAGGCCTCGGTGACGTGGACCCAGGCCAGCAGCGCCGGATCGTCGGCGGCGTAGGGACGCCCGTCCCCGGCGTGGCCGCGCACCTGGCGGTGGATCGCGCGCACGCGCTCGATCAGCGCCTCGGCCGCCGCGCGCGGCGCGTACGTGGTGGCGCCGACGAAGGTGGTGGTGCGGCGCAGCCGGCCGAGCAGGTCCTCGCGGAAATTGGAGTGGTCCCACACGCCGGCCAGCGCCAGCGGATGCAGGGTCTGCAGCATCAGGGCGGCGAGGCCGCCGGCCAGCATGCCGGGGAAATCCGCATGGATGCGCCAGGTGGCGCAGTCAGGCCCGAACAGGCCCGGGTCGCCCAGGGGCCGGTCGTAGTCGAGCGTGCCCTGTTCGGCGCGTGGAAAGGCGCCGAGCACCCAGCGCCGGATCGGCTCGACGGCGGGACGGGCGAGCAGGTGCAGGGGCGAGGGCATGGCGGCCAGTGTATCGCGGGGCGGGTTTCGGGCGCGCAGATGCGGGCCCGTGCCCTCGTTCCGTGGGAACGGCTACGGCCGCGCCGGCCCGACGGCCGGTATCGCGAGCGGCAGTAGCCGTTCCGGCCGGAGCGTCCGGCTTCCGGAAGCGCATCCTGCGCGCGAAAGCGTGCCGCCTCGCGGCATGCACCTGCACGCGAGGCGCTCTGCAAGGCCGGGACGCGCGCGATGGCGTCGCGGGCGAAGTATTCCTGCAGCGCGCCGCGTGGGAGGGGTCATTTCGCCTCGCGCACCGGGATGGCGATGCTGCACAGGTCGATCTTGCCGGCCGGGTTGCGGTAGAAGTCGTCGCGGCGGTTGCGCTTGGATTCGATCAGCGCGGCGAAGGTCGGGCTGTCGGTGCGCAGCACTTCGACCTTGGCGCGCTGCGCCTCGGGCAGGTCGGCGGCGAGGCGTACCGACTCGATCGCCACGCGCTGCTGCGGCTTGGCGTAGAAGCCCATCGGCGCCGGGCCGCGCGGCAGCCCGGAGAGCAGTTCCATGCCCTCGATCACCCGGCCGGCGATGGCCAGGTTGCGGTCCAGGCCGCGCGGCGCCTGGCCGATCACCGCGTACAGCGAGCTGCCGCTGCCGGTTTCCGGGCCGACGTCGCGCGCCACGCCCACCGCGCCGTAGCAGTGCGTGAGCCAGGTCTGCCCGCTGGCCGGGTCGCGCGCGGCGGGAAAGCCCCCGGAGAAGCCGACCTCGGGCGCGTAGACGTCGCCGTCGGGCAGGGCGGTCCAGGGCAGCTTCGGGTCGATCGGGCGGGTGTATTCGGGCGGCAGGGTCTTTTTCGCCTTGCCCAGCGGCTTGATCTTGCTCTTGTCGCCGTTGTCGTCGTCGTTCGGGTCGCCCCACTGGGTGACGAAGTTGTCCTGCACGCGGATGATGGCCAGGCCGTCGAAATAGTGCCCATGCACCAGGGTGCGGATGTTGGCCGCGTGCAGCGGGGTGTAGTCCGGCGCCAACTCGATCAGCACGCGGCCGGTCGGCAACTGCATCTGCAACAGGTTCTGCGGGTCGGGACGGCGCCATTCGGACGGCCCGGACTTCGCCAGCAGCTCCTTCGCGGTGGGCGTGGGCGCCGGCTTCGCCTCGTCGGCAAGCGCGGGCAGGGCCAGCAGGCTGGCGGCGAGGGCAAGGGCGATGAGGTTGCGGCGCATGGGTTCCCCTTCGGTCGGCGGTGGTTTCTCCTGGCTCCGAAACTTAGCAGAACGGTTGCGCGCGAAATCGCACCCGTGCAGCCGGTCACGAGGACGGTTGCGCGCAAGCCGGCGATCCCGCGCGGGGCGTATCAGCCGGTGCGCGCCGCCACCGGCGAGATGCGGCGTTCGATCCGGTACGCGACGGCGGGCGGCGGCGATTGATGGCCCGGGTGGGGCCGGGCCGGACCGCCACGAGACCCATGTGTCCGACTCCCGGATTGCCCTACTATCGTGTGATGAACATCACATCTCTAGCGACATCGAACACCGGACACCGGGGCAGCCTCGCCTGCATCGGCCTGGGCATGACCCTGGGCTCCCACCTCACGCCGCTGGCGCGCAGCCATATCGAGCAGGCGGACGTGGTGTTCGCCGGGCTTTCCGACGGCGTGGTGGAGTTGTGGCTGCAGCGCATGCACCCGGACGTGCGCAGCCTCCAGCCCTATTACCGCGAGGGCAAGTCGCGGATGAAGACCTACTGGCAGTGGGTCAGGCTGATGCTGGCCGAAGTGCGCGCCGGCAAGCGCGTCTGCGGGGTGTTCTACGGCCATCCCGGCATCTTCGCCTGGTCGCCGCACAAGGCCGTCGAGCTGGCCCGTGCGGAAGGGTTCCCGGCGCACATGGAGCCGGGCATTTCCGCCGAGGACTGCCTCTACGCCGACCTGGGGATCGATCCCGGCCGTTTCGGCTGCCAGCATTTCGAGGCCAGCCAGTTGCTGTTCTACCAGCGCCGCATCGACACCGCCGGCTACCTGGTGCTGTGGCAGGTGGGGCTGGCCGGCGACCGCTCGCTGGGACGCCTCCGGACCGGACCGGCCTACCGCCAGGTGCTGGTGGACCTGCTGGCCCAGGATTATCCGCTCGACCACGAGGTGATCGTCTACCGCGGGGCGACGCTGCCGATCGAGCAGCCGCGCATCCGCCGCGTGGCCTTGCGCGAGCTGCCCCACATTCCGCTCACCGCCGAGGAAACGGTGGTGCTGCCGCCGGCGGAAGCCTTGAGGCCCAATCTAGCCATTCAGGAGCGGCTGGCGGCTTTGGATAGACTGGAGGGGGTAGGTGCCTTTGCATGACAGGCAGGGCACCATAGGGAGGGAAAGCGGTTTCACGCGACACCCAGGGGATGACGGGGACTTCGGCCGGTACGCGGTACGCCTTGCGCACGAGACGACGGCGGCCCTTGCCGGTTCTGGTCGGATGGACGGCGGTACGCCGTCCCACGTGCCGGACCCCGTCCAACGATTGCACGACCATTGAAAACAGGGGGAGTACATGTCGGACACGATCGAACTGCTGGAGGCCATCGGCCGGGACGCTTCGCTGCGCTATGCCTCGGCCGAGGAACTGGCCGGCGTGCTTGCACAGGCGCAGGCTTCGGAGGCCCTCGCCTCGGCGGTGGCGCAGGGCGACAGCGCGTTGCTGGCCGTGGAGCTTGGGCAGCGGTCCCTTGACCCGCCGCAGATTTCGCAGTTTCCCGGTCACGAGGACGACGAGCCGGAACAGGATGAGGACGAGGACGAGGAGCATGGCGAGCCCCCGGCCCATGGACGAAGCGAGCCCTCGCCCAGATAGCAGCCGAGACCGACATGTCCTGGCTGCCAAGCCGCTTCCAGCCATGGCCAGCGCTGCTGGCCATGGTCCTGGCCGCGTTCGCGCCGGCCGGGCGGGCGGCCTTGCCCGTCGCGGATCCGACCGCCTTCCTTGAGCAGGCGGAAAATCTCAGCCGGAAGGACCATTCCCGCTTCGTCGAGATGCTGGCGCAGATCCACCGCGAGGCGCCGCGCCTGTCGCCGGGCCAGCAGTGGCACCTGCGCTACCTCGATGCCTGGGAGAGCATGTTCGAGGGCAGCTACACCAAGTCCGAGTCCCTGCTGCGCGAGGTGATCGACCATTCCGGCGAGGCCACCCTGGTCGCCAAGGCCAGGGCGCTGATGCTGACCAACCTGGGCGTCAACCAGCGCTACGAGGAAGCCTATGCGCTGGCCAACCGCCTGGCCGCCGAGTTGCCTTCGCTGAAGGATCTGGCCGCGCGCCATCTGGTCCTGATGAACCTGTCGCAGATGCTGGACCTGGCCGGCCAGACCGACCTGGCAATCAAGTACGCGCGCATGATGGAAGAGACCGCCCTCCCCGGCGAGACGCGCTGCATCCCACTCTCGTTGCAGGTCGCGGCGTTGTACAACGGCAAGCGGCTGACTTCGTCCAGCCGGGAGCTGCAGGAAGGTATCGGCGTCTGCACGGCGGCCGACCTGCCGGTCATCACCAATACCATCCGGCTGGTGCTGGCGAGCCTCTACCTGGACGAGAACCAGCCGACCAGGGCCTTGGCGCTGCTCGACCGGATCGAGCCGAGCATCCAGGCCAATCGCTACTATCCGCACATGCTGTCGGAACGCGCGGAGCGTGCGCAGGCCCATGCCAAGCTGGGCAACGACGGCGAGGCCAGGAAAGCCGCGCTGGCCGCCATCGCGATGAGCCGTCCCGGCGACATCAGCGAGTGGCTGATGGTGGCCTACGAGGTGCTGTACCAGGTCGAGAAGAAGCAGGGCAACGCCGCGGCCGCACTCTCGTACTACGAGCACTACGTCACCCAGGACAAGGGCTACCTCAACGATATCAGCGCCCGCGCGGTGGCCTACGAGGTGGCCCAGCAGCACATGCTCGCGCAGAAGCTCGAGACGGAGCGGCTGGGCAAGCAGAACAACATCCTGCGGCTGCAGCAGGCGCTGGCCACCAAGGCCATCGAGGCCGGGCGGCTCTATATCGCCCTGCTGCTGGTGGTCCTGGTCTCCATCGTCTTCTGGCTGTTCCGGCTCAAGCGTTCGCAGTTGCGCTTCAAGAAGCTGTCCTGCCAGGACGGATTGACCGGCATCGCCAACCACCAGCACTTCATCGGCGAGGCCGAACGTGCCCTGCGCCTGCTGGAAAAGAAGCAGGGCGACGCCTGCCTGGTCTCCATCGACCTGGACCATTTCAAGCTGATCAACGACACCCACGGCCACGCCATGGGCGATGCCGTGCTCAAGCGCACCGTGGCCGTCTGCCGCGAGCAGTTGCGCCCCGGCGACCTGTTCGGCCGCCTGGGCGGAGAGGAGTTCGGCATCCTGCTGCCCGATTGCCTGCGCACCGAGGGCCTGATCATCGCCGATCGCATCCGGTCGGCGATCGAGGCGACGCCGATCGACGGCGACGGCTGCATCGTGTCGGTTTCCGCCAGCATCGGCCTGGCTTCCACCGACCTGTCCGGCTACCGGCTGCAGCGCCTGTGCCGCGAAGCGGACGCCGCGCTCTACCGGGCCAAGCGGACCGGGCGCAACCGGGTCATCGCCGACATCCAGAACAGCAGCCTGGTCGAAGCCTGAGGCATCGGACGGCCATTGCCTGAGGGCGCCGTCCGCCCCAGCGGCGAAGTCGACGATGTGCTTGGGAGTGCGTAGGGCGGAGGTTCGATTTCCCGATCGACCGATCATCGAGCAATCGGTGATCGGCCAGGAGCGGCGGTCATCCGTGAGAACACGGGAGCGGCTCGCGCAAAGCCGGACCGCGGGAATGGGCGCGTGACATCCAACGAACCAATGCCACCACCAGCAGGCTGGCACCACGCCAGCGCAGCCGTTTCCGCGTCACATCTTGCTCTTGAAGAACGGCGCGAGTTGCCCGATCGCCTCGTTGATGTAGCTTTCGCCGTCGTACATCGACATGTGGTTGGCGCCCTCGACCACATACTGGCGCTTGTCCGTGGTACCGGCGCGCCGCATGAGATCGTCGCTCATCCACTTGCTGCCGGCCTGGCTGCCCACCACCGTCAGCAGCGGCGGGGTGAAGAACGCCTCGGCCTTGTTGTAGGCGTCGTAGGTGACGATCTGGTCCAGGCTGCGCGCGGTCATGTAGCCCGGCGCGGTAGGGTATTGCGCACGCGGGGTGTGATAGTACTCCCACGCTTCCCGCAACTCGGCATTGGGCGCATCCTCCTCGCGCATCGGCGCCAGCGGGAAGATGCCGTCCTGGCTGCCGTCGGCCGCCGCGCGACGCGCATCGGAGCCCATGTCCCGCACCGGGATTGCATCGGCATCCTTGATGTCGTTCTCCCAGCCGTTGCGGAACATCTGGCCGATATTGACCATGCTGACCGTGCCCACCGCCTTGATCCGGCGATCGTTGATCGCCGCATTGGCGGTGTAGCCGGCGCCGGCGCAGATACCCATCGCGCCGATCCTGTCCGGGTCCACGTACGGCTGGGTGTCCAGGTAGTCGATCACGGCACTGACGTCCTCCGTGCGGACGTAGGGGTTCTCGAGCTGGCGCGGCTCACCGGTGCTCTCGCCCTGGTAGGAGGCGTCGTAGGCGATGGTGACGAAGCCTTGCTCGGCCAGCTTTCTGGCGTAGGTGCCGGCGGTCTGTTCCTTCACGCCGCCGCCCGGGTGCGAAACGACCACGGCCGGATAGCGTTTGCCCGCATCGAAGCCGTCGGGATAGTTGATGACGGCCGATAGCGTGATGCCGTTGCCGTTGCGATTGGGAATGTTGATCTTCTCGGATTTCATGGTGCGTCTCCTGTGGGCATGCTTGGGACATGGGATTCAGTAGAACGAGGGCTTGTCGCCATCGGTGCCGGGTTTGTCGATGCCGAGGTTGGCTTTCGAATGCAAGGAAGGCGTCGCGATGATCTTGGCGATCAGGTCGGCCACGCTGCGGCGCGAAACCTCGGTGCCCTTGAAGGTTTCGCCCTTGGCGGTGGTCTCGTAGTCCACCTCGTCCTCGTCGGTCAGCCAGGCCGGGCGCAGGATCGTGTAGTCCAGGCCGGAGGCCTCGATGGCGTCGGCGGCGCGCCGAAACGGCTTGAGTTCCTCGCCGATCGTCGCCTTGTTCCATTCCTGGAACTTGCCCGGCAGTTCGTCGTAGATGCCGAGCGAGGTGACGAAGACAAGGCGCCTCACGCCAGCGGCGCGCATCGCCGCGACGACCGCTTTGGCCTGTTCGTCGATGTCGTCGCCCGTGAGATTGGCGTAGACGACATCCTGTCCCGCCATCGCATGGCCCAGCACGGTCTTGTCCAGCGCGTCGCCTTCCACCACCCGCGCATTCGCCGGCACCTTGCCGTGCAGCTTGCGCGCGTGCCGCAGGAACAGCGTCTGCTGGATCGCGGCGTCGTTCGCCAGTGCGTGGATCACCCAGCGGGCAATCTGCCCGCCGGCACCCAGGATCAATACATGCTTGCTCATCGAAGGGCTCCGCTCGTGGTTCAGGCGGCGAGGTGCTGCTTGAAGAACGGCACCACACGCTCCAGCGCCTTGCCGACCGGGCCGGGCTGGTCGTAAAGCTCGTAGTGCGAGGTGTTTTCCACCACCACCAGTTCCTTGTGCTTGGACGCCGCACGGCCGTAAATCTCCTGGCCATCGCGGTAGGCGCCGAAACTACCGGGTTCGTCACCGATGACCACGATCATCGGCGTGGTCAGCAGCGTTTCGGCCAGATGGAAGGCATCCCAACCGATCGAAGCGGCGCGATGCGAGAACAGTGCGCGGGTGCCGGCGCCGTCGTTGACGCAGCGGTTTCGGTAGTAGTCGGTGGCACCCAGCACGTCGATGTCGGTGATGCCGGCCTTGGTCGCGGCATCCATCGACTCCGGCACGAACAGGTCCGTCTGCAGGTCGGTGCCCCGTGCTTCGGCGGTGCGCTGCCTGCCCATGGCTTCGAGCGCGCCGATCGGGTCGTAGTTGCTGAAGCCTTCCCGGCTGAGACGGCCGAAATTGACGCCAGTGATGCTGGCCAGCGCCTTGATGCGGCGCTCGGTCATGGTGATGTTGATGGCGTAGCCACCGCCACCGCAGATGCCGAGTACGCCGATACGGTCCTCATCCACATAGGGCAAGGTGACCAGGTAATCGACGACGTGGCGGAAGTCTTCCACGGCCAAGGTCGGATCCTCGATGTAGCGCGGCTCGCCGCCGCTGGCGCCCTGGGTGCTGCGGTCGAAGGCGATGACGACGAAACCTGCCTCGGCCAGCGCCTTGCCGTACACGTTGCCCGAGGTCTGCTCCTTGCAACTGCCGATCGGGTGGGCGCTGATGATCGCGGGGTACTTCTTGTTCTTGTCGAATCCCGGCGGGAATTGCAGGGTCGCTGCGATATCCCAGTACATGTCGCTGTTGCGGAACGTGATGGCTTGCATCGCGGATCTCCTGTTCTGGATCGAGGCCGGTACCGGCCGGACAGGAGTGACGTTACGCCGTCAATTGGGTATCCAGAAGACCACAATGAACACATGAGCGATAAGCATGTGTTTACAATCAGGCATGAATCCTTCCCTGCTGCCGTCCCTGGCGTGGTTTGCCCATATCGCCCATCACCGCAGCTTTACGCGGGCTGCCGATGAGATGGGCATCTCGCGCGCAGCGCTGTCGCAGAACCTCAAGGCGCTGGAAAAGCAACTCGGCGTCAAGCTGCTGTACCGCACCACGCGCGACATGTCGTTGACCGAAGCGGGCCAGCAGTTGTTCGACACGCTGCAGCCCACGCTGGACGAGATCGAACAAGCAGTCCGAAACCTGGGAGATGCCAGTGGCGAGCCCTCTGGCCTGATCCGGCTCAACACCTCGCGCATGGCGGCCAAGGCCTTGATCGAGCCCCGCCTGGCGGAGTTCTACACGCGTTACCCGAAGCTCAGGCTCGAACTGGTCATGGCCGAGCCGTTGTCGAACATCATTGCCGACGGTTGCGACGCTGGCATCCGCCTGGGGCGCAGCCTGGCCGACCATGTCGTCGCCGTTCCGGTGACGCCGACCTTGTCGATGGCGGTGGTGGGAAGTCCCGCCTACTTCGAACGGCACGGCGTTCCGAAGACGCCGGGCGACCTCGCCGGCCATAACTGCATCAACTACCGCTATTCCGGCAGTGGCGCGATCCATGACTGGGATTTCGACGAGCCCGGCAAACATGGACAGCACTTCACACAGGCGGTGAGCGGGAACCTCACCACCAACGACGATGAGGGCATGACCCGGGCCGCGTTGCAAGACCTTGGCCTGATCCAGAACATCGACCTCGCAATCCATCCATACCTGGCGGATGGACGCCTGGTACGCGTCCTGCGCGAATGGGCCCACACGCAGGCCGGCTTCTATCTGTACGCACCCACGCGTGAGCAGATGCCGTCGAAGGTCCGGGCACTCCTCGACTTCCTCGTCGAGAAGCGGGGGGAGATCGTGCTCGCCTGACCTTGAGCTTGCTGACCGGTCATGTCCGCTTTGGGTCGCTCTCTACCCCTCGGATCATCCCCGGTTGCGGTCGTGAACATGAGGGCAGACCACGGTCAGAAGGGGATCATCGGTTCGAGCATCTTGCGGCGTGTCAACGCAAGGCCGGCAGGGATCCGACGGCGGCAAGCAGTTCGTCGAATACGGCCCGGACCCTGGCTGGCACGGGGCCGCGCTGGGGTCGGTAGACGTAGAGCCCCCACGCCGGCGGCTCCTGCTCCTGCAACACCCGCACGAGTTTTCCGCTGGCGATGTGGGGCGCCGCCATGTAGTCGGCCAGCTGGGCGAAGGCGAGCCCGGCCAGCACGGCCCCCATTTCCATGTCCGCGTTATCCGCGACGAAGGCCGGCGAAGCGGGCGTCCACTGGCGTCCCGCCTTGAAGTGCCAGGGCCAGGGGCGGCCGGTATTGATGTCCACGGCGGCGGTGACCGGCAACCCGGCCAGCGCATCGATCCCGTCGGGCAGGCCCACTTTCTTGAGCAGGCGCGGGGCCGCGACGACCGGGAGCCGCATCTCGGTCGCCTTGCGCGCAACGAAGCGGCTGTCGCGCATGAACCCGACCCTGATCCCGACGTCGATCCCCTCGTCGACCGCATTGCTGACGCGATCGGACAGGCGCACGTCCAGCGCGATGCCGGGATGACGCGCGGCAACGCGTTCCAATGCGGGCAGGACCGCCCGGGTGCCCAGGCTGTGCGGTGCGGTGACCCGGACCGTGCCGGACACGGCAGCCTGCCGACCGGCGCCGGGGGGCCGCCATAGATCCTCGAACCGCTCCAGCGCAGGGCGCACCTGTTCCAGCAGGCCTTCGCCGAAGGCCGTGATGCGCACCTGCCGCGTGCTTCGATGGAACAACACCTCGCCGTAGTGCGCCTCCAGGCGCTGGATGGCGCGCGTGATGCCCTGGGGGGACGTCCCCAGCCGGACGGCCGCCTCGCGAAAACTGCTGCTCTCGGCGGTCACCCGGAAGACCCGCAGCAGTTCGAGTTCCTTGTTCATGGCACACGCCTCGCGGCTCGTTCCGATGTCCGGACATTATTCCACGAATGGGAATTTTGAAGTCGCAACAATTCCATATACATGGATCGCGCGATTCCCCAGACTCGGTTCATGGCGGAATGCCCGCACACGAAACCCACCGAGCAAGGAAACGACCCCATGAAATCACGTGCCGCTGTCGCCTTCGGGCCCGGGAGGCCGCTGGAAATCGTCGAGATCGACGTGGCGCCGCCGCGCAAGGGCGAAGTGCTCGTGCGGATCACGCACACCGGCGTCTGCCATACCGACGCCTTCACCCTGTCGGGCGACGATCCCGAGGGCCTCTTCCCGGTCGTGCTGGGGCACGAGGGCGCGGGTGTCGTCGTGGAAGTGGGCGAAGGCGTGACCAGCGTGAAGCCGGGCGACCACGTGATCCCGCTCTACACCGCCGAATGCGGCGAGTGCCTGTTCTGCAAATCCGGCAAGACCAACCTTTGCGTGGCGGTACGCGCGACCCAGGGCAAGGGGCTGATGCCCGACGGAACGACGCGCTTTTCGTACAACGGCCAGCCGCTGTTCCACTACATGGGCTGCTCCACCTTCAGCGAATACACGGTGGTCGCCGAGGTCTCGCTGGCCAGGATCAACCCGGAGGCCAACCCGGAGCATGTCTGCCTGCTGGGCTGCGGCGTGACCACCGGCATCGGCGCCGTCCACAACACGGCCAAAGTGCAGCCGGGCGACTCGGTGGCCGTCTTCGGTCTCGGCGGCATCGGCCTCGCCGCGATCCAGGGCGCGCGCCAGGCCAGGGCGGGCCGCATCATCGCGATCGACACCAATCCGGCCAAATTCGAGCTGGCCCGCGCGTTCGGCGCGACCGAGTGCCTCAATCCCAGGGACTTCGAAAAGCCGATTCACGAGGTGCTCATCGAGATGACCGGCTGGGGCGTCGACCACACCTTCGAATGCATCGGCAACGTCGACGTCATGCGTTCGGCGCTGGAAGCCGCCCACCGGGGCTGGGGCCAGTCGATCGTCATCGGCGTCGCCGGGGCCGGCAAGGAAATCTCGACCCGACCGTTCCAGCTGGTCACCGGCCGCGTCTGGAAGGGTTCGGCCTTTGGCGGGGTCAAGGGCCGCACCCAGCTTCCCGGCATGGTGGAGGACGCGATGAAAGGCGAGATCGACCTCGCCCCGTTCGTCACCCACACCCTGGGGCTCGACGACATCAACACGGCCTTCGACCTGATGCACGAAGGCAAGTCGATCCGCAGCGTGATCCATTACTGATCTGCCGATCACCCCACCCGTTCAGCACCGAACCTCAAGGAAAACTTCCATGTCCACTCCCGTCATTTCCGGCGACGGCATCTTCTCGCACGTCTTTCTCGGCGCGGCCGACCTCCAGCAGTCGTCCGCGTTCTACGATGCGGCCCTGGGTGCCCTCGGCATCAAGAACCTCGGCCCATTCGGCAACGGCTGGGTGCTTTACGGCCGTGACAGGCCGGCCTTCATCATCGCCCGCCCCGGCAATGGCGAAGCGCCCGCCGGCAACGGCATGACGGTAGGCTTTGCCGCCGCTGCGCCTGCCGACGTGGACGCCTTCCATGCCGCCGGCCTTGCCGCGGGCGGCAGCGACGAGGGCCGGCCGGGCCCGCGCGGCCACCTGCCGGGCGCCTATGCGGCCTACCTGCGCGATCCGGCCGGCAACAAGGTCTGCGCGTACACCTTCACCTGACAGCGAGTAAAACGGGGGCGTCATGAAAGAGCCGGCCAACACCGCTACGACCGCACAAGCCGCCCCGGCCGCGATCGTGTATGGCATGCCGGCCCATGCCGACCGGGCGGCTGCCGTGGGCGAAGTGCACGCGCGCCCGCATCTGTCGATCCAGGCGCCCCGGGGCATCCTGCAGTTCGCCTTCATGACCGAAGGCGACCTGGCCAGGGACCAGGCGGCGATGAGCGAGCTGGGCTACCTGCGCCTGGGACAGCCGGCCACCGAACTGTCCGGCGGCGAAGCGCAGCGCATCAAGCTGGCCACCGAGCTGCAGCGCAGCCAGCGCGGCCGCAGCCTGTACGTGCTCGACGAGCCGACCACCGGGCTGCATGCGTCGGATGCCGACTTGCTGCTGGTGCAGCTGCAGCGCCTGGTCGATGCCGGCAATACGGTGGTGATGATCGAGCACGACATGCGCGCGGTGGCCCAGGCCGACCGGGTGATCGACGTGGGGCCCGGCGCGGGCGATGCCGGCGGTCGCGTGGTGACGACCGGTACCCCTCGACAGGTGGCGCGGGCGCCGGATAGCCGGACCGCCCGTTTCCTCGCACGGGAGTTGGCGCGGGCCGTGCCGGCCGGCCCACGCTGACGGGCGTGTTGCCTGCGCCACGTCGGGCTGCCTCCCGTCGGCGATATGGCGCAGGCGGGTTTCCGCTTCTTTCGGAGAGCGCCACGAGCCGGTTCCATCAGCCGCCGTCCGCATCCCATGCGCCATGGAGCAAGGGCAAGCCGGCCGGGCAGGAGACTCCACTCGTACGTAATCCTCGCGTCGAGGTCGACGACGCACTTGAGGCTGCCGAAGCACGACATCCGGCCAGAAGCGGACGTCGCCGCACTGGCTTGCGAAGCCGGTGTTCGTGGAAAAGGGCGCCGCGGCATCCTCCGGCGGTCGTCCAAGCCCTTACCGGGCCAGGTAGAAATCCATGGGGATAAGCTCGACGGCCCATCCGCCTTCTTCGCCCAGCGTGGCTGCCGGGTGCATGGATGCGATGCGCAGCGCCTCGTCGTGGTTGTCCGCCTCGATGATGAACAGGCCGCCCACCACTTCCTTCGACTCGGTGTAGGGCCCGTCGCTGACGCGCGTCTTGCCGCCGCGCGGGCGAAGCGTCCTCCAGCTGTCCAGGTCGCCGAGCGACGCGGAAACCAGAACCTTGCCGGTGGCGCGCATCTTCTCGTCCAGCGCCGGGCACTGGCTCACCAGTTTCTGGACGTCGTCCGGCGCCATCGCGGCGAATCTTTCGGGGGTGAAGTAGGCCAGGCCGAGGTACTTCATGGGAGATCCTTTGGGTGGGAATACGCTGACGACGAAACAAACGGCCGGAAATCGACAATGCCCAGGGAGAGTCTGCGGCGAATCTCGGCCAGCCTGTCCGCTTCGGGCCGAACGAAGCCCGTGCCTGCGCCACCTCGCCATGCGGACGGCGAAGGTCCGTGTCCTGCGGCAAGGTTGCGACCTTACTTCCCGACGAGATGCGGCATCACCTCGCCCAGCGCCGCGCGCAGCCAATCGAGGTCGAGGCCCGGGTCGCGCGTGGCGCGCACGGCGAGGCCTTCCACCAGGCACAGCAGCACCAGCGAGCGGCGGCGGGCGGTTTCGGCCGGCATGCCGAAGCCGCCTTGCGCCGCCGGCCGCGCCATCAGCGACTGGAGTTCGTGGTAGTACAGCTCGTCGACCTGCTGCATGGCCTTGGCCACCGCTTCGTCGCGGGTGGCCTCCGCGCTGGCCTCCAGGAACAGCGCGGCGTTCATGATGCGCATCCCGGGCTCGGGCCGGCTCCAGGCGGCGAAGGTTTCGACCAGCGCCTCGGTCGGGTCCGTCGCGGCGCTGAACTGGCGCATGTCCTCCAGCTCGATCTCGGTCTGGCGCTCGATGATGGCCAGCACGATGGCGCTCTTGTTGGGGAAGTAGCGATAGATCAGGCCGGCGCTCATCCCGGCCGTCTCGGCGATGCTGGCCATGCTCGCGGCGTGGAAACCGTGCTTGACGAAGCAGTCCTGCGCGGCGGTCAGGATGCGTTCGCGCTGGGCCTTGACGCGCCCGCTCAGGGGCTTCCTGGTGCTTTTCTCGTCGTGGATCATGGTGCGCGTTCGTTCCCTCCGCCGGATACCCCGCACAGGGTGACCCGATCGGCCTGTTCTGCCAACCGCATCCCGCCCGGCCGTCGCCGCGCGCGCGGCGAATCCATCGGCGCCCGACGGTTGCGGCGCCGGGCGCGGCAACGAGCGCACGACGGCTCGCGCACCCGCGTCGCCGCGCCAGTCGGCATGATCCCGGCGCAGCCGCCGAGGGCGCCGTCCGCGGCATGGGCCGGCTTACTCATGCGTCGCCGCCGGTGTCCTGGCCGCGTTTTTCCTGCCGAACAGGCGCTGCACCGTCACGAAGAACAGCGGCACGAAGAAGACGCCCAGCGCGGTGCCGGCGACCATGCCGCCCAGCACGCCGGTGCCGATGGCGCGCTGCGCGCCCGAGCCGGCGCCGGTAGCCAGCGCCAGCGGCAGCACGCCCAGGCCGAAGGCCAGCGAGGTCATCAGGATCGGGCGCAGGCGCATGCGTACCGCCAGCAGCGTCGCGGCGACCAGCTCCATGCCTTTCTCCAGGTTCTCCTTGGCGAACTCCACGATCAGGATCGCGTTCTTGCTCGACAGGCCTACCGTGGTGAGCATCGCCACCTGGAAATACACGTCGCGGTCCAGCCCGGCGAAATACGCCGCGGTCACGGTGCCGAGGATGCCCAGCGGCGCCACCAGCAGCACCGCGGTGGGGATCGACCAGCTCTCGTACAGCGCGGCCAGGCACAGGAACACCACCAGCACCGACAGCGTGTACAGCAGCGGCGCCTGCGAGCCGGCCTCGCGCTCCTGGTATGACTGGCCGGTCCATTCCATGCCGATGCCGCGCGGCAGCTTCGCCACCAGCTTCTCGACCTCGGCCATGGCGCTGCCCGAGCTGACGCCCGGCGCGGCCTCGCCGTTGATCTGCATGGCCGGGGCGCCGTTGTAGCGTTCCAGGCGCGGCGAACCGTAGTCCCAGCGCGTGCTGGCGAAGGCGCGGAACGGCACCATCGCGCCGCTGGCGTTGCGCACCGACCATCTGTCGAAATCCTCCGGCGCCATGCGGAACGGCGCGTCGGCCTGCACGAACACGCGCTTCACCCGGCCGCGGTCCATGAAGTCGTCGACGTACTGGCCGCCCCAGGCCATCGACAAGGTGTCGTTGAGGTCGCCGATGGACAGGCCCTGCGCCGCGGCCTTCCTGTAATCCACGTCGATGCGGAACTGCGGCGTGTCGTCCTGGCCGTTGGCGCGCACGTTGGCCAGCAGCTTGCTCTGCGCCGCCGCCTGCAGGAACTGGTTGCGCGCCGCCACCAGGGCCTCGTGGCCCAGGCTGGCCTCGTCCTTCAGGTAGAAGTCGAAGCCGGCCGAGTTGCCCAGCTCCGGCACCGCCGGCGGCGCGAAGGCGAACACCAGCGCGTCCTTGTACTGGCTGAACGCGCCCATGGCGCGGCCGGTCACCGCGTCCAGGCTGAGGTCGCCGCCGTGGCGCCGGCTCCAGTCCTTCAGCTGCACGAAGGCCATGGCCGCGTTCTGGCCGCCGCCGGCGAAGCTGAAGCCCTGCACCGAGAACAGCGATTCCACCGCCGGGTCGGCCATGAAGTGCTTCTCCACGCGGTCCACCACGTGGCCGGTGCGCTCGGTGGTGGCGCCCACCGGCGCCTGCACCATGGTGAACAGGAAGCCCTGGTCCTCCATCGGCAGGAACGAGGTCGGCAGGCGAAGGAACACCGCCACCATCGCCGCGCTCATGACCGCGAACACCAGCAGGAAGCGCCGGCCCCGCGCGACGATCGCGCCCACCGCGCCCTGGTACTTGCGCGTGCCCTGGTCGAAGCGGCGGTTGAACCAGCCGAAGAAGCCGCGCTCGGAGGCGTGGTGGCCCTTGGCGACGGGCTTGAGCAGGGTGGCGCACAGCGCCGGCGTCAGCACGATCGCCACCAGCACCGACAGCGCCATCGAGGACACGATGGTCACCGAGAACTGCCGGTAGATCACGCCGGTGGAACCGCTCAGGAAGGCCATCGGCACGAACACCGCCGACAGCACCAGGGCGATGCCCACCAGCGCGCCGGTGATCTGCGACATCGACTTGCGCGTGGCTTCCAGCGGCGAGAGCCCTTCCTCGCTCATCACGCGCTCCACGTTCTCCACCACCACGATGGCGTCGTCCACCAGCAGGCCGATCGCCAGCACCATGGCGAACATGGTGAGCATGTTGATCGAGTAGCCGGTGGCGGCCAGCACGCCGAACGTGCCCAGCAGCACCACCGGCACCGCGATGGTGGGGATCAGCGTGGCGCGGAAGTTCTGCAGGAACAGGTACATCACCAGGAACACCAGCACGATCGCCTCGAGCAGGGTCTTGATCACGCCCTCGATCGACACCCTCACGAAGGGCGTGGTGTCGAACGCGATCACCGACTTCACCCCGCGCGGGAACGAGGGCTCCATCTGCCTGAGCGCGTCCTTCACGCGCCCGGCCGTGGCCAGCGCGTTGGCGCCGGTGGTGAGCGAGATCGCGATGCCGGTGGCCGACTTGCCGTTGTACTTGCTGGCCGAGCCGTAGTCCTGCAGGCCCAGTTCCACGCGCGCCACGTCGCCCAGGGTGAGCACCGAGCCGTCGGTGTTGCTGCGGATCACGATGTCGCGGAACTGCTCCGGCGTCTGCAGGCGCTGCTGCGCGATCACCGTGGCGTTGATCTGCTGGCCCTTCACCGCCGGGTTGCCGCCGATCTGGCCCACCGCCACCTGCTGGTTCTGCGCTCGCAGCGCCGCCGCCACTTCGGCCGGCGTCAGCTTGTAGGTGTCGAGCTTGTTCGGGTCGAGCCAGATGCGCATGGCGTACTTGGAGCCGAACACCTCGATGTTGCCCACCCCGGCCACGCGGCTGAGCGGGTCCACCAGGTTGGCGGTGACGAAGTCGGAGATGTCCTCGCCGCCGAGGCGGCCGTCCTCGGACACGAAGCCCACCACCATCAGGAAGCCGGAGTTGGACTTGACCACGTTGATGCCCTGCTGCTGCACGATCTGCGGCAGCAGCGGCGTGGCGAGCTGCAGCTTGTTCTGCACCTGCACCTGGGCGATGTCGGGGTCGGTGCCGTTCTCGAAGGTGAGCGTCACCTGCACCGAGCCGTCGGAATCGCTGGTGGCGGACATGTAGAGCAGGCCGTCCAGGCCCTTCATGTTCTGCTCGATGATCTGCGTCACCGAATCTTCCGCCGCCTGCGCCGAGGCGCCGGGGTAGCTGGCATTGATCGTCACCTGCGGCGGCGCGATCACCGGGTACTGCGACACCGGCAGGCGCAGCAGCGAGAGCGCGCCTGCCATCATCACGATGATGGCGATCACCCACGCGAAGATGGGGCGATCGATGAAGAACCTGGCCATGTCTGGAATTCCTAAGAGCCTGCTTTGGCTTCAGTGGAACGCGGGGAGAGGCGAGAGACGGGTGAAGCGCAGACCTTCCGCTTCCACTCGCTTCTCACTTCTCGTTTCTCACTTCTCATCCCGATCCACTCGTCAATGGGGCGCGGCTGCCTGCGTGCCCGCCGCCTTGGCGCCATGGACGCCCGCTTCGCTGGCATGCACCGGCATGCCGGGCTGGATCATCTGCAGCCCTTCCACGATCACCTTGTCGCCGGCCGCCAGGCCGCCTTCCACCAGCCACTGGTCGCCGACGGTGCGGCTCACCTGCACTTCGCGCAGCGCGGCCTTGCCCTGGCCGTCCACCACCATCGCGGTGGCGCCGCCCTTGGGGTCGCGCGCGATGCCCGCCTGCGGCACCAGCAGCGCCTGCGGGTTGGTGCCCATGTCCACCACCGCGCGCACGTACATGCCCGGCAACAGCACGTCATCGGGGTTGGGCACCACCACGCGCAACGCGAAGCTGCCCGTGGTGGGGTCCACGCTGACGTCGGAGAACTGCAGCTTGCCGTCGTGCGGATAGCGGCTGCCGTCCTCCAGCAGGATCTTCACCGGGGTGCCGTCGGCCTCCTTCAGGGCGCCGGCGGCGATCTGCTTGCGCAGCGCCAGCAGCTCGCCGCTGGACTGGGTCACGTCCACGTACACCGGGTCCAACTGCTGCACGCGCGCCATCGGCTCGGCCTGGTTGGCCGTAACCAGGGCGCCCTGCGTCACGCTGGACTTGCCGATGCGCCCGGCGATCGGCGACACGATGCGCGCGAAGCCCAGCGTGACCCCGGTGCTTTCCATCGATGCCTGCGCCGCGGCCACGTCCGCCTCGGCCTGCCGCCACGCGGCGGTGGCGTTCTCGTCGTCCTGCCTGCTCACCGCGTGGGTGCGCGCCAGCTGGCTGGTGCGTTTGGCGTAGAGCTGGGCCGTGTGCATCGCGGCCTCGGCCTTGGCCAGCGCGGCCTTGGCGTTGTTGCGCTCGGCGCGGTACTGCGCGTCTTCCAACTGGTAGAGAGGCTGACCCGCCTTCACCATCGCGCCCTCGGTGAACAGGCGCTGCTTGACGATGCCGTTCACCTGCGGGCGCACCTCGGCGACCAGGAAGGCGCTGGTGCGCCCCGGCAGTTCGCGGGTGACGGTGACCGGCTGCGGCTTGAGCGTGACCACGGTGACCTCGGCCGGGCCACCCTGGGGCTGCCCGGCCGGCGCACGGCAGGCGGCCAATGCCAGCGCGGCGGAAACCAGTACGCCCGCCAGCAGCGGGCGCGGGAATGTGCGTGCGAAGTCCATGAGATGGCCTTGTCCCCGTGGGGAAGGGGGAGTGAAGGGGAATTGAGAGTGAACGATCATTCTCATTTTTGAACTGAAATGGCGTGACAGTCAACCACCTTGCAAGGGGCGTGACTAGAGGGTTCGTGCGATTTCTTTCAACCGATTGATAGGAAATGGGATTTTTTCGGATTCCCAGGCTTTGCCCAGCCATGTCTCCGGGCAAACCCATAGTCGATGCCTCGACGGATCGAGGCTTGGCGCGCAGATCGGAGGCTCGGAGAGGGCTGCGGCGTGCGTGCAGCGACCGCAGCCGGCAGGCACGGAACCGATCGGTCGGGCGAGGCAAGGCGCCATGGCTGCCGCATGGCCGGGCATGCGCTCGTCCGCCGATGCCTGGGCGCGTTCCGGCTTGCAGGCGTCGGCGTTCCCATCGCGCTGCCGGCATGACTTCATACCCATGCAATATTGCTAACTTCACAATACTGTTCAGTCGAAAGCATCCAGCCGTTCGGGAGAGCCCCGTGGACGAGACCGCCAGCCTGCTGAAGAAATTCCAGAAAGAGCTTTCCGCCGGCACCGTCTCGCTGGTCCTGCTGGCGGTGCTCGGGCGCTCGCGCCAGCCGCTCTACGGCTACCAGATCGCCAAGCGGCTGGAGGAGCTGGGCGAGGGCGCGCTGGCCGGCAAGCAGAGCGCGCTCTATCCGGTACTGCGCAACCTTGAGGCGGCAGGCCTGCTCGCCAGCGAGGTCGAGCCGTCGGTGAGCGGGCCGCCGCGCCGCTACTACCGCATCACCCGGCCCGGGCGCGAGGTGCTGCGCGAATGGGTGGCCGCCTGGAACGCCACCCGCGACTCGGTCGACAAGGTCCTACAGGGAGAGCTGTGATGAACACCCCACGCACGATCGCCGGATATCTCCAGCAGTTGCGCGACGCGCTGCACGGCGCGGACCCGGCGCTGATCCAGGACGCCCTGTACGACGCCGAGGAGCACCTGCGCGCCGAGCTGGCCGAACAGCCGCAGCGCAGCGAGGCGGCGATGCTCGAACACGTCGTCGGCAGCTACGGCGCACCCGACGAGGTGGCCGAGATCTACCGCGACCAGGAGGTCCGCATCCAGCGCGCGCTGCGGCCGCCGCCGGTGCCCAGGCGCCGCTCGCTGGCCGGGCGCTTCTTCGGCGTCGCCGCCGATCCGCATACCTACGGCGCGCTGTTCTACATGCTGCTGGCGCTGGCCACGGGCATCTTCTACTTCACCTGGGCGGTGACCGGCATTTCGCTGTCGGCCGGGTTGTCGGTGCTGATCGTCGGCCTGCCGTTCATCGTGCTGTTCTTCGGCTCGGTGCGCGCGCTGTCGCTGCTGGAGGGGCGCATCGTCGAGGTGATGCTCGGCGTGCGCATGCCGCGCCGGCCGCCGTACCCGATGCAGGGGCAGCCGCTGCTCAAGCGCATCGGCGCGATGTTCACCGACGTGCGTAGCTGGAGCACGTTGCTGTACATGCTGCTGATGCTGCCGCTGGGCGTCTTCTATTTCTCGGCTACGGTGTCGCTGCTCGCCGTGTCGCTGGCCCTGCTGGGAACGCCGGTGGCGATGGCGTTCGGCGGCCTGGGGCTGAACGACCTGTTCGTGGGCAGGCAGATCGTGGTGGACTGGGGCTTCGGGGAGCACGTGCCCGGCTTGGGCGACGCGCTGGCGATGTGCATACTCGGCATCGTGCTGCTGTTCGCCACGTTGCACCTGGTGCGCGGGCTGGGACGGCTGCAAGGGCAGATCGCCAGGCACCTGCTGGTGCGCGGCACCGAACGGAGGGCTTAGGACGTGGCGACGGACGACTTATTGACGATGCTGGCCGGCGAATGGCGTGGCGACGAACAGATCGCCACCACGCCCTGGGGCGCGGGCGGCCCGGCGGTCGGCCACGTGGTGGCCCGGCTCGACCTCGGCGGCCGCGTGCTGCTGCAGGACTACCGCGAGGAACGCGAGGGCAAGCCTTCGCTGCAGGCGCATGCGGTGCTCGCCGCCGGCGCCGCGGACGGCGAATACGCACTGTACTGGTTCGACAGCTACGGCTTCGTTCCCGAACGGCCGGCACCCGGCCACCGCGACGGCGACCGGCTGGTGTTCCTGCGCAGCTCGCCGCGCGGGCAGACCCGGCACACCTACCTGCTGCAGGATGCCTCGTCGTACCGGCTCACGCTGGACTGCTCGTTCGACGGCGGCGTGCAGTGGGAACGGTTGATGAGCGGCGATTACCGCCGCGTCGGATGACGCTGCCGCCGGCCTCGTGCCGGTAGCGCGGCGACGGGCCGGGCCTTTGCGTGGAAGGCGCCCCGGAAACGCCTGGCGCAGGGCCTGCAACGCCCGCGCTCCGGCTGCCTGCCGCAAGCAGCCGCACGGGGCGCGGATGCCTGCGCGGGTCAGTCGTCCTCGACGAACTCGATGCCGGCGTTCAACCGGTTCGCCTCCACCTCGGCGACGCCGCGCACGGCGTCCGCGTACAGGTCGTCGGGGGCGTCCACCTCGATCGTGTAGAGGTGGCCCTCGCTGTCGTCCACCAGTTCGCTGGAACTGGAATCGTCGCGCATCTGCGGGACGAGATCGTCGATCTCCTCCACGTGCTCGATCCCGTCGATGCCGTGCAGGGCGGAGATCACGGTGTCGGCTTCTTCGCGGCTGCCGATCAGGCGGATGCGGATCATGGGCATGGCGTGCCTCGTGGACCTGGCGGTGCCGCCATGCTCCGACGTCCGGCGTGTGCGGCGGGTGTTTCCCGCGTTAACCGCGTGCGCGGTTACCATGCGCGTTTGCCGGAGGATGCCATGGCCAAGCGCTACGACCGCGACTATTTCGACAAGTGGTACCGCGACCCGGCGCACGCGGTCGGTTCGCCGGCGGAACTGAAGCGCAAGGTGGCGATGGCGGTGGCGCAGGCGGAGTACTACCTGGCGCGGCCGATCCGCAACGTGCTCGACGTGGGCTGCGGCGAGGCGACCTGGCGCGCGCCGCTGCGCGCGCTGCGACCGGGCATCGACTACCGCGGCCTGGACGCCAGCGAATACGCGGTGGCGCGCTACGGCCGCAGCCGCAACGTCGGACTGGCCCGCTTCGGCCAGCTCGAACATCTGCGCTTCGACACGCGCTTCGACCTGATCGTGTGCACCGACGTGCTGCACTACCTGAAGCCGGCCGAGATCCGCGCCGGCCTGGTCGGCATCGGCGAGATGCTCGAAGGCATCGCCTTCCTGGAAGTGTTCACCAGCCGCGACGACGTGGCCGGCGACCGCGAAGGCTTCATGTCGCGCGCGCCGTCCTGGTACCTGCGCGCCTTCGGCGCCGCCGGCCTGCTGCCGTGCGGCTCGCACTGCTACCTGGGGCCGCGGCTGGAGCGGCACGTCGCGGCGCTGGAGCGGGCGCAGTTGCCGGCTGCGTCACGCTGAAATCCGCCAGGGCGTGGGGCGGGTTTCACTAGGGAGCGACTGCACGCTGCAGAGGGTGAATCGACGGCGGATTGACCGTGGTCGAAGCCGCGCATGGGCGCGGCTCGCAGAGCCTGTTCGAAGTCTCCTTGTCGGAGACTGGAATCCCCTCATGCTCCCCCACTCGTCATTCCTGCGAAGGCAGGAATCCAGTGACTTTCTCCTTCCCTCAAACCTCAGAGGCACTGGATCCCAGCTTTCGCTGGGATGACGCTCCGTAGGGGATTTCGTAGGGATACTGGGAGACTTTAAACAAGCTCTCAGACCAAACTGACCTTCACCCCGGCGCCGCGCAGCGTCTCGACCATCTCGGGCGGGGCGCTGGTGTCGGTGATGACAGCGTGCAGGTTCTGCACCGGGGTGATCACCGAGAGGCTGCGCTGGCCGAGCTTGCTGGCGTCGAGCACGGCAACGGTCTCGCGCGAGACGCGGATCATCAGCGTGTTGAGCGAAGCCTCCAGCGGGTCGGGCGTGGTCACGCCGACTTCCGGGTCGAGGCCGTCGACGCCTAGGAACAGCCGGTCGGCGGACAGCTTGGCCAGCGCCTGCTCGGCGTCAGGGCCGACCAGCGAGTAGGAGGTCTGGCGCAGCAGGCCGCCCAGCATCATCACGCGGATCTGCGGCAGGCCGGACAGCTCCAGCGCGATGTTCAGCGCGTTGGTGATCACGGTGATCGACTCGAACTTCATCTGGCGGATCTGCCGCGCGATCTCCACCGTGGTGGAGCCGGAGTCGAGGATGATGGTCTCGCCGTCGCGGATCAGCTTGGCCGCGGCCTTGCCGATGCGCAGCTTCTGCGCGTGCCAGCGCGTCTCCTTGATGTTCAGCGGGGTGTCGCTGGCGGCGGGCGGGTTGACCGGCAGCGCGCCGCCGTGGGAGCGCGCGATGGCGGAGTTGCGCGCCAGCGCTTCCAGGTCGCCGCGGATGGTGACGGCGGAAGTGCCGAACCGGGCGGCGAGTTCCTCGACGGTGGCCCTTCCTTGCTCCTCCACGAAGTCGACGATCAGGCGTCGGCGTTCCTCGACCAGCAGGCGGCGCGAGGGCGTGGCGGCGGTGGCTTTGGTCATGGGGGCAGGTCTAGGAGTCGGGCGGCGTTGCCATGATATATCTTGCGGAGAATGGCGTCAGACAACCCCAGCCCGTAGATCGACCAGCGCCCCTGCGGCGGAGTCGGCGCCGGGGCGTAGTCGAAGTATTCGTCCTCGGTTTCCAGGAAGCGGTAGTAGATCTCGTACAGCGCGTCGCCGAACAACTGCTGCGGCACGTCGTCGCCGTAGGGGGAGGGCACCGCGTCGGTGCCGAACAGGATGCGGTCCTGGAAGCGGTCGAAGAAGCGTTGCGCGATGCGCGGCTGGCGGCCCAGCTCGCCGATGCGCGCGCTGATGTCCACCAGGGTGTTGGGATAGCGTTCCAGGCAGTCGCTGACGGCGGCCAGGTTCTCGGCGTTGTTGCCCACGTGCAGCAGCACGAAGGTGGTCCCGGGATGGCGCGCGATGAGGCGGTTGCGCGCGTCGATCAGCTCCTGGTGGCTGGGGAATTCGGGGCCGTAGAACGACCAGTCCGGGTGGTTGGCCAGCTCCTCGTAGCGCTCGTTGGTCTCGTCGGTGGGCAGGAAGAACGCCTCCGGGTCGGAGACGTGCAGGAAGACCGGCATGCCCAGGCCTGCGCACGTTTCCCACATCGGGTCGAAGCGGCGGTCGTCCACGCCCACCAGCGGGCCTTCGTCGATGCGCTCGCGCAGGTACAGGCCCAGGGTCTTGAGCAGCTTCAGGCCGCGCGCGCCGACCCGGTGCGCGTGCGCGATCGCGTCGGCCTGGCGCTGCGGATAGTCCGGCTCGGGGAACAGCCCGAACGAGGGTTCGGTAAGCGTGAGGAAGCGCCCCGGCGCGGCCCGGTCGAACAGGCGGATGCTTTCCTCCAGCCCCTTGCCGGTGCCGCCGGTGAGGTTCACCAGGGTGCGCACGCCCTTGCGGTCCATCACCGGCAGCAGTTCCTCCGGCGTGGCGAACACGGTGATCTCCTCGCCGACCGACACGCCGTTGCGTACGTTCTTCGACCAGGTGAGGTGGGCGTGCACGTCGATCACCGGGAAGCGCGGCTGTTCGATGCGGGTCTGCGGCACGCGCAGCATGCTGCGCGGCTGGAAGTCCTTCAGGCGCAGCCCGCCCTTGCTGGCGTCGGGCGCGGTTTGCAGCGGGTTCTTGCCGCTGGCCTCGATGCGTACCGTGCCGGCCCCGGTGGGCGGGGCGCAGCAGAGGCAGGATTTCTGGTGGGTCATGGTGCGAGTACCTGTTCGAGGCTTCTTGCGCTGGACAAAGTACACCGCGGGAAGCGTCGTGGGCCGCGGAAAGCCGCGTACGGCCTTACTTTTTCTTGCGGAAACCCTGCACGCCCGTCATCCCGGCGAAAGCCGGGATCCAGTGCCTGTGCGCCTTTCATGGGCTACCCGGAGCCAAGGTCACTGGATGACCAGCCCTTCGGCTGTTGAAAAGCGCCTTCTGCTTGACCGGCCCTGCGGCCGTTAGAGCCGCAGGAATGACGGGCGATGGGCGGCGAGGCAGGGGCGGCGAAGGCCGCGGGCCTCAGCGCGGGTACTTCGCCATGATGTCGTGCACCTGCCGGGTCAGCGCCACCGCCTGGTCGAACGGGCGCAGCCACATGTTGCGGCCGAACATCACGCCGCTGGCGCCGCTCTGCATGTAGTGCTCCACCTTGCGCAGCACTGCCGCGTCGTCGTCGTTCTTCTCGCCGCCGGAGAACAGCACCATGGTGCGGCCGGCCGAGCGGACCACGCGGGCGCAGCGCGTCGCGGAGTCTTCCTGCAGCTTGTCGTACGGCGCCGGCACGTTGGCCACGCTGTCGTTCGGCTCGTGCAGCTTGACGATGTCGGCGCCCAGCTCCAGCGCCACGCGCGCGGCATAGTCCTGCGCGTAGAGCGTGTTGGTGCCGCCCCTGGCGTTGACCGCGCTGCCGCGCGGGTACGACCACAGCACCAGCGGCATGCCGTAGCGTTCGCAGTCGCGGCGCACCTGCTCGAACTGGCGGAACTCGTCGTGCTGGCGCGGCGAACCCACGTACATGGTGTAGCCCACGGCGTCGGCGCCCAGGCGCACGGCGTCCTCCACCGAGGCGAACAGCGGCGAGGTGGCCTCGGCGTCGCTGGGGATGTTGGTCTTGCCGTTGAGCTTGAGGATCAGCGGCACGCGGCCGCAGTGCTCGGTCATGTACTTCTCGGCCAGGCCGATGCCCAGCGCGATGGCAGAAAAGCCGCCGGCTTCGGCCAACTCGAACTGGTAGCTCGGGTCGACGGCCGGCGGATGGGGAAAGAAGTCGGTCGGGCCGTGCTCCAGGCCCTGGTCCAGCGGCAGCACCAGCAGGCTGCCGTTACGCGGGCCCGAGCCATAAAGCAGGCGCCACAGGCGGGNCGCTTCGGAAGTTTTCGAAGGGGCTTGTAAGCTTTGTTTCATTTCGAATACCCTGGAATCCGTGATCGGATGGTTTCACATTCGAGTGATTTGGGCAAAATGTCAATACTTGATAAGCAAACGAAAGATTCGTTGATGCTGGCGGCGCTGCAGTCGCGTCCGCTCGCGCAGCAGCAGGACGCCGGCTATGCCGATACCTTGCGCGAGATCCTGCAGCAGCCGGAGACCTGGCGCGGCACGGCGGAGCTGCTGCGGCGCCCCGAGGTGCGGCAGCGCCTCGCCGCCGTGCTGGACCCGGCGCCGGCGCAGGTCGTGCTCACCGGCTCGGGCAGCTCCATGTACATCGGCGAGTGCCTGGCGCCGAGCCTGCAGGCGGGCCTCGGCCTGCCGGTGCAGGCGATCGCCGGCGGCACCCTGCTCACGCACTGGCGCAGCGTACTGCCGCCGGGGCCGGGCCTGCTGATCTCGCTGGCCCGCTCGGGCGACAGCCCGGAGAGCTGCGGCGTGGTCAGCCGCCTGCTGGGCGACGCGCCGGCATGGCGCCACCTGGTGATCACCTGCAACGCCAAGGGCCGGCTGGCGACCCAGTACCGCGACGACCCGCGCGTCACCGTGCTGGTGCTGGACGAGCGCACCAACGACCGCAGCCTGGTGATGACCAGCAGCTTCACCAACCTGCTGCTGGCGGGCACCGGCCTGCTGCTCGGGCGCGCCGGCGAAGTGTCCGCCGCGACGCTGGAGCGCGCCGCCGCCGCCGTGCAGCAGGTGTTCGAGCACCAGACCGACGCGCTGGCGCGGCTGGCCCAGGGCGGCTTCGCCGCGGCGCTCTACCTCGGCAGCGGCGGTGCGCTGGGCGCGGCGCGCGAGGGTGCGCTGAAGATGCTGGAGATGACCGGGGGCAAGGTCGCCACGATGGCGGAGACCTTCCTCGGCCTGCGCCACGGGCCGATGTCCAGCCTGCGCGCGGACACCCTGGTGGTGGCGCTGTTGTCGCCGGACCCGGCGGTGCGCGCCTACGAATACGACCTGCTGCGCGAGCTGTCGCGCAAGGGCCTGGGCAAGCCGCGGCTGCTGGTGGGCGAGGGCGTTCCCGCCGACGTCGCCGGGCCCGCCGGCCTGGTCGTCGAGGTGCCCGCCGGGGCGGCGCACGGCGAGGTGCCGGCGATGCTCGCGCACGTCGCGGTCGCACAGTTGCTGGCGTTCTTTCGTTGCCTGTCCCTGGGCGGCCGGCCGGACGCGCCTTCGCAGGGCGTGCTGACCCGGGTGGTGGAGAGCTTCGCCATCCACGGAGACGCGACGTGACGCCGGCGCCGCGCGCGAAACGCATCTTGGTGGTCGGCGAGATCAACGTCGACCTCGTGTTCAAGGGATGCCACGCGCCGCCGACGCCGGGCATGGAGGTGATCGCGGACGATTTCGTGATGACCCCGGGCAGCTCCTCGATGATCTGCGCGATGGGCCTGGCAAGGCTGGGCAACCCGGTGGCGTTCCACGGCAAGCTCGGCAACGACACCTGGGGCGACTACTGCCGCGAGGCGCTGCGCGGTGCCGGCATCGACGTCGCCTCGCTGCGCCCCGAGGCTTTGCTGCGCACCGGCATCACGGTATCGCTGTCGACGCCGCAGGACCGCGCGCTGGTGACCTATCCCGGCGCCATCGCCGCGCTGCGCGCGGATGAGGTGGACGACGCGCTGCTGGCCGGCGCCGACCACCTGCACGTGTCCTCCTACTACCTGCAGCAGGCGCTGCGCCCGGGCTTGCGCGAGTTGTTCGCGCGCGCCCGCGCCGCCGGGCTGGGCACCTCGCTCGATCCGGGCTTCGACCCCGAGCGGCGCTGGGAGCGCGACCTGCTCGACACCCTGCGCGAAGTGGACGTGTTCCTGCCGAACGAGCAGGAACTGCTGGCGATCACCGGCGCCGCCAGCCTGGCCGAGGCGCTGCGGGCGCTGGACAACGGCCGCACGCGCACGGTGGCGAAGCTGGGCCGCTCGGGCTGCGCCAGCCTGGAGGCGGGCGAGCTGCGCGAAGTCCCGGCGTTCGCGGTCGATGCGGTGGACAGCACCGGCGCGGGCGATTCCTTCGACGCGGGCTTCCTGCACGCCTGGCTGCGGCAGTGGCCGCTGGCCGAGTGCATGCGCTGGGGCAGCGCGTGCGGCAGCCTTTCCACCCGCGCCGTCGGCGGCACCACCGGGCAGGCCGGCGCGGCGGAAATCCAGGCGCTGCTGGCGGGCGCGCCATGATTACGGTGGCCGGCTTCAACACCGCGATCGATCGGCTGGTGTCGATCGATACGCTGGTGCCGGGCGAGGTGCGCCGGGCCGGCCAGGTGCAGGCGTATCCCGGCGGCAAAGGCTTGCACGTGGCGCAGACCATCGCCGCGCTGGGCGAGCCGGTGCAACTGGTCGGCCTCACCGATGCGATCCACCGCAACCTGATCGCGCGCCGGCTCAGCGAGCGCGGCGTGCTGTTCCACGGCGTGGAGATCGCCGACGAGCTGCGCAGCTGCATCGCGGTGCGCGAGCGCAGCGGGCGCGTCACCGAGATGCTCGATCCCGGCCCGCTGGTCGCGGCGCCGGCGCGCAGGCATCTGCTGGAACTGCTGGGCCGCTGCGCCGACGGCAGCGAGGCGATGGTGCTGTCCGGCAGCCTGCCGCGCGGCTTCGCCGACGATACCTACGCGCAACTGGTGCGCGGCATCGACCAGTCGGCGCTGCCGTGCCTGGTCGATGCCAGCGGCGCGGCGCTTCGCCACGCGGCGGAAGCCGGCGCCTTCCTGCTGAAGCCCAACCGCGACGAGGCCGCCGAGCTGGCCGGCCACCCGGTGGAGACGGTGGAGGACGCGGTGGCGGTGGTGCGCACGCTGTCCGCGCGCGGCATCGCGCGCCCGCTGGTGACGCTGGGCGCGCTGGGCGCGGTCGGCTTCGACGGCGACGCGCTGTGGCATGCGTCGATCGCCATCGACGACAGCGTCAACGCGGTGGGCTCGGGCGACTGCTTCCTCGCCGGCGTCGCGGTGGGCCTGAAGCGCGGCGACGGGCTGGGCGAGGCGCTGCGGCTGGGCGTGGCCTGCGGCGCGGCGAACGCGATGCAACTGGAGACCGGCTACGTGCGGCGCGCCGACGTCGACGCGCTGCGCGGACAGGCGCGCCTGGCGCGCCTGGACGGCTGAACACGAAGGCCCGGCCGGCCGCCGCGAGGCGGCTGCCGGGCCAGCGAGACAACAGGCTGCGGGAGGGACGCGCGGCCGCGACCACAGAGGAGTTCCGCACCGGGGAGAGCGGCGCGGATCGTCCGGGAGAAGTCTGCCGATGGTTTTCTCGATCCACCCGCAAGCCCGCGCCCATGGCGGCGTGCCGCTCCGTTCGCGGCTCGTCCGCGCCGCACTGGCGCTGGCCGCAGCCACCGCCTGCGGCGGCGCGCTCGCCGACGGCGCCGCGTCGTTCGGCAACGCCGCCGTCTCGGTGCGCTGGAACGCCGCCGGCGGCCACGTCGCCGACATGGTGGTGGTCGACGGCATCAACCGCCGCGAGATCCCGCTCGTCGCGCCCTTCCAGTTGACGCTGGCCGACGGCGGCACGCTCAAGCCGGCGGACCTGCAATGGCTGGCGCCGCCGGAGACTGTTGCGCTGAAGGCCGACGCCGGCGCCTCGCGCGCGGCGGAGCGGCTGCCCGGCAAGGCGGTGCGGGCCAGCTTCGGCGACGCCGCCGGCCGCTTCCGCATCGATTGGCAGTGGGTGCAGCGCGAGGGTTCGGACTACCTGCGCGAGATCGTCACCGTCACCGCGCTGAAGCAGGACGAAAGCATCAAGCGGGTCGATCTCCTGCAGGCCAAGGCGGCCGACGCGGAAGTGGTCGGCACCGTGCCGGGCTCGCCGGTGGTGTCCGGGCGCGACTATTTCGGCTTCGAGCATCCGCTGTCGAACAGCCAGGTGCGCGGCAGCCAGGTGAAGCTGTGGATCGACCGCGAGCTGCCGCTGCGCAAGGGCCAGTCGGTGACCTATTCGGCGGTGGTCGGCGCCACCCACGGCAACCAGTTGCGGCGCGACTTCGCCGCCTACGTCGAGCGCGAACGGGCGCATCCGTACCGGCCGTTCCTGCACTACAACTCGTGGTACGACATCGGCTACTTCACGCCGTACACCGAGGCGCAGGCGCTCGACCGCATCCGCACCTTCGGCGAGGAGCTGAGCGTCAAGCGCGGCGTGAAGCTCGATTCGTTCCTGTTCGACGACGGCTGGGACGACCGCAGCGGCAGCTGGCATTTCAGCAAGGATTTCCCGCGCGGCTTCGTGCCGCTGCGCGACGCCGCGGCGAAGTACGGCGCGGCGCCGGGCATGTGGCTGTCGCCATGGGGCGGCTACGGCCCGCCGGCGAAGGAGCGCGCCGAGCGCGGCGCCAAGGCCGGCTACGAGATCATGGGCAGCGGCCTGGCGCTGTCCGGCCCGAAGTACTACCAGCGCTTCCACGACGCGGTGATGGAGCTGGTGCGCAAGGACGGCATCAACCAGTTCAAGTTCGACGGCACCGGCAACGCCGACAAGGTGTTCCCGGGCAGCGTGTTCGACAGCGACTTCGGCGCGGCGATCCAGTTGATCGAGGACATCCGCGCGGCCAAGCCCGACCTCTTCATCAACCTCACCACCGGCACCATGGCGTCGCCGTTCTGGCTGCGCTACGCCGATTCGATCTGGCGCGACGGCGAGGACGACAGCGAGACCGGCGTGGGCAGCACGCGCGAGCGCTGGATCACCTACCGCGACCAGCAGACCTACGACAACATCGTGGTCAAGGGGCCGCTGTTCCCGATCAACTCGCTGATGCTCCACGGCATCATCTACGCGAAGGAGAACCGCTACCTCAACACCGACCCGGGCCACGACTTCGCCAACGAAGTGCGTTCGTATTTCGCCACCGGCACCCAGTTGCAGGAACTGTACGTCACGCCCTCGCTGCTGAGCGGGCAGGACTGGGACACGCTGGCCGACGCGGCGAAGTGGTCGCGCGCCAACGCCGACGTGTTGCGCGACACGCACTGGATCGGCGGCAACCCCGGGCGGCTGGACGTGTACGGCTGGGCGGCATGGTCGCCGGCGAAGGCGATCGTCACGCTGCGCAATCCCGACGCGCGGGCGCAGGTCGCGGTGCTCGACCTGCAGCGCCAGCTCGAACTGCCGGCGGATGCCGCGCGCCGCTTCAGCGTGCGCGACGTGTGGGAGACCGGCGGCGGCAAGGTGCCGGCACGGCTCGACGCGGACCATGCCGGCACGATCGAACTGGCACCGTTCGAGGTGCTCACGCTGGAACTGACGCCGGTGGCGGGGCACTGAGCCATGGCCGACGCGACCCGCCGCAACCTGCTGAAGGCCGCCGCGCTGCTGCCGCTGGCGGCCACCTGCGGCGGGCTTGCCTTCGCCGCGGAGCGCGTGCCGGCCGCCGCGCCGGTAAAGGCCCGCTTCGCGGTGGAGACGGCCCGGCCCGGCCGCAGGGTCAGCGACATGCTTGCCGGGTTCAGCTACGAGACGCTGCAACTGGCCGACCCGGCGTTCTTCTCGGCCGACAACCACGCCCTGGTGGAACTGTTCCGCGCGCTCAACCCGCACGGCGTGCTGCGCATCGGCGGCAATACCAGCGACTACACGATCTGGAGCGGCTACCGCGGTGAGCTGCCGGTGCAGCGCACGCGCAAGGGCGGGCCGCAGCGGCCGTTCGTGCTCAGGCCCGAGGCGCTCGAGGCGCTGGCCGGCTTCCTGCACGCCACCGGCTGGAAGCTGGTGTTCGGCGTGAACCTGAAGATCGGCGTGCCGGCGATGGCGGCGGAACTGGCCAAGGCCGTGCAACGCGCCGTCGGCGACCGCCTGCTGGCGATCCAGATCGGCAACGAGGCGAACAACTACGAGGCGGACTACGCCGCCTTCGAGGCGGCGTGGATGCCGTACGCCGCGGCGATCCGCGCGGCCGGCGTGCCCATCGCCGGTCCCGACAGCGGCGCCAACACCGACTGGGTGATCGCATACGCGCGGCGGCACGGCAGGGAGAATGTCTTCCTCAGCCGCCACTACTACCGCGACGCGGCGCCGAAGGGCTCGATCACGGACCTGCTCGGCGGCGATCCCGAATTCCTCGGCGAGGTCGGGCAGATCATGCAGGCGGCCGACGCAGCGCGGCTGCCGTTCCATCTCAGCGAGGCTAACTCCTACTACTTCGGCGGCCGCGACGGCGTCAGCAACGTGTTCGCCTCGGCGCTGTGGGGCGCGGACTTCATGCTCGCGCTGGCGCAGCGCGGCGTGGCCGGCATCCAGTTCCACGGCGGCACGCTGGAATCGGTGGAAGCCTCGCTGGGCCGCGACGCGGCCGCCGGCGCGACCGGCGCGGAACTGTCGGCGCGGCGCGACGCGGTCACCTCGCGCTACTCGGCGATCGCCGGCGACGCCGCGCTCGGCTTTCAGCCGCGACCGCTGTACCACGGCATGCGCCTGGCGCAGCAGTTCGCCGGCGCGCGGATGCTGCCGGGCCGGCTCGACGCCGGCGGCGCCAACCTCGCCGCCTATGCCGCGCAGCGCGACGGTGCGCTGCTGCTGGCCCTGGTCAACAAGGACGCCGCGCGCGACGCCGCGGTGGCGGTGAGCGGTCTGCGCGGCTACGGCGCGGGACGGCTGATGCGGTTGTCCGCGCCGTCGCTGGAGAGCCGCCACGGCATCGTCCTCGAAGGCGTCGACGGCGCTGCCGCCGGCAGCGCCGTCGCGGCCGATGCGAACGGCGACTGCCGCGTGGCGCTGCCGCGCGGCAGCGCCGCATGGCTGCGGCTGGATCGTTCCGTTTGAAGAGCTCGGCCAGGGGAGGCCGCTGCTTGCCGGCGATGCCGGCGTGGGAGAGGGATGCAAGGTGTTTCGAATGGCTAGCTGGGCTTTTTATCCGAACAACGGGGNTGAGGTGTGAACATGTACGAGCGTGAATCGATGAACAGGAAAAGACTGTGCCTGCTGATCGCGANNTGGGCCTGGCCAGCGGCGGCGCCTACGCGCAGTCCACCACCGGCAGCATCGTGGGCCAGGTGCCTGCGGGCATGGGCGAGACGGTGACGGTGCAGAGCACCAGCGGCCTGCAGCGCGAGGTGCCGGTGGACAGCCGCGGCCGCTACGCGGTGAACCAGCTGCCGCTGGGCAGCTACACGGTGACGCTCAAGCACAACGGCGCCGTGGCGCAGACGCGCAGCAACGTGAGCCTGCGGGTGGGTCAGGCCACCGACGTGTCGTTCAATGCGGAAGCAGCGACGGGTGGCAACGTGAGCGCGCAGAACCTTGCCGGGATCAATGTCACGGCCAACGCGCTGCCGCAGATCGACGTCACCAGCGTGGACTCGCGCACGGTGGTCACCGCCGAGCAGCTGCGCAAGCTGCCGCTGGGCTTCACTGCCGAGGCGGCGGCGCTGCTCGCGCCCGGCGTGGCCGACAACACCGGCGGCTTCACCACCGCCACCGGCGGCTCGCTGGCCAGCTTCGGCGGCGCCGGCGCCAACGAGAACGCGTACTACATCAACGGCTTCAACACCACCGACCAGTTGAAGTCGGAGGGCGGCCTGACCCTGCCGTACGGCTCGATCGACCAGGAAGAGGTCTACACCGGCGGCTACAGCGCGCAGTACGGCCGCTCCGACGGCGGCGTGATCAACATGGTCGGCAAGCGCGGCAGCAACGAGTGGCATTTCGGCGGCCAGGCGAGCTGGGAGCCGGAAGCCGCACGCGCCGCCCCCGGCAATGTCTACTACCACAACGGCCTGCCGCCCGACGCCAAGACCGGCGCGCTGTACCAGCCCAGCAGCAAGAACAACCACTGGGTCACCACCTACGACGCCTACGTGGGCGGCCCGCTGGTCAAGGACAAGCTGTTCTTCTTCGCCTCCGCCGAGATGGCCAAGCAGGAAGGACGCATCGTCGGGCCGTACGGCACCAACCCGGACCAGGCGTACCGCTACAAGATGCCCAAGTGGTACGGCAAGCTGGACTGGAACATCAACGACAGCAACATCCTCGAGCTGACCGGCGCGTCCAGCAAGCGCGAGTACTCGGCCGACCTGTACGGCTACGACTACGAGGCCGGTCGACGCACGGACCTGGTGGGCTATGCGCAGAACACCAAGACCGGCGGCAATCTGTGGACGGCCAAGTACACCGGCTACCTCACCGACGACCTCACCCTGACCGCCCTGTACGGCAAGCTGCATACCACGGCCTTCCAGGAGCCGGTGGGCTACAACCCCGACCTGACCTACGTGTCCGGCATCGCCAACCAGAACCCGGCCTACGTGGGTGGCTCGCCGCGCTACAACGACCAGACGGTCAACCAGATCAACGATCCCGGCCGCGGCAACCGCACCACCAACCTGCGCGTGAGCCTGGAGTACCGGCTTGGCGACCACACGCTGACCGCGGGCATCGACAACCTGACGGCGGCGGCGCTGAAGCAGGGCGGGCGCAGCTCCGGCCCGGGCTACACCTGGGCGTACAACCACACGACCAATCCGAACAACCCGCTCAGCACCGGCCTCGGCGTGGGCGCCACCGCGGACTTCCCGAACGGGCAGGACGGCTACTACGTGACCAAGGGCGTGTTCTACCGCGTCGCCAGCGTACGCACCACCGAGCACGCGCAGTACCTCGAGGACAACTGGCAGGTCAGCGACAGGCTGCTGCTCTCGCTGGGCCTGCGCAACGACCAGTTCACCAACTACAACGCCGTCGGCAAGGCGTACATCAAGCAAACCAACCAGTGGGCCCCGCGCCTCGGCTTCGCCTGGGACGTGGACGGCGATTCCAGCTTCAAGGTGTACGGCAACGTGGGTCGCTACTTCCTGGCCTCGCCGCTGGAGCCGGCGCTGAGCGCGGGCAGCGGCAGCGTGTCGACCACGCAGTACTTCACCTACGGCGGCATCAACGCCGACGGCACGCCCTACGACCTGACCGCGATGTCGCCGCCGGTGTCGGCCAACAACAAGTTCGGCCAGGTGCCGGACAACAAGACGGTGACGGCCAAGAACCTGAAGTCGATGTACCAGGACGAGTACATGCTCGGCTTCAGCAAGACGATCGGCCCGAACTGGGTGTACGGCGCCAAGGCCACCCGCCGCGTCCTGCGCTCTGCCATCGACGACTTCTGCGCCGTGGGCGCGATCACCGCCGAGGCGAAGGCGCGCGGCTACGACGTCAGCTCGGTCAACAGCTGCTACCTGATCAACGCCGGCAGCGGCAACACCTTCGTGGTGAGGGACAGCGCGGGCAACTACCACGACATCAAGCTCAGCCGGAAGGAAATCGGCTTCCCGAAGCTGCGGCGCAACTACTACGCGCTGGAGGGCTTCCTGGAGCATCCGTTCGACGGCAAGTGGTACGGCAGGGTCAGCTACGTGCTCTCGCGCAGCTACGGCAACACCGAGGGCATGACCCAGTCCGACGTGCAGTCCGACGGCCCGCAGGAATCGGCCGACTGGGACAACGCACCGATCATGGTGTACAGCAACGGCGACCAGGGCAACGACCATCGCCACCAGATCAAGGCGTTCGGCTACTACCAGATCAACCCGGAGTGGATGGTGTCCGGCAGCGTGAGGCTGCAGTCCGGCAATCCCAAGGTCTGCCTGGGCCTGTTCCCGGGCTTCCAGGATCCGGCAGGCTACGGTTCGTCCTACCACTACTGCGACAACAAGCCGTCGCCGCCGGGCAGCACCGGCCGGCTGCCGTGGTTCCGCCAGGTCGACATGGGCGTGCGCTACACGCCGGCCTTCGCCGCGCACCGGCTGGGGCTGCACCTGGACGTGTTCAACGTGTTCAACAGCCAGGTGGTGACCAACATCTTCCCGAACTACTACGCCGATTCCGCGGGCACGCCGAATGCGCTGTACGGCACGCCCCGGCTGAAGCAGGCACCGCGCTACGCCCGCTTCTCGATCACGTACGACTACTGATCGGAAGGGTTCCCGGGGCGGCGCGATGCCGTCCCGGGAGGACGAGGGGATGCGGCGCCCGCGGGCGCCGTGCAGGCGGCAGCCGTCGCCGGCATTCGAAAGGTGCCGTCCGGCGGCACGGCCGCAGGCAGCGGATGCGGATCGAAGGAGGGGACTTCGCCGTGAACAGGATCGTGCAACCCGCGCCGGTGCTTCCGGTGGCGGCATTCGCCGAGGGTGCCACGCGCGCAACGGCGGCTTTCATCGCGCAGGCGGGGCGGCGCTAGGCATGCGCCGCCGCGACCTGCTCAAGGGCATGGCGCTCGGCCCGGCCGCGCTTTCGCTGGCGCGCCCGGCGGTTTCCGCCACGGCGCACGGGCCGCCCGCCGACGGGTTATCGAGCGATGCCGGGCGTTTCGCCAGCCAGTGGCATCGCCTGCCGGACATGCCGTGGACGGGCGAGGACCTGTGGGCGCAGCGCCTGCAGGACTGGTGCATCCGCGACGGCGAACTGGTCTGCCTGCACGACGGGCCGGACCGCACCGTGCATGTGCTCACCCACCAGCTCGGCGGCGCGGCGCAGCCGTTCGTCGCCGAAGCGTCGCTGCGCTTTGCAGGCGCCGGCGGCGACGCGCGCGACGCCGCCGGTTTCCGGCTTGGCGTGCAGGGGCGCTACCGCGACAACTACCGTTCGGCCATCGTCACCGGCAAGGGCGTGGACGTCGGCATCACCCGCGCCGGCGTCCTGTTCGTCGGCGCCGTGCGCGCCGCGGAAGCCATCGATCCGGCGCGCTGGCGCGGCGGGGTACGCCTGCGGCTCGCGGTGGATGCGCAGGCCGGCGCGCCGGCGACGCTGCAGGCGCTCGACCTCCACGGCGCGTTGCTTGGCGAATTGCGCGCCGAACCGCAGGATGCGGGCTGGCAGGGCAACATCGCCCTGCTCAGCCACGCGCATCCCCGCGACGTGCAGGCGCCCGCATCCACGGTCGCCTTCGCATGGGCCCGGGTCGAGGGCGGCCGCCTGCTGCATCGGCCGGAACAGGCGTTCGGCGCGGTCTATTTCGCCCAGTACACGGTGCATGCGGGCACCTTGAAGCTTTCCGCCCAGCTCGCACCGATCGACCGGCCCGGGCTGCCCGCCGTGCTGGAGATCGAGCGCGACGGGCGCTGGCAGCGCGTGGCCAGTGCCGTGCCGCATCCGCTGGCGCGGGTCGCGGCCTTCCGCGTGCCCGGCTGGGATGCGCGCACCGACTGCGCCTATCGCGTGCGCCTGGCGCTGCCGCTGAAGGACGCGGGCGAGCGCGAGTACGCCTACGCCGGCCGCATCGCCGCGGAGCCGTCCGGCGAGGGCCGCGTGCGCGCGCTGCTGTTCAGTTGCAACTGGGACATCGGTTTTCCCGACGAGGAGGTGGTGGCGAACGTGCTCAAGCAGCACGGCGACCTGGCATTGTTCGTGGGCGACCAGTTCTACGAGGCCAACGGCGGCTTCGGCATCCAGAAGCACCCGCTGGAACAGTCCACGCTGGACTACCTGCGCAAGTGGATCCAGTTCGGCTGGAGCTACCGCGACGTCTTCCGCGCGATGCCCTCGGCCTTCCTGCTCGACGACCACGACATGTACCACGGCAACCTGTGGGGCTGCGGCGGCCGGCCGGCGGTGGAGCGCGGAAGCGAGGCGGACATCCAGGATTCGGGCGGCTACAAGATGCCCGCCGGCTGGGTGAACATGGCCCAGATCACCCAGACCAGCCACATGCCCGATCCCTACGATCCGGCGCCGGTGGGGCAGGGCATCGGCGTCTACTACACGCACTGGGAATACGCCGGCGTCAGCTTCGGCATCGTCGAGGACCGCAAGTTCAAGTCCGTGCCGAAGGACGTCCTGCCGCCCGAGGCCAAGGTGTGGAACGGCTACGCGCAGAACCCGGACTACGACCCGGCGCGCACGCACTGGCTGCAGGCGCAGTTGCTGGGCGAGCGGCAGATGCAGTTCCTCGGCTGGTGGAACCACCGCTGGGAGAAAAGCACCCGCTTCAAGGTGCTGCTCTCGGCCACGCCCCTTTGCTGCCTGCAGACCCTGCCGGCCGGCGCGAAGGACGACGAGGTGACCGCGAAGCTGGCGATCCCCGAGCCGGGCAGCTACGTGCAGGGCGACGCGCCCACCCGCGACATGGACAGCAACGGCTGGCCGCAGAACCGGCGCGACGACGTGCTGCGCCTGCTGCGCAAGAACTTCACCCTGCACATGACCGGCGACCAGCACATGGCCTCGGTGGTGCAGTACGGCGTGGACGACTACGGCGACAGCGGCTTCGCCTTCAGCGGCCCGGCGCTGGGCAACATCTGGCCGCGCCGCTGGTGGCCGCCGGTCGGCCCGGAGCACCGGCCGCTGCCCGGCCGGCCGCGCTATACCGGCGACTTCCGCGATGGCTTCGGCAACCGCATGACCGTGCATGCGGTCGCCAACCCGGCGCGGACCGGGCGCGAGCCGGCCCTGCTGTACGACCGCGCCACCGGCTACGCGGTGGTCGATTTCGATGCCGGCCGGGAGCAGGTGACGATGCACTGCTGGCCGCGCTTCGCCGACCCCGACGACGGCCCGCAAGGCCAGTATCCCGATTGGCCGATCACCCTGGACAAGACCCTGCACGCGCGCCCGGCGGCGAAGCTTGCGGTAACCCCGATCGCGCTCGACCCGGCGCGCCGCCAGCACATCCGCGTGGTGCACCTGGAGCGCGACGAGCTGGTCTGCCAGGTCAGCCTCCAGGCGGCGAGCTTCGTCCCGCCGCTGCATCACCGCGGCCGCCACGCCGTCTTTCTCACCGACCACGAAAGCAACCTCACCCGGAGGATCGATATCCATGTCTGATTTCCATTTGCCAGGCACGCCCACCGCGGCGAAGCGCGTGTTCGCCTCGCGCCTTGCCCTTGCCCTCGCCTGCCTGCTGCTCGCGCTGCCTGCCGCCGCCGCCACCAAGCAGGCCAGGCAGCCCTTCCACGACGACGAGGCGGACGCGCCCTACAAGGTCTGGGACAGCACCCCGGCGATCACCATGCCGCCGCTGCTGCTCGACGTGTCCGACACCTCGGTGGTGATCGAGTGGATGACCGACGGCGACAGCGACGGCAGCGTGCGCTACGGCGAACAGGGACTGGACCGGACGGCGGTCGCCCAGCACGAGGGCCTGGTGGACGTGGGCACCTTCCACCGCGTGGTGATCGAGGGGCTGAAGCCGGGCCACACCTACCAGTACCAGGTGGCGTCGCGGCGCGTGGTGACGGTCAAGCCGTACTGGCCCGAGCGCGGCAACACGGTGAAGGGCGAGGTCGGCCGGTTCACCACGCTCGACCCGGCGAAGGCCAGCACGCGCTTCGCCGCGATCACCGACACCCACGAGAAAGTGCCGCGCATCCGCACCCTGCTCGCCGACATCCGCAAGACGCCGGAGGATTTCGTGGTGCACCTGGGCGACACGGTCAACTACGCGGTGAGCGAGCAGCAGTTCAAGGACGTGTTCCTGGGGCCGACCGCCGAGGAACTCGGCGGCACGCTGCCGATGCTCTACGTGCACGGCAACCACGAGTACCGCGGCGCGTTCGCCCGCCAGCTCGGCATCTACCTGCATGCGCAGGACGACCGCTTCGACTTCGAGCGCGACGCCGGCCCGGTGCACCTCGTGGCCGTGGACACCGGCGAGGACAAGCCAGACGACACCAACGTCTACGCCGGCCTCAACGACCTGCGCGACTACCGCCGCTCGGGCCTGGTCCGCTTCGGCCAGGCGCTGGCCGCCGAGCGCACCCGCAGCGCGCCGTTCACCGTGGTGCTCGGCCACCAGCCCAACTGGGGCTGGACCGGCGGCGACAACGCCGAATGGACGCGGCTCGCCAACGAGGCCAAGGTCGACCTGTTCATCGCCGGCCACGTGCATCGTTTCATGCACATCAAGCCCGGCGAACGCGGCAACGATTTCCCGATCCTGGTGGTGGGCCAGGACCAGGTGGCGCGCGTGGAAGCGGACGAGCACACGCTGAAGGTGCGGGTGACCGACAGCGCCGGCAAGCTGGTCGACGCCTTCACGCTGGAGCGGCGCACCAAGTAGGTTCCCGGCCGGCTGGACGATGGAAGCGGCGCCCACAGGCGCCGTTTCCGTTGTCGCTGCAGTTATCTCCCGCGCGCGGGGAATCGCTCAGCGTGCGTCCGCGGCGGCGCAGGCGCGCAGCGCCGCGGGCGTTTCGCCGAGCCGCCGGGCCAGCGGGCGGTAGGCGGGCAGCAGCACGGCGGCGTAGGCGTACAGCGCGGCGCTGGTGTGCGGGTCCCAGGCGCCGTCGTAGCCCTTCAGGCCGGCCTGGCGGCGCTCGATGTCGAAGGGTTCCTCGGTGTGCACGAATTCCTGGTGGCCGCGCCGGCCCTCGGCGTACGGCGCCAGCCAGGCCAGCGCATCGGCCAGCGAGGCGCCGCCCGCGGGATGCGCATCGATCCAGTCGCGCTGGCCGGGATAGGCCGAGGCGGCCAGCGCGGCCTGCACCAGCGGTTGCAGGTCGTAGGTGACGTAATGCAGGGCATCGCGCTGGGCGAAGTCCACCGTGCTGCCGTCGGCGCGGATGTTCGCGGCCACCTGGGCGAGGAACAGCTCGCGCGCGGCGGCCAGCATCGCCGGGTCGCCCAGCGCGGCAGCGGCGGTGGCGATCAGCTTGATCCGGTGGCTTTGCCAGTTGTTGATGTCGTTGATGTAGGTGGAGCCGCGGCGCTGCCGCACGCGCTGGACGTAGCCCTCGCCGAGCGCGCGGATCAGCCGCGCCGTCGCCGTGCGCGTGGCCGGGGCCAGGGCGTCGTGGGTCAAGGCGTAGGCCCAGAACAGTTGGTCGAGGTTGGTCTCGTCGATCGGGTTGAAGCTGGGCCGGTAGACGTCGGCCCAGGCGCGCAGGTAGCGGTCGACCTGGCGCAGCAGGTCGGCCTGGCCGGTGCGCCGCCACGCCACGGCGGCATCCAGGGCGATCGTCCAGTCGCGTTCGGCGCGCACGCTTTCGTCGTGGATGCCCTGGTGCGGCAGGGTGCCCTGGGTGTGCACGCGGGCCATCGGGTGGGGCGTGTCTTGCCGGTGCGCCAGCGCATCAGCGATGGCCGCGTCGGAGCGCGACGCGGAGGGCGCGGCCAGCGGGCACCACCAGCGCGGCGCGTCGGCGGCGCAGGCCGGGGCCGACACTACGCATGCGGCGAGCAGCGCGACCAGGGGCCACGCCGGCTTTCGCGCGGGTGCGCGGAACGGCCGCCCGGTCATCGCCGCGGCGCCTGGCCGGCGATGGCGGCCACTTCGCCCGCCGCCAGCAGGAAGGCGCCGACGCCGTACACGTAGCTGGCGCTGGCCGGGTACTGCCCGGGGGCGGCGCCGATCGGCTGGATGTTGCCCAGCCGGCCGTCCGCGTAGATCTGCCCGACCAGGCCGCGCCAGGCCCGGCCGATCACCGGCCGGTAGGTGCGGGCATCGAGCACGCGGTGGTGCACGCCCCAGGCCAGCGCGTAGGCGATGAAGGCCGAACCGGACACTTCCGGCCGCGGGTAGCCGTCCGCGTCGAGCAGGCCCGGCCGCCACAGGCCGTCGCGCCCCTGCAACGCGGCGAGCCGCGCGGCCATGTCGCGGAACTGCCGCAGGTAGCGGTCGCGGCCGGGATAGTCGGCGGGCATGCGCTCCAGCACGCGCGCCAGGCCGGCGAGCGCCCAGCCGTTGCCGCGGCTCCAGAACAGCTTGCTGCCGTTGCGCTCGCGGCGGTCGAGGTAGGAGGCGTCGCGGCTGAACAGGTGCTCGCGCTCGTCGTACAGCAGCCGGCTGGTGATCCACCACTGGCGGTCCATGTAGTCGAGGTAGTCGCGCCGGTGCGTGGCCTCGGCCAGCCCGGCCCAGGCCGGCGGCGCCATGAACAGCGCGTCGCACCACCACCACAGCGGGCGCTTCGGGTCGTCCGGCTGCCGCATCTGCGCGTCGTAGCGCTGCCGCAGAGGTTGCAGCATGGCCGGGTCGGGGTGGCGGGCATGGAGCTGCAGCCAGGACTGCGCGACCGCCTGGTCGTCGGCATGGCGCACGCGCGGGCCGAGCCCCCAGCCGAAGCGTTCGCCGACGCTGCGCACGTAGGCTTCGTAGCGCGGCTCGTGCAGCAGGTCGCCGGCGCTGAGGAAGCCGAGATAGAGCGGGGCGAAGGTCCAGTCCAGGCTCGGGTGCGGTTCCACCCGCGCGAGCTGCCATGCGGCCACCTTGCCGGCGGCCTTGCGGATGTCGCCGATGCGCAGGTCGCCGGAGAGGTCGCTGGCGCGCGGCCCGGGTGCGGCCGGCGCATCGCCGCCGCCCGGCGGCAGGTCCTCGTCCTCGGCCAGCGCGAGGGCCGGCAGCAGCGCCAGGGCCAGCGCGAACGCGCACAGCAGGCGGCGCAGCCGAACGGCGGGGGAGGGCGTGGAAGGCATCGGCATGCTCGGATCCCGTGTTGCTGGTCCAAGGGAGCTTAGATACAGTTTCGTAAAGACTCAACAGGATTCGAAGGATTTGAATCTTTCAAATATTTTCTTTTTGGCGGGGCGCGGTCGTGCCGAAGCGACAGGGCGACGCCTGCGTGCGGCAGCCGCTTGCGCCGTCCTGCTGGCGGCCTTGCCCGCGGCCAGTGCCGTCCGGCCCGCGACCGCGGCGGCAACCGGGCCGCTGTGGATCGAGGTCGCCAACACGTTGCCGATCCGCCGGCCTGGCGAAGTGCTGGAGGTGCCGCTCGCCGAGCTGTTCCGGCGGCGGCCGGCGTGGCGGGGGTGCCGGCTGGCCGCGCGCGTGGACGGCTCCGACCGCCTCGTGCCGGTCCAGCGCTACGCCGACGACGGCGGCATGCCCGACACGCTGCTGGTGCAGCTGGACATGGCACCGCGCGCCTCGGTCCGGCTGGCGATCGAGCCGGCCGCGGACGATGCCGCGCCGACGCCGAACCCGCTGCACGCACGCAAGGTGCCCGAGCGCGACGACGATTTCGCCTGGGAGAACGCGCAGGTGACCTACCGCATCTACGGCCCCGGCCTGCAGGCCAAGGGCGAGGTGTCCTCGGGCATCGACGTGTGGTCCAAGCGTCCGCCGCACCGGGTGATCGAGGACTGGTACCGGCGCGACCGCGAGAGCCAGCGGCGCGGCGATCCCTCGCTGTCGTACCACGTCGACAACGGCGTGGGCCTGGACAGCTACGCGGTGGGCCATTCGCCCGGCGCCGGCGGCACCGCCGCGTGGAAGGACGGCAAGCCCGCGTACTCGGCGAACCCGGCGCGGGTGCTCGTCACCGCGACGGGGCCGATACGGTTGCGCTTCGAGGTGGACTACGCGCCGTGGAAGGCCGGCGCCGTGTTCGTGCGCGAGCACAAGGCGGTGACGCTGGACGCGGGCTCGCACATGAACCGGCAGGCCGTCAGCTACCGCCTCGAAGGCGCGCGGCGGCTCACCCTGGCGGCCGGCGTCTCGGTGCACGACGGCGCGCGCGTCGCGCACGAAGGCGCCGCTTCCATCGCCGTGTGGGACACACCGCAGAAGGCCGACGCCGGTCGCATCGCAACCGCCCTGATCGTGGCGCCGAAGGAGCCCGCGCGTTACGCCGAAGGCGGCGGCGCGGCATGGGCGCTGTTCGACGTCGGCGACGGCGACACCGTCCGCTTCGCTTCCGGCGCCGGCTGGTCCAAGGGCGACATGCCGGACTTCGCCGCCTGGCAACGCTATCTCGGCGACTACCGGCAACGCTGGGCGAATCCGCTGCGGCTGCGCTGGCTCGACCGGTGATAATCCATCCGTTGGCAGCGAGAGGGTGGTTTCACGAACCTGCCAGCAACATCACGCCCGAAGGGTTGACGGCGATTTCGCGGGCGGCAATCGTGTCGCTTGCCGATCCGGCAGGATGGATGGGGGACAGGTATGTCCAGGCTCGTATTCGATGGCACCGCGCACCGGATTACCTTGCTGGACAACAACGACCGGGTCGTGGGTACATGGCCCGCATACAACAACATCGATAGCCACGCGACCATCCAGCCGCATCTGGCCAATGGAAGCTATCAGGTTCTGGACAGCGGGAGGCCGCATCCGCATGCGGCGAATCCGAACGGACCCTATGGATCCTATGGAATCATCCGTTTTGCAGTGCCGGGACATGTTGGCGTGGGTGTCCATTCCGGCCGCGCAAATGCTCGGCACCTGCCTGGCCCGCAGCATCCCACCATGGGTTGCATTCGCACGACCGACGAGGCGGAGACGCATCGGGGATGCGATTCGAAACGATCCATCGACCCTGATCCGGATCAACCGGAACAGTCAGGCTGCCGCACACTCCGGGCGTGCCCGGCAAGGACACGCCCCTGTTCAACCTTAGATTCGGCTTGCCGGTCTTGATCGCCTTCGCCAGTGCGTCGGGGTGCGTGCAGGCCGGGGCGCCGGCGAAGGCGTGCTCTCCTGCGCAAGCGGAGGCGGCCGACGAAATGGTGGATACGCTCGACAACTGGAATGCCGTCCACGATTACGCCCGGGCCTATGGTTCCTGCGACCACGGCAGCATCGCGGAGGGGAGTTCCGAAGCGGTGGCGCGGCTCCTGGCGGACCATTGGGACACGCTGCCCGCACTGGCGAGGCTGGTCGAAAGCGATCCGTCCCTGAAGCGGTTCGTGCTGGACCACGTCAACACGACGCTGGATACGAACGACCTGGAGCGCATCGGGAGCCATGCCGCATCGTCGTGCCCGGATGGCGCCTCCCTGGTGTGCAGCGGCATCGGCGAGGCGGCGGCCCGGGCATTGAAATAGCGCTGCGTTCCGGGCAACGAAAAAGCCGCCCGGAGGCGGCTTTTTCGTTGCCGTGCACGGGAGCCTTGGACCTCACGCCCGTCATCCTGGCGAAAGCCGGGATCCAGTGCCTTTGCGTTGCCGGACGCGGAGGGCCGGAACGCCGGGCATCGGATACCGAAAGAGGCGAGGCGCTGGATTCCGGCTTTCGCCGGAATGACGGTCCTTGGGAGATTCCGGGCGCGGGTCGATCGCAGCCTGGGGCTCCGGCCGAGGCTCAGCCGCCGCGCGAGGCGCGCTTGCGGTCGTTCTCGGTGAGGTGCTTCTTGCGCAGGCGGATTTCCTTCGGCGTCACCTCGACCAGCTCGTCGTCGTCGATGAAGTCCAGCGCCTGCTCCAGCGAGAACTTGATCGCCGGGGTGAGCTGGATCGCGTCGTCCTTGCCCGAGGCGCGCATGTTGGTGAGCGGCTTGGGCTTGATCGCGTTGACGGTGAGGTCGTTGTCCTTGGCGTGGATGCCGACCAACTGGCCTTCGTACACGTTGTCGCCCTCGGCGGCGAACAGCTTGCCGCGTTCCTGCAGCGGCCCCAGCGAGTAGGCGGGCGTGGTGCCGCCGGCGTTGGCGATCATCACGCCGTTGGGGCGCTTGGCGATCTGGCCTTCTTCCTTGGGACCGTAGTGGTCGAACACGTGGAACAGCAGGCCCGAACCCTGGGTAAGGGTCTTGAACTGGTTCTGGAAGCCGATCAGGCCCCGCGCCGGGATCATGTACTCCAGCCGCACGCGGCCCTTGCCGTCCGGCTCCATGTTCTTGAGCTGGCCCTTGCGGATGCCCAGGCGCTCCATCACCGGGCCCTGGTGGATCTCCTCCACGTCGATGACCAGTTGCTCGAACGGCTCCATCTTCTGGCCGTCGATCTCCTTGACGATCACTTCCGGGCGCGACACGGCCAGCTCGTAGCCTTCGCGGCGCATGTTCTCGATCAGCACCGACAGGTGCAGTTCGCCGCGGCCGGAAACGAGGAACTTGTCCGCGTCCGAACCCTGCTCGACCTTCAGCGCCACGTTGTGCACCTGCTCGCGGTCGAGGCGATCCTTGAGCTGGCGGCTGGTGAGGAACTTGCCGCCGGAGAGGTCCTTGTTGCCGGCGAACGGCGAGTTGTTCACCTGGAAGGTCATCGAGATGGTCGGCTCGTCCACCGTCAGCGCCGGCAGCGCCTCGGGCGCGTCCAGCGCGGTCACGGTGTCGGAGATGGTCAGCTCGGCGATGCCGGAGATGGCGACGATGTCGCCGGCCTCGGCGCTGTCCTGCTCGATGCGCTCCAGGCCCATGAAGCCGAGCACCTGCAGCACCTTGCCCTGGCGCTTCTTGCCGTGGCGGTCGATCACCGCCACCGGCATGTTCTTCTTCAGCGTGCCGCGCTGGATGCGGCCGATGCCGATCACGCCCACGAAGTTGTTGTAGTCGAGCTGGCTGATGCGCATCTGGAACGGGCCTTCGGGATCGACCTCGGGCCTGGGCGCGTGCTGCATGATCGCCTCGTACAGCGGCGTCATGTCGCCCTCGCGCACGTTCTCGTCGAGGCTGGCGTAGCCGTTCAGGGCCGAGGCGTAGACGATCGGGAATTCCATCTGCTCCGGCGTGGCGCCGAGGCGGTCGAACAGGTCCCAGACCTGTTCCACGACCCACTCGGGGCGGGCGCCGGGACGGTCGATCTTGTTGATCACCACGATCGGCTTGAAGCCCATCGCGAAGGCCTTCTGGGTCACGAAGCGGGTCTGCGGCATCGGGCCGTCCATCGCGTCGACCAGGATCAGCACGGTGTCCACCATCGACAGCACGCGCTCCACCTCGCCGCCGAAGTCGGCGTGGCCGGGGGTGTCGACGATGTTGATGCGGTTGCCCTGCCAGGTGATGGCGGTGTTCTTGGCCAGGATGGTGATGCCGCGTTCCTTTTCCTGGTCGTTGGAGTCCATCACGCGCTCGGCCAGCACGGTGCGCTCGGAGAGCGTGCCGGACTGCTTCAGCAGCTGGTCGACGAGGGTGGTCTTGCCGTGGTCGACGTGGGCGACGATGGCGATGTTGCGCAGGTTTTCGATGGACATAGGCAGGGCTCGGGCGATGCGGAGATCGTCGCGCAGGGTTTTGAAAGGCGAATCGGTCGATTATACGCGTTTGCGCACGGCTGTGCCTGTGCCGGGCTGAACGCAGGGCGCCTGCCGCTCAGGGCGCGCCGAGGCCGGCGACCGTCCCGACCAGCCAGCGCAGCCCCGCGTCGCCGTCCATCGACGCCTTCCATGTCGCGCTCACCCGGTGGGCCGGCAGGGGGAAGGGCAGCGGGCTGATGGCGAGCCCCAGGTCGCGGCTCCAGATCCGCGCGATGTAGTCGGGCACGGTGACCAGGGCGGCGGTGTCGCGCACGATGAACGGGTTGGTGGCGAAGTGCGGGTTGGCGAACAGCACGCGTCGCGCGTGGCCGAGCGCCGCCAGCTCTTCGTCGATGTAGCCGTGCAGCTCGCCCTTGAACGAGGTGAGCAGGTGCGGGTGGCGCAGGAATTCGCGCAGGTCCAGCTTCGTTCGACGGGGCCGGATCAGCGCCGCGTTGTAGAGGCAGACGAAGCGCCATTCGAACAGCGGCCGCTGGCGCAGCCAGCCCGGGCCCTCGTCGTGCATGCCCAGCGCCAGCTCGATCTCGTTGCGCTCCAGCATCGCGGCGACGCGGTGGCGGTCGGTGTCCAGGGTGACCAGGCGCACGCCCGGCGCCTCGCTGGCGAGGTGCCGCACCAGACGCGGGAACAGCGCCGCGCCCACCGCCTCGCTGCTGCCGATGCGGAACACGCGGCTGGAAGCCTGCGGCTCGAACGGGCGGTTCGCCGTCAGCGCCCCGTGCAGGCCCTGCAGCAGGGCGTCGACCTGGCGGGCCAGTTCCAGCGCGCGCGGCGTCGGCTCCATGCCGGCGCGCCCGCGCACGAACAGCGGGTCGCCGAACGCCGCGCGCAGGCGCTTGAGCGCGCCGCTCACCGCCGGCTGGCCCAGGTACAGCCGCTCCGCCGCCCGCGTGACGTGGCGTTCCTGCATCAGGGCGTGGAAGACCGGCAGCAGGTTGAGGTCGAGCCGGCGCAGATCACGTTCGATGATGTTGTCCATGACGACAAACGATTGGAGTGATGGAAGCCAAGCATGCACGATGCCTGCATCGGCCGCACCGGGCGGCCTCGAGAGGAGTCGGGACATGCAGGACGGGCGCAGGAAGATCGTGGTGCTGGGCGGCTCGTCCGGCATGGGGCTGGCCACCGTCCGCCTGCTGGCGGAAGCCGGGCACGCGCTGGTCGCCACCGGCCGCGACCCGGCCCGGCTGGCCGCGGCGCTGCAGCCGCTGCCGGGCGACCTGCGCGGCGAGGCGTTCGACGCCACCGACCGGGCGCAACTGGATGCCTTCTTCGGACGCCTCGGCGTGTTCGACGACCTGGTCGTCGCGCTCAGCGGCGGCGAGGGCGGCGGCCCGTTCCGCGGGCTGGACCTGGCGGCGCTGGAGCGCGGTTTCGCCGCCAAGTTCTGGCCGCACGTCCAGGCCGCGCAGGCCGCGCTGCCGGCGCTGCGCGCGGGCGGCAGCATCACCTTCCTCACCTCGGTCTCGGCGCGGATGGCGAACCCGGGCACGGCCGGGCTGGCCGCCATCAACGGCGCGATCGAGGCGATGGTGCCGGTGCTGGCGCGCGAGCTGGCGCCGCTGCGGGTGAATGCGGTGGCGCCCGGCGTGGTCGATACGCCGTGGTGGGACGCGCGGGGCGCCGAAGCCAAGGACGCGGTGTTCCGCCAGCAGGCGCAGGCCCTGCCGGTGGGCCGGGTGGGGCGCCCGGAGGAGGTCGCCCAGGCGGTGGCCTTCCTGGTCGGCAACGGCTTCACCACCGGCACGGTGATCGCGTGCGACGGCGGGCTGCACCTGCTGTAGGGCGCGCGCGGCGGGTGCGTTTCACCCGATGCGGACGGATGGCTGCGGTATCCTTGCAGGCCATTCGGCCCGTTTCAGGGCCGAGGTACCTGTCCAGAAGGATTTTCGATGACCATCAACGTGACCATGCAAACCAGCCGCGGCCCCATCCACCTGCGCCTGCACGAGGACAAGGCCCCGGTGACGGTGGCCAGCTTCGTCAACCTGGTGCGCCGTGGCTACTACGACGGCCTGGGCTTCCACCGCGTGATCGCCGACTTCATGATCCAGGGCGGCTGCCCGCTGGGCACCGGCACCGGCGGCCCGGGCTACAAGTTCGAGGACGAGTTCGACGCCTCGCTGCGCCACGACAAGCCCGGCGTGCTGTCGATGGCCAATGCCGGCCCGCGCACCAACGGCAGCCAGTTCTTCATCACCCATGGCGCCACGCCGTGGCTGGACGGCAAGCACAGCGTGTTCGGCGAAGTGCTCGGCGCGGAAGACCAGAAGGTGGTCGACGCGATCAAGCAGGGCGACGTCATCGAGCGCGTCACCGTGGAAGGCGACGTGGACGCGCTGCTGGCCGCCCAGGCCGAGCGCGTGAAGGAATGGAACAAGGTGCTCGACGCCGGGTAAGCCGCCGACGCCGTATGGATGTCCGCTCGCGCCCGCGCAACGTCGCCGTCCTTCGCGATGTTGCGCGGGCGCTTGTACTTGCGGCCTGCTTGAACGCATAGTCCGCGCGCAGCATCGTCGATGCGGGAAGGGTTCATGCGGGTACGTCTGGAGGATGTGGCACGCGCCGCCGGGGTTTCGCCCAAGACGGTTTCGCGCGTGCTCAACGATGAAGCCAACGTACGCGGTCCGACGCGCGAGCGCGTGCTCGCCGCGATGGCGGCGATGGACTATCGCCCGCATCCTTCGGCGCGCAGCCTGGCGAGCAATCGCTCCTTCCTGGTGGCGATGCTCTACGACAACCCCTCGTCGAACTATCTGACCGAGATCCAGGCCGGCGTGCTCGATGCCTGCGATCTTCACCACTACAGCATGATGGTGCGGCCGCTGCTGTCCGAGGCGGAGGACTTCCTCGAACGTGTTGGCACGCTGATCTCGCATCACCGGCCCGACGGCCTGATTCTCACGCCGCCGATCACCGACCACCCGGCGTTGCCGGCCTTGTTGCGCGAGCAGGGCGTGCCGTATGCCAGCGTCTCGCCGAAGCAGCGCGACGGCGCCATCGGCGTGGGCATGGACGAACGGCTGGCCGCCCGGGAAATGGTGAACCACCTCATTGCCCTGGGGCATCGGCGCATCGCGCACGTGATCGGCCATCCCGCCCACGGCGCCAGCGGCTGGCGCCTTGCCGGCTACAGCGATGCGCTCGCTGCGGCCGGCCTGCCGTTCGATCCCGCGCTGGTGATCGAGGGCGAGTTCTCCTTCGGCTCCGGCGTGGCGGCGGCCCGGCGGCTTTTCTCGCTGGCGCGGCGGCCGACCGCCGTGTTCGCGGCCAACGACGACATGGCGGCCGGCGTGATCTGGGCCGCCGGCGAGCACGGGCTTTCCGTGCCGCGCGACGTATCGGTGTGCGGCTTCGACGACACGCCGATCTCGCGGCAGATCTGGCCTGCGATCACCACCATCCGTCAGCCCAGTCGCGAGATGGGGCGGATCGCGGCGCTGCAATTGCTCGACGTGATGCGCGGGCGCGGCCAGGGCAGGATGGTGGAAGTGCCGTTTGCGCTGCAGTTGCGAGAGTCGACCGGACCGCTGCCGACTGCGGCTCCAGAAGCCGGCTGAAACCTCCCGGTCGCCGATCCCGCCCCATGCTGCATCGCAAATTGACAGCGCTGTCATTTTCCTCGAATACTCGCGCCGCCTTGGGGTTCCCGCGTCATCCGGCGCTGGAAAAGGGGCCAAACAAGAAGGGGACGCCGTGCGCTCAGCCGTCGCTCGCAACCAGGCCGCCATGCGGCTTGCAGCTTTCCTGGCCGCCGTGCTGGCCGTGTCGCCGTCGCAGGCGCAGGCGCCCGGAAAAAGCCTCGCTGCGGCCGATGCGACGGTGCATCCGCAGGCATGGCCCAGGGTCGCTTCCAGGCTGCCCCACGATGCCGCCCTCGAAGCCCGCGTGCAGTCGCTGCTCTCGACGCTGTCGGTGGAAGACAAGGTCGGCCAGCTGATCCAGGCCGACATCGCCGCGATCAAGCCCGACGATCTGAAGACCTATCGCCTGGGTTCGGTGCTGGCCGGCGGCAACAGCGGTCCCAACGGCAACGAATTCGCAAAGCCAGCGGAGTGGCGCGCACTGGTCGACCAGTTCCATCGCGCCGCGCTGCAGCCGTCGCCCGGCCATGCGTCGATCCCGCTGCTGTTCGGCATCGATGCGGTGCACGGCAACAACAACGTCGTCGGCGCCACGCTGTTTCCGCAGAACTCCGCGCTGGGCGCGACGCGCGACCCGGCGCTGATCCGCGAGATCGGCGCGGCGACCGCGCAGGAAGTGCGCGCGGTCGATATCGACTGGACCTTCGCGCCCACGCTGGCCGTGCCGCAGGACGATCGCTGGGGCCGCACCTACGAGGGCTATTCGCAGGATCCGCAACTGGTGGCGCAGTACGCCAGCGCGATGGTCGAAGGACTGCAGGGCGAACCGGGCGGCAAGGATTTCCTGCGGGCCGGCCACGTGGTGGCCGCCGCCAAGCATTTCCTCGGTGACGGCGGCACCTTCGAAGGGCGCGACCAGGGCGATGCGCGCGTCAGCGAGGCCGTGCTGCGCGACGTGCACGGCGCCGGCTACGTCAGCGCGGTCGGTGCCGGCGTGCAGACCGTGATGGCCTCGTTCTCCAGTTGGAACGGGCAGAAGATGCACGGCAACCGTGCGCTGCTGACCGATGTGCTGAAGGGCCGCATGGGCTTCGACGGCTTCGTGGTGGGCGACTGGAACGCGCACGGCCAGCTCGAGGGATGCACCAACGACAGTTGCGCCAAGGCGATCAACGCCGGCGTCGACATGCTGATGGCGCCGGATGGCTGGCGCGCGCTGTACGCGAACACCCTGGCCCAGGTGAAGTCGGGCGAAATCCCCAGGGCGCGGCTGGATGATGCGGTGTCGCGCATCCTCCGCGTCAAGCTGCGCGCCGGCCTGTTCGAGCAGGGCACGAAGCTGCCCGCGATGGCGGCGGTGTCGGCCATCGGCGCGGGAGACCATCGCGCGCTGGCGCGTCGTGCGGTACGCGAATCCCTGGTGCTGCTGAAGAACCGGGGGGGCGTGCTGCCGATCGATCCGCGCAGGCACGTGCTGGTCGCCGGCGATGGCGCGGACAACCTGTCCAAGCAGTCCGGCGGCTGGACGATCACCTGGCAGGGCACCGGCGTCGCGGCGGAGAATTTTCCGAACGCGCAGTCGATCTGGTCGGGCATCGAGCAGCAGGTGAAGGCCGCCGGCGGAACGGCGACCCTGTCGGTGGACGGCAGCTTCACGCAGAAGCCCGATGTCGCCATCGTCGTGTTCGGCGAGGAGCCTTACGCGGAATTCCAGGGCGACCTGAAAACGTTCGCCTACAAGCCCGGCAACGAGCACGACCTGCAGTTGCTGCGCAGCCTGCATGCCAGGGGCGTGCCGGTGGTGGCGGTGTTCCTGGCCGGTCGCCCGTTGTGGGTGAACCGCGAGATCAATGCCTCCGACGCGTTCGTGATGGCGTGGCTGCCCGGCTCCGAAGGCGGCGGCGTCGCCGATGTGCTGCTGCGCAAGGCCGACGGCAGCGTCGACCACGATTTCCACGGCAAGCTTTCCTATGCCTGGCCGCGCACCGCGGTGCAGGTGGCGCAGGAGGCCGGGCGGGCCGCGCAGTATCCGTTCGGCTACGGGCTGACGTACGCGGATCGCGATACGGCGAAGGCCCTGCCGGAGGTTTCCGGCGTGGTTGCCGGGCAGGATCCGGCCGGCCTGTTCCTCGAGCGCGGCAAGCCGACATCGCTGACGCAACTGGAGCTGTCCGATGCCGCGGGCGGCGCGCAAAGCACGGTCGGCAGCGTCCCGGCGGCAAGCCCCGGCGGCAACGTGAAGATCGTCGGCGTCGACTACAAGGCGCAGGAGGACGCGCGGCGCGTCAAGTGGAGCGGCGCAGGCGGTTCGCTCGCGCTGGTGGCGAACGCGCCGCTGGACCTCAACCGCGAAACCAACGGCGACATCCAGCTCGTGATGACCCTGCGCGTCGACGAAGTGCCCGCCGCCGGCGAGGTTTCGCTGGGCGTGGACTGCGCGAAGGGCTGCCGTGCGCGCCTGCCGTTCCGCGCCGCGCTCGGCGGCCTGCCGAAAGGCAAGTGGGTGCGGGTGGGCGTGCCGCTGAAATGCTTCCGCGACGCGGGTGCCTCGATGGACGCCTTGCATGCGCCCTTCGTGATCGAGAGCCGTGCGCCGCTGACGCTTTCGCTCTCGCAGGTGCAACTGGATGCGCGTGCCGACACGGTGCTGCCGTGTCCGGCGCGCTGATCGCATCGCGCCAGCCACGTTCGGTTCTGCCGCTTCATCGTTGCAAGGGTGATTCGCAAGGGGATCTGTTTCGCACGCCGTCATCGTGAAGGCCGCCGTGGCCGGGCGATGCCGGCGCCCGTTCGTTCGAATGCCGCCGCACTCCAACTGCTCCAACGATCACATGTTTTCGGGAGGGAAGACCATGCATCTGTCCAGTCATCGGGCCTGGCTTAGCAAGGCGGCTGCGCTGTTCGCGCTGACGCTGCTGGGCGGGCCGGTCGTCGCGCAAGACACATCGCCGCCAAGCGCCACGGACGCCGCGCCGAAGCAGGCGCCGGCGGAAAAGCAGAAGGCCACCGAGCTCAAGGCCGTCACCGTGACCGTGGAACTGCGCGAGCAGAACCTGCAGAAATATGCCGGCACGGCACAGGCCATCGGCGGCGACGATCTGCGCGGGCAGTCGATCAACAGCGTGCGCGACCTGCAGGTCGCCGTGCCCGGCATGAACGTGGCCAACCAGGAAGGCAATACGGAAATCTTCATCCGCGGCGTCGGCTCGGCCAACAACACCGAGCTGGGCGATCCGGGCGTTGCGCCGCATCTCAACGGCAATTACATCCCGCGCCCGCGCGGCCTGGGCCTGATGTTCTACGACCTCGACCGGGTCGAGGTGAACAAGGGCCCGCAAGGCACCCTGCGCGGCCGCAATGCGCTGGGCGGCACCTTGAACATCGTCACCAAGCAGCCGGAGCTGGGCCGCTACGGCGGCTACCTGCAGGCCGATGCGGGCAATCGCGATTCGCACGGCATGGAGGGCGCGTTCAACCTGCCGCTGGGCTCGGTGTCGGCCCTGCGCTTCTCGGGCTACGCCTTGCGCAAGGACACCGGCTTCGAGAACGCGGGCGCCGAGACGCACCTGCGTCCGGCCGGCATCCAGAAGGAGGTGGCCGCGCGCGTGTCGTTCCTGACCAAGCCGACCGACCGCCTGACCATTTTCCTCATGGGCGACTACGGCCACGAGGGCGGCACCGGCTATCCCGGCGCGAACATCTATTCGGCGACCCAGGCGGGTTATTTCCCGGGCGACTACGACATGCGCAAGGTCGTCTACCGCGGCCCCGAAGGCATGTTGAACAACCATATCTGGGGCGTTGAGGGCAAGGTCGACTACAGGTTCGACATCTTCAACGTCGAGTACAGCGGCAGCTATCGCAAGGTGGACTTCGCCCAGCGCAACGCGTCTTCCGACGGCGTGTACTGGCCGGGGCGCGACGTCAGCGCCACGGGCGAGGACTACGACGTCTTCTCCAACGCCTACTGGCAGACCCGCTCGAAGGCGCAGACCCACCAGGTGCTGTTCACCTCGCCGGAGGATTCGAACCTGATCTGGACCCTGGGCGGGTTCTACTTCAAGGAAGACCAGAGCGTCGGTTACTTCTCGCTCGTCGACAAGGGCTTCTGCTGCTACTCCGGCACCGAGTTCACCATGCCGAAGGTGCCGGGCCGCTCGTCGGCATTCTTCGGCGACGTCACGGTGCCGGTCACCGACAACCTGCGCCTGAAGTTCGGCGCGCGCCATACCCGCGAGACCAAGGCCCGCGACGGCATCGGCGGCAACTGGGCGCTGACCCTGGGCGGCGAGGGCTACAGCTGCTGCTTCGCCACCCGCCTCGGTACCGAAGGCTACAAGCCGGCCTTGCTGGACCGGCCGAGTTTCGACGTGTCGAACCTCACCACGAACGCGCAGAAGGCGCAGTTCCTGATCGACGGCTCGCTCAACCCCGGCGCGCGCGACACCTTGATACAGCAGCTCGCCGGCATCGTCGACGGCAGCCGGCCGAACGGCACCTGCGTCGACCGGCCCGATACCAACAACGGCGGCGCGGTGAAGTGTCCGGCCGATGGCCAGCACTCCTTCGTCAACCTGACGATCCCCGCGGTCCAGCACGGCAGCTCGAAGTTCACCTTCAACGACTTCCGCACCGGTTTCGAGTTCGACGTCAGCAGCGACAGCATGCTCTACGGCACGGTCAGCACCGGCCACAAGTCCGGCGGCTTCAACGACTCGTTCGATCCGAACGTGATCCCCAGCACCTACAAGCCGGAAAAGCTGGTCGCCTACGAGATCGGCAGCAAGAACCAGTTCGAGTGGAACGGCCGGCAGGGCGTCTTCAACGTGTCGGCGTTCTACTACGACTATTCCGACCAGGTCTTCCAGGACCTCACCACCATCGCGGTCGACCAGAACGGCAACGCCAGCGGTTTCTCGCTGGTCAACCGCAACGTGGGCAAGTCCAAGCTGTACGGCGCGGAGATGCAGAGCACGTTCCGTTTCGACCATGGCTTCATGCTCGATCTGAACGCGCTGGCGCTGCACACGGAAATCACCAAGGGCCTGGTGGCCGACACGCGCAGCCAGAACTTCGATGCCGGCGGCATCACCTCGACGATCAACCTCAAGGGCAACGAACTGCCGCTCGCCTCCAAGTTCTGGGGCACCGCGCGCCTGCAGCAGTTCATCGAGGCCAGCCACGGCTCGTTCGACTGGCAGGCGCTGGTGAGCTACCGCTCGTCCTTCTACCTGACCCAGTTCAACCTCGATCCGGTGGTGTTCGTCTCGGATACGGCCGGCACGGTGAGCCGCGTGGAGCAGGCCGGCGCGGCGGGTTTCCCGGACCAGCAGAAGGGCTACTTCACGGTGAACCTGGGCTTCGGCTACACGCCGGAGAACAGCATCTGGCGCTTCGAGGGCTACGTGTCGAACCTGTTCGACAAGCAGGCCACGCAGAAGGCCCTGGTCGGCTCGGGCATCAACGTGCGCTTCCTCAATGACGCGCGCGCCTATGGCGTGCGGGTGCGCGCGGATTTCTGATTTCCCTTGCGCCCCGACCCCGGGGCGCAGCGCCCATGACGCCGGACACCTGTCCGGCGTTTTTTCTTTCGTCCGCCGACGGCGCCGATGGCTGGACGTCCGGTTTGTGCGCCGTTGTCGCCTCCGGATTGCCGGTATGGGCTTATGATCCGGCGGTGGATAGTCCATCCATCTACCCGAAGGAGAGCGGTGATGTCCTTTCTCAACGATCTGATCGGCGGCCAGGGGCAGCAGGCGGCCGGTGGCGGTTCGCTGATTTCGGTGGCGGGCCAGTTGATCGAAAAGGCCGGTGGCGTGCAGGGCCTGATCGCGATGCTGCAGCAGCACGGACTCGGCGGTGCGGTGCAGTCGTGGGTGGGCACCGGCGAGAACCAGCCGGTATCGGGCGAGCAACTGGGCCAGGCGCTGCAGGGCGGCGGCCTCGGCTCGCTGCTGCAGGAGGCGGCCGGCAGGCTGGGGGTGGACCAGGGCGAACTGCTGGGCAAGCTCTCGCAGGTGCTGCCGCATGCGGTCGATCACCTCACCCCGGGCGGCCAGGTGCCGGCCGAAGGGCAGGGCGGCGGGTTCGACCTGGGCATGCTGGAGGGCCTGGCCGGCAAGCTGCTGGGCGGCCGGGCCTGACCGGTCGGGATCTGTTCGAGGCCCTGGCGGCGGCGAACCGCCGCCGGGGCTGGGGTCATGCGGTCTTGCGCTTGACCAGGTGGTAGATCAGCAACAGCACGATCGCGCCGATCACCGAGGCGACGAAGCCGGCGGATTGCCCTTCCTGGTACCAGCCGAACACGTTCTGGCCCGCCCAGGTCGCCAGCAGCGAGCCGGCGATGCCGATGATGGCGGTGACGATGAAGCCGCCCGGGTCCTTGCCCGGCATCAACAGCTTGGCCACCAGGCCGACGATCAATCCGATCACGAATACCCAAAGCCAGTGCATGCAGGTCTCCTTCGGTCGTGAGTCAACGTCCGCGGCGCGGACGCGCGCATCATGCGCCGATTTTCGCCGGCGCGGCAGCCGCCCGGCCGGGGGGCGTGAGGCGGCCGGCGCGGCCGCGCGGGGGCGTGATAAAATCGCCGCCTTTGTTTCTTCCCCCGCGTGAGAAACCCATGCCCCAGCTCGCCCAGCGTGTCGGCCGCGCCAAACCCAGCGCGATCATGGTGATCGCCGAAAAGGCCAAGCAGCTCAAGGCCGCCGGCCGCGACATCATCAGCTTCTCCATCGGCGTCCCGAACTTCCTGCCGGGCGAGCACGTATATGCCGCCGCGCGCGAGGCGCTGTCGCACGATTCCGGCCAGTACGGCAGCAACCGCGGCGGCGAGGCGCTGCTGGACGCGTTCCTGAAGCACATCGAGGCGCTCGGCTTCGGCGGCTACGGCCGGATGAACCTGTCCATCGGCATCGGCGCCAAGCAGGTGCTGTACAACCTGGCCGAGGCGCTGCTGGACGAGGGCGACGAGATCTGCTTCGCCGCGCCGTACTGGACCACCTACCACGACATCGCCGACATCGTCGGCGCCAGGGTCAACGTGCTGCCGTGCGGCGCGCAGCAGAACTACAAGCTCACCCCGGCCCAGCTCGACGCGGCGCTGGCGCGCAAGCCGAAGGTGTTCCTGTTCAACAACCCGTCCAATCCCACCGGCATGGTCTACACGCGCGAGGAGATCGCCGCGCTGGCCGAGGTGCTGGCGAAGCACCCGGACACCTGGATCATCACCGACGACATCTACAACTCGATGGTGTTCGACGGCATCGGCTACCACAACTTCGTGTTCGCCAGGCCGGAGCTGAAGGAACGGCTGGTGTTCGTCGACTCGGTCTCCAAGACCTACGGCATGCCGGGCTGGCGCGTGGGCCTGCTGGCCGGGCCCGAGCAGGTCGCCAAGGCGGTGACCACGCTCAACTCCAACCACATCACCAGCCTGCCGGAGGTCATCACGGCGGCGGCGGTGGCGGCCTTCGGCGGCCCGCAGGACGTGCCGCAGGCCAAGTGCGCCGAGTTCGCCGCCAAGCGCGACATCGTGGTCGCCGCGCTCGGCGCGATTCCCGGCGTGGTGTGCCCGCGGCCGCAGGGCGCGTTCTATGCGTTCCCGGACATCTCCTCGGCGTTCGGCAAGAGCCACGACGGCGTGCGCATCGACGGCGACGTCGCCTTCTGCGCCGCCCTGCTGGAAGCCAAGGGCGTGGCCTGCGTGCCGGGCTCGGCGTTCGGCGAGCCGCGCGCCATGCGCATTTCCTACACCTGCCCGACCGCGCAACTGGAGCCGGGCCTGCAACGCATCCAGCAGTTCTTCGCCGAGCTGACTTGAAAACGTGGATCGGGAGTCGGACATGGGATATCGCCCCATGCGGCTCTTCCGATTCTCCATTTCCGACTCCCCATTCACGGAGATCCCATGATGAAAGCCCCCGTTCGAGTTGCCGTGACCGGCGCTGCCGGCCAGATCGGTTACGCCCTGCTGTTCCGCATCGCCGCCGGCGACATGCTCGGCCCGGACCAGCCGGTGATCCTGCACCTGCTGGAGATCACCCCGGCGCTGCCCGCGCTGCAGGGCGTGGTGATGGAGCTGAACGACTGCGCGTTCCCGACCCTGGCCGGCGTGGTCGCCACCGATGACGTCAACGTCGCCTTCAAGGACGTCGACTACGCCCTGCTGGTGGGCGCGCGCCCGCGCGGCCCGGGCATGGAGCGCAAGGACCTGCTCGAGGCCAACGGCGCCATCTTCGGCCCGCAGGGCAATGCGCTGAACGACCACGCCAAGCGCGACGTGAAGGTGCTGGTGGTCGGCAACCCGGCCAACACCAATGCGCTGATCGCGCAGCAGAACGCCCCGGGCCTCGATCCGAAGTGCTTCACCGCGATGGTCCGCCTGGACCACAACCGCGCGCTGTCGCAGCTCGCCGAGAAGACCGGCAAGCACACCACCGACATCCGCAAGGTCACCATCTGGGGCAACCACAGCTCCACCCAGTACCCGGACCTGCACCACGCCACCGTGGACGGCAAGCCGGCGCTGTCGCTGGTCGACCAGGCCTGGTACGAGAACGACTTCATCCCGACCGTGCAGCAGCGCGGCGCGGCGATCATCAAGGCGCGCGGCGCCTCGTCGGCGGCCTCGGCGGCCTCGGCCGCGATCGACCACATGCGCACCTGGGCCAAGGGCACGGCCGAGGGCGACTGGGTCTCGATGGGCATCCCGTCGGACGGCTCCTACGGCATCGAGCCGGGCGTGATCTTCGGCTACCCGGTGACGGTGAAGGACGGCAAGTACGCCATCGTGCAGGGCCTGGAGATCAACGCGTTCTCGCAGGCGCGCATCGACGCGACCAACAAGGAACTGCGCGAGGAGCGCGCCGGCGTCGAGCACCTGTTCGCCGGGAAATAATCCGGCCCGAAGGCGGACCGGCAGGAACGGGCGGCTTCGGCCGCCCGTTCCGCGTTGTGCCGCCGGGATCGCAAGGGCTTGCGGCGGCCGGCATCGACCCGGCCCATGCGAACGGCCTGCCACGATCCAGCCTGCTCCGATCCGACTTGGCTCGATCCGACTTGGGTAGAATCGACGCAACCTCGATGGGAACGATGGACATGAAGCGACTGACCCTGATCTCGGCGTGCGCCCTGCTGGCCGCCTGCGGCGGCACCCACGGCCTGCGCGACAACACGCCGAAGCTGAGCAGCCATACCGGCAAGAGCGTATCGGCCTACGTGGAATGCGCGCGCGCCAAGTGGAGCGCGCTGTCGGCCAATGCCAGCGCGTCGGCCAAGGACGAGTCGGGGCACGTCTCGGCCACCGACAAGAACGGCGCGCACGAACTGCTCGACGTGACCGCGGACGGCAGCGGCGCCCTGGTGACCATGTACGAGCGGCAGAACCCGAAGAAGGACTACGACTCGCGCTATCGCGAGGAGGCGATCTCCTGCCTGTAGCCCGCCGCGCGGGATCGACAAAGGTCTAATCCATCCCCGGCGCCGTGCTGGTCCATGCTTGGCCGCACGGCGAGGGAGGGGCGGACATGCGCTACGAGGATTTCTACCGGCAGTCGATCGACGAGCCGGAACGCTTCTGGGGCGAGCAGGCGCGGCTGATCCATTGGGACACGCCGCCGGAGCGGATCCTCGACCAGTCGCGCCCGCCGTTCCGGCGCTGGTTCGCCGGCGGCACCACCAACCTCTGCTACAACGCGGTGGACCGCCACCTGGCCGAGCGCGGCGAGCAGCTCGCGCTGGTGGCGGTCTCCAGCGAAACCGGCATCACGCGCGAGATCAGCTACCGCGTGCTGTACCGCGAGGTGAACCGCTTCGCCGCGATCCTGCAGTCGCTGGAGGTGGGCAGGGGCGACCGCGTCGTCATCTACATGCCGAACATGGCCGAGGCGGTCTACGCGATGCTGGCCTGCGCCCGCATCGGCGCGATCCACTCGGTGGTGTTCGGCGGCTTCGCGTCGCACAACCTGGCGCTGCGCATCGACGACGCCGCGCCGAAGCTGCTGATCTGCGCCGACGCCGGCATGCGCGGCGGCAAGGTGATCCCGTACAAGCCGCTGGTGGATGCGGCGCTGGCCGAGGCAAGCCAGCCGCCGCCGCACGTGCTCATCGTCGACCGCGGGCTCGACCCGCAGATGACCCGCGTGGCCGGGCGCGACCTCGACTACGCCCGCCTGCGCGCCGAGCACATGAACGCCGAGGTGCCGGTGGCCTGGCTGGAATCGAACGAGCCCAGCTACCTGCTGTACACCTCCGGCACCACCGGCAAGCCCAAGGGCATCCAGCGCGACGTCGGCGGCTACGCGGTGGCGATGGCGCTGTCGATCCGCACGGTGTTCGACATCGCGCCGGGGCAGGTGATGTTCTCCACTTCCGATGTCGGCTGGGCGGTCGGCCATTCCTACAACGTCTACGGCCCGCTGATCGGCGGCGCCACCTCGCTGCTGTACGAGGGCCTGCCGACGCGGCCCGATCCCGGCGTGTGGTGGCGGCTGTGCGAGCAGTACGGCGTGCGCACGATGTTCTCCTCGCCCACCGGCATCCGCGTGCTGAAGAAGCAGGACCCGGGCTGGCTGAAGAAGTACGACCTGTCGATGCTCAAGTGGCTGTTCCTCGCCGGCGAGCCGCTGGACGAGCCGACCGCCGAGTGGATCACCCAAGGGCTCGGCGTGCCGGTGATCGACAACTACTGGCAGACCGAGACCGGCTGGCCGGCGATCACCCTGATGCCCGGGCTGGACCTGAAGCCGGTGAAGTTCGGCTCACCCGGCCTGCCGGCGCCCGGCTACCGCATGAAGGTGATCGACGAGGCCACCGGCCGGGAGGCGAAGGCGGGCGAGAAGGGCGTGCTGGTGTTCGAGCCGCCGCTGCCGCCGGGCTGCCTCAGTACGGTGTGGCGCGACGACGAGCGCTACGTCGCCAGCTACTTCAGCCACTTCAAGGAATTGCTGTACAGCTCGCTGGACTGGGCGATCCGCGACGCGGACGGCTACACCACCATCCTCGGCCGCACCGACGATGTGATCAACGTGGCCGGCCACCGCCTCGGCACGCGCGAGATCGAGGAATCGGTGGCCAGCCACCCGGCGGTGGCCGAGGCGGCGGTGGTCGGCGTGAAGGACGAGCTGAAGGGCCAGGTACCGGTGGTGTTCGCCACGCTCAAGCAGGACGCGGGCGACGGTGCCGCCGCGGTGGCGCAGGCGATGCAATTGCGCGTGGTCGAGCAGCTCGGCGGCGTGGCGAAGCCGTCGCGCGTCTATGTGGTGAACGCCCTGCCGAAGACCCGCTCCGGCAAGCTGCTGCGCCGCTCGCTGCAGGCGCTGGCCGAGCAGCGCGACCCGGGCGACCTGTCGACGCTGGACGATCCGGGCGCGCTGGACGAGGTGCGCCGGGCGCTGGAGCGTGGGCCGGATCAGGGGAGTTGAGCCGTTGCGGACCGTCTGCGCGAGATCCCGCGGCCGTCACCCGAGCGGAAGCCGGGGTTCAGTGCCTTCGGGTCGACGGTCTTGCGATCCGGTGAGCTTCAAGGCACTGGATTCCTGCCTTCGCAGGAATGACGGGCCCTGGAGGACCCCCGGCCGTCACCCCAGCGAAAGCTGGGGTCCAGTGCCTTCGGGGTTGATGGCCCCGCGGTCCGATGGACTTCAAGTCGCTGGATTCCTGCTTTCGCAGGAATGACGGGCTCTGGAGAACCCTGCCGTCACCCTGGCGGAAGCCGGGGTCCGGTACCTTCGGAGTCGACGGTCGCCGCGGCCCAATGGGCTTCAAGACGCAGGATTCCCGCCTTCGCAGGAATGACGGGCCCTGGAGGACCCCCGGCCGTCACCCTGACGGAAGCCGGGGTCCGGTACCTTCGGAGTCGACGGTCGCCGCGGCCCGATGGGCTTCAAGATGTCGGATTTCCGCCTTCGCAGGAATGACGGGCCCTGGAGGACCCCCGGCCGTCACCCCAGCGAAGCTGGGGTCTAGTGCCTTCGGGGTTGATGGAACCGCGGTCCGATGGACTTCAAGTCGCTGGATTCCTGCTTTCGCAGGAATGACGAGGTTGGATGGGGAGCGTGGCGGACGGCGGGTTGCCCTGCATGCTGGAGCCGGGGCAACCCGCTTGGCGGGCCGTCGGGCCTCAGGCCGCGACCGCTTCCGCCACCGGCGCCGAGGTGCGGATCAGGTGGTCGAAGGCGCTCAGCGCCGCGGTGGAGCCGGCGCCCATCGCGATCACGATCTGCTTGTACGGCACCGTGGTGGCATCGCCGGCGGCGAACACGCCGGGCAGCGAGGTCTGGCCGCGCTCGTCGATCACGATCTCCCCGCGCGGCGACAGTTCCAGCGTGCCCTTCAGCCACTCGGTGTTCGGCAGCAGGCCGATCTGCACGAAGATGCCTTCCAGTTCGAGGCTGTGCAGGCTGCCGTCGGCGCGGTCCTTGTAGACCAGGCCGTTGACCTTCTGGCCGTCGCCCAGCACCTCGGTGGTCTGCGCGCTGACGATCACGTCCACGTTCGGCAAGCTGCGCAGCTTGCGCTGCAGCACCTCGTCGGCGCGCAGCTTGCCGTCGAACTCGATCAAGGTGACGTGGCTGACGATGCCGGCCAGGTCGATAGCGGCCTCCACGCCGGAGTTGCCGCCGCCGATCACCGCCACGCGCTTGCCCTTGAACAGCGGGCCGTCGCAGTGCGGGCAGTAGGCCACGCCCTTGTTGCGGTAGTCGTTCTCGCCGGGCACGCCCATCTGGCGCCAGCGCGCGCCGGTGGAAAGGATCACCGTCTTCGACTTCAGCGTGGCGCCGTTGGCGAGCTGGATCTCGACCAGGCCGCCGGTGGCGTCGCTGGCCGGCACCAGCTTCTCGGCGCGCTGCAGGTTCATCACGTCCACGTCGTACTCGTGCACGTGCTGCTCCAGCGCGGTGGCGAGCTTCGGGCCCTCGGTATAGGTCATCGAGACGAAGTTCTCGATCGCCATGGTGTCCAGCACCTGGCCGCCGAAGCGCTCGGCCGCCACGCCGGTGCGGATGCCCTTGCGCGCGGCGTAGATCGCCGCCGCCGCACCGGCGGGGCCGCCGCCGACCACCAGCACGTCGAACGCGTCCTTGGCGCCGATCTTCTCGGCGGCGCGCTGCGGGGCGCCGGTGTCCAGCTTGGCGAGGATCTGCTCGATCGTCATGCGGCCCTGCTCGAACGGCTGGCCGTTGAGCAGCACGGTGGGCACGGACATGATCTCGCGCGCCTCGACCTCGGCCTGGTACAGCGCGCCGTCGATGGCGACGTGGCGGATGTTGGGGTTCAGCACCGCCATCAGGTTGAGCGACTGCACGGTTTCCGGGCAGCTCTGGCACGACAGCGACATGTAGGTCTCGAAGACGTACTCGCCTTCGAGGTCGCGCACCTGGTCGGCCAGATCCGGGGAAATCTTCGCCGGGTGCCCGCCGACCTGCAGCAGCGCCAGCACCAGCGAGGTGAACTCGTGGCCCATCGGGATGCCGGCGAAGCGCACGCCGACGTCGGTGCCGACGCGGTTGATCGCGAACGAGGGCTTGCGCGGCTCGCTGTCGTCGCGGCGCAGGGCGACCTTGTCCGACAGCGAGGCGATCTCGCCGAGCAGTTCGTTCAGTTCGGCCGACTTGGCGCCGTCGTCGAGGGACGCGACGATCTCGATCGGCTGCACGACCTTTTCCAAGTAGGCCTTCAACTGGGTCTTGAGAGTGGTGTCGAGCATGTCGATGGCTCCATGCGGGCAAAGGGATGGATGGGCGCTTGCAGAAGCGGCCTGGGACGGAGGGGGAACCGGGGGAGGGGAGGCCGGCTGATGCCGCCCAGGTGCGGCCCAGGCCGCTTTTGCAAGCATCCGGCGGGATGCCGCGGGAGGAATCCGGGCGTCGCGCCCGGATTCCGTTTACCGCAGGTGGATCAGATCTTGCCGACCAGGTCGAGCGACGGCGCCAGGGTCTTGTCGCCTTCCTTCCACTTGGCCGGGCAGACCTCGTTCGGGTGGGCGGCGACGTATTGGGCGGCCTTGACCTTGCGCAGCAGCTCCGAGGCGTCGCGGCCGATGCCGCCGGCGTTGACCTCGACGATCTGGATCTTGCCCGCCGGGTCGATCACGAAGGTGCCGCGGTCGGCCAGGCCGGCTTCCTCGATCATCACCTCGAAGTTGCGGCTGATCGCGCCGGTCGGGTCGCCGACCATGGTGTAGTTGATCTTCTTCACCGCGTCGGAGGTGTCGTGCCACGCCTTGTGCGCGAAGTGGGTGTCGGTGGAGACCGAGTAGATCTCGACGCCCAGCTTCTGGAACTCGGCGTAGTTGTCGGCCAGGTCTTCCAGCTCGGTCGGGCAGACGAAGGTGAAATCGGCGGGGTAGAAGAACACGACCGACCACTTGCCCTTCAGGTCGGCGTCGGTCACTTCGATGAACTTGCCGCTCTTGAACGCCTGGGCCTTGAACGGCTTCACTTCGGTATTGATCAAAGACACGATGGAATCTCCATGTGGTGGGTGGTGATGGGGTCAATTCTAGGCCGTATCCACGATCAGTCCAATTGATTGTGGGGATGGTTTGAATAGACAGGGGCTATCGCCGGGATGGCGTGCAGCACGGGCACTCTATCCCTGCCGCTGCGGCCGGGCGCCGGCGTAGTTCGCACGGGGGCGGATCAGGCTGCCGCCGTCCTGCTGTTCCAGCGCGTGCGCCAGCCAGCCGGCCATGCGACCGGCGGCGAACAGCGACAGCGCGGCGCCGGCGTCCAGGCCGTACAGCGAGCCGATCGCCGCCAACGCGAAATCCAGGCTGGGCGGGCGGCCGCAGCCGTCGTTCGCGGCGGCGACCAGGTGCTGCAGGCGCGCCATGCCGGCGGGACGCGGGCGGACCTCGCCGAGCATCCGCAGCAGCAGGGCGGCGCGCGGGTCGCCTTCCGGATACAGCGGATGGCCGAAGCCGGGCAACTGGTCGCCGCGACGCAGCCGTTCGCGCACGTATTCGGCCGGACGCGGCTGCTGCAGCGCCTGCTGGATCAGCGCATGCGCGCGCGCGGTGGCGCCGCCGTGCTGCGGGCCGGACAACGCCGCCAGCCCCGCGCAGGCCGCCGCGTGCAGGCCGGCGCCGGTGGAGGCGGCCACGCGGGTGGCGAAGGCGGAGGCGTTCAGTTCGTGGTCGGCGCACAGCACCAGCGCCGCGCGGACCAGCTCCTCCAGGGCGGGATCGCCAGGCCGCCAGCTACGCGCCATCAGCCGGTGGATCGGCTGCCGGTCGGGCCGGACACCGCAGAGCAGGGCGGCGGTTTCGCGCAGCAGACGCGCGGCGCATTCGCGGCGGTGCGCGGCATCGGTGCTATGCGCGTGCGGCGCGTCGAGCGCGAGCAGGGGCAGGGCCGCGGCGGTGCGCTCCAGCGGCGGGAGACCGGGCTGGCGCAGCAGCGTCCCGACGATCCTCGGCCAGGCGGCCGGCGGCGGCGTGGCGAACGGATCGCGGTCGCCGCTTTCCCACAGCAGCGCGCGGTGTCTTCCAGGCTGGCGCCGGACTGCGCCAGCGCGATGGCCGGCTGCCCGCGGTAATAGTGGCCGTGCGGGCGGATCAGCGAGATCCGCGTCTCCAGCACCGGCAGGCCCCAGGTCAGGCTGTGCGCGGCGCCCTGCGCCGCGCCGCGCCCGGCCTGGCGGCGTTCGATCAGGTGGGCGATGTCGTCGGCGCGGTATTCGCGGCTGCGCCCGTCCGGGCCGGGGCGCGAGTCGATCTTGCCGCGGCTGACGTAGGCATACAGCGTGGTCAGGCTGACGCCGAGCCGGCTGGCGGCGTCGTGGGCACAGAGATAGTCGGCGCGCATGGGCTACATATTGATCCTTTTAATCAAGATTGATCAATGTATTACCGGGTGACACAGTAGCTGCGGCGGCTGCTCGCGTACTGCGCCGCGGCATGGCCGCAGGGACGCATCGCCTACAATACGAAGTTTCGGAGAACCCTCATGTCCCCACACGACACCGCCGGCGCGCGCTTCCGCGCCGCCCTCGCCGCCGAACAGCCGCTGCAGGTGATGGGCGCGATCACCGCCTACGCCGGGCTGATGGCCAAGCGCGTCGGCTACAAGGCGCTGTACCTTTCCGGCGGCGGCGTGGCCGCCAATTCGCTGGGCATGCCGGACCTGGGCATCAGCACGATGGAAGACGTGCTCACCGACGCGCGCCGCATCGTGGACGCCACCCAGCTCCCGCTGCTGGTCGACATCGATACCGGCTGGGGCGGCGCGTTCAACATCGCGCGCACGATCCGCTCCTTCGTCAACGTCGGCGTGGCCGCCGTGCACATGGAGGACCAGGTCGGCCAGAAGCGCTGCGGCCACCGCCCCGGCAAGGAAGTGGTGCCGAAGGCGGAGATGGTCGACCGCGTGAAGGCCGCGGTGGATGCGCGCACCGATCCGGGCTTCGTGATCATGGCGCGCACCGACGCGGCGGCGGTGGAAGGCATCGACGCGGCGATCGAGCGTGCCTGCGCCTACGTCGAGGCCGGCGCCGACATGATCTTCCCCGAGGCGATGAAGACGCTGGACGACTACCGCCGCTTCAAGGCCGCGGTGAAGGTGCCGATCCTGGCCAACCTCACCGAGTTCGGCTCCACCCCGTTCTTCACCACCGACGAGCTGCGCGACGTCGGCGTGGACATCGCGCTGTACTGCTGCGGCGCCTACCGCGCGATGAACAAGGCCGCACTGAACTTCTACGAGACGGTGCGCCGCGAGGGCACCCAGAAGAGCATCGTGGACACCCTGCAGACGCGCGAGGAGCTGTACGACTTCCTCGGCTACCACGCCTACGAGGACAAGCTCGACGCGCTGTTCGCCGGCGGCGAGTCCAGGGGCTGATCCGATGATCCGCGCCATCGACCACGTGCAGTTGGCGATGCCCGCCGGCGGCGAGCCGATGGCCCGGCAGTTCTACGTCGGCGCGCTGGGCCTGGCCGAACTGCCCAAGCCGCCGGTGCTGGCCGCGCGCGGCGGCGCCTGGTTCGGCCGCGGTGCCGTGCAGTTGCACCTCGGCGTGGACGAGGATTTCCACGCGGCGCGCAAGGCGCACCCGGGCCTGCTGGTCGACGACCTGGACGGCCTGCTCGCGCGCCTGCGGGCGCAGGGCATCGCGGTACGCGAGGACAGCGGGCTGCCGGGCTACCGACGCGCCTTCGTGGCCGACCCCTTCGGCAACCGCATCGAGCTGATGCAATCCATTCCTTCCTCATGAAACGTGCGGCGCCACCGCCGCACGGCCATTCCCAGGAGTCATCGATGAGCGAGCAAGTCCTTCCCAAGGCCAAGAAATCCGTAGCGCTGTCCGGCGTGGCGGCGGGCAACACCGCGCTGTGCACGGTCGGCCGCAGCGGCAACGACCTGCACTACCGCGGCTACGACATCCACGACCTGGCGGCCAAGGGCTGCTTCGAGGAAGTGGCCTACCTGCTGGTGCACGGCGTGCTGCCGAACTGGGCCGAACTGAACGCCTACCGCGCCAAGCTCAAGCGCCTGCGCGGCCTGCCGGCGCCGGTGAAGGGCGCGCTGGAACTGCTGCCCGCCGCGACCCACCCGATGGACGTGCTGCGCACCGGGTGCTCGGTGCTGGGTACCGTGCTGCCGGAGAAGGACGACCACAACGTCACCGGCGCGCGCGACATCGCCGACCGCCTGATGGCCAGCTTCGGCTCGATGCTGCTGTACTGGTATCACTTCAGCCACAACGGCAAGCGCGTCGAGACCGAGACCGACGACGAGTCGATCGCCGCGCACTTCCTGCACCTGCTGCACGGCCGCAAGCCCAGCGAGCTGCACGCGCAGGCGCTGGACAAGTCGCTGGTGCTCTACGCCGAGCACGAGTTCAACGCCTCCACCTTCACCGCGCGCGTGATCGCCGGCACCGGCTCGGACCTGTACTCGGCCATCACCGGCGCGATCGGCGCGCTGCGCGGCCCCAAGCACGGCGGCGCGAACGAGGTGGCGATGGAGATCATCGCGCGCTACCGCAACGCGGCCGACGCCGAGGCGGACATCCGCGCCCGCGTCGAGCGCAAGGAGATCATCATCGGCTTCGGCCATCCGGTGTACACGGTGTCCGACCCGCGCAACGAGATCATCAAGGAGGTCTCGCGCAAGCTGTGCACCGAGGGCGGCAACCCGGTGCTGTTCGAGGTGTCCGAGCGCATCGAGAAGCTGATGTGGGACCTCAAGAAGATGTTCCCGAACCTCGACTGGTTCTCGGCCAGCGCGTACCACATGATGGGCGTGCCCACCGCGATGTTCACGCCGCTGTTCGTCATCGCACGCACCTCCGGCTGGAGCGCGCACGTGATCGAGCAGCGCGAGGACGGCAAGATCATCCGTCCCAGCGCGAACTACACCGGCCCGGAAGACCAGACCTACGTGCCGATCGACAAGCGCTGAGCGCCGGCGCCATGAACGCATGCAGGGGGCCGCGAGGCCCCCTGTTGCTTTCCGCGGCCGGTCGCGGGACGCCGGTGTAACGGACCCGTTACACCTCGCTGCCGGCAAACGCGGGCCCAAGCGGCTGTTTTCATTGGTGAATAGAGCGCCGGCCGAAGGCGTTTCGGGGATCGCCGCGAGACTGTAAAGCGCCTGCTACAACGACCCGGTTCCCCACGCCTGCGCGCGATGGCACTCGGCCTCCTGGCGTTTCTCCAAGTACGCGATTTCCCTTGGGATTCCGATTTTTCTCCGGACGGCGGCCGCGATGGCACGCCGATTGCCTCCGGCCTGGATGCTGTAGCGCAAGACCAAACAGGGGGTCACCACGCATTGTTTCCGGAGAACAATCATGCGCAAGACTCTGCTCGTATCAGCGATATGCCTGGGCCTGGGACTCAGCCTCTCGGCCATGGCGGACGACACCCAGACCGGCGCCGCCGGACCCACCGCGCAGCGGCACAGCAGCGCCGTGCAGACCAGCGACAGCTCGACCCATGCGAACCAGCGCAACAACAACGGCGACGCCTATGCCGACGGGCTGGGCAGCGCGGCGGCCAACAACAGCGGAACGGCGACCTCTTCGGTAGCCAATTCCTTCAACACCAGCAAGGCGGTGGCGATCAGCCGGCTCGACGGCACGGTGACGGACATCCGCGCGCATGACATCGGCAACGTGGCCAGGAACAGCGGCAACGCCAACGGCGGCCGCGGCGGCGCGGGCGGCGAAGGCTACGGCGGCGACGGCCACGGCGGCCGCGGCGGATCGGGCGGCGACGGCGGCAACGCGAACTCGCACAGCGGCCGTGCCGGCGGATCGGGTGCCGACAGCGGTTACGTGGGCGCCCTGAGCGCGGCGTCGGGCGGCGATTCGAACGGCGACAACTATGCCAACGCGCGCAATCGCTCGCGCGGATCGGGCAGCACCGGCGGTACGGCGACCGGCGGCAGCGGCAGCTGGGCCGGCGGCGCCGGCACCGGCGGCGCGGCCACCGCGAGCAGCGGCGCGGCGAGTGCGACCGGCGGTACCAGCGGCGCGGCCGACAGCACCGGCGGCATGGGCGGCGCGGGCGGCAGCGGCGCCTCCGGCACCGGCGGCGCGGGCATGGGCGGTGCGGGCGGTAGCGGCGGCGCCGGCGGATCGAACATGGTGGATGCCGGCACGTTCGACATGTCCAACAACATGAGCGGCGCGGCGGCGGCCGCAGCCGGCGTGACCGTGATGGCGCAGAACAGCGGCGTCGGTTCGCTGATCCAGCAGAGCGTCAACGTCCAGGCGAACCTCAACGTCGGGCCGTAGGCAGTCCCCGGGCCGTGGAGCGCCGCCGGCGCTCCACGGCATGGTTTGCGGCGGCCGCCGGTTTCGTCCGGCCGGCCGTCGCGCGCCGCCTGCGACGCGGGCGCGCGGAAGAATCGTTGGAGAGATGCCATGCGACCGATCGGACCGATGGGCGGGCTCGCCCTGCTGTGGCTTGGCGCCGCGCCGTGTGCGGCGGCGACGGCGCCCGCGCCGCCGCAGGAGCATGACCGTGCCGCGCCGGCCGCGGACCGGGTCGACGACTTCGGAAAGCGCGTGGACGCGGCCACGCTGTCGCGGCTCAGCGGCGGCAGCCAGGTGATCCAGCGGATGACGCTCGACGGGACCGTGAGCGACAACCGCAGCGACCACGTCGTGACCGGCGCGAACGTGATCGACGCCGGCTCCTTCAGCGGCGCGGCGGGCGTGCCGATGGTGATCCAGAACAGCGGCAACGGCGTGCTGATCCAGAACGCCACCATCATCAACGTGCAGTTCCAGCCATGAGGCGCTGGCTGCTGCCCCTGCTGCTGGCCTGCCTGCCGCCGTACGCGACGGCGGGGACGCCGCTGGCGCTGACGGCGGCCTCCGGCGGCACGCTTACCCTGCACGTGACCAGCCTGAAGGAGGCGCGCTTCAGGAACACGATCCGGCAGAAATACGATTTCAGTTGCGGCTCGGCCGCGGTCGCCACCTTGCTGACCTACCAGTACGGCTATCCGGTGAGCGAGCAGGCCGCGTTCGAGCAGATGTACCTGCACGGCGACCGGGCCAAGATCAACCGCGAAGGCTTCTCGCTGCTGGACATCAAGCGCTACCTCGGCGCGAACGGCTTCGACGCGGACGGCTTCGAGGTGCCGCTGGAGAAGCTGCGGGAAGAACGCCTGCCCGCGATCGTGCTGATCGACGAGCGCGGCTACCACCACTTCGTGGTGGTCAAGGGCCTGCGCGACGGCCGCGTGCTGATCGGCGACCCGGCCATGGGCACGCGCTCGATCCCGCGCAGCCGCTTCGATGCGGCATGGAAGAACCGGCTGGTCTTCGTCATCCACAACCGCCGCACGCTGGCCGTCTTCAACAGCGCCGACGACTGGCGGGTGGCCCCGCTGGCGCCGCTGGGCACGGCGGTCGACCGCAACGGGCTGAACAACCTGGTCATGCCGCGGCGCGGGCCGGGCGACATCTGAGGGCGATGACGATGCGTCAAGCGAAGACCCGTCTGCTTTGCCTCTGCGCGCTGGGCGGCGTGGCATGGAGCGGCCTGGCCGCGGCGCAGGGCCAGGCGCGTGCCGTCGCCGATGCGGCGCCTGCCTCCATCGGCACGTGGCGGGCCGTCGGCGACGGCCGGCTGGATGCGGTGCGCGGCGGCTTCGACGGCGGCGACGGCCTGCGCGTGTCGTTCGGCATCGCGCGCCAGGTCTTCGTGAACGGCAACCTGGTTTCCAGCCGCAGCGTGCAGATTCCCGACGTGGGCCGCATGACGCCGGCGCAGGCCGGCGCGCTGGCCGCGGCGGTCGGCGCAAACGTGATCCAGGTCGGCCCGGGCAACAGCGTCGACCCGGCCTCGCTGCAGCAGGTGGCCGGCGCGACGGTGATCCAGAACACGCTCGACAACCAGCACATCCAGGGGCTGACCACGCTGGACGCCTCGGTGGGCAACTTGAACCTGTTCCGCGGCCTGAACCTGCAGGACAGCCTGCAGGCGGGCCTGGTCCGTTCGCGCGGACCGTGAGCGCATGCAGGGCGGCAGGCGGCGAAACGAGGAGAGCGCGATGAAACCGGGATCGTGGCGAAACGCATGGACGGCAGGCTGCCTCGGCGCGCTCGTGTTCGGCGCCGCCAGCGCGCAGGACACGAGCGCGCCGGTTCCGGCGACCGCGTCGGCCGCCCCTGCACCGGCGCCGGCAAGCCCGAACGAACTGTCGGCGGCGATCCGCCAGAGCCTGCAGGCCCAGGCGGAGCGGCTCGATGCCATGCGCAGCCAGATCGCGATGCAGGACGAGCAGATCGCCGCGATGAAGCGCGCGCTCGCCGCGCAGGAGGCGGACTACCGCGCGCTGCGGCAGGCGGTCGGGCTCGACGTGCTCGACCGGCAGCGCGGCGGCAACGTGGCCGCGGGCGGACGGATGGCCACGGCCCTGCCGATGCCGGCGGGCGAGGCGGTGGCGTCCGCCGGCAACCAGCCCGTCGGCCAGGCGCCGGAAGACGACGGCCGCCCGCCGCCGGTGGCCCAGATCTTCGACCAGCCCGGCGTGCTGACGCCGCGCGGCCATTTCGTATTGGAGCCGTCGTACCAGTTCGGCTATTCGTCGAACGACCGCGTGGCGCTGATCGGCTACACGGTGATCCCGGCGGTGCTGATCGGCCTGATCGACGCGCGCCAGGTCAAGACCACTACCCAGACCGGCGCGCTGGCGCTGCGCTACGGGCTCACCAACCGCTTCGAGCTGGAACTTCGGGTGCCCTACGTCTACGGGCACACCGACACGATCAGCCGCGAGATCTTCACCGGCAGCGCCACCGACAGGGTGTTCAAGGCGAGCGGCCACGGCATCGGCGACGTGGAGGCCACCGCGCGCTACCAGTTCAACGACGGCGGCGCCGACCGGCCGTATTACATCGGCTGGCTGCGCTTCAAGTCGCGCACAGGCAAGGATCCGTTCGAGGTCACCACCGACTGCGTGAACCGCTGCGTGCAGAACGCCACCGGCACCGGGCTGCCGCTGCAACTGCCCACCGGCTCGGGCTTCTACTCGCTGCAGCCGGGGCTGACCTGGCTGTATCCCTCCGACCCGGTAGTGTTCTTCGGCAACGTGAGCTACCTGCACAACTTCCCGCGCAGCGGGGTCAGCCGCAACCTGCTGCTGGCGGGGAGGGAATCGCTTGGCCGGGTGAAGGTGGGCGACATCGTCGACGTCAGCCTCGGCATGGGGCTGGCGCTGAACGACAAGGCGTCCTTCAGCATCGGCTACGACCAGAGCTTCGTCGGGGTCACCCGGCAGAACGGCAGGGTGGTGGCCGGCTCGGCGCGCAGCGTGCTGGGCAGCCTGCTCATCGGCGGCTCCTACCGCTTCAGCGACAAGCGCAGCATGAACTTCACGCTCGGCGTCGGGGTGACCCGCGACACTCCCGACGCTACCGTGACCGTGCGCGTGCCGATGATGTACTAGCGCTCAGGCGGCCCGCGCGCCGCGGCGCTGCCACAGCCAGCCGCCGCCGCAGATGCCGGCGACCAGCACGGCGTCGAGCGTGTATTTCGCCCATTCGCGCGCGTCGAACCAGGCCTGCAGCAGGTGGTCGTGCGCGATCATGCGGCCGGCGGTCCAGGCGATCGCGCCGGCGCCGATGTAGACGATGATCGGGAAGCGCTCGATCAGCTTCAGGATCAGGGTCGAGCCCCACACCACCAGCGGCACGCTGATCAGCAGGCCGAGCACGACCAGGCCGAGGTGGCCCTTGGACGCGCCGGCGATCGCCAGCACGTTGTCCAGCCCCATCAGCGCGTCGGCCACGATGATCGTGCGCAGGGCGGTCCAGAAGCTGTCGGCCGCGCTGACCTTGTGCTCGCCTTCGTCCTCGTGCTTGAGCAGCTTCCACGCGATCGGCAGCAGCAGCAGGCCGCCGGCCAGCATCAGGCCGGGCAGCTTGAGCAGGTAGACCACCACGGCGGTCAGCGCCACGCGCACCGCGACGGCGCCGAAGGTGCCCCAGAACACGGCCTTCTTCTGCAGGTTGCGGGGCAGGTTGCGCGCCGCCAGCGCGATCACGATGGCGTTGTCGCCCGCCAGCACCAGGTCGAGCAGGACGATGGCCAGCAGGCCGGAGAAGAATTCGGGGCTGAGGAAATCCATGCGGTTCATGTTCCTGCGCGCGGGACGAATGCAGCAACCGCGAGCGCACGCAGCCTCGCGGTCACCGCAAAAGTCTCGTTCGCGGCAGGGCCGCTGCGGTGACCGGGGCGGTGCGCCGCCCGTGATGACGATCACTGCGCGAACGCCCGATGCGGCGGCGTCCGGAACTACTCCCCTTTGGATGGGTGCCGGGCATTGTCGGCGTCGCCCGGCGCGCCAGTCAAGCCGGAGCCCTTAAGGAAAAAGCTTTCCCCCGCTACAATACGGCGGTTTTGCGACGCAGCCAGCGGCCGCCGGACGGCGGCCGCGCAGTGGGCGTCCATCCCCAGGATCCCGATGCCTATGAATACCGCCTACCGCCAACCCCTTCCCGGCACGTCGCTGGATTATTTCGATGCGCGCGCCGCCGTGGAGGCGATCCAGCCGGGCGCCTACGACGCGTTGCCGTACACCTCGCGCGTGCTGGCCGAGAACCTGGTGCGCCGCTGCGATCCGGCGATCCTCGCCGAGTCGCTCAGGCAGATCGTCGAGCGCAAGCGCGAGCGCGATTTCCCGTGGTTCCCGGCGCGCGTGGTGTGCCACGACATCCTCGGCCAGACCGCGCTGGTGGACCTGGCCGGCCTGCGCGACGCGATCGCCGAACGCGGCGGCGACCCGTCCAAGGTGAATCCGGTGGTGCCGGTGCAGTTGATCGTCGACCACTCGCTGGCGGTGGAGTGCGGCGGTTTCGATCCGAACGCGTTCGCGAAGAACCGCGCGATCGAGGATCGCCGCAACGAGGACCGCTTCCACTTCATCGACTGGACCAAGCAGGCGTTCGAGAACGTCGACGTGATCCCGCCGGGCAACGGCATCATGCACCAGATCAACCTGGAGAAGATGTCGCCGGTGATCCAGGTGCAGGATGGCGTCGCTTATCCCGATACGTGCGTGGGCACCGACAGCCACACGCCGCACGTGGATGCGCTCGGCGTCATCGCCGTGGGCGTCGGCGGCCTGGAGGCGGAGAGCGTGATGCTCGGCCGCGCCTCGTGGATGCGCCTGCCCGACATCGTGGGCGTGGAACTCACCGGCAAGCGCCAGCCGGGCATCACTGCCACCGACATCGTGCTGGCGCTCACCGAGTTCCTGCGCAAGGAGAAGGTGGTCGGCGCGTACCTGGAATTCCGCGGCGAAGGCGCGGCCAGCCTCACGCTGGGCGACCGCGCGACGATTTCCAACATGGCGCCCGAATACGGCGCCACCGCCGCGATGTTCTTCATCGACGGCCAGACCCTCGACTACCTGCGCCTCACCGGCCGCAGCGACGAGCAGGTCAAGCTGGTGGAGACCTACGCCAAGGCGGCCGGCCTGTGGGCCGACACGCTGGCGCATGCACAGTACGAGCGCACGTTGACGTTCGACCTGTCCTCGGTGGTGCGCAACATGGCGGGCCCGTCGAATCCGCACAAGCGCCTGCCGACGTCGGACCTCGCTGCACGCGGCATTGCCGGCGAATGGACCGAGCAGCCGGGCCGGATGCCCGATGGCGCGGTGATCATCGCCGCCATCACCAGTTGCACCAACACCAGCAACCCGCGCAACGTGATCGCGGCGGCGCTGCTGGCGCGCAACGCGAATGCGCGGGGCCTCACGCGCAAGCCGTGGGTGAAGAGCTCGCTCGCGCCCGGCTCCAAGGCGGTGGAGCTGTACCTGAAGGAGGCGAACCTGCTGCCCGAACTGGAAAAGCTCGGCTTCGGCATCGTCGCGTTCGCCTGCACTACCTGCAACGGCATGTCAGGCGCGCTCGACCCGGCGATCCAGCGCGAGATCGTCGAGCGCGACCTGTACGCCACCGCGGTGCTGTCGGGCAACCGCAACTTCGACGGCCGCATCCACCCGTACGCCAAGCAGGCTTTCCTGGCCTCGCCGCCGCTGGTGGTGGCCTACGCCATCGCCGGCACCATCCGCTTCGACATCGAGAAGGACGCGCTCGGCCACGACGCGAACGGCCAGCCGGTGACGCTGAAGGACATCTGGCCCAGCGACGAGGAGATCGACGCGATCGTGTCCTCCAGCGTGAAGCCGGAGCAGTTCCGCAAGGTCTACGAGCCGATGTTCGCGCGCACCGGCCGCAGCGGCACCCGCGCCGCGCCGCTGTACGACTGGCGCGCGCAGAGCACCTACATCCGCTGCCCGCCGTACTGGGAAGGCGCCCTCGCGGGCGAGCGCACGCTCAGGGGCATGCGCCCGCTGGCGGTGCTCGGCGACAACATCACCACCGACCACCTGTCGCCGTCCAACGCGATCCTGCCCAATAGCGCCGCGGGCGAGTACCTCGCGCGGATGGGCCTGCCGGAAGAGGACTTCAACTCGTACGCCACCCATCGCGGCGACCACCTGACCGCACAGCGCGCCACCTTCGCCAACCCCACGCTCGTCAACGAGATGGCCGTGGTGGACGGCGAAGTGAAGAAAGGTTCGCTGGCCCGCGTGGAGCCGGAGGGCAAGGTCATGCGCATGTGGGAAGCGATCGAGACCTACATGGAGCGCAGGCAGCCGCTGATCGTGATCGCCGGCGCCGACTACGGCCAGGGCTCGTCGCGCGACTGGGCGGCGAAGGGCGTGCGCCTGGCCGGCGTGGAAGCGATCGCGGCCGAAGGCTTCGAGCGCATCCACCGCACCAACCTGATCGGCATGGGCGTGCTGCCGCTGGAGTTCAAGCCCGGCACCAACCGCAAGACGCTGGGCATCGACGGCACCGAGACCTTCGACGTGACCGGCGCGCGCACGCCGCGCGCGGAGCTCACCCTGGTGATCCACCGCAGGAACGGCGAGCGCGTCGAGGTGCCGGTGACCTGCCGGCTCGACACCGCCGAGGAAGTGTCGATCTACGAGGCCGGCGGCGTGCTGCAGCGTTTCGCGCAGGACTTCATCGAGGCGTCGCAGGCGGCTTGAATACGTACCGGCGCAGGTCTGTTGACCGGGTTTCGCCGTTTTGGCCCGTCATTCCCGCGAAAGCGGGAATCCAGCGACTTTCGCATGCACCGGGAAGGCGCCGGATTCCTGCCTCCGCAAATGACGAGCGGTAACGGCACCGCCCGGCATTCCTGACGCCGCCACGCGGCAGGCAGGCGCCAGCGCAACCCAGATCCAGCTATACAGGACAAAACACATGGCCCACGACCCCCAGATCCGCATCCCTGCCACCTACCTGCGCGGCGGCACCAGCAAGGGCGTGTTCTTCCGCCTGCAGGACTTGCCCGAGGCGGCACAGGTGCCGGGTGCGGCGCGCGATGCGTTGCTGCAGCGGGTGATCGGCAGTCCCGATCCCTACGGCAAGCAGATCGACGGCATGGGCGGCGCCACTTCCAGCACCAGCAAGACGGTGATCGTGTCCAGGAGCACGCGGCCGGATCACGACGTGGACTACCTGTTCGGCCAGGTGGCGATCGACAAGGCCTTCGTCGACTGGAGCGGCAACTGCGGCAACCTGTCGGCGTCGGTCGGGCCGTTCGCCATCGCCGGCGGCCTGGTCGATCCCGCGCGCGTGCCGCGCGACGGCGTCGCCATCGTGCGCATCTGGCAGGCCAACATCGGCAAGACCATCGTCGCCCACGTGCCCATGACCGATGGCGCGGTGCAGGAAACCGGCGATTTCGAGCTGGACGGCGTGACGTTTCCCGCCGCCGAGGTGCAGCTGGAATTCCTGGACCCGGCCGCCGAGGAAGACGGCGCGGGCGGGGCCATGTTCCCCACCGGGCAACTGGTCGACGACCTGGAGGTACCGGGCGTCGGCACGCTCAAGGCGACCATGATCAATGCCGGCATCCCCACCATCTTCGTCGAGGCCGCCGCCATCGGCTATACCGGCACGGAGCTGCAGGACGCCATCAACGGCGACGACAAGGCACTGGCGATGTTCGAGGCCATCCGCGCGCACGGTGCGCTGCGCATGGGCCTGATCGGCTCGCTCGAGGAGATCGCCACGCGCCAGCACACGCCCAAGGTGGCCTTCGTCGCCGGGCCGGCCGACTACGTCGCGTCGAGCGGCAAGCCCGTGAAGGCCGGCGACGTCGACCTGCTGGTGCGCGCGATGTCGATGGGCAAGCTGCACCACGCCATGATGGGCACGGCGGCGGTGGCCATCGGCACCGCCGCCGCCATTCCCGGCACCCTGGTGAATCTTGCCGCCGGCGGCGGCGAGCGCCAGGCGGTGCGCTTCGGCCATCCGTCTGGCACGTTGCGGGTGGGCGCCGAGGCGGCGCTGGTTGACGGTACGTGGACCGTCACCAAGGCCATCATGAGCCGGAGCGCGCGCGTGCTGATGGAAGGCTGGGTGCGCGTGCCGGCGGCGTGAGCCCGCAGGGGAGGGCGCCGGACCTTCCGCCTGCCACGACGGCATGGCGGGTCCGGCAGGGCCGGCGTCAGACCAGACACCAGGNGACCAGACACCAGGGCGGCGTCGCCGCCGCGAGAGGAGTCCCATGAGTACGCACGACACCCGCTCCGCCAAGCGCCCGGACCCCGACCGGCCGATGGTCGACGTCGCCGGCTACGTCGCCGACTACCGGATCGCGTCCGCCGAGGCGTACGACACCGCGCGCTACATGCTGCTGGATTCGCTGGCCACGGCGATGATGGCCATGAAGTTTCCCGAGTGCGTCAAGCATCTTGGCCCGGTCGTGCCGGGCGCCAGCCTGCCGGGCGGCGCCCGTGTGCCGGGCACCAGCCACGAGCTGGACCCGGTGCAGGCCGCGTTCGCGATCGGCACCCAGATCCGCTGGCTCGACTTCAACGACACCTGGCTGGCGGCCGAATGGGGCCACCCGTCGGACAACCTGGGCGCGATCCTCGCCGTGGCCGACTACCTCGGCCGCAAGGCCGAGCGCGAGGGCGGCCAGCCGCTGACCGTGCGCGACGTGCTGGGCTACGCCATCAAGGCCCACGAGATCCAGGGCTGCTACGCGCTGAAGAACAGCTTCAACCGCGTCGGCCTGGACCACGTGATCCTGGTGCGCCTTGCCTCTACCGCCGTCGCCGCCCACATGCTGGGCGGCAGCAAGGAGCAGATCGTCACCGCCGTCTCGCACAGCTGGATCGACAACGGCGCGCTGCGCACCTACCGCCACGCGCCGAACACCGGGCCGCGCAAGAGCTGGGCCGCCGGCGACGCCTGCCGCCGCGCCGTCATCCATGCGATCAACGCGGTGTACCGCGGCGTGGTGGGCTACCCGTCGGCGCTGTCGGCGAAGACCTGGGGCTTCTACGACGTGGCCTTCAAGGGCAACGCGTTCGAGTTCGAGCGCCCGTTCGGCAGCTATGTGATGGAGAACGTGCTGTTCAAGATCAGCTTCCCGGCCGAGTTCCACGCGCAGACCGCGGTGGAATGCGCGATGAAGCTGCACGGCCAGGTCGCCGGCAGGCTCGACCAGGTCGAGAAGGTGGTGATCGAGACCCAGGAAGCCGGCTGCCGGATCATCGACAAGACCGGCCCGCTGGCGAACTACGCCGACCGCGACCATTGCATCCAGTACATGGTGGCGGTGCCGCTGATCTTCGGCCGCCTCGAAGCCTCCGACTACAGCGACGATGTCGCCGCCGACCCGCGCATCGACGCGCTGCGCGACACGATGGTGGTCGGCGAGAACCCGCGGTTCACCAGGGACTACTTCGACCCCGACAAGCGCTACATCGGCAACTCGGTGCAGGTGTTCTTCAAGGACGGCTCCAGCACCGAGAAAGTGTCGATCGATTACCCGATCGGCCACCGTAGGCGCCGTGCGGAGGGTATTCCTCTGCTGCTGAAGAAGTTCGAGGCGGCGATGCGCGGCCACCTGCCGGCGCACAGGGTCGAGGCCATCCTTGAGGCCGTCGCGGAGCCGGCCCGCCTCGATGCGATGCCGATCCAGCGGTTCCTGGACCTTTTCACAACATAAGTACGACGTGAGTGGAAAATGAATGGGCGCCGGCGGAACAGGGTGTTTTGTTTGTTTTTTGCTAAACTCCGCCACGCCCACGCATTAAGGGTTTGTAGATCAGTCAATACACGCCGTATTCACGACGATTAATGGCGTGCTGTTCGATCCGCCAAGAGCGGGTGCGAGATATTTCAAATGAGGAGATTACGGATGAAACGTACGGGCTTGTTCATGGTAGTTGCCCTGGCTCTGGGCGGTTTTGGCGCAGCTCACGCCCAGGACGCCTCAGACAGCACGACTGCATCGTCCGGCTACGACGGCCGCTGGTACATCGCGCCGACCGTGGGTGGCTACTACAACGACACCGACCGCGACACCAACAGCCGCCAGGTCTATTACGGCCTGGGCGTCGGCCGCTTCCTTTCGCCGAATACCTCGATCGACCTGTTCATCGACCGCACCAAGCGCGATCGCGACGGCGGCGGCAGCTGGGCCAACAACAACTTCGGCGTGGTCGGCCGCTACTACTTCGGCGAGTGGACCGCATGGCGTCCGTACCTGCTGGCCGGCGTGATGGGCAGCTACCACCACAACGCCAACGACAACGGCTGGTCGCCGGCTTCCGAACTGGGTGCGGGTATCTCCAAGACCATCACCGACAGCTCGGACATCCGCATCGAAGCGGGCTACCGCTACGACTGGG
>NZ_LMSL01000011.1:0-47669 GCF_001428405.1 Frateuria sp. Soil773
GGATACGTCTTCTTGCGCATTCCACTAGTGTGCAACACTCGCGAAAGATCGTGAACAGGTTCTGAGGCCAGCCGAATGAGAGTTCTTTTACTTCTACTGTTGCTAGTTTTTTTCATGATGCCAATAGATGGCATAGCCACTGACAGTACGCTGGATATTTCGAAGCTTAATGCCAATCGGGCGCAATACGATGGCCAGCAAATGACATTGCGCGGCTACTTAGTCGTTGGGCCGGAGTCAATGTATCTGGTGACCCGCTTGGGGTACGACAAAGACTATTGGGCGAAGGACTCCGGTTGCTTGAGTCTTCTCAACACCGGAGACCTCGGCGAGAAGGAAGACCTGTACAACGGCAAGTACATCGAAATCAGAGGCCTGTTCCGTGCAAGCAATTACTCGTACGGCATCAGTCTGTCGGAATGCGGTTTGACAGGTCTGGACATTGGTGGCGATGCTAGTGGGCACATAAAGATAGTGAATACTGAGCAGCGGCATTAACCGTTGTGTTCTGGGATTCGGTGGCGCGTCGTTAGACTACCGTTCCGGTAGAAACTCCCGTCTCCGCGCGTCAGGGCCGGCCGCTCATCCGTCATCTTGTCGCGTTGGCCTGGTCGTCCAGCGCCGCACCGTTGCTGGCGATCACTTCGGCATACAGTTTCGCGCTCGCCTTGGGCGTGCGTTCCTGCGTGGCGAAGTCCACGTGGTACAGGCCGAAGCGCTTGGAGAAGCCCAGCGACCATTCCAGGTTGTCCAGCAGCGACCAGGCGTAATAGCCCTTCAGGTTCACCCCGGCCCCGATCGCCCGGTGCAGCGCCCTGAGGTGCCGGCGCAGGTAGTCGGTGCGCAGCGGGTCGTCCAGCACGCCGCCCTCGGCCACGGGCGGGTCGTAGAACGCCGAGCCGTTCTCGGTGACGTACAGGGGAAGGTCGCCGTAGCGGCTCCTGAACCAGGTCAGCGTGTCGGTGAGGCCCTGCTCGAACACTTCCCAGCCGGTCTCGGTATAGGTCTTGTTGGGCTGGCGCACCGGCGAGGCGCGCAGCGGGTACTGGCCGAGGTCGTGCCGCACCACGGCGCGGGTGTAGTAGTTGATGCCGACGTAGTCAGGTTTCTGGCAGGTCAGCCGGAAATCGTCGTCGGGGAAATCCGGCCAGGCGTCGCCGAAGATCTCCCGCAGTTCCGGCGGGTAGCTGCCGAGCAGGGCCGGGTCGGCGAACTGCTCGTTCATGTAGGCGTGCGCGCGGCGGGTGGCGGCGAGGTCCTCGGGACTGTCCGAGTGGGGATATTTCGGCTCGATGTTGAATACCACGCCGATCTCGTGCCGGCCGTGCGCGCGGTAGGCCTGGATGCCGGCGCCGCTGGCGCGCATCAGGTTGTGCGCGGCGAGCGGCGCCTCGTACTTGCTGCGATGGCCCGGCGCCAGCGCGCCGTGCAGGTAGCCGCCGTCGGTGACCACCCACGGCTCGTTGAGCGTGGCCCAGCGCCGCACGCGGCCATCGAGCGCCTTGAACATGGTCTCGGCGTACTCGGCGAACCAGTGCGCGCTGTCGCGGTTGAGCCAGCCGCCGCGGTCGTCCAGCGCCGCCGGCAGGTCCCAGTGGAACAGCGTGGCGTTCGGCGCGATGCCGTGTTCGAGCAGTTCGTCGACCAGCCGCGAGTAGAAATCCAGCCCCTTCGGGTTGACCCGGCCGGTGCCCTCCGGCAGCACGCGCGCCCAGTTGATGCTGAAGCGGTAGCCCTTCAGGCCGAGCGCCTTCATCAATCGCACGTCGTCCCGGTAGCGCCGGTAGTGGTCGCAGGCGAGGTCGCCGGTGTCGCCGTTGACCATCATCCCCGGCGTATGCGCGAAGCGCTGCCAGATGCTCGGCCCGGCGCCGTCGGCCAGCGGAGAGCCCTCGATCTGGTAGGCCGAGGTGGCGGCGCCCCAATGGAAACCTTCGGGAAAGCGGAAGCTGCGGGTCATGAGGGCCGTCTCTGGCTCAAGGTCTTGATGTAAACGATTACATAGGCAGAATAGCCGAATATCGTGCAATCTGCAGTCGGTCCGGACCGGTTCTTCGTGCGCCGGCCGGCGGCTGGCCCTGGCGAGGAGACAACCGATGGCGGCCGTGAGCCTGCAGCAGTTGTGCAAGGTCTATCCCAACGGGCACGTCGGTGTCGCCGGGGCCAGCTTCGAGATCGCCGACGGCGAGTTGATGGTATTGGTCGGCCCCTCCGGCTGCGGCAAGACTACTTTGCTGCGGATGATCGCCGGGCTGGAGTCGATCAGCGGCGGCACGCTCAGCATCGGCGGCACGGTGGTCAACGAGGTGCCGCCGAAGGGCCGCGACATCGCGATGGTGTTCCAGAACTACGCGCTGTACCCGCACATGACGGTGGCCGAGAACCTCGGCTTCGGACTGAAGCTGCGCGGCCACAAGGCCGCCGAGATCGAGCGCCGCGTGCGCGAGGCGGCGGTCCTGCTGGAGCTGGAATCGCGGCTGGACGCGCGCCCCGCCGCGCTGTCCGGCGGCCAGCGCCAGCGCGTGGCGCTGGGCCGCGCGCTGGTGCGCGACCCGAAGGTGTTCCTGCTCGACGAGCCGCTGTCCAACCTCGACGCCAAGCTGCGCCAGGCGATGCGGGTGGAGATCGCGCGGCTGCACCGGCGGCTCGGCGCCACGATGGTCTACGTCACCCACGACCAGGTGGAGGCGATGACGCTGGGCCAGCGCATCGTGGTGCTCGACGGCGGCGTGGTGCAGCAGATCGACACGCCGATGGCGCTGTACGAGCGGCCGGCCAACCTGTTCGTCGCCGGCTTCCTCGGCAGCCCGGCGATGAACCGGTTCCACGGCACGCTGCGGGCCGGGCACGGGCTGATGCTGGCCACGGCGCACGGTGAGATCGCGCTGGGCGAGCCCCCGCAGGCCACCGCGCTGCGGGCATGGCACGGCCGCGAGGTGGTGGTCGGCGTGCGCCCCGAGCACCTGCAGCCGGCCGCCGGCGAAGCCGCGCTGGAGGCGCGGCTGGAGCTGGCCGAGCCGGTCGGCAACGAGGTCTTCCTCAACCTGCGCCTGGGCGACCTGGCGCTGGTCTCGCGCATCCCGCCGCGGCCGCTGCCGGAACCCGGCGCGACGCTGCGGCTGGCCCTGGCCGCGGAGCGGCTGCACTTCTTCGACGCCGGCGACGGCCGGCGGATCGGCGACTAAGCCGGCGCCGCCGGCCGCCCTGCCGCGGCCGGCGGCGGGAAGGCGCGAGTCCGGGCGAGGCACTACACTAGCCCCTTTCCGTGCACGGTATCGACGACACATGGCTCGCATCATCGCTGTCGCCAACCAGAAAGGCGGCGTCGGCAAGACCACCACCGCCGTCAATCTCGCCGCGGCGCTCGCCGCCGCCAAGCGCAAGGTGCTGCTGGTCGACTTCGACCCGCAGGGCAACGCGACGATGGCGTCCGGCGTGGACAAGCGCGAGGCCGTGCCGAACGGCTGCGCGGTGCTGCTGGAAGAGGCGCCGATCGAGCAGGCCATCGTCGCCACCGAAGCCCACTACGACCTGCTGCCCGGCAACGGCGACCTCACCGCCGCCGAGCTGAAGCTGATGGACGCGCTGGCGCGCGAGCACCGGCTGAAGGAACAACTGGCCAAGGTGGCCGACAGGTACCAGACCATCCTGATCGACTGCCCGCCCACCCTGCACCTGCTCACGCTCAACGCGCTGACCGCCGCCGACGGCCTGCTGATCCCGGTGCAGTGCGAGTACTTCGCGCTGGAAGGGCTTTCCAGCCTGCTCGACACGGTGCGCGCGGTGCGCCAGCGGCTGAACCCGAACCTGGAGATCGAGGGCCTGCTGCGCACCATGTACGACGTGCGCAACAACCTCGGCAACGAGGTCTCCGCCCAGCTCACCCAGCACTTCGGCGACAAGGTGCTGCGCTCGATCATCCCGCGCAACGTGCGCCTGGCCGAGGCGCCCAGCCACGGCCAGCCGATCCACCTGTACGACCGCAGCTCGCGCGGCGCGCTGGCCTACACCGGCCTGGCCGGCGAGCTGATCCGGCGCGAGCGCAACCTCGCCGCTGCCGGCGGCACGACGGCCGCCGAAGCCGCCGCCGAGCCGGCCGCGCCCGCGCCGCCGGTCGTGCCCGAAGACAGCGGCGCGCTGCTCAAGGCGCCCGCCGCCAACCACCAGGAGTAAGCATGGCAGCCAAGAAACGAGGCCTCGGACGCGGACTCGACGCCCTGCTCGGCGGCGACGGCGAAGGCGCGCCGTCGGCGATCGAGCAGGAAGGCGAACTGCGCACGCTGCCGATCCAGCAGATCCAGCCCGGCAAGTACCAGCCGCGGCGCCACTGGAACGACGAGGCGCTGGACGAGCTGGCCGCCTCGATCAGGGCGCAGGGCCTGATCCAGCCGGTGGTGGTGCGCGCGACCGGCCGCAACGCCTACGAGCTGATCGCCGGCGAGCGCCGCTGGCGCGCCGCCCAGCGCGCGCAGATGAGCGAGATCCCGGCGCTGGTCAAGACCGTCGACGAGGCCGCCGTGCCGGCGATGGCGCTGATCGAGAACATCCAGCGCCAGGACCTCACCCCGCTGGAAGAGGCCGACGCGCTCAAGCGCCTGATCGACGACTTCGACCTCACCCACCAGCAGGCCGCCGACGCGGTCGGCCGCTCGCGCGCGTCGGTGTCGAACATGCTGCGGCTCACCGAGCTGCCGGAACCGATCAAGCGCCTGCTCGACGAGGGCAAGCTGGAAATGGGCCATGCCCGCTGCCTGCTGACCCTGGACGAGGCGATCGCGGTGCCGCTGGCGCGCCAGGCCTCGACGCTGGGCTGGTCGGTGCGCGAGCTGGAAGAAGCGGCGCGCCGCGCGCAGACCGTGCCGAAAGGCAAGGCCAAGAGCACGCCCGCGCGCGACCCCAACGTCGCCGACCTGGAACGCGAGCTGGCCGAACGCTTCGCTACCCGCGTCGAGCTGGCGACCGGCCGCGGCGGCCGCGGCAAGCTGGTGATCCACTATCACAGCAACGACGAGCTGGAAGGCATCCTCGGCAAGATCCGCTGACACGCCTTGCCACGGCGGCTCGAAGCGGCATATCGGGAACGCCGGACGTCATCCCGGCGCAAGCTGGGATCCGGTGTCGTTGCTTGTCGCGGCCGAAGTCGCTGGATCGCGGCTTGCGCCGGGACGACGGGCATGACGCGGCCGGGACATTGCCCTCCGCTGTGCCACGCGCCCACATCGGCGATAATCGCCGCCTGATCGCTTCCGGACGGGTCCCATGCCCCAGCTCTCCGTCGTCGTGCCCGTCTTCAACGAGCGCGACAACATCCCACCGCTGCTCGCCGAGATCGCCGCCGCGCTGCGCGGGCGGATCGATTTCGAGATCGTCTACGTCGACGACGATTCCAGCGACGACAGCGTCGCCGTGCTGGCCGCGGAAAAGGCGGCGCGCTACCCGGAGCTGCGCATCGTGCGGCACCTGAGCCGCAGCGGACAAAGCACCGCGGTATGGAACGGCGTGCGCGCGGCGAAGTCGCCGTGGATCGCCACGCTCGACGGCGACGGCCAGAACGATCCGGCCGACATTCCCAAGCTGCTCGCCGCCCGCGACGCCGCCGGGCCGGACCTGAAGCTGTTCGCCGGCTGGCGCACCACCCGCCGCGACAGCTTCAACAAGCGGATCTCCTCGAAGATCGCCAACGCGGTGCGCTCGCGCATGCTCAAGGACGCCACGCCGGACACCGGCTGCGGCCTCAAGCTGTTCGAGCGCGAGGTGTTCCTGCGCCTGCCCTACTTCGACCACATGCACCGCTACCTGCCGGCGCTGGTGAAGCGCGCCGGCTTCCAGAGCCAGAGCGTGCCGGTGGGCCACCGCCCGCGCACCGCCGGCACCTCCAAGTACGGCATGCTGGACCGCCTATGGGTCGGCCTGGCCGACCTGCGCGGCGTGGCCTGGCTGATGCGCCGCGGGAAGGTGACGCGGGTGGAGGAAATCTAGTCCGGCGCCTTGAGAGGCGTTCACGATCTATCGGTCGTTCCAACCGCCTCGCCGTCATCCCTGCGAAAGCAGGAATCCAGTGGCTTGATGCTCCAAAACTCCAAAGGCGCTGGATCCCAGCTTTCGCTGGGATGACGTGGTGATATCCGGAGAACGTGGACAGGCTCAAGGGCCAGGCGATCAGTGATGATCCGGTTCCGGGCACGCCGCCCAGGCCTCAAAGCACCGCATATAATTGCGAGTGATTCGCATTTGTACTAGTCTCGCGCACCGAACCGTTGCCGCGGGTGCCACGCACGCCAGTACCGGCGTGCCCGCCTCCTCCCGCTTTCCGCGCAGGCGTCCATCAGCCCGGCCCCGGGCCGGGCGGACCGCGCCCATTTTCCGGAATGAACGAAGATGCCTATTCGATCGCGCCCGCATGCGTGCCGGGCGGCCGTTGCCCTGCGCCTGCTGTCCGGCCCCGTCGCCGTCCTGCTGCCGTGCGCCGCCATGGCGGAATCCGCCTCGCCCACGCCGGCCGCGGCCGAAGCGCCCGCCGTGCCGGTGCGCACCCTGAAATCGGTGAACGTGCGCGCCGACGCCCTGCCCCAGGGCTACGCCGCCGACGCCAGCAACAGCGCCACGCGCCTGGACCTGTCGCTGCACGAGACGCCGCAGTCGGTCAGTGTGGTCACCCGGCAGCAGATGGACGACCTGGCGCTCGACACCATCGACGACGTGCTGGAGCACACCACCGGCATCATGGTGCAGCAGCTGGACAGCGAGCGCACCAGCTTCTACGCGCGCGGCTTCCCGATCAGCAATTTCCAGATCGACGGCGTGCCGCAGGGCCTGAACGCGCCGCTGGCCGACACCGCGATCTACGAGCGGGTGGACGTGGTGCGCGGCGCCACCGGCCTGCTCGGCGGCACCGGCGACCCGTCGGCCACGGTCAACATGATCCGCAAGCGGCCCGGGCGCACGCTCGCCGCCAGCGCGCGCGTCGAGGCCGGGCGCTGGAACCACCACCGCGTCGAAGGCGACGTCAGCGTGCCGCTCACCGCCGACGGCCGGATCCGCGCCCGCGCCAGCGGCGCCTGGCAGGAGCACGACGCCTTCATGCGCATGTACCACGAGCGCAAGAACGTGGGCCTGGCGACGCTGGAGGCCGATCTCACCGACCACACCCTGCTCACCTTCAGCTACGACTTCCAGAACAACGTGCCCACCGGCGCCACCTGGGGCGCGGTGCCGTACTGGAACGCCGACGGCAGCCTGGCGAAGCTGCCGCGCGACTTCAGCCTGAGCACGCCGTGGAGTACCTGGCGCAACCGCCAGCACACGCTGAGCGGCGCCCTGCAGCACGCCTTCGCCAACGGCTGGCTGCTGCGGCTGGCGCTGGCGCGCACCACCAGCGTCAACGACACCACCGTCGCCTACGCCGGCAGCGGCTACCCCGATCCCGCCACCGGCGCGGGCATGAGCCTGTGGAGCGGCGTGTGGGGCGAAGGCCGCTACACCAACGACAACCTGGACGTGTACGCCACCGGCCCGTTCGAGCTGTTCGGGCGCGAGCACACCCTGGTCGCGGGCTGGAACGGCTGGTTCCAGAAGTACCGCAGCGTCGGCGGCAGCGCGGACATCGGCTACCCGGCGGAAGTCCCCGACTACCGCCACTGGACCGGCGACATCCCGCGGCCGGTGTTCGTGCCCGACGGCAGCCGCAGCGACCAGTACACGCAACTGGGCGGCGGCTACCTGGCCGCGCGCTTCAGCCTCGCCGAGACGCTGCATGCGATCGCCGGCGTGCGCGTCAGCAGCTACCGCACCTGGACGCGCCGGTACGATACCTCCGGCCGGCTCGCTGGCACCGGCGACCGGCTCGCGATCAGCGAGCAGGTGACGCCCTACGCCGGCATCACCTGGGATCTCAATCCCACCTACGCGCTGTACGCCAGCTACGCCGACCTGTTCCAGCCGCAGAGCTACCGCGACCGCGACAACCGCTACCTGAAGCCCGCCACCGGCAGCAATACCGAGGCCGGCATCAAGGGCACCTGGAACGACGGCGCGCTGGACGCCTCGCTGGCGGTGTTCCGCACGCGCAAGGTCGACGTCGCCGAGCGCGACACCACGGTGCCGCCCGGCTTCAAGCTGCCCGACGGCAGCGACGCCTACGTCGCCAACGGCAAGGGCATCACGGTGACCGGCGTCGAGGCGCAGGTGGCCGGCAACCCCGTGGCGGGCTGGAACCTCAGCGCCGGCTACACCTTCCTGCGCGCGCGGGAGGCCGACGGCAGCCGCGCGGTGCCGAACCAGCCGCGCCACCTGCTGCGCCTGTCGACCGCCTACCAGTTCGGCGGCGCGCTGGAAGGGCTGCGCGTGGGCGCCGGCGTGAAGCTGCAGAGCGGCATCTACGAGGTGTCCTGGTACGGCCGGCCGCCGCTGCACGCCGAGCCGTACCCGCATATCCGCCAGGGCGGCTACGCGGTGGCCGACGCCATGGCCGGCTACCGCTTCAATGCGCACCTGTCGGCCCAGCTCAACGTGAGCAACCTGTTCGACCGCCGCTACTACCGCAACGTCGGCTTCTACGACGGCGTGTTCTGGGGCGAGCCGCGCAACGTCATGCTGAGCCTGCGCGTGAAGATGTGAGCGCGGCGCCATGCGCCGCCGGCCGGCGGCGGCGTATGCTTGGTCCTTCCCTCCCTGCCGCGCGGGGGCAGCAGCCATGGCCATCAACGTCAAGCGTGTCTACGAGCCTGCCGCGAAGGCGGACGGCTACCGCGTCCTGGTCGACCGCCTGTGGCCGCGCGGGCTGAAGAAGGAGGCGGTGCCGCTGGACCTGTGGGCGAAGGAGCTGGCGCCGTCCACCGCCCTGCGCCAGTGGTTCGGCCACGAGCCGTCGCGCTGGGAGGGCTTCCGCCATCGCTACGCCACCGAGCTGGACGCGCAGGCCGAGCTCTGGCGCCCGCTCGCCGAGCGTTCGGCGCGGCACACGGTGACCCTGCTCTACGGCGCCCGCGACGAGGAGCACAACAACGCGGTCGTGCTGAAGGCCTACCTGGAGAACTGGCTGCACACGCACGGCCCGCGCTGAAGCGCGGCGGTCAGGACTGGCGCAGCGGCGTGCCCGGTGCCGCCCAGCCTTCCAGCGCGGTGCGCGCCTGCTCGCGCCCGCGCTCGATCAGCTCGCCGGCGCGGTAGAACTCGTAGGCGGTGGACACGTTGCGCGGCAACTGGATCAGCAGGTCCGGCTCGTAGGCGGCCAGGCGCAGCCGCGACAGGTTCGCCTGCATCAGGTCCATCGACTGGTTGAGCAGCTCGAAGGCGCCCGGCTCGCGCGGCTTGCCTTCGCTGTGCGGCAGCAGCCGGCCGAACAGCTCGCCGATGCGGTGGCGGTGGCCGTTGCGCTCCGCCTCCGGCTCGGGCGGGGTTGCCGCGGGCACGGTTTCCGCCGGCCCGTCCATGCTGATCGCGAACAGGTAGTCGGCCGGATCGCGGATCAGCGGCGTCACCGGCACCGGGTTGAGCAGGGCGCCGTCGACCAGCCGGTGGCCGTCGAGGTGGTAGGGCCGGAACACGGTCGGGATCGCGATCGAGGCGCGGATCGCATCGAACAGCGAGCCGCGGGTGAGCCACACCTCGCGCTCGCGGTCCAGGTCGGTGGCGACCGCGGTGAAGGCGATCGGCAATTGTTCGATGCAGACGTCGCCGATCAGCTCGCGCAGCGTGCCGATGATCCGCTCGCCCTTGATCAGGCCGCCGCCGGAAAAGGTCCAGTCGAGCAGCTTGAACACGTCGAGCCGGGCCAGCGTGGTGACCCAGTCGCGGTAGACGTCGAGCTTGCCCATGGCGTAGATGCCGCCGATCAGCGCGCCCATCGAGGCGCCGGCGATGGCGACGATCTCGAAGCCGCGCGCCTCGATCTCCTCGATCGCGCCGATGTGCGCCAGGCCCTTGGCGCCGCCGGCGCCGAGCGCCAGCGCCACGGTGGGCCTGCGCGGCGCGGCGGTGTCCGGGGCGATGGCGCGCTCTTCGGGGTTCTCTTCAAGGCTCATGGGCGGTTTCGATCACGGATTGCATGCGTCGCGCGCTCCACCATGCGGCCGCCATTCTCCGGGCGCGCCGCTCCCGCTGGCGAACCCGCGACTGGCTGCGGTTAGGATGATGACAAGCTGCGCCCGCAGCAAGCCCAGGGGGACCCGCATGCACCTTACCGACGACATCCGCAGCATCCGGCCGGCGCGGCGCGGCGGAGCGGCCGCATGACGTGGCAGGCCTGGGCCACGCTGGCCGTGATCGCGGCCGCGATGGCGCTGTTCGCCAGCGAGAAGGTACGGATCGACCTGGTCGCGCTGATGGTGCTGGCGGCGCTGGTGATCCTGGGCATCGTCAGCCCGGCCGACGCGTTGAGCGGGTTCAGCAACGAGGCCACCGTCACCGTCGCGGCGATGTTCGCGCTCAGCCTGGGGATCGAGCGCTCAGGCGCGCTGGAGCCGCTGAGCCGCTGGCTGGTGCGGATCAAGCGGCCGTGGCTGCTGACCCTGGCGATGATGCTGGCGATAGCGCCGCTCGGCGCCTTCATCAAGAACATCGCCCTGGTCGCCACCTTCCTGCCGCTGGCGCTGCGGGTGTGCCAGCGCACGCACACCTCGCCCGCGCGCGTGCTGATGCCGATGGCCTACGCGGCGCAGATGGGCGGCGTGTGCACGCTGATCGGCACCTCCTCGAACCTGCTCGCCGACAGCCTGGCGCAGGGCCACGGCATGGCGGGGTTCGGCGTGTTCGAATTCACCCGGCTGGGCGCGCTGCTGGGCGTGGCCGGGATCGCCTACCTGATGCTGGTCGGGCGCTGGCTGCTGCCGCGGCACATCGACGCCGAGCTGCCCGACGAGATGGAGATCGGCAAATACGTCACCGAGCTGGAAGTGACCGCCGAGTCGCCGCTGATCGGCACCAGGATCGCCGACGCCAAGCTCGGCGAGCGCTTCGGCGTGTACCCGTTGGAGCTGCTGCGCGGCGAGCAGCACATGTGGTCGCCGCGCTCGCAGGAACTGGCGGCGGGCGACGTGCTGCTGGTGCGCGGCGACTGGGAGAAGATCGAGGAATTCCAGCGCCAGGCCAAGCTGCGCAACGCGCCGGAACAGCACTACGCGCGCGACGGCGAGGAGCCGCCGCCGCGCGTGCTCACCGAGCTGCTGGTGGCGCCGACCGGCATGCTGGAGGGCCGCCGCTTCGCCGAGTCGGACCTCGGCTGGCGCCACGACGCCACCCTGCTGGCGATCCACCGTCGCGGCGCCGTGCTGCGCGACAAGCCCAGCGAGGTCAGCCTCGCGGTGGGCGACGTGCTGCTGGTGCTGGTCGATGAGGCCAGCATGTCGCGGCTGCGCGGCGAGGAGGCGGTGATCGTATTGAGCGAGCGCGAGGACGCGCGGCGGACGCCGCGCAAGGCGCTGGTGGCGGTGGCGATCATGGCGGGCGTGGTGCTGGCGTCGGGGCTGCGCTGGCTGCCGATCCCGATCGCCGCGATCTGCGGCGCGACCCTGATGGCGCTGGCCGGCTGCTTCGGCCGCAAGGACGTCTACGAAGGCATGGACTGGAAGATCATCATCCTGCTCGGCGCGATCCTGCCGCTGGGCCTGGCGATCGAGAAGACCGGCCTGTCCACCGCCCTGGTGCAGCTCGGCATGGGCCTGGTCGGCACGCACGGGCCGCTGGCCGCGCTGCTGATGGTCTACCTGCTGACCGCCCTGCTCACCGAGCTGATGGGGCACAACCCGTCAGTGGTGCTGATGGTGGGCATCGCGGTATCGGTGGCGCACGCGGTGCATGCCGACGCGCGCCCGTTCGTGGTGGCGGTGGCGTTCGCGGCGGCCACCTCGTTCGCCACGCCGGTCGGCTACCCCACCAACACCATGGTCTACTACGCCGGCGGCTACCGCTTCACCGACTTCATGAAGGTGGGCATCCCGCTGATCGCACTGTTCTGCGCGCTGTCGATGTGGCTTATTCCGCAGTTCTGGCCATTTTATCCTTGAGGGCCGGGATTCGGGATTCGGGATTCGGAAAAGCGGTGCGCGCTCCGGGTGCGCCGATGCGTCAGTTGCTTGCCTGTGCTCCTGAGAGCCGCCTGCTCACGATCCTTTCGCCGTTCCAGACTGCCTCGCCGTCATTCCTGCGAAAGCAGGAATCCAGTGACTTGATGCTCCAAAGCCCAAAGGCGCTGGATCCCAGCTTTCGCTGGGATGACGTTTCGTGAGGGATACCTGCAAATCTTGGACAGGTTCTAGCGAATCCCGAATCCCGATTCCCGATTCCCATAAGCGCTCAACGCCATATGCAGCAGGCTCTTCATTTCCTCGCGCAGCGGCAGCGGGGCGACGATCTCCGCGTCGGGGCCGTACTTGAGCACGTCCATCAGCAGCTCTTTCGACTTCGAGTACGGCAACTGCAGTTCGTAGCGGCCGTCGGGCAGCCAGTTGCCCTTCTGCTGCGAGTGCCAGTGCTCGTCGGCGACCCAGCGCGCGGCGTGCGGCGAGAAGCGGATCGTCGCCCATGCCTTCGGCTTGCCGGCGAAGATGCCGTAGCTGGAGGCGAGCAGTTCGTTGAGGTCGGCCTCGGCGACGTCGACCGCGGCGGCATCCAGCGCCTGAGCGTCCTTGATGCGGTCCACCGCGAAGCTGCGCAGCGCCTCGCGGTCGTGGTCCCACACGTCGAGGTACCAGTTGTCGCGGTAGTGGGTCAGCCGCTGCGGCGATACCGTGCGCTTGCTGTCCGAATTGGTGGTGCGCGCGCGGTAGTGGAAGCGCAACTGGCGCCGTTCGAGCACCGCGCCGGCCACGGTGCGGAAGGCGTGCTGGTCCAGCTTGCGCTCGCCCCACGAGATCACCCGGATCCGCTCGATCGGCAGCGGCTTGCCGTTGCCCTGGTCGCCCAGCAGGTGCTCGATGCGCGCCTTGAACGGCGCCAGCGCGCCGGCCAGCACGCCCGGCCCGGAACGGCCGATCAGCTCGTTCAGCGCCAGCAGCGCGGCCAGCTCGTCGGAGGTCAGCCACAGCCCCGGCAGCTCGAAGCGCTCGCCCTCGACGGCCTCGTAGCGGAAGGCGGCATGCTCGCCGCCGGCGCTCTCGATCGGCGCGCCGAGCGCGTCGCGCAGGAAGGCGACGTCGCGGTACAGCGTCGCGCGCGAGCATTCCAGCTCGTCCATCAGCCGGGGCAGCGGCACCGGGTAGTGGGCCGACTTCAGCAGGCGATGCAGGGTGAGGATGCGCTCGTAACGGTCCATGGCATATCGTTCGGGTGTGGGCCTTGTGTAGCATGGCATGGCCGGTGGCGGCCGCAAGTCGCCGCGGTCGCCCGTGTCGCGTCCCCCCGGCCCGTTTTCGGCTGCAAGGTTGCTGATTTGATGCCGTCGTCCAGCGAATTCCCCGTCGCTCCGCCTGATCCGGCCTGCGTTTCCCCTCCGCCGCCCGCGGCGGCGCCCGACCGCCTGGGCGTGTTGCTGCGGGTACTCGCGGTCGGCGGCTACGGCCTGTGGCTGCTGCTGGGCGCCGCACTCAGCCTGGGCGTGTACCGCGAGGGCCGCAGCGAGGCGCTGCTACCGCTGGGCCTGGGCTGCCTCTTCGTCAGCCTGGGCCTGCTGGCCGCCGGCCTGCGGCCCGGGCTCGACTGGCACGGCTGGCGGCCCGGCATCGGCCAGCGGCCCACCCGCGACGCCCTGCTGGCCCTGCTCACCTACCTGCCGATGATGGCGGTGGCCGGGCTGGTGCGCGGGTCCAACGATTTCTGGGCGACCCGGCTGGCCGGCATGGCCTTGCTGCTGTGCAGCCTGGGCAGCCTCACCTACAGCGCCTGGCACTACCGGCGCCAGCTCGGCGAAGGCGCGCAGCGGATCTCCAGCACGCTGCCGATCAGCCGGGTGGTCTCGGCCTGCTATGGCGGCGGCCTGTGGCTGTGGCTGTGCCTGCGCCTGGAGGACGGCGGCGACCCCGGCCATACGGCCAGCAGCCATGCCTGGGTCATGCTGATGCTGATGCTGGCCTTGTTGCTCGGCCTGATCGAGGTGCTGCGCTGGCAGTCGCTGCAGCCGCAGGCGTTCGCCAGGCCGGCCCGGCAGGACATCCGCCCGGCCCGCTTCGTCGCCTCGCTGTTCGTCTACGCCTTGCCGTGTTCGGTACTGCTGCTGGACGACCTGTCCGGCATCGGGCTGCTGCCGGTCGCCGCCGCCGCGGTGAGCTGCACGGTCGGCAAGACCATCGAGCAGAGGCTGTACGAGACGGCGCTGGGCCGGCCGGCCGGCTGTGGCTGAGCGGCTTTCCACGGCCGTTCCGCAGCCGTTCTGCGGCCATGTTCACTGCGAGTTCAAATCGCCGCGCTAAGGTGGCGGCTTACTTTTGTTTAACAAACGGGACCGATTTCGATGAAAAAGACCTTGATCGCCAGCCTGTGCCTGCTGGCGCTGGCCAGTTTCACCGCCCAGGCGCAGGATGCGGGTGACAGCGGCGCGAACAACGGCGGCTGGACCGGTTCGGGCGAATTCGGCTTCGCCTCCGCGCGCGGCAACTCGCGCACCGACAACGCCAACGCCAAGCTCGGCCTGAGCCAGGAAAACGAGCAGTGGAAGAACAACTTCTTCCTCAACGGCATGCGCTCCAAGGGCGAGGTCTCGGTGCAGGACGCCGAGGGCAACGAGATCAACCGCTTCACCACCACCGCGAACCGCTACGACGCCGGCGCCTCGGTCGGCTACAAGCTCGACCCGCGCAGCTACATCGTGGGCGCCGCGCGCTACGAGCACGACGACTTCGGCGCCAACCTGTGGCAGGGCATCGTCTCGCTCGGCTACGGCTACATCGCGCTGAAGAACGAGCGCAACGAGCTGTCGTTCGAAATCGGCCCCGGTTACAAGCGCTACCGCCCGGCCGACAAGGTCGAGGAGATCGACGGCGTGAACACCAAGCTGCGCCAGCCCACCGAGGGCGAGGCGGTCGCGCGCGGGCTGGTCAACTACAAGTTCCGCATCACCGACAACACCGCGTTCGAGGACACCTTCCTGCTCGAAGCGGGCTCGAAGAACAAGTATTACCAGAACGACGCCGGCCTGTCGGTCAGCATGACCAAGAAGATGGCGCTGAAGCTCGGCTTCCAGGCACGCTACAACAGCAACGTGCAGCCGGGCACCAAGAACACCGACACGCTCACCACCACCAACCTGGTCTACAACTTCTGAGCAGGCCGCAGCGGCGCGCCACCTGGCGCCGTTGCGATGCGGAAACGAAAAGGCCCTGCCGCATGCGGCAGGGCCTTTTCGCGTGGCGCGCCGGTCAGCCGGCGAGCAGCGCGCCGGCTCCCTGCGCGAACAGCGCCTCGGCGACCTGGCGGCCCAGCGCTTCGGCCTCGCTGCCGCTGGCCTCGGCGCGCAGCAGCCTGCCGCTGGCGGCGTCGCCGACCAGGCCGCTCAGATGCAGGCCGTGTTCGCCGAGCACGCACCAGGCGGCCACCGGTACCGTGCAGCTACCGCCCAGCGCCTGGTTCATCGCACGCTCGGCGCTCACCGTGAGGCGGGTGTCGGCGTCGTCGAGCGCGGCCAGCCGCGCCAGCACGGCCGGCTGGTCGGCGCGCGCCTCGATCGCGATCGCCGCCTGGCCGGGCGCCGGCAGCCATTCCGGCGCGGCCAGCCGGCTGCGGATGCGCTCGCGCAGGCCCAGCCGTTCGAGCCCGGCGCAGGCCAGCACGATGGCGTCGTAGCCGTCGGCGTCGAGCTTGCCCAGCCGGGTGCCGACGTTGCCGCGCAGGTCGAGCAGGCGCAGGTCCGGGCGCAGCGCGCGCAACTGCGCCTGGCGGCGCAGCGACGAGGTGCCCACGCGCGCGCCCTGCGGCAGCGCCGCCAGGTCGGCATGGCGGTTGCTGACGAAGGCGTCCGCGGCGTCCGCGCGCGGCAGGATCGCCGGCAGCACGAAGCCGTTTTCCAGTTCCGCCGGCACGTCCTTCAGCGAGTGCACGGCGAGGTCGGCGCGGCCTTCCAGCATCGCCACCTCCAGCTCCTTCAGGAACAGCCCCTTGCCGCCGATGGCGGCCAGCGGCTGGTCGAGGATCTCGTCGCCGCGCGTGCTCAGCGGCACCAGGGTCACCTTCAGGTCCGGATGGGCGGCGCGCAGCAGCGCGGCCACGTGCTCGGCCTGCCACAGCGCGAGCGCGCTCTTGCGGGTGGCGATGCGCAAGGTGGATGGATTCATGGATTTCCCGGAGCTGGGCCGCATGGACAAGGCCTGCGGCGGGCGAGGCAGGCCGGTATTGTCGCGTAATTGGCCTGGCCGCGCAGGCGGCGGCGCGCAGCATATCGTCGCAGCGCGCTATGCTGGAACGCGGGTAGGCATCGGAGGCTTGCGCATGAAGACCGGCATGGCGGCATGGGTCGCCTTCCTCGTCCTGCTGGCGGGCGCCGCCAGCGCGGCAACTCCCGGCGGCGCATCGCTGCCGCGGCTCTTGCCCGACGGCAAGCCCTACCGCGATGCGGACGTGTCCGCGCGAGGCCTGCCTGAGGCGGCGCAGCCTGGCCGGCATGCCCTGCGCGGCGTGTTTCCCCAGTTGTCGCCGGTGCGCCGGCTCACCGACGAAGGCTGGCTGGCGGCGGCGACGCACCGGGAAAGCGCGGCGCGGATCAATTTCGGCCGCGCCCTGCGCATCCAGCCGAACGACCGGCGACTGCTGTGGGCGTACGGCTGGGCCCTGCTCAACCTGGAGCGGCCGGCGCAGGCGATGGCGGCCTTCCGGCGCAACCTGGCGCTGCGTCCGGACCGCCGCCCCGCGTGGCAGCCGATGGCGATGGCGTTGACCTACACCGCCGCCGGCGACCGCGAGGCGGCGCTCGCCTGGTATCGCGCCGCCGCGTCCAGCGATCCGCTGCGCTGGGGTTCCGACGCGGCGGCGCTTCGCACCACGCTGTACTGGACATCGCGCGAGCGAGCCCTGGTGCGCCAATTGATCGACACGGCCGCGCGGGCCGATGCGCCGTCGCGGTCTCCGCTCGCGGCCGCTTCAGCGCGAGCGTCAGCTCATCCGCAATAGCCGGCGCAGCGCCGGCAGGTTGCGCCGGCTGACCTCGGGGCTGAGCCCGGTGCCGGCGAGCTGGGCCAGTACGCGGCCGTCGGCGAGGGTCTTCAGGCCGAGCAGGCGCGGCGCGGGCACCAGGCAGTTGCGGTGCAGGCGCACCAGTTGCTGCGGGTACGCCTCTTCCAGTTGGCGCAGCGATTCCTCGATCAGCAGTTCGCCGCGCGCATGGTGCGCCACCACGTATTTCTCGTCGGCGAGCAGGCAGCTCACCTCGGCAAGCGCCAGGCGCACCGGCTCGCCGCGCAGGCGGCCGTGCAGGAAGACGCCCGCCTCCGGCGGCGCGGCGGCGAGCCGCTGGCGCGCGCGCCGCAAGGCATCGCGCAGGCGCTCGGCACGCACCGGCTTGAGCAGGTAATCGACCGCGCCCAGCTCGAAGGCGTGCAGCGCGTGGTTCTCGTAGGCGGTGCAGAACACCACCTGCGGCCGCGCGCGGCCGGCCAGGCGGGCCGCCAGCGCGGTGCCGTCGAGGCCGGGCATGTTGATGTCCAGCAGCAGCAGGTCCGGCTGCCGGGTGCCGATCAGTTCCAGCGCGGCCTCGCCGTCGCCCACGCTGCCGCAGACCTCGACCGCGCCGTCGTCGCCGCATTCGCCGAGCAGGGCGGCGAGGCGCGCGCGCGCCAGCGGTTCGTCATCGACGATCAGTACGCGCATTGCGGCCCTCCCCCGGCGCATCTTCCAGCGGCAATTGCAGGCGCACGACGAAGCGCCCGTCCTGCGGTCCGGCATGCACCTGCGCGCGCGAACCATAGCGGAACTGCACGCGCTGGCGCACGTTGTCGAGGCCGTGCCCGTTGCCTGCGGCGGCGGGCGTCGGGGGCAGCGGATTGTCGATCTCGATCGCCAGCCCGTGCGGCTCGCGGTGGCCGCGCAGCACGATCTCGCCGCCCTCGCGCAGCGGCTGGATGCCGTGGCGCACGGCGTTCTCCACCAGCGGCTGCAGCAGCAGGCGCGGCAGCGGGTAGTCCGGCGGCAGCGCATCCAGTTCGCGTTGCACGCGCAGCCGCTCGCCCAGCCGCAGCTGCTCGATCGCGAGGTAGCGTTCGACCAGCGCCAGCTCCTCGCTCAGGGTGCCGTCGCGGCTGCCGTGCTGGCCGAGCGCGGCGCGGAACAGCTCGGACAGGTCCTCGACGGTGCGCTCGGCCGCGGCCGGGTCCACCCGCACCAGCGCCGCCACCGTGTTCATGCTGTTGAACAGGAAGTGCGGGCGGATGCGCGCCTGCAACGCGTCCAACTGCGCGTGCGCTACCGCCGCCATGCGCGCCTGCCACTGCGCCAGCACGTAGAAGTAGCGCAGCATCGCCGCGCCGAGCAGGGCCGCGATCAACGCGTTGTCGCGCATGAAGGACGGCGTGGTGCCGCGGATCAGTTGCAGTTGCAGCGCACTGTCCAGCCAGCCGGCGACGGCGCTGGCCAGCACCACGATCAGCACCATCAGCAGCCACACCCCGGCATACGGCAGCCGGCGCGGTAGCCGTTGCAGCAGCGGCGCCGACTTGCACAGCGCCACCGCCAGCAGCAGGGCGAGCCAGGCGACGAACGACATGCCCACGGTGAAGCCGCGCCAGCCGCGGCTGCTTTCCGGCGCCAGCCACATCACGGTCACGGTCAGCGCGCCGACCACGAACAGCGCGAACAGCACCGGCAGGCTGCAGAAATCCGGCAGCGGGCTGCGTTCGATCGTCGGGCGCTGGCGGGCGGCGTCGGGCATCGGCGCAGTATGCCGCAAGCGCGGCGCCGTCCCGGGCGATGGGGTGCGGGCGATGGAATGGGCGCTCCGGCGGGCCAGTCAGCCGGCCAGCCGCGCGCCCATCCAGTCGCGCAGGTCGGCCACCTCGTCCGCGCACACCGAGTGCGGCATCGGATAGCTGTGCCAGTCGATCCGGTAGCCAAGCGCCTGCAGCGCCTCGCGCGAGGCGTTGCCGAGCGCGAACGGCACGATCGGATCCTGCGTGCCGTGGCCCCAGAAGATCGGCGTGGCGGCGTTCGCCGCACTGCGCTCGGCGGCCAGCGCGTCGGCCAGGGGCAGGTAGGTGGACAGTGCGACGATCCCGGCCAGCGTATGCGCGTGGCGCAGCCCGGCCGACAGCGCGATCGCGCCACCCTGCGAAAAGCCGGCCAGCACGATCCGCCCGCTCGGCACGCCACGCTCGTGCTCGCGCGCGATCAGCGCCTCCACCTGGGCGACCGAGGCGCGGATGCCGTCGGCGTCCTGCTTGTCGGCGATCGCCACGCCCTTGATGTCGTACCACGCGCGCATCGGCATGCCGCCGTTCACCGTCACCGGGCGCACCGGCGCATGCGGGAACACGAAGCGCAGCGCCGGCCAGTCCTTCGCCACCAGTTCCGGCACGATCGGCGCGAAGTCGTTGCCGTCGGCGCCCAGGCCGTGCAGCCAGATCACGCTGTGCCGGGGGTTGGGGGCGGTTTCGTGTTCGACGGTGGGCAGGATCATGGGGTACTCGGCAAGTTTCTAAAGAGCGCTGGAGACGGTGAGGACGGCGTCGGGCTTGAGCGGGCTGTCCAGTGCCACCTCCTGATTGGACGGTAGCGGGATGCCGGACTCGCTTTCCGTCATGGCTTCCTGGCGGGCGGCTTCGCGCAGGAGGCTGATCTGCTTTGCGGTGAAGTCGGCTTGATTCAAATAGAAGTTCACCGGGATACGTACCTGGGTCGCCATCGGCTTGCCATCGACCTGCTCGGGTATGCCATGCCAGTGCTTGGCGGCGACGAGTACGGCGGTCTTGAACGAAGGGCGCACGGGCCATTCCTCGAACTTGCTGCGTACCTGCATAACGGCAAGGCGGCCGTCCGGCTGCACGGAGGCGTCGAGCATAAGGAGGGCGGCTTCACGTGCATGCTCGGCATCTGCCGGATACTTCAATCCGAAGTTGCTTATCAGCTTGGGACCGTTTCCGATGAAGCTGACGAGCAGGCGGTAATGACCCTTGGCATCCGGAGTGGCCCTCAGCTTGGCGTAGATGAAGGTATGCGCCGGTACCGGCCGGCCATCGAGGATGGCCGGCATGAAGTGCCACTGCTTCACCGCGCTTGTCAGCAGGCCGGTGAACGCGGCAGGCACGCCGTCGTCGAACTGCACCGCACCGACGTGGCCCTGGGGGTCCACGTCGGCGCCGATGACATAGGTTTCCTCGCGTGTTTCCGCGGCCCGCGCCGACATGGCGGCGGCCAGCGCCAGCGCGGCGGCGCACAGCATGATGATTTTCATCGCATCCCCCTTCCGTGATTCGCGGGCGGGCCCGCTCCGTGTCCGCGGGCATCATGCCTTACGGGCCGGAAGGCGAACAGGGTGGTGCCCGGTTGCCGGGCGCGCAGAAAGCGCGCCGGCGTCGTATTCGGCGCGACGAGGCCGCTCAATCCCGCTCGTGCACCTCACTGCCGTCCGCCGAACCGAACATCGCCACGATCTCGCGCGCCGCGTCGGCGGCGTGTTCCTGCAGCAGGAAGTGGCCGGCGTCGTAGACCACCAGGCGCGCACCGGGGACGTCGCGCTTGAGCGCGCGGGCGCCTTCGACGGTGAACAGCGGATCGCCCTTGCCCCAGAGGATCAGTGTCTTCGGCTGGCGTTGCTTCAGCCATGCCTGCCATTCCGGATAGCTGGCCGGGTTGCTGCGGTAGTCGTAGAGCAGGTCGAGCTGGATCGCGTCCTGGCCGGGGCGCGCCATCCGTGCGGCGTCCAGCGTCCAGGCGTCGGGGTCGAGCGCGGATGCATCGTGCGTGCCCGTCACGTACTGCCAGCGGATGCCTTCGGGCGAGAAGGCGAAGCGCTGCTCCTGTTCGGTCTGCGGCGTGCGATGGGTCCAGTAGCGTTGCATCTGCGCCTTCACCTGCGGCGCGAAGCCTTCCAGGTAGGCGTTGGCGTTCTGCACCACGATGCCATCGATCCGCTGTGGCTGCGCCAGCGCGAGGCGGAAGCCGACCGGGCCGCCGAAATCCTGCATGTAGAGGATGGCGTGCTTTACGCCCAGCCGGTCGAGGAAGCCGCGCATGGTCTGCGCCAAGTGGTCGAAGGTATAGGCGTACTGCGCAGGCGGCAGTGCGTCGGAGTGTCCGTAGCCCGGATAGTCCGGCGCCAGCACGCGGAAGTGCGGCGCCAGCAGCGGGATCAGCTCGCGGTACATCGCCGAGGAAGTGGGGAAGCCGTGCAGCAGGAGGATGGCCGGCGCCTCCTGCCGGCCCGCCTCGCGGTAGAACACGTCCACGCCATCGACCCGGACGGTGCGGTGATGCACCGCCGCATCGCCGGATGCGGCATGGGCGGGACCGGCGAGCGTGCCGGCGGCGAGGCCGCCGGCCAGGACGCTGCCAGCCAGGGCCAGGGAAGGCAGGGACATGGCGGTGCTCCGTTCGCCCTGGGATCGAGCCGCGATCAGGCCGCGCGCGCGGCGGCCAGCGCGCGCTCGTGCGAGGCGTGGATGGTGTCGCGCTCCGGCACGGTGCCGGCGGCGAGGTGGGCGATCCATTCGGCGGTGGTCGTCACCGCGGCGAAGCGCGACTGCTCGACCACGCTGAACACGCGGTGGATCTCCTCGGCGCTGGCGGCGCCGGCGCGGTTGGCGTAAGGCACGCTGCCGGAGGCGTCCATCAGGAACTCCACCTGCAGGCCCGCGTCGAAGGCGTGCTTGATGGTGGTGTCGTTGCAGTTGTGCGTCATGTAGCCGGCCACCGCCAGCGTGTCGATGCCGTGCGCCGCCAGCCAGTCGCCCAGGGCGGTGCCGGCGAAGGCGCTGGGCAGATGCTTCTGCACGAGGTGCTGGCGCGGCCGGCCGGCGACCACGGCATGGAGCTGCCAGCCGTGCGAGCCCTCGGCGAACAGCGGCGAATCGGCCGGCGCCATCTGCTGCACCACGATCACCGGGATGCCGGCAGCCTGGGCGGCATCCATCGCCTCACCGATGCGGCGCAGCGAGTCGGCGACCGGCGGGTATTCGATGCGCAGGCCGCCGGTTTCGTATTCGTTCTGCACGTCGATCACGATGAGCGCGCGGCGCGGGGCGGGGAGCTGGGTCATGGCGGCATTCCTCTCGGTCGGGAAGTTCGGTGGGGAGATGATCCCGCCGGCGCCTTTCCGTCGTGAGTGGCCCGGATGCCATATTTGGTTAGAATCGGGCCAACCCGTTCCATGGCGGAGCATGCAGATGACGACCGCGCGCGTGGCCATCGTGGCCTTCGACCGGATCAGCCCGTTCCACCTTTCCGTGCCGTGCGCGGTGTTCGGCGAGGCCGCCGGGGCGGCCGCGGCGCCGTTCGAGGTGCGCGTATGCGCGGCCGAGCCGGGCGAACTGCGCAGCCTTGCCGGCTTCGGCATCGCCGCCCGCCACGGCCTGCGCGAGCTGGCGCGGGCGGACATCGTGGTGGTGCCGTCGTGGCGCGACCCGCAGGAGGTTCCGCCGGCGTCGCTGCTGGCCGCATTGCGGCGCGCGCACCGGCGCGGCGCGCTGCTCGTCGGCCTGTGCCTGGGCGCGTACGTGCTGGCCGAGGCCGGCCTGCTCGACGGCCGCCGCGCCACCACCCACTGGCGCTGGGCCGAGCGTTTCGCGCAGCGTTATCCGGCGGTCCAGGTCGATTCCAACGTGCTGTACGTGGACGGCGGCGACGTGCTCACCTCGGCCGGCACCGCCGCCGGCATCGACTGCTGCCTGCACGTGGTGCGCCGGCGCCTCGGCGCGGAAACGGCGAACCGCATCGCGCGCATCCTGGTGGTGCCGCCGCACCGCCAGGGCAGCCAAGCGCAGTACATCGAGCAGCCGGTGGCTGAGGGCGCGGACGAAGGGCCGCTGGCGAAGACGCTGGACTGGGCCGCGCGCCATCTCGCCGCGCCGCACAGCCTCGACTCGCTGGCCGCGCGCGCGGCGATGAGCCGGCGCAGCTTCACCCGCCATTTCCGCCAGCGCACCGGCACCACGGTGGGCCAGTGGCTGCTCGGCCAGCGCCTGGCGCTGGCGCAGCGCCTGCTGGAGACCACCGACCAGCCGATCGAGCGGATCGCCGAGCGCGCAGGCTTCGGCTCGGCGCTGTCGATGCGCCAGCATTTCAGCGCCATGCTCAACACCACGCCGTCGATGCACCGCCGCGAGTTCCGCGGCGGTTGAACACGATACTCGGCGTGGCGGTGCGATGGCGGCAGCACAGTGGGTCGTTGCATGAAGCGCCCCCGGACGCGCCATATCGGGATGCGGTCCATATTTCGCGCGTGCAACGCGAGCTAGATTCATCGCGCTACTGTGGGTGACGCAAGGATGACCATGGCGAACGAAGGAATGACGATGAGTGCGCAGGGGCGAACAGCCCTGACTCGTTCGGAAGCGGAGCGCAGGACTCATTACAACGATCAGGGAAACAACTGCACGTTCGGTGCCGGGACCCTGGTCCATCATGGACCTTGTACCGCTGCGTAAATGGCCATGCCCGTCACCGACCGGATGGTCCAGCAAAGCCTGTCCAGCGGCATCGCTGCCGCGGAGCGGCAGGTCAGATCGTCGGTGCGCGACCGGCAACTTACGCAGGAACAGTTCGATGCCGCCGTTTCGTTCGTCTACAACACGGGACGGACCGATGCCCTGCAACCGGCCAATGCCGGCCGCATGGCCGAGGTTGCGCAGCAGATGCACCAGTATGTGTATGCCTGCCAGTACGACCGGCGGGGTCGGCGCATTCCCTGATCGTGCAGAGTGAGCAATGGCCTGGTCAACCGTCGTAACCGCGAGCCGGCTCCATTCACGGGGCAGAATCCATGAAGCGCCCCCTGTTCGCTGCGCTCGTCATGGTCGCCACGAGCGCCTGTGCTGCAAAAAGCGCGGGAGTGGCGCCCGCGGATTTCTACGGGACCTGGAAGATCGCCCGGATCAATGCCTATGGCGTCGTCACGCAGAGCGAGGCGCGTATGAATGCGCTTCTCGGAAAATCGCTGGTGCTCGCCGCCGACAAGGTGATCCTGGCGGACGAGCCGCCATGCCGCCCGCCCGGAACCGTTTCGGTGGAAGAGGTCGACACTTCGTCGGAAGTGCCTGCAAAGGCTGCCGGATCGCCCGCCGCGGCCGGATTGCCGGCCAGGGCGCCCATGCTCTACACGGGCTGCCTGTCGGTCTTCATGGTTGGTGACCATCTGGTCTTTGGGGCGCGTGGTACACGGCCGAACGCATCGCGCGGAAACCTTGATGGCCTGAACGCCGGCCCGGTTGTGGGCCGGCCCGATTTTGGACCAGACAGGCCGGCCATGTGCGTGGCCGGCCTGCCGGCGTCGAGTCGAGGTGCTCAGGGTGCGGCCGCGTCCAGTCCCAGCTCGTGCGCGAAGAAGGTGAGCGTGATCGCGGCGTCGCTCACGCGCTGGCTGAACGGGGCGCCGATGCCGTGGCCGGCGTCCATCCGGGTCAGCAGCAGCACGGGCTGGCCGGAGGTGGTGGCGTTCTGCAGGGCGGCGGCGAACTTGCGCGACTGCCACGGCGACACGCGCGAGTCGTTGACGCCGGTGGTCAGCAGCACGGCCGGGTACGCGGTCTTCGGCTTCACGTTCTGCAGCGGCGAGTAGATCAGCGTGGCCTGCAACTGGGCCGGGTCGGCGATGGTGCCGTACTCGTTGACGTTGTACTTGCCGTTGGCCGACTCGGTCTCGTGCCGCAGCATGTCGTAGATGCCGACCTTGGCGACCACCGCGCGGTAGTCCTCCGGGTGCTGCACCAGCGAGGCGCCCATCAGCAGGCCACCGTTGCTGCCGCCGAGGATGCCGAGTCTGGCGGGGCGGGTCCAATGGGTGTCGAACAGCGCGTGCGCGGCGGCGCGGAAATCGTTGAACACGTTCTGCTTGAGCAGCTTCTGGCCCTGCGCGTGCCATTCCTGGCCGAACTCGTTGCCGCCGCGCAGGCTGGCGAAGGCGAGCACGCCGCCGCGCTCCAGCCAGGCCAGGTTGGCGCCGATGAAGCTGGGCGCCAGCGGGAGGTCGAAGCCGCCGTAGCCGTACAGGATGGTCGGGTGGTTGCCGTCCGGGCGGGTGCCGTCGCGCATCAGCAGGGTGACCGGGATGCGCGTGCCGTCCTTGGAGGTGCCCTCGATGCGGCGCACGCTGATCTTGTCGTAGTCGGCCGGCGGCTTGACCTCGAACACCGTGCGCACGGCGCCGCTGTCGCCGTCGTATTCCACCCAGCGGGTGGGCGTGGTCCAGCCGTGGTAGCTGACCAGCGCCTTGGCCTGGCCGGATTCGGAGGCGATGCTGCCGATCGCGATGCCGCGCGGCGGCAGCGGCAGCCGGCGCACCAGCGCCGCCTTGGCGTCGTACTGCTCGGCCCACCAGTCGGGGCCGCTGCTGCGCACCACGATGAAACCGTCGCCCAGCGGCGCGACCTGCTGGATCGCGCCGGCGCGCTCGGCCAGCAGCGGCGTGCTGCGACCGTTCGCATCGATCGCCACGAGGCGGCCGCGTGGCGCGTCTTCGAACACCGCCACCACCAGCCGCTGGCCGACCCAGGCGGCGGTGCGCGCGTTGGCGTCGCGGCCCAGCACGCGGCGGTAGCGGCCGTTGCGCTCGCGCACGAACACCTCGGCGGCGTCGCCGTCGCCGACGTGGGCGAGGATCGCGCTGCGCGCGCTGGCCGGCGCGTTCACCAGCACGTACTCGGCCACCGGCGAGTAGCCCTTGCCGAAGACCGTGGCGTCCTTGTCGGCCGGTTCGCCCACGACGTGGTGCACCAGCGTGGCGTCGAACGGCCGGAACGGCTGGCCGTCCGCGGGCGGCGCGAAGCGCACGTAGCCGAAGCCCTTTTCGTCGGCATCCCAGGCCACGCCCTGTGCCGAGGTGCCGCCGCCCGCCCACGGCAGGCGGTCGTCGAGCGTGGCGCCGCTGAGCACGTCCAGCACGTGCAGGGTGGTCAGCTCGCTGCCGCCCTCGGCGGTGCCGTAGACGAGGTAGCGGCCGCTGGGCGAGGGCCAGTAGCCGGTGATCGCGCCCCCGGCGTCGCCCTGGTTGAGGTCGACCACCGGCTTCGCCTTGCCGTCCGGCCAGGCCTGCGCCATCAGCACCGGCTGCGCCTGCGGCGGCGTGTATTGCATGTAGAACAGCATGCCGCCGGCGAGCAGCGGGCCGGAGCGGGTGGGCGTGCCGATCGCCAGTTGCTGCACGCGCGCGTTCAGCGCCTTGCCTTCGGGCATCGCGGCCAGCACCGCCTCGGTGTAGCGGTTCTGCGCGGCGATCCATGCCTGCACCGCCGGGTCGTCGGGGTTCTCCAGCCAGCGGTACGGGTCGTTCACCACGATGCCCTGCAGCGTGTCGCTGGCCGGATGCTGCGGCGTGGGCGGCGGCGCGGCCGGCGCCGCGTCGTCGGCGATGGCATGGATGGCGAAGCCGGCGCAGAGCGCGGCGGCGAGCAGGCGTCGGGTGATCGGAAGCATGGACGTCTCGGGCAGCGGTACGGAAGCGCCACGCGGCGGGCCGCAGGGCGATCCCCGAGGGTAGCCGGCCGCGCCGCGGAGTGGAACCGGACCGGTGGCGGTTGCGGCGCGGCCGCGCTTCGCTATGCTCGGGCGCTTTCGACTGCGGAGCGTCCCATGCGCCGAATGTTCCTGGCCGGCCTCGCCGCCTTCACCGTGCTGCCCGCGGCGGCGGCCATGCCCGCCGGTACCGGCCTCGACCTGGAAACGGTCATGGCCAATCCCGACTGGATCGGCCAGGCGGTGGAGTCGCCGTACTGGAGCGTCGACGGCCGCAACCTGTACTACTCGGTGAAGCGCGACGGCAGCAAGGTGCGCGACCTGTACCGCGTCGACCCGGCCAGCGGCCAGGGCGCGAAGCTCGATCCGGCCGCGGTCGCGCAGGCCGACGGCCCGGCGGTGTTCGACCGCGCGCACCGGCACGCGGCGTTCGTGCGCCACGGCGACGTGTTCGTGCGCGACCTGTCCAGCGGCCGCACCGTGCAGGTGACCCGCACCGCGGTGGAGGAGTCCGCGCCGCGCTTCTCCGCCGACGGCCGCGCCTTGCAATACCGCGCCGGCAACGACTGGTTCCGCTACGACCTCGCCAGCGGGGCCGGCGGCGCCGTCGCGGAGCTGAAGTTCGCCGACGATCCGCAGGCGAAGAAATCCGATGCCCTGCGCGACGACCAGTTGCGCCTGTTCGGCACGCTGCGCCAGATCGAGGCGGACAAGGCCGCCCGGCGCAGCAACGACGAGGCGCTGGCCGCCGCCGATCCGGGTCGCGCGCCGCGGCCGTTCTGGCTGGGCGACAAGATCAGCCTGGTCGGCAGCGAGCTGTCGCCGGACGGCCGCTGGCTGCTGCTGGTGACCCAGCCGAAGGACGCCGAGCCGGGCAAGGCGCCCCAGCTCACCCACTACGTCACCGACTCCGGCTATGCCGAGCAGGAGGAGACGCGCGTCTACGTCGGCCGCAACGATCCGGCGCCGCAGTCGCTGCTGCTGCTCGACCTGGCCGCGCACGCGAGCTACCCGCTGGCCACCGACAGCCTGCCCGGGATCAAGGACGACCCGCTCGCGGCGATCCGCGCGAAGACCGTCGCGGCGCTGGAGAAGGCCGGCAAGAACGACCGCGCCAAGGCGCTGAAGGCGCCGGACGTGCGCGCCGTGCGCATCGTGTCGGACGCCGACGACGGCGGTGGCGGCGGCATCGTGTGGAGCGACGACGGCGGCAACGTCGCCATCCAGTTGCGCGCGATCGACAACAAGGACCGCTGGATCGCCAGCGTCGATTTCGCCAGGCACGCGCTGGTCAACCAGCACCGCCTGCACGACGACGCCTGGATCAACTGGAACTTCAACGATTTCGGCTGGCTCGGCGACAACCGCACGCTGTGGTATCTCAGCGAGGAAACCGGCTACTCGCAGCTCTACCGCAAGCCGCTCGGCGGCAAGGCGCAGGCGCTGACCAGCGGCAGGTTCGAGGTCAGCCATCCGGTGCTGAGCGAGGACGGCCAGTGGTTCTACCTGCGCGCCAACCGGGTCGCGCCGTACAGCTACGACGTCTACCGCGTGCCCAGCGGCGGCGGCGAGCTGGCCCGCGTCACGCAGTACCAGGGCATGGACGACTTCGCGCTGTCGCCGGACGGCAGCCGGCTCGCGGTGCTGCATTCCTCGCCCTACGTGCTGCCGCAGTTGGCGGTGCAGCCGGCCGCGGGCGGCACGCCGCGTGAGCTGACCGACACCATGAAGCCCGCGTTCGCCGCGCGCGACTGGATCGCGCCGAAGCTGGTCGAGGTGAAGTCCAGCCACGGCGCCGGCACGATCTGGGCGAAGTACTACGGCCCGGCCGGCGAAGCCGATGCGCCGGCCTCGCGCCCGGCGGTGATCTTCGTGCACGGCGCCGGCTACCTGCAGAACGTCACGCTGTCGTGGTCCAACTACTTCCGCGAGCAGATGTTCCACAACCTGCTGGTGCAGCAGGGCTACGTGGTGCTCGACATGGACTATCGCGCCTCCGAGGGCTACGGCCGCGGCTGGCGCACCGCGATCTACCGCCGCATGGGCCACCCGGAGCTGGAGGACCTGCTCGACGGCAAGGCCTGGCTGGTGAAGAACCACGGCGTCGATCCGAAGCGGGTGGGCATCTACGGGGGCAGCTACGGCGGCTTCATGACCGAGATGGCGCTGCTGCGCGCGCCGGGCGAGTTCGCCGCCGGTTCCGCGCTGCGCCCGGTGAGCGACTGGACGCTGTACAACCACGAGTACACCGCCAACATCCTCAACGACCCGCAGCTCGATCCGGACGCCTATGCGGCCAGCTCGCCGATCGAGTACGCCGACCAGTTGCGCGACCCGCTGCTGATCCAGCACGGCCTGATCGACGACAACGTGCTGGCGCAGGACTCGATCCGGCTGTACCAGCGCTTCATCGAGCTGCACAAGAAGAACTTCTGGATCTCGCTGTACCCGATGGAGCGCCACGGCTTCGTGCATCCCGACTCGTGGCACGACGAGTACCGCCGCATCGACGAGCTGTTCGAAACCTATGTGAAGCCGGTGAGGACGGGCGCGCCGTAAGAGCCCCTTCAAGATTCCCGGGCACCTCCGATTGCAACGTCATCCCGGCGAAAGCCGGGATCCAGCGCCTCTGCTTTTTTGAGGCATCAAGTCGCTGGATTCCCGCTTTCGCGGGAATGACGGGCTTGCGTGCGACTCGGGATCCCCGATTCGGCGGATGGGTTGGAACGGGCTTAAAGTTCCGAGCCGGCAACGCCCTGCCGGCCATCGCTGATGACTCAATCCGCCGTCGCCTTCAAAATCCCCAAGCATCTCTCATCGAAGCGCCATCCCTGCGAAAGCAGGGATCCAGTGCCTCTGCTTTTTTGAAGCACCCAGTCGCTGGATTCCTGCTTGACCAGCCCTGCGGCTGTTGAAAGCCGCAGGAATGACGGGCCTGCAACATCGAGCCGGGCGCATTGACCGGGAGTTGCCAAGGAATGAACGGACGTCATGGATGGACGCTGGCCCTTGCCAGCCCGGCGTTGATGCCGGCCGCGCGGGCGGGTGGCATCTACAAATGCGTGGTGAAGGACGCGACGGTCTACCAGGACCAGCCATGCCCGGGCGGCAAGCCCGACGCGGGCCGCCTGACCGGTGCCGGCTGCGGGACGGCGGGAATGGCCGCGGTGCCGGGCGATCCGCGCGGCCTGCTCGACGGCCTGCGCAGGCTGTCCGAGCAGTACCGCACGCTGCAGGCGCAGCAGGATCGGGAGTTGGCGCAGCTCCGGCTGCGTTTCGCCGGCCAACCGGATTCGCCGGCGCAGCGCAGCGGGGTCGAACGCTTCAGGCAGGGCTGGCAAGAACGCTTCGCCGAGAACGACCGGCAGGAGCGGGCCATGCGCGATCGCCTGAGGACGCTGTGCCCGGGCGGCGCTTCCAGCGGCGGCGGGCATTACCGGTGCGACTCGGGCGACAGGTAGCCTGCCGCGCGGGGTCGGTGCCGTGGATTTCAGGCGGACGTCGTCTGCCGCGACGACGCCAGCTTCGCCGCCATCCGCGAGAAGCTTTCCGCGGTCTCGGCGTTCGCCGGCACGAACAGGAACGCCGTGGCGCCTTCGCAGTGGCCCTGGCGGATCGGCAGGCGCATCGAGTGGACGAGCAGGTCGCCGAATTCGGGATGGAAGATCGGCGCGGTGACGCCGGTGAGCGGCGCGGTATGCCGGCGCTGCCACAGTTCGACGAAGGCCGGGCTGGCCGCGCCGAGCGCCTCGATCAGCCGGTCGAAGCGCGGCTCCTCCGGATGCGCCGCATGGTTCATGCGGAAGATCCCCAGCAGGTTCAGCGCGCCCTCCTCGAAATCCGGGTACAGCCGCTGCCGCGCCGGGTTCAAGAAGGCGTTCCACAGGTGGTTGCGGGCGAACGGTCCGGTGCCGGCATCGAAGTCGTACAGGCGGTCCGCCATGCGGTTGTAGGCGAGCACGTCGAAGACCGGATCGAGCACGAACGCCGGCGCCTGGTAGAGGTCGAGCATGCCCTGCGTCTGCATCGGCAGCTCGAAGCCGGCCACCGGCACCTCCGGCCGCGGCAGGCCGGCCAGCGAGAACAGGTAGGCCTCGTCGGTGGGCGTGAGCGACAGCGCGCCGGCGATGCGTGCCAGCGCCGCGGCCGACACGTTGATCGCGCGCCCCTGTTCGAGCCAGGTGTACCAGGTGACGCCGACGTCGGCGAGGCGGGCGACTTCCTCGCGGCGCAGGCCGGGGGTGAGACGGCGGATGCCGCGCGGCAGCCCGGCGGCCTCGGGGCTGAGCGCCGCGCGCCGCGCGCGCAGGAAGGCCTTCAACTCGGAGCGTTGCTGGGAGTTCGTCATGGCGACCGGCGTGGTAGTGGGGGTACCAGCAGTGGGGACTGCCTATCCATGCTAGCCGTTGTGATCTAGTGTCGGCAGTCCCCAAGCTCAAGATCGCGTGCAATGCGCGGTCGATTCCGTCGGCAGGACCAGCCCGTCAACGCAGAACGGAGCCTCGCTCCGCCGCCCGGCACTTCGCGCCGCGGGTACACCCGACGTTCCCCAGCAGCACACCCCGGACAGGAGATCGATATGCCGTCGCTACCCTCCAACCCAGCCGCGGGCTCGGATGCCCTCACCGAGTTCGTGGTGCACGCCCAGCTCATGCTCGATCCGGCCACGCCCGAGCCGATGCGGCGCCAGGCCGAGCCGCGCCTGCTGTCGCTGCTGCCGACGCTGCAGGCGCTGGGCGTGTTCGAGCTGTTCGCGATCCGCGATCCCGCCCTGCAGGCGCTGGTGCGGGACGAACTCGCGACGGCGCTGGCGCCCCGCGGCTGCCCCGGCGCGGCCGTCGCGCAGGTGGAGTCCTGAGGATCGCCCCGCGTTCCGGACCCGTGCCATCGCCCGCGGCGGTGGCCGGGTCCGCGGGCCGTCGTCCGCTCGCGGATGGACGTCCATTCCGTGCGAACCGAAGCCGCCGCGGCGCTTTCCCGCATGGGCGAGCCCCCGCCGCGGCAGGCCGGGAAAGCGTGGACCGTTTCCCGGCACGGATGGGGTGCCGCTCAGGTGGCGGCCGGCTTCAGCGCGAAATAGCGTCCGGGCGATTGGCCGAAGCAGCGCCGGAACATCGCCACGAAGGCGCTGACGCTGGCATAGCCGAGCGCATCGGCGACGCTGGCGACCGCCTGGCCCTCGGCCAGCAGCTCCAGCGCGCGGCTCAACCGCGCCTGCTGGCGCCATTGCGCGAAGCTCAGCGCGGTCTCGGCGCGGAACAGTCGGCTCAGGCTGCGCGCGGACAGGCCGGCCCAGGTCGCCCAGTCGTCGAGGCTGCGGTTGTCCTGCGGCTGCTCCAGCACCGCCTGGGCGATCCGCATCAGGCGGCGGTCGAGCGGCATCGGCAGGTGCAGGGGTTCGTGCGGGGCGCGGCGTATCTCGTCCAGCAGCACCGCCATCACCCGCTCCTGCTCGTCGTCCAGTTCGTCGTGCCAGGCCCACCAGCTGGCGCGGCGCACCAGCGCGCGCATCAGCTCGTTGATGCCGATCACGCACGGGTGCTCGGGCAGGCCATGGTCGATGGACGGGGTGATGAAGACGCCCCAGCCGCTCATATCGCCGCTGATGCTGACCGTGTGCAGCTCGCCCGGCGGCATCCAGCCGGCGCGGTGCGGCGGCAGCAGCCACGAGCCGTGTTCCGTATGCACGTGGACCAGCCCGCTCTCGATGCAGAAGAACTGCCCGCGCAGGTGGCGGTGCCAGTCGTAGGCCTGCGTGCCCTCGCCGTACTCGCTGGTGGCCTCGACCTCGAGCCAGTAGGCGATCAACGCGGGGCCGTCGGCGCGTTCGATCAGCGCGTGGACCTGCTGCTTGGCCGTGTTCATGGCTGTTTCTCGATATTTTTTGACTAAATAACGATAACAAACTCATTTCGTCCCTGCCTATGCTCTAAGGCACCCGGCCAGGACATGGCACGGGCATCGCCGCCGCTGCCGCCGCCCGCGGCCCACCAGACGTCCCCCGTTGCCAGCCGGAGCCGCATGGGCGGCCCCGGCGCGGTCGGTCGGCCGGGATCGCCCGCCGCGGTCACGCGGGGGCCGCCCGGCGCGTCCTTTCCAGGAGTGAGCCGAGATGTTTCAACCGAACCCGGAATACCCCATGTCCGCGATCAAGCCGTTGCCGATGAAGTCCAAGGCGTCCGCCTCGCCGCTGGAGACCTTCGTGGCCTGCGCCCACCAGATGCTCGACCCGATGACCCCCGAAGCGGTGCGCCGCGCCACCGAGCCGCGCCTGCTGGCGCAGTTGCCGGCCCTGCGCGCGCTGGGCGTGTTCGAGCTGTTCGAGCTGCGCGACCCGGCGATGCGCGCCTGGCTGGCCGACGAGCTGGCTGCGCATTGATACGCGGTGATTTTGCCGGGGCAAATGCTGCACAACATATATTTGCCTTGACAATTATTAGCAAGGCAATAGAATGCGCGGCCATGAATCCCCCCGATGCCAACCCCCAGGAGAGCCTCGGCGTGCTGCTCGGCCTGGTCCGCTCCGAGATCGTCCGCGCGATGGAGGCCGAGCTGGCCGTGCTGGGCGTCGACCTGCGCTTCAACCAGTTCCTGATCCTCAAGCGGCTGGCCAAGCTGGGGCCGATGTCGGCCAGCGAGCTGGCGCGCGCGGTGGAGCTGGACGGCGGCGCGATGACGCGCCAGCTCGACCAGCTCGAGCGCAAGGGCTACCTGCGCCGCTGCCCGCATGAGCAGGACCGCCGCGCGCTACGCATCGAGCTGACCGCCGACGGCGAGGCGCTGTGGCGGCGGATGACCGATTGCAACGAACGCGTGCTGGCCGCGGCCCAGCGCTCGCTCAGCGAGACCGAGCGCGAGCGCCTGCACGATTACCTGACGCGGGTGCTGCACGGCCTGCGCGACAAGAACTGATTCCCCTATCACCCGACTGGCATTCCTGGACCCCCACCCATGCGTCTGCAAACCCTTGCGGCGACGACCGCCCTGACCCTCGCGCTCGCCGGCTGCGCCAGCAGCGGCGGCCTGCACCCGGACGGCACGCTCACCGACCCGGCCTCGCTGAAGGCCGGGCGCAGCCTTGCCGGCTTCGCCGTCAGCCCGGCCGCGTGGCCGGCGCGCGACTGGTGGAGCGGGCTCGGCGACGCGCAACTGGCGGCGCTGATCGACGAGGCGCTGCAGGACAATCCCAGCCTCGCCGCCGCCGATGCGCGCGCCCGCGCGGCGCAGGCCGCGGCCGGCGTCGCCGATGCGGCGCGCGGCCCCACCGTGAACGGCGGTGCCTCGGTCGCCGGCGCCCGGCCGCCGGGCGCGTTCGGCGAGATGGCGCATTTCGCGGTGGCCAAGTACGGCTACGCCAGCTTCAACTGGGGCCTGGACCTGTGGGGCGGCAAGCGCGCCGCATGGGAAGCCGCGCTGGGCCAGGCGCGCGCCGCCGACATCGAGGCGCGCGCCGCGCGGGTCGAATTGTCCGGCAACGTGGCGCGCGGCTACGTGCAGCTCGGTTATGCCTATGCCCAGCAGGACGTGGCGAAGGCCGAACTGGAGCGCGCCGGCAAGGCGCGCGAGCTGACCCGCCAGCGCGTGGCCGCCGGCCTCGACAGCCAGTTGCAGCTAAAGCAGGTCGACGCCGAGGTGGCCAGCGCCGAGCGCGAGCAGGCGCTGGCGGACCGCGCGATCGACGCGGCGCGGTCGGCGCTGTCGGTGCTGCTGGGCAAGGGCCCGGACCGCGGCCTGGACATCGCGCGGCCGCAGCCGCTCGCCCCGGCGGCCCTCGCGGTGCCGGCGGAACTGCCGGTGGAACTGCTCGGCCACCGCGCCGACCTGGTCGCCGCGCGCTGGCGCGTCGAGGCCGCCGGCAAGGACATCAAGGTCGCCAAGACCGAGTTCCTGCCGAACGTGAGCCTCGGCGCGATGGCCGGCCTGCTCAGCATGGGCGGCGGCAACCTGTTCGAGGCTTCGTCGCGGTTCTACCAGGTCGGCCCTTCGCTGAGCCTGCCGATCTTCGACGGCGGCCGCCTGCGCGCGAACCTCGCCGGCAAGGACGCGCAGTACGACCTGGCCGTGGCGCAGTACAACGAGACCCTGGTGGGCGCGCTCAACCAGGTCGCCGACGACTACGCCGCGCAGCAGTCGCTGGCCGCGCAGATCGCCGCCCAGCAGCGTGCGCTCGACGCCGCGCGCGCGGCGTGGCGGCTGGCCGAGCAGCGCTACAAGGGCGGCGTCGGCAGCTACCTGGAGGCGCTCAGCGTGCGCCAGCAGTTGCTGCAGGCCGAACAGGCCATGGCCGCCCTGCAGGCGCAGCAGGTCGACCTTTCCGTGCAACTGATCCAGGCCCTCGGCGGCGGCTTCGTGCCGCAGTCCGGCGACGCGGTTCCCTCTTCCACCCCTTCTTCTTCGCATTCCTGAGGCAGACCCCATGTCCAGCCAGTCCCTTCCCCAACAGAGCGCCGCGGCCGAGCCGGCGGCGCAGCCGCCCAAGAGCAAGCGCGGCTTTCTGCTGCGCGCGCTCGTCGTGGTGGTGGTGCTCGCCGCCATCGGCTGGGCGCTGTGGTATTTCCTCGACGGCCGCTGGTACGAGAGCACCGACGACGCCTACGTCTCCGGCAACGTGGTGCAGGTCACCCCGCAGGTGCCCGGCACGGTGGTGACGATCGGCGCCGACGACGGCGACCTGGTGCATGCCGGCGACGTGCTGGTGAAGCTCGATTCCAGCAACACCGAGGTGGCGCTGGCCGAAGCCAAGGCCGGCCTGGCCAGCACCGTGCGCAAGGTGCGCGGCCTGTACAGCAACGTCAGCGGCGCGCAGGCCGACGTGGCCGCGCGGCAGGTGGCGGTGGACAAGGCGCGTGCGGACTTCGAGCGCCGCCGCGACCTGGCCCGTTCCGGTGCGATCTCCGCCGAGGAGCTGGCGCATGCGCGCGACGCGCTGACCACGGCCGAGAGCGGCCTGGTCAACGCGCAGCAGTCGTACCAGACCAGCAAGGTGCTGGTGGACGACACCGTGGTCGCCTCGCACCCGGACGTGCAGACGGCCGCCGCCAAGCTGCGCGCGGCGTACCTCGACAACCTGCGCACCACCATCGTGGCGCCGGTGGACGGCTACGTCGCCAAGCGCTCGGTGCAGCTCGGCCAGCGCATCGCGCCGGGTGCGGCGCTGATGGCGGTGGTGCCGCTGCACCAGGTGTGGATCGACGCCAACTTCAAGGAAACCCAGCTCACCCACATGCGCATCGGCCAGCCGGTGGAGATCCGCACCGACGTGTACGGCAGCGCGGTCACCTACAAGGGCAAGGTGCAGAGCCTGGGCGTGGGCACCGGCAGCGCGTTCTCGCTGCTGCCGGCGCAGAACGCCACCGGCAACTGGATCAAGATCGTGCAGCGCGTGCCGGTGCGCGTGGTGTTCACCGAGCCCAAGCAGCTCGACGAGCATCCGCTGCGGATCGGCCTGTCCACCGACGTGGTGGTCGGCCTGCACGACCAGAAGGGCGCGCTGCTGGCGCAGCAGCCGCCGACCCAGCCGGCCTTCAGCACCGACGTCTACCAGAAGCAGCTGGCGAAGGCCGACGGCGTGATCGAGCAGATCATCCACGCCAACATGGCCGGCGGCGACAAGGCCCGTTGATTGCGCGGCAGCGCCATACCGCACGCGGGAGCGGCTCCGGCCGCGACGCCCGAACGCTCCGGGGCAAGGCGGCCGCGGCTCAAGCCGCCTTCCCGGAGATCCACGCACGCAGTGCGCCCCCGCCCCACTGACAGATCGCGATGACCACCCAATTCCGTCCGCCCAACATGGTCCTGTCCACGGTCGGCCTGTCGCTGGCGACCTTCATGCAGGTGCTGGACACCACCATCGCCAACGTGTCGCTGCCGACCATCGCCGGCAACCTCGGCGTGAGCGTGAACCAGAGCACCTGGGTGATCACCTCGTTCGCGGTGAGCATGGCGATCTCGCTGCCGCTCACCGGCTTCCTCACCCGCCGCTTTGGCGAGGTGAAGATGTTCATCTGGTCGACCCTGCTGTTCTCGCTGGCCTCGTTCCTGTGCGGCATCGCGCAGAGCATGCCGATGCTGATCCTGTTCCGCGCGATCCAGGGCGCGGTGGCCGGCCCGATGTACCCGGTCACCCAGGCGCTGCTGATCTCGATCTACCCGCCGGCCAAGCGCGGCATGGCGCTGGCGCTGCTGGCGATGGTCACGGTGGTGGCGCCGATCGCCGGCCCGATCCTGGGCGGCTGGATCACCGACAACTACTCGTGGCCGTGGATATTCTTCATCAACGTGCCGATCGGCATCTTCGCCAGCATGGTGATCGGCAACCAGATGAAGGGGCGCAACGACGTCACCCAGCGCCCGAAGATCGACTACGTCGGCCTGATCACCCTGATCGTCGGCGTGGGCGCGCTGCAGATCGTGCTGGACAAGGGCAACGACGAGGACTGGTTCAGCTCCACCTTCATCGTGGTCACGGCGATCGTCTCGGCGATCAGCCTGGCGGTGTTCCTGATCTGGGAGCTGACCGACAAGGACCCGATCGTCGACCTGAAGCTGCTGCGCCACCACAACTTCCGCATGGGCACGATCGCGCTGGTGCTGGCGTACGCGGCATTCTTCGCGATCGGCCTGCTGGTGCCGCAGTGGCTGCAGCGCAACCTCGGCTACACCTCCACCTGGGCGGGCTTCGCCGCCGCGCCGCTGGGCATCCTGCCGGTGCTGCTGACCTTCGTGGTGGGCAAATACGCCACACGGGTGGACCTGCGGCTGCTGGCGTCGGCCGCGTTCCTGGTGATGGGCATCACCTGCTTCCTGCGCTCGGACTTCTTCCTCGACATCGACTTCGCCTCGGTGGCGCTGGTGCAGTTGCTGCAGGGCCTGGGCGTGGCGCTGTTCTTCATGCCGGTGACGACGATCCTGCTGTCCGACCTGCAGCCGAACGAGATCGCCGCCGGCGGCGGCCTGGCGACCTTCCTGCGCACGCTGGGCGCCAGCTTCTCCGCCTCGCTCACCACCTTCATGTGGGAGCGCCGCGCGGTGGTCCACCATGCCCAGTTGACCGAGCACATCACGCCGTACGACCCGTCGGTGCAGGCGGCGATGAGCCATCTGGGCGACGCGCAGACCGCGCCCGCCGTGCTGAACCAGATGATCACCCAGCAGGGCTTCCAGATCTCGTTCAACGAGGTGTTCCACGTGCTGGGATGGATCTTCATGGGACTGATCCTGGTGGTCTGGCTGGCGCGCCCGCCGTTCACCGCCAAGGCCGGGCCGGCCGCCGGCGGGCACTGAACCATCGCCGCCCGCGCAAACGACGACGGCCCCTCGCGGGGCCGTCGTCGTTTTGCAGCCCCGGAGGGCGCGTCAGAGGTCGAAGCCAATGCCGACCAGGGCCATCGTCTCGCCGCCGTTGGGCTTGTGCAGGCCGCCGTTGGAGATGTGCCGCAACTGGAAGCTGACGTGGCGCCCCTGCCAGCCCAGGGTGCTGACGAACTGGTAGCCGCTGCTCAGCGCGCGGGTGCGGCCGTCGATCGCCGCGCCCTGGAAGCTGAAGAACAGCGGCCGGTACCAGTCGCCCTGGTCGCCGTAGTGGAAACGGGCGCCGGCGGCGAACAGGGCGATCCGGTCATCCAGGCCGTAGCGCTTGCCGCGGTAGCGGTCCACGTCGCGGCCGTCGATCCAGCCGAGCGAGAGGTCCGGCGACCAGTCGAAGCGGCTGTCGCCGATCCGGTGCGGCGCGAACACCGCCTCGACGAACGCGGCGTTGGCGCCGTGGTCTTCCGTGTAGCTGCGGCCGCCCTGCACCTCCACATGGACGGTCTCGGCGGCCTGGGCGGAGAGGGCGGCGCCACCGAGGGCAAGAGCAAAAACGGTGCTGCGGAACAACATCGATGTGGGCATGGGAACCTTGGGGGAGGCTGTTTTTGTACCGCTCAGTTTACTAAATTGGCATCGTCGGGAGGTGAAATTCCACAGCCGCGCAGGTGAACGCCGTGTCGCCCACGAGTGGCGAATCGGGACGGAATCCGGCTCTTCGCCGGAGCCGTGGCGAGGTGGTTCGCCGGGTCGCGATGTCCGCCGTTTCGGGCCGGCGCGGCGATGCGGCATCGCGCCCTGCGTGGCCGATGCCGGGTATTCAAGAAAGAGGCGGTCAGGGCGGCAGCGGGATCGCGACGCGCACGTGCAGGCCGTGGCCGAAAGGTGAGTCGAGCAGTTCGATCGAGGCGCCGTGCAGTTCGGCCGCGCGCTGCACGATCGACAGCCCCAGCCCATAGCCCTCGCCGCGGCTGCTGGCCTCGCGGTGGAAGCGCGCGAATACGCGTGCGCGCCGTTCCGGCGGGATGCCGGGACCGTCGTCGATCACGTCGAGCAGCGCCTCGTGCGTGCCTCTCCCGACCGACAACTGCACCTGCCCGCCGGCCGGCACGTGGCGCAGCGCGTTCTCGACCAGGTTGCGCAGCAGGGCCGCCAGCGCGGCCTCGTAGCCGTGCACGACCAGGCGTTCGGGCAGGGCCGAAACGCTCAGCTCCACGCCGCTCTCGGAGATCACCGGCACCAGTTCCTCGATGACGTCCAGGGCGACCGCGACGAGATCGACCGGCGCGCGCTGGCCGGAGGCCGATCCCGACTCCAGTCGCGCCAATGCCAGCAACTGCTCGATCCGCCGCGCCAGGCCGGCCAGCCCGTACTGCGCGCCGGCCAGGATGCCGTTCGCCTCAGCCGGGTCGCGGATGGCCATGGCGTTTTCCAGATTGATCATGGCCGACGCCAGCGGAGTGCGCAGCTCGTGCGCCACGTCGGCGCTGAAGCGGCGCTCGCGCTCCAGCGCATCCTCCAGCCGCGCCAGTTGCGCGTTGAGCGCGTCCAGCACCGGCCGCAGTTCCAGCGGCGCGTTGGCGAGCACGATCGGCTCGCGGCTGCCAAGCTCGCGCGCGGACAGCACCTGCGCCAGGCGTTCCAGCGGCCGCAGCCCGCGCTTCACCGCCCAGCCCACCAGGACGGCAAGGAGCGGCAGGCCGACCAGGAGCGGCAGGCCGTGTTCGAACCACAGCGCGCGGGTGATCTCGTGGCGGCTGTCGTAGCGTTCCGCGGAGCGGATGGTGAAGCCGCTGGCGGCGTCGACCAGGGTGAACAGGCGCCAGCGGTAGCGGCCCTGCCGCACGTCGCGGAAGCCGGCGTCGCCGGCAGCGGGCGCCGGCAGCGCGGCGAGGTTGGCGGTGGCCAGCACCGGCCGGCCGTCGCGGTCGAAGACCTGGAAGCCCACCTCGGATTCGTAGGTGTGCCCTCCCACCGCGAGCGGCTGCGCATGGCTGGCGCCGACCGGCACCTGCATGCTGCCGGCGTCGCCGCCGCGCAATGCCTCGAGCCGGGCGGGCCGGATCAGCACCTCCAGCGTGCGTGCCGCCTGCGCCAGCCGCCCGTCCGACAGCTCGTCGACCTCTTCCACCGTGTGCAGGAAGCTCAGCACGCCCAGCGGCAGCAGGACCGCCGCCAGCACGACGATGATCAGCCAGCGCAGCCGGGCGCGCAGGCTCGCCGGCCTCACTTCGGTTCCCGCGGGATCATGTAGCCGAAGCCGCGCACGGTCTGGATGGTGTCGAAGCTGAGCTTGCGGCGCAGCGCGTGCACCAGCACCTCCAGCGCGCTGCTGCCGACCGCGTTGTCCAGCCCGTACAGGGAGTTCTCCAGGCTCTCGCGGCGCACCAGCCGCCCCGCGCGCTCCATCAGGATCTGCAACAGCGAGAACTCGCGCCGGGTCAGCTCGACCGGCTGGCCGCGGAAGGCCACTTCCGAGGTGCCCAGGTCGAGGCTGAGCGCGCCCGCCTCGATGCGGTTCGCCGCCAGGCCCTGCGCGCGCCGGGTGAGGGAGCGGATCCGCGCCGCCAGTTCCTCCAGGTGAAATGGCTTGATGAGGTAGTCGTCGGCGCCCGCGTCCAGGCCGCGCACGCGCGCGTCCAGGCCGTCGCGCGCGGTCATCACGATCACCGGTGTGCCGACGCGCATGCGGCGCGCCTCGGTCAGCACGTCCAGGCCGTCCTTGCCGGGCAGGCCCAGGTCGAGCAGCACCAGGTCGGCGGTCTGGTCCTGCAGCGCGGCCAGCGCCTCGCGGCCGTCGCGCAGCCAGCTCACCGTGTAGGCGAGCCGTTCCAGCGCGCGCTGGATGGCGATGCCGAGCTGCGGATCGTCTTCCACCAGGATGATGTGCACGGGAATTCCTCGGGGCCGGGCCATGCCGGCCGGCGCGGCCTGCGGGATTATCCCTGGCCAGTCTTACGAAGGGCTTAAGAGCCCGTTCCCGCTCGTCAGGTATCGCATGTGAAACGCCATCCCAGCGACTTTGAGCGGTCGCAGGGCCGGTCAAGCCGGAGGCGCTTCTCGACAGACCAAGGACTGCGCATCCAGTGTCGTCGAGCTTTCGAAGAAACAGTCGCTGGATTCCTGCTTGACCGGCCCTGCGGCTGTCGAAAGCCGCAGGAATGGCGAACAGCATGGAACGTCATCCCAGCGATAGCTGGGATCCAGTGTCGTTGAGCATGGAGCATCAAGTCGCTGGATGCGCAGCCCTTGGGCTGTCGAAAAGCACCTCTGCAGGAATGACGAGAGAGGGCGGTTGGACCGACCGTGAACGGGCCCGGGCTCCTCCTGTCGGGGCATCGTAAGCGAACCGTAAGCGCCGGTTCCGATCATGGAGGCTCCGGTTTTCGGATTGCCCGTCGATGATCGCGCCGCCGCTGCTTCAGCACGAAACGCTTGCACGCCCCCGGCTGGACCTGCGCCGGCGCGCGGTGGCCTGGGCGTTCGGGCGGCTGATCCGCTCGGTGGAGAGGCAGTTGTGCGCACCGGGCACCCTGCCGGCGCGCGGCATCCACCGGATCGTGGTGTGCCGGCCCAACCACCGCCTGGGCAACGCCATGCTGATCAGCCCGCTGATCGCGGAGATCGAGGCGCTGTATCCCGGTGCCGAGATCGACATCGTGGCCGGCGGCCGCGCGGCCGAGGCGTTGTATGCGCCGCGCTTCAACGTGCGCCGCGTGATCTGCCTGCCGCGCCACGTGGCACGCCACCTGCTCGCGACCGTCGGCCTGCTCAGGCAGTTGCGTGCGTGCCCGTACGACCTGGCCATCGACGCCTGCCTCGGCTCGCAGTCCGGACGGCTGCTGCTGGCGTGGGTCAGGGCCAGCCACAAGGTGGGCTTCCCCGCCGCCGGCTGGGGCGCCGCCGACGCGCAGCCGGCCCCGGGCCGGCCGGATCACCTCGCGCAGCGCAGCGTGTTCGTGCTGCGCCGCGCCTATGCCGGCGGCTGCCGGCCGTCCTACCCGCCGCTGGACATGCGCCTGGGCGAAGCGGAGAAGGCGCAGGGGCGGCGGGTGCTGGACGCGATCGCGGGCGAGCCGTCCTCGCGAGCCGGCCGCGTCGTGCTCGGCGTGTTTCCCCATGCCACCGGCGCCAAGCGCTACGACGGGGCGTGGTGGCAGGCTTTCCTCGCCACGCTGCAATCGGCGCGGCCGGATATCCTGGTGGTCGACGTGCTGGCCGAGCACGGCGTCTCGCAGCTCGGCGACGGCTTCGCCTCGATCTACACGCGCGACGTGCGCAAGCTGGCCGCGGTGATCGCGGCGATGGACGGCTTCGTCAGCGCCGACTGCGGGGTCATGCATGTGGCCGCGGCCACCGGCACGCCGACCTACGGGCTGTTCTCGGTGACCGATCCGGCCAAGTACGCGCCGTACGGCCATGGCAGCACGGCGATCGATACGCGCGAACTGAGCGCGCCGGAGGCGGCACGGGCGGTGCTGCGGCTGCTGCCCGCGCCGTAGCCGGCGGCGGGGGCATCGCCGCCGCCCGCCCAGGCGGGCCGTGCGGACCCGTCGGCCCGCACGGCGCGGAGCTCAGTGCGCTGCCGGCTTGGCCGCGCCCGACGGAGCGCGCAGGTCGGCGCGGTCCAGGTCGAGCGCATCCATCGGCAGGACCTGCGCCTGCGGGTGCGCCTTGCGGATCGCCGGCGCGAACTGCGCGGCGTCGCCGGCCACCACCACGTGGGTGCCGGCGCGGTCGAGGTGGCCGGCCGCGTAGTGCTGCACCTGCGCCGGCGTCACCGCCTGCACGCGCTCGATGTAGCGGCCGATCTCGGCCAGGTCCACGCCGTACGTCGCCAGCGCACCGACCTGCGCGGCGAGGCCGGCGGTGGTTTCCAGGCTGCGTCCGTAGCCGCCGATCAGGGTGGCCTTGCGCGCGGCCAGCTCGGCCTCCGGCACGGGCGTGTCGCCGAGCCGGGCGAACTCGCCCTGCATCAGCTCGACCACCTGCGCCGCCGACGGGTTCTTGGTCTGCGCCGTGGCGAGCCACAGGCCGCTGTCGCGGCGGCCTTCCAGCCGGCTGTTGGCGCCGTAGGAAAGGCCGCGCTTGATGCGGATCTCCTCGTTGAGCCGCGCCGAGTACGAGCCGCCGAGCACCGCGTTGGCGACCGCGCCCGTGTAGTAGTCCGCGTCGCTGCGCGGCGGCGAGGCGTGCGCGGCCACCACGCCGGCCTGGCCGGCGCCGTGCTGGTCGATCAGCAGCACCGGCGGCAGCCGGCCCTCGCCCTTGCCGGCGGGCGCGGCGGCCAGCGGCGTGGCCGGCGGCATCCAGTCGCCGAAGCTTTGCTGCGCCAAGGCTTTGGCCTGCGCCGGGGCGATGTCGCCGGTGAGGATCAGCACGGCGTTGTCGGGCCGGTAGATCGTCGCGTGCATCCGCTGCAGGTCGGCGCGCGAGATGGCCGCCAGCGACGCCGGCGTGCCGCCGCGCGGATGGCCGTAGGCGCCGTCGCCGAAGGTCGCGCGCGCGGCGGCCAGCGAGGCCAGCGAGGTCGGCTGGCTCAGTGTCAGGTGCAGCTCGTCCAGCGCCTGGGCGCGGGCGCGCTTGATCTCGTCCTCGCTGAAAGCGGGCTGGCGCGCCACCTTGGCCAGCAGGGCCAGTGCGGCCGGCAGCTTCGGCGTGGTCACGGTGATGCCGAGCGTGCTCTGGTCCCAGCCCGCGCTGGCGTCGAGCGAGCCGCCGAGGGTCTCGGCGGCGGCGGCGATCTGCGGCGCGCCCAGCCCGGCGGCGCCCTTGGTCAGCAGGGTGGCGGTGAGGTCGGCCAGGCCGGCCTTGCCGGCCGGGTCCAGCTCGCCGCCGCGGCGCAGCAGCAGTTCGGCGGTGACCAGCGGCAGCCCGTCGCGTCGCACGCTGACCACCTGCAGGCCGTTGGCGAGGGTTTCCACGGCGGGCGCCGGCACGGTGAGCTTCGGCGCCGGGCCCGGCGCCGGCGGCGTGGCGGGGAAATCGGCCTCGGCGGCCAGCGCATGGCCGGCGGCGAGCAGGGCGGCCGCCAGGGCGGCCAGGCGGAACGTCTTCATGCGGATCACTTCGCACCTCCCTTGCGGCCCTTGCCGGCGCTCGCCGCGGCGCTGGCCTGCGGCAGGTAGTCGATGGTGACGCTGTGCGCGCCGGTGACGTACTTCTTCAGCACGCGCTGCACGTCGGCGGCGCTGACCTGCTGGAGCGCGGCGAGGTCGCTGTTCACGCGCGCCGGGTCGCCCTCGGTGAGGGTGGCCTGGCCGATCGCGAAGGCCTTGCCCTGCGCGGTCTGGCGCTGCTTCAGCTCGGCGGTGAGCAACTGGGTCTTCACCTTGTCCAGTTCGGCCGCGTCGATCGGGCCGTCGGCCAGCCGGGCCAGTTCGGAGCGCAGCAGTTTTTCCGCCTCGGCCGGCTGGTGGCCGCTGGCGAGGATCGCGTAGGCGACGAACAGCCCCGGCCCGACCCGCGCGTCGGCCTGCGCGCCCACGTCCTGCGCGACCTGCGCCCGGTACACCAGCGCCTGGTACAGCCGCGACGACTCGCCCTGCGACAGCAGCGCGGCGGCCACCTGCAGCGGCACCACGTCGGCGTCCTTCGCCGGCGGGATCAGCCAGCTCATCGCCACGGCCGGCAGCGGCGCGGTGGCGCTGGTCTCGGTGTAGCGCTTGTCCTGCGTGCGCGCCGGCTCGACCGCGGTGACCTGCGGGATCGGCGTGGCGGGCTTGGCGATGCCGCCGAAATAGCGGTCCACCCACGCGTCCAGTTGCTTCGGCTGGAAGTCGCCGGCGACGATCAGGGTGGTGTTGTCGGGGCGGTAGAACGTGCGGTGGAAGTCGATCACGTTCTGCAGCGAGGCGGCGTCCAGGTCCTCGATGCTGCCGATGGTCGGGCGCTTGTACGGATGCACCGCGAAGGAGTGCGGGTCGATCGCGTTGAACAGCTTGCCGTAGGGCTGCGCCAGCACGCTCTGGCGGTATTCCTCCTGCACCACCGCGCGCTCGGACTTGAAGTTGGCCGCGTCCACGTTGAGGTTGGACAACCGCTCGGCCTCCGCCCACAGCAGGGTCTGCAGGTAGTTGGAGGGAACCACCTCGAAGTAGTTGGTGATGTCGTCGCCGGTGGAGGCGTTGTTGGCGCCGCCGACGTCCTCGGTGAGCCGGTCGAACTGCTCGGCGTGCAGGTGCTTCGTGCTCTTGAACATCAGGTGCTCGAACAGGTGCGCGAAGCCGGAGCGGCCCTCCGGGTCGTCCTTCGAGCCGACGTGGTACCACATCTGCACCGCCACGGTCGGGCTCGAATGGTCCTCGATGCTGAGCACCTGCAGCCCGTTCGGCAGGGTGCGCTCGTGGTACTGGATCGGCGGCACCGCCAGCTCGGCCGCGGCCAGCGGCGTCGCCGCCGCGCTGGCCGCGAGCAAGGTGAACGAAGCCAGCCAACTGGCCGGACGCATGCGCATGGGACGATCCCTCCATTGGAAAAGCCCACCTTAGCAAGCCCCGCGCCGGGGCGGAGCGGGACTGATGGGCTATGCGGGCGTTGCCGGGTGTCGCCCATATTGCCCGGGCGATATTGACATCGATTTTGATCCGGGTATTATCGCCGCTCCTTGATTTGACCCGGGCAAAATCATGCATCCCCGCGACAGCCAATCCTGCACCGCCTTCGACGGCACCTGCCTGATCGCCTCCGGCCCGCTGGCCGAGGTGGCGCTGGCGACCCGGCGCGCGCTGGACGCCGGGGCGCAGGGGCCGGTGCTGGTGTTCGACGACCGCACCAGCCTGCCGGTGGAGTTCGACCTGCGCGGCAGCGAGGACGAGGTGCTGGCGCGCCTGCAGGCACCCGCGTCGGCGACGCCGGTGCGCGGCCCGGGCCGGCCGAAGCTGGGCGTGACCGCGCGCGAGGTGACCCTGCTGCCGCGCCACTGGGACTGGCTGGCCGACCAGCCCGGCGGCGCCTCGGCCGCCCTGCGCCGGCTGGTCGAGCAGGCGCGTCGCCGCGGCCCGGCGGGCGGCGGCGACGCGGCGGCCTCGGTCGATCGCTTCATGCAGGCGATGACCGGCAACCTGCCCGGCCACGAGGAAGCCTCGCGCGCGTTCTGGCGCGGCGAGCGCGAACGCTTCGCCGCGCTCACCGCGGACTGGCCGGCCGGCGTGCGCGACCACCTGCGCCGGCTCGCCGCGGTCGCCTGGGACGAAGCCGGCGCCACCGGCTAGCATCGCGCACCGGCCGCGACCGCCACCTTCCGTCTGCCCACCTTTCCACCGGAAACTCCCGATGACGACGCCTGCCGGCCGCCAGCCGCTGCTTACCGAAGGCCCGATCGCCCGCACCCTGCTGCTGTTCGCCCTGCCGATCCTCGGCAGCACGGTGCTGCAGTCGCTGAACGCTTCGGTCAACGCGATGTGGATCGGCCACTACCTCGGCGAGGCCGCGCTCAGCGCGAGCAGCAACGCCGGCCTGATCCTGTTCCTGCTGCTCAGCGCGGTGTTCGGCGTGGGCATGGCCTGCACCATCCTGGTCGGCCAGAGCCTGGGCGCGCGCGACGTGACGGAGGCGAAGCGGGTGGTCGGCACCGGGGTGGTGTTCTTCACCGCGGTATCGGCGCTGGTGGCGGTGGGCGGCTTCCTCGGCACGCCGTGGATGCTGCGGGTGCTGGGCACGCCGGCGGATGCGATGCCGTACGCGGTGGCCTACCTGCGCATCATCTTCGTCGCGATGCCGGCGATGTACTTCTACAACTTCCTGATGATGACCCTGCGCGGCGCGGGCGACTCGAAGACGCCGTTCCTGTTCATGGCCGTGTCGGTGCTGCTGGACATCGGGCTCAACCCGGTCTTCATGTTCGGGCTGGGGCCGTTTCCCGCGCTGGGCATCGCCGGCTCGGCGGTCGCCACCCTGATCGCGCAGAGCGCGACCCTGCTGGCGCTGCTCGCCACGCTGTACGCGCGCCGGCATTTCCTGTGGATCGGCCGGGGCGAGCTGCGGCTGTTCCGGCCGGACTGGACGATCCTGCGCGCGCTGCTGTTCAAGGGCCTGCCGATGGGGCTGCAGATGATCGTGATCTCCTCCTCGGCGATCGTGATGATGCGGCTGGTCAACGCCTACGGCTCGCAGAGCGTGGCCGCCTACGGCGCGGCGAGCCAGCTATGGATCTACGTGCAGATGCCGGCGATGGCGATCGGCGCGGCGGTGTCGTCGATGGCGGCGCAGAACGTGGGCGCGGGGCTGTGGGACCGGGTCGGCCGGATCGCCCGGGCCGGCGTGCTGTACAACTTCCTGCTCACCGGCACCCTGGTCGGCGCGATCTACCTGTTCAACCGCGGCGCGCTGAACCTGTTCCTGCCCGGCGACGGCGATGCGCTGCTGCTGGCGCAGCACCTCAACGCGATCGTGGTGTGGTCGTTCATGTGCATCGGCGTCACCTTCGTGCTGTTCGGCGTGGTGCGTTCCACCGGCGCGGTGTGGCCGCCGCTGGCGATGCTGGTGGTGACGATGTGGTTCATCCGGCCGCCGTTCGCGGTGCTGCTGCAGCCGTCGATGGGCGCGGACGCGATCTGGTGGAGCTTCCCGCTGGGCTCGGCGGCATCGGTGCTGCTGGCGGCCGCCTATTACCGCTGGGGCGGCTGGCGCCGGGCGCGCATGCTGGCGCCGGCGCCGTCCCGGCCGGTTCCCGCGGCCGGCCAGGACGCGCCGGCCGGCGCGGTGCTGGAGGCGGCGCCGGCGCCGGCGGACTGATTCCGCCCTGCCCGCTCAGGTCGCCGGCTGCTGCCGGCCCAGCGCCTTGAGCCGCTTCTTCTCGGCCTTGCGCTCCCGGCGGGCGGCCTTGCGGATCTTGCGGTCGTGGTTCC
>NZ_LMSL01000011.1:47675-83267 GCF_001428405.1 Frateuria sp. Soil773
ACTGCGACACCAGCAGCCCGCCGACGATCGCGATGCCCAGCGGCTGGCGCATCTCCGAGCCGATGCCGAAGCCGATCGCCAGCGGCAGCGCCGCGCCCATCGCCACCAGGGTGGTCATGGTGATCGGGCGGAAGCGCACCAGTGCCGCCTCGCGGATCGCCTCGGGCGCGGGCAGGCCGCGCTCGCGTTCGGCGACCAGGGCGAAGTCGACCATCAGGATCGCGTTCTTCTTGACGATGCCGATCAGCATCAGGATCGCGNCGAGATCTGCGTCTGCGTCACCAGCATCGCCAGGAACGCGCCGACGCCGGCGGCCGGCAGGGTGGAGAGGATGGTCAGCGGGTGGCCCAGGCTCTCGTAGAGGATGCCCAGCACGATGTACATCGCCAGGATCGAGCCGATCAGCAGCACCATGCCGTTGGACTGCACCTGACGCAGGCGCTGGTTGGCGCCGGTGAAATCCACCCGCATCCCGGGCGGCAGGCCGACCGCGTAGGCGGCCTGCTCGACCAGCTTGATGCCGCGGTCCTGCGGCACGCCCTTGGCGAGGTTGTAGGTGATCGTGGCCGCCTGCAGCTGGTTGTGGTGGCGGATGCGCAGCGGGGTGATGTTCGGTTCGATGTGCGCCACCGCCGACAGCGGGATCATCCGGCCCTGGCCGTTGCGCACGTGCACGTTGAGCAGCGAGGCCGGGCTCAGCGTCTGCGCCGCGTTGGCGGTCAGCACCACCCAGTACTGGTTGATGTCCGAGTAGATCTGCGAGACCTGGCGCTGGCCGAAGGAGTTGTCCAGCGCCGAGTCGATGTCGCCCATGCCCACATGCAGGCGGCCGGCGGCCTCGCGGTCGACCTTCAGCATCTGCTGCTTGCCGACCAGCTCGAAGTCGCTGCCGACGTCGCGGAAGTCCTTGACCGTGCGCATCTGGCGCACGATCTTCAGCGCCCACGGCTGCAGGTCGTCGCCGTTGTCGCTGATAAGCTGGAACTCGTACTGGCCGCCGCCGTCGCCGCTGCCGCCGCCGCCGAGGAACTGCGCGGCGCTGACCGACACGTCCACGTCCGGCAGCTTCTCGAAGTGCTTGCCGAGCCGTTCGACCACCTGCTTGATGCCTTCGCGCCGCTCGCCCGGCCCGCTGCCGCGCGGCTTGAGGTCCACGAACATCTGCGCGTTGTTGCCCACCGCGCCCTCGCCGCCGTTGCGGCCGAGCATGGTGAGCGCGTCGAGCACGGCCGGGTCGGCCATGATCGTCTCGGCGACCTGCTGCGCGCGGGAGGCCATCAGCCCGGGCGCGACGTTGGCGTCGGCGCGGATCTGCACCTGCAACTGGCCGGTGTCCTCGTCCGGCATGAAGGTGCCGCCGGCGGTCTTGCCCACCGCGATGGCGAGCACGACGGTGAGGATGAGCAGGATCAGCGGCTGCCAGCGCATGATCCGGCGGTGGTGCATGGCCCAGTCCAGCGCCCGCTCGTAGCGCCGCAGCAGGCCGCGGTCGAAGCGCTCGATGGCCTGCTCGACCCGGCCCGGCGGCTTCGCCTGCGCGGGATCCTCGTGCTTGAGCAGGCGGCCGCACAGCGCCGGGGTGAGGGTGAGCGAGACGAGGGCGGAGATCACCACCGCCGCGGTCAACGTCACCGAGAACTCGCGCAGCAGCATCACCAGCTCGTTGTTGCCGAACAGCAGCGGCGCGAACACCGCCACCAGCGACAGGGTGATCGAGACCACCGTGAAGCCGATCTCGCGCACGCCGGTCAGCGCCGCCTGCAGCGGCGGCTGGCCGTGCTCCATGTGGCGCACGATGTTCTCGATCACCACGATGGCGTCGTCCACCACGAAGCCGATGCACAGCACCAGCGCCACCAGCGACAGCGTGTTCAGGGTGTAACCCAGCGCCCACATCATCACGAAGGCGCCGGCCAGCGACAGCGGCACGCTGAGCATGGCGATCAGGGTGGGCCGCAGCCGNCTCGTTCAGCGCCGACTTGGTGGTCTGGGTGAGGTCGAACACCGGGGTGATCGTCACGTTCGCCGGCAGCGCCGCGCGCAACTGCGGCAGCTTGGCGCGGACGGCCTCCACCGTGGCCACCGCGTTGGCCTCCGGCCGCTTGGTGATCTGCATGCCGACGGTGCGCGCGCGGTTGAACCAGGCGGCCTGGTACTCGTCCTGCTGGCCGCCGTAGACCCGGGCGACGTCGGACAGCCGCACCGGCGTGCCGTTCTTCATCGCGATCAGCAGGCGCGCGAATTCCTCCGGCTCGTGCAGGCCGTCGCTGGCGGTCACCGTCATCTGCGTGCGGCCGTCGCTGAGCGTTCCCTGCGGCGAGGTCACGTTGGCCGCGCGCAGCGCGTTGGCGACGTCGTTCGCGGTGAGCCCCTTGACCGCCAGGGCGTTGGTGTCCAGCTCGATCCGCACCGCGTGCGGCGTGCCGCCGAACACCTGCACCTGGGCCACGCCGTCGATCTGCGCCACCGCCGGCTTGAGCAGGGTGTCGGTGAGGTCGAACAGCTTGTCCTGCGGCAGCCCGCTCGAGGTCAGGGTGAGGAACAGGATCGGGATCTGCGAGGTGTCGAACTTGAAGAATTGCGGCGGCGACGGCAGGCCGGGCGGCAGGTCCACCGCCGCGGCGTTGATCGCCGCCTGCACGTCGCGCGCGGCGCTGTCGGCGGTGCGGCCGAAGTTGAAGCGCACGCTGACCGACACCGAGCCCTCGCGCGCGTTGCCGTACATCTCGTCCACGCCGGGGATGCGGCCCAGGTGGCGCTCCAGCGGCGCCAGCACCGTGTTGGCCATGGTCTGCGCGCTGGCGCCCGGCTGGCTGGCCACCACGTACACGCCGGGAAAGTCGAGCGAGGGCAGCGCCGCCACGCCCAGCAGCAGGTAGGCGATGAAGCCGGCCAGGGTCAGGCCGATCGCCAGCAGCGACGTGCCGACGGGACGGCGGATCAGGGGGGCGAAAATGTTCACGGGGCTTCCTGGCCGGGCAGCGGTTGCGGCGGGTATTCCATCACGTCGGCGCGCGCGGCGCGCAGCACGGGCGCGGCGCCGTGCGCGCGGGGGAACGTTCCGCCTTCATGCCGGCTTTATGCCTGCAGGCCGCCGTCGGCGAATGTGCCTTAAGTCCGGGGCCTGCCGAAAGGCAGGGGCACCGCCGGGTCAGTGCGGCGCAACGATCGCGCCGCCGGCGCGCCGCCGCTTCTTCTCGGCCTTGCGCTCCCGGCGGGCGGCCTTGCGGATCTTGCGGTCGTGGTTCCNGCTGCGACACCAGCAGGCCGCCGACCACGGCGATGCCCAGCGGCTGGCGCATCTCCGAACCCACGCCGAAGCCGATCGCCAGCGGCAGCGCGGCGCCGATCGCCACCAGGGTGGTCATGGTGATCGGGCGGAAGCGCACCAGCGCCGCCTCGCGGATCGCCTCGGGCGCGGGCAGGCCGCGTTCGCGCTGCGCGACGAGGGCGAAGTCGACCATCAGGATCGCGTTCTTCTTGACGATGCCGATCAGCATCAGGATCGCGNNNNGCTCACCGGCGTCTGCGTCACCAGCATCGCCAGGAACGCACCGACGCCGGCGGCCGGCAGGGTGGAGAGGATGGTCAGCGGGTGGCCCAGGCTCTCGTAGAGGATGCCCAGCACGATGTACATCGCCAGGATCGCGCCCAGCAGCAGCACCATGCCGTTGGACTTGGCCTGCTGCAGGTTCTGGTTGTTGCCGGTGAAGTCCACCTTGACCCCGGCCGGCAGCGACACCACCTGCGCGGCGCGCTCCACCAGCTTGATGCCGAGATCCTGCGGCACGCCCTTGGCCAGGTTGTAGCTGATCGTGGCCGCTTCCATCTGGTCGTGGTGCCTGATGCTGAGCGGGCTCACCACCGGCTCGATGTGAGCCACCGCCGACAGCGGCACCATCCGCCCCTGCGGCGTGCGCACGTAGTTGTTGAGCAGCGACTGCGGGCTGAGCGACTGCGCCGACGACGAGGTGAGCACCACCCAGTACTGGTTGATGTCCGAGTAGATCACCGAGACCTGGTGCTCGCCGAACGCCTCGGCCAGCGCGGAATCGATCATGCCCATGCTCACCTGCAGGCGGCCGGCGGCGGTGCGGTCCACCTTCACCATCTGCTGCTTGCCCACGGTGTCGAAATCGCTGGAGACGTCGCGCATGCGCCGGTCCTTGCGCAGCTCGCGCACCATCTTCAGCGCCCACGGCTGCAGGTCGCCGCCGTCGCGGCTGATCAACTGGAATTCGTACTGCGCGCCGCCGCCGCCGTTGCCGCCGCCGAGGAACTGCACGGCGCTAAGGTCCACGCTCACGTTGCCCAGTTGCGCATACTGCTTGCCCAGCCGCTCGACCACCTTGCTCATCGGGTCGCGGCGCTGGCCGGGCCCGTTGCCGAGCGGCTTCAGGTCCACGTAGAGGGTGCCGTTGTTGCCGCTGTCCGCGCCGCCGTTGTCGGCGCCGGGAAACGCGGTGACGTCGAGCACGGCCGGGTCGGCCAGCATGATCTTGCCGACCTGCCTGAGGCGCTCGGCCAGCAGGTCCGGCGAGATGTTGCCGTCGGCGGTGACGTTCACGCCGATCAGGCCGGTGTCCTCGTCGGGCATGAAGTTGAAGCCGGCGGTCTTGCCCACCGCGACGGCGAGCACGACGGTGAGGACCAGCAGGCACAGCGGCTGCCAGCGCATGATCCGGCGGTGGTGCAGCGCCCAGTCGAGCCAGCGCGCATAGGCCTGGTGCAGGCGCTGGTCGAAGCGTTCCAGCGCCAGTTGCAGGCGCGAGGCCGGCTTGGCCTCGGCCTGCTCCAGGGTGAGGTAGCGGCCGCACAGGGCCGGCGTGAGGGTGAGCGAGACGATGGCCGAGATCACCACCGCCGCGGTCAGCGTCACCGAGAACTCGCGCAGCAGCATCACCAGCATGTTGTTGCCGAACAGCAACGGCGCGAACACCGCCACCAGCGACAGCGTGATCGAGATCACCGTGAAGCCGATCTCGCGCATGCCCAGCAGCGCCGCCTGCAGCGGCGGCTGGCCGTGCTCCATGTGGCGCACGATGTTCTCGATCACCACGATGGCATCGTCCACCACGAAGCCGATGCACAGCACCAGCGCCACCAGCGACAGCGTATTGAGCGAATAGCCCAGCGCCCACATCACCACGAAGGCGCCGGCCAGCGACAGCGGCACGCTGAGCATGGCGATCAGGGTGGGCCGCAGCCGNTTCGTTCAGCGCCGACTTGGCGGTCTGGGTGAGGTCGAAGATCGGCGTCATCTGCACGTCCGCCGGCACCATCTGGCGGAACTGCGGCAGCTTGGCGCGGATCGCCTCGGCGGTGGCGATCGCGTTCGCCTCCGGCCGCTTGGTGACGCGCAGCAGCACCGAGATGCGGTTGTTGAACCAGGCGCGCTGGTACTGGTTCTGCGGGCCGCTGCTGATCCTGGCGACGTCGGACAGCCGCACCGGCGTGCCGTTCTTCATCGCGATCAGCAGCCGGCCGAATTCCTCCGGCGTGTGCAGGCCGTCGGTGGCGGTCACCGTGGTCTGGGTGATGCCGTCGCTGAGCATGCCTTGCGGCGAGGTCACGTTGGCCGCGCGCAGCGCATTGCTGACGTCGTTGGCGGTGAGATGCCGCGCGGCCAGCGCGGCGGTGTCCATCTCCACCCGCACGGCCGGGGCGGACGCCCCCACCACGCGCACCTCGGCCACGCCGGGGATCTGCGCCACGGCGGGCTTGAGCAAGGTGTCGGTAAGGTCGTAGAGCCGGTCCGGCGGCAGGCTGGTGGAGGTCATCGCCACCAGCATCACCGGCATGTTCGAGGTGTTGGCCTTGAAGTACTGCGGCGGGTTGGGCAGGTCCGAGGGCAGGTCGGTGGCGGCGGCGTTGATCGCCGCCTGCACGTCGCGGGCGGCCTTGTCGGTGCTGCGGCCCATCTCGAACAGCACCGCCACGCTGGCGCTGCCCTCGCTGCTGCTGCCGCGCATCTCGCGGATGCCGGGAATCCGCCCCAGGTGGCGCTCCAGCGGCGCCAGCACGGTGGTCGCCATGGTCTGCGCGCTGGCGCCGGGCTGCTGCGCGGCGACGAACACCGCCGGGAATTCCAGCGTCGGCAGGGCCGCCACGCCCAGCATCAGGTAGGCGCAGATGCCGGCCAGGGTGAGCCCGATGGCAAGCAGCGAGGTACCGATGGGGCGGCGGATCAGGGGGGCAAAGAGGTTCACGTGGTTTCCGGGCCGGCGACGGGATGGCGGCGTGCCTTGCGCGGTGCGCGGCAGTAAGGCCTCTCCGGCCCGATTCTTGTCCGCCGCCGCGGCATGGCGGATGTGCCTTTAGTCCGTCCGTGCCGAAAGGCAGGGCTGCCCCGGCGTCCGCATCCGCGCGGGCTGGGGAGCGGGCGCGCGGGAGGAGGATGCGAAGCCGATGGACCCGGCGATGGCCGGGCGGGTCCGGAGGGGCATGCCTGCCGGCACGCGAAGCTTTCGCCGACATAGCTGCCGCGGCAGCCAATCCGCCATGCCGGCAGGGGATTGCGGCGGGCAGGAACGCCGGTGCAAGAGCGTTCGAAACCTCTCCGAAACACCTGAATCACAGAATCCGCAAATAACTTGCGAAAACATAAATTTTTCGTTGACGGCCCCTCGGCGCGGAGCCTATGTTCGGGACGGCACCGTATGTTTTTGCGAGGGTGGCAGCCGGGAAATCGGGGGATTTTCCGGGTTGCGTACATGCGGTTTTACCTTGCTTGCATCCGGTGTTTCGGCGCGATTCGCGCGCCTTCGGCCTTTGGCCATTCTCGGGGAGAACGCAAGCATGACTCGTATCGATCGCAACCGTCGTATCCCGTCGTGGCGGCACACCGCGCTTGCCGTGGCGCTCAGCATGAGCCTCGGCGGCGTCGCCATGGCGCAGTCCAACGCCTCCGGCGTGATTTTCGGCACGGCCGGCCAGGCCGCGGGCGCCACCGTGCACCTGGAAAACCTCAACACCGGCCTGAGCCGCGACATCGCGGTGGACCAGAGCGGCCGCTACCGCGCATCCTCGCTGCCGATCGGCAACTACAAGGTCACCCTGGTGAAGGACGGCCAGGTGGTCGAGACGCGCGACAACGTGCAGGTCCGCCTGGGCACCGGCGTCGACGTGTCCTTCGGCGCCGCCACGGCGACCGCCGCCAACGCGCAGAACCTCGAAGGCATCCAGGTGGTCGGCAACGCCTTGCCGGCGATCGACGTGTCGTCGGTCGACTCGCGCACGGTGCTGACCTCCGAGCAGTTGCAGAAGCTGCCGCTGGCGCGCGACGTGACCGCCGCCGCGCTGCTGGCGCCCGGCGTGGTCGCCGGCGATTCGCGCTACGGCAATGTCGCTTCGTTCGGCGGCTCCTCGGCTTCCGAGAACCAGTACTACATCAACGGCTACGCGGTCACCAACGCGCTGACCGGCCTGGGCTTCACCAGCCTGCCGTTCGACGCGATCGACCAGCAGGAGGTCTACACCGGCGGCTACGGCGCCGAGTACGGCCGCTCCACCGGCGGCGTCGTCAACGTGGTGACCAAGAGCGGCGGCAACACCTGGAAGGGCGGCGTCGGCCTGTATGTGATCCCGCAGTACCTGCGCGACTCGCCGCGCAGCGTGTACCGCGTGAACGGCGAAACCAAGGGCCTGCTGTACCAGTACCGCGCCGGCAACAAGAACTCCTCGACCCAGTACACCGGCTACATCAGCGGCCCGCTGATCAAGGACAAGCTGTTCCTGTACGCCGCCGGCGACTTCACCAGCACCGCGGGCAATTCGGTCAGCTCGATCATCGCGCCGCAGTACACGCGCGAAACCGCCAAGGCCACCAAGTGGATGGCCAAGGTCGACTGGAACCTCAACGACAGCAACATCCTGCAGTTCACCGCGATCTCGGACAAGACCAACACCGACCGGGACATCTACGCGTACAACTACGCGACCCTGTCGCGCGGCAACTTCCTGGGCACCGACAAGCTGAAGAACGCCGCCTCCCCGGCCGGCTCGGCTCCCGGCGGCGACGTCTACATCGGCAAGTACACCGGCTACCTGACCGACGACCTGACGGTGAATGCGCTCTACGGCACCAGCCGGACGACCCATGTGCGCAACCTCGGCTACGCCGGCAGCCCCAACTGCCCGTGGATCACCGACGCGCGCAGCGGCGTGACCAACCCGATCATCGGCTGCGGCCTGGTCAACGGCACCGTGCTCGGCCCCGGCGCCAAGGACAAGACGCACGGCTGGCGCCTGGACGTGGAGTACCGGCTGGGCTCGCACGACCTGCGCGCCGGCCTGGACACGCAGACGCTGGAGTCGCGCAGCGGCAACCAGTACGAGGGCGGCACGCGCTGGCGCTACCAGAATGTCCGCGACGTCTCCGGCCGTCCCGACATCCTGCCGGACGTTCCGGCGGGGACCCCGTACTTCGTCGAGAACCGCACCTTCATCACCGGCGCCGCGGTCAAGGTGGAGCAGGAGGCGCAGTTCATCGAAGACCACTGGCAGGTCAGCGACCGCTGGCTGGTCTACCTCGGCCTGCGCAACGAGCAGTTCAAGAACATCAACGGCGCCGGCGACGTCTACGTCAAGCAGCGCCACCAGCTCGCCCCGCGGCTGGGCGTGACCTGGGACGTGTTCGGCGATTCCAGCTTCAAGATCTACGCCAACGCCGGCCGCTACCACCTGGCGATCCCGTCCAACGTGGCGATCCGCGGCGCGTCCGCCTCGCTGTATTCGAGCGAGTACTTCACCTACACCGGCGTGGCCCCGAACGGCGAGCCGATCGGCCTGACCCCGGTGGGCAGCAAGATCTACCTCAACGGCGAGGACGGCACCGACCTGAACCCGAAGACGGTGGCCGCCAAGGGCATCAAGGCGTACTACCAGGACGAGTACATCCTGGGCTTCGACAAGATGCTCGGCAACGACTGGACCTTTGGCGCCAAGGCCACGCTGCGCAAGCTCAAGAGCTCGATCGACGACTTCTGCGACTCGCGTCCGTTCGAGAAGTACGCCAGGCGCAACAACATCGACATCAGCAACGCCAGCATCCCGGGCTGCTACCTGTTCAACCCGGGCGAGCCCAACACGTTCATGGTGGACGTGGACGGCAAGGGCACGCTGGTGCCGTTCAAGCTGACCATGGACGACTTCATCACGCCGGCCGGCGTGGGCTTCCCGGCGCTGAAGCGCAAGTACTACTCGCTGGACCTGTACCTGGAGCACCACTTCGACCAGCGCTGGTACGGCCGAGTGGACTACACCTTCTCGCGCAGCTACGGCAACTCCGAGGGCCAGTTGAAGTCGGACATCGGCCAGCTCGATCCGTCGGTGACCCAGGACTGGGACGCGCCGGAAATCATGCAGTTCGCGAACGGCCCGTTGCCGAACGACCGCACCCACCAGCTCAAGGCGTACGGCTTCTTCCAGGCCACGCCGGAATGGCTGTTCGGCGCGAACCTGGCGATCGCCTCGGGCCGGCCGAAGAACTGCATCGGCTTCGATCCGGTCGATGCGATCCAGTACGGCGCGTCGTACTTCGAGTGCGACGGCAAGCCCAGCCCGCGCGGGTCGAAAGGTCGCCTGCCGTGGACCTACCAGCTCGACCTGAACACCGAGTACCGCCCGTTGTGGGCCGGCGCGAACCAGAACCTGGCGTTCACGGTGAACGTGTTCAACGTGTTCAACCGCCAGAAGAAGATCGCCCAGGTGGAAGTGGGCGAGGACCCGGTCGACGATTACGAGCGCGCACTCGCGTTCCAGGCGCCGCGCTACTTCCAGTTCGGCGTCAAGTACGACTTCTCGCTGTAAGAGTCACCCGCATCGGCCCGGCCGATGCGGTCTCCCCTCCTTGGCCGCCGGCAAACCCGGCGGCTTTTTTTGTTCCAAGCTGACTCCAGCGCCGAACTTCGCTAAAGCACCATATATTGTTCTTATCAATTACTTATATGATCACAGCCTATGCTGGCGCTTTCCGAAACTTGACCCGGCTTCCCCTCTGCGGGCCCCTGGCTGACTCCTGAGAACCAGGTCTTTTCGCGGAGTCATCACGGCAAAGATCAAACGCACCAAGTCCACCATTGACCTGCGCATTCCCAGGCGCAGGTCGTCGAACTTCAGGACACTCTGGTGCCCGGCTTCCTGTGCAAAGTTACGCCAACGGGCCGCAAGGTGCTCATGCTTCAGTACCACACGAACGCTGGCGAGTGCCGCAAGCCGGCCTTGAGTCAATACGGGGAGCTGACCGTTGAATAGGCGCGCTCGTTGGCTCAGGATTGACTGACACGAGGTGCGCCTGGGCGGCGGCTCCAGCACTGCCAAAGCAGCAGCAGCTCGGGACAAGCCCCACTTCGGAGTAGGGTTTTTCTTTCAGAAAAATTCCTATGCCCATCCCTCTGGCACATCCCTACGATGACCGGTCGTTGGAGTATTTCGCCCAGCGAATGGAACAGGGGAAATAGGGATGTTGAAAGGTTTTTTGGTGGCTGTCGCCGCCTTTTTGTTGTTGCAGTTTGCTCAGCCTGCGCATGCGGTGCTGCAAAAAATCAACGTCTGCGACGATGGAACGACGCACATCGGATGGACCAATGATGGCAGTAGCGGCTTCCCGGTCGGGACCGTGGTCGTCAGCGGCGGATGTCACAACACCTTCGCTGACTATGGCGATGACGGACGCCCTGAGCGTGCCGGTCGCGAAGGTGGAGGCAATGGCGAGCCACATGGCGCCAAAGACGACTTCGCGCCCAATCCGGGCGATGCGACGAGCCAGCGCAGTGCGCTTGTACCAACTCGCTGCAACGCATGGACCCTATCGCTCATGCGTATCGGCGATCCGGTCATTTTCTCCACGGGCAACGAGGTCTCACCCGAGACTGATTTCACCAGTGCCGGCGAGATGGGGCTATCGCTGACCCGCACCTACAACTACTACTGGAACGGCATCGGAATTTTCGGACGGCGCTGGTTGAGCGACTACGATTTCAAATTGTTGTTCACCACGAACGATCCAGCCTCAGCCTGCTATCCCCGACCCGGTAACAGCATTTGCGATCCCGCCTTCAAGCCGATCTGGGCGCAGCGGCCGGACGGGCGCATGATCAAGTTCAACTACGCCAGCTCGCCGACACCCGGCTGGTACGAGGACAAGGCCTCTCCGGTCGCCAAGATCCTCAAGTCGGGCAGCACGTATGTGCTCTACAGCGAAGACCATACCGTCGAGGTATACGACGCCGCCGGCTTTCCGTCGAGCCTCAAGAACCCACAAGGGATCGGCTGGACATTTCAGTACGACGCCAACCATTACCTGACGCGAGTAACCCATACCTCCGGGCGCCATGTGGACTTCACCTGGACCGATGGACGCCTCACCCAGGTCACCGACCCAGCCGGCCACGCCTACACGTATAGCTACAAGACGCTGTCGGTGTCGACCTCGAACGCCGTGAGCCCGGGGGCGTCGCCTTCCGCCACTATGGTCAATGCGGGAGACATCGGGGTGCACCCGATGCTGCTGCCTCCGCACGATCCTCGCCACGACGATCCGCCGCCACTGCCGCCGACACTGCCGATCAACTCGATGGTCGCCTTGCTGACCGGCACGGTCCAACCGAGCGCGATTCCCACCCGCATCACCTACCACTACGAAGACACCCGTTTCCCGACCGCACTGACCGGCCGCACGATCAATGACGTGCGCCAGTCTTGGATTGCCTACGACGCCAACGGTCGTGCCGCCGAGACCAAGCTGGCAGGGGGCATCGAACGTTACCAGTTCAGCTATGCGCTCTATCCGGACGGCAACATCCAAAGTACGACGGTCATCAATCCGTTGAACAAATCGACTACGTACAAGTTCGATCCCAACGGCAACGACATCGGGGTAGAGGAGGCGCGCTCGACGAACTGCCCCTTGGCGGTCAAGGCCGCAGAGTACGGCACCGACGGCTACCTCGCAGCGTCTACCGACTTCATGGGGCGCGTCACCACCTTCGACTTCAACGCCAAAGGCCAGTTGCTGGAGCGAGTGGAGAACGCCAACGCCACGGGCGCGAGCCAGCGACTCGTCATCCGCTACTCATGGGATGCCGATAGCCGCAAGACGAAGGAAACCGTGGGTGACGATCACGAGTTCAGCTACGAGTACGGCGCCGGCGGCCGCCTGGCCTCGCTGACGGTGAAGAACCTCTCCAGCAAAGTGGCAGCGAGCCAAGGCCAGAGCCGCACCACCGCTTACACGTATGCGACCTGGCCGAATGGATTGCTGTCTTCAATGACGGTCGACGGCCCACTGGCCGGCACGGGCGACACGATCGTCCTCAATTATTCGCAAGCCGGTGACCTGCTGACCGTCAAGAACAGCCTCGGGCAGACAACGACCTATGAGGGCTACAACGATCTCGGCCAACCCGGTTTCGTGACAGGTCCCAATGGGGAGAAGGCCGGATTCCTCTACGACGCCCGCGGTCGCGTGATCGAGACGCAAACCTATCGTAACGGCGCCACACAACACACCACCTATGAGTACGACGGCTTCGGGCGCCTCGCGAAGGCGACGCGGCCGGACGGCCAGTACCACGGCTACCAGTACGACGCCGCAGGCCGCCTCGTCTCCGAGTACGAGCCCGAGACCGGCGGTACCTTCGCGCAGACGGTCTACACCTACAACGCCCTATCGCAACCGACGTTGATCACCACCCAGCGGGTATTTCGTGAGCCGCAGCGGGGAACCGTGCCATGAGACCAGGTGCACGCACGGTTTGAGGACATGGCCGTTTCGAGCACGGCATGAACATCGGGTTGGACATTCAGCGACAGGGCGCTCCTCGTCTTTCGAGTGAGCGCATAGGGGGAAGCATGCGAACAGGGATGAAGATGGAAGGATTTGCACGGAGAGCAGGATCGTTGCTGTGTCTGTGGTGCGTGACGGTGGTGTGGTCCACGGCCGCCTGGGCGGGCACCGGGCCGGTCAAGGCGGACCCGAAAAAGCCGACCGCCCCCACACTGGAATGCAGAACGTGTGATCCGGATGACCCGGATACGCCCGTTCCGCCGATGCGTGTATCCGAGTTTGTCAGTCAAAGCGTTCCCACTGCGATGCTCGCCGGGACGACGAAAACCGTCACCGTGCAGTTCAAGGACGCCGGCTCCCTGTCGTGGATCACGGCCAACGGTTTCCGACTGGGCTCGCAGAACCCGGGCGACAACGCCACATGGGGCTTCAACCGCGTGGAGCTGCCTGCAACAGTCCGGCCCGGCCAGACGGCTGCCTTCACCTTTTCGATCCACGCACCGTCATCACCAGGAACCTACAATTTCCAATGGAAGATGGTTCAAGACGGCGTGACCTGGTTCGGCGACAGCTCGCCCAACGTGCCGATCCGAGTCCTCGCAGGGTCGATCTGGGCCTCACCCAGTTCGTGCAACATCCCGGCAGGAGCTTCCACTTGCACGGCGACGATCAACTGGAGTTCCAACAGCAGCACGGCCGAGGTATGGGTCTCCGACCTGAACGGCGCGTCGCCTCAACTGTTCGCGCGCGCGCAGAACGGCCCATCCACAGCCACCTGGATTTCGACCAACACCGCCCGCTTCACACTCAAGAGCGATGGACTCGAACTGGCACACGTTGACGTGCGCGGCAATCAGCCACCCAACATCACGTTGACAGCGCCGATGAACGGCAGTGCCGCGTTGGCCCCCGCCACGGTTCTCGTCACGGCTAATGCCAGCGATCCGGATGGCAGCGTGCAGCGGGTAGAGTTCTGGGGCGACGGCAGCCTGATCAAGACCGTGACCGCACCGCCCTATCAGGCGAACTGGGCCAACCTGGGCGCCGGCTCGCATAAGGTCGAAGCGATTGCCTACGACAACCTCGGCAATTCGCGCTGGGCAAACACTTCGACGTTCAAGCTGCTGTCCGGCTCGATCTCGGCGTCGCCCAACCCCTGTGATATCGCCATCGGGGCAAGCACCTGCACGGCGAACATCACCTGGACCTCCAGCAGCGCAACCGCCGAGGTCTGGACGTCCGGGCTGAGCGGCGGCTCGCCGACTTTGTTCACGAGCGGGCAATCCGGCTCGAAAAGCGCCACCTGGATCTCGGCGGCCGGCCATCGCCTGACCCTCAAGAGCGATGGTGTCACGATCGCCACAGTCGATGTGCGCGGCACGCCGCCGCCGCAGATCTCCAGCCAGGCGATCATCGTGTATGACGAACTCGGTCGGGTACTCCAGCGACGCGACGCCGCCAACCATCTGCAGGTGGGCTACACCTACGACGCCGCCAACAACGTTCTCACGACGACCGACGGCCTGGATCACACCACCACCCTGGTCTACGACGCGTTCGACCGGCTCGTCCGATCGACCGATCCGGCGGGAAATGCCACCCAGTACACCTACGATGGCGTTGGCCACCTGACGAAGGTAATCGACCCGCGCAACAACGCCACTACCTACACCGTCGATGGCTTCGGCCAAGTCTGGACGCAAGTGAGCCCGGATACCGGCACGACCACGTACACCTATAACGCGAGCGGCCAACGTACCAGCCTGGTCCGCAACGATGGCAGCACATTGAGCTACGCCTACGACGCATTGGGCCGGCCCACCTCCGTGGGCAACGGCCAGGAGACCCGCACCTACAGCTATGACACGTGCACCAACGGCAAGGGCCGCCTGTGTCGCATGGCTGGCAGTGACAGCGTGACCACGCATAGCTGGTCTACTTTCGCTTACACGCCGGAAGGTTGGTTGGCGACGCGCCAGGACGCGATGCAGAGCACGGTCAACACCACCGGCTACACCTACGACGGCCTGGGCCACCGGACCGGCATCAGCTATCCGAGCGGAGTCAGCGTCGGCTATGCGTACGATCACGGCACGTTGGCCGCAGTGACCTCCACGCGTGGCGGCACCACCACCACGATTGCCAGCGGCTTTCACTACCAACCATTCGGAATCGCAACGGATTGGACCTACGGCAATGGCCTGAAACACAGTGCGAGCTTCGATCAGGATGGGCGGCTTATCCACCTCGGCGCCAGCAGCGGAGCTACGGTCCGGCAGAGCCTGAACTACGACTACAACTTCGGCAACGAAATCACAACGATCACCAACGGAGTCGATGCCACACAGAATCGAGCGTACGACTACGACGCCGCCGGCCGGTTGTCGAAAGACACTCGAAGCAACCTCTCATGGTCGTTTGACGCCAACGGCAACCACAGCCGCTTCGTCTCCCCCAGTGGACAAACGGACTACGTGATCGAGCCGGCGAGCAACCGAGTATCGAGCTACACCACGCAATCCGGGGTCCATACGACCTATCAGTACGACGCACGCGGCAATCGCACGGTCGCGCAAGAGCAGCCAGGCATCACGCAGAGTTACGCCTACGATGCCTTCAACCGGCTTATTCGGGTCTACGTCGGCACGGCCACTACTTCACTGTTGTACAACCCCCAAGGCCAGCGGGTAGGCAAGATCACCGGGAGCGGCCAGACCCGCTACACCTATGTAGGCGATCAACTGGCAACCGAGTACGGACCGACTGGCTGGAAGAGCTACGTCTGGGCGGGGACGGAACTGCTTGGCGTGGTGCAGGACAATGGCACAACCTCCTTCGTGCACAACGATCACCTGGGTCGTCCGGAAGTCGTCACCGGCGCATCACAGCAGATGGTGTGGCGCGCGAACAATGATCCCTATGGCCGCACGGTGGCGCTGGATCAGATCGGCGGGTTGAACCTGGGTCTCCCCGGCCAGTATCAGGACGTTGAGACCGGGCTGTGGATCAATGGATACCGGACCTACGACGAGAGCATCGGGCGGTATCTGGAGTCTGACCCCATTGGATTGGGAGGCGGGCTGAATACCTACGGTTACGCGCAGGCAAACCCGATCTCCTCCGTGGACCCGCGAGGGATGGACGTCGCTGTCGTGATCGACAACAACACCGTGCCTATGCTCGGCAAGTTCGGAGGCCACGTGGCTGTTCTTGTCGGAAATGACAGAACAGGATGGGACTATTACTCGAAGGACGGCTTCGTGAATGGTACCCAGCAGGATAGCCACTACACCTACGCATCGCTCGACGACTTTCTAAGCGATCAAGGGGACGTCTACATCACTGGCGAGGTATTTGAAACCACCTCGCAAAACGACGCGGACATGAGAGCATGGGCCAACACACATATAACGGACGATTTCAGCGGCACCTTCAATAACTGCGCCGACTTCGTTTATGGGGTGCTGGAGGCTGGCGGCGTGAAGGTCAATAAGCCAAGATTCTCCCCAAGCGTACCCAATGATATGCTGGACGGTGCGGGCGACCGAATTAATATGAATCATCCACATCACGGATTGATGAACCGGGCGTACAGCCCAGGCACGTTCAATCATGGGTATTGGTAAGCTATGAAAACTTGGGCAAAGGTTTTACTTTTCACAGGCATCTTTCTGGCGCACGCGCTAACCACCGTCATGGTACTTTCGAACATGGCCGGCTGCGGCGGGGATGACTGCCCTAATTCGCTGAATTACATTTGGAGCAGAGCTCTCGGCTTCCCGCTATTTTCCATCGTGGAAATCGTAGGAAAATTCAGCACAAGCAACCATTATTCAGGTGTATTCCTAGCCGCCACCATTCCAATCAATTCCTTGGTTGCAGCAACCATCATTTGCTATATCTTTTTTAAATTCAGGAACCGAGTTGGCAGGCGCACCCAGTGAAACAGCGTGCGTTCGTTGCGCACCAACTCCCTGGAAGGCGAACGGACCAGGATGCTTCGGAACTCGTTTATGAACGACTGAGCCAAAAAATACATTAATGATCCTTTCAGTGGCTACGCGAACGTTTGCGCGGATTTTGCGTAGGGCGTATTGAGGGATGGCGGCTTGCATCCAACGTCAAACTCAATTGGCCCAACCATTCCGAAATCCATGTCCATCGGCCCGGCCGATAGTCCAAGTCGCTTCTCTCCACGATGATCGGCAATAGGTGGGTAAACTCTATCAACACCTTTGCGACCCAGCGCAAAATACTCTGATTGATAGCCACCATGTCTAAGATAAAAACGCTTTCCATCATTCTTGTCAGCGGACTCATCCATTTCGCCTTGACGCTGAAAATTGTTGTTGGCCGATTGACTTGCGATATACAGCCCAATTGTGTAAGCCAACTTAACAAGATTATCGGCGCCATATTGGGGTTCCCTTTGGGGTGGATTGCAGCGGCGCTCCATCACTTTGACGACAACTTCAATCTGGTGAAATTATTTGGTGGCGAACTATTTGTTTGCTTCTTTATTAACTCAATCTTGGCCGCCACCTTGATTTGGCTGGTGGCTACCAAGTCACTTGTTCGATTGCGCGATAAATCCAGGCCGTAGGGAGCGGGCCTCCGGATTTGATGGAAGCCGCAAGCATCCATGAGGCATGGTTGATTAAATCGTTGATGAGCTTGCTGCTGGCCGCTGGGGTGCTCTCCGCTTCGCTATCGCGTGGCACCTACTTGGCTCCTAGCACTCCTTAGCTTCTACTACGTAAAGATGCTCAGCACCGTCCTGAGCGTTTGAAAGGATTGAGCTTCTTTCTTGCCTCACATCAAAGCCCGGGGCTTGACCCCGGGCTTTGATGTGCACGAGGTTTCGCCGCCGTGGTTTTCCGGCGGCTTGAGTCGTGCAGGATCGGGGGTGCAGCAGGGTCGGCCTCTGGCGAGGCGGCGGTTGGGTCATGAAACCGGAGCCGGCGAAGTGCCGCCGGACTTAATCCGTATGCAGCTCGGCCACGAAGTCGTAGATGTCGCCGCGATACCAGGAGCTGGTGAATTCGACGACGCGGCCGTCGTCGAGGAAGCTGCGGCGTTCGATGCTGAGGCCGGCGCTGCCCACGGCCACGTGCAGCAGGCGGGCGTGCTGGGCGCCCAGCAGCACGGCGCGCAGGCGCTGCAGGGCGCGGCGCGGGCGGTTGCCGTAGCGTTCCAGCACTTCGTAGAGCGAATCGCGGACTTCGCCGGGATCGGGCAGCGCGCTGGCCGGCACCACGCTGCGCTCGATCGCCAGCGGCTCGTCGCCGGCGTAGCGCACGCGGTGCAGGCGCACCACCGGCGCGCCGGGCGACAGGTTGAGCGCCATCGCTTCCTCCGGCGTGACTTCGCCGATGCTGCGCTCGAAGAATTCGGAGCGCGGGTTGAGGCCGCGCGCGCGCAGGTCCTCGGTGAAACTGGTGAGCCGCGACATCGGCTTGATGATGCGTTCGGCGACGAAGGTGCCGGCGCCGTGGCGCTGGTTCAGCAGGCCCTCCTCGACCAGGCCGGCGATGGCCTTGCGCACGGTGACGCGCGACAGGCCCAGCGCCTGTGCCAGGTCGCGCTCGCTCGGCAGCGCCTGGCCCGGCTCGATGTCGCGGTGCTCGACCACGTTGCGGATCGCGCGGCGCAGGCGCAGGTAGGCGAGCTGGTGCGTGGCGGGGTCGCGACAGAGTCGGCGGTACTCGTTGGCGAGTGCGGTTTCCATGGTGCGAAAGATACCAATGAGAATACCAGTTCGGCAAGCGCGGCATGGCTGGCGGCCTTTCCGTGCCTACCAATTTTGCGGAAGGGGCCGAAAGCCGGCGAAGCGGTAGCGGCGATTGGTTTTGCCTGGTATTTCACTGGTACGATTCCGGCCTGGCATGCCTTCATGCGCCCATCGAGCCCGAGGTGACCGTAGTGACTGTTCCCTCTTCCCCGCCCGTCGAACCGTTCGACCTGGTGATCTTCGGCGGCACCGGCGACCTTGCCGTGCGCAAGCTCCTGCCGGCGCTGTTCCACCGTTACGCCGACGGCCAGATTCCCGCCGCCAGCCGGGTCGTCGGGGTCGCCCGCGAAGGGCTGGACGACGCCGGCTACCGCGAGCTGGTGCGCGGCGTGCTGCTGGAGACCGGGGCGCCGGAGGACACGGTCGAGGCGTTCCTGCCGCAACTGGGCTACCGCTCGCTGGATGCGCGCAAGGACGAGGGCTGGGATGCGTTCGCCGAACTGATCAAGGAGCAGCCGGAGCACGTGCGGGTGTTCTACCTGTCCACCTCGCCGGAACTGTTCGTCGACATCTGCAACCGGCTCGGCCACTACGGCCTGAACCGGGGCGAGTCGCGGGTGGTGCTGGAGAAGCCGATCGGCCGCGACCTGGCCAGCGCGAACCAGATCAACGACGCGGTCGGCAAGGTGTTCGGCGAATCGCAGACCTTCCGCATCGACCACTACCTCGGCAAGGAGACGGTGCAGAACCTGATCGCGCTGCGCTTCGGCAACGCGCTGTTCGAGCCGCTGTGGAACGCCGGGCACATCGACCACGTGCAGATCACCGTTGCCGAAACGCTCGGCGTGGGCCACCGCGGCGCCTACTACGACCGTGCCGGCGCGCTGCGCGACATGGTGCAGAACCACATCCTGCAGTTGCTGTGCATGGTGGCGATGGAGCCGCCGTCGTCGCTGGCGCCGGATGCGGTGCGCGACGAGAAGCTGAAGGTGCTGCGCTCGCTCAAGCCGATCGACGAGGCCAATGCGGGCCAGCTCACCGTGCGCGGCCAGTACCGCGCCGGCGTGGCCGAGGGCGAGAGCGTGCCGGGCTACCTGGACGAGCTGGGCGGCATCAAATCCAGCACCGAAACCTTCGTCGCGCTGAAGGCGGAGATCGCCAACTGGCGCTGGGCCGGCGTGCCGTTCTACCTGCGCACCGGAAAGCGGCTGCCCACGCGCGTCTCCGAGATCGTGGTCGCGTTCAAGCCGGTGCCGCACTCGATCTTCGACGCTGCGGCCGGCCCGCTCGCGCAGAACCGGCTGGTGCTGCGGCTGCAGCCGGACGAGGGCGTGAAGCTGTGGCTGACCATCAAGCATCCCGGCCCGGGCGGCCTGCGCCTGCGCCACGTGCCGCTGGACATGAGTTTCGCCGAGGCGTTCGGCGTGCAGCAGCCGGACGCGTACGAGCGCCTGCTGCTGGACGTGGTGCGCGGCAATCCCACCTTGTTCATGCGCCGCGACGAGGTCGAGGCGGCCTGGCGCTGGGCCGACCCGATCCTCTCCGCGTGGGCCGCCAGCGGCGAACCGCCGCGGCCCTACGCGGCGGGAACCTGGGGGCCGAGCGCCGCGGTGGCGCTGATCGAGCGCGACGGCCGCACCTGGAACGAAGACAGCGAGTGAGCGCATGCACGGCCTGAAGATCCGTTTCACCGGCCTGTTGCGGGCGCCTGCCTAGACTCGGCCTTTCCCTCCCCGCCATCCCCCCTTGCCGCCGCCATGTCCGCCGAACTGAACGTCACCACGCACAGCTTCACCGATTGCCACGCGCTGGCCGCGGTGCTGGCCGAGCGCGTCGCCGAGGCGCTGCGCGCCGGCATCGCCGCGCGCGGCCACGCGCTGCTGGCGGTTTCCGGCGGCAGCACGCCGGGGCATTTCTTCGACCGGCTGTCGCAGGCCCCGCTCGACTGGGCGAAGGTGCAGGTGACCCTGGTCGACGAGCGCTGGGTGGACGAGCGCAGCGAGCGCTCGAACGCGCGGATGGTCAAGGCGCGGCTGCTGCGGGGTGCGGCGTCGGCGGCGCGGTTCGTGCCGCTGCATGCCGACATGGAGACGCCGGAGGCGGCGATCGCGGCGATCCGCGCGCGCATCGACGCGCTGCCGCTGCCGTTCGACGCGGTGGTCCTCGGCATGGGTCTGGACGGCCATACCGCCTCGTTCTTTCCCGGCGGGGACCGGCTGGCCGAGGCGCTCGACCGCAACGCCCCGGTGAGCGTGCTGCCGATGCGCGCGCCGCACGCCGGCGAACCGCGCATCACCCTCACCCTGGCGACCCTGCTGAAGACGCGCGCGCTGTTCCTGCACGTCGAGGGCGAGCCCAAGCGCCAACTGCTGGCCGACGCGCGGCTGGGCCTCGGCGCCGCCGCGGACTACCCGGTGCGCGCGGTGCTGGCGCAGCCGCTGGTACCCGTGGCGGTGTACTGGTGCCCATGATGAACGCAGCCCGCCGTGCCGCCGCCAAGCGGCGCATGCCGCGCCGCCCCCACCGTAACGGAGTCCGTCGATGAGTTCGCTTCACCCTGTCGTTGCCGAAGTCACCGCGCGCATCGCCGCGCGCAGCCAGGCATCCCGCGCCGCCTACCTGGCGCGGATCGACGCGGCCGGCAAGGGCGGCGGCACGCACCGCGAGCGGCTGTCCTGCGGCAACCTCGCGCACGGCTTCGCGGCGTGCGATGCGCACGACAAGGCGGCGCTGCGCGCCGGCCATGCGCCGAACATCGGCATCGTCACCGCCTACAACGACATGCTCTCGGCGCACCAGCCGTACGAGCGCTATCCGGCCATGATCCGCCAGCTCGCGCGCGAGGCCGGCGCCACCGCGCAGGTCGCCGGCGGCGTGCCGGCGATGTGCGACGGCGTGACCCAGGGCCGTGCCGGCATGGAGTTGTCGCTGTTCTCGCGCGACGTGATCGCGATGGCCACCGCGGTGGCGCTGTCGCACGACATGTTCGACGGCGCGCTGTACCTGGGCATCTGCGACAAGATCGTGCCCGGCCTGCTGATCGGCGCGCTGAGCTTCGGCCACCTGCCGGGCGCGTTCGTGCCCAGCGGGCCGATGCCCAGCGGCATCCCCAACGAGCAGAAATCCAAGGTGCGCCAGGCGTATGCCGAAGGCAAGGCCAGCCGCGAGGAACTGCTCGAGGCGGAGGCGGCCTCGTACCACGCGCCCGGCACCTGCACCTTCTACGGCACCGCCAACTCCAACCAGATGCTGATGGAGATCATGGGCCTGCAACTGCCCGGCTCCAGCTTCGTGGCGCCCGACACGCCCCTGCGCGACGCGCTCACCGCGGCGGCCGTGCGGCAGGTGGCCGCGCCGGAAACCCGCGTGCCGCTCGGCCACGTCGTGGACGAGCGCGCCGTGGTCAACGGCGTGATCGGCCTGCACGCCACCGGCGGCTCCACCAACCACCTGCTGCACCTGGTGGCGGTCGCGCGCGCGGCCGGCATCGACCTGCGCTGGGACGATTTCGACGCGCTGTCGGCCGCGGTGCCGCTGCTGGCGCGGGTATACCCGAACGGCTACGCCGACGTGAACCAGTTCCACGCGGCCGGCGGCATGGCCTTCCTCATCGATCAATTGCTCGACGCCGGACTGCTGCATGCGGACGTGCAGACGGTCGCCGGCGAGGGACTGTACCGCTACACCCAGGTGCCGGCGCTGGACGAGGCCGGCCGGCTGGTCTCGCATCCGGTGCCGAAGGACAGCGGCAACCGCGGCGTGCTGCGCGGCATCGCCGAGCCGTTCCGCGCGGACGGCGGGCTGCGCCTGCTCGACGGCAATCTCGGCCGCGCGGTGATCAAGGTGTCCGCGGTGCCGGACGAGCGCCTGCTGATCGAGGCGCCCGCCGTGGTGTTCGACGACCAGGACGCGGTGCGCGGCGCCTTCGAGCGCGGCGAGCTCAACCGCGACTTCGTGGCGGTGGTGCGCTTCCAGGGGCCGCAGGCGATCGGCATGCCGGAGCTGCACAAGCTCACGCCGACGCTGGGCCTGCTGCAGGATCGCGGCCACCGCATCGCGCTGGTCACCGACGGGCGCATGTCCGGCGCGTCCGGCCGCGTGCCGGCGGCGATCCACGTGACCCCGGAAGCCGTCGTCGACGGCCCGCTGGCGCGCGTGCGCGACGGCGACATGATCCGCCTGGACGCGGCGGCCGGGCGGCTGGACGTGCTGGTCGACGCCGCCGAGTTCGCCGCGCGCACGCCCGACGGCAACCGCCAGCGCAACCACCAGGCCGGCATGGGACGCGAGCTGTTCGCGCTGTTCCGCGCCAACGCCATGAACGCCGACCTCGGCGCCGGAGTGCTCTGATGAACCAGGCCGACAAGCAACGGCAGGTCGAAAACGCCATGCGGCTCGCCCCGGTGATCCCGGTGGTGGTGATCGAGGACGCGCGCGTGGCCGTGCCGATGGCGCGCGCGCTGGTCGCCGGCGGCACGCCCGCGATCGAGGTGACCCTGCGCACCGCCGCCGCGCTGGACGCCGTGCGCGCGATCGCCGCCGAGGTCGAGGGTGCGGTGGTCGGCGTGGGCACCGTGCTGGGCGAGGCCGACCTGCGCGCGGCGCACGCGGCCGGCGCGCGCTTCGCGGTGTCGCCCGGCGCCACCGCGCGGCTGCTCGATGCGGCCGAGGACGTGCCGCTGCCGCTGCTGCCCGGCGCGGCCACCGCGAGCGAGGCGATGGCCCTGCTCGAACGCGGCTACCGGCACCTGAAGTTCTTTCCCGCGGTGCCGGCCGGCGGCGCCAGGCTGCTCGCGGCCTGGGCCGGCCCGCTGCCGCAGCTGCGCTTCTGCCCCACCGGCGGCATCGGCGTCGGCAGCGCGGGCGATTTCCTCGCCCTGCCGAACGTGCTGTGCGTGGGCGGTTCCTGGCTGACCCCGGCGGACAGGCTGAAGGCTGGCGACTGGGCCGGCGTCGAGGCGCTGGCGCGCGAGGCGGCGGCATTGCGCCGGAGCGCCGCCGCCTGAATGCCGTCGCCGTCGCCGATGGCGGCCCGCGCCGGCCTGCGGTTTCGCGCCGCACCGGATGGCGATGCGATAGCCGCGGCCCAGGCCGCCGGCGGATTGCGACCAGGGCGACAGCGGCGCGTACCGCGCGGTCGCTTCCGCCACCGGCCGCAACGCGGGACGACGCGCCGGGCGTGATCGCCGGCTAAGCTGCGCGCTTTCCTTCCTCTCGCCGGGCGATCCATGGTCTTCGTGCTTCTCAGCGTGATCTGCAGCGTGCTGGTGTCGGTGCTGCTGAAACTGGCGCGCCGCTACCGCATCGACGTGGGCCAGGCGGTGGCCTGGAACTACGCGGTGACCAGCGTGCTCACCGCCCTGGTGCTGCACCCGTCGCTGGCCGCGCTGCAGGCGCCCGCCGCGCCGTGGCCGGCGATGATCGGGCTGGGCCTGCTGCTGCCGACGATCTTCCTGGCCCTGGGCGCCTCGGTGCGGCATGCCGGCATCGTGCGCAGCGACGCGGCGCAGCGACTGTCCCTGCTGCTGTCGCTGCTGGCGGCCTTCGCGCTGTTCGGCGAGACGCTGACAGCGACCAAGGGCGCGGGCATCGCGCTGGGACTGCTCGCCCTGCTGGCCATGGTGTGGCGCCGGGAGGAGGCGGCCGGGACGGCCGGGGAGGGCGCCGCGGGCTGGCTGTATCCGCTGCTGGTGTTCGCCGGCTTCGGCACCATCGACATCCTGTTCAAGCGCGTGGCCGCGGCCGGGGTGCCGCTGGGCGCGTCGCTGCAGGCGATGTTCGCGCTGTCGCTGCTGGTGGCGTTCGCGCTGCAGCTCGTGCGGCGGATGCAGGGACGCACGCGCTTCACCCTGTCGAGCCTGGCCGGCGGCATCGTGCTGGGGCTGTTCAACTTCGGCAACATCCTGTTCTACCTGCGCGGCCACCAGGCCCTGCCGCAGCATCCGGCGCTGGTCTTCGCCAGCATGAACCTGGGCGTGGTGGCGGTGGGCGCGCTGGTCGGCACGCTGGGCTTCGGCGAACGGCTGAGCCGGTTCAACCTGGCCGGCCTGCTGCTGGCGCTGCTGGCGATCGGCCTGCTCACCCTGGGCCGGGCATGACTTCTGGGGTGTGAGCGCGCGCCGGGCGGCGCCTATGCTCGGGCCTTCCGCGTGTAACGCGCGCCCGACGGGACACCTCCATGCGCAAGCTTTCCCTGGCCGCGGCGCTCGCCGCCTTGCTGCTCGGCTCCCCGCTCGCCCTGGCCAAGGACGACGCACACAAGGACGACAAGCCCGCGGACAAGCCCGACGCTGCGCTGGTGCAACCGCAATCGTCCGAGACCGACGGCACGGTGAGCGTCGAGGGCAAGCGCATCGACTACAAGGCGGTGGCCGGCACCCTGGTGCTGCGCGAGCACGGCGACAAGGCCGACGAGCCGACCGTCAGCATGTTCTACGCCGCCTATTTCAAGAAGGGCGCGGCGGCGGAGAAGCGCCCGATCACCTTCGTCTACAACGGCGGCCCGGGCTCGGCCACGGTGTGGCTGCACATGGGCGCGTTCGGGCCGCAGCGGGTGGTCACCAGCGACGACCGCCACACGCCGGCGGCGCCGTACGGCCTGGTCAACAACGACTACAGCCTGCTCGACGCCTCGGACCTGGTCTTCGTCGACGCGCCCGGCGCCGGCTTCAGCCGGCTGATCGCGGCCGACGAGGACAAGTCCAAGCGCGACGAGCAGATGGAAAAGCGCAAGAAGGCGATCTACGGCGTCGACGGCGACGCCCACGCGTTCGCCCAGTTCATCACCCAGTTCCTGTCCAGGTACGGCCGCTGGAACTCGCCCAAGTACCTGTTCGGCGAAAGCTACGGCACCACCCGCTCGGCGGTGCTGGCGAACATCCTGGAGAACGAGGACAGCGTCGACCTCAACGGCGTGATCCTGCTCTCGCAGATCCTCAGCTTCGACACCAGCATCGACGGCCCGGAGGACAATCCCGGGGTGGACCTGCCGTACGCGCTGGCCCTGCCCACCTTCGCCGCCACCGCGTTCTACCACCATCGCCTGCCGCAGCAGCCGGCCGCGCTGGAGCCGTTCCTCGACGAGGTGCAGCAGTTCGCGCTTGGCGAATACGCCTCCGCGCTGATGCAGGGCGCGGGCCTCGACGATGCGCGCAAGCGCGCGGTGGCGGAGAAGCTGCACGGGTACACCGGGCTGCCGGTGGCCTACCTGCTCAAGGCCGACCTGCGCGTCAGCGGCGGCATGTTCGAGCACGAGCTGCAGGGCGACGGCGACCTCACCACCGGGCGGCTGGACAGCCGCTTCTCCGGCCCTTCGCTCGACCCGCTGAGCAAGGGTTCCGAATACGATCCGCAGTCCTCGGCGATCAGCTCGGCCTACGTGGCCGCGTTCAACGACTACGTGCGCCGCCGGCTGAAGTTCGGCGAGGGCCGGCAGTACCGCCTGTTCGCCGACATCAAGGAGTGGGACTTCAAGCACCGCGGCCACGACGGCGCGGTCAACGTGATGCCCGACCTGGCCACCGCGATGAAGACCAACCCCGACCTCAAGGTGTTCCTCAACGGCGGCTACTACGACCTGGCCACGCCCTACTTCGCGGCCGACTACGAGATGCGCCACCTGCCGGTCCCGGCCGCGCTGCAGAAGAACATTTCCCATGCCTGGTACCCGTCCGGCCACATGGTCTACGCCCACGAGGACTCGCTGAAGAAGCTGCACGACAACGTCGCGCGCTTCATCGGCGAGACCGACAACCTCGCCCGCTGAGCGCGGCGCTGGCCGCGGCGGGCGGCGGCATGCTGAAATGCCGGACCCCTGAACGGAAATCGCCGCATGCGCGCACTCGTCGAACGCTACCTCGATGCCTACAACCGCAAGGACGTCGACGCCATGCTGGCGACGATGGACGACGCGGTGGTGTTCGAGAACTACACCGCCGGCGCGCTCTCGATCCGCACCCAGGGCATCGAGGAACTGCGCGCGCTGGCCGAGCATTCGCGCCACCTGTTCTCCAGCCGCCGGCAGACCGTCACGGCCTGGCAGGAAAGCGACGGCAGCGGCAGCGCGTCGATCCTGTTCGAGGGAACCTTCGCGGTCGACCTGCCGAACGGCATCCGCGCGGGCCAGTCGATCGTGCTCGAAGGCCGCAGCGAGTTCCGGGTGCACGACGGCCGGCTGGTGTACGTCGCCGACCACAGCGACTGAAGGTTACGGGTGGGTGCGCTACGGCGCGCCGGGCTCAGAGCCTGCAAAGTCTCCTTGCCGGACTGAAATCCCCTTGTGCTCCCCGCTCGTCATTCCTGCGAAAGCAGGAGGCGCTTTTCAACAGCCGAAGGGCTGGTCATCCAGCGACTTTCCCCCTTCCCCAAAACCTAAAGGCACTGGATCCCAGCTTGACCGGCCCTTCGGCCGTTGAAANCGCTGGGATGACGCCCCGTNCTCGAAATAGCCGATCAGCAGGCGGCCGTCCGCCAGCGGCTCGCGGGTCAGCGCCACCGCCACGTGCATCGTCCAGGCCTCGTTCAACGACCACACCGAGTACAGGTCGTAGCCCGCGCGGTGCCAGTTGAAGCTTTCGCGGCGCGCGTTGACCGCCTGCAGATGGCTGTCGGCGAAGTGGTCCAGCGCGTTCCAGGTGACGTCCTGCGGCGCGATGACGAAGAAGCGCGCGCGCTTCACCCGGTACTTGCCGCGCAGGTAGCCGGTGAGCGCATCGGTCAGCGCGGCGCAGGCGGCGTGCTGGTCGGCACCGATTTCGTGGGCGCCGGCATAGGCCGGCAACGTGTCGATCACGGACGGTTCCCTGGCGTGGACGTAGGGGACGGAGCTGGCGAACAGGATCGCCAGCGATGCTAGCACGGGCCATGCGAGCGCCAGGCGCATCGCGGGCTCACTTGCCGGGGCCGATCACGAAGCCCTCGTAGCCGTGCGTGTGGATGGAGTCCAGCGGCACGGTGATCACGGCGCCGCCGTCGCCCTTGCCTTCCAGGCCGTGGCCCTTGCCGTCGCTGCCGTTGTTGCCCCACGGATTGCGCAGTTCCACCTGCCACACGCCGTCGGCGTCCTTGTAGACCCGGTTGACCATGTACTGGTGCGCGCCTTCCAGGCCGTCCTTCGCCTCGCCCTTGTTCTCGGGGGAAATGCCCACGGTGACGGTGGAGCCGCCGTCGATCGCCGACTTCAGGCGCTGCCCTTCCAGCTCGGTGACCAGCCGGTTGAAGAATCCGCCGCCGGGCGTCGGCGCCTGCATCGTCTTGGCGGTCTCGCCGGTGACGGTGTATAGCGCCTCGGTGCCGAAGCCGCCGCCGATGCCGCCCACGGTAACCTGCTCGTGCTGGTACAGCGGCTTGCCGTCCACGCCGAGCCTGGGCTTGCCGTTCTCGTCCAGTTCCGGGATCGGCTTGCCGTTCGCGTCCAGCTTGTTCACAGGCTTGCCGTCGGGCCCCAGCTTGTCGGCCGAGCCCGGGCCGTAGCCGCCGTCGATGCGCGGATCGGGCGTGGCGCCGTTCTTGCTCGCGTCCTGCAGGTGCATCTTGGCGTAGGCGGCTTCCATCACCGCCGGCCAGATCGGGCCGCCTTCGCCGCCCTTGCTGCTGCCACCGCGCGCGATGTTGTCGCAGATGTCGGCCTGGGTCACTTCGATCTGCCGCGGCAGCGGGATGCCGAACGGCCCCTTCTGGCAGAAGGTGACGGTGAAGGTCTTCGAGTCCGGGTTGTACCTGATCGACTGCTCGATCCGGCCCGGGTCGTGCTCGGCGACCACGCCGATGGTGGCGTCGAAGTAGCAGTCGTTCAGGCTCTTCTGCTGTATGTCCTCTTCCTTCGGGCCGTTGGGGCCGTAGAGGTCGCCGGCATCGTAGGTCTGCGGCGGGGGTGCCTTGCCGATGCCGCCGCCCAGCAGCATCGAGGCATGCCGGTTGTAGGGGATGTCGGGCGCGAACCCGGTCGGCTCGGGCAGGGAGTGGGCCGCCGCCGCGGGCGGGTCGGCCGGCGGAGACTGCGCGAGCAGCAGGGCATGGTTGAGGATGCCGCCTCCCAGGGTGTTCTGGATGCCCATGGTCGATCTCCGCCAAGACTTGAGGGATGGATGGCGGCGAGCGTAGCGGCGCGGCCGGGCGGCGATAACTGGGGATTACCCCAGCCCTGGGGTTTTCCCGAGATGGGGCGGCAGGGCGTGCGGCAGGCCCGGATCGACCGCCTCGGGGCGGCGCAGCAGCGCATGGCGCCAGCGCGCCTGCGCGGCGACGGGGGCTTCCTGCAGGAACTGCGGCTTGTTCGCCACCAGCGCGGCCACGGCCACGCCGTCCTCGTACAGCACGCGGGTGCCGGCCAGCGCCGGCAGCTTGTCGCCGGCCAGCACGGTGCCGACCAGGTTCAGCGGGTCGCTGCCGCTCAAGGTGACCAGTTGCCCGTCCAGCGGGCGCTGGCGCACCGCGCGCAGCATCGGGATCGCCTCGGGCAGGGCGAACTGCTCGCCGACCAGGCCCTCGACGAAGCGTCCGCCGCGGATCTCGCCGCGTGCCTCCAGCCGGTGGTACACGCGCAGCAGCTCGCGCCAGCTGGGCAGCCACGGCGCCTCGCGTTCGAGCAGCTTCCAGAACACCACGCCGTAGCGGTGCAGCAGGGTGCGGGCGACGTGCTCGACGGTGTCCGCGGCAAGCGCGTTGCCCTTCCTGCCCGCGGGGGAAAACGCCGCAGCGGCGTCGCTTCCTTCCCGGGCGGCAGGGGCGGCGCGCACCAGCGACCAGCGCCCCGCGTCCTCGATGCTGCCGAGCTGGTGCCTGCGCAGGCGCCGGTGCCGGCCGGCGTCGCGCTTCGCCGCCGGCAGCAGCAGGGCGCGCAGGCCGGCGAAGCTGTCGGCGGTGACGCGGCCGGCGGCCACCAGCTCGCCCAGCGCGTCCTCCAGCTCGCTGCGCAGCAGGCGGGCGGCATCCATCAGCTCGTCGAAGAACAGCGCGCCGTGCTCGCGCAGCGCGTCGGCCACCGCCTGCGCGCGCGAGGACAGCAGCGATTCCTGCGGGTCGGCATGGTCGGCGACGGCCGTCCACAGGGCGATCTGCTTGCGCGGCAGCAGCACGATCGGGGTGGCGCGCACCGGCCCGCCGCTGCCGCCGCCGCTGCGCAGGCGGTTCCAGCCGATGCGGCCGGCGCGGCACAGCTCGTCCAGCCAGCGGCTGCCGTAGTCGCCGATGCGCGCGGGCAGGATCTCCGTTTCCCACGCGCCGGCGGCGGCCTCGTAGCCTTCCAACTGGGCCAGCACGGCGGCCAGCGCATCCGGGCCGTTGAGCCGCGCCTGCGGCGCGGCGTGCTGCCAGTCGAGCAGGAAGCGCAACAGGTCGCGCCGGCTCACCGGCTCGATCTCGCGGCGCAGCCGGCCGATGGTGTAGCGGTGGATGCGCGCCAGCAGGTGCCGCTCGCACCATTCGGTGTCGTCCGCGCCCTCGCTGAAGCGGCCCTGCATCACGTAGCCTTCGGACTGCAGCCGGGTCAGCGCGAGCTCCACCTCGCCGGCCGCGGCCGCCAGCGAAGCGGCCAACGCCGCGACGGTGACCGGCCCCAGGCCGACCAGCCGGCCGCGCACCAGTTCCAGCAGGGCGTCCTCGCGCGTCCACGCCTGCGCGGCGTATTCGGCCGGCGCGGCGATCGGCGGCTGCATCGCGGCCTCGGGATGCACTGCCTGCCACAGCGGCAGTTTCTCGGCGGAGGTCCAGATGCGGTGGACCGGTTCCGCGGAGGCGGCTCCCGTCGCGGCGCTTGCGCCCGAAGCCGCTCCCGCGGGAAAGGACAGCCGCGTGGCGCGCTGCACCCTGGCCAGCGCCTCCAGCCGCTCGCTCCAGCCGTCGTTGGCCGCGGCCTCGACGACAGTGACGAAGCCGAGCACGCCGAGCGCCTCGTGCATCTCGTCGATGCTGCGCACCTCGGGCCAGGCTTCGCCGCGCACCGCGTCGATCGCCGCGGGATCGAGCCGGCCCATGTCGCCCGGCCCGGCGGCCTCGCTGCCGCGCCGCGCCTGCACCGCCTGGGTGCGGCGCTCCTCCAGCGGCGCGTCGTCCAGGAAGGCGTAGGGGGCGGCGTTGAGCACCTCGCTGGCGAGCGGGCTCGGCGCGGCGAGGTCGCGCGCGACGACCTCGATGGCGCCGCCCTCCAGCCCGCGCAGCAGGTCGAGCAGTCCGTCCACGTCCATCGCCTCGCGCAGGCAGTCGTGCAGGGTCTGGTTGACCAGCGGGTGGTCGGGGATCTCGCGTTCGCCGACGATGTTCTCCAGGCAGGCGACCTGGTCGGGGAACACCGTGGCGAGCAGGTCCTCGCTCTTCATGCGCTGCAATTGCGGCGGCACCTTGCGGCCGCCCTGGAAGCGCGGCAGCGCCAGCGCGGTCACCGCGTTCCAGCGCCAGCGCGCGGGGAACAGCGGCGCGTCGAGCAGGGCCTGCACCAGCACGTGCTCGGCGGTGTTGGAATGCAGGTAGCGCGCCACCTCTTCCAGCGGAAAGCTGTGGCTGGTCGACAGCGACAGCACGATCGCGTCCTCGGTCGCCGCCGCCTGCAGCTCGAAGTTGAACTGGCGGCAGAAGCGCTTGCGCAACGCCAGGCCCCAGGCGCGGTTGATGCGGCTGCCGTAGGGCGTGTGGATCACCAGTTGGGTGCCGCCGGATTCGTCGAAGAAACGCTCGAACACCAGCGTTTGCTGGGTCGGCAGCACGCCGAGCGCGGCCTTGGCGCGAGCCAGGTAGTCGGCCAGCTGCTGCGCGGCGGCTTCGCCGAGGCCGAGCGTCTGCGTCAGCCACGCCAGCGCCGCCGGCATGCCGCCTTCGTCGAGGCGCGCGGCGATGTCCTCGCGCAGGCGCGACACCGCGTGCGACAGCTCCTTCGTGCGCCCCGGCGCCTCGCCCAGCCAGAACGGGATGCTCGGCGGCACGCCGTGCGCGTCCTCGACGCGCAGGCGGTCGCGCTCCACCCGCAGGATCCGGTAGCTGGTGTTGCCGAGCTGGAAGATGTCGCCGGCGAGGCTCTCGACCGCGAAGTCTTCGTTCACCGTGCCGACGATAGTGGCCTGCGGCTCCAGCACGACCAGGTAGTCGGCGGTGTCGGGAATCGCGCCGCCGGAAGTGATCGCGGTGAGCCGCGCGCCGCGGCGCGCGCGCAGCTGGCGGTGCACGGCGTCGCGGTGGATGTAGGCCGCACGGGCGCCGCGGCGCGTGGTGAAGCCGTCGGCGAGCATGCGTACGATGGCGTCGAACTGCTCGCGCGGCAGCGCGCGGTAGGGGTGGGCGCGGCGCACCAGGTCGTACAGCGCGTCCTCGCTCCATTCCTGGCAGGCGACTTCGGCGACGATCTGCTGCGCCAGCACGTCGAGCGGCTGCGGCGGCAGGATCAGCGCATCCAGCTCGCCGCGGCGCACGCCGTCGAGCAGGGCGGTGCATTCGATCAGGTCGTCGCGGGTGGTCGGGAACAGCCGTGCCTTCGGCGTGCCGTCCACCGCGTGGCCGGAGCGGCCGGCGCGCTGCAGGAAGGCGGCGATCGAGCGCGGCGAGGCGAGCTGGCAGACCAGGTCGACGTCGCCGATGTCGATGCCCAGCTCCAGCGAGGCGGTGGCCACCAGCACCGACAGCTCGCCGCGCTTGAGCCGCTGCTCGGCGTCGAGCCGCTGCTCCTTGGCGAGGCTGCCGTGGTGCGCGGCCACCGCCGGCTTGCCCAGCCGCTCGGACAGGTGGCGAGCCACCCGCTCGGCCATCCGCCGCGTGTTGACGAAGACCAGGGTGGTGCGATGCGCCTGCACCAGTTGCGCCAGGCGGTCGTAGACCAGCTCCCAGCAGTCGTTCGACATCACCGCTTCCAGCGGCACCGGCGGCACCTCGATGGCGAGGTCGCGGGCGCGGGTGTGGCCGACGTCGACGATGGCGACGTCGCTTCTCGCGCCCGCCTCCTTCCCGTCTTGGGGAGAGGGCGAGGGAGCGCCGACCAGGAAGTCGGCGACCGTTTCGATGGGCTTCTGCGTCGCCGACAGCCCGATGCGCTGCAACCGGCGCTGGCACAGCATCTCCAGCCGCTCCAGCGACAGCGCCAGGTGCGAGCCGCGCTTGCTGCCGGCCAGCGCGTGGATCTCGTCCACGATCACCGTGCGCGCAGTCTTGAGCATGTCGCGGCCGGAGGCGGAGCCGAGCAGGATGTACAGCGACTCGGGCGTGGTGACCAGGATGTGCGGGGCCAGCTTGCGCAGCAGCGCGCGTTCGGCCTGCGGGGTGTCGCCGGTGCGCACCGCGGTGCGGATCGCCACGTCGGGCAGGCCCTGGTTCTCCAGCTCGGCGCGGATGCCGGCCAGCGGCGCCTCCAGGTTGATCTGGATGTCGTTGGACAGCGCCTTCAGCGGCGACACGTAGACCACCCGTGTCTCGTCCGGCAGCGCGCCGCCGTGCGCCACGCCCTCGTGCACCAGCGCGTCGATGGCGGCGAGGAAGGCGGTGAGCGTCTTGCCCGAGCCGGTCGGCGCAGCGACCAGGGTGTGCCGGTGGGCCCGGATCGACGGCCACGCCTGCGCCTGCGCCGACGTGGGCGCAGCGAACGCGCCGCGGAACCACGCGGCGACGGCAGGATGGAAATCGGCGGGCAAGGGCGACATGGGTCTCCCTGAGATGGGGTCGTCGATACGTCAGGCAAGCGCGGGCGCCGGCCCGCCATGCCCGGTCCGGGACGCTACGGGTTGCGGCGAAAACGTTACGTTAGCACTCTGTGGAAAGCCGCAACGCCCTTCCGCCCCCTGCCGAGGTCGCCCATGTCCCGCCACCCGCGCCGCCTGCTCGCCAGTGCCATCGTCCTTGCCATCGCCACCGCTGCCGCCGCCAACGAACCGCCCGCGCGGCCGTGGATGGATGCCGCGCTGTCGCCCGACGCGCGCGCCACGCTGGTGGTGCGGGCGATGACCCAGGACGAGAAGTTCCAGTGGCTCACCACCCAGTACGGCGCCAGCGCGGACGGCAAGCCGGCGCCGGCCTGCGCGATGGGCTCGGCGGCCTGCGCGCCCGCGCTGGCGCGGCTGGGCCTGCCGGCGCTGCAGGAAACCGACGCGGGCCTGGGCGTGGCGCGCCCGCTCAACGCCCACAGCGAAGACGTCGCCACCGCGCTGCCTTCCGGCCTGGCGACGGCGGCGAGCTGGGACCCGGCGGTGGCCGAGGCCGGCGGCGCGATGATCGGCCGCGAGGCGCACCGCAAGGGCTTCAACGTGCTGCTGGCCGGCGGCGTCAACCTGCTGCGCGACCCGCGCAACGGCCGCAACTTCGAGTACGCCGGCGAGGACCCGCTGCTGGCCGGCACCATGGCCGGCCACGCGGTGCGCGGCATCCAGTCGCAGCACGTGGTGTCCACGCTCAAGCACTACGCGCTCAACGACCTGGAGACCGGCCGCAACACGCTGAGTTCGAAGATCGATCCGGTCGCTGCGCGCGAATCGGACCTGCGCGCGTTCGAGATCGCGCTGGGCATCGGCGCGCCCGGTTCGGTGATGTGCTCGTACAACCGCATCAACGGCACCTACGCCTGCGAACACGACTGGCTGCTCAACCAGGTGCTCAAGCGCGACTGGGGCTTCAAGGGCTACGTGATGTCCGACTGGGGCGGCGTGCACAGCGCGGCGAAGGCGGCGCTGGCCGGGCTCGACCAGCAATCGGCCGGCGAGTCCTTCGACCCGCAGGTGTTCTTCGGCCAGCCGCTGCGCGAGGCGGTGGCGAAGGGCGAGGTGCCGCAGGCGCGGCTGGACGACATGGTCCACCGCATCCTGCGCAGCCTGTTCGCGGTCGGCGCGATCGACCATCCCGCCGCGCCGGCACCGATCGACTACGCCGCCGACGCGAAAGTGGCGCAGCGCGCCGCCGAAGCGGGCGCGGTGCTGCTGCGCAACGAGGGCGGACTGCTGCCGCTGGCGTCCACGCTGAAGTCGGTGGCGGTGATCGGCGCGCACGCGGACAAGGGCGTGCTCGCCGGCGGCGGTTCGTCGGCGGTGACCGCGCCGGGCGGCAACCCGGTGCCCGGGCTGGCGCCGACCGCCTGGCCCGGCCCGGTGAAGTACCACCCGTCCGCGCCGCTGGCGGCGATCGCCAGGCGCGTCGGCGGCAAGGCCAGCTACGCCAGCGGCGAGGACATCGCCGCTGCGGCGAAGCTGGCGGCGGCATCCGAGGTGGCGGTGGTGTTCGTGCAGCAATGGGCGGCCGAATCGTTCGATCGCCCCCACATGGCGCTGGACGGCAACCAGGATGCGCTGGTCGCCGCCGTCGCCAAGGCCAACCCGCGTACCGTGGTGGTGCTGGAGAACAACGGCCCGGTGGCGATGCCGTGGCTGGCGCAGGCTGGCGCGGTGCTGGAGGCGTGGTATCCGGGCAATGCCGGCGGCGAGGCGATCGCGCGGCTGCTGTTCGGCGAGGTCGATCCGTCCGGCCGCCTGCCGCTGAGCTGGTCGCGCGACGAGGCGCAACTGCCGCGCCCGACGATCGCCGGCGCCGGCCTGGACGCGATCGGCCTGCCGCCGCAGGGCAAGCCGGCCGACACGATCGACTACGACATCGAGGGCGCCGACGTCGGCTACCGCTGGTTCCAGCGCCGCGGCATCCAGCCGCTGTTCCCGTTCGGCTACGGCCTCGGCTACACCACGTTCGGCTATCGCGCGCTGGCCGCCGAGGCGGATGCCGCCGGCACGGTGACGGCGACGTTCGAGATCGCCAACACCGGCAAGCGCGCCGGCGCCGACGTGCCGCAGCTCTACGTGCAGTTCCCCGGCGACGCGGCGGCACGGCTGGTCGGCTGGCAGAAGGTGTCGCTGCGGCCGGGCGAGACGAAGCGGATCAGCGTCACGCTGCCCGCGGTGCGCTTCGCGCGCTACGACGGCAAGGCCCACGGCTGGCGCGTGGCCGGCGGTGGCTATCGCCTGCTGCTCGGCCATTCGTCCGCGCAGATCGACGGGCGCGCAGAGGTACGGCTGCCGGCCGTCTTCCCCGCCGGCATGCAGCGCTAGCTGTCGATTATCAACACGTTGCTTCGGAATCGAGACAAAGCTGACGCTCGGTGGTCGCGTAAAAGAGGGACAGCGGG
>NZ_LMSL01000011.1:83411-95392 GCF_001428405.1 Frateuria sp. Soil773
GCTAGCGGCATCGTTGCGGATGGGCAAAACCTCCCCGGGCGGTGCGGGGAGTATCGGCCCGGCCGGAGCCACCGGTGCGTGGCTCTTGCCAGGATGGCGACGTATACCGAACGGGCCGCAGGTCATGCCGCACTTACGCGGTCAGGAGAAATCGCCGATCAGGAGAAATCGCCCGGCCGCGTGCAGGCGGGCGCGGACATGGCCTGGATCGGCCGGGCAGCGGTGGCAGCCGGGGCGCCGGCTCAGAAGCGCAGCCGCACGAACAGCGACGGGCCGTCCAGCTTCATGTCGAGGTCGGCGTTGTAGTTGTGCTTGCGCTGGTTGAGCTTGATCCGCGAATAGCCGTACTCGGCGCCGAAGCCGACGTTCTGCCACGGGAACCACTCCAGGCCGAGCGCGGCGTTGTAGATATGGCCGTTGAGGTTGCCGCCGTTCTTCTTCACGCCGGAGGCGTCGAAGTACATGCGCCACTGGTCGTTGAAGGCGTGCCGCCAGCCCAGCTGCAGCATGGGGGCCCAGGCGCTGTCGTTGCTGCTGCTGGACGCATGCACGGACTCGCCCATGGCGCTCGCCTCGCCGCTGATGCCGGCGTGCACGCGGTAGTAGGCGCCGCCCAGGCCCAGGCCGAACACGTCGTTGCCCTCGCCGAACCACCAGCGGTAGGCGGCGCTGCCGAAATCGAAGTCGAGCTTGCCGCGGACGCCGGCGGAGGCGCTGTAGTCGTTGCCGCCGTAGCTGATGCTGCGCGACAGCGACTTGCTGCGCGAACGGTTCACGCTGAAGTAGTCGAGCGAGAAGCCCTGGCTGTCGCCGATCAGGAAATCCAGCCGCGCGCGCGGCACGCCCTTGCGATCCTTGAAGCCGAGATCGTCTTCCAGGTTGACGTGGCCCTTGAGCTGGCCGCTCTTGTCGCTGGCGCCGATGGTGGTGTCGGTATTGGCGTAGTAGCCGCCCAGCCAGACGCTGACGCGGTCCAGCGCGGGCGATTTCTGCGCGAACGCGGCGTGGCTGGCCAGAGCCAGCGAGACGAAGACGAGGGTGCTGCCGGAACGTCGCAGCAGGCGATGGGGGGACGAGCGCATGGAGACCTCCTGGTCGGGCGGGGACAAAGGCATGCCCGGAACGGAGGTTCCTGCTGCCGATGGGGGATTGCCGCGCCCGATGCTACGGAAAGAGGGTGTGCATTTTCCGTGCATGCGCCGTCGGCGATCCGTACCCGCGCCGTCGCGCGGCAGGTGGGGGATCGGTCAGTCGCCGGTGGCGTTCGCCGCCGGCGCGCCTTTCCCGCCGGCCTTGCCGCTGCGCGCGGGACGGCGGACGGTGCGGAGCTTTCCGCTGCCGCCGCCGCCGCAGAAGAACCGTTCGCCGCCGTCGGATTCGAGGCCCGACACGCCTGCCCCGGGCGGCATCTCGAGCCGCTCCAGCACTTCTCCCGTCCGCGGATCGATGCGCCTCAAATCGCTTTCGTCGTTTTCCCAGGTGCCGTGCCAGAGCTCGCCGTCGACCCAGGTGACCCCGGTGACGAAGCGCTTCGATTCGATGGTGCGCAGGATGGCGCCCGTGTCGGGATCGATCTGGTGGATCCTGCGCTCCCGGTACTGGCCCACCCACAGCGTTCCCTCGGCCCAGGCCAGCCCCGAATCGCCGCCGCCGCCGGGCGCCGGGATAGTGGCGAGCACGCGGCCGTCCTGCGGATCGATCTTCTGGATGCGGTCCTCGGCGAGCTGGAACAGGTGCCGGCCGTCGAAGGCGGTTCCCGCATGCGCGGCCACGTCGATCGAGCGCAGGGCCTTGCCGGTCGCCGGATCGATGGCGTCCAGCCGGTCGCCCAGGGCGACCCAGACGTGCGCGCCGTCGAACGTCACGCCATGCACGGCATCGGCGCCGGGAAAGGGGCCGTACTCGTGGACGATGTCGGCGCTGGAGCGGTTCATGCGGTTTCTCCGAAGCGATACGGCCGTCCTTCTGCCGGGCGGGAAGCGTGGCGGACGAAGCCAGAGACGCGATTGATGGTGCCCGGGCCCTCGACCTGCATCCTAGTCGCCCGATGGCGGCGCGGGGAGCAACAAGGCTGTCGTGAATCCCGGCACGGACGGCGTCACCCAGCGCCGCGCGCGCCCCTGCCCGAACGATTGCACCTTGCCGGCCGCCGCGAGTGCGTCGAGCGCCCGCTGCGCGGTGCGCTGGCTGGCGCCGAGCGCCATCGCCAGCGCCGAGCTGGACCACGCCTCGCCATCGGCGAGCACGGCAAGCGCCGCCGCATGCGGTTCCTCCACCGGCCGCGCCAGCACCACCACCTCGCGTGCGCGACGCGGCGCCAGCACGAACCCGCGCCGGGTCGCGCGCACGTCGGCCAGCCCGCGCAGCAGCGTGCGCAGCCGGCCGATCTCCACGCGCAGGCGTGCGCGGTGCGTCTCGTCGGCGTACCGCGTGCGGAAGGCCTGCGCGATGAGTGCGTGCCTCGGCACGTCCGCCGGCCACGCTTCGCCCAGCAGGCGCGCGAGCGCGAACGGCACCGGCCGCGTGGCCAGCGCCGCCACCGCGCCGGCATCGCGCACGGCATGACGGCAGGCATCCACCACGAGCGTTCCCGAGGCCAGCAGAGCCTCGATCTCGTCGAGCCGGAGGAACCGTTCGCGGCCGCGCGCCAGCAGCCGCGCGGCCGGCTCGTGCAGGCTGCGGGAGGCGCTGTCCACTTCGGCGGACAGCGCGGGGATGCCCGCCGCGAGCGCGGCGCGGCGGGCCTTGTCGAGCGCCGTGCGCGCGGCGTTCGCATGGAGGCGGCGCAGCGCGATGCCGGCGACGACCAGCTCGCGCGCGGCGGCCAGCGCCGCCGGCAGGGGCGTGGCGTCCGTTCCGGCCAGTGCCCGTTCGGCCTCGTCGAGGCGGCCGAGCAGGAGCAGGCGGCGGGCGGCGAGGTAGCGCGCGTGCGCGGCGTTCACGCGGTCGTCGTGCGCCTCCAGCGTCGCGCACGCGGCTTCCAGCGCTTCCTGCGGCCAACCCAGGTCGCGCGAGGCCAGCGCGATCTCCGCCTCGGCGACGATGCAGCGCGCGCGGGCCACCGGCTCCCGCGGCCCGAACGCGCGCGCCGCGCGCCGCACAAGTTCCTTCGCCCGGGCAAGCTCGCCGAGCTGCGCCATGGCGATGCCGCGCAGCGCGAGCGCGGGGGCGTCCTCGCGCAGGGCGACCCGGCTCAACGCGCCGAGCGGGTCGCCCGCGGCCAGCGCGCGGCCGGCGGCGGTGATCAGCGAATCCATCGGCCTGTGCTCACGTCAATCGCGCCACGGTTGTCACTCCCGCCGTCCGGTATCCCGGTGCCAATGTATCCCACGACCACCCACCACCATCCATCACCATGCCGGTCCGCGGACCGGGCGAACGGTGAAACCTGCCGAGGGAGCGAAAGACGATGACAAGCCACACTACTGCGACGCGCGAAGACTGGCTGGCCGCGCGGCTCGACCTGCTCGCCGCGGAAAAGGCGCTGACCCGGCGCAGCGACGAACTGGCACGCCAGCGCCAGGCGCTGCCGTGGGTCCGCATCGACAAGGACTACCGCTTCGACACCGACGAAGGGGAGGTCCCGCTGGCGGGGCTTTTCGCCGGGCGCTCGCAACTGCTCGTCTACCATTTCATGTTCGGGCCCGACTACGACGCGGGCTGCCCTTCCTGCTCGGCCATCGCCGACGGGTTCAACGGCATCGTCGACCACCTCGCCCACCACGACGTCACGCTGTGCGCGGTATCGCGGGCGCCGCTGGCGAAACTGCAGGCCTACAGGCAGCGGCTGGGCTGGACGTTTCCCTGGGCTTCCGCCCGCGGCAACGATTTCAATGCCGACTTCAGCGTCTGGTTCAGCGAGCGGCAGCAGCGCGACGGCAGCGTCGAATACAACTACCGCCGCGAGGGCCATGCGATGGACGAGGCGGCGGCCTACCCCGAGCCGGTGGCGAAGATGGCGGGTTGCTGCGGCACCGATGCGCCGACCTACACGCGCGACCGGCCGGGCCTGAGCGCCTTCGTGCTCGAGGACGGCGTCGTCTACCACACCTACGCCACCTTCGCGCGCGGGCTGGACGGCCTCTGGAACATGTACCAGTGGCTCGACCGCGCGCCGCTCGGGCGCAACGAGGCCGGCGTCTGGTGGCGCCGCCGCGACGAATACGCCCGGGGCTGACCGCGATGGGCGCCGGCGCGACCGCCGCGCAGTCCTTGCCGGGCCGCGCGGCGTCGTGGCGGGATTCGGGCCTGGCCTTCGCGGCCGCCTGCGGCCTGTTCTTCGCCGCCGCTGTCGCCGCGACGGTCGTCGGGAGCCTCTCGATGCCGGCGATGGGCGGCATGCCGATGCCCGGCGGCTGGACCCTGTCGATGGCGTGGATGCGCATGTGCGGGCAGGCGTGGCCCGCGCATGCGGCGTCCTTCCTGGGCATGTGCATCGCGATGACGGCGGCGATGATGCTGCCGTCCCTGGCGCCGGCATTGTGGCGCCATCGCCGGGCGGTACGCGAGGCGGGCGGGACGTGCCTGGGATCGGCGGCGACCTTGGCGGCTACGGGATATTTCCTCGCGTGGGCCGCGCTCGGAATGGCCGTCTATCCGCTGGGCGTCGCGCTGGCTGCGGCCGAGATGCAACTGCCGGCGCTGGCGCGCGCCGTCCCCGTGGCGACCGGCGTCGTCGTCCTGGTGGCCGGCGCGCTGCAGTTCACTGCGTGGAAGGCGCACCACCTGGCCTGCTGCGGCGGTACGGAGCAGGCCGCGCCGTTGCTTCCGGGTGCCGGTGGCGCCTTGTGGCACGGCCTGCGCCTCGGCCGCCATTGCTGCTGTTCCTGCGCCGGATTCACGGCGGCACTGCTGGCCACCGGCGTCATGGACCTGCGTGCGATGGCGGTCGTCACCGCGGCCATCACCGCCGAACGGCTCGCCCCGTCCGGCCAGCGCGTCGTGCAGGCCATCGGCGTGGTTGCCGTGGCCGCGGGGGTATGGCTGATCGCGCGAGCGGTTGCGGGCTGATCCGCAGCCATCGCCTGGGCGATGGCTGCGGTGCGCCTGGGCCGCCGATTGCCGGCGGCCCGCGGGAAGCGCCGCTACGGCTGATCGACGACCGGCAACCAGACCGCGGAAGGTTGCAGGCTGGAGCGCAGGATCGTGACGTTCGCCGGGCGATAGTCCGCCGCCTTCGCGTTGAAGATGTTCGGCACGAAGGTCTGCGGGTTGCGGTCGTAGAGGGGGAACAGCGTCGACTGGACCTGCACCATGACCCGGTGCCCCGGCTGGAACACGTGGTTCACGTTGGGCAGGTCGAAGCGGTAGCGCTGCGGCTCGCCGGCGGGTATCGCGGTCGGGTGCCCGAAGCTTTCCCGGTAGCGGCCGCGGAAGATGTCCAGCGCGATCGGCAGCTCGTAGCCGCCCATGGACGGGTCGTTGGGCATGCTGGGCGGATAGACGTCGATCAGCTTCACCACGAAGTCGCCGTCGGTTCCCGTGGTCGCGGCGCGGATGTCGGCCACCGGGATGCCGCGCACGCGCAGCGGCGAGGTCAGCACCGGCGTCTCGTACACCAGCACGTCCGGCCGGCCGTCCACGAAGCGCTGGTCGTGCAGCAGCCACTTGCTCCAGGGAATGTAGCCGGCATAGGTCGAGCCGTAGGCGAAGAACGGGTCCAGCACCGGGCGCGGCAGGAAGGGCACCGGCCGGGCGGGATCGCTGACGTAGGTGTCGCCCGCCTCCGGCTCGGAGGGCGCGTCGAAGGACAGGCCGAAATCCTTGCCGAGATAGAGCGGCTTCAACCCCGCCGCGCAGCCGCGCTCGCACGCCGCCGGCCAATCCTGGAAGCGGTCCCAGCGGTTGTCGCCGGTGTTGTAGACCGAGACGCGCGCCAGGCGCGCCGGCGGGCCGCCGCGCAGGTACTGGTCGAGGAACGGCAGCACCATGTCGCGGTTGTACTGCCTCGCCGTGTCGCCTTCCCACTTGAGCGGCCCCGCGGCATAGCCGGTGCCGTTGACCTGGCTGTGCGACCACGGCCCGAGCACCAGCCAGTTGTTGGACAGGTGGCCCGCGGCCTTCAGCGCCAGCCACGCATGGTTCGCGCCCCACATGTCCTCCTGGTCGAACAGGCCCTGCTCCCACAGCGTGGGCACCGGGGAGGGGTGGGCGGCCAGCAGCTTCGCCAGGTCCTGGCCCTGCCAGAAGGCGTCGTAGGACGGGTGCTCCATCACACGCGCGACGAAAGGCAGCTTGTCGAGGCCCCGGCTGCGCACGTAGTCCCCGGTGGAGCCGGCGCGCAGGTACTCGTCGTACTTGTCGTAGGTGTCGCTCGGCGTGACCGCGCCCGGCCCTTTCTGCACGGTCTGCATGTGCACGTAGCCGAGCATCAGGTTGCGGAAGGCGCCGTAGTGGAACCAGTCGTCGCCCATGTAGGCGTCGATCACCGGGCTCTCCGGCACCGCGGCCTTGAGCGCGGGATGCGGTTCGAGCAGGGCCATCGCCGCCGTGAAGCCCTCGTAGGACGAGCCGATCATGCCGACGCGGCCGTTCGATTCGGGCAGGTGCTTCACCAGCCAGTCGATGGTGTCCCAGGCATCGGTGACGTGGTCGACCCGGGTCGGGTTCAGCGGCCCGCGCACGGGGCGCATCATCACGTAGTCGCCCTCCGAGCCGTACTTGCCGCGCACGTCCTGGTAGACGCGGATGTAGCCCGCCTGCGCGAATACGGCGTCGCCCAGCGGCAGCGCCGACAGCAGCGACGGGCTCAGCGCGTTGCCCGCGCGCTCGTCCGCGTTGTACGGGGTGCGGGTGAGCAGGATGGGCGCGTCGTGCGCGCCCTTCGGCACCATGATGACCGTGTACAGCTTCACCCCGTCGCGCATGGGGATCATCTCGACGCGCTTGACGAAGTCCTGGCCGCCGGGGACCACGTCCTCGAAGTGCTTCGGGATGTCGTTCACGCCATACAGCCGCCCCTGCGCCTGCGGCGATTCCGCCGGTACGGCGGCGGCCATCGCAGGCAGCCCCGCAGAAAGGAAGCACAACAGCAGCGCGCTCTTCAGAGTCGTCCCCATGGCTTGGCCCTGTGCGTTGGAGTGATCGGTGCGTTCGGCCGATCTTAGCGGCAGCCCGCCAGCACGCGACAACTGCCGGACATGCCATCTCACCGGCGAGCGTTTCAGGTGCGCATGCCTGACGGTGGCTGGCATCGCTGGACGCCTGGCGCGCCGGCTTGAACGGATCGCTGGCGTCGTGTCCTCGCCGAAGGCTGTATGAGCGTGCCTGACCCTGTCAGGCCGAAGGAGATTTCCACGCTGTCATGCCCGGCGACGGCAAAGACGGGCGGTTCCCCGACAAGTCGTTGCGCACGCGCCGTTCATCGAGAGATCAAGGTGCGGCACGTGCGATGACGGCGACGTGCGGGCTGGCGGCGAGGAGTTCCGGCACGTTTTCCGCCGCGCGGGAAAGCTCCAGGATCTGCTCGCGCCTCGTCGGGTCCTGCCAGCTCGTGTCGAAGTCCTGGCTCATCCACGCGGGTCCTTCGATGGCGCGGCACCGGATCGATTCGAACCCGGTCGCCGAGAGTTCCGCCTCGATGTCGGACGAGTCGTGGAAGAAGCAGTCCATCAGGAGGCGCGGCCATTCCCCTGGCCGCCGATGCTGGCCGGTCGAGAGCTCCCTGTGGACCATCGCCGCGTAACTCCCGTCGTAGGTCCAGCCGTGCTGCATTCCAACCAGGGCGGATGCCCAGCGCGGAACGACCACCGCAAACAACACGCCATGCTTCGCGAGCACGCGCCGGGCTTCGCGCAGCGCAAGCAGCCGGTCGCTGCGTTCGACCAGGTGGTAGAGCGGCCCCATGAGCAGTACGGCGTTGGCGCTGGCGTCCGGCCACGGAAGGGAGCGGGCGTCCCCGACCTGCACGGAAGCCAGCGTCCCGTATTCACGCGACGCCCTTGCCACATGCTCCGGCACCGGATCGATCAGGTGGACTTCGTAACCGCGCCCGGCCAGCCATGCGGCGTGGTGGCCGGTGCCGCCCCCGACGTCGTATACCACCGCTGGCGCGGCCGGCAGGACGCTGTCAAGGAGTTCGCGGGTACGCACGAGCTCGAGCTGGCCGGTTCCCCGGAACAGGCGCTCGGCCTCCGGCCGATCGGCGTAGAACCCCTCCAGTTCGCTGGGGACCGGTTTCGTCATGGCTGCCCGGCTCGATGAACCATCAGGTCGCGGGCCACGGGAAGCACAAGAGATAGTCGTCCGGATCGGCGACGCAGAGCTGCTTCATGCCATAGGGAGCGACCTTGCGGCTCGACCTCGATGCCGCTTGCGCGCAGATGATCGTAGGCGGCGTCCATGTCGGCGCAGCCGAAATGCGGGCATACGTCGAGGTGCAGGGAAACGCGGCCGGCGGCCGCGGTGGCTGGACGATCGTGTGCCTCGTAGGCGGCGTTCAACATGATCTCCGCATCGCCCAGCCTGGGCAGCCTCCAATCGAACCGGTCGCCTTCGCGTTGCGGTGTCTGGATCACCTCGAATCCCAGGGCGTCCTCATAGAAGCGGATGGATGCCGGCCTGTCGAGCATCTGCAGCGGAGCGCAAACGCTGCGTACGTCGATACCCATCGGGCTCCTCCGCGAAGGGCTCCAGATGGGCCCCTTAACCGGGCGAATGTGCGCCGACGCAAAGATCGCTGTCAATCCGGGCGAGGAAGGCCGCGAGCGCTCCGCTCCTGCGGGCTTGAGAATGCGTCGTTGCCTACTGATTGGGCAGGCCATGGGGCAATGAGCCCGGTATGCCGACTGGCCGGTCGGCCGCGGCTCATGACGTGTTGCTGGCGACCTCCTCTTTGCCGCTGGCCGGCCTGCATTGCGTCCGGGAGGGGCGCAATGCAGGCCCTGCCAAGTGGCTGCATCCGCATGTGGATCGAGCCTCCGATGGCATGCCCCTAGGCCTTGAGCCTGCGGTTCGGGTCTTGTCGTCCCCCCGTGTCGCGAGTCGTTGTGAATCCTGGCCTGCAACTGCGCCGCGGCCCACGCTGGCCTCATGGACGGTTGGCGCTGCCGGATTGCAACGTTTTCCCATGCGCGCGCATCTTGATCGTCGACATATGCCCGATCCGAGGTGCGACGTGCGGCAATTCCTGTTGGCGGCAACCGCGAGGATGTTTCGCATCGGCGGTTCATTCGGTCGAAAAGGCATATGTCCGGGTTTCCGGATCGGCCTGCTGCGGCTCGTCTGCCTGTGCGCCGCGATGGTGCTCGGCTTGCCGGCGCATGCGGCAGCGGACCTCGGCCGCACGGTCACTGTCCCCTTCGATCATGCCGCTCCGGCGCGGGGTGGTGCGCCGTTGTATTACGAACTTGGCGCGCCTTTCGAGCCATCCAAGCCGACCATCTTCATCGTCGCCGACGCGCAGCAGTTCTACGTCCGCCGCGGCCAGATCGCGAGCCTGCAGAATGCGCTGTTCGGCGGCGCTTTCAACGTGGTCGGCATCGTCGGCCGTGGGGCGACGCCGGAATTCATCCGCCACGCGCAGGATGCGCATGGCAAGCCAGACTGGCTGGCGGCGTGGAATGTCTTCAACAGCAACCAGTGGATCGAGGACATCGACACGGTCCGGCGCGACCTGCTGGGCGCCGACGGCAAGGTGATGCTGTATGGCCGTTCCGGCGGCGCTTTCCTGGTGCACCAGTACCTTGCGCGCCATGGCGAACATGTCACGCGCGCCTTCACCCAGGCGCCGCTCAACCCTTTTCTCATCCGCGAACTCCGGCTGAACTCGGACCACTTCTGGGAGCAACTCACCGAAACCGACCGGGCCTTGCTCAAGAAAGCGTTGGCGAGCCGGCCGCAGGAACGCGAGACGATCCTGCGCACGCTGCAACGGCAGAACTTTTTCCACGACCCGGCGAAGCTGCCAGCCGCGCGGAGCGCGCTGATCGAGGCATTGGCCGAAGGAAATGCCGCTGCCTATGCGGCCGCGCGTCGCGATTACCAGGTCGATGCCATCGACCGATTGATGGATTCTCCCGCGGGCATCGCCATCGCCGTGCGCATGTTCGAGTTCTTCCAGCCGTCCGGCGCGAGCGAACGGCTGGGTGGCGAGGCCGTTTGCCCGGACCTGGAAAACCAATACAACCTCGCGCATCCGCTGGTTTCGCTGTTCGAAGCGGGCAAGATCCCCATGCCAACCTTCGACTTCGACAAGCTGCATCGGCTGGACACGGAGGTCTTCCTACTTGCGGGCCGGTTCGACCACACGGCCGACTACCGCTCGGTCATCGCATTGGCGGCGCACTATCCCCATCAGACATTGTTCATGGCCGCAGACAATCATGCCTTTGGCGATTTGGACAAGGCCGGGGTAACGGTGCGCCTGCAAAGGACCTTCTTCGCCCAGGGCGGTGGCAGCAAGGCCTTGCATGAGGTCATGCGGGATGCGGGCTCCTTATGGTGGCGGGAGTAAGTGCACGCCCGGCATAAGCCATGGGCTACGCGTCGTCCGGCGCGAGGTGCCGCACCGTGGACTTCAAGAAGTACGGCAGCCGCGGGTGCTCGAATGGATCAGCCGGACCCGTCCATGGTTCTTAGGTGCTCATCATGGCGGACGGGTGGTCGCGCTTTGCCATCCGGTTCGGTCGCTTCAATGACGAAAGGCACATGTGCCGCACCGCACTACGTAGGCTCCAATAGCCCGAGCCAGGCGATCGCGCTGATTCACCATGGGCGCGTGCATTTGACACCGGCGCCTGCGACCGGGCGAAAGAATTCAACCCCCTGCGCCACCATGGATGCACCCACATGAAACGTATCTGCACCGTTTTGCTGGCCGTCTCGCTTTTCCTTGCGGCGATGGGCGAAGCGCTCGCATCCGAAACCATCGCGATGGACAAGTTTCTGGAGCGAGGGCTGCTGGTCCATGCAGTCATAGGCGGGCAGGAAGGAACGTTTACGTTCGATACCGGAGAAGGCGTGAGCGCTATCACCCCGGAGTTTGCTTCGAAGATCGGTTGCAAGGTCTGGGGCCAGATTTCCGGGTTCCAGATGTCGGGACAGCGGCTGGACATGCAGCGCTGCGACCACGTCGACGTCAAGATCGGCAACCATCATGTGCGAATGAATACGCTGGGCGTGTTCGACTTGAACAAATTCAGCCCGCCAGGTACCAAGATCGACGGCACCCTGGGTCTTGATGTGTTCGATGGTCGGGCGATCACGTTCTCATACTCGAGGCGGACCATCACCGTACGGGACCGTGGCGCGACACAGCAGATCCCCAAAGGCGGGAAGCCGTTTCCGGTCCATATCATCCGAGACGCCGCAGGAATGGCGGTCGATGTGGCCTTGCCAGTCAAAACCCCGCAGGGAACCGCATGGTTCCTCATGGATTCGGGCAATACGAGTCGGTTCGTTCTCGTCGGCAAGCATCTGGCTGCGCCGCTGGGCCTGAAAGCCGACAGCAAGGCCGTTCAAAATTTTACGGCCATGGTGGGCGACGGGAGTCCGGTCAGCGGCGAGGCGCGCGTACTCGACCTCATTGTCGACGGCAACCTCGGCATGACCTTCCTCGCGCACTACGACGTTTCAATCGACTTGGCGAATGGCACCGGGTGGCTAAGTGCCGTCGACCGGCCCAGGAAGTAGGCCGGTCGCCCTGGCATTCACGGTTTGTCAGCGCCGAAGGCGAGTTTCTACCGACGTTCCCTCGGATTGGCAGGGGCCGACCGGGATTGCAGGCCCGATGCCAAGCGCTTGCCGCGGTAACAAAACATGCCGCGATGCGCAGACTGCCTTCGAGTTGAATGCCAGGTGCAACGGGAGTGCGAAAGGAGATAGCGATCGACCTGCAGTGGCCTCGTCTGCGCCTTGAGCATGAAGCGGCCAGCGATCGGCCCGCATGAGCAATGCGTGTTCGATTTGTTGATCGCGGTCCATCCGTAGCCTTCCCCGTCAAGTAGCGCACTCAAAAGGAGAAGTTTGCCGCTCGCAGTGTT
>NZ_LMSL01000012.1:0-57763 GCF_001428405.1 Frateuria sp. Soil773
AGGTGGGTTGCCTGTCCGTTCCTCCCCTCCTGACGTGGCATCATCCGTCCGCAGTCGCCGGCCCTCCCTCGCCCACGTTCCCGATCTGCAGGTATCCCCCTGAAACGTCATCCCAGCGAACCCCGAAAAGGGGGCAAGAGCTGGGATCCAGCGTCGTTGATCTTTGGTGCACCAAGTCACTGGATGACTCGCTGCGCTCCCCCTTCGGGGCGAGCCTTCGGCTGTTCAACGCTCGCAAGGCTCGCTTTTGTCCTGCTTGACCAGCCCTTCGGCTGTTGAAAAGCGCCTCGCAGGAATGATGAACAGGCAGCTGGAACCACCGATAGATCGTGAACAGTCTCCTAGACGTCGCCGGGCGGATGAACAGCGCCGTGCCCAATGGCCTCACGTGCCTATGGTTCGAGAATGCGAAGCAATGCCTTGAACTGCCCGCTTCGCAAACTGTCGAGCAGCGCCGACCCAAGGCAGCTTTTCTGGAACGCTTCACCTAGTCGAACAGATCACTTTGGGCGAAATAGCTGTCCCGGTCGACGAAGCCGGCAAGTCCCACGCCTACGAGGCGGTAGCGGACATCGACAGGCCGGTCGACGCGTTCCCGCAATGCGCAGGCGATATCGGCCAGTTGCCGTGCCGACGAGGGACGCAATGCCGGCGTCAGGCTGCGGGTCAGCGTATGGAAGTCGGACGTCTTCAGCTTCAGGACGACGGTGCGCGCGACGCGGCCGTGCTCTCCTTCGCTTTCGCGCTGGTGGGCCGCCCAGGTCTTTTCCGCCAGGCGACGGATGTGCGGTTCGAGTTCGTCCAGCGTGAGGTCGTGCTCGAAGGTGTCTTCGGCCGACACCTGCAGGGTCGGGCGATCCGGCTGCACGACGTGTTCGTCTATGCCGGCCGAAAGCTCGTGCAGGCGCCGGCCCCAGCGTCCGAAGCGCTGTTCCAGTTCCGACAATGGGCGGACGCGCAGGTCGCCGACGGTCCGTATGTCGAGCGCCGCGAGCTTCGCTTCCATCACCCTGCCCACGCCGGGAAGACGGTTGACCGCGAGCGGCGCGAGAAACGCCTCGACCTGCTGCGGCCGTATCACGAAAAGCCCGTTGGGCTTGTTCCAGTCCGAGGCGATCTTGGCCAGGAACTTGTTCGGCGCGACGCCGGCCGATGCGGTGAGCCGGGTTTCCTCGCGGATCGCCTGGCGGATGGCTTCGGCGGTTGCGGTCGCCGAAGGGAGCTTGCTGAGGGTCGTGGTGACGTCGAGGTAGGCTTCGTCCAGGGACAGCGGTTCGATCAGGTCGGTGTGCCTGGCGAATATCTCGCGTACCTGCCGCGACACCGCCTTGTAGCGCGTGAAGTCCGGCGGCACGAAGATGGCCTGAGGACATAGCCGTTCGGCCCGCGACGCGGGCATGGCGGAACGTACGCCGAAGACTCGGGCTTCGTAGCTTGCCGCGCACACCACGGAGCGCGCCCCGCGCCAGGCCACCACCACTGGCCGGCCGCGCAGGGAGGGATCGTCGCGTTGCTCCACCGATGCGTAGAACGCATCCATGTCGACATGCAGGATCTTGCGCGGAATCGGCGGCACGAAAGGGTGTGGTGTCGGGGACTATCGCGATTCTAGTCGCGTCGGGCCTGCCGTTGCCCGGCAAGAGAATGGCTTGCCGCGAAGCTATTCGAGCGCCTGGCGGGAATCGGCCGGTGCCTGGGTGCGTTCAAGCAGGCCGTAGTCGCGGTCGATCGTGGCGACGCGCAGCCGATAGTCGGCGAACAGGCCGCCACACCCGGCCCGCTGCACCCGGCGGTGCGCATCGAGTTCGCGCCATTGGCGGACCGCGGCCTCGTCGCGCCAGAACGAGAGCGACAGCAGCTTGCCGGGGTGGGACAGGCTCTCGAATCGCTCGATCGACACGAAACCGTCGATGGCGTCCAGCTCCGCCCGCAGCGCGGCGGCCAGGTCGAGATAGGCGGGCTGCATGCCGGCGGCCGGTACGACCTCGAAGATCACGGCGATCATGCGACAGGCCATGTTGCCTGTTTGCCGGTGACGCTTCGGACAAAGCGCCGCCCAAGGCATGGATCAGGCAACCTCATACCGGTCCGCGCGGAATTCGTGCCGGTTCTTGGAGCAGTGAGCGGCAGGCCAGGTATCGGCGCGGCGTTTCCGTGAACTGCCGGCGCAGCAATGGATGGTCGTTGCCCCGATGCTTCGGGGCCCCGTGCTTTCCACGCTATTTGCCCGACGGAGCGGCTATGGACAGGACTGGCGATGAGCATGAGGAGGCGACCCGGTGGGATGGGAGTCACTTTAGGTCTCTGCTGGCATGGACATTTCGCTTGCCGGCGAAACAGACGGCAAGGGATGAGTTGAACCGATAGCCGGTGCGGCGATCAGTCGCGAGCGATTGCGACGGCAGGGTCCGCCGATGGCGCAGGGTGCCCTGGCCGCCTTCACCACCGCGAACTACCCGGTGCGCCACGTGCGCCGGATGCGTCATGTCTACAGGGAGAGTAAGGAGTGGTGCCAGATGCCGCTCTAGGCGTTGGCACGGCACGACGACGGCCGCTGGCGAATCTTTCCCGCAGAGAGGGAATCCATCTGGCGGTAACACGGCGCCTGCGGGGGCAGAGCCGCGTACTGGCCGAGCGGGTGCCGGAAGCGAAGTCCGGGTCGAGGTGCTGGATCGCTACATTCTTCGGTGGTGTGCGGTTGAGCACGCTCTGTTTCGGTTCGGCATGATCGGCAGCCGGCGCATCGAGCCGGCGTTGTGCCGGCTGGCCGGTCTCCTGCACTGAGCGCCTGCATGCGGCAGGCCGGTGTGGGGACTTCAGTCCGTGCCGGCCGCCAGGCGCCGGTGCGCCTCGAAGGCCGCCAGCGCGCCGATACCGAGGACGAACGGCACGAGGTAGTAGATCACCCGGTAGCAAAGCAGCGCGGCCAGCACCTCGGCGCGGTCGCCGGAAGGAAAGCCACTCAACAGGATCGCCTCGAAGATGCCCAGCCCACCGGGCGCGTGGCTGACGATGCCGGCCAGCACGGCGGCCAGGTAGATCGGCACGAAATCGACGAAGCCCGGCGCCACCGACGGCGGCAGCAGCACGTACATGGCGCCGATCGCGGCGCTCATCTCGATGCCGCCGACCAGCAACTGCGTCGAGGCCATCGACGCGCCGGGCAGCGCGAGCGTCCACCCGCGCAACCGCAGCGTGCGCGGCTGCCGCGCGAGCCAGGCCAGCAGGAGCACCAGCAGGGCCAGCAGCGCCGCCCCGGCCAGCCGGCCCCAGCCGTGGGCGAAGGAAGGTTCCAGGCACAGCCCGATCACGCCGAGCACGGCGTAGCCGAAGCCGACGCCGAGGCTGGCGAGGCTGGCGATGCGCGCGACGTCGCCCACGCCGAGGCCGACGGTGGCATAGATGCGGTAGCGCGTCGCGTTGGCCGTGACGGCATGGAAACCGAGCGTGTTGGAAATCGCATGGGCGAGAGCGCCGGCGAAGGCGGCAAGCGCAACCGGAACGCGGCCGGGCAGCGCGCTGCGCGTCGCCAGCACGTCGAAAGTCGCCAGCATCGCCAGGCTCGTGGCGGTGGCGGCCAGCGCCATGGCGATCCGCGTGCGCGGCATCTGCGCCAGCGATGCCGTCACGTCGCGCCAGCGCAGGTCGCCCAGGTAGCGATGCAGCAGCCAGGCGGCCAGCGCCAGCGTGCCTGCCGAGAGCAGCCACGACACGGCGCGCCACGGGTGCGTGGAAGTGCCGGGTTCGGAACGCGGGGGATGGGGCTTCATGGCGGCCGAACATACGACGGATTCCGCGTGCCTGGCGAGTGTTCATCGTCATGGCGGTGACCGTGCGCCTCCAGTCACGCTATCGTTCACCGATCCGTCGCGAGGAAGCCCCCCCTTTCCATGTCCGCCGATTCTTCCAGCTCGTACCTGCGCCGCCTCGGCACCTGGGACGCCGCCATGATCGTGATCGGCGGCGTGATCGGCGCGGGCATCTTCCGCACGCCGTCCACCATCGCCGAACGCACGACCTCGGGGACGCAACTGCTCGCGCTGTGGGCGATCGGCGGCCTGCTCACGCTGGCCGGCGTGCTGTGCTACGCCGAGCTGGGCGCAAGGCGCCCGCAGGCCGGCGGCACCTACATCTACCTGCGCGAGGCGTTCGGCAAGCTGCCGGCGTTCCTGTTCGGCTGGACGATGGCGCTGATCAACTACCCCGGCAGCGTGGCGGCGGTAGCCACCACGTTCGCCGACTACTTCTGCTCCGCGATCGGCCTGCCGGCGATCTTCGTCAAGCCGGTGGCGGTGGGCGCGATCGGCTTCATCGTCGGGGTGAACCTGTTCGGCATCCGCGCCGGCGCCTGGATGCAGAACATCTTCACCGTGCTGAAGCTGGCGGCGATCGCGCTGCTGGTGGTGGTCGGCCTGGTGCTGGCGCGCGGCCACCTCGGCCTGGCGCTGACCCCGGACACCGTGCGCACGGTGCCGCCGGGCGCGCTGTTCGGCGCGCTGCTGCCGGTGCTGTTCACCTACGGCGGCTTCCACTACCTCAACGATCTGGCCGGCGAGGTGCGCGAGCCCCAGCGCACGCTGCCGCGCGCGCTGGGGCTGGGCATGCTCGGGGTGATGGTCTGCTACGTGCTGGTCAACTTCGCCTACCTCGCCGGGCTCGGCCATGACGGCCTGTCGAGCAGCCATGCGCCGGCCGCGGACCTGATGCAGCGCCTGTTCGGCGCCAAGGGCTCCACCCTGATCGCACTCGGCATCGCCTGCTCCACCTTCGGCTACTGCAACATCGCGATCGCCGGCGGCGCGCGCGTGCTGCAGACGATGGGGGCCGACGGCATGTTCTTCAGCGCGGTGGGACGCATCGAGTCGCGCAGCCGCGCGCCGCAGGTGGCGCTGGCCACGCTGGGCGTGTGGGCGATCGTGCTGACCCTGTCGGGCAGCTTCGGCCAGTTGCTCGACTACACCACGGTGGGCGAATGGCTGGCGCATGCCTTCGGCATCGCCACGCTGTTCTGGTATCGCCGCTACCTGGCCGACCAGCCCTCGCCGTACCGGGTGCCGTTCTACCCGTGGCTGCCGCTGGTCTTCGTGTGCACGGTGCTGGGCGTGATCGTCGCCACCGCGATCCACAACCCGGGCGATGCCGGCATGAGCCTGCTGATCATCGCGCTCGGCGTGCCGGCCTACTACGGCTGGCGCTGGCTGGAGCGGCAGAACATGGTCTGAGGGGCCTGCCCGGCGGCAAGCCGGGCTTCAGCGGCCGGCGGCATACTGGAGCCCTTTCGCCGAGGGCCCGGCCGCCATGAAACGAATCGCCTTCGCCTGGATGTGCTGCCTGCTGGCGCTGGGTGCCTGCAAGGCCGGCGACGGCGCGTGGCAGGCCGACCTGGCCCATCCGGCGGACGGTACGCGCGTCACGCTCGATCACGTGCAGCGCAGCGGCGCGGCGGAGGCGACGCGGGAGGGCGCCACGCTGCAGGGCTATGCCTTCCAGCCGTCCGCCTTGCCGCAACTGGGCGTCGAACCGGCGAAGGGTGGCTGGGACTGGTCGGGGCAGGGCGAACTGCACGTGCAGGTACGGAACGCGATGCCCTGGGCGGTGACGCTCGGCATCGATATCGACGGCATAGCGCATGGACAGCGCCTGCACGCCACGGTGGGCCTGCCGCCGGGGCCGGCGCAGACGCTGGCGATCCCGCTGCATGCCACCTCGCCGCGCGCCTTCGGCATGCAGGCCGGCCCGCCGATGCCGTTCGCGGCGGAAGGCGGCTCCCGCGTGCTGGCGACCACGGTGGAGGGCGGGCTGGACCCGCGCCGGGTGGGCGCGATCCGTTTCAGCGTGCCGGCGCCGCAGGCGGTGCAGACCCTGCGTTTCGGCCGGCTCGCCGTCGTGCCCGGCACGCCCACGCTGCACGCCGCCTATGCCGGCATCGTCGACCGCTACGGCCAGTACACGCGCGGGCAATGGCCGGAAAAGATCGATGGCGACGAAGCCCTGCGCAGGGCTCAGGCCCGCGCCCAGGCCGGCCTGGCGACGCAGGCGCCGGCCGGCCTGGACGCCTACGGCGGACGTATGGACGGCCAGGCGCTGGAGCGGACGGGCTGGTTCCACACGCAAAAATCGGCCGGCCGCTGGCAACTGGTCACGCCGGACGGCCATCCGTTCTTCTCGCTCGGCGTCAATGCGGCGACTTCGGACGGCGGACGCAGCTACGTCGAGGGCCGCGAATGGATGTTTAAGGACCTGCCGCCGGCCAGCGGCCCGTGGGCCGGGTTCTACGGCGTGGGCGACAGTCGCAATGGCGACGTCGGCGCGAACGCCGGCCTCGGCTACGACCACGGCCGCTGGTTCGATTTCTACGCGGCCAACCTGCGGCGCCTCGACGGCGACGGCTGGCAACCGGCCTGGCGCGCCCGCACGCTGGAGCGCCTGCGGGCCTGGGGCTTCAACACCATCGGCAACTGGAGCGACGAAGCCGTCGCCCGGGCGCACCGCATGGCATTCACCCGCTCGATCAACATCGCCGGCGACTACGGCAACGTCGCCACCGGCTACGACTACTGGGGCCGCATGCCCGACCCGTTCGACCCGCGCTTCGCCCAGGCCGCCGAAGCTGCGGCGGCCAAGGCGGCGCAGGGCGTGCGGGACGACCCCTGGCTGCTCGGCTATTTCGCCGACAATGAGCTGGCCTGGGCCGGCGCCGGCCCGCAGGGACGCTGGGCGCTGGCGCAGGGCACCCTGCGCGGCGAGCCGCGCAGCGCGGCCAAGCAGGCGTTCATCGCGATGCTGAGGAAGCAATACGGGGCGCCGGAAAAACTCGGCTCGGCCTGGGGCATCGCGCTGGGCGACTGGCAGGCGCTGGAGGCCACCGGGTTCGCCGCACCGGCGCCGGACGAGGCGCATCCGGCGATCGCGGCGGACTACGGCGCCTGGCTGCGCCGGTATGCCGACGCCTACTTCCGCACGGTGGCGGAGGCGATCCGCCGGCACGATCCGCACCACCTGTTCCTCGGCGGGCGCTTCGCGGTGAACACGCCCGAAGCCGTCGCCGCCTGCGCGCGGTATTGCGACGTGGTCAGCTTCAACGTCTACGCCGACCTGCCGCAGCACGGCATCGACCTGGCGGCGCTGCATGCGCTGGACAAGCCGGTGCTGGTGAGCGAATTCCATTTCGGCTCCGACGACCGCGGTCCGTTCGGCAAGGGCGTGGTATCGGTATGGAACGAGGCGCAGCGCGGCGAGGCCTACGCGCGCTTCGTCGCGGCGGCGGCCGGCGATCCGGCCATCGTCGGCGCGCACTGGTTCGAGTACGCCGACCAGCCGGTGAGCGGGCGCCTGCTCGATGGCGAGAACAGCCATGTCGGCCTGGTCGGCATCACCGACCTTCCGTTCGGCAGCTTCGTCGAGGCCGTGCGCGCGGCAAATGCGCAGGCCCTGCGGAAGCCGTGACGGCGCATGCCCGCGGTAATGCGGCGAAGCGCAGCCCGAGCAGAAGACGCCCGGATGGACGCTGCCCGCAGGCGCGGTGCGAAACCTGCCGCCGGCGCCGGAAGCCGGCCCCGACGACGTCGCCGGCAAGCGTCAGCGCGGCTTGCGCTCGCGCCGGCGGTGCTCGCCTTCCGCCATCGCCTTGAACCGGTTGATGCTCTGCAGCCACAGCGCATTGCCTTCGGCCTCGCTTTCGCCGGCGTCGGGAATGCGGTTGAACGGGATGCGCATCGGTGCGGCGTCGTGCGCCAGCGCCGCCTGCATCCCGGCGAAGTAGACCTTGTTGAGGCCGAACTTGGCGTTGATCCGGTCGACCACCGCATCCACCGGGCGCTGCGCGATATCCGGCGCGAACAGCGAGCCGCTAGTCTGGCCGTGCTCGGCCAGGCGGTGCAGGGTGACGCTCACCGACAGCGGCACGGCGCGCGCGCGGCCGGGCAGGGCCTGTCCGGGGCGGCGCTCGCGGTCCAGCGCCAGGTTGAGCAGGTGCAGCAGCTCGCGGCTGTCGTCGGTGGGATCGAAGGCCAGGTCGCCTTCCCAGCGCCGCTCGACGCCGATGAAGCGGATGCGCACGGCCATCGCGCCGGCCAGCAGGCCGTCGCGGCGCAACCGCATCGCCGCCTTCACCAGCAGCTTCTTGAGCACGGCGAGCGCGCCGTCGGGCGTGCGCAGTTCCGGCCCCAGCACGTGCGAGTGGCCGAGCGAGCCGCGCTCGGTGGGCGCGGCGGGCAGCCAGGCGCCGCGCAGCAGACCCCACATGCGCTCGCCCTCGATGCCGCCCCAGGCGCGGCGCAGGGTCAGCTTGGACGCGGCGGTGAGTTCGGCCACCGTGTCGATGTCCTCGTCGTGCAGGCGCGCTTCCATCGAGGCGCCGATGCCGCACAGGTCGCGCAGCGCCAGGCCGTGCAGGGCATGCGGCAGGTCGGCCTGCTCGATCACGGTGAGCCCGTCGGGTTTGACCATGTCCGAGGCGGTCTTGGCCAGGAAAGGATTGGGCGCGATGCCGATCGAGCAGCGGATCGCGCCGCCGGGCGCGGCGCGCGCGATCTCCGCCTTGACCTGCCGCGCGATCCGCTCGGCCTCTTCGCGGCGGCGCTGGCGGCCGACCAGCTCGCAGGCCATCTCGTCGATGGAGCCGACGTGGTCGATCGGGATGGCGTGGTCGATCGCTTCCTTCAGCGTGTTGTGCCAGGCCACGTAGCGCTCGGGCCGGGCGGTGACGATGGCGATGCCGGGGCACAGCCGGCGCGCCTCGCGCACCTGCGTGCCGGTGCCCACGCCGAAGGCCTTGGCCTCGTAGCTGGCGGCGATCAGGCTGGTGGTCTCCGCCTCCACCGGCGCCACGCCCACCGGCCGCCCGCGCAGTTCCGGCGCCTCGTGCTGCTCGACCGAGGCGAAGTAGCTGTTGAAGTCGATGAACAGGCTGCGCAGGCTCATGCGTGGTTCCGGAAGCGGGCCGGAGGTATAGCGTGCACCCGTCTCGCGCCTGGAGACAGGCGCGGGCCGTTCAGGTCGCCAGGCTGGTCGCCACGCCGAACGCTATCGCCATCACCGCGGCCACCGCCATGCAGGCGCTGGTCGGGCGGATCCGCCGCGCGTCGACGCGCGGGATCAGCCGCCACAGCAGGAACGCGCCGACCAGCATGTCCAGCACCAGCGCGAAGCGCAGCGTGCCGGAGGCCAGCAGTGGCGCGTACGGCGGCTTCACGTGGCCCTCGTGCATCGCCACGCCGGCCACCAGCAGCAGGCCGGCCATGGTCCACAGCAGGCAGGCGAGGTAGACGCGGTTGAACACCACGTTGCTGCGCTCGGTCCAGCGCAGCATGGCGTAGGCGATCAGGGCGAAGAACAGCGCGAAGATCGAGCTGTACAGCACCCACCAGAGCAGGCTGCTGAGCAGGGTGAGGAAGGTGGTCATGCGAGTGCTTTGAATCCCAGTTTGCGCAGCAGCTTTTCCATCAGCCATGCCGGGCCGATCAGCAGGTAGGAGAGGTCGGTGAGGAAGCTGGGCTTGCGCCCTTCGTACTTGTGCCCGACGAACTGCCCGATCCAGGCGAGCACGAACACCGCCAGCGCCAGCCAGCGCAGGTTCGCCGCGCCCAGCCGCTCGAACAGGAAGGCGGTGAACAGCGCCAGCACGGCAAAGGCGAGCAGCAGCGCGATGCCGAGCCGGCGCGAGTGCTTCCAGTACCACACGAAGGCGAGGAACATCGCCAGCACCGCCCAGGCGCCAGGCCGCGCGTAGGCCGCGGGCACCGGCACGGTCCACAGCAGCGCGATCACGGTCCACACGATCGGCGGCACGCAGATCCAGTGCAGGCGCTGGTTGGTCGGGTTCTGATGGTCGGCGCTGTAGCTGTCGAGCCAGCTTTGCATGGTACGCATCGATGAACTCCCCGGTCGTGGCGTGCCGTCAATGGGCACTCGATTTGGATAGCAGGTTGAGCACCAGCACGCCGGCGACGATCAGTGCGATGCCGAGCATGCCTGCCAGGTCGATCTTCTGGCGGAACAGCGCCACGCCGACCAGCGCGATCAGCACGGTGCCGGCGCCGGACCACACCGCATAGGCTACGCCGACCGGGATCTGCCGCAACGCGAGGCTGAGGAAATAGAACGCGGTGCCGTAGCCGGCCAGCACCACCAGGCTGGGCCAGGGCCGGCTGAAGCCCGCGGACGCCTTCAGCGCGCTGGTGCCGATCACCTCGGCGACGATCGCGACGGCGAGCGTGAGCCGGGCGTCCATCAGTCCAGCCGGATGCCGGCCAGCTTCTGCAGCGCCTCGGCGTATTTCGCGGCGGTGCCGGCGATCACCTCGGCCGGCACGTGCGGGCCGGGCGCGGTCTTGTTCCAGTCCAGCGTCTCCAGGTAGTCGCGCACGAACTGCTTGTCGTAGCTGGGCGGGCTGATGCCGACGCGGTAGCCGTCGGCCGGCCAGTAGCGCGAGGAGTCCGGCGTGAGCATCTCGTCCATCACGTACAGCCTGCCGTCCTCGTCGGTGCCGAACTCGAGCTTGGTGTCGGCCAGGATGATGCCGCGTTCGGCCGCATAGGCCGCCGCCCAGCGGTAGATCGCCAGGGTGGCGTCGCGCACCTGGTTGGCCAGCTCGCTGCCGACGGCGGCCACCACCGCGTCGAAGCTGACGTTCTCGTCGTGGTCGCCCACCGCGGCCTTGGTCGAGGGCGTGAAGATCGGCTCGGGCAGCTGCTGGGCCTGCTGCAGGCCGGCCGGCAGGGCGATCCCGCATACCGCGCCGCTGCGCCGGTAGTCCTTCCAGCCGGAGCCGATCAGGTAGCCGCGCGCGATCGCCTCCACCGGCACCGGCTTCAGCCGCTTCGTCACCACCGCGCGCCTGGCGTACAGCGCCAGCTCGGTGCCGGCCGGCAGCACCTCGTCCAGCGGCGTGTGCAGAAGGTGGTTGGGCACCAGGTGCGCGGTCTTGTCGAACCAGAAGTTGGAGATCTGCGTGAGCATCTCGCCCTTGCCGGGGATCGGATCGGGCAGCACCACGTCGAAGGCGGACAGGCGGTCGGTCGCCACGATCAGCAGGCGGTTGCCGGGCAGCGCGTAGACGTCGCGCACCTTGCCGCGATGGATCAGTTCGAGGCCGGGAAGGTTCGATTGCAGCAGGGTGGTCGGCACGACGGCGGTTCCGCGGATGGGGAGCGGCCTATTGTAGCGGCTGCCGGCGCGCGGCCGGGCGCGCTGCTAGAATCCCCGACCTTTAGCCCCATGTGTTGCCGATGCGAACCGTACTGATCGCGGCACTTCTGGCCGCCAGCCTGCCAGCTCTCGCCGCCGCACCGGCCGACGTACCGGCCAGGCCGGCGCGGCTGGGCCTGTGCGCGGCCTGCCATGGGGAGACCGGCCAGGCGCAGGTCCCGGGCGCGCCGAACCTGGCGGGCCAGAAGCTGGACTACCTACGCGAGGCGCTGAAGCAGTACCGCGACGGCCGCCGCAACGCGCCGCTGATGCGTGCGGCGATCGGACCGGTCTCCGACGCCGACCTGGACGCGCTGGCCCGCTGGTACAGCGCGCAGGCGCCGCAGGCCGCGCCATGAATTTCTCCTGGACCCTGATGCTGGCCTTCTTCGGCCTGATCCTCGGCCATGGCCTGCCCGGCGCGATCGTCGGCGGCATCGTCGGCTTCGTCATCGACAGCCTGCGCCAGAGCCAGCGCTACCGCGCCACGCCCGAGGTGGGCGGATTCATCGGCCCGCTGTTCGCCCTGCTCGGCGCGGTGGCGAAGTCCGACGGCCGCGTGTCCGAGGCGGAAATCGCGATCGCCGAGCGGCTGATGACGCGGATGGGCCTGGACGCCGAGCAGCGCAAGCAGGCGGTGGCCAGCTTCAACAGCGGCAAGCAGCCCGAGTTCGACGTGACGCCGGCGATCGAAGGCCTGCGCCGATGGGTCGGCCTGCGCCGCGACCATGCCTTCCCGGTGCTCGACGTGGTGATCGAGACCGTACTGGCCGAGGGCAACCCGCCGCCGGAAAAGATGGCCCTGCTGCGCCAGCTCGCCTTCGCGCTGCGCATCAGCGACATGGAGCTGATGGCGCTGATGGCGATGAAGGGCTACGCCTGGAACGCCACAGGCGGCGGCAGCCGCGGGCGCGGCCATGGCTCCGGTGGCGGCTATGTGCCGCCGCAGCGCAATACGCAGGGTCCGGACCCTTACGCCGTGCTCGGCATCCAGCGCAGCGTGGACGACCGCGCGGTGAAGCGCGCCTATCGCAAGCTGATTTCCGAACACCACCCCGACCGCCTGGGCGACCTGCCGGAAGACATGCGCAAGCGCGCCGAGGCGCGCGCCAGCGAGATCAATGCGGCCTACGAGCGGATCAAGTCCGAGCGCGGCTTCAAGTAGGCCGCATCCAGGACGTGGATGATCGGGAATAGGGAATCGGCGGGTGTTACGCTTCCCGAATCCCGAATCCCGAATCCCGAATCCCGACCCCATGAGCAAGCAGCCGCCCGTCATCGCCCCCTCCATCCTCTCCGCCGACTTCGCGCGGCTGGGCGAAGACACCGCCAGGGTGCTCGCGGCCGGCGGCGACTGGGTGCACTTCGACGTGATGGACAACCACTACGTGCCCAACCTCACCATGGGCCCGATGGTGCTCGAGGCGCTGCGCGACTACGGCATCAGCGCGCCGATCGACGTGCACCTGATGGTCAGGCCGGTCGACCGCATCGCGCCGGACTTCGCCAAGGCCGGCGCCAGCCTGATCAGCTTCCACCCGGAGGCGAGCGAGCACGTCGACCGTACCATCGGCCTGATCAAGGACGCGGGCTGCCAGGCCGGGCTGGTGTTCAATCCCGCCACGCCGCTGAACTGGCTCGACCACGTGCTCGACAAGCTCGACCTGGTGCTGATCATGTCGGTCAACCCCGGCTTCGGCGGGCAGAAGTTCATTCCCGAGGCGCTCAACAAGCTGCGCGAGGTGCGCCGGCGCATCGACGAGAGCGGACGCGCGATCCGGCTTGAAGTGGACGGTGGCGTCGGCATCGCCAACATCGGCGAGATCGCCGCCGCCGGCGCCGACACCTTCGTGGCCGGCTCGGCGATCTTCGGCGCCCCGGATTACCGCGAGGCGATCCAGCGCATGCGGCAGAACCTGGCCTGAGCCGTTGCGGCCCGCGAGGCGGCGCCTCGACGGCCATGCCGCCCGTCCCGTTCCGCCGCTGCTCCGGTCGATGGTACAAGAAGATCCCGGCGCAGCAGGCTGCGCCGGGATAAGCGTCGTCGGATGACGCGTGAGGAGACCACCATGGCAGGCGTTTCCACCGCTGCCAGGAACGTCGGCAGCGGCGGTGTTCCACGGCAATGGACGCCCGCCACCAAGGTGGACCGGCCCGCTGCCGGTTGGTTCCGCGATCGGAGCAGAATTTTTCGATCGGCGCGTCATAAAGGGGTACGCTTCGTCCATCCGGGAGGGCGGGGTTCTGTGAAGGAGATACAGGCGATGAAGAGACGGATGATGGCGGTTGCCTTCGTGCTGGGATCCGCCGCGCTTGCAGGCGCGCAGGCAAGTACGGCCACGGGCCAGCCGGACCAGGCCGCCGGGAGCGGCGTCAGCCTGGAAGAGCTCGGCAAGCTCGAATGCTTCCCCGGGCTGGAGCGTTTCCTCCCCGGCGTGTACTACTACTGCGTCGGTGCCCGCGACCTGGCCAACCATCGGGATGCGAGCGGCGTGGAAATGCTCAAGCTGGCCGCCACCTGGGGCAGCAAGCCGGCGCAGTTCACGCTGGGCGTGGGCTACTTCAAGGGCGACATCGTCGCGCAGGACCGGCCGCGGGGCCTGGCCTGGCTCGGTTTGGCGCGGGAGCGCCATGATCCCAGTTACCAGGCGGTGCTGCGTTCGGCCTGGGAGCAGGCCTCGCCGGCCGAGCAGGCGAAGGCCAACGCCCTATGGAAGGAAATGCTGCCCACCTACGGCGACGCACGCGCCGCGAGACGCGCCGAACGACGCTTCCGGAACGAACGCGCGCAACTGCTCGACGGCGCGACGTCCGGCCGCCGTACCTGCATTGCCGGCCTGACGTCGCGCACCATCGCGCCACTCCCCAGCCCGAAGATCAGTCAGCCGCTATCGTCGCTCCAGCTCTCGAGCGGCTGCCCCGGCGGCATGGAGGCAACCACCGTGATCCATCGCCTGGACAGCTATGCAGGCAGGCTGTTCGACGGCCTGGAAGGCCAGGTCACCGTCGGTCCGCTGTTGCCGGTCGCCAGCCCGGCAAGGCAGGATGGCGGCAAGCGATAACCGGCAAAAAAATCCCCTCGCCAGGGAGGGGGAAGGAACGATCGGCCAACGGAGGGCCTCGCGGGAATCCATGACCGGTAGCGGCACCCGTCGCGCTTCCCTGCGCGACGGTGCTTCCACGGCAAACGGGATGGCCGAACCGGCGATATGGCCTGCTTCAATGGAAGCAGGCGACCAGTCCCAGCAGCAGGGCGCCCAGCGCCAGTACCACGCGCAAGGGCTCGAAGTGGTGCAGTTCGGCATTGGGATCGGGCTTGGCGGTGTCGATCATGGCTGCCTCCGAGGAATGGCTCCATGGAACCGCCCGGCCGGGCGCGCGCAGCGACGCCGGACGGGCGAAGCGCGGGCCTGATCGGGCAAAACGCGGGCACCTGCGGCGCGCGGCTTGCGCGCCGCGGACGCGCATAGCACCCTGCGCACCATCCAACAGGGAGCCAGCCATGGGCCGCAGCATTGCCATCGTCGAGGACGAACCGCTGATCCGCGCCAACTACGTCGAGGCGCTGAACCGCTTCGGCTACGACACGCGCGGCTACGGTTCGCGGCAGGAGGCGTCCACCGCGTTCGCCATGAAGCTGCCGGAACTGGTGATCATCGACATCGGCCTCGGCGACGAGCCGGAGGGCGGCTTCGACCTGTGCCGCGAGCTGCGCGCGAAGTCGGCCACCCTGCCGATCATCTTCCTCACCGCGCGCGACTCGGACTTCGACGTGATCTCCGGCCTGCGCCTGGGCGCCGACGACTACCTCAGCAAGGACACCAGCCTGCACCAGTTGGCCGCGCGGATCGCCGCGCTGTTCCGCCGCATCGAGTCGCTGAAGGCGCCGGCGTCGAGCGAGACGGTGATCGAGCACGGCCCGCTCAAGCTCGAATCCGAGCGCATGCGCATCACCTGGAACGATGCCGAGATCCCGCTCACCGTCACCGAGTTCTGGATGGTGCACACCCTGGTGCGCTTCCCCGGCCACGTGAAGAACCGCGACCAGTTGATGCGCGAGGCGGAGCTGGTGGTGGACGACGCCACCATCACCTCGCACATCAAGCGCATCCGCAAGAAATTCATCGCGGTGGCGCCGGAGTTCGACGCGATCGAGACGGTGCACGGCGTGGGCTACCGGTGGAAGCCGTGAGGCATTGTCTGTGGCTGGCATGCGCATGGCTCGCGTTCTGCGTTTCGGCGCAGGCCGCGGACGGGCCGGCGGCGGCCGGGCCGCTGGCCCGCGGCGCGGGCGACGGTGCCGTACCGGCCTGGACGATCGACGCCGCCACGCCGGCCGGCTGGACGCGCGACTGCTGCCTCTACGCGCGCGCGATCGGCGTCGATGCGGTGCTCTACCGGGGCGAATGGACCGGCGAACCGCAGCGGGTGATGGTGCTCAACGTGTGGCCGCGCAAGCTGCCGACCCTGGCCGCCGAACTCGAAGCCGACCGCAAGCGTTTCCTGCAGCGCGACCCGGCGGCGAAGGCGGGCGATTTCCCGCTGCGCCATCGCGCCATGCAGTGCGAGGTGGCCGTCTACCAGGGCACCGACCGCATCGATGACGTGGTCGCGTTCTGCGACCCGGGCCAGGCCACGGGCGTGCGCCTGAGCTGGTCGATGGCGCTGGCGCACGACGATCCGCAGCGGCGCGCGCTGCTCGACGACTTCATGCGGGTGGTGGTGGCTTCGCGCTATGCACGCGGGCCAGCTCCGCCCGTGCATGGCGGCTGAGCGTCCAGCCGTGGGCCTGCATCGGTGACATTGCGCCACAAGTTGCTGCTGGTTGCGCTGTGCACGCTGGCCCTGCCGGTGGCCGGCTGGCTGTACGTGCGACAGATGGAACTGCTGCTGCGCGAGGGCCAGGAGCAGGCGCTGGTGGCCTCGGCCGGCGCGGTGGCGCGCAGCCTGGTGGTGACCGGCGCGGCGCTGCCGGTGGGCGCGCAGGGCTGGTACGTGCAGCAGGCGCTGAATCCGATCACCGTCGACGGCTACGGCGACGACTGGGCGCCGCTGACGCCGTGGAGCCAGCCGTTGGGCGCGAACGGCAAGCTGCTGCTGGCCGAGGACGCCGACTGGCGCTACCTCTACGCGCAGGTGCGCAGCGCCCGCCGCAGCCGCGCCGATGCGGCGGACGCCGACGCCCTGCGCGCCGACCACCTGATCCTGCGCCTGGAGCGGGACGGCCGCCACCAGCGTTACCTGCTGGCCAGCGCGGCGCCGGGGCCGTTCATGGCGCGCCTGATCGACCCGCCGGTCGACGGCCTGCCGGCGCAGCTCCCCGCGCAATGGCAGGAAGACGGCAGCGGCTACCGGGTCGAGCTGCGCCTGCCGCGCGACCTGCCGCTGGACCGGCTCGGCCTGGGCATCTACGACGCGGCGGCCGGCGGCGATCCGCTGGCCGCCGACAGCCGGCCGCTGTGGCACTACTCGGGCCGCCTGGCCACGGAGCTGGTGCAACTGGCGCCGGACGGCGTGCAGGCGCGGCTGCTGGCGCCGCAGGGCTGGCTGCTGGCGCAGAGCGGCCGGCTGGGCGCGGCGGTCGCCGGCGGCGCCCAGCCCGGCTGGTTCGCCTCGCTGGTCTACCGCTCGCTGCTGGCGAACCGGCTGGAGCCGGCCGAGCTGTGGACCCAGGATGCGCCGCGGCTGGACCTGCCGGAGATCCGCCGGGCCGCCGCCGGCGAGCCGGCGACGGTATGGCGCGACGGCGAGGCGCGCGGCAGCGTGGTGCTGGCCGCGGCCGTGCCGGTCGGTCCGCCGGGCGAAGTGCGCGGCGTATTGCTGCTGGAGCAGGCCAGCCGCGCGGTGCCGCTGCTGGCCAATCGCGCCCTGCTCGGCCTGCTGCTGACGAGTTTCGGCGTGCTGCTGGTCGCCGGCGGCATCCTGCTCGCGTTCGCCACGCGGCTCAGCCTGCGGCTGGGGCGGCTGCGCGACGCGGCCGAGCGCGCGCAGCTCAACGACGGGCGCCTGGACGGGCTGTTCGACAAGGGCCGCTTCCCGATGACCGCGGCCGAGGACGAGCTGGGCGACCTCGCGCGCAGCTTCGAACGCCTGTTCGAGGTGGTCGGCGGCTATACCGACTACCTGCGCACGCTCGCCTCCAAGCTGTCGCACGAGCTGAACACGCCGCTGGCGATCGTGAAGTCCTCGCTCGACAACCTGGAGCACGCGCTGCAGGCCAGCCGCCCGCTGCCGGAAGAAGTGCGCCCCTACCTGGCCCGCGCGCACGACGGCGTCGCGCGGCTCGGCACCCTGGTGCGCGCGATGAGCGAGGCGAGCCGGATGGAGCGCGCGATCGCCGCCGCCGAGCCGGAGGACGTCGACCTGCGCGAAGTGGTGCGCGGCTGCGCCGAGGCGTACCGCCCGCTGGCCGGGTCGCGCCGGATCGAGTGCGAGCTGCCCGCCGCGCCGCTGCGCATGCATTGCGCGCCGGAACTGGTGGCGCAGGCGTTGGACAAGCTGTTCGACAACGCCCTGTCGTTCACCCCGGCCGACGGCTGGCTGCGCCTGAGCCTGCGGCCGGAGGCCCGGGGCGCCACCATCGAGCTGGCCAACCAGGGCCCGCCGCTGCCGGCGGCGATGCAGGGACGGCTGTTCGATTCGCTGGTGAGCCTGCGCGACAAGGCCACCCCCGGCGACGCGCCGCACCTGGGCCTGGGCCTGTACGTGGTGCGGCTGGTGGCCGAGCGCCACGGCGGCGTGGCCGCCGCGCGCAATCTCGACGACGGCAGCGGCGTGGCCTTCAGCCTGCTGCTGCACCACATGCCGCGCCAGCGGCTGGCCTGAGGCCCGTTTCGGGGCTGGATGCCATCGCGGCCAGCCGGAAGCTGCCGCGCATTTCATGCCGGGTTCGTACCGTATCTCGGGGGACTGCGGACGGCGTTTGCGGCGTCCGTGCCGCCATTGGCGCGATGCCGCGCAACGCGGAAACGCCGGACCTCGCCCGGTTTTCCGTCGCTGCCCCTACAATGGCCGCTCCTCCGTTTGGCCATCCGGATTCCCCACGTGATTTCCCGAGACGAGTTCGACGCGCTGGTCGCGCAAGGGCATACGCGCATCCCGCTGGTGCGCGAGGTGTTCTCCGACCTCGACACGCCGCTGTCGGTGTACCTGAAGCTGGCCGACGGCCCGTACACCTTCCTGTTCGAGTCGGTCGAGGGCGGCGCCACCTGGGGACGCTATTCGATCATCGGCCTGCCGGCCCGGCGCGTGTACCGCCTGCGCGGCCACGAGCTGGAAGTGGAGGATTCGGGCGAGGTCGTCGAGCGCCGCCATCTCGACGACCCGCTCGGCGAGATCGAGAAGCTGCGCGCGCAGTACGACGTGCCGCGGCTGCCGCAACTGCCCGCGTTCAGCGGCGGCCTGGTCGGCTATTTCGGCTTCGAGACGATCGGCTACATCGAGCCGCGGCTGGCGCAGTGGGACCGCCCCGACGAACTGGGCACGCCCGACGTGCTGCTGATGCTGGCCGAAGAGGTCGCGGTGTTCGACAACCTCAAGGGCCGCCTGTACCTGATCGTGCATGCCGACCCGGCGCAGCCGCAGGCATACGCCGAGGCGCAGCGCCGGCTCGACGCGCTGGTCTATCGGCTTCGCCAGGGCGGTGCCTCGTACCCGCAGCTCACCCAGTCCACCGCGCTGGACGAGGGCGACTTCAAGTCGTCGTTCACCCGGGAAGAATTCGAGGCGATGGTCGAGCGCGCGAAGGAGTACATCCGCGCCGGCGACATCTTCCAGGTGGTGCCGTCGCAGCGCCTCAGCGTGGGCTTCAATGCGCGGCCGGTGGATGTCTACCGCGCGCTGCGCGCGCTGAACCCGTCGCCGTACATGTACTTCGTCGATCTCGGCGGGACCCAGATCGTCGGTTCCTCGCCGGAGATCCTGGCGCGGCTCAAGGACGGCAAGGTGCTGGTGCGCCCGCTGGCCGGCACGCGCAAGCGCGGCGCCACCGAGGAGGAGGACAAGGCGCTGGAGGCCGAGCTGCTGGCCGACCCGAAGGAGCGCGCCGAGCACGTCATGCTGATCGACCTGGGCCGCAACGACATCGGCCGGATCAGCGAGACCGGCAGCGTGGAGGTGAGCGAATCCTTCGTGGTGGAGCGCTACTCGCACGTGATGCACATCGTGTCGCAGGTGCAGGGCACCGCGAAGCCGGGCCTCGGCTACATGGACGTGCTCAAGGCCACCTTCCCGGCCGGCACGCTCAGCGGCGCGCCGAAGATCCGTGCGCTGGAAATCATCCAGGAGCTGGAGCCGTACAAGCGCAACATCTACGCCGGCGCGATCGGCTGGATCGGCTGGTGGGGCGACGCCGACACCGCCATCGCGATCCGCACCGCGGTGATCCAGGACGGCCGCCTGCACGTGCAGGCCGGCGCCGGCATCGTCTACGACTCCGACCCCGCCGCCGAGTGGGAGGAGACCATGAATAAAGGCCGCGCGCTGTTCCGTGCGGTGGCGCAGGCGGCGAAGGGGTTGTAACCGTGCCCACGAGCCAATGATTGTCTGCGAGTGATGGGTTGAGAGTGCTGCCAGGCATTTTCCCCGGCTACTTCACAGTACCCATTTCCCTGGCTTGACGCTGGAAGAAAGGGGTGCCGAAACTCGGCAACCCTTTTGACGACAGGATGTTGTCCATGGCAAACGAAAACATGCGCCTCAGTGCTGCGGGTTACGCGGCGCTTCGTACGAATGAAGGTGTCGTGATGCATTATTACGACGACACCGGAAACAACTGCACCTGGGTGTCGGAACGCATGCACACTATGGGCCTTGCACTCCGGAGGAGTTACGGCGCGCCGTTCTTCCCGAGCAAGTGAACGCGTTATTGTCTGCGCGCGTAAGGGAGGCCGAGCGTATCGTGCGTGCGACGGTGACCCGGCGGGCACTCACCCAAGCCCAATTCGATGCTGCTGTATCGTTCGCCTATAACTCCACCAACACCCGGCATGCGCTGGATCCGGCGAATACGGGAGACCGCCGCCGTGGCCCGGCGCATGAGAAGCAACGTCATGGTCACTCCGAGGGACAGGCACGGGCATGCCACTGAAGCCGCGAGGCTCAGTCGCGGACTGGTCAATCGTCGCAACCGTGAGTCGGCACCGTTCTCCCAGGGGGAGCCCTGATGTTCGGCAAGAAGATTGTCGTCGCACTTTGGGCTTTCTCGGGAGCCTGCCTGGCCCAGCAGTCATCCCCGGCCGCATCCCCGACGAAGAAGGATTTCGAAGGGCGATGGATGGTGACTGAGGTCGTCGGCTACGCAACCGAGGGCGGCGGAATACCTCATGCCAAGGAGTTGCTGGGCAAGCTCATGGAGATCACGACCCATGGCATCGACTTCGACGGGAACCGATGTACGGCCTACAAGGGGTTCAGGCTGCGGGAAGTGGATAGTGCCGTGGAGTTGCGCGCCAACGCGGGGGCGACCCGCGAAGATGCAGAACTGCCGGGAAAGGTGTTCCTGCTCGACAGCGACAATTGCACGGCGATCTTCTGGCTGCGCGAGAACAAGATCGAGTTCGATGACATGGGCGTGTTCGTGAGGGCGTATCGCACAAGGTGACTATTGCCTTGAGGCATGGCTTGAGCCCCGGCCACGCCGGGGCTTGTCGCTTGCGGATCGGTTACGCTTCCCGCCGTTGTTGCGGATGGCGACGAGGATCACCGTGCGATTGGCCTTGACCCTGTTCATGCTGTCCTTGCCTGCCATGGCGGCGGACAGGGCGACTCCGGTCGGAGTGGACGATTTCGGCCAGCGCCTGAGGGCGCTGGCGCTGCTGCAGACCCTCAACGCCGACCTGCTCAGCCACGACAGCGCCACGCTGACGCTGGAGCGATGGTGCGGCGCGCATGGCATGGCCGCGCCGGCGAAGGTGGTGGCGCGTCGCGTGCGCGGGCAGGCCAAGCCGTTGCCGCCGGACCTGCGCGCGCGGCTGATGATCGGTGCGGACGAGCCGGTGAAGTATCGCCGCGTGCAGTTGGCCTGCGGCGATCATGTGCTGTCCGAGGCGGACAACTGGTATCTGCCGGCGCGGCTGACCGCGGCGATGAACCGCACGCTCGACGACACCGACACGCCGTTCGGCAAGGTGGTGCTGCCGCTGCATTTCCGCCGCAAGACGCTGGACGCCGAGCTGTTGTGGTCGCCATTGCCGGCGGGCTGGGAGATGCGGGCCGCACCGGTGCCGGCCAATGGCGGCGCGCTAGCGATACCGCACGAGGTACTGCGCCACCGCGCGCTGCTGTTCGACGCGAACAATCGCCCCTTCAGCGCCGTGGTCGAGACCTATACCGACCAGGTGCTGGCGTTTTCGCCCGTAGCGCAGACGGCTTCGCCGCTGTCGTTCGACGGGCCGGCGACGCTGTACCAGCCCGATCGCGTATCGACGCAATACTCCGAGGTTCGCGTCGCGGTCAGCCCCGATGGCGACACGGTGCTCTGGGGCAGCGTCGACCGCCCGGGCGGGCCGGGCGGCTGGGACATCTGGATGATCCGCCGCCGCGGCGGCCAGTGGAGCGCGCCGCAGCCGGTGCCGTTCGACACGCCGGCGCACGAGTTCGATCCCGCCTTCGGCGCCGACGGCCACACCGTGTGGTTCTTCTCCGACCGTCCCGGCGGCCAGGGCGGCGACGATATCTGGAGCGTGGATTTCGATCCGCGCACGGCGCGCTTCGGCACGCCGCGCAACGCCGGGCCGGCGATCAACTCGGCCGGCGACGAATGGGCGCCGCCGCCCTCGCCGGACGGCAGCCAACTGCTGTTCGCCACCGACGGCCGCGGCGGTCGTGGCAGGCACGACCTGTTCCTCAGCACGTGGCGCGACGGCGCCTGGCAGCCGGCCGTGCCGCTGCCGGGCGAGGTGAACACCGCGCAGGACGAGTTCGACGCCACCTTCGTCGCCGGCGGTCGCGGCCTGGTCTATACGCATGCCGCCGACGTCGACAAGGACCCGAGCGAGCTGTGGTTCGCGCTGCGCGGCAAGGATGGCGGTTACCACGCGCCGCGCCGGATCGGCGAGAGCGTCAATGCCGCCGGTGGCTGGGCGATGGGGCCGGCGATCGATCCGCGGCGGCCGGGCGTGCTGCTGTTCTCCGGCAAGCGGTCGGAGGCGCAGCGCGGGCGATCCGACGTCTACGAAATTCCCTTCCACCTGGACGGGGAATGACCGCCCCGCATCGCAGGCGCTGCGACCGCGCGCCGCTATCATCTGCCGATGCCGAACGCGTTGACCGATGACCTGACCGACGGCCTGGTGGTGTACCGGGCCAGCCGGCTCGAAGCCCTGCTCGATCCGCTGCAGCAACTGCTGGACAGCGTGCCGCCGGCGCACGTGCTGGCGCCGCAGACGGTGATCGCCGCGCATCCGGGCATGCGCCACTGGCTGTCGGCCGCGCTGGCGCGCCGGCGCGGGCCGGGCGGCATCGTGGCGAACCTGCGCATCAGCCTGCCCAGCCTGTGGCTGGACGAGCTGGCGCAGAGCGAACTCGGCGCGGCGGCGGTGGCGCTGGCGCCGTACCGGCGCGACCGCCTGCGCTGGCGCATCCACGAACTGCTGCCGGAGGTCGCCGACGCGCAGGTCGGCGCCTATCTGGCCGGCGGCGATGCCGCGCGCCGCCGCTACCAGCTCGCCGACCGCCTGGCGCGGCTCTACACGCAATACCTGGTGTACCGGCCGGACTGGCTGCACGCCTGGGAGCGCGGCCGCGACGACGTGCCGGAACCCACCTTCATGGCGCCGCTGTGGCGGCAGTTGCGCACGGCGATCGGCCTGCCGCACCGCGGCGAGCGGGTCGAGGCGCTGGTGCGCCACCTGGCGCGCCACCCGCAGCGCCAGGCCACCGGCGAGCCGCTGCACATCTTCGGCGTCAGCCACCTGGCGCCGGCGGAGCTGGCGCTGCTGCGCGCGGTGGCGCGGCTGCGACCGGTGATCCTGTACGTGCCCGATCCCTGCCGCGAGTTCTGGGCCGGCCTGCGCGGCGAGCGCGAACAGTTGCGCGAGCAGGCGCAGCGCGTCGATTTCAGCGACGCCTCCGAGCAGTTCTTCCTGCAGATGGGCCATCCGCTGCTGGCGAGCTGGGGTCGCATGGGCCAGCACTTCATGCTCAACCTGCAGGCGTTCGACGACGCCATCCGCATGGACGTGCGCCACTGGCAGGACGAGGCGCCGCAGCAAGGCGAGGGCGACGGCCTGTTGCAGCGCCTGCAGGAAAGCATGCGCCAGCTCGATCCGTCGCTGCTGCAGCCGTTGCGCGACGGCGTGCCGGCGGCGCTTGCCGACCGCTCGCTGCGCGTGCACCTGTGCCATACCCGCCTGCGCGAGCTGGAAGTGCTGCGCGACGCGCTGCTGAACGAGCTGTCCGCGCGGCCGGACCTGAAGCCGTCCGACATCGTGGTGATGGCGCCGGACATCGCCGCCTACGTGCCGCTGCTGCCGGCGGTGTTCGGCGAGGCCGGCCGCCACCAGGGGCCGCTGCCCTATCACCTGGCCGACGTCGCGGTGGCGCGCACGCATCCGATGCTGAACGCGTTCAGCCGCCTGCTGTCGGTGCCCGAATCGCGGCTCACCGCGCCCGAGCTGCTCGACCTCATGCAGGTGCCGGAGGTGGCGCGTGCGCTGGGGCTGGACGAGGGCGACCTCGACACGCTGGCCCGCTGGCTGCGCCAGAGCCGCGTGGCGTGGGCGCTGGACGGCGCCTTCCGCGAAGGCTTCGGCGTGCCCGGCATCGACGAATACACCTTCGCCTGGGGCATGGACCGCCTGCTCGCCGGCTACGTGCTGGGCGAGGCCGAGCCGGGCGCGGCGGAGGCGGAACAAGGGTGGACCTTGCCTGATGGTGAACTGTGGCCGGTGGAAGGCGTGCACGGCCCGCAGGCCGCGGCGCTGGGCGCACTGGACCGGCTGCTGCTGACGCTGGCCGAACTGCACCGCGACGCCGCCACGCCGCGCACCGCCTCGGCCTGGGCGAACCGGCTGGAGCAATTGCTCGACGCGCTGTTCCGCATCGACCCGCGCGACCGCGAGGCGGTCGAGGCGCTGTCCCTGCTGCGCCGGTTCCTGCAGGCGACCAAGCTGGAGACCGCCGATTGCGGGCTCGATCCGCTGCTCGATTTCCCGGTGGTGCGCGAGGCGTTGCGCGAGCGCCTCGCGGCGGCGCCGGAGCGCCAGCGCTTCCTGCTCGGCGGCGTCACCTTCTGCGGCATGGTGCCCCAGCGCGCGATCCCGTTCCGGGTGATCGCCGTGCTCGGCCTCAACGACGGCGAGTTCCCGCGCATGGCGGGCGATGCGGGGCTGGACCTGATGCAGCGCCATCGCCGGCTGGGCGACCGCGACGTGCGCAACGACGACCGCTACCTGTTCCTGGAAACCGTGATGGCCGCGCGCGAGGTGCTGCACCTGTCGTACGTGGGCGAGGGCATCCGCGACGGCAAGCCGCGCAATCCCGCCGCCCCGCTGGCCGAACTGCTTGGCCTGCTGGACGAGCGGGCCGGCCTGCGCGGCGAGGAAGCCGATGCCGACGAGCGACCGGCGCCCCCCGGCGAACCCGGGACGATCCGCCGGCCATGGCGCGTCAAGCATCCGCTGCAGCCGTTCGACCGGCGCTATTTCGACGGCAGCGACCCGCGCCTGTTCTCGTTCGATGCGGGCCTTGCCGGCATGGTGCGCGGCGAGGCGCCGGCGCCGTTCGCGGATGGCACCGATGACGATGCGGCGGACGACGCGGCCGCGGCGGTTCCGCTGCGCGACGTGCAGGCGTATTACCGCGATTCGGCGCGGCAGGTACTGGCGCAGCGGCTCGACATCCGCCTGGACGCGCTCGCCGACGACCGCCTGCAGGAAAGCGAACCGTTGCAGGCCGGTTTCAGCGCGCTGGACCAGGTGGCGCGGCGGCTGTTCTTCGACGCCGTCGGCCAGGGGCGCTTCGATCTGCCCGAACAGGCGCCGGCCTGGCTGCGGCTGAGCGGCGCGCTGCCGAGCGGCCGCCTGGGCCTGGACGCCTGGACGGCCGAACGCGAGGCGGTGCAGGCGCTGCTGGAGGCCGCACGCGCGCATCCGCTGTTTGCCGGCGCGCCGCCGCAGCGCCAGCCGCGCATGCTGGCGCTGGTCGTGGACGGCGTCGCCGTCGAAGGCACGCTGGAGCGCGTCTACGCCGCCGGCGACGGCCTGTGGCTGTTCGAGGCCTGGCCGGGCCGGAAGGCGGCGGCGCTGACTTTCCGCGAACGGGTGCCGTTGTTCCTGGACTGGGCCTTGCTGCGGCTCGCCACCGATCCCGCCGTGCCGGTGCGCGTGGGCGTGCTTGCCGCCGACGGCGGCGCGGAGATCGAGGCACCGATCAATGCCTGGGCCGATGCGTTTGCGCAAACAGCCCACGACGCCTCCGCCGCGCGTGCCATGCTCGACGGGCTGGCCCGGCGCGTGGGCGCGCTGCTGGCGATCTGGCGGCAGGCCCAGCGGCGGCCCGTGTCCTACTTTCCGCGCACGAGCTGGGCCGCGCTGGACGAAAAACCCGAGGCCGCGCAATGGGCGTGGGAGGGCGACTTCGCCACCGGCGAGCGCGACTACGCACCGGGCTATGCGCGCCTGCTCGCGGGCGACGCGCATTTCGAGCCGGGCCATCCGGATCACGCCGCGTTGCAGGCGCTGGCGAGGCGGCTCGCGGCGCTGATCGACCTGTCGGCGGCCGGGGAGGAGCACGCATGAGCGGCACGGCGAGCGACGCCCCCGCCCTCGACTGGACCCGGCTGGCGCTGGCCGGGAACGGCCGCACCCTGATCGAGGCCAGCGCCGGCACCGGCAAGACCTGGACCATCGCCGTGCTGTACCTGCGCCTGCTGCTGGAGCAGGGCCTGGGGCCGCGCGCGATCGTCGTCACCACCTTCACCGACGCCGCGGCGCAGGAGCTGCGCGAGCGGCTGCGCGCCAAGCTGGCCTGGGGCGAAATGGCCGCCGAGGCGTGGCTGGCCGGCGATGCGCCGGCCGCCGCCGCGCCGGACCTCGCCTGGTTGCAGTCGCGCTGGCGCGACGAGCCCGCGCAGGCCGAGCGCGACCGCCTGCGCCTGCGGCTGGCCCAGGCCGAACTCGACATGGCGCCGGTCGGTACCCTGCACGGCCTGTGCCGGCGCATTCTCGGCGACTACCCGTTCGAGAGCGGCGGCGGCTTCCAGCTTGGCGAGATGGTGTCGTCGGAAGCGCTGTTCGACGAATGGTCGGCCGACCTGTGGCGGCGGTTGCAGCAGGGCGCGCAGGACGTGCCAGCCGCGCCGCCCTCGCTGGCCGCGCTGCGCCGCCAGCTCAAGGCCTACCTGCAGCCGGGCGTGGCGCTGTGGGCGCCGGACGCGGCCCAGCTCGACGCCGCGCTGCCGGCGGCGCAGGCCGACGTGCTGGAATCGTTCGCGGCGGAGAAGGCGCACTTCCTGCCGCGCAAGACCGCCCTGAAGAACGCCCTGCTCGCCCTGGCCGCGTGGCTGCGCGAGCGCGGCGAGCCGCCCAGGGCTTCGGCGATCGCCAACCTGCTCGCGGCCGAGGCCGATGCGCCGGAGCAACTGCAACCGGAGGCGCTCGCCAAGGCGGCCACGCGGGACGTGCTGGCCTTCGCCACGCGCGCCGCGCGGCTGCTGGAATACGCCGCCGAGGCCGACCACGTGCATGCGTGGCAAGGCTGGCTGGCGCAGGTGCAGGCCTGGCGCGAGCAACGCCTGGCCGCGCGCGCGCAGCTCACCTTCGACGAGCTGATCGCGCGCGTGGGCACCGCGCTCAAGCGCGAGGACCGCGTGCTGGCCGACCGCCTGCACGCGGCGTGGCCGGTGGCCCTGGTGGACGAGTTCCAGGACACCGACGGCCAGCAGTACGACATCCTGCAGGCGATCTACAGCGATGCGGCCGGCGCCGCACGCGGCCGGCTGGTGATGATCGGCGACCCCAAGCAGGCGATCTACCGCTTCCGCGGCGGCGACATCCACACCTACCTGCGTGCGGCCGGCGCCGCCGACCAGGTGCTGCGGCTGGATACCAACCACCGTTCGTCGCGCGCGCTGGTGGCGGCGGTCAACCAGTTCTACGCGGCGGCCGGCCCGGTGCTGAGCGCGTGCGCCGACGGCCCGATCCGCTACGAGCCGGTGCGGGCCAGCGGCCGCCGCGACGGCGAGGCCTACACTGTCGACGGCATGCCGGTGGCGCAGCCGCTGCAATTGCACCTGAAAACGGCTTGCCCCGCCGCGGTGCCGGCGCGCACGCGCGAGGCGCTGGAAGCCTGCGCGCGGCAGATCGCCGCCCTGCTGCAATCGCATGGCCATCGCATCGGCGAGGCGCCGGTGCGCCCGGGCGACATCGCCGTGTTGCTGCCCGGCAACCAGGACATCGCCGCGCTGCGCGCCCTGCTGCAGCGGCACGGCGTGCCCTGCGTGGGCGCGGGGCGTTCCAGCGTGTTCGCGCTGGACGTCGCGCGCGAGCTGCAGATCGTGCTGTACGGCATCGACCACGCCAGCGACGAAAGCGCGGTGCGCGCGGCGCTGGCGACGCGCCTGCTCGGCCTGTCGTTCGGCGCGCTGAAGGCGCTGCGCGCGCAGCCGGAAGCATGGCTGGAGCACGAGCAGCAGTTCCAGCAATGGCGAGCGCGCTGGCAGCGCGAGGGCGTGCTGGCGGTGGTGCGCGCGCTGATCGAGCGCGCCGCGCCGGCGCTGCTGGCCGGCGACGAGGGCGAGCGCACGCTCACCGATCTGCGCCATCTGGGCGAACTGTTGCAGGCGCAGTCGGAACAATTGCACGGCAGCGAACAACTGCTGGCCTGGCTGGCGCGCCAGCGCGAGGGCGAGGCGGCCGGCGGCGACGCCGCCGACGAGCAGCAACTGCGCATCGAGTCCGACGCGCACCGCGTGCGCCTGATGACCCTGCATGCGAGCAAGGGGCTGGAGTTCCCGATCGTGTTCCTGCCCCTGATGTGGGACCACACGCGCAGCGGCATGGACACCACGGCGGTGATCGACGAAGCCCTGTGCGGCCGGCGGGTGATCGGCTTCGGCAAGGCAGCCAGGGCGCAGTACGACCGCGAGGGGCAGGACGAACGCTTCCGCGTGCTGTACGTGGCGCTCACCCGCGCCATCCATGCCTGCCACGTCTACGTGCTGCCGCCGGACCGGCCGGCCGACGCGCGCAGCGACAAGCCGCTGCGCGACCCCGCGCGCGCGCCGCTGGACGTGTCGGCCGAGCGTCTGCTGGCGGCGCGGGCCGCCGGCCTCGACCTCGCTACCGACGCGCCGCAACTGGGCTGGCTCGAGGACGAGTGGCCGTGGCAGGCGGGCCGCATCGCGCCGGAGGCGCCCGACGCCGGCGCGCGCGCGGTGCGCGCGATGCCGCCGGCGCACCCCGACGCGCGGGTCTACAGCTTCTCCACCCTGACCCGCGGCGCGCAGGCCGGCACGCTGGAGGACGCCGCCGCCAGCGACGAGTCGCCGGCCGCCGACGACGTCGCCGATGCGCTCGACACCCTGCTTCCCGAGGCGGCGCCTGTGCCGGCGCATCCGGAACTGGCCGCATTGGCGGCGATCCGCGGCGCCGACATCGGCAATGCCTTGCACGCGATGTTCGAGCACCGCGTGGTGGGCGAGCCGATGACCCGGCAACTGGAGCTGATCGACCGCGAGCTGCGCGAGGCCGGCGTGCCGCTGGACGAGCGCGAGCGCCCCGCGACGATCCAGCGACTGGCGCGGCGGCTGCAGGCCAACCTCGACGCGACCCTGCTGCCCGGGCTCGCGCTCGGCGCGGTGCCGCCGGAGTGCCAGCTCGCCGAGATGGAGTTCCACTACGTGCTGGACGACGCCTCGATGGCCGGCCTGCGCGACGCCTGCGCGCGGCATGGCGAGCCGGCGCTGGTGCCGTTCACGGCCGCCGGCCGGCTGCGCGGCCGCATGACCGGCAAGATCGACCTGATCCTCGAACACGACGGGCGCTATTACGTGCTCGATTACAAGAGCAACTACCTCGGCGACCGTGTGGACGGCTATCTGCCCGCAGCGCTCGGCGCGGCGATGGACGCGCACCAGTACCGCTTCCAGGCGCTGCTCTACACCGTGGCGGTGGACCGGATGCTGCGCCAGCGGCTGCCCGGCTATCGCCGCGAGCGGCATCTGGGCGAGGCGATCTACCTGTTCGTGCGCGCGGTCGGCCTCGCGCCCGAGGCCGGCATCTGGCGGCACCGCTTCGACGATGCGCTGATCGACGCCGCCGATGCCGCGCTCGCCGGCGCCGACGCGGGAGTGGCCGCATGAGCGCCTACCGCTTCCTCGCCTCGCCGTTGGAGCTGGCCGACGCGCCGTGGCGCCCGCTCGACCGCGCGCTGCTGCGCTGGACCCTGGGGCACGGCGGCTCGCCCCTGCTGGCCCGGATCGCGGCATGGGCCAGTTTCGCCGACGGCGAGGGCGACACCGCGCTGCCGTTGGCGGGCGCCGCCGCTGGCCGCCATGGCATGTCATGGCTGGACGAGGGCGAGATCGAGGCATTGCGGCACGAGCCGCTGGTCGGCGACGGCCGCGCGCCGTCGCCGTTCGTTATCGATGGCGAGGGCCGCTTCTACCTCTGGCGCAACCATGCCCACGAGGCCGCCGTGGCCCGGCTGCTGCGCGAGCGCCGGGGTGCGCAGGCGCAGGCGGCGGTGGACGAGGCGCTGCTGGACGAGCTGTTCCAGGGCGACCGCTCGGCCGCGGTATTGCGCCAGCGCGAGGCCGTGGCCCGGGCCGCCGGGCGCCGCCTGTTCGTGCTCACCGGCGGCCCCGGCACCGGCAAGACCACCACCGTGCTGCGCATGCTGCTGATGCTGCAGCGGCAGGCCGGCGGCCCGCTCGCGATCCAGGCCGGCGCGCCCACCGGCAAGGCCGCGCAGCGGCTGATGCAGTCGCTGCGGCAGGGCAAGCAGGCGCTGGCCGCGAGCCTGGACGGCGCATGGGCGCCGCTGCTCGCCGCGATTCCCGACGCCGAGGCGCTTACTCTGCACCGTATGCTGGGCTACGACCCGCGGCGCAACGGCTTCGCCCGCGACGGCGCGCATCCCATCGCCGCCGACGTGGTGGTGGTGGACGAAGCCTCGATGGTCGACCTGGCCATGCTGCATGCCCTGCTCGCCGCCGTGCGCCCGGATGCCACGCTGATCCTGGTGGGCGACGCCGACCAGCTCACCTCGGTGGCCGCCGGCTCGGTGCTGATGGACCTGGTCACCGCGCTGGAAGCGCAACAGGCCGACGACATCGTGCGGCTGGAACACAGCTTCCGCGCGGAACGGCAACTGGTGCCGATCAACCGCGCCGTGCGCAGCGGCGATATCGACGCCCTGCGCCAGGCCTTCGACGCGGCGGGCGCGGATGCGCACTGGCGCGCCATGAACGATGCCGATGCCTTGCGCCGCGTGCTGGCGGACTGGTGCGGACAATTGGCCGAGCTGCCGATCCGCCCGACCCTGCCGGCGCGCACGCAGGACGGCGACGACGCGCGCGCCGCGCAGGCGGTGCAGGCCCTGCGCGCGCTGGCCCGGCGGCAGTTGCTGTCGGCGCTGCGCGAGGAAAGCTTCGGTGCGCGTGCGCTCAATGCCTGGATCGAGCAGCGGCTGAAGCGCCTGTGGGGCGTGCCGGAGGATCGCGTGTGGTACGCCGGCCGTGCCGTGCTGATTACCCGCAACGACTACGCGGCGCGCCTTTACAACGGCGACGTCGGCCTGTGCCTGGCCGAGGCCGACGGCTCGCTGCGGGTGTGGTTCGAGACCGTCGATGCGGACGGCCATGCCACCGCGCGCAGCTTCGCCCCCGGCACCTTGCCGCTGCACGAGGGCGGCTTCGCCATCACCGTGCACAAGAGCCAGGGCTCGGAATACGACCTTGCCGCGGTGCTGCTGCCGCCCGATCCGGATCACCGCATCCTGTCGCGGCAACTGCTCTACACCGGCCTGTCGCGGGCCAGGCGGCAGGTCGAGCTGTGGGCCAGTCCGCCGGCGGCGGCCGCCGCGTTGGCGCGACCGATCGAGCGCGTGAGTGGGCTGGTGGCCCGGTTGTCGGCGGCGGCGGATTGATTTGGCGCTTCGCGATCGGTTGTCGACGACTGTGGCGAGGCGCGGTTTCTATCTGGCGTTTTTGCGACTGGCTTGCCTGCAACTAGAGGGAGTCCTTACGGCGCGGACCAGAAGAACTTCCCTGCGGTGACCGAAGGAAGTTTCTGTGGGGCGAGGTTTCTACTCGGGGATTTCGGCGACTTGGCCCGCCGTAGGCGAGCCCAGTCGCCAATATGCCCAAGTAGAAACTCGTCTTCACGGGCACTCATTTCGGTATCGGTACGAGGACGCAACCATCACTCCCGCGATTCAGGCCGCTAGCAGTGTGAGCTTCAAACAAGGGCTCGGGCTGAAGCGAGGTTTGCTGATACTTTCGTCACAAGACCGGGACGGACCGATTGATCAGGGGCGACCGGAGACGTTACGTTGGTCGTTATTCACCATGACGAAGGAACGTCGATATGGCCAATGAGAACATGCGTTTGAGCCAGGCGGGTCGTGCGGCGCTTACGCATACTGAAGCAGTACGCCGCACTCATTACAACGATCAAGGTAATAACTGCACCCTAGGAGTGGGCACTCTCGTTCACTATGGCCCTTGCACGGCGCAGGAAATGGCAGCGCCGCCCTTACCCGATGCCGTGGTACGGCAACATTTGGATCGCGGTGTTGACCGAGCCGAACGTTTGGTACGCCATGCGGTTCGAGCGCACGACCTGACGCAGGCGCAGTTCGACGCCGCGGTCAGCTTTGTCTACAACACGGGCGCGACGCGGCCACTGCGTGTAGCCAACACTGGCAACCTGGCCGAAGTGGCACGCTAGATGATGCAGTACACGATGGTGTGTCAGCATGACCAGCACACAGGTCGCGCGATCAACGGAACATGCCGCCAGAGCGGCGGTCTGTTGAATCGACGGCGGCGAGAAGCTGCGCCCTTTGGTACCACTCCGTGAAGCGCCTTAGTTTGTGGGTGTGTATGTGCCTGGCGATCGGCGCATGCCACGCATCGCAAATCGTCGCTCGGGTCAGCGCCAGTGACTTCTATGGCACCTGGACAGTCACGAAAATCAACGCGGTGAGCAGGGTTTCGGAAAGCGAGGAGCGGATGAACGCTCTGGTAGGTACGGTGCTCACGATCACGGCAGACAAAGTGGTCGAGGCGGGCGAAGATCCATGCCCTATCGTGAAGCCATACCCCATCGTCTCGGTGGTCGATACCCTTGACGAGGTTCCCATCCAGGCTGCGCCGTCACCAGCTGCAGCTGGCCTGCCGGCGCGAGCTCCCATGCTGGACAGTGGCTGTCTTGCGATCTTCAAGGTCGGCGACCACATCGTTTTCGGCGACCGCGGCGCCTATTACGAGGCAAAGCGGTCCATGCCATAGTCGGCGAGCATGGATACCCGCTCCGTGCCCTTTGCCTCGTTGAATGTCTACCGCCTTCAATTACTCAGGAACGGCTGCGCGATCTTCAGCACCGTCTGATACGGCTCCGGCTCATTGCGGTTGCTGAGCAGCACAATGGTGAGGTGCTGCCTGGGCCAGCGCACGATCACGTTGCGGAAGCCGATGCTCTCGCCCGAATGCCACAGCGTGTCGCCGGTGATGCGCCAGCCGAAACCGTATTTCGCCTCGTAGGGTTCGCCCGTGACGGTGGCGTGCGGGCTGAAGGCGAGCTTGCGCGAGGCGTCGCTGAGCAGGCGGTCGTCGTACAGGGCCGCATCCCACTTGGCGAGGTCGTCGGTGTTGGAATAGATGCCGCCATCGCCGCGCGTGGCGCTGGTGAGGTCCTGGTCGGTGCGCGTCCAGCGTCCCTTGGTGAAGCTGTAGCCGTAGGCGCGCCGAGGCACCTCCGGGCCCTTGCCGTGTTCGTAGAGCAGGGTGTGGTCCATGTGCAGCGGCGCGAAGATGCGCGCCTTGAGGAAGGCCGGCAGGGTCTGGCCGGAGGCTTTCTCCACCACCAGCCCGAGCAGTACGTAGCCGGAGTTGCTGTAGCGGTAGCTGGTGCCCGGCGCGAAGTAGCTCTTCGAGGTGGCCGAGAGCAGCTTGAGCACGTCCTGGTCGTCGAGCTGCGTGGCCTGGCTGGCGGGCATCAGGTCTTCGTAGTCGATCAGGCCGCCGGTATGGCTGAGCAGTTGGCGCAGCGTGACCTTGTCGGTGCTGGCAGGCAGCGAGGGCAGCCAGTGGCGGATCGAATCGTCCAGGGTCAGCTTGTGGCCCTCGGCCAGCAGCAGGATCGCCGCGGCGGTGAACTGCTTGCTGATCGAGGCGAGCCGGTAGTCGGTGGCGGGCGAAGCCGCTTCGTGCTGCTCCAGGTTCGCCAGCCCGTAGCCGCGGCGCAGCAGCGGCTTGCCGTCCTTGAGCACCAGCAGCGAGGCGCCGGGGACGTCGCCGGTGTATTTCCGCATCAGGCGGTCGGCGTTGCGGACCGCGTCCGACGTTGCGGCATGGGCGAAACCGGCGGTGGACAGCAGCGCGATGAGGAGGACGGTGGCCAGGCGCATGGTGGATCTCCGTGCGGTGAAGATTGAGCCCCTCTCCCGTCGGGAGAGGGGTTGGGGAGTGGGTGCGGACGGAGCGATATGTCGCGTTTCGCCCGTACCCTCTCCCGCCTGTCGGCACCCTCTCCCGTCGGGAGAGGGATTCGGCCATGGAGGATGGCGTTTACTGCACCGGCACGTCGTACAGCGTGTGCGGCGTGGGCTCCGGCGTGAAGGTGTAGTGCCACCATTCCATCGGGTAGTTCTTGAAGCCCTCGCGTGCCATCGCCGCAAGCAGACGCTGCCGGTTGGCGCGCTGCGCGGGCGTGATGCCCGGGTCGTCGGTGTTCGCGCGGGTACCGAAGTAGTCGAAGTCGGTGCCCGCATCGAGCAGTGCGCAGTGCGAATCGTCGGCAGCGCATTGCTCGAGGCCGAGGTCGACCGTGGCGCCGCGGCTGTGGCCGGATACCGAGGCGATGTAGCCGTCCAGCAGCTTGGACTTGTCCAGCGTCGGGTAGTGCTGCGGCTTGGTGCGCTGGTCGTCGAGGTCGTGCGCCCAGCGCACGAAGTCCGCCACCGCGCGGGCGGGGCGGTAGCAGTCCCAGATCTTCAGACGCAGGTGCCGCGCGCGCAGCTCGTGTTCGACGCGGGCGAGAGCTTCGGCGACGGGACGCAGCAGGAAGCACTTCGGCGCGCGGTAGCCGTCTACCGGCCGGCCGACGAAGTTGTCGCTGCCGGCGTACTTGATGTCCTCGGCGATGTCCGGCACCAGGCTGCGGATATCGACCAGGTTGGCGGCTTCGGCGGTGGTCGCGGGCGACAGCGTCGGGGGTTGCTCCTTCGCGTGGACGGTGGCGAGCATGCCGAACGCGGCGAGCAGCAGGGCGGCTCCGGTTCTTCGCAGGAGCGTAGCCCGTGCGCGAAGGCGTGCGGCCATGCCGGCGTTCATTCGTGCATGGCGCGTGTTGCCATGGGTGGAGACGTTCGCAGGGGTCATGGGCGGCAGCTCCCGGTGCGCTGGAAATCGAGGTCTTCGTAGTCGGAACTGAAGTCGCCTTGCGGATCGAGCTTGGCCATGCGCAGGGCGACCGGCTGCTTGCCGCTGGCCGGATGGAAATCCAGCCACGCGTCCAGGTTGCCCGAGTCCCAGTGCACCAGGTAGCGGTCGCCCAGGCGCATCACCGTGCCGGCCAGCGTGGGCGATTTCGCGGCGGAGAAATGCACCTGGTCGCCGCGCGGGCACAGCGCGACGTCGCCGAACCACGGGTCGCGGTAGTTGCCGGTCCATGCCGCCAGTTCGGCGGCGGTGGCCGGCCGCTGCGACGAGGTGTCCGGCATGCGGGCGGCGGCGGGGCGCTGCCTGGCCTCGCGCTCCAGCGCGTCGGCGTACCAGTTCGCGTCGCGCGCCTCGCCGGGCGCGGTGAAGTGCTTGGTCAGCATCTCGCCCAGCACGGTGCGCGCATCGTCCGCCTCGCCGTTGATGAGGAAGACGAAGCCGCTGCGGCGGTCGGGCAGCAGCGACAGCATCGAGTACATGCCGTTCAGGGTGCCGGTGTGCCATACGTTCCACTGGCCGTCCACGTCGGCCATGCGCCAGCCGTAGCCGTAGGCCATCACGTGCGCGTTGTCCCAGGCGCGCCGCTGCGCGGAGACCGGGATAAGCATGTGCGGCGACTGCAGGACCTGCCGCTGCGCCGGCGACAGCCAGGCGAGCTGGGCCGGCGTGGGGACGAGCCAGTTGCGCGCCCAGCTCAGCATGTCGGTGAGGTCGCAGCGGATGCCGCCGGCCGCGGCCGAGGTGATCGCCGGGATCTGCGCGCCGTCGGCGTCCACCACCACGTTGCGGCCGTGCTCGCGGCCGTGCGGCTGCGCCACGTCGCCCACCGCGTCGCGGTCCCAGGCGCCAACCTGGCAGCGCGAGAGGCCGAGCGGCTCGAACACTTCGCGGCGCATCAGCGTCTCGTACGGCGCGCCGCCCGCGGCGGCGGCCACCTCGCCGGCCACCACGTAGAGCAGGTTGTCGTACTGGTACTGCGAGCGAAAGCTGTAGCCGGGCTTGATGTAGGCCAGGCCGTGGATGATGTCGGCGCGGGTGAACGCGTTCGGCTCCGGCCACAGCATCAGGTCGCCGCCGCCCTCGGGCAGGCCGCTGGAATGGGTCAGCAGGTCGGCCACGCGCATGTTCGCGGTGACCCACGGGTCGTGCATGCGGAACGGCGGCAGATACTTCGTCACCGGGTCGTCCCAGCGCAGCTTGCCCTGGTCCACCAGCCGGCCGAGCAGGGCGGTGGTCATCGCCTTGCTGTTGGAGGCGATCTTGAACAGCGTCTGCGGGGTGATCTCGTGGCCCGAGCCGGCGACCGTCTCGCCCACGGTGCGGACGTAGGCGACCTTGCCGTCCTCGACCACGCCGACGGCAAGGCCGGGCAGGCGGTAGCGGGCGACGACGTCGTCGACGATGCGGTCGTAGGCGCGGGTGTCGGCGGTGGCGATCGGCGCAGGTGCCGCGGTGGATGCGATCGGGGCGGCTGGTGCGACCGGCGGGAAAAGCGCCGCCGGACCGGTCGATGCCGTCGGCGTCGCGGCCTGTGTTGCGGTAGCGGCAAACAGGCCGAGCAGCACCGCCGTCATTCCTGCGAAAGCAGGAATCCAGCGCCTTTGGGCCTCCTCGCGATGTCTGCCGGGTAAAAGGCACTGGATCCCGGCCTTCGCCGGGATGACGGCGGGTGGGATGAGGGAGCGCGGGATAGCAGCGGACGGGGTATGGGCGGGACTGGTGGGAAGCGCGAAGTCTGCGGGAATGGCGGAGGAGGGAACGCGGCGGTGGGCCGTGCAGCGAAGGCCGCCAGGACCGCGCTTGCACTCAATGCCGCGCATGACGTTCCACCTCGCCCCACACGCGCAGCAGGTTGCCGCCCCACAGCTTGGCGATGTCGGCGTCGCTGAAGCCGCGCTTGCGCAGGGCGGCGGTGACGTTGCGGGTCTCGCCGGCATTGGCCCAGCCGGTGATGCCGCCGCCGCCGTCGAAGTCCGAGGCGATGCCGACGTGGTCGATGCCGGCGACCTTCACCATGTGCTGGATCTGGTCCATGTACTCGTCGAGCGAGGCCAGCGGGTACTTCTTCTGGATCTCCGCCATGCCCTTGTCCATCGCGGGCAGGTAGTCGTCCTTGTCGCTGTCGTACTCCTTGTCGCCGAGCTGTTTCGCGATGGCATCCTGCAGCTTCTTCTCGGCGGCCTCGCGGCCCGGGTCGTTCTTCAGGAATTCCTTGTAGGCCACCGCGTCGATCACGCCGCCCTTGGCGGCGATCGCGCGCAGCAGGTCGTCGGGCAGGTTGCGCGGGTGGTCGAGCACGGCGCGGGCGCCGGAGTGCGAGGCGTAGATCGGCGCCGTGGACAGCCTGAGCGCCTCGCGCACGCAGGCGTCGGAGGAGTGCGAGACGTCGACCAGCATGCCGAGCTGGTTGGCGCGTTTCACCACGGCGCGGCCGAAGTCGCTCATGCCGGTGTCGCCGGCGCTGTTCATCGCCGGCTCGTGCAGGTCCTTGTCGGGCAACGAGCTGGTGCACAGGTCGTTGTTGCCGACGTGGGCCAGGCCGATCGAGCGCGCGCCGCGGTCGTAGGCGGCGTCGAGGCGATGGATGTCGTGGCCGAGCGAGTAGCCGTTCTCGATCTCGATCGTCGCCGACAGCAGCCCGGCCTTGCGGTTGGCCAGAAGTTGTTCCGGCGTGGTGGCGAGCCGGATGCGGTCGGGATACATCATCAGCATGCGGCCGATCGCCTCGTACTTCTGCTCGGCCTGTTCCACCGCCTTGGCGTAGCCGGCGGCGTCGAGCTTGTGCTGCGGCACCCAGACCACGAAGAAGGCGGCATTGAGTCCGCCGCGCTCCATCTTGCCCAGGTCGACCAGCAGCGGCGTGGGCTTGCCCACGTCGAAGCGCGGCTCGCGCATGTAGTTGAAGGGGATGTCGACGTGGGTGTCGATGGTGACCGGCGGATCCTGCTCGGCATGCGCCGGAAGCGTGCCGGCCAAGGCCAGCGCGGCGAAGAGGGCGGTGCGTGCGATCGTGTTCATGGAGTCTTCCCGTTCACAGGGTTTGCCAACTGCGCGCCGGCTGCTCGCCGGCGATCATGTCCTCGAAGTGCTGGCGCCGCCGCACCACGGCATAGCGGCCGTGGTCGAGCAGCACCTCGGCCGCCAGCGGCCGCGAGTTGTAGGTGGACGCCATCGAGGCACCGTACGCGCCGGTGGCCTTGATCAGCAGCAGGTCGCCGGCGGCGCATTCGGGCACCGGCCGCGCCCGCGCGAAGGTGTCGCCGGTCTCGCAGACCGGGCCGACGATATCGTAGGTCGCCACCGGCCGCGCGGCATGCTCGGCGGATACCGGCACGATGTCGTGCCAGGCGTCGTACAGGCTGGGCCGCTGCAGGTCGTTCATCGCCGCGTCGAGCACCAGGAACCGGCGCTCGACGCCGTGCTTGATGCGGATCACCCGGGTCAGCAGCACGCCGGCCTCGGCCACCAGGTAGCGGCCCGGCTCCAGCAGCAGGCGACCGCAGTAGTCGGCCAGCGTCTCGCGGATCACGTCGGCGTAGTCGGACGCCGCCACCGGATGGTCCTCGCCGGCGCGGTAGCACACGCCCAGGCCGCCGCCCACGTCGATGCTCTCGATCGGGTGGCCGGCCTGCACCAGCTCGCGCCAGAACGCCGCGACCCGCTTCAGCGCCAGCCGGAACGGCTCCACGCTGAGGATCTGCGAGCCGATGTGCACGTGCAGGCCGTCGAGCCGGACGTGGGCGAGCAGGGCGCTTCCGGCGAACCAGCGGCGCGCCTCGTCGATGCTCACGCCGAACTTGTTCTCCGACTTGCCGGTGGAGATCTTGGCGTGGGTCTGCGCGTCGACGTCGGGATTGATCCGCACCGCGGCGCGGGCGGTCACCTGCTGCGCCTGGGCCAGCCGCTCCAGCGTCAGCAGCTCGTCGTGCGACTCGACGTTGAAGCGCAGGATGCCGGCGGTGAGCGCGCCGGCGATCTCGTCCTCGCTCTTGCCGACGCCGGAGAACACGATGCGGTCGGCGGGAATGCCCGCGTGCAGGCAGCGCCGCAGCTCGCCGGCGGAGACGATGTCGGCGCCCACGCCGGACTGCGCCATCAACTGCAGGATGGCGATGTTCGAATTGGCCTTGACCGCGTAGCAGAGGGTGGCGTCGAGCCCGCCGAGCGCCTGCTGCAGCTCGCGGATGCGCTGGCGGATCGCGCTGGCCGAGTAGGCGTAGCAGGGCGTGCCGACCCTGCGCGCCAGCGCCTGCAGGTCGACGCCGTCGAAATCGGGTTGCGCGGCGGTCGCGGGGGACGATGCGTCGTGCCGGGGGGGAATCGTCGTAGTCATGCGCGGGCCAAAAAAGGCGGCCCGCGAAGCCGCGGGCCGCCAGGCGGGGAGGCCGTCAGAAGTCCAGGGCGACGGTCAACTGGGTGAAGCGCGGCGACTGGAAGCCGATCGGCAGCTTGAAGGTCGAGTTGTATGCCGGGCCGGTGCCGGTGTCGTTGTCGCCCAGTCCGGTCTGCAGGTCCTGGTCCACCTGTACCGTGCGCTGCTGGTTGAGCAGGTTGTACACGGCCAGCTTCACGCGCAACTGGCCGCCGCTCTCGAACGGCAGGATGTAGCTGAGGCCGGCGTTGAGCGTGTAGGTCCACGGCATGCGGCCGTACTTGCCGCGCGGCGAGCGCTGGTAGACGCGCTGGTCGGAGGGGTAGGGCACCGGGTCGCCGCTGGAGTCGGTGGCGCCGGGGATGTTGCCGCACTTGTCCACGCAGATGAAGTAGCTGTGGTAGCTCTGCGCGTCGTACGGGTTGCCGACGCCGAAGCCGGTGATCGGGCCGCCCGAATGGATGTCCATGTCGCCGCTGACCTGCCAGTGCGGCGTGATGGCATAGGTGCCGCGCAGCTTGAGCTGGTGGCGGCGGTCGTTGGGCAGGAAGCCGTCGCCGCCGAAGTTCACCCACGGGTCGTCGAAGTTCTCGGTGCGGCCGGTGTCGTCGAAATCGGTGTCGGAATTGACCGGGCCCTCCGCGTTGCCGCGGTTCCACGCCAGCACGTAGGAGGCGTTGAACGACCACTTGTCGTCCCACGCGCGGTCGAGCTGGAATTCCAGCGCGGTGTACGTGCGCTTGGGCTTCACCCAGCCGCGCTGGCCGAGGTAGTTGCCGTCGGAGTCGTACATCGCCCAGCCTTCCTTCGCGGTGTTCACCGTGACATAGCCGTCGGGCGTGCCGTCGCAGTTGGTGTCGCCCCACACGGTGACCTTGCGGCCCGGGTTGGCCATCACGTAGCCGATGTAGCCGTCGGGGCCGCATTGCGCGGTGGCGCTGATCTCCATGTCGTCGATCGCGTTGTGCAGGCGCCGGTAGGTGCCGCTCACGCCCCACGACCAGTTGTTGCCGATCATCTGCTGGAAGCCGAGGATCGCCTCGTCCTGGTAGACCGGGTCCATGTTCTTGTCCACTTCCGCGCGCAGGTCGCCCACCGTGCCGTCGCCCTGCGAGGTGTCGGTGTGGCTGCCCGGCAGCGCGTCGCCCACGATCGGCATGAGGTACTGCGTGCCGTTGATCTCCAGCGTCTGCCAGCCCAGGAAGCGGTGGGCCGAGCGCTCGTCGAGCAGGGCGCCGGCCTGCTTGATGTTGATGACGTTGGCCACTGGCAGGTAGTAGCGGCCCAGGTTGCCGAACAGCTTGGTGCTGCCGTCGCCCTTCATGTCCCAGGAGAAGCCCAGGCGCGGCGCGATCTGGCGGTCGATCTTGATGTAGCTGCGCCCCGAGGCGTCCTGGTTGTCGAAGGCGTCGTTGCGCAGGCCGGCGTTGAGGATCAGGTTGGGGGTGACGTGCCAGTTGTCCTCGACGTACCAGGCGGAGTTCTTGGTGTCGAACGTGCCGGCCACCTCGTAGCGGCGCACGCGCACCCAGGCCGGATCGCCCAGCGGCACGTGGCCGCCGCCGTCGGTGGGCTTGGGATCGCCGTTGTTGGCGTAGACGTTGTAGTAGTAGCTGCCCGGGCCCGGGTAGTGGCGCTTGTAGTCGGAGCTGTCCAACTCGTGGTCGTAGCCGAAGCGCAGCAGGTGGTCGCCGAGGGTCCACTCGAAGTCCGCGCGGGCCTGCTTGCGGGTATCCACGCGCGAGGCCACCTGGGTGCTGGTGGTGCAGCCGATCGGGAGGTCGCCGGACGGCTTGGGCACGGACGTGTCGACGGACACCGGGTTGCAATCGTTGTCCAGTTGCGAGCTGACGTCGGCCTGGCGCTGGTTGCGGCCGTACATCAGCTTCATGGACAGGTCGTTGGTGAGGTAGCTGGTCCAGGTCAGCGCCCAGTTCCTGCCGCCGGTGTTGGTGTAGACCTCGTTGGTCTTGGCCAGGCGCGTATCGGTGTCGAAGTTGTAGCTGTAGACGTCGCCGACGTCCTTGTTCTTGTCGGAGAAGGCCATCAGCGACAGGGTGTTGTTGTCGGTGATGTTCCAGTCGATGGTGCCGCCCCAGAAACCCTGGTCGGCGCCGTGGTCGGTCATCGTGGTGCCGAGGTTGTTGGTGTTGTGCGGGCTGGCGCCGCGCGCCTCGTACATCGCGAAGAAGAACAGCTTGTCCTTCACGATCGGTCCGGACGCCCACACGTTGGTCTTGACCAGCGAATCCTGGTCGCGGCTGGAGGTGTAGTAGCGGTCGCCGTCGAAGTAGTGGTCCTTGCCGCGCGAATGCCAGTTGCCCGGCTCCATGGTGATCTCGGTGCCGGCCTTGAACTCGTTGGTGCCCGAGCGCGCCACCGCGTTGACCACGCCGCCGGTGGTGCGGCCGAACTCCACCGAGTAGCCGCCGGTCTTGACCTGGAACTGGTCGTAGAAGGCGAACGGCGCCTCGGAGAAGCCGTTGCGGTTGTAGAAGTCGGTGACGTTGAGGCCGTTGACGTAGAACGCGTTCTCGGCGATCGAGGAACCGCCGAAGGAGATGCCGCCGAAGCCGGAGTTGCCCTTGACCACGCCGGGCGCGAGCAGCGCCACCGAGGTGACGTTCTGGTCCACCGGCAGGCGCGCCAGCTCGGTGCGCGTGACGATGGTGGCCGACTCGGTCGAGCTGACGTCGATCACCGGCAGCACCGAGCCGGTGACGCTGATGGTGGACAGGTTGGTGGCGCTGACCGAGCCCAGGTCCACCGTGGTGGTGGTGCCCAGGGCCACCGTCACGTTGCGGGCGGGGCCGACCGCCTGGCCGTCCTTGCTCGCGGTGATCGTGTACTGGCCGACCGGGAGGAACGGGAAGCGGTAGTTGCCGTCGTTGTCGGCGGTGATGGTGCGGGTCAGGCCGGTGGCCGGGTTGGTCACGACCACGGTGGCGCCGGCCTGGGTGTGGCCGGCCACCGAGCCGTCGTTGTTGGCCGCGTAGGCTGCCGGAACCGCCAGCGCCGAAAGGCAGGCGCCCAGCGCCATGCAGAGCATGGTCCTGCGAACGTGTCGACTGCTATTGCTGCTCATGATCCCCGATCTCCCCGTCAATGCGCGCGTGAAGGGCGCTGGTTATTTGCCGCTGCGTCCGTGCGCCGCTGGCTGTATCTGCCACTTGAAGTCGTAGTCCCACTGGTCGTAGTAGAGGTTGCCGCCCTTCCACTCGGCCTCGCCGCGCTGGGAATCCACGTTGTCCGAGCGGAACGACCGCTTGGCCGGCACGAACGCCTGGCCGAAGTCGTCGTTGAAGGCGAGCCGGTAGTCGTCCAGCCCGCCGAGGTAGAACCATTCCAGCGCCTTGTCGTCGCCCGGGCCCGGCTGCAGGCGGCCGGTGGTGACGTCCATCGGCACCCAGCCGTAGGGCGCCAGGTACAGGTAGCCCCAGTCGTGGATGTTGCTGTAGTCGGTATCGGAGAACACCATGCCGGACTGCCAGCGCGCGGGGATGCCGTTGAGCCGCAGCAGGGTCATCAGCAGCAGGGTCTGCTGGCCGCAGTCGGCATGGCCGGCGTGCAGGGCGTAGTCGCTGATGTTGGTGATGGTGGAGTACTCGCGCGCGCCGGCCCACGGGATGCGGTCGACCGCGGCGAACAGCTTCTGCGCGATGCGGTACGGGTTCTTCTCGTCGCCGACCACCTTGCGCGAGAACGCGCGCATGGCGTCGGTGAACACGATGTGCGGCGGGCGCTCGGCGACGTAGGGCGCCAGTTCCGGCGTGATCGGCGCGCGGGTCACCTTGTCCGGGTCGATCGCGTGGTACTGCGCGTACTGGGTCAGCTCGTAGGTGACCGAGAACACGGTGGGCTTGCCGGCCTGCGCGGTCTTTTCCAGGTAGACGGTGCGCTGCATCGCCGATTCCGGCGCGATGCGGTGCGCGGCCGGCACGCTCCCGACGTAGCGGATGTCTTCCTGCTGGCCGGGGATGGCGCGCGGGTAGGGAATCCAGGCGCGCACGGTCTCGCCGGCGGGCACGGCATCGGCCTTCACCGTCAGCGACTGGGTCATGCGCAGGCGCCGCGGCAGCACGCTGCTGCGGTGTTCCTTGAGCGCCGTCCTGTAGATCGTGCGCTGGTAGTCGTTCAGCGAGGCCATCGGGCCGTCGTCGAACGGTGCCTGGTCCTTGCGCCGCGCGCGCGCCTCGGCGCTGATGCGGAACAGGTTGCCCGGCGAGCGCTTGAAGTAGAGCGTGCGGCCGTCGATCACCTGGTGCTCGAACAGGCCGGCGGCGTTCCACCTGTCGAACTCGGCGTCGCTAAGGTCCGGGATCTGCTTGCGCACGCGCGCCTCGACCTGATCGGCGTCGAGGGTGAAGTCGAGCAGGATGCGGCGCATGCGCTCGCGCTGGAACTCCAGCGCCTCGCGCTCGCCGGGCGCGAGTCCCGGCCTGGCGAGACCGGCGTCGATCGCCACCCCGGCGGCGCGGAAGTGGCCGGCGTCGATCTGCGCGATGATGGGCGCGACGGCCGCGTCGTCGGCGCGGGTGCCGGCGAAGGCCGCGGACGCGCCGAGCAGCAGGACGAGCACGAACGCGGCCGCGCGCCGGTCCGGCCTGCGCGGGCAGGCCATGGCTCCGGCGCTGTTCGGCAGTGTCTTCATCGTCCCACGTCCCCCGACGGCCATGACTGAAACCGCTGTGTAGCATGGTTGCAAAAGGTGGTCAATAATTTATGCTTCAATGGAATTCGAAAAGAATCACCTATTCTTTGGCGGCCGGAACGGCGCCACGATCCACGAGGGGACGCGAGTGATCCATACGGTCTGGCCTTACCTGGCGGTGATGTTGCTGGCCGCCGGACTGTTTCCTGCCGTGGAGCGGCGATTCGGCTGGCGCATGTTCGACGTGCTGCCGCCGATCGTGCTGACCTATCTCCTGGTCACCGCGCTGGCGGTGTCCGGGCTGTGGCAGGTCAACGAGGAGATCAAGGCGGCGCAATCCATGCTGGTGACGCACCTGGTGCCGGCGCTCTTGTTCCTGCTGATGATCAACTGCGACCTGCGCGCGATCTGGCGGCTGGGGCCGCGCGTGCTGGGCGTGTTCGCCTGCACCTCGATCAGCCTGTTCGTGGCCTTCGTCGGCACCTACCTGCTGTACCGCCGCTGGCTGCCGGGCGACGACTGGCACCCGCTGGCCGCGCTGTCGGGCAGTTGGGTGGGCGGCACCGCCAACATGATCGCGGTGAAGCAGGCGATCGGCATGTCCGACCAGCACCTGGCGATGTCGCTGCTCACCGACGCGCTGTGCTACTCGATGTGGGTGGTGGTGCTGTTCGCGGTGGCGCGCGCCGCGCCGGCGTTCAACCGCTGGACGCGGGCGAAGTCCAGCGGCGACCTCGTGGTGGAGGACACCCGCTCGACCGTGCCGGCCACCTACGACAGCGTGCTGCTGTGGCTGGGCATGGCGCTGCTGGTGGCGGCGCTGGCGAGCTGGGCGGCCGGCGCCCTGCCGACCTCCAGCATGGTCAGCGGCACCACCTGGGCGATCCTGCTCGCCACCGGCGCGGGCCTGGTGGTGGCGCACACGCCGCTGGCGCGGTTCCCCGGTGCCGGCACCATCTCCAGCGCGATGCTGATCAGCGTGGTGGCGGTGCTCGCCTCGCAGAGCAATTTCCAGGGCATCGCCGCGGCGCCGCTGTACCTGCTGTGCGGCGTCACCATCATCGCGATCCACGCGGTGCTGCTGGTCGGCTTCGCCAAGCTGTTCCGCTTCGACCTGTACCTGTGCGGCATCTCCTCGCTGGCGCACATCGGCGGCGTGGCGGCCACGCCGGTGCTGGCGGCCAGCTATTCGCGCGCGCTGGTGCCGGTGGGCATCCTGTTGGCGCTGCTGGGCTATATCCTCGGCACCGGCTACGGGCTGGTGGTGGCGAGCGTGCTGTCGAAGCTGGCCGGCGCGTGAGGGGCATTCACTACAGGACCATGACCATGCGACTTTCCCTGCTTGCCACCGCCGTGCTGGCCTTCGGCCTGGCCGCGGCCCCGCTGGCCGCGCGCGAGGCGGCTCCCGCGTTGGTCACGCCGCCGTCGGGCGTGCTCGGCGTGGAAGAGGCGCAACTGACGCCGCAATTCTGGATCGGGCTGCAGGCGCAGCCGGACCGGGTGATCCTCGACCGCAGCGCGATCGAGGCGCAGAACGCCCGGCTGCTGCAGCTCGACCCGTCGATGCACGACCTGCGCAAGCTGCCGGCCACGCTCGGCCGCGACCAGGTCAGCGGCTGGATCACCGGCCTGGCCGGGCGCCCCGGCAAGACGCTCTACGACGCGGCCGGCAAGCCGGTGCCCGCGGCCACGCTGGACGCGGTGCTCGACGCGCGCGCGCTCGACGCGATCCCGGCCAGCCAGCCCGCGCGCTACGGGCTGGTGGTGCGCCGCGCCGCGCTGCGCACCTTCCCGACCGCGCTGCGCGTGTTCGGCGAGCCGGGCGACACCGACATCGACCGTTTCCAGGAGACCGCCGAGTTCCCCGGCACGCCGGTGGTGATCGCGCACGCCAGCCGCGACGGCAAGTGGCTGTTCGTGGTCAGCCCGCGCTACGCCGCGTGGACCGAGAAGGAGAACGTGGCCGAGGGCAGCGCGGCGCAGGTGCTCGGCTATGCCGGCAAGGCGCAGGCATACCGGGTAATCACCGGCGCCACCGAGCGCACCGTGTTCACCCCCGAGCGGCCTGAGCTGTCGCAACTGCAACTGGACATGGGCCTGCGCGTGCCGCTGCAGGCCGGCCTCGCGCCCGACCAGCCGGTGAACGGGCAGGCCGCCTATGCGGCGTGGACGCTGGAACTGCCCTACCGCGACGCCGGCGGCAGGCTGGCGTTTTCGCCGGCGCTGCTGCAGAAGAACACCGACACCGCGGGCGACTACCTGCCGCTGACGCCGGCCAACATCATCCGCCAGGCATTCAAGTTCCTCGGCGAACGCTACGGCTGGGGCCACGACTACGACGGCCGCGACTGCTCGGGCTTCGTCTCCGACGTATACCGCAGCATGGGCGTGCAGATGCCGCGCAACACCAGCAGGCAGGCGGTCAGCCCGGCGCTGGCGCACCGCGCGTTCACCGCCGCCGACAGCCACGAGGCGCGGCTTGCCGCGGCCCGCGCGCTGCAGGTGGGCGACCTGGTCTACATCCCCGGCCACGTGATGATGGTGATCGGCCAGCGCGACGGCCAGCCCTACGTGATCCACGACGTCGGCGGCATGACCTACGCCCAGGCCGACGGCAGCCTCCGCCACGTCAAGCTCAACGCCGTGTCGGTGACCCCGCTGCTGCCGATGCTGACCGGCCGGCGCAAGCCCTACATCGACATCATGACCAGCATCGTGCGCATCCGCCGCTGAGCCGTGCCGCCGACCATCCAAGAACAAGAAAGACCGACGAAACCATGAAAATCACCGACATCCAGTTCGGCATGCTGCGGGTCCCGCTGAAGACCCCGTTCAAGACCGCGCTGCGCACGGTCAACCAGGTCGAGGACATCGTGGTGATGGTCCGCACCGACACCGGCCAGGTCGGCTACGGCGAGGCGCCGGCCACCGCGGTGATCACCGGCGACACCCACGGCTCGATCATCGACGCGATCCGCCACTACATCTCGCCGCGGCTGATCGGCCAGGACATCGCCGACCTCAACCACCTCACCCAACTGGTGCAGTCGGCGATGGAGAAGAACTCCAGCGCCAAGGCCGCGGTGGAGATCGCCATCTACGACCTGTGGGGCCAGCTCTACGGCGCGCCGCTGTACAAGCTGCTCGGCGGCGGCGACCCGGTGATCACCACCGACATCACCATCAGCGTGGACTACATCGACAAGATGGTGGCCGACTCGATCAACGCGGTGGAGCGCGGCTTCGAGTCGCTGAAGATCAAGGTGGGCAAGGACATCGGCGTGGACATCGAGCGGGTCAAGGCGATCTACGCCGCGGTGGAAGGCCGCGCGCTGCTGCGCCTGGACGCCAACCAGGGCTGGACCGCGAAGCAGGCGGTGTACGCGCTGCAGACGCTGGAGGACGCCGGGATCAAGCTGGAGCTGGTCGAGCAGCCGGTGAAGGCGCGCGACCTCGAGGGCATGCGCTACGTCACCGAGCGCGTGCATACGCCGGTGATGGCCGACGAGAGCGTGTTCGGCCCGATGGAGGTGATCGAGCTGATCCGCCTGCGCGCGGCCGACATCATCAACATCAAGCTGATGAAGACCGGCGGCATCTCCAACGCGGTGAAGATCGCCGACATCGCGGCGATGCACGGCGTGGAATGCATGATCGGCTGCATGCTGGAAAGCAGCATCAGCGTGGCCGCGGCGGTGCACGTGGCGGTGGCCAAGGCCAACGTGATAACCAAGGTCGACCTGGACGGGCCGTCGCTGTGCCAGTTCAACCCGGTCGACGGCGGGGTGATCTTCAACGAATCGGAAATCTCGGTGACCGACGCGCCCGGCCTCGGCATCCGCGAGATCCGCGGGCTGGAATCGGTGACGGAATAGGACGCCGCGCATGTCGCCCCTGGTGAAGATCCGTTCGGAACGCGACCAGATGTCGGCGGTGGAGCGCCGCATCGCCGACTTCGTGCTGGAGAACGCGCAACTGCTGCGCGATTACTCCTCGCAGCAACTGGCCAACGCGCTGGGCATCAGCCAGTCCAGCGTGGTGAAGTTCACCCAGAAGCTCGGCTTCAAGGGCTACCCGGACCTGAAGTATTCGGTGGGCGAGGCGATCGCCCGCGCCGACAACGGCGACGCGCCGGAGGAGGCTACCGCCGCCGGCGATCCGGGCGACACGCCGGCCGGCCAGTTGTGGCGGCGCAAGTCCGAGGCGGAGGAGGCGACCCGGCTGATCAACCCGCCGGAAACGATCCGCGCCGTCGCCGCGGCGATCGGCCAGGCCGGGCGCGCCGGCAAGGTGTTCATCATCGGCCTGGGCGAGGACGACATCTACGCGCGCAACTTCGCCCTGCGGCTGTCGCTGCTGGGCATCCTCACCGTGCACAACTTCGACACCGCGCGGATGACCGCGAACGTGTCGGTGGCCGGGCCGGGCGACGTGCTGCTGGTGTTCTCCGAGCACGGCAACCACCCCGCGCTGTGCAAGATCAGCCGCTACTTCCGCGAGCGCCGCGGCCAGGTGATCACGGTGACGCGGCACACCGCCAACCCGCTGCGCACGCTGGCCGACATCGCGCTGCTGGTGTCGGCGCACGACGAGCGGCCGTACATCCAGCCGCTGCTGTACCAGTCGGCGCTGCAGCACCTGCTCGACGGCGTGTTCGTGCTGCTGTGCGAAGGCCACGACGACCGCCATGCGCAGTTGCTGGCCAATCTCGAACGCATCCAGTCGATGCTGGAGCCGTAGAGGGCGGGAATGGGGAATCGCGAGAGCAAGAACCAAGGCGCCGCCCGCGGGCGGGCTCCTGCCACTGATGAAATGACTTGCCGGATGGAAAGCTGATGACTGTTCGTCGCCCAATCCTCGCCTTGTTGGCACTCGCCGCCACGCTGGCCGGTGCCGCGCACGCCGATACGGCGGCCGCGCCGTGGCGCGATTCCCGCCAGTTGGTGCTGGTCACCATCGCCGGCTGGAACGCCGACCACGGCACGCTGCGCACCTACACGCGCGGCGCGCACGGCTGGGTCGCCGCCGGGCTGTCGGCGCCGGTCACCATCGGCCGCAACGGCGCCGGCTGGGGGTTGGGCCTGAACGCGCCGCAAAGCGGCGGTCCGGTCAAGCGCGAGGGCGACAACCGCAGCCCGGCCGGGGTGTTCCGCATCGGCGAAGCCTTCGGCTACGCGGGCAGGGCGGACACGGCCATGCCGTACCGCGCGCTCACCGCCACCGACTGGTGCGTCGACGTCGACGGCGCGGCGCAGTACAACCGCATCGTCGATGCCAAGGTGGTCGGCGAGGCCGCGGTGAAGGGTTCTTCCGAGCCGATGCGGCGCGACCTGCACGCCAACGGCGACCAGCGCTACCGGCTCGGCTTCGTGATCGAGCAGAACCCGCACAACGAGCCGCGCGCCGGTAGCTGCATCTTCGGCCACCTGTGGAAGTCGCCGACCGACGCGACCGCCGGCTGCACCGCGATGACGCCGCCGGTGATGCAGTCGCTGCTGGCCTGGCTCAAGCCGGAGGACCAGCCGGTGTTCGTGCTGCTGCCCGAGGACGAATACCGCCGCCTGCGTGGCGCGTGGCAATTGCCCGCGCCGGGCGGCGCCCGATGAGCCCGACCGCGCGCGTCCTGCTCGGCCTGGCGGCGGGCGCGCTGGTCGGCCTGCTGCTGGCGGGCTGGAACCCGGCGGTGGCGCTGCAGGTCGCAGGCGCCGTGCAGCCGATCGGCAAGCTGTGGCTGAACGCGCTGCAGATGACCGTGGTGCCGCTGGTGCTGGCGCTGGTGGTGATCGGGGTGAACACCGCGAGCGACGCGGCCGCCTCGGGCCGCATCGCGCGCCGCGCCATCGTGGTGTTCATCGTGCTGCTGGCGGGCGGCGCGCTGTTCGCCGCGTTCGCCGCGCCGCTGGTGTTCTCGCTGTTCCCGCACAACCCGACCCTGACCGAGGCGCTCAGCCATGCGGTGGTGCCGGCCTCGGCGCAGGTGGCGCCGGTGGGCTGGGTCGATGCGATCACCGCGATCGTGCCGAGCAACGCGATCATGGCCGCGGCGCAGAGCGCGATGCTGCCGCTGGTGGTGTTCGCGCTGTTCCTCGGCTTCGCGCTGACCCGCATCGCGCCGGCGCGCCGCGCGGCGCTGGTCGAATTGTTCCAGGCGGTCGCCGACGCGATGATCGTGATCGTGCGCTGGGTGCTGTGGCTGGCGCCGCTGGGCGTGTTCGCGCTGATCCTGGCGGTGTGCGCGCGGGCCGGCCTGGGCATGCTCAGCGCGCTGGGCATCTACGTGCTGGTGGAATGCCTTTTGTACCTTGCGGTGACGGCGATGATGCTGCCGGTGGCGCTGGCGTGGGGCGGCGAGAAGCTGCGCCGCTTCGCCGCCGCGCTGGCGCCGGCGCAGGCGGTGGCGGTGAGTACGCAGTCCTCGCTGGCCTCGCTGCCGGCGATGCTGGAAGGCGCCGACCGCCGGCTCGGCTACCCGGCGCAGGTCACCTCGCTGGTGCTGCCGATGGCGGTGTCGCTGTTCCGCCTGACCAGCCCGGTGCAGTACGTGACCTCGGCCGCGTTCATCGCGTGGGCCTACGGCATCGACCTCACGGCCGCGCAACTGCTCGCGGGCGCGGCGCTGGCGGTGGTGATCAGCCTGGGCTCGGTGGGTTTGCCGGGGCAGGTCACCTTCATCGCCACCAACCTGCCGGTGGCGCAGGCGATGGGCCTGCCGCTGGGGCCGCTGGGCCTGATGCTGGCGGTCGACACCCTGCCCGACGCGCTGGCCACGCTCGGCAACGTCACTGCGGACCTCACCGCCACCAGCGTGGTGGCGCGGCAATCGGAACGGGATGCGGCATGAGCAGCGAGACCTTCGACTTCGACGCGATCGTGATCGGCGCCGGCATCGCCGGCGCCTCGGTCGCCTACTTCATGGCGCCGCAAGCGCGCGTGCTGGTGCTGGAGCGCGAAGCCTACGCCGGCATGCATTCGACCGGGCGTTCGGCCGCGCTGTTCAGCGAGACCTACGGCTCGCCGCAGGTACGCGCGCTGACCCGCGCCGCGCGCCCGTTCCTGGTGCGGCCGCCGGAGGGCTTCGCCGCCCATCCGATCCTGACGCCGCGCGGCGCCACGATCGTCGGCGGCGCGGCGCGGGCCGACGCCGTGCGCGAGATGTACGAGGCGATCCTGCCGTTCACCCGCGACATCGAACTGCACGACGCCGCGCGCCTGCGCGCCGAGGTGCCGGTGCTGCGGCCGGAGTTCGCGCAGCTCGGCCTGCACGAGCCGGGCGCCGCCGACATCGACGTGAACGAGCTGCACCAGGGCTTCCTGCGCGGCCTGCGCGCGCGCGGCGGGCAACTGCGCGTGGACGTGGGCATCCGCGCGATCGCGCGCGGCGCGTCCGGCTGGGAAGTGGACGACGGCGAGCGGACGTTCCGCGCGCCGCTGCTGCTGAACGCGGCCGGCGCCTGGGTCGACCAGGTGGCGGCGCTGGCCGGCGTGCAGCCGATCGGGATCGTCCCGAAGCGGCGCTCGGCCTTCGTGTTCGCGCCGCCGGAGAACCTCGACACGACGCACTGGCCGTTCGTCTGCGACGTGGACGAGGCGTTCTACTTCAAGCCGGACGCGGGCCTGCTGCTCGGTTCCGCCGCCAACGCCGACCCGGTGGCGCCGCACGACGTGCAGCCGGAGGAGTTCGACATCGCGCTGGGCATCCACCGCATCGAGGAAGCCACCACGATGAGCATCCCGCGGCCGATCCGCAGCTGGGCCGGCCTGCGCTCGTTCGTCGCCGACGGCGACCTGGTGGGCGGCTTCGCGCCCGACGCGCCCGGCTTCTTCTGGGTCGCCGCGCAGGGCGGCTATGGCATCCAGACCTGCGCGGCGATGGGCGAGGCCTGCGCCAACCTCGCGCTGGGCCGGCCGCTGCCGGCGGCGCTGGCCGATGCCGGCGTGTCCGCCGAGATGCTCGCTCCGCGCAGCCCGGCATCGCGCTAGCGGAAGGCGGATGCGAACGGCACACGGTCCGCTCCGCGATGCCGGAGCGGCGGACGCGTTTTGCCGTCCATCCGTCCATATGCGCGACGCTTCCCACAACCCAGGGTTATGCCACGCCTCGCTTTTTTCATTGGTGGACGGCGCAGGCGAATGACTATGCTGGTCCACGCAACGGTGACGGGGTGAGGGTGCGTACCTGAGCGATGCATGGCGCCTGGCGCATGCGGAGGGCCGACGGCGGGGAAGCGGCGCGATGCCGTCCCGCAGGCCCATCCCGCAGCCGGCCGGGCGCCGGTCACCGGCATCGGCTTCGCCTCGGGTACGGGTTCGTCCGTCGACTGACAAGGCCATTGGCCAAGTGGGGTGCATGGCGATGAAGGGCAAGCTTCCGCGTGTGCGATGCCGTATCGGCGCCTTCCGGCAAAAGGCGCTGGCCGTGGCGATCGGTTCCGCCACGATGGGTTTCGCGGGCGTCGCATGGTCGCAGGCGACCAGCGGCACCATCTACGGCACCGCACCGACGGCCGCCGGCGAAGCCGTCCAGGTCACCAACGGCGCGGGCTTCAACCGCACCATCCCGGTGGGTTCTTCGGGCAAGTATTCGATCACCCTGCCGGTCGGCACCTATACGGTGTCGCTGCTGCAGGACGGCAGGGTGGTGCAGAGCCGCACCGGCGTCAGCCCGGCGGCGGCGGGCGCGGTGGCGGTGGATTTCGCGTCCTCCGGCACCGCCGTGAACGCGGTGAACCTTTCGGCGATCGACGTGACCGCCAACACGCTTCCGCCGATCGACGTGACCACCACCAACCAGGTCACCACGATCAGCGCCAAGCAGTTGCAGCAGTTGCCCCTGGCGCGCAGCGCCGAGGACATCGCCATGCTGGCGCCGGGCGTCAACATGGGCTCGCCCGAGCTGTCCGGCGGTCCGCTCGGTACGCCGATCAACGTGTTCGGCGGCGCCTCCACGGCCGAAAACGCGTACTACGTGGACGGCATGAACGTCACCGAGGCGCTCAACAACCAGGGCGGCGTCACCTTGCCCTACGGCGCCATCGAGCAGCAGCAGACCTTCATCAGCGGCTACGGCGCCAAGTACGGCCGCTCCATCGGCGGCGTGATCAACCAGATCGGCAAGAGCGGCTCCAACGATTGGCAGTTCGGCGCGCGCGCGCTGTGGCAGCCGGCGGGCCTGCGCGCCGATCCGATCAACTACCGCTTCGTCAACCCGCTGGCGACCGACCCGGGCAACCGGTCGGGCGACCTGGCCGTGTACCGCAGGGGCAACAGCTACAGCGAGAAGGTCTACGACGCCTATGCCGGCGGCCCGCTGATCAAGGACACGCTGTTCTTCTTCCTGAGCGCGGAGCAGGACGACACCCATTACAGGTCGACCGACGAGTTTGCCGGCCAGGGTGTTGCCAGCACATCGATGACCGTCCGCGATCCCAAGCTGTACGCCAAACTGAACTGGAACATCAATGACAGCAACGTGCTGACACTGACCGGCCTGAGGAATTCGCACCGGACCTCGGGGGCTTTCTACGACTTCGACTATGACACTTTGAAGCGCGGCGGTTTTGCGGGCCTCAACCAGACGAACAAAACCTCGTTTACGATGTGGGTGGCCAATTACACCGGCTATCTCACCGACGACCTGACCTTGAGCGCGACGCTCGGGAAGATGCGTGGCAACTATTACTCGAACCAGCCGGCCTATCCGGGCTTCGATCCCGAGCTGCCGCACGTTGCCAATGCCTCCATGCAGGACCCGGCCTTCGTTCCGCCGGGAGGCATCCGCAATTCGCAGGGCGAGTCGCAGCTCTCCGATCCGAAGCACCGCGAGTCGATCACCAACTATCGCCTGAACATCGACTACCGGCTGGGCGACCACGACCTGCAGGCCGGCATCGACAACATCAATTCCTGGGACCTGAACGACGGTGCCCAGAACACCGGCCCCGGCTATCAGTGGATGTACGGCAAGAGCGGCCCGGGCATGCCGGTCTTCGGCGTCGATCCGGACGTGCCGCCGTACGTCGCCCCGTCCACCCAGTGCCACGACGGCGGCTGCTACTACGTGCAGCGGCACGTCGACCTCAGCGTCGCCTCGGTGCGCGTGACCCAGCGCGCCCAGTACGTCGAGGACAACTGGCAGATCACGCCCACCCTGCTGCTGAACCTGGGCCTGCGCAACGACCAGTTCGTCAACTACGACGCCTCGGGCGTGCCCTACATCCGCGAGACCCAGCCGCAGTGGGCGCCGCGCCTGGGCTTCAGTTGGGACGTGCACGGCGATGCCAGCCTGAAGGTGTTCGGCAACGCCGGCCGCTATTACCTGGCGCTGCCGTCGCAGGTGGCGCTGTCCATCGCTGCGCCGGTGGTGAACGCCGGCGTGTACGGCACCTACAGCGGGATCGACCCGGCGACCGGCGAGCCGATCGGGTTCACGCCGCTGCCGCAGAACCCCTCGACCGGCGTGTCGGTGGACAGCGAATACGGCCAGGCGAAGGATCCTCGCGTCTCGGCTTCGCAGAACATCAAGGCCGAGTTCTCCGACAACTACGTGCTGGGCCTGCAGCAGCAGTTCGAGATGCTGGGAACGAAGTGGGTGTTCGGCGCCACCGGCACGTACCAGCGGATGAACCGCATCATCGACGACTACGACGCCATCCAGAACGAGTGCGCGGCGGGCCGTGCGCAAGGCTATGCCTGGATGACGCCGCAGGACTGCGACAAGTACGCCCAGAGCCTGGTCCTGGTCAATCCGGGCGAGACCAACCAGCTCCTGATGAAGGCGCCGGACGGCTCGCTCGTCCCGGTGACCTTCACGCGCGAGGACCAGGGCTTCGCGAAAGGGCCGGTGCGCCGCTACTACTCGCTCGACCTGTCGCTGGAGCATGCCTGGGACAGCAAGTGGTTCGCCAAGCTCGACTACGTGTTCTCGCGCACCTGGGGCAACACCGAGGGCCCGGTGAGCACGTACTCGCAGCAGGGCGGATCGTACGAGTCGCTCACCACCGCGTGGGATTTCCCGGAAAGGATGGAGTGGTCCAGCGGCGTATTGCCCAACAGCCGCAAGCACCAGTTCAAGTTCTTCGGCGCCTATGCGCTCACTCCGGAATGGACGGTCGGCGCCAATCTCTACATCACCTCGGGCACGCCGAAGCTTTGCCGTGGCGGATATGGCCCGAAGGAAGACGCGCTACACGGCTCCCACACCTATTACTGGTGCGGCGGCAAGCCGGTGCCTCCGGGGTCGCTGGGCACGACGCCCTGGGTCCACAACGTCGATCTCAGCCTGGACTACAAGCCGGCCTGGGCCCAGCACAAGCTCGACTTCAACCTGGCGGTGTTCAACGCGTTCAACGATCAGGCCACGGTGTTCTACAACGACTTCTACGGCACCACCAGCAGCCCCAATCCCGACTACGGGCGGGTGCAGGACACTCGCCCGCCCCGCAGCGTCCGATTCTCAGTGGCCTATGACTTCTGAGCGATACCGGCCTCCCCGCCGTCGCCGGGCGCATGCCCGGCGTTTTTTTGCGGCCTGTGCGCGACTTGTGTAACTTGGCTTGCCAACGCCACAGGATCGTGACGACATGACACTCCGGACCGAGCAACCGTCGCCACTCCCGCCGGGGGCCGACCGCTGGCTGGCGATGGCGCGCGAGGCATGGCGGCAGGGGCAGCTCGACGCCGCCGAGCGCGCGATCGCCCAGGTGCTGGCGCTGGTGCCCGGGCATGCGGATGCCCTGCGCATGCTCGGCATCGCGGCCCAGCACCGCGGCGACCACGCCAAGGCCGTCGACTGTTTCCAGCGGGTGCTCCCGGTGTGGCCGGAGGATTCCAACCTGCGCCTCGGGCTGGGCATCGCGCTGTACGAGCAGGGCCAGGTCGACGAGGCCATGGCGCAGTTGCGGCGCGCCTGCGAGCTGGCGCCCGACTCCGGCCCGGCCTGGTTCAACCTCGGCGAGGCGCTCTGGCGGCAGGCGCAGGCGCAGGAGGCCGTCGCGGCGCTGCGGCGCGCGCTCGAACTCGCTCCCTCGCATCTTCCGGCCCGGCTGTCGCTGGCCAAGGTGCAGGCCAGCCTGGGCCAGGTCGACGACGCGATCGCCGGCTTCCGCGAGGTGCTGCGCCTGGACCCGGACCACGCCGAGGGCTGGTTCGGGCTGTCCAACCTCAACACCGTGCGCTTCGATGCCGCGGACGCGGCGCGCCTGCAGCAGGCGCTCGCGCGCAAGGACCTGTCCGCGCGCCACCGCGAGCTGCTCGGCTTCACCCTGGCCAAGGCGCAGGAAGACCGGGGCGACTACGCGCAGGCGTTCGAGACGTTCCGGCTCGCCAATGCGTCGCGTCGCCAGCGGGTGCGCTGGGACGCCGCGGGCGAGCGCCGGCGGGTGGAGGCGATCGAGCGCATCTTCGCCAACGACATGCCGACGCCGCTGGACCCCGGACTCGGCCGCGAGGCCATCCTGATCGTCAGCATCCCGCGCTCCGGCTCGACCCTGGTCGAGCAGATCCTCGCTTCGCATCCGGAGGTCGAGGGCGCCAACGAGATCAAGGACATGCCGCAGGTGATCGATGCGGAGACGCACCGCCGCCGCTCGGCGTTCCCGCTGTGGGCGCCGGACGCCAGCGCGGAAGACTGGCGGCGCCTGGGCCGGGAATACCTCGCGCGTACCGCGCACTGGCGCCAGGCCAGGCCGCGCTTCACCGACAAGAGCCTGGTGACCTGGTACCTGGTCGGCGCGGCGCTGGCGATGTTGCCGGCGGCGCGCGTGGTGGTGGTGCGGCGCGATCCGGTGGAGACCTGCCTGGCGTGCTTCCGCCAATGCTTCACCGAGCACAGCGGCTTCACCTGCGACCTCGACGAGATGGCCGACTACTGCATCGACTTCCTGCGCCTGACCCGCTTCTGGCTCGACCGCTATCCCGGTCGCGTGCTCGACCTCCCGTACGAGTCCCTGGTCGCCGAGCCGGAACCGGCGATCCGCCGCCTGCTGGACTTCTGCGACCTGCCGTTCGACCCCGCCTGCCTCGCCTTCCACAAGACCGAACGCACCGTGCTGAGCACGCCCAGCGCCGCGCAGGTACGCCAGCCCATGCGCCGCGACACCGCACGCAGCGCCCGCTACGGCGACAAGCTCGACGCCCTGCGCCAGCGTTTGCGCGATGCGGGCGTGCTGACGGAGTGAGTGGGGCGTGGTGTGGCGACATGCCAAGCCAGCGTGGCGGACAGCCTCGTATGTGGAGTGATCGCCCGGTCGCCGCGCCCGGCGGTAGGGTTTTGGCCGAAAGCTGCATTGAAGCGGCGGGCGAAGGAATGGTTTATGGCTGGGGCCGGGGCGGAATCGTGTGCTGCTACGCGTAAGGCGCAGGTGCGCCATGGCCTTGATCACGATTTACCGTCGGCGGTGATGAGGTAGCCAGGCACAACGTAATTGCCACGCCCGAACGTGCATGTTCCACGCGACTGGTCAGGCTGAATGTTCCTATTTCTTGGTCCGATCGAGGGTGATGTCTTGTTATCGGTCATCGACCGGCTGGCCGATGGGTTAACCCGCAGCGTCGCCGATCCAGCCATCGCTTGCATGGTATTGGTGCCTGTTTTGTGCTTGGCGAGCTGACGGCTATCAGCTAAGCAGGCACTATCCGCGCCGTATATGGGTCATGGAACGCAAAGCTGGCCGGTTAGTTCGCACGCACATGAAAGAACTTGATTTCACTCAGGGCCGGACGTCGTCGCCGGTAAGCGCGTCATTGCGTGTAAGGGAATTCGCACAAGAATCGTTGGAAGTGTCCCATGCCTCTCCCCAATGGAGGCGCCCTACAGTGATGGGGCTGCTGGAGATCCAGTGGATGTAACAGGGGAAGTAAGGATGTTGAAGGGTTCGCTGGCGACCATGGTCGCCTTGGTGCTGTGTGCCGGATGGGCATCTCAGTCGCCCGCCGAGATTCCAAATTTGGA
>NZ_LMSL01000012.1:57890-58067 GCF_001428405.1 Frateuria sp. Soil773
CCTCTTCGGCCGGCGCTGGCTCAGCGACTACGACTACAAGCTGCTGTTCACCACGAACGATCCAGCGNTGCCTGCTACCCGCGCCCCGGCAACAGCATTTGCGATCCCACCTTCAAGCCGATCTGGGCGCAGCGCCCGGATGGCCGCCTGATCAAGTTCAATTACGCCAGCTCGCCC
>NZ_LMSL01000013.1 GCF_001428405.1 Frateuria sp. Soil773
TGCGCGAGATCACCGATACCTGGCTGCAACGCTACAACCAAGAACGGCCGCATGAGTCACTCGACAACCTGCCACCGAGTGTCTTTCGCGAACACTGCAAGCGGCAAACTTCTCCTTTCGAGTGCGCTACTTGACGAGGAAGGCTACGAGCCGACTCATCGCAACAGGAGAAAGGCCTTGCAAGGGGCGCCGGCTGTCGTCTCGTCCAGGCCGCCGATGCGATTTTGGCGCTCGCCGCCTGCAAGTGCATGGGCTTTCAACTGGCGCCAAGGCTTTCTACGAACGACTCGGCTTCGGTCCGTTGCTGCTCGATCCCATGACGCTGCTGGTCACGCTGCCGGACCAGCAAGCGGCGTTGCGGCCTTACCGCTAGGAGGCTGTCGCGAAAGGTCTTCCAGCGTCGCGCACGCGGCCTTCCTCGAATGCATGCCCAGAAGCAGACCGGCAACGACGATACACAAAATCGAAGAAATGATCGATGCCTGCTCACCAAATACCGGGCCTCCGGACAGCCACGTAGGCCCGCGCGTCTGGTAGGCAATCAGGCCATACTTTCCTAGCAAGCATGTTTGTACGACCGCCCACCCCATGTGTGCGGCGATACTGACCGTCAAGGAACGACGAACAAAAAGATAGACCGCTGGAGCCAGAAGGCCGTGTTGGACAGTAAATGCGATGGCACTCCACACAGTCGCATGCGGATTGGTTAAGTGGGTCAAGCAGAAAATCAGTATGGAGACCGCGAACGCCACCCAAGGGCCGGCCCCTTCATCCAGCGTATTGAAAATCACGCCACGCATCACGATTTCCTCGCCGACGGATGTAGTCAAGCCGTAAACGAGAATTGTCTCAATCCAAGGAACCCCTTCTCGCCAGCCTGTCAAAGTGGCGCCCTTTAGCCCCAATATCGTCAGGAAAATCGTTCCGGCCAGTAGCGCCCCGCACAAAAGCGCAATGCCGCTTCTTCCAATTAAAGAGAGCCTGAATGTGCCTACGTTTATACGACGGCGTTCGATGAATACGACAAGGGCAAGGTAGGCCAAAAGTGGCGGTACGATACGCTCGATGAATCCCGGAAAGAAAGTGATGCCATGCCCGCTCGAGCCGGCGACCCCCAGCAATACGTACGCGACGTGCAGTACGCCACTAGCTATAAGCAGGAGTCCAGCGAACCATAGCAATCTGGATGCTGGTGAACGCAGGAAAATACGCTTCCAAATAGGTAACAGGGGCTCTTCGTAACAGAAAAAATGCTTCCAGGACACGTTGCCGCACTCCCTAGCAATCAATGACGCGGTGCAATCATGAATGTCAACGGCGAACGAGCGCCGACGCCAAGCATACGCAACTTGGTCATGCCATATCCGGAAATTCCAACCATGACACCTGGATTCGCCTGATCCGTACTCCATCCCGAACGAAATACTCCGCGCTGGCTAATGCAATCAATCACATCGCTGGCAACATCGGAGAACCTGGGATCTTTCAACACTATCGCCGCTTCGCGGAGGACCTCCACGGTTCCGAGTGTACCGTGGCAGAGCGAATCGTTATCCCCTTCGGCAGCATAGAACATGAGCTTTTCAGCCGCCATAAGCGTGATCTCTCGTTGTCGTGACGTCAATACGCCGTAGCAATGAAGCCGTGCTTGAACGTGTCCGGCCAGCCCATTGCACCAGGACGTAGTATATCGGTCAGGACCAATTCTTAAGTCCGGCCAGAGCCCCATCTTCTCGTTGAAATACTGATCCTCGAAATTGAAGATATCTACAACCTTTTCCTGCAATACCTCGTCATGTATTGCACCAGCATAAGCATTGATGGCAAAGGCTATGCCAGCTCCACCATGGCCGAAGCCCAGTAACGGGCGCTGCATTGCAGCGTACTCCCAATACAGTCCCGATGACGCCCCGATCCTAGAATGGGCCAGTACGCGTCTGACCAGTTCACCGGCACGTTCCAGCAAATCTTGGTCAGCGGACATTTCGTGCAACGCCAACAATTGCAATACGCAACCGGCAAGCCCATCGACGACGTCACACGACACGACCCCCTCGAAAAACGACTCGCTGCACAACTCGCGCTTCCACAGCATCCAATCCCGGTGGTTGCCATGGCGGAGCGCATCTTGGGCAAGCGCCCATACAAGCCCCTGATATCCCGTCATCGCTCCAGCACGATAGAACCCAGCACGCTGCTTAAGGTGCATGCATACGCTCGAACGTACCTTTTCGCATAAAGCATGCAAAGTGGCATCGCCCAGCGCATAGGCAGCCTCGGAGATGAACCACAACATCCCCCCCATGCCTGAATAGAGATCTGGACCCAAGACGGTCACAGCCACCTTATCACTGGACGCGTCTACCGGAGGAGAATACATCCAGGTCAAGGAACCATCTGAGGCGCCGAGAATTGCACGCGAAGCGAGCGTATCGGCAATCGACCGAACAGCGGCTCTTTCCCCGGATGCAGTCAGCGGCAAATGATGTGCTGCCGCGTAGGTCCTGCGTAAAAAATCGACGTGCAAATCAATGGCATCTTCACCGATGCTATCGATCTTGCGATAAATATCGCTCATCACGGGCATCGTGAAATAATCATCGAATCGCGATGTCCCACAGTACGCCGCGGTTTCATCTGCCCGGGTCAAAAAAAGCGGCACATCAAAAGCGTACATCTGCTCCAGCTCGGCATCGAAAGTCCGCGACAGAAACGGTTTAACCGAATGCTCACGCACCAACTTCGTCATCAGCTCCGCAAAGCCATCCTCTTTTGAAGCAATCGACGGATGCGTACTCTCGGCGAGGAATAGGAAATACACGTAGGTATTGCGGTATATCTGCCTCGAATGCCACGAGGAGGCGCTCAGTAGTCCCTGCAGCTCGACCTTGTGTTCAACGGTGAGACGCATGGCTGAGGAGAAGCCATCCACGAGATCATCTATGAAATCCTTGGCATTGGCCAAGACACCCTCAATCCTGGGTACGGCGCTCTCGATCTGTATCGACTCAGACGACCTGCGCAAATGCATGTTTCCGCGCTTTTCCGCAACAGCCACCTCTCTCGACACAGGGGCAGTTGCATCGGTGGAATCCACGATTCCTGCGAAGGCTCCAACCCGATCAAGTGTATATGGGACGAGTCCGACCGAAAAAATGGAGTCTTTGATCAGATTCTGAAACTCTTTTTCTGCGGATGTACGTTGTACTGGGTCGCGCCTGGGAGGCTCGACGTAGTTGCGGTTCGTGAACAGGGCTTCCATGTCCACGAAATACGGGCAACCATCGTCGTCCGATACCAAATTTTCGCTATGAAAGTCAGTGCCAGAGAGAAGATATAAAATAGCCAGACCAGAGCCCGCATGCCGAAAGAAGGTTCTCGCAGCGTCCTCTCCGGAGGGGTGGCTGACGCGAATGCCCTTCTGCCAACCATAACCGTCGCGAACGATGGTTTCCAAACACTTCATCCATGGCGCGGCGTGTTTTTGAAATTCTGCGAACAATCGATCGAGCTGCAACGATCTTGGCTTATAATAAAGTGTATCCGCGCCAAATACGATTCTGATAGTGGACTTAGCGCCCCGGTGCGGGTCGCCCAAGCCAAAATTGATTTCGTCCGGGCTGTTCGAGCGTGCAAATCCCGCATCGATAAGCTCCTGCTTGTCACTATGCCAATGCTGGATATGTTCGTGTACGAACCGGACAAAATTATCGAGGAACAACTGTACTCGGGTGCATAGCGGTGCGTAGCGAAGCGCCATTTCCTCCTGAATCGGCAGACTACTCAAATGGGTCAGATATCGATTGAAGGACTCCTCGTCATCGGCACTACCCGTGAACTGATTGAGCTCATAGACAAAGACCTTCTGGAAAAACCAGCACACACGTTGCGTCAAGTACGAGGCCACACCTCGACGCAGACAGTCCATATAACTGGGCGGAAGGTCTCTCGTGGTTTCGACACTGCGCTCGATGGCATCCGCAAGGCGCGTCCACTGAAAATGTGCGATGTAGTATTTGTCCAGATCGCATTCGTGCTTCAGTGAGCGCAATGAAGGCCGGGGGGACACTTCTATCATTTGAGCTCTTCCTTAAGTCTTTTGATGTTCCACGGATTCTCCAGCACAACCCGATTCAGGGCCACGGTGGGCGTCTCACCAATACCATGCAGTATGGCATCGTATTTATAGCGATCGACTTCCTTGATTGTAGCCTCGCTTTTCGCGCAGGTTAACAATGCGCCGGCATCACCCTCAACAAGCCGGGCATCGGCAAGATCATTGGCAATCCACGCCATATCCCTGCGCTGATAATCGGCGTTATACACATGGTCATAAATTGCATACAGCGAAGTCCGTTTACGCTTAATCGCGCACAAAAGCACCCTGGAGACATTCGTCGAACCCGGCCGAATCGGGAACGTGACAAATACGATCCGCAAACGACCCGACTTGACCATTGGGCGCAATACCGGCATGGTTACCTCATTAAAGAATCGCCTGCATGCCGGGCATAGATAATCCGAGAAAATAATCAATTCGTTGGGTGCCGTCTGCAGCCCATCTGAAAGAACTTCTCGGGTATCCAAAGAACTCATTGGGGCAGCGTGGCCAGTCCGGACCAGAACGTAGCCCATTACTGCGATAAAACTGACGCCAAAACCAATAATAAAAAGGCCGACCAAGAATTTTTTCATACCCCCTCCCTTAATGGTGCCTATCGCTTCCTGAGCGCATCCGTTGGCTCCATACGCGCAGCAACTAAAGCCGGCCAGGTCCCAAAGAAAATGCCCCCACACATGGCTGCCAACAAAGCGGTTGCAACGGATGAAAAGGGCATAATGAAATGACCGAAAAACGGCGTCAAAAGCACTATGATGAACTGGATAGTCAATCCCAGAGCGAGGCCCACCACTCCGCCGGCAAGGGCTATCGCCATTGCCTCACCAGAAAATTGTATAAAGATCTCTGCACGCGATGCGCCGATGGCGCGTCGGAGTCCGATTTCTGCGGTCCTTGAGCGGACCGTCGACAACATCACGCTCATAATGCCCAATCCGCCAATTAGGAGCGTGATCAAAACCAGTGCGAGCAGCCCTAGCCTCACCGGCTTCAAGGATGCGTCAAGATAATTTCCTAACGCCTCGCCAGTGATTACGATAAATGGCCCGCCGGAACGATTTTCGGCCTGACGACCGCGATGAATGACGAACTGGATTCGCGATGCCGACTCCCGATCGGAAATGCTGGACGGGAGAAGTACGTGGATCTCCAGATCCATCTGTGAGTCCGCATCTGGGAGCCTTTGCACGACACTGAGCGGCGCGAGGATCTCGTCGCTGTAATCAAACCCCAGGGCTGAACCTTTACCTCGAAGGACTCCGACCACTCGGCACCATACTTCCCCTACATGGACGTAGGATCCCAATGCATCCTGGCTTGAAAACAATTTGACAGCCACGCTCTTACCGAGCACGCAGACGTTCGTCTGCGACCTCTCATCTGAAATCGTTAGAAACCGGCCCGACTCAAGATCAATCTCGCCAGTGGCCGCTAAGGCATACGTGCTCCCGTACAATACGGTGCTGGTCGTGCGCTCGGCTGTCGACACACGAGTCTTCCAGCCCCCGTATCGAACCTTAGGAGCAACCGCAATGGCTTGGTCCAGGCGAATTGACAGCTCCTGGAGATCAGCCATTGTGAGGCCAATGGAATTGCCCAGACGAATCGCATCATAGCTGGGGTCGCCACGCACGATGATAGAACGAGAATTGAGGTGTCGAAATGTATCGGTCAACGAGGCTCGAAGCGTATAGCCAAGGCCAAGTACGACCACGACTGCTGCAACGCCAATGCCAATACTCAGCACCGCCAAAGCCGCTCGCATCGGATAGAGGCGAAAAAGAGCCGTGGCGTTCCCTTGGAGCATGCTATGAAGTCGTCCTGACATACGAGAACTTTTTAGTCCGAGCGCAGGGCCGCAACAGGATCTACGGTCGCTGCCCGCCGTGCGGGGGCAAGACAGAATCCGACCGTAATTCCAATCGCAAGCAGACTGACCAGACCGATTTTTGAAAAATCCAGCGGCAGGGCCTGTTGAATACCAAACAGCCTGGCAACGGGCTGCGCCGCCAGCATGGAGATACCAATCCCGATAAAATCCCCCCCAATCGATACCAAGAGCGACTCAATCAACAGCAACCGCTGAATCCCGACCGAGGACGCGCCAACAGCCCTCCGCAGGCCAATTTCGCGAAAACGCTCTGTTACGCCGAGGTAGGCAACATTCATAATGCCAATGCTGGAGACGAGCAACGACAGTGACGCAATGAGCGATACCACTAGACCCTGCTTCTCGCTCGCTTCCTTGCTCGCCTTGATCAGTTGATCCCGCGTTTCCACGCGAGCAGACAGCCCCCCCTTTCCCTTCTCGGCCCATTCCCGTGTGCTCACTAAGCGTGCCATCCTGTCTCTGAGGTCACCGGCAAAGGCTGTATTCGAGGGCATCACCAGCGCGCGGTCGATTTGACCCGTATCTACCCCGATTGCGCGTGCAGTCTCCATGGAAATGATGACGACATAATCAAGTGAGATGAACTTACCCGACTCCATCGTCGGCGCAAGAACCCCGATGACACGCACACTTGCCTCACCCAATTGCATGTACTGACCCAATGGATTATTTTGTAATCCAAGTCTGGCGGCGAGCTCGCTTCCGATTACACACGTCTTGGTCGCTCGTTGATCGTCGGCAACCGCGAGTCCACGCCCAAATTTTAATGACAAAGAACTGACGCGAAAGTAATCCGAGGTAGTTGCAATCGCCTGAGTTACCACAGAATGCTTGCCATGGGATGCGCGTGAATTTTTACCTGACAATTCGATTATCGGTGCGATTGCAGAGATGCCCGCTATTCTCGCAAGAGCACGGTACGTCGAAATGCTCATCGGCAGGTTGTGGTTTTCGCCATCAGCCACCGATACGGTCATGGCATCCCGGCCGAGGTACTCAAAACGCTTTCCGAGCACATCAGTCATGGCCCCACTGACTAGCAGCGTTGTCGAAAATGCAGCCACTGCAGCGGCGACTGAGACCAGTCCAAAGGCTGTCGAAAGCCAGTGGACGCGCAGCGACAGCAAGGCATCGGCAACACTATTGGTCCACCGGATGATCACAGCCCTTCTTTCCTGAAGTCCTCGAGAATACGTCCATCTCGCATACGTACGATGCGGTTGCTTCGACGGGCGACATCATTTTCGTGAGTCACAATCAGCAGTGTATTGCCCATCGCGACCAGTTCCTCGAAAAGCAGCATGATCTCTTCAGTGGTCTCGGAATCCAGATTTCCTGTAGGCTCATCGGCGAGAATCAGCCGAGGCCGGCCGACCAGTGCCCGGGCAATGGCGACTCTTTGGCATTCGCCACCGGACATCTCGTTCGGCTTATGTTCTTGCCTCCCTCCTAAACCAACCGTTCGCAACGCACTAGTCGCGAGTGCTCTTGCATCCCTTCGGCTGACGTCTCGGTAGCTAAGCGGCAACATCACGTTTTGAATCGCCGTCATCCGTGGCAACAGATGAAAGCTCTGGAAAACGAATCCGATGTGTCCATTTCGGAGGGCTGACAACTCACGGTCGTGCAGTTTGTCAACACGCATCCCATTGAGGCTGTAAATGCCCGACGTCGGACGATCGAGCAATCCAATCAAATTCATTAGCGTCGACTTGCCAGAACCAGAAGAACCTACAATAGCCAGATACTCTCCTTCATCGACACTCAGGCTTATTCCCTTAAGCGCTTCCACTTGGGCCAGTCCATGCTTATAGACTCGAGTAACATCATCAAGTCTAATCACTCGTGCCGCGGTCATTTCCGATTATGTCCTAGTCGATCATCGCGCAGTTGATTCAGGAAATCAGCTGGCCCAGTCACCACGCGATCGCCGCTTTTCAGGCCAGAGACTTCTTGGTAGGTGTCATCGGCGATACCAAGCACGACTTTCACCGGCGCAATCTCTCCACCTCCAGATATCTTCCAGACAATGAACTGGTCTTCCGCGCCACCCGCTGCAGGGCGAATCGCTTGAACCGGCACAGAAACCATCCCTTCATTGCCATTGCGGCGCGCAAGCTCGACGCGACAACTCATGCCTGTGCGGATTCCTTTGGCATCTACGTCAGTTAGCGCAAAGGTCGCTGGAAAATTAACGGAACCACTCCCAGGTGACGCGCCTGTGCCGGTACCATTGCCACTGTTCGTATCCGCCGCAAGCGCAATGCGCACGAGGCGGGCGTTCATGGCTACGCCATTTAGCGCAGGGAAATAGACTTTCGCGTGCTCTCCGATGCTAATCCTATTTACATCAGCCTCGCCAACGTCGGCCTTTATGAGCAGCTGTCCCATTTTCGCGATTTTTACGAGTGCGGTACCTGCAAAGGACTGTGTGCTTGGGACGGCCGTCTCGCCGGCCGTGGTGTCTACGGATAAGACCGTACCCGCGATGGGCGCGCGGATTACGGTCTTACGCAGTAGCTCCTGACTTTCATCAAGTGAGGCCCGAGCCAGTTCCTGATTGGCGATCGCTGTTCTCAGTGACTGTTTGGCCTGTAGAACCTGATTCTCCTGCGTTTCCAAATCATCCTGCGAGATGTAATGCCTGTCTATGAGGCCCTTCATGCGAGACAACTTCTGTTTGGCCAATTCGAGCATTACGCGTGCCTTTGCAGCCTCACTCCTGCCAGCGTCCAGGCTGAATTGACTCTGCGAAACCTGAGCCTTGATCTGTTTGTCATCCAACAGAACGAGAACCTGTCCCTTAGTAACGACATCACCGGGCTTCACCAGCACCGACTCTACTTTTGAAATAACTTCGGATGAGACAGCAACTTGACTTTCGAATTCCACTTTTCCATCAGCGATAATGGTAGAAACGATATCACGCGACTTCGCCACAGCGCTCTGATAGCCAATCTTCGCCGCTGCATCTTCGCTCTTCGAGGAATATAAAAAAACGGAACCAATGACAAAGACAAGTGCGAGCAGCAAACTTGCAATCAGCCTTGATCTACTCATTCGCATACATTCATACCAGTGCCGGACATGTGGAACTGGAGCTTTCCCGCTTCTTCCCTAGATCCATCACAAAATCCCCCTCCCGTATCCAGCCCATACGATGCGTTGCGATAATGACCAGCGACTTCATGTTCCTTAAGTTCTGGATGATTGATTGTTCGCATTCACTATCCAAATCGCTGGTGAACTCGTCCAGGAGATAAATGTGGGGATTGGAATAGAACAGTCGGGCCAAGGCGATACGTTGACGCTGACCCGACGAAAGTTCTCCGCCCCGATCTGCCAAGCGTGAATCGTACCGATCCGGGAGCATCATGATTTCATCATGGATACGAGCCTGCATGGCACAGGCTTGCACCCGCCCCAAGTCCGGGTGGTCCTCGAAAACGGATATGTTCTCAGTGATGCTTCCGGCGAACAGGGTCGGATGTTGATTCAGATAGCCGATCACCGGTCTATCGGGTTGGAGTTCAGGATGAGATACGATAACGCGCCCCTTGTCTGCGGCAAGTAGACCAGCCATGAGTCGTAATAGCGTACTTTTACCGCAGCCAGAAGGTCCCATGATCACCTTCAAGCCAGTTGCCTTGAACGTACCATTCAGTTGATCGATAATCGGCGAACTGGTGCCGCGGTAGGAAAACGTAACGGAATCCAGTTCGACAGCCGTATCGATCTCCGCGACATCAGACCTCATTACCATCGCATGCTTGGGAATATGCTGTGGATCCAGGCTAGTAATGGAGCGAATGCGCTCATTGTTGATGCTCGTTGCGACCAGCTGCATTGCGAATGCTTGTAGGCCGCGTAGCGAAGGCGCAGTCCAAATCATTAGAAAGTATGCCAGGAACATCTGTGTATCCTGGATGCTTCCCTTGGACGAAAGCAGAGCAACAATAAGAAGCGATGCAATCGGAACCACGCGCTCTTGATAAGCATAGACGGCCTCGATAACTGCACCGAGTCTACCGCGGGCTTCAATGGCGGTCTGGTGCGCATCGAAATGCTTGTTCCAACGGCGTTCGAATGCAGATTCCTTGCCTGTCGCTTTTATATCAACGGCGGACCCCAGGGTCTCGGTCGTGCACTCGTAATAACGCGTATAGGTGGAAACCTCCTTGGCGACAACCACCTTCAGCCGCCCCCTAAGAGACATTAGGACCACACACGTCAGCAGCGACAGCCCGACGAACGCGAACACTATGTATACGCTTTGCATCGCAAGAACGATCATAGTGGCGAGAATGATGATCGCATCCACCAGTAAAGTTCCGATGCGCGAAGTCAAAAAATCACGAACGGAAACCAGTGCGTTAATCCGGGAAATGAAGTCGCCGGGAGATATCGAGGTGAATACGGCCAAAGGCAGTGACATGATCTTTGCGATAAATCGCTTGGTAAGAACTTTGTCACAGGCAACCTGGATGTATACCGAAGCACGGGATCGCAGCCACTGGGCGAATACGAGCATGGCGAGCATCGCCAAAAATCCCAGCATCAAGGCATCAATGAGGCTTCCTGAGCCATAAGCAAATAGTGTCAGCGCCTTACTTAGCAGCCATGGAATCGTGACAGCCGTAACACCGGTGATCAGCGCCACAAATACCATTAATGCCCATGCTGAATGGTGGTTGCGCAGAAAGCCCAGGACCTCCTCCATAAGGCCATAAGGCCTTCCGCCGGAACCGGGCGAAGTCACCTTTTCGACGGAGAAATAGACCCCGCTCCATAAAGACAAAAATTGCGAATGACTCAGCTCTTGAGGGCCATTGGCGGGATCCATCACATGCACGCGATCAGCATCCACGCCAACCACCACCACATAATGCTCGTGCGAATAGTGAGCAATGAAAGGGCCATTTATGGCCGTGATCGGCTTTATGCCTGGATGGGTCGCTCGATATGCCTTGAAGAAAACCCCTTGCTGGCGCGCGGCCTCGATTAACTGACGCGCTGAAAGACCCATACCGCCAGAGGGGTATAGTGCCTTGATTTCATATATGTTTGTGCGAATACCGTTGACGTCAAGAACCATGCATAAGCAAGCATGACCGCAATCAGATCTGTCCGTTTGGCTTACGAAACGAACTATGGGCTTCCTTCGCTTCAGCTTGAACATTGAGCGTTCACACTCCATGTGAGGATGACCTGGAATGCGGCCGCAGGAAACCTGCGACCGCATGATCATGATGGAGCTAGATCAGCAACCGCAAATGGAATGCCCGTTAGAGCAACCACACTCGCCGGTGTAGGAACAAAGCCAACCACACCCGCATATTTGAGCCATCAGCCCTCCGAATAGGAGGTCGAGGTTCTCATCCGACAATTCCTGCGCCATGGGTACGACCTGCTCCATAGCTACAGCCTTCTTGGCTTCGATATTCATCGGAACTTCACTCCTTTGGTAGTTTCGCCGATCGAAAGCGACCGGCCCCCCATCATAATGTACAACTCGGCCTCTCCGTCAAATGGGACTTGACAGGCTGTTGAGCGCATCCCCGGGTCTGTCAATCCGGCTATGTAACTGCGGTCCGGCAGGAGGCAGGCACTGCTGAATGGTGCCTCGCCCGCTTGCTCGCTCGGAACGACTCGAACCCTGCAGCGATGCTGCCGGCCGATAAACAACACTGGCCGTGAGGTCCGTTACCTTTCCATGGCGGTCCAGAATGTCTATGGATTGCGCCTCAGTCGCGCCGCCACCTCGATCAACATAGCGGTGCCGGCTTGGGGCGTTTTCCGGGTGATCGGCGTCCGGACCGCCACATCTTGCCGCTTTCGCGAGGGGGTAAAGCTCTGATCCTGCCCTTCCCTAAAAACGGTGCCGTAAAGGAATCTGGCGCAATTGCCCCAACGAGAGCAGACGGTTTCGTCGAGAGGAGATCGTGTTCTGCTCTGCGCCAGAGTAAAGCCGGGACATCGATATCGTACGTGCGCCAAAAGGATGGGCATTTCCGAAGCGGCGTCCTGCAACCGGAAATTGCGCCGGCTACGACGGCTGGAAGAAGAGGGCCGCGAGTCGAAGCAACTCATGCCGAGGCTGAGCCCGGACAGGGCGATACTGCAGGATGTTCTTCAAGAAGCCCTGCGATCGACGCAGCACAAAGCGTTGGTCGGCTATTTTCGGAAGAGCTATGGGGCGAGCATTTGGCGTAACTGCACGGCATTGAAACAATCGCAGGCAACGCAGGCATATCGATCCAAGCGTCCGCTGCAGGAAGCGCCGCCGACCCGGCTCATCCAGGAGATAGCCCAAGCGCGCGTGCGCTACGATGATGCGCGCCACATCCGCATCCCGATGCGCCAGAAAGGCCGGAAGGTCGACCTCAAGCACGCGCGTCGCCCTTACATGCTGGCGGTCTTGAATCTGCGATCGAGGCAGTCCCGTCACTGCCAATGGTCCGCAGCGCACGTATACCCTGCAGCATGCGGCCCGCCCGCTGCTGCTCAATCTCGGCAAGCCCGGCAGCCTCCACGCCGGGCCCTGGGCCGACCGGATCGACCGCATCGACGCCACCTGCACGGACCGGTGGGAGCTTCCGGCCCTCGGCGCGTCGGCGACGGCACCGGCCGGGGACTCGAAGACGCGCTGGCCGCCTGGTTCGGGCCGTCGCACTGAGGGCCTGTTCACGGCCGATCCGCCGGACCGGAATCCCGGGTTATGCGCAACCCCGTCATCCCTGCGGCTTTCAATAGCCGCAGGGCGGTCAAGCAGGACAAACGCGAGCCTTGCGGGCGTTGAAAAGCCGCAGGCTGGCCCCGAAGGGGCAGCGCAGCGAGTCAAGCCGGTGACGGGATGCTCCGAAAGCCATAGGCGCTGGATCCCAGCTTTCGCAGGGATGACGTTTCAATGGGGAATGCCTGTCAATGGGAGGTGCCAGTCAATGGGGATGACTGGAGATTTTGAACAGGCTCCGAGGTTCCAGCCTGGTGAGCGCCGGCTCACTTCCCGCCGCGCCCCTCGGCGAACACGCGCTTGTCGATCGTGGCCGCGACGCCCACGCTGCGGCCGGCAAGGTTGGCGATCGAATAGTGCACCGCGCTGCCCAGCACCTGGGCCGATTCGGACAGCGACAGCCCATGCGCCTGCGCCAGCCACGCGACCATGCCCGCGGTCGCCGCGCGCACCGCCTCGTCCAGCGAGCCGGCCTGGCCGAGCACCATGAGCTGGGTCGGCGATTCCACCCGCGGCATCGGGATGGACTGGCCGTGGATCACGTCCACCGACAGCTCCACTCCATCGACGTCTCCAGCGCGTACTGCGAGGTCTCCCCGTCGCCCTGCAGCGCGTGGGCGTCGCCGAAGTAGAGCAGCGCGCCGGGCTGCTGCACCGGCAGGTAGACCGTGTTGCCTTCCACGAGCTGGTTGAAGTCCATGTTGCCGCCGCCGGGGCCGGTGTCGCCGGTGGACAGGGGCGGCGCGCCGAACCCGGGCGCCACCGCCATGCCGCCCAGCATCGGGCGCAGGGGTACGCTGAAACCGGCGAGCGCGCCGCCCGCCTCCGCCGGAAAGGCGCGGCCATGCGCGCGGTCGAGCGTCCAGCGCACCGGCTTGCCCAGCTTCGCCGCATCGCCGGCCAGGCTCGTGGCGGTGGCCCTGCCCACCAGGCTGTCCAGGCTGTCGGCGTAGTCCCGGTTCGGCCGCAGGCGGCGGATGTGCACCGCCAGCGTGTCGCCCGGCCGCGCGGTGGCGATGTAGAACGGCCCCACCTGCGGGTTGCCGAACAGCGCGCGGGTGACGCCATGCTCGTCCACGCCGCCGGAATCCACGGTCCGCGTGCGCACGGTGTCGCCCGGCCACAGGGTGAGCACGGGTTCGAGGTCGGCCGAGAACACGTTCGCGTACCGCGTGGGCGTGAAGTCGACGATGCGCGGCCCGCCTGCCGGGCGCCCGGGCAGTCGCGAGGCCGTGAACGGGTAGCGCACCCGCCGGCCCGCGCGATTGGGATCGGGGCAGTCCGCCGAGCCCGTCATGCCGGCGCCGCGCACCGTGCCATCGAGCACGCAGGTGGCGCCTCGCGCATCCGTGGACGAAAAGCGGATCGCGGCGCCCCGCCACGTCCCCGTCAGCGGATCGCCGCCGAAGGTACCGCCCAACGTTTCGCCTTGCCGTTCCAGTTCCAGCGCCTGGTAGCTCGCGTTGCCCCACAGGTCCATCCGCACGCGCCAGCTCTCGTGGACGGGAGCGGCGCCCCATGCAGGAAACGACAGCCCAAGCCATAGGAGGCAGCAGCACAGGCGCGCGTGGTTCATCGATCCGCTCCGGCAGCGCCGTCGGCCGCCGCCCGGCCGCCAACCGGCATGACTACAAGTGTAGTCACACTAGTCCATGACTACATGCGTAGTCAATCAATGTGTGGCTCGCGCAGCGCAAGGAATGGCATGGTGTCGATCCGCGCTCCCTCCATTCGTCGAAGGGAGGCGGCACCCTCGCCCGCCCTGAACCTGGAGAACCGAGATGGTCAGCAAGAACACGATCTGCCTCTGGTACGACGGCACCGCCCTGGATGCCGCGACCTTCTACGCCAAGACCTTCCCGGACAGCGCCGTGGGCGCCGTCCACCGCGCGCCCGGCGACTACCCCGACGGCAAGCAGGGCGACGTGCTGACGGTCGATTTCACCGTGATGGGCATCCCGTGCGTGGGCCTGAACGGCGGGCCGATGTTCAAGCACACCGAGGCGTTCTCGTTCCAGGTGGCGACCGACGACCAGGCCGAGACCGACCGCCTGTGGAACGCCATCATCGACAACGGCGGCCAGCCGAGCGCCTGCGGCTGGTGCAAGGACAAGTGGGGCCTGTCGTGGCAGATCAGCCCGCGCGCCCTGACCGATGCGGTCATGGGCTCCGATCCCGCCGCGGCGAAGCGCGCGTTCGACGCCATGATGACGATGACCAAGATCGACATCGCCGCGATCGAGGCGGCCGTGCGCGGCTGACGGCGGCCCTGCCAGCCTCCCGGCAGGGCGGGAGCGGAAATCGGGCAAGAAAACGTGCCCGCTCCCGTTCGTCGGGCGGTTCGCCGGGCGTGCCCGCCGCGCCGGTCAGAAATCCGAGATGCCGAAACGCGGCACGCCCTGGTTCCTGCCGGGCGGGTCCAGCGTCGCGGTATCGAGCGGCAGCGGCTCGCCCATCCATTCGGCCAGGGTGGTGTGGTCGGCCAGGTCGTCGTCGGTCAGCGGGTGGATCAGCGCGCGCAGGCCACGCTCCGCGATGAACGCCCGCACCTCGGCCAGGGCATCGCGGGTGAAGTGGATCTCGAACTGCGGCAACGGGTGCGGTCCTGCCGGCGCATCCCTCAGCGAGCCCACGAAGCGCAGGTGCGGCCAGTCGTTGCCGGCCATGGCCTCGCACAGGTTGCGCCGCGCCTCCTCGGCGCGGGGCCGGCTCGCGGCGTCGTAATAGATGTGGGCGTGGTAAGGCGCCTTCGCCGCGCTTATGTCCGACTCGCTCATGGGGGCCTCCCGCTTCGATGAATGGCCCGTGGGCATCCCTGGGCCCGCCCGCGGTGCGCCGGTTCGCGCCGGCGCCGCGCCTGGTCGCCGGCCCGCTGCGTCCGGCTCGCGCTCACGGCGGAATGCTTCCGCAACCAGGCTCGGAATGTCCAGGAGAAGGTTGGGCATGGGGGATTCCTTCACGCGCCGCATCGACGGGCGGCAAGGATGTCGCCTTACCGGCAGGCGATAAACAGAGGATGATTCGACCCATCCCCAACCATCGGGTTTGGAATCATGAGCACCCTGGCCAATATGGAAATGTTCGTGCGCGTGGTCGAGGCCGGCAGCTTTGCGGCCGCCGCCGAGGCCAGCGGCGTGACGCCCACCATGGTGGCCAAGCACGTCAAGGCGATCGAGCAGCGGCTCGGCGCCACCTTGCTCCACCGCACCACCCGGCGACAGCAGCTCTCGGACGTCGGCCGCCTCTACTACGAGCGCTGCAAGCAGGCGCTGGCCGAAGTGGCGCATGCCGAGGCCAGCGCGTCGGAGTTGCAGGCCAGTCCGCGCGGCAGGCTGCGGATCGTCGCGCCGGTCAGCTTCGGCAGCCATCGCCTGGTGCCGGCACTGGCCGAATACATGGCGCAGCATCCCGAGGTGGACGTCGAACTCACCCTCGACAACCGCCGCCCCAGCCTGGCCGACAGCGGCCACGAGCTCGGTATCCTGATCGGCGACGTCGCCGACGCCAGCCTGGTCGCGCGCCCCTTGCAGCCCTACCGCCGCGTGCTCGCGGCGTCGCCCGATTACCTCGCGCGGCACGGGCACCCTGCACGCCCGCAGGACCTCGCCGGCCACGCCTGCCTCGGCCTTTCCTACTGGCGCCGGTCGGATCGCTGGCGACTGGTCGGCCCGGACGGCGCCGCCTGCGCCGTCACCGTGCAGGGACGGTTCACCGCCAACCAGGGCAACGCCCTGCGCATCGCCGCGCTGGCCGGCATCGGCATCGTGCTGCAACCCGAGCCCGTACTCGCCGACGATCTCGCCGCAGGCCGCTTGCTGCCGGTGCTTCCCGGCTGGTCGCTCACCCCGTCGCCGATGTACCTGATCTATCCCCAGGACCTGTATCCCACCGCCAAGGTGCGCAGCGCGATCGACTTCCTGGTGGCGCGGTTCGGCGTGCCGTCGTAGCCGGCAGATCGAATCGACCCCGCCGCCGTCATTCCGGCGAAAGCCGGAGGCGCTTTTCAATGGCCGAAGGGCTACTCAACCTGCGCCGTCGCCCGCCACTGAACCCGGAGCCTCATTGACGTCCGGTTCAACTTCCCTGCGCAAGCATCCGCGGATCGCACTCCGCGGAAAAAGCCATGAAAACGGCCACCCTCACCTTCGTCGCGGCGCTTTGCCTGGCCGGCTGCCATGCCGACCGTGCCAAGGAAGCACCTACCGAGCCCGCGCCCAGCACATCCCCGGCTCCGGCGAAGGCCGACAAGTCGTTCGAGAAATCCCGGGACGCCATGCTGGGCAAGAACACGGACATCCAGAGCCAGCATTGGGCCACGATGCCGGCCGCGTCCTCGACCTCGGCCGCGCCCGCATCAGCCAAACCCGCGCCATCGGTCGACTCCAGCCCCGCGCCCGCTTCGTCCGCGATCAGGATCGACTGAGCCGGGATCGACTGAGCCGGATCGACTGAGCCAGGATCGGCCAAGCCTGCGCGCAGTCCGGAAAGCGCCCTCCTGCCTCCTGTCCCGATCGACCGCGCCCTGGCTGCCTTGCCCGGGCCGATGGCACGCAAGCGCCAGCCCGCCGCACGCGGGAGTCACACGGAACCCGGCGCCTCGCCTCCGGACATGCGCTACCGCTTTCCCGCCCCTCGGCTCCGCATCGGCCCACTGCGGGCTCTTTGCGCCCATGTGTCGAAGCGTGTCGAAATGCGCTGACACCGTTCGTCGTTGCTATGGATGGAGGCCGAATCGACCTCGGCATCCCGGTTCCACCAAGCATCGGAACACCCACGGAGAGATCATGGCTACCGCAGCGGCATCCCAAAGAAAACTCGTGTTGAAGATGTCGGTCTCCCTGGACGGCTTCGTCTGCGGACCGAACGGCGAAGCCGACTGGATATTCCGCTCGTCGGGCGGCGCCGACTCCACGGCCTGGGTGCTCGATACGCTTCGCGGCGCCGGCGTGCACATCATGGGGAGCCGCAGCTATCACGACATGGCGGCGTTCTGGCCCTATTCGGAGATGCCGATCGCGCCGCCGATGAACGACATTCCCAAGATCATTTTCTCCAGAAGCGGACTCAAGGAAGGCGCGCACGCGGACGGCACGACCGCAGCGTTCGCCGAGGCAAAGGCGCGCAACGCGGAACGTCACGGCGCCACGCCGACCGCGGCGGTCCTTGAGTCATGGGCCAACCCCACGGTGACCAGCGGCGATCTCGCGGAGGAAATCCTCAGGCTGAAGGAACAGCCGGGCAACTACATCCTCGCGCACGGCGGCGCCAGCTTCGCCCAAAGCCTCGCCGCCTCCGGCCTCATCGACGAATACCGACTCGGCATCCATCCGGTCGTGCTGGGCCAGGGCAAGCCGCTGTTCTCCGCGCTGCGCAACCCTGTCGACCTGCGCATGGTCAGCGCCACACCCTTCGCCTCCGGCGTCATGGCGCTCGTCTACCGGCCGGCTTGAACCGTCCGCGCGCGATTGGCGTCGGGCGCCCCCCGCGGCCATCACGCAACCAGCTACAGCAGGTCGTGCGCCGTACCGGATCACCTCGGAGCGTGCAGGCACAGCCTCAACCCTTAATATCTTCGCCACCAATTCCTATACGACTTTGCGCGCCAGATCGTAGATCCGGCATGGCATTCGGCTAGCATCGGAATGTTCCTGCACGCCATCGCAAGGAGTGCACTACCTGGGCGTCGAATGGAGCGCCCTTGTGCTCATCGCCTTGGTCGTGCTCGGCCTGTCCCGCGAGAACCGGCGTTTGCGGCGAAAGCTCAAGGATCGGCAAACCGGGCGCAACGACTGATCGCCCGGCGCCAGCATGCGGCCGCCGGGCATGCCGGGTACACGCGCGGATGCCAAATCCAAAGCAAGGCCCCCGATCCAGCTATTCCTCAGTCGACCGCCGTGCGCGGTAGATACCGTCCGCCGCCACGGCAAGCTCAACGATCAACCACCGCCAGATACGCCTCCGCGAGCCGCACCGCGGCGCGCTTGAGGTTCGCCTCGGATACCCCGGCATAGCTGAGCACCAGCGTGACGTGATCGGGCGGCGTCCGGTGGAAGCGTTCGGCGGAGCGGATGCGCACGCCGCGCGCCAGCGCCTCGGCCACCAATGCCCCGGTGGCGCTGCGCGGCAACCGGGGCAGGTGCACGAAGAGCGATCCTCCCGCCACCGAGCCGGCCACCTCCATGGCATCGCCGAGACGCGCCTGCAGCGCGGCGTGCAGGGCCCGGTGGCGGGGCGCCAGGCGGTGGGCGATGCGCCGCAGGTCGCGCAGGTACTGGCCGCTGGCGATGCATGCGGCGAGCACGTGCTGCTGCATCGCTATGCTGCCGCGGTCGGCCAGCCACTTCACCGCCAGGAACCGCTCGCGCAGCGCACGGGGCACCAGCATGTAGCCCAGTTGCAGCGCGGGGAACATGGAGCGCGCGAAGCTGCTCACGTGGATCACCCGGCCGTGGCGGTCCAGCGACCATAGCGACGGAGGGGTTCGCACGCCGAAGCGGTGCTCGCAATCGAAATCGTCCTCCACCAGGCATGCGCCGTGCGCATAGGCCCATTGCAGGAGCGCCCTGCGCCGCTCCTCGGGCATCACCACGCCGGTCGGGAACTGGAACGACGGGGCCACGTTGACCAGCCGCACGCCGTCCAGCGCCGCCGCATGGCGGTCGATGTCCATGCCGTGCGGCCCCACCTCGCACGGCACGATCCGCGCGCCCACCGCCTCGTAGGTATGGCGCACGCTCCAGTGGCAGGGTTCCTCCACGCCCACGCCGTCGCCCTCGTCGAGCAGGACGCGGGCGATGAGGTCGCGCGCCTGCTGGGCACCGCTGACGATCAGGATGTCGTCCGGGTCGATCGCGATGGCCCGCTCCACGCTCAGGTAGCCGGCCACGGCCTTGCGCAGCGCGACGGCGCCTTGCAGCTCGGGGAAGTCGGGGGCGTCGCGGCGGCGCAGCAGCGCCGTCAGGTTCTGCATCCACGCCTTGAGGCTGCGCGGGTCGGACTTGACGCGCGGCTGCGCAAGATCGATCGCCTCCCCTTCGGGCGCTGGCGGGTCCGACTCGGATACGGCAGGCAGCACGGCCCGCCGGGCCAGGCGGGACAGTCGCGGACCTTCCGGTGCTTCGCCGGGCTCCTCCACGCGCATCTCGCGCGCGGACTCGCCGGCGGGAAGCGCGCTCACATAGGTGCCGCTGCCGGATTGCGATTCCAGGTAGCCCTCGCTCTCCAACTGGTCGTACGCCATCAACACGACCGTGCGCGAGACCCCCAGGGCGACCGCCATCGAGCGACTCCCGGGCAGGCGCGCCCCCGCCTGGAAACGCCCCGAGCCGATGTCCCGCCGGATCGACCCGGCGATCCGGGCATACATCGGTTCGTCGCTTTGCTGCCTGCTCGCCATCCATCCCCCCGGGCGGATCGAAGTGGTCACATCGAAAAAGCCCGCAACCGGTCATTTACCGCCTTGCCCGCCCTGAAGAATCATCATGCCACGGCCGGCCGGGGCGACGGTCACGCGGCCCCGCCGCCACGACCGCCCGCCACGGGCAGCCCAGCAAGGGGAGAACCCGATTGACCATTCCATACGACACCGGGCGCCGCCCCCGGCGCTCCAGTGCGCCCGTCTTCGCCCGGTTTCCGGCCATGGGGACCGGCGCGGCCCCGTTGCAAGGCATCGCCTTCGGCCGCCCGTCGCACCCGCGCCTTCGCCGCCGCACCGGTCATGCGCGGCCAGGCGATGCCGCCATGGCGACGGCAACGGACACGATGGCCGGATGCCTGCGTCCGGCACACACCCACTGACCGAGGAAACCCCAGGATGAAACGTTCTACCTTGTCTGCGTACAAGCTGTTGGCCTTGATCGGCTGCCTGGCGCTCCCGGGCCTCTCCAGCGCCCGCGGTATCGACGATCACGCGAACGACCCGGCCTACGCCAGGTACTACCAGCAACCCGTGAACTGGGGCAGTTGCCCGCCATCGCTGTTCACCGACGGCAGCACCATCCAGTGCGCCCTGGTCACCGTGCCGGTCGACTGGTCCGACCCAGGCCAGGGCGACATCGCCATCGGCATCTCCCGGCCGCTCGCCCCGCCGCCCCACACCCGCCTGCTGCTGGTGAACGCGGGCGGCCCGGACAATTCGAGCGCCTCCATGGCCGAGATGCTCGAGCAGTTGCAGCCGCAGGTCCAGGTCGATCACCTGGTGGTCGGCGTCGATCTGCGCGGCATCACCGACGGCCTCGGCACCCAGGTGAGCTGCGACTACGCGCAGCGCAGCGGCGCCGAGAACTTCATGGACGGCGACAGCCGCAACCCCACGGCCGCGAGCGTTCGCGCGCAGCAGGATTGGTGGAACCGCTCGATCGGCCCCTGCCTGCAACAGCACGCGACCTTCCTCAAGGGCATCACCACGCCCAACCATGCCCGCGACCTGAACCTGGTGCGCGCCGTGCTGGGCTTCCAGCATGCCGACCTGCTGGGCGTCTCCAGCGGCAGCAGCCTCATGGCCTATGCGGACCGCATGTTCCCCGACCGGTTCGAGCGCGTGGTGCTCGACAGCAACATGAACTGGATGCGCCTGGACTGGCAGCGGCAGGCGTTGTCGCGGGTGGCGATGGACCAGCTCAACCTGCAGCAGGCATTCATCCCGTTCATCGCCCGGCACGACGACCAGTTCCGCATGGGCACGACGCCGCAGCAGGTGATGGCCACCTTCCAGCGGATCTACCAGGCCACCTCGCAGCACCGCATGGGCAGCGTGACGCCGGACCAGGCACTGGGCGCGCTCGACGGCACCGGCATGTGGGTGTTCTGGGATCTCATGGTGTCGCCGTCGCTGAATGCGATGTCCACGGCGCTGGACGGCGATCCGGCCCACATCGCCAGCGCCGAGCAGATGGCCGCGATGACCTACGCCGACCTGCGCACCCAGCCCAGCTTCAACCCCATGGCCGACGTCCTGCAGTGCAACGACTCCGGCTCCACCGATCCGCGCGGCATCGCGCAGAAGATCAGGGACGTGCGCACCTACTGGGCCATCGGCGCCTCCACCCTGGTGGACAAGTGCCAGCACTGGCCGTGGCGGCCGGCGCTCGACCGCGCCCTGGAGTCGCGTACCCGGGTGCATGCCCTGATGGTGCAGAACGAGTTCGACCCGTCCACGCCCTACTCCGAGGCGTTCAAGGACCGGTACATGAATGGCCAAGCCACGCGGATGGTGCTGGTGAACAACGGCGCCACCCACGGCATCATGTTCGACGACAACGCCTGCACCACCAACGCCGAATTCGCCTACCTGAACTCCGGCGTCATGCCCTCGTGGGACGTGGTCTGCCAGGCCCAGCCGATGCACTCCTTCGCCATGCACGACACCGTGACGTATGAATACGGCCACCCGGCGACGGGCTGGTGGCTGCCGCTGCCGCCGAACGTCCACCAGGTGAGCTGGCGGCTGGTGCCCTGAGTCCCGCGTTCGGATGCTTTCCCGAGACGGAGGCAATCACAGGGACCCGATTGCCTCCGTTCTCTTTTTCATCGGCTTGCGTGCCTGATCGACACATGCAGTAGAGCCCTCTCCACCACCGACCGTCTTCAGGCGAACCTCAAGCGGTCGGCACCGAACGCGCCGGCACTCTGCAAACGCCCATCCAGCTCGCGCAGGAAGACAATCCCTCTCGCCGCGCTTGCCCCCCCGCCACGAATACGGCGCCATAACCGCGGTGCACGGCACGACTCTTGTCCACTTCATTTTCCGGCACCCATGGATGGGTGTCCTCGATCTCCAGCAATGCCATGCGCGCACCTGGCTACCCCGTCAAGCGCACCGCGAAATCCGGATAAAAGCCCTCCCCCTCGTCCCAGCGACGCAGGCCCGCGCCGGTCTCTTGAATGGAAGGAAGCCGTCACACCAAGACGGCTTCAGAGCACCAAGGGACTGTTCACGATCTATCGGTCGATCCGACCGCCTTGTCGTCATTCCTGCGGCTTTCAACGGCCGCAGGGCCGGTCAAGCAGGAGGCGCTTTTCAACAGCNTGCCTTTGCGTCCAGTGGCCTACAGGCACTGGATCCCCAGCCTTTGCTGGGATGACGTTTGTGGGGGGATACCTGGAGATCGTGAACAGACTCTAAGATGTTCCGGCTCATTCCGACGCAAGGAACATGCAAATGACGAAGCTGGCGAACGCGATCCTTCTTGTGGCCCTGCTGGCAAGCGCCGCCCACGCGCAAACCAATGCAGGCGAACAGAAACCCGACCCCGACCTTCCCTTCACCGTCACGAAGGTGGCGAGCTTCGACCTGCCCTGGCGCATCGCGTTCCTGCCCGATGGCCGCATGCTGGTGACCGAGAAGGTCGGCCGCGTCCAACTGGTCACGCCGCAGGGCGCCAAGACCGAGATCGCCGGCGTCCCGCCCAGCTATGTCGAAGGCCAGAACGGCATGCTGGGCGTTTTCCTCTCGCCCCATTACACCACCGACCACCATGTGTATCTCACCTATGTCGCACCGGGCGACTATGGCGGCGGCCTGGCGCTGGGCCGCGGCCGGCTCGTGCTGGATGGCAAGCAGCCGCGACTGGACGGCTTCGAAGTGCTGTGGCGACAGATGCCCACCGGCAAAGGCGGCCAGCCTGGCGGCCAGATCGCCTTCTCGCCGGACGGCAAGTACCTCTTCCTCACGGTGGGCGACCGCCAGCGCTTCACCCCCGCGCAGGATCCCGACCAGCCGGAAGGCAAGATCCTGCGGCTGACGCTGGACGGCAAACCCGCGCCGGGCAATCCGTGGGCCGGCAAGGTCGGTGCCCGCAGCATTCCGCTGATCGATCCGCCGACCGATACCGAGAAAGCCAAGACGGCGCCGGTGGTCAGCACCTATACCTTCCCCGGCCCCAACCTGACGCCGGCGGAAACCTGGACCACCGGCCACCGCACGCCCTACGGCCTCGCCTTCGGTCCCGATGGCCGGCTGTGGGAACTGGAGCACGGCCCGCGCGGCGGCGACGAGCTGAACCTGATCCAGCGCGGCAAGAACTACGGCTGGCCGCTGGTCTCCTATGGCGTCAACTACGACGGCGTCCCCATCCCCAGCCCCGATACGCGGCCGGACCTCACCAAGCCGGTGATCTACTGGGTGCCGGTGATCGCGCCGGGCAATCTCATGTTCTACAAGGGCCGAATGTTCCCGCAGTGGAAAGGCAGCGCCTTGCTCAGCGGGCTCGTCAGCGAGGGCATCGTCCGCGTCACGTTCGACGGCAAGGGCGGCGCCACCGCGGCCCAGCGCTGGACGATCGGCAAGCGCATCCGCGATATCGAAGAGGCGCCGGACGGTTCGCTCTGGATGCTGGAGGATGCCAGTCCCGGCGGCCTGTTCCGCCTCACGCCGAAGTAATCCGGGCCGAAGTAATCCGGCGGATCGGCCGCCGCTTCGGGCACACACTGGCACGCAGCGGCTACATCACCATCGGCCATGCATCGTCTGTCCACTTCCGCGGCGGCCCTTGGCACCTGGGTCGGTTGCCCGCGTCCTCGCGGGCAGAGGGTTGAAACCCTACGCGAACTGGGTATCGGGGAAGGCTTTGGCGACGCCGGCTGAAGGCAGGCCCTCGAAACCGTGCATCGCGTCCACGACCGTCCTGCCCTGCCGACTCGACAGGGCTTGGGCGACCTCGCGGTGCCTCTCGAAAAGAGCGGCCAGAAAATCACGTCCGCGTCCATCGCTTCCTGCGATCACAGGTGACGGAGGCAATTGATTCGGCCACCTGCCGGATCGATTGTCCTCGCCCCTCTGATTGCCAGGCCATGGTCGAGAAGACGTCGAATCGTCCGGCGCGTAGTCGCCGGACGGCGGCTGGCGCGCGAGGCCGATGAGGCGCTAGCTGCGCTCTCTGGCCCCGCCGCCACCCGCTGGCGATCCATCGCCAAATTTGCCGCTTCATCCGCCTTCCAACCGCTTTTGTCGCAATCCGGTTGACCATGCCCACCCAGGCTTCCAGCCTCCGCCCAGCGAGGTTGAACCAGGCATGACGCCCGTTGTGGGCCGGCGCAGGCCGGGCCGCGATCTCGCCCACTTGTCTCCCGCCAAGGTGCCGCGATGCGCAAATACGTTCTCCCGCTTGCCTGCCTCCTCGCCTCTTCGCTGTCACATGCCGAGGTCACGTCCGTCGAGGTCACGAGCCGGCAGCCCTGGGTGGGCGGCCAGTCCTTCGGCCAGGTCGGCGCGTACGAGGTGCTGCGCGGCACCGTCCACTACGCCATCGATCCGCGCAGAGCGTCGGCGCGCGATGTCGCCGACATCCGTTTCGCACCGCGCGACGCGCGCGGCCTGGTCGAGTACTCCGGCCCGTTCGTGATCATTCGTCCCGTCGATGCCGCCCGTGGAAACCACACGACGCTGATCGAGGTGGCGAACCGCGGGCGCACGGAGATGGACGGCGTGTTCTTCGAAACCGAGGACGGGCTGGACCTGATGGCGCCCGACAAGGTCGGGAAGCTGACGGACCCGACCTTCTTCAAGCTCGGCTATACGCTGGCGTGGGTGGGCTGGCAGGCCCGGTTGGAACCCGACCAGTTCGGCCTCCAGGTCCCCGTGGCGCACGTGCACAGCGCCGCGCGAGCCACCTTCGCGGCCGACGACATGACGCCGGACCGCAAGAGCTTCGACCTGGCATACAACGCCTTTTATTGCGCGCACGACGCCAAGCAACCCAAGGCGGTGCTTCGTTCGCTCACCGCCTTCGACGATCCAGGCACCGTGGTGCCGCGCACGTCCTGGCATTTCGCGCCCGTGTCGGTCGAAAGGAAAAACGACGCGCGCTGCGCCATCGTGCTGGACAAACCCGCGGCAGCGGATGCGTATTTCAGCCTCGTCTACGAAGGCGAGGATGCGGCGGTGATGGGCCTGGGCGAGGCGGCTTTCCGTGATTTCGCGCTGCACCTGAAGAGCAGGAACATTCCCTCCGCCATCAACGATCGCCCCGGCGACGCCGTCGCGGTCTTTGCCTTCGGCTACTCGCAGGGCGGGCGCTTCCTGCGCGACTTCGTCTACCACGGTTTCAACACCGGGCCGGAAGGCCAGCGCGTGTTCGACGGCATGCTCGTCACCACCGCCGGCTCCGGCCGCGGCTCGTTCGACCACCGTTACGCATTGCCTGGCGAGGCGGGCAACTCGGTGATGAGCAACTTGCGCGCCGTGGACCTGTATCCCTTCGCCGATGTCCCGACGCCGGATATCGATGGCAAAGGCCACGCCGGCCTGCTGGACCGTGCGGTGCGGGACCACACCGTACCCAAGATCATGTACATCCTCAGCAGCTCCGGCTACTGGGCGCGCAATGCGTCGCTGCTGCAGACCACCACCGATGGCAAGCAGCCGGTCGCACTGGGCGCGGACAGCCGGCTCTATTACTTTGCCGGCGTGCCGCACGCGCTGAAGTTTCCGGGCCAGTTCACCCAGCCCGGCATGGAAGCAGCCTATCCCTACAATGCCAATGTCGACCTGGCCGACGGCATGAATGCCCAGCTCGAGAACCTTCGCAAGTGGGCGGTCGACAACGTCGCGCCGCCGCCGACGATGGCACCGGTGCTGGGCTCGACCCTCGTCGCCGCGACCGATCTGAAATTCCCGGCGATCCCGGGCATTCGCGTGCCGACCAATCCGCCGCCGTTGTGGCAGCTTGGCATGGGCCCCGACTACGCGCGCGAAGGCATCATCACCGAGCCGGTGCATGTCGGCCCGAGATACCCGCTGCTGGTGCCTGCCGTCGATGCCAACGGCAACGAACTAGGCGGTTGGCGCGGCCCCATGTCCTCGGTACCGCTCGGCACCTACACCGCCTGGAACTGGAAGTCGCCGGAACTCGCACGCTTCGGCTTCATTTCCGGCCTCAACGGCGCCTTCATCCCGTTCGCCCGCACGCGTGCCGAACGCCTGGCCGCACACGACCCCAGGCTGTCCATCGAAGAACGCTACGGCAACCGGGAAGGCTTCATGAAAGCCGCCGCGGCGGCCATCGACAACGCGATTGCCAAGCGATTCCTATTGCCGATCCAGCGCGAAGACATCCTCGCGAAGATGGGAAGGCACTGGGACGATACGATGAAGTTCGACTGGTATCTCGGCAAGCGGGGCGCAACTGCAAGATAGAGGGTTCCGTCCTGCATGAACTAGATCAATCCTCATCTCGTTATCGCGGGCATCAAAGAACGGGGACAGCTTGGGCTACCCCCGGTTTGCAGGCTGTCGGGCGAGCGCCATGACTCCCGACTACTGATAAGTTGGCTGCTGCACCACGTACGACGCACCGTCCGAGGGCCAATGCGCGGGAAGCGCGAGGTAAGTGGCCCGCTTCTCGCGAACACCGGGTTTCGTGCCGTGCGGCGACTTCAGCCGCTGCGCATTCACGTCGCTGATGATGTCGCGCAGCTTCATCACGTCGCGGACGATGGCGTCGCCCATGATCGACAGCGTGACGTCGGATAACTCCGCGTGATCGCTGCAGGTCACCACATTGCCAAGGGTCCGCAGACTGGCGAGCAGCCGGTCGATCCCGTCGAACTGATCCAGGGTGAGCCCGAAGAGGAAGCGCTTGCCGGCCTCATCCCTCACCGGCTCGGCGGCGTCCGGTTCCGCGGCCGCGCCAGCCTTCGCGTCCGCATCGGCCTTGAGGGCTGCCCGTCTTTCGCCACGCTCCGCCGGCCAGGAAAGTTCGTCCAGCACCTGAGCGATCTGCTCCTCCAGCAACTCCATGCAGATCGCTACCTCGCCCAGGCGAATCTCCGAGAACCACTCATGATCCTCGTCCGGCCTGCGCTGTCGCGCCAGATTGGTCAGGAACCTCAGGTACTCGCGTAGCTGCTTCAGCCGTAGCTGGCTGTCCTCCGGCAGGAAATAGCCCGTCGCTTCCAGATCATCCGAATCGAACGTCGACATGGTCGCCTCCTCATTCCATGAAGTGCCCGTCCACGGCGTGACGACGGACGGGAAGTCGGGAGGCTAGAAACCGCAGAGAGTCGGCGGGCTTATTCCCCCGAAGGGGCGTAATCGACGCAGGGATCACATCGGTCCATACCCGCAGCAACCACAGCACATCTCCCTGACCCAATCCTAATACGGATAGTCGAATTTGTCACTTATAGAGAGTGATCTTATAGGACGTGGCCTCATAACGCCCACCTCCCTAGGCTCGTCCACAACGAAGGAGGACAGCGCAACATGGCCACAGATCCCAGAACAATCTTCGGCCAGCGCTTGGCAGAAGTTCGCAAGGCTAAGGGTTTCTCCCAAGAGAGCCTTGCACTCGAAAGCGGACTCGCCCGCAGCTATCTCGGTGGCGTCGAACGCGGTCAGCGCAACATTGCGCTACTGAATATTTATAGGCTTGCAAAAGCCCTTAAGGTCAGCCCTGCTCACCTACTGGAGCCCGCGTCAGGGCTCAAGAAGTAGGAAAAATGGGTGTCAAGGGAAAATGGTTTCAGGGACAGTTTGACCATCTCTTCAGGCCGCCCCGAAATTGCCCCTGAGATGGCCCCGTTCAAAGGTGTCCGTCAAACCCGGACCATCTCAACCTGGTCCCGTTTTGATCCCTCGTCTAACGAGACTAGCCGTCAACCCTTCGGCCCGGCTTGGCTAGCGCCGCCAGTGAGGGTAAGTCAAACTGGGCGGGTTCGCGGAACCATGGCTCGTGCCGTGGCCCGCATGCGATTCACCAGTCGAGCGGTATCCCTGCTCAGCAACCCTTCTCCGCCTCCACCAAGAGCGATGAAATCCATCACCGGGCGCCCGCGCTCGGGTGAAACCATCAAGCTACCGAGCAGCGTCGCGGCTCGTTCGTTGTCATTGAATCGATGCCGAAGAAGCCCGTAGATACCGTTAGAAATCAAATCAGCGACCTGGACTCCGTCGCTATCTTTCGAGTCAACAAACTTAAGATGTTCAAGCCATATTTTGTTCGCGTCAATCAAACCGTCATCCGGGCGTGAATCCTTCGGCGGGGGTAGCCAGTCGGGATACGGACCGTCGGAGTAGAAACGCGAAAAGCGACTGTAGTCAGCACCTCTCACCTGAATCAGAGGTTCGTCTCGCGCAATCGCCTGGGTGAAAGGAAGGGTAATTGACGCGAACGTTTCGTCGAAATGGTTGCGCGTTACATCTTTTTGATCGAAGCGCCAACGGAACGCGCTGAGCGTGGCGGGGATGCGGACGGCGTAATAAAGGCTTGCGCTCCGGACGATTGTCCAGACCAAGCGGGTTCGGCAGTTGATTTCGATGTATTGCTGGAGTGAGAGCGCTTCAACCGAACCCGCGATCTCCCTGACCATACGCTTTCCTTCTGGAAAGTTCATCTTTGGCTCGTTCGACAAAATGAACTGAACCTGTGCCGCTTGGTGTTGATCAGCAGTTTCGTTTGTTGCGCCATCCGTCGCAACAGCAAAAGCGACCGCGTTAATCGCCGACAAATCCTCCAGAAATTTGAAGTAAGCCACCTCGCTGACGTCCCTACGCTTCACTTCGGTGTCGAAGCGAAATCCGTTAGCAACCTTGAAATGGCGTAGCGCCTTGGTTACCCGCGGACGACTGATCTCGGGGACTACGTAACCCGCCACTAAGGAAAAGGAGCCCTGCGCGTCCGTGGCGGCAAAGGTACCGGCCTCATCGAGATAAATAAGCATTTGTTCAGCATGCCTCGCTCAAACATCGAGAAGGGCTTGGGGCTTCTTCAGCGCGATCCAAGTCTGCGGTGAGGTTATCGATTGAGAGAAGAATGGTGTCAGGGAAAATTTCAAGGGCAGCCGCAACGGTGAAATTGTCCCGAAACCGCGGTCAGAGTCGACTTTCTAAGGTCAGTCCCGAAGAAAGTGCACTCTGACCCCTGGTTCTGCCCCCTGGTTCTGCCCCCTGGTTCTGCCCCCTGTTTCTCTGCCCCCTGTTTCTCCGCCACAAAATAGTCCCTGACAAATTTTTCTATTCTCTGGCAATACCATGCAGGCACTCGAATATTGGCCTAAAAGCCTCAAAACTTTCCACTTCCAATGAGGTAACGTGCGACGCAAAGTCTACTTTTTTTGAGTCACATACTTGCGGTACAGTTGCGTTCGTTGCAGGGAGTGGAACGTACTGTACTAAACCTGGCAAGTGATCCTCATCTTTGAACAAAAGTTCCACACATAAAACAGATCGTCCGCCAAGCTCACAGCTAGCTAGCGACGAGCGAAAGTCTGGAACCGGCAGTAGCAGAGCCCAACCCTGTTCTTGATCGTGCTTCTTCAGCACACCGCGAGAAGGAAGGTTAGTCTTTATATTCGATTCTCTCCCCCAAACACCTTTCCACTGGTCAAAGGCCCTATCGAAGTCAAAGATTCCAACAAGCTTTTTACCGGGGTGCCGGCCAAACAAGCCCTTGGTGTTCAATAGTGTACGGAGCGCCGAATCACCATAGGAACTCCGAACATCGAAAAATATCGGTTCGCTTGGATAAAGTTTTCGATAAGCTTCCTTTAATATGCTCGCATCGGTATCGCCCTCCACGAACACCACCAAATTTTTATCAGCTGACGACAAGATACTATCGATGTTCAAATAATGCATAACTCTTGCCGAACCAGCGACTGGGTAGGAGGGCTCAGCCACAACCACAATTTCGCTTCCTTCCTTCCGAAGCACGATCACCTTTGCAGTGTTCCCGTTGTGCACAATAAACGGAGAATGAGTCGCGAAGATAAATTGGCTGCTCCGGCCTTGGCCTTCCGGCAAAAGCTTTCTGTAAAAGTCTATAATTCGCGCTTGCCAATCGGGATGGAGACCAAGTTCAGGCTCATCCACTAATACCACTCCGCCTTGAATGGCCGCGCGATCCCTAAGGATGAAGCCTCCCCTGAAGACCACCTGCTTCTCCCCCATGCTCAACTCGTTTATTGAGGTATCTACGCCGGCCTCTTCGAACTGCACCGAATAGCCTCCCCTGTTCTGCACTGAACTTAGTCTTTTTTGGGGAAACATAAAGCTGACAGCGTCCTTAAAACGCTTCACGCGAACTTCTATGACTTCGTCAGGAACCGCTTGTCCTGAATGTTCCGCAACCCATTGGGCCATGTCTTCGTTGTCGGCAACGCGAATATCCACTAACAGCTGCGAAATTTCCTTCGCCAGTGATGTACCCCCGCGCCGAGAAGAAATAGCCTGGTCTACGTCTAGTGCCGTCACGCTGGCTGATGGCTCCACCTCAAAGCTAACTAGAGCCTCAGAAAAGAAGACCCTGAATGGAACCGGCACGCTCCCATTTGCATCGTGTTGGAAGTATTCGTATGCACCCCGATCAAATGGAGTGCCAGCTCTGTCGAATATTTCAAACCTATAATTGTTCCAGTTGTCTTCTCCGGTTTCACCAGCCACTAACCGAACAGCATCAGGATCTATATCTAAGCTCGGGACTTTGAAGCGCGACTTAATATCCTCAGCGTTTCCTTGATCCAGCTCCAATTCAATTGTCGCCTTGTTCTTCCGTTGGGGCGAAGCCTTGCTCAGTAGGTTGTAAATCTCTTCCAGTATGGTTGTTTTTCCACAGCCATTCTCGCCCGCAATAACCACAGCATCGACAGCCCGACCAGTCGTAGGGTCAGTAAAATCCAATTCAATTGAACCCAAGATGGGATGCCCTTCAAATTGGAGCTTTTTGATTCTCATATTGCAGTCCTTGCCGTGTAATCCGAATCATTGTTCGTAGAGTGCACTACTGTGCTCATCTCGTTGCCTTGAGACAACCGACTTAAACCAAGGAACGACGTTCTTTCGCGCTGTTAAAGCATTGGCAGAACCAATCCTTGCTCCTTCGCACATTCCACCGCTACCTCATACCCCGCATCCGCATGCCGCATCACCCCAGTCCCCGGATCGTTCCACAGCACCCGCGCAATCCGCTTGTCCGCCTCAGCCGTGCCGTCGCACACGATCACCACGCCCGAATGCTGCGAATACCCCATCCCCACCCCACCGCCGTGATGCAGCGACACCCACGTCGCCCCACCGGCCACATTCAACATCGCATTGAGCAACGGCCAGTCGCTGACGGCATCGCTGCCGTCCTTCATCGCTTCGGTTTCACGGTTCGGTGAGGCGACGCTGCCGGAGTCGAGATGGTCGCGACCAATCACCACCGGCGCCCTCAACTCACCCTTGCGCACCATCTCATTGAACGCCAGCCCCAGCTTGTGCCGCTGCCCCAGCCCCACCCAGCAGATGCGTGCGGGCAGCCCCTGGAAGCTGATGCGCTCCTTCGCCATGTCGAGCCAGTTGTGCAGGTGTTGGTCATCAGGGACCAGTTCCTTCACCTTCTGGTCGGTCTTGTAGATGTCTTCCGGGTCGCCGCTGAGCGCGACCCAGCGGAACGGGCCGACGCCACGGCAGAACAGCGGGCGCACGAAGGCGGGCACGAAGCCGGGGAAGGCGAAGGCGTTTTCGCAGCCCTCGTCCTTCGCCATCTGGCGGATGTTGTTGCCGTAGTCGAAGGTGGGGATGCCTTGGGCGTGGAAGGCGAGCATGGCTTCCACGTGCTTCTTCATGGACTGCTTGGCGGCGTCGCGGGTGCCTTCGGGGTCACTCTTGCGGCGCTCGAACCACTGCTCCACCGTCCAGCCCTGCGGCAGGTAGCCGTTGACCGGGTCGTGTGCGCTGGTCTGGTCGGTGACGGCGTCGGGGCGCACGCCGCGCTTGACCAGTTCCGGCAAGACGTCGGCCGCATTGCCAAGGAGGGCGATGGACTTGGCTTCGCCGGCCTTGGTGTACTTGGCGATACGCGCCAGCGCGTCGTCCAGGTCGGTGGCCTGCTCGTCCACGTAGCGGGTCTTGAGGCGGAAATCGATGCTCTTCTGCTGGCACTCGATATTCAGCGAACACGCACCGGCCAGCGTGGCGGCCAGCGGCTGCGCGCCGCCCATGCCGCCCAGGCCGGCGGTGAGGATCCACTTGCCCTTGAGCGAGCCGCCGTAGTGCTGGCGGCCCATCTCCACGAAGGTCTCGTAGGTGCCCTGCACGATGCCCTGCGAGCCGATGTAGATCCACGAGCCGGCCGTCATCTGACCGTACATCATCAGGCCCTTCTTATCGAGCTCGTTGAAGTGCTCCCAGTTGGCCCACGCCGGCACCAGGTTGGAGTTGGCGATGAGCACGCGCGGCGCGTCCTTGTGCGTCGGGAACACGCCGACCGGCTTGCCGGACTGCACCAGCAGGGTCTCGTCGTCGTTGAGGTCGCGCAGGGAACGCAGGATCGCGTCGAAGCACTCCCAGTTGCGCGCGGCGCGGCCGATGCCGCCGTACACCACCAGCTCGGCCGGGTTCTCCGCCACCTCGGGGTCGAGGTTGTTCTGGATCATGCGGAACGGCGCCTCGGTGAGCCAGCTCTTGCAGCTCAGTTCGGTGCCGCGCGGCGCGCGGATGGTGCGGGTGGTGTCGATGCGGGTGGGTGCAGTCATGGCCGGGCTCCGGTGAGTCAGGCTGCCGAGTATAGGTCAGGTGCCGGCCGGCATCGGCCGGGCCGGCAGCCGCCGCGGCGGACCCTGCAATGGCGGACGGCGGACGGCTGACTTGCCTCGCGGCGGGCGCCTCGGCCGTTCGGCCGACTGGCAGGCGCCACGCGCCCGGTGGATGCTCTTGTCTCCCGCCACAGAGACGGAGTCCGGCCATGTTGCGCCCTGCCTGGTTCGCCCTGCTGCTGGCCTGCTCGCCCGGCCTGTGCGCCAAGACGCCGCCGTCCGATCCGGGCAAGGCGGCCTGCGCGGTGTGGCAGCGCGAGCTGTCGTTCGCGCGCAGCGTGGAGCGGCACGACGCAACGGCGTTCGCCGAGCACGTGTTCAAGGGCGCGGTGTTCGACGCCAACAGTGCCAGGCCGACGCGCGGGCTGGACGCCATCGCGAAGCGATGGGCGCCGCTGATTGCCGGCAAGGGCGTGCGGCTGAGCTGGTATCCGCGCCAGGTGGTGGTCGCGGGCGATCCGGACCTGGCGTATTCCAGCGGCGCGTATCTGTACGAGGATCTCGCACCGTCGGCCAACCCACGCTTCGTCCTCGGCGAATTCGCCACCGTGTGGCGGCGCGGCCACGACGGGGTCTGGCGCGTCTCGTTCGATGGCGGCAACGAGGGCCGGCCGGCGACGGACGCGGAAGTCCAGGCCTTCCACGCCGGTCGCCAGTCGCGCTGCCCGGCGTCGATCGAGGCGGCCTGACGCCCACGGCTGCATCGATGCCGCACTGCCGGCGCGCGGCACGTGTGCGATCCATCCTCGATGGCAATCTTCGGCAGCGACGCAATACAAGCCGGTCCGGTTGCGTCACACCTGGGCGCAACCATCTGCCCGGCATGGATCGAGACGGCCTGATGCCAGCGCCTGTATCGATGCCGCGCTACCGACGCACGGCACATGCGCGATCCATCCTCGATGGAAGCCTTCGGCTGCGGCGCGGCGCAAGCCGAGCCGGTTGCGCCACATCCGGACGTAACCATCGGCGCCGGCCGAACGAACCGCTTGTCGCAGCCATGCCGCCGGGCGCCATCCGCCCGGCAGGCGCGGCGACAAGCCTCATCCCCCGGAGCTTCACCATGCAGAAACCCGCCGTACCCCAACCGCACAGCAGCCGTGCCGCGTCGTGGGTGCTGATCGCCGCCGTGCTCGCGCTCGCCGTCGCCGCCATCGGCTGCGTCGGTGGCTGGCTGGCGCCGCACCGGCTCACGCCGCAGAAGCTGGTCGACCAGTTCCAGCGCAACGCCGGAACGTTTCCCGGCTATCGCCGCAACCACGCCAAGGGCGTCTGCGTGGAGGGCTACTTCGACAGCAACGGCAACGCGCAGGCGTATTCGGCGGCGCAGGTGTTCGCGCCGGGACGCACGCCGGTGGTCGGGCGCTTCGCCCTTCCCGGCAGCAACCCGTACGCGCCGGACAGCAGCGTGCCGATCCGCAGCCTGGCGCTGCGCTTCACCCAGGCCAACGGCCAGCAGTGGCGCACCGGCATGAACAGCATGACGGTGTTCCCGGTGGCGACGCCGCAGGCGTTCTTCGCGCAATTGCAGGCACAGCAGCCAGACCCGGCCACCGGCAAGCCGGACCCGGCGAAGCTCGCCGCGTTCTTCGCGGCACATCCGGAAACCGCCGCCTTCCGCGCCTGGGCGAAGACCGCGAAACCCTCGGCCAGCTACGCCACCGAACGCTACGATGGCCTCAACGCGTTCTTCTTCGTGGATGCGCATGGGCAGCGGCATGCCGTGCGCTGGCATGTCGTGCCTGAGGCCACCAAAGCCGACAGCGATGCAGCCAGGGCCGGCGATACGGATTACCTCGCCGCCGACCTGGCCCGACGACTGCAACAGGCGCCGCTGCGCTGGCACCTGCTGGTGACGCTGGCCGAAGCCGGCGACCCGACCAACGACGCGACGAAGACCTGGCCCGACGACCGCCGCAGCATCGATGCCGGCACCCTGGTGATCGAAAGCACCACGCCGCAGGACAGCGGTCCCTGCCGCGACGTCAACTACGACCCGCTGGTGCTGCCCGATGGCATCGAGGCGTCGGACGACCCGCTGCTGCCCGCGCGCTCGGCCGCCTACGCCGACTCCTACCTGCGCCGCACCAGCGAGGAAGCCCACCTGCCCGGCACCGCCGCCATGGATGCGAAGGCCAGGGGAGAAGCGCGATGAATACGAATACGACGACCTTCGCGCTGCCCGCCCGCGTGCTGCACTGGCTGATGGCGGTGCTGATCGTGGCGATGCTGTTCATCGGCGTCGGCATGGTGTCCTCGGTGTCGGAGCGGCACGCGTGGCTGCTCGCCATCCACAAGCCGCTGGGCATCGCGATCCTAGTGCTCGCCGTGGTGCGGCTGGCGGTGCGCTGGCGAAACCCGCCCCCGCCGCTGCCCGCCGATCTGCCCGCCCTGCAGAAACTCGCCGCGCATGCCTCGCACTGGCTGCTCTATGCCTTGATGCTGGCGATGCCGCTGATCGGCTGGGCGATGCTCTCGGCCGGCGGCTACCCGGTGATGCTCGGCGACTCGCTGCGCCTGCCCGCGATCTTCCCGGCCAGCCCGGTCGCCTTCGCGGTGCTGCGCCACCTGCACGGCTGGCTCGCCGCGCTGCTCTACCTCACCTTCCTGGCGCACATGGGCGCGGCGCTGTACCACGGCCTGATCCGCCGCGATGGGGTGCTGTCGAGCATGGACGGCCGCCGTGCAGCAACGGCGATACTTCCCGAAACCGTCGATGCGGCCCGGGAAACCGGGGACGCCGAGCCGGGAGATCCGGCCTGATGCGCTGATTCGAAATGCTGGCCGAAGCAACCTGGGAGCCTCTCCGAGATCCATGCGCTGGACCGAAATCCCGAGTCATACGCAAGCTCGTCATCCCTGCGGCTTTCAACGGGCGCGGGGCTCGGTCAAGCAAGGATGAAGCTTCAGCAGACGGATGCCTGGAGATTTTGAACGGACTCTCAAGGAAGCGCAGCTTTTATGCTCGTCATTCCTGCGAAAGCAGGAGGCGCTTTTCAACAGCCGAAGGGCTGGTCATCCAGCGCCTTGATCTTCTAATGGGTTAAGGCACTGGATCCCAGCTTTCGCTGGGATGACGGGCAAAGGCATCAGACCTTCCCTAATGCGGCCTGGCAGGCTGGCGCGTCAGCCAGGTCATTGCCGCCGCGAGCGTCGCGGCCGGCGTCGCCGGTTTCCGCCACGGCTTCGTCCGGCGCCAGCTTGCCGCCGCAGGCCCATCCGTTGCGGTCCACGTCCATGTCCGGAAACACCGCTTCATGCTCGTCGTTCCTGCGCAAGCAGGAGGCGCTTTTCAACAGCCGAAGGGCTGGTCATCCAGCGCCTTTGACCTTCAATGGATTAGAAGCACTGGATCCCAGCTCTTGCCCCCTTTTCGGGGTTCGCTGGGATGACGGCAAAGGCATCGAACCTTCCCTAACGCGACCGGGCCGGCTGGCGCGCCAGCCAGGCCATCGCCGCCGCGAGCGGCGCGTCGCGGCCGGCGTCGCCGGTTTCCGCCACGGCTTCGTCCGGCGCCAGCTTGCCGCCGTAGGCCCGTCCGTTGCGATCCACGTCCACGGCCTCGGTCAGGAAGATCGTGCTGCCGTCCGGCAGCGCGACCGGCGCGTTGCCCGTGCTGAGCCCCGCCGTGGGCTGGCCGAAGGAGCGGGTCGCCGGCCGGCCGCGGAAAGCCACCGCCACCACCTCGCCGGAACTCGCCGTGCGCGGCCCGGTAAGCACCGCCACCGGCGCGTGCTGGAGGTCCGGGCCGGTCGGCAGGCCGTCGTCCATCGGGTCCGTCGCGCCGAACGGCGACAGCCTGCCGCTGCTGCCGCGGAAGGCGCCCACCGGGCGACCACCCAGCAAGGGGCGCAACCCGGCCAGCATGGGCCGCATGTTGCCGCCGCTGTCCTGGCGCAGATCGACGATCCAGCCATGGGAGACCTGCGGGGCGATCCGGCCGATGGCCTCGACCATCGTGCCGACGAAAGCCCTGCTGGCCGCCGGGTCCGTGCCGCTGTAGCCCGGCATGCCGATGTAGCCGATGCCGCCGGGCTTCAGCGCGACCACCGGCGGCGCGCTCGTGCGGCCCTGGTGCTCGTAGCGATGGCTGGGGCCCGGCTCCATGAACAGGCTGTGGTGGTCGCCCAGGGCGGCAAGCAGGGCGCGGATCGCCGGATAGACGTCCGTGGTCTGCTTCGCGCCCTTCGCCATTGCGCGTATCCGCGGCTCGACGCTGTTCCAATCGACGTCTTGCGCATGCAGCGCACGCTTGCGCACGGCGCCGATCGCGGCATCCAGCACGTCTTGCGGCGTGACCGCCACGGGCGCTCCCCCGCCCGGTTCGAGCCGGAGCCGGGTGGCGGCGACTTCGCCTGGGCCGCGGAGCGTGGTTCCCAGAAGCAACCGCGTGGCGGCTGCCGGCACGTCGATCCGAACTTCGCGGTGCGTCGCCGGCGTCGTGCCGCGCACCGGCATCGCGTCCGAGCTGGCAAAGGCGAGTCCACCGGACGCGCCGTCCGCACGCAGCCAGATCGTGGCGCCCTTCGCCGCATCGCGCGTGGCCAGCTCGGCGGAAAGCTTCACGCTGCGGCCGCGGTACGGCGCGGCGTCGAGCATCGTCACCGAGGCGCCGAACTTGCCGTCCTCGGCATGCTCGGCGCGCAGCGTCACCGTCGCGCCCTGTGCTGCGGCGGGATCGCCGGAACCTTCCACCCGGTAGTGGCGTGCGCCATCGCCAGTGACTCGCCACGCAGCTTGCATCTGGGCAGCGGCTGGCGCGGTGCAAGCCAGGGAAAAGATTGCGATCGCGGCGGATACGAACGGACGGCGCATGGCGTTCCCTCGGCTGCGGCGAAGCGTCGAGGCTAGGCGCATGCAGCCGCATCGGCAAGTGAAGGACGGCCTGCCCGCATCCATGTCCGAAAACGGCGAGTCCGCGCCGCGCGGCGGTGCTAGCCTGTCGCCATGACGGAACTGCACGCCGGCACCCTGCCCGATCCCCACACCTGCGAGCAGGCGCGGCTGAGCCGCGATGCGCGCTTCGACGGGCTGTTCTTCACCGCCGTCACCAGCACGCGCATCTACTGCCGGCCGGTATGCCCGGCGCCGACGCCGAAACCGTCCAACATCCGCTACTACGCGAGCGCCGCCGCGGCTGAGGCGGCCGGTTTCCGGCCGTGCCTGCGCTGCCGGCCGGAACTGGCGCCGGGCAACCGCGCCTGGCAGCGCGGCGACCACGTGGTGGCGCGGGCTCTGAAGCTGATCGAGAACGGCGAACTGGCCGAGCAGTCGCTGGACCAGCTCGCGGCACGCGTCGGCGTCGGCGCGCGCCAGTTGCGGCGCGTGTTCGTCGAACGGCTGGGCGCGCCGCCGCTGAGCGTGTACACCACGCGACGGCTGCTGTTCGCCAAGCAGTTGCTGACGGAGACCACGATGCCGGTGACCGAGGTGGCGCTGGCGTCCGGCTTCCGCAGCCTGCGCCGCTTCAATGCGGCGTTCCTGCAGGCGAACCGCATCCCGCCGCGCGAGCTGCGCCGGCATCCCGACGTGGCGGCCGGCGGCGCGCTGGTGCTGCGGCTCGGCTACCGGCCGCCGTACGACTTCGAGGCGCTGCTTGCGTTCCTGCGCGGACGCGCCCTGCCGGGCGTGGAGCAGGTCGACGAGCACGGCTACGCGCGCGTGTTCGGCCCGGCCGATGCGCCGGGATGGCTGCGCCTGGGCGCATGGCCCGGGCAGCATGCGCTCAAGCTGGAGCTGCACTGCCCGCAGCCGGCGCGGATGCTCGGCGTGGTGACCGCGCTGCGGCGCATGTTCGACCTGGACGCCGATCCGCAGGTGATCGCCGACGCGCTCGGCGCCTCGCGCACGCTCAAGCCGATGCTGCGCCGCCGGCCCGGCCTGCGCCTGCCCGGCGGCTGGGACGGCTTCGAGATCGCGGTGCGCGCGGTGCTCGGCCAGCAGGTGAGCGTGGCGGCGGCGCGCACGCTGGCGACGCGGATCGTGCATCGCTACGGCGAGGCGCTGCCGGCGCCGGTCGCGCCTGGGCTGGAACGGCTGTTCCCCACGCCGGCCGCGCTCGCCGAGGCGGACCTGCGCGAGGCCGGCGTGACCACGGCGCGCGCGGCGACGATCCGCGGCATCGCGCAGGCGCTGCTGGACGGCCGGGTGGATTTCCGCGCCGACCGGCCGCTGGACGAATTCGTGGCGCGCTGGGTGGCGCTGCCGGGCATCGGCGAGTGGACCGCGCACTACATGGCGATGCGCGCGCTGAGCCACCCGGACGCGTTCCCCGCGGCCGACCTGATCCTGCGCCGCGCCGCAGCGGGAGGCGGCGAGGCGTTGAGCACCCGGGCGCTGGAAACGATGGCCGAAGCATGGCGGCCGTGGCGCGCCTACGCGGTGATGCACCTGTGGCGCAGCACCGCCGACAACGCGGCGACCATCGCCCCCTCGACGGAAAAACGGAAGCAGTGATGACCGACGGAACGATCCACTACGACGACATGCCCAGCCCGATCGGCCGGTTGCGCCTGGTGGCCGACGCCCGCGGCCTGCGCGAGGTGTGGTTCGAGACCGGACGCCATCGCAAGGCGGCCGACCCGGGTTGGCTCCGCTGCGCCGATGCGCTGGCATTCGCCCGCGTGCAGTTCGAGGAATATTTCGCCGGCACCCGCCAGGTGTTCGACTTGCCGTTGCATCCACTCGGCACGCCGTTCCAGCTCGACGTGTGGCGCGAACTGGCGCGGATTCCCTACGGCACCACGATCAGCTACGGCGAACTGGCGCGACGCATCGGCCAGCCGCAGGCGATGCGCGCGGTGGGCGCCGCGAACGGACGCAACCCGCTGCCCATCGTGCTGCCCTGCCACCGGGTAATCGGCGCGAACGGCAGCCTCACCGGCTTCGGCGGCGGCCTGCCGACGAAGCGGTTCCTGCTGGCGATGGAGGACCGGGTCGCGCATGGCGACCTGTTCGCGCTGACGTAGGGAATCCCGAACCAGCCGCCTCGCCCGTCATTCCGCCTTCTCCCGCCACGCCTCCCTTCGCTCTTACCCTCGCCCGTCATTCCTGTGGGAACAGGAATCCTGCGCCTTTTGACTTCCAACGACCTGAAGGCACTGGGGCCCCAGCTTTCGCTGGGGCGACGGCCTTGGAGGGATCACGAACTAGCCGTTTCCCCCATCGCTCCGACTCCCGCCCGTCATTCCTGCGAAAGCANNNTGCCTCTTGACCTCCAACGACCTGAAGGCACTGGGCCCCAGCCTTCGCTGGGGCGACGACCTTGGGAGATCACGAACTAACCGTTTCCCCCGTCGCTCCGACTCCCGCCCGTCATTCCTGCGAAAGCAGGAATCCAGCGCCTTTGGCTCTCAATGACTCGAAGGCACTGGGCCCCAGCTTTCGCTGGGGCGACGGCCTTGGGGGATCACGAACTAGCCGTTTCCCCCATCGCTCCGACTCCCGCCCGTCATTCCTGCGAAAGCANCGCCTTTGGCTCTCGACGACTCGAAGGCACTGGGCCCCAGCCTTCGCTGGGGCGACGGCCTTGGGGGATCACGAACTAGCCGTTTCCCCCGTCGCTCCGGCACCCGCCCGTCATTCCTGCGAAAGCAGGAATCCAGCGCCTCTGGCTCTCAATGACTCGAAGGCACTGGGGGCCCCAGCCTTCGCTGGGGCGACAGCCTTGAGGGATCACGAACCGACCGTTTCCCCCTTCGCTCCGGCACCCGCCCGTCATTCCTGCGAAAGCAGGAATCCAGCGCCTTTCGGCTTCCAACGACCTGAAGGTACTAAGCCCCGGCTTTCGCTGGGGCGACGGGATTTCGAGGTGCATCCCGCATGCAGCTCAGCCGCCGCTATGCGCCGGCGCGGGCTGCGTCCGCGGGCGGGCGCGCACCGGCGGCGCCACGGCGTCCTGGTACTTGTCCACCAGATCCTGCTGGCGAGCGCGATACAGCGCATTGCGCGCCTGCTCGGCCTGCTCCGTCTGGTCGGGAACGGCCGTGCCGGCGGCGTCCGGTCGGCGCAGCGCGATGGCGGCGTTCTGGTGCAGTTGCTGCTCGGCCTGGGTCTTGCGCAACTGGTCGCGCGTCTGCTGCGCGCGCACGGACTGCTGGAACTGCGCCGCCTGCTGGCGCGCATTGTCGATCGTCGCAGCTGAAGCGGCCGGCCGGGCGGGCTGGGCCTGCTGCCACGCCATCGCGATGCCCGGCGGCAACAGGGCCAGCGAGCAGGCGAACAGGCGGCGCAGTGCGTTGGAAGTGGCGATACCCATGGATGCAATCTTGTGCAGGATGATTCCCATCCTAGGCATCCGCACATAAAGATCCCGTTCTGTCCACGGCACGGCCGTATCGAAGCGTTCAGCAATCCAGCGGCAATCGACGGACGAGGGTCAGTCGGGATAGCGGCTCACCTCGATCAGGTTGGCGTCCGGATCGCGGAAATACACCGAGGTGATCGGGCCGCGGGCGCCGGTGCGCTGCACCGGCCCTTCCAGCACCGCCACGCCTTGGGCCTGTAGGTGGGCCAGCACCTGCGCCATCGGCGTGCGGGTGACCAGGCACAGGTCGGCCGAACCGGGCGTGGGTCGCGCGGCCTTCGGCTCGAACTCATGGCCGTGGCGATGCAGGTTGATCTTCTGCGCGCCGAAGGCCAACGCCTTGCGCCCCTGCCCGAAGGCGACCACCTGCATGCCGAGCACGCGCGCGTAGAACGCGCAGCTCGCCTCGATGTCGGCAACGGTCAGCACCAGGTGGTCGAGCGATTCGATCGTCACGCTCATGGCATCGCGCCCCGCGACATCGGCGTGGCCGGCGTGGCGACGCCGACCAGCGGCGGCAACCGGTACAGCCGCACCGAGATCAGCAACCCGGCCAGCACCAGCGCGCCGACGAACACGCCGACGCCGCTCCAGCCGTGCGCCGCGTAGAACAGCCCGCCGCCGGCCCCGGCCAGGCTCGATCCCATGTAGTACGCGAACAGGTACATCGCGGCGCCCTGCGCCTTGGCCGCGCCGGCGCGCCGGCCGACCCAGCTGCTGACGATGGAATGCCCGCCGAAGAAGCCGAAGGTGACCGCGACGATGCCCAGCATCACCAGCGCCAGCGGTCGCGCCATCGTCAGTGCCACGCCCGCGAGCATCAGCGCGAACGCGGTCCACAGCACCTTGCGCCGGCCGAGCTTGCCGGCCAGGTGGCCCATCCAGGCCGAGCTGAAGGTGCCGATCAGGTAGATGCCGAAGATCAGGCCCACCGTCGCCTGGCTCAGGCTGTACGGCGGCGCGAGCAGACGGTAGCCCAGGTAGTTGTAGACGGTGACGAAGGCGCCCAGCAGCAGGAAGCCCTCGGCGAACAGCCACGGCAGCCCCGGATCGCGCAGCACGCTGGCGAAGCGCCCGAGCTGGCTGCGCCAGCGCAGCGGCTGGCGCACGAAATGGCGCGACGGCGGCAGCGCTCGCCAGAACGCCAGCCCGGCCAGCAGGCCGATCGCGCCCACCACTTCCACGCCGACGCGCCAGTTGAAGAAGTCGGCCAGCACGCCGGTGATCAGCCGCCCGCCCATGCCGCCCACCGCGCTGCCGCTGATGTACAGCCCCATGCCCAGGCCGATCGAGTCGGGGTGCACTTCCTCGCTGAGGTAGGTCATCGACACCGCCGGCAAGCCGCTCAGGCTCAGCCCGAGCAGGGTGCGCACCGCCAGCAGCGACGGCCAGTTCGGCATCCATGCGCTGAGCAGCACCAGCAGCGCCGACGACAGCAGCGACGCCACCATCACCGACTTGCGCCCCCACGCGTCGGACAGCCCGCCGGCGAACAGCATCGCGAAGGCGAGCACGCCGGTGGTGAGGGACAGCGACAGCGCGCTGGACGCCTCGCCGATGCCGTAGTGCCGGCTGAACTCCGGCATCAGCGGCTGCACGCAGTACAGCAGGCCGAAGGTAGCGAAGCCGGCGGCGAACAGGGCGAGGTTGGTGCGGCGGAACGCGGCGGTGCCGTGGCGGATCCAGCCGGGGTCGGGCGCGGGTGTTGCCGCGGAAGAAACGCTCATCGCGCCTTCTCCGTGCGGCTGTTTCTCGATAGGCGCATTTCCATCGGGCGCGCTTTCATCCAACCCGTTTCCATTGGACGCGCCCACACCGGCCACGTATTCATCGGCGACGTTTTCATCGCCGTCAGGATAGGCCGATCGCCCCGGCGAATCGATACCGTGCGGCCCGCCGTTCGCATGCCCGACACATCGGTGACGGGCATTGGTCACGCGATTGCGCGATCATGCCCGGCTGTTTGTGACGTTCGGTGGACCCACGCATGAATCTCCTGCATCGCCTACTGCTGTGCACCCTGCTCGCCGCCATCGCCGGCTGCGCCACCCGCCCCACCGCCGCGCCCGCCGCGGCGAACGCGGCCACTTCCCCTCCCGCCCCGCTGCTGCTGGTCTCGATCGACGGCTACCGCGCCGACTATCTCCAGCGCGGGCTGAGCCCGACCCTGCAGGCGCTGGCCGACGGCGGCGTGCGCGCCGAATCGATGCAGCCCTCGTTCCCCTCGCTGACCTTCCCGAACCACTACACCATCGTCACCGGCCTGCGTCCCGACCACCACGGCATCGTCAACAACACCATGTTCGACGAGCGGCTGGGCAAGTTCTCGCTGGGCAACCGCAAGGCGGTCAGCGACGGCCGCTGGTGGGCCGAGGGCACGCCCCTGTGGGAAACCGCCAGCCAGCACGGCCTGCACACCGCCACCATGTTCTGGCCGGGCTCGGAGGCCGACATCCACGGCCGCCATCCCGACCACTGGCGGCCGTTCGACGGCAAGGTCACGCCGGATCAGCGCGTCGACCAGGTGCTGGCCTGGCTGGACCTGCCGGTTGCCCAGCGGCCTGCCTTCCTCACCTTGTACTTCGACGCCGTCGACCACGCCGGCCATGCCTACGGCCCGGATACGCCGCAGGTGGACGCCGCGCTGCGCGAGACCGACGCCGCGCTGGCGCGGCTGCTGCGTGGCCTCGAACAGCGCGGCCTGGCCGACCGCATCAACCTGATCGTGCTGGCCGACCACGGCATGGCGCCGGTGCCGCTCGACCACAGCGTGCTGATCGACAAGCTGATCCCGCTCGACCAGGTGCGCACGGTGAGCCTGGGCGTGCTGGCCGGCTTCAACCCGAAGCCGGGTCACGACTTCGCCGCGGTCGAGGCGGCGATGGAAAAGCCGCAGCAGCACATGCAGTGCTGGGACAAGACGCGCGTGCCGGCGCGCCTGGCCTATGGCAGCAACCCGCGCGTGCCGCAACTGCTGTGCCTGGCCGATGCCGGCTGGCGCATCACCACCGGCGACTACCTCGCGCAGAAGGCGAAGCAAGGAAAGACCCCGAGCCTGGGCGAGCACGGCTACGACAACGCCGACCCGCACATGCAAGCGCTGTTCGTCGCGCACGGCCCGGCGTTCCGGCAGGGCCTGGTGGTGAAGCCGTTCCCGAACGTGGACGTCTATCCGCTGATGGCCCACCTGCTTGGGCTGCCGCCGGCGGCGAACGACGGCGACTACGACGCGGTCAGCGGGATGCTGAAGCCGGCGCAGCGCTGATCCGGACCGCGGCAAGCCGCGCCGGCGGCCGCAGGGGGGCCTTCCACCACGCCCCGGCGGGCGGCCCGCGCCGGCGGCCATGCCATAATGCACGGTCTTTCCCAGCCGTTGCCTGCCATGAGCCGTCGCCACCTCGTCACCAACGCCCTGCCCTACGCCAACGGCCCGCTGCACATGGGCCATCTGCTGGGCTACATCCAGGCCGACATCTGGGTGCGGGCGCAGCGCATGAGCGGCAGCGAGGTGGCCTACGTCTGCGCCGACGACGCGCACGGCACGCCGATCATGCTGGCCGCCGAGAAGGCCGGGATGACGCCGGAGGCCTTCATCGACGGCATCCGCAAGGGCCACGAGGCGGACTTCGCCGCGTTCGGCGTCGCCTTCGACCACTACCACACCACCCATTCGGACGAGAACCGCGAGCTGGCGACGCTGATCTACACGCGCCTGCGCGACGGCGGCTACATCGCCAGGCGCAGCATCCAGCAGTTGTTCGATCCGGAAAAGCAGATGTTCCTGCCGGACCGCTACATCAAGGGCACCTGCCCGGTGTGCAAGACGCCGGACCAGTACGGCGACAACTGCGAGAACTGCGGCGCCACCTACGCGCCCACCGACCTGATCGAGCCATACTCGGTGATGTCCGGCGCCACGCCGGTGCTGCGCGACTCGGAGCACTACTTCTTCGAGCTGGGCAAGTTCGAGCACCTGCTGCGCGACTGGTTCGCCGGCAAGTTCACGCAGGGCGCGCCGGTGGCGAACCCCGGCGTCGCCGCCAAGCTGCGCGAATGGCTGGACGGCGGCCTGAAGGATTGGGACATCTCGCGCGACGCGCCCTACTTCGGCTTTCCCATCCCCGACGCGCCGGGCAAGTTCTTCTACGTGTGGCTGGACGCGCCGGTCGGCTACCTCGCCAGCTTCAAGGCGCTGTGCGACCGTACCGGCCTCAAGTTCGACGACTTCCTCGCCGCCGACAGCCGCGCCGAGATGCACCACTTCATCGGCAAGGACATCATCAACTTCCACGGCCTGTTCTGGCCGGCGATGCTGCACGGTGCGGGCCTGCGCACGCCGACCGCACTGCACGTCAACGGCTACCTCACGGTGAACGGCGCGAAGATGTCCAAGTCGCGCGGCACCTTCATCCAGGCGCGCACCTACCTGGACGCGGGACTGCACCCGGAGTTCCTGCGCTACTACTTCGCCAGCATGCTCAGCGACGCGCCGGTGGACGTGGACCTCGACCTCAAGGCGTTCGAGGAGCGCGTCAACTCGCACCTGGTCGGCAAGTGGGTGAACATCGCCAGCCGCACCGCCGGCTTCGTGCAGAAGTTCTTCGACGGCCGCCTGGCGGCGCGCTTCGGCGCCGGCGAGACCGCGCTGTGGCACACCCTGCTGGAGCACTACGACGGTGTCGCCGAGCTGTACGCGCAGGGCGAGTTCGCCGAGGTCAGCCGCCGCTTCGTGCTGATGGCCGACCTGGTCAACGGCCACATCGCCGCCAAGGCGCCGTGGACGATGGCCAAGGACGCATCGCGCCGCGAGGAGCTGCACCAGGTGTGCTCGTTCGCGCTGGCCGCGTTCCGCCTGCTCGCCGGCCTGCTCAAGCCGATCCTGCCGGCCACCGTGGCCGCCGCCGAGCAGTTCCTCGCCGCGCCGATCGTCGACTTCGACGACGCCCGCGCGAAGCTGCACAGCCACGTCATCAACGCGTTCGAGCCGCTGCTCGGGCGCATCGACCCGAAACGCATCGAGGCGATGGTCGAGGCCTCGAAGGAATCGCTCGGCGCTCCCGCCGAAACCGCCAGTGCCCCAAAGAAGAAACCCATGAACGACAGCACCAAGCCCGCCACGCCGAACCCCGAATCCCCCGCCGCGAATCCCGGCCTCATCGGCATCGACGACTTCGCCAGGCTCGACCTGCGCGTCGGCACCGTGCTCGCCTGCGAGTTCGTGGAAGGCTCGGACAAGCTGCTGCGCTTCGAGCTGGACGCCGGGGCGCTGGGCAAGCGGCAGATCTTCTCCGGCATCCGCGCCGCCTACGGCGAGCCGGAGAAGCTGGTCGGCCGCAACGTGGTGTTCATTGCCAACCTCGCCCCGCGCAAGATGCGCTTCGGCCTGTCCGAGGGCATGATCCTGTCCGCCGGCGACGGTGGCAGCGACCTGTTCCTGCTCGACGCCGACCAGGGCGCGAAGCCGGGCGCCACCGTCCGCTGAGCGACGCCCCGCCACGACCGCCATGCCGCGCCTGATGCACGCGCCGACGCCGCTGAAAGCCTGGGGCCGCGCGCTCGCCGTGGCCGCCGTCCTGCTCGCGCTGTCGGTCGTGGCGCCGGGCGGCGCCGGCGCGGCGGCCGAGGCCGGCGACCCGGCGCTCGCCCTGGTGCAGCGCTTCGGCATGGGACGCGGCCTGGAGACGCTGGCCAACGAGGCAGCAGCCGGGACCGTCACCTACGGCTCCCTGTCCAGGAAACACGGCGTCGCGGCGGCAAAGCAGCTCGTCGCCACCGAGATACACCGGCTGCTGCCCGATTACCAGGCGCGCTGGGAGCAGAACCTCGCCGCCGTCTATGCGAAGCATTTCGCCCCGGACGAGTTGCGCTCGCTCGCGGCCCAGGGCAAGCGTTCGCCTTACGCGGCCAAGTTCTCCGCCACGCATGCGGCGGTGGCCTCGGACATGCGCGCCGCGTCGAGCGGGCTGCTGCGGCAACTCGTCACCGAGGCGCTGCTGCGCGCGTGGAACAAGTAGCCCCGCCTCCGATGAACTCCCTCGCCGACCGCATCGACGCGCTCCTGCCGCAGACGCAATGCGAGCAATGCGGCTACCACGGCTGCCGCCCGTACGCCGAGGCGATCGCCGCCGGCGAGGCGGCGATCAACCAGTGCCCGCCGGGCGGCAGCGCGGGCATCGCCAGGCTGGCCGCGCTGCTGGGCCGGCCGGCACTGCCGCTGGACCCTGCACGCGGCGTGGAGAAGCCGCGCATGCTGGCGCGCATCGTCGAGGCCGACTGCATCGGCTGCACCAAGTGCATCCAGGCCTGCCCGGTCGACGCCATCGTCGGCGCGGCGAAGTTGATGCACACGGTGATCGCCGACGACTGCACCGGCTGCGAACTGTGCGTGCCGGCCTGCCCGGTCGACTGCATCGTGCTGGAACCGATGCCCGCCGCACAGGCCGGCGACCCGCTGCACGCCGACGCGGCGCGCAGGCATTTCCAGCGGCGCGAGGCACGGCTCGCGCGCGAACGCGCCGAGCGCGACGCCGAGCTGGCCGCGCGCAAGGCGGCCGTGGACACCCCGGCTACGCCCTCCAACCCGGTCCTGGCCGCGCTGGCGCGCGCCCGCGCGAAGCAGCAGGGCAAGACGCCGTGAGCGCGGGAGCGGGCTGCCGCGTTCATCCCTCGCAGACCTATGCCTCGCCCGTCTTCACTCGCCTCACCGCCACCGCTCGCCTCACCGTCATCCCGGCGAAGGCCGGGATCCAGCACTGTGGGCGGCCTCGCACAGCAACGTCGCTGGATTCCAGCTTTCGCTGGAATGGCGGGGTCGAAGCAGCAAGGCAAGACGGATGCGAAAGCAAACCACCACGTGCACACCTTGCGGCCGCAGACCCCCTCGCCGTCACCATTCGCCTCGACGTCATCCCGGCGGAAGCCGGGATCCAGCGCCTTGAAGCCCTGTGCCAAGCGAAACCACTGGATTCCAGCTCTTGCCTCTTCGGGTCCACTGAAATGACCCGCTCGTACAACGGATTCCCGCCATGCCCTTGAAACGCGCCGACGTCATCGAACTGTTCTCGCGCCTGCGCGAGCTGAATCCGCATCCCACCACCGAGCTGGACTACACCACGCCGTTCGAGCTGCTGGTGGCGGTGGTGCTGTCCGCGCAGGCCACCGACGTGGGCGTGAACAAGGCGACGAGGAAGCTGTACCCGGTGGCGAACACGCCGCAGGCGATCCTCGACCTGGGCGAGGAGAAGCTGAAGAAGTACATCAGCACGATCGGCCTGTACAACGCCAAGGCGAAGAACGTGATCGCGCTGTGCCGCATCCTGGTGGAACAGTACGGCGGCGAGGTGCCGCGCACCCGCGAGGCGCTGGAGGCACTGCCCGGCGTGGGCCGCAAGACCGCCAACGTGGTGCTCAACACCGCCTTCGGCGAGCCCACCATCGCGGTGGACACGCACATCTTCCGCGTCGCCAACCGCACCGGCCTGGCGCCCGGCAAGGACGTGCGCGCGGTGGAGGACAAGCTGGAGAAGGTGATCCCGGCCGAATTCAAGCAGGACGCGCACCACTGGCTGATCCTGCATGGCCGCTACGTGTGCAAGGCGCGCAAGCCGGATTGCCCGCATTGCGTGATCCGCGACCTGTGCCGGTACAAGGACAAGACTGTGGCCTGAGAGCCAGTTCACGGTCTTTTCGTCAGCTCAAACCGCCGCCTCGTCATTCCTGCGGCTTTCAACGGCCGTAGGGCCGGTCAAGCAGGAGACGTTTTATCAACATCCGAAGGGCTGGTCGTCCAGCGACTGATTCTTCGAAGCTCAACGACACCGGATCCCAGCTTGACCGGCCCTACGGCCGTTGAAAGCCGCTTCACCCTACTTCGCCTGCAACGTCGCCATCGCCTTCTGCGCATCCGCATGCGCGCCATCCAGCGTGGTGGCTTCCAGGCCATGCTCGGCCTGGGTCAGCGCGGTCTGCAGCCGCGATTCGGTGGCGGCATCGCCCTTGGCGTCGACGATGCCGCCATGCCCCATGCCGTCGCACGGATTGCCGGCGCTGGCGTCGAAGCCCTTGCCGGATGGCCCGACCAGGCAATTGACCACGTGGTGCAGGTGGGTCTGCGCCATCTTCAGGTCTGCCGCGCCCAGCGCCATGCCCGCATGCGCGCTGGCCGTGCCGACCTGCTTCGACACCGCGTCGCCCGCCGCCGCATGCGCAGCGATGGGCAGCACGCCTGCCAGCACGAGCATGGGCAGGCAACGAACGATCTTCTTCGCCATGGCACGACTCCGGAGCAACGCGGCGCTCGCCGCAGTCCGCCGAGCTTAGGCCGATGCCCGTGAAAGGAAAAAGAGAAAGCCGTTCATTCCAGCGGTGCGCCGCCGAAGCACCGGCGGCGCCGAAGCATCCGGGCTCCGTCCACGCATGTCCGCCGACGCCGCCGTCGCGCAGCCGTCCGGCCGCAGGACGGCGAATGCCGTACCCGGTTGGCGCCGGCACGGCCGAGGCGCCGGCGAGGCCAGCGGACGCCGGCCCATGGCATGCGATCCCGCCCCGCGACAGGTGTATAAGGCGTCAGTCCCCCAAGGAGCCACCGCCATGAAACACCTGCCGAAGCTCGCCGCCACCGCCGCCCTCGCCGCCGCCATGCTGGCCTCCCCCGCGTTCGCCGCGCTGAAGACCGGCTCGCACGCGCCCGATTTCAGCGCGCCCGCCTACCTCGCCGGCCAGCCGTTCACCTTCAGGCTCGCCGACGCGCTGAAGAAGGGGCCGGTGGTGGTCTACTTCTTCCCTGCCGCCCACACCTCCGGCTGCAACCTGGAAGCCCACCTGTTCTCCGAAGCCATCGACAAGTTCAAGGCAGAGCACGCCACCGTGATCGGCGTCACCGCCGGCAACGTGGACCAGCTCGCCGATTTCTCGAAGGAAACCGAGCACTGCGGCGGCAAGTTCCCGGTCGCCGCCGATCCCGGCGCGAAGATCGCCAGGCAATACGACTCCGTGCTGGAGCAGAAGCCGGAGTGGTCCGACCGCACGTCGTACGTGATCTCGCCGACGGGATCGATCGTGCACGTCTATTCCAATCTCGATCCCAAGAAACACGTCGAGGAAACCCTCTCGGCCGTGCGCGCGCTCGGCAAGTGAAACGGCGGCCCGGGCCATGCCCGGGCGCCAGGCAACCCGGCGGTCGCGCCAGCGCGCGCGACCGCCGCAGAAACGCTGCTGCACGGACGCGACGCACGTCCGGCCAGTAACCCGACGGCCGCATGAGGCAACCGCGATCCGACGCCTCTCCGCATACTCCCGACGAAAGTCGTCGCCCAACGGCACCCGTGCATGCGGACGTCCGAACGGCACGTTCCCGGTCGCCGGATGACGTACCATGCCGCCTCCCAGCGCCACCGGATGGCGCCCAGGCCCACCGACCGGCTTTCCTCCCGATGCCTATCCCCGCACTCCGCTTCGGCCACCGCGCCGTTCCCATCGTGCTCGCCGCCGTGGTCATCGACGTGATCGGCTTCGGCATCGTGATGCCGGTGCTGCCCACGCTGATCACCCGGCTCGGCCATCTCGACCTGGCCGCAGCCACGCGCGTCGCCGGCTGGATGCTCGCGGCCTTCGCCATCGGGCAGTTCTTCGCCGGGCCGGTGCTCGGCCACCTGGGCGACCGCTTCGGGCGGCGCCCCGTGCTCATCGTGGCGATGGTCGGCTTCAGCATGGACTACCTGCTGATGGCGGTGGCACCGACGCTGGCCTGGCTGTTCGTCGGCCGCGCCGTCGCGGGCATCGCCGGCGCGACGTTCGGGCCCGCCGGCGCGGTGATCGCCGACGTCACCGAACCGGCGCGGCGCGCGGCGACCTACGGCCTGCTCGGCGCCGCCTTCGGCATCGGCTTCATCGTCGGCCCCGCCCTCGGCGGGCTGGTCGCCTCGCTCGGCCCGCGCGCGCCGTTCGTGGTGGCGGCCGTACTCGCCGCGCTCAATGCCGCGTCGATGGCGCTGTTCCTTCCCGAGACGCTGGCGCCCGAACACCGCCGCCCGTTCCGCCTGCGCGACGCACACGTGGTCGGCGCCTTCCGCCCGCTGTTCCATGCCGGCAACGCCGCGCCGCTGCTGGTCGCCTGGTTCCTGTGGCAGTTGGGCAGCGTGGTGTATCCGTCCACCTGGGCGTTCTGGGCGACGATCCGCTTCGGCTGGGATGCCACCGCCATCGGCTGGAGCCTGGCCTGGGTCGGCCTCCTCACCGTGCTCGTGCAGTTGTTCGTCACCGGCCGCCTCGTCGCCCGGCTGGGCGAACGGCTAGCCGCCGTCGCCGGGCTCGGCTGCGCCAGCGCCTGCCTGCTCGCCTATGCCTTCGTCACCCACGGCTGGCAGGTCTACGCCTTCTTCCTGGTCGGCGCGTTCGGCGCGCTCGCCTATCCCGCCTTGAACGGCACCCTGTCGCGCATGGTGGATGCGACGCGACAGGGCGCGCTGCAGGGCGGCATCGGCAGCATGAACTCGGTGGCCGCCGTGCTGGGGCCCCTGCTCGCCTCGCAATCGCTGGCCTGGGGCACGCGCCACGGCTTCGACGGCGCGGCCTTCGCCGTTGCCGGCCTGCTGCTGTTCACGGCCATGGCGATCATAGCCGTGTTCGTCGTGCGCCCCGCGGCGGCGAAAAGCGCCGCCATCGAAACCGGAGCCGCCTCGCCCTGACATTGCGGAACGGGCCCACGCCCTTCCCGCGACCCGCCCGCCGGCGACTACCCGCCGCCGAGGCGCCGGGACACCACGAAGACATCCACCGCACCCATCGAGCACTCCTGCGACGAGGCCCGGCTGCTGGTGACGATCTCGATCGTGCCGCCGTCCTTCGCGTGGAAGGTGATGTCGTAGACCTGCTGGAACAGGTCTGCCCCGATCTGCTCGGAGGCGAGGCGCTGCGCCCGGGTCTGCGATTCGTCGATCGTCGCCGGCTCGACGATGCCGGCGTTCCGGAGATGCACCAGGGCCATGTTCGTGGGCCAGCTCGCGCAATCGGGAGCTTTCGCCGCCACCGCGGCAGGCAGCGCCAAAAACGCCATCGCCAGCATCTTCATTGGATCACCGCCACTTCGTGGTCGCCGCTGCCCCGGATCTGCTGGCGGGCATTGAGCGGCATCACAATGCACCCATTGGATGCTTCGCCCGGATGCCGGGCGCTTCGCGGTAAATCCATGGCATACGGCCCCTCCTCAGGTCCATACGCCTCCATCACCCCTGCCGCGCCCGCCGCCCCTTCCACAGGTAGCCGATCCCCAGCAGCGCGAACCATACCGGGCTCGCCAGCAGCGCCTGGCGGGTGTCGGACTGCAGCGTCAGCAGCACCAGCACGAACACGAAGAAGGCCAGGCAGGCCCAGCACATGAACACGCCGCCGGGCATCTTGTACTTCGACGCCGCGTGCAGTTGCGGGCGCTTGCGCCGGTAGGCGATGTAGGCGCAAAGGATCAGCGACCACACGAACATGAACAGCACCGCCGACAGCGTGGTGACCAGGGTGAAGGCGGTGACCAGGTTGGGGATCAGGTAGATCAGCGCCGCGCCCAGCAGCAGGCAGAAGCAGGAGAACAGCAGGCCCAGCGAAGGCACCGCCACGCGCGACAGCCGGGCGAAGGTCTTCGGCGCGTGGTTCTCCTCGGCCAGGCCGTAGAGCATGCGGCTGGTGGAGAAGATGCCGCTGTTGGCCGACGAGGTGGCCGAGGTCAGTACCACGAAGTTGATCAGGCTGGCCGCGGCGGGGATGCCGGCCAGCACGAAAAGCTCCACGAACGGGCTCTTGCCCGGCTCCACCATGCGCCACGGCGTCACCACCATGATCGCCACTAGGGCCAGCACGTAGAAGACGATGATGCGCACCGGGATCGAGTTGACCGCCTTCGGCAGGTTGCGCTCGGGGTCGGCCGTCTCGGCGGCGGTGGTGCCGACCAGCTCGATGCCGACGAAGGCGAACACCGCGATCTGGAAGCCGGCGAAGAAGCCGCCGATCCCCTTCGGGAACATGCCGCCGTCGTTCCACAGGTTGGCGAACGAGGCCACGTGCCCCGACGGCGAACGGAAGCCCCACAGCACCAGGGCGAAGCCGGTGACGATCAGCACCACGATGGCGATGATCTTGATCAGCGCGAACCAGAACTCCATCTCGCCGAACAGCTTCACCGTGACCAGGTTGAGGCTGAGCAGCAGCAGCACGCACAGCAGTGCCGGAATCCACGGCGCGAGGTCGGGGAACCAGAACTGCGCGTAGGCGGCGATGGCGATCACGTCGGCGATCGCGGTGATGATCCAGCAGAACCAGTAGGTCCAGCCGCAGAAGAAGCCGGCCCACGGGCCGAGCAGGTCGGTGGAGAAGTCGATGAACGACTTGTAGTCGAGATTGGACAGCAAGAGCTCGCCCATCGCGCGCATCACGAAGAACAGCATCACGCCGATGATCAGGTACACCAGCAGGATCGACGGCCCGGCCAGGCTGATCGTCTTGCCCGAACCCATGAACAGGCCGGTGCCGATCGCGCCGCCGATGGCGATCAGTTGCAGGTGCCGGTTGGAAAGGCTGCGCCTCAGGTGGTCCGGGTGTTCCAGCGATGCGGTCATGCGGCGCGCCTTGGCAGGAGGAATGCGCCAACATACCGAAAAGCGCACGCCGCATCCACGCGGCTGCCGGCGCGGCCTGCGTGGCGGGCGGCCGCCGGGTTACGATGCCGCCCCGTCCGTCTCGCGGCCGATGCCGCCGTTCCAGGAGCCCGTCCTTGCCGCACTATTCCGGCCCCCTGCTCACGCGCCCCGTCGCCGAGTCCCTGCTGGCCGCGCGCGACGCCGGCGCGGCCGAATGGAGCGGCTCGCTGGACCTGGGCTTCTCCGCCGGCGTCGCCTCGCTGCGGGCGGACGCCTGGCAGTGGCGGGACCGCAGCTACCCGTACCCGCACAAGCTGAAGGACCGCACGATCTATGTCTGGGACGACGGCGCGTTCGAGCCCGCGGCGCGTTTCTCCGGTTCGCTGATCAAACTGGTGCCCACCGAATGGGGCGCACCCACCTTCGAGATCGACGGCATCAAGATGCTGCCGACATCGAAGGAATCGCCGTTCGAGGACGCCAGGCGCAAGGTGGCCCTGGTGGAGCCCCGCGGCAAGGCGGTGCTGGACACCTGCGGCGGCCTGGGCTACTTCGCCGCCTGCTGCCTGGAAGCCGGCGCGGCGCACATCCGCTCGTTCGAGAAGAACCACGACGTGCTGTGGCTGCGCACGCTCAACCCGTGGTCGCCCGATCCCGACGCGCCGGCGGGCGGCGGCCGCCTGCAGCTCGCCCACGCCGACGTGTCCGAGGCGATCGCGCAGGTCGCCGACGCTTCGATGGACGTGGCGCTGCACGATCCGCCCCGCTTCGGCATCGCCGGCGAGCTGTACTCGCAGGCGTTCTACGGCCAGCTCGCGCGCGTGCTGCGCCGCGGCGGCCGGTTGTTCCACTACACCGGCAGCCCGAACAAGCTCACCAGCGGACGCGACGTGCCGCGCGAGGTCGCCAGGCGGCTGGAGACCGCCGGCTTCAAGGCGCAACTGGCGCTGGACGGCGTGCTGGCGCAACGCCGCTGAACGGAGCGCCGTGGCCGGCGCTCCCTGCCGTCCGCGCCCAGCTCACTTCGCGCGGGTGTATTCCAGTTTCACCGCCAGCATTTCGCGGCCGCCGTGGCGCTCGTAGTACTCGCTGGTGAAGTGGTCGGCGTCCTGGATGTGCACGACCTGGCGCAGCGGGGTCGTCGCGCCGCTCTTGGCGGGGTCCGGCACGGCGCCGAGGAAGGTGTAGGTCTGCGTGGCCGCGTCGTAGCCGCCCTGCGCCTGCACCAGGCCGGTGAAATTGACGTCCATCCAGAGCACGTCGTACTTGCCGCTGGCGTTGTCGTAGCCGATGTAGCCCAGCCCCTCGAACGGCTTGCCGGCCGAGTCGATGCGAAGTTCCTGGCGCAGGTGGCGACCGCCGAGCACCATGGCGAACACAGCATGGCCCTGGTCGACGGCCGGCGGCCTGGCCGGGTCGGTCCACAGCGACTGGCGCACGTTCCAGTGCCCCGCCAGGCGGCCGAGCTGGCGATGCTGCGGGCCGGGCTCGCCGGAAGAAGGCGATGCCGCGGCGGCCTTCGGGGCATCTGCCGGGCCGGGCGCGGCCGACGCCGGCAGCGCGCATGCCAGGGCGAGCGCCGCGATCGTGGAAAGGGTTGCCAGGGAACGTTTGCGCATGGAGCCTGATCCTGTGTGGGGGGCTCCAGCGTGCGGCTGCCCGCACGGGCGATCAATTACCTGCGAGGTTATGGCGGGCGGTCTTCAGCCCGCGCCCTGCCGCGCCAGCCGGGCGCATACGGCGGCGGTGTGGCTGTCGGCCGGGAAGGCGCACTCGATGCGCAGTTCCTCCAGGGTCACGTCGCGCGGCATCGAGAACGTGGTGATGGTCTCGAAGAAGCGCAGCTCGCCGGCGCCGCTGCGGAACACCAGGGTGAGCACCGGCGCGAGCGCGCCCTGCGGCCAGCCGGACTCGGGCACGTCCGGGTAGCGCCGGATCTCCTCGAGCAGCCGGCGCGGCCGCGGGTCGGTGGGCGAGGCGGCGATCTGCGCATGCAGGTGATGCAGGAACTTCTCCGCCACCTCGGGCCAGTTGGCGATGACGGGACGGAAGTCGTCCGGGTCGAACACCTGGTGCAGCAGGTTGCCGTGCCGGCTTTCGCGCCCGTCCATCAGCAGCCGGTTCACCCGCGTCGCGGCGTCGTTGGCCATCAGCACGTTCCAGTGCCGGTCCAGCACGAAGGCCGGGTACGGCTCCTGGTGCGCCAGGATCAGTTCCACCGCCTGGCGCATCCGCTCCAGCGCCGGCGTCTCCCAGGCATGCTCGGGGTATTCCGGCGCGTAGCCCGCCGCCAGCAGCAGCGCGTTGCGCTCGCGCAGCGGCATGTCGAACGCGGCGGCGATGCGCCCCAGCGCCTCGCGGCTGGGCTTCGCCTTGCCGGTCTCCATGTAGCTCAGGTGCCGCGCCGACATGCCCGCCGCCAGCGCCAGGTCGAGCTGGCTCAGCTTGCGCGCCGCGCGCCATTCGCGCAGCAGCATGCCCAACGGCGGGTGCGGGGCGGTACGGGTATCGCGGCTGGGTTGCATGTCTCGGTCCGGGCGTCGGCCGGCGCGAACGCCGCGGCGGTGGCGGATCATGGCACGAATGCCCTTGGCGCAGGCCGCTACTTCGGGCGCAGCCCGCGCTTCTCGAACCAGTGGTCGGCATAGGGGTTGTCGTTGTACCGCGCGATCTCGACGTAGCCGTTGCGCGCGTACAGGGCGCGCGCCTCGACGAGGCTGCGGTTGGTGTCCAGCCGCAGCGTGCGCACGCCCATCGCGGCGGCCTGCGCCTCCAGTGCCTCCAGCAGCCGCTGGGCGATGCCGAGGCCGCGCGCGGACGGCGCCACCCACATGCGCTTGATCTCGCCTACGCCGCGCGCGCCAAGCTTCAGGCCGCCGCAGCCGAGGGCCTCGCCGTCCAGCCGGGCCAGCATGAAGGCGCCGGTCGGCGGAACCAGCTCGGCCGGATCGGCCGACACGCTGCGCGCGGCGTCGAAGCCGCCCTCGAAGCGCTCGTCGATCTCGCGCAGGTAGGCGTCGATGCAGGCGCGCGCCTCGGCACCGGCGGGATCGGCCAGCGCCACCTCCACCGCCGAAGCGCGCAGCAGCCGCTCCACCTCGGCCATCGCCGCCACCAGCTTCTGCCGCTGCGCCTCGCCCAGCGGCGCCAGCAACGAACCGGCCAGCGCATGCGAATCGCGGTCCAGCGCATCCACCTCGCGCCGGCCCTTGCGGGTCAGCGTCGCCCGCCGCACGCGCGCATCGTGCGGCGCCGGCTGCACGGCCAGCAGCCCCCGCGCCTCCAGCGCCCGCAGCAGGCGGCTCAGGTAGCCGGAATCCAGCGCCAGCCGCGCGCGCAGGGTGCGTACGTCGGCGCCGTCACGGCCGATCTCGAACAGCAGCCGCGACTCGGCCAGCGGCCGGCCGCGGCCGAGGTAGTCGTCGCTCAGCACGCCGATGCGCCGGGTGACGGCGCGATTGAAACGGCGAACCTGCTGGATCTGCTTTTCGTCCATTTGCTGACTTTAGTCAGGTAAAAAGGACGAGTCAACGGCAGGCCCGTTGCCGCAAGGCAACCGTGCCGGCGCCCCTGGCGCCATCGCGAGTGCGACGTCGGCCAAGATCGCGGAACGTCGCTCGACGGTCCGGACGAAGACTTACTGCAAGCCAGTACGCACGCCGGCTTGCTTCCTCCAGGCGCAGCCGCCCAGCCGGAACCGGCCGTGCCTATCGCCGCGCGCATCCGACGATGCGCACGGCCCTCCACGCGGCGGCACACAAAGGGACTGGCGACCGACCGTCGCATATGATTCCATATTGGAACAATTTTCGAGGAAGCGCCCTTCCATGCTCCACGCCGTGCATCCAGACGAACCCGGCCTCGCCGTCGCCGACGATCTCCTCCTGGCGTTCCAGCAACTGATCCCGGCCCTGGTGCTCCTCAACGAGCGGGCCGCAGGTACGCTTGGGCTGCTCTCGGTCGACATGCAGGTGCTGCACATCCTCACCCTGAACGGCGAGGCGCCCACGCCGAAGGAGCTCGCCGCCCGCACCGAGCTTGCGCCGAGCACGCTCGCCCGCGTGCTGGCGCGGCTGGAGGAACGCGGGCTGGTCCGGCGCGTGCAGAACCCGCGCGACGGGCGCAGCGTGAAGATCGCGCCCACGCCGCGCATGAACCGCATCAGGGACCATTTCGCCCCCTATGCCAAAGCCGTCACCGCGCTCACCCGCAGCTTCGCGCCGGCCGAGCAGGCGGCCATCCGCCGCTTCCTGCGCGACCTGCTGAAGATCACCCACTGACCGCCCGGAGAAAGACATGGACGACCTGCTGCTGGTACTCGCCTGCGTCGCGCCGCTCGCGGTGGCGAGGGCGTTTTCCCGGGACTTCGCGCGCGGAAGGACGGCGGCCCTGGCGGCGGCCGGCCTGGCCCTCGCCTTCGGCTACTTCGCCGCGGGCCACTTCGCCGTCACCGACGAGCTGGTCGAGATGCTGCCGCCGTGGCTCCCTGCCCGGCGGCTGGCCATCCATGCTACCGGGATCCTGGAAGCGGGCATCGCGGTCATGCTGTGCACGCGCCGCTGGCGGACGCTGGCGGCCGGCCTCGCCATCGCGGTGCTGATCCTCTTCCTGCCGGCGAACGTCTATGCCGCCTTCCACCACGTAGGCGTGGGCGCGCATCGCGAGGGTCCCTCCTATCTGGCGATCCGGATTCCGCTGCAGGCGTTCTTCATCGCCTGGGCCAGCCTCCCGATCGTCACCCGGAACGAAGCCCGGCATGCAGCCGCCTGAAACCGGGCCGGCTCAGCCCGCCTCCTTCGCCCCCGGCCGCGGCCTGGCCTTGGACACGTTCAGCGCCGCCGCGGCGCGAACGAGGGCCTTCAACGCCGCTTCGTCGATCGCGTCGCCTTCGTGGATGTCGACGGCGCGCCGCACGTTGCCGTCGAGACCGGCGTTGAAGAGACCGGCGGGGTCCGCCAGGCTGGCGCCCTTGAAGAAGGTGAGCTTGACGTAGTCCCTGTAGGTCTCGCCGGTGCAGATGATGCCGGCGTGGGACCATACCGGGACGCCGCGCCACTTCCATTCCTCGGCCACCTCCGGAACGGCCTGCCGGATCAGCGCCCGGACCCGCGCGAGCGTCTCGCCCCGCCAGTCGCCAAGCGCCTCGATCCGCGCGTCGATGAGCCGGGAGGGATCGCCCGCCTCCTGCCGTGCCGCACCGCTTCGCTCTTTCTTCATGGTCGCCGCCTTTTCGTGGTCGCCATCGTCCGTGTTCCGACGCCCTGTCCGGGTCGCCGGCCAGGGCGCCCGTTCCCGTGGAAGGGGATCGCCGCCGGCATCGCGTGCCGGCGGCTTTGCCGTGCGGGGAGCTCAGCGCCGCTCCTGCACGCGGAGCAGATTGCCGGCCGGATCGCGCACGGCGCAGTCGCGCACGCCGTAGGGCTGCTGGGTCGGCTCCTCGACGATCTCCGCGCCGCTGGCCTGGATGCGCTCGAAGGCGGCATCGAGATCCGCCGTGGCGAGCAGCATCGTGGCGTAGGTGCCCTTGGCCATCATCTCGGCGATGGTCCGCTTCTCGTCGTCGGTGACGCCGGGGCTGGCGGCCGGCGGGAACAGCACGATGGACGTGCCGGGCTGGCCGGCCGGGCCGACGGTGATCCAGCGCATGCCCTTGTAGCCGACGTCGTTGCGCACCTCGAAGCCGAGGACGTCGCGGTAGAAGGCCAGCGAGGCGTCCGGATCGGTGTGCGGAAGGAAGCTCGCGTGAATGGTGATGTCCATGGCAGTCCTGCTCGGTGTGGAAGGAGCCGCCATGCTAGGCCGGCCCGGCGACCGGCGCTTCTCGATTCCTGACCGGTCGGGTCACCTGCCTCGCCACGCAGGGCGGCATGCCCGCCGTCGCGCCCGCCGCCTCGCGCCGGTAGGCGCCGGGCGACATCCCGACCAGTTCGGCGAAGCGCGTGCTGAAGGTGCCCAGCGACGCGCAGCCCACCGTGAAGCAGACCTCGGTCACGCTGAGGTCGCCGCGCCGCAGCAGCGCCATCGCGCGCTCGATGCGCCGCGTCATCAGGTAGCTGTACGGCGACTCGCCGAAGGCGAGCTTGAACTGGCGGCTGAGATGCCCGGCCGACATGTGCGCGCCGCGCGCGAGCGCCTCGACGTCGAGCGGCCGGGCGTACTCGCGGTCGATCCGGTCGCGCACCCGGCGCAGGCGGGCAAGGTCGCGCAGATGCGGCGAAGTGGCGGAGCTGCGGGTCATCCGCACGATCCTCCCATGGGCCACCGCCACGCTCAAGCGCGCGGACGGCCGCCATGGGAAGCGGGACCATCCTCCCGCCGCCATGCCTCCTTCGGACCCCGTCCGCCGTCGGCGTCCCCATCGCCGGTCCACGCGCGTTCGCGCAGGATTCCAAGGACGATGCGGTGCCGGCTCGGGAACCTCGGCAAGTCCCGGACAAGTCGCCTCCGTCCATACCTTGCCCGGATCGCGGACGGATGCGGCCTGGAATCCTTCCCGCCCCGCGTCCAGGCATGGCCGCAGAATCGGCCTCGCCCTGCCCCGATTCCTCCCCAGATCCGGCACGCCTTCCGGATACGCTCGCCTTCGCTGCGCCGGGCCCGGTCCGGTCGCATCGTCCCCACCCAGGAAAAGGACACATGAAACGAACCTCCGCAGGATGGGGCAGCGGCCTCCTGGGCGTGATCGTCTTCAGCGGGTCGCTTCCGGCGACGCGCGTCGCGGTCGCCGATCTCTCGCCGATGTTCCTCACCTCCGCGCGCGCGGTGATCGCCGCCCTGCTGGGTGCGGCCTTCCTTTTCGCGCTTCGCCAGGCACGCCCCGGGCGCCGCGACGTATTCCCGCTGGCCCTGGTCGCGCTCGGCGGCGTCGTCGGCTTTCCGCTGCTGACGGCGCTGGCCCTCCGGCACATCACGGCGGCGCACTCGATCGTCTTCATCGGCCTGCTGCCTCTTGCGACCGCCGTGTTCGGCGTGCTGCGCGGCGGCGAGCGGCCCAGGCCGGCGTTCTGGCTGTTCTCGACGATAGGCGCCGCCACGGTCGCCGGCTTCGCGCTATCCAGAGGCGGCGACGGAACGGCCACGGGCGACCTGCTGATGGTCGCCGCGATCCTGGTGTGCGGCCTGGGCTACGCCGAAGGCGCGACGCTTTCGCGCCGGCTCGGCGGCTGGCAGGTCATCTCCTGGGCCTTGCTGCTTTCGCTCCCGCTCATGGCGCCGCTGGCCCTGCTCACCCTGCCCGGCGGCTGGAGCGGCATCGGCATGCCGGCGTGGATCGGCCTCGCCTACGTGTCGGTCTTCAGCATGCTGGTGGGGTTCGTCTTCTGGTATCGCGGCCTCGCCCTGGGCGGCATCGCGGGCGTCGGCCAGTTGCAGCTCCTGCAACCGTTCTTCGGGCTGCTGCTGGCGGCCGCGCTCCTCCACGAATCGATCGCCTGGTCCATGCTGGCGTCCACCGTCGTCGTGATCCTGTGCGTGGCGGGCGCCAAACGCTTCGCCTGAGAAACGCGCAGGAACCGCCTCGCCCCAGGCCGGGCCGGGCCACGCCGGCATGACTTTTCGCACGCGTCCGCCCGCTGGCGCACCACGATCATGGCCTCACCCAGCCTGCATGGATCGTTATGCGCACCGTCATCGCCACCGTCGGCCTGCTCGCGCTCGCCACCAGCACCGCCCATGCCGGCCCGAAGAAAGCGCCGGACCTGTCGTCGCACGAATGCGGTTTCTCCACCCCCTACAGCGTGCAGGTGGGCGACGAAGGCGTGCTGCTGTACCGGCATGACGGGGCGCCGAAGGAGATCCTGTTCCACGACGGCACGCTCAGCATCGACCGCAAGCCGCAACCTGTCGGCGAGGCCGACGCGCAGCGGCTGCGGCGGATGGAAGAGGAAACCCGCGCGCTGATGCCGCAGGTGGCCGGCATTGCCCGCGAGTCGGTCGGCATCACGTTCGACGCGCTGACCACCGTGACCCGCATGATGACAGGGAGCGAGCGCAAGGCGCGCAAGCTCGAACGCCATCGCGCCCGGGCGCTGGACGACATCGACGGCAGCCTCGGCAAGGGACGCTGGGACCAGCAGGCATTCGACGGGAAATTCGAGGCCGACATCGCCGAGGCCGCCGAAGAAGTCGCCCACAGCATCAGCCGCAGCGCGCTATGGGCCGTGTTCACCGGCCGCGCGGACAGCCTCGACAGGCGCGCCGACCGCATGGACCAGGAAATGGACAGGCTGGTCGACGCACGCAGCGAGGAACTGCAGCGCCATGCCCTGGCGCTCTGCGCCCGGGTCACCACCCTGCGCCAGTTGCAGGACGCGCTGGAATACCGCTACCAGGGGACACCCCTGGTCATGCTGAAAGCATCCGAGCCGGCTGCCACGTCCGCCGAGGCCACGGCGAAGGCGGACGTCGCAGGCGAGGCGAACTAGGCGGCGAAGCCGCCCGCCTTCGCCGCTAGCGGACGCGCGCGAAATAGTGCGTCCGCATCACCGGGAGGCCGTCTTTCCCGACATAGGAGGCGGTCTCGATCATCGTCTTGCCGTCTGCGGCGGCGGCATACACGCGCGTCGATGCCTGCTGGCCTCCCTTGACCAGGTTCATGACCAGCACGCCGGGCACGGGCAGCTTCACCGCGACGGTATCGGCCTCGGGGCTGCCGCTGACGGGAGCGGCCGTACCGTCGAGGGCCGCGACGCCCTCGGTGCGGCTCACCGTACCGCCCGCATCGACGATCTCCACCCGCGTGCCCCACTTGCCGCTGCCTGCATCCTTGAACGTGATCGTGACTTTCTTCGGCCGCGCCGCCGGCGGCATCGGCAGGCGCGACACATCGACGGCCCAACTGCCGACCAGCGGCGAGGCGGATGCCGGCTGCGCCAGGGCCGGCGCACCCTGGACCACGCCGGCGGCCAACAGGAATGCAAGGATTGCCTTCATGGAACCTCCCCGGAGGGGCCGGCGGGCAGCGTATGCACCCGCGGGGAAACGGCCTGCTCCTGGCCGGAGCCTACCGCAAGCCTTGCCGGTACGCTGCCCGCCTCGCACCCGGAGATGCCCTACAACGACCCGATGGATCGTCCCAAGCCTCCGATCGTGGCTTTCGGCACTGCGCCGGTCGTCCACGCCCCGCTACCGTGGCGCACCGAGCACTGCGGAGGCGCCCATGCCCTGGCGAATCCTTCTTGGCCTTTGGCTGGCCCTGCCGATCATGGCGGCTGCGCAGCAGGCACCGGCAACGGTCGTCGTGCTCGACACCCTGCACCGGATGCACGCCGACGTACCGGCCTACGACAACGACGCGCTCGGCCGCGCCATCGAAAAGCTGAAGCCGGACGTGCTGTGCGTCGAGCTGCAGCCGGACGACCTGGCGACGCGTCCGTCGGAGCCAACCAAGCAGGAATACCCGGCCGTCATCTATCCGCTGATCGATCGCCATCGCTACCGCGTCTACGCGATGGAGCCCGCCGAGCCGCTGTACGGCGCCATCCTTGCGCCCTATCGCGGCAACACCGAGGCTTTCGACGCCCGCCAGCCCGCACGCGCCGAAGCCTTCGGCCGCTATTCCGAAGGCCTGTACGCCGCCCTGAAAGCGCACTGGACCTCGCCGGCGGCGGTGAACGACGCGACGACCGACACCGCGTTTCGCGCCAAGCACGCGCTGCAGGAAGCGTTGATGGGCCCGGCCGAACATGCCGGCTGGGAGGCGTGGAACGGCCACTTCCTGGACGTCGTCCGGCAAGCGGTACGCGAAAACCCGGGGAAGCGGATCGTGGTGACGGTGGGTGCCGAGCACGGCTACTGGCTGAGGGAGCACCTGCGGAATACCGCCGGCGTACGCCTGCTCGATACCCCGGCGGCGCTGCGGGAGCCTTAGCCGAAGGCAGGCAGGCCCCAGGCTCGAGAGTGGGTTCCTCAGCCGCCGCGGGAAACCGCACATAGCCGAAGCGCCGCTGCCGCATCGCGGACGAAGCAGGCAGGGGACAACCCGGCAGGCACCCGTACCGCGCCCGCATCGCTGCACGAAGCTTCGCCTTGCGCCGGAAAGCCGAGCTCATGCCAGGCAACGGAACGGCACGCAGGCGATCCCGTAGCCGGCGTCCGCGCATGCACTTGCACCGGCCGCCCGCCCGTGACTTCATGGCCGCATGAAGCCACGGCACGGCAATACCTCATGGTCCGTAGGCAGGCTGGGGCAACGCTTCGGCCTGCCCACGCACGTACTGCGGCACTGGGAGGACCAGGGCCTGCTCCACCCCTTGCGCGACGCCGCGGGACGCCGGCGCTACGGCGAGGGCGACGTCTACCGCGTGGCGGCGATCGTCTCCAGCAAGGCCGCGGGCATGAGCCTCCGGCAGATCCGCTCGCTGCTCGACAGCAGCGCCGAGGACCGGCAGCAGGTCCTCGCCGCGCACCTGGCCGACCTCGAGGCACGCATGCGCGAGATGCAGCGCTCGCGCCGGATGACCGAGCACGCCCTGGCATGCCGCGCCCACGATGTCGCCAATTGCCCCAACTTCCGCGCCCATGTCGCCGACCTGATCGCCGGGGTCAGCGACAGTTTCCTCCTGCGCCCCAAACCGGCAGGCGATGGCTGCCACGCAGACGGCCGGTAGCCGCCGATCCGCCCGTGCGCTTTCCGTTACCTGCGAGGCAATCGCCCTGCCGCGGCGGCGACCGCATGCTGTGCCCAGACCCACCGCGGAGCACCGCCATGAACGCTACCCGCGAACTGATCGAAAACTACATCCGCAGTTGGAACGAGACCGATCCGCTGCGCCGCCGCTCGCTGATCGAGGACGTCTACGCCGAGCATGCCGCCCATGCCGATCCGATGATCCAGGCGCGCGGCTGGAAAGGCATCGACGCCACCATCGCGGCGGTACAGGAGATGTTTCCCGGCCGCCGCTTCGCCCTCGCCGGCGAAGTGGACGCGCACCACGGCCTGGCCCGCTTCCAGTGGCACCTGACCGCGCCCGGTGCCGACGAACCGCTGGTCGTCGGCTTCGACGCGGCGGAGCTGGACGAAAGCCGCCCGCGCCGCATCCACGGCTTCCTCGACAAGGTGCCGCAGGCGGCCTGAGCCCGCCGCGCCCCGGTTGCGCATGCGGCCGGGGCGCAGCCGCCGGCCGGGCGAGCCCGCGGCTGTCCTACTCTTCCGCCGCTTCCGGCGCGCCGAATGCCTTGCTGTAGTGGCCGGACGGATCGAAGCAGCAGACCCGTCGCTTGCCCGAGGCAAGCATGTCGCAGGCGTCGGCGAGCCGCTTGGCGCGGATGGCCGGCTGCCTGGCCGAGGTGATCCAGTGGATCCAGTCCACGCGCGCCAGGGTGGTCGTGCCTTCCCACGTCGCCCGCGCCTCGGGTGCATCGTCCAGCGCCTGGCGCAGTTCCGGCGGAAGCTCCGGCTCGGGTTCCTTCGCCACCGGCGCAATCTCCAGCGCGACCGTGTCGCCGATGGCCGCGCCAGCCGCTTCGCGCAGCGCTTCGTCCACCTTGAGCCAATGGCTCAGCCGCCCATCCGGCTCCAGCGTGGCGCGGAAGGGCTGGCCGTTGAGCGTGCCCTCCACGCTCGTCCGCCCGCGACGCGGCAGCAGGTCGCTGGCTTGCGCAGGGAGGACCAAGAACGCCCACGACGCATCGGGCGACTCCGCCGGGCGCAGCAGCCTCGCTTCGAATCGGGATACGTTTTTCTTCCCGGTCATCTCGGATCGTCCACAAGCCAGCGAAGGGTACACGGCCATCCGGCCCGGTTCATGGCCGGCATGGCAAGACGCCTCCCGCACCTCCATCGGCAGGGGCGACCAGCCCGGCCTATACCCAGCCACGGGCGACACGGGCCCTCCGCGATCATCCGCGCCAGTTGGCGTGGTTGCGCCAGAACTCCACGCTGCGACGATAGGCATCCCGGTCCAGCGGCACGCCCGAACCGCCCTCTTCCACGCCGAGCGCATTGCGCATCATCGTGATGGGCGCCATCGGCGTTTCCTCGGGCTCTGCGGTGTACATGCAGCCCACCACGCCCCAGTCGGCCCCGATCCGCGTGCCCTCCTTCGCCAGTTGCCCGCGGCTGTAGAGGATCGGGATCAGGTAATCCGCCACCGGCGGCTCCAGCCCCTCGAACCAGCGCACCAGCACCGGCAGTTCGTCCCGCGTGCGTGCTTCGTAGTCCGAGCGCAGCAGGTGCCGGTTCCCGTCGGTGACCGGCACCGCCAGGCAGCGCGTGGACGTCCAGTTGCGGTGCACGTGCAGCTTGCAGAACGGCGCATAGCCGTCGAGCACCTTCAGCGGCGGCACCTCGTTGAGGCGGCGCTCGAACTCGTCGGGTGTGCAGTCCTGGATGGTGTTGCGGCGCGGCTCGCGCGGGAACAGGCGCGGGAGGGCGAAGTCGGTGAGAACGATGGACATGCGGCGCTGGCCATGGCGGGGAAACCGCACATTATCGCGTCATCGGGAATCCGCGGCGTCCCCCGGCCAGGTGCAGGCTGCCGGACGAGTGGCAATACCCGGCTACGCACGCTCCAGGCTCGCGATGGAAACCGCCCAGGCCCTATGGCGCTGGCCGCCCGAGCGGACGGCCAGCGCCGGTGCGGGAAACGATCGACCCGATGGATTCGCCCCGGCCCGCTTCATGCCGACGGGCGTGCCTGGGGCGGAACGCATGCGCCCGATCGCTGCGACCCGCGCACCTCAGCCGTGATGCGCCGGTGCCGGCAGGCGTGCGGCGAGCGCCTGGCTGATCCGCTGCACCGTCGGGCCGAACAACAGCACGATGACGAAGGCCGCCGGCCAGGCGGCAAGTAAGGCATGCCGCCAGTGCCGGAAATAGGCGCTGTCGAAACCGAGGTTGAGCCAGACCACGAAGGCGGTCATCAGCAGCGACATCCACAGGGACATCAGGCCGGCGAAGACGAAGCGAAGGCGTTGGGACTGGGACATGGCAGGACTCCGTGTTGGGACGCTGCGTAGACTAGACATCACCCATATCCGAAAAAATACGCGCCTGGACAATCTATGATTTCCAAATATGCAATCATGGCTTCATGTTCGACGCCATCGCCCTGTTCGTCGCCATCGTCGAAGCCGGCAGCCTGAGCGCCGCCGCCGAACGCCTCGACCTTCCCGCCGCCACCGTGACGCGCCGCCTGCAGGCGCTGGAACGCGAACTCGGCTGCCGCCTGCTGCACCGGAGCGCGCGGCGCCTGCAACCCACGGCCGAAGGCATGCAGTACTACGAGCAATGCCGGCCGCTGGTGCATGCGCTCACCCAGGCCACGCAATCGCTCGACGCCAACCTCCGCCGCATCGCGGGCCACATCCGCGTGCTGGCGCCGGTGAACCTGGCGAGCGGACCGCTGACGCCGGCATGGACCGGCTTCCTCCAGGCGCACCCCGAGGTGAACCTGGAACTCCAGCTCAGCAACACCCTGCAGGACCTGGTCGGCAGTGGCGCGGACCTGGCGATCCGCGTCGGCGCACAGGGCGATTCGCTGCTGACCCAGAGGCGGCTCGGCGACATCGGCGTGCACCTAGTCGCCTCGCCCGCCTACCTCGCGCGGCGCGGCACGCCGGCGCATGCGAGCGACCTGGCCGGACACGACGCGATCGTCGCCACCCCGCTGCTGACGTGGCCGCTGCGCGACCCGGCCAGCGGCGAGGAAACCACGCTGCGCCCGAACGCGCGCCTGCGCGTCGACGAAATGCGGCTGGCCGTGGCCGCCGCCGAAGCCGGGCTCGGCGTGCTGCTCTGCCCCACCACGCTCACCCGCGACGCCATCGCACGCGGCAGCCTGGCCGCCGTGCTGGCGGACTGGACGCCGCGCCGCCGGCCCTTGTTCGCGGTGTGGCCGCAGCAACGCTACCTGCCGGCACGGGTGCGCGCGCTGGTGAGCCACCTCGAAGGCTTCATCCAGTCCGATCCGCTGCTGGCCGCCGCGCGCGATTGAGGCCATACCGTCCGGCAGGCGTCGGGAGCAAGGGAACGCCGGATGCCCGACCCATATGGCCTGGCCGTACCGCATCCTCCGGGACGCATGGAAGGCCGGAGCGCGGCAGGCGAGCCGTGCCGCGCCTGCCCGGCATGGCCGCACGCAGCTAGCGCGAGATCCGGTAACCGTGTTGCCGCATGATCCCAAGCACCTCGTCGACCGGCAGCGCGTCCACGCGATGACGGTCGGCGCCGGTCATGTCCCGCGCATGGAACAGCGAATTGACGATGGCCTCCTCGGTCGCCTCGATGGCCGCCATGAACAGGGGCGACATCGCGTCGTTGCGCAGCACCTCGGTCTTCTGCACCGGATCGTCCGATGCGTACGGCACGCGCACGGCCGTATTGGTCGAGAAGGCGATCGCGTAGTCGCCGCTGCCGTCCGACGCGATGCCGCCCGTGCGGCCCAGCCCCAGCATCGCGCGCTTGGCGAGCCGCTTCAGGTTGCGCGCATCCAGCGGCGCGTCGGTAGCCACCACGATCATGCACGAGCCGTCGGGCGAGTCGCCGAGCCTGTCGCTCAGGTAGTACTTGTGCAGCGCCTTGCCCACCGGCACGCCGTCCACGCTCAGCACGCCGCCGAAGTTGGTCTGCACCAGCACGCCCACGGCGTAGCCGCCCAGCGACGGCGGCAGCCTGCGCGACGAAGTGCCGATGCCGCCCTTGAACCCGAACGCCACCGTGCCGGTGCCGGCGCCGACGCTACCCTGCTCGACCGGGCCGCCGGTGGCCGAGCCGATGGCGTCGAGCACGTCCCGCTTGGCGACATGGCGGCCGCGGATGTCGTTCAGATAGCCGTCGTTGGTTTCCCCGACCACCGGGTTGACCGAGCGCACGCCGGCGTTGCCGGGGAGGGACAAGGTGTAGTCGATCAGCGCGTCCGCCGCGGTCGGCACGCTCAGGGTGTTGGTCAGCACGATCGGCGTTTCGAGGTTGCCGAGTTCCTCGACCTGCGTGCTCCCGGCCAGCTTGCCGAATCCGTTGCCCACGTAGACCGCGGCCGGCACCTTACCCTGGAAGACATTGCCGGCGTACGGCAGGATCGCCGTGACGCCGGTGCGCACGTCGTCGCCGCGCACCAGCGTCTTCTGCCCCACCTTCACGCCCGGCACGTCGGTGATCGCGTTCAGCCTGCCCGGTTGCAGCACGCCGATGGCGACGCCGTAGTCGCGCAGGTTCTTCTGCTGCGCATGCGCGGACGTCCCCACCGACAACGCGCACAGCGCGGCGAGCAGGGGGAATGTGCGGGCGGCGGCAACGGGCATGGCGATGGCCTCGAGCGAGTGGCGTCGGACCATCTTAGAGCCTGTTCAAAATCTTCCTGTCGGGCTGGGATCCCTTCATGTTCCCCTGCTCGTCATTCCTGCGAAAGCAGGAGGCGCTTTTCAACAGCCGAAGGGCTGGTCATCCAGCGACTTTGATGCCAAAAAAANNNTCGCTGGGATGACGTTTCATTTCATAGGGAATGCCCAGGGGATTTTGAACAGCTTCTTAGGCGATCGCCGCAAGCCGGGGCCTAGCTCCGGCTTCCTGCCGGCGTATCGACCGTCGTGCGGAACGGCCAGGCCATTGCGCATCTTCGCCGGACCCCGATGTCCCGCCTTCCGGGCTAGTTCCCTCGCCAGCGCAGCAGCAAAGCCGCGACAACCCCCAGGGCGAGCAGGATCAACAGCACGCCGGAGATCCGTTCCAGCCAGGGCAACGCCCGCGCGAAACGCCGCAGCACGGCCCGGTTGCCGATCATGACGGCCACCAGCACATCCCACAGCAACACCACGCCGAACATCCAGATGCCGTAGAACGTCTTCCATCCCGCGCTGGCGTGCGGCCCCGTCAGCAGCGCGGCCAGGCTGGCATAGAACAGCGCGTTCTTCGGGTTGAGGAGGCCCGACAGCAGGCCCATGCCCGCGGCGCGCCCCCAGGCCATGGACGGCCGCGCTGGCGCGGAGGCGCCGCCGGCCGCCGCCGGCACGTGCAGGCCGCTGCCGCCCGCGTGGCGGACGAACAGTACGCCGAGGTAGAGGAGGTAGGCACATCCGGCCACCTGCAGGGCGACGTACAACCCGCTGTCGCGCCGCAGTGCGGCAGTGCCGGCGAACGCGGCCACGATGAACACGCCGTTGGCCGCGGCGACGCCCACGCACGCACCGCTGGCGATCCGCCAGCCGGCCGACAGCGACGTCCGTGCGATCAGGAAGAAATCGGGGCCGGGCGAAAGCAGCGCCAGGAAATGCGCCGCGGCGATCAGCAGGAACTGTTGCATAGGGAACACGCATCAGGAAGGTCTGCGCCGCAGCGTGCCGAACGCGGTTTCTTCCGTATTGAAGGAAATTGCAGCCACGGGCCTTGGCGGCCCTATGCCCGGAAGCGCCCCGGCGTCACGCCCGCGTACGCCTTGAAGACCCGCTGGAAATGCGCCTGGTCGGCAAAGCCCAGGCACAGCGCCACGTCCGACAGGTCGTCGCCGGCGCGTAGCCGCTCCCTGGCGAGATTGACGCGCAGGTTGAGCTGCCAGGCGTGCGGCGTCATGCCGGTGACGGAGCGGAACGCGCGGATCAGGCGGTAGCGGTTCATCCCGGCCAGGTGCGCCAGTTCGTCCAGCGGCATGCTGGCGGCGGGCGCGTCGCGCAGGCGCTCCATCGCCGGCCCGATCCGCGCCGCCAGCCGCGACGGGATGTCCGGCGCCTCGATGTCCGTCCCTTGCCCGGTGTCGCAGTCGCCGACGAACTCGATCAGCGCCGCTTCCTTGTGGTGCGGATCGGCCTGGGAAAACAGCAGGGCGTTGAGCCGGCAAAAGCGCGCATGGATCGTCGGCCGGGCCACGATGCGAACCGGCTCGCCGTCGTCCGCGGCGGCCTCGGCGTACTCCTGCCGCACCGCCTTGAGCCAGGCGTCTTCCAGGTGCAGCATCTGGTAGCTCCATGCCGTGTCGGGTGCCGGGTTGCAGGCATGGACGCGCCATGCGGGCACGAACACGAGCGTCCCCGGCCCCAGGGCCACCGGGCCGCGGGCCGCGCCGGTGAAAACGCTGCGGCCCCGGTCGACGGCGCCGATGGAGAAGGTCGGGTGACTGTGCGGCTTGTAGCAGGCCCGGCTGTCGCAGGCGCGGCGGCTCTCGACGAAGGGCATGGCCGGATCGCGCCAGAACATCCGGCCGCTCCGAGCCGCCGTGCCGGAGGGACGCTCAGCGGACGCCGTGTCGCGGTCGTTGCGCATGTTTCTTCTGCCCAGGGGACGGGGAAGAAAACGAAATAGAAGAAACGGGCTTCGAAGTAAACTCACCGCGTTGCCTGCGCCATGCCTCCTCCCTGGCCGCATAGCCTCCGGCATTTCCTCGACGCCGCTTCCCGCAACGGCAATACAGCGTGGCACGACAGGCCCCGCACCCGGTCGGCGGCGGGCAAACGCTGGGCCGCGCTTCGCGTGCACGACGGGCCGGACGGCATGGGTGGGGACAGGCGATATCCATCGGTCCGGCCTTCCTTCGACCCGATATTCCCGGCCGAAACCACCGGCCATCCATCGCCCGTCCGGACGGCCAGAAGCGCGTGCCTGGCTCGATCCGCCATGCCCGTCGTTCGCGCCTCTGACCGTGCAATGACGCAAGGCTGCCGCTCCCTCGCCCACGCTCGGGCTTCTGCCTTAAGCTTGGCGGAGGCAGGCGGCAACGGCGTTGGAAACGCCGGTGTCGTGCGGCTCGTGGCCGCACCGCCCGACTTCGACAGGGGGAGACCGATGAACCGATATACGCGCAAGGGCCGGCAGGCCCTGCTGGCCGCGACCATGGCATGCACGCTGGCCGGATGCGCCTCGATGCAGCCCACCGCCGATACCGGCGTGTCCGCCGAACAGCGTCTTGGCCATGCCGGCAGCGCGGTCGCCGGGCGTCCGGACGGCTGGCCCGAGGCGGTACCGCTGCCCGAGGGCGCGCAGATCGACGGCTACCACTGCACGGACCGTTACTGCACGCTCTGGTTCGGCCTGATGGACCTGGACCAGCTGATGGCGCTCCGGCGCGGCTACATCAAGCTGCTCAAGGACAGCGGAAAATGGGAGCAGCTCGGCTCGCCGAGCGGCCTCTACGAGAACGAAGCCTTCCGCTACACGGGCGCCATGCCGTCCGGCTGCGGGTACACCCTGGAGATACGCCAGCATTCCGTCTCCAACGACTACCACCGCCGCTTCCGCCTGTCCACGTCGCTGACCTGGTAGCCGGTGCGGGCCATGCGCGCGGCGGCGATCCCGCCATGCGCATGGTGGCGCCCCAGGCGGCACTCAGCCGAACGGCCGCTCGATGGAAAGGCTCTGCGGCGTGAACCAGCGCGCGCCGTCGGCGGTGACGTGCATGTCGTCCTCCAGCCGCACGCCGAACTCGCCGGGGATGTAGATGCCGGGCTCGTCGCTGAAGGTCATGCCCGGCTCGATGCGGCGCGTATTGCCCTGGACGAGGTAGTACCACTCGTGCATGTCCATGCCGATGCCGTGCCCGAGACGGTGCGAGAAGTACTTGTAGCCGGGGCCGTAGCCGGCATCCACGATCACCTTGCGCGCCGCGGCGTCCACCGACTCCATCGTCGCCCCCGGGTGCGCGGCGGCGAGCGCCGCCTGCTGCGCCTTGCGCACGATGTCGAACACCCGCTTCATCTTGTCGCTGGCCTTGCCCAGCGTGAAGGTGCGGGTGAGGTCGCTCATGTAGCCCTCCACGTAGCAGCCGTCGTCCAGCATCACCGGCGTGCCTTCGCGGATCACCTGCGGCTCGCGCGAGCCGTGCGGTTGCGCGGTGTAGCTGCCGACGTTGACGCTGGCCTCGCCGCGCAGGCCCATGCGCGCGTAGCCGGCCTCCACCCACGATGCGATGTGCTGCTGGGTCATGCCCGGCTCCAGGCCCTGCCAGATCGCCTTGTACAAGGCCAGCGTGGCATCGCACGCCACCTGCATCAGCGCGAGTTCCGCCGGGCTCTTGATCGCGCGGCAGCCGGCGGTGACCGGCGTGGCCGACACCAGCCTGGCCTGCGGCATGGCCTGCGCGAGGCCGCTGGACCGGAAGAACGGCACCTTGTCCTCGATGCCCAGCACGCCGGTGCCGGCGCCCTTTTCGCGCATCGCCTGCGCGATCAGCGCATAGGGGCTCTCGTTCTCCTGCCAGGTGCGCACGTCGTGGCCGAAGCGGATCTGCTCCAGTGCGCGGCTGCGCTCGAACGCGGGGGTGACGTACACCGGGTCGCCCGAACGCGGCAGCAGCATGCCCATCAGGCGCTCGCTGGTCCACCAGCGCATGCCGGTGAAGTAGTCGAGCGTGGTGCCGCCATCGAGATAGATCGCGTCCATGCCGGACCGGCCCATCAGCTCCTGCGCCCGGGCCAGCCGGCCGCGGCGCTCGTCGTCCGTGATCGGCACCACCTGCGACTTCACCGGCTGCAGGGCGAGGATCGACGCCGGCAGCTTGACGTCGGCCGCCCCCGCCTCCGCCGCCACGGCGTTGCCGCCCAGCATGGCCATCGGCAGCGCCGCCGCGCCCAGCGCCGTGGATTGCAGGAAACGGCGGCGGCCGGGGTGCATCGCGTCGTGACGGTTGCTCATGGGTCCACTCTCGCTCGTCGGGATCAAACCGGTATTGCGGCACGACCGAGGGGTGGTTCGCCACTGGCAAAAGGCATGGCTGCCGCGGGATTGGACGGCCATGCTGCCGGACTTCGTCGTGCCATCCATCCGTAAGCGAATGGATCGGCGACACCTGCGGAGATCGGCCAGGGCGTCCCGGCAACCTTTTCGCAGCATTCCCGCGAGGCTTCGCAACGGCCCCAGGCTGGTCGGGCGGGGCAAGCGCAAGCCCGCATGCAGGCCGGGCGCAGCGGGTCGTCCGGCGCCTTCGTGCAGCCCGTCGATGCGCAAAGGCGCTGGATCCCGGATATCGCTGCGCGATTCCGGGATGACGGGCTAGATCGAGTTGCCCGCAACCTCAGAGCGTTCCTGATTGAACCCGGATACCGTCGCTCGATTCCGGGATGACGGGCGAGGTCAGGGACGTCCGTAACGTCAGGATGTCCATGATGTTTAGAGCCTGTTCGAAGTCTCCCTGCTGCACTGGGATCCCCTCACGCTCTCCGCTCGTCATTCCTGCGAGGTGCTTTTCAACAGCCGAAGGGCTGGTCAAGCAGGAATCCAGCGACTTTCCTCTCACCCCAAAACTTAGAGGCACTGGATCCCAGCTTTCGCTGGGATGACGCTTCGTAGGAGATACCTGGGAGACTTTGAACAGGCTCCAAGCGATTCCGGGATCGCGGGCAACCTCAGGATGCTTGCAATATCGAGGCGCCCCGGAAGCACAACCTCAGGGCGCCTCGAAAGTCCTGCACTACGGCCCTAAAGGCTCGCGCCCGCGCAAGGCGAACTTTCCGGCTGCATCGCGTGGAATTCGATGGACAGGCCGAGGTCGTCCCGCGTCGGGGCGAGGACGGATTCGCCGGACAGGCCGCGATACGTCGCCAGCTTGCGCTCGTAGCCGCGCTCCACCCAGCGCTGCGCGCGCCCGAGGTCGGCCACGCCGAAGCTCACGCCCAGGACGCGCGGGCCGCCGTTCGCCATGGTCTGCGCGGCGATGCCCTCGCCGTCGGGCTGCAGCGCCAGCAGCGCGGTCGGGCCCACCGGCACGCAGAAACCCTTGGCGCCGACCGCGGGCAGCTTGACCGGCACCGCATGGCCGTAGCCCATCTTTTCGAGCTGCCGGCGGTCGGCATCGGCGTCGGCCGACACCAGCCATATCGAGGAAAGCTCGCGCGCACCGTTGGGGTGCTCGCGCGTCGCGCGGTAGTCGCCGGCATTGGCGGGGTCGAACTGGTCGGGGGCGTAGCCGGCGGCATAGTCGATGAAGAAGGTGTTGCTCGACAGCGGCGCGCGATCGAACGCGAACAGCCGCCAGCCCGGCTTCGCGCTGTCGGGGCCGGAGAAGAACGGCGTGACCGCGTAGTGCCGGGCCTTCAGCGCATCGTGGATCGCATCCAGCGACGAGGTACGGAAGCCGAAGGTACGCGAGCCCGGGCCGCCCTTCAGCGCCTGCTGGTCTTCCTTCATGCCCGGATCGAACTCGGGCTCGGGCCGGGTGATGCCGAGCAGTTCGACGAAGCTGCTGTCGGCGAACCGGATGTAGCGGTTGGCGACCCCGCCGGGGTCGCGCCCGGGCCGCACCTGGAAGCCCAGCTTGACCGCCATCACCGACGTGGTCTGGTCGATCCCGCGTCCCCATAGCAGGATGTGGTCGAGCCGCGTGACGGGCCCCGCGGGAGCGGGTGCGGGGGTCGAAGCCTGTGCGACACCCGTGCACAGGAGCAAGGCCGAAACGAGCCGGATCAGACGCATGTGAATCCTCACGCAAAGACTGGGGTATTTCCTCGGCAAGCGCGGACGCCCGCATGGCGGCCCGGTCGGCGAACCCGCCGCCCGGCCGGTGCTCCGAGGCATCCTTTTATGGATGGACGGCCGTCCGCCCGCAAGGACAATTTCCGGACAAAAACGGCCAGCGCGGGAAAACCGCCGCGCACACGCTGCCCGCTTTGCCGCGATGCCCCGCGCTCAGATGCCCGCGCTGCGGCGCAGGAGCTGGGGCGACATGCCGAAGGCGCGGACGAAGGCGCGGCGCATGCGACTGGCGTCGCCGAACCCGGTCGAGGCGGCGATGTGGTCCAGGCCGAGGTGGCTGGTCTCCACCGCGATGCGCGCGGCCTCCAGGCGCAAACCCTCCACGACCTTGGCCGGCGTCGCGCCGATCTCCGCCACGAAGGCGCGCGCGAAGTTGCGCGGGCTCATCGCGGCGCGCTCGGCCAGCCGCTCGATCGTCATCGGCTCGGCCAGGCGCGCGCGCATCCAGCCGATCAGGTCGCCGAAGCGGCCGGTCCGGCCGCCGCGCTCCACCAGGGCGGAGTACTGCGACTGCCCGCCATGCCGGCGCTGGTGCACCACCAGTTGCTGCGCGGTGCGCCGCGCGATGGCCGGGCCGAGATCGTCCTCGACCAGCGCCAGCGCCAGGTCGATCCCGGCGGAGATGCCCGCCGACGTCCACACGTCGCCGTCCCGGACGAACATGCGGTCGGCATCCAGCCGCACCTTCGGGTAGCGCAGCCGGAAACGCTCGGCCGCGTCCCAGTGCGTGGTGGCGCGGCGGCCGTCGAGCAGCCCGGCCTCGGCGAGGAAGAACGCGCCGGAGCAGACGCCCGCCGTGCGGCGGCAGGCGTCGACGCCCAGCCAGGCCATGACGTCGCGCTGATGCTCCTCGACCTGCGCCAGGTTGCCGCCCGAGACGATCACCGTGTCGAAACGCCCCTGCTCCAGCGGCGCGGCCGCCAGGCACACGCCGGAAGAACTGCGCACGCTGCCGCCGCCAGGAGCCAGCATCTCGATCACATAGCTGCCCGGCCGGAAACGCTCCGCCATCTCGAACACCGCGACCGGGCCGGCGGCGTCCAGCAACTGGAATCCCGGGAAAACGACGATGGCGATCTCGCGTCGCATGGTGCCGGCGGCTCACGTGCGCAATGGGCAATGGCCGGAAAATGGCGCAACGGCGAGGCGAGCGTCAAGTTGCGCACGTAGGCGCCGTCGGCCCACGGGCGCGGCCCGGCAGCCAGGGCTGCCATGCAGGTCTTTGGCTCCGGACGAATCCACCGTCCGGACGATTCGCTCCCGCGCCGCTTTCTCCATCGTGATTCTTGAACAAACGCACGCCACCCGACGCCTGGATTGCCAGGCCATGGGCCTGTTGCCTCCCCCCGACACGGCATCGCTCGGCACCGCAGCCACGAGCCTTTCACGCGGCGGCGCGGGCAGCACCCAGGCCAGCCCTGCGCTACACGAGATAGCGCGTATACGAAATCCGGCGCGGCGGCCTATGCCTGTACGCCGGCGGCGACCGCCGCCTGGGCGGCATAGGCACGCTGGTAGCCCGGTCGCGCCTCGCCGCGCGCGACGTAGGCGGCCAGGCTCGGAAATTCGCCCAGCAGGCCCGAGGGCTTCAGCCTGAGCAGCACCGACACCATCAGCAGGTCGCCCGCGCTGAACGCCCCATCGAGCCAGTCGGCATCGCCCAGGCGCACCGAAAGCTGGCCCAGCCGGGCACGGATGCGGTCCGCGATCAGCGGCAGGCGGTCCGGCGTCCATGGCTTGCCGGCCTCCACGAATTTCGCGGTGACGAGTTCGAGGATCGGCGGCTCCACCGTGCTGAGCGCGGCGAACATCCACATGATCGCCCGCGTCCGTGCATCGGGATCGTGCGGCAGCAGGCCCGCGTGGCGCTCGGCGATATGGAAGACGATCGCGCCCGTCTCGAACAGGGCGAGCCCGCCTTCCTCGTACGTCGGAATCTGCCCGAAAGGATGGAGAGCCAGGTGCGCGGGCTCCTTCATCGCCTGGAACGAAACCAGGCGAACCCCGTAGGGTAGGCCCGCCTCCTCCAGCGCCCAGCGGACACGCGTGTCGCGCGCCAGCCCCTTGCCGCCATCGGGTGACGTTTCAAAGGCGGTAATGGTGATGGTCATCGCGGGGTCCTCGTCGGCAGGAAGGTCATGGTTGCTGGTCCGGCAGGTTGTCAGGGGCTTGGGAGGTCGGAAGCGATTGCCTTGCCGCCGGCATCCTGCCGGCATCGCCCATGGCATCCCGTCCATACGACGATCCAGCCCCGCGCAAATCGACACGACCGCCTGGAGCCTGGGCCTGCGCGCACTTCTGCCCGGCGCCTTTCTTTCCCGGACGTTCTTGAGAAAACGGATATCGCCCAGATTGCTTGGAACTCCTGGACTTCCTCCCGCAGGGCCATGTTCGACAGGATCAGAAACTGGCGCATACGCCGCGCCGTCGCCCGGCATCCCATCGCCGAGCCGTTGTGGCAGCACGCATTGCGCCGGTGCGCGCCGGCGCGCCGGCTTGGCGCCTCCGACCAGGCCGCGCTACGCGTGCTTGCCACGCTGTTCCTGGACGGCAAGTCGCTGGAGCCGGTCCAGGGGCTGGAGCTCGACGATGCCGACCGCGTCCTGCTCGCGGTCCACGCCTGCATCCCCATCCTGAAACTGGGCCTTGACTGGTACGACGGCTGGCACAGCGTCATCGTCTACCCGGACGCGTTCGTGCCGCATCGCACGCACACCGATGCGGCGGGCGTGGTCCACCAGACCCGCACCGCGATGGCCGGCGAGGCCTGGGGACGCGGGCCGGTGATCCTGTCGTGGGCGGACGTGCTGGATGCCGGGAAGCGGCCCGGGCACAACGTGGTCATCCACGAAATGGCGCACAAGCTCGACATGCTCAACGGCGACGCCAACGGCTTCCCGCCCCTGCACCGGCGCATGGATCGGCGCGCATGGACGCAGGCCTTCTCCGACGCGTGGAAGCGCCTGCACGGCGATCACGACAAGGGGCTGCCCTTGCCGATCGACCCGTACGGCCTGGAAAACGAGGCCGAGTTCTTCGCGGTGGTCAGCGAGCAGTTCTTCGAGGCGCCGGCCGCCTTGCGCCAGGAACTGCCTGAGGTCTACCGGCAATTGGAACGGTTCTACCGGCAGCATCCGTTCTGAAGTGCCTGGAAGGGCATCGGATCACTCGCGCCATGGCGAACGGCGCCAAGCCGGCGTATGGTCCGCAAACGGCGCCGCCTCAGGGGGAGACAGGGACATGCGCAAGGAAGGCGGCGTCGATGCGAACGCGACAACGCATCGGGATATGGAGCCACCGAAGCTTACGTTCGCGGCGTTGAACGCAAGGGTAGACGCCTTGCCGGAGTTTCCGGAAGGCCCGGCAATCTTCTCGAAGAAAGCCAAATGGGGATACGCGCTGGCAGCCGCAGGTGCGCTGTTTGCCCTGCTCTGCATCAAGCTGCTTCCGAACAACATCCATACCGTCATTCTCAGCTCACTGGGTGTCGCCGTGGAAATCGCAGGCGCCGTTGTCGCCGCCATCTCTCAGGTACCGAGGAGGTGGCCGACATTCGCCAGCGGGCGCCGTGAATTTGCAGAGCAGCTGGATTTCGATTTGCCCCACCACCTGGCGCTGATCGACTGGCTGCGCACCTTCCCGCCCGACCAACGCAAAATGCTGAGTGAGTTCATCAGCTATCGGCACGCGCGCATGAAGGAGAAACTTCCCATGCTCACGGGCGGGATCGAAAAGCTTGGCGCCCTGCCCGTCGTCATCGCGCTCTACCTGCAGTTCAAGGACATGCGCTGGCCCCCTCATCCCAGTTGGATGGAAGTCTTCCTGATCTTCGCATTGGTCCTTGGCTACTGGCTGAGCGTGTTGCAGATCAGCGTCAGGCTGCGGCTTCAGCTCTATGAGACGCTGCTCGGAAAATCGCTTGCGTAAAGCCGGCCAGGGAGCACTGAAGAAAGGGCTTTTTTGCGCGAATGATGAAGTGTGACGTTTCGCGTTTAAGCCGATGCCGTTCGGCCCTACGCTTTCATTCGACGCCGGTATCCGGTGTCGGCCGGGCCGCGTGCCCCTCGCGCATCGATGAAGGAACCACCCGGATGATCCCTTCTTGCCATCCAGGGTCGGTCCCGGCCTTTGCCCCTCGCGTGCGCCGCGGCCACTCCGCGCCCAGCGACTGCCTTTCGACCGACCGCCATCGGCGATGCCCTGCCCGGCAGGCCGCTCGCACGCATCGTCGCCCTTCCACCCAGCCAAGGGAATTCCCGCCATGTCAGCCAGCCACGATCGATGGAACTTTCTGGTCATCACCACTGACGAGGAGCGTTATCCGCCAACGTACGAAGACCCGACCATCCGGCAATTCCGCCAGCAGCATCTGCACGGCCTTGCCGCGCTGCGCGAGAACAGCCTGGAGATGCACCGGCACTACGTGGCCAGCACCGCCTGCAGCCCCAGCCGGACCAGCATCTACACCGGCCAGTACCCCTCCCTGCACGGCGTTACCCAGACATCGGGCATGGCCAAGCAGTGGTACGACCCGGACATGTTCTACCTGGACCCCAACACCGTACCGACGATGGGCGACTATTTCCGCGCCGGTGGCTACCGCACTTTCTACCGCGGCAAATGGCACCTGTCGCACCCGGACATCAACCTGCCCGGCAGCGTCAACATCATGCAGAGCACTACGAACGACGGCACGCCGATACCCCGCGCGGTGGAACTGTACAAGGCCGCCAACAAGCTGCACGACTTCGGCTTCGACGGCTGGATCGGCCCCGATCCGCACGGCTCGGCCCAGGCCGACATGGGCATCAACCGCGATCCCGGCTTCGCCAACCAGGTCATCCAACTGCTGGACGCGCTGGAGAAGGGCGACAGCGACCAGCCCTGGCTGACCGTGGCCTCGTTCACCAATCCCCACGACATCGTGTTCTTCGGTACGCCCTGGCTGTCGTTCGGCTACAGCTACGACTTTCCTGATTTCATCAAGAACCTGAAGTTGCCGATGCCACCGACGCGCTGCGAGGACTTGTCCAGCAAGCCCAGGGCGCAAAAGGACTACGCCGAAAAGTACGGCGAGATGTTCTTCCGCAACCCGACCATACCGCAGTACTTCCAGATGTATTACTACCTGCAGTACGTGGTCGACCAAGAAATCCAGAAGGTCTACCAGAAGCTCCGCGGCAGCCGCTTCTTCGACAACACCATCGTGGTCTACACCTCCGACCACGGCGACATGCTGGGGGCGCACGGCGGCATGCACCAGAAGTGGTACAACGCGTACGAGGAAACCGTGCACGTGCCACTCATCGTCTCCAACCCGAGACTGTTCAGCGGGCAGAAGCACAGCGAGGCCCTGAGCAGCCACGTCGACCTCATCCCCACCCTGATGGGCCTCGCCGGCATCGACCAGAAGGACGCCGCCGCCAAGCTCAAGCCCAGCCATTCCGAAGTGCATCCGCTGGTCGGCGCGGACTTGTCCGAACTGGTCCGCAGCGGCGGCGCCAACGGCGGGAGCGACAAGGCGCTGTATTTCATGACCGACGACGAGGTCAGCGAAGGCCTGACCGACGTCAACCCGCGCGGCAATCCGTACACCCCGATCGCCGAACCCTGCCACGTGGAAACCGTCATCACCCATCTGCCCGGCGAGAACGGCGAAAAGCAACTCTGGAAGTATTCGCGCTATTACAGCAACCCCCGGTTCTGGGGCGGCGCAAGCAACCCGGACCAGGCCATCGATATGCAACCCGAAGGCGGCCCCGCCGAGTTCGAGCTGTACAACCTGAGCGAAGATCCCCTGGAAACCGTCAACCTCGCCGGCACCTGCGGCCAGAAGCGCGCGCACGACGACGTCATCAAGGCACTGCAATCGGTGATGCTGGAGCAGCGGATCAAGAAGCGCCTGCTGCCGACCGGTCAACCGGGCAATTGATGGAAACGACGGCGCCAGGAACGAGCGGCGCCTGACTCAACAAGTGGTGCCCAGCCCAAGCGGCGAACCTCCACTTCCGTCATTCCTGCGAAAACAGGAATCCAGTGCCTCAAAGCAAGTTGTCAGGTGCATGAAAGACACTGGATTCCCGCTTTCGCGGGAATGACGGTGCTTGAGCAAGCGCGCTTCGTATCGGGAACAATGTAAGAAACGCGACAGCCGCGCCGGCGCCACCCCACTTCGGCAAGTGTCTCCGCCTCCCGCTCTTCGGCACATGCCGCAGGCGCTTGCCTGTAGCGCAGCAGACCAAGAGCATTCCGCAAGCGAAGGCAACACGTTGTTGCCCGCTTGACAATAAGTACGTACGTACATATTCTTTCAGGCATGGCGAGACACTCGAACAAACAGGCACTGCTGGACGCCGGCCTCCGGGTCATGTTCAAGCACGGATTCAACGGCGCCGCCGTCCGCGACGTGGTTGCGACGGCTGGCGTTCCCCATGGTTCGTTCACCAACCACTTCCCGTCCAAGGAGCAGTTCGGAAAGGAGGTGCTGGACCAGTACTTCGACCATGTCCAGACCCTCGTCGAGGCCGCCCTTCAGGACCGCAGCCTGAATCCGCGGGCACGCATGGAGCGGTATCTCGACCTGATCGTCGAGCGTCTGCGGGCTGATGGATTCGAGCGCGGCTGCCTCATCGGCGACCTGGGCATCGAGATGACCCAGACCAGCGAGCTGATCCGCAACCGCCTGCGGGCCGTGTTCAGGCAATGGCTCAAGCCGTTCGCCGAGTGCATCGCGGAAGGCCAGTCGCTGGGCGAATTCAGCTCGGACTTCAAGGCCCAGGACATCGCCGAATACTTCCTCGCCTCCTGGGAGGGGGCGATCCTCCGAATGAAGATCGAGCGCTCGATCGCGCCGTTGAACCGCTTCAGGAAGATTTTCTTCGCAACCGTCTCCCCTTAAGGAGTCGCACATGGCTGACATCGAGCTTCCCAAGGCAAGCGTCTACGGTTCGGACATGGCCTACCGGTCGATGGGAGACCGGCGCAAACCGACCGCCCTGTTCCTCCATGGCAACCCAACTTCTTCGTACATCTGGCGCAACATCATGCCTGCCGTATCGGAGGTGGCCTACTGCATCGCGCCGGACCTGATCGGGTTCGGCCAATCGGGCAAGCCGGCCATCCCGTACAGGTTCGCCGACCACGCCGCCTACCTGGATCGCTTCCTCGTGGAACTCGGGATCGACGAGGCGTATGTCGTCGCGCAGGACTGGGGCACGGCGCTGGCGTTCGAACTGGCGGCGCGCCGGCCTTCGTTCGTCCGCGGCATGGGTTTCATGGAATTCATCCGTCCCATGAAGTCCTGGGACGAATTCCACCAGGTGCAACAGGCCCGGGACATCTTCATGAAGTTCCGCACACCCGGCATCGGCGAGCACCTGGTGCTGCACGAGAATGTCTTCGTCGAAAAACTCCTGCCCGGCTCGATCCATCGAAAGCTCAGCGACGAGGAAATGGCGGTCTATCGCGCTCCGTTCCCGGACGAGGCATCGAGGATTCCGACCCTGCGGTTTCCGAACGAGCTCCCTATCGCCGGAAGCCCGCGGGAGGTGCATGACGCGCTCACCGAGGCGCATGCGGCGCTCAAGGAATCCACGTATCCGAAAACCCTCTTCGTCGGCAATCCTGGCGCGCTGGTTTCCCCTGCATTTGCGCGAAGCTTCGTCGGGACGCTGAAGAACTGCGACCTCGTGGAACTGGGAGATGGAGCCCACTACCTGCAGGAGGATCACCCGCAGGCGATCGCCGAAGGCGTGGTGAAGCTGATCCAGCGCGCGGAAGCAAAGCGCAGGGAGCCGATGTCGCCATGAACGTCAAGATCGAATACTGCGCACCCTGCGGCTACAGGAAGCGCGCCGACGCGGCCGCGGCCGCCCTGAAAGAACACCTTGGCATGGATGCCGAACTGGTTCCCGGAAAGGGAGGCGTGTTCCGCGTCTACGCGGACGGCAAGGAGATCATCGCGCGCGCCAAGGGGCACTTCCCTTCCCCGGAAGAAATCGTCGCGGCCGTTGCCGGCTACAAGGCGAACGGCTGAGCCCACGCGGCAGCGCCGACCGGACACAACAGCGACGGAGACGAAGATGGCCCATCCCACAATGATCCCAGCCGGCCAGGGTGCCGGGCTGCGCCTTCGGCGCGGAGAGCAGATCCGGCTCATCGACCCCAACGGCGGGCAGAGCGGCGACCTGCTCGCCTTTACCGACGATGGTGCCCAACGCCTCTCGAACGGCCGCACGTTTGACTACAACGGAAAGGTCTATCTCTCGACCGGCGACGTCCTGTGGTCCGACCGCAGCGAGCCGATGCTGACCATCGTCGTCGACGAGGTAGGACGGCACGATTTTCTCTACGCGTCCTGCAGCATCGAGATGTATCGCATGCAGTACGGCGCAACGGGATACCACGCGAACTGCCACGACAACCTCTGCGCCGCGTTGCGCCAGCAGGGAATCGAGCCGGAACCGTTGCCGACCGCCTTCAACTTCTTCATGAACGTGGAAATCGCGGCGGACGGCCGCCTGACGTTCGCACCGCCCCGATCCCGCGCCGGCGATTCGATGATCCTGCGCGCCGAGATGGACCTCGTCATCGCACTGTCGGCCTGCCCTGCCTCCACCTGCAACGGCGGCGGGACCACCGGGCCGCTTGCCTTCGAGGTGCTCTGACAGGCGTCCGGGGGAATCCGTCAGCGAGATCCGGCTCACTACTCCACGAGCCAACCGCATGCCTGCGTCGCACCAAGCCCCTACCGTACGCAAGAAGACGCGATGCCATCGGGAGCGGCCGGGGTTGACGGGATTCAAACGAAAATCGTCCCCGTCGCCTTTTCCCGGCGCCCCGGTTTCGACCTATGGCAAAACGACGCGATCAGGTTCACTTATCACGGATTCGTAAGTGGGCCTGACCCCGCTTTTCCCCTCCCTTTTGGCCCCGGTTTCAAGTTCCGGCAAACCACCTGCCGTGGATGGCCATGTCCGGTATGCTCGGCGCTCCCATCCCCGTGTCGGAGTGCTCCCATGCGTATCCGCGGACTCAAGGCTCTCGGCTCTTTCCTCGCACTGCTGCTGCCCGCACTGGCGTTCGCCGGCGAGCCGGTGGTTCTCCACACCAGCGACGCCGTCGCGGTCCACGGCACGCTGACCGAGACCGCACCGCACAACGACAAGGTGTTGCTGCTGTTTCACCAGGCCGACGCCAGCCGCCACGAATACGACCCGCTGATTGCCGGGTTCAACAAGCTCGGCTACGACACGCTGGCGATCGACCAGCGCTCCGGTGGCGACCTGTTCGGCGGGCACAACGAGACCGTCCAGGCGCTGGGCAAGTCGGCGGACTACCTGGACGCGGCGCCCGATCTCGATGCCGCACTCGCATGGGCGCGCGCAAGGCACTACGGCAGGATCGTTGCCGTGGGCAGCTCGTACTCGTCATCCCTGGTCATACGGCTGGCCGCCAAGCACCCGCAGGGACTCACCGCCATCGCCAGCTTCTCCCCCGGCGAATACTTCGGCGACAAGAACCTGATCAAGGACGCCGCCGCCAAGGTGACGATCCCGTTCTACATCACCACCGGCCCGGACGAAGCGGACAGGGTGGCCGAGGTGCTGAGCAAGGCGCACGGCAGCAACATCGTGCACTACCAGCCGCGGGCCGGCGTACACGGCGCTTCCACCCTGGTCCAGTCGCGCGACCCCAAAGGCTACGCGGCCAACCTGAAAAGCTTCGAGGATTTCCTGCGTCAGCTTGGGCCGTGACCGGACGCCGGAGATTGAATCCGCGCTCCGACAGATGTTTAGGCGTTTGAGCAAATGACTCCCGGCTGGCTTATTGCCAGCCGGTTGAGTCTTCATGGTTAGGCGAGGCTACGCCGCGATCTGCTCAAGTGTCTTGCCAAACAGGCGATACACCTCTTCCAGGTCGCAGTCCGCCTGAAGTCCTAGCCAGAAGCGCTCACTGGTTCCCAAGGCAGCGGCTAGGCATACGGCGGTATCCACCGTGACGCCGCGCTTGCCGAGCGATCTCGTTGATGCGGTGCGGCGGAATGCCGGTAGCGCACGCCAGCGCGTTTTGGCCGATACCCATGGGTGTCAGGAACTCCACAAGCCGCACTCCGCCATGACGTTTGTTGGGCAGGTTCTTCATGACCGATTCGCTAGCAGACGCGCCGTTATTCGAAGCGTCCTCATGCGTTTCCAAAAACGCCCATAGCGTTGCGCAAATTAATCAAAAACACGGACTACAAAATAAAGTCCATTCCCTACAAATTAATCCCAGCCACCTGACAGATTTTATTTTCCTTCCGCACTACGATGAAAACCGCCACAGCGCAATAGCCGCCGCCCGGCGAAACCACGACCGAAGGAAAATCCGCAAGGCCAAAAGCAACGCGGGCCGCATGGGCTGGAACCCATGCGACCCGCTAACCACAACCAACTTCTGGAGAGTTGATCATGGCTACCCCCAATCATACGTCACCCGCGCACCACGACACGCGCATCCCCACCAACCCGCTCTCACGCCCCTACTGGACCCTCGCCGACGCCGCCCCCGAGCAGCACGACGCCGCCACCCTCGTCGGCCTCACCACCGCCATCCGCGCCCTCGCCCGCGTCCTCACCAACAGCGAAGCCTTCCGCGACCTCCACACCAACAGCCAAAGCGACACCATCGACCCCGGCTGCTGCCCGCTGGATGCGCCAACCACCGAAGGCCTCTTCGCCGCCCTGTACTTCCTCAGCGAGCAAGCCGAAGGGCTCAGCCAGTTGCCCATTCCCACCCCGATCCATTCAAACGACGTGCCGTACTGAGTGCCAAACAGAAACCGGGGTCAGAGCACCCTCCCAAAAAATGCACTCTGACTCCAATTTTGGGTTTTGATCGACGTGGTCGGGCTTGGTCAGTCGGCCACGGCAATTCAACATCCAACCGGAGGACGTTTAATTCCCTCCGTCCCATATTCCCCATATTCCCCATATTCCGCCTACGATGTCACCTTGACCGCCCGGTTGTTCGAGGAAGGCACGCTGGGGCGCGTCGGGCGGGCACTGGAGGCGAAGGTGGCAGTGGGCGGTGAAAGGCCAGCAGGATTCTGATCCGCCTGGGCTGATCCAGTCAGTTGGACCGAAAGCGCGCCGGAGCGATCCGGCGCGCTTTTTCATGGAGCTTCCCGATTACGGCAACGTGACCGCCCACAAGCCCCCTGAACTTCCTGTACCGCCTCAAGTCGATGAAGGAGCCTGCCCGGGCACTCCTGTCCGGGCCATCGACGGGAGACATGCCTTGAACAAGATGCACCTGAAAGCGGGTAGCGCCCTTTTGCTGGTCATGATGTTCGGCCAGGCCCGGGCCACCGAAGCCAGCCACGCCACCGCGTCGCAGCGCATGCCAAACAGCTATGCGCATGCGGCAAAACTGATCGACCTCGGCGATGGCCGCCATCTCAACCTGCGCTGTTCGGGCGGCGGACCGCAGACCGTCGTGCTGGAGGCTGGCGCAGTCGCCGATTCCTCCACCTGGTTCAAGATGCAGCCGCTCCTGGCCGCTTACGCGCGCGTCTGCGCGTACGACCGGGCCGGCTTCGGCTTCGGCAGCGAAGGGCCGATGCCGCGAGGTCTCGACGCCGACGTGTCGGATCTGCACGCGCTGATCCAGCGCGCCGGCCTTGCGACCCCACTGGTGATGGTGGGGCATTCGCTGGGCAGCAATATCGTTCGGCAGTACGCGAGCCGCTATCCGGCAAACGTGGGCGCGATGGTCCTGCTCGATCCGCCCGCGCAGGACATCGGCCGGTTTGCCCCCGCTTGGCAGAAGGACGAGGACACCTTCTCGGTACAGCGGTTCGCGTTTCTTCGCCGGTGCGAGGCTGCCGCCGAAAAACACGAACTGACGTCTACCAATCCGGAACTGAGCCAGTGTCGCGGCGGGCCCGATCCGCTCGCCAGCGCTAAGCTCAACGCGGTAAACCTGGCCCTGATGTCGAAACCTGCGTACTGGCACACCGTGCTGTCGGTACTCCAAACCAATGTCGAGGTGTTCAAGCAGCCCGTGTCAAAGCAGGAGACGCACGGCTCGACACCCCTGATCGTGCTGTCCGCCGCCAACACCTATGCCGATGCGCTGCCACGTGACCGCAAGGGGTTGGAAGAAGCCCGGGCTCACACGCAGGCGCAGATCGTCGCCACTTCCTCCCACGGCACGCTGGTACACGTTCCGGATACCTCGCATGACATTCAGATCGATCAGCCGGGTGCGGTGGTCAAGGCGGTCAGGCAAGCGCTGGGGATGACGCAGCGCGCGCCGAAGTAAGGCTGCCCACCTGACGGGATCAGGTTCACTTCCTGACAAACCCGGGCACCGCACACCTACACCGCCCCGGGCCTCGGCGCTACCGCAGCCCGCGCCCGCGACCCGCTCATCACACCGCACCCGCTCTACTAGCGATGGGTAGCGACCCCAATGAACGCGCCCACGCCTACCAACAATGACTCGACGCAGGCATCGCGCCCGATGACCTGCGGCACCCGCGTGCGTATGCCAGCCAGGAACGCGCGCTTGGTGACGAGCGCTTCCAGCGCATGGTGGAAACCACCCTCGGACGCCCTGCCGCGTGCCGCCCGCGTGGGCGGCCACCGCTGGCAAGCAGCCAGGAACCTATTTAATTAGCCACGCCCCCTTTAATTGTTTTGCTCGCCTGCGCTTAATTCCCTCCGTCCTCTTTTGCGTACTCGTTCAAACTTGATGCTACGCACGTCCCTTTATCGGCCTAGTCAGCTTACGGACCTGAATATGGCACGAACTAAGCCACTCACACCACCAAACTGGTGCGCTTTAACGGCAACCTTATCGTGAAGCGCCCTCTCGATCTTGATACTTACGCGTTTATCCTTCACCGCAGATAAGGCGCCGAACTTTTCCGGAATAAAGGCCTTTTTTCCGGAAACAAACCCTTCCATACTTGAAATCACGAATTTGCTCACGCTTTCACCCACAGGCAAAGTAGCCCTCACCTTTTCTAGTAAACCACCCTCTACTCGGAAAGCAATCTGTACTTTATCCGACATTTCATAGTTCTCCTCGTCACTCCCAGCACAAAAACATTGCAACATCAAAAAACGACCCGCTCCGCGCCAACTCTAGTATGTCGAAACCCCACGGAAGTTTCGCCATTCTGGAAAGATGAGGAAAGATGCAGACTTACTATCCGAGATTGGAAGGCGGGTCAAGTTCAGGCGAGAAGCGCTTGGACTGACCCAGGAAGAGCTGGCTTTTAGGGCTCATTCTCACAGGACGTATGTGGGAATGCTCGAACGGGCTGAAAAAAGCATCTCCGTCGTAGCGCTTTCCAAGTTCGCCACCGCTCTAGAAACGACTCTATCTGAGTTGTTGGAGGGGCTGTGAGAGGCCCTCAACGCGACACGGTCGGCGTCGGCACGGCAGAGTTTGCTGCCTCCTTGCTTGTAGACCTCTACGTCTCACTGAGAAGGAATCTTCAACGCTGGGCGGCGGTCACTCATCAGACCCCTCAAGCGAGAATGGGATACGTTGGTCAACATCTGGTCAGTGTTGTCACGGGCTTTCCCGGCGGGAGATCCGGGGCTCGCGGCGACGATCTGAAGCTCCCCGGCGGAGGTGTGGGTGAGATCAAGTGTTGTTATCGGGTAGACCAATTGGGTGTTTGTAAACACTGTGGTACGCGAGTCGCAAGCATAGAAACCCTGTGTCCGTCCGAGACGTGTGGGTCAAGGGACATAGTTAGGAAGGATGATTCAAAATGGCTTCTGTCGCCAAAGTCCGAGAGCGAACTCAAGGAGCTTTTTCTCCCTAGACTGTATTATTTGGTTCTATTTGAGTTCGCCGACCTTGCAGCCGCTACTGATATCAATGTTCAAATCTTTACGGTAGATCCACGCAACTTAGGCTTCCGCCTGTGCATGGTCGACTATTATTTTAATATCCGATCCAACTCCAAGTCGGCCGCGCCATTTAACCTTTGGCCTGGCAGTCTGAAGTTCTCCTTAATGAAGCCCGAATTAATATATTGGTCCGTGATAAAGCCCAATGACTCGGTGGAGACTAAGCTATTCCCTGGTCGCGATAAAGCTCAGCTACATGCAATTGCGCCGCTTAAAGAATACGCCAACTCAGATACCTTGTCAGACGAAGCGATTGAAGAGCTTTTGAAGAAAGTAGGTCTCCCTCGGACAAAAATTTATCCTGAACATAACAGGAGAAAGAGAAGAGAAGGGGCCTTGGAGAAGTTGCAAGAGGCTCGCATCAAACATGGTTGGGACGATGCCAAGTTGGCGGACACACTAGCAAAAATCATTTACGGGCCAAAATTCTCGGAAGAGATGTACCGGTGGTCGGCGAGACACCTTCCGTAGACCCAAGCGCTAGAACATTGTCGCCTAAAGCTTCTCCGCAATAATTCGCTCATTGGCCTTCGCGGCAATCTCCGGATCAAGTTCGAAAGCGAGCGCTGAACGCCCCAGATTATTAGCTGCAATGACAGTGGTGCCGGATCCGCAAAAGGGGTCGAGCACGACATGCCCCTCTTTCGTGCTCGCTAAGATCAAGCGCTCAATGAGCTTTTTTGGCTTTTGTGTTCGATGAATTCTGTTTTCGGAATAGAAATCGACATCTGACCAAACGTTGGTCAACCCCATTTGTTGATTGAAAACGAAACCTTTCAGTTCATCAGGAGCTTCGAAATCGAGCACGTTCTCGAGCTTTTGCCACATCTCCAACGTCGGCACTTGGGCAAGAATATTGTTGCCGGTGTAAAGCGACCAAACGCCTCCGCCATTGGTTTTAACACCGAGACGTTGATTTATTTCCTTTGAGCTTAAGCCGAGCTCTTGCTGGCGCGCGAGTAATAGAGACCTAATCGCTGGCTTCGCATCGTATACGAAAAAGAAAATAGTCTCTGTTGTGTTAGGAAATTGCTTGTATGTACTCGTCTTGCGTCCAGCAATGGACTTAATACCCTTGTCAACTATGATCTCCTGCCGAAACTCAAACCCGAAATCACATACATCCCGAATCAAATAAGCCAAGTTTCTCACATAGCCAAAAAGATACACCGAAGCAGACTGCTTACAAACCCTCGCAACTTCTTCAAACCAGAGGCGACACCATTGTCTGTAGTCTTCTTCGGTGCGCCACTTGTAGTCCCAACTCTCTCCCACAACTTTCCAGTACGGGGGATCGAGTATTACGAGGTCAACAGTTCGACTCGGCACCTTTTTAAGTAAGTGCAGGCAATCCCCGACTATTACTTTGTCCGACTCAATCGCTTGCTCGATGGTAATTAGTTCCTCAGAACTACTCTTCCTGGCATTCGGGCGAGGGGAGTAGGCTCGCGTCCGTTTACGTTTTTCCCCAATAAGACTCACATATTTCTCCTATATTCCCCACCCACCTCATACAACGTATGGCTAATCTGCCCCAACGAGTTGTACTTAACCGCCTCCATCAACTGCTCGAACACATTCCTCCGCTCCCTCGCCGTGTTCTGCAACGTCCGCAAGCTCTCCGGCACCAATGAGTTCCGCGCACTCCCATACGTCTTCACGTTGGCGATCTGCGCCCCCTTCTCCTCGGGCGTCGAGCGGATCAGCTCGATCTCGGTGGCGATCTCGCCGCCGTGGTCCTTGGGCAGGAAGGTGTTGACGCCGATCAGGGGCAGCGAGCCGTCGTGCTTCTTGTGCTCATAGTACAGGCTCTCTTCCTGGATCTTGCCGCGCTGGTACATCGTGTCCATGGCGCCGAGCACGCCGCCGCGTTCGCTGATGGCTTCGAATTCCTTGTATACGGCCTCTTCCACCAGGTCGGTGAGTTCTTCGACGATGTAGCTGCCCTGCCAGGGGTTCTCGTTGAAGTTGAGGCCGAGTTCCTTATTGATGATCATCTGGATCGCCACGGCGCGGCGCACGCTTTCTTCGGTGGGCGTGGTGATGGCTTCGTCGTAGGCGTTGGTGTGCAGGCTGTTGCAGTTGTCGAACAGGGCGTACAGCGCCTGCAAGGTGGTGCGGATGTCGTTGAACTGGATTTCCTGCGCGTGCAGGGAGCGGCCGCTGGTCTGGATGTGGTACTTCATCATCTGGCTGCGGCTGCTGGCGCCGTAGCGCTCGCGCATGGCGCGGGCCCAGATGCGGCGGGCGACGCGGCCGATCACGGTGTATTCCGGGTCCATGCCGTTGGAGAAGAAGAACGACAGGTTGGGCGCGAAGTCGTCGATGTTCATGCCGCGCGCGAGGTAGTACTCCACGATGGTGAAGCCGTTGCTGAGCGTGAAGGCGAGCTGGCTGATCGGGTTCGCGCCGGCTTCGGCGATGTGGTAGCCGGAGATGGATACCGAATAGAAGTTGCGCACCTTGTGGTCAACGAAGTACTGCTGGATGTCGCCCATCATGCGCAGGGCGAATTCGGTGCTGAAGATGCAGGTGTTCTGCGCCTGGTCTTCCTTGAGGATGTCGGCCTGCACGGTGCCGCGTACGGCGGCGAGGGTGTCGGCCTTGATCCTGGCGTAGGTCTCGGCGTCGACCAGTTGGTCGCCGGTGACGCCCAGCAGGCCGAGCCCCAGGCCGTCGTTGCCCTTGGGCAATTCGCCGGCGTAGCGCGGGCGCTCGCGCCCTTCGTACAGCGTGGCGATCTGCTTTTCGGCGGCAGCCCAGCGTGCAGGGTCTTCCTTGAGGTGCTTTTCCACGTTCTGGTCGATCGCGGTGTTCATGAACATCGCGAGGATGATCGGCGCCGGGCCGTTGATGGTCATGGAGACCGAGCTGGTGGGCGCGCTGAGGTCGAAGCCGGAGTACAGCTTCTTCATGTCATCCAGGGTGGCGACGTTGACGCCGGAGTTGCCGATCTTGCCGTAGATGTCGGGGCGCGGCGCCGGGTCTTCGCCGTACAGGGTGACCGAGTCGAACGCGGTGGACAGGCGCGTGGCGGCGCCGCCCTGGCTGAGGTAGTGGAAGCGGCGGTTGGTGCGCTCGGGCGTGCCTTCGCCCGCGAACATGCGGGTGGGGTCCTCGCCGGTGCGGCGGTACGGGTAGACGCCGCCGGTGTAGGGGTAGTGGCCGGGGAGGTTTTCCTTGCCGAGGAACAGGAGCTGATCGCCCCAGCTTTCGGTCCTGGGCGGCGCGACCTTGGCGATCTTCTGGTGGCTCAGGGATTCGCGGTAGTTCTCCACGCGGATGGTCTTGCCGCGCACCTGGTACTCGTTGACGTCCTTGGTCACCGACTCGCGCAGCGCCGGCCAGTCGCGCAGCAGATGGATGGACTCGTGGCTGAGTTCCTTCAGCGCGGCGTTGTAGCGCTGGCGGAGGAGCAGCAGGGTGCGGTCGACCGCATGCTCGTCATGCCGGCGCAGGCCGGCATCCAGTGCCTTGGCATTTGAGTCGTGCGCTTCGCGCGAGTCATTTGACTGGATCCCGGCCTTCGCCGGGATGACGGCGTTTTGCAGGTCCTCGGCGACGTACAGCTCCAGCGGCTTCGGCAGTTTGTCATCGTCCAGTTCCTTCAGCGACTCGTAGTAGTGCTGGGCCTTGCTGGCGGCTTCGGCCTGGTGCGCGATGGAGGCGTTGATGCCGCGACCCTGCTCGGCGATCTCGGCGAGGTAGCGCACGCGGCTGCCGGGGATCAGCACGGTGGCGCGCGGTTCCTTGAGCGAGGTGTCGACCTCGGGGGCGAAGTCGCAGCTCGGGCTGCCGATGGCCTGGCCGTGCCTCGCGCTCACCTTTTCGCGCAGCAGGCGGCACAGGTTGGCGAACATCCAGGTCACGCCCGGGTCGTTGAACTGGCTGGCGATGGTGGGATACACCGGCACGTCCTCGTCCTTCATGGCGAAGGCGGTGCGGTTGCGCTTCCACTGCTTGCGCACGTCGCGCAGGGCATCCTCGGCGCCGCGCTTGTCGAACTTGTTGAGCACGACCAGCTCGGCGAAGTCGAGCATGTCGATCTTCTCCAACTGGCTGGCCGCGCCGTAGTCGGAGGTCATCACGTAGACCGGGAAATCGACCAGGTCGACGATCTCCGAATCGCTCTGGCCGATGCCGGCGGTCTCGACGATGACCAGGTCGTAGGGCTGCGCCTTGAGGAAGTCGATGCAGTCGTGCAGTACCACGCTGGTGGCCGCGTGCTGGCGGCGCGTAGCCATCGAGCGCATGTACACGCGCTTGCTGCGCAGCGAGTTCATGCGGATGCGGTCGCCCAGCAGCGCGCCGCCGGAGCGGCGGCGGGTGGGATCGACGGCGAGCACGGCGATGCGCATCCCGGGGAAGGCGTGCAGGAAGCGCAGCAGCAGTTCGTCCACCACGCTGGACTTGCCGGCGCCGCCGGTGCCGGTGAGGCCGAGTACCGGGGTGTGCTTGCCGGCGAGCTTCCACTGCTTGCGCTGGTGCTCCAGCTCGGACTCGGACAGCTTGCCCTCCTCGATCGCCGAGAGCATGTGGCCGATGGAGATCTCGTCGTCGATGTCCACCTTCGGCACGCGGGCGTCTTCGGACGCGGCGCGTTGCGCGGCGGCGTCGCCGGCGCGGTGCATCACGTCCTCGATCATCTCGGTGAGGCCGAGCTTCATGCCGTCGTTCGGATGGTAGATGCGCTCCACGCCGTAGGCCTGCAGCTCCTTGATCTCTTCCGGCGTAATGGTGCCGCCGCCGCCGCCGAACACGCGGACGTGGCCGGCACCGCGCTCCTTCAGCATGTCCACCATGTACTTGAAGTACTCGACGTGGCCGCCCTGGTAGGAGCTGAGTGCGATGGCGTCGGCATCCTCCTGCAGCGCGGCGCGCACCACGTCCTCCACCGAGCGGTTGTGGCCCAGGTGGATCACCTCCGCGCCCTGCGACTGGATGATGCGCCGCATGATGTTGATCGCCGCGTCGTGGCCATCGAACAGGCTGGCCGCGGTGACGAAGCGCAGCGGAACGGCTTCGGCCTGTGCGGCGCCGACGGGGACGTGCTTGGCGGGGGAACTCATGGCGACTCCGACATCGTGGGCTTGAACCCCACGATTCTAGTGGATCGACCATCGGCGTGCGGTGCGCTGCCGCGTACTTGGACGTATGGCGGCGAGGCAACGCCGGCAGCCTACAGGCCGCGGGAACGGCCTCATCCCTGGATGCTCCGCGGGATCGGTTCCCCGCGATCCCCGTGTATGCGGGGGCTCGAAAAAACGATGGGTTGCTTGTCGCTCCTGCAAAGCCGGTAATCCTTGGCCTTTGCTTTCAGGCAAGAACCATAAAGGCGCCGGACCCCGGCTCTCGCCCCCTTTTCGGGGTTCGCCGGGGTGACGGCGGCTGTCGGAATTTTCGCAAAGTGAAGCAACCGACTACATGCACAACCCAAGGTTCTCGCTGCCGACCACCCGGCTGCCCACCTCCTCGCCGCGCAAAAAGGCGAGCGCGGCGTCGATCACCTCGGGCGCATCGAGCACGCGGCGGTGGCCGAGCCCCTGCGTGGTGAGCAGCCGCGCGCCCGGCCAGTACTGCGCGTAGCGTTCGCCCTCGCCCCACGGTACGTCCTCGTCGTCGAGGTCGTGCACCACCAGGCCGGGCTGGCCGAGCCTGGGGACGTGGCGATGCACCTGCAGCTCGTCCACGCCGACGCCGGTGCGGCGCACCAGCCACGCATAGAACGGCTCGCGCAGGTGCTCGCCCAGCCGCACCAGGCGGAAGAAGCGGCCGGCCGCCGCGGCCATGTCGGCCGCGGGCGCCACCAGGATCAGCTTGTCGGCATGCCAGTGCTCGTCCTGCGCGAGCGCCACCGCGGCGCCGCCGAGCGAGTGGCCGACCGCCAGCGCGGCCGGCCCGTAATGCTGGCCGACGGCCCGCAGCGTCGCGGTGAATTCCGGCAGGGTGCACAGCTTGCCGCTGCTGCGGCCGTGTCCCGGCTGGTCGAAGCAGACCACCGCGTAGCCCAGCGCGCGCAGCTTCGCCACCCACGGCAGGAAGCGCAGGCCGAAGCTGGACCAGCCGTGCGCGAGCAGCGCATAGGGTTGTGTCGCCGGGTCGCCCCAGACGTAGGTGGCGATGGTCTCGCCGTGCACCGCCAGGTGGCCGCGCTGCATCGCCGCGTCGCCCTGCGCTGCCTGCGCGCGGCTGCGACTGCTGGCGAACGGGGTGGCGAACAGGCGTGCGGCGCGGTCCGCGGTGCGCCGGGGAGCGATGCGGCCACCGAGCGCGAAACCGGCGCGCACGGTGCCGAGCTTGAGGCGGGTAGCGAAGCCCGGACGGCTTGCGGCGGGGGATGGAGAGGACATGCGGGGGAATTCCTCTAGGGTTGCCAACTGCGCCAGAGGCGCTCGAAGGCCGCCGCGGCGCGCCGGGCGGCCTCGTCGAACCCGAACAGCCCGGCGTCGTGGTGCAGGCCGAGCATCAGGGCATAGATCTCGAAGGCGAGCTGGCCGGCTTCCGTATCGGCGCGCAGGTGACCGGCCTCCACCGCCTGGCCGATCGCCTTCTCCAGCTCGCCGCGCCAGCCGGCCTGCTGCCGCACCACGCCGTCGTGCAGCGCGCCGTCGCGGCCGTCGTACTCGCTGGTGGCCGAGAGCAGCACGCAGCCGCTCTGGTGTTCGTGGCACCACTCGAACCAGTGGGCAACGATCGCGCGCAGGCGCGGCAGGCCGCGCGGCCGCTTCAGCGCCGGCAGCAGCACCTTGTCGATGAAGCGGCGGCGGCCCGTGTCGAACACGGCCAGTTGCAGCTCCTCGCGCGAGCCGAAATGGGCGAACACGCCGCTCTTGGACATGCCCACGTCGGCCGCCAGGGTGCCGATCGACAGGCTTTCCAGGCCGCCGCCGCAGGCCAGCGCATAGGCGTGATCGAGGATGGCTTCGCGGGTGGCGGTACGCTTGCTTGGGGTGTTCGTCGCGTTCATGGGCGACACAAATAGCACGACCGTTCGTTCTTTTCAACGAGCCGACGCGATGCCCCCGCCATTTCGCGCGGTTATGCTTCACGCCACGGCCGCCGCCACGCGCACCCCATGGAGGACCCGCATGAAACGCCGACACCTGCTCGCACCGCTCGCCGCCCTGCTGCTCGGTGCCTGTGCCACCTCGCCCACCGGCCGCTCGCAGTTGATCATGGTGTCGGACAGCCAGATGAGCCAGATGGGGCTGACCGCGTTCAACGACATGCGCAAGCAGGGCAAGTTCGTCGATGCCCCGCGCGAGCGCGCCTATGCCACCTGCGTGTCCAGGGCGCTGATCGCGGTGCTGCCGCCGCCTTGGAACACGCAGCAGTGGGAAGTGCAGATCGTCGACGACGACACCGCCAATGCCTTCGCCCTGCCCGGCGGGCGCATCGGCGTGAACAAGGGCATGTTCAAGATCGCCAGCGACCAGGACCAGTTGGCGGTGGTGCTCGGCCACGAGCTGTCGCACGTGGTGTCGCGGCACGGCGCCGAGCGCGTGTCGGACAACATGGCCGCGCAGGCCGCCGTGGCCGCGGGCACGATCTACGCCGGCACCCGCGGCACCAATGCCGGCTATGCCGCCGCCGCACTGGGCCTGGGCGCCGAGGTCGGCATCCTGCTGCCGTTCTCGCGCACGCAGGAAAGCGAAGCCGACACGCTGGGCCAGCGCTACATGGCGCAGGCCGGCTTCGACCCGCGCGCGGCGGTCACGCTGTGGAACAAGATGGAATCGCAGGGCGGCAGCAAGCCGCCGGCCTTCCTGTCCACCCATCCGGCGCCGGGCAAGCGCTCGCAGCGGCTGGGCCAGCAGGCGCAGCAGTTGATGCCGGTGTATGAGCAGGCGCGCGCCAGCGGCCACGCGCCCAACTGCCGCATGTAAGAGCCTGTTCAAAATCTTTTAAGTAGGAGGGCAAGGAACGCCAAGTGGATGAATTGCAGGCTGGTGTGGAGCCTGCGCTCGCAGTTC
>NZ_LMSL01000014.1 GCF_001428405.1 Frateuria sp. Soil773
AAGACCTTTCGTCCCGGGTGAGCCGCCCATTCTACATCCATCTTTCGGTCCGTCAACACCTGCTGCGAAGAAATTTTGCGGCGAGGAGGTGAGGAAGAAACCTTCGCGAGAGGACGCCTCGTCGAAGGGGTGCGAATCATAGCGCCGACCCGTCCCGCTGTGAAGGGGGGAAGAACGCTTTTTCTCGCGATGGTGTCCTGCAACGGCGTACGGGGCGGCGCCGCTACACTTCGAGGCATCCCACCCGACGGATGAGATTCCATGAAGCGATGGCTCGTGCCTTCATTCCTGCTGTCCGCGCTGGCCGCCTGCGCCACGGCATCGGCGACGCAAGCGTCGCCGACGGTGCGCCTGCATGGACACACGTTCTCGATCGAGCTGGCCACCGATGACGCCAGCCGCGCGCAGGGACTGATGTTCCGCACCGAACTGGCGGCCGACCGCGGCATGCTGTTCGTGTTTCCTTATACCGACCAGCAGGCGTTCTGGATGAAGAACACGCTGATACCGCTGGACATGCTCTATTTCGACGACCGGCGCGCGCTGGTCTCGATGCAACTGGACGTGCCGCCTTGCAAGGCCGATCCCTGCGCGACCTATCCTAGCAATGCGCCTGCGCGCTACGTCCTGGAGCTTCCCGCGGGGACGGTGGCGCGCATCGGCGCGCAACCCGGCGACGTGCTCGAGGTGAAGGGCGAGATCGGCCCGGTGCGCTGAACCGGCGAACCGGCCAGGTCGTGCCGGCAGGGCAAGCCGGCGCGGTACGGCATGAGTGCTTCGACGGACAGCCGCTCCAGGGCATCCCAGTCGTCCTCGAACGGGATGAACTGCTGCATGATTCGACTCCTCGATGACCGCGTCCCGCTGGACGCAGGTCCATCAAAGCAAACGGCCCGGCCCGGGCGATGACCGGATCGGGCCGTTTGCGGGCAGAGCGGAGTGCCGGATCAGTCGATCTCGATCATCTCGAAATCGTCCTTGGTCGCGCCGCAGTCCGGGCAGGTCCAGGTATCAGGCACGTCCTCCCAGCGGGTGCCCGCGGCGATGCCCTCGTCGGGCAGGCCCAGGGCCTCGTCGTAGATGAAGCCGCATACGACGCACATCCATTTGCGCAGGGTGGTTTCGGTGGTGCTCTGATTCATCGGTGCGTCGCTTGCCGTCTGGTGAATGCCGCATTCTCGCAACTCGCCCGCCATTGCGAAAGCTTCCCGTCCCCCAAATCCAACCGGCGATCCCCATGATTCCATTGCATCCCCACGGCCTCTACGCCATCACCGACGGCCCGCGCGCCGACCTGCTCGACGCCGTGGCGCAGGCGCTCGCCGGCGGCGCGCGCCTGCTGCAGTACCGCGACAAGACCGACGATGCGCCGCGCCGCCGGGCCGAGGCGGCGGCGCTCAAGCGGCTTTGCGCCGCGCACGGCGTGCCGCTGATCGTCAACGACGACGTCGCGCTGGCCGCGGCCGTCCAGGCCGACGGCGTGCACCTGGGCGAGCGCGACGGCGACATCGCCGCGGCCCGCGCGGTGCTGGGCGAGCGGGCCATCGTCGGCGCGTCCTGCTACAACTCGCTGGACCGTGCGCGTGCCGCTGCCGCCCAGGGCGCCAGCTACGTCGCCTTCGGCGCCTTCTTCGCCTCGCCGACCAAGCCGATGGCGCCGCACGCCTCGCCCGAGCTGCTGCGGCAGAGCGCCGCGCTGGGCGTGCCGCGGGTGGCGATCGGCGGCATCACGCCGGACAATGGCGGTTCCCTGATCGACGCCGGCGCGGACTACCTCGCCGTGATCTCGGCGGTCTTCGGCGCGGCCGACGTACGCCGCGCCGCCCGATCCTTCGCCGACCTCTATTCCAGCCACCGAGAATCCCGCCCATGACCAACCACGAACTCTTCCAGCGCGCCCGGCAAGTGATCCCCGGCGGCGTGAATTCGCCGGTGCGCGCATTCAAGTCGGTGGGCGGCGAGCCGTTCTTCACCGCGCGCGCCGACGGCGCCTACCTGTGGGACGTGGAAGGCAAGCGCTACATCGACTACGTCGGCTCGTGGGGCCCGATGATCGTCGGCCACAACCATCCCGCGGTGCGCGAAGCGGTGGAGCGCGCGGTGGCGGGCGGGCTGTCGTTCGGCACGCCCTGCCCTGCCGAAGTGACCATGGCCGAGACCATCACGCGCCTGATCCCGTCGATCGAGATGGTGCGCATGGTCAACTCCGGCACCGAGGCAACGATGTCGGCGATCCGGCTGGCCCGCGGCGCCACCGGCCGCAGCAAGATCGTGAAGTTCGAGGGCTGCTACCACGGCCACGGCGACAGCTTCCTGGTGAAGGCCGGCTCCGGCGCGCTGACCTTCGGCGTGCCGACGTCGCCGGGCGTGCCGAAGGCGAACGCCGACCTCACCCTCACCCTGCCGTACAACGACCTGGAGGCCGCGAACGCCCTGTTCGCCGAGCACGGCGCGGACATCGCCGGCCTCATCATCGAGCCGGTCGCCGGCAACATGAACTGCATCCCGCCGGCGGACGGCTATCTGCAGGGCCTGCGCGCGCTGTGCACGCAGCACGGTGCGCTGCTGATCTTCGACGAGGTGATGACCGGCTTCCGCGTCGCGCTGGGCGGCGCGCAGGCGTACTACGGCATCACGCCGGACCTCACCACCTTCGGCAAGATCATCGGCGGCGGCATGCCGGTGGGCGCGTACGGCGGACGCCGCGACCTGATGGAGCAGATCGCCCCCGCCGGCCCGATCTACCAGGCCGGCACGCTGAGCGGCAATCCGATCGCGATGGCAGCGGGCCTGGCGATGCTCGAACTGATCCAGGCGCCGGGCTTCCACGACCGGCTCGCCGCGCGCACGCGGCTGCTGTGCGACGGCCTGCAGGCGGTGGCCGACGGCGAAGGCGTGCCCTTCAGCACCAACCGCGTGGGCGGCATGTTCGGCCTGTTCTTCGCCGGCGGGCAGGTGACGAGCTATGCGCAGGCCACCGCGGCCGACAGCGCCCTGTTCAACCGCTTCTTCCACGGCATGCTGGAGCGCGGCGTGTACCTGGCGCCGTCGGCGTTCGAGGCCGGCTTCCTGTCCAGCGCGCACAGCGACGAGGACCTGGCGGCGACCTTCGAGGCGGCCCGCGGCGCGCTGCGCGAGGCGAAGCGGCACGCGTGAATCCCGCGATCCGCTGCGTGCTGTTCGACCTGGACGGCGTACTGGTCGACTACGACCGTGACGTGCGCGTGGGGACGCTGGCGCGCCTGACCGGCCGCACGTCCGCCGCGGTGCGCGCGGCGATCTACGCCTCAGGCATCGAGGAGGACGCCGATGCCGGCGTGCTGGATGCGCAGGCCTATCTCGACGCGCTGGGCCGCGAGCTGGACACCGTGGTCGTCGCCGCCGACTGGACCGCCGCCCGGCGCGCAGCGACCCGCGCGCGCAGCGAGGTGCTGGCGCTGGCCGCCTCACTTGCGGACCGCGCCGCGCCTGGCCTGCTCACCAACAACGGCTGGCTGATGGCGCAGCAGTTGCCGGCGATCGTCCCGGAACTGTTTCCGCTGTTCGCCGGACGCGCCTTCTGCGCGGCGCAGTTCGGCGCCGCCAAGCCGGCGGAGCAAGCCTATCTGCGCTGCCTGCAGGCGCTGGATGCGCTGCCGCAGGCGACGCTGTTCGTCGACGACAACCCGGCGAACGTGGAAGGCGCCCGCGCGGCGGGGCTGCACGCGCATCGCTTCACCGACGCGGCCGGCCTGCGGCAGGCACTGGCGGGGTTCGGCCTGTCCTGAGCCGCTGCCGGCACCCGCGGACGGCGGATTACCAGCTACCGGTATTGGGCATCGAGGCCCACGGCTCCTGCGGCGGCAGGCGGCCGTCCTGCAGCAGCTCCACCGAGATCAGGTCCGGGGAGCGCACGAAGGCCATGTGGCCGTCGCGCGGCGGACGATGGATGGTGTAGCCCATCGACTGCAGCCGCGCGCAAGTCGCATAGATGTCCTCGACGCGGAACGCCAGGTGGCCGAAGTTGCGCGCCGAGCCGTAATCCTCCTGCGAGCCCCAGTTCCAGGTCAGCTCGATTTCCGCCTCGGGGCTTTCCGGCGCCGCCAGGAACACCAGGGTGTACCTGCCTTCGGGCACTTCGGTGCGGCGCACCTCGCGCAGGCCCAGTCCTTCGCAATAGAAGCGCAGCGAGGCGTCCAGGTCGCGGACGCGCACCATGCTGTGCAGATACTTCATGGAATCACCTTCGATCGGGTTCGACGGCCGCCCATGGTAGCGGCTGCCGCGGCAGGGCCGCGCGAACGGCTAGTGCGACGAAGGCTCCAGCCGCGCCCGCAATGCCTGCGCCAGCGCATCGAGCTGCGCAGCCCCGCCGTGCGGCGGCGGGCCGGGATAGACCTTCATCAGGCCGTCGCCCGGCTGGCGCGGCTGCACGTGCAGGTGGAAGTGGAACACTTCCTGGCCGCCGGCCTCGCCGTTGGACTGCCACAGGTTCAAACCGGGCGGATCGAGCTCGGCGCGCAGCGCCCGCGCCACCCGCACCGCGGCCTGCATCACGCCGGCCGCCTCGCCCGGGGCCAGCGCGTAGATGTCCGGCACGTGCCGGCGCGGCACCACCAGCACGTGCCCGGGCACGGCCTGGCGCAGGTCCATGAAGGCCAGCACGCCGCCTTCGTCCAGCACCAGGCTGGCCCGCGCGGCGCCAGCGGCGATCGCGCAGAACGGGCAGGCCGCGGTCACGCCGCGGCGAAGGCCGCGAGGGCGGCGTGCAGGCGCGCGAGGCCTTCCGCCACCTCGTCGTCGTCGATGGTCAACGGCGGCACGAAGCGCAGCACGTCGGGCCCGGCCTGCAACAGCAGCAGGCCGTGGGCGGCGGCATGGTCGAGGATCTCGCCGGCCCGGCCCTTGTACGCATCGGCCAGCACCGCGCCGATCATCAGGCCACGGCCGCGCACCTCGGCGAACAGGCCCAGCTCGCGGTCGATCCGCGCCAATCCGGCGCGCAGGTCGTTCGCCTGCCGCTCCACGTTCATCAGCACGCCCGGCGAGGCGAGCTTGGCAAGCGCCACCCGCGCCACCGTCGCCGCCATCGGGTTGCCGCCGAAGGTGGTGCCGTGGGCGCCGAACTGCATCACCTCGGCCACCTGCGGGCCGACCAGCATCGCGCCGATCGGGAAGCCGCAGCCGAGCGCCTTGGCCAGGGTCACGATGTCGGGCACGACATGGTCGTGCGCGTGCGCGAACAGGCTGCCGGTGCGGCCCATGCCGCACTGGATCTCGTCGAGCACCAGCAGGGCCTCATGCCGGTCGCACAGTTCGCGCACGCGCTGGAGGAACCCGGGCGCGGCCGGCAGCACGCCGCCCTCGCCCTGCACCGGCTCCAGCATCACGGCGGCGATGCCGCCTTCGGCGAATGCCGCTTCCAGCGCGGCGACGTCGTTGAAATCGAGATAGCGGAAGCCCGCCGGCAGCGGCTCGTAGCCCTGCTGGTACTTCGGCTGCGCGGTGGCGGTGACCGTGGCCAGCGTGCGGCCGTGGAACGAGCCCCTGAAGGTGACGATCGTGCGCTGCTCCGGCGGGCGCCCCTTCGAGGCCGCCCATTTGCGCACCAGCTTGATCGCCGCCTCGTTGGCCTCCGCGCCGGAGTTGCACAGGAACACCCGTTCGGCGAACGGCGCGGCGCGCACCAGTTCCTCGGCCAGCCGCAGCGGCGGCTCGGTATAGAACACGTTGCTGCTGTGCCACAGCTTCTGCGCCTGCGCGGTGAGCGCGGAGAGCAGGTCGGGATCCTGGTGGCCGAGCGCGTTCACGGCGATGCCGGCGCCGAAATCGATGTACTCGCGGCCGGCGGTGTCCCACACCCGGGCCCCGCGCCCATGGTCGAGCACCAGATCACGCGGCTTGTACACCGGCAGCCAGTAGCGTTTGCCCAGGTCGGTCAGCGATGGGGCGGCCGGCGCGGATTCGTGCATGTCTTGCTCCAGGTGCCGCCTGCGCGCGGCACCGTCAGGTTCGTCGAAGGGAAGCCGCCGCGGCCGGTGCCGGGCGGATCGCGCACATCGTAGAACCTGCCCCCGGCATTTGCACGGAGCCGGCGTCCATGCCGGCGCGGGCTGTAATGCGGACAGCGTATCGCTTCCGTGACACCCGGCCACGGCGCCGGGCAGCCGCGCCAGCCTTGGCGATACGACCATCGGCGACGGTCGGCAGGTGTACAGGACATGCAACAGTGCCGTCCCGCCCGCGGACGCCGGCCGGCCGCGCAAGCCCCGCCGGCACGGCGCCGGGCGGCCTGGCACGGCCGTTGCTCGGTTCAACGGAGAAGCCGACCGGAGCAACCCCATCCGGCGGCGGCGTGGGCGGTAACCCGGCTTCCCTGTGCCGGGCACCAGCGGATCCCCCGGCCCGTCCCCTGCGGGCCGGGGGACTCCCTTGGATGGAGCGCCGGCTTCGGGAAACGCATTCCGCCCGGCGTCAGCGCAGGTCGTCCAGCGCCAGCCGGTGCTTCTTGCACAGCCGGTACACGGTCACCCGCGAGATGCGCAGCCGGCGCGCGCATTCGCTGATGTTGAAGCGGCTCTCGCGCAGGCAGGCGATGATCGCGTCGCGCTCGGCCATGGTCCGCGCCTGGCCCAGCCCGGCCGGCTCCTCGTCGGCGCGGCCGTTCTCGCTGCCGCCGTGCGGCAGGTCGAGATCGCCCGCCTCGATCATCGCCCCCTCGGCGACCACCGCCGCGCGCTGCACCCGGTTGAGCAGTTCGCGCACGTTGCCCGGCCAGGCGAACTGGCGCATCGCGCGGCGCGCCGCGCTGCTGAAGGTGCGCGGACCGCCGCCGTGGCGGCCTTGGAAGGTGTCGAGGAAATACTGCGCCAGCAGCACCACGTCGCCGTCGCGCTCGCGCAGGGGAGGCATCGGCAGCCGCAGCACGTTCAGGCGGTAGTAGAGATCCTCGCGGAAACGCCGCGCCGCCACCGCCTTCTCCAGGTCCACGTGGGTGGCCGCCAGCACGCGAACGTCGGCGCGGATCGGCCGGCTGCTGCCGACCCGCTCGATCGTGCCCTCCTGCAGGAAGCGCAGCAGGCTGGTCTGCGCGTCCAGCGGCAGGTCGCCGATCTCGTCGAGGAAGACGGTGCCGCCGTCGGCGCTTTCGAGGTGGCCGATCCGGCGCACATTGGCGCCGGTGAAGGAGCCCCGCTCGTGGCCGAACAGCTCCGACTGCACCAGGTTGGAGGGCAGCGCGCCGCAGTTGATCGCCACGAACGGCCGCGCCGCGCGCGCCGAAAGCCGATGCAGGGTGCTTGCCGCGATCTCCTTGCCGGTGCCGGTCTCGCCGGTGATCAGCACCGGCAGCTCGGCCGGCGCGTATTTGCGCAGGCTCGCGTACATCGCCAGCATGGGCGGGCTGCGGCCGACCATGCCCGGCATGTCCGGCTCGATCGCCGCCGACGGCGCCGGCCAGCCTTCGCTGAGCCGGGCCAGCGCCTCCAGCAGCCGCGGCATGTCGATCGGGCTGGTGAAGAAATCCAGGCAGTCGTGCAGGATGCGCGCGGCCAGCGGCTCGTGGGCCGGGGTTTCCGCCGAGATCAGGGCGATCCAGGGCAGGCCCGGATGCTCGACGATCGCCCGCTCCATCGCTTCGATCGCGCGGCCGTCGCCCTGCCTGAGGTCGGCCAGCGCCACCACCGCATCGCCCGGGCGCAGCCCGACCCTGCCGCGCAGCCCTCCCGCATCGGCGACGCGCACCGGCCAGCCCGACCGCGCAAGACTCCCCTGCTCCGTCCCGCTGGGCTGCCCGAACCAGATGACGCAACGCCTGGCCGTGGATTCAGTCGTTCCCATATCGCCACTCCCGCCCCCCGGAACCGTGTCGATCGGCCGCCCAGAGGGCGGCCGGCACTTCCCCATTGCTCCGAATGAGAAATGTGATACGCATCGCAGATTATACGTTTCACGCCGTTTGCGGGAGCCGTGCGAAAGCCCGGTTGCGCCGGCGCAACCGCGTGCGCGGCGCCTTGTCCTACAGCGGACGCCCGAGCGGCTCGGCCATGTGGCCGAGGGCATGCGTTCAGTCGAGGAACAGGTCCGGCAGCAGGGCGGCGCCCGGCTGCACGGCATAGGCGCCGAAGTCCTCCACGCCGGCGGCGCGCAGCACCTCTTCGTCGATCGCGAAATGGCCGCTGTACCCGCGCGCCGGCCGCACCAGGATGGCATGCGCCGCGTCCGCGACGATCTGCGGCGTGCGGCAATGCTCCGCCTTCACCCCGTCGATCATCGCGATCGCCGCGGTGGCGATCACCGTGCGCGGCCACAGCGCGTTGACCGCGATGCCCAGCGGCGCAAACTCCGCGCTCATGCCCAGCACGCACAGGCTCATGCCGTACTTGGCGATGGTGTAGGCGGTATGCGGGGCGAACCACTTCGGATCGAGGTTCGGCGGCGGCGCCAGCATCAGCACGTGCGGGTTGGCGGCCTGCTTCAGATAGGGCAGGCAGGCCTGGGTGACCAGGAAGGTGCCGCGGGTGTTCACCTGGTGCATCAGGTCGAAGCGCTTCACCGGCGTGTCGGCGGTGCCGGCCAGCCAGATCGCGCTGGCGTTGTTGACCACGATGTCGATGCCGCCGAAGTGCTCGGCCGCCTGTGCCGCCGCGGCCTCGACCTGGTCCGCCTCGCGGATGTCGAGCTTCAGCGCCAGCGCCCTGCCGCCGGCGGCCTCGACCGCCGCGGCCGCCGTATGGATGGTGCCGGGCAGCTTCGGATTGGCCACGCCGCTCTTGGCGGCGATCACGACGTTGGCGCCGTCGCGGGCGGCGCGCAGCGCGATCGCCAGGCCGATGCCGCGCGAGGCGCCGGTGATGAACAGGGTCTTGCCGGCCAGGCTGGTCATGGTGTGTCCCGTCGGGATGGAGGAATGCAGGGCGTCAGCCCTTCTGGAAGCGGGGCAGGATATCGCGCAGCTCGGCCAGCCGCCGCAGCGGGTCGGTCAGCTCCAGCAGCAATTGCTGCTCGTCGGTCGCCAGCGGCAGCAGTTCGGCCAGCCGGAAGCCGAGCCAGCCGGCATCGTCGTAGGCACTGCGCGGCGCATCGCGCCAATGCGGCGCCATCGTCTCGATCAGCCGCTCCAGGATGCCCTGCAACAGCGCGAACTCCACCGGCACCGGCTGGTGCGGCTCGTCCGGCCACAGCACCGCCTCGCCGCGCAGCAGGCCGTCGGCGCGGGCGCGGCAGCGGGCGACCCGGAAGCGTTCGCCGCCTTCGGCGACGATGCCGAGCAGACCGTCCCCGCGGCTGTGGAAATCGGCGATCCGCGCCACCGTGCCGATCGCGGTCGGCACCGCCGGCGCGCCGCTCTCGCGCCCGCGCAGGATCAGGCAGACCCCGAAACCGCTGCCGCGGCGCGCGCATTCGCGCACCATGTCCAGGTAGCGCGGCTCGAAGATGCGCAGTTGCAACCTTCCGCCCGGAAACAGCACGGTGTCCAGCGGGAACAGTGGCAGGTCGATCGACGGGTCTTTCGCGGCGGCCATGCGCGCAGTGTAGCCAGCGGGCGCCGCAGCGGGCATCGCCGGGGCGACGTCGCCGGATGATCGGTGACAGTCGTCACTGGACGATCCGCGCCGCAGCGGCCACATTGCGGCGCACGACCGGAAAGGGGAAGTCTGCGCATGTCGAGCACCGCGATGGCACCGCCCGTGGCCGCCGCGCCGGAACCCGCCGCGCAGGCGCGGCGGCCGGTGCTGTGCGTGCGCGGCCTGCACAAGTCCTTCAGGAAGCGCGAGGTGCTGCGCGGCATCGACTGGGACGTGCCGGCCGGACGCGTGATCGGCCTGCTCGGCCGCAACGGCGCCGGCAAGACCACCCTGCTGCGCTGCCTGCTCGGGCTGTCGCCGATCGATGCCGGTACGGTGGAGCTGTTCGGCGAAGCGATGGCCGAGCCCGGTGGCGAACGCCTGCACCGCATCGGCTTCGTACCGCAGACCTTCGACCTGTTCCCGTGGATGAAGGTGCGCGCCTATCTCGATTTCACCGCCGCGTTCTACGCGCGCTGGAACCACGCGCTCGCCGCGCGCCTGCTCGCCGACTGGCAGCTCGACCCGAAGCAGAAGATCGGCGAGCTGTCGCAGGGCCAGCGGCAGAAGCTGGCGATCGTGCGTGCGATCGCGCCCGAACCCGACCTGCTGGTGCTGGACGAGCCGGTCGCCAGCCTCGACCCGCAGGCGCGCCGCGCCTTCATGGCCGAGCTGCTGGAACTGATGCGCGCGCCGGGCAAGACGGTGATCTTCTCCACCCACATCACCGCCGACCTGGAGCGCGCCGACGCCGACATCGCCCTGCTGCGCGACGGCGCGATCGTGTTCACCCGCCCGCTCGGCGAACTGCGCGAGCGCATGAAGCGCGTCGTGCTCGCCCGCGCGCAGGGCTGGACCCAGGCGCCCGCCGTGGCCGGCCTGCTCAAGGCCACGCTGAAGGGCCCCGAGGCGCAACTGCTGGTGGAAGACCCGCAGCCGGACAGCCTGCAGGCGCTGGCGGAACGCGAAGGCGCCGCCCTGCGCATCGAGCAGCCCACCCTGGAAGACCTGTTCGTGGAACTGGCATGAGGGCGATCTGGCAGTTGTGGCTGCTGCCCCTGCGGCATGCGCCGCTGGCCGCCGCGCTGCTGCAATCGATCTGGCTGGCCGGCGCGGTGGCGCTGGGCAGCGTGCCGTGGACGGGCGAGGCTGCGGCGTGGATGGCGGCGATGCTGATCGGCGCAGGCATCTGGCTGTGGTCGATGCTGCTGGGCATGGACCTGCGCGGCGTGTGCCAGCCCGACAGCCTGCTGCTGCCCGGCTTCCGCCGACGGCTCGCCGGGATCGGGCTGCTGCACCTGCTGCAATGGGTGCTGCTACCCACCGCGCTCGGCCTGCTGCTGGGCGTGCCGCATGCCCTGCTGGCCGGTGCGCTGCTGTTGCTGCTGGGCGCGTTCGGGCTGGCCTCGGGCAGCGAGCGCTACCTCAACCTGCTGGTGTGGGCGCTGTTCGTGCTGGCCGGCTGGAAACCCGGCCTGGCGGTGCAGGTCGCCCGTGCGCTGGCCGCCTCGCCCTGGGCGGTGCCGCTGGCGCTGCTGCTGGCCGTCCTGTTGTTGCGGCTGGCGCTGCGCAACCTGCTGCACGTCGAGGACCGCGAGATCGACAGCTCGCCGCTGGAGAACACCCAGCTCGGCCGTTCGCGCCTGCGCGGCGCCGACGGCGCACCGGCGCGCCGCGGCGCGGTGGGCAAGCGCATCCTGAAGGTGTTCGACGCCACCGCGCAGTACGCCATGGCGCAGGCGCTGGCACGCTGGCGCGCACGCCCTTCCGCGCAGCGGCGCATGGTGCTGGTGCGCCGGCTGCTGCTGCCGCACGACAACCCGCAGGCCATCGCGCTACGCCTGGTGCTGGTGGCGGTGCTGGTGTCGTTCTACGTGGTCGTGGCGATGCACCGGCAGCACTTCAACGCGGCGGCCGTGGGCGCCTACGCGATCCTGCTGGGCCTGACGCGCTTCCCGCGGCTGGGCCAGGGCATGCGCCGCATGCGGCCCAACCTCGCCGACCTCTACCTCACCCTGGCGCCGGCCACCCGCGCCGACTACCAGAAGACGCTGACCGACGCACTGCTGGTGCTGGTGCCGATCACCGTGCTGACCACGGTGGCCTACACCGCGCTGGGGATCGTGTTCACCCACGCCGCCGCGCCGTGGCGCATGCTGCTGGACGCGCTGCTGGTGGGCACCGGCGCCAGCCTGGTGGCGCTGGCGGTGCACCTGATCGGGCCGGAAGGCCGCCTGGGCCGGGCAGTGGTCGACATCGCGGTGACGCTGGGCGCGATGGCTACCTACTGGGGCGGCTACTGGCTGCTCGGGGTGCTGGGCTACGCCATCGGCGGCGCTGCGCTCGCGCTGGTCACGCTGGGTTTCGGCATCGCGGTGTGGCTGGGCGCACAACGCGAATACCAGCGCCGCACGCCGTGCTTCGACGCACCGCTGGAGTGAACCTCAGCGTCCGCCCAGCCGTTCGACGAAGCGCCGCGGCGCGTTCTCGAAGCCGCCGTTGGACATGAACACCACGTGGTCGCCCGGGCGCGCTTCGGCGCGCAGCGCGGCGAGCAGCGCATCGACCGTGGGCGCGGTGCGGCCGCGGCCGTCCAGGGCGCCGGTGACCCGGTGCGCGTCCCACGGCAGTTCCGGGCGGTGCAGGAACACCACTGCATCCGCGTCGGCCAGCGAAGGCGCCAGCGCGTCGGCGTGCGCGCCCTGGCGCATCGAGTTGGAGCGCGGCTCCAGCGCCACCAGGATGCGCGCCTTGCCCACCTTCGCGCGCAGCCCGGCCAGGGTGGTGGCGATGGCGGTGGGGTGATGGGCGAAGTCGTCGTACACGCGCACGCCGTCCGCCTCGCCCACCACTTCCATGCGCCGCTTCACGCTCTCGAACGCGGCGAAGGCCGGCAGCAGCGCACGCGGATCGGCGCCCGCGGCGGCGGCGGCGGCCAGCGCGGCCAGCGCGTTCATCACGCTGTGGCGGCCGAGCAGCGGCCAGCGGATCTCGCCCACCGGTTCGCCCTTGCGCGTCACCCTGAACACGCTGCCGTCGGCCTCGACCAGCTCGGCCTGCCAGTCGCCGCGGCCGATGCCGAAGGTTTCCACCGGCGTCCAGCAGCCCATCGCCAGCACCTCGGCGAGGCGCTCGTCGTGCGCGTTGACGACCAGCCGGCCATTGCCCGGCACGGTGCGCACCAGGTGGTGGAACTGGCGCTGGATCGCGGCGACGTCGGGGAAGATGTCCGCGTGGTCGTATTCGAGATTGTTGAGGATGGCGATGCGCGGCCGGTAGTGCACGAACTTCGAGCGCTTGTCGAAGAACGCGGTGTCGTATTCGTCCGCCTCGATGACGAACGGCGCCGCCGCCCTCCCTTCTCCCCCCGGGAGAAGGTGGCGCGGAGCGCCGGATGAGGGTTCGGGGCCCGCGTGTGCCAACGTGCCGCCCAGCCGCGCCGAGACGCCGAAGTTGCCCGGCACGCCGCCGACCAGGAAGCCCGGCGCCATGCCCGCGCTTTCGAGCAGGTGCGCGAGCAGGCTGGTGGTGGTGGTCTTGCCGTGGGTGCCGGCCACCGCCAGCACCTCGCGCCCGGCCAGCACCGTCTCGCCCAGCCATTGCGGGCCGGAGACATAGCGCAGTTGCGCGTCGAGCATGTACTCCACCGACGGGTTGCCCCGCGTCATGGCGTTGCCGACCACCACCAGGTCGATTCCCTCGCGCCCCGGCGCCGGCTGCAGGTGGCCGGCCGCATAGCCTTCCATCAGGCGGATGCCGAGCGCCTCCAACTGGTGGCTCATCGGCGGGTAGACGTTGGCGTCCGAGCCTTCGACGTCCAGGCCGAGCTCGCGTGCAAGCGCGGCGACGCCGCCCATGAAGGTGCCGCAGATGCCGAGGATGTGCAGACGCATGGATGACCCGTTTCGATGGAGCAGGCCGGCGCCGCGCCGGCCCAAAAGCAGCGGGCCGCCTTGCGGCGGCCCGGAGTGTCAGCCGTTGGCGGCGGCCGATTCGTCGGCCAGCGCGCGCTTGACGCGGGCGGTGACCTCGTCGAGCGTGCCCACGCCATCCACCACCTGCAGCTTGCCGCGGCGGGCGAAGAAGTCGGCGACCGGCGCGGTCTGCTCGGCGTAGACCTTCAGGCGGTCGCGCACGACGACCGGGTCGTCGTCCTTGCGGTGCTCGGCGGCGAAGCGGATTTCGCAGCGGCCGATGATCGTCTCGTTGGGCACGTCCAGCTTGACCACGGCATCCAGCGGCTGGCCGATCTTGGCGAGCAGGTGGTCCAGCGCGTCGGCCTGGGCCAGGTTGCGCGGATAGCCGTCGAGGATGAAGCCGCCCTTCACGTCGTCCTGCGAGAGCCGCTCCTCCAGCATGGCGAGCAGGATGTCGTCGGACACCAGCTTGCCGGCATCCATCACCGCCTTCGCCTTCAGGCCCGTCGGCGTGCCCGCCGCCACCGCCGCGCGGAGCATGTCGCCGGTCGAGATGTGCGGTACGCCGAGTTCCACCTTCAGACGCGCAGCCTGGGTGCCTTTGCCCGAACCGGGCGGACCGAGTAGGACGAGTCGCATAGTGCTCCAAGGATATCCGGCGGGCCGCGCACGCTGCGGGGCCCGCCGGATGCAGGAAAAGTGGCGTCCAAATTAGCTTCTGGCGGCGGCAACGTCAAACGACGAAAGCCGCACAAAAGCGGCAAGTATCTGTTGCCAAAAGGCTTGGCCGCGGCGCGCAGGCGCCACGGCGACGCCGCGGGCGGGCAGGATTTAAGCTCTGCGGACACTGGAGGAGGAAACCGCCGTGCCGATACCTCGCATCCACATCGTCACGCTGGGGGTCGCCGACCTGGCGCGCTCGCGCCGGTTCTACGAAGCCTGGGGCTGGCTGGCCTCCTCGGCCAGCAACGAGAACATCGCGTTCCTCAAGGGCGGCGCGGGCGTGCTTGCGCTGTACGGCCGCGAGGCGCTGGCCGACGACGCGATGGTCGAAGACCTGCCCACCGGTTTCGCCGCCGTCACGCTGGCGCGCAATGCCGCGTCGAAGGAGGAGGTCGACCGGTGGTTCGCCGCCGCCCTCGCCACCGGCGCGCGCGAGCTGAAGGCGCCGCAGGACGCCTTCTGGGGCGGCTATTCCGGCTACCTCGCCGATCCCGACGGCCACCTGTGGGAGTTCGCATTCAACCCGTACTTCGTGTTTGATGGGCACGGCAACCTCGCCCTGCCGGATTGAGAAAGGCTCCGTAACGATGGCAACCAAGTCCAAGCACGAAGGTCGGCTGCTCTATGCGCAGTCCGGCGGCGTCACCGCCGTCATCAACGCCACCGCGGCCGGGGTGATCGAGGCCGCGCGCGCGCGCGGCGTGCCGGCCTATGCGGCGCGCAACGGCATCCTCGGCGCGCTGCGCGAAGAGCTGATCGACACCGCGAAGGAATCCAGGGCCGCCATCGCCGCGCTGCGCCATACGCCCGGCGGCGCGTTCGGCTCGTGCCGCTACAAGCTGAAGTCGCTGGACGACAACCGCGCCGAGTACGCGCGGCTGATCGAGGTGCTGCGCGCGCACGACATCCGCTGGTTCCTCTACAACGGCGGCAACGACTCGGCCGACACCGCGCTGAAGCTCTCTCGGCTGGGCAAGGCGATGGGCTACGACCTGCACTGCATCGGCGTGCCCAAGACGGTGGACAACGACCTGGCCGTCACCGACTGCTGCCCCGGCTTCGGCTCGGTGGCGAAGTACACCGCGGTCTCCACGCTGGAGGCCAGCCTCGACGTGGCCTCGATGGCCTCCACGTCCACCAAGGTATTCATCCTGGAAGTGATGGGCCGCCACGCCGGCTGGATCGCCGCCGCCGCCGGCCTGGCCGGCGAGGGCGCGGACGCGCCCCCGCACGTGATCCTGTTCCCCGAGAACGTGTTCGACGAAGCCGCCTTCCTGGCGAAGGTGAAGGCCACGGTGGAGCGCGTGGGCTGGTGCACCGTGGTGGCCTCCGAGGGCATCCGCAACGCAGCGGGGCAGTTCCTCGCCGACGCCGGCACCCGCGACGCCTTCGGCCACGTGCAGCTCGGCGGCGTGGCGCCCACGCTGGCATCGCTGGTGAAGGGCCGGCTCGGCTACAAGGTGCACTGGGCGCTGCCCGACTACCTGCAGCGCTCGGCGCGCCACCTTGCCTCCAGGGTCGACGCCGAGCAAGCCTACGCCGTGGGCAGGGCCGCGGTGGACTATGCGCTGGCCGGCATGAACGCGGTGATGCCGGTGATCGTGCGCACGTCCGACGCGCCCTACCGCTGGAAGACCGAACCGGCGTCGCTGGCGAAGATCGCCAACCGCGAGAAGAAGCTGCCGAGGAGCTTCATCGCCCGCGACGGCTTCGGCATCACTGCCGCCGCCCGCCGCTACCTGTCGCCGCTGATCCGCGGCGAGGCACCGCCGCCCAACGGCAGGGACGGCCTGCCGGATTACGTGCGGTTGAAGAACGTGGCGGTGGCGAAGAAGCTGCCGGCGTTCACGCCGTAGACGTTCGTCCATGTTCCCCGGGCAGCCTCAACGAAGCGTCATCCCTGTGAAAGCAGGGATCCAGTGCCTCCGGGTTTCGAAGCATCAAGTCACTGGATTCCTGCCTGCGCAGGAATGACGAGGGTGGGGATTTCCGGTCCGGTGGACGGATAAGTCGGACTACGTACGGCTGAAGAACGTGGCGGTGGCGAAGAACTTGCCGGCGTTCACGCCGTAGACGCCCGTCCACGCTGCCGGGCGCCCCCAACGACGCGTCATCCCTGCGAAAGCAGGGATCCAGTGCCTTTGGGTTTCGGGGCATCAAGTCGCTGGATTCCTGCTTTCGCAGGAATGACGGAGCGTGGGGATGTCCGGCCCGACGGACGGATCATGAACAGGCCGCAAGCGCCAAGGGCGCGGCGGCCGCGGCGCGCTCTGCCAGCAACTCGTCCACCAGCGCATCGACCGCCGCCTCGGCCTCGCGCACCGAGGCGGCCAGGCGTTCGCCGCCGAACTCGTCGTACTCCACCGCCGCCTCGCGCACGTCGCGGATGCCGATGTAGCCGAACGCCGTGCGTACGGCCGGCTCCACGTGGTTCATCGCGGCGATGCGCCCGCCGTAGCCGTAGTCGCCGCGCGAGCCCAGCAGCACCAGGGTGCGCGGCCGCTCGGCAAGCAGCGGCCAGTACGGTTCGCCCTGGCGCGCGCGGTCGAAGCCGAAGGTGCGCCCCACGCGCACGATGTTGTCGATATAGGCCTTGAAGGCGGCGGGCACGCCGAAGTTGTACATCGGCACGCCGGCCACGATCAGGTCCGCCCCGACCAGTTCGTCCACCAGCCGGTCGCTCTCGGCCAGCCGCGCCCGCATCCACGGCGCGCGGGCCGGTTCCGGGGTGAACGCGGCGTGGATCCAGGCATCGTCCACCGGCGCGGGCGGCACCTGGCCCACGTCGCGGTAGAACACCGGATCGGCGGCGCGCGCGGCATGCCAGCGCGCCACGAAACGCGCGCTCAGCCGGCGGGTGTGGGAACCGTGGGCGTGCAGGTCGGAACGCCCGCCGCGGGCGCTGGCGTCGATGTGCAGCAGGGTGGTCATGGGCAGGCTCCTTGGGTGAGTTATGCTCAGGTGCCGCGCATGCTATGAACCATTCTTACCCATGAAAAACGATACTTTCTCAGCCCATGGATGAATCCAGCTCACCTATCGGGCGGCGCCTGCCGCCGCTGGCCGCGCTGCGCGCGTTCGAGGCGGCGGCGCGGCACCAGAGCTTCCGCCTGGCCGCGGACGAGCTGGCGGTGACCGCCACCGCGATCAGCCACCAGATCCGGCAACTGGAGCAGCGGCTCGGCGTCGCCCTGTTCGAGCGCCAGGCGCGCGGGGTGGCGCTGACCGCGGAAGGCCGCATGCTGTTTCCCGCCCTGCGCGAGGGCTTCGACCTGATGGCCGACGCGCTGGCGCCGCTGCTGCGGCCGAAGCGGCGGCGCATCGTCACCGTATCGGCCACGCCGGCCTTCGTGGCGCGCCTGCTGGTGCCGCGGCTGGCCGGTTTCCAGGCGGCCCATCCGGCGTTCGACCTGCGCCTGCACGCCTCCACCCGGCCGGTGGATTTCGCCGCGCAGCAGATCGATGCCGCGATCCGCTACGGCCGCGGCCCGTACCGCGGCCTGCGGCACGAGCCGCTGCTGCACACGCGCTTCGCCCCGGTGTGCAGCCCTGCGCTGAAGCTGCGCACGCCGGCCGACCTCGCCCGCCACCCGCTGCTGCACTACCAGTGGCAGTCCGCCTTCCGCGACCCGCAGGACTGGGCCGCGTGGCGCCGCGCCGCCGGCCTGCGCCGGCTCGACGTCTCGCGCGGGGTCACCTTCAGCGACGAGACCCACGCCATCGAGGCGGCCATCGCCGGCCAGGGCGTGGCCCTGCTCGACACCGCGCTGGTGGCCGACGAACTGGCGCGCGGCACCCTGGTGGCGCCGTTCGGGCCGGCGCTGGACGGGCTCGACTACCTGTTCGTCCACCCCGTCGGCACCGCGGACGATCCCGCCGTGGCCGCGCTGCGCGACTGGCTGCGCACGCTCGCCTGAGCGCCTGCGCGGCGCCTGCTACACTTGCCGCACGTCGAAAAAGACCCGGCCGGTTCGGTGATTCCGGCGCCCGCGCACGTCCTGCGCGCGGTTCTGTTCAGCGCTTGCGCTAGCTCCCACGACGACCCGGATCGCCCCGGCGATCCGCTTCGGGTCGTTGTGCGTCCGGCAGCCAGAGCGGCGGCGGCGACCCTTCCACTGTCCAACGGAGGGTTTTCCATGCAGCTCAACCATCTCGACCTGTGCGTCGGCGACGTCGACGCCAGCGCCCGTTTCTTCGCCGAGCACTTCGGTTTCCGCCGCATCCACCGCACGCCCAACGGTCGCCTGGCGGTGCTGCACGGCACGGACGGCTTCGTGCTGGTGCTCAGCCGCCTGCACGACGAGGCGCCGGCCTATCCGGAAGGCTTCCACATCGGTTTCCTGGTCGACGGCGCGCGGGCCGTGCATGCCATGCAGCAACGCCTGCAGGCGGCCGGCGTGGATACCGGCCGCGGCGTGCTGGAGACGCGGCGGGGCACCCTGCTGTACTTCCATGGGCCGGACGGGCTGCTGATCGAGGTCGGCCACCATGGGAATGGAAAGGCCACGGCGCCGGCCGTCTGATCCTCGGGCATGCCCCGGGCGGTGGCGGCACGACATGGACATAGGCCGAAAAATCATGACGGCCGCCATCGCGCGTTCAGCCAGCCATCCGTAGGTTTGCGCGAAAGGCGCGCTGCCGCGCCATGCAGGAGGCCCCATGTCCCTTCCGCTCCTCCGCGCCGGCCTGGCCGTCGCGCTGTGCGCGCTTGCCGGCACCGCCTTCGCCGCGCCGCAGGACGACGGCCAGTGGCACGGCGACCCGCGCGGGCAGTACCGCCACGACGACGGCAAGCCGGACTGGCAGCGCCGCGTCGAGCAGCACGAGCGCGAGCAACGGCATCGGGAGCGCGACCAGGAATGGCAGCGCCGGCAGCAGGACGAACTGCGCCGCCGCGCCGATTGGCAGCGCGACCGCGACGAAGCCTGGCAGCGCCGGCAGGAAGCCATCATCAACCGGCAGGCCGGGTACCGGGTCTACGACACCGGCCGCTACCGCCACGACCATCGCTGGGAGCGCGGCCGCCGCTACGACGGCCCCATCGTGGTCGTGCGCGACTATGACCGCTACCGCCTGCGCCAGCCGCCGCACGGCTATCGCTGGGTGCGCGGCGACGAGGGCGATTATCTCCTGGTGGCCATCGCCACCAGCGTGATCCTGGACATCGTGTCGCGGTAGCGGCCCGCCAGGGCGGCCTGCGGAAGCGGACCACGGTTCCGGCCGTACCGGGCCGGTTGGCATACGGGAAAGGCCAGGCCGAAAACCTGCCGCACCCGATGCGTGGAAAAAACCGTGCGAGGCCGGCCATGCCTTGCCTCGCCCCATCCGTGCGAACGCCGTCACGGGCATGACTGCCGACTGAAAGGCCGCCGGTTCCGGCATACCCTCCGTTCAGACGCAATTTCCTACGCTGCATCGCCTGCCGCCCTGCGGCACGACCGGAGAGAGCCATGAAGATCCTGCGCCCCCTGCTGCTCGCCCTGTGCCTGCTCGCCTTCAGCGGCATGGCGGCGGCCCGCGACCACGACCGCCACGGCCGCCCGGACCACCATGGCTGGCAGGATCGCCACGGCCACTACGACCGTCACGACCGCTACCGTCACCGCGACTATCGCCGCGATGACTACCGCCGCCACGACTACCGCGTGGTCCACCATTACGGGCCGCGCTACTACGGGCCGCGCCACCACTGGCAGCGCGGCCACCGCTACGGCGGCCCGGTCTACGTGGTGCGCGATTACCGCCACTACCGCCTGCGCCACCCGCCGCACGGCTACCACTGGGTACGCGCCGACAACGACTACCTGCTGGTCGCGATCGCCACCGGCGTCATCCTGGACATCGCGACCCGCTGACCGTCACGCATGGCCACGACGAGGGCGGCGCCACGGGGCGCCGCCCTTTTTCGTGCGCGGGCGAACGGCCCGGCGCATGCGCTGCGCCGCACAACGGAATACCTCCGGCCCTCTGCCTATACTCCGGGTCGACCGCCCGTTCCGGGCGGTTTTACTACAACTCATGGGGAGGCTCCGATGCTGCAGCAGTATGGCGTGTGGATCGTGCTGGCGTGTGCGGTAGTAGCGATTCTTTACGGTGCGTTTTCGGTGCGCTGGATCCTGGCGCAATCTTCCGGCAATGAGCGGATGCAGGCGATTGCCGCGGCGATCCAGGAAGGCGCGCGCGCCTACCTCAACCGGCAGTACACCACCATCGGCGCGGTGGGCGCCGTACTGTTCCTGATCGTTGGCTTCGCGCTGGACTGGGGCACCGCGATCGGCTTCGCGATCGGCGCGATCCTCTCCGGGGCCACCGGCTACATCGGCATGAACGTGTCGGTGCAGGCCAACGTGCGCACCGCCGAGGCCGCGCGCGGCGGGCTCGCCGCGGCGCTGAAGGTGGCGTTCCGCGGCGGCGCGATCACCGGCATGCTGGTGGTCGGCCTGGCCCTGCTCGGCGTCACCGCCTACTACCTGGTGCTGAAGCACTTCGGCTACGAGACGATGGCCGCCCTGCACGCGCTGGTCGGGCTGGCCTTCGGCTCCTCGCTGATCTCGATCTTCGCCCGCCTGGGCGGCGGCATCTTCACCAAGGGCGCGGACGTGGGCGCCGACCTGGTCGGCAAGGTCGAGGCCGGCATCCCCGAGGACGACCCGCGCAACCCCGCGGTGATCGCCGACAACGTGGGCGACAACGTGGGCGACTGCGCTGGCATGGCCGCCGACCTGTTCGAGACCTACGCGGTGACCCTGATCGCCACCATGCTGCTCGGCGGCGTGATGGCCGAGCAGACCGGCAGCAACGGCGTGCTGTTCCCGCTGCTGCTGGGCGGCGCCTCGATCGTCGCCTCGGTGATCGGCACCTTCTTCGTGAAGGCGCGCGGGCCGAAGATCATGAACGCGCTGTACGCCGGCGTGGCCGTGTCGGCGATCCTCGCCGCGATCGCGTTCTGGCCGATCACCTCCTCGCTGATGGCGGACTCGGGCTACGGCGTCGGCCACCTCTACGGCTGCGCCCTGATCGGCCTGGCGCTGACCGGCGCGATGGTGGTGATCACCGAGTACTACACCGCCACCGAATACGCGCCGGTGCGGCACGTGGCGCAGGCGTCCACCACCGGCCACGGCACCAACATCATCGCCGGCCTCGGCGTGTCGATGAAGTCCACCGCGCTGCCGGTGCTGGCGGTGTGCGCGGCGATCTGGGGCGCGTATGCGCTGTGCGGCCTGTACGGCATCGCGATCGCCGCCACGGCGATGCTTTCGATGACCGGCATGGTGGTCGCGCTGGACGCCTACGGCCCGATCACCGACAACGCCGGCGGCATCGCCGAGATGGCCGAGCTGCCGCCGGAAGTGCGCGGCGTCACCGACCCGCTCGACGCGGTGGGCAACACCACCAAGGCCGTCACCAAGGGCTACGCGATCGGCTCGGCCGGCCTGGCCGCGCTGGTGCTGTTCGCCGACTACACGCACAACCTCAGCCAGCACTTCAACGTGCCGACGATCAGCTTCGACCTGTCCAACCACTACGTGATCATCGGCCTGCTGATCGGCGGACTGATCCCGTACCTGTTCGGCGCGATGGCGATGGAGGCGGTCGGCCGCGCCGCCGGCGCGGTGGTCGTGGAAGTGCGCCGCCAGTTCAGCGAGATCGCCGGGATCATGGAAGGCACCGCCAAGCCGGACTACTCGCGCGCGGTGGACATGCTGACCAAGTCGGCGATCAAGGAGATGCTGGTGCCCTCGCTGCTGCCGGTGCTGGTGCCGGTGCTGGTGGTGTTCGGCTTCAAGTGGCTCGGCGGCGCCGAGGCCGGCGCGCAGGCGCTGGGCGGCGTGCTGATCGGCACCATCGTCACCGGCCTGTTCGTGGCGATCTCGATGACCACCGGCGGCGGCGCCTGGGACAACGCCAAGAAGTACATCGAGGACGGCCACCACGGCGGCAAGGGCTCCGAGGCGCACAAGGCCGCCGTCACCGGCGACACCGTGGGCGACCCGTACAAGGACACCGCCGGCCCGGCGGTGAACCCGCTGATCAAGATCATCAACATCGTGGCGCTGCTGCTGATCCCGCTGCTGTAACCCGGCCGGCGCCACCCGATCCGAAGGCCCGTTCGCGGGCCTTCGGCTTTCCGGGCATGACTTAAGTCACACGCGGCCGCCACCGTCGCGCCGCCACACTCGGGCCTTCACTTGCAGGGGTATACGCATGGCAACGAAGACATCGCTCTGGCTGAGCCTGGCGCTGGGCGTCACACTGGGCGGCATGACGCACGCACAGACCACCGCCCCGGCCGGCGCACAGGCCACCGAAGATCCCAACCTGTGGCTGGAGGACATCGACGGCGCGAAGCAGCTCGCCTGGGTCAGGCAGAACAACGCCGCCACCGTGGAGAAATACACGCAGAACGCCGCCTTCCGGCAGCTCGACGCGCGCATCCTCGAAGTGCTCGATTCGGACGCGCGCATCCCCATGGTCAGCAAGATCGGCGACCACTTCTACAACCTGTGGCGCGACAAGCAGCACCCGCGCGGCCTGTGGCGGCGCACCACCCTGGCCGAGTACCGCAAGGCGCAGCCGGCGTGGGAGACCGTGATCGACCTCGACGCGCTGGGCAAGGCGGAGAACGTCAACTGGGTATGGCACGGCGCGCAATGCCTGAAGCCGGACTACCGGCGCTGCCTGGTCTCGCTGTCCAAGGGCGGCGCCGACGCCGACGTGGTGCGCGAGTTCGACCTGTCGACCAAGCAGTTCGTGAAGGGCGGCTTCGAGCTGCCGGAAGCCAAGAGCCAGGTCGCCTGGATCGACCAGGACCATATCTACGTGGGCACCGACTTCGGCCCCGGCTCGATGACCGAGTCGAGCTATCCGCGCATCGTGAAGGAGTGGAAGCGCGGCACGCCGCTGGCATCGGCAATCACCGTCTACGAAGGCAAGCCCAGCGACATGTCGATCGCCGCCTTCCGCGACAACACGCCCGGTTTCCAGCGCGACTTCGTGCAGCGCGCGCTGGCGTTCTACGACAGCGAGACCTACCTGCGCGGCAAGGACGGCAAGCTCGCCAAGGTCGACGTGCCCAACGACGCCACCACCGACGTCGAGCGCGAGTGGCTGCTGGTCACGCCGCGCAGCGACTGGACCGTGGGCGGCAAGACCTACAAGTCCGGCTCGCTGCTGGCGGCCAACTTCGACGACTACATGGCCGGCAAGCGCGAGCTGACCGTGCTGTTCGAGCCCTCCGAGACCACCGCGCTGGACGGCTACTCGTGGACGCGCCACCACCTCATCCTCAACGTGATGAACGACGTGGTGAACAAGCTGGAGGTGCTCACGCCGCAGCCGGGCGCGTGGAAGCGCGAGCCGCTGGGCGGCGCGCCCGCGCTGTCCACCATCGCGGCCGAGGGCATCGACGCCGACGACAGCGACGACTACTTCCTCACCGTGTCGGGCTTCCTGCAGCCGACCACGCTGTACTACGGCACGCTCGGCCAGGGCGAGCCGGTGGCGCTGAAGGACAGCCCGAGCTTCTTCGACGCTTCGAAGTACCGGGTCAGCCAGCACTTCGCCCGCTCCAAGGACGGCACCCGCGTGCCCTATTTCGAGATCGCGCCCAAGCAGCTCAAGCTCGACGGCAACAACCCGACCCTGCAGTACGGCTACGGCGGCTTCGAGATCTCGCTCCAGCCGGGCTACAGCGGCAGCATGGGCCGCGCCTGGCTGGAAAAGGGCGGCGTCTACGTGATCGCCAACATCCGCGGCGGCGGCGAGTACGGTCCGCGCTGGCACAAGGCCGCGCTGAAGGCCAACCGGCTGCGCGCGTACGAGGACTTCGCCGCGGTGTCCGAGGACCTGTTCGCGCGCAAGGTCACCTCGCCGAAGCACCTGGCCGCGATGGGCGGCAGCAACGGCGGCCTGCTGATGGGCAACATGCTCACGCTGTACCCCCAACTGTACGGCGCCATCGTCAGCCAGGTGGCCCTGCTCGACATGCGGCGCTACACCCATCTCTCGGCCGGCGCGTCGTGGATGGCCGAGTACGGCGATCCGGACAAGCCCGCCGAGTGGGCGTGGATCAAGACCTTCTCGCCGTACACCAACGCCAGGGCGGGCCAGAAGTATCCGCCGGTACTGTTCACCACCTCGACCCGCGACGACCGCGTCGGCCCGGTGCACGCGCGCAAGATGTACGCCAAGATGCGCGCGCTGGGCTACGACGCCAGCTTCTACGAGAACGTCGAGGGCGGCCACGGTGCTGCGGCCGACAACAAGCAGGCGGCGTTCATGAGCGCGCTGGGCTACACCTACCTGTGGGAACACGTGAAGTAACCGGCGCAAGCCGGCGGCGGGGCGGCCTTGCAAGGCGGCCCCNNCGCGCCGGCCGCGACTCGCGTAGAGTAGGCGGCCCGTCAACCGCCCTCCGCGCCGGCTTCCCGGGCGGGCCCACGCTCCGCATGAAGACACCGACGATCCGCAACGAACTGCGGCAATGGATACTCGACACCGCCCGCGCCGGCCACGGCGTGCCGGAGGTGCTGGAACTGCTCCGCCAGGCCGGCTACGAGGCGCGGGCGAGCCGGCGCATCGTGGCCGAGGTGCTCAACCTCCCCGCCGAGGCGCTGCGCGGCACGGTCGAGAGGCCGGCCGGCCGGCGCACGCGCCATCCCGCGGGCCCGCTGGCGCGCATCGACGGCCATGAGGTCCGCATCGCGCTCGGCCTCGACCGCCCCCCGCTGCGCGTGCTGGAACACATGCTCGCGGACGACGAGTGCGAGGGGCTGATCGGGCAGGCGCGGCCGCGCCTGCAGCGCGCGCGCACGGTGGCGGTCGACGGCACGCAGCAGGTCGACGCCAGCCGCACCAGCGCGGGCATGTTCTTCGCGCTCGGCGAATCGCCGCTGGTGGCGCGCATCGAGCAGCGCATCGCCGACCTGTTCGACCTGCCGGTGGAGCACGGCGAAGGGCTCCAGGTGCTGCACTACCTGCCCGGCCAGGAGTACGAGCCGCACTACGATTGGTTCGACCCTGGCCAGCCGGGCTTCGCGGCGGTCACCGCGCGCGGCGGCCAGCGCGTCGCCAGCGTGGTGATGTACCTCAACACGCCCGAGGCCGGCGGCGGCACCGGCTTCCCCAACCTCGGCCTCACGGTGACCGCGCTGCGCGGTTCGGCCGTCTATTTCGCCTACGAGGCCAACGACGGCGTGTCGCTGCACGCCGGCCTGCCGGTGCAGCGCGGCGAGAAATGGATCGCCACGAAGTGGCTGCGCGAGCGGCCTTTCCGCTAGCCCGCGGATGAACCGCGCGCACGCGATCTGCTGCGGCGCAACAGGATTTGCCGTATCCTTGCCGGCCTTCTTTCCTCCGTTCTGCAAGGACACCCCATGGGTCTGCATCACGTCCCCGCCGGCCGCAGCGTGCCGGACGAAATCAACGTCGTCATCGAGATTCCCAAGGACGCCGAACCGGTCAAGTACGAAGTGGAGAAGGAAAGCGGCGCGATCTTCGTCGACCGCATCCTGTCCACCCCGATGCGCTACCCGTGCAACTACGGCTACGTGCCGGGCACCCTGGGCGGCGACGGCGACCCGCTGGACGCGCTGGTGATCCTGCCGCTGCCGCTGATCCCCGGCTCGGTGATCCGCTGCCACCCGGTCGGCATGCTGAAGATGACCGACGAGGCCGGCAGCGACGAGAAGCTGGTCGTGATCCCCGCGCCGAAGATCTTCCCCGGCTACGCGCACATCGACGACATCAAGGGCGTGTCGCCGCACTGGCTGGAGCGCATCGGCCACTTCTTCGAGCACTACAAGGACCTGGAGAAGGGCAAGTGGGTGAAGGTGGAAGGCTGGGTCGGCGCCGACGAGGCCAAGGCCGAGATCACCGCCGGCATCGCCCGCTACCAGGCCAACGGCAAGGCCTGACCGGCCCGCACGCGCCGCGCTAGCCCCGCGCCGGCGCGTGCCGCCCCATCGACGGCATCGCCCGCAGGCGCCCCTTCAGGCGCCGCAGGTCGCTGTGCCGCAGTTCCTCGCGCAGCACCCGCGGCGACGCGCCCAGCGCCCTGCGGAACGCCTCGGTCATGTGGCTGTGGCTGCTGAAGCCCACGTCGCAGGCCAGCGCCGCCAGGTCCTCCTCGCCCTCGCCCAGCCGCCCCAGCGCGTCGCCCAGCCGCAGCCGCAGGCGGAACTGGCGCAGCGAGTGCCCGGTGCTCTCGCGGAAGATCCGGCACAGGTGGAACGGCGAGCAGCCGGCGAGCCTCGCCAGCGCATCGATCCCGAGGTTGTCCCCGGCGTGGCCGACGATGGCCTCCTCGACCCGCGCCACCTGCCGCGCCGCCACGGCGCTGCGCGGGCGCGCGCGGCCCGCACCGTCCGGGCGCAGCAGGCAGCCGAGCACGTCCAGCAGCACTTCGTCCGCCTCCCGCGCCGCATCGCCGTCGTGCCGGAAACCGTGGAACATCTCCAGGTGGGTGCGCTGGAATTCGAGGTCGTGGGGGAATTCGCGGCACGGCGGCTCGGCCGCGCCGCCCATGCCGAGCATGTCCAGCACGGCATCGTCGATCCACACGTCGGTGCAGCAGTCGCAGCCGCCGGCGTCCGGATGCGCGATGCGGTACTCGACGTTCCTGCGCACCAGCACCGCCTTGCCCGGCTGCGCGAAGCAGGTCCGCCGGCCCGCGTGCACCGCGAACGAGCCGCGGCGGGTGAAGATGAAGCGCGCCGGCTCGTCGCCGCTCGGGCCGCCGCAGTTCACCCGCGGATGCCGGCAGACCTGGTCCACCACGGTGAACGAGGACGATCGTAGGACGACCTGCAGGATCGACATCCGCCCGCCTCCGCCAAGCGTCTTTCCCGATGGCCGGATCATACCCCCGGCGCCGTCCGCGGAGCCGGCGAAACGGCTGCGCGGACGGGCCGCCATGCGCGGCCCGCGCCCTGCCGCGAACCGCGCACGTTTCTGAAAGCGGCCCCGCCCTCCCGGAGCGATGCTGGCGACGCTCCCGTTCGATGCGTCCCCACGATGGCGACGGCGCCTCCCCCACGCGCCCCGCCCCCAGCCTGCAAGGAGAACGGCCATGACCAAGACCCTGTGCGCCCTGCTCGCCGCCTGCTGCATGACCTCCGCGGCCTGGGCGGCCGAGCCGTCGTCGCTGGACGACTGGCTCAACCCCATGCTGTACCCGAAGGACTCGCGGCCCTTCGGCAAGAGCATCGCCAGTTGGGCCGAACTCAACTGGCAGTGGATCTACGCGCAGCCGTTCGAGCACAACCCGTACCTGGACCCCACCGGCGCGGACTGCGCGGTGGACCAGTCCGGGCCGGTATGGCAACTGGCGCCGATCGCCGCGCCGTCGTCCGGCACCTATACGCGAAGCTGCACGATCCCGCGGGGCAAGGCGATCTTCCTGCAGATCGGCAGCATCGCCGACGACTGGCCGTGCCCCGATCCCAGCTTCGGGCCGAAGCCGGGGCAGTCGCTGTACGACTTCCTGGTGGCCGACGCGCGCAACTACAACATGGTCGACGAACTCGACCTCAGGCTGGACGGGCGGCCGATCTTCAATCCGAAGCGCTACATCTATACCTCGGAGGATCTGTTCGCGCTCAAGGGCGATCCCAGCGAGGCGCAGTTCGATCCCTGCCTCACCGGCGCCTACCAGCCCAGCGTGGTCTACGGCTACTTCATGATGTTCCGCCCGATGTCGCCCGGCACGCACACCCTCGTGCGGCACAACCACGACAGCAACGGCACCGACCTCACCTTCGTCTACCGCCTGACGATCCGGTAGCGGCCGCGGCCGGCCCGGCGCGGGAATGCTTCCCGCGCCGGAAACCGCGCGTGCTCAGCCGCGCTTGAGCAGCTCGCGCAGGTCAATGATCGCCGCGTTGGCGCGCGACACGTAGTTGGCCAGCACCAGCGAGTGGTTGGCGAAGAAGCCGTAGGGCGAACCGTTGAGCACCATCGGGCTGTGCAGCGGCTTCTGCGCCTCCTCCAGCTCGCGGATCACCTGGCCCAGGCTGGCGTCGGCGTTCTTGCTGCGCAGGATCGGGCCGAAATCGTGCTGGATCGCCTTGAGCTGGGCCAGCACCGTCCAGGTGTAGCCGCGCGCCTCGTAGAAGTTGTCGTCGATCTTCGTCCACGGCGTCTTCACCAACTGGCCGCCGCCCGGCGCAGGCGCCGTGCTGGCGCCGGCCGGCACGTCCGCCGAGGGCACCGTGTCCAGCCGGATCTGGCCCACGCTGGCCGACAGCCGCTGCGATAGCGAGCCGAGCCGCGCCGAGACCACCTGCAGGTAGTCGGCCAGGTTGTCGGCGCGCGCGTAGAAGTGCGCGTTGCCGTCGTCGTTGTCGCCGAGGCGGTCGAGATAGCCGTCCAGGTGGCGGATCGCCTTGCGGTACTGGCTCTCCGAGCTGGGCAGCAGCCAGCGGTCGTTGGGGCTGTTGAGCAGGGGATCGGCGTCGGCCAGGTCCTTGTCCTCGGTCGACTGCGTCTGCGAGCGGCTGAAGTCGTTGCGCAGCGCGCGCACCAGGTCGCGCGAGGCGGTCAGCGAGCCGAATTCCCAGTTCGGCAGGTTGTCCATCAGCACGCCGGGCGGCAGCTTGTCGTTGCTCAGGTAGCCGCCGCGCTTGTCCAGCAGCACCTGCACCGATTCGATCAGGGTGGACGTGGTGACGACGCCCACCGCCATCGGCCGCTGGCGTTCGGCCATCCGGCTTTTGGCGACGGCCATCGGGTCGAACGGCGCCGGCTCGGTGTCCCACCACCACATCAGGGCGCACACGGCCAGGACCAGGACGGCGAAAATCAGCACGACGGCGCGTACCAGGCCGTGGCGCGAGGGGGACGTGGAGGTCTGCGGCTGCATGAACGGCTTCCTTGGTTTGTGCGGCAACGAATCGTGCGGCAAGCGACGCGGCCAAGCTTACAACGCGCATCCGCAACGGCCGCCGACCTTGCGCTACGGAACGCGCCGGCGCTCCCACGGCGGCGGATCGCCCAGCTTCCCGGCCAGGAAATCGGTGAAGGCGCGCACCCGCGGCGGCACCAGCCGCCGCTGCGGCGTCACCGCCCAGATCGCGCTCTCGGGCGGGGCGTAGTCGGGCAGCACCGCTTCCAGCCGGCCGTCGGCCAGTTCCTCGTGCACGTGCCACAGCGAATGCAGGGCGATGCCCTGCCCGGCCAGCACCGCATCGCGGATCAGCTCGCCCAGCGTGGTCTCGAAGCGCCCCTGCACGCGCACCGCATGCTCGCGGCCGTGGCGGTCGACGAGGCGCCACACGTCCTGCCGGCCGTCGCGCCCGGACAGCAGCACGCATTCGTGCTTCGCCAGCTCGGCCGGCGTGCGCGGGCGGCCGTGCCGGCGCAGGTAGTCGGGCGAGGCGCACAGCAGCCGGCGGTTCGACGCGAGCCGGCGCGCGACCAGGCTGGAGTCGTCCAGCGCGCCGATGCGGATGGCGAGGTCGTAGCCGGCGCCCACCACGTCCACCAGCTCGTCGCTGAGGTGGGCGAACAGGCGCAGCTTCGGATAGCGCGCCATGAACTCGGGCAGCAGCGGCGAGATGTACTGGCGGCCGAACGCGGCCGACATCGTCACGCGCAGGGTGCCGGACACGCTGCCGGCGCTCTGGCGCAGGTCTGCGGTCAGCGCGTCCAGGTCCTCGACCAGCGCGCGGCCCTGCTCGGCCAGCAGCCGCCCTTCCGGGGTGGGATGCAGGCGCCGCGTGGTCCGCTGCAGCAGCCGCACGCCCAGACCGCGCTCCAGCCGCTGCAGGCGCTGGCTGGCCACCGCCACCGAGATGTCCAGGCTGCGCGCGGCGGCGCTGATCGAGCCCTGGTCCAGCACGCGCAGGAACAGGGCGAGGTCGTCCAGGCGATCCATAGTTTTTCAACGAATCATTGAAAATGAATCGCCATCTTGATGGTTTCTGTTGATAGTACAAGTGCCTAGGCTGCGCGCTTCGTCAAGGAGAGCGACACCATGGCTTCCCCTCTTTCCCGTACCCCGCCGGCGCTGTACGCGCTGGCCGTCGGCGCCTTCGGCATCGGCACCACCGAATTCGTGATCATGGGCCTGCTGCAGCAGGTTTCCGGCGACCTCGGCGTGAGCATCGCCACCGCCGGCCTGCTGATCTCCGGCTACGCCTTCGGCGTGTTCGTGGGCGCGCCGGCGATCACCCTGGCCACCCGCCGCCTGCCGCGCAAGGCGGTGCTGCTGGGGCTGATGGCGACCTTCACCCTGGGCAACCTCGCCTGCGCGCTGGCCGGAAGCTATGCCGCGCTGATGGCCGCGCGCGTGCTCACCTCGCTGGCGCACGGCACCTTCTTCGGCGTGGGCGCGGTGGTGGCTACCTCGCTGGTGCCCGAGCAGCGCAAGGCATCGGCCATCGCCACCATGTTCAACGGCCTGGCGCTGGCCACCCTGGTCGGCGTGCCGGCCTGCGCATGGCTGGGCCTGCACCATGGCTGGCATGCGGCGTTCTGGGCGGTGACCGCGATCGGCGTGCTGGCGATGCTGGCGCTGGCCGTGCTGGTGCCGCCCACCCGCGGCGAAACCGCGCCCGCGGCGCTGGGCACGGAACTGCGCGCCATCGCCGGCGCGCCGGTGCTGCTCGGCCTCGCCACCACGGTGTTCGGCTTCGCCGGCGTGTTCGTGGTCTACACCTACATCGAGCCGCTGCTGACCCGCGTCACCGGCTTCGGCGACGCGATGGTCTCGCCGGTGCTGCTGGTGTTCGGCCTGGGCATGGCGATCGGCAACCCGCTCGGCGGCCGGCTCGCCGACCGCCGCCTGTCCAGCGCGCTGATCGGCACCCTGGCGGCGCTGGCCGCGGTGCTGGCGGTGTTCGGCTTCGCGCAGCATGCGCCGTGGTCGATGGTGCTGTTCACCGGCCTGCTGGGCATGGCGATGTTCGCCACCGTGGCGCCGCTGCAGTTGTGGATCCTGCGCCAGGCCGCCGACGCCCCCAGCCTGGCCTCCAGCCTCAACATCGGCGCGTTCAACCTGGCCAACGCGCTGGGCGCGTGGCTGGGCAGCCAGGCCATCGCGCGCGGCGCCGGGCTGGCCGCGCTGCCGTGGGTCGCCACGCTGGTGACGGTGGTCGGCATCGCGCTGGCGGCATACGCGCTGCGCGGCCGGCGCCCCGCCCGGGCGGCCGCAGTCTGCCCGCAGGCCTGACGCATGCCGCTCACACGAGGCACGGCCAGAGAACGACTTCATTGCCGGCGGCGGCCACCGGACCCGGATCGTCATCGCGGCGAAGGCCGGAGGCGCTTTTCAACAGACGAAGGCCCGGTCATCCAGTAGCGGCCACGGTCACTCGAGCCTCGCGGCCGCTGGATTCCGGCCTGCGCCGGAATGACGAGTCGATACCGGAATGACGAGTCGATAGAAGCCGAGGCGCCTCACCTCATTGAACACGCTTCGGTACGAATGCCTTCCCACCAACGGAGATTCATCATGGAATACCGTTTCCTCGGCCGTTCCGGCTTCAAGGTACCCGCGCTGGGCTTCGGCGCCGGCACCTTCGGCGGCAAGGGCCCGCTGTTCAGCGCCTGGGGCAGCAGCGGCGTCGCCGAGGCGAAGCGCCTGGTCGACCTCTGCCTGGACGCCGGCGCCAACCTGTTCGACAGCGCGGACGTCTATTCGGACGGCGCCTCGGAGGAAATCCTCGGCGCCGCGCTGAAGGGCCGCCGCGACCGCGCCATCGTCTCCACCAAGCTGACGCTGCGCGCGGGCGACGGCCCGAACGACGCAGGCGCCTCGCGCCATCACCTGATCGGCGGCGTGGAGCGCGCGCTGAAGCGGCTCGGCACCGACTGGATCGACCTGCTGCAACTGCACCACTTCGACGCGATGACGCCGGTGGACGAGGTGATGTCCACGCTAGACGACCTGGTGCGCGCAGGCAAGCTGCGCTATCTCGGCGTGTCGAACTTCTCCGGCTGGCAGATCATGAAATCGCAGGCCGCCGCCGACCGCCACGGCCGCGCGCGCTTCGTCGCCAACCAGGCGTACTACTCGCTGGTCGGCCGCGACTACGAATGGGAGCTGATGCCGCTGGGCCAGGACCAGGGGCTGGGCGCCATCGTGTGGAGCCCGCTGGGCTGGGGCCGCCTCACCGGCCGGATCCGCCGCGGCCAGCCGCTGCCCGCCGGCAGCCGCCTGCACGACACCGCCGGCTTCGCGCCGCCGGTGGACGAGGAACGGCTGTACCGCGTGGTGGATGCGCTGGAAGCCGTCGCCGCGGAAACCGGCCGTACGGTGCCGCAGGTGGCGATCAACTGGCTGCTCCAGCGCCCCACCGTGTCCAGCGTGCTGATCGGCGCGCGCAACGAGCGGCAGCTCGCCGACAACCTCGGCGCGGTCGGCTGGAACCTCGCGCCCGCGCAGGTCGCGGCGCTGGACGCCGCCAGCGCGGTGATGCCGCCGTATCCTTACTATCCCTACTGGAACGGCCAGTTCGCCGAGCGCAATCCGCCGCCGGTGGCCGCGTATCCCGTCCCCACGGAGCCGAACCCATGAAAGCCGTCGCCCTCACCCGCTACCTGCCCATCGACGATCCCGAATCGCTGCTCGACGTGGAGCTGCCCCGGCCGGAACCCGGCGCGCACGATCTGCTGGTGCGCGTGCAAGCCGTCTCGGTGAACCCGGTGGACACCAAGGTGCGCTCGCCCAAGCCGCAGGTGGAGGCACAGCCGAAGGTGCTGGGCTACGACGCCGCCGGCACGGTCGAGGCGGCGGGCGACGCCGTGCAGGGCTTCCGGCCCGGCGACCGCGTGTACTACGCCGGCGACGTCACCCGCCCGGGCAGCAACGCCGAATACCAGCTGGTCGACGTGCGGCTGGCGGCGGCGATGCCGCGCACGCTGGACTTCGCCCAGGCGGCCACGCTGCCGCTGGTGGCGATCACCGCGTGGGAGCTGCTGTTCCAGCGCATGCCGTTCGACAGCGAACGCGGCGGCGCGGGCAAGTCGCTGCTGGTGATCGGCGGCGCCGGCGGCGTGGGCTCCATCGCGATCCAGCTGGCGCGGCGCGCCGGCTTCGCCGTGGTCGCCACCGCCTCGCGCCCCGAGAGCGCGGACTGGTGCCGCGCGATGGGCGCGCAGCACGTGGTCGACCATCGCCAGCCGTTGGCGCCGCAACTGGCGGCACTCGGCTTCGCGCAGGTCGATGCCGCCATCAATCTGGCGGACACCGACCGCTACTGGGACGCGCTGGGCGAACTGCTGGCGCCGCAGGGCCACCTCGGCCTGATCGTGGAGCCGAAGGGCGCGCTCAGGATCGGCGACCCCTACAAGGCCAAGTGCATCGGCATCCACTGGGAAATGATGTTCGCGCGCCCGCGCTTCCGCACGCCGGACATGGCCGAGCAGGGCCGCATCCTTGCCCGCGTGGCGCAGTTGGTCGACGCCGGCGAACTGAAGGACATACGCCGCGACACGCTGGCGCCGATCAGCGCCGAGAACCTGCGCGAGGCGCATCGCCGGCTGGAATCGGGCGCCAGCATCGGCAAGCTGGCGCTGAGCGGCTGGCCATCCTCTTCGGGACGCTAGCGGCGGATGCGAACCCTCAGGCCCGCGCAGGCAGGTTGCGCACCGCCATGGCGGTCATTATCTGCGACCAGCCGGCGACGATCAGGTCGATGCCGATGAACACGCCGATCACCCACAGGCCGCTGACCGGCCATTGAGACCATACCAGCAGGCCGAGCACCAGGGTCACGATCCCGTTGAAGATCAACCAGCCCCGCCCGGGGGCATGCGTGCTCCAGGCCGCCACGATGCGGAACACGCCGGCCACCACGAAGTAGACCGCCAGCAGCAGGGTCAGGCCGATCGCGCCGCCGACGGGATTCTGCAACAGCACGACACCCACGACGAGGGCCAGCACCGCGTTCAGCACGTGCAGCAGCAGGTGGCCGCTGGCACGGTGCCGGAACGCCTGCACGCCTTCGACGATGCCTGCGACCAGCAGGATCCAGCCGAACACGAGCGCCGACACCACCGTGGCCGCCACCGAATCCGCCAGAGCAATGACGCCGAGGATCAGCAGCAGCACGCCCAGCGCCATCAGCCAACCCCAGTTGCGGCGCAGGTGCTCCGCCATGTCCGCGAAAGCGCTCGATCGTGCGGCGTCGTACTGGTTCATGTCGTTTCTCCCCACTCACGGCAGCATGGGCCGCCTGCGCGGCGGCCGGCATCCGGCCCGGCGCGAGCCGGGCCGGGCGACCCTCACGCCTTGCGCTTGCCCGGCTTGGCGGGCTCGCCCTTCTTGCCGAAATCCTCCATCAGCGTCTTCATGTCCTCGGCGTGCTCTTCCTCCATCGCCAGGATGCCTTCGAGCATGCGCTTGGTGGTGGTGTCCTGGTCGCCGACGTAGTTGATGATCTCGCGGTAGCTGTCGATCGCGATGCGTTCGGCGACTAGGTTCTCCTCGATCATGGAGGCCAGATCCTCCGGCACCACGAACTCGGCGTGGCTGCGGGTGGACAGGCCGTCCGGCTCGAAGTTGGGTGTGCCGTCGAGCTGGGTGATGCGCTCGGCGATCTGGTCGGCGTGCTGCTGTTCCTCGTTGGCGTGTTCGAGGAATTCGGCCGCCACGCTCTTCGCGTTGATGCCGGAAGCGAGGTAGTAATGCGCCTTGTAGCGCAGCACGCACACGATCTCGGTGGCCAGCGCCTCGTTCAGCAGCTTCAGTACCGTATCGCGGTCCAGCGTGTAGCTGTCGGTGACCGCGCCGCGCTTCATGTGCTCGCGCGCACGCTTGCGGATGGTCTCGATATCGGAAAGAAACGGCTTCGACGTAGTGGCCATGGTGGGAGTTCCTTCGCGTGGCGTATGGCTGCGGCCGACCTAGTCTAGCCACGCGATGTAGCGGCGGCGTCAAAGCCGGCCCGGCCCGGCGGGCCGGACCGCACGCCGCCGCCCGGCCACCCCGCGCGTCCGGCCGGGAGGCCGCGGGACTACGCCTTGCGGTACACCTCGGCCCCCTGCGCGCGGAATTCGGCGGCCTTCCCGGCCATGCCCTCGGCCAGCGCCTCGGCCTCGCCGGTGCCGTGCTCGGCGGCGTAGTCGCGCACGTCCTGGGTGATCTTCATCGAGCAGAACTTCGGCCCGCACATCGAGCAGAAGTGCGCGCTCTTGTGGGCATCCTTGGGCAGGGTCTCATCGTGGAATTCCTTCGCCTTCTCCGGGTCCAGGCCGAGGTTGAACTGGTCGTCCCAGCGGAACTCGAAGCGCGCCTTGCTGAGCGCGTTGTCGCGCACCTGCGCGCCCGGGTGGCCCTTGGCGAGGTCCGCCGCATGCGCGGCGATCCTGTAGGCGATGATGCCGTCGCGCACGTCCTGCTTGTTGGGCAGGCCCAGGTGCTCCTTCGGCGTCACGTAGCAGAGCATCGCCGTGCCGAACCAGCCGATCATCGCCGCGCCGATCGCGCTGGTGATGTGGTCGTAGCCCGGCGCGATGTCGGTGGTGAGCGGCCCGAGCGTATAGAACGGCGCCTCGGCGCATTTCTCCAGCTGGCGCTCCATGTTCTCCTTGATGAGGTGCATGGGCACGTGGCCGGGCCCCTCGATCATCACCTGCACGTCGTGCTTCCAGGCGATCCGGGTCAGCTCGCCGAGGGTGTCCAGCTCGCCGAACTGCGCCGCGTCGTTGGCGTCGGCGATGCAGCCCGGGCGCAGCCCGTCGCCGAGCGAGAAGGCGACGTCGTACGCCTTCATGATCTCGCAGATGTCCTCGAAGTGGGTGTAGAGGAAGTTCTCCTTGTGGTGCGCGAGGCACCACTTGGCCATGATCGAGCCGCCGCGCGAGACGATGCCGGTGACCCGCCTGGCGGTGAGCGGCACGAAGCGCAGCAGCACGCCGGCATGGATGGTGAAGTAGTCCACGCCCTGCTCGGCCTGCTCGATCAGGGTGTCGCGGAAGATTTCCCAGGTGAGGTTCTCGGCCACGCCGTCGACCTTTTCCAGCGCCTGGTAGATCGGCACCGTGCCGATCGGCACCGGCGAGTTGCGGATGATCCACTCGCGCGTCTCGTGGATGTGCTTGCCGGTGGACAGGTCCATCACCGTGTCGCCGCCCCAGCGGATCGACCACACCAGCTTCTCCACCTCCTCGGCGATGCCCGAGGACACGGCGGAATTGCCGATGTTCGCGTTGATCTTGGTGAGGAAGTTGCGGCCGATGATCATCGGCTCGCTTTCCGGGTGGTTGATGTTGCAGGGAATGATGGCGCGGCCGCGGGCCACCTCGTCGCGCACGAACTCCGGCGTGATGCGTGCGGGCAGCGCCGCGCCGAACGGCTGGCCCGGGTGCTGCTCCAGCAGCGCGCTGCCGGCCAGCGCCTCCAGCTTCTGGTTCTCGCGGATCGCGATGTACTCCATCTCCGGCGTGACGATGCCGCGCCGCGCGTAGTGCATCTGGGTGACGTTGGCGCCCGCCTTCGCCCGGCGCGGCGCGCGCGTGCCGGCGAAGCGCAGCGGGTCGAGCTTCGGATCGGCCGCGCGCCGACGCCCGAATTCGGAGCTGAGCCCGGGCAGTTGCTCGGTGTCGCCGCGCTCGGCGATCCATGCGGCGCGCAGGGCCGGCAGGCCGGCCGCGAGGTCGACGGCGTAGTCCGGGTCGGTGTACGGGCCGGAGGTGTCGTACACGGTGACCGCCGGATTCGCCTCGCCGCCGAACAGGGTCGGCGTCTGCGCCTGGCCGATCTCGCGCAGCGGCACCTTCAGGTCGGGCCGGCTGCCCTGCACGTAGACCTTGCGCGAACCCGGGATCGGGCGCACGACGGCTTCGGAAAGTTCCTGCGCGGCGCGCGCGAGGTCGGAGGGCTGGGCATTCATCGGCGTGTCGTCCTGCTTCGGGCTGGAGGGACCGCACCGGGGAGGTGCGGGTACCGCGCGAAGGGTTCGCGCGGGACGGCCGAAGCGGCGGCGCCGGACGCACGGCCGGCGCCGTGCGGCGAAGCTCCCTACACCGGTGCTAACCGGATCAGGTTCGAAGGGACTCTCTCAGCCGACCGTGGTCGGCACCCCCGCTTCAAGGGGGCTATTCAAGCACGAAGCGGGGATTCAGGCGAGCGCGTTCAGCGCGGCAGGTAGGCGCGCAGGAACATGTCCACGCCGGCGCGGGCGGTGGCCTCGATCTCGGCGGCGTAGCTGTCGTTGCATTCCACGCAGCCGAACATGCGCCGCATCATCAGGTTGCCCTTGATCAGCGCGATGAACTGGCCGGCCGCGCGCGGCACGTCGTCGATCTCCAGGCGGCCGGCGTCAACCGCCTGCTGCAGCAGGCGTTCCATCAGGCCATGCGTGCGCATCGCCCCTTCTTCCCAGATCAGCCTGCCGTAGCGCGGGTTGCCCTGGCGGCAGTCGCTGAGGATCGCCCGGAAGGTGCCCACGGTCTGCTGGTCGCAGTCGAGGCGCGCATGGGTCAGCGCCACCCGCAGCAGGGTCTCGCGGATGTCGTCGCCGGCGTCGAAATGGTAGGTGTCTTCCGGCAGCAGGTCGTGCACGTGGGCGCGGATCACCTCGCGGAACAGGTTGTCCTTGTCGCCGAAATGGCTGTAGACGGTGAGCTTGGACACGCCCGCCTCGGCGGCCACCGCGTCCATGCTGGTGCCGGCGAAGGCGTTGCGGATGAACAGGCTCTTGGCCGCTTCCAGGATCGCCGCACGCTTCTCCATGTCCTTCGGGCGGCCAGGTCCCTGGGGCTTGGTTTGCACGGCGGAGTTCATGGCGACACCTTCACAAATGACAAAATCGACTTTATTATACGCATCGGTTCAATTATTTCCAGTGTCCCGACTATTCCAGTTGCCTTCGGAAATATCCGCCATGTCCAGCACGAGCGCCGAACTCCAACTCAGTCCAGTGTACCGCCATGCCCAGCGCACGCTGGGCATCTGGCTGGAACGCACCCGGGCCGGGGCGCGTTCCCAGGCGTTCCGCGCCCGCCTGGCGCTGGCGGCGCTGGACGTGGTCGACCGCCACCGGCTGGCGCGCTGGCTGGCCTGGCTGTGCCTGGCCGCGCAGCAGCGCGGCGGCACCGACCTGGCGACCCGCCTGCGGCGGCTGGACGCCAGCCTGTACGCACTGGTGGCCGAGGCCATGCAGCGCCTGCCGTCGATCGGCGGCGGCCTCTCGTCGGAGCGCCGCCTGAGCGCCTGAGTGTCCGCGGACACCGCGCCACGCATGACTTCCGTCAGGCCAGCGCGATGACTTCCGGCACTTCGAGCGGCGTGCCCCAGGCCGCAGGCTAGTGATTGTCGGAAATGGCCTAACCGCTTATCCTTTTTGACCTTTTTCGATTTCGACGGGACACCAGCTGAGATGGCGATGAATTTCGAGCAGGCGCGACAGAACATGGTGGAGAACCAGGTGCGCCCCTGGGACGTGCTCGATGCCCGCGTGCTCGACGTGCTGGCCCGCGTCCGCCGCGAGGATTTCGTCGCTCCCGAGCATCGCGGGCTGGCCTTCGCCGACGTGTGCCTGCCGCTGGGCCACGGCGAGGTGATGATGAAGCCGGTGCTGGAAGGCCGCGTGCTGCAGGCGCTCGACCTGCAGCCGGAAGACCGGGTGCTGGAGATCGGCACCGGCTCGGGCTTCCTCACCGCCTGCCTGGCCAGCCTGGCCGCGCAGGTGACCAGCATCGACATGCATGCCGACTTCACCGCCGCCGCCGCGCAGCGGCTGCAGGCCGCCGGCATCGGCAACGTCGAGCTGGTGACCGGCGAGGCCGTCCACGGTTGGCAGCCCGCCGGCCTGTTCGACGCGCTGGCGGTGACCGGCGCGGTGTGGCAGATCCCGCCGCGCTTCCTCGGCTGGCTGAAGCCGGGCGGCCGCCTGCTGGCGGTGCGCGGCGAATCGCCGGCGCAACAACTGGTGCTGCTCACGCACGAAGGCTCGGGCCGCTACCGCGAGACGATCCTGCTGGAAACCGACCTGCCCTACCTGGCGCATGCCGAACCGCCGCGCCGGTTCGTTTTCTGAAATTCCCACCCACGATTCCCACGAGGCGACCCAATGCGCTTGAAGCTTCTTACCCTTGCACTGGCCCTGTCGGCGGTTGCGCTGCCCGGTCACGGCGAGGACCTGCTGGATGCATACCGAGAAGCACGCACCAATGACCCGGTGCTGTCGCAGGCGGATGCGACCCGGCTGTCGGTCCACGAGGGCGTCGCGCAGAACCGCGCGCTGCTGCTGCCGCAGATCTCCGCCGGCCTGACCCTCAACCAGTCGAGCAACGGCGGCAAGGGCCGGGACGAGAACGGCGATACGTACGACTTCGGCCACAGCCGCACCCGCACGATCTCCGGCGAGGTCGACCAGACCATCTTCGACCTGAGCAAGATCGCCAACCTGCGCGCCGCGCACTCGCAGTCCGACGCGCAGAGCGAGCTGTACCAGGCCGCGCTGCAGAACCTGTTCGTGCGGGTGACCCAGGCCTACTTCAACGTGCTGACCAGCGAGGACGCGCTGGAATTCGCCAAGGCCAGCGAAGCCTCGTTCAAGCGCCAGCTCGACCAGGCGCAGCAGCGCTTCGACGTGGGCCTGTCGGCGATCACCGACGTCTACGACGCCAAGGCGCAGCACGACCTGGCCACCGCACAGGTGATCAGCGCCGAGAACACGCTCAACGACATGCGCGAGGCGCTCACCCAGATCACCGGCAAGCCGGCGACCGACCTGAAGAAGCTGCGCGACGACCTGCCGATGGACGCGCCGGCGCCGAACGACCCGAACGCGTGGGTCGCCCAGGCGCTGAAGACCAACCCGAACATCCTGTCGCAGCAGTACAGCGTCGAGGCGGCCAACCACAGCGTCAACTCGGCGCGCGCCGGCCACCTGCCGACCGTCAACGCCCAGTTGATCCGCAGCAAGAACTCCACCTGGCTGGAGAACGGCCGGCTGTCGTCGCAGGGCGCCGGGGCCGGCAACGGCCGCTTCGGCAACACCATCGGGCTCACCCTGCGCGTGCCGATCTTCGAGGGCGGCGCGACCCAGTCGCGCGTGCGCCAGTCGATCTACGACCGCGACGCCGCCCAGGACGGGCTGGAGATCCAGCGCCGCCAGGTCACCCGCGACACGCTCAACTATTACCGCTCGGTGATCGCCGGGATCAGCCAGGTCGAGGCCAGCAAGGCCGCGGTGACCTCGGCCGAGAGCGCGCTGGCGGCTAGCCAGGCGGGCTTCGAGGTCGGCACCCGCACCATCGTCGAAGTGCTGATCGCGCAGCAGAACCTGACCCAGGCACAGAGCAACTACTCGCAGACGCGCCACCAGTTCGTGCTGAACAAGCTGCTGCTGAAGCAGGCCGCCGGCACCGCGGACCTGAAGGACGTGGAAGCGATCAACGCGCTGCTGCAGTAACCGGGCTCGCACCCGCGGCACCATGGAGAAACGGCCGGAGCGATCCGGCCGTTTCGCTTTGCGCCATCCGCGCCGGCGGCTACTCCTGCAGCAGGGTGTCGATCAGCGTCATCACCCGGCGCACCGCGCCGCGCTCGCTGTCGAACACCTCGCGCGCCATCCGCCCCATGTGCTCGCGCCGCACGGTGTCGCGCAGCAGCTCCAGCACCGCGCCGCCCAGCCGCGCGCCGTCGGGCACCAGCAATGCGCCGCCCTCGCGGATCAGGGTGAGCGTGATCTCCTCGAAGTTGAACGTGTGCGGCCCCACCAGCACGGGCCGCGCCAGCGACGCCGGCTCCAGCACGTTGTGGCCGCCGATCGGCACCAGGCTGCCGCCGACGAAGGCCACGTCGGCCGCCGCGTAGTACGGCATCAGCACGCCCATCGCGTCGATCACGAAGACCTGATGGGCCGCCGAGGGCGCCTTGTCGACGCTGCGGGTGGCCATCGAGAAGCCGAGGCTGCGTACCGAGCCCTCGACCGCACGGAAGCGTTCCGGGTGCCGCGGCGCGATCAGCAGCAGTGCGTCGGGCAGGCGCCTGAGCACGTCCAGGTGCGCCTCCAGCACCGGCAGTTCCTCGCCCTCGTGGGTGCTGGCCGCGATCCATACCGGCCGCCGCGCGCCCCACTGGCAGCGCAGTTCGGCGCCGGCCGCCACGGCGCCGTCGGGCACCGGCATGTCGAACTTCAGGTTGCCGCTGACCACGATCCGCTCGGGGTCGGCTCCCAGCAGGCGATAGCGCGCGGCATCGGAGCGCGACTGCGCGGCGATCTGCCGGACGCTGCGCAGGGCCGAGCGCACCAGCCCCAGCATGGGCTTGTAGCCGCGCAGCGACCGCTCGGACAGGCGCGCGTTGACGATCATCAGCGGGATCCCGCGCCGCTTGCAGGCGTGGTAGAGGTTCGGCCAGATCTCGGTTTCCACGATGATCGCCAGCCGTGGCCGCACCCGATGCAGGAAGCGTGACACCGCGAACGGCAGGTCGTACGGCAGGTAGACGTGGAACACGCTGTCGCCGAACAACTGGCGCACCCGCGCCGAGCCGGTCGGCGTCACCGTGGTGAGCACCAGCGGCGCGTTCGGATAGTCCGTGCGCAGCGCCTTGATCAGGGGTTCGGCCGCATTCACCTCGCCCACCGAGACCGCGTGCACCCATATGCTGCCGCGCAGCCCGGGCGTCTCGAAGAAGCCGAAGCGCTCGCGCCAGCGCCGGTGGTAGTTGCGGTAGCGCACGCCGCGCGCGAGCAGGCGCAGCACGATCAACGGCGTCACCAGGTACATCACCAAGATATAGAGATAGCGCAACGAAAGTCCCCTGCCGCGAGGCACCTGGCGGTTTCGCAGTATAGCGAGCGGTCCACGTGCGAGCCGGACCGGCACCGCGCCGCTACAATGCCGCGATGCCCGGCATGCCCCGACCTTCCTTCCCGCGCTCCCTGCTCGCGCCGCGCCACTGGCCGGCGTGGCTGGGCGCGGCCGCGATCTGGCTGATCGCGCGGCTGCCCTATCCGGCCCTGCTGTGGCTGGGCCGCCGGCTCGGCGGCCTGGTCATGCGCATTCCTTCGCCGCGGCGGCGGATCGCCGAGGCCAACATCGCGCTGTGCTTTCCCGCGCTCGACGCCGCGGCGAGGGCGGCGCTGGTCGACGCGCACCTGCGTGACATCGGCCTGATGATGGTGGAGTTCGCCCTGGGCTGGATGGGCTCGGACCGGGCCGTCGCGCGCCTGCCGGTCAGCCTCGAAGGCATCGAGCACCTGGAGGCGGCGCGCGCGCAGGGCAAGGGCGTGCTGCTGGTCGGCGGGCACTTCTCGCACCTGGAACTGTGCGCGCGGCTGGTCTCGCGGCGCATCCCGATCGCCGGCATGTACCGGCGGATGGATTCGGCCGTGTTCGAGTGGGCGGTGCTGCGCGCGCGGCTCGGCTACGCCGAGGCGATGTTCGAGAAGGACGACCTGCGCGGCACCGTGAGATACCTGCGCGGCGGCGGCACGCTGTGGTACGCGCCCGACCAGGACATGCGCAGCAAGGACAGCGTGTTCGTGCCGTTCTTCGGCGTCCCCGCGGCAACCATCACCGCCACCCACCACCTGGCCAGGATGTCCGGCGCCGTGGTGATCCCGTTCTTCCACCGCCGCCTGCCCGAGGGCGGCTACGCGATGCGGCTGGGCGCGCCGCTGCAGCCGTTCCCCACCGGCGACGTGCTGGACGACACCGCGCGCGTCAACGCCTGCATCGAACAGATGGTGCGCGAGGCGCCCGAGCAATACCTGTGGGTGCACAAGCGCTTCAAGACCCGCCCGGCGGGCGCGCCGCCGGTGTATTGAGCGGCGAGGCTGAACTTCGCCCTACCGGCCTCGCGGCGCCGACAGATTGGCGCAAGGAAGCCATCGCTAGATAGCCTCATTTCAATATCGAGGCAGGACGACTATGGCATGGCGGATCTTTGCGCGATCCATGCGCAACCGCGGGGACTGGGGCGCGCGCGGCGCCAGGCGCTGGGCCAAGGCCGCCAAATACGCATGGCGCTGCCTGCTGCGCCACCGGGCGCAGCGCGAGTGGCTGGAATGCCTCTACGGTTCGTTGCCGATGCGCCGCATCGTCGCCGTGCAGCCGCGCCTGCACGAGCGCTGGCACCACGGCTACATCAACCGCGAGCTGCGCCCCGGCGAGCGCCTGGCCATCGTGCGCGACCACTACGCCACCTTGATCCAGCGCCTGCCCGCGACGACGGTGAAGGCGATCTACGTCGACGGCGAATTGCGCCTGGACGGGCGGCTCTCGCTCAAGGACGGCGGCCACGCCGTGCTGGCGCTGCGCCGTCCGGCCAACAAGGGCCTGGAAGGCGAGCTCGGCCTCTACCTGCTCGACATGCAGGGACGGCGGCTGTCCTCGCTGATCTTCACCCTGGGCGACCAGGGCCGCAGCCTGCTGATCGGATGCGTGCAGGGCGCCGAGCCCGGCATGGGGCTGGAAGCGGTGCGCGAGTTCACCCGGCAGGCGTACAACCTGCGGCCGAAGAACCTGCTGCTGTCGATGGCCTACGCACTGGCCGGGGCGCTGGACGTGGAACGGGTGCGAGGCGTGGACAATGCCTCGCACCCCTTCGCTGGCAAGCCCGACAAGATCAAGGCCGACTACGACGGCTTCTGGAACGAGTGCGGCGGCACGGCCGGCAGGCGGGGCTACTACGACTTGCCGCCACGGGAGGCCGAGCGCGACGAGCGCGATGTGGAAAGTCGCCACCGCTCGGCCTTCCGCAGGCGCGAGGCGCTGCGCCGCCATGCCTGCCACATGCTGCTGCAGACGCTGAAGCTGGAGACGGCGCTAGCGCAGGCCGCCTGAATCCTCGCGGCGCGCGCGTTCGCGCGCCTCGTGCAGCTTGGCGTACTTCAGGAAAGCGTAGAACGCGCCGCACACGCTGGCGATGAAGCCGGCCCAGCCACTGAGGAAGTATCGCTTGCCGACGTACTGGCGCAGGAAGAACAGCGGCGGGTAGCACACCATGCGCAGGCCGGTGAAACGCTGCCGCTTGCGCAGCTTGTGCGCCACCATGCCGGTCGTGTAGCGGTTGATCTTCTCCACCCGGGTGGCGATGTCGCTGTCGCCGTCGTTGACGAAGTCGGCGCGGCGCAGCGTCTTCACCGGGCCGCGCACTTCCACCGCCGCGTGCACCTCCACGTCGTTCATGCCGCCGCGGCGGCGGTCGAACAGGCGCAGGTGGCCGTTGCGCCAACTGCGCCGGTGCTGCACGGTCCAGAACATCCGCTCGCGCCGCGGCAACCGGAAGCCGGCGTGGCGCGGCGATTCCAGCGCCTGCTCGATCACCTCGCGGGTGCCCGGCGACAGGATCTCGTCGGCATCCAGGTTGAGGATCCAGTCGTGGCTGGCCATCGCGTAGGCACGCTGCTTCTGCGGGCCGTAGTCGTCGAACGGGTGCGCCGCGATGCGCGCACCGTGCCGCGCGGCGATCGCCAGCGTGGCGTCGGTGGAACCCGAATCGAGCACCACGATCTCCTCGGCCCAGTCCACCTCGCGCAGGCAGGCTTCCAGGGTGTCGGCATTGTTGTAGGTGATCAGCACCACCGACAGCGGCTCACGCGCCATCGCGAGTCTCCAGCGAGAGATTTTCGTCGTGCGGCCAGGTGGGGTTGCCGGCCGCATACAGGCTGGCGCACCACAGCCCCAGCAGCCAGGCGAACAGCAGCCCCCACCAGGCCGAATAGAACGCCAGGTGCGTATTCAGCGGGAACAGCATCGCGCCCAGCGCCACGCTCACCGGAAACGCCCGCTCCCGCGCCGCCGCTCCCGCGCGCCGCCAGGCCCGCAGCGCCCACGCGGCGGCCGCGAGCCACAGCAGCAGCCCGACCGCGCCGGTTTCGGCCAGCACCTCCAGCACCAGTTGGTGGGCATGGCAGGCGCCCTCGCCGGGACCGCAGGGCTCGGCCACCAGGAAGTGGTCGCCGGCCGGCGCATAGTGCGGATAGGCGTAGCGGAAGCCGCGCACGCCCACGCCGTTCCACGGATGCGCGGCGATCATCCGCGCGCTGGTGCGCCAGATGTCGAGCCGGCCGGACAGCGCCTGGTCCAGCCCCTGCTCGTGGCCGTCGAACGCCGCCAGCGTACGCGTCATCCGTTCGTGGAAGCGCGTGGAGGCCTGCCAGGCGACTGCGCCGGCCAGCGCCAGCGCCAGCACGCCGGCGACAGCGATCGCGGCGAAGCGCCGCGGCGAGCGCGCCTCGCGCCAGCCGAACGCCAGCGCCACCAGGGCGAAGCTCAGCCAGGCGGCGCGCGAACCGGCCAGCAGCACCGGGCCGAGCAGCAGCAGGAAGGCCGCGGCCAGCCCCCGCCAGCCCCAGCGCCTCCGCGCCGCCCACAACGCGAACGGCGACAGCACCGCCAGCGCCGGGCCGAGCTTGAGGTTGTCCGCGCCGAAGATGCCGGAGATCCGCTCCGCCTCGGCATGGCCGCCCAGGCTCCAGCCGGTCAGCGCCTGCAGCCATGCATCAAGCACCCACAGCCCGACCACCGCGGCGACGCCCAGGTACAGCGCATGCAGGCGCGCTTCGCGGCGGATCGCAAAGCACGCATACAGCCCCAGCGGCACGTAGCGCAGCAGCGCCGCCACCGTGCCCCAGCTCTTGCCGGGCACGAGCGCATCGAACGCCGACAGCAGCGCCGCCCCCACGTACGCCGCCAGCAGCCACAGCAGCAGCCGCGCGCCGGCGTGCTGGCGCAGCGCCTGCGGATGGCGCGCGAACAGCAGCACGCAGCCGAGCAGGCACAGGAAGGTACCGATCTCGGCGCTGCGCGCCAGCGGCAGCAAGGCGACGACCAGCCAGTACGGCAGCAGGGGCGAACGCAGCGCGGCGCGGAGACGGTCGATGAGTGGCATCACGGGGCCTGTCGGGAACAGGCCCGATTGTAGGTGACCGCCGCGACGCGGTGGCGCCCCGCCGCGGAACCTCAGGCGCTCGTCAGCTCGTCGTACAGCGCCAGCGTGGCCTGCTGCATGTCGTCCAGGCGGTAGCTTTGCAGCATCGGGATCGGCGGCGCCACCCGCAGCAGTTCGGCGGCGCGCTCGACCAGCCGCTCGCGGTCGCCCAGCGGCACCCGGCCGGCCGGGTACAGCTCGGCCAGCAGCTCGCCGACGCCGCCATGCGCGTAGCCGAGCACCGGCCGGCACAGCGACAGCGCCTCGACCACGGTGCGGCCGAACGATTCGGGCCGGTTGGAAAGCTGCAGGATCAGCGCCGAGCTGGCGTAGATGTCGCGCACGTCGTTGCGCGGCGGGGTCAGCACCACCTGGGCCTCCAGCCCGCGTGCGCGGACCAGCTGGCGCAACTCCTCGACGTAGGCCTCGCGGCCGGGCTCGATCACGCCCAGCAGCAGCAGGCGCACCTCGATGCCGCGGTGCTTGAGGTCGGCGGCCAGCTCGATCGCGTCGTGGTGGCCCTTCAGGCGAGTGCCGCGCCCCGGCAGGGTCAGCAGCGGCGCACCGGCCAACTGCGGGAATTCGGCGAAGAACGCCTTGCGCCAGGCATCGTCCGGGCGGTGGCCATAGGGAAACGCCTGCGGGTCGATGCCGCGGGGGATCACCCGCACCCGAGCCGGGTCCAGCCAGGCGTAGTGGCTGAGCGCGTAGTCACGCATGGTCTGCGATACCGCGATCACCCGCTCGCCGCGCAGCAGGATCGAGCTGTAGCGACCCGGCGAGTTCAATCCGTGCACAGTAGTGACAAAATGCGGCACCGGGGACATGCCGCGCAGCGACCACCAGCCCAGCCAGGCCGGCAGGCGCGACCGGGCGTGCACGATGTCCGGCTTCAGCTCGCGCAGCAATCGCCGCAGCGCGCCCAGTTGCAGCAGCGTGCGCAACGACTTGCGGCCCAGGTCCAGCGTCACGTGCTCGCTGCCTTCGGCTTCGAGCTGCGCCACCAGCCGGCCTCCGGCCGAAACCACCACCGACCGATGGCCCGCCGCCACCAGGGCGCGGGCGATCTCCAGCGCCGAGCGCTCGGCGCCGCCCGACTGCAGCGCCGGGATCAACTGGACGACGGTCAGGCGTCGTGCGGGGGCGGTAACGGCTGACATGAGCTCCTGGATGGCGACCTTCATCCCTGAAGACAAGCAGCGATCATGCCTGCCGCCACCTCAACCGCACCCGAACCGGCAATCAGTCGCGCAAGACGTAGTGCGCGCCGCAGTAGGGGCAGGTCGATTCGCCGCCGTCGTCGACGATCGGCAGGTACACCTTGGGGTGCGAATTCCACAGCGTCATGCCCGGCATCGGGCAGGACAGGGGCAGGTCCGCACGCGTCACTTCGTAACGGTTCTCGGCATTGGCCGGGATCAGCGGCGCCGCCGCGGCAAGGGGACGCGACATGGCAGGGCTCCAACAGGACACATCAGGGCCGAATGGTAGCAGGCCGCCGCTGCGCGCCGGAGCCTGCGACGACGACGGCGGGACACGAAAAAGCCGCACCCTCGCGGGTGCGACCCGTCGCCGCGCGCGGCCGGCTCAGTTGGCCGCCGCGTCCTTCTCCACCGAACCTTCGGTGGTGATGCGGATATCGATATGGTCGCTGACGTTCGGCACGTAGGCGCCCATGCCGAAATCCGTGCGCTTGAGCATGGCGGTGGCATCGAAGCCGATCGACTGCGCCTTGCTCATCGGATGCGGGCCGACCTTGTTCAGGGTGGCGTTGAGCGTTACCGGCCTGGTCACGCCGTGCACGGTCAGGTTGCCGACGACCTTGTACCTGCGGCCGCCCAGCGCCTGCACCTGGGTGCTCTTGAAGGTCACCACCGGGAACTTGTCGGCGTCGAAGAAATCCGGCTTCTTCAGGTGCTCGTCGAGCTTGGTCACGTGGGTGTCCAGGTTGGCCAGCGGCAGCGTCACCTCCACCGAGGACTTGGCCGGATCCTTCTCGTCGAACACCAAGGTGCCCTCGCCCAGACCGAGGTTCGCGGTGGGATTGGAGAAGCCGAAGTGGCTCCAGCTGAACAACACCATCGTGTGGGTGGGGTCGAGCTTGTAGGTGACCGGGGCGGCCTGGACCGACGCGGCGGCGCCGAGCAGGCCGGCGAGGGCGAGATACTTCAATGCACGCATGGCAATTCCTCTTGCGGGGTGGCGGGGCAAGCGTAACGGAGCTCAGGCGATCCGGCAGGCGTCGTCGAACGGCAGCCGGGGACTGCGCGGAAACAGGTCGCGGCTGGCGTCGCCGTAACCGATGTTGATCAGGAAATTGGACTTCACCGCGGTGCCGGCGAAGAACGCCGCGTCCACGCCGGCGTTGTCGAAGCCGGACATCGGACCGCAGTCCAGGCCGAGCGCGCGCGCCGCCATGATCAGGTAGGCGCCCTGCAGCGTGGCGTTGCGGAACGCGGTGGTGTCGATCAGCGGCTGGTTGCCTTCGAACCAGCTCTTCGCGTCGGCGTGCGGGAACAACTGCGGCAGCCTCTCGTGGAAGGCGTGGTCGCTGCCGACGATGGCGGTGACCGGCGCCGCCAGCGTCTTGGCGCGGTTGCCGTCGGACATGAACGGCGAGAGCTTCGCCTTGGCCTCCGGCGACTTCACGAACACCACCCGCATCGGCGAGGAGTTCGCGCTGGTCGGGCCGAATTTCGCCAGTTCGTACAACTGCCGCAACTGCTCGTCGCTCACTTCCTTCGGCAGGAAGGCGTTGAACGTGCGGGCCTGGCGGAACAACTGGTCGAGGGCGGTATCGGAAAGCAGCTCGTGCATGGGTATCCTTCTCGGGGCAGGGGCGCGACAAGCGCCTAGTGTAAAGGCCCGCGGCGCCGTGCAGACCGGGCACCAGGGGAACGTACCGTGCCGTTTCGGGAAACAATGCCGCCACGATGCCGCCCACGATGAAACTGCCCGGCCCCTGCTGGGTCATCACCGACGACGCCACCGGCAACCAGCGCCAGGCGCTGGCGCTGGCCGGGCGGCTCGGCGTGCCGGTGCGCCACCTGCAGTTGGAACCGCGCTGGCCGTGGTCCTGGCTCGCCCCGCGCCTCGCCATCGGCGGACGACTGGCGCTGCCGGCCGCGCAGCGCGAACTGTTCGCCCCGCCCTGGCCCGCCCTGGCGATCGGCTGCGGCCGCGCCGCCGCGCTGTTCACCCGCCAGTTGCGCCGTCTCGCGCAGGGCCGCTGCCATACCGTGCAGATCCTCGACCCGCGCATCGACCCGGCGCATTGGAACAGCGTGATCGCCCCCCGCCACGACCGGCTGTGCGGACCCAACGTGCTGCAGCCGCTGGGCTCGCTGAACCCGGTCGACGACGACTGGCTGGCGGACGGCCGCGATGCCTGCCCCGGCCTGGCCGACCTGCCGCGGCCGCGCGTCGGCGTGCTGCTCGGCGGCCCGCGCAAGGGCATCGCGCTGGACGCCGGCTACGCCGCCGCACTGGCCGAGCGGCTGCGCGCGCGCCAGCGCCGCGAAGGCGGCAGCCTGCTGGTGCTGGCCTCCCGGCGCACGCCGCCGGCCGTGTCCGACCTGCTCCGCCAGCGGCTCGGCGACGTCCCCGGCCTGCACTGGGCCGGCTCGGACGACGGCAGCAATCCCTATCCCGGCGTGCTCGGCTGGGCCGACCGCCTGGTGGTCACCCCCGATTCGGTCAACATGCTCAGCGAGGCCTGCGCGGTCGGCTGCCCGGTGCACACCTTCGTCGCCGCGCCGCTGCCGGCGAAGCTGGCATCCTTCCACCGCGCGCTGCGCGCGGGCGGATGGCTGCACGACCTGGACGCCGAGGTCGCAGGCCAGCCGGCGCCGCTGCGCGAGACCGCGACGATCGCCGCGCAGTTGCGGCAGCGGATCGAGGCCCGCATCGATCCCGGGCCGGACGCATCCTGAGCGCGCCGCCGGCCGCCCCGCTCACGCCTGTCGCGGCGTGGCGTCCAACTGGATCGAGGCCAGGCCGTCGATGGCCCGCAGCGCATCGGCCAGCGCGACCAGTTGCTCGCTGCGGACGCGGCGGTCGAACAGCAGCGACAGCTCGTCCTCGCCGTCCTCGCGCCGGCGCAGCACGATCTTCAGCAGCGGCAGGTGCTGCTGGGTCACCACCGCTTCCACCGAGGCCAGCGCCTGCGGCCCGCCGATCCGCAGCAGCAGCCGCGGCCGGCCGTTGCGCCGCGCGAACAGGCGCCGCTGCAGCGGCTTGAGCACCGCCAGGATCGCCCACGCCACCAGCGTCGCCAGCGCGCCCGCGGCGTACAGCCCGGCACCGACCGCCAGGCCGATCGCGGCCACCGCCCACAGCCCCGCCGCCGTCGTCAGCCCGCGTACCACCTGCTCGCGCTGCACGAACAGGATCGTGCCGGCGCCGAGGAAGCCGATGCCGCTGATCACCTGGGCGGCGATGCGCGAGGGATCGAGCACCACGTGCGGCTGCTCCAGCACGTCGGCGAATCCGAACGCCGAGACGATGATGACCAGCGACGCGCCCATGCACACCAGCATGTGCGTGCGCAGGCCGGCGGCCCATTCGCGCCGCTCGCGATCCAGCCCGATCACGCCGCCGAGCAGGGCCGCCAGCAGCAGGCGCAGCAGAATTTCCCACGTATCGATCATGTCGCCTCCCGTGCCGCCTCACCGTACGGCGCCTGCAGGCGTCGGCGCAAGCCGCGCGCGTTCCGCCCAGAACCTGTTTAAAGCCTCCAGGCATCCCAACGAAGCGTCATCCCAGCGGCTTTCAACGGCCGAAGGGCCGGTCAACCGTGGATTCAGTGCCTCTAAGGTTTTGGGGAAGGGAAAAGTCGCTGGATGACCAGCCCTTCGGCTGTTGAAAAGCGCCTCCTGCTTGCGCAGGAATGACGAACGGAGAGCGCGAGGGGATGCAGTCCGACAGGGAGACTTTGAACAGGCTCTCAGAACGCGAAACCGAGCGCGCCGGTCACTTCGCGCACGCTCGCGCATAGCTGCTCCAACGCCTCGTCGCGCGGGGCGATGCGCGAGCGCAGGTCCAGCGTGCAGGCCAGCGCGCGCTGCAGCAGGTCGGCATGCGCCACGGCGAGGATCGCGGCCTGGTTGGCGTCGAGCAGGCCGGCCGCGCGGCAGGCCTCGATCAGGCCCGCATTGGCGGTGGTGCCCAGCAGTTCGGGCGATCCCGCCGCATGCGCCAGCACCAGCCCCTGCAGGGCGAACTCGATGTCGAGCAGGCCGCCATGGCCCTGCTTCAGGTCGAACCGGGCCGCATCGGAACGGTCGCGCTCCGCGCGCCAGCGCTGGCGCATGCTGCCCACCTCGGCCAGCACGGCATCGTGCTTGCGCGGCACCGCGAGCACGGTGCGCCGCACCTCGGCCAGCTCCGCGTTGAGCGCGGCATCGCCGGCCACCGGGCGCGCACGCAGCAGGGCCTGGTGCTCCCACGTCCACGCGCGGCCCTGCTGGTATGCGACGAAGGCGTCCAGGCTGCCGACCAGCAGGCCCTTGGAGCCGTCCGGGCGCAGCCGCGTATCGACCTCGTACAGGCGCCCGGCGCGGGTCAGCACGGTCAGCCAGTTCATCACGCGCTGGGCGAGCCGCTGGTACCAGCGCGAACCCTCCAGCGGCCGCGCGCCGTCGCTCATCGCATGCGCGCGCCTGCCGTCGTAGACGAACACCAGGTCCAGGTCGGAGGCGAAGCCGAGCTCCTCGCCGCCGAGGCTGCCGTAGCCGAGCACGGCGAAGCCGGAGCCCTCGCCTGGCAGGCGCCCGTGCTGCGCGGCCAGCTCGCGCTCGGCCAGCGCGGTCACCGCGATCACTACCGACTCGGCCAGCGCCGCCAGCCGGCGCGCCGTGGCCACCGCGTCGGCGCGGCCGTCGTTGAAGGCGAGGCCGAGCCGGAACGCGTTGCTGGCCTTGAATTCGTTGATGCGCTCCAGCTCCGCCTCGGCCTCGCGCTCGTCCAGCGTGCCCAGCACGCGCGCGATCTCGGCGGTGATGTCGGCGCGCTTGAGCGGCAATTGGTCGATGCGCGGATCGAGCACGTCGTCCAGCAGCAGCGGCTGCGCGATCACCCGTTCGGCCAGGAAGGCGCTTTCGGCGAACAGCTTCGCCAGCCGCAGCCGCGCGGCGGGCTGCTCCTCCAGCAGCGCCAGGTACGACGAGCGCCGCGCCACCGCCTGCACCAGCCGGCACAGCCGCAGCAGGCACGGTACCGGCGCGGCGCTGGCGCGCGCGGCGGCGAACAGTTGCGGCATCAGCCGGTCCAGCCGCTCGCGCGAGCGCGCCGACATCGCGCGCACGGTGGCCGCCTGCGGCAGTTTGAGCAGGCATTCGGCCAGGTCGGCGCCGGGCACGAAGCCGGAATGCTCCAGCGCGGATGCCTCCAGCGACTCGGCGCAGACCTGCTGCCACAGCGCGGCATCGGCCACCGCGACGCTGGCGCTGCGGCCGCCCTCGGGCATCAGCACCGCGGCGAACTCCTCGCTGACGTTGGCGCGATGGCGCGCCAGCTCGGTCGCCAACTGCTCCCAGTCGGCGAGGCCGAGGCCGCGCGCGATGCGTTCGCGGCTGAGCGCGTCGTCGGGGATGTCGTGGGTCTGCGCGTCGCGCAGCATCTGCACGCGGTTCTCGACCCGGCGCAGGAATACGTAGGCCTCGCGCAGCGCCTTCGCCCGCGACGCCACGATGTGCCCGCGCGCCTCGCACGCGGTCAGCGCCGGCAGCAGGCCGCGCACGCGCAGCGACGGCTCGCGGCCGCCGCGGATCAGTTGGGTCAGTTGCACGATGAACTCGATCTCGCGGATGCCGCCGGGGCCGAGCTTGAGGTTGTCGGCCAGGTCCTTGCGCGCGACTTCCGCGTCGATCAGCGCCTTCATCTCGCGCAGGCCGGCGAAGGCGGTGTAGTCGAGGTACTTGCGGTACACGAACGGGCGCAGCAGCTCCTGCAACTGCTTGCCCGCGGCGCGGTCGCCGGCCACCGGGCGCGCCTTGATCCAGGCGTAGCGCTCCCAGTCGCGGCCCTCGCTCTGGTAGTACTGCTCCATCGCCGCGAACGACAGCGCCAGCCGGCCGGCGTTGCCGAACGGGCGCAGGCGCAGGTCGACCCGGGCACAGATGCCGTCGACGGTGGGCTCGTTGAGCAGCCGCACCAGTTGCCGGCCCAGCCGCACGAAGTACTCGCTGTTGTCGAGCGCCCGCGCGCCGTCGCTCTGCCCGCCGCGCGGATAGGCCAGCACCAGGTCGATGTCGGAGGAGAAGTTCAGCTCGCCGCCGCCGAGCTTGCCGAAGCCCACCACCACCAGCCGCTGGCGCTCGCCGTCGCCGCTGTGCGCATGGCCGTAGCGCCCGGCCAGCATGCGCTCGGACCAGTCCAGCGCGGCGCCCAGCAGGGCCTCGTACAGCACGCTGGTCGCCGACAGCGTCTCAGGCAGGTCGTCCAGGCCGTTGACGTCGCGGAACACCAGCCGCAGCGCCTCGGCGTGGCGGAACCGGCGCAGCGCCGCGAGGCAGGCCGCCTCGTCGTCGGGCAGCTTCAGCGCCTCGATCCGCGCGGCCGCGTCGCCGCCGGCGCGCAGCCGCTCCAGCCCGGCCGGCGCCAGCAGTTGCGGCTGGCGGCACCAGACCTCGAAGGCGAAATCGCTGGCCAGCAGGGTGCGGCGGATCCGCTCGGACACGCCGGCATCGTCGTGCAGCGGCACGCCGGCGGCGCGGCAGCGGGCCGAAAGCTCGGCATAGCGGTCGTCGATCAGCGCCTGTAGCGCCGGGGATTCAGTGGCAGGCATCGGGCCATTGTGCCGCAGTGCGGCGCATCATGAACCGGCAGCAACCCGGGGTCCGGCTCGAACAAATGATTCATTTCCGTCCCGTTACAGTCCAACATCCAAGCCATGACAGCCGGGACTGCCATGCCGAACACCGTACCTGCGAACACGAACGACAAGCGCGCGGCGCTGGGCCGCGTGGCGCTGCTGCTGCTGGCGAGCCTGGTCTTCACGCTGCTGACGGGCCTGGTCGACGGCGGCATCGGCGTGTCGCCGCAGCGCCTGCTCGACCAGCCGCTGTTCCTGCTGGCCAACGCGTGGCCCGGCCTGCTGGTGGCCAGCCTGCTGCTGGTGCTGACCCGGCGCCTGGTGCTGTCGTTCGGCCTGGTGTTCCTGTTGCAGGGGCTGGTCTACGGCGTCAACGCCCTGAAGGTCAGCAACCTGGGCACGCCGCTGATGCCGGCCGATTTCCGCATGGTCGGCCAGTTGCGCAAGGGCGGCGCGCACCTGCTCGGCGGCTACCTGCCGCACAGCCCGTGGCCCTACCTGGCGCTGCTTGCCGGCGTGCTGGCGGTGATCGCGCTGTGGCGCTACGAGCCGCCGCTGTTCGCCCGCCGCACCCACGGCAAGCGGCTGGCCGGCGGCATCGCGCTGGCGCTGGGCCTGGCCAGCCTGTTCGGCGGCGCGCAGGCCTGGGCGAAGCTCTACAACGGCCAGAAGCTGTGGCTGGAGCCGTGGTCGGCCAGCTCGACGGCGACCCACTCGGGCCTGATCAGCTCGCTGATGATGTTCCACCTGCAATACGGCCACGGCCAGCGCAAGGCCGACCCGGACGCGGCGAAGCAGTTGATCGGCCGGATCGACCCGGCCCTGCGCGAGCGCCTGCAGGCCGCCTCCCCCAGCCCCGGCGAGCGGCCGGACATCGTGGTGGTGCAGAGCGAATCGTTCTTCGACCCGTCCATCGTGAAGGGCTACGAGCACAGCGATTTCACGCCGAACCTGAAGCGGCTGGCCAGGCACGGCAGCAGCGGCCCGCTGCACGTGCCCACCTTCGGCGGCGGCACCATCCGTACCGAGTTCGAGGTGCTCACCGGCCTGTCGCTGCGCTACTTCGACGAGCTGCAGTTCCCGTACCTGCAGATGAACAACAAGGTGGTGCCGGGCCTGGTGCGCACGCTGCGCTCGCACGGCTACGAGACCGTCGCCATCCACGGCAACGATCCCGCGTTCTGGAACCGCAACACCGCGTTCAAGGCGATCGGCTTCGACCGCTTCGTGTCGCAGTCGGCGTTCCCCAAGGGCTCGCCGAACGACGGCATGTACATGGCCGACAGCGCGATGACCGACGAGATCATGGCCCAGCTGGAGAACGCCGGCCCGCCGCAGTTCCTGTTTGCGATCAGCATCGAGGCGCACGGCCCGTACGACACCACGCCCAGCGACACCGCCGCGCGCGACGCGATCCCGGTGCCGGATGGCATCACCGGCAAGGACAAGCTGGAGCTGCAGAACTACCTGTTCCACATCGGCCACGCCGACGCCGAACTGGGCCGGCTGGCCAAGCTGCTGGCGCAGCGCGAGCGCCCGACCCTGCTGCTGTTCTACGGCGACCACCTGCCGGCGCTGAGCAACAGCTACCAGATCGCCGGCTTCGTCGACGACGGCGACATGCTGAGCGAGCCGGGCACCTGGCTGCTGATCGATCCCCGCAACCCCGGCAAGGCCGAAGAGCAGAGCCTGGCCTCCTGGATGCTGCCGGGCAAGCTGCTGGAGCAGGCCGGCATCCACGACGACGCCTACTTCGCGCTGACCCAGGTGCTGGCGCCCGAACTGGCCTCGCTGACCCGTGCGCCGGGCGCGCCGCAGCAGGAAGTGGACGCGGCCGAACAGCAGACCGACCGCGAGATGGCCAGCGTGGCAATGCTGCAGTTGAAGGGCAAGCTGGGCAAGCTGCTGCCCGCGTCCGTCCAGCCGACGACGACCGAGGTCCGCTATGCCAACGGCTCGGATCGCATGATGGAGGCCGCCGCGAACGGCGCCCGCCAGTAAGATCCGCAGCACGCCTGCCGGCGAGGACACGCTCCTTCCGTGTGCGCCCGCGATGTCAGGCATCGGATCGTCGATGCGGCACGTTCGATGATGCGCGTAGGCAACAACGCCCGTGATGGCGGCCCGCCCGTAGCCGGCGATGCCGGCGCCGGCAACCGCGCGGACGCAGGCGGCTGCGGCCAGGAACTCGCGCGGCATGCACTACGCGCCGGAGCCGCTATCGCCACCTCCGGCTAGACGCTCGCCAGCAGCAGTTCCTCCGAATTCTCCGGCGGCCTGAGGCCATCCTGCCTGCCCGCGAAGTAGCGTTGGGCAAGCGCAGCGGCCGACACGTGCCGGACCTCCCTGAAGCCCGCTTCGCGGGCCAGCGCCAGCATCTGCGCCGGCGTGAAGAAGCTGACGAAGGGCGTCCCGCTTGCCTGCGCGCCGCGTACCGCCAGTTCCAGCCCGGGACGCGCCTCCGGCTCCGCGAGTTCCAGCGGCAGCAGGAAGGTCATGGCGAGCGTCGTCCCCGGGGCGAGCATCGCCACCTGGCGCAGGGTGGCCGCAATGGCGTCGCGGGTGAGGTACATGCTGACGCCGGCGGACGCCACGACCGCGGGCCGTGCGGCGTCGAAGCCCGCCTCGGCCAGCTTCCGCCACCAGGCGTCGCCCGCCTCGAAGTCGACCGGCACGAAATGCAGCCCCTCCGGCACGCCAAGGCCCAGCTCGGCCAATCGCTGCCGCTTCCACGCCTGCGGGCCGGGCGGATCGACCTCGAATATCCGCAGGCGCGAGGCGATCTCCGGCCGGCGCTGGGCGAACGTGTCCAGCCCGGCGCCGAGGATGACGTACTGCTCGACGCCCAGGCCGGCCCGTTCGGCGACCAGGTCCTCGATGAAGCGGGCGCGCGCCACGATGGCCGCGCGGAAACTGCGGGTGAACCGGGGCTCCATGTCCGGACGGTTGCGCCACCCGGCTTCCGGCGCCGCCAGTTGCAGCCCGACCCGGTCTTCGAGCACGTGCGGCGGCGGATCGGCCTCGAGGTGCAGGGCGCGCCACAGGGCGACCCGCACCGCCGTGCTGTCCGGGATTGCGGTTGGCTTGTCAGGCATGCGCTTGTCCGTGTCCGGCCGGAACGTGGAATCGACCCGGCTCAAGCCTGCCTGCCCGGTGCCTGGATTCTCCAGATGCGCCCGTCGGGATCGCGGACCGTCATTTCCCGGGTTCCCCAATGGGTGTCCTCGAACGGCGTGACCACCTCGACCGCGCTTTCGGGCTGGAAAGCGTCGGCATCGGCGATCTTCAGCACGGGATGCGCCTCGGGCGGCTGGCTCTCGGGAATCTCGGCGATGAAAAGATAGGGGCCGGCGCCACTGCGAAGCTGGCCGGAGTGATGGTCGGTCTCGAATTCCAGGGTGAAGCCCAGCGTCTGAAAGAACCTGGCCGCCTTCCCCCAGTTGTGGGTGGTCAGGAAGATGGCCTCGATGCCCTCGGTCACCATGTCATTGCTCCTTCTGCGGATATGCGCCGTCGCTGCCACCGGAGGCGAGGTAGGCGCGCAAGGCCTCGGCCACCAGCGCCGACAAGGACAGTTCCGACTCGATGGCGTAATGCTTCACCTGCCGGATCAATCCGACCGGCAAGTACACGTTGAACTGTTTGACGTCCTCATTGGCCATGAGGCTATATTGCTAGCAATATAGCTTGCTGTCAATGATGCCGCGCCAAAGCGGCACACAGGCGATTCGTCACACGGGCGATTCACCGAAGGCACGATGCGCCGACCACCACTCGCCCGCCTCGCGCAAGGCCTGTTGCGGGAAAGCGCGGGAGCGCATCCGCGCCGGCGACCGGCGATGCGCCCGCCGTCTTGGGCGACAGCCGCTTGCGCCAAAAAGAAAGCCCCGCACGAGGCGGGGCTTTCGATCGCACTTGGCGCGGAGGCTTTGCAGCCCCGGGGGCTCAGAAATCCATGCCGCCCATGCCGCCCATGCCGCCGGCGGGGCCGCCGTGGCTGTGCTCTTCCTTCTTCGGCAGCTCGGCCACGATCGCCTCGGTGGTGATCGCCAGGCCGGCGACCGACGAAGCGTGCTGCAGGGCCGAACGGGTGACCTTGGTCGGGTCCAGGATGCCCATCTCGACCATGTCGCCGTACTCGCCGCTGGCGGCGTTGTAGCCGTAGTTGCCCTTGCCTTCCTTCACCTTGTTCAGCACCACGCTCGGCTCTTCGCCGGCGTTGGCGACGATCGCGCGCAGCGGCGCTTCCAGCGCGCGGCGGGTGATCGCGATGCCCAGGTCCTGATCGGTGTTGTCGCCCTTGAGGCCTTCCACGGCCTTCAGCGCGCGGATCAGCGCAACGCCGCCGCCCGGGACCACGCCTTCCTCGACGGCCGCACGGGTAGCGTGCAGGGCGTCTTCGACGCGGGCCTTCTTTTCCTTCATCTCGACCTCGGTGGCGGCGCCGACCTTGATGACGGCCACGCCGCCGGCCAGCTTCGCCACGCGCTCCTGCAGCTTCTCGCGGTCGTAGTCGGAGGAGGTCTCCTCGATCTGCGCCTTGATCTGGCCGATGCGCGACTGGATGCGCTCGGCTTCGCCGGCGCCGTCGATGATGGTGGTGTTTTCCTTGGTGATCACCACGCGCTTGGCGCGGCCCAGGTCGTTGATCGTGGTCTTCTCCAGCGACAGGCCCACTTCCTCGGACACGACCTGGCCGTTGGTGAGGATCGCGATGTCCTCGAGGATCGCCTTGCGGCGGTCGCCGAAGCCCGGCGCCTTGACGGCGGCGACCTTGACGATGCCGCGGATGGTGTTGACCACCAGGGTGGCCAGCGCCTCGCCTTCCACTTCCTCGGCGACGATCAGCAGCGGCTTGCCGGCCTTGGCGACGGCCTCCAGCACGGGCAGCAGCTCGCGCACGTTGGAGACCTTCTTGTCGTGGATCAGGATGTACGGGTCGTCCAGCTCGACCTGCTGGCTCTGCTGGTTGTTGATGAAGTACGGCGACAGGTAGCCGCGGTCGAACTGCATGCCCTCGACCACGTCGAGTTCATTGTCCAGGCCCGAGCCTTCCTCGACGGTGATCACGCCTTCCTTGCCGACCTTCTTCATCGCGGTGGCGATGATGTCGCCGATGGCGCTGTCGGAGTTGGCCGAGATGGTGCCGACCTGGGCGATCGCCTTGTCGTCGGCGGTCGGGTTGGACAGCTTCTTCAGCTCGCCCACGGCGGCCGTCACGGCCTTGTCGATGCCGCGCTTGAGGTCCATCGGGTTGATGCCGGCGGCCACGGCCTTGAGGCCTTCCTGGATGAACGCCTGCGCCAGCACGGTGGCGGTGGTGGTGCCGTCGCCGGCCACGTCGGAGGTCTTGGAGGCGGCTTCCTTGACGATCTGCGCGCCCAGGTTCTCGTACTTGTCGGACAGCTCGATCTCCTTGGCGACGGACACGCCGTCCTTGGTGATCGTCGGGGCGCCGAAGCTCTTCTCGAGCACGACGTTGCGGCCCTTCGGGCCGAGGGTGACCTTGACCGCGTTGGCCAAGGTGTTCACGCCCTTCAGGATGCGCGAGCGGGCGTCTTCGCCGAAGCGGACTTCTTTGGCTGCCATAAAATTTTTCCTTGAAAAATTTTGAAATTGAGTAAGGGGAAAGCTTGCGAAAGCGTCGCAAGAAGGAGCCGAAGGCGACTGGCGTGCGCGGTTTTTCTTTTCTCGCGCTCAGCCAATCAAGCCGATCAGCCCTCGATGACCGCCACGATGTCGTCTTCCTTCAGGAAGACCAGCTCTTCGCCGTCGATCTTGATTTCCTGGCCGGCGTACTTGCCGAACAGCACCACGTCGCCTTCCTTCAGCGACATCGGACGGACCTTGCCGTCGCTCTGGATCAGGCCGGTGCCGGCAGCGATGACCTTGCCGCGGGTGGGCTTCTCGGTGGCGCTGTCGGGGATGACGATGCCGCCTGCGGAGACGCGCTCCTCTTCCAGGCGCTTGACGATGACGCGATCGTGCAACGGACGCAGTTTGCTCATGGACGGGACTCCAGCTTGGGGTTTGTTGGACGGAAAAGCGGACCGGACCGGCGCATTGTTAGCACTCGATGCCGATGAGTGCCAATTCTAGCGCCGCAAAGCGCCTCTGCAAGAGGTCCGACCGGCGACTGGACCTGCAATGGGGGAGCGGACGGCGCCTTTCAAGGCCCGCGGGTCCGGGGCTTGCCGGCGCGCTACGCTAGCGGTCCCGCCAGCGATCCACCGCCATGTCCGACGACGACGTCCTGCTCTGCTTCTGCACCTGTCCCGATGCCGCCAGCGCCGGCAGGCTGGCCGAGGCACTGGTCGGCGAGGCGCTGGCCGCCTGCGTGAACCGGCTGCCGGGCGTCCGCTCGACCTACCGCTGGCAGGGGGACGTGGTCACCGACAGCGAGGAACTGCTGCTGATCAAGACCACCGCCGCCCGCTTCGAGGCCCTGCGCACGCGCCTGCTCGCCCTGCATCCATACGAGCTGCCGGAGCTGGTGGCCGTGCCGGTGGAACGCGGCCATGCCGCCTATCTGGACTGGGTGCGCGCCGGCGTCGCCGGCTGAACCGGGCCGGAGGCGCGGCCGCGGCCGGCGGCGGCCGCGACGCGGCGGCGAACGCCGCCATCGATCCGGCGACCTTCTGGCTAGTGTGCCGCTGGTCGCAACGCTTCCAGCGCGGCGGCCAGGCCATCCTCCTCTGCGCGTGGGCAGGCGGCCGCGCGACAACCTTAGCTCAGCGTGGCGCTCACCGCCGGGCCGCTGCCCTTAGCGCCCCGGCAGCCGGAACGGGCATGACGCCGCATACCCGGCCCGCGGCCGGAAGCTGGGCCATAATCACCCCTATACGCGCCTGCCGGTACGCACCCGCGCGCGATCCCTACCCGCTGGAGCTGCGATGCGTTCCTCCCTGCACGGCCGCCTGGCCTCGTACCTGTTGATCCTGCTCGCCGCGCTGGCTGCCGCGCCGGCCGCCTCCGCGCAGGACGTCGACGATCTGCTGCCGGTGACCGAGGCCTACAAACTCAGCGCCGACGCCTCCACCCCGGGCGTGCTCAAGCTGCACTGGACGATCGCGCCGGACTACTACCTCTACCGCGGCCGCATGAAGTTCAAGGGCGGCGACGGTGTGACCCTGGGCGAGGCACGGTTGCCGGACGGCGAGAAGCACCACGACGAATACCTGGGCGACGTGGAGACCTACCACCACGGCGTCGACGCCACCCTGCCCTACAGCGTCGCCGCCGGCACCGGCCGGCTGAAGCTGAGCGTGCAGTACCAGGGCTGCCATGAGGTCGATCCGAAGATCTGCTACCCGCCGCATACCGAGCAGCTCGACCTGCCGCTGCCCGCCGGCACGGCCGCCGCGGGCGATGCGGCGGCCGGCGCGGGCACCCTGGGCGCGGCGCTCAAGCAACTGGGCAGCAGCGCCGCACCCGCCGCGGCCGGCATGGACAGCGCCCCGCTGCCGGCCGAGCAGGCGTTCCGCTTCGAGGCGCTGGCGCAGAACCCGCGCCGGCTGCTGCTGCGCTGGACGATGCCGGACGGCTACTACCTGTACCGCGACCAGACCACGCTCAAGCTCAAGGACGCACCCGGCCTCAGCCTCAAGCCGGCCTGGCCGGCCGGCACCGCGCACCACGACGAGCATTACGGCGACGTCACCGTGTATTTCGGCCAGCTCGAACTGCCGGTGGCGGTGGAGGGCGACCTCGCCGGCCGCAAGCAGTTGGCGCTGGAGGCCAGCTTCCAGGGCTGCCAGGAAGGCGGCCTGTGCTACCCGCTGATGACCCGCGCACTGACCGTCGAGCTGGGCAGCGCGACGCCCACTGCCGGCACCGCCGCCATGCCGGCCCCGGAGTCGCCACCCGCCGGCGCCGCGGGTCCGTTGCAGGTCAGCCTGCTCGCCGCGCTGCTGCTCGCGCTGGGCGGCGGCCTGGTGCTGAACCTGATGCCGTGCGTGCTGCCGGTGCTGTCGATCAAGGCGGTCGGCGTGCTGGAAAGCGGCGAGAGCCCGGCCGCGGCGCGCCGGCACGCGCTGTACTACACCGCCGGCGTGCTGCTCAGCTTCGCTGCGCTGGGCGTGGGCATCGTCGTGCTGCGCTCGGCCGGCCACGCGCTGGGCTGGGGCACCCAACTGCAGCAGCCGCTGCTGGTCGGCATCCTGGCCCTGGTGATGCTGGCGGTGGGCTTGTCGATGTCTGGCATGGTCCAGTTCGGCGCTTCGCTGGGCAATACCGGCGCCGCGCTGGCCGGCCGCACCGGCCCGGCCGGCGATTTCTTCACCGGCGTGCTCGCGGTGGTGGTGGCCAGCCCCTGCACCGCGCCGTTCATGGGCAGCGCGCTGGCCTATGCGTTCGCCGCACCGCTGCTGTCGGCGCTGCTGGTGTTCCTGGCGCTGGGGCTCGGGCTGGCGCTGCCGTTCCTGGCGATCGGCTTCGTGCCCGCGCTGGCGCGCCTGCTGCCGCGCCCCGGGCGCTGGATGGAAACGCTCAAGCAAGTGCTCGCGTTCCCGATGTACCTCACCGCGGCCTGGCTGGCCTGGGTGCTGGCCAACCAGCGCGGCGCCGACGCGGTGGGCCTGCTGCTGGTGGCCGCCGTGCTGCTGGCGATGGCCCTGTGGTGGTTCGAGCGCAGCCGCGGACGCGGCGGCCTGGCGCGCGCCCTGGTGGTGGTGCTGGCCGTGCTCGTCGCCGTGCCGCTGTACTACCTCGCCCAGGTGCAGCGGCCCAATGCGGCGGCGGCCAAGGTCGATGGCACGGTCGCCTACTCGGCGGAGAAGCTCGCCGAACTGCGCCAGGCCGGCACGCCGGTGTTCGTCGACATGACCGCCGACTGGTGCGTCACCTGCAAGGCCAACGAGCACACCGTGCTCGACACCGACGCCTTCCGCGCGCTGCTCAAGCGCACCGGCGCGGTCTACATGAAGGGCGACTGGACCGACGTCAACCCGGCCATCAGCGCCTTCCTGCAGCAGTACCACTCGCCGGGCGTGCCGCTGTACGTGGTGTTCCCGAAGCACGGCGGCGAAGGCAGGCAGTTGCCCACCGTGCTGACGGCGTCGCTGGTCGAGCAGGCCTTGACCGCGGCGGCCGCGGAATGATGAGCCGGGCCAGTTGGCTGATCCTCGGCCTGGCGGTGCTCGCCGCCGCGGCCGGCGGCTGGCTGCAGCATGCCTCGCGGCAGAGCCGGGCCGGCACGGCGGTGGCCGGCCGGCCCGGCCCCGACCTGCGGCTGCGCGACCTCGACGGCCGCCCGCACCGGATCGCCGACTACCGCGGCCGGCGCGTGCTGCTGAACCTGTGGGCCAGTTGGTGCACGCCCTGCCTCAAGGAAATGCCCGCGCTGGCGCGGGCCCAGGCGAAGTTCGGCGAACGCGGGGCGATCGTCGTCGGCATCGCGATGGACGAGCCCGACCGGGTGCGCGCCTTCCTCGCCCGGCACCCGGTGAACTACCCGATCCTGCTGGGCGCCCCGGATACCTCGCGCCAGCTCGGCAACGAACCCGAACTGCTGCCCTACAGCGTGCTGCTGGATGCGCAGGGGCGCATCCTCGCGACCCGCCGCGGCATGCTCGATGACGCCCTGCTCGACCGCTGGCTGGCCGCCCCCGACGGCGGCTGAGCGAAGCGCGACATACGCCGGCGCACAGTCTAATCCGGGCTTCTCCGCCGATCTGCGCCGATCTGCGCCGAACTGGACAACATCCCTCGCTGCGCGCACACTGCGCCGGTCCGGGCTGCCCCGGCGGTGCCAAGGTAAGAAGCGTGGCGAAGATCCTGGTCCTGCACGGACCCAACCTCAATCTGCTGGGTTCGCGCGAGCCGGAGGTCTACGGCCACGACACCCTGGCCGACATCGACGGCCGCCTGGCCGCCCGCGCCGCCGAGGCCGGGCACGCGCTGGACAGCTTCCAGTCGAACGCCGAGCACGCCCTGATCGAGCGCATCCACCAGGCGCGCGACGAGCGGGTGGCGCTGATCCTGATCAACCCCGGCGCATTCACCCATACCAGCATCGCCCTGCGCGACGCCCTCGCCGCGGTGGCGATCCCGTTCATCGAGGTGCACCTGAGCAACGTGCACGCGCGCGAGCCGTTCCGGCGCCATTCGTACCTGGCCGACCTCGCGGTCGGCGTCGTCTGCGGCTTCGGCGGCGACAGCTACTCGCTGGCGCTGGAAGCGGCGATCGGCCGGCTCGGCCGCCCCGCGCCGACGGCACCCTAGATTCCACCCATCTCACTTCATGCCGCCCCGCGCGGCACCTGACAGAAGGCCATCCCATGGATCTGCGCAAGATCAAGAAGCTGATCGACCTGCTCGAGGAATCCAACCTCGCGGAACTGGAAATCAAGGAAGGCGAGGAAGTCGTGCGCCTGTCGCGCGTGCCCAAGGGCATGACCCAGCTGGCCCCGGCACCGGCCGCCGCGCCAGCGCAGATCGCCAGCGCGCCCGCCGCGGCCGCGCCGGTGGCCGCCGCGCCGGCCGCCGAGGCGCCCGCGGCCGCCGCCGCGCTGCCCGCCGGCCACGTGGTGAAGGCGCCGATGGTCGGCACCTTCTACGCCTCCGCCACCCCGGGCGCGCCCGCCTTCGTCAAGGTCGGCCAGCAGGTCAAGGCCGGTGAGACGCTGGGCATCATCGAGGCGATGAAGATGTTCAACCAGATCGAGGCCGACGTGGCCGGCACCGTACAGGCCATCCTGATCGAAAACGGCCAGCCGGTGGAATTCGACGAACCGATGTTCGTGATTGCCTGACGGCCGGGAATAGGGAATGGAGAATGGGGAATCGTTCAAGCGACCGCACGAGGATCTGCATGTATGGCAAGACGCCATGCACTTGGTCGAAGCGATCTACCAGTTCTCCTCAAATTTTCCCGACACTGAGCGTTTCGGCTTGACGTCGCAGATTCGCCGCGCGGCAATCAGCATCCCATCGAACATCGCGGAAGGCGCTGGACGCCGTTCCAGACTGGAGTACCAGCGCTTTCTCTCGATCGCCAGGGGCTCGCTGTCGGAGTTGGATACTCAGTACCAGGTCGCGATCCGGTTGGGCCTTGCACGGGCATGCCAGCCCACGAGTGATCTCATCAACCGCGTTTTCGCAAGACTCACTGCACTGCTCAACGCACTCGACAAGCCCAAGGGGGCGCGATGAATACGATGTTGATCTTCCCATTCCCCATTCTCGATTCCCGATTCCCATGCTAGAAAAAGTCGTCATCGCCAACCGCGGCGAAATCGCGTTGCGTGTGCTGCGCGCCTGCCACAGCCTCGGCATCAAGACCGTGGCGGTGCACTCCACCGTGGATCGCAACCTCAAGCACGTCGGCCTCGCCGACGAGTCGATCTGCATCGGCCCCGGCCCGTCGGTCGACAGCTACCTCAACATCCCGCGCATCATCGCCGCGGCGGAGATCACCGACGCCCAGGCGATCCATCCGGGCTACGGCTTCCTCTCCGAGCGCGCCGACTTCGCCGAGCAGGTGGAGCAGTCGGGCTTCGTCTTCATCGGCCCGACCGCCGACGTGATCCGCCTGATGGGCGACAAGGTGGAGGCGATCCGCGCGATGAAGGCCGCCGGCGTGCCGTGCGTGCCCGGCTCCGGCGGCCCGCTCGGCGACGACGTCGACGCCAACATCAAGATCGCGCGCGAGATCGGCTACCCGGTGATCATCAAGGCCGCCGGCGGCGGCGGCGGCCGCGGCATGCGCGTGGTGCGCACCGAGGCCCACCTGGGCAACGCCATCACCATGACCAAGTCGGAAGCCAAGGCGGCGTTCGGCAACGATCAGGTGTACATGGAGAAGTTCCTGGAGAACCCGCGCCACGTGGAGATCCAGGTGCTCGCCGACGGCCAGGGCAACGCGATCCACCTGGGCGAGCGCGACTGCTCGATGCAGCGCCGCCACCAGAAGGTGGTCGAGGAGGCGCCCGCGCCGGGCATCACGCCGGAGCAGCGCGCCGCGATCGGCAAGGTCTGCGTGGACGCCTGCCTCCGCATCGGCTATCGCGGCGCCGGCACCTTCGAGTTCCTGTTCGAGAACGGCCGCTTCTACTTCATCGAGATGAATACCCGCATCCAGGTGGAGCATCCGGTGACCGAGCTGATCACCGGCATCGACCTGGTGCGCGAACAGCTGCTGATCGCCGGCGGCGAGAAGCTCTCGATCCGGCAGGAAGACATCGTCATCACCGGCCATGCGATCGAGTGCCGCATCAACGCCGAGGATCCCGACACCTTCATGCCCAGCCCCGGCACGGTGAAGCGCTTCGAGGCGCCGGGCGGCCCCGGCGTGCGCGTGGACACGCACCTGTACGACGGCTACCGCATCCCGCCCAACTACGATTCGATGATCGGCAAGCTGATCGTGCACGGCCCGGACCGCGACACCGCCATCGCGCGCATGCGCATGGCGCTGGCCGAAACGGTGATCGAAGGGGTCAAGTGCAACATCCCGCTGCAGCAGCGCATCATGGCCGACGCCGGCTTCCAGCACGGCGGCCAGAACATCCATTACCTGGAAAAGCGCATGGCCGAGCAGAAGGAAAAAGCCGCCGGCGGCGGCTGAGGCCCCGCCGGCGGGCCGCCCCGGCGCGGCCCGCCGACCTGCAACGTCCATGCTCGAGCTGCTGACCCTGCGCGAAGCGATCGACGCCGTCACCGCCGCCTTCGACGAAGGCGACGGCTGGGACCGCTATGCCTGGCGGCGCGATCGGCGAGCCTTCCTGCCGCCTGTACCTCTCGCACGCCGAGGACGAGGAAGCCGCGCTGATCGACGACCACGGCGAGGCGCTGCCGCCCTTCGCCGCCGACCAGCGCCTGCGGCACTTCCTCGCGGCGGCCGATTTCGCCGAGGTGCTGGCCGTGCAGCGCAGCCGCGAACCGCGTTCCGGCCTGGCCGACTTCGCCCGCGCGCTCGACCACTACCACCGCCACGACGCCTTCCTCGGCACGCCGCCGGGCTGAACGCGCCATCCTCCGGCGACCGCGCCGGCCTTCCGCAGGATCCCCACCATGCCCTGGCTTGAACTCTCGCTCACCGTCCGTGCCGAACAGCAGCCCCGCGCGGAGGAGGCGCTGGACGACCTCGGCGCCCTGTCGATCACGCTGCAGGACGCGGACGCCGAAACGCCCGACGAGCAGGCGATCTTCGAGCCCGGCGTGGGCGAGCTGCCGCTGTGGCCCACGATCACCCTGAACGCGCTGTTCGAGGCGGACACCGACCGGCGCGGGCTGGGCGAGGCGCTGGGCGAGCTGCTGCCCTGGCTGGAGCCGGCGCACCTCGCCTTCCGCGAGGTCGCCGACGAGGACTGGGAACGCGCCTGGATGGACCAGTTCAAGCCGATGCCGTTCGGCCGGCGGCTGTGGATCTATCCCTGGAACATCGAACCGCCGGCCGGCGACGACATCGTGGTGGTGCGGCTCGACCCCGGCCTCGCCTTCGGCAGCGGCACCCATCCCACCACCGCGCTGTGCCTGGAATGGCTGGATAGCCTCGACCTGGCCGGCAGGACGGTGACCGACTTCGGCTGCGGCTCGGGCATCCTCGCCATCGCCGCGCTGAAGCTCGGCGCCGCCAGCGCCGCCGGCGTGGACAACGACCCGCAGGCGCTGGTCGCCTCGGCCGACAATGCCGGGCGCAACGGCGTCGCCGGACGGCTCGCGCTGTACCTGCCGGAGGATTTCGCCGGCGCGCCCGCCGACGTCTTCGTCGCCAACATCCTGGCCGGCCCGCTGGGCGAGCTGGCGCCGACGTTCGCCGCCGCCGCCAGGCCCGGCGCGCCCTTCGCCATCTCCGGCATCCTCGACGGCCAGCAGGACGAGCTGCTGCAGCGCTACGCCGAATGGTTCGACGAACTGCGCGTGGACACGCGCGAGGATTGGGTGCGCATCAGCGGGCGCCGGCGCGCTTGAGCCAGGTCTCACCCGCGCCGACCCGGGTGCCGCCGCGGGTGATTTGTCGCGGACGCTGCACTAGGCTTGCCCGATCCCGGACGTAACGGACCGCATGTATACGCAATGCCCCGAATGCCTGACCGTGTTCTCGCTGGACGTGCATGTGCTGGTCCAGGCACACGGGCACGTCACCTGCGGGCATTGCGGCGCCGGCTTCGACAGCATCGCCACGCTCACCGGCCAGTTGCCGCCGGAACCGTTCATGGAACTGGTGCCGAACGAGCAGGCGCTGCAGCCGCCGCGCGTCGAGCTGGCCGTCTACCGCCCCCGCGCCGATGCGCCGGCGGCGGCCGCCGAGGCCACCGGGGAGCCCGCGGCCGCCGCGGAGGATTTCACCCAGTTGGTCTTCGCGCCGCGATTCGCGCGCGAATCGCGCAAGCCGCGGCGCGAACGGCGCGCCCGCCCCCGGCGCGAGCGGCACGGCGAGCGGCGCTGGCCGTGGATCGTGGTCTGCCTGGTGCTGCTGCTCCTGCTCGGCGTCCAACTGGCCTGGGCCAAGCGCGACGCGCTGATCGCCGATCCGCACGTCGGCCCCTGGCTGCGCCGCAGTTGCCAGAGCCTCGGCTGCCGGCTGCCGCTGGTGCAGGACGTGCGCCAGTTGCGGCTGGTCGCCCGCGACGTGCAGGCGCATCCCAGCGTGGGCGACGCACTGATGATCAGCGCCACCGTGCGCAACACGGCCGCGTTCGCCCAGCCTTACCCGGTGGTGACCCTGGTGCTCTCCGACGCCGCCGGCAAGCGGGTGGCGATGCGGCGGCTGCGGCCGTCCGAATACCTGGGCGACGACGCGCTGCAGCGCGCGGGCCTGGCGCCTGGCGCGAACGCCGCGCTGCTGTTCGAGGTCGAGGACCCGGACGGCAAGGCGGTGGCGTTCGAATTCGGCTTCGAATAGCGGCGATTTCGGACTCGTCCGATGGACGGCGCAGGCATCTTCCGGCCTGCGATGCAAGCACTTAAATTTATCCACACGCGCGGGTACACTCGACCCCTTCGCAACGGCCACCCACCGGCACGATGCGCCCGCCGCCTTCCGCGGCAACCAGCAAAAACCATGGCAGTGGCCCACGTAGCCGCTGCGTCGCAAGTTGAGAGGGAATGCCGTGAACGCCGTCAGACTGCCTGCTTCCGAGGCTGCCCGCGAGACCTCGTCGCAGAGCGCGCTGAGCGAATGCGTCAGCCGCACCGTGCGCCGCTATCTGGCCGACATCGGCGACACCGCCTGCGACGAGGGCCTGCACGCGCTGGTGATCCGCGAGGTGGAAGGCCCGCTGCTGCGCGAGGTGCTGGCGTTCCACGACGGCAACCAGAGCCGCGCCGCCGTCGTGCTCGGCATCAACCGTGCCACCCTGCGCAAGAAGCTGGCCCAGCACGGCCTGCTCTGATCCCGCGCGGCCTCCGGCCTCCGCGCAACGCCTTGCATTCGGGCGGATAGACGTCCAAACCCAATCGCGCGGCCCCGGCCTCCGGCCCCGGCCGGCTCGGCTATAATGCGCGGTTTCACCGCCTTGGAAGCCGTCATGCCCAGCCCTGCCGTCACCCCCGTCCGCCGCGCCCTGCTCAGCGTCTCCGACAAGACCGGCCTGGTCGATCTGGGGCGCCGGCTGGCCGCCGCCGGCGTGCAGTTGCTGTCCACCGGCGGCAGCGCGAAGGCGCTGCGCGAGGCCGGCATCGCGGTGCAGGACGTCAGCGAGCTGACCGGCTTCCCCGAGATCATGGACGGCCGCGTCAAGACCCTGCACCCGAAGGTGCACGGCGGCCTGCTCGGCCGGCGCGGCACCGACGACGCGGTGATGGCCGAGCTGGACATCCAGCCGATCGACCTGCTGGTGCTGAACCTGTACCCGTTCGAGGCCACCGTGGCCCGGCCCGGCTGCACGCTGGAGCAGGCCATCGAGAACATCGACATCGGCGGCCCGGCGATGCTGCGCTCGGCGGCGAAGAACTGGAACGACGTGGGCGTGCTCACCGATCCGGCGCAGTACGACGAGGCAATGGCCGAGATCGAGCGGCACGGCGGCCTCTCGCGCGCCACGCGTTTCAGGCTGTCGGTCGCCGCGTTCAACAACGTGGCGAACTACGACGGCGCGATCAGCGACTACCTGTCCGGCCTGGAACTCAACGAGGCGCACGACGCGGTCGCCGGCCATGCCGCCTTCCCCGGCCAGGCCAACGGCCGCTTCGTGAAGCTGATGGACCTGCGCTACGGCGAGAACCCGCACCAGCAGGCCGCGTTCTATCGCGACCTGTACCCGGCGCCGGGCACCCTGGCGACCTTCCGCCAGCTCCAGGGCAAGGAACTGTCGTTCAACAACATCGCCGACGCCGACGCCGCATGGGAATGCGTGCGCGGCTTCGCCAAGCCGGCCTGCGTGATCGTCAAGCACGCCAACCCCTGCGGCGTGGCGGTGAGCCTGGACGGCATCGGCAAGGCCTACGACCTCGCCTACCGGACCGACCCCACCTCCGCCTTCGGCGGCATCATCGCGTTCAACCGCGAAGTGGACGGCGCCACCGCGCAGGCGATCGTGGCGCGCCAGTTCGTCGAGGTGGTGCTGGCGCCGGGCTACGCCGACGAGGCGCTGAAAGCGTTCGCCAGGAAGGGCAACGTGCGCGTGCTGGAGATCCCGCTGCCGGCCGACGGCGACCTGATCGGCGCGCATCCCGGCAACCAGTCCAAGCGCGTGGGCTCGGGCCTGCTGATCCAGACCGCCGACACCGGCATGGTCAAGGCCGATGACCTGAAGATCGTGACGAAAGCGGCCCCCACGCCGCAGCAGATCGACGATCTCATCTTCGCGTGGAAGGTGGCGAAGTTCGTGAAGTCCAACGCCATCGTCTACGCCAGGGACCGCCAGACCATCGGCATCGGCGCCGGCCAGATGAGCCGCGTGTACAGCGCGAAGATCGCCGGCATCAAGGCGGCCGACGAGAAGCTGGAAGTGCGCGGCTCGGTGATGGCGTCCGACGCCTTCTTCCCGTTCCGCGACGGCATCGACGCGGCCGCGGCGGCCGGCATCGCCGCGGTGATCCAGCCGGGCGGCTCGATGCGCGACGCCGAGGTGATCGCCGCCGCCGACGAGCACGGCATGGCGATGGTGTTAACCGGGATGCGCCACTTCCGCCACTGATCGCCGTGCACCGGAGCGGCTCCGGCCGCGGCGCCCCGCCCTCTTGCGAAGGCCGGCGGCGTCGCGGCCCAAGTCGCCTCCGCCTGCGGGCCCCGGGCCATGCTCACGCCTCGTTGAGGTCGCGCGTCCCAGCATCGGAGTCTTCGATCCGGAGACTGCCATGCGCTACGAGCTGTACTACTGGACCGGCATCCAGGGCCGCGGCGAGTTCGTCCGGCTGGCGCTCGAGGACGCCGCCGCCGACTACGACGACGTGGCGCGCCAGCACGGCGACCAGGCCATGAACGGCTTCCTCGACGGCAGCCACGGCGGCGCGCTGCCGTTCGCCCCGCCGTTTCTCAAGGTCGGGCGCCTGGTCATCGCGCAGGTGGCGAACATCCTGCAGTACCTCGGCCCCAGGCTGGACCTCGTACCGGACAGCGAGGCGCGCCGGCTGTACGCGAACCAGTTGCAGCTCACCCTCGCCGACCTGGTCGCCGAGATCCACGACAGCCACCATCCGATCGCCTCCAGCCTGTACTACGAGGACCAGCGCGCGGAGGCGAAGCGCCGCGCCCGGCACCTGCGCAGCGAGCGCCTGCCCAAGTTCCTCGGCTATTTCGAGCAGGCGCTTGAACTGGGCGGCGGGCGCTGCGTGCTGCGCGAGCACTCCTACGTCGACCTGTCGCTGTTCCAGTTGATGGCCGGGCTCGACTACGCCTACCCCAACGCGATGCGGCGGCTGCGGCCGCGGCTGCCGCGCCTGTACGCGCTCGCGCAGCGGGTCGCCGAACGGCCGCGCATCGCGGCCTACCTCGCTTCGCCGCGCAGGCTCGCCTTCAACGAGGACGGCATTTTCCGCCACTACCCGGAACTGGACGACCCGGACTGAACAAGCTCATAGGGGCTCAAAGGGCTGTTCACGCTGTCCGCCGCTCCAACCGCCTCGCCGTCCTTCCTGCGAGGCGCTTTTTAACAGCCAAAGGGCTGGTCAAGCAGGAATCCAGTGACTTTATGCTCCAAAGCTCAACGACGCTGGATCCCGGCTTTCGCTGGGATGACGGGGGTGGCCGGAATGCCTGGATAGAGACGGAGATCAGAACAGCGCGATCACCACCGCCCCGGCCACGATCAGCGCGCCGCCGACCAGCAGCGGCAGGCTCGGCGTCTCGCCGAGGAACAGCAGGCCAAGCACGATCGCGATCGCCACGCTCAGCTTGTCGATCGGCGCGACCCGGCTCACCGGGCCCAGCTGCAGCGCGCGGTAGTAGCACAGCCACGACAGCCCGGTGGCGATCCCCGACAGCACCAGGAACAGCCAGCTGCCGGCCGGCAATCCGGACGGCTTCGCCCATTCGCCGCGCAGGCTGAGGATGCCGGCGGTGACGACGAGGATCACCAGCGTGCGGATGAAGGTGGCGAGGTTGGAATTGATCCCCGCCACGCCGAGCTTGCCGAACAGCGCGGTGAGCGCGGCGAAGAACGCCGAACCCAGGGCGAACAAAAGCCAGCTTTCGCGCAGGTTCATCGCGGCAGGGGATCAGCGCCCACCGTCGTCCGCCTCGGCCGGGCGGCTCTTGCCCCACTCCAGCACCTTGTACATCACCGTGCCCGGCGGCTTCTGGCCGTGCTCGTCGACCAGCCGGCCCTGCGGATCGACCATGTAGGTCTGCGGCACGCCTGCCTTGGGCGTGATCACCACCATGTAGACCTGCCCGTTGCGGCTGAACTCCTGCACGGTGTTGTCGCCTTCCTGGCGCACCTTTACCTCCGGCGGCGCCTCGCCGCGGGCGTCCCGCGGCACCGGCGCGCCGGCCTGGGGCGGCGCCTTCAGGTTCAGCTTTTCCGCGGGCGCGGATTTCGCCGGCGCCGACGCCTTCACGCCCGGGTCGTGCATGCCCGGCGGCGGCGGGGCGGAAGTTTGTGCGAACGCGGCCGGAACGGACAGCGCGCAGGCGACAACGAGCATCGCGACGGATTTCATGGCGGCAATCTCCGAAGGGGAGCCGAGCATAGCAGCGCCCCGCTCCCGCGGCGGGTGAACGCCCGCCTGCGCCGCGCATGCGAGAATGCCCGCATGGCCCAGCTCATCCTCATCGACGGTTCGTCCTATCTCTATCGCGCCTTCCACGCCCTGCCGCCGCTGAGCAACGCCCAGGGCGAGCCCACCGGCGCGCTGTTCGGCGTGGTCAACATGCTGCGCTCCACGCTGAAGGCGAAGCCGGACTACCTGGCCTTCGTCTGCGACGCGCCCGGGCCGACCTTCCGCAACGCCCTGTACGACCAGTACAAGGCGCACCGCCCGCCGATGCCGGACGACCTGCGCGCGCAGGTCGAGCCGATGATGGCGATCGTCGGCGCGCTCGGCTTCCCGATCCTGTGCGAACCCGGCGTGGAGGCCGACGACGTGATCGGCACGCTGGCGCGCCAGGCCCAGGCGCAGGGCATCGACGTGGTGATCTCCACCGGCGACAAGGACCTCGCGCAACTGGTCGGCCCGCACGTGACCCTGGTCAACACGATGACCAGCAGCACGCTGGACGTCGCCGGCGTCACCGAGAAGTTCGGCGTGCCGCCGGAACGCATCGTCGATTTCCTGAGCCTCACCGGCGACAGCGTGGACAACGTGCCCGGCGTGCCCAAGTGCGGGCCCAAGACCGCGGCGAAATGGCTTGCCGAGTACGGCTCGCTCGACGGTGTGATCGCCAACGCCGACAAGGTCGGCGGCAAGATCGGCGAGGCGCTGCGCGCGGCGCTGCCGGCGCTGCCGCTGTCGCGCGAGCTGGTAACGATCAAGACCGACGTGCCGCTGCAACTGTCCGCCACCGACCTCACCCTGCGCGAACGCGACACCGATGCCCTGCGCGCGCTGTTCACCCGCTACGAATTCAAGGCCGCGCTGAAGGACCTGGACGCGGGGGCCGCGCCGGCGCCCGAGGCGGGCGGCGTGATCGTCGAGGTCGCCGCCGCCGTCGTCCTGCCCGACCGGCCCGCGGCGCCGGACGAATCGCTCGCGCGCCCCGGCGACTACGAGCTGGTCACCACGCCGGAACGGTTCGCCGCCTGGCTGCGGAAGCTGCGCGAGGCCGAGCTGATCGCGTTCGACACCGAGACCACCAGCATCGACGCGATGCAGGCCGACATCGTCGGCGTCAGCTTCGCGGTGGAGCCCGGCAAGGCCTGCTACATCCCGCTGGGCCACGACTACCCGGGCGCGCCGAAGCAGCTCGACCGCGACGAGGTGCTGCGCGCGCTCAAGCCGGTCTTCGAGGACCCGGCCAAGGGCAAGCTGGGCCAGCACGCCAAGTACGACATCAACATCCTGTCGCACTACGGCATCGCGGTGCGCGGCCTGCGCCACGACTCCATGCTCGAATCCTACGTGTGGAACGCCACCGCGACCCGCCACGACATGGACTCGCTGGCGCGCAAATACCTCGGCTACGAAACGGTGAAGTACGAACAGGTGGCCGGCAAGGGCGCCAAGCAGATCCCGTTCTCGCAGGTGGACCTGGACACCGCCTGCCGCTACGCCGCCGAGGACGCCGACGTCACCCTGCGCCTGCACCATGCGCTGTGGCCCCTGCTGGAAAGCGTGCCGACGCTGCGCGCGGTCTACGAGTCGATCGAGATTCCGCTGGTGCCGGTGCTCGCGGCGATGGAGCAGTGCGGCGTGCTGATCGACACCGGCCAGTTGCGCCTGCAGAGCCAGCAGCTCGGCAAGCGCATGCTGGAACTGCAGCAGCAGGCCCGGGGCCTGGCCGGGCGCGAGTTCAACCTCGACTCGCCCAAGCAGTTGCAGGCGATCCTGTTCGACGAGCTGGGACTGACGGCCCGGCTGAAGACGCCGACCGGCCAGCCCTCGACCAACGAGGAGGCGCTGGAGGCGATCGCCGACGAGCACGAGCTGCCGCGGCTGATCCTCGACTACCGGGGCCTGGCCAAGCTGCGCTCCACCTACACCGACAAGCTGGCCGGCATCGTCAACCCGCGCACCGGCCGCGTGCATACCAGCTACCACCAGGGCGCGGTGGCGACCGGGCGGATTTCCTCGTCCGACCCGAACCTGCAGAACATCCCGGTGCGCACCGAGGAGGGCCGGCGCATCCGCCAGGCGTTCATCGCGCCGCCGGGCTGGAAGGTGCTGGCGGCGGACTACTCGCAGATCGAGCTGCGCATCATGGCGCACCTGTCCGGCGACGAGGGCCTGCTGCGCGCCTTCCGCGAAGGCGGCGACGTGCACCGCGCCACCGCCGCCGAGGTGTTCGGCCTGAAGCCCGACGAGGTGACGCCCAACCAGCGCCGCGCCGCCAAGGCGATCAACTTCGGCCTGATGTACGGCATGAGCGCGTTCGGGCTGGCCCGCCAGCTCGGCGTGGACCGCGGCGAGGCCGGCGACTACATGGCGCGCTACTTCTCGCGCTATCCCGGCGTGCGCGCCTTCATGGACGCCACCCGCGAGCAGGCGCACCGCGACGGCTACGTGGAAACGATCTTCGGCCGCCGGCTGTACCTGGAGAACCTCAACTCGCGCAACCAGGCCCATCGCGCCGGGGCCGAGCGCGCCGCGGTCAACGCGCCGATGCAGGGCAGCGCCGCCGACATCATCAAGCGCGCGATGATCGCCGTGGCCGCCTGGATCGATGGGCGCGACGACGTGCGCATGCTGATGCAGGTGCACGACGAACTGGTGTTCGAGGTGCGCGAGGACGCCGTGGAGGCGGTGCGCGCCGCGGTGGTCGAGCGCATGTCCGGCGCCGCCGCACTGTCGGTGCCCCTGCTGGTCGAGGCCGGCGTGGGCGCCAACTGGGACGAGGCGCATTGAGCCCAACGAGGGGAGGGGCGGACTGCACCATGCCGCCCCATCCCCACCGGACCGCCAGCCATCCGCCCCGCCGTCATTCCGGCGAAAGCCGGAATCCGGTGCCTTCCCCCTCGACGCAAGGACTCCATTCAGACGGCCATCGCGAAAAACCGGCCGCATCTCCATGCGCCCACCCCGAATTCCGTTGAATTTTCGTCAAATGAATCCGCGCTAAACATTTTCGCCGCACCCGCTGCAACTTTTCCGCAGCCGCGCGTTCGAAGTATCCGGATGCACGCAACGGCATCCACGGATCCGCACACCTCCCTGTACGGATCGCCATGGCGACGGACCTCTCCCCTGGGTTTCGCCGCTACCCGGCCCCGAAGGCTCCCCCCTAGCCTTCGGGGCTTTTTTTTACCTTCCGTCTCCACGTTTTCTGCACGGAACCGTCGCCTATCCTGCACCGACACACCACGGGAGGCATCCATGCGCGCAGGACTCATCATCGCCGGCATCATCCTGCTGATCGCAGGCATCTGGGTCACCCTGGGCAACGGCAGCTACAAGAAGACCGACACCGTCGCCCAGCTCGGCCCCGCCAAGATCGAGGCGACCCACGAGAAAGCCGTGCCGCAGTGGCTGGGCATCGCGGGCATCGTGCTGGGCGGACTGCTTGCGGTGGGCGGTTTCGTCAAGAAAAGCTGACCGGCGGCCCGCACGAGCGACGAAAACCGCCGCCTTGCGCGGCGGTTTTCGTCGGCGCCGCTACAATGGCGCGGATGGATGTCTCCCACCTGATCGATTCGCTCAACGACGCGCAGCGCGAAGCCGTCTGCGCCCCGCCCGGCCACTACCTGGTGCTGGCCGGCGCCGGCTCCGGCAAGACCCGCGTGCTGACCCACCGCATCGGCTGGCTCACCCAGGTCGAGCGCGTGCCGCCGCGGGCCATCCTCGCCGTCACCTTCACCAACAAGGCCGCCGGCGAGATGCGCGCGCGGCTGGAGGCGCTGATCCCCGGCGGCACCCAGGGGCTCACCGTGGGCACCTTCCACGGCATCGCCCACCGGCTGCTGCGCCGGCACTGGCGCGAGGCCGGCCTCACCGAAGGCTTCCAGATCCTCGACGCCGACGACCAGCAGCGCCAGATCAAGCGCGTGGTCGCCGGACTCGGGCTGGACGACGCGAGGTTCCCGCCGCGCCAGGCGATGTGGCAGATCAACAGTTGGAAGGACGAGGGCAAGCGCCCGCGCGACATCGAACACCGCGACCACCCGGTCACGCGCACCTTCGTGCAGATCTACCAGGCCTACGAGGAGGCCTGCCAGCGCGCCGGCCTGGTCGATTTCGCCGAGCTGCTGCTGCGCGCGCACGAGCTGTGGCTGAAGAACCCAGCCGTGCTGGAGCACTACCAGCAGCGCTGGCGCCACCTGCTGATCGACGAGTTCCAGGACACCAATACGCTGCAGTACGCGTGGGTGCGCGTCCTGTCGGGCGCGCACCTGGGAATCGGGAATCGGGAATCGGGAATCGGAGAAGCGGATGCCGCGCTTTCGGCTGCTGCTCTCCCCATTCCCCATTCCCCATTCCCGATTCCCGCGAAAACCGGACAGGTTTTCGCCGTCGGCGACGACGACCAGTCGATCTACGGCTGGCGCGGCGCGCGGGTGGAGAACATGCAGCAGTTCCTGCGCGACTTCCCCGGCGCGCGCACGATCAAGCTGGAGCAGAACTACCGCTCCACCTCCACCATCCTCAACGCCGCCAACAGCGTGATCGCGCGCAACGGCGGCCGCCTGGGCAAGCAGTTGTGGACCGCCGGCGGCGAGGGCGAGCGCATCGCGCTGTACGCCGCCTACAACGAGCAGGACGAGGCACGCTTCGTGGTCGAGCGCATCCGCGAGTACATCGCCGAGCACGGGCAGGCGAAGGACTGCGCGATCCTGTACCGCTCCAACGCGCAGTCGCGCAACTTCGAGGAACAACTGATCCAGCGCGACATCCCGTACCGCGTCTACGGCGGCCTGCGCTTCTTCGAGCGCGCCGAGATCAAGGACGCGCTGGCCTACCTGCGCCTCACCGCCAACCGCCACGACGACGCCGCCTTCGAGCGCGCGGTGAACACCCCGCCGCGCGGCATCGGCGACCGCACCCTGGACGCGCTGCGCCGCCGGGCGCGCGGCGAGAACACCTCGCTGTGGGAAGCCGCGCTGGGCGAACTCTCCGGCGGCAGCGAACTCGCCGGGCGCGCGAAGAATGCGGTCAAGGCGTTCCTCGCGCTGGTCGACCAGATGGCGCAGACTTTTGCGGGATTCGGGATTGGGGATTCGGGATTCGTCAAAGCAGGAACCGTGACGGCGCCGGATGCAGTTGCTCTTGCAAATCCCGAACCCCCAATCCCGAATCCCGTCCTCACCCTCGCCGAACAAGTCGAACACGCAATCACCCGCACCGGCCTGCGCGACCACTACGAGAAGGACAGCCGCGGCAACGGCGAGGCGCGAGTGGAGAACCTGGACGAGCTGGTCAACGTCGCCAGCCGCTTCGAGCTGACGCCCGACGACGTCGAGGCCGGCCTCGGCGAACTGCCCGCCTTCCTATCCCACGCCGCGCTGGAAGCCGGCGAGGGCCAGGGCGAGGCGTGGGACGACTGCGTGCAGCTCATGACGCTGCACTCGGCCAAGGGGCTGGAGTTTCCGCTGGTGTTCCTGGTCGGCATGGAGGAAGGGCTGTTTCCCAGCCAGCGCTCGGTCGAGGACGAAGGCCGGCTGGAAGAGGAGCGCCGGCTCGCCTACGTCGGCATCACCCGCGCGCGCGAGCGGCTGGTGGTGACCCATGCCGAATCGCGCCGCATGCACGGCACCGAGATGCTGGCGCGGCCGTCGCGCTTCCTCGCCGAGATGCCGGCCGAGCTGATCGACGAGGTGCGCCCGCGCGTGCAGGTGACCCGGCCGCTGTACGCCGGCGCCGGCCGCCTCGCCGCAGCCGCCTCGCTGGAGGAACCGCTGCCGGTGAAGCTGGGCCAGCGCGTCAGCCACCCCAGCTTCGGCGAGGGCGTGGTGATCAGCGCCGAAGGCAGCGGCGCGCATACGCGGCTGCAGGTAAACTTCGCCGACGCCGGCAGCAAGTGGCTGGTGGCGGCCTACGCCAACCTCACGCCGCTGTAGCGCTCAGCCGCGGGCGGCGAGCCGCTTCAGCACCCGCGCCACCGCATCGGCCACGGCCTGCGGCTGGNNNNCGATGTCGTGCGTGGTGTCGGCCACCTTGCGCAGCTCGCCGCGGGTCGAGGTCGCCACGATGCTCCGCTGGGTGGCGTCGCGCGCCGCCTCCAGGGGTTTGCGCACGTCCGCGGGGGCATCGGCATACGTCCCGGCGGCCTGCAGCACCACCAGCGGCATGTCGCCATGCGCCTCGCCCTTCGGCACCGGCTGCGCGAACACGCGCACGTTCTGCGCCAGTTCCGAGCGCACGGTGTGCCAGAACGCCGGGCGCAGCATGCGCGCATGGCCGGCCACGGCCACGGCCGCGCTCTGCCACGGCGCCGGCCCGTCGATGCACGATGCCAGCGCCGGCGACGGTTTGGCCAGCTCGCCGCGTTCGGCGCCTCGCTCGCAGCCTGCGATGAATGCGTCGCGCTGTCCGTTCAACGTCGCGTCGTCCTTCATCCATTGCGCCGGCATGAAACGGCCCAGGCCCTGCGCCGGTGGATCGACCAGCACCATCCCGGCGACATCGCCCGGATGCTCGTCCGCATAGCGCCGCACGATGTTGCTGCCCAGCGAATGGCCCACCAGCACCAGCGGCGTATGCAGGCCGGCCGCGCGGATCAGCGCGTGCAGGTCGGATACGTCGGCGTCGAGCCCGCGCGGCAGCGGCCCCTCGGCGCTGAAGCCGTAGCCCGCGCGGTCGTAGGAGCAGACGCGCGCCTGCGCCGCCAGCATCGGCTGTACCCGGAACCAGCTCGCCGAATCGGCCTGCGAACCGGATTCCAGCAGCACCGTCGCCGGTCCCTTGCCGCTACAGCGCAGATCGAGGCTGCGCCCCTGGCCGATGGCGACCATCCGGCCCGGCCCGGCATAGCTGTCCGGCGTCTTCGCCGGCACCGGCGAGGCAGCGGCTGCCGTGGCAGCCAGCAGGGCGGTGCAGGCCATGCCCAGGCATCCAGAACGCGCATGTCCCATACGTCTCTCCGGTTCGGGTCGAGCCTGGGACCGGCGCACCGGAGGGAAAGTTCACGGTTCGGGGGGGCGTGCTGCCGGCCGGACCGCCCCGCTCCCGCCGCGGCTACGCCAGCGCGTCGCGCAGTTGCGCCAGCCGGCGGATCACCGGCACGCCCTCGGGAATGCGCGGGTCGACCGCGTCGGGCTGGAACGCGAACACCCGCATCCCCGCGGCCAGCCCGGCCCGGATGCCCGGCAGGCTGTCCTCGACCACGGCGCAGCGCCCGGGCGGCACGCCCAGCCGCGCCGCGGCGTGCAGGAAGATGTCCGGGTCGGGCTTCCATGCGCCGATCTCGTAGCAACTGAAGATGCGCCCCTCGAAGAACGCGAGCAGGCCGGTGAGCGACAGGCTCAGCTCGATCTTCTCGCGCGGCCCGCTGGAGGCGACGCATTTCGGCAGCGCCAGGCCCTGCACCAGTTCCATCGCGCCGTCGACCGGCCGCAGCCTTTCGCGGAAGATCGCGGCGGTGCGCCGGCGCAGCTCGATGGCGAAATGCGCCGGAAGCTTCCTGCCGAGCGCCGCCTCGATCTCGCGCAGGCACGCGGCGAGTTCCAGCCCGCGGAACCGCTCCATCGCCTCCCGGCCGGTCAGGGGAAATCCGTGCGCGGACAGCGCCTCGGCGAATACCTCGTTGCTCAGCGACTCGCTGTCGACGAGCGTGCCGTCGCAATCGAAGATCACGGCATCCAGGCTCACCGGGACTTCCCCGCGCCAGGCCGGTGGAACGGAGGGCATGCCATCGGCGGCCTCAGGCTGCCGGGACGTTCACTCGCGCAACCGCGGCACGCCATGTTCGTCGCGCTCCTCCACCGCGATCGGGCGCGTATCCAGCCGGGTCGGGCGCAGGCCGGCCGGCAGCGGCTCGACCGCGTCGCCGCGCGCGAACGCCAGCGCATTGCGGTAGCAGCGCTGCGCGAGGACGGCGTCGCCCTGCCCCGCATAGGCATCGCCCAGCGCCTCCCACACGCCCGCGCCCGGCTGCAGCGCCAGCGCGCGGTCCAGGTATTGCTGCGCCTTGCCCCACAGCTTCTGCCGCACGCACATGCGGCCCAGCGCGAGCAGCAGGCCGGCGTCGTTCGGGTGCGCGTCGAGCCAGCCTTCGGCGCGGCGCAGGCGCGCGTCGAGATCCTCGTTGCCGAGCGCGCCCCAGGTCTCCACCAGCAGCGGCGACCACTCGCGGCGCAGCGCGGATTCGAGTTCGTCCATGGCCGGCAGCACCAGGCCGAAGCCGGCCGCGCGCCGGGCGTAGGCGTCGATCACCGCCGGCAGCCGGCGCTGGCTCTTGGGCAGTTGCGACCACAACGTGTTCAGTGCCTCGCCGTCCGCCGCGTTGCGGATCGAGGCGACCAGCACGGCAGCCTCCAGCTCCGCGTAGCCGCGACTGCCGAGCGCACCGCTCTTCTGCAGCGGCTCCAGCGCCGTGCGCGCGCGGCGGTAGTCGCCGGCGGCGAGCGCGGCCAGCGCAAGCTCGCGCCAGCCGCCGGGGGTGAGGCTGCCGCTGTCGGCCTCCGGCGCCAGCAGGGCCAGCACCTCGGCCGGCTTGCCGTCGCGGCGCAGCACGCGGGCACGCAGCACGCGGGCTGCGCGCGGCGCCGACTGGCCGGCCTCGGCCAGCGCCTCCAGCGCGCGGCCGTGCTCGCCCCGGCGCGACGCGGCCTCGGCGGCCGCGAGCAGCGCCGGGCCGCGCAGCGCCTCGAAGCGCGAGGCGCGCTGCAGGTCGCGCTCGGCGTCGCCGTGGCGTCCTTCCATCAGCGCGACCAGGCCCTCGCCCAGCCGCTGCTGGCTGACCCGCCGGTGCCGGCGCGAGATCGCGCCGAACGGCCAGCGCGCCAGCCGCCACAGCAAGGTGATGAGCGCCCACGCCAGCAGCAGGATGACCAGCGCGGCGACCACCGTGGTTTCCGCCCGCCAGCCGCGCAGGCGCACCAGCACGTAGCCGGGATCGTCCGCCACCCAGTGCCAGCCGAACGCGGCCACCGCGGCGACCGCGATCAGCAGCAGGATCCAGCGCCACAACCTCACGGCTTCGCCTCCGCGTGCGCGGCGCTGGAACTGGCCGCCGGTGCGGCGGACGGGCCGTTGGCCGCGCCGGCGCCCGGCGCCTCGGCCGGCTTCAGGGCGTGCACCGCACGCAGGTTGCGCAGTTCGGCCAGCGCAGCGCCGAGCTGCACCGGCGCGGCCGGCTTCAGGTTGGCGAGCAGGGCGGCCAGTTCGCCGCGCGCCTGCCGCACCGAGGCGTCGGCGGCATCGAACTGGCCGGCCAGGTCGGCATCCGCCCGCCGCAGCGCCGCCTGCGCGGCCTCGCTGTCGTAGGCGAGCAGCGCGGCCTGCGCCTGCGCCAGGTCGAGCGCGGCAAGCTCGCGCGCGAAGCGCGCATCGGCGACCGCCAGCGGCGCGCCGTTGTCGCGCTGCACGCTGACCACGCCGGCCAGCGCGCGGCGGATGCGCGACCACGCGTCGTCCGCCGGCGCGGCGGCGGTGGCGTCGAGCGGCTTCAGCGGCAGCTGGGCCAGCCCGTCGCGCAGGCGGCCCAGGGTCGCCAACTGCGCGTCGCGGGTCTGCGGCTGGCTGCGCGCCAGCGCCTCGCGCTCGGCCTGGATGCTCTGGCGCAGGCCGGAGAACGCGCCGTCGTTGACCGCGGCCAGGCTCTGGTCGGCCAGCGCGTACGCGGCGGCCGCGCCTTCGGCATCGTGGAACAGCAGGTAGCGCTGGCCGGCCATGCGCAGCAGCGATTCGGTCTCGTCCAGCAGCATGGTGTCGTGGCCGGACAGGCTCTTCTCCGACAGCTTGGTCACCGCATCCTCGATGTTGCGCAGGCGCTCGGCCTGGCCGAGCAGTTCCTCGCGCAGCGAGCGGTTGACCTGGTCGGCATCGGCCAGCCGCTGGCGCAGCGAGCTGCGTTCGCTGCCGAGCGTGTCGAGCGTGCCTTCCAGCGTGCCGACACGGGCCTGCAGCGCGGCGACGGCGCGGCTGTCGTCGGCGCTGCCCTGTTCCTGCCGCCACTGGCGCCAGCCGACGTAGGCGCTGCCGCCGACGGCGATCAGGGCCAGCACCACGGCCAGCGCGAGGCTGCCGCCGCGGCGCGGCGCGGGCGCGCGCACCGGCGCGGGCGCAGGGCGGGGAGCGGGAACCGCCGCGGACGGCGCGGCGTGGTCGGAGGCAGGCGTGTCTTGGCTCATGCGCGCCATGCTAGCAGCCCGCGTCGCGGCGCCGCCTCAAGCTTTTGTGAACGGTCCGGCACGCCACGCGACGGCCGGCGGACAGCACCGGCGGCGCCTGCGCGATGCGGGCGAAACCGGCGCACCGTGGCAGGGCCGGCGCGGGCACGGCCTCCGACGCGATCCATCTCCTCGCGCCATCCCCGCGGCCGCCACGACAGGCGCTCCCGCGAAAGAGCCTTCACCTGACTCCATGCATCAACCGGTTGATCAGCGGCGATACGAGCAGCAGCACGCTCCCCGTACCCAGCAACAGCCAGAACCCGAAGCCGAAGCCGGACAAGGCCGAAGCCGCCGTCATGCCGTGCTCGCCGCTGATGCGGGAGGCCAGCAGGCCGGACAGGTTGCCGCCCGCCGCCGTGGACAGGAACCAGCCGCCCATCGCCAGCCCGACCAGCCGCGGCGGCGCCAGCTTGGTCACCATCGACAGCCCGATCGGCGACAGGCACAGCTCGCCCACCGTCTGCAAGGCGTAGCAGGCGGCCAGCGGCCAGAACGGGATCAGGCCGCGGCTCCCCAGCAGGTGCGCCAGCGCATACGTCAGCACCAGGAAACCCAGCCCGTTGAAGACCAGCCCCAACCCGGACTTGAACGGGATCGAGGGCTCGGCCCGGCGCCTGCCGAGCCACCCCCAGGCCACGCTGACCGCGGGCGCCAGCACGATGATGGTGAGCGGGCTGATCGACTGGAACCAGCTCACCGGGAACTCCCAGCCGAACATCCTGCGGTCCACCAGATTTTGCGCCAGGAAGTTGAAGGAACTTCCGAGCTGGTAATAGAACATCCAGAACAGCACGTTGAAGCCGAAGACGATCAGCATCGCCCATACGCGGTGCAACTGGATGCGGCCGTGCGACAGCGCCTCGCGCACCAGCAGCGCGGACACCGCCACCGCGAGCGCCCCGATCAGCCACTGCAACGCGACCGTCCCCATCCGCGACAGCAGCAGGTACACCAGCGGTATCGACGCCAGGGCCCCGGCCAGCACCAGCCAGGCGCGCGAACGGGCCGCCTGGCCGGGCAGCGGTCGCCCTACCTCGCCCAGCTGGCGGCGCCCGAACCAGAACCACAGGAAGCTGAGCACCATGCCGATGCCGGCGGCCACGAACACCAGCCGATAGTTCTGTTCGAGCGGCGTGGCCGTGAACGTGGAGGCCAGCCAGCCGGTCAGCAGCGGCGCGGCCAGCGCGCCGGCATTGATGCCCATGTAGAACAGCGTGAAGCCGCGGTCGCGGCGCGGGTCGTCTCGGCCGTAGAGCCGGCCCACCATCGAGGAGATGTTCGGCTTGAACAGGCCGTTGCCGACGACCACCATCGACAATCCGCCCATGAAGGCCGGTTTGCTCGGTATCGTCAGCACGAACAATCCCGCCGCCATCACCAGGGCTCCGATCAGGATCGCGCGCTGGCAGCCGATCATCCTGTCGGCCACGTAGCCGCCGAAAATGCCGGTGCTGAAGATCAACGCCGTATAGGTGCCGAAGATCGCGCCGGCCCAGCCCTGGCCGGCCGCATCGCCGTGGTAGAACTGCGCCACGGCATACAGCGCGATGGCCCAGCTCACGCTGTAGAAGGCGAAGCGCTCCCAGAACTCGGTCATGAACAGCATCCACAGCGGACGCGGATGGCCGAGCCACTGCGGATAGACCGGCTCCGCCGCCGGCACGATGTCGATGGGCTGGCTCACGGACTCCCCCATGGTTGACGAATTGGCGCGCAACGCGCCGGCGACGGGATGCGAGTGCGTGGACGGCCGGCCGTCGTCGATACGCACCGACCGGCGGGCCACTGGCCGAAACCGCCGCGATCGACCGACGGACCGTCCGCGGGACGATGGCCGCATCGGTCGGGACAGGCACGCCGCTCATTCGGACAGACCTTCCGGCCGCGGCGATCCCGACCGTGCGGCATCCCCGTGCCGCCAGCCTGGCGCCTGGCATCGGAACCCGGCATTCATCGTGGCCCGCGCGCTCTGGCGATGTCTTGTCGTATGCCAGCGCGATCCGTGCCGAGTTCCGCACAAATCCGGGCGGGCAGCACCCGCCCGGATCGCGTCCACGGTCGCCCCGAGGCTGCTCCGGCAGCCGCTCGAATCCGGGCAAAGCCGCAACGGGCCGGGCAAGGCCCAGGCATCCCACTGCCGCGCCGGAACGCTACCTACGGATGGATCGACATGCGGCGCGCCTCAAGCCTTCGCGGACGGCCCGGCACGCCGCGCGGCGGCCGCCAGCAGGTCGGCGGACAACGCCGACGAAGCCAGCACGATGCGGGCGAAACCGGCCGCTCCGACCGCCGCCGCCAGCCGCTCGCTGCTCACGACGGCGGTGGCCGCGCACAAGTGCCTCCACGCCGGCGCGGGCAACCGCTGCCGCAGGCATTGCAGCGCCTCGGCGCTGGACAGCAGCACGCGGGCGCTGGCCGGCAGCCGCATCAGCGCCTGCGTGTGCCGGCGATCCAGCCGCGGCGCGGTGCGGCGGTATACATGCACTTCGCGCAGCCGCGCGCCGCGCGCCGCCAGTTGCCGGCGCAGCACGCCGCGGCCGCCGTCGGCACCGACCAGGGCCACGCGGCGGCCGTGCAACTGCGCGAACGCCGGCAGTTCGAGCACGCCTTCGCTATCCTGCCGCTGACGCGGCGCCTGCGCTTGCAGGCCGTGCCGCTGCAAGGCGCGCGCGGTGCCCTGGCCGACCGCGAAGACGTCGGCGGACGTGCGCAGTTCGCAGAGCGCGGCGGCGAAGCGCACCGCCGCGGGACTGGTGAACAGCAGCAACTCGGCGTCCAGCGCATCGCGCAACGCCGCGCGCGCGGCTGCCGGATCGTCCGCCGCGCGCAGGGCCAGCCCGGGCAAGAGCAGCGGCACGCCGCCGTGCCGGCGCACCTGGCGCGCCAGCGCGGCCGCGGTGCCGGCGGGCCGGGTGATCACCACGACGCGGCCGCGCAGGCCCTCCCGGGCTGCGTTCTCCCGGGCTGCATTCTCCCGGGCTGCGGTGACTGGCTTGTCGGCGCCTGCGCGTTCGGGCTTCATGCGGCGCAGTGTAGCCGTCGCATCTGCCCGTTGCCCTACACTCTGCGGCCCGATGCCTGCCGGATCCTCGCTTCCCGTGACCACCACCGCCCCGCATGCCCAGGCCCTGGCGCTGGCCGATTTCATCCGCCGCGAAATCCCGCTGGCGCGCGCAATGGACCTGCGGCTGGAGCACTACGACGGCGATCGGCTCGGCCTCGCCCTGCCGCTGGCGCCCAACGTCAACGACAAGGGTTGCGCCTTCGGCGGCAGCCTGGTCAGTGCGATGACCCTGGCCGGCTGGGCACTGGTGGAGCTGGCCCTGCGCCAGCGCGGCGAGGACTGCGACGTGTTCGTCGCCGAATCCGGCGTGCGCTACCTGCAACCGGTGTGGAACGACTTCCTGGCCGAGGCACGGCTGGCCGACGGTGCCGGCTGGGCGACGTTCTTCGACACCTTGGCGGCGCGCGGCAAGGCGCGCATCGAGGTCGCCTGCGAGGTGCCCGGCACCGACGGCAAGCCCGCGGCCGTGCTGGAGGCGCGCTTCGTCGCCAAGCGCCGGGGCTGATGCCGGCGGCCGCTTGCGGCAGAATGGGGGCTTCTCGATGGGGGACCACCGCATGCGACGCCTGCCGCTATTGCTCACCCTGCTCGCCGCCGTGCTGCTCGGCGGCTGCGCCTCCGACCAGCGCAACCAGGCGCTGATCCACACGCTCAACGCCTACGCCAACACGCTGCGCTGGGGCGATTTCTCCACCGCGCTGCAGTTCGTCGATCCGAAGGAGCGTGCGGCGCATCCGCCCAGCGCGCTGGACATGGAGCGCTACAAGCAGCTCAAGGTGAGCGACTACAACGACGACGCCGGCCCCCAGCCCAGCGGCGAGAACGAGGTGCGCCAGGTGGTGCAGATCAACCTGGTGAACCTGCACACCCAGTCCGAGCGCAGCGTGATCGATCGCCAGGTGTGGCGCTACGACCCTGAGAAGAACCGCTGGTGGCTGATGTCCGGCCTGCCGGACATCACCGGCGAATAGCCCGCGCCGCCGCCCCCGCTTTGCGCGCGCCCGGCCGGTGCCGGATAATCCGTCGTTTGCGCGGATGCCCCGCGCCGGCGGACCCTTGGCGATGAACGACTTCCTGCATCAGCTGCCCACCTTCCTGGGCAACCATTTCGCGCTGGCCGCGCTGTTCGTGATCCTGCTGGTCGCGCTGGTGGCGATGGAGGCCACCCGCCTGCTGCGCAAGTTCAAGGAACTGACCCCGGCCGGGCTGACCCTGCTGATCAACCGCGAGAACCCGCTGCTGGTGGACCTGTCCGCCCGCGCCGACTTCGAGAAGGCGCACGTGCCGGGCGCGCGCCATGTGCTGATGAGCCAGTTCGACCCGGAGCACAAGGACCTCGCCAAGGCGAAGGAACTGCCGGTGGTGGTGATGGACAAGGACGGCCGCGGCGCCGACAAGGCCGCGCAGCGGCTGGTCAAGGCCGGCTTCGCCAAGGTCTACACGCTCGGCGGCGGCGTGATGGCGTGGCAGCAGGCGCAGTTGCCGGTGGCCAAGGGCAACAAGTAGGCGACTCGCCGGAGGCATGGCCCTGGGCCACCTCGCCCTGGCCCTCGGACATACGGTATCCGGCGCGGCGTGCCGCGACGCCTCCCGATACTGGCTCGTACCCGTCATTCCGGCCCATATCGGTCACCCCGGCTCATGCTCGTCATCCTGGCGGCTTTCAACGACCGCAGGGCCGGTCAGGCCGGAGGCGCTTTTCAACAGCCGAAGGGCTGGTCATCCAGCGACTTGGCATTCCAGCCATGCACCGCGAATCGCGGCGTTCCGGCCCGCCTCAGGCGGACGGACAGCTAGCGCACGTGCCTGATCCCCGCCCGCGCGGCGAGGATCTGCGCCAGCACGTCGGGCGCGTACTCGAACGAGTCGTAGTACAGCCGCTCCTCCGGCAGGCCCGCGCCGAGGAAACGCTGGCGGCCGGCGTCGATCATCGCCGGCGGCCCGCTCATGTAGAGATCCCAGGCCGACAGGTCGGGATGGTCCTGCAGCACCGCCTCGTGCACCAGCCCGCGGCGCACGCCCGCGGCGGCCCCCGGCTCCGACACCACGGCATGGAACCGCAGGTTCGGCACGTCGCGCGTCCAACCCTCGGCCAGGGTGCGCAGGTACAGCTCCGTTTCGCTGCGCGCGCCCCAGTACACCTGCATCGGGCGGCGCGTGCCCAGCCCGATGAAATGCTCGACGATCGCCTTGATCGGCGCGAAACCGGTGCCGCCGGCCATGAAGATCATCGGCCGCTCGGAATCCTCGCGCGGCACGAAGGTGCCCAGCGGGCCCTCGATGCGCAGGCGGTCGCCGATACGCAGGCGGTCGCTGACCCACGAGGTGAAGCCGCCGCCGGCGACGTGCCGCACGTGCAGCTCGATCGCGCCGTCGGGCTGCGGGCCGTTGGCGATCGAGAAGGGGCGGCGCTTGCCGCCTTCCAGCAGGATGTCCAGGTACTGGCCCGGCAGCCGCTTGAGCGCCGGCTCGCCGTCGTGCGGCAGCAGGCGCAGGCCGACCACGTCGGGCGCAAGCCGCCACTTGTCGGCCACCCGCACCTCGAGCTGGCGCCGCACGATGTCTTCCACCGAAGGCACCTCGCGCGCCTGCAGCAGCAGGTCGGTGGTCGGCACGGCCTGGCACAGCAGCACCGCGTGGTGCGCCAGTTCGCCCGCATCCAGGGCCACCGGCGGGTTGAACGGATACTCGCAGCGGCCTTCCAGCAGGGTCGCCTTGCAACTGCCGCACACGCCCGCCCGGCAGGAATACGGCAGCGCCACGCCGGCGCGCTGCGCCGCTTCCAGCACGGTTTCGCCGGGGGCCGCTTGGAAACGGTGGCCGGACGGTTTGAGGGTAACGGTATGCACCTGCACATTGTCGCGGCGACGGGAGCGGACAACAATGTGGGCTCGACGCAAAGGAATCAACGATGAGCCTGTGGAAGCAGCCTACCGACCTGGCCCGCCTCAACGGCTGGAGCGCGAACACCATGATGGAGGCGCTCGGCATCCGCATCACCGCGGTCGGCGACGACTGGCTGCAGGGCACCATGCCGGTGGACCGGCGCACGCACCAGCCCTACGGCCTGCTGCACGGCGGCGCCTCGGTGGCGCTGGCCGAGACGCTGGGCAGCACCGCCGCCATGCTCACGCTCGATCCGGCACAGGAGCTGGCGGTGGGCCTGGACATCAACGCCAACCACGTCCGCGGCGTGCGCGCGGGCACGGTGACCGGCACCGCGCGGATGCTGCACATCGGCCGCACCACCCAGGTGTGGGAAATCCGCATCGAGAACGAGGAAGGCGCGCTGGTGTGCATCTCGCGCCTCACCATGGCGGTGGTGCCGGCGCGCGTGGTCGGCCCGCGTTGAGCAGCGATACGCCCTACGCCAGCCTGGCCCCCGACCTGATCCTCGATGCCGTGGCGGCCTGCGGGCTGTGGCCGGACGGCCGCCTGCTCGCGCTGAACAGCTACGAGAACCGGGTCTGGCAGGTGGGCCTGGAAGACGGCGCGCCGGTGATCGCCAAGTTCTATCGCCCGGGCCGCTGGAGCGACGCGGCGATCCTGGAGGAACACGCCTTCGCGCGGGAACTGGCCGACGCCGAGCTGCCGGTGGTCGCGCCGCTGGCCTTCGGCGGCCGCACCCTGCTGGCGCACCGGGGCTACCGCTACGCGCTCTCGCCCCGCCGCGGCGGCCGCGCGCCCTCGCTGGAATCGGCCGAGCAACTGGCGTGGCTGGGCCGGCTGATCGCGCGGATGCACGGCGTGGGCGCCCGCACCGCGTTCGCGCACCGCGGCCGGCTGGACCGCGCCACGATGGTCGGACAGCCGATGCAGGCGGTGCTCGCATCGAGCCTGCTGCCCGCTGCGCTGCATGCGCACTACCGCGCCGCGGCGCAGCGGCTTGACGCGGCGATCGCCGCCCGCGAGGCGGCGCTGGGACCGCTGCGCCAGTTGCGCCTGCATGGCGACTGCCATCCCGGCAACGTGCTGTGGACCGACCACGGCCCGCATTTCGTCGACCTCGACGACGCACGCATGGGGCCGGCGGTGCAGGACCTGTGGATGCTCGCGACCGACGACGCGGCGATGGACGCGCTGCTGGAGGGCTACACCTCGATGCGCGACTTCGACCACGCCGAGCTGGCGCTGGTCCCCGCGCTGCGCGCGATGCGCCAGTTGCACCACGCCGGCTGGATCGCCGCGCGCTGGCACGATCCGGCCTTTCCCGCCGCGTTCCCGTTCGCCGCCGAGGCGCGCTGGTGGGAACAGCACATCGCCGACCTGCACGAGCTGGCTGCGGAACTCGGCGCGGACTGAACCGTACCGGCTGTCCAGGAGCCTGCCTGCAATCCCCAGGCATTCCCACGCGGGGCGTCGCCGTCGCCCCGGCGGCTTTCAACGGCCGCGGGGCCGGTCAAGCCGGGATCCAGCGTCGTTGCGTTTTCGAACGCCCACTTTCGCAGGCATGACGGGAAGGCGGCCGGATCGACAGACAGACCGCAAACAAGGCACCGAGGCAATCCCGGCACGTCTTCGGGCGAGTGTCGAATGGACGTCTATCCATCCACGCCCATCGCCCCCGGCCAGCGACGGGAGAACGCACCCCCGGCAGAACCTCTGCAACTAACGGACGACCGCCCTGCGGTGCGGCGGCACGCGGCCTGCTTCCCGGCGACCGGCCCTGCGCATGCCCTGTCCAGCCCACCCGCCGGCAGCGCGGGGTATTCGGAGACCCCGCCCGGGCTTAAGCTTGCCGCTTTGCCCGGAGTGACGCGTGCGCAGCTTCCTGTTCCGCCTGATCGGCATCCTCGAAATCGCCGGCGGCCTGTACGGCACGGGCGCCATGCTGCGCCGGCTGCTGCCGCTGGGCTCGACCTACGACACGCTGCACGCGCTGGTCGGCCTGCTGCTGTTCGGCTTCGTGCTGGTGGCCGGCGTGCTGCTGGTGGAAGGCAGCGAGCGCGGCGTCGCGCTGTCGCGCTGGGCGCAGTTGCTGCAGTTGCCGCTGATCGCCACGCCCGTCTTCAGCTTCGCCCTGCATTGCGGCGCCTACCTCAACCTCGTCACCACCGCCCACCTGGCCCGGCCCTGGCTGGACTGGAGCTTCGGCAGCCAGGGCTTCGGCCTGGCCATCGCCGGCCCGGCGGTGTCGCGCTTCGGCATCAACCTGCTGGCGCTGCTGTCCTGGCTGGTGCTGCGGCTGCGCTGACCTCGCCCGCACTTGCCGCGGCGCGGGAAACCGCCGCGCAGCAGCTATCATGTGCGGATGACCACGCCCCAACAGCTCCCCGCGATCCGCCTGAAATCCGACCGCGCCCCAGGCCACCCCTGGGTCTGGTCGGCGCAGGTGCACAAGCCCGAAGCGCGGCTGCCGCCGGGCAGCGTGGTGGAGGTGCAGGACGCCAAGGGCCGCTTCGTCGGCCGCGGCTTCTGGAACGGCCACGCGCGCATCGCCCTGCGCCTGCTCAGCGCCGACCCGGCCGAAACCATCGACGCCGGCTGGATCGCGCGCCGGATCGGCCGCGCCGTGCAACTGCGCCGCGAACTGCTGCAACTCGACCGCGCCAGCGACGCGTGGCGGGTGGTGCACAGCGAGGGCGACGGCCTGTCCGGCCTGGTGGTGGACCGCTACGCCGACATCCTGGTGGTCGAGTACTTCGCCGCCGGCATGTGGAAATTCCGCGAGGCGATCCACGACGCGCTGCAGGCGCACTTCCCCGGCGCGCGGCTGTACTGGTTCGCCGAATCGCACGTGCAGAAGCAGGAATCGTTCGACTGCCGCAGCGCCGAGGTGCCGGCGGCGGTCGAGGTGCACGAGCACGGCCTGCGCTTCCACGCGGCGCCCGGCTGCGGCCACAAGACCGGTTTCTTCGCCGACCAGCGCGACAACCGCCGCCGCTTCGCCGAACTGGCCCGGGACCGCCGCGTGCTGGACCTGTGCTGCAACGCCGGCGGCTTCGCCGTGCACGCGATGGCGGCCGGCGCGCGCTCGGCCACCGGCGTCGACATGGACGCCGGCATCCTCGGCATCGCCCGCGCCAACGCCGACGCCAACGGCGTCGCGGTGGACTTCCAGCAGGCCGACATCTTCGACTGGGTGCGCGCAGCCGCCGCGCGCGGCGAGACCTATGACGCGGTCGTGCTCGACCCGGCCAAGCTCACCCGCGACCGCAACAAGGTGTTCGACGCGCTGAAGAAGTACTTCGCGATGAACCGCATGGCGCTGGACGTGATCCCGCGCGGCGGCCTGCTGCTGACCTGCTCGTGCACCGGCCTGGTGAGCGAGGCCGACTTCCTGGAGATGCTGCGCCGGGTGGCGCTCAACGCCGGCCGCGAGATCCAGATCCTCGACGTGCGCGGCGCCGGCGCCGACCATCCCGTGCGCGCCGACGTGCCGGAAAGCCGCTACCTGAAGGCGTTGTTCTGCCGGGTGGACTGAAGCGGCGGCCCGCCCGCGGCGCCGGCGTCGCGCGGCCCTTCCCCCGGCATGCGGCGTCGGCGTACACGCCGCCTTGATCGCCGATCGCCAGACTCGGCCGGCATATGCCCGCGCAGCCACCCGACAAGCCCCCCGCGCCGGAACCGTCCACGCCGGAGCAACGGCGCACGGCACGCGCCGCTGGGCTGGTCTATGTCAGCGATGCCCGGCCGGGCATCCGGCGGCTCGCCTGCGGCAAGGGCTTCAGCTACCGCGACACCCGCGGCCGGCGCATCGCCGATCGCGACGAGCTGGCGCGCATCCGTGCGCTGGCGATCCCGCCGGCCTATACGCAGGTATGGATCTGCCCCGATCCGCGCGGCCACCTGCAGGCCACCGGCCGCGACGCGCGGATGCGCAAGCAGTACCGCTACCACCCGCGCTGGCGCAGCGTGCGCGACCACGGCAAGTTCGACCGGCTGCTGGCGTTCGGCGCGGCGCTGCCGTCCCTGCGGCGACGCGTCCGGCGCGACCTCGCGCTGCCCGGCCTGCCGCGCGCGAAGGTGCTGGCGCTGGTCGTCCGGCTGCTCGACGACACCCTGATCCGCATCGGCAACGAGGGCTATGCCCGCGACAACGGCAGCTACGGCCTCACCACGCTGCGCTCGCGTCACGTGCGCGCCGAACGCGGCCGGCTGCGCTTCGCCTTCCGCGGCAAGAGCGGCCAGGAGCGCGAGGTGGCGCTGGACGACCGGCGCCTCGCGCGGATCGTGCGCCGCGTGCAGCAACTGCCCGGCCAGCGGCTGTTCCAGTACGTCGACGACGACGGGCGGCGGCAGCCGGTCGATTCGGGCCAGGTCAACGACTACCTGCGCGATGCCTGCGGCAGCGACTTCAGCGCCAAGGACTTCCGCACCTGGGGCGGCACCGTGCAGGCCGCCCGCGTATTGGCCCGCACGCCCCTGCCCGAAGGCGGCGAGCGGGCCGTGCGCAACGCCCTCGCCGCGGCGGTGAAAGAGGTCGCCGCCCTGCTCGGCAACACGCCCGCGGTGTGCCGCGCCTCGTACATCCACCCGCAGGTCATTGCCGGCTGGACGGACGGCAGCCTGCGGCGCGCCATTCCCGCCACCGCCGCCGCCCATCCGCGCCAGTCGGAACAACGCACCCTGCGCTTCCTGCGCCGGCGCCTGCGCGCCGCGCCCGGTCGCAGCGATTGATACGCCAACGCGTAAACTGGCCGGCATCGCCCTGCGGAACCTGCCATGCCTGCCGTCGAACTGCTGCTGTCCCTCCTCCTCGTCGCCGTGCTGGCAGTGCTCGTGTTGCAGGCGATCGTGCTGCTGCGCGGGCGCGGCGACGCCGGGCTCGCCGCCCGGCTGGACGCGCTGAAGGACGACGGCGAGCGCCTGCAGCGCACGCTGCGCGAGGAGCAGCGCAGCGGGCGCGAGGAACTGCAGCAGGGCTTCGACCGCTTCCGCGGCCACGTCGGCGAGCAGCTCGCCGGCATGTCGCAGCAGCAGGCCGAGCGCATCGACGGTTTCGGCCAGCGCCTGCACCAGCTCACCGAGCGCACCGACAACGGCCTGCAGGCGCTGGCGCAGCGGCTGGCCGAGGACGCGCGCAAGAGCCGCGCGGAAACCACGCTGGCGCTCAACCATTTCGGCGAGCAGCAGCAGCAGCGCTTCGCCGCGCTCAGCGCCGAGCACGAAAAGCGCATGGCCGAGGTGCGCGCCACGCTGGAGGCCAAGCTCGGCGCGATCCAGCAGGACAACGCGGCGAAGCTGGAGCAGATGCGCGCCACCGTCGACGAGAAGCTGCAAAGCACGCTGGAGACCCGGCTGGGCCAGTCGTTCCAACTGGTCTCCGAGCGGCTCGAGGCGGTGCAGCGCGGACTGGGCGAGATGCAGAACCTGGCCACCGGCGTGGGCGATCTCAAGCGCGTGCTGACCAACGTGAAGAAGCGCGGCATCTTCGGCGAGGTGCAACTGGGCGCCCTGCTCGAGGACATGCTCACCGCCGACCAGTACGACGCCAACGTCGCCACCGTGCCGGGCAGCAACGAGCGCGTCGAGTTCGCCATCCGCATGCCCGGGCAGGACGAGGGCGAACGCGTCTACCTGCCGATCGACGCGAAGTTCCCGGTGGAGGACTACCAGCGCCTGCTCGACGCCCAGGACGGCGCCGACGCCGAGGCCGCGGCCGTCGCCGGGCGCGCGCTCGAGGCGCGCGTGCGCGAGGAGGCCCGGCGGATCGCCGGCAAGTACGTGGCGCCGCCGCACACCACCGACTTCGCCGTGCTGTTCCTGCCCACCGAGGGCCTGTACGCCGAGGTGATCCGCCGCCCGGGCCTGTTCGAGGGCCTGCAGCGCGACCACCGCGTCACCGTCGCCGGCCCCACCACCCTGAGCGCCCTGCTCAACAGCCTGCAGATGGGCTTCCGCACGCTGGCGATCGCCAAGCGCAGCAGCGAGGTATGGAAGATCCTCGGCGCGGTGAAGAGCGAGTTCGGCAAGTTCGGGCTGGTGCTGGAGAAGGCCGAGCGCCAGCTCAACACGGTGAGCAAGAGCATCAGCGACGCCGGCCGCAAGACCCGCACCATCGAGAAGAAGCTGCGCGGCGTCGAGTCGCTGCCCGGCGACCAGGCGCGGGAACTTCTGGGCGACGTGCTGCCGGCGCCGGACGAGGGCGGCGACGACGAGGCGGAGATCTGAAAGCCCGCTCTCCCCAAGCATCTCCTACGAAGCGTCATCCCAGCGGCTCTCAACGGCCGTAGGGCCGGTCAAGCTGGGATCCGGTGCCTTTGGTTTTTTTGGAGGCATCAAAGTCGCTGGATTCCTGCTTGACCGGCCCTTCGGCTGTTGAAAAGCGCCTCGCAGGAATGACAAGCGGGGAGCACAAGGGATTCCAATTCGGCAGGGAGATTTTGAACAGGCTTTCGGCGCGGGCGCTCAGCGCTTCCACTGGAACACGTCGTCCACGCCCACGCCGAACGCGTGCGCGATGCGGAAGGCCAGTTCCAGCGACGGCGCGTAGCGGCCCGCCTCCAGCGCGATCACGGTCTGCCGGGTGATGCCGCAGGCATCGGCCAGCGCCTGCTGGGTCATCTCGCCGTGCTCGAAGCGCAGCCGGCGGATGACGTTGTCGATCGGCGTGCCGGTCACGATCCGCGCCGGTCGCGCCAGTAGGCCACGCCGGCCACCGCGTATTCGAGCAGGCTGGTGGCGATCAGGCCGCACACCAGCACGATGGAGACCGCCACCGGTCCCGCCCAGCGCAGCCGCTCCAGCGGCGAGAACGCAAGCATCACGGCCAGCGCGATCACGAACACCGACAGGCCGCAGCGCGCCCAGTTGCCGGCGCGCGCCTCGATCTGGCGGTCGCGCTCGTCCAGTTCCACCGTGTCGCGCTGGCGGCCGCGCAGCACCCGCATCACCACCAGCCAGCCGACCACCAGCATGCCGATGTGCCTGCCGATCGCCGACGCTTCCGGCGCCATCGTGCCGTCGGCGGCCACCATCTGCGGGCCGCGCAGGGCGTAGTAGAGGAGGATCGCGGCGGTGAAGGCCGCGCCGATCCAGGCCCGCTGCTCGCCGGGCGATACCGGTGCCGCCGACTCGCCCGCCTTCGCCGCGGCGGCGGATTCCTGCAGCGTGGCCCACAGCAGGTACCAGACGGTCCACGCGCCGGCGAGCAGGGCGAGCCCGCCGGGCCAGCCCAGGTCGATGTCCGGCAGCACGAACAGCACGTAGAACCCGAGGACCGACAGCGGAACCAGCACGGCATAGCGCAGGGATCGAGGCATGATGTCTACTCCACAGGACGATATGTAATCTATAAATTACATCATGTAATGTCAAACGTACTCGAAGACGCGCCTGGGCAGGCATCCCGGGCCGGCGCGCTCCCGTGCCGGGCTTCGGCCGAGGCAACCCGGCCGGGCGATTCCCGCGGCGCGGCCGTGGGATGCGGCGCGACCGCACCGCATCCCCGCAACGCAGACGCGATCCGGCACGGACGCTAAACTCGCAGGTCCGCACACCCGAGGCATCCGCATGAGCGACCCGCGCAACCCGAACGACGTCAGCCAGGAACAGGCCGAGGAAGCCGTACGCACGCTGCTGCGCTGGTCCGGCGAAGACCCCTCGCGCGAGGGCCTGCTGGACACGCCGAGGCGGGTGGTGAAGGCGTACCGCGACTGGTTCAGCGGCTACCTGGAAGACCCGGGCGAGTACCTGCGCCGCACCTTCAAGGAAGTGGCCGGCTACGACGAGATGGTGGTGCTGCGCGACATCGAGTTCGAGAGCCACTGCGAGCACCACATGGCACCGATCGTCGGCCGCGCGCACGTCGGCTACCTGCCGACCAACCGCGTGGTCGGCATCAGCAAGCTCGCGCGCGTGGTGGAAGGCTATGCGCGCCGCTTCCAGGTGCAGGAAAAGCTCACCGCGCAGATCGCGCAGTGCATCCAGGACAACCTGCAGCCGGCCGGCGTGGCGGTGGTGGTCGACGCCAGCCACGAATGCATGACCACCCGCGGCGTGCACAAGCGCGGCGTGTCGATGGTCACCAGCCAGATGCTCGGCGCGTTCCGCGACGACGCGCGCACCCGCGCCGAGTTCCTGCAGTTCATCGGCATCCACGGCGGCGTGCGCTGATGCGGCGGATCCTCGCGTGCGCGGCGCTGCTGCTGCCGCTGGCCGCCGCCGCGCAGGATTCGCGCGAGGACTACCTGCGGCGGTTCGACACCGACGGCGACGGCCGGGTCGGCGAAGCCGAGTACGTCGCTTACATGAGCGCCGGCTTCCAGCGCATGGACGCCAACGGCGACGGCGTGCTGGAACGCAGCGAACTGCCCGGCGGCCGCGGCCGCGAGGTGACGCTGGAAGGCTACCGGGCCAACCTGCGCGCGCAGTTCCGCAAGCTCGACCGCAACCATGACGGCCACCTCGATGCGCGCGAACTGACCGCGCCGCCGCAGGCGTAGCCCGGGGAGAAAGCGCCCCGGAAATCTCCCGGCGGCGGGCCTCCCGCCATGGCGGAGACCGCGCGAGCGCCCTCCTCCGAAAATGACGAAACGGCTCGAACACCGGGCCGGGCATTGGGTTATCGTTCGCCTTTCCCCAGCCACTCCTTCCATGGACCAGCCCGTCACCCCGATCAGCGAGCCGCGCCGCCGCGCGGCGGTCGCGTTCATCTTCGTCACCGTGCTGCTGGACATGCTGGCGTTCGGCATCGTCATCCCGGTGCTGCCGCACCTGATCGAGCAACTGGCCGGCGGCGGCATCGCCAACGCGGCCTGGTGGGTGGGCATCTTCAGCACCGTGTTCGCCTTCGTGCAGTTCGTCTCCTCGCCGGTGCAGGGCGCGCTGGCGGACCGCTTCGGGCGGCGCCCGGTGATCCTGATCTCCAACCTCGGCCTGGCGCTGGACTTCATCGTGCTGGCGCTGGCGCCGACGCTGTGGCTGCTGTTCGTCGCGCGCATCGTGCTGGGCATGACCGCGGCGAGCTTCACCACGGCCAACGCCTACATCGCCGACATCACGCCGAAGGAGAAGCGCGCGGCCGCGTTCGGCATGCTCGGCGGCGCGTTCGGGCTCGGCTTCATCGTCGGGCCGGGGCTGGGCGGCTTCCTCGGCGACATCTCGCTGCGGTTGCCGTTCTGGGTCTCCGCCGGGCTGGCGCTGTGCAACTTCCTGTACGGCCTGCTGGTGCTGCCCGAGTCGCTGCCGAAGGAACGCCGCACGCCGCGCTTCGAGCTGCACAGCGCGCATCCGCTCGGTTCGCTGAAGCTGCTGCGGCGCTACCCGCAGGTGTTGGGGCTGGCGGTCGTGATGTTCCTGGTCTACCTCGCGCACTACGTGCTGCAGACCACCTTCGTGCTGTACGCGGACTACCGCTACGGCTGGGGCCCGCAGGCGGTGGGCTTCGTGCTGATGCTGGTGGGCGCCTGCGACGGCTCGGTGCAGGCCTTCCTCACCGGCCGGCTCACGCCGCGCTTCGGCGAGCGCCGCGTGCTGCTGGCCGGCATGGCCTGCGGCGTCGGCTCGTTCCTGCTGATGGGGCTGGCCGGCACCGGCTGGCTGTTCCTGTTCGGCATTCCGCTGATGGCGCTGTGGGGTCTCTCGGGGCCGCCGATCCAGTCGATCATGACGCACCAGGTCGATCCGTCCGAACAGGGGCGGCTGCAGGGCGCGATCACCAGCCTGGGCAGCTTCGCCGGCATCTTCGGACCCTACCTGTTCGCGCAGGTGTTCGCGTTCTCGATCGCGCCGCAGGCGCCGTGGCACCTGCCCGGCCTGGCCTTCGTGCTGGCGGCCGCGCTGCTGGTCGTCGGCACGGCGATCGCCTGGCGGGTCACCCGCCACGAGACCGCGCCGCTGTCGAACGCGCCGGACGAGCCGCTGCCGGCGGTTCTGCCCGGCGACGTGCCGCCTGCGCTGACCGCCCGCGGCGCCGAGCTGCCGCCGGGCACGTCCTGATCCCCGCCGCGGCCTGCGGGCCGCGGCATCCGCCACCGGAGTCGACCCATGACCATTTCGATGTATTCCGCATCCGTTCCCGGCTTCATCCGGGCGCTGACCAACCTCGCCCACGTGCTGCGCAAGGGCGAGGCGCACGCCACGCACAAGCAGTACCCGCCCGAGCAACTGCTGCAGACCCGGTTGACCCCAGACATGCTGCCGCTGGTGCGCCAGGTGCAGATCGCCACCGACATGGCCACGCGCGGCGCCGCGCGGCTGGCCGGCGTGGAGCCGGCCACGTTCGAGGACAACGAGGCCGGCTTCGCCGAGTTGTACGCGCGGATCGAGCGCGCGGTCGACTATCTCAAGACCTTCCGCCCCGATCAGATCGATGGCAGCGAGACGCGCGCCATCCACCTGAAGATGCGCAGCGGCGAGCTGGACTTCGAGGGCGAGAGCTACCTGCTCGGCTTCGTGCTGCCGAACCTGTATTTCCACTGCACCACGGCCTACGCGATCCTGCGCCAGGCCGGCGTCGGGATCGGCAAGAACGACTACATCGGCCGCAACTGAGCTCGGGCCGCGCGTCGCGCGCGGGGAACCGGGGCGCGCGAGCCCCGGTTCCCGGGCGCCTTGCGCCGGTGCCGTGGGGCGTCCAGCCACGACGAGACCGGGAAGCAGCCCGCCCCGCGCGACATGCCGCGCACGCAGACGCCGTCCTCACCAACCGGCGGCGCGAACGGCATGCGCCGGGCATGCGAAAATCCGCCCGCCCGCAACCATCGCTGCCTTCCACGGACCCCGCATGCTGCGCCTGACCGACATCAAGCTGCCCCTCGACCATGCCCAGGACGCGATCGCGGCGGCGATCCGCGCGAAACTAGGCATCGGGGCGAAGGCGCCGATCCGCTATAGCGTGGCCAAGCGCAGCTACGACGCGCGCAAGCGCGGCGCGATCGTGCTGATCTACGCACTCGACGTGGACGTGGCGGACGAGGAGGCGGTGCTTCGCCGGCACGCCGGCGACGCCCACGTGCAGCCGGCGCCGGATACCGGCTACCGCTTCGTGGCGCAGGCGCCGCGCGACCTGCCGCTGCGTCCGGTGGTGATCGGCACCGGCCCGTGCGGCCTGTTCGCCGGGCTGGTGCTGGCGCAGATGGGCTTCCGCCCGATCATCCTGGACCGCGGCAAGTCCGTGCGCGAGCGCACCAAGGACACCTGGGACCTGTGGCGCAAGCGCAACCTGCACCCGGAATCGAACGTGCAGTTCGGCGAGGGCGGCGCCGGCACCTTCTCCGACGGCAAGCTGTACAGCCAGATCCGCGATCCGCAGCACCACGGCCGCAAGGTGCTCACCGAGTTCGTCGAGGCCGGTGCGCCGGAGGAGATCCTCTACGTCAGCAAGCCGCACATCGGCACTTTCCGGCTGGTGACGATGGTGGAGAACATGCGCGCCACGATCGAGTCGCTCGGCGGCGAGATCCGCTTCGGCCAGCGCGTGGACGACCTGCTGCTGGAACCGGCCGGCGACGGCCGCCGGCAGGTGCGCGGCGTGGTGCTCGCCGGCGGCGAGCAGATCCGCACCGACCACGTGGTGCTGGCGATCGGCCACAGCGCGCGCGACACCTTCGCCATGCTGCACGCGCGCGGCGTCTACGTGGAGGCCAAGCCGTTCTCGATCGGCTTCCGCATCGAGCATCCGCAGTCGCTCATCGACCGCGCCCGTTTCGGCCCGCAGGCCGGCCACCCGATCCTCGGCGCGGCCGACTACAAGCTGGTGCACCACTGCAAGGGCGCACATCCCGGCCAGGGCCGCTCGGTGTACAGCTTCTGCATGTGCCCCGGCGGCACCGTGGTGGCGGCCACCAGCGAGCCCGGCCGCATGGTCACCAACGGCATGAGCCAGTATTCGCGCAACGAGCGCAACGCCAACGCCGCGATCGTGGTCGGCATCGACCCGGTCGATTTCGCGCCCTTCGACGGCAGCGGCAGCCCGCTCGCCGGCATCGCGCTGCAGCGCGCGCTGGAGAGCCATGCCTACACGCTGGGCGGCGGGAACTACAACGCCCCCGGCCAACTGGTCGGAGATTTCCTTGCGGCGCGCGCCTCGCACGCGTTCGGCGAGGTGCAGCCCTCGTTCAAGCCCGGCGTCACCCTGGGCAGCCTCGACAGCGCGCTGCCCGACTACGCGATCGCCGCGATCCGCGAGGCGCTGCCTGCGTTCGACCGCCAGATCAAGGGCTTCGCCATGCACGACGCCGTGCTTACCGGCGTCGAGACGCGCACCTCCTCGCCGGTGCGGATCAAGCGCGACGACAGCCTGCAAAGCCTCAACACCGGCGGCCTGTACCCGGCCGGCGAAGGCGCCGGCTACGCCGGCGGCATCCTCTCGGCCGCGGTCGACGGCATCCGGGTGGCCGAGGCGGTGGCGCTGGACATGACAGGCCATGGCGGCGGCCATTGAATTCAATCTCCAGGTTGAAATGCGTCGAATCAACCTGTACATTGAATCTCGCCGAATCAACCTGAAGGTTGAACCATGCGCCAGATGCCGATACGCCTTCCCGCCCAGTTGGGCGACCTGCTGCGCGGCGCGCGCCTGAGCCGCGGACTTACCCAGTCCGACGTCGCCAGGCAGCTGGGCATCAGCGTGCAGGCCTTCTCCAGGCTCGAGAACAATGCCAGCAAGGCATCCTTCGAGCGCATCTGCCGGCTGTGCCAGGTCCTGGGACTGGAGCTCCTGCTGCAGGAGAAGTCCGCGATGAACCTGCGCGATGCCGCCGAGCCGGAATGGTAGCCGTGGCCTCCGGCCTGGCCCTCGACATCTGGATGAACGGCCGGTTCGTCGGCACCTGGGAACGTCCCAGGGGCAGCGCCGACCGGCTGACCTACGACGCCGGCTGGATCCGCTCGGCCGAAGGGCGGCCGCTGTCGCTGTCGTTGCCCTTCGGTCCCGCCAACGGAAGAGACCAGTCGCTGCGCGGCGACCGGGTGGCCGCGTATTTCGAAAACCTGATCCCGGACAACGAGCGCATCCTGCAACGCCTGCGCGACCGGTACGGCGCGCGCTCCACCGCCCCGTTCGACCTGCTCGCCGCGATCGGCCGCGACTGCGTCGGCGCCATCCAGTTGTTGCCGGCGGGGACGGAACCGGGCGACATCCGCCGCGTCGAGGCCACGCCGCTCGACGAGGCCGGCGTGGCGAACGTGCTGCGCAGCGCCACCGCGCTCCGGTTGCCGGGCGAACCGCCCGACGACGACGCGTTCCGCCTGTCCATCGCCGGCGCGCAGGAAAAGACCGCGCTGCTGCGGCATCGCGGGCGCTGGTGCATCCCGCACGGCGCCACGCCGTCCACCCACATCTTCAAGCTGCCGCTGGGGCTGGTGGGCAACGTGCAGGCCGACATGCGCATGTCGGTCGAGCTGGAATGGCTGTGCATGGAGCTGGTGCGCGAATACGGCCTGCCGGTCGCCCGGGTCGAGATCGGCCGGTTCGAGGACCGGAAGGCGCTGATCGTCGAACGCTTCGACCGCATTCGCGCGCGCGACGGAAACTACTGGCTGCGCATCCCGCAGGAAGATTTCTGCCAGGCCACCGGCCTGCCTCCCGGCCGCAAGTACGAAAGCGACGGCGGCCCCGGCATCCGCCGGATCATGGACATCCTGCGCGGCTCCGAAAATGCCGGCACGGACCGCGAGGATTTCTTCAAGGCGCAACTGCTGTTCTGGATCATGGCCGCCACCGACGGCCACGCCAAGAACTTCAGCCTCGCCCTGCTCGCCGGCGGGCGCTACCGTCGCACACCGCTGTACGACATCCTGTCCACCTGGCCGATCCAGGGCCGCGGCGCGAACCGGATGGACCCGCGCAAGGCCCGCCTGGCCATGGCGGTGGAAGGCGGCAACCGCCATTACCTGATCCACGACATCCACCGCTGGCACTGGGTAGGCATGGCCGAAAGCCTCGGCCTCGCCGACCGCGCCGTGGCGATGGTCGGGGATCTCGTCGAGCGCACCCCGCGCGTGCTCGACGCGGTGGCGAAGCGCCTGCCGGACGATTTTCCCGCGGCGCTGTTCGACAGCGTGGCGGACGGCATGACGTCGGCCGTCAAGCGGCTGGCGAAGGAGCCGGACCGCCGCGCCGGCGCGTCGCGCCGGAAGGCCTGAGCAGGCGGCGGTCCGCGCCCGCGCCTTGAACAAGCCGGGGCCACCCCAACCTTTGCGGCATTCCCCGCCTGGAAGATGTCCCGATGAACACCCCCGCCGCCAGGAAACTGCGCATCGATTTCGTTTCCGACGTGTCCTGCCCGTGGTGCGCGGTGGGGCTGAACTCGCTGGAGCAGGCGCTGGCGCGGCTCGACGGCGAAGTGGAGGCGGAGCTGCATTTCCAGCCGTTCGAGCTGAACCCGCAGATGGCGCCGGAAGGCGAGGACGTCGGCGAACACCTCGCGAAGAAATACGGCATGTCGGCCGCGCAACTGGCGCAGAACCGCGAAGGCATCCGCCAGCGCGGCGCGGCGGTGGGCTTCACCTTCGACATGGAACGGCGCGGCCGCATCTACAACACCTTCGACGCGCACCGGCTGCTGCACTGGGCCGAGCTCGAAGGGCGCCAGCAGGCGCTGAAGCATGCGCTGTTCGCGGCGTACTTCACCGACGGCGAAGACGTCGGCTCGCACGACGTGCTGGCGCGCGTGGCCGAAAAGGCCGGCCTGGACGGCGCGCAGGCGCGCCGCGTACTCGCCGACGGCCTGTACGCGGACGAGGTGCGCGCGCAGGAGCAGTTCTACGCCGGCCACGGCATCCACTCGGTGCCGGCGATCATCATCGACCGCCAGCACCTGATCTCCGGCGGCCAGCCGCCGGAGGTGTTCGAGCAGGCCTTGCGGCAGATCGCCGCGGCCGGCTGAGAGGTACGGCCGGCAGCCCTGCGCCGGCGGAAGCCTCACGGCACGGCGGCGCCAATGCCCGCTAACATGGGCGGCCCGCCACCGGTCCACCCATGCTTGCCGACACCACCAAAGACGCCATCCGCGCCGCCTACGCGCGCCTGAAAGACGGCCTGCCGGGCTTCCGCGCGCGCGCCTCGCAGGGAAAGATGATCGCCGAGGTCGCCAAGGCGCTGGCCCGCCAGGGCGGCGCGGCGGCGATCGAGGCGCCCACCGGCACCGGCAAGTCGATGGCCTACCTCATCGCCGGCGTCGCGGTGGCGCGCTTCCAGAAGAAGAAGCTGCTGATCGCCACCGCGACCGTGGCCTTGCAGGAACAGCTTGTGCAGCGGGACATCCCGCTCTACCTCAAGCTCAACGGCATCGAGGCGAAGGTGGCGCTGGCCAAGGGTCGCGGCCGCTACCTGTGCCCGCGCAACCTGGCGATGGCCGCCAACAGCCTCAACGACAGTGCGCAGATGGGCCTGGCCGGTTTCGATGCGGACCTGGCGCTGTGGAGCCGGCCGCCGCAGGCGCGCGACAAGCAGGCACTGGCCAAGCTCGCGAGCGCGTTCGACAAGGGCGAATGGAACGGCGACATGGACAGCGCGCCGGACGCGGTCGGCGACCTGCTGCGCCCGATGGTGACCACCAGCGCCGGCGGCTGCACCGGGCGCAAGTGCGGCCAGTTCATGGCCTGCCCGTTCTTCGCCGCGCGCCGCGCGGTGGGCGACGCCGAGATCATCGTCGCCAACCAGGACCTGGTGCTGGCCGACCTCACCATGCCCGGCGAGGACGAGGGCTGGGGCGGGGTGATCCTGCCGCGGCCGGACGAGACGCTGTACATCTTCGACGAAGGCCACCACGTGCCGGGCAAGGCGATCGACCGCGGCGCCGCCGAGGTCTACATGACCGCCACCGTGCGCCAGTTGAGCCGGCTCGGCCGGCAGGTGCACGCGGCCTATTCGCTGACCGACAAGGAAACCCTCGGCAAGCTCTCGCTGGATGCCGGCGACGCCAAGCTGCAGGAACTCAGCGACACGCTGGAGGAACTCGAACGCGAAATCCGCCTGGGTTGGCTGCCCGACCCGGGCGAGGCCGAGCCGATGTACCGGGGCTCGCTCGGCCAGTTGCCGGACGCCTGGGTGGAGCACGCGCGCGCGCTGTACCTGCTCACCGCCGAGGTGCAGCGCTGGCTGACCGCGGTGCGGCGCGCGGTGGTGGAGATGACCGACGGCGGCCCGACCCAGGAGGCGCTGTCGCGCGAGCTGGGCATCGCGCTGGAGCGCATCGGCAAGCAGGCCAGCACCTGGCGCGCCTGGTCCAGCGACGATCCGGACAACGGGCCGCCGCTGGCGCGCTGGGTCACCCTGGCGAACGACCAGCAACTGGTCTGCCACGCCTCGGCGGTGTCCGCCGGCGGGTTGCTGCGCAACGTGCTGTGGGGCAACGCCAGCGGGGTGGTGATGACTTCGGCGACGCTGAGCGCCGGCGGCAACTTCCGCGGCTTCGCCGACGCGGTGGGGTTGCCGGACGACGCGGTGACGCTGAGCCTGCCCTCGCCGTTCGACCTCGCCGCGCAGGCACGGCTCGAAGTGCCGGCGATGGCCTCGCTGCCCGACGCGCGCGAGGCCCACGCGCAGGAGATCAGCGACTGGCTGGCCGCGAACCTCGACTGGGACGCGGGCAACCTGGTGCTGTTCACCTCGCGCGCGAAGCTCGACCGCGTGCTGCAGAAGCTGCCGATCGAACACGTGCGCAAGGTGCGCGCGCAAGGTTCGCTGGGCAAGGCGCAACTGATCGCCGAGCACGCCGCCGACATCGAGGCCGGCAAGGGCAGCACGCTGTTCGGCCTGGCCTCGTTCGGCGAGGGCCTCGACCTGCCCGGCAAGCTGTGCGAGACCGTCGTGATCACCCAGCTGCCGTTCGCGGTGCCGACCGACCCGGTCGGCGCGACCTATGCCGAGTGGCTGGAATCGCGCGGCCGCAACCCGTTCATCGAGGTCTCGATCCCCGAGGCGACGCGCCTGCTCACCCAGTACTGCGGCCGCCTGATCCGCAGCGAGAACGACCGCGGCCGCATCGTGCTGCTCGACCGCCGCGTGGTCACCAAGCGCTACGGCAGCGGCATGCTCAAGGCGCTGCCGCCGTTCCGGCGGGTGATCGAGCACACCGCGTGAGCGGGCCGCGCCGCCGCTGCCGTCGAACGCCTGCGGAGTGCCGGGCGCAACGCCAGATCTCGCCGCAAGCCCGAACCGCTCCTTTCCCGGCCTCTTTCGCGCAAGCACGGAGAGGCGCCTAGCCAGCACACCTGACCGCCCATGCCCCATCCCATCATCCGCCTGCACGATTGCCCGCCGCGGCCCTGGAAGAACGGCCTCGGCCGCACCCGCGAAATAGCCGTCCATCCGCCGGCCGCGGGCATGGACGATTTCCTGTGGCGCGTGAGCATCGCCGAGGTCGGCAGCGCCGCGCCGTTCTCGTCCTTTCCCGGCATCGACCGCACCATCGCCCTGCTCGACGGCGAGGGCTTCACGATGACGCTGGACGACGGCCGCACCCACGCACTGACCGCGCCGTGCGAGCCGTTCGCCTTTCCCGGCGAGGCGCAGGTGGCGGTAAGGCTGGCCGGCGGCCCCACCCGCGACTTCAACCTGATGGTGCGGCGCGCGCAGGCGCGCGGCGGATTGCAGGTGCGGCGCGAGCCGGGCGAATACCGGCCGGATCCGGCCGTGGCCCTGGTCTACTGCGCGCGCGGCGCCATCGATACCGAAGCCGGCCGCCTGCACGCCGGCGACGCCTGGCAGCCGGATGGAAGCCGCCTCGTCCTGCGGGACGAGGCCATCGCTTTGGTCGTGCGCATCATGCCCGCGGCCTGACAAATGTCACCCTCTGCGCGGCGCAGGGCTGCCTATACTCGTGCCCGCCCCGCTCCCCGGAGACAATCGCCATGCCCGTGCTGATCCTCGGCCTCGTGATCTTTCTCGGCGTCCATTCGCTGCGCATCTTCGCCAACGACTGGCGCAACCGGCAGTTCGCCCGGCTGGGCGAGAAGCCCTGGAAGGCCGCGTACTCGGTCGTGGCGATCGTCGGCTTCGTGCTGATCTGCTGGGGCTTCGGGCTGGCGCGCCAGCAGCCGGTGCTGCTTTACGTGCCGCCGCTGTGGCTGCGCCATCTCAATGCGCTGTTCACCCTGATCGCCTTCGTGCTGTTCGCGGCGGCGCGCGTGCCGAACAACCATTTCAAGGCGAAGCTCGGCCATCCGCAGGTGCTGGGCGTGAAGGTGTGGGCATTCGGCCACCTGCTCGCCGCCGGCATGCTGCACGACGTGGTGCTGTTCGGGGCATTCCTGGCGTGGTCGATCGTGCTGTTCGCCGTATCGCGCCGGCGCGACCGGCTGGCCGGCACCACGTATCCGGCCGGCACGCCGAAGGGGGATGCCATCAGCGTGGTGGCCGGCCTCGCCCTCTGGGCGCTTTTCGCCTTCCTGCTGCATCAATGGCTGATCGGCGTGAACCCGATGGTGTGAAAGCCTGTCTGCGGGCAGGGGGTGCCGCAAGACATCTACGCGCAGCGCACGTGCGGCGCTAGAGTCGGCCTACCCTACTTCGCCGCGAGGTTCCTCCATGGCCGGTTTCCTGCTTTGGCTGTTGCTGCTGGTGTTCTGCTGGCCGATCGCGCTGCTGGCACTGGTGCTGTACCCGATCGTGTGGCTGCTGATGCTGCCCTTCCGCCTGGTCGGCATCACGGTTACCGCGGTGTTCGCCTTCCTCGGCGCACTGCTGATGCTGCCGGCACGTGTACTGCGCGGCCGCCCGGCCTGATCCGCCGTTGGAGAAGCCTTTCTCGCCCTCCTGCGAGCGCAACCGCGAGCCGATCCTCGCGGTGCTGCGCGAGCATTTCGCCGACCGCCGCCGCGTGCTGGAGATCGGCAGCGGCACCGGCCAGCACGCGGTGCACTTCGCCGCCGCGCTGCCGCACCTGGCGTGGCAGTGCTCGGACCGTGCGGAGAACCTGCCCGGCATCCGGGCCTGGCTGGACGAGGCGGCGCTGCCCAATACGCCGGCGCCGATCGAGCTGGACGTCGCCGGCAACTGGCCGTCCACGCGCCATGACGCCGTGTTCAGCGCCAACACGCTGCACATCATGGCGTGGCACGAGGTCGAGCGACTGTTCGCGCGCCTGCCGCAGGTCACCACCGCCGACGCCGTGCTGGCGATCTACGGCCCCTTCAACCAGGGCGGCCGCTACGGCAGCGACAGCAATGCGGCCTTCGACCAGTGGCTGAAGGCGCGCGGCGCGCACATGGCCATCCGCGACGCCGAAGCGGCCGATGCGCTGGCATTGGCCGCCGGCTTCGCGCTGGTGGAGGATCGCGCCATGCCGGCCAACAACCGCTGCCGGATCTGGCGCCGCGGTTCCGCCTGAGGAAAGGCATGGCCCGCACGCAGGCCATGCCTCGCCCGGCAACCGCCTACTTCGCCGGCACCACCGGCAGGCTGATGAAGCTCGCCGTGTCCGGCGCGTGCCATACGCGCTGGGTCGCCTTGACGTAGTCCGCCGGCTTCGCGTCGAAGATGTTCGGCACGTAGGTCTGCGGGTTGCGGTCGTACAGCGGGAACAGGCTGGACTGCACCTGCACCATGATCCGGTGGCCGGGCTGGAACACATGGTTCGCGGTGGGCAGGCCGAAGCGGTAGGGCAGCGGCTGGTCGGGCGCGATCGCCTGCGGATGCTCGAAACTGGTGCGGTAGCGGCCACGGAAGATGTCCAGCGAGACCGGCAGCTCGTAGCCGCCCATGTCCGGGTTCGATGCCACCGAGTCGGGATACACGTCGATCAGCTTCACCACCCAGTCGCTGTCGCTGCCGCTGGTGGAGGCATACAGGTTCACCTGAGGCGCGCCGCCGATGTGCAGCGGCGCCTTCAGCGGTTCGCTGACGTAGGTGAGCACGTCGGTACGGCCGTCGACGAAGCGCTGGTCGTGCACCAGCCAGGTCGTCCACGATATGCGATCGGCGAAGCTCACCGGGCGCGGCACGTATGGCACCGGCTTGGCCGGGTCGGAGACGTACTCGTCGTACTTCGCGTCCGTGTTCGCCGGCGCCTCGAACGACAGCGTCCCGTTCGCCTCCAGGTACAGCGGCTGCGCTTTCGCGGCACAGCCCTTGTCGCAGCTCAGCGGCCACGCCTTGTAGCGGTCCCAGTGGTTCTCGCCGGTGTTGTAGATCAGCACCGGCGGCGTATCGGCCTTGGGTGCGCCGTCGACCAGGTACTGGTCGAAGAACGGCTTGAGCACGTCGCGACGGAACTGCAGTGCGGTATCGCCGTCCCATTGCAGCGCACCGAGCGAGGACGCCGCGTAGTTGACCTGGCTGTGCCGCCACGGCCCCATCACCAGGAAGTTCTTCGTGTTGCCGCTGTCCTTCGGTTCGACCGCCTCGTAGCTGTGGATCGCGCCCCACATGTCTTCCTGGTCCCACAGGCCCTGCAGCCACATGATGGGCACCTTCAGCGGCTGCGCCGCCATCACCTTGTCCAGCGCCTGGCCCTGCCAGAAACCGTCGTAGGCCGGATGCTCGTGCACCTTGCGCCAGAACGGCAGCTGCTCGAGGCCGTGGGCGCGCGCATAGTCGCCGGCCGAGCCGGCGCGCAGGAAGTTCGTGTAGTCGTCAAAGCCCTCACGCGCGAGGCCGCTGCCCTTGCCTTTCTGCGCGGTCTGCCCGCTGATGTAGTCGAAGTTGGTCTGGCGGAAGGCGCCGTAGTGGAACCAGTCGTCGCCCATCCAGCCGTCCACCATCGGGCTCTCCGGCGCGGCCACCTTCAGGGCCGGATGCGGATTCACCAGCGCCATCACCACGGTGAAGCCCTCGTAGGAGGAGCCGAGCATGCCGACCTTGCCGTTCGATTCGGGCAGGTGCTTCACCAGCCAGTCGATGCTGTCGTAGGCGTCGGTGGAGTGGTCCACCTCGCTGGTGTTGAGCGGGCCGCGCAGCGGCCGCGTCATCACGTAGTCGCCCTCCGAGTCGTACTTGCCGCGCACGTCCTGGAAAACCCTGATGTACCCGGAGCGCACGAACACCTCGTCGCCCTGCGGCAGCAGGTCGAGCATGTGCGGCGAATCCAGCCGCTCGGCGCGGCCGCTGGCGTTGTACGGCGTGCGGGTGAACAGGATCGGCGCGTGCTTCGCGCCCTTGGGGATCACGATGACGGTGTGCAGCTTCACGCCGTCGCGCATCGGGATCATCACCTCGCGCTTGACGTAGTCGTTGGCGGTGGTCGGCGCGTCGTATTTGGCGGGGATGTCCGGCGTCAGCGGCGCGGTCTGCGCGTTGGCGAGGCCGGCGCCGAGGCACGCGGCGAGCGCGGCGGCCAGCACCGTGGCGGACGACAGGGATCGGGCGATACGCATGGAAAACCTCCAGGGCGGGCGCGCCGTTGCCGCGGCGGCCGTGACGAAGTCCGGGATGGGCGAGGCGTGCGGCTCCGCGCAGCCTTTCGACTGTAGCGACGGGGGCGCCGCCTTCCTACCATGACTTCCCGCAGGGTCCGTCGGCCGTGCGGTGCGTTGCAATTTCCGGCCAAGCCGTCAGGATGGGGCCATCGCGGCGCGCGGCGCGCCGCTCCCGACCTTCCGAACGTGCAAGCCATCGACACCCTCACCCCCTGCCCCTGCGGCAACCGCGCCGGCTACACGCATTGCTGCGGGCCGCTGCACGACGGCGCCGCCGCCGCCACCGCGGAGGCGCTGATGCGCTCGCGCTACAGCGCCTACGTGCTCAAGCGCGAGGACTACCTGCTTGCCACCTGGCACGCCAGCACGCGGCCGGACCATCTCAAGCTGGCCGCACAGCAGCCCGCGCCAAGCTGGCTGGGGCTGGACGTGAAGCGGCACGAGGAACGCGACGGGCACGCCACGGTCGAGTTCGTGGCGCGCCTGCGCTACGGCGGCGGCAAGGCGCAGCGCATGCACGAGGTCAGCCAGTTCGTGCGCGAGGACGGCCGCTGGTACTACCTCGACGGCGAGATCAGGGCCTGAGCGATACACGGCACGGCGCAGGGCCAATCCTGAGGCTTCTTGCCCGCCATCCCGTCGAAAGCCGGAATGACGAGCAAGATCAGACTCGTTCTTGGGGCGGACGCCGTGATGAATAGGCAAATGGCCCTTCGCTGGTGCAACTACCCAGCACCAGCAAACAACCAAGCAGCATCGACCGGCCACGCCTCACAGCTTGTCGCATTTCCATGAATCGTAAGGGATGGAATGCGTCTGGTAGTAGGCTTTTGCCGCTTGAGTGAGCGGGCGGTACTTGCCATTCGACCGGCCACCATAGGGTCCCACGGGTTCTACATGGGCCTTCACGCACATCACGGGTACGGCCGTGGTCGCGGTCCCGGTCAGCCAGACCTTGACCATGCCGCCCGGCNACTGATGACCATATTGTTGTAGTAGCGCCAGTCGCTGTTGGGCCTGCCTTGCCCCGGGTTAGGGTCAGGCGGCCCCTCCGTGAGCATCTTCCTGCGCACGGTATCGGGTATGTCCAGCGTCACGCTGTAGGTCTGCGGCTCCACCAGCGATTGCCAGCGCACGTAGATGCGCGCCGGCAATGCTGCCCCGGCGACATACTTGCCTGATCCATGTACGTAGCCCGAGGGCCAGCCTTTTGCGGCGGGATCGAACTCGTCATCCCCGATCGCTCCCACCTCGTAGCCACTGAAATGCCGACCGGCCACATCCTCGATCTGGGCCGATTCCATCCATACCTGGACATTGGGCTCGGTCCGGAAAGCCAGATGCCACGACCGGTAGGGCAAATGTTCTTCGCTGACGCAGCCGCAGAGCATCAGCAGGCAGCCAAGCAGCATCGACCATCCACATTTCATGGCTTGTCGCACTTCCATGAGTCGTAAGGAACCGGATGGGTCTCTAGATAGCTCTTGGTATGTTCCGAAAGTGGCCAATATTTTGACCTTTTGCCAAATGTGAGCTTTCCTTCATGTGGCCCACCCTGTACCACATCGGCCTTCACGCACATCATCGGGATGGCCTTTTCGACCCCGCCGCTTACCCACACTTTCACCCAGCCTCCCGGTGCAAGACCGATCGTGACCAAGTTGTAATAGCGATCCTCCGGCAGCATGGCATGCGTTGGGTCGGGCGGGCCTTGCGTGAGCATCTGTCGGCGCATGGCATCGGGAATATCAAGCGTGACCCGGTAGGCCTGTGGCTCCACCAGTGATTGCCAACGCACCTCGATTCGCTTCGGCAAGGCAGCACCGACAACAAAGCGGCCCTTCCCTTCACTTGGGTTTGCTGTCCATCCCGCCGGATCGCCTTCGTAGCCAATGGCTGCCGTGCCGGTTTCATATCCGCTGAAATGCCGTCCGGCGACATCGTCTACTTCGCCCGACTCCACCCACACCTCCATGTGCACCGGCGCGATGAAACCAAGTCGCCAGGCCTCGTAGGGCAAGCGTTTCTCGCTGGCGCAGCCGCCCAGTGCCAGCAGGCAGCCAAGCAGCATCAGCCATCCACGTCTCACGGCTTGTCGCATTTCCATGAGTCGTAGGGGATGGGATGTTGCTTGAGGTACTCCTTCAGTTTTGGCGACAGGGTTACGTATTCCCCGCCGTATTTTCCAAGGTCCGGCCCCAATGGCTCCACATGGGCCTTCACACACATCACGGGTACGGCCGTGGTCGCGGTCCCGGTCAGCCAGACCTTGACCATGCCGCCCGGCNCTCGATGACGACGTTGTTGTAGTAACGCCATTCACTATCGGGCTCGGTTTGCGAGGAGCCGGGAGTACTTGGCGGGCCGAGAGGGCCCTTGGTAAGCATCTTCCTGCGCACCACATCGGGTATCTCCAGCGTCACGCTATAGGTCTGCGGCTCCACCAGCGATTGCCAGCGCACGTAGATACGCGTCGGCAGCGCAGCGCCGACCACATCTTTACCCGAGCCAAAAACATAACCTGACGGCCAGCCTTTCCAGGCGGGATTGAACTCGTCACTCCCCAGGGCACCTACCTCGTAGCCGCTGAAATGCCGGCCGGCCACATCCTCGACCTGGGCCGATTCCATCCATACCTGCGTGTTTGGTGCAGCCCTGAAGGCCAGATACCACGACGGGTAAGGCAGATGTTCCTCATTGACGCAGCCGCCCAGCACCAGCAGGCAGCCAAGCAGCATCGACCAGCCAGGCCTCATACGACGTCTCCGTCATTGGGAAAGACGACGCGCTTGCCGTTGGCCGTGGGGCGGTTGATGTAGAGCACGGTCAGCCCGGAAACCGCCTCGTCCTGGGCCAGATTCCAGTGTGCGGAGCAGTGCAGGTAGCGCTGTCGCAACAATCGATCCTCGCTAGGTGTAAGACCCATATCGCCTCCGTTATGCGCGTACGCAAGCAACTTTGCAGCAATGGGCTTGAGTTCTTCGGGAAGACGCAGGCTCGGCAGATCGTCCGGCGACTGCTTCCATGGTATGCCCGCTTCCGCCGCGAGTTGGTGCATGACCCTCAACGTCACGTTTGCATAGGCACTAGATAGCGTGCGCTCCATGCGCACGCTTGCGGCGACGGTCCGGATGCCGAAACGCTCCATCTGCGCCGATCCATCCGGCGCGTCCCATGCGTGCACGTGCATGGATGCCGCGTTGGCAGGGTCCCTGGCGCGTTCGACAAGCAGTTGCCTGCTGGCTTGCCGGTAGGCGCGGCTGGCCTGGAGCGGGCCAATCAGCGGCTCGCGTGACAGCACCGGCTCGGTCAGGTAGACCAATTCGCGCGCCTCGTCCAGATAGCCGCCGCCCAGGTCGGAATGCACCCCGGGCAACGGAATGTCCCTGTAGGGCAGCGCGGCCGAGGTGAGCGGGAAATTGAGCCGGTGCTCGTCGCGCGCGGTCAGGTGCACGACGCCACGGCTTGCGCATCCCTCGGGAAGGCCGAGATAGAGCCCGCGCGTGGCTTGATCCTTGACCGGGCGGTCGGGCCCGATGCCCAGGTGGGCCACGCTTTCGTAGAGCCCCACGAATCCGGCCCGCAGATCGCTGGCCCATTGGAACCCCGGCTTGAGCTTGAGGTTGCTGCCGGGAATCACCGTGCCCAGCGGCCCCATCGCCTTCCTGTTGACCTCGTGCAGGAAGTGCCTCGCGGCAGCGGCGCCGCGCGAAAAGCCGAAGACGTCCAGTTCGATGCCTCCTACGTAGGCATCACCGTGTGTCTTGGAGAACTGTCCCAACACCCTCTTCAACAAACGGTGGAAGGCCTGCTCCACGCGCTCGTACATGCCGCTGTCGCCACCAGCACCGGTCGCGGCGTCGGACAAGCTGTCACCCTTGCCGCTGTAGGTGCCGATGCCCTCGACATACACTCGCAAGAAGTAGTCGCCGCTGTGGTCCAAGACGATTTTGTCGGCATCGTTAGGGTACAGGTTGAACAGCTTGACGATATTGGTCTGGCTGTTGTTGTAGCTGATGTCCCGGCTGTGTTCGCAACCGGCCAGCAGTACGGTGTGTTCCGCCTCGTTGCGCGCTCGCGCGCGGCACTGCTCGCCGATGAACGCATTGTCGGCATTGTTCCCGGTGCCGTCGAAGAACACCCCGATGCGCAAGGTCACCAGCACGTGCCTTGGCGTGGCGGAGCCGTCGCCGGTATCCGCCGTCCATTCCCGCGGATCGCCGTAAGCCGCCTGCGCGAGGTTGCCGTCGCCGGCCATCGCCGGCATGGATGCAGCCGCGGCCGCAGGCGCGAACTGCGGCGCGGAAGGCGCTACGGTGTGGGTCACCGAAACGGTGGAAATGGCCGAGCAGCCGCAGGCCAGCTTGTGCCCTTCCAGCACCACGCCGCGATCGTTGAAGGTGGTGCTGTTGTCGCATTCAACAAAGGGAAAGACGCCCTTGTGCTTGAGGCAGGTAGCCATGTCGCCATAAACAGCTCCCGGGATATTCATGACCGTATAGAAGCTGCCCAAGGCGCAACTGATGACCTTGCCGCCGCCGGTCGTGGGGTCGCCCAACCGGATGACGCCGCGCCCGGCCATCAGGGCACCCGATCCTGGTTGGAGTTGAGGCCGCGCCCCTCGATCCACCCGTCTTCGTATTCGAGAAGCGCGAAGCAGCGCTGCCCGCCATCCAGGACGAATTCGCCTTCCCGGCTGGCGAGGCTGCCAACAGGGGCAAGCGGCCGGCCTTTGCTTCGCACGGGCGACTCGCTTGTCGTGATGAGGGCATCGCCGAGTTCCGGGTGCCGGACAACGCCGCCCGCCAGCGCGATGCGCCGCCCCAGGTTCCCCACCGTGCCGCTGGCGCTGACGACTTCGTCGCCGAGATGGGTTCTGGCGCCGGGTGCTGCGAACGCGACGATGCGAATGGGGCGACGAGGCTTCTTGCTTCCATGACTGCCGTCCATGGTGACCTCCCTGGTCGATTGGCTTTGGCAGCCTAGCTCTTGCCATCACAATTTTAAGTGGCACATGTTGCAAAAACGAACTGGTTTATTTCCGGACGCGAGCGGTCATGCCCTGCTGCCACACTCCTGTGGAACCTCGCTTCCGACCTCGGGATATCCCTAGCTGGGGATCGCCCCAGCATGACGCCGCCGCCGCACGCGCCTAGATTCAAACAATCGTTTTAACACGACGAGGCGGCACCATGACGACCATCGCGCAAACCACCAACGGCGCCAGCCAGGGCTACTGGAACCCGCTACCGGCGACGGAAGGCACGGGATCGGACCTGCGGCTGGCGACCCGGCCGCTTCCCGGCAACGGCGAGGCCACCCGCATCGACGGCAACGCCACCAACGGCGGCCGGCAGACCACGCGCCAGACCACCGACGGCAAGACCATCCAGGTCGATCCGTTCCAGCAGAACGCCAACGTGTCGATCCAGCGCGAGCGCACCCTGGCCGACGCCGGCCGCGGCCAGCGCTACGTCAGCTCCGACCAGCTGGTGTTCACCACCGGCGGCGCCGACGACCAGGTACAGGTGGCGAACAACCGCGACGGCAGCGTCAGCGTCAAGGTCAACGGCGAGGACTACCAGGTCGAGCTGGCCCAGGGCCAGACCCTGACCTTCCGCACCGGCGACGGCAACGACACCGTCGCCGTCGCCTCCGACGTGAAGGTGAACCTGATCGTCGACGCCGGCGCGGGCGACGACACGGTGAGCACCGGCGCGGGCATGTCCACGGTGTTCGGCGGCGACGGCAAGGACGCCATCGTCACCGGCAGCGGCGACAACTACGTCGAGGCCGGCGACGGCGACGACAAGGTCACCGGCGGCAGCGGCCACAACATCATCTACGGCGGCGACGGCAACGACGAGCTGGCCGGCGGAAACGGCGGCAACTTCATCGACGGCGGCGCGGGCAACGACACGATCGCCGGCGGCACCGGCAAGAACATCCTCAGCGGCGGCGACGGCGACGACGCCATCGACAGCCATGGCGGCACCAGCGCGATCTACGCCGGCGCGGGCAAGGACAGCGTCAGCGGCGGCAAGGCCGACACCGTGTACGCGAAGAAGACGGACGACCTCGGCGGCGCCGACGGTGCCCGCGTGGTGAACGTGGCGATCGATCCCTCGCTGGGTGCCAAAGGCCTGAAGGTGGAAGGCTCCGACGCCTTCCGCCAGCGCGTGGAGGCCGACATCGCCTTCCTGCGCGCCTCGCCCGCCGGCCAGCAGATGCTGGCCGAATACGACAAGGCCGCCGCCAAGGGCAACACGGTGACCATCCGCGAACTGCAGAACGAGGACAACGGCTACACCATGCCGTCCGAGACCGGCAACGGCTGGGCCGACACCGAGCTGGTGAACGGCCGCGCCGGCAAGGGCGACGATGCGGTGATCGCCTACAACCCGTCGTTCCGCATTCCCGAATTCCCGGCGCCGGTGGGCGTGCTGTACCACGAGATGTCGCATGCCTACGACGCGGTGAACGGCGTCTTCCAGCCGGGCACCTACGATGGCCCGGACCGGCAGGATGCCGATGCCGGCGTGCCCAACTCCGAGCGCCAGGCCGTGGGCCTGGACAACACCGGCACGCCTTACGATTTCGACGGCGACCCGTCCACGCCCAGGACCACGGCCAACCCCTTCGCGCTGACCGAGAACGGTTTGCGCGCGGAGATGGGCCTGGACCCGCGCCTGCACTACGCCCTCTAGGTTCTCGGGGTTGCCCACCGATCCCCAGGCGTCCCCTATGAAACGTCATCCAAGCGAACCCCGAAAAGGGGGTAAGAGCTGGGGTCCAGCGTCTTTGGCCTTTCGAGGAAACGGTCGCTGGATGACTCGCTGCGCTCGCCCCTTCGGGGCCAGCCTTCGGCTGTTCGACGCTCGCAAGGCTCGCTTTTGTCCTGCCTGGCCAACCCTTCGGCTGTTGAAAAGCGCCTCGCAGGAATGACGACGAGGCGGCCGGACCGCCGGATAGATCGTGAACCAGCTTCAGGGATCGACGACCGGAGCGGGATACGTAGACCGAAGCGGGATGCGTACCTTGGTGGGCATCCCGCTTTTCGTTCCGGCAAATTCCGTCCCGGCAGGTTCCGTTGCGCACCTGCCCTGCGCTAGGCTCAGCCCATGCCCTTTCAGCCGTTCCGTCCGCTGTTCCCGATCGCGGTGCTGGCCGCCGCGATCGCCCCGACGAGTCGCGCCATGCCGCCAGCCGCCAGCACCACCACGGTCCGCAGCGCCCCGGCGTCGCTCGACGTCGAGGCCCGCTACGACGCCGCCACGCGCAAGCTGGCGGTGCGTTACCGGTTGCACAACACCGGCACGGAGCCGCTGGCGGTGTTCGACCGCGGCGACAGCATGCAATTGCGCACGCATCAGCTCGAACCGGGCAAGCCCGCTCCGCCGCTGCAGGCGGACGACGACGGCGGCCTCACCTTCAGCCACCGAGCGATGCCGCTGCGCAAGCCGCCGCCGATCGTGCCGCACATCCCGCTGGCCGGCCGGCTCGATGCCGGCGCGAGCCGCGCCGACACGTTCACCGTCGACGTGCCGCCCGGCGTCGGGCGCGTGCGCTACTGCCTCGGGGTGGCGCCCTTCCCCGCCGAGGGCTTCCGGCCGGCGACCGGCGCCGGCGACGGGGTGTGGCAAGCGAGCTACCGTATCGTCGACCAGCAGACCCTGCTGTGCACGCCATGGCTCGACCTGGCCACGGCCCGCTTCGCCGATCCGCAGGCGTGAGGGATCAGGCGCCGAGCGCCTCGGCGCTCTCGCCTTCCGGACGGCCGTCCGGGCCGAACCGACGCTCCACGATCATGCCGCGCCCGTCGTGGCCGATCGCCACCACCGTGCTGGCGCGCGTGCCGTAGCGTTCGCCGCGGATGAAGGCGGGCGACAGCAGGCGCTCGCGCTCCAGCCCCACGCCGGTATCGGGCAGCTCGGCGTCGGGTGCCGGCCTCTCGTCGGCCAATGCCGCGAACAGCGGCGCGAAATCCTCTTCGCCGCCATGGTCGAGCCAATGCCGCATCCGCCGCATCAGGGCGCGCGTCTTGGGCCATGGCGTGTTGAAGTCGGCATTCGACAGGCCGTGCACGCCGGCCGTCACGGCCTGCGCGCGGGACTCCGGGCGGTTGCCGAGGTAGAACGCATCGCGCGCGTCGAAGGTGAGCAGGTTGAACGGCCGGTAGTCCGCCGCCACCGCGAGCAGGGCCCGGGCATGCTCCGCCGCATCCGGCGTGCCGGCCAGGTAGTCGCTGGCGAGCAGGCCGCGCGAGGCGCCGCGCTGGGGATCGCGCGGATCGCGCACGTTGGTGACCACCGCGCAGCGGCCGCGGTCGTCGGCGCCGAGCCAGGTGCCGCCGGCTTCGAGATCGCGTCCGCCGACGATCGGCCGGTCGCGCCAGCGCGCCAGCGGCGCGCTCGGGCGCGCATGGAATTCGTCGCGGTTGCCCGCCAGCAGCAACCGCCAGCGCGGATGCGCGTTCCAGGCAAAGGCGATCAGGCACATGGCGGCACTCGGCACTGAGGATCGGGCATCATCGCCCGCCATCGCCGCGATGCAAAGCACGCCGGCATCGCCAGGCGCCGCGCGATGCCGGCCGGCACCGGCGCGGCGCTAGCTGTCGATTATCAACACGTTGTTTCGGAATCGAGACAAGGCTGACGCTCGGTCGTCGCGTAAAAGAGGGACAGCGGGTGAGAACAAAAGGGGCAAGCCCTGGGTTCATGGCTGCCTNNNNCTGGCCTCAGAAGCTGTTCAAAATCCCCTGGGCATTCCCTATGAAACGTCATCCCAGCGGCTCTCAACGGCCGCAGGAATGACGAGCAGGGGAACATGAAGGGATTCCAGTCCGACAGGGAAATTTTGAACAGGCTCTCATCTACACCATCGGTTGTGGCGCGGCGAAACAACCTCTTGAAACATCACAGCTAGCGGCCGCGCTCCGGCGACCGCGGCGCAACGGCTCACGCCGCGTCCTGCGCCGCCCTGCCTACGCGGGCCTCGCCCAGGCTGCGGACGATCGAGGCCGCCGCCTCGCGGCCGTCGTGCACCGCGCGCACCACCAGGTCGGCGCCGCGCACGTTGTCGCCGCCGGCGAACACCTTCGGGTGGCCGGTCTGGAACGGCAGGCGCCCGTCCTGCCCGGCGAGCACGCGGCCGGCGGCGTCCAGCGCGATGCCGTGCTGCGCGCACCAGGCCGGCGGGCTCGGGCGGAAACCGAACGCCTGGATCACCACGTCGGCGCGCAGCTCGCTCTCGCTGCCCTCGACATGCTGCAGCGTCACGCGGCCGGTGCCGTCGTCGGCCAGCGCGGTGCCGATCACGCGCACCGCACGCACCCTGCCCTCGCTGCCGAGCAGTTCCAGCGGCTGCCGGTGGAACAGGAAGCGCACGCCTTCCTCGCGGCTGTAGCCGACCTCGCGGCACGAGCCGGGCATGCTCGCCTCGTCGCGGCGGTATACGCAGGTGACCGACGCCGCGCCGAGGCGGATCGCGGTGCGATTGCAGTCCATGCCGGTATCGCCGCCGCCGAGCACCACCACGTGCTTGCCGGCGAGATCGAGCACCGGCGGCAGGCGCGCGCCGTCGAGCAAGCGGTCCACATTGGCGACCAGGAACGGCAGCGCGTCGTGCACGCCGTCCAGCTCGCGGCCGGGCAGCGCGCCGTCCACGTAGCGGTAGGCGCCGGTGCCGATGAATACCGCGTCGTAGTCGGCCAGCAGGGCCTCGAAACGGATGTCGCGGCCGATCTCCACGCCGAGATGGAACCTCACCCCCATGCCTTCGAGCACCGCGCGGCGCGTGCGCACCACCGCCTTGTCCAGCTTGAACGGCGGGATGCCGAAGGTGAGCAGGCCGCCGATCTCGCGCTGGCGGTCGAACACGTCCACCGCGACGCCGGCATGGCGCAGCCGATCGGCGCAGGCCAGCCCGGCCGGGCCGGCGCCGACCACGGCGACGCGGTGGCCGGTCTCGCGCACCGCCGAGAGGTCCGGCCGCCAGCCCTGGCGGAACGCCTCGTCGGTGATCGAGCGCTCGATGCTGCCGATCGTCACCGCGCCGAAGTCGCCCTGCTCCAGCGTGCAGGCGCCTTCGCACAGGCGGTCCTGCGGGCAGACGCGGCCGCAGATCTCCGGCAGCGGGTTGGTCTCGTGCATCAGCGTGGCGGCTTCGAACAAGCGGCCTTCCTGCACCAGCTTCAGCCAGTTCGGGATGTAGTTGTGCACCGGGCAGGCGTGCTCGCAGTACGGGTTGCCGCAGTCGATGCAGCGTCCGGCCTGGGCGGCGGCGTCGGGCGCCGCGAAGTCACCGGCGATCTCGCCGTAGCCGAGCACGCGGATCGCCACCGGCACCGCGCGCGGCGGCTGGCGCGGCAGGTCGAGGAACTGGAACAGCTTGTCGCTCATGCGTCACCTCGCGCGCAGCCATGGTCACCGCGGAACATTCCCTCTGCCGCTTGCAGCAGAGGGGCGTGACCGAAGGCAATCCCCTCTTTGGGAGAGAGGGAATTCCCTGTGATCTTCCCGCCGGCACAAACACCCTCCTCCCAGCCACCCCGTGCACGCAGGGGGTGGCGTTGATTGCCTGAACTCGGAGAGCGCTGCGCACGGTCGCAAGCGATGGCTTCCTTCCCTGCTTGCGGGGGAGGGCTGGGGAGGGGGCCGCTTGCGACCTTCCCAACAGCACGCGACGCCATCGATAAACCCAGGGCAGCGGAAATCCTCATGCCGCCCTCCGCAGTTCCTCGGCCAGCGCGTCGAGGCTGGCCGCCTTCGGCTTGACCAGCCAGAAACGCTGCAGCAGGCCGCGGAAATCGCCCAGCAGCCGCTGCGCCCACGCGCTGCCGGTGAGTTCGGCATGCCGCGCGATCAAGCCGCGCAGGTGCTGCATGTGGTGTTCCATGCCTTCGGGCGAGATGCGCACGATGTCCACCAGCTCGTGGTTGTAGCAATCGACGAAGCGGCGCTCCAGGTCGAGCACGTAGGCGAAGCCGCCGGTCATGCCGGCGCCGAAGTTGAGGCCGCAGGCGCCGAGCACGGCGACCACGCCGCCGGTCATGTATTCGCAGCAGTGGTCGCCGGCGCCCTCGATCACCGCCAGCGCGCCGGAGTTGCGCACGCCGAAGCGCTCGCCGGCGCGGCCGGCGGCGTACAGCTCGCCGCCGGTGGCGCCGTACAGGCAGGTATTGCCGATGATCGCCGCGTCCTGGCTGGCGTAGCCGGCATCCGGCGGCGGCCGCAGCACGATGCGCCCGCCGGCCATGCCCTTGCCGACGCCGTCGTTCGCCTCGCCCTCCAGCTCGATGTGCACGCCGCCGGCGTTCCACGCGCCCAGGCTCTGGCCGGCGCTGCCATGCAGGTGCAGGGTGATCGGCTCGGGCATGCCGGCGTCGCCCCAGCGCCGCGCCACCGCGCCGGACAGCCGCGCGCCGATCGCGCGGTCGGTGTTGGCGATCGCGTAGCGGAACGCGCCGCCGCTGCCCAGCTCGACCAGCGGCGCGGCGTCGCCGGCGATGCGCGCGGCCAGCTCCGCCTCGTCGCGCATCGGGTTGCGCGGCAGCGTGCAGGCGCTGTCCACCCCGGCGCCGAGCCCGTCGCCAGCGACCAGCCGCGACAGGTCGAGCCGCCGCTGCACCGGCGTGGCGCCTTCGCGCCGGGCCAGCAGGTCGGCGCGGCCGACCAGTTCGCCCAGGCTGCGCGCGCCCAGCCGCGCCAGGTGCTGGCGCACGTCCTCGGCGACGAAGCGGAAGTAGTTCATCACCATGTCCGGCAGGCCGGTGAAGTGCTGCGAGCGCAGCACCTCGTGCTGGGTGGCGACGCCGGTGGCGCAGTTGTTGAGGTGGCAGATGCGCAGGTACTTGCAGCCCAGCGCCACCATCGGCCCGGTGCCGAAGCCGAAGCTCTCGGCGCCGAGCAGGGCCGCCTTGACCACGTCCAGGCCGGTCTTCAGGCCGCCGTCGGTCTGCAGCCGCACGCGGCCGCGCAGACCGTTGCGGCGCAGGGTCTGCTGGGTCTCGGCCAGGCCCAGCTCCCACGGCGAGCCGGCGTACTTGATCGAGCTGAGCGGGCTGGCGCCGGTGCCGCCGTCGTGGCCGGAGACCGTGATCAGGTCAGCCCCGGCCTTGACCACGCCGGCGGCCACCGTGCCGACGCCAGCGTGCGACACCAGCTTCACCGACACCAGCGCCTGCGGGTTCACTTCCTTGAGGTCGTGGATCAGCTCGGCCAGATCCTCGATCGAATAGATGTCGTGATGCGGCGGTGGCGAGATCAGGCCGATGCCCGGCTTGGCGTAGCGCAGCCGCGCGATCGTCGCGTCGACCTTGTGGCCGGGCAGCTGGCCGCCTTCGCCGGGCTTGGCGCCCTGCGCGATCTTGATCTGCAGCACCTCGGCGTTGACCAGGTAGGCGGGGGTGACGCCGAAGCGGCCGGAGGCGACCTGCTTGATCTTCGACATCTTCTCGGTGCCGTAGCGCGCCGGATCCTCCCCGCCTTCGCCGGAATTGCTGCGCGCGCCGAGCCGGTTCATCGCCACCGCCAGCGCCTCGTGCGCCTCCGGCGACAGCGCGCCCAGCGACATGCCGGCCGAATCGAAGCGGCGCAGGATCGCCTCGACCGGCTCCACCTCGTCCAGCGGCACCGGCGCGCCCAGCGGCTGCGCCGCGAGCAGGTCGCGCAGGGCCGACGGCGGGCGGCGGTCGACGTGGTCGGCATAGGCGCGGTAGTCGGCCGGGTCGCCGCTGCGCACCGCCCGCTGCAACGTGGCGATCACGTCCGGGTTGTACATGTGGTATTCGCCGCCGTGCACGAACTTGTACAGGCCGCCGGCGTGCAGCGGCAGCGCCTCGTCGCGCGCCTCGGCGGCGAGCAGGCGCGCGTCGTGCTCCAGCTCGGCGAAGCCGGCGCCGCCGATCCGCGACGGCGTGCCGGGGAAGCACAGCTCGACCACCTCCGGCGCCAGCCCGACGATCTCGAACAGTTGCGCGCCGCGGTAGCCGGCGATGGTGGAGATGCCCATCTTGGACAGGATCTTCAGCAACCCCTTGCGGATGCCGCGGCGGTAGCTGCGGCCGATCTCGCGCGGCGCGCCGTCGCCGCGCTTGAGGAAGCCGTCGCGGCCCAGCTCGAACAGGCTCTGGTAGGCCAGCCACGGGTAGATCGCGGTGGCGCCGAAGCCGACCAGGCAGGCGAAGTGGTGCGGGTCGCGCGCGGTGGCGGTTTCCACCAGCAGGTTGCACTGGCAGCGCAGGCCGCGGTCGATCAGGTGCGCATGGATCGCGCCCACGGCCAGAAGGGCATGCGCGGACAACGTGTCGGGCTGCGGGTAGCGGTCGGTGATGAAGACGATCGCGGCGCCGTTGCGCACGCCGTCCTCGGCCTCGCGGCAACATCGGCGCAGCGCCGCCTCCAGGCCCTCGTCGGCGGGAAAGCACAGGTCGATCTGCACGGTGGCGTCGCGATGCTGCGGCAGCGCGAGGATCTGCCGCAGCTTGCGCTGCGACAGCACGGGCGAGTTGAGCAGGACCTGCCTCGCATTGTCCGGGCCCAGCTCGAACACGTTGCCCTCGCGGCCGATCTGGGTCACCAGCGACATCACCAGCCGCTCGCGCAGCGGGTCGATCGGCGGGTTGGTGACCTGCGCGAAGCCCTGGCGGAAGCGGTCGTACAGCGGCCGCCACTGCCGCGACAGCGCCGCGACCGGGGTGTCGTCGCCCATCGAGCCGGTCGCCTCGGCCTCGGTCTCGGCCAGCACCTTGAGCACGCTCTCGCGCTCCTCGCGGGTGAGCCCGTACAGCTTCTGGAAGCGGCGCAGCTCGGCGGCGGGCAGCGGCTCGGCGGCCAGGCTGGGATCGATCAGGTCCGATTCGAGGTAGCTGACGCCGGCGCGCAGCCAGTCGCGGAACGGCGCGCGCTGGCGGTTGATCTCGTCGATGTCGGCGTCGCGCAGCAGGCGGCCCGCGGCGAAGTCCACCGCGATCATCTCGCCCGGGCCGAGCCGGCCCTTCGCCACGGTGCGCGCGGCGGGCACGTCCCACAGGCCCACCTCGGAGGCGACGATCAGGTGGTTGTCGTCCGACAGCGCCCAGCGCGCCGGGCGCAGGCCATTGCGGTCGAGCGTGCAGGCGGCATGGCGGCCGTCGCACATCACCAGCCCGGCCGGGCCGTCCCACGGCTCGGTGTGCAGCGCGTAGTACTCGTAGAACGCGGCGAGCCCTTCGTCGATGTCCTCGCGCGCGCCGAACGCCGGCGGCACCAGCACGCGCATCGCGCCGAGCAGGTCGAGGCCGCCGGCCAGCAGCACCTCCACCGCGTTGTCCAGGCTTTCCGAATCCGAGCCGGCCTGGCGCACCAGCGGGCCGATGCCGGTGAGGTCGACCAGCGGCGAGCGCAGCACCGCCTCGCGCGCCTGCATCCAGCGCCGGTTGGCGCGGATCGTGTTGATCTCGCCGTTGTGCGCGAGCAGGCGGAACGGCTGCGCCAGCCGCCACTGCGGCATGGTGTTGGTGGAGAAGCGCTGGTGGAACACCACTGCGTCGCTCGCCAGCGCCGGGTGGCGCAGGTCGGCGTAGACCTCGCGCAGCCGCCCCGGCGCGGCCATCGCCTTGTAGCCGACCACCTGGGCCGACAGGCTCACCACGTAGAAGTGCGGGTCGTCCGCCAATGCCGCCTCGGCGCGCCGGCGGGCGCGGAACAGCGCGCGCTCGAACGTCTCGTCGTCCATCCCTTCGCCGGCGTCCACGAACACCTGGCGCACGCGCGGACAGGCCGCGGCGGCAAGCGGGCCGCAGGCTTCGCGGTCCACCGCCACCTCGCGCCAGCCGGCCACGCCCAGGCCGGCCTCGGCCAGGTGGCGCTCGAACGCGGCCACGGCCGCTTCGCCGCCGGCGGGATCGAGGAACACCAGGCCGGCGGCGAACTGCGGCGCCGGCGCGATGCCGGCTTCGGCCGCCAGTACACGCAGCCAGGCCAGCGGGCGACGGATCAGCACGCCGCAGCCGTCGCCGCTGATGCCGTCGGCGTTCACGCCGCCGCGATGGGAAAGCTTCGCCAGCGCGGAAAACGCGGTATCGACCAGGGCGGCGCTGGCGCGCCCGTCGATCTGTGCGATCAGTCCGAATCCGCAGCTGTCGTGCTCGTAGGCTGCGTCGTAGAGCGTCGTGTCTGCCTGCACCATCTCCCGCCTCCGCGATCGAAATCCGCCAGGGTGCAAGCGACCCTCGCCGTCGGAGACAGCGATGCCGTATGCATGGATACGGCTCGACTAAAGCACATTTGTTGCTATGCGTCAAAAAGCGAATGGACGGCCAAACCCCGGCTTGCCGCAATCGACCGCCTGGCGCCGTCTGGACGTCGAACCGTCCATTTATCGTTGCATGTGAAACCTTCCCCAATCGCGCCTGGACGATGCCCCGCAAGGCTCCCGCGCAAAAAAAATGGCGCGCCGGCAGCGGCGCGCCATGTCGGACGACGCAGATCGGCCAGGCTACAGCTTGAACTTCACCCCGAGGGTGTAGAAACGGCCGACCGCTCCCGACTGTGCGTAGGTCGGGTTGTAGTTCAAGGCGGCGTAGTTGAACGGATCGAACGGCGCCTTGCGGCCGAACGCGTTGAGCACCGAGGCGTTCACCGAGAAGTGGTCGGTGATCGCGTAGCTGCCGGTCAGGTCGAACGTGGTGAACGAGGCCATCCGGCAGGAGGCCGGCAGGTTGTCGCCGTCCGCATTGGTCGACAGGCAGCCTTCGCCCTGGTCGGGCGCGGTCAGCTTCAGGCCGCTGGTGTAGTACAGCGTGCCGGTGATGGTGGCCGGCCCGAAGCTCACGCTGTTCGCCCACGAGGCGCGGTAGCGCGGCGTGCCGGCGCCCGAGGACAGGCCGTACGGCCCGTGCGTGCCCACGAAGTGCTCCGTGCTGCCGTCCTGCAGGGTCAGGTCCCAGCGGATGATCTTGGTCGCGGTCAGTTCGCTGGTGAGCTTGGCGCTCGCGCCCAGGTCGAACCGCCCGATCAGGTCGACGTCCACGCCCTTCGTGCGCAGCGCGTTCTGGTTCACGTAGGGCGCCGCCACGATGGCCGGGCGCGCCATCGCGTCCGGATACAGCGGATCGGGCTTGTCGACGGTGACGCCGGTTCCCGGCGGCAGCGGCAGGCCGGCGTAGTAGGCGGCCAGCACCGCGCTGGTATCCGCCTGCGCGATCACCCCGGTCTTCTTGATGTCGTAGTAGTCGACCGACGCGCTCAACTGGTCGATCGGCTGGTAGACCACGCCGAAGGTGTAGCTGCGCGACTTCTCCGGCTTCACCTTGTCGTTGCCGATGGAGTCGTAGCCGATCACGTAGCGGCGGGTGTAGAAGTCGTTGCCGTGCGCGGCGGCGAAATCGTCCGGCACCGTGTAGCCGGCGAAGCCCACCGCCTCGCTGGAACCGTTCTCGGCGAAGCTCGGGGCGCGGAAGCCCTTGGAGTAGGTGCCGCGGATCGCCAGCGAATCGAACGGCTTCCACTTGAAGCCGACCTTGGGCGAGATGTTGCTGCCGAAGTCGGAGTAATGGTCGTAGCGGCCGGACACGTCGACCTCCAGCGACTCCAGCAGCGGCGCGTCGAACTCCGCGTAGAGGCCGCCCACCGTGCGCTTGCCGAAGGTATGCGCGACGCCGATGCCCTGCGCGGCGTTGCCCGGGTTGAGATCCGGATCGGACTGCTCCTCGTGGCGCAGGTCCACGCCGGTGGCGAAGCCGAGCGAGCCGCCCTTCAGGTCCATCAGGGCGCGCGAGACGTGGAAGTCGAGCGACTGCAGGTCGGTGGTGGAGGTCTTGTTGAGGGTCGGCGCGAGCGCGGCGACGGTGGCCCGCGAGTTCTTCGACGGATCGATGAAGTTGTAGCTGCCGTCCCGGATGTCGCTGAGCAGTTGCGCGTAGTTGAGGAACTGGTAGTTGTTGACGTCCAGCGAGGTGTGGTTGATCACCAGCGCGCTGTCGTAGTTCCACTCGCCGAAGGTGCCGTGGATGCCGCCCACCACGCGCAGGTTGTGGTTGGTGTTGTCGATGGCGCCGTTGTTGTCCAGCTCCGGGAAGGCGTAGTTGATGAGCGCCACCTTGCCCTGCGCGGCGAACGGGTTGTTCGGGTTGAGCTGGCCGTTGCTCAGGTACACCGGCAGCGCCAGGCTGTTGGTGTTGTTCGGGAAGCTGGTCTGGATCTGCGCGGGCGCGCCGGTCGTCTGCGTCTCGTTCTGGTAGTAGCTGGCGCCGATGTAGGCCTCGCTGGTTTCGCCGACCTTCACGGTGAGCCGGCCGTAGACGCCCAGGCGCTTGGACTCGGGCTGGATCTGGCCGAGCCGCGCGAAGTTCTGCGCGCAATAGCTTCCGGGATTGTTGGCGTCGCCGCTGACCAGGCTCGTCCCGGGGCCGCACGGACGCAGCGGCTGGTACACGCTGCCCGGGTCGGCGACGCCCGTGGTGATGTCGCCCGGTACGCCCAGGGTGCCCGGCCGCACCGTGCCGTAGATCGACCCGGAGCGCAGGCTGGGCTGGCCGCCGATCGCGTTGTCGCCGCCGACGCTGGACAGGTCGGCCGAATCGAAGGGGAAGCCGCGGTCGGACACCTTGATCGGATCGTCCTTCTGCGCCTCGATGCTGAGGTAGGCGTTGTAGCCGTCCTTGTTCAGGTCGCCGCCGCCGAACAGGAAGGTCGCCCGCCGCATGGTGCCGCCGCCTTTCTGCGAGGTGCCGACGTCGGCGCTCGCCTGCAGCCCCTTGAAGTCGTGCTTCAGGATGATGTTGACCACGCCGGCGATGGCGTCCGCGCCATAGAGGGACGAGGCGCCGTCCTTCAGCACTTCGATGCGCTCGATCGCGTTCACCGGGATCGAATTGAGATCGACGAACGAACGCTGGCCGTCGTCCGCGAGGCCGTAGCTGGCCGAGCGGCGGCCGTCGATCAGCACCAGCGTGGAGTTGACCGTGAGGCCGCGCAGCGCGACGCCGGACGAGCCGGCGGCGAAGCCGGCGGTGAAGGCGTTGGGAATCGAGCCGCTGTTGTCCGCCGAGATGGCGCGGATCACGTCGGAGATGGTCTTCAGTCCGCTGCGCTCGATCTGCGCCGCGCTGATCTGCACCACCGGCGAGGGCGTCTCCACGTCGACGCGCGGCAGTGCCGATCCGGTGACCGTGATGGTCTGCAATTCCTGTGCGTTCTGCGATTGCGGCGGCGGCTGGCCAGCGTCGTTGCCGGCGGGCGGCGCGGTTTGGGCATAGGTCGCGACGGCCGGAGAAAGCAATAACCCAGCCAACGCAAAAGCGAGCTTGTTAGGCTTCATCGACGTGTCCTCATTGTGGGGTGCTGCTACGCAACGTGCTCATCGAAGCCCGCTGTCGAGGGGAAGGCCGGAGGCCGCGCGACAACGAATGAGCGGGGAAGTTGCAACCCGAGTCTTCCACTTTCGCGACCCGTCTACAAGTACTTAACTTTACGAAAGTTTTTTCGGCTTCCGGACCGGGATCTGGCACGTCGGATGCATGCCGCGATGCGGCTTTGCAACAAAACATCCATACGTTTGGACGTCCATACGATCATCGAAAACGCGGCACGGAAAGCCCCTGACGCGACCGCGGCATCGCTCAGAAGTCGAGCCGCACGCCCAGCGTCGCGCCGCGTCCCGGCGCCGGTTCGTAGTAGCGGCCGTTGCCGTCGTTGACGATGACTGAACCGACGATGCGGCGGTCGAACAGGTTGTCGATGCGCGCGCTCAGGCGCAGCGTTGTGCCGTGCAGCGCAAAACCGTAGGCGATGTCCACGGCGGTGCGCAGGTAGCCTGGCGCGCGGGCGCTGTTGCGGTCGTCCGCGATCACGCTGCCGGCGCCGTCCAGCTCGAGCCCGCCGCGCCAGCCGAGCGCCGTCCCGCGCTCCAGCCGCAGCGAGCCGTAGGCTTGCGGCACGCCGGGAATCCTTGCGCCGGCGCGTACCGGCACGTCCGGCAGCGGGCACGGCGTGGCGGCGCAGGTCAGGAACGCGCTGCGCACCGTGGCCTGCAGCCGGGTGAGGCCGAGCGCGAGGCGCCAGCCGCGGCCGAGTTCGCCGCGCAGTTCCAGTTCGGCGCCCTGGCGCCGGGTGCGGCCGATGTTGCGGTAGGTGGAGCGTCCGCCCAGGTTGCTCGCCACGCCCAGTTCGTTGCGGCTGTCGGCGCGGAACAGCGCGGCATCCAGTTCCAGCGCCGGCGCGGGCCGCCATTTCAGGCCCAGCTCGGCATTGCGGCTGCGCGCGGGATGCAGCCCCAGCGCGAGGCCGGCGCCGCCGTCGGCGCGGTAGCCCAGTTCGGCGAAGGTCGGCGTCTCGAAGCCCTCGCCCACGCTGGCGTGCAGGCGCCAATGCGGGCCTGGCCGGTACTGCACGCCGGCCACCGGCGTGGTCGCGCCGAAGCTTGTGCGGCCGCTGTCGTCCGGATTGCCTGCCGCCGCGTAGCGGTCGCGCACGCGGAACCGCACCCGGCTGCGGCGCGCGCCGAGCAGCACGGTCCAGCGGTCGGCGACGCGCCAGTACCCTTGCGCGTACTGGTCGGCATTGGCCACCCGGTCGTCCTCGTCGCGGCGCAGGCGGCCGCGCACGCCGAGCGCGTCGCCCACGAAGTTCTCGTAGCCGCGGCGCTGCTGGTCCTGCGCATCGAAGCTGCCGCCCAGCACGAATTGCAGCGGCCGGCCCAGCCAGCGGCCGCGATGCGTCCAGCGCAGGTCCAGGCCGCCGTAGCCGCCCGCCAGGTCCACCACGCCGCCCGCGCTGAGCGGGCTGGCCTGCGCGCCCGGCGGGATCGACAGCACCTGCCGCACGCCGCGCCGGCCGGCATAGGCCATCGCGCGCAGCTCGTCGTGCCCGCCCAGCGGCTGCTCGTAGACCGCTCCGGCCTGGCTCTGGTGCACGCTCTTGCGCGTGTCGTACTGGCGAGCCACCGCCGGCGCCTGCCGCGGATCGGCATGCCACTGCGCGGCGGTGAGGCCGAGCGGATCCTGCGCGCCCGGCACCGCCAGCGTGTTCACCACCAGCACGAGCTGCCGTCCCTGGCCCAGGTCGAAGCCGAACCGGGCATTGCCCGATTCGCGCTGCGCGCGGCTGTGCGCGCGGTAGCCGTCTGTCCGGAAATGCGACAGGGCCAGGCTGTAGTTCACCGGGCCGGCGATGCCGTGCGTGTCCGCGCCCAGGCGCAAGGCGCCGTCGCTGCCGCCGGACACGTCCAGCGTGCTGTGCGGGGTCGCTTCGCCGGGCGCGCTCCACAACTGCACCACGCCGCCGGAGGAGTTGCCGTAGAGCGCGGAGAACGGGCCGCGCAGCACCTCCAGCCGGTCCGCCGCGCCGAGGCTGAAATGCGACAACTGGCCCTGCCCGTCCGGCATCGTCGCCGGAATGCCGTCCGCGTACAGCCGCACGCCGCGCACGCCGAAGGTGGCGCGGGCGCCGAAGCCGCGGATCGAAAGCTGCTCGTCCTGCGCATAGTTCTGCCGGTCGCGCGCCAGCACCCCGGGCACGCCGACCAGCGCCTCGGAAAGATTCACGCCCGGCTTGCCGCTGTCGCCCGGCGCCACGCCGACCGCGCTGAACGACAACGGCAGGTCGAACGGCGGAATCTCCAGGCGCGCCGCCTCGACCTTCACCGCCGGCAGCACGACCGCGGAAGGCGTATCGGCCGCCGCGGCCGACGGCGGCCCGCCGCACAGCAGCGCCTCCATCGCCAGCGCCGCAGCGACATGGCGGCGCTTACGCCTGTTCTTCATCGCGGCCGGGGATCTGTCCATTGCAATGGTCATCCTAACCGCGGCGGCCGCGAAACCGGCTCGCCCCGCCCAGCCGGCTCGGCGATAATCGGCCGATGCCCCTTTCCGTCCGCTCCGCCCGTCTCCCCGTCTGCGGCCTGCTGGCCGCCCTCGTGCTGGCCGCCGGCCTGCCGCCCGCGCCGGCGCACGCCCAGAGCAAGCAGCAGGCCGAGGCGAAGAAGAAGCTCGCCGACGTGCGCAGCAAGATGGAGGAGCTGGCCAAACGGCAGGCCGAGACCGCCGAGCAGCGCGACAGCCTCAACGCGGCGCTGGCCAGGCAGGCCAACGCGCTGGCCGTCGCCGCGCGCGCCGTGCGCGACACCGATACCGCCCTCGCCGCCAAGCAGCGCGACCTGGCGCAATTGCAGGACCAGCGCGCCGAACTGCAGAAACGCCTGGACGGCCAGCGCGCCGCCATCGCCGACCTGCTGCGCGCCACCTACACGCTGGGCCGCGGTTCGGACCTGCGCCTGCTGCTCGGCGACCAGGACCTCGCGCAGATCTCGCGCGCCCTGGCCTACTCCCGCTATTTCCAGCAGGACCGTGCGCAGCGCGTGCAGCAACTGATGTCCGACCTCGGCCACCTGCAGGAACTGGAAACCGCCATCGCCGCCGAGCAGCAGGCACTGCAGGCCACCCGCGCCGAACGGGAGAAGCAGGCCAAGGCGCTCGCCCGGCAGCGCGCCGAGCAGCAGAAGCTCGCCGCCCAGGCCGACGCGCAATACAAGGACCAGGGCGAGCGCCTGTCCGCGCTGAAGCAGAACGCGCAGTCGCTGACCGCGCTGGTCGACAAGCTGCAGAAGGCGATCGACGAGGCCGCGCGCGAGGCGGCCCGCGAAGCCGAGCGCGAGGCGGCCCGCCAGCGCCGGCATCCCGGCCGCGTCACCACGCCCAGCCCGCCGACCGGCACCGCCGCGGCGAACATCCGCGGCAACCTGCCGTGGCCGGCCAGCGGCGTGGTCAACAGCTACGGCAACGGCGTGCTGATCAAGGCGCCGGGCGGCAGCGAGGTGCACGCGGTGGCACGCGGCAAGGTGGTCTACGCGGCGTTCCTGCGCGGCTACGGCATGCTGATCATCGTCAACCACGGCAACGGCTGGATGAGCATGTACGGCAACAACGAAAGCCTGCTGCACGGCGTCGGCGACCAGGTCGACGCCGGCCAGGCGGTGGGCACCGCCAGCCCGCCCACCGGGGTGAACACCGGGGTGTATTTCGAGCTGCGCCAGAACAACAAGCCGGTCGATCCGCGCAGTTGGCTGAGCCGGCGCTGAGGCGCCGCGCGCCGGCGGTGAATTCCGCCGGCGGCCGACTGTCGTAGGATGATCCCCCTCGCCTTTCCTGTCGGCGCCGCCCCGCGACGCCTCGGTTTCCCGGAGTCCCGCGCATGCGTCTTTACCACCCCCGCCTGGCCTGCCTCGCCGCCCTGCTGATCGGCGCTCCCGCAGCGTACGCGCAGGACGCGCCGGCCGCGTCCGGCAGCGCCGCCGCGCCGCCGGCGGCCAGCGCCGGCCAGGACGCCAAGGCGCCCGACGGCGCGGCGGTCGACCGCGTCGACCTGGACGACGTGCGCAATTTCAGCCGCGTCTACGAAGTGGTGCGCCAGGCCTACGTGGAAAAGGTCGACAACAAGACCCTGATGAAGGCCGCGATCAGCGGCATGCTGAGCGGCCTCGACCCGCACAGCGAGTACCTCGACAAGGACGGCCTGGCCCAGCTCAGCGAGGACACCACCGGCCAGTACAGCGGGCTCGGCATCGAGGTGCTGCAGGTGGACGGCAGCCTGAAGATCGTCGCGCCGATCGACGACACCCCGGCCGCGCGCGCCGGCATCAAGCCCGGCGACACCATCGTGAAGATCGACGGCAAGCTGGTCGACCAGGAGAACGTCGACGAGATGTTCAAGCAGTTGCGCGGCGCGCCCGGCAGCAAGATCACCCTGACCATCGTGCACGAGAAGAACGACAAGCCGGTGGACGTGCCGCTGGTGCGCGAGCAGATCTCGATCACCAGCGTGAAGCTGCGCCAGCTCGAGCCGGGCTACGTCTACATCCGCATCAGCCAGTTCCAGGAAGACACCGCCAGCGACCTGGAGAAGAAGCTCGCCGACTACATCCGCAAGAACGGCGCGCCGAAGGGCGCCGTGCTCGACCTGCGCTCCAATCCCGGCGGCCTGCTGACCGCGGCGGTCGGCGTCAGCGACGACTTCCTCGACTCCGGCACCATCGTCAGCACCCGCGGCCGCCTGGCCGACGCCAACATGAAGTTCACCGCCCACCCCGGCGACCTGCTGCACGGCGCACCGATGGTGCTGCTGACCGACAACGGCACCGCCTCGGCCGCCGAGATCGTCGCCGGTGCGCTGAAGGACAACCAGCGCGCGCTGATCATCGGCCGCCGCACCTTCGGCAAGGGCGTGGTGCAGACCGTGCTGCCGCTGGACGCCGAGCATGCGGTGAAGATCACCACCGCCCGCTACTACACGCCCAAGGGCATCTCGATCCAGGCCGAGGGCATCAAGCCCGACATCGCCCTGGCCGACCTGGCGGTGAACAAGGCCGACAGCCCGCCGATGCTGATCGGCTCGGAAGCCGACCTGCCCAACCACCTCGCCAACGAGGACAGCCGGGCCAGCAGCGACATCGACAACGACGGCAGCGCCGAGAACGCCAAGCTCGCCACCTCCGACTACGCCCTGTCGCAGGCGCTGAACGTGCTGAAGGGACTGGCGCTCAACCGCGGCACCGCCGGCGGCAAGTAGCGGGCCGCCTAGGCGGCGAATTCGTCCGCCAGCAGGCCGTACACGTCGCAATCCTGCGCCAGGCCGCCGAGCACCTCGGCCTGGCGCAGGCGACCCTCGTGCGTGAAGCCCAGCCGCTCGGCGACGCGCCGGCTCGCCCGGTTGCCGGTGACGCAGCGCAACTCCACGCGATTGAAGCCCAGCGTGCCGAACGCATGCGCCAGCACGCCGCGCAGGGCGCGGGTGACGATGCCGCGCCCTTGCCAGGCGGCGTCGAGCAGGTAGGCGACCGAGGCCTTGCGGTTCGCTTCCTCGATGAAGTTCAGGCGCAGGCTGCCGACCAGCTCGCCGTGCTGGAACAGGTGCCATTCCAGCAATTCGCGCGCGGCGACGCGCGCTTCCAGGCGATCGAAATGCGCGGCCAGGGCCGCCTCGGTGACGACCGCGGCCGGCCCCGGCAGATAGCGCCCGATATGCTCGACGTTGCGCCGGACCAGCGCGAGGAAGGCCGCGCCGTCCGCACGCGACGCCGCGCGCGCGGCCAGCCCGTCGCCCAGGTCCAGGTCGATGGCGCGCAACTCCACGCCGGCGCTCAGCCCTGGCCGGCCGGCTTCACCAGCCAGCGCACCGCCACCACGCCCAGCTCGTAGAGCAGGCACATCGGCACCGCCAGCATGATCATCGAGGTGATGTCCGGCGGCGTGATGAAGGCGGCGATGGCGAAGGCGCCGACGATCGCGTAGCGACGGCTCCGGCGCAGCTTGTCCACGTCCACCACGCCGATCGCGGCGAGGATCACCACCGCCACCGGCACCTCGAAGCACAGCCCGAAGGCGAAGAACATCAGCATCACGAAGTCGAGGTAGTGGGTGATGTCGGTCATCATCTCCACGCCCGAGGGGGTGATCGCGGTGAGGAAGCGGAACGCCGCCGGCAGCACCAGGAAGTAGGCGAACGCGCAGCCGGCGTAGAACAGCAGCAGCGCCGCGGCGAGCAGCGGCCGCGCCAGGCGTTTCTCGTGCCGGTACAGGCCGGGGCTGACGAAGGCCCACAACTGGTACAGGATCATCGGCATGCTGATGAACAGCGCGGCGTAGAACGCCAGCTTCAGCGGCGTCACGAACGGGCTGGCGACCTCGGTGGCGATCAGGTGCGCGCCTTCGGGCAGGCGCGCGACCAGCGGCGCGGCCAGCTCCGAGTACAGCCGGTTGGCGAACGGCACCAGCGCCAGCAGCACCACCAGCACGGTGGCGCTGGCCTTCAGCAGGCGCGAGCGCAGCTCGATCAGGTGCGAGAACAGCCCCTGCTGCAGGTCGACTTCGGGTTCAGGCGTCGCCATGCGGCATTTCCCTGGTGGCCGTGGCGGGAACGGCCTGGCCCGGCCGGCCGGCGTTCCCGGCGAACAGGTCGCCGGTGGCCGCCGGCGCTTCTTCGGCCGCGGTGTCGCCGTGGCCGGTCGCCGCGGCGGCCGGCGGGGCATCGGCCGTGACCCGGGCCGGCGCGTCCGCTGCCGCCTCGCCGGCGCCCTCGCCCTTGGCCGCGCGCTCGCCGTCCGCGAGGTAGGACTGCGGATCGCGCACCTGGCGCAAGGTGGCGTCCAGCTCCGCCTGCGCCGCGTCCGCGCGCTCGGCCGCCTCGCGCGCGGCGCGCTTGATCTCCTCGATCTGCAGTTCGCGCTCCACCTCGGCGCGGACGCTGTCCCAGCCGTTGCGCACGCGGCGCAGCAGGGCGCCGAGGGTGCGCGCGGCGCCGGGCAGCTTTTCCGGCCCGAGCACGATCAGCGCGATCAACGCGAGCAGCACCAGCTTGCCGAAGCTGATCTCGATCATCGCCGCAACCCGCCCGTCGCCGCGGGCTTACTTCGGATCGCTGGAGTCGCGCTGACTCTGCGTGGCGTTGCTGCCGGAGGATGTCGGCGGGTCGGCGCGCAGGCGCTCGTCCTCGGCCTTGCGCCTGGCCTCTTCCTCGTCGCCGTTGAGGCCCTTCTTGAAATCGCGCATGGCGCCGCCCAGGTCGGAGCCGATGTTGCGCAGCTTGCCGGTGCCGAAGATCACGACGACCACCACCAGCAGGATAATCAGGTGCCAGATACTCATTGCCTACCTCGAAAACGGATGGAACCGGAAACGCATCGCGCCGGGCGCGCCGGCCCAGCGCGGTCGGTGCGTCCGATCAGTGCGTCCGCGTCAGCGGGAAGTGTACTCCTCCAGGCGGTCGCGGAAGTCGACCACCGGCCCCGGCACGTTGCTGACGCCGCCGTCGAAGATGCGCCGCGGGGTGATCCCGGCGCCGTAGACCGCGGCGTTCGCATCATAGTCGATGCGCAGCGCCGAGCCGTCCAGCGCGACGCCCGCGAACAGGCCGCGCGAGCGCGAGTAGGAGTAGATCTCGGCGCGCATCTGGGCGTCGGTGGCCGCCGTGGCGGTGCGCCCGACCGGGCCGGCCGCGGCCGAGGCGTCCGCGCCGAGGGTGAACTTGCCGTTGACGATCGAGTCCACCCCGCGCTGGGTGCGGAACACCAGGATCACGTCGGTGGACGACACGCCGGCCTGGAAGCCGATGCTGCCGCCGGTCATGGTGATGAAGCTGGGGTTGGACCAGGTGCCTTCCCGGGTCTTCACCGAGATCAGCCCCTCGCCGCGGCGGCCGCCGAAGATGAAGCCGGCCTTGATCATGTCCGGGATCACCGCGATCGCCTTGGCGTCGCGCAGCAGGTCCTGCGGCACCGCCTTGTCGGGCGCCTGCATGATCTCGTTGAGCACGCGCACCGAATTCTTGGCGCGCACCAGCGGCGGATCCTCGGCCTGCACGGCTGCCAGCGGCAGCAGGGCCAGCGCGACCACCAACACACGACGCAGCGATGCTTTGAACATGGGTAGCTCCATGGGAACGGAAGACGGTGGCCCGCTGCGACATTCGCGTCACGCAGCGCGCCGGCTGGCTTGTGGCAGACTCCACGGCTGACCCGCTCACGACCGCCACGATGCCACGCAGCAGCCACTATACCGGCCCGGCCGGGCATTCCGATGACCAGCCGGTTCAGGCTGGCGTACTGCTGGTGAACCTGGGCACACCGGATGCGCCAACCGCGAAGGCGGTGCGCCCGTACCTGGCCCAGTTCCTCGCCGATCCGCGCGTGATCGAGATGCCGCGCTGGCTGTGGTGGCTCATCCTGCACGGAGTGATCCTGCGCATCCGCCCCGCGCGGTCGGCGCATGCGTATGGACGCATCTGGAGCGCCGAAGGTTCCCCGCTGCGGGTCGGCAGCGAGGCGCTGGCCGGCGCGCTGCAGGCCGAGCTGCGGCGGCAGCGGCCGGGCCCGGTGCGGGTGGCGCTGGCGATGCGCTACGGCGAGCCGTCGGTGGAGCGGCAGATCGGGCGGTTGCAGCGCGAAGGCGTGCGCCGCCTGCTGGTGCTGCCGCTGTACCCGCAGTACTCGGCCACCTCCACCGGCTCGGTGCTCGACGCCGTCGCCGACGCGATCAAGCGGCTGCGCTGGCCGCCGGAGCTGCGCATCGTCAACGACTACCACGACGATCCCGCGCACATCGAGGCGCTCGCGTCCAGCATCGAGCGCTGGTGGGCCGCGCACGGCCGCGGCGAGAAGCTGCTGCTGTCGTTCCACGGCATCCCCGAGCGCTACGCGGACGCGGGCGATCCGTATTTCCGCCAGTGCCAGGCCACCGCGCGCCTGCTGCGCGAGCGGCTGGGGCTGGACGTGTCGCAACTGCTGGTGAGTTTCCAGTCGCGGGTCGGCCGCGAACGCTGGCTGCATCCCTACACCGACGCCACCGTGCGCGAGCTGGCCGCCGCCGGCGTGAAGCGGCTCGACGTCGCCTGCCCCGGCTTCGCGGTGGACTGCCTGGAGACGCTGGAGGAGATCGCCATGCAGAACCGCGACTTCTTCGTCGCCGCCGGCGGCGAGGCGCTGCGCTACATCCCGGCGCTCAACGACAGCCCCGCACAGGTGGACAGCCTGGCCGCACTGGTCTGGCGCCATACCCAGGGCTGGCCCGAATGCGACGCGGCGGGCCCGCGGCAGCCGCAGGCGGCGCGGCCGTCCGCCGATGCCTGACGCGGCCGCCACACCCGCCGAGCTGTCGATCGCGCTGCCGTCGCTGAGCCTGCGCGCGCAGGCCTGGGGCGATCCGGCCCTGCCGCCGCTGCTGGCGCTGCACGGCTGGCTCGACAACGCGGGCAGCTTCGCCTTGCTGGCGCCTCGGCTGGCCGGCCGCCGGCACGTGATCGCGCTGGAACTGCCCGGCCACGGCCATTCCGGCCACCTGCCGCCCGGCGCGCACTACCACTTCGTGGACTACGTGCGCACCGTACTGGCCGCCATCGACGCGCTCGGCCTGGAGCGCCTCGACCTGCTGGGGCATTCGCTAGGCGCCGGCATCGCCAGCCTGGTCGCCGCCGCCGCGCCGCGGCGGATCGGGCGGCTGCTGCTGATCGAGGGCCTCGGCCCGCTCGGCGACGACGGCTCGCAGACGCTGCCGCGTTTCCGCGCCGGCCTCGCGCCGCAGGCCGGCGCCGCCCGGCCGCTGCGCGTGTTCCGCGACGTCGAACAGGCGGTGAGCGCCCGCGCCATCGCCAGCGGCCTGCGCGCGGACCTCGCGCGGCCGATCGTCGAGCGCGGCCTGCTCGGGATCACCGATGGCTGGCACTGGCGCAGCGATCCGCGGTTGACCCGCGCGACGCCGCTGCGGCTCGCCGAAAGCCAGGTCCACGCCCTGCTGCGCGGCCTCGACATGCCCACCGCCCTGCTGCTGGCCGAGCCGGCCACGGCCTACCTGCCCAGCCACCCGATGCAGGTGCGCGCCGCCTGCATCGCCGGCATCCGCGTCGCCCACATGGACGGCGGCCACCACCTGCACCTGGAACATCCGCAGGCCGTCGCCGACTGGGCGCTGGTCCACCTGGAAGGCACCGGGCGGCACTGACCCTCGCGCCGTTACCGCCGGCACATCCGCCCGCGGCGCGAAACCGTACACTGCCGCCATGCAACGCCTGGAACGCACCAACTTCGGCTCGCCCGAGCGGCTGCACACGAGCCACGGCCTGCGCGTATCGGTGACCAACTACGCCGGCGGCTCCGCCCTGCCCTTGCACGAGCACGACGACGCCTACCTCTGCCTCGTCGCCGCCGGCGGCTACACCCAGCAAAGCAGCGGCCGCGATACCGACTGCCGCCACGGCCTGCTGCTGGTGCATCCGCGCGGCCACCGCCATGCCAACCGTTTCGCCGGCGAGGGCGCGCGCTGCCTGAGCGTGTTCCTGTCGGCCGAACTGGCCGCCGAGGCCGGCGTGCGCCGGCTGCTCGACGACCACCGCGTGCTGCAACTGCCCGGTGCCGAACGACTGCTGCGCCGGCTCGAACGCGAGCTGGCCGCCAGCGACGACGCGGCGGCGCTCGCGCTGCACGCGGCCGTGCTCGACCTGGTCGCGCAGGCCTGCCGGCTGGATCGTCCGGCAGGCCGCCCGCTCTGGCTCGGGCGCGTGCTGGAACGCCTGCACGACGACCCGCTCGCCACGCCGTCGCTGCGGGAACTGGCGACGCTGGCCGGAGTGCATCCGGCCCATCTGGCGCGGCGCTTCCAGCAGGCGCAGGGGGTTTCGGTGGGCGAGTACCAGCGCGGACTGCGCATCGGCCTCGCCCGCAAGGCGCTGGCCGAGGGCCGCCGCCCGATCGCCGCCGTGGCCGCCGAGGCCGGCTTCACCGACCAGAGCCATTTCGCCCGCGTGTTCAAGCGGATGACCGGACAGACCCCGCGCGACTTCCGCCAGGGCATGCAAAACGCGTCCTGATCGGTCACGCACGTCCTAGACGGCTTTTGCGTCGCCGCGCCAGCATGCGGCATCCCCACGGAGATTCCGGCCATGCCCCATCGCCCACCGTCGTTGCGTGTCCGCCTGTTGCTGCTGGCCGGGCTGCTCCTGCCCGTCGCGTTGCCGGCCATGCCGGCCGGAGATGCCACCGCCGCGCTGTTGCAGCAGTTGCGCCAGGCCCACGGCGGCGACCGCTGGAACGGCATCGGCGGCCTGCTCGCCGACGGCCAGGAAAGCAGCGACGGCCTGAGCGGTGCCATGCATGCCGCGGTCGACCTGCGCAGCGGCCATTTCGCCATTCGCGCGCGCAACCCGGTCTATCCGCGCGCCGACGGGCTCGATGCGCAGGGCCGCTGGCACCAGGACATGTCGGGGCTGATCCATCCCTTCGACTCCGCCGAAGCCAGGGCGATGACCATCACCGAGAGTTGGGTCGAGCGCTTCGGCGTGCTCACCGCGCCCGCGGCGGCCAGCTACCGCGCCCTGCCGGACGCGAGCGAAAACGGCCGCCGCTTCGCGCGCGTCGAGGCGACGCCGCAGGGCGGCCACCCCGCCACGCTGTGGATCGACCAAGCCACGCATCGGCTCAATCGCGCGGTGTGGCCCAGCTCATTCCTAATCATGACCCGGCGCTATGCCGACTACCGCCCCGTCGAGGGCCTGCAACTGCCGTTCCGGATCGAGGATTCGGCCGCCACTGCGATCGGCACTTCCGATGGCGAAAGCGTCGACCGGGTCGAACGCTACCAGGCGCTGGCGACCCTGCCGGGCGATGCGCTCGACCGGCCCGACGGCACAGTCCGCGACGTCGCCATGCGCGACGATGCGAAGCGCACCACCACACCCATGCACTTCCAGGGCAACGTGCTGCTGGTGGAAGCCAGCATCAACGGCAGCCGGCCGCTGCCCTTCATCCTCGACACCGGCGGGCACGCCATCCTCACCGAGGAGGCGGCGAAGCAGCTGGGCCTGGCCAGCCAGGGCAAGGGCGTCAGCACCGGCTCCGGGCCGGGCTCGATGAGCACCGCCTACACCAAGGTCGCGCGGCTGACGATGGGCAAGGCGGACCTCCGCGACCAGGTGTTCCTGGTGATGCCCTACGGCTACGGCTTCGCCGAGCGCGGCGACCAGCCGCCGATCGCCGGCATCCTCGGCCTGGAGGTCTTCGAGCGTTTCGCGGTGACCTTCGACTACGACCGCGGGCAACTGGTGCTGCAGCCGTACGACCACGGCGCGCCGCCGCCCGCGGTGAAGGGCAATACGTTGCCGCTGCGCTTCACCTTCGACATGCCGGTGGTCGACGCCAGCGTGGACGGCAAGCGCGGCGTGTTCGGCATCGACACCGGCAACTCCGGCTTCACGCTGCTGTTTCCGCAGTGGGTCGAACGCGAGGGCCTGTTGGCGCACTATGCCAAGGGCTACCCGCAGACGACCGGTGGCGTCGGCGGGGCGTTTCTCTCGCACATCGCGCACATGCGTTCGATGCAACTGGGTGATGCGGCGGTCGGCAATCCGCTGGCCCAGCTGACCCGCGCCGACGCCGGCGCCACCGGCAATCCGACCGAAGCCGGCAATATCGGCCAGGACGTGCTGTCGCGCTTCAACGTGCATTTCGACTACCGCCGCCAGACGATGACCCTGCTGCCGCGCAAGCCGCTGCCGCCGCGCCGGTTCGCCACCGCCGGGCTGCGCGCGGCCAAGGCCGACGCGCGGCACGCCGACCGCTTCGAGGTGAGCTGGGTGGTACCCGGCGGCCCCGCGGCGGAAGCCGGGCTGCGCAAGGGCGACGAAATCGTGGCGGTCGACGGCAAGCCGGTGCGGGCGATGGGCAGCGACGCCTTCCGCCAGGCCAGCAATGCCCAGGCCGAGGATACCGTGCTGGAGTTGAAGCTCGCGGATGGGCGCAATCTGCGTATCCGGATGCGCGACATTGCTCCGCATTGAATGCCAGGTCGAAACCCATGCGCCGGGCCGGGCTACATGCTCGTCCTTCCAGCGTCGGCTACATGCTCGTCATTCCTGCGAAAGCAGGAATCCAGCGACTTGAGTGCCTCGAAAGCAAAGGCGCTGGATCCCTGCTTTCGCAGGGGACGACGTTTCGATTGGAAATGCCTGGAGAATTTGAACAGGCTCCAAGGACTCTCCAGCGCGCCTTCGCCACCATGCCGCGGGAGACGCCTCGGCCACGGAAGGCGCTACAGCCACGGCAGGCGCCATGAATGGCTCGCGACGGCGATGGCCGCGGCACAACGTGTGCCGCGGCCGTCCGCAGTTACGCCTTGTCCGGAACGGCCTTGCCCGAACCAGCCTTGTCCGCACCCGGCTTGTCAGCATCTGGCTTGTCCAGCCCCAGCACGTCCAGGCCCTGCTCGAAACGGATGTCGACCGGGATGTGCGCGCGCTCCAGCCGCTTCAGGTCGCCGGCCAGTTCGGCGTCCACCGCGCCCATCTGGTCGGTGAGCTGCTTCGCCGCGGCGTAGTCGCCGTCGCCCTGGATGGTCAGCAGCTTGGCCGACAGCGCGTTCATCGCCGCGGTCATCTTGTCGAAATCCACGCGGTAGCGCCCGGTGGCGGCGTCGCGCGAGAACGCGCCCTGCTGCTTGAAGAAGTTGAAGCGCACCATGTTCGCCTTGGCGTGCGCGTCGCTGGCGCCGAAGCGCACCGAGCGCAGGATGCCGGCGAGGAAGGTGACGTAGTTGTCCATCAGCTTCGCCTTGTCCATCTCGCCCTTGTCGGCCAGCCGGGCGACCATGTACAGACCGAGGATGTCGGCCTTGCCTTCCTCGAAGCTGGAGGCCTGGTCCTTCAGCGCCGCGCGCACGGTGCCCTTGCCGTCCAGGGTGTTCTTGATGCCCAGGCCGTGCGCCACCTCGTGGAACATGGTGTTCTGGAAGAACGCGTCGAAGCTGAGGTTCTTCTGCTGGTCCTCGGCGATCAGCTCCTTCGCGATCGGCAGCATGATCTGGTCGAACTTCGCCTGCATCACGTTCTCCAGTTGCAGGCGGCGGGTGCCCTTCTTCAACTGCACCTGCTCGTCGTTGGGCAGGTTGATCGCGATGGTCTTGGCGCCGACGTTGGCGTCGCCGGCGTAGTACACCGCGAAGTAGGCGTTGAGGTCGGCATCCGAGCCGGGCGTCTCGGCCTTGTACTTGTCGTCCACCGGCAGGCCGCGCTGCAGCTCGGGCAGGTATTTCACGAAGCGCGCGAGCCGGGCGCTCCACGCCTGGTCCTTCACCAGCACGTAGGATTCGTAGCTGGCCTTGTAGCCGTAGAGCTGGTCCTCGTAGGTCTCGATCGGGCCGATCACGATGTCGACCGGGTTGTTCTTCATCGCCATCCAGGCGAAGTCGCTGGGCTGGTAGTCGTCGCTCTGCAGCGCATCGGCGCGCAGCGACAGGTACTTGCGGAAGCCGGCATCATCCGACAGCTTCGCCGCCTCGCGCAGCAGGCCGGCGGCCTTGTCCAGGTCGGCCTTGTACGCCTCGTGGTAGGGCACGCTGACCAGTTGCCCCTGCGCGTCGCGGCGCAGCACGGTGTACAGCGAGGCCTTGTCCTTCAACGTGGACTTCTCGAACTCGTCCTTGCCCATGTCGGCCGGGTAGAACTGCGCGCCGGCCGGCCGCGGCCCCACGCCGTCCACGAACGGCTTGTCGTTGTCCAGGCGGTCCCACGGGCCGTAGTTGATCTCGGCGAACCGGCGCAGCGAGGGGTCGGCGATCTTCTGCATCAGCGTGGCCTTGTCGCCCCACGACTGCTGCCAGTAGATGCCGTTGGTGACGTCGGCGGCCTCAATCAGCAGCGCGATCATCTTCTTCTGCCGCGCATCGAACGCGGAAAGGTCGGCGCCGAGCTTCACCGTCGCGTAGTCGGCCAGGTGCCTGTCCACTTCCGAGACCGGCTCGACCGCCGCCGCGCTGGCGGCAGGCGCGGGCGCCAGTTCCTCCTTCGAGGCCGGCGTGGGCGCGGGCGCCTCGTCCTGGCGGGAAGAGCAGCCGGCCAGCGCCAGCAGCAGGCACAACGGGAGCAGTCGACGGGGCATGGGCGCTTTCCTCTCGGTGAAAGCGTCCATGGTATCGCGGGACGGCGCGCGCCGCGGCGGCGCGCGCCGCCGGTTCAGGCCGAGATCGCCAGTTTCTCCGAGCGGTACAGCAGGGCGGTCACCAGCACGGCCAGCAGGGCCGCGCCGAAGCTGCCGGCCAGGCACATCGCCAGTTGCTGCCCGTCCAGGCCGTCGCCGCGCAGCAGCCGCATGATGCCCAGGTGCTGGCCGAGCAGCGGCACCGCGTACATCCACGCCTGCGCCTTAAGCTGCATGAAGGCCAGCATCATGCTCGGGATGATCGGCACGAACATCAGCAGCGAAAGGTAGGTCTGTGCCTCGCGGTAGCTCTTGGCGAACGCGGCCACCATCGACTGCAGCGCCGCCAGCAGCAGCACCATCGGCAGCATCAGCAGCAGCACGTTGGCGCCGAAGTGCAGGCCCAGGTCCAGCTCCATGCCGAGCTTCTCGGCGGGGATGAACTGGCCGACCACGGCGAACGCGACCAGGCAGATCAGCAGGCTCAGCGCCGAGAACGCGCAGATCGCGGCCAGCTTGCCGGCCAGGATCTTCCAGCGCGGCACCGGGTTGGCGAACAGCGGCTCCAGCGACTGCCGCTCGCGCTCGCCGGCGGTGAGGTCGATCGACAGGTACATGCCGCCCATGAACATGCTGAACACCAGGAAGTACGGCAGCATCGAGAACATCAGCACGCCGCGCGCCTGCGCGCTGGCCTGGTCGCGCTTGGCCACCACCACCGGCCAGGCGGTGCCGGGCGACAGGCCGCGCGCCACCAGCCGCATCGCGCCCTGCTGGCGCGCGTAGCCCTCGACCAGCTTGCCGACGCGCTGCACGGCCGGGTCGGCGTCCTGCCGCGAAGAGTCGTAGATCAGCTCCACCTGCACCGGCTCGCCCTTGCGCCACCCGTCCGCGTAGCCGGGGGCGATCCGCACGACCACATCGGCGTCCTGGTCGCGCACCGCCTTCTCGGGATCGGCGACCGCCGGCAGCGGCACGATGCCGCCGGCCTTCAGCGCATCGACCAGGTTGGGCGCGACGGCGGCGCCGATCACCGGCACCGGCATCGGCTTGTCGGCCTTCTCGAACTGCCGGTTGATCGAGGCGTTGATGATGAACACGAACATGATCGGCCCCAGCAGCGGCCCGGTGAACAGGGCGCTCATCAGGGTGCGGCGGTCGCGCAGGTTCTCCTTCACCTCCTTCAGGAACACCGTGAGGAAGGCGCGCGCGCGGCGCATGGGCATGGCTTGGGCATTCATGCGGCCAGGCCCTCCTCGCTGCCGATCAGTTTCACGAAGGCGTCTTCCAGGTTCGCCTCGCCGGTCTGCGCGCGCAGCGCGTCCGGCGTGTCGTCGGCCACCACGCGGCCGTGCGCGATCACCACGATGCGGTCGCACAGGGCGCCGACCTCCTGCATGATGTGGCTGGAGAACAGCACGCATCGGCCCTCCGCCCGCAGCTTGAGCATGAACTGGCGCAGCGCGCGCGTGGCCATCACGTCCAGCCCGTTGGTCGGCTCGTCGAGGATCACGTTGCGCGGATCGTGCACCAGCGCGCGGGCGATCGCGGTCTTCACCCGCTGGCCCTGCGAGAAGCCCTCGGTGCGGCGGTCGGCGATCGCCTCCATCTCCAGCGCCTTGACCAGCACCTCGCGGCGCGCGAGCAGGTCCCGCTCCGGCAGGCCCTGCAGGCGCCCGAAGTAGTCGATGTTCTCGCGCGCGGTGAGCCGCTTGTAGAGGCCGCGCGCGTCCGGCAGCACGCCGAGCTGGCGGCGCACCGCCAGCGGGTCGGAAGCGGCGTCGATGCCATCCACCAGCACCTGGCCGCGATCGGGCGCCATCAGCGTGTAGAGCATGCGCAGCGTGGTGGTCTTGCCGGCGCCGTTGGGGCCGAGCAGGCCAGTGATCTGGCCGTCGCGGGCGGCGAAGCTGACGCCGTCCACGGCCTTCACCGCGCCGAATGCCTTGTGCAGATCCTTCACTTCGATCACGGGGCGGCTCCATTGAAATCGATGAATTGCGGCGTGGGGCGCAGCCGGTCCAGGCAGCCCGCGTCGAGCTGCTTCGGTTGCAGGTCCTCCACGAAGTGCCGCAGCAGTTGCGGCGCGCAGCCGGCGGCCATCACGTTGTGGCCCTGGCCCTTGAGCACCAGGTGGCGCGCGTTCGGCAGCCCCTTGGCCACCTCGTCGCCGTAGCGCGGCGGGGTCACCGGGTCGTACTCGCCGGACAGCAGCAGCACCGGCTTGTCGGTGTGCAGCGGCCGGTGGAAGTCGGCCGGTCGCGTGCCCTTGGGCCAGATCGCGCACACCGCCTGGAACGCCTCGATCATCCGCGTGCCCAAGATGGTCTGCGCGTCCTGCGGCCGCGCGCTGAGCAGGTCGGCGTCCTCGCTGCAGATCACCGCGTACTGCATGCCGCCGTTCATGCTGTCGTCCAGGTCGCCCGACAGCAGCTTGGCCTGGCCCAGCAGCGGGCCGACGTCGCCGTGCGCGGCGGCATCGATCGACAGCGGCAGCAGCGCGGCGGTCACCGGCGAATAGGCGAACATGCGCACCACGCTGGCCAGCGAGTATTCGCTGAGCATGCGCTTCACGCTCTGGTAGGTCTGCGGGTCGCGGAAGCTGACCTGGTGCGGGTTGGCGCGCAGCGCGTCGCGCAACTGGAACAGGGTCTGGTAGGGGTCGCCGAAACGCTGCCGGCAGGCCGCGTCGGCGGTGCAGCGGGCGAACTGGGCCTTCAGCGCCTCGTCCAGGTTCTGTGCGAAATCCTCGCCCAGCACCAGCGGATTGGGCACCACGCCGTCCAGCACCATGCTGCGCACGGCGTCGGGATGGCGCCGCAGGTACTGCTGCGCCATGCGCGTGCCGTACGACACGCCGACCAGGTCGAAGGTCGGCGCGCCCAGGGCCTGGCGCACGTCCTCCAGGTCCTGCACGGCGACGCTGGTGGTGTAGTAGCGCGGGTCGGCCTGCGCCTGGATCTGGCGCAGGCATTCGGCGGCCTGCGCGCGCAGCTTGTCGGCGCTGTAGTCGGCGGTATCGTCGGCCACCTCCTCTTCCGGCGACTTGCACGACAGCGGATGCGAGCCGCCGGTGCCGCGCTGGTCCAGCAGCAGCACGCTGCGATGCGCCTGCAGCGGACCGAGCGCCGACGCCACCGCCGGCCACGACTCGGTCGCCGCCTGGCCGGGGCCGCCGGCCAGCAGCACCAGCATGTCCTTCTCCGGCACCTGGGCCTCGGCGCGGATCAGCGCCAGCTTCAGGGCGATCTTGCGGCTGTGCGGGTCGTCGCGGTTCTCCGGCACCTCGAACGGCGCGCACCACGCGGCGGTGGTCAGCGCGCTGTTCGGCTGGCCCAGCTCGCAGGCCGTCAGGGTGAGCCGGCCGACCTTCCAGGTGGCCGGCTTGGCCGCCTGCACCGGCCGATCCGGCGTCGTGGCCGCAGCCGGCGCCGGCGCCGATGCGTCGGCCGCTGGCACCTGCCGGGTGCGCAACTGGTTCCAGGCGAGCGCGCCCAGGCCCACGGCGACGATGGCGATGCGCAACACGGTGCGCCCGTTGACTCTCATGTGCGGTTACTCCTCGGTGCAGGCGAAAAAGGTCGAGACCAGCCAGCTCCACGGCGGGGCCAGCTTCCATTCGATGCGCAGGCTGACCGCACCGCCGGCATCGCCCAGCGCCACGGCATGCGCCGTGCCATCGGACGGGACGGGATGGGACGGGACGGGCAACACCTTGCCGGGCGGCATCGCCGCGGCAACGGTCAGCCCGAGCAACAGCGCGACCGTGCCGCAGAATCGCACCGCGCGGCGTGGCCCGCTCATGCCAGCACCCAGTAGCGGTAGCGCAGCCGCGCCAGCGCATTGCACACCAGGTAGCAGCCCACCATCACCAGCGGCGCCACCCTGAACGGCACCGCCGCCAGCTTCAGGCTGTTCGCCAGGAAAAGCAGGAAGACCATGCCGAGCGAGGCGATGAAGGCCAGCATCATCGACTCCAGTTCCAGCCGCTGGCGCAATTCGTCGCAGCGCCTCACGTGGCGGAACTCGACCCATCCGAGCCAGCCGTAGTCGCAGGCCAGCACGGCCAGCAGACCCACGCGCGCGGCCGTGCCCAGGTGCCTGGCGAAAACCGCCATTGCCACGGTGACCGCCAGCAGCAGGAACAACGGCGGCAGCATCTCGCGCAGGTAGCGCTTCATCAAGGGATTTTTCATCGTGTCCTCCCGACTCACTCGCCCGGCTCGAAGATCGCTTCGATCGGACGGCCAAAAAGTTTTGCGATCCGGAACGCCAGCGGCAGGCTGGGGTCGTACTTCCCCGTCTCGATCGCGTTGACGGTCTGCCGCGACACCTCCAGCCGCTCGGCCAGGTCGGCCTGCGACCAGCCCTGCTCGCCGCGCAGCTCGCGCACCTGGTTGTTCATGCGTAGCGGCCGCCCGGGCGGCGTCGCGCAACGGGATACGGCGCCACCCCGCCGACAGGGTTCGGCGGCGGCGCCTCGCCGGGGACCATGCGACGACCTGCGCCCCCGCGCCGCGCCGCGGCCTCCCGCATGCCGCGCGCCGGCCGGCCCAGCGCGGCGTCGCGCCAGCCCTTCATGCCCTGCGCTCCGGCTTGCGGTGCCAGCGGATCGTCAGCACCAGCGCCCATCCGGCCAGCACCCCGCTGATGCCGCACAGCACGCCCCGCTGCCAGTCGCCAAACTGGCTCCAGCCCGCCAGCGCGATGAAACCGAGCGACGCCGACACGATCCATAGCTGCCAGTGCCGGGCCAGGCCATCGCTGCCGCAGGCCCAGCCGCCGCCGTAGCGGTGCCCCGCCCAGCTCCGCCCCAGCGCATGCAGCACCACCATGGCCGGCCATACCCAGATCAGCACGGTGCCGTCGAGCCGAATCACCTTCGCCGCGACCAGGAAGCCGCCGGCCAGGCAGAGCGTGCCCACGACGGTGCCGGCGATCGCCAGGCCGATCAGGTGCAGGCGCTGCTCCAGCTCGTCGCTGCCCAGCACGAACCGGACGATCGCGCGCGTCACGAACAGCACCGGCAACACCGGCAGCAACGCCAGCGCGACCCGCAGCCAGGCGTCCTGCACGCGACCGACCAAGGGCCAGGCCAGGAGCATGATCAGCATGTAGGCCGCCATTGGCGGCCAGAATTCGCGCATGTAGCGGCGCTGGACGGGAGTCATCGCAGCACCCACTCCGACCCGGGCGCCTGCGGGCAACCGGCCGGCTCCGGCCGGCCCGTCATCGCGGCCCGCCAGACGGGGCCGGCCGAAGCCGCCCTGATGTGTCCGGCCCCCTTGGCACAGCTATCCGATCCGTGAAGCTTTCCCATGGCCCCTCCCGATCCATCGAACGAATGTAAAGCGTACTTGACACGCGCAGCGTAGGCAGGCCACGACCGCATGTCAAGCACCCTTTACATCGACTCCCTCCTCATCGCGTCAAGGACATGACGCAATGCGTCACTCCCCGTGACGTTTAACGAAAACTTCCCCATTCAGCGACGCAATGCCGACGACCGCGCAGCCCGCCAAAGGGCTCTCTGCGTCGATTTGTGACTTGCATCACACTTTGGCCCGAATGATGCTTATGTCCCGCCCAGGATCCCGGCTCATCCCAAATGGGTCCGGCGGCAACCGAGCTCGAGTGGGCCACGGATCCTCCGCTCCGCCTGTCAGCCATTACTTTTTTTCCAAAGGAATACCCATGATCAAGAGCTTCCTCTCCGCTGCCCTGATCGCCGGCCTCGGCGTTGCGGCGTTCGCCCCGCAGTCCGCCCGCGCGGACGACGGCACCATCAACATCGACGGCCGCGTGCTGGCACAGAGCTGCAAGGTCGAGAACAATGCCAACGGCACCGCTGCCACGATCAACGTGCACCTGCCGTGGGTCTATGCCCCGACGCTCAACGCCGCTGGCTCGACCACCGGCGACACCGCGTTCCCGATCCACATCACCGACTGCGATGCGGCCCTGACCTCGGTGAAGACCTACTTCTCCGGCGCCAACATCGACACCACCACCGGCTACCTGAAGCAGACCACCTCCGGCGGCGCCAACAACGTGCAGATCCAGCTCCTCAACAGCGACAACTCTGCGATCACGCTGAACGGCGGCGACGCCACGGCGCAGAACTCCAAGCCGGTGACGATGAGCAACGGTGCGGCCACGCTGAACTACGTCGCCCGCTACATCTCCCCGCAGGGCAGCGCGACCCCGGGCGCGGTGACCAGCTCGGTGCAGTTCACCCTGGTCTACCAGTAAGCAGCACCCGCGCCCGCGGCCGGCACGCGCCGGCCGCGGCGCATCCCTTCTTCAACCGGATTCCCGCCATGAAAAAGCTAGTCCGCGCGCTCGGCGCGGGCCTGATGGCCTTCGGCCTCGGCCTCGCCACTGCACACGCCACCGTCGTGATCGGCGGTACCCGCGTGGTGTTTTCCGGCGCCGACAGCGAGACCACCCTGCGCCTGAGCAACGAGGGCAACCAGCCCGCGCTGGTGCAGGCGTGGATCGACCACGGGGATCCGCAGTCCACGCCGGACAAGGTCGACGTACCGTTCCTGCTGACGCCGCCGCTGTTCCGCATGGACGCGCACAAGGGCCAGAGCCTGCGCATCGTCTACACCCACGAGGCGCTGCCGGCCGACCGCGAGTCGCTGTTCTGGCTGAACGTGCTGGAAGTGCCGCCCAAGCCCACCGACCCGGAGAGCGAGGGCAAGAACCTGCTGCAACTGGCGATCCGTTCGCGGCTGAAGCTGTTCTACCGGCCGGCCAACCTGCCCGGCGACCCGCTGAAGGCGCCCGCCCAGGTGGGCTGGAAGCTGGTGGCCGACGGCCAGGGCCGCGCCCTGGAGGCGCGCAACCCGTCGCCCTACTTCATCACCCTCAACGCCGTCACCCTGGACGTCGCCGGCAAGGCCTACAAGGCCGACACCGGCATGATCGAGCCGTTCGGCACGCTCAAGCTCGCGGTGCCCGGGCTGGCCCAGGCCACCGCCGGCGCCACGGTCACCTTCGGCGCCATCAACGACTACGGCGCCGCCAGCGAATTCAAGGGCACGGTCTCGCCGTGAGCACCCGGCGCGCCATGACGTCGCAACCGCCGCACGCGCTGGCGGCCTGCCGGCGTGCCGCCTTCGGCCTCGCCATCGCCATGGCCCTGGGCAGCCATGCCTATGCCGCCACGCCCGCGACGGCGCCGGCGACGGTTGCCGTGGACGCCGCGGTGGATGCCAGCTTCGACCGCAGCCTGCTTTCCGGCGCCGGCCAGAACACCGACGACCTCTCGCGCTTCGAGCGCGGCAACCCGGTGCTGCCCGGCACCTACAACACCGACATCTACGTCAACGGCAACTGGGTCGGCCGCCGCGACGTGCGCTTCCAGAGCGCGCCCGGCCAGTCCAGCGCCACGCCCTGCATCAGCCGCGAGATGCTGCTGCAGTTCGGCCTGCGTCCCGCGCAGCCGCAGTCGCCGGCGACCGGAGATGCGGCCGACTGCGGCAGCTTCGCCAGCCTCATTCCCGGCGCCAGCGCCAGCTTCAACCAGGCCGACCTGCGGCTGGAGCTGAGCGTGCCGCAGGCGTCCATGGGCCGCGCCGCGCGCGGCTACGTGAGCCCGGAGTACTGGGACGAGGGCGTCAACGCCGCCCTGCTCAACTACAACTTCAACAGCTACCGCAGCAGCAGCCGTGGCGTCAGCCAGACCTCGTCCTACCTCGGCCTCAACGCCGGGCTGAACCTCGGCGCCTGGCACATCCGCCAGAATTCCACGCTGACCGTGCTGTCCGGGCAGGGCAGCTCGCAGCACCACTGGCAGAACATCGCCACCTACGTGCAGCGCGACCTGCCCTCGCTGCGCGCGCAGCTCACCGTGGGCGACTCCTACACCAGCGGCGAACTGTTCGACAGCGTCGGCCTGCGCGGCGTGCAGATCGGCACCGACGACCGCATGCTGCCCGACTCGCTGCGCGGCTACGCCCCGACCGTTCGCGGCGTGGCCGACAGCAACGCCAAGGTGACGGTGCGCCAGAACGGCATCGTGATCTACGAGACCACGGTGGCGCCGGGCCCGTTCGTGATCGACGACCTGTTCCCCACCGGCTACGGCGGCGACCTCGACGTGAGCGTCACCGAGGCCAACGGCCGCGTGCACACCTTCGCCGTGCCCTACGCCTCGGTGGCGCAACTGCTGCGCCCCGGCATCACCCGCTTCAACGTGGCTGCCGGCCAGGTGCGCGAACAGGCGCTGTCGGACAAGCCGGACGTGGTGCAGGCCACGCTGCAGCACGGCTTCAGCAACCTGCTGACCGGCTACGCGGGCGTCGCCGGCTCGCAGGGCTATGCCGCCGTGCTGCTGGGCGGCGCGCTCAACACGCGCCTGGGCGCCATGGCGCTGGACGTGACCGGCGCGCGCACGCGCATCCCGGGCATGTCCGCCATGTCCGGGCAGAGCGTGCGCCTGAGCTACAGCAAGATCCTGCCGCAGACGGACACCTCGCTGACGGTGGCGGCCTACCGCTACTCCACCAGCGGCTACCTGAGCCTGCGCGACGCCATGCAGGCGCGCGACTACGCCAAGCGCGGCATGCAGGTGTTCGCCACCGGGCCGGCGCTGCCCGCCGACGCGCTCGACGGCGTGATCCCCGGCCTGCTCACGCCGGCGCAGAAGCAGGCGCTGCTGGACAGCGGCTACGCCGGCCTCGCCCTGCGCCCGGGCATCGACCGCCAGCGCAACCGCTTCGACCTCACCCTGTCCCAGCAGCTCGGCGAACAAGGCGGCTCCCTCTACGCCAACGTTTCCTCGCGCGACTACTGGAACCGCAACGGCACCGACACGCAGTTCCAGCTCGGCTACAGCAACCGCTTCCGCCGGCTGAGCTACAACCTCTCCGCCACCCGCGTGCGCGACCCGCTGGGCCGCAACGAGAACCAGTTCTTCGCCAGCTTCTCGCTGCCGCTGGGCAGCACCATGCAGGCGCCGACCTTCACCGGCAGCGTCACCCGCGACGGCAACCGCACGCTGGACCAGGCCACGGTCAACGGCAGCGCCGGCGACGACGGCCGCTTCACCTACGGCGCCACCGCTTCGCACGACACCGGCGGCAACGGCAACGCGGCCAGCATCAACGGCGGCTACCGCGGCTCCTACGGTCAGCTCAACGCCAGCTACGGCAAGGGCAGCGGCTACAGCCAGGCCTCGGTGGGCATGACCGGCGCCGTGGTGGTGCACCCCGGCGGCATCACCTTCGGCCAGGCCATGGGCGACACGGTGGCGATCGTGTCCGCGCCGGACGCCGCCGGCGCGCGCGTCACCAACGCCCCCAACGTGCGGGTGAACCACGCCGGCTATGCGCTGATCCCGTACCTGACGCCGTACAGCCTCAACGCGATCGAGCTCGACCCGAAGGGCCTCCCGCTCAACGTGCAGCTGGATTCCACCAGCACCCAGGTCGCCCCCTACGCCGGCGCCGTGGTGATGGTGAAGTTCAAGACCAGCGGCGGCCGCGGCGCGATCATCCGCGCGCGCCGGCCCGACGGGCAGGCGGTGCCGTTCGGCGCCGAGGTGGTCGATGCCCGCCAGCAGGCGCTGGGCGTGGTCGGCCAGGCCGGTCGCATGCTGCTGCGCGGCATGCAGGACGAGGGCCGGCTCACGGTACAGTGGCAGGACGAGGACGGCGCCGCGCAATCCTGCAGCTTCCCCTACCGGCTCAAGCCGCTCGCCAAGGGCGCGCCGGCGCAGGCCTACGAACAGCTCGACGCGACGTGCGCGTCGCCCGGCGCGGCGGCCCCCTCGTCAAGGAGTGGCACATGACCTCCCTTTCCCGCCATCCGCAATGGCTGCGCGCCGCCGGCGCCCTGGCCGTCCTGCTGTTGCTGGCGATCCTGCCCGGCCGCGCCAGCGCGTCCTGCGAGTTCTCCGGACGGACGGGCTGGACCCGGGTGCAGTTCGCGCCGCCGAGCCAGATCATGGTGCCCAACGGGGCGGCGGTCGGCACGGTGCTGTGGACGTCCCCGATGGTCCCCGCGGACCAGACCACCGCGGTCTATTGCGACCGCACGACGTACGGCGGCATCGTCAACTACATCGGCAGCGCCGTGACTTCCGGTGCCACCACCTTCCCGACCAACATCCCGGGCGTCAGTTACCGCCTGCAGCGCGGCAGCGCGTCCAGCTACCTGGTCGCCTCGCCCGCCGACTACCTCACCTCCGGCACCACCACCTTCTCCAACAACACGGCGCTGCAATTCGTGGTGAGCGGCCCGGTCGCCCTCGGCAGCACGCTCTCTGCGGGGCAGCTCGCGCACTGGGATTTCGGTGGCGGCGTGGGAACCGTCATTGTCTTCCAGACCTCCAGCTCGACCACCTTCGTCGGCCCGGCCTGCACCGTGGCCACCGACCCCACCGTGGTGACCATGGCCGCCACGGTCACCGGCAACCTGTCCGGCTCCGGCACCACCACGGGCACCACGCCGTTCGCGATCAGGCTCAACTGCTCGACTGGATCGACGCTGTCCATCACGCTGAACGCGAACAACCCGATCAGCACGGCCAACGGCGTGCTGCGCCCCACCACCGGGGCCGGCTACGCCAGCGGCGTCGGCGTGCAGATCGTCAATCCCAACAACAACAACAGCCCGGTGTCCTTCGGGCAGTCGATCCGGGTCGGCGCCACACCCAACGGGCCACTCGCCATCCCCTTCGCCGCCCGCTACTACCGCAGCACCGGCACGCTGAAGGCAGGCAAGGTCAGCGCCACGGCGACCTATACCCTCACCTACCAGTGAGCCGCCGGGCGGTCACTCGTAGGTGCGGGTGACCAGCCGCGCCTCGGCGCGCAGCGCGGACGGCAGGTAGCCGGCGAAATAGTCCAGCAGGCGGTCGCCGGTGGAACCGGGATCGCCCAGCGGGATCACCGCCAGCTCGTAGGACGAGGCTGAATCGCCGGCGGGATCGCTGGCCGGGCCACCGCAGGCCAGCCGCCTCGATCCGGGCATCGCCGGCAGGACATCCAGCCGTTCGCCGCCCGCCGTGCAGGTAGGCGCCACGATGGCGCCGCGGAAGATGATCTGTCCACCGTCCGCCCGCGCCGTTCCGGCGGCAAGAGCCATGGCCAGACCGCAGCCCATCAGCACCATGCGAACCCACTCAGCCATGACAGCCCCCTGTGGCCTCCCCGGACTTTCCGGGTCGTTCAAGACGCATGTCGGCGGCCTGCGGCCGCGCTTGATAGTCTCGGCCGGGGTCAAAGCGCCCAAATGTGATTCAGTTCACATTTAGGATGCAAATGGCCGCCGCCGGGTCGCCTTGGGGCGGGCGGGCCTTCCGTTTCCCTGGGCTTCGTCAGCGCGAGGAGATGTACTTCTCGCGGCGGATCTGCGGCACCGGCAGGCCGAATTCCTTCAGCGCGGCGAAGGCCGCATCGACCATGTTGGGATTGCCGCACAGGTAGGCGATGTCGCGCTCCGCGCTGGGCGACAGCTCGGCCAGGGCCGCCTGCACGTGGCCCAGGCGGTCGTTCGGGCGCGGCACGGCGCGCGGCTGGCGGCTGAGGCAGGCATGGAAGGCGAAGCCGGGGTGGGCCTGGGCGAACGCCTCGAACTCCTCGCCGTAGAGCAGCTCGGCCTCGTTGCGCGCGCCGTACAGCAGCACCACCTCGCGGCCGCCCTGCGCCAGCAGCCGGCCGATCTGCGGCAGCATCGCGCGGTACGGGGTCACCCCGGTGCCGGTGGCGAGCAGCAGGTAGCGCGGATGGGTGTCCGCCGCCTGCAGGCAGAAGCGCCCGTAGGGGCCGCTGGCGTCGACCACCCCGCCGTGCTCCAGCCCGCCGAGCAACCTGGTCGCCGCGCCGCCCTCGACGTAGCTCACCGCGATCTCGATGCGCTGCACCGGCGAGCTGCCGTCGCCCACCGTCGCCACCGAATAGCTGCGCTTGGTCGCGGTGCCGTCGTCGTAGTTGAAGTGCACCTGCAGGAACTGGCCCGGCTGGAACGCCAGCGGCTGGCCGTCGACCCGCTCGAAGATCAGGTGGCGCACCGCCGGCGCGAGCATGAAGCTGTCGACGAGGCGGAGCTGGAAATGGTCGGCCATGGGGGTCCCGGAGCGCTGCGTGCGGAAACGATGCGTGCACCCGGCGGCTCCGGACGGCATCGGCAAGCCCCGTATAATAAGCGGCTTACCCAGTACGGTGCAGCCCATGTCCCCGCACGTCCCCTCCGTCCCGGCGCTGGTCGTCGACAACCTGCGCAAGACCTACGCCAACGGCGTCGAGGCGCTCAAGGGCGTCTCGCTGACCGTGCAGCCCGGCGACTTCTTCGCCCTGCTCGGCCCCAACGGCGCCGGCAAGTCCACCCTGATCGGCATCCTGTCCTCGCTGGTGAACTCCACCGGCGGCGATGCGCAGGTGTTCGGCGTGTCGGTCAACAAACAGCGCAACGAGGCGATGAAACTGATCGGCCTGGTGCCGCAGGAGATCAACTTCAACCAGTTCGAGAAGCCGTTCGACATCTGCGTCAACGAGGCGGGCTTCTACGGCATCCCGCGCCGGATCGCCGCCGTGCGGGCCGAGAAGTACCTCAAGGAGCTTCGCCTGTGGGACAAGGCGCAGCACCAGGCACGCATGCTGTCCGGCGGCATGAAGCGCCGCCTGATGATCGCCCGCGCGATGATGAACGAGCCGAAGCTGCTGATCCTCGACGAGCCCACCGCGGGCGTGGACATCGAGATCCGCCGCTCGATGTGGCAGTTCGTCAGCGGCATCAACGCGGCCGGCACCACGGTGATCCTCACCACGCACTACCTGGAGGAAGCCGAGCAACTGTGCCGCAACATCGCGATCATCGACCACGGCACCATCGTGGAGAACACCACGATGAAGCAGTTGCTCGCCACGCTCGACGTGGAGACCTTCGTGCTCGACGCAGCGCGCGTGCCGGCCGAGCTGCCCGCGCTGCCCGGCGTGTCGCTGCGCCGCGTGGACGAGCACACGCTGGAGGCGGAGATGGCCCGCTCGCACGACCTCAACTCGCTGTTCGCGGCGTTGTCCGCCCACGGCATCACGGTGACCTCGATGCGCAACAAGACCAACCGGCTGGAAGAACTGTTCGTGCGGCTGGTGGAGAACGGCCGCAGCGAACCGGCCCGCGGCGGCCAGGAGAAAGTGGCATGAGCAACGCCGCCGCCAACCTGGTCGCCCTCAACACCATCGTGCGCCGCGAGATCGTGCGCATCATGCGCATCTGGACGCAGACGCTGATCCCGCCGGCGATCACCATGACGCTGTACTTCGTGATCTTCGGCAAGCTGATCGGCAGCCGCATCGGCACCATCGAGGGCGGCTTCAGCTACATGCAGTACATCGTGCCCGGCCTGGTGATGATGAGCATCATCACCAACAGCTACGGCAACATCTCCAGCTCGTTCTTCGGCGCCAAGTTCAGCCGCGCGGTGGAGGAGATGCTGGTGTCGCCGATGCCCAACTGGGTGATCCTGCTCGGCTACGTCACCGGCGCGGTGACGCGCGGCCTGGTAGTGGGCGTGCTGGTGCTCGTCATCGCACTGTTCTTCACCCACCTGCAGGTGGTGCATCCGCTGATCACCTTCGCCTCGGTGCTGCTGGGCGCCACCATCTTCTCGCTGGCCGGCTTCGTCAACGCGGTGTACGCCAAGAAGTTCGACGACATCGCGCTGGTGCCCACCTTCGTGCTGACCCCGCTCACCTACCTCGGCGGCGTGTTCTACTCGGTGAACATGCTGGCCGAGCCGTGGCAGGCGCTCTCGCGGATCAACCCGATCCTGTACATGGTCAACGCGTTCCGCTTCGGCGTGCTCGGCGTCAGCGACGTGCACGTGGGCTGGGCGTTCGCGGTGATGCTCGGCTTCGTGGTGGCGCTGTCGGTGGTGGCGCTGCAGTTGCTCAAGCGCGGCGTGGGCCTCAGATCCTGAAGAGCCGGGATTCGGCATTGGGGATTCGGGATTGGCAAGAGCGATCCTGCAAGCATCTCTCCCGCCCCGCACTTGCTCGAACGAATCCCGAATCCCGTCTCCCTAATCCCGGCTTTCACCCATGCGCGTCAACAAGTACATCAGCGAAGCCGGCCTGTGCTCGCGCCGCGAGGCGGACGAGCTGCTGCTGGCCGGCCGCGTCACCATCAACGGCGAGGTGGTCTCGACCGGCGCCAAGGCGCTGGACGGCGACGAGGTGCGGGTGGACGGCGAGATCGTCAAGCCGCGCCTGCTCGCCGCCATGCCGGCGGCGAAGAAGGCGGTCTACATCGCGCTGAACAAGCCGGTGGGAATCACCTGCACCACCGACCAGGGCGTGGACGGCAACATCGTCGACTTCGTCGACCATCCGCAGCGCATCTTCCCGATCGGGCGGCTGGACAAGGATTCCGAAGGGCTGATCCTGCTGACCAGCAACGGCGACATCGTCAACGAGATCCTGCGCGCCGAGAACGGCCACGAGAAGGAATACCTGGTCGCGGTGAACAAGCCGGTCACCGACGCGTTCCTCGCCGGCATGGCCAAGGGCGTGCGCATCCACAACCAGATGACCAGGCCCTGCCGCACGCGCAAGATCGCCAAGTTCGGCTTCGCCATCGTGCTGACCCAGGGCCTCAACCGGCAGATCCGCCTGATGGCCGCCGCGTTCGGCTACCGCGTCACCCAACTGCGCCGCGTGCGCATCGTCAACGTGAAGCTCGGCCACCTGAAGCCGGGGCAGTGGCGCAACCTCACCGACGCCGAACTGAAGGGCCTGCTGCCCGGCCGCACGCAATGGTGAGCCGCATCGCCCGCGCCTAGCGGCGGGCGCAGCACGCATCCAGCGGCAGGCCGGTGCGTTGCCCGCGCGGCAGGTAGTGGCGCTCCGGATCGAGCGACACCAGCACGCGATACGCGCGCCCAACGATCTCACCGCGCGGGAAGAAGCCGAAGTAGCGCGAGTCCGCGCTGTTGTCGCGGTCGTCGCCCAGCAGCAGGTAATGACCCGTCGGCACCCGCACCGGGCCATAGTTGCTGGCCGGGCTCGGCAGGTACTTCGACAGCCGCACGGCATGGCGCATGCCGCCGTAGCTCTCCACCGCATAGCTGGCCGGCATCCGCTCGTCGTCGTGGACGCCATCGGCGCTGCTGGCCGCATAGCGCGCGGCATGACCGTTGACGAACAGCACGTTGCCGCGCAGCGCGATCTCGTCGCCGGGCAGGCCGATCACCCGCTTCACCAGCCGCTCGCGCGCCGCGGCCGAATCGACGATCACGATGTCGCCACGCCGCGGATCGGCCAGGTGCAGCAGCGAGACACGGGTAAAGGGCAGGCGGATGTCGTACGCCGCCTTGTCCACCAGGATGCGATCGCCGATCGCGATCGTCGGCTGCATCGAACCGCTGGGCACCACGTTCCAGTCGGCGACGGCGCTGCGGAACACCAGCATGCCCAGCATGAAGACGAAAAACCCCCGGTTGCGCACCAGAAACCGCGTCACTGCGTTCATGTGCTTGTCCTTGAAAGTCGATGGGCAGGAAGTCGATGACATGACACGGGAGCACCGGCCTCCGCTTCGGACCGGCGAAGCGGCATGAAGTTTCCTCCGACCCGACACGGTATGGCGATATCCGATCGCATGTGTCCCGTATTGCGGCCAGGAACACCTTTCCATCGGCAACCGCATGGTCCGCACCGGCAGGCTTGTCGCCACCGGATAGACCGCGAGCACGGCGCCAGCGCTGTCGCTCGTCAGACGTATTTTCTGCCTGTGCGGCAGCGAACGCCGCTGTTCATCACAGGCGTCGCCTGGACAATTTCTAAGCTGCCTGTGCGGCAGCGAACTGCCGAGCATGCGGGCGCGATCGATCAAGTGTTTTCTAAGCTGCCTGTGCGGCAGCGAACGACTTGCCGGTCGCAAGCTCGCCGGTCACGACTTTCTAAGCTGCCTGTGCGGCAGCGAACGTATGCACGGCCATGGCGGGCTTGATATCGAATTTCTAAGCTGCCTGTGCGGCAGCGAACATGTCCGACATTTGCTGATCGCTGTAGCGATAATTTCTAAGCTGCCTGTGCGGCAGCGAACCTGGCCCACAGAAGAACAACGCCGCTCATGATTTTCTAAGCTGCCTGTGCGGCAGCGAACGGTGCGCGCCGCGCATGCGCCAGCCCGTCCACTTTCTAAGCTGCCTGTGCGGCAGCGAACTCTCACATTAAATAGCCGTCTAAACGCCCAAGTTTCTAAGCTGCCTGTGCGGCAGCGAATGCAGCGGCAGTTGTCGTCGGCGGGATCGGCCGTTTCTAAGCTGCCTGTGCGGCAGCGAACAGGCATACATGGGCGTCTTGGCACGTCCAGTACTTTCTAAGCTGCCTGTGCGGCAGCGAACTTGCGTTCTGGCTCTTGACCACGTTCGTTTTTTTTCTAAGCTGCCTGTGCGGCAGCGAACAAGCGAACACTAGAGCGGCTCGCAATGGGATTTTTCTAAGCTGCCTGTGCGGCAGCGAACGCTGGCCCGTGACGGCTCGTACAACCCGACTCTTTCTAAGCTGCCTGTGCGGCAGCGAACCGTGAACGGCACGCCGGTGTTCGCACTGAGCTTTTCTAAGCTGCCTGTGCGGCAGCGAACAGGTCATTGTCGATCGCGCCGAGCATTGCGGTTTTCTAAGCTGCCTGTGCGGCAGCGAACCCACACCTTGCGGGCTGCTGGACTTCTTGCGCTTTCTAAGCTGCCTGTGCGGCAGCGAACTTGCCGGTGGCGCTGGCCGCACCCCGGTTGCCTTTCTAAGCTGCCTGTGCGGCAGCGAACTGGCGGAAGCCTTCCTCACTGGCGTCCTCGCATTTCTAAGCTGCCTGTGCGGCAGCGAACGTCAGCGCCGCTCGGCTGGAACCATTCAGCATTTTCTAAGCTGCCTGTGCGGCAGCGAACCATCCCGAGGCAGACGGCATGTGCTACTGCCATTTCTAAGCTGCCTGTGCGGCAGCGAACCACGACCAGGGGTTGGGCAAAGTCCACTTCATTTTCTAAGCTGCCTGTGCGGCAGCGAACAGCGAGATCAAGCAGACCGCGGAGCGCGAGAATTTCTAAGCTGCCTGTGCGGCAGCGAACCAGCCGAAAGCAACGGGTCGCCCGCTGTCGCTTTTCTAAGCTGCCTGTGCGGCAGCGAACCGCCACAGACCTTAGGCGGATCAGGTGTGGGATTTCTAAGCTGCCTGTGCGGCAGCGAACAACGATTTCCCGCAGCCGTGCCGTATTCCGTTTTTCTAAGCTGCCTGTGCGGCAGCGAACGGTGGAGGCTGTACCCACTGCGTCTGAACGCATTTCTAAGCTACCTGTGCGGCAGCGAACCGGCGCCGGATGCTGTGGGTGTATGCCGATCATTTCTAAGCTGCCTGTGCGGCAGCGAACGCTCTGCTCCGCAGCAACGTTCGGCACGGGTGTTTCTAAGCTGCCTGTGCGGCAGCGAACGCTTGTCCGGCACCAGGTACTGCCGCTCGACATTTCTAAGCTGCCTGTGCGGCAGCGAACGACACGGAAGGGAAGCTCGTAGCCGGCGCCCATTTCTAAGCTGCCTGTGCGGCAGCGAACGTCTTTACCGTTGAAGGTGCGCTCATGGACCATTTCTAAGCTGCCTGTGCGGCAGCGAACATCAACACGCGATTCCGCGGCGGTAAGTGGCTGTTTCTAAGCTGCCTGTGCGGCAGCGAACGTACTGCGGCCATTCTCGGGGGCAGAATGCGCTTTCTAAGCTGCCTGTGCGGCAGCGAACAAGTAAAGTACCTTGACCGTCGGACCGTCAAGTTTCTAAGCTGCCTGTGCGGCAGCGAACTGTGGCACTCGTCAATTACGACCAACGAATCGGTTTCTAAGCTGCCTGTGCGGCAGCGAACATGATCTCGGCCTGGGTAATCGCATCCGTTTTTTTCTAAGCTGCCTGTGCGGCAGCGAACCGAGTACCTGGTGAACTACCTGGGCCGCACCTTTTCTAAGCTGCCTGTGCGGCAGCGAACGGCGATGTTGTTGATGCCCAGGTCTTTCGCCATTTCTAAGCTGCCTGTGCGGCAGCGAACCTATATCAATCCATCCTGCTGCGCCTTGTGACTTTCTAAGCTGCCTGTGCGGCAGCGAACCGGCTGATCGCTATGTCGTAGCGCGTCGCAACTTTCTAAGCTGCCTGTGCGGCAGCGAACACGGTTGGTTCGCCGCGGCCGGCTCGGCGTCATTTCTAAGCTGCCTGTGCGGCAGCGAACAACGGTGGCACGCCGCCGCTGACGTCCAGGTCGGCTTTCTAAGCTGCCTGTGCGGCAGCGAACGCGTCGTAGCACGAGACACCACCGCACACCTTTTTCTAAGCTGCCTGTGCGGCAGCGAACGCGTCGTCGTGTCGATGCCGCGAATAGCAGCATTTCTAAGCTGCCTGTGCGGCAGCGAACAGCAGGCCGTCGCCTTCTTTCGATCGGGCGACTTTTCTAAGCTGCCTGTGCGGCAGCGAACGCGCACAACATGAAAATGCGTGTGCCGCTCAATTTCTAAGCTGCCTGTGCGGCAGCGAACTCGCAGCAGGCTGATTCGCGCCGTCGGCAGCAGTTTCTAAGCTGCCTGTGCGGCAGCGAACGCAATTACGCAGGTGGGCGCATTGCCTAAAGATTTCTAAGCTGCCTGTGCGGCAGCGAACTAGACGCCTATTGAGCCAAGTATTTGATCGATATGGAAGATAGGCAAAAAAGAGAGCCAACCCCCTATTGGGGAGTCATCCGGCAAGTGTTTGAATTATATAAAAAGAAGAATACAGCACCGGAAAAGGGGTGGGAGCAGGAGGCAGTGGCGATTCCATCCGAGCATAGCCGACGAAGCCGCCCTGGATTGAGGGCCGGCACGAGCAGTACGCCGAAGACGGTGAACCGAAGCGATGAGCGCCATCTCCGATTCCGAGTTGTCCACGCGATCGCGCGCGTCCCATCCATCGTCGATCTAAGCAAGCCCCGCCGCCAGGAAATCCAGCAGGAAGCACACCGATGGCAGCGGCCACGGCGCAACGCTTGTGCACGCTGCCCTGCTTCGGAGAGTCCAGTCGGACAGCGGCGCCACCAGGCAGCCAGCGCGGATCGAGGTTGCCCCCGCGCACGCGTGCACGGCAATAGATGCGATCATGTCGCATGACTTCCTTCAGTACGCTCCCGCTCAAGCCCGCCCTGCTCGCCAGCATCGAAACCCTCGGCTATGCCGGGATGACGCCGGTGCAGGCGCAGAGCCTGCCGCCAATGTTGGAAGGGTGCGACGTGATCGCGCAGGCGCAGACCGGCAGCGGCAAGACCGCGGCGTTCGGCCTGGGCCTGCTGCAGGCGCTGGACGCGGACACGATCCGGCTGCAGGCGCTGGTGCTGTGCCCGACCCGCGAACTGGCCGACCAGGTCAGCAAGGCGATCCGCCGGCTGGCCGCGAACATCCCGAACGTGAAACTGCTGACCCTGTGCGGCGGCATGCCGCTGGGCCCGCAGCTCGCCTCGCTCACGCACGATCCGCACATCGTGGTCGGCACGCCGGGGCGCGTGCAGGAACACCTGAAGCGCGGCAGCCTGCACGGCGGCGGCATCAAGGTGCTGGTGCTGGACGAGGCCGACCGCATGCTGGACATGGGTTTCAGCGAGGCGATCGACGACATCGTCGGGCGCATCGCCAGGCATCACCAGACCCTGCTGTTCTCGGCGACCTACCCGGACGAGATCCGCGCGGTGAGCCGGCGCGTGCAGAAAAACCCGGTCGAGGTCACCGTCGATGCCCCGGCCGAACAACAACCGGCGATCGAGCAGCAGTTCATCGAGGTCGAGCCCGTGCAGAAGGCCGACGCGCTGGCGCAGCTCCTGGCCGGCGAGCGCGGCCAGCACGCGCTGGTGTTCTGCAACATGCGGCGCGACGTCGATGCGGTGGCGCAGGAACTGGACCGCCGCGGCTTCTCGGCCCTGCCGCTGCACGGCGACATGGAGCAGCGCGACCGCGACGAGGTGCTGGTGCGCTTCGCCAACCGAAGTTGCTCGGTGCTGGTGGCCACCGACGTCGCCGCGCGCGGGCTCGACATCGCCGCGCTGCCCCTGGTCGTCAGCTACGACATCGCGCACGATCCCGACACGCATACCCACCGCATCGGCCGCACCGGACGCGCCGGGCAGTCGGGCCTGGCGATCACGCTGTGCTCGCCGCGGGAGCGGCCGAAGGCGGCGAACATCGAGCAGGCGCTAGGCGCGCCGCTGCCGTGGCGGCCGCTGAAGCTGGCACCGCCGCGCCCGAAGACGCTGAACCTGGCGCCGATGAAGACCCTGGTGATCGACGCCGGCCGGCAGGACAAGCTGCGCCCCGGCGACATCCTCGGCGCGCTGACCGGCGATGCGGGGCTCGACGCGGCCGACATCGGCAAGATCGACGTATTCGCCACCCGCGCCTACGTGGCGATCAGCCGCGCGCTGGCCGGCAAGGCGCTGGAGCGACTGCGCGCCGGCCGGATCAAGGGGCGCAATTTCCGCGTGCGGCCGCTCGGCTGAGCGCCACGACCTCCCTGCCGAAAACCGACCGATGATCCGCCTGCCCGGCACCGCTCTCCTCCCTGCCCTTCTCCTCGCCCTGCCGTTTCCCGGCACGGCCGCGCATGCCGCGGCGCCGGTCTACGGCTACCGCGTCGTGCATGCCTATCCGCATGACACCGGCGCCTATACCGAGGGCCTGTTCTACAAGGACGGCTATCTCTACGAGAGCACCGGCGAAGCCGGCGAATCGACCCTGCGCAAGGTCGAGCTGCGCAGCGGCAAGGTGCTGCAGCGGCACGACCTTCCGCCGCAGTATTTCGGCGAAGGCATCGTGGACTGGAAGGACCGGCTGGTGCAGCTCACCTGGCAGAGCCAGACCGGCTTCGTCTACGACCTGGCCAGCTTCGGGCTCCAGCGCAACTTCGCCTATCCCGGCGAAGGCTGGGCGCTGACACGCGACGACCATCGCCTGTACATGAGCGACGGCTCGGCCGTGCTGCGCGTGCTCGACCCGGAGACGCTCGCCAGCACCGGCAGCCTGATGGTCACCGACGACGGCGTGCCGGTGACCAATCTCAACGAACTGGAATGGGTCAAGGGCGAAATCTACGCCAACGTGTGGCTGACTAACCGCATCGCCCGGATCGACCCGGCCAGCGGCAAGGTGCTGGGCTGGATCGACCTCACCGGCCTGCTCGACGTCGATCGCCTGCCCGACCCGTCCAACGACGTGCTCAACGGCATCGCCTACGATGCCGCGCACGACCGCCTGTTCGTCACTGGCAAGCGCTGGCCGAAGCTGTTCGAGATCGAACTGGTGAAGCCGGCCGGTCACTGAGGAAGGCAAAGGCGCTGGATTCCTGCTCTTGCCCCCTTTTCGGGGTTCGCAGGAATGACGGGCGGGTGAGTATCCGGCATGGGTGACGCAGCCAGCCTTTGTGCTGTGCCTGTCCTTGTGGACAGGCGTGCCGGCACCTGCCGCGCAGCGATTGTCCTGGCCGCTGCAGGAAGCCTCGGAAAGAACCATCGTCCCAGCGGCTCTCAACACCCGCGGGGCTGGTCTAGCTGGGACCCAGCGCCTTTACCCGATCGAAAGCAGAGGCACTGGACGACCAGCCCTCCGGCTGTTGAAAAGCGCTTCCTGCTTCCGCAGGAATGACGAGCGGAGAGCGTGAGGGGATTCCAATCCGACAGGGAGACTTTGAACAGGCTCTAAGAGCCTGTTCAAAATCTTTTGAGGAGGAGGGCAAGGAACGCCAAGTGGATGAATTG
>NZ_LMSL01000015.1 GCF_001428405.1 Frateuria sp. Soil773
TGGGGAGCTGGAGTTCCTGGGGCGGCTCGACCATCAGGTCAAGCTGCGTGGTTTCCGCATCGAGCTGGGCGAGATCGAACATTGCCTGCGGGCGATCGATGGCATCCGCGAACTGGTGGTGGTAATCCGCCATGCATCCGATGGTTCGCAGCGCCTGGTCGCCTATCTGGTTGCCGACCACGAGAAGCTTAGTGACGCCCAGGTCATGAGGCACGCGGCTGCAGGACTGCCTGCCTACATGGTGCCTCAGGAACTCGTCTGGCTGAGCACGCTGCCAAGAAACAACAGTGGCAAGATCGATCGCGCTCGTCTGCCCGAACCGGTGCGACTTGTCGCGCCACTAGGCCGCGCGCCAGGTACGCCTGCCGAGTGCATGGTTGCCGAGGTGTTTGCAGATGTGTTGCGCCGCGAGGTGGAACAGGCCAGCGATGATTTCTTCGCCTTGGGCGGAGATTCTATTTCGGCAGTCCGGGTGGTCTCGGCGCTGCGCCAGCGCGGCTACCGCCTCTCGGCGCAAAAGCTGTTCGAACTCCACAGCGTTGAACGAGTGGCGCTTGCCCTGGAGGTCGAACAAGCGTCGATAAAGCAGCGACACGTAGGAGCATTGCCTCTGTCCCCCATCATGCACTGGTTCTTCGCTCAATCGTTCGAGCAGTCTGCGCATTGGAATCAAGTGCTGGACCTGGATGCGCCGGACCTGGATCCGGCCATGCTGAAAGAGGCATTGTCGGTCGTGATCGATGCGCACGACATGCTGCATGTCCGGTATCGCCAGGAAGGTGGGCGCTGGTTGGCCGAGGTTCCAGTTGATCGTCTCCCTGTCCAATTGACTCAAATCGACCTGGATGGGACGGGCGAGGCCGAACGCGAACACGCCATGCGCGAGGCGTTGGCGCGTGCACAGCGCCAGCTCGATCTGGAGCAGGGCATTCTTCAACGAGCATTGCTGTTTACACGTGGCGGCAAGGTGACCCGGCTGTGTCTGGTCCTGCACCACTTGGCTAGCGACGTGATTTCGATGGGGCTGTTGACCGAGCAATTGAACCAAGTACTCGCGGCATTGGTGCAGTCCAGGCCGGTACCGGCTCTGGATCCGGGCGCCAGTTACGCGGCCTGGACGCAGTACCTGCACATGCGCTTGCAGGAATCCGATCCGATTGTTTCGAGCGTTGCCGCCGTATCGCCTGCTTCCGGCGTACCTCCGGAGGACATGGCCCTTGAAAACGAGTCCAGACAGTTCAGTACGCAGTTGGAAGCGGCCTTGGTTGCTCCGGTCGTAGAGGCCGCACAGCAGAAACTCAATGTCGAAATGCCGGACCTGCTGCTGGCCTGCCTGCAATCAGCGTGGCTGGATGCGAGAGGCGAACCTGCTCCAGCGATTTCATTGGAGGCGCACGGTCGGCACGTGCCCGAGGACGCACCGGATGTATCCCGAACGCTGGGCTGGTTCACGACGTTGCAGACCATTCATGCCGACCCTTCCGCTGATGCCGCGATCGATACGACAAGGACATTGGTCTACGTGAAGGAAGCGCGCAGGCGCCATCCCTTCGCGGGCTTGGACGAGGGGCTCGATTGGTTGCGCAATGGGCGGGTGCCATCATCGTCGCGCGGTGTGTTGTTCAACTACCTGGGCAGCATCGACATTGCCGCCAACCGTGCCATGGGCCTGCTGACGCCGCGACTGTCGGACTTTGCAGACCTGCATGGCCCGGACAACCATCGAACGCATTTGCTCGACTTCACCGCGTCGCTGGTCGATGGCGTGTTGCATGTGCTTTGGACCTATGTACCCAGGCAGCTCAGCGAAGCAACGTTGATTCGGCTGGATAGCGCGTTTCGTCGAACGTGGTCGCATTTGGGAGCATGTCTTGCCGAGGCCGATCAGGCTTTCACGCCATCCGATTTCCCCGAACTGGCGCTCGATTCCGATCAGTTGGACGACCTGCTGAGCGTCATCGCCGAGGACAACCCATGATAGCGATGACGCCGCGCCGGTGCGTGCAGTGCGGCTACGCGACAGGATTGATGACATGAGCAAGAACGACATCGAAAGCATCTATCCCTTGGCGCCGGTTCAGCAGGGCATGCTGTTTGCGGCCCTGGCCCGACCAGACCTTTTCATCGAACAAGTCGAGTTCGGCCTGGCTGGGGCGCTGGATGCAGCGATCCTGGAAGCAGCGTGGGGGCAGGTCGTTGCACGCCACCCGATGCTTCGCACCGGCTTTGTCTGGAAAGACCGGAACAAGCCCGTGCAGTTTGTGCTTAGAAGAGTGTCGGCACCGTTCCGTATGGCGAACCTGACCGTTGCGGCAGAACCGGATCGGGAATTGGAGGCTTTGCGCGATTCCGAGCAAAGAGCGGGCTTCAAATTGGGCCAAGCGCCACTGACGCGATTGCTCCTGGTACGCATGGCGCCGGACCACCATCGGATCGTATGGACGGTGCACCACATCCTGATTGACGGTTGGTGCAACTCGATCTTGATTGGAGATCTTTTGTCCTGCTACGCGGCGTTGAAGCAAGGCGTTTCCTGGAATCGTCCGCCGGCACGCCTCTACCGCGACTATGTGCAATGGCTCGGCAAGCGTGACCGCATCCAGGCCGAGCAGTTCTGGCGTAGATACCTGCTGGGTGCGACCACTGCCACAGCGCCAGGCCAAACAGGCAGGCTGCAAACGATGGCAGGTGGGCATCTGGTGCGTACCTGTGAACTCGATACTGCAACAGCCGAGCGCCTGGCGAAGGCTTTGCGTGCGCGCCATTTGACCTGGGCAAGTCTGTGCCATGCTTTGTGGGCCTTGGCATTGGCTTGGAGTTCGAGCCAGCAGCAGGAGGTGCTGTTCGGAAGCACCTTGGGAGCCCGCCCAAGCGACCTTGCGGGGATCGACGGCACGATCGGTCCATTCATCAGCTCCCTGCCGGTACTGGCGCGGCCGTTGCCAACCTCGTCGTGGCCGAGTTTTCTGGCAGGCCTTCAATCGGCGTTGCTGGGGATACGCGAGCATGGTTTTTGCACAACTGCCGAAGTGCACGGTTGGAGCCAAGTACCCGCAACCGCGCCGCTATTCCACACTTTGCTGGTATTCGAGAATTACCCGATGCCGGATTCGGAGGATCCGGCGCTCGACGACCAGCCGCGGCTGCTGACGCTGGATGGTGACGGCGCCCGCACACCTTACCCGTTGAGCGTCGTGATCGCCGCTGCCGATCGAGGGGTGCGAATCAAACTAGTGGCCGATGCGGCGCATCTGGACGACGCCGGCGTCGACAGCTTGTTACGCGCGCTGGTGTTGCTCCTCGGCCAGGCGGCATCTGCGATTGAGGCAGACAGGTCGCTTGGCGATTCGTTGTCCGACCTGGCTTCCGAACCGCTGCCGGTCTTTCAGTGGTCCGCCCATACAGACGGCGAAGCGGATCCGGGCTTCGACCCCGAGGCCGCTTGTCAGACAGATGTGGAACGCCGGATCGCCGCCATCTGGGCCAGAGTCTTTGGTGTCGACCGGATTGCCGCGAATATCGATTTCTTTGCCTTGGGCGGGCATTCGCTGCTGGCGACCGAATTGATAGACGCCATGCGCGCCGAAGTCGGTCTGAGCGTCAGCCTTTCCGAGCTGTTCGCGCATGCGAGCGTACGGGCATTGGCTGCGCAGGTCGGCGAGCGCCTCGCGTCCGATGTCCCCGATGCGGAGGGTACTCCCACATTGGCCCACGATGCGGCGGGCCGCCATGAGCCCTTCCTGCTGACGGATATCCAGCAGGCCTACTGGATCGGTCGCAGCGATGCGGTAAGCATGGGGAATGTAGCCACACATTCCTATTTGGAACTGGACGTGGCCGACCAGGACCCCGACTTCGATCGATTCGAAGCTGCGTTGGATGCTCTGGTGCGGCGCCACGACATGCTGCGCGCGATCTTCGATGCTGAGGGCATGCAGCGAATCCTGGCCGAGACGCCATCCTACGAAGTCAAGGTGCACGATCTGCGGCTGCTCAACCCCCAGGCACGTCGACTGGCCGTTGAACGGACTCGTGAACGCATGTCGCACGAGGTGTTGCCAGCGGATCGCTGGCCGCTGTTCGCGGTCGAAGTCAGTTGGCTCGCCGAACGCACTTTCCGGATTCACCTCAGTATCGACATGCTCATCGTCGATGGCGGCAGCCAGCAGTTGCTGATCCGCGACTTCATCGGCCTCCATCTGGGCCAGGCCGAGCATCTGCCCAAGCTACGCATAACCTTCCGCGACTATGTGCTGGCCTTGGACAAGCTCCGCGCCGGTCCGGGTTACCAGCGCGCCCGCCAATACTGGCTCGAGCGTGCTCCGAGCCTGCCGGCGGCCCCNTGGCCGTCGATCCGGCCAGCCTGCAGGCTCCTCGTTTCAGTCGTCGGCAGAAGCACTTTTCGATCTCGACATGGCAAGCGTTGGGCCAACGTGCACGTGCGCTAGGCATCAGCGAATCCACGCTGGTCTGTGGCCTGTATGCCGAGGTATTGCGAAGCTTCAGCCGATCTCCGTCGTTCTGCATCAACCTGACCCTGTTCGACAGGCGGCCCTTGCACGAGGACGTCGTGAACCTGGTCGGCGACTTCACTTCCACATCGATCCTGGAGTGCGCACCTGGTGAAGGCAGTGCTTTGGCAGATCGGCTGCGTGCGTTGCAGCAACGCATGTGGTCGGATATGGACCACAGTCTGTTCAGCGGTGTCGAGGTGCTGCGTGAACTGAATCGCCACCAAGGCGGTTCGCGTGCACAAATGCCAGTGGTATTCACCAGCGGACTGGTGTTCGCGGGGCAGGGCGCCGGACTAGGCGCCCTGGATGCCGGCCATCAGGAGGCGGGCGCCGGCGAGTCCTACAGCATCGGGCAGACCTCGCAGGTCTGGATGGACCTGATGGCACTCAACAGCGGTGGCGGCCTGCTGTTGTACCTCGATGCGGTCGATGCCTTGTTCCCGGCTGGCATGGTCGATGCGTTGTTCGAGGTCCTGTGTGGGCTCATCGAACGGATTGCTGTGGATGAGACGCTACTGACCCGGGTGAGGGTGGCGGAATTGCCTGCAGCCGATGCCGACAGCCGCCGCGTCTACAACGATACCGATGTCGATTGGGATATCCCTCCGCTGCATGGGCCGGCGTTGATGTGCAGTCACCGCGGGCCGGCACTACTTGGCGAACTGCGGACGATCGGCCATGCCGAACTTCGTCGATCCGTCGGCACACTGGCTGCAAATTTAAAGAGTGCCGGTGTCTGCCGTGGGGATGCGGTCGGCGTGATGATGCACAAAGGGGCGGAGCAGGTGCTTGCTTGCCTCGCGATCCTGAGTCTGGGTGCCTACTACGTTCCGGTCGACTCCCACCAGCCGCCGGATCGTCGCGAAGGTCTGCTGAGGCAGGTAGGCACCCGTACTGTATTGGTACAACCCGGGGCTGCTCAGGAAGGGATTCCGGACGGTGTGCTGCGGATCGACGTGTCCATGGACGTACCCGGCCCGCCCGCACCTGGCGTTCCGGAAAGCGCTGCGGATCCGAACGATCTGGCCTATGTGATCTTCACATCGGGTTCGACCGGAATGCCAAAAGGTGTGGCGATCGATCATCGCGGGGCTAGCAACACCTGCGTCGATGTCAATCGCCGGTTCGGCATCAACGCCGGGGACCGGGCATTGGCCTTGTCTGCGCTCAATTTCGATCTCTCGGTCTGGGACATGTTTGGCGTACTCGGTGCCGGCGGGGCCATGGTGATCCCGGACGCCGATCGCCTGCGTGAACCGGGGCATTGGCTAGACCTGATCTACCAGCACCAGGTTTCGGTGATCAATGCCGTGCCGGCGCTGGTGCAGATGCTGATTGACCACCTCGAAATCGGCCAGCTCAGGTTACCGGAATCGGTCCGTCTCATCATGATGAGCGGCGATTGGATTCCAGTGAACCTGCCGGCTCGTATCCGTGCTGTTTCATCTGCGGATATCCAATTGATCAGCATGGGGGGGGCTACGGAAGCATCGATCTGGTCGATCTGGTATCCGATCCAAGCGGTCCCGGCAAACTGGAAGAGCATTCCGTATGGCATGCCGCTCGCGAACCAGCGTTTTCATGTGTTGCATGCCGACCTCAGTCCGTGCCCAACGCATGTCGTCGGCGACCTGTACATTGGCGGCATCGGACTGGCCAAGGGTTACTTCGGCGATCCGGAACGAACGGCCGCGAGTTTCGTGGTGCATCCGGATACGGGCGAAAGACTGTATCGCACCGGTGATCTAGGGCGCTTCCTGGCCGATGGCATGATCGAGTTCCTGGGACGGGAGGATGGTCAGGTCAAGGTGCAAGGCCATCGCATCGAGCTCAGCGAGGTCGAGGCCAATTTGCTGGCGCATCCCGAGGTCCAGGAGGCTGCGGTTGATGCACGCGGCCAGGGAGCGGCACGGGCGCTGTACGGTTGGATCGTGCCGCGTGCGAGACCTCAGGAAGATGGATACGCACCGGCCCAGTCGTCCTTCGGGCCGGTGCTTGTCGATCCGGTCGAGCGCAGCTTGTTCAAGTTCCAGCGGCGTGGCGTGCGTTCGTCCAATGGCGATGTGCTGGTGTTTTCAGAGGACGATTCACGACGGCTGCTACCTGCACCGGTTTTGGACGAATCCGGTCAGCTTCGATTCGAGCAATTGGGGCAGCTCCTGTCCCGGTTTCGTGCTTATCCGATTACGGATGGCGGGTTGCCGAAATATTATTATCCGTCAGCCGGCAGCCTGTATCCCGTGCAACTCTACCTGCAGTTGAACGGTGATGCGGTTCCGGGAGTCGCTGGGGGTGGTTACTACTATGACCCGCATCAGCACGCCCTGGTCAAGGTCAGTGCCGAGGTCTCCGCAACGGCGCATATTTGCGTGCACGCCGTGGCCGAACTGGACGCGATTGCGCCGCTTTATGGTGATCTGAGCTTGGCTTTCAGTGAGCTTGAGGCGGGTTACCTGAGTGCCCTTTTGCCGCCGATCCATCATCACGGCTGCTGGCAGTCGCAGGTTGCCGGCAGCGACCTGCAGGCCGCGCTGGGACTGAGCACCAGCCAGCGGGCGCTGCGAAGCTGGGAGTGGCAGGCGAACACGCCGCTTGATCCGGACAGCCTAGCCAATCCAGACCTTGCCGGCATGTCTCTGTTCGCGCGCCAGAGCTTCCGTACGTTCGATGAGAGCACGCTTCCGGCAGTGGAGCTTTCCCTGCTGCAAGAAGCCTTGGCTGAAATCGTGGGCGTCGAAGCCCTGTTGCTCGTCAAACCGGGTCGCGTGGAAGGAGTGGCAGGGGGTCTGTATCGAGTCGATGGCGCTGCGCTGACGTTGTTGAGTGCCGACCACATCGCATTGTCGGAGGTGTTCGACGTAGGGGCGGCCTCGCTGTTTGGCAAGGCCGCCTTCGCCTGGTTCCTGGCCGGGGAGGACTCTCCCTCGGGCCGAATTCGCATCGGCCATGCGGCCGGCCGCTTGTCGGCCGCCGCCGCGGTGGCCGGAACCGGCTTGTGCGCGGTCGGTACCTTCGACTCCAGGCCCATCCAGTCTCTCGTCGATGCGTTGCAGCGGTTGGACGGAGGTACGCGGCTGGTCCAGCATGCCTTGCTGGGCGGCGGTGTTCCGGAGTCGGCCAAGTTGTCCCGGTCCGAGCCTGTTTCGGAAGGCCGCAGTGATCTTGCCAGTGCCATACAGTCCTTTTTGCGTACCCGCTTGCCCGACTACATGGTGCCCAAGACCTTGTTCCTGCTCGAGCGGATGCCCTTGAGCAGCAACGGCAAGGTTGATCGAAAAGCCATGGAGCTCCCTGAGCGACCGGTTGCCGAAGCGCAGACGGGTACGCCACTAGCCGACCGAATCGACATGGCGCTGGCTGCGCTGTGGGAAGAAGTGCTGGGCGTCCGACCGCACGCACGCGAGGACAATTTCGTCGCCCTGGGAGGCAATTCCATTTCCTTGGTACAGATATTCACCCGGCTGCGTGCCCACCATGGCGTGCAGGTCAGTTTGCGTCAACTGTTCGAGTCTCCGACCTTTGCTTTCATGCGCGAACTGTTGCTGCGCGCTGGGGGCGTCGGCGAGGCGCAAGGCCACGAGCATGCACTGATTGCACAATTACGCGAGTTGCGCCTGCGTCAGTGGTTGGCGCAGATGTCAGAGCGAGAGCTGGACGAGCGGCTTGGCGAACTGGCCCGGGAGGCCGAGTGACATGAACGCAGTCGTACGCGACTATTCCAGCCTGTGCCTGGAGGAAAAGCGCGAGCGCTTGCTTGCCGCCATGCTGCGTCAGGGTATCGATGCCCCGGAGAGCATCTTGATGCCACCCTCGCAGGAGCAGCTTCGCATGTGGTTCGCCACCCGCATGCAAGGCGCGGCAGGTGCCTATAACCTGTGTAATGCGATCCCGGTACCGGACGGCGTGCCGGTGACCTTCCTGCGCCGTTGCTTCGAGTATCTGGTGTGCCGCCACGGTATCTTGCGCAGCCGCTTTGTGGAGCGCGATGGTATGCCGTGGCTGCAGACCCTGCCGTTCGAGCAGTGCGGTTTTCAAGTCAGTGAGGAACCGGCCGGGGAGCGATCGCATCAGGACTGTGTGGCGGCAGTGATGGCGGTCGAGCGCGGCCATGCATTCGACCTCGCAAGTGAATGCCTGGTGCGCATTCGCTGGCTGGCCGATGCCGCCGGCGGCGGTACGCTGGTGGTCAACGTACATCACATCGTCACCGATACATGGTCGCTTGCGCAGTTTGCCGCCGAGTTCGGCAAGGTATTCGAGGCCTTCGCCGAAGGCCATGAGCCAGAGTTGTCCCCACTCGATGCCGGTTATCGGGACTATGGGCTTTGGCAGAAGCATTGGCTGCGTGGGATAGAAGCGCAGGCGCAGCTGAATTACTGGCGTCAACACCTGCATGGCATTCGGCCGCTGAACCTGCCCCAGAGCAGCCCTCGCCCGAGCGAGAAGGTCTGGTTCGGTGCCACCGTTCCGGTCGATCTGCCAAAGACCGTGGTGGCAAGGCTGGACGGAGTGCAGCGCGATATGGGCGTAACACGGTTTGCCCTGCTCTGCGCTGCAGTGTCGCTGGCCCTGCGCGCCATGGGAGGGCCTGAAGACGTGGTGCTGGGATCGTCCGTCTCGACACGCCGGGAGCCTCTGCTCGAACCGGTATTCGGGCTGTTCCTGAACCAGGTCGCGATGCGGTTTCAAATGGGCGCCAATCCAAGTGTCCGCGAGTACCTTGTGCAATCGGCACGGGTCACCCGCGATGCCTTGAATCACAGCGATCTGCCGTTCGGCGAGGTAGTCGCCGCCTTGTCGCCCGATCGTGATCCGTCTCGAAGCCCGTTGTTCGATGCCCTGGTCAGTTTGCAGAACACGCCGCGTTCGGCGCTGCAGGGCAGTGCGGGGCAATTCGCACCTGCCTGGGGGCAGGATCCGGCCAAGTTCGACCTTTCATTCTTTTTCGAGGAGGAAGGTGGGCAACTGATAGGCCGCCTGGTCTATGCCTCGAAATTGTTCTCTGCGCAGACCGGGCAAGCGATCGTCACTGCGCTTGCCACCATCCTCGCTGCCATTCCGGATGGTGGTGAGCAAACCCTGGTCCAGTTCCTTTCATCGATCGAAGGTCGCGTCACTATGAACACCACGCAGGTTGAGGGCGGCAATGTTTCCAGGTTCAAACGCGGCGAGCGCAAGGCTGTCGATCTCACGGCCTTGAGGCCGGTCGAGGAGTCGATTATGCCGGCCGGATTTCCCTATCTTTACCAGGCGCGCGAAGCGGGCCTGGATGCGCTAGGATGGATTCGGGGACAACAGCTACAGGTTGCGGAACGCCGACGTGAACACGGGGCGGTGCTGTTGCGCGGTTTCAAGCTGGCCGAGGTGGGGATGTTCGAGCGAGTCGTGCAACTGACGTGCGACCACGTGATCGCTGGTTATGGCGATTTGCCGGAGGAGAAAGGCACTGATCGCGTCTATGGTTCAACGCCGTATCCGAATAACCGGCGCATCCTTTTCCATAGCGAAAGCTCCCACATGGCCAACTGGCCGCTGCACCAGTTCTTTGCATGTGTGGTCGCGTCGGAAACCGGTGGCGAAACGCCAATCGTGGATGTCCGCAAGATCTACGATCAGCTCGATCCGATGGTGCGTGACCGGTTCGCCCGCCTTGGCCTGACCTATGTGCGCCATTTCATCCCGGGGTTGGATGTGCCTTGGCACGCGTTCTTCAAGACCCACGACCGCGCCGAGGTCGAGGCCATCTGCGCGCGCAGTGGCGCTACCTGCCAGTGGAAGCACGACGACATTCTGATGGTACGCCAGCCATCACAGGCGGTGGCCCAACATCCAGTTACCGGCCGGTGGTCCTTCTTTAACCAGATCATGTTGCACCACCCGTACTTTCTATACGAGGAGGAGCGTGAGGCATTGATCAGCCTGTATGGTGCGGAGAACCTGCCGCGTATGGTGACCTACGGCGACGGCAGCGAAATCGGTGAGGACATTCTGGCCGACCTTCTCGCGCTCTACGAACGCAACGAAGTGGCGTTCACCTGGCAAGCCGGTGATTTGCTGATGCTCGACAACATGAGCATCGCGCATGCGCGCAATCCCTTCAGCGGTGCCCGCAAGATCATCGTTGGTATGGGTGATCCGGTGGACGCGCGCGCCTGATCCCCACTTGCAGCGACAGCGAACCTCCTCATGACCGAAACGATATTCCGATTGTCTCCCCAGCAGGCTCGACAGGACGCACTGGCCCCAGAAGCCATGATGCGCCTTTGCCTGAAGTTTCCTGCGCCGAGGGAAAAGACTGAGGTGAGTGCAGCCATTGGCCGCCTGCTGGCCACGCACGAAATCTTGCGTACCGAAATCCGCAGCGTGCCGCAGGGACGATTCCAGTTTGTCCAGAGCCAGCTGGCAACAGAGCCTGAACCACTGGATGCACTGCAGGAGCATGTGCGCCCGCGATTCGGCTATGCGCTGGCGTGCAACGGAGCCGGCCAAGTCGAATCGGTCTGGATTGCGACACCGGCCATTCTGCTGGACGCACCGTCGGCGCCCATCCTGGCGCATCAGTTCAGTGTTGCCTTGCGCGGTGAGCTGGCGCCACCTTCGCTGCAATATGCGGATCTGTTCGATCCCGATACCCAGCTTGGTCAGATGCCACCGGCAGGCAAGGGTACGGCGACATCGACCCACTCGATGAAACAGTTGGATCTGAGCGCGATGCGTGCTGCGATCGCCGAACGGGCGAGCCGCTGGAGCGTCAGCGTCGGGGCCTTGCTGATGGCGATGGGAAGCGCTTGGCTGCACAAATTGGGCGCCTCGCACATACACCTCGGATTCGACGCTCGCCGTGATCCGGAGTTGGTGAACGTGCTGGGCCGGCTCGATCATGTAATTGCCTGGCTGCAACCTGAAAGCCAGGGCCTTCGCCTGCGTGGATTGGCTGCGCTGATTGAAGAGCGAATCAACCGCGAGGCGACCGCCGATGCTGCGTTGCGTGCGGAGATCGGCGCGCCCGCCACAGGGGTTTGCGAGGTCATCTGCTTCGAAGCGGATGCCGACGCCGTCCTGCAGGACTTGCACTTGCCTCTGGCTGGGCACGAGCATGGATTCCGTTGGCTCGATGACGGGCAGACGCTTCGCCTCCAGTGGCAGTTCCGTAGTGATCGCATGGAGGACGCACAGGCTGACTTGTTCGTGGCGGCTCTTCCAGGCTGGATCGATTCGGCGCTGGACCAGGCCGAGCTTTCGGGAATTTCGATGGCCTCGGCGGCGCTTGAGAACTGGTATGCCAGGCTGGGTCTGGATCATGAGTCGGCGCAAATGCGGTTCGACTCGCTCCCCGAAGCCATAGCCTATTGGGCGCGCACGACCCCGAGCGCCGTCGCGTTGATGAGCGTCGATCGACCTGTACGAACCTATGCCAGCCTGGGCGAGGAGGTTACGCGCCTGGGCAATGCTTTGCGCTTGCGCGGGATTGTGCCCGGCGACCGTGTGGCGGTGGCCATGGGGCGCACCGAGGCGCATCTGCTGGCCATGCTTGCGGTTATGGCAAGCGGCGCCATCTACGTTCCCATCGATCCTTCCCATCCAGCGGCACGGAATCGACGCGTGCTGGCCGATGCCGACGTCTGCCTGGTGCTCAGCGATGCACTGTCTCGCGATAGCGAACTGACCGCAGGGCTCGCCAGCAGTGACCTGGCATCGTTGCACTATCCGGACCTGGGGGCCGAGCCCATACCGCTGCCATCGCCACCGCCGCAAGCAGCGGCTTACTTGGTGTATACCTCTGGCACGACGGGCGACCCCAAGGGGGTGGCCGTCTCGCATGCTGCCGTGTGCGCCTATGCGCAATCCTTGCTGGCACGCTTGACCCCGCCGCCTGCGGCGTGCTTCGCTGCGTTGTCGACACTGGCGGCAGACCTGGGCTACACATCGGTATTCGCGGCCCTGAGCAGCGGCGGAAGCTATGCGATTCTGCCCGATGCAGTGATGCTCGATGGTAGCCGAGCGGCGCAGGCCATGAACGACTGGTCGGTCGATTTCCTGAAGATCGTGCCCTCGCATTGGCTTGCGCTTGATGAGCAGGCCAGGGCAGATGGTCGCGTCGGCATGCTCCCGAGGGCGGCCTTGATCTTCGGCGGGGATCGCCTGGACGATTCGATACTGACGCGGATACGCGCACGGGCACCAAGCTTGCGCGTGTTCAATCACTATGGGCCGACCGAAACGACTGTCGGTGTTCTTTTCGGCGAGGTGACGACGGAATCGTCGGGAGTACCGCTCGGGCGGCCGCTCGCGCATGTTGCGGCTCGGGTCATGGATGCCGCCCAGGAGCTGTGCCTGCCCGGCCAGGAAGGAGAGCTGGCGTTCTCGGGGCTTTCGGTGGCGCAAGGTTACTGGCGTCAGCCGTCGGCGACGGCCTTGCGCTTTCGTCCTGATCCATGGTCTGCTCAGGCTGGTGCACGTCTTTACCTGACTGGCGATTATGGCCGTGTCACAGGTACCGGAATGTTCCATTTCCTTGGTCGCAGGGACGAGCAGCTCAAGCTCGGCGGCCTGCGTGTCGACCTGGGCGAGGTGCAGGCGGGACTGAAATCGCTCCTGGGCGAAAAACCGGTCTACATACTGCCGGACACGCGTTCGGCACATACGCTGCTCCGTGCGTTCGTGCAATCGTCGTCGGCCTTGGATACAGCAGATGCCGCTGCGCGTCTGTATGACCTGCTGCCTAAACACATGCAGCCGGCAAGCATTGACGTGGTACCGGTCTTGCCTCTGACGGCCAATGGCAAGGTCGATCGGAGTGCCTTGCTGGCCATTGCCGATCGCCACGAGCAAAGCGCCATGGCTGCACCGGAGTCGGACACTGAATGCTGGCTGCGAAACCTTTGGGCGGAGTTGCTGGAGATCGATGTCTCCATGATCGGCCGACATTCGAATTTCTTCCGCATCGGCGGCCATTCGTTGTTGGCAGCCAGGATGCTGGCCCGTACCCGTCTGAAGTATCGGTGCGAGCTGAGCATCCGTGCTTTCTTCCAGCATGCGACGCTTGCACAGTTTGCCGGCCTGGTCGATGCGGCCGGCGATGCCGTCGTACAGGCATGGCTGCAGGCTGCACCTGCCCAGTTTTCGTATCCGTTGTCGCTGGGCCAGGAGCGGCTATGGAGCATCGCCGCTTCCGGCCAGGATGACCTTGCCTACAACAGCGCCTATGTGCTGCGGATCCGTGGCGCGCTAGACGAGGCCCGTCTGGTCGAAAGCCTCGAAACGGTGATGATGCGACACCAGCCATTGCATAGCCTGATCCTCACCGATGCCGATGGCCGCCCGCAGGCAGTCCCGCAGGAACGGTCCGCGGCAGTGCACTTTTTCGACGTACGCGGTCTTTCCGTTGGCGATGCCGATGGGCGCATTGCGGCCATCGGCGCCGACATGCGCGACCACCCTTTCCATCTCGACCGTGAACTGCCGATTCGGGTCGGGTTGGTACGTACGGACGAGGAAGCCTGGAAACTGCTGGTCGCCGTGCACCATGTCGCCTGGGATGGTTGGTCGAACACGGTATTCCTCAATGATTTGCTGCAGGTCTATGTGAGCGGCGTGCAGTCGTTGCCTGTCTTGCCGCTGCGCTATGGCGATTTTGCGTTGTCGGAGCGTGCGGCCGTCGGTCATGCCCGCATCGAGGCGTCCCTACGCTACTGGCAGCGACAGCTTGACGGCTTGCCCACGCTGGACTTGCGCGGTGTGGACTACGCGCGGCCGCGCTCGCCGTTCCAGGGGGGAGAGGTAAGTCGGGAGTTACCGGCCGACCTTATGCCCGTCATCCGGTCGCTTACTGAAGCCACGTCGGTGACGTGCTTCATGCTCGGGCTTGCCGCTTGGTACCTGACCTTGCATCGACACAGTGGCCAGGTCGATCTGGCCATAGGCACTTCTTCGGCAAACCGTTCCGATCCAGCGCTAGAAGGATTGGTCGGATTTTTCGTGAACCAACTGGTCCTACGCGTCGACATGGCAGGGGACCCCAGTTTCCTAGCTCTGTTGCAGCAAGTGCGTGGTGTCGTGCTTCAGGCGTTCGAGAACGATGCTGCGCCTTTTGGCATGGTGGTATCTCGGCTTGCCAATTTGCGCCGCCCCGGGCGGAGTCCGCTTTACCAAGGAATGTTCGTGATGCAGAGCATCACGCGACCGATGCCTCAGGGGAGTGGACTGGAATTGGAAATGGAAGCCAGTGGAATCGAACATGCCAAGTTCGATTTGACTCTCTATCTGCAGGAAACTGCGCCCGATCGGTTGCGGGCAGCTCTGGTCTACGACCACGGTCTGGTCCAGCACAAGCACGCCCAGCAAATTCTCGACGACTATCTCGACGCGTTGTCGTTTGTCGCAAATGAACCGTCGCAAACGCTTTCGGCCTGCATGCACCACCTCGATGTGCAGCGCGACCGACGCCTGGCCAGCAACAAGTTTCAGGGACTGCGCGCGCGTACCAGCCAGGGTGTCGCCGGAAACTTGCCCGAGACCATGTCGTAACACGGACCGAAGCCATGAATGCAACTGCAAACAGGGACGAAGCAGCTTTTCACTTGGCTCCTCATCAGGAACGATGGCTGCGCGTGCATGGCGCCGGCATCGATGCGGGCGAGGGAAGCATCGAGACGCTGATCCGTTTGACGTACCGCGGTCCGATGACTCGCGCCGAACTGCAAAGGCGCTGGCAATTGCTTGAGCGGCGGCATGAGGTGCTGCGCACGCGTTACCAGGCTGCACCAGGACACCGCACGTCGCTCCAGTGGATATCGCCGGACCCGAACGGTTCTGCATCGGTGCGAATGGCCGGTAACGCGGGTGCCATCGAGATCGAGCTGCGCGCGCAAGGACTGTCGATCGATACGCGCAGCATCCATCAACTGCTGGATGAACTGCTCGATTCCCGCGACCTGGCGCCAGTCAATCTTGCCTTTGCAGATGTCTCCGAGTGGTTGCGCGGCCTGCGTGAAACGCCCGAAGCGGAGGAAGCTCGCCGGTTCTGGTTGCAGACGCGCCTGGAAGGCACCAACGCCAAGCCACTGCCCTGGATGCGGGATGGCAAGGCGGGCGCAGTCGTCGAGCAGCATGTCCGGCGCTGCCCGCCCGCAACTGTTGACGCTATCCAGTCTTTGTGCCGGCATGAACCCGCCTTGGCGCCCCAGGATATCCATATGGGAGCCTGGCTCGTTCTGGTTGCTCATTTCGGCGGCCGCTCCCGGTTGACTTTCGGCTACGAGCACGACGGTCGCTCCGATCCAGAGCTGCAAAGCGTTCTGGGGCAGTTGGCTCGCGTGCTGCCTGTGTCGGCCGATCTCGATCTGGATCAAAACTGGTTGCAGTGGTTTCGGTCTCTGGCCGGGCAGCGTCGGCAGTGGTGCCGATGGGCCGAATACTTTGACGAGGCCAGTCTGCCGGACAGCAAACGCGCCGATGGCATGCAGCTACAGTTTGCATTCGATGCGCTGGACGATTTGTCCGTAGCCCGGGAGCTGGGCGAAGGCGTGCAGGCGGATTGGCAAGCCGAGCCTGCGCACCTTCGATTGCGCGTCCAGGACTTCGGTTCGCAAGTGATTACCCGCCTCCAGTATCCCCACGGTATGTTGGCGCCGGAAGCGGCTGCGCATCTGCTTGAAGCCTACCAGTCCTGCCTGTCGCACCTGGCTGTCCTTCTGGACCGGCCGCTAAGCACCTTGGGTTCGGATTTGGCAGCGCCGCTTGCCATGAATGCGAAGGACGCCGCAGGGACGCAGGCCATGCCGGGTCCGCCATCCCTGCTTCTGGACAAATTGGCTCATTGGGCGACTCGGGTTCCGGCCCATACGGCCTTGGCCGATCCGCACGGTGCCCTGAATTATGGCGCCTTGGCCGTCGAGATCGAGAACGCCGCCTGCCGCCTGCTCGCTCTCGGTGTTCGCAGGGGCGACCGCGTTGCTTTGCTGTTGCCGCGTACAGCACGACAGTTGGTCGCTTGCTTCTCGGTTTGGCGTGCCGGTGCGGCCTACGTGGTCATGGAACCCGAGACCCCCAAGCAGCGATTGCAGGCATTGTTGCGGGATTGCGGCGCACGGATCGTCGTGCACGAGACGGAAATCGACGGTCTGGAGGAGTTTGCCTGCTTGTCGCTGGAAGGCCTTTTTGACGCCGGTGCCAGCAGGCCGCAGTTGCCACCGTTGCCGACAGCGAGCGACCTGGCTTACCTGGTTTATACCTCCGGTACGACAGGGTTGCCCAAGGCCGTCATGGTATCCCACGGCGCATTGGCAACCTATATCGCCGGCATCGACTCGCGCATCGTCGCTGCCATGACGGAGGGCTCCGACCGTCGTTACGCCAGCCTGTCCAGCTTGGCTGCCGATCTTGGCTATACCGCCTACTTCGGTGCCCTTGCCCAAGGCGGGAGCATAGAGGTGATTCCCGAGTGGATGAGCCACGACCCCAAGTCCATGGCCGCCCATGTGGCGGTACGGCGCTTGGCCGTGCTCAAGATCGTGCCGTCGCACCTGCGCGCATTGCTGAGCGAACTGGACGACCGCGATGGGGCCAGGCTGCTGCCTACGGCGGTACTGCTGCTCGGTGGCGAACGGACGGATACGGAACTGCTGCGGCGCGTGCGCGAACTGGCCCCTGGGCTGACGGTCCTGAACCACTATGGTCCGAGCGAGTGCACGGTTGGCGTGCTCAGCGCCCCCTTGTCGGCCAACTCTCCCGTTGTCGTTGGCAGGCCTTGGGCTGGTACCTCGGTACAGGTGCTCGATGAAGCGCTCCGGCCTGTGGCAACCGGCTTCACCGGTCAACTGTATGTGTCGGGTGCGCAACTTGCACAAGGTTATCTGGGACGAGCGCGGCAGACGGCCTCGGTATTCCTGCCGGCTCCGGGGGGCAATGGTGCGCGTCGCTATGCGACCGGCGACCGTGTGCGCCAACACCCGGGTGGTGAAATCGAGTTCATCGGCCGCATCGATGACCAGGTCAAGATTCGCGGCTATCGCATCGAGTTGGCAGAGGTGGAAGCTGGTTTGCGCCAATTGCCGGAGGTCGCGGCAGCCGCTTGCAGGATGATAGAGCGCGATGGTCGCCCACAGTTGGTGGCTTATGTGGTGCTGACCGGGGGGGCGATGGATGTCGGGGGGCTGCGTGCGAGCCTGCGGCTGCTACTGCCTGACTACCTGGTGCCTAGCCTTTGGTGTGCCCTGGACGCCTTGCCTTTGCACGGCAATGGAAAGATCAACCGTATGGCCTTACCGGAGCCATCGCGAGCCCAGGCAAACGGTCAGGCTCCGGTAGCGCCTCGCAGTGACGCCGAGCAAATGCTTTGTACGATCATGGCCGAGCTGTTGAAGCGCGAAGAGGTGTCGATCTACGACAACTTCTTCGAGCTTGGCGGAGATTCGATTATTGCCATCCAGATTGCCGCGCGAGCGCGACGCCATGGCCTGGTATTCAAGGCCGACCAGATGTTCCAGCATCCGACCGTTGCCGAACTAGCCGTGGTTGCGGTAGAGGCCAAGCGTGGCCTCGAAGGCAATGGCGCACCCACCGGTCCCGCCGGACTGACCCCGATACAGCAGCGTTTTGCGGAATCGCGCCTGGATTTCGAAAGACGCTACAACCATAGCCGTGTGTTCACGCCGACCGTTGACCTGGACGAAGCCGGCCTCAGGAGAACCCTGCTTGCACTGGCCAACCAGCATGACATGCTGCGGGCTCGATTCGAGCCGGCCACCGATGGATGGCAACAAGTCGTGGCTCCGCCATGGATCGAGGCAGACGTGCCGCTGGACATTGAATACGTCCCGCAATCGCTCTCTAGTTCGGCGCGCCAAGACTGGTATCAACGCCGCTTCGATGATGCCCATGCCCGCGTAGATCCCCGCCATGGTCCCGTTTTTCGGACACTCTGGCTGCGCGCCGAAACGCCGGCCGACTCGCGCTTGCTGATCGCGATCCACCATTTGGTGGTCGACGTCGTATCTTGGAACATCCTCGCCGAGGATCTGATCGTCTGCGGACCGGATGGTTCCGGTATTGCGCAGTTGCCACCGCGAACGAGCTCGTTCCTGGATTGGGCGGCACGCCTGCGTTCGCATGCTGCCACTGCCACGATGCTCGAAGAGTTGCCATATTGGCGGGACCAAGTCGCATCCATGCAGGCGCTAAAGGTCGATCAGACGCGCCCCATGTCGGAAAATACCTTCGCGCGTGCGGCCACTGCCGAACTCGCGCTGTCAGCACAGGTCAGTGGGCGATTGATCCAGATGCTGGCGCGCAGCGATCGCGATGGCTTCGGCGATGCCCTGGTGGCTGCGTTGGCCAGTGCGCTATGCGCAGTCACAGGTACAGACCAGACCTGGATCGAACTTGAGTCGCACGGACGCGAGGATCTTTTCGCCGAAGTCGATTGCCTGCGGACGGTGGGTTGGTTCACGGCGCGCTATCCCTTGCATGTCGATTTGGCTGGCGCGGAGACGGCGGTTTCCCGCCTGGCGCGCGCACGTCAGGCAATGGCCGCCGTACCCAGGCGCGGCATCGGTTACGGATTGCTGCGTTACCTGAACGGTGATCCAGCCTCTGAAGTGCTCCGCGAACAGGGTTCGCCGCAAGTCAGCCTGAACTATATCGGCCAGGTTAGAAGCCATGTGCAGGACGACTCGCTCTGGCTCCGGCTTGCCGGCGACCCTGGATGCGAGCGAGACCTCCAACAGCAGCGCGAGCACCTGCTGACGTGCATTGCCGGCCTTTATGACGGCTGCCTTCAGTTGCGTGTGCAATACAGCACCGCGCACGTTCATGCTGACTGGGTGCAAGCGCTACTGTCCCATATCGAGTCCGACTTGCTGGCCATGCTGGACGGCACCGGGCTGGACGATGCGGATCAGGCGCAGGCATGGGAGGCGCTAGATCCTGCGACGCAGGCTTGGTTGAAGCGATATGTGCCGGTCCAGGCTGGCCCGGTCAATGCCTGTTATCCGCTGTCGCCGTTGCAGACTGGCATGCTCTTCCACAGCCAAAGCTCGCCGGGCACGGGAGCCTACCTGCTTCAGATGGCCGTGGAACTCGGTCCCCGTACCGATGTCGCCACCTTGTTGGCGGCGTGGCAGGACGTATTGGATGAAAATCCCGTCTTGCGGACTGGATTTGCTGGTTTCGGCAGTGATTCGCCACGCCAGTTCGTGGTCGCACGCCTGCCGCTTCCGGCGGTGGTGATCGACTGGCGCGACATGCAGGCAGATCGCTTCGAAGCCAGCCTGGACGATTTTTTGCAGCGTGACCGGGTTACCGACTTTGCGCTCGATCAGGCGCCGCTGATGCGCATCACGATCATCCGGCAACCCGACGGGCGAGTACGCCTGGTCTGGACGCGCCACCACGCCATCGTCGACGGCTGGTCCTCATCGATGCTTCTTTCCGATGTGGCGACCGGTTATGCGCACAGACTGCAGGAGCAAGCATGGAGGCCCGAGCCACGTCCGGGTTATCAGCGATACATCGAGTGGCTTGGCGCTCAATCCAGCCATGCGGACGCAGGGACATTCTGGCGGCGTTACCTGCACGATATGTCTTTGCCGACGCCGTTGACCGATCCAGCCGAAAGAAAGGATGCCCAGGCGATTACGCTGGACTGCCATGCCGTACTGGACGCGGACACGTCTGACCGTCTTCGGCAATTGGCGCGCGCGGCCAAGACTACGCAGAACATTCTGGTTCAGGCCGTGTGGGGGTACCTGCTGGGCGTAGTCAGTGGCCGGGACGACGTGCTGTTCGGTACGGTGGTTTCCGGCCGGCCGGCCGAGCTCGCGGATGTCGAGCGTATGGTCGGCCCATTCATCAATACGCATCTGGTGCGCGTGCGTATCGGGAGTGCGTGGGTACAATGCCTGGCCGACATGCATTCGGCACAGATCGAGCGTGAGCGATTTGCGCACACGCCGATCACGGATGTGCGCCAAGCTGCCGGCCTGCCGGGCGACAATGAGCTGTTTCAGTCGCTGTTCCTGTTCCAGAACTATGCGACCGACACGCGCGGCTTGCATTCCGCCGACAATCCGCTTGAGCTGCTCAGCACGCAGGCACTGGACAAAACCAATTATCCGTTCACGATCTACGTTTCCCCGCAAGGGCCGCTCCGGCTGAGGCTTTGCGCGGATCCGAACCGGGTCAGCGAAGCGCGTGCTCGGGCCATGCTGGACAGCTACGTGACCATGCTACGGCACTTGGCTGAGGCTGGCGAACTGGGTGCCGATCGACCTGCACTCGCTATCGACGAGCATCCCTTGCCTGCCAGCACTGCGTTGCCTGCGTTAGCGCGCGAGGATTGGTTGGTAGCGGGCAGCTTCACGACGGAGCCGTTGGCGCCATTCTTGGGGTACTGGGCGCGATTGTTCGATCGGCAGCCGACGGTCACGTTTGCCGCGCATGGTCAATTGATCCAGCCGCTGCTCGATCCTGAGGTACGTGCACGCAAGGGATACGCGCAACCGCTGCTGTTGTGCTTGCGCTGGTCCGACTGGTTGGGTCAGGGCGATCTCGAAACCGGGCTCCGGAATCTCGAGCGCACCGCCCTCGAGTTCGAAGCGGCGCTCCAAGCATTCGCCGGCAAAGTGGATGTGCCGGTCCAGGTCGTACTATGTCCGGAACGCGAGGATGTGTCGGCATCCGTCGCCAAGGCAAGCCTTGCGCTATCGGCACGCTTGCAAGCCACGATCCAACGCCTGCCGAACGTCGGCCTGTTCGAACTGAACGCCGTGCTTTCCCGTTGGCAGGTGTCATCGGTGCACGATCAACGTGCAGACGAAATCGCCGCGACGCCCTATACGGCAGTTGCTTATGCGGCACTTGCTGCGGAGACCTATCGCCGGTTCGATGCACGCACACGCGTACCGTTCAAGGTCCTCGTGCTCGATTGCGACAATACCCTCTGGGGCGGTGTCTGCGGAGAATTGGGGGCCGAAGGCGTATCCATCGACGGACCGTATGCCATGGTTCGCGCCGCCGCGTTGCGCGCCAGACAAAATGGCATGCTGCTGGCCATTGCCAGCAAGAACAACGAGGCCGACGTCAAGGCGGTATTCGAACGTCGCGACCTGGGTTTGAAATACGAGGACTTTGCGGCTACCCGCGTCAACTGGGGGGCCAAGTCCGACAACATCGCCGAAATCGCCGTCGAATTGAATCTGGGCCGCGACAGCTTTGTGTTTCTGGACGACGACCCGATGCAGGTCCTCGAGGTATCGCGTCGGTTGCCAGAGGTTCTGGCATTGCAGTTGCCAGCCGACACGACCGAGATACCGCGCTTTCTGGAGCGTCTGTGGGTGCTGGACATTGCGGAAGGAAATGCCGGCGGCGGCACCGACCGCACCGAGCAGTACATCCAGCACCGAGCGCGCGAACAGTTGCGCACCGAAGTCGAAAGCCTGGGGGCGTTCATTGCCGGGTTAGGGGTGGAGATTCACTTCGAGGGAATCGGGTTGTTACATGTGGCACGCCTGGCCGACTTGGCGCAGCGCACCAACCAGTTCAATCTGGGCCTGACTCGCCATAGCGAAGCGTCGCTCCAGCAGCAGTTGCAGGCCGGAGCGTTAACCGGCTTCATGGTCCGGGTCAAGGACCGGTTCGGCGATTACGGGCAGGTCGGCGCGGCGCTTTTCCATCGACAGGGGAGCTGCCTGGCCGTCACCGATTTCTGGTTGAGTTGCCGGGCGCTGGGTCGCGCCGTGGAGTTCGCTATGTTGCGCGAACTGGCTGGCATCGCGGAAGGCGAGGGGGCCAGCAGTCTGCATCTGGCCTGGCAGACCGGTCCGCGTAATACGCCGGCATTGAGCTTCCTGTCGGAACTGGAGGCCCGTGCGGCAGGTGTCGAACGCACGGCCGGCGTCCTGCGTATACCCACGGCCAGCGCCCGCCTCCTGTATGCTGATGTCGACCAAGGGACAAACTTGGCTACTGGCGAAGGGGGGCGCCAATCACATGCAGTCGCGTGCCAGCCGACGGCATCGAGCCATAGGCGTGCGCACCAGCCCTATGTGCTGGCGGCAGGCCAGTTGGGGGATGCCCGGGAAATACTGGAAGCTGTCAGCCGCCAACAACAGCAACCCTCCGTGCTACGTGCCCCCTATGTGGAGCCCCGGGGCGAGAGCGAGCGCTTGATCGCAGAAACGATGGCTGAGTTGCTGCGTGTGAACCCTGTCGGCAGCGAGGACAACTTCTTTGCGCTAGGTGGCCACTCCCTGCTGGCGGTGCGTCTGGTCGCACGAATCGCCGACGCGACCGGCGTGCAGTTGCCGCTGCATGTGGCGCTGGAATCGCCCAAGGTTGCCGATCTGGCCTTGCGCCTGGACGTGCTCAGGCCATCGGCCCGCACCGCGGATGCTGGCGATGAAATGGAAGTTCTGGAGATTTGAGATGGCCGATAAACACACTGCGCCGGCCACGAGGCCGCGTGCCGTACGCGAGCTCCTGGTCTACTTGAAGCCTTATCGATGGCAGCTAGTGGCCGCCTTCATTGCGTTGAGTGCGTCGTCCGCGCTGTTCTTCATGATCGGCTATGGGCTTTCAAAGCTCACCAACCTGATCTCGGCTTCTGGCGGTGCCGACCTGAAGAATCTAGACCGATTCATGCTGGTTGCCTACGCAGTGCTTTGTGGCTATGCGCTGGGCTTGTTTATCCGCAACTACCTCATGCGGGCAATCGGCGAACGCGTCGGCGTAGCCCTCCGCCAAGAGGTATTTGACCAACTGGTGCAGCGATCGCCGGGTTTCTTCGACCGCAATGGCCATGCGGAATTGCAGACGCGCATCACCGGCGATGCGCAGGCATTGCAGTCGGTTATTGGCACGGCCGTGCCAAATGGGCTGCACTACGGCTTGTTGCTCGTTGCCGGAGCTGCCTTCGCGATATTGACCAGCGTGAAGCTCAGCTTGATCGTGCTGGCTTGCATCCCGCTGATCTTCCTGCCGGGCGCCCTGTTGTCCGGTCGCGTCGACCACCTTGCTGCCGAGCGGCAATCGGCGCAAGCCGCAGGTGGTGCGCACGTGGCCGAGATGTTGCGCAACGTCAAGACGGTTCAGGCCTATCAGCATGGTCGTCAGGCATCGGGGCGCTATGCCCGCCTGCTGGAGAAGCTGTTGGGCGCGACCTGGCGGAGCATACGGCTCGAGGCATGGCTGACCACATTGACTTCGTTCATGGCCTACGCGGCTTTGTCGGTCGTCATTTGGGTCGGAGCGCGCGAGATCGTTTCCGGTGCGTTGACGCTGGGCAATCTGGTGGGTTTCGTGTTCTACGCCAACCTCGCGACCACCGCTGCGGCACAATTGGTAAGCGTCTACGTAACGTTGCGTAATGCGACGGGCGCGGTCAGCCGGTTGCTAGATCTGCGCGATGAAACCGAGACGCCAATCGGCGAATTGGGGGGCGTGTGTCCCAAACCTGCGCTGATCGAATTGGACGACCTGCACTTCCGCTATCCGTCGCGGCCAGACCAAGCGGTGCTCGAAGGCTGCCACCTGCATGTGAACGAAGGGGAGATGCTGGCCTTGGTTGGCCCGTCCGGTAGCGGCAAGTCGACCATTCTGGACCTTTTGCAGATGTTTTATGCGCCGCAGCGTGGCGAGATCCGCGTCGGCGGTGTGCCATTCGCCAACCTCGACCCGGAGCAATGGCGAAAGCGTTTGGCGCTGGTGCCGCAGATGCCCGAGCTTTTCAGCGGCACGGTTCTTGACAATTTGCGCCTGGGCGCCCCCGATGCGGACGAGCGAATGGTTCGCGCCGCACTGGCGACGGCGCAGATCCTCGATCTGGTCGAGTCGATGCCTCAGGGGTTGCTTACCGACCTGGGGCAGGATGGATTGCGCCTCTCGGGGGGGCAGCGCCAACGCCTGGCCTTGGCCAGGGCCTTGCTTCGCGATCCTGCCTTGCTGTTGCTCGACGAGCCGACCAGTGCGTTGGACCCGGAGAGCGAGTCGGCAGTGCAGCGCGCGTTGGATGCTTCGCGCCCGGGACGCACCACGATCGTGGTCACGCATCGGATGGAAACTGCCATGCGGGCGGATCGGATCGCCATGTTGCATCGCGGGCGTGTGGTAGCCGCTGGGACGCATGCCCAGTTGATGGTCGCTTGCCCAAGCTATGCCGGTCTGGTCCAGCTTGAGATGAGCCAGGGCCCGGGACCCGGCGCCATCACGGCTGGCGAGGCACCGCAGGCACTGGCTTCGGCTGCCGAATACACCGCACCCGCGCTGCTCTGAGCTAGCAGGCACGTCTTTCATTTGGGCAGGTCAAGCACATGTCGAAAACTGAGTGGTGGGCAGTTCCCGAGCGTCGTCCAAACGCAGATATCCGCTTGTTTGCATTTCCCTATGCCGGTGGCAGTGCAGGATCGTTCCGGCCCTGGGCGCGGAGGCTGAGTCCGCGCATCGAATTGAGTGTGTTTCAGATGCCTGGGCGCGAAGAGCGTTATCACGAGCCCATGCTGTTGTCGATGGACCAGGTCGTGCCACAGGCCAGCAACAGCATCCTACAGCGCGCGGACCGACCTTACGTGTTATTCGGACACAGCGTCGGCGCCTTGATGGCCTATGAGGTCGCCCGCCACTTCATGGCGCAAGGCCTACGCTTGCCGCTGCACTTGATTGTCGGTGGCAAACGCGCGCCGCACGTTCCAATAGATCGCAAGCCCATGCACGAATTGAGCGATCGGGAACTCATCGACCGCCTGCATCAGTTCGGCGGGACGCCCAAGGCAGTATTGGAGACGCCTGAGTTGCTGGAACTGTTCCTACCCAGGTTGCGCGCGGATTTCCAGATCAACGAAACCTACCGATATCGGGCTGGGCCGGGTCTGGCTGTTCCGACTACCGTGCTTGGCGGCATGGAAGATTCGGAAACCTCTCAGCAGACGCTGCAGGCCTGGCAACAGCATGCAGCCGCCGGCTTTCAACTGAGGATGTATCAGGGCGGACATTTCTTCATCCATCAAAACGAGGATCGTGTCCTGGCCGATATCCAGGGCATTGTGCTAAACGCTGCACAGTCGGCGCTGGCCGGCGCAGCCTGATGACGCCGAGCATCGACATGCAGGCCTGCGCAGCTCGGGCCAATAGCGTGCTGGGGTGGATCGAACAAGGCATGCGAACGACGCCCGATGCGATAGCTGTCGAATATGGCAGCGCGCAGATGCGCTATGCCGAACTGGACCGCTTCAGTCGCCAGATCGCTGCCGCCTTGCGACCAGCGCCAGAAGCGCACGTTGGCGTGCTAATGCACCGTTGTCTGGAGCTTCCGGCGGTTCTGCTCGGAGTCATGCGGGCTGGAGGCAGCTACGTGCCTATCGATCCGGATTTTCCGATCGGGCGGATCCGGTCCATGGTGCACGATGCACGGATCGGCACGATCATTGCCGGGTCAGACACCGCTCTGGACCTCGATACATCGCTCGTCCGGAGCGTCGACGACCTTTGCCGGCAAACTGTTGACGAGTGGGTGCCACCCATCGTGCATGCCGAGCAGTTGGCGTACACGATTTACACCTCGGGCTCTACAGGCAGGCCGAAAGGCGCGATGAACACCCATCGCGGTCTGCTCAATCGTTTGCTTTGGATGCAGCGTGCCTATGGAATCGGCCCAGGTTCTCGTATTCTGCAGAAGACGCCGTTTGCTTTCGACGTATCGGTCTGGGAATTCTTCTGGCCGATTATGTTCGGTGCCACCGTGGTGGTGGCGCCGCCGGGGTGCCATCGAGATTTTCAAGCTCTCGGCCGCCTGATTGCCGACGCCGGCATCACGCACCTGCATTTCGTGCCTTCGATGCTTGAAGCCTTTTTGCAGGTGCAGGGCGAAGCGCGCTATCCGGAATTGCAGCGGATTTTCTGCAGCGGCGAAGCATTGCCCACACCCGTAGCGGAGGCGGTGTTGAAACGCTATCCGCACGTGGCGCTGGAGAACCTGTACGGTCCTACTGAGGCGGCCATCGACGTCAGCCATCACGCCTGCGCCGCCGGGGAGCCGACGCCGGCACAGCCGATTGGCGTGGCGATCTCGAAGACGCGCCTGTCCGTTCTCGACCCGGAATTGCGCGCGGTGCAGCCCGGGCGAGCAGGCGAATTGTTCATTCAAGGCGTATCGCTGGCACGTGGCTATGCCGGGCGTCCAGGCATGACGGCCGAACGTTTCATTCCGGCACCGGAGGGCCATGGCGAGCGCATGTACCGTACGGGCGATTTGGTCTCGGAACGCGCCGATGGCGTCATCGATTTCCTGGGGCGCAACGATTTTCAGGTAAAGGTCAACGGCCAGCGCATCGAGTTGGGCGATATCGAAAACCACCTGCGCGCGCATCCGGATGTAGCCATGGCACATGTGATGGCCCGTGAAGGTCCGGCACAACGCACGGCACTCGTCGGCTACCTGTGCCTGAGCGAGCAGGCCGCCTTGCGTCGGCAAGTCGTCCAGGATCATGTCGACGCCTGGAGCGAGATGTACGAGTCCGCCTATCAGGACTTGGGCCATGCCGGGCAGAACGCGGCCGAAAACTTCCTGACATGGAACAGCAGTTACGACGGGCTTCCATTGCCGCTGGAAGCCATGCGCGCCTGGGCCGACGAAGCGGCATCCCGCATCCTCGCCTGCACACCGCGTCGGGTGCTGGAAATCGGCTGCGGCTCGGGGATAATCGCGCAACGCATACTGCCAGCAGTTATGCACTATCGAGGCGTGGATCCTTCAGCCAAGGCCCTGCAGTACCTGGACGCAACGTTGCGGCCGGAAGATCGCGAAAAGACCCAGGTGCAACCGGCCTTTGCGCATCAAGTGGTTGGCCTGCTTGATGATATCGATCTGGTGGTGCTGAATTCGGTGATCCAGTACTTCCCCGATGCTACCTATCTGGCGGCCGTGCTGGACCAATGCCTGTCGACGGGCACGGTCAAGACGATCTTCATCGGCGACGTCCGGGACCTGTGCACCTTGGATGCATTCTTGGTGTCGATCGAGTGTTCGCTGCACCCCGATCTGGATCCGGAGACCCTGCGTCAACGCGTGGCGCAGCGTCGAGAGCTGGAAACCGAGTTGCTGCTGGCGCCCCGCTGGTTCATGCAATGGGCCGAGCGTTCTGGCGCAGGCGTATCGGTGTCCATTCTGCCGAAGCAGTTTGGCTTCGACAATGAATTGTCCCGTTATCGTTATGACGTCGTGGTCCACCGGAGCGTCGCGCCGAAGGTTGAAGAGGGCGCCTGCGACGCTGATGCCATACTGACGCCTGGACATCGGGCTCAGGCCGACGAGGAACCGTTGGAGTCCCGGCTCGGCATCGATCATCCCGGACGAACGGGCACACGGCCCCTTCCTGCGTCGCCGACGGCTGCCTGGTCCCCGAGCAATTCCGTATACAACCCAGTCGTCGAGCCATCGGCCAATTTGCCCCTGAGACGCGCCCTGACGCAGGCAGCCAACAGCAGCCTGAAAGCTTATTTGAAGGAGCGTCTGCCGGCCTACATGGTGCCGGAACGCCTGGTTGTACTGGAACATATGCCTGTGAATTCCAGCGGCAAAGTGGACCGTGCGGCATTGCCTTCTCCCTGGCGGCTTTTCCAGGGAGCCTGTGCAAGTCCGCCTGAAGACCCATTGGCCCGCCAGATCCACGATATTTGGGCCGAATTGCTATCGGCTCCTGTCGTGCCATTGGATTGCAGCTTGGTTGAACTCGGCGGCGATTCCATCACGGTGGCGCAGATGGCGATGCAATGTGCCCAGTGCGGATTGCCCGTGACGTTGGCGCTGGTGCAAGCCCATCCGACCATTGCCAGCTTGGCCGCGGCGCTCCGTGACCTCCGTGACGACACCGGCGAGCCCGTTTACGCCGTCCCGCACCGTGCAAGTTACACACCGGCCGAGTGTGATCGCTTGCGTCGCACCTTGGGGGACGCCGCGATGATCGAGTCGATCAACCCCTTGCGTCCGTGGTTGGCGGGAATGGCCTATGAAACCCTCCGTGCACCGCGGCGCGGATTGAACCTCGAACTCGTGGAAATGCAGTTCGAAGGTCTGGACATCGAGGCGTTTGGAGCAGCGTGGCGGCAAATGATGGCCGACTACGAATGGTTGCGCACCGCGGTCAGCTTTCTTTACGCCGATCGTCCGGCGCGTATGGTCCTGGCCGATCCGCCGTTGCCGTTGGAGGTGCTGGACTGGCGCGGTAGGTCCATTGAGCAGCAGGAATCAGACTGGCGGGCGCTTCGAGAATCCGCGTGGGCAACCGGGCTGCCCATGGATCGAGCGCCCATGTTCCGCTTGACCGTAGTGCGACGCGATGAACAGGTCTGGTGGGTGTCCTGGTTGCTTCATCATGTGATAACCGACGGCTGGACGTATGAAGTGCTGCTCGCCGAGTTGCGTCGGCACTATGAATCCTTCCGCCACGGATGCACTGCGCGCTCGAAGTCGCTACGGACCGACGCCGAGGACTTCGAGCAGTGGCTCACGCAGCGTCAATGCGATCCATCGGTAAGAGCCTATTGGCAGCAATACCTCGCAGGTCTACCGCCGCATGCGGGCCAGTTACCTCGGACCCGCATGCAACCGGGAGCGGCAATAGCAGTCCGTGCCTTCGAACTTGCCGCAAGGGACTCGCAACGCTTGGATCAGGCCTGCCGGCAAGCCGGATTGACCTTGAATGACCTGCTGCTTAGTTTGGCCGGTGACCGCCTGTGTCAGGCGTTCGATCGCGAGGAATGGTGCCTGGGTGCCATGTACACCTTGCGGCATCCGGATGCTCCTGGAGCGGCAGACCTGGCCGGTCCTTTGCTGACGGCCCTGCCGATTCGTGTTCGGCGCATCGCAACCGGACAATCGTTGTTGTCCGCCGCAGCCACGGCTCGCCAGGAGCGCGCAGGACACGCTGCCCATGCTGTGGTCAGCGATCAGGCCCTTCGAAGCCTGGCTGGCCTTGGCGGGACCCAAGCCCTGTTCGATGTCGCGGTCGTGTTCGAGAACATCCCCGCAGTGGAGACCGGCCAATGGTTGCGTCGAATCCGCTTCGATTCACGTACCGGACGAAGCTTGGTGTGGATGGCTTGGCCGGGCGAGCGGTTGCGTATCGAAGCCTATGCCGATCCCTCTGTATTGGACCCTGAAGTGGCTTGGGACCTTACCCGTCTGTTGCTGGCCGATATGCGGGCAGTTGCATTTGGTGCGGATAAGCGATGTGAACCGGTGACGCAGCGGCGGACGGACGATGAGGTCGTCCTCGAATTCAGCATCGACTGAGGGCGCCGCGAACGTTATCCGTGCCGGTACACCGGCTTCGTCGTTTTAGCAGATGTGTTGCCTTGGCTCGGAACCGAGGCAGGCATTGACCGGCATCAGCGCATGCGTGATTGCCGTCGTCGTTTTGGGGGCTGGACTCATGCAAATCGAAGCGCTTGTGCGGGAACTGGTTGAAGCGGGCATCAGGCTGAAGCTTGACCAGGGCAAGTTGGTCTGCCAGGCCCCCAAGGGCGCGCTTACCAACGAGCGGCAGGTACGCCTGCGCGACCATCGCGAGCAGATCATTGCCTTTCTTGGCGGGTTAGGCGATGGCGGAAACAGGGTCGAAGCATCCGACGCAACCGATCCAGACGCCGAAACGTTGAACCGGCCCTTGCCCTTGTCTTTTGCTCAGGAGCACTTGTGGCTGACCGCGCAGATCCATGGCCAGAGTTCGGCCTATCACATGCCAGTCAGCGCCGTGCTGGAGTCGTCCGTGGCATTGGTGCCGCTGCGCCGTGCAGCCCAGGCAGTGGTGCAACGCCATGCGGCTTTGCGCACAGCCATACAGGATCGCCATGACGGAGCAGTCCAGATCGTCAGGGCGCAGGCCAGGCTGGAATTGCCCCTGATCGATTTGAGTGGGTTGTCGGCCGTGGACAAGGATTCGAACACGGCCGATTCGGAAGTCCGACGCCTGCTCAAGGCCCAAGCCGTCCGTCCGTTCGATCTCGGCCAGCCCCCCCTGCTGCGGATGGTGCTGATCCGCCTGGAACCCACGCGACACGTTTTCAGCTACACCTTCCATCACATGATCGCCGATGGCTGGTCGTTGCAAGTGTTCGACCAGGATCTGTTGCGCGTTGCCATGCATGTCGAACAGACCGGTTCGTTGCCAAGGCTCGGCAAGGCATGGTCGCATGCCGACCATGCGGTCGCGCTGCGCCAGCGCATGCAAGGCGACACACTGGCGGCATGCCAGCGCTACTGGCAGGAGCAGACGCGCGACCTGCCGCCCACGCTCGGACTACCGCAGCAGGGGCAACGCGGTCGCGTGCTGAGTACGCAAGGTGCCGTCGAGCGGTTTGAACTGGGCATGGTAGCCTCGCAGGGCGTGCGAGACTGGTGCCGTCGACATGGCATCTCCACCTATCCGGTGTTGCTGGCGCTGTTCAAGCTGGCCCTCGCGCGCTACGCACGTACCAGTGACATCGTTCTCGGAACGGTCAGCGCGAATCGCCCGGATGCCAAGACGCAATCGGCCATTGGCTATTTTGCGACCACTTTCCTGCTCCGGCATCGGATCGACGGCCGCGAAACGCTGTTTGATTTTGTCAGGCGCGTGTCGCGCAGCGCGCTAGAGGCGCAACGCCACCAGGACTTGCCGCTCGAACGCCTGGATGGCGTCCAGGTGGCGTCCAGCCTCAGCCATTCGAAGTGGTTTGAAGTCCTGTTCTCCATGCAGGTGCAGCAGTTTGCGGGGCATGCTGATGTACCGCCGTTGGCGCAAAGCATCGAAGCCGCACGGGTTCAGGCAAAATGCGACCTCAGCGTTTCAGCACGGGATGACTCCGACAGTTTCCGATTTACGGCCGAGTACATTCGAGACTTGTACAGCCGTGATTTCGTCCAGCGCCTGTTTGCCTATTACTTCGAATTGCTCGCGCAACTGGATTCCTTCGGTGAGCGGCCGATTGCCGACCTGCCGGAGCTGAGCGCCTTCGAACGCAGGTTGCTCGACACGCTGGTACGGCCCGAGCGCCCTGGTAAACCCGCTCACGTGTTGGACCAGTTGGCCAGGGTCTGCATGGAGACTCCGGATGCGCCGGCCGTCATCGGCCATGAGCGTTCGCTCAATTATCGGCAGTTCGAGCAGGCGGTGCAGGCCGTTGCAGCGCAGTTGTACGCGGCAGGCGTACGCCCGCAGCAGACCGTGGCCGTGTCGGTACCGCGGCAGGAATGCCTGCCGATCGCCATGTTTGCTGTCTGGCGACTTGGCGCGATCTACCTACCGATCGATCCGGACTATCCGCTGGATCGGGCGCAACAGATCGTGGCCGACGCCAACCCCGTTCTGGCCATTGTCGATGGGCCTGCGTCCCAGGCGCTCGATGCGTTGGCGCAAATCAACGTATCCGATGCGATGTCCAAGCCGGAGCCTGTCGAGCCGCTGCCTGCCGCAATCACGGCAGAGGCGGCGGCCTACGTGATCTATACCTCCGGTTCGGCCGGGCGTCCCAAGGGCGTGCTGGTCTCCCATGGAGCCTTGTCGGCTTTCATCGACAGCGCTTGCCGGGTCTACGGCTTCGATCGCCATACCCGTATCCTGCAGTTTGCGACGCCCAACTTCGACGCTTCCATGGAGGAAATTGTTGGTGCTTTCTGGTGCGGCGGCTGTTTGGTCTTGCGTACGGAAGCGCTGGCATCCGAATTGGCCGAGTTGAACCGGCTGACCGAGGCGCGACAGATCACGGTTTGGGACTTGCCCACGGCTTATTGGCAGACTTGGCTGACCGAGACCTTGCGCCAGGGGTGGAGTCTACCGAGCAGCCTCAAGACCATCATCATCGGTGGCGAGCGTGTCGATCCGCAGCGTGTTCGCGATTGGCAGCAGATACGGGCTCCCAAACCGGCGTTGTTCAATTCCTATGGTCCGACCGAAGCCACCGTTGTGGCCACCGCAGGCGCCATAGGTGACATCCCGCTGGCAGGCGAAGCGAGTATCGGAAGGGCATTACCCCACGGCACCGCACTGGTACTCGATGCGTGCCTGAAGCAGGTTCCGGTCGACGTCGAGGGTGAGCTGTATCTGGGAGGAGCCGCGCTGGCCAGCGCCTATCTTCACATGCCGGCGGCGACCGCGGCCAGTTTCGTTCCCGACCCGTTCGGGCATGAGCCGGGTTCGCGCCTGTATCGCACCGGCGATCGTGCGATCGTACGGGCGGACAAAACCATTGAGTACGTGGGGCGATCGGACAATCAACTGAAGGTTCGGGGCTTCCGGGTGGAACCGGCCGAGATCGCTGCCCAAATCCTGCGTGATCCGCGTGTGCAAGATTGTACGGTGCAACCACGTTGGAACGAATCTGGCACAGCCCAGCTGATTGCCTATGTGGTGCTGCGGGACCGTGTCGAAACGATCGACGCGCAGGTGCCGTCGACGGGGTCTGGCGAAGACCCTCGTGGTCATTCGCGCTTCTGGTCCGAGCTCATGCAATCGGCAGTTCTGAATCTCGCCTTGCCGAAGACACATGATCCGCTCGTTGAACCGGCGGCATTCACTGTCCTCGATCGCGAAGCGCTGGTCCACTTTGCCTGCGACACGGACGAGCCCGACCTTGCCTTGCTGCTGGTGGTCGGCGAATGGTTGCGCTGCCTGACCCAGCAGAAAGAGGTTCCTCTGGTCGTTCCATGCCTGATGGCCGACGGCCAGACCGTGGGTGCTTATCTGCTGCGTTTGAGCCGCGGCCCTGCGCAAGGCGCGGGCGCCACTTGGGCGTACTTGCGCCAATTGGTGGCTGCCGCCGTGAGTGCCGGCCCTATGCCGCTGGATCGATTGGTTTCCGTGTTCGACGATGCTGGCGATGGCAAGAATCCCGGCACTCTGCCCGCCGTTCTGCACGTTTCGAGTCTGGGGGGGACTCCTTTGCCCACGGTCGCCACTCAGGTCGGTGCCATGCTGGTCCTGGAGTTTAATGACACGTTCGGCATTCGCTGGGCTGCAGGCAGCGTCGCCGCGAATGCGGCGTCTCGCTATACAGACGTGTTGAGGCACCTGGTGGCTGAGCTTCAACGACTCGGCACGGCGCAACCGGAAGCTTGGACCTTGCTTCCAGCGCCCCAGGCCGCACAAGTCCTTGCCGACTGGAACCCAACGGATGCCGAGTCGTTGCCGTTTCGCGACATCGCCGGCGCCGTCTATGCGCAGGCCGGCATCACGCCCGAACGATGGGCCGTGCGTGACCGTGAGCGCGGCTATCGCTATATCGACTTGCGGCGACGGGCAGATCGGTTCGCTGCGCTGCTGTCTTACCAGGGCGTCCGTCCTCAGGACGTGATCGGTGTCTGCCTGCCGCGCGATGTCGATCTTGTCGCAGTGCTGTTGGGCATCCTGCGTCTTGGCGCCACCTATGCGCCCTTGGATGCGTCGTATCCGAAGGAACGGCTGGCCATGATGGTCGAAGACGGCCGCGTCGGCCGAGCGCTGACCACCACCCGCCTGCGCGAGCGCTTGCCTGATACCTTGCTTTGTATCGATCTGGACGTGCTCTTGGCAGAGGCCCCTGTCGACCTGCCCGTGCCGGCCGCGGCCCAGATTCATCCGAATGCACTCTCGCATCTGATCTACACATCCGGCTCGACTGGCCGGCCCAAGGCGGTGGCCATTTCGCACGCCAATACATTGACGCGTCTGGCATGGAGCCTGAAGGCCTACAGCGACGCGGACATGGCTGGAGTGCTGTTCAGTACGTCCTTGAATTTCGACCTGTCCGTATACGAACTCTGGTCGCCGCTTGTCCGAGGCGGCAGCTTGCTGGTGGTCGACAATATCCTGACCTTGCTGGAAGCCCCGGACATCCAGCCGGCGTTGATCAACACCGTCCCTTCCGCCGCGAAGACGCTGCTGGCCGCCAACGCGGTGCCCGCAGCCACCCGGGTTTTCAACGTGGCCGGCGAACCGCTGCCCAGGCAAGTGGTGAACGATCTATTGACGCACACGCAGGTGGAGCGGGTCTGCAATCTGTATGGTCCCTCGGAAGACACTACTTATTCGACCGGTGCCGTGTTCCGGAACCTGTTGGAACTGGAGCCCTGCATCGGCAGGCCGCTGCCGCACACGCGCTGTTACATCGTCGATGCGGATTTGCGTCCGGCGCCTGTCGGTGTGGCCGGCGAACTGCTCATAGGTGGGCTTGGACAGGCACGGTGCTATCTGGGGCGAGCTGGCCTGACGGCCGAGAAGTTCGTGCCCGATCCGTACGGGCCGGCGGGATCGCGCCTCTATCGCACGGGCGATCTGGCGCGCCATCGAGACGATGGTGAGATGGAGTTCCTCGGGCGTATCGACCATCAGGTCAAGATCAACGGTTTCCGCATTGAACTGGGCGAGGTCGATGCCTGCCTGCGTCGGCATCCTGCCTGCAAGGACGCCCTGGTAGTGGTCGCCGATGGTCCAGCCGGAGGCAAGCGTTTGTTGGCATATGTAATTGCGGACGCAGCGGAGCTTGATGACCAAGCCGCGACCATAGCCTGCCTGCGTCGTCACTGCGAGCAAGGGGTCCCGCCCTACATGGTGCCGGCCGATTTTCTGTTACTCGATCACTTTCCGCTGTCGCCCAATGGCAAGATCGACCGCGGCAGGCTGCCTTCGCCCCTGCCAGGCGCCAGCGGCGACGATGCGCTGACCGCCCCCCAGACTTCGCTGCAAAAGCAGTTGCACGGGATTTGGGCAGAGGTTCTTGGGTTGCCCAATATTGGTATCGAACAGGATTTTTTCCGAATTGGCGGCAACTCCCTGTCGGCGGCACGCATCGTCGCGCGGTTGCGGCACGAGTTCGGTATCGACTGGCCGACGACGGCGCTGTTCACCACACCTACCATCATCGCCACCGCCGAACGACTGCGTGCGTCCTTGGCAGGGCAGGGCGTATCGTTGCGTATCGAGGGCCGTTTCTCGGCATGCTCGCCACTGGCGTCGAATCAACATGGTCTTTGGGTCATGGATGCGATGGGGCGTGCCGGGATCTCGTACAACGTGCCTCTGGGTCTGGATCTGGAAGGCGCTTTGGACCTGACCAGCCTGCGCCGTGCGATTGGAAGTCTCATCGCACGCCAAGACAGTCTGCGGTTGCGCTTTGTCGGCGATGCATATGCCCCCGGACTGGAGGTCTCCGAGCGAATGGAGGCTGCGCTCGGCATGGTCGATCTGGGAGGCTTGAACACCGAAGACGCCAAGTGCGAAGCCGATCGCCTGTACCGCGTATGGGCGCGCCAGCCTATGAACCTCAGACAGGATCCCATGCTGTCCAGTGCCGCCGTCGCGCTTGGAGAGCGCCGATACCGGCTGCTGTTCAACTCACCGCACATCGTTACCGATGGTTGGTCATTGCAGGTGTTCCTGGACGAATTGTGGTCGCACTATGCGGACCATCGGGCCGGCCGTCCTCTGCGAAGGCCCAAGCCGCGGATCAACTTCTGCGATTTTGCGCTGTTCGAGCGGGACTGGCTTGACGCGAACCGAAAGCGGGCCTTGATCACTTCGTGGGAAAAAGAGATGGCGGGCGCGACCCCGCTGCTGAAATTGCCCACGGACCGACCGCGCCCTTCGGTGCAGATGTACCAGGGCGAAAGCGAGTTCTTTGCCTTGGACGACCATTTGCGAGAGCAGGTCAACATGCTCTGCGCGCGTCATGGCGTGACCCAGTACATGCTGTTGATGGCTGCTTACGCCTTGTTGTTGGCTCGCCTCAGTGGGCAGCGCGAGATCGTGCTATGCACCCCGGTGGCGAACCGGCACCAGTCCGAAGTCGAAGACTTGATCGGCATGTTCACGAGTACAGTGCTGATTCGTTTGGATATGGACCTCGGCCAGTCATTGAGCGAATTTTTGGCTCAAGTGCGCAAGGTCACGCTGGCGGCACTGGATCGCCAGCAAGCTCCGTTCTATGACGTGGTCGGCCAGATCAAGCCTGATCGGGACCTCAGTTTTGCGCCTGTTTCACAAGCGATGTTCAGCATGGACGCTCCCTTGCGCGCTGATCCTGGCGACAGGGTGCCCGGCTTGCACGCCAGCGAAGTGCTGGATGTATCCGTGGGGGTCAGCAAGCTCGACCTGATGATGCACCTGGAAGACACCGGCGACAGCTTGGCCGGATTTCTGGAGTACAACACCGACATCTTCGATCGCTCGACCGTGCAACGGTGGTTGCGCCAGTTCCGCAATCTGATTGAAGGACTGGCGCAGGGGAGCGACTGCCCGCTGGAATTGCTTCGTCTTTTTGCCCCACAGGATCTCGACCGCGAGCTGTATGCGTTCAACCGGAGCGAGCAAGAGGGACTGCGGGAGGGCGACCTGGTATCGGTGTGGCGCT
>NZ_LMSL01000016.1:0-5080 GCF_001428405.1 Frateuria sp. Soil773
ACTGGAATCCCCTCGCGCTCCCCGCTCGTCATTCCTGCGAAAGCAGGAATCCAGCGACTTTCCTCTTCCCAAAAACCTAAAGGCACTGGATCCCAGCTTTCGCTGGGATGACGCTTCGCAGGGGATTTCGTAGGGGATACCTGGGAGACTTCGAACAAATGCCAAGACACCGCCCGGCCCGTAGCTGAACGGGCCGGGCGGAATGCGTCAACAGCCCTCCGCGCGCATCGTTCTCCGTCATGCAGCCGCCCGTTGCGGCAACGACGGAGAACGCCATGCAAGACATGACCCGCACACTCGCCCTGCTGGCCGGCCTCGGCCTGGCGCTGGGCAGCCTCAGCTACACCCCGCCCGCCGAAGCGCGCACCCAGGTTTCCATCGGCGTCGGCATCGGCGTGCCTCCGCCGCCGCCGCGGTTCGAGCGGGTGCCGCCGCCGCGCATGGGCTACGTCTGGGCGCCCGGCTACTGGCGCTGGTACGCGCCGGCGCACCGGCACGTCTGGGTGAACGGCTACTGGGTCCGGGCGCGGCCGGGCTACTACTATCGCCCGGCGCGCTGGGAGCACCGCGGTCGCGACTGGCGCTTCCGCGGCGGCTACTGGCACCGCTGAGCGGGCCGCCGCGGCCATGCGGAACGCCGGCCCGGCCAGCGTTTCCGCCGGTCTCCGCCGCCCCATACGCCGGCCACTTGCTGCGCCGCAGAAACGTCGGGCCCGGCGACGTATTAAACTTGTGGACTGAATTCATCGCCCCGGCCCCGGCCGGGGCGATGAGTTTCCGGCGTTTTCCAAAGCTTGGCGGGGCCGCACTGGATCGATCCCCGCCTCCATCCTGCGCCTGCCGTTCCCCTCGGCAGCGCCAAACGTGGAGTCATCGTTCCAATGATTTTCGAAACCATCGCCAAAACGGGTCACGAAGAAGTCGTCTTCTGCCACAACAAGGACGCCGGCCTGAAGGCCATCATCGCGATCCACAACACGGTGCTGGGCCCCTCGCTCGGCGGCCTGCGCATGTGGCCGTACAAGAGCGAGCAGGACGCGGTCAACGACGTGCTGCGCCTGTCGCGCGGCATGACCTACAAGAACGCCGTGGCCGGCCTGAACCTGGGCGGCGGCAAGGCGGTGATCATCGGCGATCCCTCCAAGGACAAGTCCGAGGCGCTGTTCCGCGCGTTCGGCCGCTTCGTCAACTCGTTGAACGGCCGCTACATCACGGCCGAGGACGTCGGCATCGACGTCAACGACATGGAATACGTGTTCCGCGAGACCGAGTACGTCACCGGCGTGCACCAGGTGCACGGCGGCTCGGGCGATCCGTCGCCGTTCACCGCGTTCGGCACGCTGCAGGGCCTGATGGCCGCGCTGCAGTTCAAGCACGGCAACGAGGACGTGGGCAAGTACAGCTACGCCGTGCAGGGCTGCGGCCACGTCGGCGGCGAGTTCATCAAGCTGCTGCGCGAGCAGGGCGCCAAGGTGTTCGTCACCGACATCAACAAGGACGCCGTGCAGCGCTGCGTGGACGAGCTGGGCTGCGAGGCCGTGGGCCTGGACGAGATCTACGACGTGGACGCCGACGTGTACTCGCCGTGCGCGCTGGGCGGCACGGTCAACGAGCAGACCATCGACCGCATCAAGGCCAAGATCATCTGCGGCGCGGCCAACAACCAGCTCGCCACCGACGCGATCGGCGACGAGCTGCAGCGCCGCGGCGTGCTGTACGCGCCGGACTACGCGGTCAACGCCGGCGGCGTGATGAACGTCTCGCTGGAGATCGACGGCTACAACCGCGAGCGCGCGATGCGCATGATGCGCACGATCTACTACAACCTCGGGCGCATCTTCGAGATCAGCAAGACGCAGAACGTGCCGACCTACCTGGCGGCCGACCGCCTGGCCGAGGAGCGCATCGAGTCGATCGGCAAGATCAAGCTGCCGCACATGGGCAATGGCGGCACCCGCTTCCAGGGCCGCATGCGCGGGCAGTAAGCCACGACGCCCTCCATGCCGGCTCATGGCCGGCATGGCATGCTTGCAAGGGCCTGCCGCGCCGCGCGGCAGGCCCTTTGCTTTTGGGCCGCGGCCGTCGGCCCATCGAACACGCGGGGTCGCGGGATGCGCAGGATGATCGTGTGGCTGGGCTGGGGCATGCTGGCGTTGCTGTTGCTGGTGGGCAGCGGCCTGCTGCTGGCCGACCGCCTCACCCCTCGCGCCACCGGCACGCCCAGCACCGCCTTGCCGGTGCAGCCGGCACAGACCACGATCGACCGCGAACTGGCGCCGTACCTCACCGACCATCCGGGCCAGACCGCGGCGACCCTGCTGCACGACGGCCTCGACGCCTTCGCCGTGCGCGCCGCCTCCGCGCGCATCGCCGGCCGCAGCCTCGACCTGCAGTACTACATGTGGCACGACGACCTCACCGGCCACCTGCTCGCCCGCGAGGTGTACGACGCGGCCCAGCGCGGCGTGCGGGTCCGCCTGCTGCTCGACGACATCAACACCCGCGGGCTCGATCCGGCGCTGCTGGCGCTGGACGCGCACCCGAACATCAAGGTGCGGCTGTACAACCCGTTCCGCAACCGCGGCGGCCTCTGGCGCCTGCTGGAAATGGCGCAGCGCTTCTTCAGCGTCAACCATCGCATGCACAACAAGGCATGGATCGTGGACGGCCGGCTCGCCGTGGTCGGCGGCCGCAACATCGGCGACGAATATTTCGACGCCAGCGAGCGGGTGAACTTCCGCGACCTGGACATGCTGCTGCTCGGCCCGGCGGTCGCCGACGCCAGCGGCATCTTCGACGCGTTCTGGAATTCCAGCGCGGCGGTGCCGATCGAGGCGCTGAATCCGCAGACGCCGGACCGCCTGCGCAAGCTGGCCGACCGTCTCGCCCGCGACGCCGTCGTGCCCGGGGCGCAGGTCTACCTGCAGCGGATCGCCGCCTCGCCATCGGCGCAGCGGCTGGCCAGCCACGAACTGTCGCTGCACTGGACCGCCAGCCTGCGGGTAGCCTCCGACCCGCCGCTGAAGACCCGCAGCGCGGACCGCCGCGACTGGCTGCAACCGCGCCTGGCCGCCCACCTGGATGCCGCGCGCAGCGAAGTGCGGCTGATCTCGCCCTACTTCGTGCCGGGCAGGAGCGGCACCGCCGACCTGGTCAGGCTGGCGCGCGCCGGCATCCGGGTCGGCGTGATCACCAACTCGCTGGCCGCCAACGACGTCCCCGCGGTGCACGGCGGCTACGAGCGTTACCGCGGCCGCCTGCTGGACGGCGGCGTGGGCCTGTTCGAGATCCGCCGCCACGGCCCGAAGGTCGCCACCACCCTGTTCGGCAGCAGCGGCGCCAGCCTGCACACCAAGGCCTTCGTCATCGACGGGCGGCGCGGCTTCGTCGGCTCGTTCAACCTCGACCCGCGCTCGGCCAACCTCAATACCGAGATGGGCGTGCTGTTCGACGATCCCGGCCTCGGCCACGACCTGCGCGGGGAATACCTGCGGCTGGCCGGGCCCGCCCTGAGCTATCAACTGCTGCGCGGCAAGGACGGCTCGCTGCAATGGCTGGACCGGACCACGCAACCGCCGCGCGTGCTCGGCCGCGAGCCGGATGCCGACTGGTGGCTGCGCACCGTCGCCCGCGTGATGAGCTGGCTGCCGATCGAGTCGCAATTGTAGGAGCGCATCCTGTACGCGACGGGTTTCCCGGCATCGAGGGCATCGCGCGCAGGGTGCGCCCCCACACGGACCGGGCGCTGCCGCATGCGCTAAAATCGCGGTTCTGCCTACCGCCGACATGCACGCCAAGGAGTTAGTGATGCGCCCGTTTCCGCTCGGAGAAGACATCGACCTGCTGCGCGAATCCGTGCATGCATTCGCGGAAAAGGAGATCGCACCCCGCGCCGACCGCATCGACCGCGACAACCTGTTCCCCGCCGACCTGTGGCAGAAGTTCGGCGAGATGGGCCTGCTCGGCGTGACCGTCGCCGAAGAGTACGGCGGCAGCGGCCTGGGCTTCCTCGCGCACATGGTGGCGATGGAGGAAATCTCGCGCGCGTCCGGTTCGGTCGGCCTCTCCTACGGCGCGCACTCCAACCTGTGCGTCAACAACATCTTCCACAACGGCAACGAGGCGCAGCGGCAGAAGTACCTGCCCAGGCTGTGCAGCGGCGAGCATGTCGGCGCACTGGCGATGAGCGAGCCGGGCGCCGGTTCCGACGTGGTCGGCTCGATGAGCTGCAAGGCCGAGCTGCATGGCGACGTGTGGGTCGCCAACGGCAACAAGATGTGGATCACCAACGGCCCCGACGCCGACGTGCTGCTGGTCTACATGCGCACCGCGCCGCGCACCGCCGGCAGCCGCTGCATGACCGCCTTCATCGTCGAGAAGGGCATGAAGGGTTTCAGCACCGCGCAGAAGCTGGACAAGCTCGGCATGCGCGGCTCGAATACCTGCGAGCTGGTGTTCGACAACTGCGAGATCCCGGCCGAAAACGTCGTCGGCGAGGTCAACGAAGGCGTGCGCGTGCTGATGAACGGCCTCGACACCGAGCGCCTGGTGCTGTCCGGTGGCCCGATCGGCCTGATGCAGGCGGCGGTGGACATCACCCTGCCCTACGTGCGCGAGCGCAAGCAGTTCAACGCGCCGATCGGCACGTTCGAGATCATGCAGGCCAAGGTCGCCGACATGTACACCGCGCTGCAGAGCTCGCGCGGCTTCGCCTACATGGTGGCGCAGCAGTTCGACAGCGGCGTGAAGTCGCGCATCGATCCAGCCGCCTGCCTGCTCAACGCGTCCACCAACGCGGTGAAGGTGACGCTGGAGGCGATCCAGTCGCTGGGCGGCAACGGCTACATCAACGAGTTCCCCGCCGGCCGCCTGCTGCGCGACGCCAAGCTCTACGAGATCGGCGCCGGCACCAACGAGATCCGCCGCATGCTGATCGGCCGCGAGCTGTTCCACGGCAAGGCGTAAGGCATCCGGCCATCGCATGACAAACGGCCCGCGCGATGCGGGCCGTTTGCGTTCGGACGACAGGCACTGGATGACCAGCCCTTCGGCTGTTGAAAAGCGCTTCCTGCTTTCGCAG
>NZ_LMSL01000016.1:5139-14441 GCF_001428405.1 Frateuria sp. Soil773
GTAGTTCAGCGTCGCCATCCTCGCCTGCTCGCGTTGGCCGAAGCGCTGGTCGTAGCCGAGCTGCACGCCGGCATCGGGGCTGAACTGCCAGTTCACCGTGGCGCCCGCCATGCCTCCGTAGCGCGACAGGCCGATGCCGCCCAGCGGCGCCCACTGGTCGATGCCGGTGAAGCTCGCCTCGGCCACGTCGCCGCGCATGGCGAACGCCCGCTGCCACAGCACCCGCGCCTGCAGGCTCAGGCTGCCGCCATGGGCCAGCGCCCATCGGCGGACCGCACGCATGCCGACGCCGGCCTGCCAGCGGTCGATGGCCTGCCCGCCGGCCTTCAGACCGAAGCCGTTGGCGCCCAGCTCGTTGAAGCCGTCGTTCTGCAGGCGCGAATACTGCAGGTTCACGTACGGCGTCAGGTTCAGCCCGCCCATGGCCAGGCGGTAGCCGGTTTCGCCATAGGCCACGCCGTAGCGGCCGCGGCTGTCGCTGCCCACGCCGGCGAACTGGCTGCCCAGTTGCAGTCTGCGCCGCATCGTCTCGCGGTAGTCGCCCACGCCGAAGCGGCCCATCAGGTAGCCGCGGCCATGGATCACGCCGCCGTACAGCATGCCTTCCAGCGCATGGCTGCGTCCCTGGTCGGCACTTTCCGCGAGGCGGCCCAGCCCCTGGCTCTGGCTGATCGCGTAGCCGGCGATGGCGTTGCCGGCCAGCCGGTAGTCGTTGCCGACCAGCATGCCGCTCAGGTCGACGCCGACCGGGCTGTAGCCGCTGCGCGCCATGCCGCCGTGGTAGCCGAGGTCCTGCGTCCAGCCGCCGGCCTGCGGCGCGTCGAGCAAGCGGTCGAAGCGATCCGACAGGGCACGCGTGCTGGCATCGATCGCCTCGAAGGCCATCGCCGCGCTGGCGGCGTGCAATTGGCCGGAGAGGCTTTCCAGCGAGCGCTGTGCCGTGGAAAGCGTATCGGCCTGCTGCAGGCTCGCCGCGCCGGCGACGAAGGACGCGCCGGCCGCGGGGCTACCGTTGCCGGCCTGCGCAAGCTGGGTATCGAGCTGCCGGAAGGCCCCTTCCACGCGCTGGGCCGCGCCGGCCGAAGCGGCCGTGTAGCTCATGTTCTGGATCGCCGTGACGTCGGCGCGGGCAACGTCCAGCCAGGCGCTGTTCGCATCGTAGCCCGGCGTCGCGGTCAGCATGACGTTGGGCGCCGCATTGACGGCGCTGAACGCTCCGGAAAGTCCGCCGGCGGCCACCAGTACGTCCGTATGCGCGTGCGCGACATAGCCCGACTGCTTGCCGATCACGTAGAGGTCCTTGCCGTCGAGCGTGGCCTTGCCGGCAACCCGCAGCACCGAGCCGAGTTCCACCGCCAGGCGGCCGGAGGGGAGACCCTGCACCCCGCTCCGCTGGTAGTAGTCGCCCTTGACCGTGACGTCGCCTCCCGCCACCTGGAAGGTGCCGGCATTGTCCAGGTCGCCGCCGACGCTGTGCACGTCGACCACCGTCGAATCGACATTGCCGAGGTCGAGGTTGCCGGGGATCGCGCTGGCCGACAGCGTGCCGCCGATGACCTGGGTATCGCCGGCGTAGCTGAGGTCGCCGCTCAAGGTCAGCTTGCCGCTGCCGCGCTTGATCAGGCCGCCCTCGCCGCTGATCGGATTGCTCCAGGTCGAGTCGATGTCCAGGGTGACGTCGGCGTCGCCCCAGTCGAACCTGGACGGGCCGTGCACCGCGCGGCCGACATTGAGCATGCCGTAGCCGTATACCGGATCGACCCCCGGCGCACCGAGGTCATCGGCTGCGCCCAGCAGGGTCTGCCGCACCAGGTCGTTGCTGAAATAGGGGAATGCCTGCCAGACGAGCGCCGCCGCGCCGGATACCTGCGGTGCCGCGAACGAGGTGCCCTCGGCTATGTAGTAATTCCAGATGTGGTTTTTGTCGAGTGCGCCGACGATCACGTTGCCGGGGGCCGCCAGGCAATAATTCATGGCCCTGCCGCACGCGTTCGAATAGTCGGCCAGTTGGCCTGGCTTGTTGCTGTCTATCGCCACCGCCACCAGCCAGCCACGGGCCAGGTCGCCGGCAAAGTTCGGCAACGAGGCGATGTCGCTCGGATCGGCCCGGTGTTCGTTGCCCGCGGCGAATACCACCAGGCCGTTGTGCTGTTCCACATACGGACGGTAGGCATCGGCAAAGGCGTTGTTGATCTTTGCATCGGCGGTGTCCCAGTAGATGCCGCCCCAGGAGTTGTTCTGGATCTGCACGCCCGCATCGATCATCGCGGGATTGAGCGTCTGGGCGAAAAACGCGGCGTCGTCGGCAGTCACCTTGTTGCCCAGGCCCGAACCGTCGTCGGTGGGTTCCTTGTCGCTGATGATCCGCGCCGAGACGAGGCTGGCCGAAGGCGCTATGCCGCCCTGGAACATGCCCAATCCCATGCCGGCCGCGATTTCGGCCACGAAGCTGCCGTGCCCGACCACGTCGTCCACCGCTGTGTTGTTCTGGCTCGGGTCGACGAAGACGAGTTCCTTGACCACCCGGTCGCCCACCGACGGGTTGTCGCGCGCGATGCCGCTGTCGACGATGCCGATGGTGACGCCTTGGCCGCTGTAACCTTCCTGCTGCGCCGCGCGGGCATGGGTGAGGTTGAGCTGCGCGTCGTACGGTGGCGGGCTTTCGGGTGGCGGAGCCGGTGGCGGCGCACTCGGAGGGGGACTCGGCGGATTGGACCGCACGATGCCATTGCCACCGCCGCCTCCACCGCCACAGGCGCTCAAGCCCAGCGTCAAAGCCAGCAATGCGGCCATCTCGCGGCGCCGCAGCCCCTGCATGCCAGATTCCATCTCGTGCCTCCCCTAAGGCGATTCGGCAGTACTCCATGCCTGACGCGGCCTCATTGCCCGAGGCCCATGAGAACCATCATTGCACAACGAAAGCGCAACCATCCGCACCGCAAACCGCGCTGCGGCACCATCGGTGCCCGTTTGCCGCACTGCGGCATCGGCTGCGATAATCGGGCGGTTACCCCATGGGCGCCAGCGCCCCATCCAGTCTTGCGGAGATACCCATGTCGGACGTCAGCGTAGTCATCGCCGGTGCCAAGCGCACCGCCATCGGATCCTTCCTCGGCCAGTTCACCGGCGTGCCGACGCCGACGCTGGGCGCCACGGCGATCCGTGCCGCGCTGGAGCAGTCCGGCGTGGCCGCCCAGGAGATCAGCGAAGTGATCATGGGCTGCGTGCTGCCCGCCAACCTCGGCCAGGCGCCGGCGCGCCAGGCGTCGCTGGGCGCCGGGCTGCCGGTCGGCACGGGCTGCACCACCATCAACAAGGTGTGCGGCTCGGGCATGAAGGCGATCATGCTGGGCCACGACCTGATCAAGGCCGGCTCGGCCGAGCGCGTCGTCGCCGGCGGCATGGAGTCGATGACCAACGCCCCGCACATGGTCAACGCGCGCAGCGGCATCCGCTACGGCGACGGCAAGCTGGTCGACCACATGGCCTGGGACGGCCTGACCAATCCCTACGACGGCAAGGCGATGGGCGTGTTCGGCGAGCTGTGCGCCGACAAGTACCACTTCACCCGCGAAGAGCAGGACGCGTTCGCCATCGAGTCGGTGAAGCGCGCGCAGGCCGCCCAGCAGAGCGGCGCGTTCGCCGGCGAGATCGTTCCGGTGACCGTGGCCGGCCGCAAGGGCGAGGTGCAGGTGGATACCGACGAGCAGCCCGGCCGCTCCGACATCGGCAAGATTCCCTCGCTCAAGCCCGCCTTCCGCAAGGAGAACGGCACCATCACCGCCGCCAGCTCCTCCAGCATCTCCGACGGCGCCGCGGCCGTGGTGCTGCTGTCGGCGGACGACGCCAAGGCGCGCGGCGTCAAGCCGCTGGCCCGGATCGTCGCCCATGCCACCCATTCGCAGGAGCCGGAGTGGTTCACCACCGCGCCGGTCGGGGCGATCCAGAAAGTGCTGGACAAGGCCGGCTGGAAGGTCGGCGACGTCGACCTGTTCGAGGTCAACGAAGCCTTCGCGGTGGTGGCGATGGCGCCGATGCGCGAACTGGGCATCCCGCACGACAAGCTCAACGTCAACGGCGGCGCCTGCGCGCTGGGCCATCCGATCGGCGCCAGCGGCGCCCGCCTGGTGGTCACCCTCCTCAACGCCCTGAAGACCCGCGGGCTGAAGCGCGGCGTCGCTGCGTTGTGCATCGGCGGCGGCGAGGCCACGGCGATCGCCATCGAATCCCTGGACTGACGGCATGCGCTTTCGGCGGGCCAATCCATGAAAGCGGGTTAACCCGCTTTTTAATACGCACTGAAGATGCGCTATAAAGATGTGGCGCAATTTCCATGAAAGCGCTATTAATACGCCCGCCAAACGGCATTCCACGGCAAAGGAGATCCACCATGAAGTTCACGCGTACCCTTCTCGCCTCCGCGCTCGTCGCGCTGCTGGCGGCTTGCAGCAACGGCGCGCAGGATTCCGCGCAGGACGCCCAGAAGTCGGCCGACCAGGCTCAGCAGTCCGCTGACCAGGCCCAGCAGGCTGCTGCGCAGACCGCCAGCCCGGCCGCCGATCAGGCTGCCCAGCAGGCCACCACCGCTGCCGACGCCGCCGGCCAGGCCGCCGACCAGGCTCAGCAGGCCGCCGCCGCCGCCACCGCTGCGGCTCCGGCCAACAGCGATGCGGCCAAGGACGCCATGTCGCAGGCCAAGGACGCTGCCTCCAACGCCGCCGACCAGGCCGGCAAGGCCGCCGACGCCGCCAAGGACGCCGCCGGCAATGCCAAGGATGCCGCCGACAAGGCCAAGGATGCCATGAAGGGCCATTGATCCCTTTTTTGTCGTTCCGGAAAAACGGCCGCCCAGTGCGGCCGTTTTTTTTGCCCGTCGTAAATACGGCTGCCGGCCCGGTCGCATATCGGGCATTCGATTCGATAAAGACGTTTTGGCCTGGCGCAGCCCCCCGTTATCATTCCAGGTTCACCCTGGCGACCGCCATGCAGCCCGAGTCCACACCATGAGCCTCATCGCTTCGCAGCTCGACACCCGTTCGCCCGAATTCCAGGCCAGCAGCCGGCAATTGCGCGCGGTGGTCGAGGACCTGCAACGGGAGCTGGCGCGCAGCGCCGAAGGCGGCGGCGCCAAGGCCCGCGAAAAGCACACCGCCCGCGGCAAGCTGCTGCCGCGCGAGCGCATCCGCGCCCTGCTCGATCCCGGCTCGCCGTTCCTTGAACTGTCGCCGCTGGCCGCCCACGGCATGTACGAGGGTGCAGCGCCGGCCGCCGGCATCATCACCGGCATCGGCCGCGTCAACGGCATCGAGGTGGTGGTGGTCGCCAACGACGCCACGGTGAAGGGCGGCACCTACTTCCCGATGACGGTGAAGAAGCACCTGCGCGCGCAGGAAGTGGCGCTGGAAAACCGCCTGCCCTGCGTCTACCTGGTCGACTCCGGCGGCGCCTTCCTGCCGCTGCAGGATGAGGTGTTCCCCGACAAGGAACACTTCGGCCGGATCTTCTACAACCAGGCACGCATGTCCTCGCTCGGCATCCCGCAGATCGCGGTGGTGATGGGTTCGTGCACCGCCGGCGGTGCCTACGTGCCGGCGATGAGCGACGAGACCGTGATCGTGCGCGGACAGGGCACCATCTTCCTCGGCGGCCCGCCGCTGGTGAAGGCCGCCACCGGCGAGGTGGTGGATGCCGAGACGCTGGGCGGTGCGGACGTCCATACGTCCATCTCCGGCGTGGCCGACCACTTCGCCGAGAACGACGCGCACGCGCTCAGCATCGCGCGCGACATCGTGGACAGCCTCAACCGGAAGAAGCCGATGCCGCTGGCGCTGCGTCCGCTGGTGGAGCCGAAGTACCCGGCCGAGGAACTCTACGGCGTGATCCCGCAGGACACGCGCCGCCCGTTCGACATCCGCGAGGTGATCGCGCGCATCGTGGACGGTTCGGAATTCCACGAGTTCAAGGCGCGCTACGGCAAGACCCTGGTGTGCGGTTTCGCGCACATCCACGGCTACCCGGTGGGCATCGTCGCCAACAACGGCATCCTGTTCGCCGAGAGCGCGCTCAAGGGCGCGCACTTCATCGAGCTGTGCAACCAGCGCAACGTGCCGCTGGTGTTCCTGCAGAACATCACCGGCTTCATGGTCGGCAAGAAGTACGAGCAGGCCGGCATCGCCAAGGACGGCGCCAAGATGGTCACCGCGGTGGCCTGCTCGCACGTGCCGAAGTTCACCGTGGTGATCGGCGGCAGCTTCGGCGCCGGCAACTACGCGATGTGCGGCCGCGCCTACGGCGCGCGCTTCCTGTGGATGTGGCCGAACGCGCGGATCAGCGTGATGGGCGGCGAGCAGGCCGCATCGGTGCTCTCCACCGTCAAGCGCGACGGCCTCGAAGCGGCCGGCAAATCGTGGAGCGCCGAGGAGGAGGAGGCGTTCAAGGCGCCGGTCCGCGAGCAGTACGAGCGCCAGGGCCATCCCTACTACGCCAGTGCGCGGCTGTGGGACGACGGCATCATCGACCCGGCCGACACCCGACGCGTGCTGGGGCTGGCGATCTCCGCGTCGATGAACGCGCCGATCGAGCCGCAGCGTTTCGGGGTGTTCCGGATGTGATCCGCCGCGGCGACCGTGCCTTTCCGGGTGCCCGTGCGGTATCCCGGCGCGTGCCGCCCGGCCTGTGCACGAACCGGCTCGACCGCGAGGCGACCTGCCCTCCCTGCACCAGGGCAAGGAGATCGCGATGCGGAAGCGTCGGCGCCCGGCGAGATCGCCCCCGGATTCCGGACAGGCGCTCAGGCCCGCCCTTTCGCCAAGCGGTCCAGATAACCGCACAGCATCTCGCCCACCGCGTTCGCCAGGGCATCCACGCTGGCGCGTGAACGCCCCTGCTCGGACACGTTCTTGCCGGTGGCGGTGAGCACGGTGGCCACGGCATCCGTGGCTTGCCGGCGCTTGCGCGCATCCACGTCGGGCAGCGCCTCGGCCATGAACGCGGACAACTGCCGTTGCCCGGCGCGTCGGTGCACCGCCGCTTCCGGCGCGTCGCGGTACAGCGGCGCGGCGTCGGCCAGCGCACCGCGCAGAGCCGCCTCCTCGCACTCGGAACGGAAAAAGGCCCGCACCGCCAGCCGCAGGCGTTCCGGCGGCGGCCGCGTCGGATCGGCCAGCAACCCGTGCAACTGGCCGCCGGTATGCGCCCATTCCTCGGCCTGCAACCGGAACAGGATCGCCTGCTTGTTGGGAAAGTACTGGTAGAGCGAGCCGACGCTGACGCCCGCGGCCTCCGCCACCCGCGCGGTGGTGAAGCGCGCCGCGCCTTCGCGCTCCAGAACGCGAACAGCCGCTTCGAGAATGGCTGCGACCAGATGTTCCGAGCGCGTCTGGCGCGGGTGCTTGCGCGGCGCCACGACGGGATTTTCGCGGGCTTTCATGGCATCGGCTCCCGAATGCGAATTGTGAATGCGACGAATCATTCGCATTCTAGCGGCACCTGCAACGACGTTGCGCTTTCCCTGGAATCCTCATGTCTACCCTTGCCGCACCTCCGCTTTCCGACCTGCTCGACCGCCTGTTCGACGATGCCGACGCCACCCAGGCCGCGCTGGACAGCGACTTCGGCCAGCTACCGCCGGAGCAGCGCGCGGCCCTGTTCCGCGGTTCCGACTGGCGCGCGCTGTATACCCACGCCAAGGACGCCCATCTCGCCGTCTCGCGCGAGACCGGCCGCCTGCTCTACATGCTGGCCCGTGCCGGCAAGGCGCGCGCGGTGGTCGAGTTCGGCACTTCCTTCGGCGTGTCCACGCTGCACCTGGCCGCCGCGCTGCGCGACAACGGCGGCGGCCGGCTGGTCAGCGCCGAGTTCGAGCCGGGCAAGGTGGCGCAGGCCCGAGCGAACATGGCCGCCGCCGGGCTGGACGACCTGGTCGAGATCCGCGAGGGCGATGCGCTGGAAACGCTGGCGCACGACCTGCCCGAGCGCATCGACCTGGTCCTGCTCGATGGCGCCAAGGTGCTGTACTCGCCCGTGCTCGACCTGCTCGAACCGCACCTGCGCCCCGGCACGCTGGTGATCGCCGACAACGTGGACATGGCGCCGGACTACCTGGCGCGCATCCGCAGCGGGAGCGGCTACCTCAGCCTGCCGTTCGACGATGACGTGGAACTGTCGATGCGGCTGTGAGCGCGCAGCCCGCGGAAACGCCGTCCGATGGAATTCCTCTCCCGCTGCGGGAGCGGGTGGCTACCTGCAGGCGCTGGAGCGCCCGCGGAACGGCGAAGCCGGCCCCGCCGGGGCGAACGCCATGGATGGCGCGAATCCAGCCGTGAGAGAGCACGTGCGAAGCACGACGCTACGGCGGTGCCAGGCCCTCCCCAACCCCTCTCCCGCAAGCGGGAGTGGGGCTTCGTACCTCGACGCGCCAAGGCGCGCCCATCCACCCCATGCCATGACCCCATGAACGCATCCACCCTCGCCTCCGTCGCCCCGTCCCGCTCCAGCCTGTGGCTGTGGTGGCTGACGCTGGCGCTGTTCCTCTCCTACCTCGCCGTCGCGATGCCGCTGCCGGTGATCTCGCTGTACGCCACCGGCACGCTGGGCCGCGACGCCACGCTGGCCGGACTGGCCGCCGGCCTGCCCTTCGCGGCCACCATCCTCACCCGCCTGCGTGCCGGGCGCCTGGCCGACGGCCGCGGCGGCAAGCCCTGCATGCTGGCCGGTCTGCTGGTCTACGCGCTGGCCAGCCTGGTCTGCCTGGCCAGCGCCTGGCCGGCACTGCCGCACGGCGCGGCCTTCGGCGTGCTGCTGGCCGGGCGCCTGCTGCTCGGCCTCGGCGAGAGCCTGGCCACGGTCGGCATGCTGGGCTGGGGCATCGCCCTGGTCGGCGGCGCGCAGGCGGGGCGCTTCCTGGCCGTGATGGGCATGGGCATGTACGGCTCGTTCGCGCTGGGCGCGCCGCTGGGGCTGGCGCTGTACCGGCATGCCGGCTTCGCCGGGCCGATGCTGGCCGGCATCGCGCTGCCGCTGCTGGGGCTGGCGATGGTCTGCGCCCTGCCTGCGCGGGCAGGACACGGCGGCACGCGCGCGCCGGTGCGCCAGGTGCTGCGGCAGATCGGCGCGCCGGGCCTGGTGGTGGGCCTGCAGGGCGTGGGCTTCGCGGTCATCGGCGCCTTCATGTCGCTGTACTTCGTCGGCCGCGGCTGGCCGTACGCCTGGCTGGGACTGAGCCTGTTCGCGGCCGGCTTCGTGGCGGTGCGGCTGGCCGGCGGACGCCTGCCGGACCGGCTCGGCGGCGTGCCCGTGGCGCT
>NZ_LMSL01000016.1:14469-53804 GCF_001428405.1 Frateuria sp. Soil773
GCCGCCGGACAGGGCCTGCTGTGGCTGGCGCCGGGCCCGTCGCTGGCGCTGCTCGGCGCGCTGGTCACCGGCCTCGGCTGCTCGCTGGTGTTCCCGTCCATGGGTGCGGAAGTGGTGCGGCGCGTGCCACCGCCGTTGCGTGCCACCGCGATGGGCGGCTTCGCGGCATTCCAGGACCTGGCCTACGCGGCCACCGCGCCGGTGGCCGGCTGGATCGCGGACCGGCATGGCCTGCCGGCGGTGTTCCTGCTCGGCGCGCTGGCGGCGCTGGCCGGCTGGTGCGTCGCCCTAGGCTTGCGCCGGCGTGCGCAGGCAGGTTGAGCAGGCTGAGCAACCTCATTCCGGCGCGCTGTCCAGCAGCTTGCGGATCGGCCTCAGCACGGCCTTCAGGGTGACGAAGCGCGCGACCACGTCGCGCACCGCCGCCAGCGCAGGGCTGCGCCGGCACATCAGTTTCGTCAGCGCGCGCGAGTTGTCCTGCGCCGCTTCCACCCGCGGGCGCTGGCTGCGCTCGTAGTCGCGCAGCGCCGCGGCCACGCCGCCGGCGTCGGTGGCCAGCAGTCGCCGCGCCAGCACGCCGGCCGATTCCATCGCCATGCCGGCGCCGATGCCCGCGGTGGGCACGAAGCCGGCCGCCGCGTCGCCCAGCAGCACGGCGCGACCCACCGCCCACGTCGCGCTGCGGCAGTCGGCGAGCTTCCAGAAGTAGGGGTCGGCCTGGCTCTCCGCCACCGCCGCCAGCGCGCGCAGCAGCCAGTCATCGGCGTGCCGCAGCTGGCGGCGGATGTGCGCCGCGAAGGCCTGCGGACCGGCGCGCATGTCGTCGCGATGGCCGCCCACGAACACGCCGGCGCGGCCGAGCACCGGGTAGACGCCCACGAAGAAGTCGCTGCCCCAGATCTCGTCGCCGCGGTCGGCATGCGCGGCGTCGCTATCCATCCATGCCACCCAGCCGCCCCAGCCGCAGTCGAAGCTGGACACCTGATCCGCCTGCAGCAGCAGGTCGCGGCCGGCCGAGTGCAGGCCGTCGGCCAGCACCACCGCGTCGAACGCGGCTTCCAGCGCGGCATCGCCCTCGCGCAGGACGACGTGCGCCGCTTCCGGCGCCTGCCGCAGCGACTGCAGCGTGCTCGCGTAGCTCACCGCGGCGCCGTTTTCGGCCAGCGCCTGCATCAGCTCGCCGCGGGCGATGCCGCGGTATTCGCCGTAGCGGCTCAGCAGGCTGTCGATGGCGTATTCGCGCAGGCGCTGGCCGTGCCGCCCGTGCAGCACGTAGCGGTGGAAGCGCACGCTGCGCGCGCGGTAGGCGTCGCGCATGCCGGCCAGGCGCAGCGCCGGTTCGACCAGCGGCATCAGCGCCAGCATGTAGCCGCTGTCGGCATGGTCGGCGGCACGCTCGACCAGCACCGGATGCAGGCCGCCGGCACGCAGCGCCTGGGCCAGGGTGAGGCCGGCCACGCCGGCGCCGACGACCAGCACGCGCAGGCGGTCGCCCTGCACGCGCACGAGCTGTTCCCGTAGCGGGGTTGCGATGAACATGATGCGGCTCCGACTGGACCACCCGGTCCACCCAGGCCATCCTTGCACGTCGTGGACCACCCGGTCCAGTGCCGCTACGATGTCGCCATGAACGCGACGCCCCCACCCTCACCGCGCGAACGCGCCCTGCTGGCCGCGGCCGCGCGCGAGTTCGCCACGGCCGGCTTCGAGCGCGCCTCGCTCAACGCGGTGATCCGCGCCTGCGGCATGAGCAAGAGCTCGTTCTACCACCGCTTCGATTCCAAGCAGGCGCTGTTCGACCGCGTGGTGGACGAAGCCGCCGCCGCGCTGGCGCGCGAGCTGGCCGCGCCGGATCCGGCGGAACTCGCGGGGCCGGATTTCTGGCCGCGCCTGGAAGCCTTCGTGGCGCATGCGGCGGCGGCGCTGGCGAAACCGGCGTGGTACGCCGACCTCGGCAAGCTGTTCTACCTACCCGACGTGTCGGCCGAGCGCAGCGCGGCGATGCGCCGCCTGCTGGCCGGGGTGGACCGCTGGGTGCAGGCCGTGCTGAAGGCCGGACGCGCCTGCGGCGCGGTGCGCGACGACCTGCCCGCCAGCCTGCAGGCCGAGCTGGCCTTCGCCGTGCTGCAGGCGATGGACCGCTGGTCGATCAGGCACATGGAGACGATGGGCGCCGCCGCACGCCGGCGCCTGGCCGCCAGCCAACTGGACAGCCTGCGGCGCCTGCTCGCGCCGGATTGACCGCACGCCGCCGGCGCGCCAGCCGCATCTTCACGCTCCCGGCCATCGCCGGCCGGAAACCGGGCCGCAGCATGCGGGTTTCGCCCACGCCAGGCCGCTTCGACGTGCTGACGAGCGCCGGCATGCTCCAGCCGGGCCGGCGACGATGTGCATGCGGCGATACCGCCCCGCCGCGATGGCGGGAGCGGCACGGCATTCAGGCCGCCGGTGCCGGGTCGGTCGCCGTTTGCAGGCCGTAGCGGTCGATGACCATGTCGTGCGCCAGCACTTCATGCCGCTCCGCCAGGAACCGCTCCAGGTACGGCATGCGGAAATGGACGTCCAGATCGGCCGGTGACCGCCAGTTCTCGTGGATCATCCATTCGGCCGGATCGGCGTGGGAACGATGCACGTCGCAGTTGATGCAGCCGGCCTCGACGCGGGTGGGCGCCGCCAGCACCTGCAATCGGCGGCCCAGCTCGTCTTCATGGCCGGGCTTGGCGGTCAGTCGCACGACCAGGGCAAGTTGTTCGGACATGGGTGGTCTCTCCGGGTTGGGGGGAAGGTTCAGTTGCCAGCCTTGATGTTGCGCGGCTCGGTGCGGGATACGAACACCGGGGGCGCGTAGCCGGCCGGCTTGTCGCCCACGCCGACGCCGCCGTGGATGCGGGTCTGCTGCGCGTCGGCGAACATGTAGTACGGGAACGGGCACTCCGGCGCGCTGGCCGCGTCGAGCCGCGCGCGCAGCTCGGCGGGCAGTTCGAAATCCAGCGCGGCAAGGTTCGCATCGAGCTGTTCCAGCCGGGTCGCGCCGACGATCACCGAGGCGATGCCCGGCCGGTTGGCGCCCCAGTTCAGCGCCACCTGCGCCATCGGCTTGCCGGCTTCCCTTGCCACCTGCTCCAGCGCGGCGACGATGCGCCAGTTGCGCTCGGTGAAACGCTCGAAGCCCGGCGCCGCGGCGACTTTCGCCAGCCGACCCTCGCCTTCGCCGCCCGCCTCGCTGGGCCGGTACTTGCCCGACAGCAGGCCCATCGCCAGCGGACTCCAGGCGGTGACGCCCATGCCCAGTTCCGTCGCCAGCGGCACGAACTCGTGCTCGATGTGGCGTTCGGCCAGCGAGTATTCCAGTTGCAGGTTCACCAGCGGCGCCAGCGCGTGCGCCTCGGCGAAGGTCTGCGCGCGCGCGGCGTACCAGGCCGGCACGTCGGACAGGCCGGCGTAGCGGATCTTGCCGGCGCGCACCAGGTCGTCCAGCGTGCGCATCACTTCCTCCGCCGGGGTGACGCGGTCCCAGGTGTGCAGCAGGTAGAGGTCGATGTAGTCGGTGCGCAGGCGGCGCAGCGAACCCTCCACCGCGCGCAGGATGTTCTTGCGCCCGTTGCCGCCGGCATTGGGGTTGCCCGGCTGCGCGTTGTAGCTGAACTTGGTGGCGAGCACCACGCGGTCGCGCGCGCCGGCCTGCTCGACGAACTTGCCCAGCATCGTCTCGCTGGCGCCTTCGGTGTACAGGTCGGCGGTGTCGATGAAGTTGCCGCCGGCGTCGAGGTAGCGGTCGAACATCGCGCGGGCGGTGTCCTCCGCCGCGCCCCAGCCCCAGTCGTTGCCGAAGGTCATGGTGCCGAGCGAGAGGCGGCTGACGCGCAGGCCGGAGCGGCCCAGGGTGTAGTACTGGTCGAGTGCCATGGTGTTTTCCTTGGGTTTCGGTGAGGGGATTCGAGAGAGGGCAATTCGATAGCGGGTGCGACAAACCCGGCGGAACCGTCATCCCGGCGAACGCCGGAAGTGCTTTATCAACAGCCGAAGAGCTGGTCATCCAGCGCCTTCGCGCCGTGGCGCTCACGGGCATCGGCTGCGATGGACGGGCTTCAAGGGCACCGCCCGATCCAGCGCACCGGCTTCATGACAGCCGACGCACCACCGCATTGCCGAACAGCACCTGCCGGGTGAGCGGCAAGGCCATGAAGTCGTGCGGGAAACCCGGCTCGATCGCGCTGGCCGCGTCCAGGCGCGCCAGTTGGGCCGCGTCGAACTGCACGTCCAGCGCGCCGAGGTTGTCCTCGAACTGCTTGAGCGTGCGCGCGCCGATGATCGGCCCGGTCACGCCCGGCCGGTCCAGCAGCCAGGCCAGCGCCACCTGCGAAGGCGTGCGGCCCAGTTCCTGCGCCACCGCCTTGACCACCTCCGCGATCTCCAGCGCCCTGGCCGTCAGCGCGCCGTTGGCGGCGGCCACGTCCTTGCGCGTGCCTTCGGCGCCCTGCCCCGGCACGTGGTCGAGATCGGCGCGGCTGTACTTGCCGCTGAGCACGCCGCTGGCCAGCGGCGACCAGGCCAGCACACCCAGGCCCAATTCCTTCGCCATCGGCAGCAGCTCGCGCTCCACCGTGCGCTCGACCAGGTTGTACTGCACCTGCAAGGCCACCAGCGGCGCCCAGCCGCGCAGGTCGGCCAGCGTCTGCATGCGCGCGACCTGCCAGGCCGGCGTGTCGGAAATGCCCAGGTACTGCACCTTGCCCGAGCGCACCAGGTCGTCCAGGCCGCGCATCACTTCCTCGACCGGGGTCAGCTCGTCCCAGGCGTGCAGGTACAGCAGGTCGATATATTCGGTATCGAGCCGGCGCAGGCTGGCCTCCACCGAGCGCATCATGTTCTTGCGGTGGTTGCCTCCGCCGTTGGGGTCGTCCGGCCGCATGTTGAGCGAGTACTTGGTGGCGACCACCAGCGAATCGCGGCGGTCGGCGATGAACTGGCCGAGCAGGCGCTCGGCGCTGCCGCCGGTGTAGAAGTTGGCGGTATCGATGAAGTTGCCGCCGCGCGCCACGTAGGCGTCGAAGATGCGGCGCGACTCGGCGGCATCGGAGCCCCAGCCCCAGTCCTCGCCGAAGGTCATGGTACCCAGCGAAAGGCGGCTGACGCGCAGGCCGGAACGGCCGAGGGTGACATAGCTGTCGAGGGACATGGCAGAAGCTCCTTGGAAATCGCGGGCATGGGGAAATCGCGGACACGGACGCATCGCGAAGCCGTCCGGCAGGGGCTAGTCTGGGCCTTGCCATTGCATGGAAAAACAGCGATTGTCTTGATGGTTTATTAAGGACTGCTAATCAATGCGCGACAATCACTCGCCCGCGCTGTGCGCCTTCCGCGCCATCGCCCGGCACGGCAGCTTCACCCGGGCGGCGGCCGAGCTCGAAGTGACCGCGTCCGCGCTGAGCCAGACCCTGCGCCAACTGGAGGAACGCCTCGGCACCCGCCTGCTGCAGCGGACCACGCGCAAGGTCGGCCTCACCGAAGCCGGCGCGCTCTTCCTGGAAAAGATCGCGCCGGCGCTGACCCAGATCGACGACGCCATCGACGAACTGCACCAGCACGGCAATCGCCCGGCCGGCAGCCTGCGCATCACCGTGCCTGGCCACTTCTTCCTCGAGCACCTGATCGCGCCCCACCTGACCGCCTTCCTCGAAGCCTGGCCGGAAGTGAAGCTGGACGTCATCGCCGACAGCGCGCTGGTCGACCTGGTCGCCGAGGGCATCGACGCCGGCATCCGCCTGGGCGAGCGGCTGGCACGCGACGTGGTGGCGATCCCGCTGGGCGGGCCGATGCGCTCGGTGGTGGTCGGATCGCCGGCCTACTTCGCGCGGCACGGCAGGCCGCAGCATCCGCGCGACCTGCAGCAGCACGCCTGCGCGCGGTTCCGCTACGCCAGCAGCGGCGCGGTCTACCGCTGGGAATTCGCCCACAAGAGCGGCCCGCGGCGCGGACGCTGGTTCGAGATCGAGGTGAACGGGCCGCTGACCGCGAACGATCCCGCGCTGGCGATACGCGCGGCGCGGGACGGCCTGTTGCTGGTGCATACGCTGGAAGTGGACGCGCGCAACGCGATCGCCTCCGGCCAGCTCGAAACCGTGCTCGAGGGCTGGCTGCCGCCTTACGACGGCTTCTACCTTTACTACCCGAGCCGGCGGCAGGTGCCGCCGAAGCTGCGCGCCTTCATCGACTTCATGCGCATGCGGCTGGGGCCGCCGGCCTGAGCCGGGAGCCCGCGTGCCCGGAGGAGCCGCCCTCCGGGCACGCGGCCGCCGCGACGGCGGCAGGACTCAGCGATAGCGCCAATGGCCGCCGACCCAGACGTGCGGCGACCTCCAGTAGCCCGGCACCCATACGCGATCGTGGTAGCCGCGGGCCGGCGCCACGATGCAGCCGGCGAGCGAGAGGCTGCCGGCCGACAGCAGGGCCGCAGCAAGCAGGAAGGAAGAGATACGTCGCATCGAACCGCTCCGTTGGGGATGTGTTCCCGGGAACGTGCGCGCGACGGCGGCGATGACCGGCACCGCCGGCCGCCGATGGCTGGCGTTCAGGCCGTGCCGGACTCCCCCGCGGTGCCGGGTTCAGTTCCAGCGGCCGTTGCCGCCGCCCACGCTGAAGCGCCCTGCGCCGAGCAGGGCCACGGCGATCGCCGTGCCCAGGTACATGCCCTGCAGCTCCAGCGCCCAGCCGCCGGTATCGGCCAGCGTGAAAAACTGGCTGGTGTGCACCAGGGCGAGCGCCACCACCATGTTGATCGCGACGACCAGGGCGCCTGCCCGCGTCCACAGCCCGAGCACCAGCAGCGCCGGCGCCAGCACCTCGCCCACGTAGACGCCGTAGCCCAGCACGGTGGGCAGGCCGGCGTGCGCCAGCGCGTCGGTGACGAAACCCGGCCCGTGGATCAGCTTGGAAACGCCGTGGAACAGGATCAGCACGCCCAGCACCACACGCAATACGAGCTTGCCCAGATCGGTTGAAGCTTGCATCGGACTCTCCTGGTGGCCTAGTGGAAACCGCCGCCGCCCATGGCGGCAACGTACGACTCGCCCATAAATCTAGTACATGCCCATCCGGTGCGTGCCAACCTGGTGCAGGTCAATCCGGCGCCTGTCGATCGCGTGCGAGCCGCGCCACCACGACACGCGCGGTGCGCAACCAGCGCACGGAACTTGTTCAAAGCTTCCCAAGTATCCCCTGCGAAGCGTCATCCCAGCGGCTTTCAATGGCCGCAGGAATGACGAGCGGCGGATTCCAGTCCGACAGGGAGACTTTGAACACGCGCTCACGCCTGCGCCGCCAGCCGCTCGACCACGGCCCGGTAGCGCGCCGCGATGCGCTCCTCGTCGCGATGGCGGTAGTCGCGCACCTGCCAGCGCCCGCCGCACATCACGTCGCGTACCAGCGGCGCATTGCCGGCGAACACGAAGCTGTCCAGGCACGAGCGCGCGTCGCGCGCGGCCAGCAGCGGCGCCTGCTCGTCCAGCACGATCAGGTCGGCGCGCGCGCCTTCGGCCAGGCGGCCGACCGGCAGCCCGGAAGCCCGCGCGCCGCCGCGCAGCGCCGCGCGCCACAGCGTCTCGGCCACGCTGTCGCCGGCGTGGCGCGCCGCGATGTTGCGATGGCGGGACGCCAGCCGCTGGCCGTATTCCAGCCAGCGCAGTTCCTCCACCGGCGACACCGAGATGTGCGAATCCGAGCCGACGCCGAGCGTACCGCCCGCGTCGAGATAGTCGGCCAGCGGGAACAGGCCGTCGCCGAGGTTCGCCTCGGTGGTCGGGCACAGCCCGGCCACCGCGCCGCTGCGCGCCAGCCGCGAGGCTTCGTGGCCGGTCAGGTGGGTGGCGTGCACCAGGCACCAGCGCGCATCCACCTCGGCGTGGTCGAGCAGCCATTCCACCGGCCGCGCGCCGCGGATCGCCAGGCAGTCCTGCACCTCGCCGATCTGCTCGGCGATGTGGATGTGGATCGGGCCGTCCTTCGCCGCACTGGTGGCGAGCACGCTGCGCAGCGCCTCCTCCGGCACCGCGCGCAGCGAATGCAGCGCGATGCCGACGCGCAGGTCGTCGCCTTCGTGCCTGCGCAGGGTTTCGAGCAGGCGCACGTAGCCCGATACGTCGTGGCCGAAGCGGCGCTGGCGTGCAGCGAGCGGGCGCCCGTCGAAGCCGCCGCTCATGTACAGCACCGGCAACAGGGTCAGCGCGATGCCGGCCTCGCGCGCCGCCTCGACCAGCGCCAGCGACATCGCCTCCGGCTGCGCGTAGGGCGTGCCGTCGGGCTGGTGGTGCAGGTAGTGGAATTCGCAGACCTGGGTGTAGCCGGCCTTGAGCATCTCCACGTAGAGCTGGGCGGCGATCGCCTGCAGCTCGTCCGGGCCGATCGCGGCGGCGAACGCGTACATCGTCTCGCGCCAGGTCCAGAAGCTGTCGTCGCCGGGGCCGCGGCGCTCGGCCAGCCCCGCCATGGCGCGCTGGAACGCATGCGAGTGCAGGTTGGGCATGCCCGGCAGCACCCATTGCCCCAGCGTCTCGCCGGCCACCCCGGCGGCGGCCTGCAGGTGGCCGCCGGCGTCGACGGTGAGCATCGCATCGGCCTGCCAGCCGTCCGTCCGCCACAACTGGCCGGCGCCGAATCCGCGTAGCCCTGCCCTGTCGCCCATGCGCGCTTCCTCGATGGAGAATGCGCGAAGTGTACCTGCCGCACCCACGATCGCTTCATCCGGGTACGGCATAATGGCGGCATGGCCAAGAAGACCGGCGAACACCACCCCAAACTGCTGTTGCGCCAGGCGCGGCCGTCCGACGTACCCGGCCTGGTCGAGCTGACCGGCCGCGTCTACACGCCCGAATGGGGCCACTCGGCGGAAATGCTGCGCTCCCAGCAGACTCACTTCCCCGAAGGCCAGCTCGTGGTCGAGTACGAAGGCAGGCTGGTCGGCTACTGCGCCACCTTCCGTACCGACGAAGCCACCGCGCTCGCCCCGCATACCTGGATGCAGATCACCGGCGGCGGCATGGCCTCGCGCCACAAGCCCGACGGCGACTGGCTGTACGGCATGGAAGTGGTGGTGCACCCGGACTACCGCGGCATGCGCATCGGCCAGCGGCTGTACCAGGCGCGCAAGCGGCTGTGCACCGACCTGAAGCTGCGCGGCATCGTGTTCGGCGGGCGCATCCCCGGGCTGGCGAAGAACATCCAGCGCTACGGCAATGCCGAGGCCTACGTGCAGGCCGTGGTGGAAGGCAAGCGGCGCGACCTCACGCTGAGCTTCCAGCTCAGCAACGATTTCGAGGTGATCGGCCTGCTGCGCGCCTACGTGCCGTCGGACTACGATTCGCTCGGCTACGCGGTGCACCTGGTATGGCGCAACCCGCGCCTGCTCAACCAGCCGGACATCCCGTCGATCCCCACGCCGCAGCGCCTGCCGGACTCGGTGCGCGTGGCCTCGGTGCAGTACCAGCAGCGGCGGATCAAGTCGTTCGAGGAATTCGCCACCCAGGTCGAGTACTTCACCGACATCGCCGCCGACTACAACGCCGATTTCGTCACTTTTCCCGAGCTGATCACCCTGCAGCTGCTGTCGATCGAGAACACCGAGCTGTCGCCGGTGGAGTCGATCCGCAAGCTCAGCCAGTACACGCCGCAGGTGAAGGAACTCTTCAGCCGGCTGGCGGTGCACTACAACATCAACATCGTCGGCGGCACGCATCCCACCGAGCAGGCCAACGGCGACATCCACAACGTCTGCTACGTGTGCCTGCGCGACGGATCTATCCACGAGCGCGAAAAGCTGCACCCCACGCCCAGCGAGCGCACGGTGTGGAACATCACCGGCGGCGACGGCGCCGCCACCGTGCAGACCGACTGCGGCCCGATCGGCGTGATGATCTGCTACGACTCGGAGTTCCCCGAAGTGGCGCGCCATCTGGTCGACCAGGGCGCGCTGATCCTGTTCGTCCCGTTCTGCACCGACGTGCGCGAGGGCTACCTGCGCGTGCGCTACTGCTCGCAGGCGCGCGCGATCGAGAACCAGTGCTACGTGGTGCTGTCCGGCAACGTCGGCAACCTGCCCGGGGTGAACAACTTCGACATCCAGTACGGCCAGAGCTGCATCCTCACGCCGAGCGACTTCCCGTTCGCGCGCGACGGCATCGCCGCCGACTCCACGCCGAACATCGAGACCGTGCTGTTCGCCGACCTGCGGCTGGAAAGCCTGGCCCGCGCGCGCAACGCCGGTGCGGTGCAGAACCTGAAGGACCGCCGCTTCGACCTGTACGAGACGCGCTGGACCCGCAAACCGGACGCCTCGGCATGAGCGGTCAACCACCCCACGCGGACGATGCCGACCACGCGCCGCCGCCCGGCCGCCTGCCGCGGCTGGGCGGATCGGACCTGTTCTCGGCCGTGCAATGGCGCCGGCGCATCCTGTTCTGGGCCGGCGCGGTGCTGGTCGGCCTCGCGGCCGTCGGCTTCGCCACCGCGGCGGACTACGTGTTCGGCCTGTTCCACCGGGTGGTGCAGCACAACCGGCTCTGGCCGCTGCTGATCACCCCGCCGACCTTCGCCCTGCTCGCCTGGCTCACCCAGGGCGTGCTCAAGCCCACGCGCGGCTCGGGCATCCCGCAGGCGATCGCCGCGCTGAAGGTGGAGGACGAGCCGTTCCGCAAGAGCCTGCTGTCGCTGCGCGTGGCGCTGGGCAAGATGGGCCTCACCCTCGCCGCCCTGCTCGGCGGCGCCTCGGTGGGACGCGAGGGGCCGACCGTGCACGTCGGCGCCGGCCTGCTGTACTCGCTGGGCCGGCGCTTCGGCTTCGCCGATCCCACCGCGGCGGGCCGCTTCATCCTCGCCGGCTCCGCCGCCGGCCTGGCCGCCGCGTTCAACACGCCGCTGGCCGGGGTGGTGTTCGCGATCGAGGAGATGAGCGGCGCCTTCGAGCACCGCATGAGCGGCATCCTGCTCACCGCGGTGATCATCGCCGGCGTGGTGTCGCTCGGCATCCTCGGCAACTACGCCTATTTCGGCCGGCTCGACATCGGCCTGCCGCTGGGCAAGGCGTGGCTGGCGGTGCTCGCCACCGGGCTGGTCTGCGGGCTCGCCGGCGGCCTGTTCGCGCGGCTGATCCTGCCCCACGACCGCGGCCTGCGCGGCGTGGTGGGCCGCCTGCGCGCGCGCCAGCCGGTGCTGTTCGCCGCGGCCTGCGGCCTGGCCCTGGTACTGCTCAGCCTGCTTACCCGCACCGGCCTGTACGGCACCGGCTACGCCCAGGCGCGGGCGATCCTGGAAGGCCACAGCGATACCGTGGAGGCGTTCGGCGCCCTCAAGTTCCTCGGCAACATCGCCTCGTACTGGGCCGGCATCCCCGGCGGCATCTTCTCGCCGGCGCTCGCGGTGGGCGCGGGGCTGGGCGCCAACATCAGCCACCTGCTGGCCGGCGTCGATCCGGCGGCGGTGGTGCTGCTCGGCATGGCCGCCTACCTGTCGGGCGTGACGCAGGCGCCGCTCACCGCCACGGTGATCTCGATGGAGCTGACCGCGAACCAGCAGATGGCGCTGCCGATCATGGCCACCTGCCTGCTCGCGCGCGCCGCTTCCTCGCTGCTGTGCCGCAAGCCGGTGTACCGCGCGCTGGCCGACCGGCTGATCGAAGGCTACGAACACGAAGTGGCGCGGCGCGAAGCCCAGGCACGGCACGAGGATGCCGCCGCGCAGCCCGGGCCCGCCATGGTGGAAGACCCCGCCACGCCGAACGTGCCGGACCCCGCCGAGCCGCCATCCATCGACGAGAACCCCACCGCATGAACGCTTCCCGCTGGGACCGGCTGCTGCTCGACGCGACCCTGGCCACCTTCCGTGGCGACCGGCCGTACGGCCTGATCGAAGACGGCGCGATCGCGCTGCAGGACGGCAGGATCGCCTGGGTGGGCCGGCGCGACGAACTTCCCGGCGCACCGGACGCGCTCGCCGCGCAGGTGCAGTCGCTCGACGGCGCGCTGGTCACGCCCGGGCTGGTCGACTGCCATACCCATCTGGTGTTCGGCGGCGACCGCGCGCACGAGTTCGACCTGCGCCTGAACGGCGCCAGCTACGAGGAAATCGCCCGCGCCGGCGGCGGCATCGTCTCCACCGTCGCGGCGACCCGCGCGGCCGGCGAAGAGGCGCTGTTCCGGCAGAGCCTGCCGCGCGCGCGCGCCCTGCTCGCCGACGGCGTGACCACGCTGGAGATCAAGTCCGGCTACGGGCTGGAACCGGAAACCGAGCGGCGCATGCTGCGCGTCGCGCGCCGCCTCGGCGAGACGCTCGGACTCGACGTGCGCAGCACCTTCCTCGGCCTGCACGCCCTGCCCGTCGAGTACAGGGACGACCGCGACGGCTACGTCGCGCTGGTGTGCGACCAGATGCTGCCCGCGCTCGCCGCCGAGGGCCTGGTCGATGCGGTCGACGCCTTCTGCGAAGGCATCGGCTTCACCCGCGCCGAGACGCGGCGCGTCTTCGACCGCGCCAGGCAGCTCGGCCTGCCGGTCAAGCTGCATGCCGAGCAGTTGTCCGACCTGGACGGCGCCGCCCTGGTCGCCGAGTACCGCGGCCTGTCGGCGGACCACCTGGAGCACCTGAGCGCATCCGGCATCGCCGCGATGGCGGCGGCCGGCACGGTCGCGGTACTGCTGCCCGGCGCGTTCTACGCGCTGCGCGAAACCAGGCTGCCGCCGGTCGATGCGCTGCGCGCGCACGGCGTGCCGATCGCGGTCGCCACCGACTGCAACCCCGGCACCTCGCCGCTGCTGTCGCTGCGCCTCGCCGCCGGCATGGCCTGCACCCTGTTCCGGCTGACGCCGGAGGAGGCATTGCGCGGCGTTACCGTGAACGCGGCGCGCGCGCTGGGCCTGGACGACCGCGGCGCGCTGGCGCCGGGCCTGCGCGCCGACCTGGCCGTGTGGCATCTGCGGCAGCCGGCCGAGCTGTGCTACTGGATCGGCGGCCACGGCCTGCTGCGCGAGCTGGTGATCGAGGGCCGCAGCATGGCCGCCACGGCCTGACCGCCGGCCGGCCTGTGCTCAGTCCTCCGGCGGCCTGGTCGGAATGAAGGGCGCTACCGGATCGCTGGCCGGGAACGTCTCTTCCAATGACTCGTCCTGGATCTCGTCTTCCCTCTGCTTTCGCAGGCGGCGCTCCGCCTCCGATTCCGCCGAGCCGGGCCGTTCCGGGTCCGGATGCCTGCCGCCCTTGCGGTCGGAAGAAGTCATGGCGTGTCTCCGGTGCGCGGTTGCGCGGCCGACGCCCGCGCATCGATCGGCGAAATGTCGGCGCCGGCCACCTCGTTCATGCAGGCCAGCGCCCGTTCGTTGCGCTCGAAGGTCAGCGACGCCACGCCGTCGACCGGCACCCACAGCGGATAGACGCGCATCTGCGCGTCCAGCGCGGTATGCAATACGCACTCGTCGCCGGCGATGCCGACCAGGGTGATCGCGTCCACCTGCAGCGTTTCCAGCAGCACCACCAGCGGCGTCTGGTAGAACGCCGAATGGCTCGGCTTGAGCACGAAATAATCCCGCGCGTCCGGCACCAGCTCGTCGGACAGGCGGGCGCCGCGCGAGCCCGACCGGCGGCAGCGGCCGATCACCTGCGCGAAATCCGCGTGCCAGTCGCCGAAATTGCTGTTTGCGTAGATCACCGGGCACTGGTTTGCGCGGTAGCGGTGCCGCAGCCGCGCGATCTGGCGCGTGATCGGCGTGGCCTGCTCCAGCAGGGCCTCTCCACCTTCGAAATCCAGCGTGTTGATCATGTCCATGATGATCAGCGCGCTCCGTCCCGGAGGGTTGGGCGCCGCGCAGGCCGCCCGATCGGCTGTATCGATCATGTGCATCGCCGACTCCTTGTACCGCGCGCATACCCTTCCACAGCGGCGGTGAAGCAGGCGTATTTCCGGCGAAAAGGAAACGCGCCGGTGTCCGGGACAAGGGCCGGCTTGCCGCCGCGTCCGGCGATGGCCTCGCGCGGGCCGGAATGGCGGCCCCGGAAACGCGAAAGCCCCGCTTCGGCGGGGCTTTCGGCAGGCCATCGGATCCCTTCGGATCAGGCGGACTTCTTCTTCGGCGCGGCCTTCTTGGCGGCGGCCGGCTTGGTCACGGTGGGCTTGCCACCGGCCACGGCCGGCTGCGCGGCGTGTGCACGGCTGTTGCCGTAGCTGCCGCGGTAGGTCTTGCCGCGACGGGTCTTGCGATCGCCCTTACCCATGGGAACTCCTTGATTCGTAATGCGTGAACGGCCGGACATCGTAGCAGTGACCGGCCAAAGCGCAAGAGTCAGGCGTGGTCGTGCCCGCCGCAGCCGCGCACCCGGTCCGGGCAATGCCCGGGATCGACCTGCACCGTCACGTGCCGGATGCCGAACCGCTGCAGCAGCGTGCGGTTGATCGCCGCCAGCGCCGCCGCGCCGGCGCCGTCGTCGTACAGCTCGACGTGCACGGTCGCCATGCGCGAGCCCGAGGCAAGCTGCCACACGTGCAGGTGGTGGACGTCGCGGATCGAGCCGTCGGCCTGGCGCAGCGCGGTCTCCACCTCGGCCGTGTCGAGCCCTTCCGGGACGCCTTCGAGCAGGATGTGCGCCGAACGCCGCAGCAGCCGCCAGGCGCTGTTGAGGATCAGCAGCGAGACCAGCAGCGAGAGCACCGGGTCGGCCCAGTTCCAGCCGAGCCAGCGCACCGCCAGCGCCGCCAGCACCGCGCCCACCGAGCCGAGCAGGTCGCCCAGCACGTGCAGGCTGGCGCTGGCCATGTTGACGTCGTCGTGGGCATGGCCGTGCAGGGTGCGCAGCACCAGCAGGTTCACCAGCAGGCCGGCCACGGCGACCGCCAGCATCACGCCGGAAAGGATCTGCGCCGGCTGCAGCAGGCGCTCGACCGCCTCCCATGCGATGAAGCCGACCAGCACGAACTGGGTCAGCGCATTGACGAAGCCGGCCAGCACTTCCAGCCGGCCATAGCCGTAGCTGCGCCGCGCGTCGGCCGGCTTGGTCGCCAGCCACGCGCCGACGAAGGCGAGCAGCAGCGCGAGCGCGTCGACCATCATGTGGCCGGCGTCGGCCAGCAGCGCCAGCGACCCGGACCACAGGCCGCCCGCGGCCTCGGCCGCCATCATCGCCGTGGTCAGCACGAAGGCGAACAGCAGCTTGCGCTCGCGCCCGCGGCCGGTATCGCCGTGCGCATGATCGTGGTCGTGGTCGTGGTCGTGGTCGTGGTCGTGGTCGTGGTCGTGGTCGTGACCGTGGTGGTCGTGCGTCATGTCCATGCCGGCATGCTAGGAAGGGGCTGCGCCGTTACACAATCACCCGGCGCCCGCCGGCTCAGTGCGCGCAATGCGGGCCGTGCACGTGCACGTGCCGGCGATCCATGCGCAGGTTGACGAAATGCGCCGCCGCCACCAGCAGGCCGCCACAGGTCACCAGCACGCTGTGCAGCACGGACGGGCGCACGGACTCGGCGTAGGTGACCCCGAGCAGCAGCAGGGCCAGGCCGGGTGCCGCCAGCAGCAGCGACTGCGGGCGATGATGGCGGCGGTAGCCGTTGTACAAGGCCACCAGCGCGAGCACGCAGGCGAACATCACGAAGCCTCGCTCGAAGCGATGGTCGGCCAGGAACTCCAGGCCGAGCAGCGGCAGCATCCCGAGTACGAACGGCAGGGCGGCGCAGTGGATGGCGCACAGGAAGGAAGCGATGGCGCCGATCCGGTCGGCAAGCTGCCAGCCGCGTGATTTGTCCACTTGCTCGGGGTCCATGGGAGGGCTCTGGTCGCCTAGGGTGAGGGCTTGCCGGTTTGCAGGCAAGTTATGTTACTTTATAACATATCAAAACGCTACCGGGTCCGGCATGCTGGAAGCCGCCCCGGCCGCGAAAGACGACCGAAGGCGCCAGGAGCGCATGCGCGGCGGGTTCCATCGGGCAACGAAGGCCATCCGGTATGGGCGGCGACAAGGACGTGTCAACGCTTGCCCGCGATGGTGCGTTCCAGGGATCGTTGGACCAGCGCAGGAACATTTCCGGTCCTGCGCGATCTGACCAGGGGATCGTTCAGATCGGGGGAACATGGACCCAGGGAAGGTGGACCCGGCGCCGCAGTCCGCGCGTGGAACGCGCGAACGGCCCAGGCAGGCGGAGCCATCCAGTTCACTTTCCGGTGCGGCATGCTACCTCCCCGCCAACCACCGGAAACGCGGGGCGCCTCACTGGAGTGACGCGCCCCGCACCTTATTCCGCTACCGGGTCAGCCCTTGCGGCAGTGCTTGCAGACGCCGTGCACTTCCAGCGTCTGGGCCTGCGGGCGGAAACCGAACGCCTGGGCCTGGGCCTCGATCAGCGCGGCCACGCGCTCGTCGCACACTTCCTGCGCGCTGGAGCAGACGTCGCAGATCAGGAACGGCACCTGGTGCGCCTCGGCCGGATGGTGGCAGGACACGAAGGCGTTGATCGATTCCAGCTTGTGGATGAAGCCGTGCTCCAGCAGGAAGTCGAGCGCGCGGTAGACCGTCGGCGGCGCGGCGTTGCCGTGCTTGCTGCGCAACTGGTCGAGCAGGTCGTAGGCCTTCACCGGCTTGCCGGCGGCGGCGACCAGCTCCAGCACTTCCTTGCGCAGCGGGGTCAGCCGCAGCCCGCGCTCCTCGCTGGCGTGCTCGACCGCCGCGACGAAGCCCTTGGGGTCGTCGTGGTGGTGCGAATGCAGTCTGCCGGTTGCGACCTTGCTCAATGGGTTCACCTCGGCCGCCATGATACACCGCCGGATCGCCGGCCCCGCAGCTTCAGCGCGGCAGCGGCGGCGGCCCGACGCGCGGCCTGCGCGGCCTCGCCAGCACCACGAACCAGCCGAACGGGCCGAGCACCAGCGCCCAGACGATGCCTTCGGCGAGGCGCCCGCGCCAGGCGCCGAGCACCGCCCCGACCAGCACGAACGCCAGGCTCCACCAGAACAGCGCCCCCCACGGCACCATCGCCATGAGGTTGAAGAACACCCGCCAGAACGCGCCGGGGGCGTCGGGATCGACGCCTTGCAGGGCCCTGGCGAGCAAGGTGTCCATCCCGGCCTCAGCGTGCCGCCGCGCCGGCCGCGTCCATCAGCCCTGCGCCCGCGCCATCGCGTCGTCGATGCGCCTGAGCGCCTCGTCGCGGCCGGCCAGGTAGATGGTGTGGTCGATGGACGGCGAGACCTGGGTGCCGGTCATCGCCACGCGCAGCGGCTGGGCGATCTTGCCCATGCCCAGCCCGAGCTTCGCGGCGATCTGCTCGATCGCCTGGTGGATCGGCTCGGGCTTCCACTCGCACCCGGCCAGCAGCGCCTTCGCCTCGCCCAGCACCGCGACGGCGCTGTCGTTGCGCAGGTGCTTGGCGACCGCCTTGTCGTCCCACTCGGCGATCGGGCCGTACCAGACCTTCGCGCGCTCGGCCATTTCCTTGAGCGTGTGCACGCGGTCGCGCAGCGCCACGATCACGTCGGCGGGCTGCGGCCCCTTCGAGAAGTCGATGCCGGCGCGTTGCAGGTGCCATTCGAATTCCGGCGCCAGCGCCTGCGGGTCCTCGCTCTTGAGGTAGTGCTGGTTGAGCCAGCCGAGCTTCTCGGTGTCGAAGCGCGAGGCGGCTTTGTTGACGTCGGCGACGTCGAACAGGCGGATCATCTCCTCGCGCGAGAAGATCTCCTGGTCGCCGTGCGACCAGCCCAGCCGCACCAGGTAGTTGAGGATCGCATGCGGCAGGTAGCCCTCCTCGCGGTACTCCATCACGCTGACCGAGTTGGTGCGCTTGGAGAGCTTCTTGCCCTCCTTGTCCAGGATCATCGGCAGGTGCGCGAATTCCGGCACGGGCTTGCCGAGGGCCTTGTAGATGTTGATCTGGCGCGGCGTGTTGTTGACGTGGTCGTCGCCGCGGATCACCTCGGTGATGCCCATGTCGATGTCGTCCACCACCACGGCGAAGTTGTAGGTGGGCCAGCCGTCAGAGCGGAAGATCACCAGGTCGTCCAGCTCGGCGTTGGCCCATTCCACCCGGCCCTTCACCTTGTCCTCGAACACCACCGAGCCTTCCAGCGGGTTCTTGAAGCGGATCACCCGGTTCGGATCGTCGCGGCGGGCCTCATGGAAGCCGGGCTCGTTGCGGTCGCGGTAATAGCCGTTGTAGCGGGGCTTCTCGCCCTTCGCCATGGCGGCCTCGCGCATCGCCTCGATCTCTTCCTTGCTCTCGTAGGCGTAGTAGGCCTTGCCGGCCTTCAGCAGCTCGTCGGCCACCTGCCTGTAGCGTTCCAGCCGGTGCGTCTGGTAGACCGGCGCTTCGTCGGCGCTCAGGTCGAGCCACTGCATCGCGTCGAGGATCGCCTGCACCGCCTCGTCCGTGGAACGCTCGCGGTCGGTATCCTCGATGCGCAGCACGAACTGGCCGCCGCGGCGGCGCGCCTCCAGCCAGCAGTAGAGCGCGGTGCGCGCGCCGCCGATGTGCAGGAAGCCGGTGGGGCTGGGAGCGAAGCGGGTACGGACGGTCATGGGATTCTTTCGGGAGGCGGCAAATGGCGGATTTTAGCCGATACCACCGGCGCAGGCCGTGGTCGCTCGCGCTGCCGGGGCTGCTGGCGCTGGGCGCGGCGGCGGCGGCGCGGGCCGACGGCCCCGGCTACGACCGGCCCGGGCTGGGCTTTTCGCCGACCGTGCTGGCCCCGGGTACGGTCGCCTTCGAGCAGGGTCTGCCCGACTGGAGCCGCGACCGGCAGGACGGCGCCAGCCAGTCGCAATACGCCTTCGACAGCCTGCTGCGCATCGGCCTGGGCCATGCGCTGGAACTCCAGCTCGGCGGCTCCCCGTACAACCGTTTGTACCAGCACGGCGCCGGGCCCGACCGGACCAGCCACGGCCGCGGCGACAGCAGCGCTGGGCTCAAGCTCGCCCTGCCCTCGGCGGACCCGGCGCTGCAATGGGGCCTGCTGGGCAGCGTGGAATTCACCGACGGCGCGCGCGATTTCCGCAACGCGCAGCGGCAGTACCTGCTCGGCGTCGACGTCAACCTGCAACTGGACGAACGCAACGGCATCGCCGCCTACCTGGAACAACTCCGCCAAGGCGGGCACGGCGGCGGCACCCTCGCCTTAAGCGACAGCTTCGCGGTGACGTCCGCCCTGGCGCTCTATGCCGAAGCCGCGTGGCAGCACGTGCCGGCCGGAGGCAGCGGCACCCTCGCCGGCGCGGGCGTGGCCTGGCAGCCCACCGGGCACCTGCAGCTCGACGGCAGCTTCCGCCGGCGCCTGGGCGGGCGGATTCCCGAGTGGTCGGCCGGCCTGGGGCTGTCCGTATACTTCGGGCAGTGAGCACCGGCCCGCGGCGACCGGCCGCGGCCATCGCTCAGTCCGGCCACCCCGCGCACTGCCAGCCCCGGCAGACGAATACGTTCGGATCGCTGCGCACCGGGCCCAGCGACAGGTAACCGGACGACAGCGGCCGCCACTGGATCGCCGGCAGCTCGCCGCCGGCATCGAAGTGCGGTTCCTTCGGCTCGACCGGCGCCTTCACCAGCACGAACTTCACGTCGAACAACGGGCGGTGCGACGCCCGGCCCTCGGTGCCGCCGGCCGACGGCGAATCCTGCACGGAGGCCGCCGCCAGCGGGGCGCATGCCAGCAACAGGCCGACCAAGAGAGGCTTCATGGCATCGCTCCCGATGACGGTTGCCGCCGCGGCGGCGACGATTCATCTTACGCGCTTACTTCACGTGGACGGTGATCCGCTTCGACACCACCGGCGGATCGAACGGCACGTGGTTGGCGTCGCCCAGTTCGAGCTGCAGCGTGTGCGTGCCCGGCTCGAGCTTGATCGTGGTCTCGGTCTGCCCGCCGCCGAAATGGATGTGCGTTGCATCCTTCGGAATCGGCTGGCCGGCGGCCGGCAGGTCCTTCACGTCCACCAGCAGGTGGTGGTGCCCGGTGTGTTCCTTCGCCACGCCGGCCGGCGCCACGCCCATGCCCTTGAGCCCGAAGCGGACGGTGACGTCGCGGCCCACGGTGGCGCCGTCCTTCGGCGCGATGATGTAGACCTCGGCGCCGGCGGGCGCCTTGGTGACCGGCAGGCCCGGCGCGTCGGCGGCGATCGCGCCGGCGCCGGCGGTGGACAGTGCGAGGGCGAGCAGGATGCGTTTCATGGACATGGCTCCGCGGTGACGAGAGGCCCCAGTGTAACCATCCCCACCGCGGCCCGGGGCGGCCGCTGTCATGTCCTGGTCACGCCGGTGCCACTGCGGCGCAACCGCGCGCTTCGATGCTGTGCCGGGCCAGCACAGGTAGCGCCATGCGCATCGGCATCGTCAGCGAAACCTATCCACCGGAGATCAACGGCGTCGCCCTGACCGTGCACGGCCTCGCCGCCGGCCTCGCTGCGCGCGGCCACACCATCGACCTGGTCCGGCCGCGCCAGCCGTCGCCGCATGCCGACGAACCCGGCATCGTCGCGCTGGAAGTGCGCGGCGCGGCGCTGCCGCGCTATCCGGGCCTGCGCTTCGGCCTGCCGGCCGGGCGCAGCCTGCGCGAGCGCTGGACGCGCCTGCGCCCCGACGCCGTCTACGTCGCCACCGAAGGCCCGCTCGGCTGGTCCGCGCTGCGCGCGGCGAACCGGCTCGGCATCCCGGCGGCGACCGGCTTCCACACCCGCTTCGACGCCTATGCCGACCACTACGGCGTGGGTTTCCTCACGCCGGCGGTGCGCGGCTATCTGCGCCGCTTCCATCGCCGCGCCGCCACCACCCTGGTGCCCACCGACGCGCTTGCGCACGAGCTGCGCCGGCTCGGCGTGGACAGCGCGCGCCTGCTGCGCCGGGCGGTGGACACCGTGCTGTTCCATCCGCGCCGTCGCGACGCCGCCCTGCGCGCGCAATGGGGCGCGGACGGCAACACGCCGGTGCTGCTGTACGTCGGCCGCATCGCCGCGGAGAAGAACCTGCAACTGGCGGTGGAGGCGTTTCGCGCCGTCCAGCGGCAAGTGCCGGGCGCGCGCTACGTGTGGGTCGGCGACGGCCCCGCGCGCGCCGCACTGCGCGAGACGAACCCCGACTTCATCTTCGCCGGCGTGCAGCGCGGCGAATCGCTGGCGCGGCACTACGCCAGCGCCGACCTGTTCCCGTTCCCCAGCCTCAGCGAGACCTTCGGCAACGTGATCCTGGAGGCACTCGCCGCCGGCCTGCCGGTGGTGGCCTACGAGGAAGGCGCCGCGCGCGATCACCTCGACGACGGCCGCAACGGCTACCGCATCGGGGCCGGCCAGGCGCAGGCGTTCGTCGACGCGACGGCGACGCTGGCTGGCAACCCCACCCTGATCCGCCACATGGGCCGCGCCGCGCACGCCAGCATGGCGCGGTTGTCGCCGGACGCGGTGATCCGCGAATTCGAAAGCCTGCTGCGCGAACTGGCCGAGGAGGACCGCCATGAGCACCATGCCACCGCTGCCCACGCCTGAGCTGCCGCTGGGCCCGCGCTTCGCCTTCGACCGGCGCATGTGCGTCGCCGCCAACCGCTGGGGCGCGCGGCGCGCGGTCGGCGTGTTCTTCGGCGCGGTCAGCCGGCTCGGCGACGGCGTGTTCTGGTACGCGCTGATGCTCGCGCTGGTGTCGTTCGACGGCTGGCGCGGCCTCGCCGCCGCCGCGCACATGGCCGCCACCGGGCTCGCCGCGCTGCTGCTGTACCGCCTGCTCAAGCGCTGGACGCGCCGGCCGCGGCCGTATCGCGCCTGCCCCGGCGTGATCGCCCACGTGCCGCCGCTGGACGAGTTCAGCTTTCCCTCCGGACACACCTTGCAGGCGGTGAGCTTCACCCTCGTCGCGCTGGCCTGGTATCCGCTGCTGGCGCCGCTGCTGCTGGGCTTCACCGCGCTGGTCGCGGCGTCGCGGGTGATCCTCGGGCTGCACTATCCGAGCGACGTGCTCGCCGCGATCGCCATCGGGGGCGGGCTCGGCACGTTGTCGCTGTGGCTGGCGCGCGTGTCCGTGCTGCATGGCTGGGTCGGCCTGGGAGTCTGATCCGGTCATTGCTGCACGGGCGGGAGGGCGCCTCTCGACAGCCGAAAAGGTTGGTCGGTCATCCGGCGTCGCTGCATCCAAAGGCACTGGATCCCGGCTTTCGCCGGGATGACGACGGTTCCGGAGGGATCGGGCGAATTCGGAAAAGCCTCGCGCTGAGCAGTTTCTGCGCACGCCGTCGCGACATGCTTTGCGATCAGGCGGATAGGACACCTATCCACAGGCTTTGCCCAGCCGGTTCCACAATCGCTGTGGAAAACCGCGCATCCGTCGCGCGCCTCCTGCGCAAAATTCCGTCAGCGCGTGCCAAGTGATTGTCGGCAAAGCGCGGCACGCGCTTTTTCCACAGGCTTATCCGGAAGGCATCCACACCGGCTGTGGAAAACGTTGCTGCGGAAACGACGATGCCGCCCGGAGGCGGCATCGTCGTGCAGCGAGCGTGCGAGCGGCTCAGGCCGCGCGCGGCGCCTTCGTCAGCAGGCCGAACAGGTCGGCCAGCTTGTCGCGCATCTCGCGGCGGTCGACGATCATGTCGATCGCGCCGTGCTCGAGCAGGAACTCCGAACGCTGGAAGCCTTCCGGCAGCGTCTCGCGCACGGTCTGCTCGATCACGCGCGGGCCGGCGAAGCCGATCAGCGCCTTCGGCTCGCCGATGTTGATGTCGCCGAGCATCGCCAGGCTGGCGGACACGCCGCCGGTGGTCGGGTTGGTCAGCACGCTGATGTACGGCACGCCGGCATCGCGCAGGCGCGCAAGCGCGGCCGAGGTCTTGGCCATCTGCATCAGCGAGAACAGCGCCTCCTGCATGCGCGCGCCGCCGGTGGCGGAAAAGCACACCAGCGCGCTCCGGTCGGCCAGCGCCTTCTCGGCGGCGCGGGTGAACTTCTCGCCCACCACCGACCCCATCGAGCCGCCCATGTAGGCGAACTCGAACGCCACAGCCATCAGCGGGCGGCCCTTGAGCTTGCCGCCCATCGCCAGCAGCGCATCCTTCTCGCCGGTGGACTTCTGCGCGGCGACGATGCGGTCGCGGTATTTCTTCGAATCGCGGAACTTCAGCGGGTCGGTCGGCTCCAGGCTCGCCCACAGCTCCTGCGTCGAGCCCTCGTCGAACAGCGACAGCAGGCGCGCGCGCGCGCCGATGTAGTGGTGGTGGCCGCACTTGGGGCAAACCATCAGGTTGCGCTCCAGCTCCGGCCGGTACAGCACCGTGCCGCAGCCGCCGCACTTCTCCCATACGCCCTCGGGCACCTTGCCCTTGCCGGCGCTGGTGTTCTGCGTGCGCGCACGCGGGCTCATGATTTTCTGCAACCAGTTCATAGCGGTACCTCTGGACAAGCGGCCATTCTACCCGAGAAGCCCGGCCGCTCTCGCCCGGGAGGGGCATTCAGGCGAACCCTGGAATCCGGCGCCTCTGCGTTTCGATGGCCCGAAGTCGCTGGATCCCGGCCTTCGCCGGGATGACGAGCGGAACGGAACCGGCTGGCGAATGCAGGCACCTGCCTCACCCGACAAAGCGTCATTCCAGCGAAGGCTGGAATCCAGCGCCTCTGCACTTCGATGGGCCTGGAGTCACTGGATTCCGGCCTTCGCCGGGATGACGGGCAGGAATGGAACCGGCTGGCGGATGCAGGCACCCCGGCCCCACCCTACAAAGCGTCATTCCAGCGCATGCTGGAATCCAGCGCCTCTGCACTTCGATGGGCCTGGAGTCACTGGATCCCGGCCTTCGCCGGGATGACGGGCAGGAACGGAACCGGCTGGCGGATGCAGGCACCCCGGCCCCACCCGACAAAGCGTCATTCCAGCGAAGGCTGGAATCCAGCGCCTCTGCGCTTCGATGGGCCCGAAGTCACTGGATCCCGGCCTTCGCCGGGATGACGGGCAGGAACGGAACCGGTTGGCGGATGCAGGCACCCAGGCCCCACCCTACAAAGCGTCATTCCAGCGAAGGCTGGAATCCAGCGCCTCTGCGCTTCGATGGCCCGAAGTCGCTGGATCCCGGCCTTCGCCGGGACGGCGTGGAAGCGGAGGCGTCTCGCCGCCGGCCTCAGCGTGCGTCGAGCGCTGCGCGGATCGGCGGGAGGAAGGCCTGTACCCGCTCGGCGATCTCCGCTTCCGATGCGGCGCCGTCCAGCCGTTCCACCAGCGCGCTGCCGATCACCACCGCGTCGGCGAAGCCCGCGATGGCCTTGGCGCTCTGCGCGTCGCGCACGCCGAAGCCCACCGCCACCGGCGCGGCCGAACGCCCGCGCAGCTCGGCCACGCGCGCGGCGATGTCCGTGGTGCTGAGCCGCGCCGCGCCGGTGATGCCGGCGAACGACACGTAGTAGAGGAAACCCTCGGCCGCCTCGCACAGCTTCGCCAGGCGTTCGGGCGCCGTCGTCGGCGCGGCGAGCAGGATCTGCCGCAGGCCCGCCGCGCGCAGCGGCGCCAGCACGGCCGATTCCTCCAGCGGGCAGTCCACCACCAGCACGCCGTCCACGCCGGCCGCCACCGCCTCGCCGGCGAAGCGTTCGTAGCCGTGGATCTCGATCGGGTTGAGGTAGCCCATCAGCACCACCGGCGTCTGCGTGTCGCGCTGGCGGAACCCGGCGACCCAGCCCAGCACGTCGCCCAGCCCGACGCCCCGGGCGATGGCGCGCTCGCTGGCGTGCTGGATCACCGGGCCGTCGGCCATCGGATCGGAGAACGGCACGCCCAGCTCGATCAGGTCGGCGCCCGCCGCCACCAGGGCGTGCATCAGTGCCACCGCGTGGTCCGGCGACGGATCGCCCGCGGTGACGAACGGGATCAGGCCGGTGCGGTTGGCGGCCTTGAGCTGGGCGAAGCGGGCGTCAATGCGTTGGGAGCCGGGATTCGGGATTCGGAATTGGGGATTCGACATGATGCGTTTACTCGAATGGGAAATGGATGGCCGGCGATGGGAAGGCGAAAGCCTCGAGCTTGCGCGGAACGCGTCCACAGCGAGGTCGCCCGCTTTTGCCGAATCCCCAATTCCGAATCCCGAATCCCGCTCTCATACCTGCACTCCTTCGCGCGCGGCAATCGTATGCACATCCTTGTCGCCGCGGCCGGACAAATTGCACAGCACGATGCCGTCCTTCGGGTACTCGCGCGCCAGCTTGATTGCCTGCGCCACCGCGTGGCTGGATTCGAGCGCCGGCAGGATGCCTTCGGTGCGGCACAGGAGATGGAAGGCTTCCAATGCCTCCGCGTCGGTGACGCCGACGTACTCGGCGCGGCCGGCGTCCTTGAGGAAGGCGTGCTCGGGGCCGACGCCGGGATAGTCCAGGCCGGCGGAGATCGAGTGCGTCTCGGTGATCTGGCCGTCGTCGTCGCACAGCACGTAGGTGCGGTTGCCGTGCAGCACGCCGGGTCGTCCCGCCGCCAGCGACGCGGCGTGGTGGCCGGTGGCTAGACCCAAGCCCGCCGCCTCGGCGCCCACGATGCGCACCCCGCGGTCGTTGAGGAAGGCGTGGAACAGCCCCATCGCGTTGGAGCCGCCGCCCACGCAGGCGGTGAGCACGTCGGGCAGGCGGCCGTACTGCTGCTGCACCTGCGCGCGCGCCTCGCGGCCCACGATGGCGTTGAAGTCGCGCACCATCAGCGGGTACGGGTGCGGACCGGCCACGGTGCCGATGATGTAGAAGGTGTCGGCCACGTTGGTGACCCAGTCGCGCATCGCCTCGTTCAGTGCGTCCTTCAGCGTCTTCGAGCCGGAGGTCACCGGCACCACCTCCGCGCCGAGCAGCTTCATGCGGTAGACGTTGATCTTCTGCCGCTCGATGTCCACCGCGCCCATGTAGACCACGCACTTCAGCCCCAGCCGCGCCGCCACCGTGGCGCTGGCCACGCCGTGCTGGCCCGCGCCGGTCTCGGCGATGATGCGGGCCTTGCCCATGTGCCGCGCCACCAGCGCCTGGCCCACGGTGTTGTTGATCTTGTGCGCGCCGGTGTGGTTGAGGTCCTCGCGCTTGAGCAGGATGCGCGCGCCGCCCACATGTTTGGTCAACCGCTCGGCGAAATAGACCGGGCTGGGCCGGCCCACGTAGTTTGCCAGGTCGCGGTCCAGCTCGGCGACGAAGGCCGGATCCTGGCGCAGGCGCAGGTAGGCTTCGGTCAGCTCGGCCAGCGGCGCCATCAGCGTCTCGGCCACGTAGCTGCCGCCGTAGTCGCCGAAGCGGCCGCGCTCGTCCGGGAAGCGGTGGAAATCCTGGATGTCCGGCATGGGAGTCTCTCGTGGGTATCGCAGAAGGCCTCACACCTTAGTGCCAGCAAGCCCCAGGGAAAAGCGAAAAATCCGAAGCCTCATGTGAGCTAGACTCACAACCATGCCGGATCGGGACCTGCCCTCGCTGCACGCCCTGCGCGCCTTCGAGGCGGCCGCGCGGCTGGGCAGCATGAGCCTGGCCGCACGGGAACTGCACGTCACCCACGGCGCGATCAGCCGGCAGGTGCGCATACTGGAGGAGGCGCTGGGCGAGCCGCTGTTCCAGCGCCAGGGCCGCGGCATCGAGGCCACCGAGGCGGGGCGGCGCCTGCAGGAAAGCTGCCAGGCCGCCTTCGGCCAGCTGCGCGAGGGCTGGGCGAGGCTGCGGCGCGAACGGGCGGGCGCGCTGGTGCTGGGCTGCTCGGGCAGCGTGCTGGCGCGCTGGATGATCCCGCGGCTGGAACGCCTGCGCCATGAGCTGCCGTCCCTGACCCTGCACCTGGCCGCCCAGGAGGAGCCGGCCAGCCTGGCCGGCGTGGATGCCGCGCTGCTGCTGGCATCGCCACCGTGGCCCGCCACGTGGCAGGTGCACGACCTGGCGCCCGAGCGCATCGGCCCGGTACTCAGCCCGCGCTACCCCGGCGCCATGCGCCTGGCCGCCATGCCCGCCATCGCGCTGTGCGACGAGCCGCTGCTCTATACCGCCTCGCGCCCGCAGGCCTGGTCCGAATGGGCGCGGGCGATGGGCCTGGCACCCGATGCGCTGCGCCAGGCGCAGGCCCTGCCGCACCTGTACTTCCTGCTGGAAGCCGCGGCCGCGGGGCTGGGCGTGGCGATCGCGCCGCAGCCGCTGGTCGCCGACGACCTCGCCAGCGGGCGACTGCTGGCGCCCTGGGGCTTCTGCGACACCGGTGGCCGCTGGGTACTGGCGACGACGCGGACCGGCGACACGCGCGTCGCCGAACTGGCCGCTTGGGCGCGGGCCGAACTGGCCGGCCCTTGAGGCGAGAGAAGCCGGGCCCCGTGCGACGGGCGCTGCCCACCTGATCGGTGGTTATGCGAAAGAGTCCCGCACGCTCGCCGATGGAAGCATCGAACGTCGCCGATGCGGAGCATCACTGCTCATCCAGCCGGACCGGACCAATGTCCCGGTGCAGCCGATCCACCGGAGCGCCACGGCGCGCCTGCAACGAGTTCGCTAGGCCGCCCGCGCGTCCGCCGCGCGCACCGCGGCGATGAAGGCTTCCATCCGCGCGGCATCCTTGATGCCCGGCGACGCCTCGATGCCGCTGGCTACGTCCACGCCCCACGGCCGCGCGATGCGGACCGCCTCGGCCACGTTGCCTGCATGCAGCCCGCCGGCCAGCACCAGCGGCTGCGCGAGGTCGCGCGGCATCAGCGACCAGTCGAAGGCCTTGCCGCTGCCGCCGGCCTCGCCCAGGCCGTGGCCGTCCAGCAGCAGGCCCGAGGCGTGCGGATACCGGCGCAGGCGCGGCAAGGCGGCCTCGCCCTCGCCCATCGCGACCGCCTTGAGGAACGGATGGCCGAAACCCGCGCACCAGTCGTCGCTTTCGCCGCCGTGGAACTGCAGCAGGCTCGGCCGCACCGTGCGCACCACCTCGTCCACCATGGCCGCGTCGTCGTCCATGAACAGGGCCACCGTGACGACGAACGGCGGCACGGCGCGCACGATCGCCTGCGCCTGGGCCACCGATACCTTGCGCGGGCTGCGCGCGGCGAACACCACGCCGATGGCGTCGGCGCCGAGTTGCGCGGCGAGCAGGGCATCCTCGATCCGGGTCATGCCGCAACACTTGATGCGCGTCATGCGGCCTCCCCGGCCAGGCTGACCTCGGGCGGCAATCCCCAATGGGCCTCGTAGCGCGGCCCGATGAAGGTCAGCCCGGACGACGGCGCGGTCGGCCCGGCCGCCTCGCGGTCGCGGCCGGCCAGCAACGCGCCCATCCATTCCACCGGCTGCTCGCCTCGCCCGATCGGCAGCAGCGAACCGACGATGTTGCGCACCATGTGGTGCAGGAAGGCGTTGGCCTCGATCTCCACCAGCACCTGCTCGCCCTCGCGCCGCACGCTCACCGCGAGCACCGCGCGGCGCGCGTGCGCAGCCTGGCAGGTGATCGCGCGGAACGCGGTGAAATCGTGCTCGCCGACCAGCGCCTGCGCGGCCTCGTGCATGCGCCGTGCGTCGAGCGGGTGGCGCTCCCAGGTCACGTAGCGCGCTTCCAGCGCCGCGCGCACCGGCCGGTTGAGGATGGCGTAGCGGTAGCGGCGGCTGCGCGCCGAGAAGCGCGCGTGGAAATCCTCCGCCACCGGCTGCGCCCACAGCACGGCCACGCTGGGCGGCAGGTTCGAGCAGGCGCCGAGCACCCAGCCGCGCAGGTCGCGCCGCACCTCGGTGTCGAAATGCACCACCTGGCAGCGCCCGTGCACGCCCGCGTCGGTGCGCCCGGCGCAGGTCACCTGCACCGGATGCGCGGCGACGAACGACAGCGCCTGCTCCACCGCCGCCTGCACGGTCGGGCCGTGGCTCAGCCGCTGCCAGCCGGAGAAGCCGGTGCCGTCGTATTCGATGCCAAGGGCGATGCGCATGGGAATCGGGGAATCCAGGGCAGCCAAGATTAGCAGTTGCCCAAACGCATCGGGCCGGCAAGGCCGGCCCGATGCGCGGGTCGAACGGACGGCGGCGCCTAGGACAGGTTTTCCAGCAGTTGCCTGGCGGTGTCCTTCTGCATCTGGCTGCCCTCGCCGAGCACTTCCTCGAGCATGGCGCGGGCGCCTTCGCTGTCGCCCATGTCCAGGTAGGCCCGGGCGAGATCGAGCTTGGTGTCGATCGGGTCGTCGCTGAACTGCCCCAGCTCGTGGATGCCGGCATCGGCTTCCGGCTCGTCGAAGCGCCAGCCGCCGAGCGGCTCGCTCTCCGCCTCGGCGACCGGATCGGCATGCGCGGCCGGGGCCATCGGCTCGATCCCGGCCTCCGGCGAGGGCTCGTCCTCCGTCGCCGCCGGCGTGGCCGGGCCGGCCTGGACGGGCGGCGTCAGGTTGAAGTCGAAGTGGTATTCGCTGACCTTCTGGCGCGGCGGCAGCGGCGGCATCGCCGGCGCCTGCAGCACGGTCTCGTCGGACGAGGCGGCGTAGTGGTCCAGGTCGAAGGCATTGAGCGCGTCGCGCTCGTCCTCCGCCGTCTCGGCATGCTCGGCATGGCTACCGTCGAGGAACAGCGGATGGCCCGGCGCGAGATCGCGCCCCATGCCGACCACGTCCTGCCATTCCGGCTGCTGCGGATCGGTCACGTGGGCGTGCATGGCCTCGGCGGCCGCCTCGAAATGCTCGACGTCGCGTCGGCCGTAGTACAGGCTGACCAGTTCCAGGTGCAGGCCGACGTCGTCCGGATGCTCGGCCAGCTGGTCGAGCAGTTCGTCCTGGTCCGGATCGGCGCTGCCTTCGGGCAGCGGCGCGACGCCGCCGAAACGGTCGGCCAGCGACGAGCCCGACGGAACAGCCGGCTTCGCCGGCTTGCGGCGGCGCCCCAGCACGGCGAACAGGAGCAGCAGCACGATCGCGCCCAGCCCCGCGGCCCAGGCCCAGGTCTGCATGTACCAGGGCTCTTCCAGCGATGCGGCCGGCGTGGCGGGATGGCTGCGCGCGGCGGGCGCCGGCTTGGCCTTGGCCGGAGCCGGCTGGACCGCGGCCGGCGGCGGCGTGGCCGTCGAGGCGGCACTGGCCGCCACAGCGCCGGTGGCAGCGGCCGTAGCGGCGGTATCCGCCGTGGCGGGGCCGGTCGTGGCGGCGCTGGACGGCGCGGCGGCCGTCTCCTTGAGGGCGGACACCTCGACCGCCGCCGCGCCGGCGGCCGCATGGGCGGTACTCGCCGCCGCGGGCTCGGCCGGCAGGTTCGCAACCTTGCGCGCCTCGGCGAGCTTGCGCTGGAGATCGGCGATCTCGTTGTCCTTCAGCGACAGCAGGCGTTCGTTCTTGCCGTTGATGTCTTCCAGGTCCTTCAGGCGCGACTTCAGCTCGCTGCCCTGCTGCTGCAGCGCGGTGAGCATCTCCTGGCTGCGCGCGAGATCCTGGCGCAGGGCGGCGGAAGCCTCGCCCTTGCCGCCGCGCGCGCCGGCGCTCTTGCCGCCTTCCGCGGCCGGCACCAGGGTCAGCCGGTCCGCCACGTCGGCGGCGCCGGACGGCGCGCTGGACGTGCCGGCACGGGTCGCCGCATCGGCCACCGTGGTCGGCGCCGAGGCGGCGCCGCTGCGCCAGTCGCCGTTCTGCCGGCGCACTTCGGCCACCGCGGCGGCCACGGCCATGGCCTGGGCCTCCTGGCTGGTCGGCACGCGCAGCACGGCGCCGCTCTTCAGTGCATTGATGTTGTCGCGGTAGAACGCATCCGGGTTGGCCTGCTTGAGCGCCAGCATCATCTGGTTGACGTCGGTGCCGGCCGGCGCGGTGAGCCGCGCGATGCCGGACAGGGTCTGGCCGCGCTCGACCGGGCCGTACTTGCCGTCGCTGGTCACCACCGCGCGGGAGGCCGGCGCCGGCTGGCGCTGCGGCGCCGCGGCGGCCGCGCGCGCGGGGCGGCTCGGCGCGCTGCGTGCCGGGGCGGCGGCCGGCGCCCCGGCGGTCGCCTGTGCGGCGCCCGGCGGATCGAGCAGGATGGCGTATTCGCGCACGCTCTTGCCGGCGGCGCTGCTGACCTCGACCAGCAGGTCCAGGTAGGGATCGTTGACCGCCGCGGTGCTGGTGATGCGGATCACCCTGTGCTCGCCGGTGCCCGCGACGCTGAACTGCAACGGGATGCCGGGACGGCCGGCGCTGATGCCGGCGCGGGCGAAATCCTCGGCCGAGGCCAGCCGGGCGCTGAGGTTGCGCAGTTCCGCCGGGCTCTCGGGCGTCAACGGGATTTCCGCCAGCAGCGGCTGGCCCAGCGCCGACTTCACCTGGATCTGGCCCAGCTCCAGCGCCACCGCCTGGCTGCTGCCCAGAGCGAGCGCCAACAGCGCCGACAGTTTCAACGAACGATTCATCGCGTGCTCCCCCGAACGACCGTGACGCCTATCTATGGTGTCTGTCTATCTTTATGTGCGTATGGTGCGTGCGCGCCCTCGCCGAGGCGGCGACGACCGAAACGAGGTGCCACTTTAAGTTAGTTGCAAGTCAATCAACAATAGCCGCGGCGAACGCTTACGGCGCATTGCTGTGGCGGGTTCTCATTTTTGGGGCGGATTTTCACGCTGCCGTGGGGCGGCGGCGGCCCGGGCGGCGTCGAGCTGGCGCTGCAGCTCGGCGATCTCGCGCTCCTGCTGCCGCAGCCGCTCGCCGGCCTGGCGCCCCTTCGATTCCTGCCGGTCGACCTGGCGCCGAAGCGCGCCGACCTCCCGGTCGCGCTGCCGCAACTGCTTCTGCAGCGCGGCCGGCGTGGCGGCGGAAGCCGCGGCGGCCGGCGCATCGCCGGCCACGGCCAGCGCCGGCAGCGCGCCGAGCGCCATCCCGCCCAGCGCCAGCCATGCCCGGCAACGCATCAGAGGTAGTCCTCGATCAGCCGCTCGGCGATCTGCACCGCGTTGAGCGCCGCGCCCTTGCGGATGTTGTCCGAGACGATCCACATGTCCAGGCCACGGTCGTGCGAGATGTCCTCGCGGATGCGGCCGACGAACACCGGGTCCTTGCCGGCCACGTCGCCCACCGGAGTGGGATAGCCGCCGGCCTTGCGCTCGTCCATCACCACCACGCCGTCGGCGTGCTCCAGCAGTTCGCGGGTCTGCTCGGCGGTGATCTTGTCGCGCGTCTCGACGTGCACCGCCTCGGAGTGGCCGTAGAACACCGGCACGCGCGCCGCGGTGGGGTTCACCGCGATGGAGTCGTCCTCCAGGATCTTGCGCGTCTCCCACACCATCTTCATTTCTTCCTTGGTGTAGCCGTTGGGCTGGAACTCGTCGATGTGCGGGATCACGTTGAAGGCGATCTGCTTGGGAAACTTCTTCGGTTCCGCCTCCTGGAAGTTGAGCAGGGCCGCGGTCTGCCTGCCCAGTTCCTCCATGCCCACGCGGCCCGCACCGGACACCGACTGGTAGGTAGCCACGTTGATGCGCTCGATGCCCACCGCACGGTGGATCGGCGCCAGCGCCACCAGCATCTGCATGGTCGAGCAATTGGGGTTGGCGATGATGCCGCGCGTGGTGTACTGGGCGATGGCATGCGGGTTCACCTCGCTCACCACCAGCGGGATGTCGTCCTGGTAGCGGAACTCGGAGGTGTTGTCGATCACCACCGCGCCCGCCGCCGCCGCGCGCGGCACATGCACCTTGCTCACCGAGCCGCCGGCGGAGAAGAACGCGATGTCCACGCCGGCGAAGTCGTAGTCCTCGAGGTTGCGCACCGTTATCTGTTTGCCGGCGAACTCCACCTTGCTGCCGGCGGAACGCTCGCTGGCCAGCGGCACCAGCTCGCTGATCGGGAACTGGCGCTCGGCGAGGATGGCGAGCAGGGTCTCGCCCACGGCGCCGGTGGCGCCGACCATCGCAACCTTGTAACTGCTCTTCTTGCTCATCGGGTGGGTTCTTCACGGGTGGGGAAAGGGGCGCGGGCCACGACGGCCAGCGCTTCGGGATTCAGCAGGTTCGGCGGATGCCCGGCATGCGGGCCATGGCCGAACAGCGCCAGCACATTGTCCACCGCCACGGCGGTCATCGCGCGGCGGGTATCGGTCGTGGCGCTGGCGATATGCGGGCTGAGCAGCACGTTGTCGAGCGCGAGCAGGTCCGGATGCACGCGCGGCTCGCCCTCGAACACGTCCAGCCCGGCGGCGGCAAGGCGGCCTTCGCGCAGCGCGGCGGCCAGTGCCGCGTCGTCCACGATGCCGCCGCGGGCCACATTCACCAGCACCGCGGTGGGCTTCATCTGCGCCAGCTCGGCGGCGCCGACGGCGTGGCGGGTTTCCGGCGTCAGCGGCAGCACCAGCACGAGGAAATCGGATTCGCGCAGCAGCTCCGCCTTGTCCACGTAGCGGGCGCGGCATTCGCGCTCGACATCCGCGGGCAGGCGCGAGCGGTTGTGGTAGAGCACCGGCATGCCGAAGCCCTGCGCGCGCCGCGCGATGGCCTGGCCGATCCGGCCCATGCCTAGGATGCCCAGCACATGGCCGCGCACGTCGGCGCCCAGCCACTCCTTGAACTCGGTGGCGTGCCACTGCCCCGCGCGCAGCCAGCGCTCGGCGGCACCCATGCGTCGCGCCGCGCCCAGCAGCAGCGCCCAGGCGTAGTCGGCCACGCTCTCGTTGAGCACGTCGGCGGTATTGGAGGCGGCGATGCCGGCGGCGACGAGTGCGGCCAGGTCGAGGTTGTCGTAGCCCACCGCGAGGTTGGCGACGATGCGCAGCCGCGTCGCGCCGGCCACCGCGGCCGCGTCCACGCGCTCCTTCAGGCCCACGATGGCGGCATCGCAGCCGGCCAGCTTCGCCGCCAGTTCGGCCGGGGCGAACTTCGCCTCCCGCGTTTCCTCGCGCACCTCGAAATGTGGCCGCAGCCGCGCGATCTCGCTGTCGAAGGTGGGGCGCGACACCCAGACGACCGGTTTGTTGCCTGCCATGTTCGCTCCAGCCTGCCGCGTCGGCTCTCTAGGGAATGCGCGGCGCCACGTCGCCCACGTCGCCGCACTGCGCTCGGTGGCGCAGCGCGTGGTCCATCAGCACCAGCGCCACCATCGCCTCGGCGATGGGCGTGGCGCGGATGCCGACGCAGGGATCGTGGCGGCCCTTGGTCACCACCTCCACCGGCTCGCCGGCCAGGTTCACGCTGCGGCCGGGGATCAGGATGCTGGAAGTGGGCTTCAGCGCGATCGAGGCGACCACCGCCTGGCCCGTGCTGATGCCACCAAGGATGCCACCGGCATGATTGGACGTAAAGCCGTCCAAACACATCTCGTCGCGATGCTGGCTTCCGCGCTGCTCCACGGCCGCGAAACCGTCGCCGATCTCGACGCCCTTCACCGCGTTGATCGACATCAGCGCGCCGGCGAGGTCGCCGTCGAGCTTGCCGTAGATCGGCTCGCCCCAGCCCGGCGGCACGCCGTCGGCCACCACGGTGACGCGTGCGCCCACCGAGTCGCCGGACTTGCGCAGCGCGTCCATCGCCTTCTCCAGCGCCGGCACCTGCGCTGCGTCCGGCCAGAAGAACGGATTGCCTTCGACCGCGTCCCAGTCGAAGCCCTCGTGTGCGATGTCGCCCAGTTGCGCGAGGTAGCCGCGCACGCGCACGCCGTGGCGCTCGGCCAGCCACTTCTTGGCGATCACCGCGGCGGCCACGCGCATGGTGGTCTCGCGCGCGGAGGAACGGCCGCCGCCGCGCGGGTCGCGGATGCCGTACTTCTGCCAGTAGGTGTAGTCGGCGTGGCCGGGCCGGAAGGTCGACGCGATGTCGCCGTAGTCCTTGCTGCGCTGGTCGGTGTTGCGGACCAGCAGCGCGATCGGCGTGCCGGTGGTCCTGCCCTCGTAGACGCCGGAAAGGATCTCCACCTCGTCGGCCTCGCGCCGCTGCGAGGTGTGCCGGCTCTTGCCGGTGGCGCGGCGGTCGAGGTCGCGGCGGAACTCGTCCGCGTCGATCGCCAGCCCCGGCGGGCAGCCGTCGATCACGCAGCCGATGGCCGGGCCGTGGCTTTCGCCGAAGGTGGTGACGGTGAAGAGCTTGCCGAAGGAGTTGCTGGACACGGGAATCGGAACGTCCGCGGTAAAAGGGCTACAGCATACCCATGATCGCCGGCCGCTGCCGGCCCGATCCCTGGCGGATGCGCCCGCTACGCGAGGGCGACGCCGGCGGCGGGAGCGGCTTCGGCCGCGATGCGCGGCAATTTCGCCGGTGAGGCGCACGGCCGACGCGGCTTGCGCGACTACGTCGCCAGGCGCCTGTTCACGATCTCAGACCTCCCGTGAAACATCATCCCGGTGGCTCTCAACGGCCGCAGGACCGGTTAAGTTGGGATTCCCGCTCGTCATCCCAGCGGCTCTCAACGGTCGCAGGGCCGGTCAAGCTGGAGGCGCTTTTCAACAGCCGAAAGGCTGGTCATCCAGCGACCTCCCCCTTCTCCAAAACCTTAGAGGCGCTGGATCCCAGCTTGACCGGCCCTGCGGCCGTTGAGAGCCGCTGGAATGATGTTTCAGGGGGATACCTGGGAGACTTTAAACAGACTCCAGGGGCACCTACCGACGCGCCACCGCCACCGCGCGGATCGCCCCGGCATGTTCCACCAGGTCGCGCCGCTCCAGCGCGAACACGCCCATCGCGCCGACCTTGAACTCGATCCACACGAACGGCACCTGCGGCAGCAGCGCGGCCAGCGCATGCTCGCTCTCGCCCACCTCGACGATCAGCAGGCCGTCGTCGGTAAGGTGGTCCGCCGCCTCGTCCAGCATGCGCAGGCACAGGTCCAGGCCGTCGGCGCCGGAGGTGAGGCCGAGCTTGGGCTCGTGGCTGTACTCGCCCGGCAGCGCGGCGTACTCGTCCTCGGTGACGTAGGGCGGGTTGGACACGATCAGGTCGTAGCGGCGGTCGGCGACCCCGCTGAACAGGTCCGAGCGGATCGCCTGGACGCGGCCCTCGACGTGCTGGAAGGCGATGTTCTCGCGCGCCAGCGACAGCGCCTCGTCGCTGATGTCGACGATGTCGACCTGCCAGTCGGGGTTGTACTCGGCCATCGCGATGCCGATGCAGCCCGAGCCGGTGCACAGGTCCAGCGCGCGCTCGACGCGGCGCTCGTCCAGCCACGGCGCGAAGCCCGACTCGATCAGCTCGGCGATCGGCGAGCGCGGCACCAGGGCGCGGCGGTCGCTCTTGAACTTCAGCCCGGCGAACCAGGTCTCGCCGACCAGGTAGGCCACCGGCAGGCGTTCGTCGACGCGCCGCTCGATCAGGCCCAGCACGCGCTCGCGCTCCCCGGCGGTGAGCCGGCCCGCGCCGTAGGCCGGCGGAATGTCCGGCGGCAGGTGCAGGCTTGCCAGCACCAGGTGGGTGGCCTCGTCGATCGGGTTGTCGTGGCTGTGGCCGAAGGTCAGCCCGGCGGCCGAGAAGCGGCTGGCGCCGTAGCGGATGAAGTCGATGATGGTGGCGAGTTCGGCGGTCACGGACCTGGTCCTGGCGAGTGCGATGCAAAAGGCCGTGCATTATACGGCCCGCCGCGCGGCAAGCCCCTCTCCCGTCGGGAGAGGGGTTGGGGTGAGGGTCCGGCAACGCCGACGCGCCCGGCTCCGCCCGCACCCTCACCCGGCTGCCGCCACCTCTCCCGCAGGGAGAGGGAACGCACGTTGAAGGCTGCGGCACCTCTATACTGCCCGGATGACGTTCAAGACCACGCCTTTCAAAGTCGGCCTCCAATACGCCCTTCCGCACCGCTTCCTGTCGCGCCTGGTCTACTGGGCCACGCGCTGGACCTTCGCGCCGTGGAAGAACTGGCTGATCGGCACCATCGTGCGCAAGTACGACGTGGTCATGCGCCAGGCCGCGCAGCCCGACCCGCTGGCCTACCAGCACTTCAACGCCTTCTTCACCCGCAAGCTCAAGCCCGGCGCGCGCCAGGCCGACGCCGACCCGGCCGCCGTGCTCTCGCCCGCCGACGGCCGCATCAGCCAGGCCGGCGCCATCGTGGACGGGCGCATCTTCCAGGCCAAGGGGCAGGAATACACCGCCGCCGAACTGCTTGGCGGCGACGAGGCCGCCGCGGCCCCCTATCGCAACGGCCGCTTCGCCACCGTCTACCTGTCGCCGCGCGACTACCACCGCGTGCACATGCCGCTGAAAGGCACCCTGAAGGAAACCGTGCACGTGCCCGGGCGCATCTTCAGCGTGGCGCCGTTCGCGGTGGAAGCGATCCCGCGCCTGTTCGCGCGCAACGAGCGGCTGGTCTGCCACTTCGAGGGCGAACACGGCCCGTTCGTGGTGGTGATGGTGGGCGCGATCCTGGTCTCGTCGGTAGCCACGGTATGGGACGGGCTGGTGATCCCGCCCTATGCGCCGTCGATCCGCCGCAAGTCGTTCGCCGGCCAGAACATCACCCTGGACCGCTTCGCCGAGATGGCCCGCTTCAACATGGGCTCCACCGTGATCGTGCTGCTGCCCGAGGGCATGGCCGAGCTGGACCCGCTGCAGCCGCAGCAGGCGGTCCTGGTGGGCCAGGCCATCGGCCGGCTGACGCAGTCCTGAGGATGGGCGGCGCCCGGATCGCGGCTGCCGCAACCGCGATCGTCCGCGACGCGGCCATCCAGGATCGGTGACTTTCCCAGCCGAAGCCGCCCCGTGGTGCTGGCCGCACCCGTCGGCGGCATCGGCCAGAACGACACCCGCAGGGGGAGCGTCGCCGACCCGCAAGGCTTTCTTCGTATAGGCCGCCTCCAACGCCGGTGCCGCCATGCCGGTCGCGGCGCAGGAAGACGGCTCGACGAATGCCGGCATGGCCGGCGCTTCGCACGCTAGCGCCGCCATCGCGCCCATGCCGGGCGCCTTCAAGGACAACCGCGCGACGGTGCGCTACGCCTGAACAACCTACGAAGCCCCGGCCGCTGTCGCAAGGGCTCTCGGCATCCTCCGCCCATGCCGTTTGCCAGCATCCGCCTACCAGATAAACAGCAGAAACTGACGATTTGCGTCGTTTTGTGACCTTATAGGTACAAACCCTCGCCCGCACTGGCTATCCTCGACCAGATTGGAGGCGCCGACGTTCCGCCGGCGCCGGGGATGGGATAGGCCTCATGCGCATATTCAGCCAGTTGATCGCCTTGAACCGCAGCCGCCAGCTCGGCCGACAGTTCAAGGAGATCGAGCGAAGCATCCGGGCCCTGCCCGACCGCAGCCGCGCCCGGCTGGGCACGCTGACGTTGCGCGAGATCGGCCAGGCGTCCCGCAGCCCCTTCCCGCACCTCTACGGCACGCCGCCGGAGGAACGCTACCTGCCCTGGGGCCAGGGCACCGACATCGGCTACGCCCGGGCCTGCTCGGACAATCCCGAGGTGGCCATGCGCGGCATCGCGCTGTGGCTCGCGGTCGCCTACCACGAAACCAAGGATTCGCCGCATCCCAGCCTGCAGCCGCATTTCCGCCAGTTGATGCGGGTGGTGCGCGAGCTGAAGGAAATGCACGGCGAGGACACCGTCGGCAGTTGGATGCACGACAGCGCCACCGCCTGAGCCCCGGCCGCGCCGCGAGGGAACGCGCAGCGCATGGCCCGATTCGCTAGCATCGATGCTCCCGCCCGTTCCCTGACGCGCCATGCTTCCCTCCCCTGCTTCCGCCCCGTGCCCGGCCCCGTGTCCCGCCCTGCGCGTCGCCCTGCTCGAGGACGATGCCGAGCTGCGCGAGCAGATCCTGCTGCCCGGCCTGCGCAGCCATGGTTTCGAAGTGACCGGGCTGTCCAGCGCCGCCGAGCTGTACCTGCAGTTGCCGCAGCAGACCTTCGACATCCTGGTGCTGGACGTGGGCCTGCCCGACCAGGACGGCTTCACCATCACCCGCTACCTGCGCGCGTCCTCGTCGATCGGCATCGTCATGCTCACCGGGCGCGGCGGCGCCGCCGACCGCGTGCACGGCCTCTCGATGGGCGCCGACGCCTACCTCGCCAAGCCGGTGAACCTCGACGTGCTGGCCGCCACGCTGCACAGCCTTGGCCGCCGGCTGGGCAGCACGCCACCGGCACCGGCGGTCGAAGCCCGCCCCGCCTGGCGGCTGCATGCGAATGGCTGGAGCCTGGTCGCCCCCGGCGGCGGCACGGTGGCGCTGACCCAGGCCGAGCGCTGCGTGCTGGGGCTGCTGCTGTCCAAGAGCGGCGAGGCGGTCTCGCGCGAGACGCTGATCGCCGCGCTCACCCCGGACATCTACGACTTCGACCCGCATCGCCTGGAGACCCTGATCCACCGGCTGCGCCGCAAGGTCAACGCCGGCACCCGCGAGGCGCTGCCCCTGCGTGCGCTGCACGGGATGGGCTACGTGCTGGTGGCCTGACGCCGCCCGCGCTTCGCGCCCCTCCCTCTCAGAGCCTGTTCACGATTTCCAAGTATCCCCCCAGAAACGTCATCCCAGCGAAGGCTGG
>NZ_LMSL01000016.1:53815-113990 GCF_001428405.1 Frateuria sp. Soil773
GGCAGAAGACGCTTTCAACAGCCGAAGGGCTGGTCATCCAGCGACTTCCCCTTCCCCAAAACCTAAAGGCACTGGATCCCAGCTTGGCCGGCCCTGCGGCCGTTGAAAGCCGCCGGGATGACGCTTCGTAGGGGATAGGAGCCTTTGAACAGGCTCCAACGCCAAAGCGCGGATCAGGCCGCGCGCTCCGCGAAATCCGCAGCGACTGCCGGCAGGCGCACGATGAAGGTCGAGCCGCGCTCCGGCGCGCTCTCCACCGCGATGCTGCCGCCGGCCTGGCCGACCAGGTCGCGCACGATCGACAGCCCGAGCCCGGTGCCGCTGCCGGCCGACTTGGTGGTGTAGAACGGCTCGAAGATGCGCCGGCTCACCTGCGGCGTCATGCCGTGGCCGTCGTCGCGCAGCACGATCTCGACGCCGCCGTCCGCCAGCGGGCCGGCCTGCACGGCGAAACCGCCGCCGGCCGGCATCGCGTCGCGCGCGTTGGCCGCGATGTTGAGCACCATCAGGTCGAACTGGCCGCGGTCGAAGCGGATCGGCAGCTCCGCCTCGGCGAGCGCCAGCGAGACCGCCACCGGCGAGGCGTCGAACAGTTGCCGCAGCATCGGTTCCAGCTCGCGCAGCGCCTGCCCGGCGTCGAACACATCCGGCCGCACCACGTCCTGGCGGCTGAAACCGAGCAGCTTGCGGCAGATCGCGGCGCCGCGCCGCGCCGCCGTCTCGATGCCCTCCATCGCGCGCAGCATGGCGCCCGCGCCGTCGCGGGCCAGCCGCTCGCGCTGGCCGGCGTAGCCCAGCACCACGCTCAGCACGTGGTTGAAATCGTGCGCGATGCCGCCGGCAAGCCGGCCTACCGCTTCCATCTTCTGCGCGTGGATGAGCTGCGCCTGCGCGCGCTCGCGCTCGCCCATCTCGTGGCGCAACTGGTCGTTCAGCGCGGTCAGCGCGCGGCCGCGGCTGACTGATTCGTCCAGGCTCTCGCGCAGCGCCGCCACGCAGCGGTCGATGACCACGGTGATCACCAGGTAGCGCAGCACGATGTGCGGGATGTTGCTGATGCCGCGCACCCAGTCGTCGCCGGCGGCGGCGAAGCGCAGCGCGTCGGTGGCCGCGCCGGCGCCGAAGATCGCCATCAGCAGCGCGAACATCAGCCACAGCGTGCGCCGGCCCAGCATCAGGCCGCCTAGCACCACGGTGAGTACCGGGATGGTCGGGTCGGACAACTGGCCGTGCAGCCCGACTGCCGCGTAGGCGATCAGTTGGGACACGACCTCCGCCCACAGGAACAGCTTCACCGCACCGCGGAAGCGGCCGCGCCGCACCATCGCGAACGAGCACCAGGCCACCGCCGCGGTGACCAGGCTCATCGCCAGGTCGACCATGCCGCCGGCGCGCTTGGGCAGCCCGACCACGAACTGCAGATAGGCCCAGTTGAGCACCACCAGGGTGCCCATCATCGCCATCAGCACCTGGAAGAACGGCGCGTTGCGCCTGTCGACCGGATCGGCCACCTCGACCCGGCCCAACCAACCCACGACACGTCGCCACATTACCGATACCCCACGCAACGTACGCCGGCCACCCCGATGAGACCGCGCGTTGCCGCGCAGCCTTTGGCCGCCCGGACGCCCGACTCTAGCCCGCCCCTCCATGGTGAGCAAATGTGAGGATCGGCGAGCACTTGCGCGTGACCGTGCACGCGCTCCGCCCTACGTTCGGCGCTCTCGATGTTGCACGCGCCGCGGCCGCCGGCCGCGCGCGCCATCGGCGGGGAGGCACGCCGCTCCCTGCGCACTCACCGGTTCCGCAGCCACCGGCCGCACGGCCATCGACCACTCTCGGGGAGCAGCATGAACACCATCCACAGCAAGGTCTGGAACGCAGCGTTGGGCGCGCTCGTCGTCGCCTCGGAACTGGCGAGGGCCGCCAGGGGCGCCCGCCACGGCGGCGGCCGGCCGCGCCGCGCCATCGCGGCGGCCGGCGCGCTGTCCTGCGCGGTCGCGCTGGCGCTCGCCGCGCCGCCCGCACGCGCCGACGTCTGCAGCGGCACCTTCGCCCCCGGCACCGGCCCCACCGCGGCCAGCAGCGCGTTCGCCTGCGGCGCCCTCGCCGCCGCCACCGGCGAATACGCCACCGCCTTCGGCAACCGCTCGCTCGCCTCCGGCGACTATGCCAACGCCATCGGCTACAAGAGCCAGGCCACCGGCAACTACAGCATCGCCAACGGCTACGACGCGCGCGCCACCGGGCAGGACGCCAGCGCGCTCGGCCGCGGCAGCCGCGCCGACGGCGCCGACAGCATCGCCATCGGCCGCGACAGCGCCGCCAGCGACGACAGCGCCATCGCGCTGGGCACCGCCGCCCAGGCCAGCGGCGCTTCCAGCACCGCGCTCGGCGCGCAGAGCCAGGCTGCGGCGCAGTACGCCACCGCGCTGGGCTGGGGCAGCGTCGCCGACGTCTACGGCGCGCTCGCCGCCGGCCACAACGCACTGGCCGGCGGCGAATGGAGCGTGGCGCTGGGCGAGTTCGCCACCTCGTCCGAACGCGGCGCGATCGCGATGGGCGGCCGCGCCCACGCCGGCGGCGAGGCCAGCGTGGCGATCGGCGGCGCCTTCGACTCCTTCCTCGGCTTCGTCAACACCCGCTCCATGGGCGCGCACTCCACCGCCGTGGGCGCGGGCGCGCGCAGCGACGGCAACTACTCCACCGCGCTCGGCGATGAAACATTCTCCGAGGCCGACTACAGCACGGCGCTGGGCGGCGCCGCGCACGCCAGCGGCGTGCAGAGCACCGCGCTGGGCACCCTGGCGAAAGCCTCCGGCGAAGGCAGCCTCGCCAGCGGCGTGAACAGCCAGGCGATCGGCGAACTGAGCAGCGCACTGGGCTGGAACGCCACCTCGCAGGGCGCGGCCAGCCTCGCCGCCGGCGTCTACAGCCAGGCCGACGGCACGTACAGCGTCGCGGTGGGCAACGCGGTGCCCTATGGCGGCCTCGACTACCGCACCTATGCCGGCGGCCTGGCCGCCGCCGCGTTCGGCCCCGGCGCGGGCGCCGAGGGCGACTACAGCCTGGCGGCCGGCGCGCTGAGCGACGCCAGCGGCAAGGACAGCGCCGCGCTAGGCGCGCGCAGCCTGGCCGCCGGCGCGCGCAGCGTGGCGGCCGGCGCCGATGCCGACGCCGAGGGCGACGACGCGCTCGCGCTCGGCAGCACCGCCTACGCGGTGGGCACCGGCGCCGCGGCGCTCGGCAGCGGCGCGTTCGCCCTGGGCGAGCAGGCCACTGCCGCCGGCTACGGCAGCAGCGCCAACGCGCCGCGCGCCACCGCCTACGGCGCCGGCAGCCAGGCCGCGGGCACGGACGCCACCGCGGTCGGCGCGGGCGCGCTCGCCACGGCCGACTCCGCCAGTGCGGTCGGCGGCCAGCTCGACTACGACTACCTCGACCCGGAGACCCAGCAGCGCGTGACGCTGGCAGGCGGCACCGCGGCCGGCGGCAGCGCGGCCAGCGCGTTCGGCGCCGGCGCGCAGGCGGGCGGCGACCTCGCCACCGCGCTAGGCGCGGCATCGAGCGCCTCCGGCCTGTGGGCGACCGCGGCCGGCTCGCGCGCCAATGCCTCCGGCGACAACAGCGTCGCGCTCGGCGAATCGGCGCAGGCCTCCGGCGTGGAAAGCACCGCCGTCGGCGGCAGCCGTCCGGCGGGCCGCGTGCTCGGCCACGTCGCCACCAAAGCCGCGGGCGACTTCTCCTCCGCCTTCGGCAACGCCGCGCAGGCCACCGGGATGTACGCCACCGCGCTGGGCTGGAACGCCTTCGCCACCGAAACCAGCGCCACCTCGGTCGGCGAATCGGCCATGGCCAATGCGCGCCGTTCGAGCGCGCTCGGCGGCCTCTCGTTCGCCAATGCGGAAGGCGCTACCGCGCTCGGTTACTACGCCTTCGCGCTGGCCGACCAGAGCGTGGCGCTGGGCACGGGCTCGGTGGCCGACCGCGCCAACGCGGTATCGGTCGGTGCCGGCGAGAACATCGACGGCTTCCCCGAAACGCGCCAGATCACCCACGTCGCCGCCGGCACCGAGGCCACCGACGCGGTGAACCTCGCCCAGCTCGACGCGTTGTCCGACATCGTCGGCAGCGCCAGCCACTACCTCGCCGCCAACGGCGCCGGCGACGGCAGCGACGATGCACAGGCGTCGGGCGAGCACGCCACCGCGCTCGGCGCGGGCGCTTCCGCCGCGGGTACCGGCGCCTCGGCCTTCGGCAGCGGCGCGTCCGCGCTGGGCGAGCTGGCGACCGCCGGCGGCTACGGCAGCGTCGCCGGCGCGAAGTGGAGCACCGCCTACGGCGTCGGCAGCCAGGCCACCGGGCAGAGCGCGGTCGCCGTCGGCGGCCAGATGACCGTGATCGACGGCAGCACCTGGGAAGAAAAGACCTGGTCCACCGAGGCCAGCGGCCAGGAAAGCACCGCCATCGGCACCGCCGCCCACGCGACCCAGTACGGCAGCACCGCGCTCGGCGTGGTGTCCGAAGCCAGCGGCGAAAGCTCGACGGCGCTGGGCCAGGCCAGCACCGCGCGCGGCGACCAGAGCGTGGCGATCGGCGGCCAGGCGCGCGCGCGCGGCGTGTTCAGCACCGCGCTCGGCAACTGGTCCGAGGCGCGCGGCGACCGCACCATCGCGATGGGCGGCATGGCCGTCGCCGACGCCACCGAGAGCCTCGCCTTCGGCGGCCTGTCGGCCACCGGCGCCGTGCAGGGCGTGGCGCTGGGCTGGAACAGCCTGGTCCTCCCGGGCGCCGCCGGCGGGCTGGCGCTGGGCGCCAACAGCGAGGTCGCCGCCGGCATGGAGAACGCGGTGGCGCTGGGCAACTTCTCCTATGCCGACCGGCCGAACGCGGTATCGGTGGGCACGCCGGCGCGCACGCACGACGGCCAGTTCCCCGAATCGGTGGCGGCCCTCGACCGCCAGATCACCCACGTCGCCGCCGGCACCGAAGCCACCGACGCGGTGAACCTCGCCCAGCTCGACGCGCTGTCCGACAGCGTCGGCAGCGCCAGCCACTACCTCGCCGCCAACGGCGCCGGCGACGGCAGCGACGATGCGCAGGCGCTCGGCGACTACGGCACCGCGCTCGGTTCCGCCGCCTTCGCCGCCGGCTACGGCGCCTCGGCCTTCGGCAGCGGCGCGTTCGCCCTGGGCGACCTGGCGACCGCCGCCGGCTACGGCAGCGTCGCCGGCGCGAAGTGGAGCACCGCCTATGGCGTCGGCAGCCAGGCCACCGGGCAGAGCGCGGTCGCCGTCGGCGGCCAGATGGAAGTGGTCAACGGCACCACCTGGGAACACGAGATCTGGTCGACCCAGGCCAGCGGCAAGGAGAGCACCGCGATCGGCACGGCGGCACATGCCACCAACTATGCGACGGTGGCGGTCGGCATGACCTCCGAGGCCAGCGGCGACGGCGCCGTGGCCGTGGGGCCGGCCAGCACCGCGCGCGGCGACCGCAGCATCGCCATGGGCAGCCAGGCGCGCGCCTACGAGGTGCTCGGCGTCGCCATCGGTGCCAACGCCAAGGCCGGCGCCGCGCGCAGCGTCGCGCTCGGCGAAATGGCGATCACCGGCGGCGACGGCAGCCTCGCCCTCGGCGGCATCTCCGCCGCCGGCGGCAACCAGAGCATGGCGCTGGGCTGGAACAGCATCGCCTTCCCCACCGGCGGCCTCGCGCTCGGCACCCGCAGCGAGGTGGCGCCCGGCGCGGAGAACTCGGTGGCGCTGGGCGCCGACTCCTACGCCGACCGCCCCAACACCGTCTCGGTGGGCTCGCCGGCGCGCACCCACGATGGCCAGTTGAAGGCGCCGGTCAAAGCCATCGACCGCCAGATCACCCACGTCGCCGCCGGCACCGAGGACACCGATGCGGTGAACCTCGCCCAGCTCAAGGATGCCGGCCTCGTCGACGGCGACGGCAACGCCGTGGCGGTGGTGAGCTACGACAGTGGCAGCGACAAGGGCCGCGTCACCCTGGGCGGCGGCGACGGCACGGTGATCGCCAACCTCGCCGCCGGCACGCAGAACGGCGAGGCGGTCAACGTCGAGCAGTTCAAGTCGCTGGCGGCGACCATCGGCGGCGGCATCTCGATGGGGCCGAACGGTTTGATCGGCACGCCCAGCTTCGCCATCCAGGGCAGCAGCTACTTCAACGTCGGCGACGCGCTCGGCGCGCTCGACGGCGCGGTCAGCGCGCTCGGCGGCCGCGTCGGCGCGCTGGAGCGGAACGGCGGCAACGGCAACGGCCACAACGCGCCCGGCGGCAGCGGCGACGGCCTGGCGATCGGCAACGATAGCCACGCCCGGGACGGACGCGACACCGCCGTGGGCAACGGCGCGCACATCGCCGCCGACGGCAGCACCGCGCTCGGCGCGAACGCGCAGGTGACCGACACCCTCGCCACCAACGCCGTCGCGATCGGCGCGGACAGCGCCGTCTCGAAGGCTTCCGGCACGGCGGTCGGCCAGGCCAGCCGTTCGGACGCCGCCGGCGGCACCGCCCTGGGCCAGGGCGCGCAGGTGCAGGCCGGCGCCGACAACGCGGTGGCGCTCGGCGCCGGTTCGGTGGCGACCGAGGCCAATACGGTGTCGGTCGGCAGCGCCGGCAACCAGCGCCGCGTGACCAACGTGGCGAGCGGCACCGCCGCCACCGACGCGGCCAACGTCGGCCAGGTGGACGAAGCGCTCGCCACCGCCAAGACCTACGCCGACGCCGGCGACAAGACCACCCTGGACAACGCCAAGAAATACACCGACCAGAAATTCGGCAACGCGGTCAGCAGCAGCGACTTCGACGCCTTCCGCAGCCAGGTCGACGACCGCTTCCACACCGTCAACCGGCGGCTGGACCGGGTCGGCGCGATGGGCACGGCGATGGCGCAGATGACCGCCAACACCTCCGGCCTGGCCGGCGACAACCGCATCGGCGTCGGCGCCGGCAGCTACGGCGGGCAGTCGGCGCTGTCGGTGGGCTACCAGCGCGCCTTCAACGCCAACCGCGCCAGTGTCTCCATCGGCGCCTCGGTGTCCGGCAGCGAGAGCACGGTCGGCGTCGGCGGCGGCTTCAGCTGGTGAGGGCCGGTTCCTTCCGCATCCCGGCCGCGGCCTCCGGCACGCGGCCATCCATCCAACCCGAACGAAGTGGGGAGCAATACATGAAGACATCCCGTCGGTTCCTGCGCCTCGGCGCACTCGGCGCCGCCCTGGCCCTGGCGATGCCGGCCTGCGCGCTGGCGGCCACGCCCGCCGGCACGCCCGCCGCCGCGCGCTTCAGCGTGGGCGGCCTGCAGCAAGGCCACAGCTACGACCGCTTCATCGTCACCTACCGGCCGGGCAGCGCCGAGCGGGGCAACCGCGCCGCCGTGCTGCAGAACGTGGGCACGGCGATCGCCCGCAGCGGCCTCGCCAAGCCGGTGCGCACCCTGAACGGCCAGGCGCTGCCGGCGCTCGGCGTGAACTACCGGCGCAAGCTGGCCGTGGGTGCCGATCTCGTGCAGACCACGCGCAAGCTCAGCGACGCCGAGGCGGCGGTGCTGATGCGCGAGATCGCCAGCGACCCGGCGGTGCGGTTCGTCGAGCCCGACGTGGTGATGCATGCGATCGGCGGCATGCGCACGCCGGCCGTGCGCAGCGCGGCGGCGCGGCCGGCGGCGTTCCCGCAGGACCCGCCCAGCGACTCGAAGTACGCGCAGTACCAGTGGGACTTCTTCAGCGCCACCGGCGGCGTCAACGCGCCGGCCGCGTGGCGGCTCGCCGACGGCGACGGCGTCACCGTGGCGGTGCTCGACACCGGCCTGACCCGCAACGCCGACATCGACTATTCGCTCGGCGACGCCGGCTACGACTTCCTCAGCGGCAAGGACTATTCCGGCCGCGCCGCCGACGGCCGCGCGGCGGGCGGCTGGGACCTGGGCGACTGGACCGCGGCCGGCGCCTGCGGCAACGGCTCACCCGCGGAAGACAGCAGTTGGCACGGCACCCACGTCGCCGGCACCATCGCCGCGCTCACCGACAACGGCGTGGCGCTGGCCGGCATCGCCGGCAAGGCCAAGGTGCTGCCGGTGCGCGTGCTGGGCCACTGCGGCGGCCCCACCTCGGACATCGCCGACGCCATCGTGTGGGCGGCCGGCGGCCACGTCGACGGCGTGCCGGACAACCCCCATCCGGCGCAGGTGATCAACATGAGCCTGGGCGGCGGCGGCTACTGCTACTCCGACTCGCTGTTCGCCACGGCGATCAAGCAGGCCAACGACCTGGGCACCAGCGTGGTGGTGGCCGCCGGCAACGACGGCTCCAACACCGCGAACTACTCGCCGGCGAGCTGCCCGGGCGCCATCGCGGTGGGCGCCACCGGCATCGACGGCGGCAAGGCGGAGTACTCCAACTTCGGCACGGCGGTGGCGCTGGCCGCGCCCGGCGGCGGCATCTGCCCCGACGACAACCTGCCCGATCCGGGTACCGGCATGTGCAGCGGCGGCTCGCCGCGCGACGACGGCTTCGTGTGGTCGCTGGTCAACAGCGGCGCCACCACGCCCGCCGACGACGTCGGCGACGGCTACGTCTACTTCGGCGGCATGGCCGGCACCTCGCAGGCGACCCCGCACGTCACTGCCACCGTGGCGCTGGTGCTCGACGCCATGCGCAACGCCGGCATGGACGCGCCGACCCCGGCGCAGGTGCGCCAGCTCCTGGTCGACAGCGTGCGCAAGTTTCCCAAGGTCCCGTCCAGCAGCACACCGATCGGCCCGGGCATCGTCGATGCCGCCGCGGCGATCGACCTGGCGCTGGGCGACGACGGCGGCGATCAGGCCACCACGCTGAGCAACGGCGTCGCGCTGGGCAACCAGTACGGCGCCGCCGGCGAAAGCCTCACCTTCACCCTGGACGTGCCCGCCGGCGCGCGCAACCTGAGCCTGCGCAGCTTCGGCGGCATGGGCGACGTCTCGCTGTACGTCGGCCTCGGCCGCGCGCCGGACGCCGCCAGCCACGACTACCAGTCCGTGCGCCTCGGCAACAACGAGACCGTCGTCGTCCGCACACCGCAAGCCGGCACCTACTACGTCCGCATCGTCGGCGAGAAACGGTTCAGCGGTGTCAGCGTGCTGGGGACCTACTCGCCCTGAGGAAACACTCGTTGCGCCGGCTGGCCTGGCGCAACGGCGCTCCGGCACGCCTGTCCCGATGCTTGGCAAAGCGTTGACCCCGGTTCAGGCCGGGGTCTTTTTTGGGGCACTGGCTCCCATGGCATTCACGCAGCGGACCTCGCCTACCCCGCCACGGCGTCATTCCAGCGACCAATGGCCGCAGGGCCCGGTCAAGCCGGAATCCAGTGCCTTCGCTTCGATGGCCCCCAAGTCGCTGGATCCCAGCTTTCGCTGGGATGACGGTATGGCGCGAGCAGCGGACCTTGCCTGCCCTGCCCCGGCGTCATTCCAGCGAGGCGCCTTTCAACAGCCGAAGGGCTGGTCGAGCCGGAATCCAGTGCCTTCGCTTCGATGGCCCAAAATCGCTGGATCCCAGCTTTCGCTGGAATGACGGCGCGGAGCAGCGCGACTCACGGCTCATCCGTCTTGGTATCGCTCAGGGCCGTTCCAGACCGAATCACCCGCAAACCCACCAAACCCACGCGGCGTCATTCCAGCGAAAGCTGGAATCCAGCGCCTTGCTTCGACAATCCCAAAGCCACTGGATCCCAGCTTTCGCTGGGATGACGGCCATGGGTCGGGATGACGAGCCGGTGCCAGTGCAGATACCGCCGAATCCCGAAAACCCTCCCCGCCTCAGCGGCAACTCGGCAACCGGATCGTCTCGCCGATCTTCAGGTGGTGCGTACGCATGCCGTTGAGCTTCGCCACCGCCTCGACGCTGGAGCAGCCGTGCTTGCGCACGATGCTGGTCAGCGTCTCGCCGCGCTTCACCTTGTAGCTGACCGTGCGGCTGCTGCGGGCGGGCGGCGCGGGCGGAGGCGCCGTGGGTGTCACCACCGGGATCACCGCGGTGTGCAGGTCGTTGGCGAGGATCGGCCACGGGCCGTCCACGCAGCGCGAGGCGTAGGCCTTTTCGAGCTGCTTGGGCACGACCAGCAGGCTGCCGGCCGGCTGGGTCGCCTGCGGGTCGAGCCGCGGGTTGAGGTTGCGCAGGGTGCGGAACCAGCCGTCGGTCATGCCGCCGGCGGAGCCCAGGCAGACGGTCAGCTCGGAGATCGAAGCCGGGCGCTTCAGGGTGACCCGGCCGGGCGCGCCGTTGATCTTGGGGAAGCGCAGGTTGTAGCTGTCCGGATGCAGGAACAGCCAGGCCGCCGCCAGCACCGCCGGCACGTATTCGCGGGTTTCCTGCGAGAGCTGGCTGTAGATCTTCGGGTCGTAGAAGCTCACCGACGTATCCGCGCCGACCATGCGCCGCATGCGTCCCTCGCCGCCGTTGTAGGCGCCCAGGCTGAGTTCGAGGTTGTTGTTGAAGATCTCCAACTGCTCGTTGAGATAGGCGGCATTCGCGCGCGCGGACTGCGCCGGGTCGAAGCGCGTGTCGAAGCCGCTGTCGCTGGTCAGGCCGAAGCGCATGCCGGTGGCGTACATGAACTGCAGCGGGCCGGCCGCGCCCGAGCGCGACACCGCGTGCACCTTGCCGCCGGACTCCTTCGCCATGATGCCGAACAGCAGCGCCTCGGGCAGGTCGGCCTTCTCGTACTGCGGCCACATCTCGTAGCGCATGAACTGGTAGTTCACCCAGGTATCCACCAGGTTGGAGCGCCACTGGGTCAGCCACATCTCCAGCGCCGCCTTCACCGGCCCGTTCATCGCGATCAGCTCGGACAGCTTCTGCCCGCGCAGCAGGGTCACGCTGCGCTGCGCCTGCGGCAGGCTCGCCGCGCCGGTCTTGCCGCTGCTGCTGCCTTCGGGCGCGTTGTCCGGCGTGTCCATGTCGTCGCCGGCGAAGAAGCTGCCGTCCTTCAGCCGCAGCAGGCGGTCGAACACCGAGAAGAACCGCTGCGGGTCGCAGCCGGGCGTGTTGCCGCACTGCGCGGCCGCGTTCTTGAGCTGGTCCAGCGCGGCCACCAGGGTCTTGTCCGACGCCTCGCCGTTGCCCTCGCGCGCCTGCTGCAACGCGGTCTCGTAGCCCTTGCTGGCCTGGTCGAGCTGGGCGTACAGGGCGTTGACCCCGGCCGACGGCCTGGCGCCGCCGGCGCTGGCGCAGGCGCCCAGGCCCAGGGCGACGGCCAAAGGAGCGAGACGCAGGAAACGGGCGGACGGGCAGGACGGCATGGTTCGGTTTTCGCGTACGGGAAACGACCACCATAACGCATGCCCGGCCCGCGATGCCAAACGCGCGGCGGCAGGCAACAGCGCGGCGGGGGTTGGCTACAATCGCCCGGCCACCACCGGACGGAACGCGCCCATGACTGACATTCTGATCGGCCGCAACGACAGCACCAGCGTCACCCTCGATCCCCGCTACGGCAACCGCCACGGCATGATCGCGGGCGCCACCGGCACCGGCAAGTCGGTGTCGCTGATGGTGCTGGCCGAGGGCTTCTCGCGGCTGGGCGTGCCGTGCTTCCTGGCCGACGCCAAGGGCGACCTGGCCGGCCTGGCGATGGCCGCCGGCGAGCCCGGCGAGAAGCTGAAGGCGCGCCTGGAAAAGCTGAAGCTGACCGGCTGGAAGCCGCAGGCCAACCCGGTGGTGTTCTGGGACATCTACGGCAAGCTCGGCCACCCGGTGCGCGCGACGATCAGCGAGATGGGCCCCACCCTGCTCGGCCGCGTGCTGGAGTTGAACGACACCCAGGAAGGCGTGCTGGAGGTGATCTTCAAGGTCGCCGACGACCAGGGCCTGCTGCTGCTCGACCTGGCCGACCTGCGCGGCATGCTGACCTTCGCCGCGGAAAACGCCAAGGACATCTCCACCCACTACGGCCTGATCGGTTCGCAGAGCATCGCCGCGATCCAGCGCGCGCTGCTGAAGCTGGAGCAGGATGGCGCCGACCGGTTCTTCGGCGAACCGGCGCTGGAACTGGCCGACCTCATGCGCCAGGACATGAGCGGCCGCGGCGTCATCAACGTGCTCGCCGCCGACCAGCTGATCATGAAGCCGAAGCTCTATTCCACCTTCCTGCTGTGGCTGCTGTCGGAGTTGTTCGAGCAGTTGCCCGAGGTGGGCGACCTGGACCAGCCCAAGCTGGTGTTCTTCTTCGACGAGGCGCACCTGCTGTTCGACGACTGCCCGCCGGCGCTGCAGCAGCGCGTCGAGCAGGTGGTGCGGCTGATCCGCTCCAAGGGCGTGGGCGTGTACTTCTGTTCGCAGAACCCGGACGACGTGCCCGGGGTGATCCTGGGCCAGCTCGGCAACCGCGTGCAGCATGCGCTGCGCGCGTTCACCCCGCGCGACCAGAAGGCGGTCAAGGCGGCCGCCGAGACCTTCGTCGCCAACCCGAAGATCGACGTGACCGAGGCGATCACCAAGCTCGGCGTCGGCGAGGCGCTCGCCTCCACGCTGGGCGACGGCGGCGTGCCGGCGCCGGTGGAGCGGGTGCTGGTGACCTCGCCGTGCTGCCGCATCGGCGCGATCACCGAGGCCGAGCGCGCCACCGTGCGCCAGCGCTCGCCGGTGGGCGGCAAGTACGACACCGCGGTGAACCGCGAATCGGCCGCCGAGATGCTCGCCAAGCGCGCCGGCGACAAGGCCGCCGACGTGGCGGCCGCCGCGAACGGCGCCGCCGCCAGCGGCGCCACCGCCGACAACACCTCCGGCTGGGGCTCGGCGGTGCGCGACGCGCTGCTCGGCACCAAGCGCCGGCAGGGCATGATCGAGACGATGGGCAAGCAGGTGATGCGCACGATGGGTTCGCGCCTCGGCCAGCAGATCGTGCGCGGCGTGCTGGGCGGCATCTTCGGCGGCAAGCGCTGAGCGGGCAAGGCATGGGGCGGAACGGAAACGTCGCGGCGCTCCCGCCGTCCGCGCGGCACGCACCCGACGGCACCGGCCATCCGCCGCGCGGCGCGGCGCCATGCCATTGCGTGGCACTGCCGCCGCCAGTCGTTCGCGGCTCGCCCGGCCGTCCCTTCGCCCGGCCGCGACCCGCGCAGGTGCGCCCGTGAGCCGCTGGCGCCCTCCCTCGCCGTCCTCGACCGCGATCATCACCCGCGCGGGCTTCGAGCGGCTGAAGGCCGAGCTCGACCATCTGTGGCATACGCTGCGGCCGGAAGTCGTCAAGGCGCTGGCCGCCGCCGCGGCCGAAGGCGACCGCTCGGAAAACGCCGAGTACACCTACCGCAAGAAACAGCTCGGCGAGATCGACCGCCGCGTGCGCTATCTCAGCAAGCGCATTCCGTCGCTGAAGGTGGCCGAGGGCGCGCCGGCCGACCGCGACGCGGTGTTCTTCGGCGCGCGCATCGAACTGGAAAACCTCGCCAGCGGCGAGAGCCTGCATTACCGCATCGTCGGCCCCGACGAGACCGACGCGAAGCTCGGCTGGATCAGCATCGATTCGCCGCTGGCGCGCGCGGTGCTGAAAAAACGCGTCGACGACGAATTCGAGGCCGAGCTGCCGGGCGGCCGCACCGCGTTCGTCATCGTCGAAGTGGGCTACGAGGACTGATGCCCGCCGCACGCGGCGGGCATCCCCGCTGCTTTTCCTACTGGCCGCCGCCGCTCGACTGCAACGCGGCGATCTGCGACTGGTGCGCCTCGTAGAAGCTCACGTTGGCCTTGTTGACCTTGCTCTGGTCGATGTACTGCGCCATTTCCGGCTGGCTGCGCGACTGCACCACCAGCGCCGCGTTCATCAGCGCGATGTTCGCCAGCAGGAATTCACGCGGCGTGAAGCCGTGCTTCTTGATCAGCGGCGCGATCCGCGGGTCGCTGCCGACGGCCTGGTTGGCGAGGTCGTCGAGGTTGTGCACCTGGGCATTGGCCGGCGGCTGCTGCGGCTTGATGCCCTGCGCGCGTGCCTCCTTGGTGGCCGCGACGAGGCGGTTGAACACGTCTTCGTTGAGGTTGTAGCTGGCGATCGCCTGCTTGTCGGCCTCGGGCAGGCCCGGCGCCGCGACTTGCGCCTGCGCCCACAGCGGCACGATCGACACCAGCACGGCGAGCAGCGGAAGCAGCACACGCATGCGAAGAAGGCGGGACGGCATCTTCATCGGCAATTCCTCGGGATCACGGTCGTGGCCGTCGAGACTAACACCGCAGGGATGCCTGCAACGGCGCGGCGCCAGCCACGGTTCAGCCACCCTGCAGCCGCCGCAGCGCCGTGCGGTAGTCGCGCTCGATCTGCGCCAGCCGCGCCCGCTTCGCCTGCTCGCTGACCCAGCGGCCGTTGCGCGCCTGCTGGCGCAACAGGGTGAATTCCATCTCGATGAAAGGCCGCAGCACCTGGTCGTCGGCGGGTGCGAAACCGGCCAGGTCGGGAATCCGCGCCAGGTTCTGCCGCTCGCGCTCGCCGGCGGCGCCCGGCGCCTTGCCGTAGCCGCGCATGAAGGCGATCAGTTGGCTGCGCAGCGGCTCGGCCATGCCCTCGCGCACGATCAGCACGCCGGAGGGAATCAGCCGCGAGCGCCAGATCACCTTGATCTGCGCGGCCTCGCGCGGGAAGTTGCGGCCGAACAGGTCGAGGTCCGGATTGTTGCTGCTGGCCACGTCGACCTCGCGGTTGACCACCGCCAGCGCGTTGTTCTGGTGGTTGGCCACGCTCACGCGGGCGAAGAAGGTGTCGGAGTTGAGGCCGCGCGGCGCGAACACCTCGGCCTCCGGCGCCACGTAGCCGGTCACCGACATCGGCTCGCCGCGGCCGTAGCGCCAGCGCCCGGGCTGCGCGAGCAGGTCGTCCAGCGAGCGGATCGGGCCGCCGTCGCGCACGATCAGCATCGCCACGTTGCCGGCGACGCCGTCGTTGCGCACGAACTGCGCGACCACCTGCATGTGCTGGCGCGTCACCGCCTCGATCGCCAGCCGGCCGGACACGAACGCGATGTCCACGCGCTGCCCGGAGATCGCATTGGACAGGCCAGCGTAGCTGCTGACCGAGACCGTGCTGACGGGATGCTCCAGCCGCGAAGCCAGGTCGGCCAGCAGCGGGCGCCACTGTTCGCGCGACTCCGCGGCGCTGCCGATCGGCAGGATGCCGAAGCGGATCGCGGAGGCGTCGGGTCCGGCATCGGGTCCGGCGGCTCGGGCATCGAGGCCGGCCAGGCACAGGCCGGCGGCCAGCAGCCACAGCCGGACAGCCCGGCCGTGCCGGCGCGGCAGCCGCTTCCCGGTCATGCACGTTGGCATTTCCGTCCGCCCCCGAATGCCCTTCGTCCAGTCGGCTGTATAACCGCGATCGGCGGCAACGGCAACCCGCGCCCGCCGTTCAGTCCAGCCGCAGCGGCGGCGGATAGCAGCGGCCGGGCCGGCGCGGCTGGTAGCAGGCCGCCATGCGGTGGAAGGCCTCGCTGTCGTTGCCCGGATGCCATCCCGGCATGCCCGACAGCGGCAGCGGGCGCAGTTCCTGCGGGTCGCGCAGCAGCCGGCCGGCGGCGATCGCGCCGGCGCAGGCGTCGAGCGCGCGGCGCATGTCGCCGTCGGCCGACACGAAAGGCAGCGCCTTGCCGACCAGCAGCTTGCCCGGCGTCAGGGCGTGTTCCAGCAAGGCATGGCCGAACACCGCCACGTCGGCCGAACCGTCCAGCCATGCCTCCCGCCGGCGCCAGAACAGCCCGTGCCAGTCGTGCGCATCCCACAAGGCCAGCAATGCGGGATCGCGCAGCAGCACGACGCAGCCGGATTCGTCGAACAGCGTCATCGCGCACTGCGGGCGCGAGCGCTGCCGGGAGCCCATGCGCGCCAGCTCGTCCACCTGCTGCGCGTTCAGCGCCCGCTTCAGGCGTGGATGGCGCAGCCAGACCAGCGCATTGAACAGGTCGTGCCAGTTGCCGGCGCGGGTGGCGATGCGCCCCGTCTCGGCAATGCGCTGCTCGTAGTGCAGGCCGTCGGCCAGCAAGCCGCGGTCCTGCTCCGCGAAGCGCGTGCGCGCATCCGCCGGCCACAGGGCGTTCAGCGCGTCGACCGCCGGCCAGTCCGGCGAACGCAGCAGCGCCGCATGCGCGTGCCACGACGCCAGCGGCGGACGGTCGAACACCTGCGGATCGACCTCGCCGCGCTGCGGCGCCACGTAGCGCATCGCGCGGATGCCTAGACCAGTTGCAGCGCCGGATGGGCCAGCCGCGCGTGCAGGTCGTGTTCGTCGGCGGCTTCCACCACCACCTCCACGAACTGCCCCGGCCGCAACTTCTGGCCGTCGGCGATCAGCACCGTGCCGTCGATCTCCGGCGCATCGGCGGCGGAGCGCGCGACCGCGCCCGCGGCATCGGCCTCGTCCACCAGCACCTTGATGGTGCGGCCGATCTTGCGCTGCAATTTGGCGGCGGAGATTTCCGCCTGCACCGCCATGAACCGTTCGAGGCGGTCTTCCTTCAGCTCCTCCGAGACCGGGTCGGGCAGCTCGTTGGCCCTGGCGCCCTCCACCGGCGAATAGGCGAACGCGCCGACGCGGTCCAGCTCGGCCTCGCGCAGGAAGTCGAGCAGTTCCTCGAACTCCGCGTCGGTCTCGCCGGGAAAGCCGACGATGAAGGTGCTGCGGATGGCGAGGTCGGGCACCGCCTTGCGCCAGTTGCGGATGCGCTCCAGCGTCTTGTCGATGTTGCCCGGGCGCTTCATCAGCTTGAGGATGCGCGGGCTGGCGTGCTGGAACGGGATGTCCAGGTACGGCAGGATTTTTCCCGCCGCCATCAGCGGCATCACCTCGTCCACGTGCGGATACGGATAGACGTAGTGCAGCCGCGTCCACGCGCCCAGCTCGGACAGGCCCTCGCACAGCTCGGTCATGCGCGTGCGGTACGCCTTGCCGCGCCACTCGCGCCCGGCGTACTTCACGTCCACGCCGTAGGCACTGGTGTCCTGCGAGATCACCAGCAGTTCCTTCACGCCGCCCTTGACCAGCTTCTCGGCCTCCACCAGCACCTCGTCCACCGGGCGCGACACCAGGTCGCCGCGCATCGACGGGATGATGCAGAAGCTGCAGCGGTGGTTGCAGCCCTCGGAAATCTTCAGGTAGGCGTAGTGCTTCGGCGTCAGCTTGATGCCGGTGTCGGGCACCAGGTCCAGCAGCGGGTTGCGCTTCGGCGGGATCGCCGTGTGCACCGCGCCCATCACGCTGGCGTAGTCCTGCGGGCCGCTGATCGACAGCACGTCCGGATAGGCTTCGCGGATCAGTTCCGAGCGCTTGCCCAGGCAGCCGGTGACGATCACCTTGCCGTTCTCATGCAGCGCCTCGCCGATCGCGTCCAGCGACTCCTGCACCGCCGCGTCGATGAAGCCGCAGGTGTTCACCACCACCGCATCGGCCGCGTCGTAGCGGGGCACGATCTCGTAGCCCTCGACCTTGAGCTGGGTGAGGATGCGCTCGGAATCGACCAGCGCCTTGGGGCAGCCGAGGCTGACGAAACCGATCTTGGGAGAAGCCTGCGACATGGCCGTCACTACCGTAGACATGCGGGAAACCGGCAATTATACGTGAGCGGGCCGGCCTTTCCCGGGCGGCTAGAATGGGCTTTTCGCCACCGGGAAAGACCGTGGGCCAGCAGATCAGCATCCCCACCGCCGGCACCCAGTGCATCGGCGCCTACCTCGCCCAGCCGCAGGGGCGACCGAAGGGCGGCCTGGTGGTGATCCAGGAAATCTTCGGCGTCAACGCGCACATCCGCAGCGTCGCCGACCGCTTTGCCGAGGCGGGCTACACCGCGATCGCCCCCAGCTTCTTCGACCACCTGGAAAGCGGCGTCGAGCTGGGCTACGACGAGGCGGGCTACGCCAAGGGACGGCAGTTGATCGGCGAACTGGGGCTGGACCGCGCCGTCGAGGACGTCGCCAGCGCCGCCGAGGCGATCGCCTCGGCCGGCCGGATCGGCACCGTCGGCTATTGCTGGGGCGGCACCGTCGCCCTGCTCAGCGCGCTGCGGCTCGGCCTGCCCTCGGTGAGCTACTACGGCGCGCGCAACGTGCCTTTCCTGGGCGAGCGGCCGAAGGCGCCGGTGATGTTCCACTTCGGCGAGAACGACCCCGGCATCCCGCCGGACATGGTGGCGAAGCACCGCGAGCTGCTGCCGCAGATGGAGACGTTCGTCTATCCCACCGGCCACGCCTTCAACCGCGACATCGATCCCGGCCACTACGACGAGGCCAGCGCGAAGCTCGCCTTGCAGCGCACGCTGGATTTCTTCGCCCGCCACCTGGCCGGCGAATGAGCGCCGCCGGCTTCGCGCTGGACCCGCGGCTGGCCGCGGACACCGTGCCGGTGGCGGAGCTGCCGCTGTGCACGCTGCGCCTGATGGACGACGCGCGCTTTCCCTGGCTGGTGCTGGTGCCGCGCCGCGCCGGCATGGTGGAGATCGCCGACCTCGCCGCGCAGGATCAGGCCGCGCTGTGGCAGGAAGCGAGCCGGGCCGGCGCCGCGCTGCGCGCCGCCGGCCCGTGCGACAAGCTCAACCTGGGCGCGCTCGGCAACATCGTGCGCCAGCTCCACGTGCACGTGGTGGCGCGCCGCGAGGGCGACGCGGCATGGCCGGGGCCGGTATGGGGCAGCGGCCGCGCCGAGCCCTATGCGGCGGCGGCGCGCGATGCGCTGCTGGCCCGGCTGCGCGCGGCGCTGGAGCATTGACGGATGCGACAACGCCCGCGGATCGCTCCGCGGGCGCTGCGCTCCGCACGGCGCCCGGCAGGCGCCCGCGGCCGGTTACTGCTGCTGTTGCTGCTGCGAGCCGAAGCCGCCGCTGCTGGCCTCGCGCCCCTTCAGCTCGTCGTTCATCTTCACCGGCGCGTGGTAGTCCTCCAGCGCGCGCGCCTTGGTCTCGACCGGGTTGATCTTCTTCAGCGTGCCCTTGTCGTCGTAGTAGACGATGAAGCCGTAGTCCAGCTGCATGCGCGCCATGAACTCGAGGTGCTGCTTGCGGATCTTGGATTCGTCGCTGGAGGTGAGCAGCACGGTGCGGGGCAATTTGCCGGTGTCCTTCAGGTAGGCGAAGTGGCTGCCCGTGTCCAGCGCCGACAGCACCGCGCCGTCCACCAGGAACTGGCCGCCCTTGTAGGCCTGCAGGGTGACGTCGAACTGGCTCTTGGCCTGTTCGGTGGCGACCTCGTCCTTGGTGCTGCCCCGGTGGCAGCCGGCCAGCACCAGCAGGCTGGCCAGCATCGCGGCGGCGCAGGTGCGCGTCAGCAGCGTGGAAAAGCGGATCATGCGGATCTCCTGCATCGTTGCGATTTCGGTAACCGTCGGAGTGTAGCGCGGGCCGCCGGCGCCGACGCGCCGCGGCGGACGCGCGTTCAGGCGTGGGCTCAGGTCCGCGGCAGGGTCACGCCCTGCTGGCCCTGGTACTTGCCGCCGCGGTCGCGGTAGCTGGTCTCGCATTCCTCGTCGGATTCGAAGAACAGCATCTGCGCCACGCCCTCGTTGGCGTAGATCTTCGCCGGCAGCGGCGTGGTGTTGGAGAACTCCAGCGTCACATGGCCTTCCCACTCCGGTTCCAGCGGGGTCACGTTGACGATGATGCCGCAGCGCGCGTAGGTGCTCTTGCCCAGGCACACCACCAGCACGTTGCGCGGGATCCGGAAGTACTCCACCGTGCGCGCCAGCGCGAACGAGTTGGGCGGGATGATGCACACGTCCGAGTGCACGTCCACGAAGCTGTTCGGGTCGAACGACTTTGGGTCGACGATGGTGGAGTTGATGTTGGTGAACACCTTGAACTCGCGCGCGCAGCGCACGTCGTAGCCGTAGCTGGAAGTGCCCCATGACACCGCGCGGACGCCGTCGTCGCGCAGCTTCATCTGGCCCGGCTCGAACGGCTCGATCATGCCGTGCTGCTCGGCCATGCGGCGGATCCACTTGTCGGACTTGATGCTCACTCGGGCTCCCGTTGCTTGCGTGGTCCGTCCGGCGGCGGCGCGGGGCGGAAGATGCGGAAAAATAGCGGATCGGCCGGGGGGCCGCCAGTCGAGCGGGCGCGCAGGCCGGGCCGGCGGCGCTTCAGCCGGGCGTCCGGCCGCGACGGCGCGGGGCCGGCGCGGCCGCGCCGCGATGCGACGGCGCGGCCACTTCCCCGCCCTGCGCCAGCAGCCGCTCTCCCACGAAATCCAGGAACACGCGCAGCTTCGGCAGCATGTGCCGGCCCGACGGCCACAGCAGGTGGAAGCTGCCGCGGGCAGTGGCGCAGTCGCCCAGCACGGGCACCAGTTCGCCGGCCGCCAGCTCGGCGCGCACCATGTGCTCGGGCAGGTAGGCGATGCCGCGGCCGCGCGTGGCGAAGCACACGCGCGCGTCCATGTCGTTGCAGACCATGCCGACCGGGGCCTCCAGCCCCGGCGGCAGCGGCCAGGGCTCCATCCGGCCGCTGGTGGGATAGCGGTAGTGCAGGCAATCGTGGTGCGCGAGGTCCGCCGGCGTGCGCGGCACGCCCTTGCGCGCGAGGTAGGCCGGCGACGCCACCAGCAGTCGGCGGAAATCGCCCACGCGGCGGCTGTTGAGGCGCGAGTCGCCCGGCTCGCCCACCCGCAGCACCACGTCGAAACCCTCCTCCACCACGTCCACCAGGCGGTCGTCGAAATCCAGATCCAGGTGCACCTGCGGGTAGGCCTGGGTGAAATCCGACAGCACCACCAGCAGCATGCGGCTGGCCAGCGGCAGCGCCACGCGCAGGGTGCCGCGCGGCTCGCTGGAACGGCTGGACAGCTCGGCCGCGCCCTGCTCCAGTTCGTCCAGAACGCGCCGGCAACGCGCCAGGAACAGCTTGCCCTCGGCGGTCAGCGCCACGCTGCGCGTGCTGCGGTGGAACAGCCGCACGCCCAGTTGCCGCTCCAGCCGCGCGATGGCCTTGCCCACGGCCGAGGCGGACACGCCCTGCTGCCGCGCGGTCTCCACGAAGCTCAGGCTGTCGGCCGCCTGCACGAAGGTCTGCAAGCCGCCCAGGCTGTCCACGGCATTCATCGATTGCGGAACTCCAGGTTCACAAAGCCACGAACTCTACCCGCCTTTTTCCGCCGGCGGGCGATATCTACCTTGATGCTCCCCATCCGTTGGAGCATCCCATGTCCCCGCATTTCCCCGTCGTCGCCAAGGAGGGCCGCGCATGAGCGCCCTCGACGACACCCTGCCCGGCCCCGCGCGCGAGGCCACGGCCGCGCGCCTGCCGATACCCGGCCTGATCGCGCTGGCCTGCGCGGCCTTCATCACCGTGCTTACTGAGTCCATCGTCGCCGGCCTGCTGCCGCCGATGAGCCGCGACCTCGGCCTGGGCGAATCCCTGATCGGGCAGCTCCTCACCGCCTACGCGCTGGGCTCGCTGCTCACCGCGATCCCGCTGGTCAAGCTCACCAGCCACCTGCCGCGCCGGCCGCTGCTGATGACCGCGCTGGCCGGCTTCGCGCTGGCCAACAGCGCCATGACCTGGACCGATTCGTACGCGCTGATGCTGGCCTCGCGCTTCGTGGGCGGCGTGGCCGCCGGCCTGCTGTGGGCGCTGCTGGTCGGCTACGCCAGCCGCATGGTGGCGCAGCACCAGCAGGGCCGCGCGATCTCGATCGCGCTGGTCGGCATCCCGCTGGCGATGACCCTCGGCATCCCCGCCAGCGCCTGGCTGGCGCAGCTCGTCGGCTGGCGCTGGGTGTTCGGCCTGATGTCGCTGCTGAGCCTGGCGCTGGTGGGCTGCTCGCGCCTCGTGCTGCCGCCGGTGCCGGGCGTGCCGGCGCAGCAGCGCGGCAACCTGCGCGAGGTGCTGGCGCGACCCGGACTGGCGGCGGTGTACGCGGTGATGCTGCTGGCCGTACTGGCGCACAACGCGCTGTACACCTACGTCGCGCCATTCGCCGCGCTGTCCGGTTCGCAGGGCATGCTGGATCGGCTGTTGCTGCTGTTCGGCGTGACTTCGGTGGTGGGCATCGTGGCCACCGGCGCGCTGATCGACCGCTGGATGCACGCCCTGGTCGCCGCCGAAATGGGACTGTTCCTGCTGGCCGCGGGAGCGATGGCGCTGTGGCCGGCGTCGCAGGTGGCGCTGATCGCCGGGGTGGCGACCTGGGGGCTGGGCTTCGGCGGCATGTCGGCCCTGATCCAGACCGCCGTGGTGCGCCGCTCCGGCGAACAGCAGGATCTGGCGCAATCGCTGGTGGTGGTCGGCTGGAACCTCGCCATTGCCGGCGGCGGCGCGGCGGGCGGCATGCTGCTCAGGAACGCCGGCGCGACGACCCTGCCCTGGCTGCTGGTGGCCCTGCTGGTGGCGACGCTGCTGGTGGTGCTGCCGGCGAAGAAGGCGTGGGCTTGAGGGCTACTCGCACGGCTCGCCGCCCTCGCGGTAAGAACGGCGGGCGGCGGGCCCTCAGGCCAGTTCGGCAGCCAGGTGATCCAGCGCCGCGCGCAGTTCGGCGCGGCGCTCCGCGCTGGCCAGCACCTGCTCCGCCGTGCAGCCCGCACCCGGCAGGGCCACCGGGAACGGCTGCGTGGACAGCAGCTCGGCTGACATGGTGCGCAGGATCTCGGCCAGCGCCTCCTGCGCGTGGTGCGAGCCGCGCGCCGACGCGTTCAGCAGCAGCACCGGCTTGCCCGGGAATTCAAGGCTGCCCACCAGCCAGTCCAGCAGGTTCTTGAACGCGCCGGGCACGCCGTGCGCGTATTCGGGACAGGCCACCAGCAACGCATCGGCCCGCCCCACCGCCTCGCGCAGCGCCAGCACCGGCGCGGGCAGCGGATCGCGTTCATCGTCGGGATTGAACAGCGGCAGTTCGCCCAGGCCGCCGTATAGCCGCAGCTCCAACATGGCGCGCCCGTCATTATTGTGAAAGCGGGAATCCCGTGCCTTCGGCCCTGCGCCGCCAAAGTCGCTGGACCCCAGCTTTCGCTGGGGTGACGCGGTGTCGAGGTGAGCCGGCGGTGGCGGTGGCGGTGGGCGATCGCCCGATTGTTCGTCATTCCTGCGCAAGCAGGAATCCGGCACCTTCGGCCCTGCGCTGCCAAGGTCGCTGGACCCCAGCTTCCGCTGGGGTGACGAGGTGTCGAGGTGAGTCGGCGGTGGCGGCGGGCGATCGCCCGATTGTTCGTCATTCCTGCGCAAGCAGGAATCCGGCACCTTCGGCTCTGCGCTGTCAAAGTCGCTGGCCCCCGGCTTTCGCTGGGGTGACGAGGTGTCGAGGTGAGTCGGCGATGGCGGTGGGCGATCGCCCGATTGTTCGTCATTCCTGCGCAAGCAGGAATCCAGCGCCTTCGGCTCTACGCCATCGAAGTCACTGGGCCCCAGCCTTCGCTGGTATGACGGGGTGTCGAGGGATGACGGGGTGTCGAGGCTTGCCAGTTGCCGCGCCGCCTCCAGCGCCGCGCGATTGGACGAGACCCCGCGCAGGCTGCCGCACAGGCACAGCACGCGCCGGAGCGCGCTCATGCGGCGGGGGCGCCCTGCACCACGATCTTGCCCAGCCCCAGCGACTTGTTGCGCGGCTGGCGCGACAGCCGCCCCGCCGCGTTGCGCGCGATCTCGCGGTAGCGCGCGGCCAGGTCCGAGTCGGGCATCGCCACCACCGTGGGCGTGCCACCGTCGGCCTGCTCGCGGATGCGGATGTCCAGCGGCAGCGAACCGAGGTACGGCACGTCGTACTGGGCCGCCATCCGCTCGCCGCCGCCCTCGCCGAAGATGTGTTCCTCGTGGCCGCAGTTCGAGCACACGTGGGTGGCCATGTTCTCCACGATGCCGAGCACCGGCACCTCGACCTTCTCGAACATCTTCAGCGCCTTGCGCGCGTCGAGCAGGGCGATGTCCTGCGGCGTGGTGACGATCACCGCGCCGGCCACCGGCACCTTCTGCGACAGCGTGAGCTGGATGTCGCCGGTGCCCGGCGGCAGGTCGACCACCAGGTAGTCGAGCGCCTCCCAGCGCGAGTCGGTGAGCAGTTGCATCATCGCCTGGGTGACCATCGGGCCGCGCCAGATCATCGGCGTCTCCTCGTCGACCAGGAAGCCGATCGACATCACCTGCAGGCCGTGCGCCGCCATCGGCACGATGCTCTTGCCGTCCGGCGAATGCGGCTTGCCGCCGATGCCGAGCATGCGCGGCTGGCTGGGGCCGTAGATGTCCGCATCCAGCACGCCCACCTTCGCGCCCTCCGCCTGCAGCGCCAGCGCGAGGTTGGCCGACACCGTCGACTTGCCCACGCCGCCCTTGCCGGAGGCGACCACGATGATGTTCTTCACGCTGGGCAGCGGCGCCAGCGTGCCCTGCACCTTGTGCGGATGGATGCGGCTGCCGACCGACACGGCGGCCGCCTCGATCGCCGGGTCCGCCTCCAGCGCCTGCCGCGCCCGGGCGGCCAGCGCGTCGGCCGCGCCGGCCGCGGGATAGCCCAGCACGACGTCCGCCGACACCTTCGCGCCGTCCACGCCGACGGCGCGCAGCGCATCGGCCAGCGGGGCGCCGGTGTGGGGGTCGGTCAGGTCGCCGAGAATGCGGCGGACCAGGGCTTCGTTCACCTGGGTCATGTCGGGAAGGCATCGTTTCGCGGGGTTGCCGATTATGCCAGCCCGGGCCCGCCCGCCGCCTGATGCAGGTCAGTGCGGCGCCGCGCCGGGACATTGCGCATTGCAGCTTGACGCTCCAGCGGCGTCTGGTCAGGCTCCGACCATACTGTTTCGTACGGGGAGGCAAGTCCATGAAGCACCTGTTCCGCCTGGCCGTCGCCGCCGGCCTCCTGCTCGGCAGCGCCGCGGCCTTCGCCGCCAGCGACACGCCGGTCGGCACCTGGAAGACCATCGACGACGCCACCGGCAAGCCGAAGTCGATCGTGCAGATCACCGAACAGAACGGCGAGCTGCAGGCGAAGGTGCTGCAGGTGCTGCAATCCGACGCCGGCCCGCATCCGGTCTGCATGAAATGCGACGGCGAACGCAAGAACCAGCCGATCGAGGGCATGACCATCATGTGGGGCGTCACCCGCGATGGCGACGTGTGGGACGGCGGCAAGATCCTCGACCCGCACAACGGCAAGACCTACAAGGTCAAGCTCAGCCTGGTCGACAACGGCAGCAAGCTCGACGTGCACGGCTACATCGGCTTCTCGCTGCTCGGGCGCAGCCAGATGTGGGAGCGCCAGGAATAGCGCCGCCCGCGCGCATTCCTTTCATCAAGGCGTCGCCGGCGCGGACCGGCGCCGGCCGCCTGCCAAACCATGACGCAGCGCATTGCGCCGCGCGGCGCCCAGCCGCCATCATTGGCAGCCGATATTCCGATCAAGGGAGTGAATCCATGAAACGCACGAAGCGTCTGCCGGGCCTGCTCGCCATGGCAACCGCCCTGCTGTCATGCAGCGGACTGGCCTGGGCGGCCAGCGACACGCCGGCCGGCAGTTGGAAGGTCATCGACGGCGACACCGGCAACGCCACGGCCATCGTGCAGTTGTCCGAAGTGGACGGCGAGCTGCGCGGCATGGTTTCCCGCGTGCTGCAGTCCGGCGGCGGCGCGCATCCGGTCTGCGCCAAGTGCCGCGGCAAGCTGCAGGACCAGCCGATCGAAGGCATGGTGTTCCTGTGGAACCTGCGCAAGGACGACAAGAACGACAAGGAGTGGACCGGCGGCAAGCTCCTCGATACGGACAACGGCAAGGTCTACAAGGCCAAGCTGGAGCTTTCCGACGGTGGGCGGAAGCTCGAGCTGCGCCGCTACAGCGGCCTGTCCATGCTCGGCCACAGCCAGGAGTGGCAGCGCACGCCCTGAACCGCCCGCGCCGGCCTCAGTCCGCCGGCGCCTCGGCGCGGTGCACGCTGACGCCCCGCGCGGCGAAGGCGGCGCGCACGGCGCGGCCGGCGTCGCGCTCGACCACCAGGTGATGCACGTCGCCGATCGCGGCGACCTGGTGGGTGGCCGAGCCGCCCAGCTTGTCGGTGGTCGCCACCACCACGGTCTCGCCGCTGGCCTCGACCATCGCCCGCTTCAGCAGGGCTTCCTCGCTGTCGAAGCCCCACAGGCCGCTCTCGGCGTCGATCGCGCACGCCCCTGGGAACGCCAGGTCGGCACGCAGCCGCGACAGTTCGCGCAGGGTCTGCGCGCCTACCGCGCCGCCGATCCGGCCGTCCACGCGGCCGCCGAGCAGCAGTACCTGGAAACCCTCGCGGTCGAGCAGCGCCAGCGCGACGTCGGGCGCGTTGGTGACGACGGTCAGCCCCATCCGCTCGGGCAGGGCCGCGGCGATCGCGGCGTTGGTGGAACCCGCGTCGATCAGCAGCACCTGCCCTTCGCGCACCAGCGTCGCCGCCTTGCGCGCCAGCACCAGCTTGCGGCCGACCTGCTCGCTCCGCCGCTGCCGCAGCGGCGCCGCGGCCACGGTGGCCGGCAGCGCGCCGCCGTAGACCCGGCGGCACAGCCCCTGCGCCGCCAGCTCGCGCAGGTCGCGGCGGATCGAATCCTCCGACACCGCGAACTCCGCCGACAGTTCGGCGGCGACCACGCGGCCGCGGCTGCGCAACCGCTGCAGGATCCATTGCTGGCGCTCCTGCGGCAGGGCGTCGGCCGGATTCGCCTTGCTCATGCCCCCTCCTCCCCGCGCACCCGCAGCAGGCCGGCGTCGCACAGCGCCGCGCGCAGGCGGGCGGCGTCGCGGAACGCTATCGCGTGCATGCCCAGCCGCCGCGCGGCCTCGACGTTGCGCGGCGCGTCGTCGATGTAGACCGTGCGCTCCGCCGCCAGGGCGAAGCGCGCCAGCAACAGGCGGAAGATCGCCGGGTCCGGCTTGCACAACCGCTCCCGCCCGGACACCACGATACCGCCGAACCAGTCCAGGAAATCGAAGCGCCGCAGGGCGATCGGGAAGGTCTCCTGCGACCAGTTGGTCAGCGCGTACAGCGGCACGCCGCGCCCGCGCAGTTCGCCGAGCACCGCGACGCTGTCCTGCAACGGCCCGCCGAGCATTTCCTCCCAGCGCGCCCGGTACGCCTCGATCAGCGGCGCATGCTGCGGATGCCGCGCGCTCAGGCCGGCGATCGCTTCGTCCCAGCCGCGGCCGGCGTCCTGCCGTTCGTTCCAGTCCTGCGTGCAGACCTCGGCGAGGAAGCGCTCCATCGCCGCCTCGTCGCCAGCGAAGAGCTGCCGGTACAGGTAGCGCGGGTTCCAGTCGATCAGCACGCCGCCCAGGTCGAACACCACCGCGTCGAAGCGGCCGGCCGGCGCGTTCATCGCCGCACCACCCGGGCCGAGGCCGCGACCAGCAACAGCAATCCAGCCACCGCCGCCAGCGCCGCCGGCAGGCTGCTGGCATGCGCCAGGAAGCCGATCAGCGCCGGGCCGCTGAGCAGGCCGGCGTAGCCGAGCGCGGTGACCGTGGCGATCGAGATCGCCGGCGCCACGCCGGGCAGCCGCCCGGCCGCGCCGAACATCACCGGCACGATGTTGGCCGCGCCCAGCCCCACCAGCACGAAGCCGGCCAGGGCGCTCGCCGGCCACGGCGCCAGCGCCGCCAGCAGCAGGCCGCCGGCCGCCACGCTGGCGCCCAGGCGCACCGCCAGCACCGGGCCGAACCGCTGGATCGCCCGGTCGCCGGTGAGCCGGCCGGCCGCCATCGCCACCGAGAAGCAGGCGTAGCCGATGCCTGCGGAAGCCGGCGCGAAGCCGCGGAAATCGCGCAGCAGCACCGCGCTCCAGTCCAGCATCGCGCCCTCGGCGAGGAAGCTGGCGAAACACAGCAGGCCGAGCACCAGCACGATGCCGCGCGGCAGCCCGAAGGCCATCGCGTGTCCGCCGTCGTCGCCGGCATCGTCGAACAGGCCGTTCCACTGCGCGGCCACGATGATCGCCAGCAGCAGCGCGATCGCGCCTGCCGCCACCGCCAGCGGCAGGCCGGCCGCCAGCAGCAGGCTCATGCCCGCCGCGCCGCCCAGGCCGCCGAGGCTGAACAGGCCGTGGAAACCCGACATCAGCGCACGGCCGGCCTGTTTCTCCACCGCCACCGCATGCGCGTTCATCGCCACGTCGACCGCGCCCAGCGTCGCGCCGAAATAGAGCAGGGTCAGGACCAGCAGCGGCAGGCTGGGCGCCACTGCCAGGCAAGGCAGCGCCAGGCACAGCAGCATGCCGCCGGTGCCGATCACCCTGCGGCAGCCGAAGCGGTGCACGAGCCAGCCCATCAGCGGCATCGCCACCATCGAGCCGCCGCCGAAGGCCAGCAGGGCCAGCCCCAGCGAGGCGTCGTCCAGGCCCAGCCGGCTCTTCGCGTACGGCACCATCGGCGCCCAGGCGGCCATGCCGATGCCGGAGACCAGGAAGATCAGCCGCGTGGCGCGGATGGCCGCCGGCAGGCGGTCGCCGCAGTCCGCGGCGCTGGAAAGTTCGCTGGCTTGCATCGCGTGCCCGATCCGAGAAATCAGGCATGAATATAAAAAATCATGCACAAACATGCAAAGGCGAGCGAGCCGTCCACCGCAGAACCGGATGCATGCGAAGGCGGCTCGATGTGCGCCGTCGAGTCGCTCCGCAAGCCGGCCGCATCCAGGCGAACCGGCGGCCATCGAGCGAGCCGCAGGCATCCCCGGCCACGGCGAAGCGGCATCACCGGCCGCTTCGCCCGCCCGGGCCGATCCGACAGGCCCAACCGTCAGCCGCAGTCAAAGTCTCCCAGGTATCCCCCTATGGTTGGGGGCGTCATCCCAGCGAAAGCTGGGATCCAGTGCCTCTAGGTATGGGGAAGGGCAAAGTCGCTGGATTCCTGCTTTCGCAGGAATGACGAGCGGGGGATTCCAGCCCGGCGGGGAGACTTTGAACAGACATCTCAACCCGCCGGCTCCAGCACCAGCAGCCAGCCCTTGCCCGGCTCCAGCGGGATGGCATCGCCCGGCTTGAACGACGCGGCCGGCTGGAAGCGTTCCACCGCCGGCGCCACCAGCCGCGCCGAGCCCGGCTTCAGCCCCAGCGCCTTCCAGTCGATGCGCAGCTTCACCGTGGTCCGCTGCGGCGCCCACGAGGCGAGCGCCACCAGCGTCTTGCCGTCGCGCACGTAGCTGGTCGCCAGCACGTCGTCGCGGCCGGTCTTGACCGGCGTGTCGTGCACCCACCAGCCGATCATCTGCGCCTGCTCGATGCCGAAGCTGTCCCACAGCTTCCACAGCGGCCGCGGGTCGCTGCCCTCGGACCAGCCGAGCCGGCTGGTCATGCCAAACAGCATGCCGCGCCACGGATTGCCGTCGTGCTGCAGCATCTCGCCCATCAGGCCGTACGGAATGCCGGACATTTCCGTGAGCCAGTAGCTGGGCGAGGTCTTCTCGTAGTCGAACTCCTCGCCGAACCACAGCCGGTCGATGTACGGGAACAATTCCATGTACAGCAGCGCGCTGTTGATGTAGCCGTCGCGCGGGTTGTACTGGTTGGCCGAATGCAGGTCGATCAGCGGATGCGGCCGGCGTGCCGCGAACACCTTGCGCACGCGCTTCATCGTGGTGCGGTCGTAGGCGACGTCGTCCAGGTACAGGCCGTCGATGCCGACGTTGCGCGCGAGCCAGTCCAGCCCCTCGATGTAGTAGTTGTGCCAGCGGCTCTGGCCGGCGTTGATCACCGCCGCATCGCGGTTCTCCGGCACGTGCCAGGCGGCGATGTAGTCGCCGTCCAGGTGTTCCTGCAGCCACGAGAAACCGCCGCCCTTGCCGGCACTGATCACCTCGTGGCCCAGCGATTCGAGCATCGGCAGCTCGGGCGCGCGGTCGGACACCTCGCGGATGGTGTCGTAGATCTTCACCTTCATGCCGCGCTGGTGCGCCGCCTCGACGTAGCCGCGCATCGCGCCAGCTTCGAGGAAGGGATAGTTGATCCACGGGTTGATCGGCGTGGCGTGGTGGATGTTCACCACGTTCGCGCCATCGGCCTTGATCGCATCCAGGTCGGCGTACTTGTGGAAGAAGCGCTCGGCGAAATGCTCCGCCGGCTTGATCGTCTTGAACGGCGTCACCCGCAGCACGAGGTCGTAGCGCAGCACCTGCCCCGCCGCCATCGTGCGCGGGCCGCTGAACGCCTTGACCAGGTAGCGCGCGCCGTCGCGCTTGAAGGTAATGCCGCCCTGCCCGCCGTTGTCCCACGACGCCGGCATGCGCAGCGGCTGCTGGTGGTAGAAGTTGGTGTTGAGCGGACGCAGGTAGTGTTCGTCGCGTAGATGGAACTCCAGCCCGGCGTTCACCGCGCCGATCCACGCGCCATCCTGGTTGCGCTGCACGTCCCACGTCCAGTTGAAGTCCGCCGGCGCGCGGCCGCCGGTGCGGCCGAGGCCCAGCTCGTATTGCGCGGCGTCGTTGCGCAGCGGGATCTCCAGCCGGATGTCCTTCAGCGCGACGGCCCGGCTGGCCTTCAGCGCGATCGCATAGTTGAGCGTGCCGTCCGCTTCGAGGCTGGCGGTCACTTCGCCCTGCAAGGGGCCCGCCTCGCCGGACGCCTGCCAGTGCACCTTGGCCGGGCCGTCGGCCTGCACCGGCGGCGGCGCGGATGCCTGCAGCGCATGACTGCCGCTGGCGTCCTGCACCAGCAACTGCATCGGCGCCGCGAGCAGGGCGCGCGGCTGCTTCGCGAAGCCGGTCATGCGCTCGTCGAAGCGGCTCTCGATCTGCGCCGGCAGGCCGCTGTTCGCCAGCGCCACGTCGCGTCCCAGGATGCCCAGCCGCGCGCCCCGCACCGTGATCGCGGTGAACGGCTTCACCAGCGCGTCGTCCTGCGCCAGCGTGGAGTTCAGCCAGCGCAGGCGGGTGAGCCTGGACGGATCGTCGTCGCCATGCGCCACCGCGGCTTCGGCAGCCACGGTGATCGCCAGCGGCACGGTCTGCGGCGGCTGGCCGTCGGCGCTGATCGTCACCTCGCCGCGATACATGCCCGGCTTCGCGTCCGCCGGAACGTCCAGCCCCATCCACAGCGGCTGCACGCGCCCCTGCGGCACGTCGACGCGCGCCGTGAACGGCCGGCCGGTGAAGTCGGTGCCGCCCAGGTTGAAGCAGGTGAGCGCGCTGGCAGGCAGCACGGCGCCACCGGGGCCGCGCAGGTCGGCGAACGCCACCTGCACGCGGTCGAGCGCGGCACGCGGCGCCCATACACCGATCTGGAAGCTCAGGTACTCGCCGCGCAGCGCCTTGTCGGCCAGTTCACCGCCGGGGCCGCGCTGCGCCCAGCGCTGCGGCAGCTGGTCGAACATGCGCACCGGGTTCGCGCGCGTCTCGGGAAACAGCCATAGCGCCTGCGCGGTATGCGCGGCAAGCAGTTGCCGCACTTCCGCCGGTGTCGCGATCCGCTCCATCGCGGTGTACGCGTCGAAATCGGTGACGCCCTCGTAGCGCAGCACCGTGGCCGACGGCAGCTTGCGCCATCGTGCTGCGTCGTGGCCCTGCCGGCCGGCCCAGTCCGCGGCGGCGGTGTCCTTCGGCGCGGCGTAGGTCACGGTCGGGTAGTTGCTGCGGCCATTGCTGATGTACGGCTGGTAATACACCGCGTAGACGCCGGCCTGGCGCGCCTCGAACACCAGCTCGCCGCTGGCCTGGTCGATCGCGCCGCGCAGCACGTTGGCGACCGGCTTGCCGTCCGGCCCGACCACGATCGCCGCCACCCGCTCCGGATGCGCATCGCGGCGCCGCCAGGGGATCACCACATGCACCGCCTCGGCCGGCCTGGCGACCTGCACCAGGTAGCGATGGTTGCCGTAGGCCGACGCATCCCAGCGCAGTTGCGTACCGCTGGCGAAGGTCTGCGGCTGCGCCCAGAGTGCCGCGCTGGCGCCCAGCAGCATGCCTGCCAGCAGGCAGGAACGACGTCGTTTGCTCATGGTTCGGAAAGCCCCTTGGATCGTGGATCGACATGGATATGTAACCCGATCGATCACGATAAACAAGTAAATGAACAAAATCGCAATCAATCGAAGACAATCAGGCGCTACGGTCGCTGCGCAGCGCGCGTACCTCCTCGTCGTGCCCGGCGGCGCCGCGGCCGCTGACCCAGCCGAACAGCGCGATGCCCACCACGATCGCCAGCGCGCCGGACAGGGCATAGCCGCGCGGCCACGCCTCGCCCAGGAACAGCACGCCGAGCAGGGTCGCGAACAGCAGCTCCGCCGCCTGCATCGCCTCCACCGCCGCCAGCGCGGTCGGCTCGCTGCGCACCATGTCGGTGGCGCGGAAGAACAGCACGGTGGCGATGGTGCCGGACGACAGCGCCACGCCGCCGGCCAGCCATGCCTCCCGCAGGGTCGGCGGGCCGACCGTGCACCAGGCGATCGCCGCGAACAGCAGCCACAGCGGCCAACTGCACAGGGTCATGCCGAACACGCGCTGCACGGCGTTGAGGCGCGTCTCGCCGCGCTCCAGGTGCAACAGCAGCTTGCGATTGCCCAGCGGATAGGCGAACGCCGACAGCACCACCGCGCCGATCGCCAGCCAGTCGCCCGCACGCAAGCGCCCCTGCGCGTGCCCCCATTGCAGCGCGAACACCCCGGCCACGATCAGCGCGCCGATCGCCAGCGTGCGCCATGCCAGCCTCGCGCGCTCGTCGCGGTAGATCAGCGGCGCCAGCAGCGGCCCGGCCAGCACCGTGGTCTGGAAGCTGCCGGCGACCAGCCACGACGGCCCGCTGCTGGCGGCCCAGGTCAGCGGAACGCCGAACAGCACGAAACCGACGCTGCTCCATAGCAGCCAACTGCGCGGATGCCGGCGCAGCTCGCGCGGCAGCTCGCCCAGCCCGCCCTGCATCGGCAGCACCGCGGCGAGCAGCGGCAAGGTGATCAGGTAGCGCAGGATCACCGCCCACGCCCAATGGCCGCCGCCGGCCACCAGGCTGCGGTTGAGCACGTAGGTGAGCGTGAAGAACAGCGCCGAGCACAGGGCGAGTCCCACGGCGGCGAGGGCGTTCGAGCGCATGGCATGGCAACCGCGAAGGGAGCCGCGAGTGTGGCAAATCGCGCCGCGCTTGCGTAGCGGCCGTCCGCTGCATCCGCTTCATCCGATCCGTGCGAGGATCGGGCACAGCATGCCAACGGAGCACCCCATGGCGGAGCACCCCATGAAGCCTTTGCTGAAACCGGCGGCCGTCCTGCTGCTCGCCTCGCTGTGCGCGTGCAACCGCGACACGCCCGCCCCGGGGGCATCGGCCGGCAACGCACCGGCGCCTGGCATCGCCCATGCGGACGACACCCATACCGACGCCCGCCTGGGCTTCTCGATCGCCCTGCCGGCCGGCATGGCGCTGCGCCACGACTTCCGGCGCAGCTACCTCGGCGACGGCTCGTGGAAGGCGTTCGCCCCGCCCGGCAGCCGGGGCACGCCGGTGCTGGCGCTGGTGCTGCAAGGCTCCAACGACATCACCGCGGCGGAACTTCGCATCGGCGTGAGCGACGACGCGGACGCCCTCGCCCACTGCACCGACATGCCGGCCAACGGTTCGCCGGCTCCCGCCGCCACCGAGCCGCACAGCGGCACGCCGTTCGCGCACTTCCGCGCCGGCGACGCGGCGATGAGCCACTACCTCGACGTGGAGTCCTACCGCGCGGTGAGGCGGCAGCGCTGCTACGCGATCGATCTGCTGGTCACCGGCACCAACCCGCAGGTCTACGACCCACCCGCCACGCCGCCGTTCGGGCGCGACGCCGCGCAGCGCAAGCTGCGGGAAGCCTTGGCCGGGTTCCGCTTCCTCGATTGAGCGGCGTCGGCGCGCGGCGCGCTCAGCGCTGGCGCGGACGGAAATCCAGCGGCATCCGGTCCGTCTTCGCCGTGGACGGCGCTGGTGCTGGCGCGCAGCCGCCGCAACTGCCGCAGCCGTCGCCGCTGCCGCAACCGCCGCTGCTGGCCTCGGCCGGTTGCAGCCGGCGTCCCAGCCAGCGCAGCGGCAACGACCGCCCCGGCCGGTTCCACGCGTGGGCGATCCGCCCGAACAGGCGCCGGCTGGTCTGCGGCAGCAGCTTGCGGAACGCGACGGCCGCACTGGCCATGACCGTGAGGCCGATCACCAGCGCCTGCACGACCATGAACACGTTCACGACAGCGCCCTCGCGACCTGGTAGGTGATCAGCGACGCCAGGTAGGCCAGGCCGAACAGGTAGCCGGCGGTGATCGCCACGTTGCGCCAGGAATTGGTCTCGCGGCGGATCACCGCCAGCGTCGACATGCACTGCGGCGCGAACACGTACCACGCCAGCAGCGACAGCGCGGTGGCCAGCGACCACTGCTGCGAGATCAGCGGCCCGAGCTGCGAGGCGACCGTATCGTCGCTGCCCGACATCGCGTACACCGTGCCCAGCGCCGACACCGCCACCTCGCGCGCGGCCAGGCCGGGCACCAGGGCGATGCAGATCTGCCAGTTGAAGCCGATCGGCGCGAACACGTAGTGCAGCGCCTGGCCGAGCCGGCCGGCCAGGCTGTAGTCGATCGCCGGCCCGGTGGCGCCCGGCGGCGGCCCGGGGAAGCTGGACAGGAACCACAGCAGCACGGTCAGCGCGAGGATGATGCCGCCCACGCGCTTGAGGAAGATCTTGGCGCGCTCCCACAGGCCCAGCGCCACGTCGCGCACGTTCGGCATGCGGTACGACGGCAGTTCCATCAGCAGCGCGTGCTCGCTCTTGTCCTTGCGGAAGCGCTTGATCACGAAGGCCACCGCCAGCGCGCTGACGATGCCGGCCACGTACAGCGTGAACAGCACCACGCCCTGCAGGTTGAACAGCCCCCACAGCGTGCGCTGCGGGATGAACGCGGCGATCAGCAGCGTGTACACCGGCAGCCGCGCAGAGCAGGTCATCAGCGGCGCCACCAGGATCGTGGTGAGGCGGTCGCGCGGATCGGTGATGCTGCGCGTGGCCATGATGCCGGGGATCGCGCAGGCGAAGCTCGACAGCAGCGGGATGAAGGCGCGCCCGGTCAGCCCTGCCTTGAACATCAGCTTGTCGAGCAGGAACGCCGCACGCGGCAGGTAGCCCGACTCCTCGAGGATCAGGATGAACAGGAACAGGATCAGGATCTGCGGCAGGAATACCAGCACCGCGCCGAGGCCGGCGAAGATGCCGTCGTTGAGCAGGCTGTGCAGCGCGCTGTCGGCCGGCAGCGCCGAGGTCAGCCAGCCGCCGAGCGCGGCCACGCCCGCCTCGATGCCGTCCATCAACGGCTGCGCCCACGAGAACACCGCCTGGAAGATCAGGAACATCAGCACCGCGAGGATGCCCAACCCGAACACCGGGTGCAGCGCCCAGCGGTCCAGCGCGTCGTCGATCGCCGCGGTGGCGCGCGGCATCGCCACCGTCGCGGCCAGCAGCTCGCGCACCTGGGCATGCAGGTCGGCGCGGCTCGCGGCATCGTCCGCCTGCGCCATGGCGGCCGGCGGCACCTCGCCGTCCACGCGCTCGATCAGCGCCTGCGCGCCGCCGCGCTTCACCGCGACGGTTTCCACCACCGGCAGGCCGAGCCTGCGCTGCAGTTCCGGCACGTCGATCACGATGCCGCGGCGGCGCGCGGTGTCCATCATGTTCAGGGCCAGCACCACCGGGCGGCCGAGCCGCTTCACTTCCAGCACGAAGCGCAGGTGCAGGCGCAGGTTGGTCGCGTCGGCCACGCAGACGATCAGGTCCGGCGCCGGCTCGCCCGGATACACGCCCTCGCACACGTCGCGGGTGATCTGCTCGTCCGGGCTGGCCGCGTCGAAGCTGTACGCGCCCGGCAGGTCGAGCAGGTGCAGCACGCGGCCGGATGGCGCGGTGAAGCGGCCCTCCTTGCGCTCGACGGTGACGCCGGCGTAGTTGGCCACCTTCTGGCGGCCGCCGGTGAGCTGGTTGAACAACGCGGTCTTGCCGCAGTTCGGGTTGCCGACCAGGGCGATGCGCAGGGAGCCGGCGCTCATGCCGCCACCTCCGTCCGTACCGTCACCCGTGCCGCTTCGCTGCGGCGCAGGGCGAAACGCGTCGAGCCGATCTGGATCAGCAGCGGGTCGGCGCCGAGCGGGCCGCGCGCCACCAGCCGCACCGGCTCGCCTTCGACGAAGCCCAGGTCGCGCAGGCGTTGGGCGATCGGATCACCGGCATGGGCATCATCCACGCGGTCCACCACGGCGGGCGAACCCTTGGGCAGGTCGGACAGGCGCACAGGCAACTACCTAAATAAGAATGGTTCGCATTGTAGCCTGTCCCGGCCGGTTCTGCAGCGAAGCCGTCGCGCGCGACTGTTTATGATGGACGCTTCCCCACCGGAGCCTCCGATGTCCACGATCCAGATCGCCGACCACGACGGCGTGCGCCACCTCACCCTGCAGCGCGCCGAAGTGCACAACGCCTTCGACGACCGCCTGATCGCCGAACTCACCGCCGCCCTCCAGGCGGCCGGCGGCGACGCAGGCGTGCGCGCGGTGGTGCTCGGCGGCGCAGGCGCGAGCTTCTCGGCCGGCGCGGACCTGAACTGGATGCGCGGCATGGCCGCCGCCGGCGAGGAGGAGAACCGGGCCGACTCGCTGCGCCTGGCCGCGCTGATGCGCACCCTGCAATTCCTGCCCAAGCCGACCATCGCCCGCGTCAACGGCGCGGCCTACGGCGGCGGCGTCGGCCTGGTCGCCTGCTGCGACATCGCCATCGGCGTCGACGGCGCCAAGTTCGGGCTGACCGAGGTGAAGCTCGGCCTGGTGCCGGCGGTGATCTCGCCCTACGTGATCGCCGCGATCGGCCTGCGCCAGGCACGCCGGCTGTTCCTCACCGGCGAGACCTTCGACGCCGCCGCGGCGATGCGGATCGGCCTGCTGCACCAGGTCGTCGCCGCCGAGGCGCTGGACGACGCGGTGCAGGCCACGCTCCGGCTGCTGGCCAAGGCCGGCCCGCTCGCGCAGGCGGAGGCGAAGCGGCTGGCGCTGGGCATGGCCGGTCTCGACGAAGCGCAGGCCGAGCGCATCGACCGCGACAACGCCGCCCTGATCGCCCGCCTGCGCGTCTCGGCCGAAGGCCAGGAAGGCCTCGGCGCGTTCCTCGCCAAGCGCGCGCCGGCCTGGTGCGCAACGGCCTGAACGACGGAAGGCTTCCCTCCCAGGCAACGAACGGTCCCCGGTATCGCCGCAGCCCGGTGGGCGCAGCAGGCCGGCAACCGCCCGGCACCGGCCGGTCCGCAACGGCTACGGCATGACCGACGCGCCCTAGCCAACGACCTGACGGCAGCATGGCGCACCGGCACGGCATGCTGCGCCGCACCGCGGCCAGGACGGCGCGACCTGCTAGATTTACGGGCTTTGCACCGCCACGCACTGCCTAGGGACACCGCATGTTCGAGCGCGTACTGATTGCCAACCGCGGCGAGATCGCCTGCCGCGTGATCCGCACCTGCCGCCGCCTCGGCATCCACACCGTCGCGGTGTACTCGGAAGCGGACAAGGACGCCCAGCACGTGCGCCTCGCCGACGAGGCCTGGCCGATCGGCGGTCCGCGCCCGGCCGACTCCTACCTGCGCGGCGACGCGATCCTCGACGCGGCGAAGCGCTCTGGCGCGCAGGCGATCCATCCCGGCTACGGCTTCCTGTCGGAGAACACCGCCTTCGCCCGCGCCTGCGCCGAGGCCGGCATCGCCTTCATCGGGCCGCGGCCGGAAAGCATCGACGCGATGGGCTCCAAGGCACAGGCCAAGGCGCTGATGGAAAAGCACGACGTGCCGCTGGTGCCCGGCTACCACGGCGAGAACCAGGAGGCTGACTTCCTCGCCGCGCAGGCCGCGAAGACCGGCTTCCCGCTGATGATCAAGGCGGCGGCCGGCGGCGGCGGCAAGGGCATGCGCATCGTGCGCGGCGCGGCGGAGTTCGCCGACGCGCTGGCCTCGGCCCAGCGCGAGGCGGCCAGTTCGTTCGGCGACACCCGGGTGATCCTGGAGCGCTACGTTGAGCATCCGCGGCACATCGAGTTCCAGGTGTTCGGCGACACCCACGGCCGCGTGATCCACCTCAACGAGCGCGAATGCTCGGCGCAGCGCCGCTACCAGAAGGTACTGGAGGAAACCCCCTCGCCGTTCCTCACGCCGGAGCGGCGCAAGGCAATGGGCGAGGCCGCGGTGGCCGCGGCCAAGGCGGTCGACTACGTCGGCGCCGGCACGGTGGAATTCATCGTGGCGCAGGACGGCGAGTTCTTCTTCATGGAGATGAACACGCGCCTGCAGGTCGAGCACCCCGTCACCGAGCTGACCCTGGGCCTGGACCTGGTCGAATGGCAACTGCGCGTAGCAGCGGGCGAGCCCTTGCCGCTCGACCAGGAGCAGGTGCGGGCGCACGGCCATGCCATCGAGGTGCGCCTGTACGCCGAAGACCCGGACCAGAACTTCCTGCCCGGCTCCGGCAAGCTGCAGACGCTGCGGCTGCCGCCGCCGTCGCCGCATGTGCGCCTCGACGGCGGCGTGGTCGAAGGCGACACGGTGACGATCTTCTACGACCCGATGATCGCCAAGCTGATCGTGTACGACGCTACCCGCGCGCAGGCGTTGCAGCGCCTGCGCGAGGCGCTGGCCGCCTGCGAGATCGCCGGGCCGAAGTCGAACGTCGGCTTCCTCGAGCGGCTGGCGCGCCACCCGGCGGTGGTCGAGGGGCGCATCGACACCGGCTACCTCGACCGCCACCTGGACGAATTCCTGGCCGGCGCGGCCGCGCCCGCCGACCGCCTGCTGTTCGCCGCCGCCACCGCTGCCCTGCTGCACGACGAGCGCGGCACGGACGCCGCCGCCAGCGACCCGTACTCGCCCTGGGCGAAGGCGGACGCCTGGCGCATCGGCCATGCCGGCAAGCGCATCGTCGCGCTGGCATGGCGCGAGCAGCGCCACGAGATCGAGGCGCACGGCCACGACGGCGACTACCGGCTGCGCCACGGCGACGCGGCCTGCGACGTGCGCGGCGCCCGCCACGACGGCGAGGTCCTGAGCGCGCGCTTCGACGGCGAGGCGCTGCGCGTTCCGCTGCGCGCCGACGCGCTGCGCGTGCTGCTGCACGACGCCGACGGCCAGCGCTACAACCTGGCCCGCGCCGCCGCCTTCGCCTGGGAATCGAAGGACGCCGCCGGCGGCAACCAGGTCATCGCGCCGATGCCCGGCCGCATCGTGCTGGTGAAGGCCAGGCCCGGCGACACGGTCGAGCAGGGCCAGGAACTGCTGGTGATGGAAGCGATGAAGATGGAGCTGGCCTTGAAGGCGCCCCGCGCCGGCACCATCGACAGCGTGAGCGCCACGCAAGGCGAATTCGTCGAGGCGGACGCGGTGCTGGTGCGCTTCGCCGACGCCTGACGCTCGAAGTCCCTCTCCCCACGGGAGAGGGGTTGGGGTGAGGGTCCGGCCAGCGCCAGTAGCATCCGGCTTCGCCCGCTCCCTCATCCGCCCTGCGGGCACCTTTTCCCGCAGGGAGAAGGAAACACCATCCGGAGCCGCCCATGACCGCATCCAACCATGTCCGCATCGTCGAAGTCGGCGCCCGCGACGGCCTGCAGAACGAGAAGACCCTGCTGCCGGCCGAGGTGAAGATCGCGCTGATCGACCGGCTTTCCTCCACCGGCCTGAAGACCATCGAGGCGACCAGCTTCGTCAGCCCGAAGTGGGTGCCGCAACTGGCCGATGCGGCCGAGGTGTTCCGCGGCATCCGCAAGGTGCCCGGGGTGAGCTATCCCGTGCTGGTGCCGAACCTGCAGGGCTACGAGCGGGCGCGCGAGGTCGGCGCCGCCGAGATCGCCGTGTTCACCGCCGCCAGCGAGGCGTTCAACCGCAAGAACATCAACGCCTCGATCGACGAATCGATCGAGCGCTTCGTGCCGGTGCTGGAACGCGCCAGGGCCGACGGCGTGGCGGTGCGCGGCTACGTCTCCACCGTGCTCGGCTGCCCCTACCAGGGCGAGGTGCCGGTGGCCGACGTGGTGCGCGTGGCGCAGCGCCTGCACGCGCTGGGCTGTCACGAGATCTCGCTGGGCGACACCATCGGCGTCGGCACGCCCGCCAAGGCGCGCGCGATGCTGCACGCGGTGGCGCAGGAAGTGCCGATGGCGGCGCTGGCGGTGCACTTCCACGACACCTACGGCCAGGCGCTGGCGAACATCCTGGCCTGCCTGGAGGAAGGCGTGCGCGTGGTGGACAGCGCGGTCTCCGGCACCGGCGGCTGCCCGTATGCGAAGGGCGCCACCGGCAACGTCGCCAGCGAGGACGTGGCGTACATGCTGCACGGCCTCGGCATGGAGACGGGCGTCGACCTCGACCTGCTCGTTGCCGCCGGCGCCTGGCTGGCCGCGCAGTTGCACAAGGAAACCGCCAGCCGGGTGACGCGGGCGCGTACGGCGGCGTGACTTGCGTTGGCTGGCTTTGCCGGCGATGCGGCCGTGAGGCCTGCGTTGGTCGCCGCTCGCTGGCGACATGGCTGTGCGATGTGATCGTCGCGGCTTCGCTGAAGCCGCGGCTGCGGGATTTTGCGCCGGTCGCGGCTTTGCCTGGGACGCAGTGTGATTTTGCAACGGTCGCAGCGCTGCAGGGGACCTGGCAGTGCCATTTACGTCGGTCGCGGCAGTACCGGGGGACGTCGCAGTGTGATTTGCATCGTTCGCGGTGACGCCGGTGGCCTGGCTAGAATCGGCCATCTTCCACCCGTCATTCCGGCGAAGGCCGGAATCCAGTCGGGTAACTCGTGCGAAGCACGCAAAGCCTGTTTCGAGTGCTGCGCACGGAGCATTCCACTGGATTCCGGCCTTCGCCGGAATGACGGCGGGGCAGCTCCTCGATGACAGCGGAGCGATGCCTCGCGGCCGAAGAAACACGATCGAAGAAACGCAGCCTAAGCAACGGGAGCCGACCATGAAAGCATGGCATCGATACGCCTTGGCCTGCGCCGCCGCGCTGTGCGCGCTGGCCGCCCACGCCGCGACGCCCAAGGGCGACTGGCTGCTGCTCCCCGAGCGCGTCTGGACCGGCGACGGCGACGCCGCGCACGCCGGCTGGGCGGTACTGGTGCGAAACGGCGCGATCGCCGCGGTCGGTCCGCGCGCGTCGATCGAGGCGCCCGGCGGCGCGCAGCGCGTCGAGCTGCCCGGCACCACCTTGACGCCCGGCCTGATCGACCTGCATTCGCACCTGTTCCTGCACCCGTACAACGAGACGCTGTGGAACGACCAGGTGCTGACCGAGCCGCAGGACTACCGCACGCTGGAAGCCGCGAAGCACGCGCGCGACACCTTGCTGGCCGGCTTCACCACGCTGCGCGACCTGGGCACCGAGGGCGCCGGCTACGCCGACGTGTCGGTGAAGCGCGCGATCGACGAAGGGCTGATTCCCGGCCCGCGGATGTTCGTCGCCACCCGCGCCATCGTCGCCACCGCCAGCTACGGCCCCGGCCCGCGCGGCTTCCGCCCGGACATCGAACTGCCCGGCGGCGCGCAGGAGGTCAGCGGCGTCGATGCCGCGATGGCCGCGGTGCGCGAACAGGCCGCGCGCGGCGCCGACTGGATCAAGATCTACGGCGACTACCGCGTGGGCCCGGACGGCGCCACCGCGCCCACCTTCACCCCCGCCGAGCTGAAGGCGCTGGTGGAGACCGCGCACCAGATCGGCCGCCCGGTCGCCGTGCACGCGGCCACCGACGCCGGCGTGCGGATGGCGGTGGAGGCGGGCGTGGACAGCGTGGAGCACGGCTACGGCGCCAGCGAGGCGACCTTCCGGCTGATCAAGCAGCGCGGCGTCGCCTACGAGCCCACCCTCACCGCGGTCGAGGCCACCGCCGAGTACTTCCAGCACTACGTTCCCGGCCGCGATGCACCGACCGGACGCATGCGCGAGGCCGAGCGCGCGTTCCGCACCGCGCTGAAGCTGGGCGTGACGATCGGCAACGGCAGCGACGTCGGCGTGTTCGCGCACGGCGAGAACTGGCGCGAACCGGCGGCGATGGTCGCCGACGGCATGACGCCCGCGCAGGCGCTGCATGCCGCCACCGACGTAGCGGCCAGGATCCTGCGCCGGTCGGACGCCTTCGGCCGCATCGCGGTGGGGCAGCGCGCCGACCTGGCCGCCTTCGCCGGCGATCCCAGCACGCGCATCGACGACCTGCAGCAGGTGCGCTTCGTGATGAAGGAAGGCGTGGTCTACCGCCCGGCGCCGGCCTCGCCCTGAAGCGGCGCCGCCGGCGGACGAGCCGCGCGCCGCGCACGGCGCGGCCACTGGAGCCGCGCCATCGACATGGCCTAAGCTGGCCGCCGCATCGCGCCTCCTTCCTCCGTATGTCCACGCCCTTCCATATCCGCCCCATCGAAGCACGCGACGACGCCGCGGTCGCCGCGATCATCCGCCGGGTGATGCCCGAATTCGGCGCGGACGGGCCGGGCTTCGCCATCCACGATCCGGAAGTGGACGCCATGCATGCAGCCTACAGGCAGCCGCGCTGCGCCTACTTCGTGGTCGAGCGCGACGGCGCGGTGCTGGGCGGCGGCGGGGTGGCGCCGCTGGAGGGCGGCGAGGCCGACGTGTGCGAGCTGCGCAAGATGTACTTCCTGCCCGAGGCGCGCGGCATCGGCGCCGGCAGCGCGATGATGCAGCGCTGCCTCGACGCGGCCCGCGCCCACGGCTTCCGCCGCTGCTACCTGGAAACGCTGACCGGCATGGACGCGGCGCAGGCGCTGTACCGCCGCAGCGGCTTCACGCCCTTGTGCAGCGCGATGGGCGGCACCGGCCACCACGGCTGCGACCGCTACTTCATCCGCGAGCTGTAGAGGCCAGCCATGACCGGCCGCGACCCGCGCATCGACGCCTACATCGCCGACTCGGCGCAGTTCGCCCGGCCGATCCTCGAACGCCTGCGCGCCCTGGTGCACGCGGCCTGCCCCGAGGTGGAGGAAGGCCTGAAGTGGGGCATGCCGTTCTTCGGCTATCGCGGTTCGCCGATGTGCATGATGGCCGCGTTCAAGCAGCATTGCAGCTTCGGCTTCTGGCTGTACGAACAGGTCGTGGGCGCCGGCGCGGAAGACGGCGACGGGAAAGGCATGGGCCAGTTCGGCAAGCTCGCCGCCCTGGATGACCTGCCTCCGGAGGAGGAACTCGCGGCCTACCTCGGGAAGGCCATGGCCTTGAACGAGGCCGGCGTGAAAAGAAAACGCTCCGCGGCCGGGTCGAAGCCGCCGCCTTCCGTGCCCGCGGACCTCGCCGCGCTGCTGGCGCAGCGCAAGCATGCCGCCGCGCGCAAGACCTGGCAGGGTTTCAGTCCCGCCATGCAGCGCGAGTATGTGGAGTGGATCGCCGGGGCGAAGACCGACGCCACGCGGCGCAAGCGCATCGCCACCACGCTCGAATGGCTGGCCGAAGGCAAGCAACGCAACTGGAAATACCTATCGTGCTGAATCGCCCCGTACTGCAATTCGAACTCGACGATCCGGCCGCGCCGGACGTGGTCTCCTTGCTCAGGGAACTGGACGGCTACCTCAGCGGGCTCTATCCAACCGGCAACATCCAGCCGGTGACGCCGGACGCGCTGCTGCGGCCCAACGTCCGCTTCCTCACCGCCCGCGTCGACGGCACGCCGGTGGCCTGCGGCGCCTGCATCGACCAGGGCGACTACGTGGAAGTGAAGCGCATGTACGTGCTGCCCGCCTGCCGCGGCCTCGGGCTGGGCAAGCAGTTGCTCGAAGCGATGGAGGCCGAGATCCGCCGCCACGGGGGCCGCCTGGTCCGGCTCGAGACCGGCACCGCGCAGGCCGAGGCGCTGGAGCTGTACGAGCGCGCCGGCTACCGCCGCTGCCCGCCCTTCGGCGACCACCACGCCAACCCGCTCAGCATCTGCATGGAGAAGCCGCTGGCATGATCCGCATCGCGCACGCCGGCGATGCCGCCGCCGTCCACGCCATCTATGCGCCGCACGTCGCCGGCGGCGTGGTCACGTTCGAGACCGAGCCGCCCGGCGTGGACGCCATGCGCCAGCGCATCGTCGCCCGGCTGCAGCACTACCCGTGGCTGGCCTGGGAGGAACGCGGCGAAGTGCTGGCGTACGCCTACGCCGGCCGCTTCCGCGAGCGCGCCGCCTACGACTGGATCGCCGAGACCTCGATCTACGTGCGCGGGGACGCCCATCGCCGCGGCATCGCGCGCCGGCTGTACGGCGCCCTGCTCGACGCGATGCGGCTGCAGGGCATCAACCAGGCGGTGGGCGTGATCACCCTTCCCGGCGCCGCCAGCGTGGCGCTGCACGAAGCCATGGGCTTCGCCCCGGCCGGCGTATGGCGGCAGGCCGGCTACAAGCTCGGGCAATGGTGGGACGTCGGCGTGTGGCAGAAGCAGTTGCAGGCCCCCGCCCGGCAGCCGCAGCCCATCGTGGCTTTTCCGGCGATCGCCGGTTCGAAGGCGCTGCGCGGCCTGCTCGGATAGCTCCGGCCATCGCGCCGGCCGTTAGATGCCGGGCCGGGCGCTCGGCTACCATTGCGCTTTTCGCATCCGCATAAGGGCATTCCATGCAGCTCGATCAGGTCAAGGCGATCATCACCGGCGGCGCCTCCGGTCTCGGCGACGCGGTGGCGCAGCACCTCGTCGCGCACGGCGGCAAGGTGGCGCTGTTCGACGTCAACGAGGAGAAGGGCCAGGCCGCCGCCAAGGCGCTGGGCGAGGCGGCGAGCTTCTTCCGCACCGACGTCACCAGCGAGGACGGCGTCACCGCCAACGTGGCCGCCGCGCGCGACGCGATGGGCGGGCTCAACGTGGTGATGAACTGCGCCGGCATCCTCGGCGCCGGCCGCGTGCTGGGCAAGGAAGGCCCGATGCCGCTCAATACCTTCGCCACCACCGTGATGGTGAACCTGGTCGGCAGCTTCAACGTGGCCAAGGCCGGCGCGGCGCTGATGCAGGGCAACGAAGCGGGCGAGGACGGCGAGCGCGGCGTGATCGTCAACACCGCCAGCGTCGCCGCCTACGAAGGCCAGATCGGCCAGGCCGCGTACTCCGCGTCCAAGGGCGGCGTGGTCGGCATGACCCTGCCGATGGCGCGCGAGCTGTCGCGCTTCGGCATCCGCGTGGCGACCATCGCCCCGGGCATCTTCTGGACCCCGATGGTGGACAACATGCCCGAAGCCGTGCAGCAGTCGCTGTCCGCCTCGATCCCGTTCCCCTCGCGCCTGGGCAAGCCGGAGGAATTCGCGCAGACCGTCGCCTTCATCCTCGGCAACCGCTACATCAATGGCGAGACGATCCGCCTGGATGGCGCGGTGCGGCTGCAACCCAAGTAACCCCATCCACCGTCATTCCGGCGAAAGCCGGAATCCAGTGAAATACCTTGTGCGAAGCACTCGAAAACAGGTTTTGCGTGCTTCGCACGAGTACCTGACTGGATTCCGGCTTTCGCCGGAATGACGGGACCTTCATCACTTCATCCCGCAGCGACTCCACACCCATGAAAGCTTCCGACGTCAAGAAAGGCAACGTGGTCGAACACGAGGGCACCGTCTACCAGGTGCGCGACATCGAGCGCAGCTCGCCCACCGCGCGCGGGGGCAACGTGACCTTCCGCTTCACCATGTATTCGATCCCGGGCGGGCGCAAGTTCGACCTCAGCCTGCGCGCGGACGACGACCTGCGCGAGATGGACCTGGTGCGCCGCGCGGCGAACTTCTCGTACATGGACGGCGAGGCGTTCGTCTTCATGGACGCCGAGGACTACACCCAGTACCTGCTTTCGCCCGAGCTGGTCGGCGACAACGCCGGCTACATCGTCGAGGAGGTCGAGGGCTACTACGTGCAGTTGATCGACGACGCCCCGGTCGGGTTGCAGGTGCCCACCAGCGTGGCGCTCACTGTGGTCGACACCGCGCCGGAGCTGAAGGGCGCCAGCGCCACCAAGCGCACCAAGCCGGCCAAGCTCAACACCGGCGTGGAAATCCAGGTGCCCGAGTACATCACCAACGACGAGAAGGTGTGGGTGAACACGGTGACCGGCGAGTTTTCCGGCCGCGCCTGACCGGGCTGCGATCGACTCAATCGCACCGACCGGGTCGAACCTGACTCGGTAGCACCCGACCCGGCCATGCCTGATCTGGCTGCTCTGATCTGGCTGCTCTGATCTGGCTGCTCTGATCTGGCTGTCCTGGTCTGGCTGTCCTGGTCTGGTTGCCTTGACTTGGTCGCGCCTGGCCCGATCGCGCCCGGCGCAATCGAACCCGCACCGTCCGATCCATCCACGGGAACCCGCTCCGCCGCCGCGCCCCCGACCGGGCGCGGCGGGAACGCCCCGCCCCGCTCAGCTCTCCCGGTAGCGCGACGGCAGCGCCGGCGCGTCCGCGGGGATGCCCACCAGCTCGGTGTGCAGCCAGCCTTGCGGCGAGCCGTTGGCATTCGCGTACGCGCCCACGTACGGCATCATGAGGGTGGTCTGGTATAGCTGCGGCGTCCATCCCGGCGGCGCTAGGAAGATCGTGGTGGCGCGCTTCTCGCTGTAGGGGCAGGAGCCGAAGGTGGAGATGTTCCACAGCGTCTTCTTGTAGGTGTCGTAGTCGGCGCCGTGCCGGCTGGTGCCCGCCTGCCAGCCTTCGAGCTGGATGAAGGTGTTGTAGGTGCCCTTGGCCGCGAACGCGTCGTTGACCGTGCGCCCCGCCAGGAAGGCCAGGATCAGCCCGCAGCCGGCCGGCGCGAAGTCGTCGCCCACGCTCAGGTAGTAGGTGCCGGTGACGTTGGTAACGGTGGCGTAGTGCGAGTTGCCGATGTCGTGGCTGGTCGGCAGCCCCGCGCCGGTGAAGAAGGTGTCGAAGGCCGCCGTGGCGACGCCCGTCGGCATGTCCTTGTCCGCGCTCACCGCGACGAAGTGCGCCCCGGCGGCGAGCAGCGCGAGGAAGGCCTGCACGGTGGCCGCGTTCCACTGGCCGTCCGCCATGAACGGGTAGGCGCGGTAGCCGGCGAGGTCGAACACCGACGGGCTGGTGCCCTCCCGCCAGGCGATCTGCGGCACCCACATCGCCAGCGGGCCGGCCGCGCTCGCGGTGGCGACGTAGCGCGCCAGCACGTCGAGCAGCGCGGCATCCTGCGGCGGGCAGGCGCCGCCCTGCCCCAGCCAGTGGCCCGCCCACAGCGCGGTGAAGCCGGCCATCTGCCCGCCGGTGAAGTCGGCCGGCAGCACGTAGCCGTCCGGCGCCGGGTGGCCGTAGGCGGTGGTGACCACGCGCGCATCGCGCATGCCCTGGCCAAACATGCTGTTGACGAAATCCTGGCAGTTGTTCCGCGGCGGCTGCGCGAGCAGGCCCAGCGGCACCGCCCAGCCGTAGTTCGCCATCACCCCGCGGTACAGGTTGATCTGCGCCACCGAGTCGTGCCCCGGGAAGGTCTGCGCGTTGGCCCCGGAGAGGAAGCCGGTGGTGGCGCTCACGCTCACCGTGGTTGCGCCGGCGCCGGAGGGATGCACGTAGTCCACCGCGAAGTCGATGCCGCCGCCGCGCAGGTTGAAACTGCCGCGGCAGCCGCCGGACGGATTCACCGCCGTGACGGTCGTCGCCTGTCCCGGGGCGACCTGCACCGGCACGGCGGAAGGCGCCGGTCCCTCGCTGGCGCGTGCGTTGCCGAAGCCGAGGTCGATTCCGGCGACCCAGTTCGACAGTGTGATGGTCATCGATCGCGAAGACATGGCATGGCTCCTGTGTGCGGTTGTCGCGGCGTCACTGGCGGGTGCCGTCGTAGACGCCCCAGATCGCGTAGCTGGAGACCAGGAAGAAGCCGCCGGTCATGTAGATGCCGACGGCGTCCTGCGAGGTCGCCACGTTCTTGGCCTTGTCGATGGCCGTGTTGATGAAGCTCGACGTGCGCACGACCAGCTTCTCGCCGGCGCCGACGGCGGTCTTGGACGGGTCCACCGCCTTGATCCCGCTGAACGCGCCCGACAGCGCGCCGGAGCCGAAGCCCTTGGCCGAGCTGAGCAGCAGCTCGCCGACGGTGACCTTCTGCCCGGTCACCGCGTCGGTGAGCAGGGTGGCCACGTCCTTGCCGACCATGCCGGCCACCGCCTTGGTGGCCGAGCGGAACGCGATCGCGCCCAGGGTGCTCATGCCCTTGCTCAGCCCGACCGTGGCCGGCATGCCGGCCAGGCCGCCGATGCCGCCGCTGGCGAAGCCGCTCAGCGCGCCCACGCCCATCGCCTCGAAGAAGCCCTTGGCGGTGAAGTCGCGGCCATGCTGGATGTCGTACTGCAGCCCGCTGGTGCCGGCGCTGGTGATCGCGCTGCTCACCGCCGACTGCAGCACCGAGACCGCGTTCTGGCCGACCACCTGCGCGGTGGTCAGCGGCGCGGCGCCCTCCACCGCCGCGCCCGCGCCGGCGGATACCTCGCCCGCCGCCGCGGCGCCGCCCTCGGCCACCGCGGCTTCCGCGCCCAGCTCCAGGCCGGCCTCGGCGGCACCGACGCCGACGCCCTCGGCGACGCCTTCGCCGGTCACCAGCGCGCCGGCCAGCGCGGCCTCGCCGGCGGCCGCCTCGGGCGCGGCCGCGCCGAAGGTGACCAGGCTCAGCGCCACGCCGGCCACGGCCAGCAGCACCATCGCCGCGCCGATGCCCACCTGCGCCCACACCGACAGGTTGCCGCTGGGGTCCATCAGGTTCAGCGGGTTGTTGCTGGCGAACACGTAGGGGCTGGCGTACTGCCGCGCGGGGTCCGGCGCGGTGAAGCGCATCAGCGCCGGGTCGTACAGGCGCGCGCCGAAGTCGTACAGGCCGGTGACCGCGTCCCACTCCTTGCCCGCGTAGCGCAGCGGCCACTCCGCCGCGCCGGCGCCCTGCGCCGACAGCAGCCCGCCGAACGGCAGGTAGTCGTAGGCCGCCTCCAGCGTGCCGTCCGCCCCGGTCACGGCCCATACCGTGTGCTGGTGGTCGGTGACCGGATAGTGCAGGCTGCCGTCGTGCACCGCGACCAGCCCGGTGGCACCCCACACCAGCACGCGCGGCCGGCCGTCCTGCCACACCACCAGCGGCGCGTGGCCGGCGCCCTGGAAGCTCAACTGCAACGCACTGCCCTGCTGGCGCAGCACGCGCTGGTTGTTGAGCCCTCGCGCGTAGCGCACCGTCTCGCTGCCGGTGTCCACCAGCGACACCATGCCCAGCGCCTCGTCGTAGCCCATGGTCAGGCCGCGCCAGCGGTCGGGCCGGCCGTCGGCACGGTAGTGGAAGTCCACCGGCGTGCCGTCCGCCAGCGTGGCCCGCTCGAGCTGGTCGGTGCCGGCGCGGCAGCTCGCCGTGAGGTCCGCACCGTCCTGGGTGGCGCGCCAGATGTTGCCGTTGGCGTCGTACTGCGTCACCGCCTGGTTGCCCGGCTGGCCGTCCGCGACCACCGCGGCGCTCAGCCGCTGCAGGCCGTCGTAGCTGTAGGTGACGTCGCGGCGCCAGCCCGCCGCGGCGAAGGCCAGCTCGGTATTGCGCGTCTGCACCTGCAGGTCGGGCGTATAGGTGTAGGTCTGGTCGAAGACCGCGGTGCCGGCCACTTCGGCGCGATGGCTCGCCACCGCGCCGGGCGAGTCGTAGGCCCAGGTCTCGGCCAGCGCGCCGCGGGTGGACGATTGCAGTTGCCCGTCCGCGTTCCACGCATAGGTGGCGATCGACGCCGGGTCCTCCGGAGTGCCGATCGCACGCAGTTGCCCCTGGTCGTCGTAGTCGTAGACCACGCTGGCCAGCGGACTGCCTTCGGGCAGGTCGACCCGCACGATCTCGTTGAGGTTGTTGTAGTGGTAGGTGGCGCTCGCCGACAACGTGGCGGCGCCGCTGACCTCGATGCCGGCGACGGTGACGCGGCCGAGCCCGTCGTAGCGCCAGTACTCGCGCACGGTGCAGTCGCCCAGCGCGGCATGGCCCGCCGGCGCCGGGTTGCGGGTGATCGTCTCGACCAGCCGGCCCAGCGCATCCGGGTCGCTGCCGTCGCCGTCGTAGGCGTAGCTGCGCGCGGCCACCGCGCCGTCGGCCGCGGTCGGCCAGGCGGGATCGTCCAGCTTGCCCTGCAGCAGCGCCGGATCCCAGGCACCGTCGACCACGCCCTCCTCCAGGATGCGGCCGAGCGCGTCGTAGCGGGTGTACTGGTAGTACGACGGGCCCGGGTCGAGCGGCACCCGCACGAAGCGCGGCTGGCCCTTGCCGTTGAACAGGTACTCGGTGGTGCCGCTGTCCGGGTCGGTATAGGTCGCCACCTGGCCGAGCGGGTTCTGCAAGGTGGTGCGCACGAACGCGGCATCGTCCGACTGCGGCCCCGGCAGGTAGGCGTTGGGCAGGGTCAGCAGGCCGGTGGTGCCCGCGCTGCCGGCCGCCGCCGAGTAGCTCGGGCTGGCGGTGGTCTGGCCGACCTCGCCGCCGCTGCCGTCCATCTGCCGCGCGGCCACCGCGCGCCGCGCGGTGTCGACCAGTTGGCGACCCGTGTAGCCGGCTGGCGTGGTGGTCTGCGTGGCGAAGTAGGCGCCGGCGGGCAGCGGGTCCTGCGCGTTGCTGGCGCCGTAGGCCGTGCGCATGGTCCTGCGCTGGTCCGGCGGCAGCGTGTTCACGTCGTGGATGGACAGCTCCAGGCCGGGCTTGCCGCTCTCCACCACGCGGTCCTGCGCCGACGCCTCGTAGCGCAGGCCCTGGTAGGGATAGCCCTGGTCGTTGGAGCGGGCCACCCCGTCCTCGGTCTGGCCGGCGTAGTAGTCGGCGACGTCGCCCTGCATCGCCCAGCTCGACGCCATCGCGGCGAGGAAGGCGGACACGTCGAGGAAGCCCTCGCGGTACTGCATCGCCGGCTTGCCCGCGCCCGAGCCGAAGCTGCCGGGCGCCACCTTGGTGGCCGCCACCTGGCGGTCGAGCGCGTCGTAGACCAGCGCCATCACGCGGCTGTCGCCGCCATGCCGCTGGTGCACCTGGCGCTGGCGCGCGGCGCCGTCGGTGTAGGCCGTGCCCAGCCGTGGGTCGAGGCCGTAGCCGAGCTGGTTCAGGCGCACCGGGTTGGGGCCGGTGTCGAAGGTGCAGCCCTGGGCGATGTCGGCCGCGCAGGCGCCGCTGAAGATCAACTGGCCGTCGGCGTAGAACAGCAGCGCGCCGCTGCCGAACAGCAGCAGCCACTGCCCGGCCATCCGCGGCGGCGCGGCCAGCGGCGCCTGCACGCTGCCGCCGTCGGCCGCCAGCCATTGCCAGCCGTGGCCCGGGTCCCAGGCGATCCGTTCGCCGTCGCCGAGCACCAGCGCCATCGCCCCGGCGGGTTGCGCGGACGACGGCAGCATCTCGACGAAGCAGGCCGCGCTCTTCGCGCCGGCCGTGACGTCGGCGGCCTGCCAGGCGAGCGTGTCGGCGGTGTTGCCCGGCTTGCCCAGCACGCCGCCCTCGGCCTGCCATTGCGAGGGCTGGCCCGGCACCCAGCGCTGCCGCCACTGGCCGCCGTCGATGAAGCTCTCGGCGATGCCGCCGCGCGCCATGTGCAGGGTCAGCTCGGCGTTCGGGCTGGCGTCGTCGAAGGCATCGGCGGCGTTGCCCTGGCGCGACAGGAAGCGCAGGTCCAGTTCCTGCAACTGGCCGTCGGCGCCGACGGCGCCGAACGGACGGTTGAAGCCGTCGTAGAGCACGAAGTCGCTGCCGCCCGCGGCATCCATGCTGGCGCGCAGCAGGCGCGTGTCCGGGTTCCAGCTCTGCACCGTGACGTCGGTGCCGAACGGCACCAGCAGCACGCCGTCCAGCAGCACGTCGCCGCTGCCCCCGTTGGACGCGGCCAGCGTCACCTCGGCCGTGCCCGCGGGCAGGTCGAGCGCGCAGGTCGCGTAGCGCCACTGCCCGGCCGTGTCGGCGAACGGCAGCGTCGCCGAGGCCGCGCCCGCGTCGATGCGGATGCCGCCGCCCTGCGCGGCGTAGCCGCTGTCGGTGCGGTAGCGCGCGCCGAGCAGGTAGCGCGTGCGCTGCGCGTCCGGCCGCACCGAGGTACCCAGCGTGGCGCCCGCGGGCAGGCGCAGGCTCTGCATGCCCAGCCAAGCGTCGTCGGTGCAGGCCGAGGTGCCCGACTGGCTCCAGCCGGCCATGCTCTCGTAGGCCTGGAAGCCGTTCCAGGCGCATTCGGCCGGGCTGGCGCCCTTGAAGGTGGCGACCGGGAAGCCCGCCGCCTGGGCGAACAGCGTGGTGCAGGGCACCCCCGCGCCGTCCACCTGCTCCAGCACCGCGCCGGTGGCGTCGCGCTGGCGGATCGCGGTATTGCACTGCCAGCCCGGCGGCGCTTCGCCGGGCCGGTAGCTGCCGAACGGGAACGTGCTGTCGCCGCCGGTCCAGGCCAGGTCGGCCTGCTCGGCCAGCGCGAGCACGTCCTGGCCCCACGCGGTGGGCCAGCCGGCCAGCGCCGTCGCCGCCGCGCTGACGGTGGTGCCGGAGCTTTGCGAGGTCTGCGCCACCGCGCTGCAGACGTCGTTGATCACGCGGCTCGGCTCGTACACCTCGCAGGCGTAGGTAGACGTCTGGACGTCCGTTTCCTCCTTGCCGGCGCCGTTCATCACCACGCTGGTGACGCTCGCCGGCTGCCCGGTGTAGGTCGCCGGCAGGCCGTCGGGCGCGTAGCGGATGGTGCGCGACGCCGATACGCCGTCGCTGACCGATGCCTGCGCCGTCTGCAGCACGTAGGCGCCGTAGAGCTGGCGCGGCGGCGCGGCCGGGTCGGTCGGATCGGAGGCGCGCAGGACATAGGCCTCCCACGTGTTCTGCGTGCTGGACAGCAGCTTGCCGTCGGCGTCGCGCGTGGCGACGCTGAACAGCAGGCCGTCGAGCATGTTGTAGTAGTCGCCGCCGGTGACGATGGCGTTGCCGTTGAGGTAGCAGCTCTCCACCGAGCCGTTCGACGGCCGCGCGGGGCTGCCGCCCGGGTAGACGGTGCTGCGGAAGTACTTCACCACCTCGCCGCTGGCGTCGCAGCCGGCCTGCGCGGTGTCCTGCACGTAGGCGGTGGAGAAGCTCTCCGACAGGCCGTCGTCGATCACGATGGCGCTGACCGGCCAGTCGCTGATCGGCCCCTGCACCGCCTGGCCGGCATAGCGGTGGAGGTAGACCGTGGTCGCCGAGTCGAGGCTGTTGGCGGTGTCGGGATAGGTGTAGAAGGCCGACGGGCCGCCGGGATAGGTACCCTGCCCCGGCACGTCGTGCTCCTGCGCGGTCCACATCTGCTGGCCGGTCAGCAACTGCGCCGCGCCGTCGACGCCGCCGTTGCGCAGCACCAGCGCCGCCGCCGCGGTGGCGCGGCCGCTGCCGCCCTGCTGCTTGTCGTACGCCGCACAGGCCAGGAACGCCGGCCCCTCGTTGACCATCGAGGCGGCGTTGAGCTGGTAGCGGTCGCTGGCGCCGGCGGCCTGGTTGATCAGGGTCTGGATGTCGCCGATGCTCTGCGTCACCGCGTTCGCCCAGTTGCTCGCGGTGCCGCGGAAGAACAACCGGGTGCCGACGGTGAGGTAGTCCGGGTTGCCGCCGCTGGCCCAGTTCGCCGTGGCCTGGTTGCTTGGCGGCACCGTCAACCCCTTGATCGGCGTGGCGCCGTCGGGCCACGCGCGGCCGTCGCCGTTGGCGTCGTAGCCGACCAGTTGCGCGCTGGGCGCGCCGCTGCCGACCAGCACCAGGGTGCCGAAGTCCGGCCCGTAGGCGTAGCGCTGCTCGCTGGTCTGCACGCCGGCCTTGGGCCGCAACTGGCTGTTCTGCAGCCATTGCGCGCCGTCGAAGCGCAGCATGTTGCCTGCCACCGCGACCAGGCTGTTGTCGATCGCCGCGGGCGCCCAGGTGGTGGGATAGGCCGGATCGAAGGCGTCGGTGAAGCGGAACTTCGCCGGCGCGGCGAACTGGTAGGCGCTGTTCCATTGCAGCGGGTAGACGTCGTAGGTCTGCTGCCCCATCGAGGGGCCGCCGGCGATGAAGTGCGAGACCGCCAACAGCGCGCGGTCCGCGGCCAGCCTCAGCGCGTCGAAGCTGCCCAGCTTGAAGCCGAGCGAGACGGTGCCGCCCTGCTGCCACTCGCCCGAAGGCGGCAGGTAGCGCAGCGCCACCTGCGAGCCCATGTCCACGCTGGCGAAGTATTCCGCGCCGCAGGCGAACCACGTGTAGCTGGCGGTGTCCTGCCGCTGGCGGCTCCAGCGCTGCTCCGGCCAGTACCAGGTGAACAGGTCGTAGCGGCCGCGGTTCTGCGAGGTGTTCATCTGGCTGGCCAGCACGAAGCTGCGCCCGGCCAGCATCTGCACCTTGCCGTCGCTCTTGGCCCACTGCCAGGTCGGGCTGTTGCAGCCGCCGTTGCCGCCGCCGACGTCCGCCGCCACCCACTGGCCCGGCCGCGCCGGATCCTTGCGGAACAGGTGCATGTTGGCGTTGGCGCCGGTCTCGTACAGCACCGCCACGAAGTCCTCGGCAGCCAGCACCTCGACCGTGGACAGGCTGGTGCCGCCCTGCCCGTCGAGCAGCAGCGGGCTGGACGCCGCCGGCTGCCACTCCAGCCACTGGCCGTTCCAGGTCAGCACCTGCATCGAGAGCTGCTGCGTGCCGGTGTTGTTCCACAGCACCACCGCGTAGTCGGGGCCGAACCACACCCGCGGCATGGACTGCTGCGGCAGCGGCGCGGGCGCGCCCAGCGCCAGCGTGCGCTCGCAGTTGTCCAGCGCCACCGCGGCATAGGCGTAGCTGGCGCTGCCGCCGGTCGGCCAGGTGATCTTGCGGATCGCGCCGAGGTTGTTGCCCTGGCTGGCGTCGAGCGCGTAGTCGAAGCGGTAGCCGGGCAGGCTCCCGCCGTCCGGGCCGGTCAGGGTGAAGGCGGTGAGCAGGCGCTTGCAGGTGTCGCCGGAGGTGCCGGCCAGGTTGACCACCGCCTCGGCGCCGGGCGCGTCCGGGCTGGGGTCGTAGGTGAAGTCGGTGCCGAACAGCGGCGTGCCGTCGGCGCCGGCGACCGCGATGGCATCCAGGTACAGCGTCTCGTAGCGGTCCTGGAAGCCGTTGGGCAGGTTGTCCGGCCGCGCCTTGTGCGGGTCGGCGTATTCGCGCGGGCTTTCCGGGGTGGCGTCGCTCCACAGCTTGGGCTGGTAGACGAAGCTCGCCGTGCGGCCGAACACGTCGGTGACGCTGGTGAGGTAGCACGCCTTGGTGTACGGCAGGCCGCCCTGGCCCACCTGCTGCTCGACGTATTCCAGCAGCCCGTCGGCGCCGCGCGGGAAGGCGTTGTAGCCGTAGGCGATCGATTCGCCGAAGCGGCTGTAGGCGCGCTCCAGGTACCAGGCGCGCGCGTACTGCTGCTGCCCCGCGGTGACCGCGCTGCTGCCGTGCCACAGCGGCAGGCCGCCGGCGTCGGTCCAGCGCACGCCCCAGGCGACGCTGTTGCCCGCGCTGGTGCGGTAGCCCTGCTCCGTCGCGCCCAGGCCGCCGCCGAAGGAGAGCCGCTGGCCCGATTCGTTGGTCACCGACCAGCGCTCGTAGCGGGCGTAGTGGACGACCTTCCAGAACTTGTAGTTGACCAACTGGTATGAGTCGCCGCCGTCGCTCGCCCGCAGCACGCCGTCCGCCAGGGCCAGCGCGAACTCCTGCTCCTGCGCGTCGTCGCGCAGCCGCCAGGGCGAGCCGCCGCCCTCGACCACCGTGTCCGCCGACAGCGGCAGCCCGCGCCGCACGAACTCGGCGCGCACCGCGCCGGGCACCGGCTGGCCGTCGGCGAGCCCGCGAGCCAGCGCAGGGTCCATGTCGAACAGCGTCGCGCTGGCCGGCTCGCGCACCAGTTGGCTGGAGACGCCCGCGAGCTGGATGGCGTAGACGCTCGCGCCCGCGGTCGGCGAACCGCCGTCGTCCAGCGTGATGGACGAGAGCGGCAGTTGCCAGCCCATGCCCAGCACGCCGGTGGGCTGGTCGCGGTTCCAGGTGAAGGCGGTGCGGTGGACGTTGCTCTGGTACTGGATGGAAACGTCTACCTGCAGGCCGTCGCCGGCCACCCGGCCCGGCATCGAGAACAGGTTCTGCGTGTAGTTCACGTCGCCGCGGAACAGGTTGACGCTGCTCTTGAGCACGCCCACCGTGCTCGCGTCCATCTGGAAGGTGCGGATGCTGGGGATCGATGCGTCGGACATGGGGAAGTCTCCTTGGCTGGGGCCGGCCGCGCCCGTCCCGGCGCACCGCGGGGGTGCGCCGGAGGCGGTCCTTGCGCTGTACCTTCAGGGCGGCTCAGTAGCCGATCACGAAGCCGTTGACGTTGCTGACGCTGTCGTCCTGCGTGTTGCCGCTGCCGTCGACCAGCGTGGCCTTGCCGGTCACGGTGACGCTGTTGCCGCTCACCGACTGCACCACGAGGTTCGCGGCGATGGTCTTCACGTGGTGGTCGGAGTTGTTGCGGTACTGCACGCGGAAGCCGCTCAGCAGCGCGATGTAGTGGCTCGGGCCGGTCGGGAAGGTCAGCACCTGCCCGCTGCCCTGCAGCGAGTCGGTCGGCACCACGTACATGCCCAGCGTGTCGTCGCAACTGGCCAGCAGGCCGCCGTCCACCGTGGCGATGCTGGCGCTGTGGCCGCTGTCGTCGTACATCTGGGCCTGGCCGGTGATGCTGGCCGAGTTGCCGCTGAGCTGGGTGCCCACCGCGGCCGCGGCGGTCTCCATGTGGTGGTCGCTGGAGCCGAACGAGAGGTTGTAGCCGGCCAGCGCCGACTGCAGCACGCGCGGGCTGGTGCACGGCACCACGATGCCGCCGCTGGTGCCGCCGTTGGGGATGCTGCCGGCGTTGCCGAACTTGATCGTGTTGGGGTCCACGCCGACGTAGGCCACCGCCACCACGCTGACCGACGAGGCGCCCGGGTCGAGGTTGTTCCCGCTGGAATCGACCAGGGTCGCGTGCGGGGTGATCGAGAGCGTGTTGCCCTGCTGGTTCACGCTGAGCGAGATCGAGACGGTCTGGACGTGGTGGTCCTTGTTGCCGTAGCTCAGCGAGAACGCGGAGATGCCGACCATGCGTTGCACGATGGTGTCGGCGAAGGTGAAGTTCTTGGTCGTGTTCGGCTGCACCTGAGCCGAAAGGATCTGTAGCGGCATGTCGTCCTCCTTTGCCGATGGATCGGTCGATGAAAAGGAGGCGACGGCAACGGGCCGTCCGGTCCGGCGCATGCCTTCGAGGACGGTTCGCGGTGTAGCCCCCCTGTGTCGTCCGGCACGGTCTCCAGACCGCATCCGGCGCCCACCCGAACGAACCGCGGGCGCATCCACGCCCGCCGTCCGCTCACGCTGCAACGCGTCGCGCGATGGCAGCCGGATCAGGGTGCACGTACAACGCCGCGGAGGAAATACCGCGGATGCCGTACTTCCCGGTTCGCCACGCACGGATAGGCGACGTCGCGGCCCGCCCGCCGCGATGCGCCGTTGCGGCCGCTCAGCGGATCGCGGGCGGCCGTTCCTGCCGCAGCGCCTGCACCGCCCGCGCGAGGTCGGCGACGTGGTGTGCGTCGAGCTTGCGCATCAGCCGCTCGCGGTGCTTGCGCGCGGTGGCCGGGCTGATGCCCAGTTGCCGCGCCGCCTCCTTGCAGGTCAGGCCGGCGGCCACCAGTTCGAGGATCTCGTGCTCGCGCCTGCTCAGCGTCGCCACGCCGCGGGCGTCGGCCTGCGGCAGTGGCGCGATCCGGCTCGCCTTCACCGCATGCGCGACGAGCTGCGCGGTGCCGTGGCGCCCCAGCTTTTCCTGCAGGTTGCTGCGGTGCTTGCGCACCGTGTACACCGAGATGCCCAGCCTGTCGGCAATGTCCTCACAGCGCATGCCCAGTCCTGTCAGGGCAAGCACGTCCTGTTCGCGCTTGGTCAGTTGCACTTGGAATCCTCTCCGGTCGCGTGCTCTCCAATCCGCTCCAGGGCGTCACAGGCGACGGTGCACCCTAGCGCCGACCGCGCGAAGCTTTCATGACGCAGCCGACGGTATCGGCCGCCGTCGGCACACGAAACGCGGCGCTCGCACGCGCATGCATGCAAAATCCACATTCCGACCACGACCGACGCACCGCATGTCCGGCAACGCCTACTCGCTTCGCGCCCAGGTTCTCGACAGCCTCACCCGCACCCGGCGGCCCGACGTGCCGCTGCGCGTGGTGGTGCGCAACACCGCGGCGGTGGTGCTGCCGCTGGGCATCGGCATCGCCACCGGGCACACCGCCATCGGCCTGGGCATCGGCGCCGGCGCGCTGGACACGATGTTCTCCGACCAGCCCGGCCCGTACCGGCAGCGCGTGTGGCAACTGGTGCTGGCGTCGCTGGCCGCCGGGCTGGCCTCGCTGATCGGCTTCCTGCTCGGCGACCATCTGGTACCGATGCTGTTCGCCACCGCGCTGACCGGCTTCTTCGGCGGCCTGCTGGTGGTGTTCGGCGTGGACATCGCGCGGGTCGGCATGACCAGCATGATCCTGCTGGTGGTGACCGCGGCCACGCCGATCCACTCGCTGTCCGGCGCCCTGGGCGGCGCCGCGCTGATCTTCGCCGGCGGCCTGCTGATGCTGCTGTTCTCGGTGGCGGCCTGGCCGCTGCAGCGCTACCGGCCCGAGCGCCTCGCCCTGGCGGAGGTCTACCGCGGGCTGGCCAGCCTCGCGCGCCAGCAGGCGCACGACGACGCCGACGTGCCCGCGCTCACCGAGGCGATGACCACGCTGCAGCAGACCCTGCTTGGCCGCCACCACGCGCGCGGCCGCGCGATGGAGGCCTTCGGCGTGCTGCTGGAACTGGCCGAGCGGATCCGCCTCGAACTCGTCGCGATGGCCGAGCTGCGCGCCAACGCCACCGTCCACGCGATGTTCCGCGGCGACGCCGCGCGCGTGCTCGCCGCGATCGCCGCGGCGCTGGAGGAAGGCGAGACGCCGACGCAGGCCGAGCGCGCCCTGCAGACCCTGCGCGCCAGCGAGACCGCCCTGCTCGCAGGAAACGCCGGGGCCGGCAGCCTGGACGCGCACGTCCATGCGCTGTCCGGCCAGCTCGCCGCCGCGGTGCGCAACGCCAACTGGGCCGGCAGCCGCGGCGAACTGCGCGCCGCCGCCGCCGAGACGCCGCTGCCCGCCGCCCTGCGCAGCAACTCCGCGCTTGCCACGCTGCGGGCCAGCCTGACGCCGCGCTCGGTGGCGTTCCGCCACGCCGTGCGCAGCGCGGTCTGCCTCAGCGTCGCCCTGCTGATCTCGCGGCAACTGCAATTGCCGCACGGCTACTGGATACCGATGACCGCGGCGATCGTGCTGCGCCCGGATTTCGCCGCCACCTTCAACTTCGGCCTGCTGCGCGTGGTCGGCACCGTGCTCGGCCTGGTGCTGACCACCGCCCTGCTGCACGTGACGCCGGACGAACCGTGGGCGCACCTGGCGCTGATGGCGGTGCTGTGCATGGCGTTCCGCTACCTCGCCACCGCGCACTACGGCATCGCCGTGGCCGCGCTGACCGGCACCGTGGTGATCCTGCTATCGTTCGAAGGCGTCAATTCCGGCGCCGCGGTGATGGACCGCGTGGTCAATACCGCGCTGGGCAGCGGCATGGCCCTGCTGGCCTACGTGCTGTGGCCCACCTGGGAACGCGCCCGTGCGCGCGCCGCGCTGGCCGACATGCTCGACGCCTATGCCGACTACCTGCGCGCCCTCACCCATCCGGACAAGCACGGCACCCACCGCGAAATGCGCACCGCGGCACGCACCGCGCGCAGCAACGCGCAGGCGTCGCTCGACCGCATGCGCGCCGAGCCGGCCACGCCCGCGCAGTTGCTCGACCTGGCCGGCGCCCTGTTCGCCAACGGCAACCGCCTGGCGCGTACCGCGATGACGCTGGAGGCGCTGATCGACAACCACGGGACGCTGCCCGAGCAGGCCGAGGTCGGCGGCTTCGTCGACCACGCCGCCACCGCCCTGCACGCCATCGCCGCAGCTTTGCGCGATGGCCGCCCGGTACCGCCCCTGCCCGACCTGCGCACGCTGCAGCGCAGCCTCGTCGCGCTGCTGGCGATCAGCGGCGAACGCGCCGTCGCCGAACCGCTCGGCCGCATCACCGACCGCCTGGTCGACAACGTGAACACCCTCGCCCACGCCGCCGGCCGCAACCCGGCGAAACTCGCGGACGCAGAGGCCGAGGCAGGCAGCCGTTCCTAGGCCGCCCGCACGGCGGCCGGCCTTAGAGCCTGTTCAAAATCTTTTGAGGAGGAGGGCAAGGAACGCCAAGTGGATGAATTGCA
>NZ_LMSL01000017.1:0-7272 GCF_001428405.1 Frateuria sp. Soil773
GGATAGCTTTTTCTCATCCTCCCAGTTTCGGGCAACGCGCGAAGATTTTGAACAGGCTCTAAGGAGTGATCCTGGCCGCCTCGTAGTACGCACCACGGTCGTTGAAGATCAACCTGTCGCCGACGCGATAGAAAGCGATGCAGCCGTAGTCCAGTTTCTCGACTCGCGCCGGCAACCCTGCCGCTTCGGGAGTGATGCCTTCACCCTCGACCTCATCCCTGGAATCCACAAGGGCAATCACCGGCGCGGCGTGGACAGGGCAGACTTCCTCGCCGCTCTCGACCACCTTGCCCGCCGCCAGTACGATCGATGAACCGATCAGCGCCTTCATTCGCTCCTCGCTTTCGGTTATGCGCGTGTACGTATGGATTCCGGTCACTCTCCAGGTTCCATAAAAGCCGGAATCCGATCGGGCAGCCTGGCACGTCGAGATTGCCAGGCATGCGGAAATCCGGAAGACCGTCCGCATCATGGCATGCGCCCGTTGAATGCGGCCGCTTCGCGGGCCCGTCGCTGCACCAGCCCCGCGCTTACCCTGTACGGCCCAACCGTGTGCCCTTGCCGATCGCGCGGGCAGCCATGGACGTACTGCCTGATGTTTCGGGCCACTTCGTCCATCCGGCCGTAATTTGCCGGTGCGAGCGCACGCGCACTGTGCGCTCCGGTGTTGTATACGAATGCCACCGCGGCATCGAACTGCTCCTGGGTAAGCTCCCGCCCGGCAACAGCACGGCGCACCGCGTGCTCGGCATCCGCGATCCGGTCGGAGAACATCTGTTGAGTTCCGGCATCCGGCATGGGAGGCTCGGCCAATTCCCGTGCCGTACACGGCCTACGATGGACGAGGGTGCCCACGCCCACCGTGCAGTTGTTGCCCTGGTCGTTGCAGTGCGCTCGCCGCACCGCCTCTGAACGCTGCAGTGCGACCCGGCCTGCAGGGCTGATCTCCATATTCTCGTTTGCCGCGTGACGTCCTTTGTCAGCCAAGCGGCCGCCCAATCCACTTGCCGGACCGATCGCAGGCCATCGGGGATCGCCGGGTTGCGACGTGGTTCCACGCTGCATGCACGGTCAGCAGGCTTCAGCCCGCAACCGCCGGAACGCATGTGGGTGGATTACAGACGCCTAGAGCGTGGACAGATACGCCGACAGCGCCTGCACGTCGGCATCGTCCAGCGTCTGCGCCACGCCTTCCATCACTTTCGCGTTGCTGCTGCCGCCGCGTGTCGCGTGCTTGAAGTCGCCCAGCGCCTTGCCGAGGTAGAACGCCGACTGGCCGCGCAGGTGCGGGTAGGTGGACCACGGCGGCTGCGGCGCGCTGCTCATGTGCGGCTGCGGGCCCTGCCCCGCCGGGCCGTGGCAGCCCTGGCAGGGCGGGATGCCCTGCGCCGGGTCGCCGGCGAGGTAGAGCTGCGCGCCGCGCGAGGCGGCATCGGCCTGGCCGGCGGGCTTGGGCGCGAGCGCGGCGTAGTGGCTGGCGAGGTCGCGCATGTCCTCGTCGCTGAGCGCGGCGGCCTGGCCGGTCATCACCGGGTCGCTGCGCTGGCCGTCCTTGAACTGCTTCAGTTGCACGTACAGGTAGGTGGCCGACTGCCCGGCCAGGTTCGGGAAGTTAGGCGCGATCGCCACGCCCTGCGGACCATGGCAGGCGCCGCAGACGGCGGCCTTGCCGGCGCCGGCCTGGGCATCGCCCTGGATCGGCTGCTGCCGGCGCAGGTCGAGCACCGGCGCGGGCGCGGCGGCGGCACTGCCGGCGGCGGCCGGTTGCTGCGCGTGCAGGCCCGACGCGGCGAGCAAGGCCAGGAAGCCGGCAAGGGAGAGGATCGGGCGCTGTCTCGGCGTCATCTCGGCGGCCTCCTCAGAGTTTCAGGTTGAGCATGAGGCCGACCAGGCTGGCGCTGTAGTGCAACTGGCCGCCCTTGTCGGTGTAGATCTTGTGGTCGTAGCTGAGCCCCTGGTCGAGGCCGGCGTAGTGCCAGTCGCTGAACGCGCCGGTCTCGTAGCGGCCGAACAGGCGCATGCCGACGTTGCGGGTGACGCGGAAGTTCAGCCCCAGGTCGAGCGTGTTGGTGCGGTAGCGGTTGTCGGGGAAGCCGTTGCCGGCGAGCGCCACCGAGGCCGGGTCGCGGTCGGCCAGCGCGCCGATGGTGGCGTAGTCGTAGCCGACGTGGCCGAGCGAGCCGGTGTAGTTGTAGCTGAGGTCCGCGCGCACGCGGCCGAAGTCGTGGCTCAGGCTGAGGCCGGCGTTGCGGTTGCGCTCGCGGTCGTACTCCCACCACTGGTTGGCGTACGGGTACAGCGGCCCGCCGAGGTTGGGATTGGTCTGGCCGATGGTGCCCAGGCCGCCGCCGTTGTCGGCCGCGTCGGAGTCGCCCACGTTGGAGATGCCCATGCGCGAGCCTTCGGCGCCGAGGTAGGCGTTCAGCGTGGTCTCCGGGTTGGGCTGCCAGTCCCACTGCAGCGTGGCGCCGGTGGTGCGCGTGTCCTGGCGGCCGATCCGCGCGTCGTAGCGGTCGCGGTTGCCGTAGAACGTGGCCGACACCGTGGCCGACTCGCCCACCGGATAGGTGACGATCGCGCGCGCCTTGCTCTCGGTGCGGTCGGACAGGTCGTACTTGCGCATGTCGGCCACGGTATGCGCGGGGATGCCGGTGGCCGGGTCGACGAAGCCCGGCAGCGATTCGGAATAGAACCGGCCGTAGGGATCGTAGTTGTAGCGGTCACCGTCGCGCCGGGCGAATTCCCAGCTCAGCCGCACGGTGGCGCCGGCCACATCGCGGCTGACCCAGTCGAGCTTGATGCGCTGGTCGTCCACGCGCTTGCGCTCGCGGTACCTGGGCTGGTTGTGGTCGTAGGTGTAGGTGACGCCGAGCGAGTTCTTGCGGCCGAACTGCCAGTCGCCGCCCAGCTCGAAGACCGTGTCGGTGTAGCCGAACGGGTTGTTGCGCACGGTGACCATGTACGAGCGGTACAGCGGGTTGTTCGGATCGAAGATGCCGGTCTCGCCCGGCACCACGCTGCCCTGCGAACCGTTCTCGGAGATGTAGCCGTACTGGCCGGTGAGCGGGTTGTAGGCGAGGTAGCGGGTCTTGTTGTTTTCGCGGTACCAGCGCAGGCCGGCGTGCCAGCCGAACGCGGGCGTGGGCCGGAAGGTGAGCCGCGCGTCGAGCAGCCCGGTGTCGATGCGCGCATTGGCATTCCGCTGCGACAGCGCCGCGGGGGTGTTCCAGTTGGCGCACTGGAAGGTGTAGTCGGCGGGCGGCGCGATGTAGATGCCGCCGGTGCCGGTGCAGGTGGTGGGCGGTAGCAGGGCGTCGTTCTGGCGCATCGTGCCCCAGGCGCCGGCGATGGTGAACTGGCCGTTACCCTTCAGCTCGCGCGACAGGTCCAGCCGCAGGTTGTGGTAGTCGTTGTCCGGCTCCAGCGAGAACTGGCCGTCCTTGATGTCCGCCACCTGCGGCACGCCGACCACGTTCATGAGCTGGAACGGGCTCTGGAAGTTCAGGTGGTCCTTGCGGTTGCGGAAGAACGAGCCGTTGTAGGTGGCCAGGAAGCGCCACACCTTGCCGACGTTGCGCAGGCTGAGGTTGACGTCGGTGGTGCGGAAGTCGATCGGCCGCACGGTCTCGTTGATGCCGCCCGGCAGGCCGCCGATGTTGAAGAACATCGAGCCGCCCCACAGGCGGGTGCCGCTGCGCTTCTCGTTGGTGATCGAGGCCGAGCCGATCCAGTTGCGGTACAGCACGCCCTCGTAGCCGAGCCCTTCGCGCGTGCGGGTGAGGCCGATGGTGCGCCGGGGCGCGGCGGCCGCGGCCGCGGCGATCTGCGCCGGCGTGCTGCCGCCGGGCACCAGCGACGCCGGCAGGGTGAGGTCGGTGGTGCCGATGCCGTTCCAGATCGGATAGGCGTTGGTGGACACCGTGTGCGGCATGTCGCGGTAGAACGCCTCGACGCGGTAGCTGCCGTAGCGGCCGCCGCGCAGGCGGTAGTACTGGTCGTTGCCGCTCAGGCGGCTGCCGCGGAACTCGACGTAGCCGCCGGTCTTGCGGTTGTTGAACTCCAGCGCGAGCAGGCCGAGCGCGAAGCCGGTCTTCCAGTCGGCGTACTGGCGGAAGAACTCGGCGTTCTTGTCGCCGCCGACGTGCAGGTAGCCGGCCTCGATCAGGCCGGCATAGCTCCAGTCGCCGGCCTGGCCGAGCGGCTTGACGCCGTCGACCGCCGGCGGATACGGGTACAGCGCGCCGGTGGGCGTGCGCAGCATGCCGGCATGCAGGTAGGAGGTGCCGTCGGGGTCGGCCCGGTCCAGCATCGGCGTCCAGCCGCGCGGGTCGAGCGCGTTGCCGTAATGCATGTCGCCCACGCGCATGGTGCCGCTGGTGTCGCCGGCCCAGGCGGCGGGCACGGACAGCCACGCCAGCGCCGCGCCCAGGGCGATCGCCTTCGGCGCCGTGCCGCGGCCCGACCCAGTGTCACTCGACTGCATGCCTTTCGACTTCAGCGCAAGCATCGTCCGCCTCCGTCACTTGTGGAATTTCGGGCCGGACGGGTTGTTCGACCCGTGGATGTTGGTGTGGCAGGTGAGGCAGCCGCGCCCGATCAGCCGCTCGTCCGGCCGGGTGCCGTTGGCGAGCCCGGCGGGGGTCTGCAGGTCGTTCGGGTGGCGCGTCATGGTGTGGCACTGCTGGCACAGCATGGGGATCGGCGCGACCAGCAGGGTCTGCTGGTTGGAGCCGTGCACGTCGTGGCAGTTGAGGCAGTTCTGCCGCACCGGCGCATGCTCGAACAGGAACGGCCCGCGCTTCTCGGCGTGGCAGGTGTAGCAGGTCTCGTTGACCGTATCGGTCTTCAGCAGCGGCTTGGTGATGCTGCCGTGCGGGTTGTGGCAATCGGTGCAGGCCATCTGCCCTTCCGGCAGCGGCATGTGCGAGCGGCGGTTGAACTTGGCGCGGATGTCCTGGTGGCAGGTCGCGCACACCTCGTTGATCGACGCCTTGGCCAGCACGCCTTCCGGCGACAACCGCGCCATCGGGTTGTGGCAGTCGGTGCAGGACAGGCCGCGGTTCTCGTGCACCGAGCCGGTCCAGTGCTGGCGCGCGCCGCCGGCGTGGCAGCCGAGGCAGACCCCGGCCTGGGTCGCCGGCGTGGTCTTCGCGTCGTGGGTGAAGGCGATGATCGAGCCGGGCGCGGTCGGGTTCTTCGCATGCTCCGAGCCCGGGCCGTGGCAGCTCTCGCAGGCGGCCTGCGGCCCGGTATTGGCGGCGCCGGCACGGAACGAGGCGACGTGCAGGGTGTGCGAGGCCTGCACGTTCTCCTGCGTGTGGCAGGCGACGCAGGTCTTCGCGCCGACCGCGTCGGCCTGCGGCGCCAGCGGGTTCTTCGGGATGGGCGCCGCGTCGAACGGCGTGGCCGGGCTGTCGCTGACCGCCTGCAGATGCGGGTCGGCGTTGCGCGCCGCGTTCGCGCCCATGTCGGTGGCCGGCAGCATGCGCGCGATGTCGCTCTGCGTGAGCGCGCTGGACGGCGCGTGCGGGGAACCGGCCGGCGCCGCCTGCTGCGCCCGCGCGCCCGGCGCCAGCAGCACGAGGCTCGTTACAATGGACAGCAGTGCCGCGAACGACAGCGGGATGGCACGCATGGCTGGAACCCCTTGGCTTTGCGTGAAAACTTGCGTGGCGAGCGCGGCGCCGGACCACTCCCGTCCGGCTGCCCTGCGTGCCTTTCCGGCATGCCGAGCGCGCTCCGCCGCAGTATTCACCGGCCATCGCACGGGCGTAAGCCCGGCGACAGAAAATGAATGTCCATGATCCGCGAACAATTCCCGCGCATTGCGCAATGCAGCACGAAAATCCGCCGGGCTGGGTTAGCCTGACCGCAAGCTTGCGCGAAGGGGACCACCGGCCGTGATGCAGGATCTCAACGACATCTACTACTTCGTGCAGGTGGTGGAACAGGGCAGCTTCACCGCGGCCAGCAAGGCGCTCGGGCTGGCCAAGTCGCAACTGAGCTTCCGCATCGCGCGGCTGGAGCAGAACCTCGGCGTGCGGCTGATCCAGCGCACCACGCGCCGCTCGCACGTCACCGACATCGGCCGGCTGTACTACGAGCAATGCCTGCAGATCCTCGCCGCCGCGCAGCAGGCGCAGCGGGTGATCGAGGACACGCAGGCGGCGCCGCGCGGCCGCATCCACGTCGGCTGCCCGGTGATGTTCGCGCAGTTGCTGCTCGCGCCGGTGCTGGTGGACTACCTGCGGCAGCATCCGCAGGTGCAGGTGGACCTGGACCTGTGCGGCCACCAGACCGATGTGGTCGCCAGCGGCTTCGACATCGCCTTCCGCGTACGCCAGGCGGTGAAGGATTCCAGCCTGGTGGTGCGCAGCTTCGGCATGGACCCGCAGATCCTGGTGGCGAGCCCGGCCCTGCTCAAGCGCCCGGCGCGGCCGAAGCGGCCGGAGGACCTGCAGCGCATCCCCAGCGTCAGCGTGGCCGGCACCGACGGCCGCCATTTCTGGACCCTGCTCGGCTCCGACGGCAAAACGCACCCGGTCGAGCATCATCCGCGGCTGGTCACCGACGACCTCCAGGTGCTGTACCAGGCGGTCACCGGCGGCGTCGGCATGGCCCAGTTGCCGCACTGGCTGTGCCGCGAACCGATCGCGCGCGGCCAGTTGGTTCCGCTGCTGCCTGCGTACAAGCTGCCGCCGGGCAACGTGCACGCGGTCTACCCGTCGCGGCACGGCCACACCTCCGCCGTGCGCAGCTTCATCGACTTCGTCGCGGAAAAGCTGCCGCTGGCGCTGCAGCACGCGCAATTGCACAGCCACGACAACCCGCCGCGGCCGGCGCAGGCCGTCGCGCTGCATTGAACCGGCCGGCCGCGCGCGGCACCCGGCTCAAGGCCTGTTCGCAATCTCCAATGAAGCGTCATCCCAGCGGCTCTCAACGGCCGAAGGGCTGGTCATCCAGTGCCTCTGGGTTTCGGGGAAAGGGAAAGTCGCTGGATGACCAGCCCTTCGGCTGTCGAAAAGCGCCTCCTGCTTGACCGGCCCTTCGGCCGTTGAAAGCCGCAGGAATGACGAGCGGGGAGCGCGGGAGGATTCCAGTCTCTCAGGTATCCCCCCAACGGGGCGTCATCCCAGCGAAAGCTGGGATCCAGTGCCTCTAGGTTTCGGGGAAGGAGAACGTCACCGGATGGCCAGCCCTTCGGCTGTCGAAAAGCGCCTCCTGCTTGACCGGCCCTGCGGCCGTTGAAAGCCGCAGGAATGACGAGCGGGG
>NZ_LMSL01000017.1:7317-30919 GCF_001428405.1 Frateuria sp. Soil773
CGAAACAACCTCTTGAAACATCACACCTAGCCCTGCTTGCCCGGCCCGCCGCCGATCCGGAAACGGCAGCGCCCGCCGCCGCGCACGATGCATTCCATGTGGTGGATGCGGCGGCCGCTCGCCGCCTCCATGTACGCCAGGTCGAACTTGCATACCTGCGGGTGCTGCCGCGCGAGCGCGTGAAACACGCAGTTGAACGCCTCGATCTGCAGCTCGTCGCCATGGCGCACGGCGAGCGCCTCGTAGCCGAGCGCGTCCAGGTGGCCGGCCAGCGCCTTCGCCACCTCGTCGACGGCGGCCGTGGCCGGCAGGGCGACTTCGCGGCCGCCCAGGCTGCGGCCCAGTTCCTGCAGCAGCTCGTCGAAACCGGCCTCGCCCAGGCGCGCCTGCAACTGCGCCAGCAACGCGGCGGCGATCGTGCCGTAGTTGCGCGGGAACAGCGCGCGGCCCGCCTCGGTCAGCCGGAAGCAGGCCTGCGGCCGGCCGCCGCTGGGCCGCGACTGCGCGCGCTCGACGTAGCCGCGGGCCAGCAGGGCGCTCAGGTGCTGGCGCACCGCGTTGTGGCTGACGTGCAGGTGCGCGCACAGCGACTCGACCGTATCGCCCGCATGCGCCGCCAGCAGCCGCCGCAACAGCCGCTGCTGGGTGGTGCCGAGCTGGCCGAGCGCGCCCACGCCTCAGCCGGCCTTGGCCGGGAACTGCCTGGCGATGGCGTCGGCCAGCGCGTCGGCGATGACGTTCATGTGCCGCTGCATCGCCGCCCAGGTCGCCTGTTCGCCCTTCGTGTCGCCAGCCATGATCTGCTGGATCTGGGTGGCATGGTGCGCCACGTGCGCGGCGAGCAGGCCCTGCACCGCGTTCTCCGGCAGGTTCGGGTTGGCGCCGGAGAGGAACTTCGCAATGGCGGCGACGTTGGCGTCGAGATCGTCCATCGCCCGGCGCTGCGCGCCGGCGTCGTCCGCGGCGCGCGCATCGGTCAGCGCCTTCACCCCGCCCCAGTGGCCGGCCAGCAATTGCAGCATCCGCTCGCCCGCGGGCTTGCCGTAGAAACCGGCGACCGCATCGGCGAGCTGCTTCGCGTTCGCCACCACGGCATCGGCCGCCGCCTTCGCCCTGCCCGCATCGTGCGCGTGCACGGCGAGCGCGTAGTCGCGGGTGTGCACCACGTGGCCGTGCCACAGGGCGCGCAGGGCCGCGTGCAGTTTCGGCGCGGCCGGCGCCTGGTCGGACGCGGCCATCGCGGCCATGGCGTGCGCGGCGACGGGCGCCGCCTGGATGGAACCGGATGCGGCGCCGCACAGCGCGATCGCGGCGGCAAGCAGGTAGGGACGCGTGTTCATGGGAATCTCCACAGAAGGTCGCCAGGCGCGACTGCGGGCATTCTGTGCGACCCCGGTTTTCGCACAATACACCCATGTGCAAAGCCCGAACAGCAAGGCTTAAGGCTGCGTTTGCGACTCCAGCCAGCGCACCGCGCCGCGCCCGGCGAGCAGCCCGCCGGCGAAGCAGGCGGTGAGCAGGTAGCCGCCGGTCGGCGCTTCCCAGTCGAGCATCTCGCCGGCGCAGAACACGCCGGGACGGCGGCGCAGCATCAGCGCGTCGTCCAGCGCCTCCAGCCGCACGCCGCCGGCCGTGCTGATCGCCTCGGCGACCGGGCGCGGCGCGCGCAGACGCAGCGGCAGCGCCTTCAGCCGCGCGGCCAGCGCCGGCGGATCGGCTAGCACGTCCTTGCCCACCAGCTCGAAGACCAGCGCGCACTTCGCCGCATCGAGCCCGGCCCGGCGGCGCAGCCAGTCGCCGAGGCTGTGCCTGCCGCGCGGCGCGGCGAGCCGTTCGGCGAGCGCTTCTTGCGTGCGTCCGGGCACCAGGTCGAGCCGCAGCAGCGCCTCGCCCTGCGCGGCGATCTGCTCGCGCAGCTCGGCGCCGATGGCATAGACCAGGCTGCCCTCGATGCCGTATTCGCTGAGCACGCACTCGCCCTGGCGCGCCTGCTTGGCGCCGTGCCGGTCGGTCCAGTGCGCCACCACCGGTTTCAGCGGCGCGCCGGCGAAGCGCGTCGCCAGGTGCTCGCTCCAGGCCAGTTCGAAGCCGCAGTTGGCCGGTAGCAGCGGCGCCACGTCCACGCCGGCATGCTGCAGCAGCGGCCACCACGCGCCGTCGGAACCGAGCTGCGGCCAGCTCGCGCCGCCGAGCGCCAGTACCACAGCGTCGGCCCGCACGGCGCGCTCGCCGGCGGCCGTGGCGAAGCGCAGGGCGCCGTCGCCGTTCCAGCCCAGCCAGCGATGATGCATGTGGAACGCCACGCCGCTCTCGCGCAGCCGGCGCACCCAGCCGCGCAGCAGCGGCGCGGCCTTCAGGTCGGTCGGGAACACCCTGCCGGAACTGCCGACGAAGGTCTCCACGCCCAGCCCGCGCGCCCACGCCCGCAGCGCCCCGGCATCGAACTGCCGCAGCCAACGCGCCACGGCCTCCCGGCGTTCGCCGTAGCGCCCGGCGAAGGCATCGAACGGCTCGCCGTGGGTGAGGTTGAGGCCGCCCTTGCCGGCGAGCAGGAACTTGCGGCCGACCGAGCCCATCGCGTCGTAGACGTCGACCGCGACGCCCGCGGCGGCGGCCTGCTCGGCCGCCATCAGGCCGGCCGGGCCGCCGCCGACCACGGCCAGCCTGGAAGAAGAGATACCTGTCATCCGCGCATGGTCGCATGCCCGGCGCGGCCGCCGGACGCGCCGGCCGGGCACGGCTGCCCGGGGCCGCCACCGGCCGGGCGCAACAACTTGCGTGCGGCGTGCTAAAAAGCCTGCCGGCCGCGCCATGGGGGAGCGGCCGCGCCGCGTCATGCCGACGCGCATCAACGGACGACCCTAAGGAACGCACATGAAGAGCAAGTCGATATGGCCGGCATGGGGGATGCTGGCCGCCCTGGCGTGGCTGCCGCTCGCCACGACGGCCCGCGCCGACGAAGGCGACGCCGCCGCGCAGGCCAAGGTCGAGGCCTTCCTCGATTCGCTGCAATTGCAGTCGGGCACCGTCGCGGTGCCGGCCGCGCAGGCCACGCTCAACCTCACGCCCGGCTACGCCTTCCTGCCGGCGAAGGACGCCCAGCGCGTGCTCACCGAGCTGTGGAGCAACCCGCCCGACGACGACGTGCTCGGCATGATCGTGCCCGGCCGCGACCCGCACGTGCTGCTCGACGACGACAGTTGGGCGGTGGTGGTGACCTATACCGGCGAAGGCTACGTGTCGGACGAGGACGCCAGCAAGATCGACTACGACGACATGCTCAAGGACATGCAGAAGGCCGACCGCGACGACAACGCCGCTCGCCTCAAGCAGGGCTACCCGGCGGTCGACCTGGTCGGCTGGGCCGAGCCGCCGCGCTACGACGCGGCCTCGCACAAGCTTTACTGGGCGCGCGACCTGAAGTTCCACAAGGCCGACGGCAGCGACAGCGGCCGCACGCTGAACTACGACATCCGCGTGCTGGGCCGCCAGGGCTATCTCTCGCTCAACGCGGTGGCGCCGATCGAGCAGCTCGCGCAGGTGCGCGCGGACATGCCGCAGGTGCTGGCGATGACCGAGTTCGACGCCGGCCAGCGCTATGCCGACTACAACCCGCGCACCGACAAGCTGGCCGCCTACGGCATCGGCGCGCTGGTGGCCGGCGGCATCGCCGCCAAGGCCGGCCTGTTCGCCAAGCTGGGTGTGATGCTGCTGGCGCTGAAGAAGTTCGTCGTGATCGGTCTCGTCGCCATCGGCGGCCTGTTCGCCAAGCTGTTCAAGCGCAGGCAGGCCTGACCGGCCGGCCCGGCACGCGGACGACACTGGGCCGGGCCGCCCGCGCCTAGCGCGGCGGATCGTCCAGCCGCACCCCGAGCATGGCGAGCCGGCGCAGGCCGTCGCCACTGGGCAGCAGCGCGCGGCCGCGCGGCGCGCGGCGCAGCCAGCCGGCGTCGAGCAGGGCGGCGGTGAGCGCCACGCCGAGCGGACCGCCCACGTGCAGCCGCCGCTCGGTCCAGTCCAGGCAGCCGCGGCCGCGCAGCGCGAGCAGCGGCTGCACCGTGGAAGACGCCAGCCCGGCCGCGGCCAGCGCCTCGCCGCCGTCCGCCTGCAAGCGCAGGCCGTCGCTGGCGGTGCGCAGGTAGCCGCGTTCGAGCAGGCCGCCGCACAGGGCCACGCCAAGCTCGCCGGCCAGGTGCCGGTAGCAACTGCGCGCGCGGCGCAGCGCCGGGTCCGCCGCGGGCGCCGGCAGGGCCGGCCGCTGGCGCGGCAGCGCCAGCGTTTCCAGCAGGGCCGCCACCTCGTCGTCGGCGAGCCGGTAGTAGCGGTGCCGGCCCTGCGCGTGCACGCCGAGCAGGCCGCCTTCCAGCAGCCGTTTCAGGTGCGCGCTGGCGGTGGCCGCGCCGACGCCGGCGGCGCGCGCAAGCTCGCCGGCCGGGCGCGTCGTGCCGTCCATCAGCGCCAGCAGCATGGCCGCGCGGGCCGGCTCGGCCAGCAAGGCACCGATCTCGGCCAACTGGTAGCGGTTCAGCGGCATCGCCTGGGTCATGCCGGCCAGTCTAGCGGCCTGTTCCGGAGCACGCTTCGCGGCCGGGCGAAACGTGCCGCGCCGGGGCGGCGCCGCCGCACGGCATGGCCGCAGAGCCGGCCGCGCTACAATCGCGGGTCCGCCTTTCCGTACCCCTCTCCCCATGCGCAATCCATTGCAGGAACAGTTGCTCAAGGCCGGCCTGGTCAAGAAGGGCAAGGTCGCCCAGGTGGTGCGCGAGCAGGTGCGCCAGCGCCAGGGCAAGGCGCCCGCCCCGGCGGAGGCGGCGCAGGTGGACGGGCAGCGGCTGCAGGCCGAACGCGCCGAGCGCGACCGCGCGCTGGCCGCCGAGCGCAACGCGCAGCAGCGGCTGCACGAGCAGCGCGCGCAGGTCCAGCAGATCGTCGAGAGCCACAAGGTCGGCCGCGACGGCGAGATCGCCTACCGCTTCGCCGACGGCGACCGGATCGCCAGCGTCCTGGTCAACGAGGCCCTGCGCGCGCAACTGGCCGCCGGCAGCCTGGTGATCGTGCGGCACGGTCAGGGCTACGAGCTGCTGCCGCGGGCGGCGGCCGCCAAGGTCTACGAACGCGACGCCGCGGCGGTCGTGCTCGACCATGGCCGCCCCGCCCCGGACGCCGCCAGCGGCGAGCCGGACCCGGACGAGGAGTACTACCGGCAGTTCGAGGTGCCGGACGACCTCGTCTGGTAGCGGCCCGCCGGTTCCGCGCCGGCCATGCCGACCAGGACCGGCCGGGACCCGCCGGTCGGCGCCGGCCGCTCAGGACCGGTGGAACAGCACCAGTTCCGGCTCGTGCAGGTTGAAGCCCTGCGCCAGGTCCAGGCCTAGCTCGACCAGCGCGTCCACGATCTCCTGCCCGGTCACCCACTCGGCCACCACCAGCAGGCCGAGCCGGTGCCCGATGTCGGCGACCGCGCGCACCATCGCGTGGCTGACCGGGTCGGTGAGCATGTCGCGGATGAAGCTGCCGTCGATCTTGATGATGTCCACCGGCAGGTTCTTCAGGTAGCCGAACGAGGACATGCCCACGCCGAAGTCGTCCAGCGCCACCTTGCAGCCGAGCGCGCGCAGGCGCTCCATGAAGCCGGCCACCCGCGCCAGATGGCGCACCGCCACGGTCTCGGTGATCTCGAAGCAGACCCGCGACGGGTCCACCCGGTAGCGCTTGAGCAGGTCGATGATCAGCTCGACCAGCGAGTCGTCCTCGATGCTGGCGCCGGACAGGTTGATCGCCGCCAGCCGCAGGTCCGCGCCGGACGGATGCAGGCGGTCGAAGTTCGCCAGCGCGGTCTCCACCACCCAGCGGTCGATCACCGGCATCAGGCCGTAGCGCTCGGCGGCCGGGATGAACGCACCGGGCACCACCAGCCTGCCCTCCTCGTCGCGGAAGCGCAGCAGCAGCTCGATGCGCGCACCGCCGCCGTGCGCCGGCGACAACGGCCACACCTCCTGGTAGGTGAGCAGCAGCCGGCGCTCCTCGGCGGCCCAGCGCAGCCGGTTCGCCCACTCCATCTCGCTGCGCCGGCGCGCGGTCTCGTCGTCCTGCTCGGAGTAGAAGTGGATGCGGTTGCGGCCCTGTTCCTTGGCCATGTAGCAGGCGGTGTCGGCCTGCGCGAGCAGGTCCTTCAGGGTGATCTGCGGATGGTCGATCATCACCCCGCCGATGCTCACGCTGATCGTGTAGCTGCGCTGCTCCCACAGGAACACGTAGCCGTCGATGCGCAGGCGCAGGCGTTCGGCCATCTGCTCGGCCGCGGCGCGGTCGTGCGCGCCGACCAGCAGCACGCCGAACTCGTCGCCGCCGAGCCGGGCCAGCACGTCGGACGGGCCGAGGTGGTCGCGCATCACCAGCGCAAGCTGCGCCAGCAACTGGTCGCCGGCCAGGTGGCCGGAGGTGTCGTTGATCAGCTTGAACTGGTCCAGGTCCAGGTACAGCAGCGCGCAGGCCGGCGCGCCGGCGGCGGTGTCCAGCAGGGCGCGCTCCAGCCGCCGCTCGAACTCGCGCCGGTTGTACAGCTCGGTCAGCGCGTCGTGGCTGGCCTGGTAGCTCAACAGCTCGGTCAGCTCGCGCTGGCGGGTGATGTCGGAGGCGACCATCACCAGTTGCTCGCGGTCGTCCAGCAGCACCCGCGCGATCGACACGCTGGCCCAGAACCGTTCGCCGAGGCCGTTCTGCAGCATGGCCTCGGCATTGCCCCAGCCGGGCGTGTCGGGCTGTTGCAGGTACAGGCGCAGGTCCGCGTCCTCGAACAGCATCGGCAGGGTCAGCGCGCCGATCGCGTCGCCCAGCCGGTCGCGCGCGGCCTGGTTGGTATAGGTGATGCGGCCGTCTTCCACGTCGGCCAGCAGCACCAGCGCCGGCAGCAGTTCGTTGAGCGCGCGGAAGCGCTTCTCGCTCTCGCGGTAGCGCTGGCTCATGCCCAGGCCCAGCGCCAGCGCGCGCCGCTGGGTGCCCACCACCGACCAGGCCAGGAACATCAGCAGCAGGCTGATCACCAGCCCAGCCGGCAGCACCGATTCGTGCCAGTCCAGCCGCGGCGGCGGGAGCTTCGGCACCATCGCCACGCTCCACACGCGGCCGCCGTAGGACAGGTCGCGCTCGATGCGGTCCATCGATTCCGGAACCGCTGGCCGGCCCGGCTCGGAGTCGAACAGCGGCTGCACGCGGGCATCGGTGATGTCGCTCACCACGATGTGCAGCGCATCCAGCGCCTCGTCCGGCAGGCCCAAGCGGATCAGTTGGCCGACCCGGAACGATACGGCGATCGACCCGCGCATGCGGGCGCGGCGCTCGGCCAGCGAACGCGGCGGCGCGCCCGGGCTGTAGATCGGCAGGCGTATGGTGACGCCGTTCGCGGGCTGCTTCGAGGCGTCGAACTGGATCAGCTCGAACGGCGCCGACAGCACGCTCTGGTCGCTGTCGCGCGAGGCCAGCAGGGCCGCCAGGTTGGCCGGCTGGGTGTTGATGTCCAGCCCGGCCAGGGACTCGTTGCCTTCGCGCGGCTGGACCAGCTCGGTGATGTAGTGCATCCCGTCGGGCCGCGACTCGCCGTTTGCGTAGGCGAAGGCGATCAGGCTGGGAAACTGCTCGCGCGGGCGCAGGTTCTCGTAGATGTGGCCGAACTCGGTGGCGGATACCGCGTCGGAGGAAAGGAACAGCGATTGCACCGAGCGCACCAGCAGCTCGGACGACTGCAGGCGGTTTTGCAGCCCGGCATAGCTCTTTTCCGCCAGCATGCGCAACGCCACGCGGTGTTCGTCGAGCTGGCGCTGGCGCTGCTGGTGGTGCACCGCCAGGGTCAGCAGCAGGCCACCGGCCAGCGCGAGCAGCGACCACAGGTAGGCGGACAGGCGTCCTTCGCGCGGCAGCGGCGGGCCGGCGCCGGACTCGTCCGGATCGCGTGTCGCCGACAGTCCGCGGGAATCCTTCGTCGCCCTCAAGAGAAGTCCTGCGGTGGCTGGGTCAGCCGATGTTACAACGGCATCCGCGCCGCATGTGTCCACTCACGCACGCGGTTTGGCACGGTGCGTCGGGGTGGCCGTCCACGGGTCGTCCGGCCAGGGATGGCGCGGGTAGCGCCCCTTCAGTTCCTTCTTCACCTCCGGGTAGGTGCGCTCCCAGAAGCCCTTCAGGTCCTGGGTCACCTGGATCGGCCGGCCGGCCGGCGACAGCAGGTGCAGGGTCACCGGCACGCGGCCGCCGCCGACGCGCGGCGTATCGGCCAGGCCGAACAGCTCCTGCAGCTTCACCGCCAGCACCGGCGGCTCGCCCGGCGGATACTCCAGCCGGCGACTCTGCCCACTGGGCACGGCGAGGCTGTCCGGCGCCTGCGCGTCGAGCGCGCGGCGGCGCTCGTGGTCGAGCAGCGCGCCGAGCGCCTGGCCCAGTTCGTCCGCCGACAGCGCGTCGAGCCGGCGCTTGCCGGCCAGGTACGGCGCCAGCCAGTGCTCCAGGCCGTCGAGCAGGGCCGCGTCGGAAACGTCCGGCAGGCCCAGCTCGGGCATCCAGCCGCGCAGGGCCTGCACGCGCGCGCGCAGCCGCCGCGCCTGCTCGCTCCACGGCAAGCTGTCCAGGCCACGGCTGCGCACCGCCGCCAGCAGCGCCGGCAACGCATCCTCCGGCGTCACCGGCACGCTGCGCCGCTCCAGCACGATGGCGCCGAAGCGGCGCTCCTCGAACGCCTCCACCGCCGCGCGCTCGCCGTTCCAGCGCAGCGTGCGCTCGCGCAGGAACTGCCGCGGATGGTCGCGCTCCAGCACCCGCGCATCGAACGGCGCCGCGCTCAGGATCAGGCTGTCGCGCGCCTCCAGGCGCAGGTCCAGCACCACCAGCCACGGTTCGCCGAGCAGCGCGGTCTGGTCGTGGAGGCGCGCGCCGCGGCCGTTCGCCAGGGTGTAGCGCAGCGGATTGCCCTCGTCCCGCCGGGCGATGCGGTCGGGGAAGGCGGACAACAGCAGGTCGCCGACCGCGTGGCTGTCCGGCACGCCGCTCGCCGCCGTACGGACGTCCAGACGCCTGCGCCAGCCCTTGGCGGCCTGCTCGATCGCCGCCAGCGCGCCGCGGTCGACGCCGCCGTGCGCGCCGGCGGCGCGGCGGTCGCGCCAGGCATGCAGCGCCGCCACCCGCGCGCGGAAATCGTCGCTGCGCGCCGACTCGCCGCGCAGCGGCGAACGCGCCTCCATCAAGGCCAGCAGGTCGGCGGCCAGTGCATGAAGCTCGGCCGGCGCGCGCAGCGCGGCGGCGGCGAGCCGGGGAGCCGCGCCGAGTTCCAGCATGCGCCGGCCCAGCGCGCCGATGCGGCCGTCCGCCTCCAGCGCGCCCAGGCCGAGCAGCAGCTCGCGCGCCTGCGCCAGCGCGCCGGGCGGCGGCGGGTCCAGCCAGGACAGCGCGGCGCCGGCATCGCCGGTGACGCCCCACGCGGCCAGCTCCAGCGCCAGCCCGGACAGCTCGGCCTGCGCGATCTCCGCCGTGCGCGCCGGGTCCAGCCGACGGCTCTGCGGCCACAGGCGATACGCCGTGCCTTCCGCCACGCGGCCGGCACGACCGGCGCGCTGGTCGGCCGAAGCCTGCGAGATCGCCACCGTCTCCAGCCGGGTGAAGCCGGAGTTCGGGTCGAAGCGCGGCTCGCGCGCGAGGCCGCTGTCGATCACCGCGCGCACGCCCGGCAGGGTCACGCTGGATTCGGCCACGTTGGTGGCCAGCACGATCCGGCGCAGGCCGGGCTCGGCCGGCGCCAGCGCGAACTGCTGCTCGGCCAGCGACAGCTCGCCGTGCAGCGGCACGATCTCGACGCGCTCCCGCGCCGCCAGGGTCTCCTCCAGCACCGCCTGCACCCGCGCGATCTCGCGCCGGCCGGGCAGGAAGGCCAGCACGTCGCCGTCGTTCTCGGCCAGCGCCTGGCGCGCCACGCGGGCCAGTTGGTGCTCCATGCTTTCCTGCGCGCGCGCCGGCGGGTAGTCGATGCGCACCGGGTAGCTGCGCCCCGGGCTGCTCAGGCGCGGCGCGTCCAGCCAGCGCGCCACGCGCTCGCCGTCCAGCGTGGCCGACATCGCCACCAGGCGCAGCTCCGGCCGCAGCGTGGACTGCACGTCCAGCGCCAGCGCGGCACCTAGATCACCGGCGAGATGGCGCTCGTGGAATTCGTCGAACAGGATCGCGCCGATGCCGGCCAGCTCCGGATCGTCCTGGATCAGCCGGGTGAGGATGCCCTCGGTGATCACTTCGATGCGCGTGGCCGCGCTCGTCTTCGACTCGAAGCGGATGCGGTAGCCGACGGTCTGCCCGACCTCCTCGCCGAGCTGCGCGGCCATGAACTGGGCCGCCGCGCGCGCGGCGACGCGGCGCGGTTCCAGCATCAGGATCTTCCGCCCCTGCAGCCAGGGCGCATCGAGCAGGGCCAGCGGCACCTGGGTGGTCTTGCCCGCACCTGGCGGCGCCTCCAGCACCAGCCGCGGCGACGCGTCGAGCGCGGCGCGGATCTCGGGCAGCAGCGGGGTGATCGGGAACGTAGGTATGGCCGCGGTCATCCGTGCGGATGATAGCGGCTTGCCCGCCGCGACCCGCGCCATGCAACGCAGATCCGGGCGACACGATGACGACCGCGAGTCCCCATGGCGGCGCAGCGCGGCGAAACCGCTGCGCCGGGCGTGCCGCGGCGGCGTGCTACCGCAGCGGCTTCGTCGAGGCGGCGGAGGGCGCCGGCCGGGCCCCGCCCGCGGCATCCGCTGCCCGCAGCGGCGCCAGCGATTCGAACTTGCGCTGGTATTCGTCGGTGACCTGCCGGGCGTCGTCGCTGCTGGCGATCACGCGCGGGGTGATCAGCACGATCAGCTCGGTGCGGTTGCGGTGGCGATTGGTGCTGCCGAACAGGCGACCCAGCAGCGGGATGCGGTTGAGTCCCGGCACGCCGGTATCGGTCTTGCCTTCGTCCTGCTGGATCAGGCCGCCGAGCAGCACGGTCTGGCCGCTCTGCACCGCTACCTGGGTGGCCAGCTCGCGCTGGTTGATGGTCGGATTGCCGTTGTTGACCTTCATGTTCGTGTAATCCGGCGTACTGACCTGCTGGCCGATGTTCATGTAGACCAGGCCGCCGGGATTGACCCGCGGCTGTACGTTGAGGATCACGCCGGTGTTGAGATAGTCGACCGAGTTGTATACCGCCGTGCCGACGCCGGGGTTCACGCTGGTCTGGTTGATCGGCACCTGGCTGCCGACCTGGATGTGCGCGGTCTGGTTGTTCAGCACCACCATCGAGGGCGCGGACAGCGTCTTGGTGTTGCCGTTGGTCTCCATCGCGTGCAGGGCGACCTGCAGGTTGTTGTTGACGAAGGAATAGAAGAACGCGTCCTTGGCCGCATTGAAGCCCGAGCCGCCCTGGCCAATCGCCCACTGCTGCGCGTTGCCCGGCTGCCCCGGCGTGAAGCTGCCGTCGCTGTTCGCATGACCGCCGATCAGCCCTTCCAGGTACCACTGCACGCCGAACTGGAATTCGCCGGTGAGGTTCACTTCGAGGATGCGGGTTTCGATCTGCACCTGCAGCGGCACGTTGTCGAGCCGCTTGATCGCATCCTCGATCTCCGCCCATTGCGAGGGGCGCGCACGCACCAGCAACTGGTTGTTGGCGTCCACCGAGCCGATCCGGACGCTGCCGTCCGACGAGCTGTACTGCTGGTCGCCGCCGCTGTTGCCGCCGTTGTTGAGCAGGGCGCCGCCGTTGCCGCTGCCGCCGCCGTTCGCGCCACTACCGAAGCCGCTGCCCAGGCCGCCGTTCTGGCCGGAGCCCAGGCCGCTGCCGAGCCCGCCGCCCACGCTGCCGCCGCCGCTCCGGCTGCCGCCGTCCGTGCCGCCATTGCTGCCGAAGCCGCCGCCGCTGCTGCCGAAACTGCCGGCGTTGCTGCCCATCGACGTGCCGCTCGCGCCGCCGGTGCCGCCGAGCGTGCCGGAGCTGAGGCCGGGGCCGACCTCGCCGCCGCCCCCGCCGGCGCTACCCGCGCCATTGGTGTAGATCTGCGCCAGGTAGCGGGCCAGGTCCGAGGCCTTGATGTTGCGCACGTCGTACACGAACAACTGCGGCTCGTTGCCGCCGCCGCGGTCGATCCGGGCGATCCATTCGCCCACTTCGCGCAAGTATTGCGGCTGCGTGCTGATCACCACCAGCGCATTGGTGCGCTCGATCGGGATGAAGCGCAGCATGCCGGCCAGCGGGGTGTCGCCGTTCTTGCCGAACATGCCGTCGAGCTTGGGCATCAGCTCGGTGACGTTGGCGCGCTGCAGGCTGAACACGCCCACCGACATGCCGCGCAGCCAGTCCACGTCGAAGGTCTGCACGGTGCGCTGGTAGTTCGCCAGTTCCTCCGGCGTGCCGGACATCACCAGCAGGTTGCGGGTGGGATCGACCAGCAGCACGGCGTCCTGCCGCGCGAACGGCTTGATCAGCTTCTGCATCTCCGGCGCGGCGATGAAGCGCAGCGGGAACAGCCGCGCCTGCAGGCCGCCGCGCGGCGCGACCGCGCCCAGGCTGGGCACCAGGTTGCCGGCCACGGCATCCTTCGACGGCATCACCACGTAGCCGCCGCCGCGCTGTACCAGCGCGTTGCCGGTCCACGACAGCAGCGTTTCCAGGATCGGCATCGCCTGCGAGCTGTCCACCGGCGCGGAGGTGGAGAACGAGATGTTGCCCTGCACGCCCGGCACGATGGTGTAGTTCTTCTTCAGCAGGTCGCCGAGGATCGCCTTGACCACCGCCTGCACCGGCTGGTTCTCGAAGTTGAAGGTGACCGCGCCGTCGCCGGCCGCCGGCGTGCGCGGCGTGGCCAGCGCCGACGGGTGGATGAACTGGCCGCTGCCCTGGCTGATCTGCGGCCGAACCTCGCTGTCGGTCGGCGCGATCGAGCGGTTCAGCGGCAGCGGCGCCGGCACCGGCCGTTCGGTGCCGGCCATCGCCTCGCGCTGCAGGTCGCCGTTGTCGCGCGTCTGCGGCGCGCTGGCGCAGCCGCCCAGCACGACCAGCAGCGCGACCGCGCTGCTGCGAAGGAGTGAATGCTTGAGCGTGCGGAACATGGATCAGCGATCTCCTTCGTTGCCCGTCCGGGCCTGTTCGGCGCGCCGTTTCTGGATGGCGGCCTTGAGCTGTTTCACGCGCTGCGCCTGCAGCGCGGCGGCTTCCCGGAGGGGACGCGCGGCGCCGTCGCCGCCGGCTACCCACGCGCTGCCGGACGGCTGCGGGCTGGGCGTGGCGGCCGGCGCGGGCCGCGCCGGAGGCGGCCGGCCGGCGGTGTCCGGCGCGGACGGCGCGGCGGCGCCTTCGCGGGCGACGTTGTCGATCGGCGCGCCGGCCGGCAACTGCAGCTCGGTGCGCCCGCTGGGCGCGTCGAACAGCGCCGAGCGCGGCTTCAGCTCGGCCAGCGTCCAGCTTCCGTCGGGCAGGCTGCCGCCTTCGCGCACGCGGAAGGTATCGCCGCGCTTGTCGCGCAGCAGCGCCATGCGCAGGTCGCGGGTAAGGATGATGCCGGTGAGCTGCAGGTCGCCGAGGTTGCCTTCGCCGGCCGCGCGCGCCACCGGCTTGCGGTCGGGACTGAACAGCGGCTTCTTCCACACCGCCGCGAACTGCTCCAGCGGCGCGACCGGCGGCAGCTTGCGCGCCTGCCGGTCCGGCAGCGGCGCGCTCGCGCGCGGCGCATCCCAGCGGATGCCGCGGCCGATCCCGGCGAACAGCGCCAGCAGCAGCGCGCCGAGCAGCAGGGCGAGGATCACCAGCGGCGGCGTCAGCCGGCGTTGCGCGGCGGCGTTCACAGCTTGATTCCTTCGCCGCCCGGCGCCGGCGCCGGCGCGTTGCGCGCCGGGCGCACGTAGCCGGACAGCGAGAACTGCACCTCCAGCGGCGCGCCGCCGTTCTCCTGCGCGGCCACCGGGTTGCGGTAGATGCTGAGGTCGTCGATGAACAGGTAGGGCGTGCCCTGCTCCAGCGCGTACAGCACTGCCGCCAGCGGCTCCATCTCGCAGCGCAGGCTGATGCTGACGCTGGCCTTGCGGTACGGCTCGTTGCCGCCGGCCGGCGGCGCCGGCAGCGGCATCTTCTGGGTGACTTCGCAGGCGCCGCCCTGCGGATGCGCGGCGGCGACGTCGACCACGCGCTGCATCAGGCCGGCGGCCGCGGTGTTCGGGTCGTCTTCGGGCAGGAAGGCGCTGCTGGCCGCCTGGCCGGCGCCGAGCGCGGCGATGCGCTTCTCCAGTTGCGGCTTCTCGGCGATCGCCGCCGCGTAGCGGCTCTGGGTGTCGCGCAGGTCGTCCATCTCGGCATCGATCGCGCGCAGCGGTGCCACGAACCACCAGTGCAGCAGCACGAAATAGCCCAGCGCCAGCGCCAGCAGCAGCAACAGGATCGCCGCGATGCGGCTGTCGCGCGGCTTCATCGCGACCTGCATCATGGCGCACCGTCCGCCGCGGAAGCCGACGCGGCCGGGGCGCCGGCAGCCGGCGCCGACGGCTGGCGCAGTTGCGCCACCATGTAGAAACGCTCCTTGCCGGTGGCCGGATCGGGCTGGATGCTGCCCTGGAAGTTCGGATTGGTGATCAGGGTCGAGCCCTTCAAGGTGTCGATCAGCTTCGCCGCCTGCTGGCTCTGGCCCTGGAAGCCGAGCTGGCCGCTGTTGTCGATGCTGACGCGCTCCAGCCATGCGGTGTCGGGCAGGCGCTCGGTGAGTTCTTCCAGCACCGCCAGCCGGGTCACGCCGCTCTGCTTGCGCTGCACCAGGAAGCCGGCGGCGCCGGCGTTGTCCTGCCATTGCTGGCGCAAGGCGGCGACCTGCTGCGCCTCGGCGCGCATCGCCTCCACCTCGGTCTGCATCGCGGCCAGCGCCTGCTGCCGGTTGTGCAGCCACTCGCCGAGCACCAGCGCCAGCAGCACGACGCAGCCGGCGGCCAGCGCGAGGTTCAGCCGGCGCCGCGTGCTGACGTGCCGCGGCGCCTGCCCCGGCGGCAGCAGGTTCACGCCGAGCCGCCCCTGGCCACTGGCGACGTCCACCGCATCGACGCGGATCTCCGCGGCCTGCAGCCGCGCCAGCAACGGGTCGAGCACGTTGCGCGGCACCGCCACCAGCTCGGCCAGCAACCGCCCCGGCGGCGCCGGGACGGCCAGTTCGCGGATCGCGTAATGCACCTGCTCGACGCGGAACGGCGTCTGCCGGTCCATCTCGAACGCGCCGACCTGCTGCAGCGTCTGCGCCGCCGCCAGCGGCAGCGACAGTTGCCGCCGCAGCGCCACGGACGCCGGCAGTACCAGGGCGAGACGGCGGTCCTCGCGGTCCACCGCCTGCACCGCGCTGTCCAGCAAGGCGCGCTGCGCGGCCGGCTCGGCGTCTTCGCTCCAGCGCGCCAGCGGCTCGGCCGCGCCGGCGTGGCGCAATTGCCAATGCCCGTCGGCATGCCCGAGCAGGAACCAGGTGCTGCCGCTGCGCAGCGCCGCGCGCCACGACGCCGGCAGCAGCGCCGCCAGCTCGTCGCCCCACCAGCGGAAGAAGCCGGGCAGCGGCGATCCGCGCCAAGCGCGGCGCACGCGATCAAGCTGCGGTCGCAGCGACTGCACGGCGGTACTCATTCCCCGTCACCCTCCTGCCAGCGCAGCACCGCGTACGGTTGCGCGCCGGACCGGATCCCTTGCAAACGAATCGTGGCGCGCAAGACGGCGCGCGTTCCGTCGGCCAGCGTGGCCTCCGAACGGATACTATGCGTTACTCCCACGCTCCGGGCCAGCCCCGAGTCCGTCCGGCCGTTCAGTCTTGCGGCGGCGATCTCACTGGCCCGCTCCGGCGTCATGCCGGGAATCGCCGCCAGCGCCAGCGGCGGCGCGCTGGCCGGGTCGGGGCTGTCGCGGCCGGACCAGATCGTCAGTTGCGGCGCGATCATGCGGTACAGCGCCGGCGTCATGCCCGCCACCTGCTGCACTTCCTCGATGCTGGCGAACGGCGCGTGGCGCGGCGGCATCGCGCCCGCCGGGGACACGGCCGGCCCCGGCGCATCGCCGGTCGGCAGGTAGCTGCGCCATTCCGCCACCGCCGCGGCGAGCTGGCGGGCCGCGTCGTCGTGCAGGCCCGCCGCCTTGAACAGCCCCTGCAGCACCTGCGGCGAGGCGCTGTTGAGATCGACCTTGCCGCCCTCGTCGATGGCGCTGACGCTGATCGTCGCGCCGGCGTAATGGAACGGGTAGATGCGCCCGTCGGCCACCCAGCGCTGCCGCGCGACCGGATCCTGCAGGCCGTAGATCGCGCGCATCACGCCGGCCTCCGCCGCGTAGTGCGCCTGCGTCTGCGCGAACTGGTAGCGCGCCTGCATGCCCTCGGTGCGCGCCAGCATGGCGTAGCCGCCGAGCAGGATCGCCAGCAAGGTGCACGCCCACAGCACCACCAGCAGGGCGATGCCGCGCTGGCGCGAACCACGGCGCAGCGGCGCGCGCCTCACTGGCCCACCCGGCGCAGGCGCATGCCCTGCAGCAGGCCGGGCTGGCCCTGGTTGGCGGTGGCGTCCACGCGCAGCGGCGCCTCCAGCCGCGGCCAGCGGTCGGTATTGGCCAGTTGCAGGTCGATGCGCACCAGCGCCGGCAGCCGTCGGCCGTCGCTCCAGCCGGCCTGCCAATCCATCGGCTGGCCCTGGGCGTCCAGGCCGCGATAGCCGAAGCTGCCCTGGCGCACGTCGTCCAGCAGCACTTCGGGCTTGCCCGGCTTCGCCGGCTGGTCGCCCGCCGGCAGCGCGGCGAAGCTCAGCTCCAGCCGCTGCCCGCCGTGGCCGTTGTCGACCAGGCGCAGCGTCTGCAACTGCGGCCCGAGCTTGCCGAGATAGCCGGGCAGCGGCGCCACGTACTGCATCTCGTGCGCCTCGCCCTTGAAGTAGATCGCGTCGCCGTTGTCGCCGCGGGCGATCGGCTGCGCCATCGCCTGCGCCAGCTCGCGGCGCAGGAATTGCTGCGCCGAGCGGATCTGGTCCAGCCGCTCGACCGCCGCGCTGCCCGAGCGCACGCTGTGCGTCGCCGTGCGCACGCCCGAATACACGCCCACCAGCAGCAACGCCAGCAGGGCCAGCGCGGCCAGCACCTCCATCAGGCTGAAGCCGGCGCTGCGCTTCATGGCGGGGCGCCGCCCTGGTCGGCCGGGCCGCCCAGGCGCAGGGTGGTGAAATGCGCCTCGCGGCGATGGCCGCCGCTGCTCCAGCGCACCGCCAGGTCGAGCTGGTAGGCGCGCAGCGGCGAGCCCGGCATCGGCTTGCCGGCGATCGCCCACGGGGTCACGTCGAGCTGCCAGGAAAACTGCTTGTCGAAGCGGCCCGAACGGCTGCCGGGGCGCACCGGCTCCAGCACGAAGGCGCTGTCGAGCAGGCTGCGCGCCCACATCGCCGCCTGGCTGCGCTCGGCGGCGCTGGCGGTCAGGTTGAGCGCGCTGCCCGCCACCTTCATCAGCGCGGTGAAGGTGATCGCCAGCAGCAGCACCGCGGCAACCACTTCGAGCAGGCTGAAGCCGCGCTGGCGGAGCCGGGAACGACACACGGGAAATGGCAAATCGGCCGGTTGCGGCACTGCGGAAGCGTTCGCCGCTTCGCGACGCTCATCGTTGACGCTCCGCCGCACCGCGACGGCCGGTCGGGCCGCGCGCCGCAGCCTCCCCATTCCCCATTCCCTATTCCCAGCTCTCATTTCGCCACCACGCTGACCGCGCCGGTAAGCCAGGCCACGTTGACCTGCCACTGGCGCCGGCCGCGCTGCAGGGTGACGTGCCCGCCGGTGGAGCTGCCGTCGGGAAAGAAGCGGATGCGCCCGGTGTATGCGTTGGGCTGGTCTTCCTTGGCGCTGGTGATGCCCAGGCGCATGCCCTTGGGCAGGGTCACCGCGCGCTGGTCCGCGCCGTGGTAGCTGCCGGCGCGGATGTCCAGCTCGAAGCTCTGCTCCTCGCCGCTGACGATCGCCCGCGCCCGGGTGGCGCGCAGCGCGGCGGCCAGTTCGCCGCTGGCCGCGCTGACCCGCGCGCTGGCCAGGCCCTGCGCCACCGAGACCGAGACCGCCGCGGCGGCGATGCCGATCAGCAGGATCACGGCGAGCATTTCGAGCAGGGTGAAGCCGTGCGCGCGCGATGCGCGCGCGGGATTCTGGATGCGGGATGCGGGATGCGGGAAAGCGCATTCCCCGCGCCATGGCGCACCCTGGCGCCGTGCGGCGGGCGGCACGGAACGAAGGGCGCTGCGCTGGCCGCTGGCCGCCATGGCCTATCCCCGCCGTTTCCCTGCCGGACTCATTCCCAGTTCCCGACGTCCTTGCTGTAGCCGTCGCCGCCGGGCTTGCCGTCCTGGCCGTAGAAGATCAGGTCGAAGCTGCCGTGCTCGCCGGGGTACTTGTAGCCGAACGGATGGCCCCACGGGTCCTTCAGGTCGGACGGCTTGGCGTACGGGCCCTGCCAGTTCGCCGCGTTGGACGGCTTGGTGCCGAGGTCGTCCAGTTGCGCCGGCGGCGTGCCGTTGTCCAGCGCATAGTTCTCGATCTTCTGGCTCAGCGTGGTGAGCTGCGCCTTGCCGGCGCCGTACTTGCCCTTGTCGACGTTCTTGCCGACCTGGGTCACCACCACCGCGCCGATGATGCCGATCAGCACGATCACCGCCAGCATTTCCAGCAGGGTGAAGCCGGCGTTGGCACGGAGTCGTCGAAACTGCCTGGTTTGCATGGGAATCACCTCGGTTTTTGCCAATGGGAAATACGCGCCGCGCAGGGATGGACCGCGCGATCTACTGAATGTTGCTGGTGAGGCTGAGCAGCGGCAGCAGGATCGCCGCCATGATGATCGCCACCAGCACGGTCATCACGATGGTCAGCGCCGGCACCAGGGCGGCGAGCAGGCGGTCGATCGAGCGCTTCGCCTCCAGGTCGAAGGTGTCGGCCACCTTCAGCAGCATGGTGTCGAGCTGGCCGGCCTCCTCGCCCACCTGCACCATCTGCAGCGCGAGGCGGGGAAACCGCTGCGACTGGCCGAGCGCGGCACCGAGCCCGCCACCGCCCTTGACCTGCTCCGCGGCGGCGCCCAGCGCCTCGTCCAGCGCACGGTTGCCGGTGACCTGGCGTGCGATGGTCAGCGCCGACAGCAGCGGCACGCCGTTCTTCAGCAATGTGCCCAGGGTGCGCGCGATCCGCGCCGTCTCGATCTTCAGCAGCAGCGGCCCCACCACGCGCAGGGTCAGCAGCTTGCCGTGCCAGGCCAGCCGCTGCGCCGGGTCGCGCAGCCGCGCGCGCCATACCGCGATGCCGCCGACCAGCACCAGCAGGATCAGCCACCACCAGCCCTGCAGCACGTTGCCCAGCGCCAGCACGGCCTGGGTGATCCACGGGATCGGTACCTGCATGTCCTCGAAGATCGGCACGAACTGCGGCACCACGTAGGCCAGCAGCAACACCAGCGAACCGAGCACGCCGACCAGCAGGAAGGCCGGGTAGATCAGCGCGTTGACGATGCTGCCGCGCAGTTGCTGCGCGCGTTCGAGATAGTCGGCGAGCCGGCGCAGCGTGTCCTCCAGCGAGCCGCCCGCCTCGCCGGCGCGCACCAGCGACACGTAAAGCTTGGGAAACACGCCGTGCTCCTCGTCCAGCGCCTGCGACAGCGTGGTGCCGCCGCGCACGCGGTCGCGCACGCGCTCCACCAGCTTCTTCGCGCGCTCGCCCTCGGGCAGGTCGAGCAGGATGCCGAGCGCGCGGTCCAGCGGCTGGCCGGCGCCGAGCAGGGTCGCCAGCTGGTGGGTGAACTGCGCCAACTGGTCGCCGGTGAACGGGCCGCGCTTGACCAGCCCGGCGAAACCGGACCCGCCGCCCGCCGCATCGGCCGGCCGCGCCTCCAGCGGCGTATGCCCCTGGTCCTGCAGCCGCGCCACCACGTCCTCGACGCTGCCCGCCTCCATCTGGCCCTGCAGCAGCTCGCCGGCGGCGCTGACGGCGCGGTAGCTGAACTGGCTCATGGGCGTTGCCCTGCAACGCGGGAATAGGGAATGGGGAATGGGGAATAGAAAGAGCGGGGTCCCGCAAGTTTACGGAACGCGTTTTTCCCATTCCCTATTCCCCATTCCCTATTCCCGGCTTCACCCTCAGCCATCCTGCGTGACACGCAGCACCTCCTCGAGCGTGGTGACGCCGGCGACCGCCTTGGCGATGCCGTCCTCGTACATGGTGCGCATGCCTTCGGCGCGGGCCAGCTTCTCGATCTCGCCGGCGTCGGCGCGCTGCATCACCATGCGCCGCAGCGGGTCGCTCATCACCAGGAATTCCATGATCGCGCGGCGGCCGCGGTAGCCGGTGGGGTTGGCCGCGCTGCTGCCGGGCTTCCACAGCCGGATCGGCCGCTCGTCGGTGTATTTCTCCAGCTCGAACTCGGCGATGACTTCGGGCGAGGGCTCGTACGGGATCGCCGTTTCCGGATCGAGCCGGCGCACCAGCCGCTGCGCCAGGATGCCGTTGACGGTGGAGCCGAGCAGGTAGTCCTCCACGCCCATGTCGAGCAGGCGGGTGACGCCGCCGGCGGCGCTGTTGGTGTGCAGGGTGGACAGCACCAGGTGGCCGGTGAGCGCGGACTGGATCGCGATGCGGCAGGTTTCCAGGTCGCGCATCTCGCCGATCATGATCACGTCCGGGTCCTGGCGCATGATCGAGCGCAGCGCGCCGGCGAAATCCAGCCCGATCTGCGGCTTCACCTGGATCTGGTTGATGCCTTCGAGCTGGTACTCGACCGGGTCCTCGACGGTGATGATCTTCACGTCGGGCGTGTTGATCCTCGACAGCGCGGTGTACAGCGTGGTGGTCTTGCCCGAGCCGGTGGGGCCGGTGACCAGCAGGATGCCGTGCGGGCGCTCCAGCACGTCCACGAAGCGCGACTGGAAGTGCTCGGTGAAGCCCAGCGTGGAAAAGTCGAACACCACCGATTCGCGGTCGAGGATGCGCATCACCACCGACTCGCCGAAGCTGGTCGGCACGGTGGACACGCGCAGGTCCAGCTCCTTGCCCTGCACGCGCAGTTGGATGCGGCCGTCCTGCGGCAGCCGGCGCTCGGCGATGTTGAGCTTGGCCATGATCTTCACGCGCGAGATCACCGCGGCGGTGGACGACGACGGCGGCGCCTCCACCTCGTGCAGCACGCCGTCGATGCGGTAGCGCACCTTCAGGCGGTTCTCGAACGGCTCGATGTGCACGTCGGAGGCGCGCTGCTCCACCGCGCGCTGCAGGATCAGGTTGACCAGCCGGATCACCGGCGCCTCGGAGGCGAGGTCGCGCAGGTGCTCCACGTCGTCCTCCTCGGCGGCGCTGCCGTCGAGGTTCTCCACGATGGTGCCCATCGCGGAGCGGCCGGTGCCGTAGTAACGCTCGATCAGGTCGTCGATCTCCGAGCGCAGGCCGATCAGCAGCGCCACCGGCCGGCCGGCGGCCAGTTGCATGGCCTGCAGCGGGTACGGATCGGCCGGATCGGCCACCACCAGCGCGAGGCCGTCCTCGCCGCTGCGCACCGGCACCACGTGCTGCTGCTTCAGGAAGCGCGTCGAGATCTCCAGCTCCGCGGGCGCCAGTTCCGGCGCGTCGCGCGCGGCCAGCAGCGGCACCTGCAGCAGCTCGGACCAGGCCTGCGCCAGGTCGCGCTCGGACACCAGCCCGAGCCGCGCCATCAACGCGGTCAAGGTGCCTTCCGGCGATTCGTCGTGCAGCCGCCGGGCGCGGCCCAGATCGCCGTCTTTCAGCCACCCGCGCGAAACCAGCAGCTCGCAAACCGCGGCTTCGCGGTTGCCTGCCGCCTCCATTCCGCTGCCGGCCGACTCTGCGACTGCCGCCATGCGCCCTCCCCGTCCAGACCACTTGCCGAAACATCTTGCGTACAACGTTCGCCGGACCCGCGATCCCTGCCTTCGGATCGATTCCCGGCACATAGACCCACCATTGGTATCACATGCCATCGGGGTCGCGCGAGGGGGCGATGCCCAACGTGCGGCGGGAGTCCCGCATATTCGACGGCGGGCACGGAAAAGGTGGAGGCATCCCCGTTACCGATCTCGTGACATCCCGGTTGCCGGCCCGTACTGCATCCATCGACGGGATGCCGCACCGGCGCCACCTGTCCACGCCGCCAACGGCGGGCAGCTGCCGGTCACGGCAGCCGGCGACGGCGAACGACACACGGCCGCCACGCGTGCGGATGCACTTCCTGTCCCGCCGTGGCTGCCCGCAATCGCTAGTCCGCTTCGACGGCGACCGGCAAGAACCCCTGCCGCCGGTGCATGTCGCAGGCAGCACCGGGCACGGAGGGCAAAAAGGAACCGGCGCCCTCGCGGGCGCCGGCCTGTTTCATCGCGGGTTTCGGCTTACCAGCCGATACCCACGCCCACGCCGCCGGTGGTCTCGTCGCCGCTGACCGCCGCGCCGAACGTCACGTTCGCGTTCGGTGCGATCTGCCGCGAATAGCCCACCGCCAGTGCGGAGCGCGAGTTGTAGTTGCCTACGCCCACGCCCAGCCGGTTCGGCTGGTTGATGCCCTGCGTGCTGAACGACATCTGCGCCATCGCCGCGCCCATCGCGCCGACCTGGTTCAGGCGGGTGTTGACCGCGTGGAACTGGTCGCCGACCTGGTTGCGGAAGCTGTCGAAGTCGCCCTTGCTCACGAAGCTGCCCACCTTCTGGTCGGTATAGGCCTTGGCGCTGTTCAGCGTCTTCTTGTCGCCCGCGTCGGCATAGGTCTTGGCCGTGGCCAGCGCCTCGTCCACCTGGCTGACGTTGGCCGCGTCGGTCGCCTGCGTGCCGGCCTTCACGTTGGTGATCTGGCGCGTGTTGCTCGCCGTGCCCACCGAGACCGTGTTGGCGCGGTCGGCCACCGAACCCTGGCCCAGCGCGACCGCGCCGGCGGCGGTCACCGAACTGCCCTGGCCGACGGCCGTACCGGAAGCGGCCGTCACCGATGCGCCTTCGCCAACCGCCACCGCATTGGTCGCCGCCGCCGCGATGATGGTGTTGGCACCGACCGCGGTGCTGCCGTCGGCATTCACCCTGGCATTGCCGCCGATCGCCGTGTCGTTCGGACCGGCGGCGTAGCTGTCGCCGCCCACGGCCGTGCCGTGGTCGCCGCCGGACTTGGCGCCGGAACCGACCGCCACGCCCTTCGAACCGGCCACCACGCTGGCTGCATCGCTGCCGTCGCTGGCGCCGTCGACCGCGACGTGCGAACCGACCACGGAACCGTCCGCCACCTGCTGCTGCAGCGAGGCGATGCTGGAGAGCGCGCCGCTCAACGCGCCGTCCAGGATGCTCAGCGCATCGCCGACATTGTGGTAGGTACCGCCCTGGATCGCGAAGGACGGCATGATCACGTTGCCGTTCGAATCGACGCCGGCGCCGCCGCCGATGGCCGCAAAGGCGCCCATCACCTGCGCGGAGGTATCGCTCACGCCCTGGACCACGCGATTGAGCTGGCCGACCGTGGCGGCGTCGGTGTCTTCGGTACCGTCGGCCACGTTGGTGATCTGGCGGGTGAAGTTGGTCGAGGCGTCGCCCACCGACACCGTG
>NZ_LMSL01000018.1:0-11179 GCF_001428405.1 Frateuria sp. Soil773
CTTCCTCGGCGCGATATAGGGGATGGCCTCGGTCATTTTGCTCAATTGATGACACGCTCTAGGTGAGCTGATGCCCGTCCATCGATGGTGGATTGCTGCCACATTGCTCGGTGGACTGGTTGCGTGCCATTCCGGCTCCAGCGAAGAGGAGCGGCACAACGTGTCCGAACTGACCCAAACCATGCGTACCCAATGCCTTGGCCGTTACCAGTTCGACTTGCCATCCAGTTTTTCGCTGAACTCCTCGCCCGCCGATGCAAAACCAGCAGCGACCTTGTACTTCGGCCGCGACAAGGACTTCAAAACGGTCGATTTCGGTGTGCTCGCGGAGGGCGTTACGCCGCAACAGTTCGCCGCGGCCATCCTGAAGAGGCGCGACCAGATCGCTTCGAAGAGCAATGACGAAGCCCATGCCTCCATGCTGGTGGCGTTCGAGAAGCTCAACGATCGCGAGATCATGCTGGAGTCGTATCTGGGGACGGAGGTCGACGGCGGCGCGCGCGCGCATGAACTTCACCTGCTGGTCGAGGACAACCACGTCGTCCTGAAGACCGAGTCGTTCAAGGGCGCCGACAAGCCGGCCGAGGAATGCCTCGCCAGGCTCGCAACGCAGGTGCGCAAGGTGGCCGATCCGGCCCAGGCGGGGCCGGGCTTCTGCCTCGGGCAAGTAATCATCGATGCCGACAACGATTTCGAGGATGCAAGCGTTTCGTTCTCGAGCAACGATCGCAAGCATCGCGAAATGGTGCTGGATGCTTCGGTGAACGGGTTTAAGCGGGATGCCGCCGATCCCGGCCTCGTCGAGCGGACACTTGGCAGTCTGTCCGCTGCCGGCAACACGAAGCCGCAGGTGATCTGCAAAGGCGACCTCCAGCTCGCCGGCCAACCCGGCCAGCAACTGGTCATGGGGTCGGACCTGGGCGGACTGCATGGCCAGATGATGGTTGCGGAGTCGTATCCGCCCTCGCCATCGCTCGCCACATCGAGCCTTTTCCTGCAGCTCAACGGGGGCCGTCTCGAAGGCGACGACGAGGATGTCACTTCGTCGCTTACCGACAACGAGGCCGTGGCGCTTTGGGATGCGATCCTGAAGTCTGCGCGCCCTCGCCCCAATGCGGTGAAGGCAAGTCGATAAAATCAAATCATTCGCTTAAAAGCGTCATCCTGGAATAATTTCTACCCATATATGGCGTTATAACTAATGAATCGAAGAGCTGGAAAATTTTTCGATTCCAATTTAATAAAGATCAACAGCGAGTGCAGCCCATCATCTTCTACAGTATTTGCAAGCCATCCCCACGGAGACTGGGAGACATCAATTCTTGGATATATTATGCGATTCAAGCGAATGATATGGCGATCCCGCACCTTGGCGGCACTTCTAGCCATGCTGTCGAGCGCCGAACTACTCGCCATGACTACCAACCATAGCCCCACGAATCACACGATCTATCTCGGGCGCTTCTCGATGAAAGTTCCAAGCAAGGCACAGATACGCATCGATGCGAAATATCGGGGAATTCAAGTAACCGACCACGGCCCTGTCACGAGCTTTAAGGCATTGAAGCAACGTCTCCAAGAAAAGAGCGAGAAGTATGCCGCCAGCAAAGTACCGTCCAACCCAGGAGACGATGCGCTGATGCGAGCAGCCGGCATGGACCCGGACAAAGAGCATACTGGGAGCCAACTGGTTGGCTTCGATGTTCATCCGGAACAAAACACTGCGATCATTGCCTATCTGCCCAAGGCACAAGCGATTGCCGCCAACATTGATCTGCACAAATGGATCAACGGGTTTGACATGGTTCTCAGCAGGAACGACATCGGTGTTTCCAGTTACGAAGCACAACGAACGGATCTGATGAGCGCAGCGGAACACTTCAGGCCGCTGCCTTCTCAAATGAGTAACGCTCCTGCTGGGTTCTGTGTAGGGAACGGTATTTTTGTGGATAACGGCAAACCAGAAGCAGCCGGCTATGCCACATTGGTAGTAATCGATCCACAACACCCGGACATGAGCTTGACTTTTACCGCCACGGATATCGAAAAGCATTCATCCGAGCCACCGCTGAGCGCGAACGTGGATGACGATTCGAATCGGCTGCGCAGTCTCACTCACGATCTCAAGGTGATTCATCGCGGCGACCGAACCGCCGCAGGCCAATCAGGCTACCTCATCGCCGTTAGCGGATCTGATCCGGACAACCCTGGGCCGGTAACATACAAATACCTTTGGGAGGCGCCTGGAACGCCAAGCGATGTGAGGCAGCCGGCCATGAGTGCCGAATTGAACACCGATGCTGAAAACCATGCCCGGAGTTCATTCGGAAATGTCCAAGAGGTCACGGAGTACCTTGATCGATTCTTGAATTCCATCCGATTTCGCTCAGGCAACAAATAGTGCAAAGCAATGACACTGCTTCAAGACGGTGCGAAGCGATACGCAGCCTGTCGTTGATGCAGCCACGGCGCGCCCTTCTTTCTGCAAGCATGGCCGTGCTCTGCTGACCTGCATGGCGCGCACGCAGGCACCAATCGCCACCTGCCCAATCCCCTGACACGCCACCGGCCAACCGCAGCGCCTTTGCCTTATGCTCCCTCCCGACAAGCAGCCAAGGAAGCCGCATGAACGGATTGAGCCAGCGCATCGTCGATTTCGTCGCCGAGCTGTTGCCGCTGTACACGTACCAGCATGCCGACGGGCACGATTGCGCGCTTTGCCTGGCGGACGGCACGCTGATCATGCCGCTGGACGAGTCGCATGCGGAGTCCGAGGAGGGCTGGGTGGCGGTGTTCTGGCAGGGCGACAGCCGGCGCCGCTCGGAGGTGCTGGGCAGCCTGCTGGCGGCGCAGGCGATCCTGCGCCACGTGGAATTGCACGGCATCGGCCGGCCGCAGGAGGAACTGGCCGCGCAGCGCTTCTACTGGTGCGAGCGTTTCCGCCAGCAGACCGGGCGCAACGTGGCGGTGAAACCGGCCTGAGCTTCGCCATCGACACCCCTGAAACGCAACGGGCGCGGCCAAGGCCGCGCCCGTTCGCGCTCGCGTTGCGGCGGCTTGCCTACTTCACGGTGAAGTCCTTGCTGACGACCGGCTTGCCGTCCAGCGCGATGTCCACCTTGTAGCTGCCGGCTGGGAAGCCGTCCGGCTTGCTGATGTGGAAGGCGGTGCTGACCGGGCCGGTGGGCGCGATCGGCTCGTTGGTCTCCATGACGGTCTGGCCGTCCTGGTAGGTCCATTTCGCGCTGAGCGTGCCCGAACCGGAGCCGGTGGTGTTGACCGAGGCGTAGATGGTGTCCTTCGGCGTAAACGAATCGGCGGCGGCAGCCACCTTGTTGTTGGCATCGACCGCGGTGCCGAGATCGACCGAGGTCACGCTCAGGGCGCTGCTCGCGGGCGCCATCGTGTCCGGAGCGGCCGGCGCGGTGGCCGGCTGGGCCGCCGGGGGCGGCGGCGCGGCGTCCGTGGTGGCGGCGGTGTCGTCATGCTTGCCGCAGGCGCTGAGCGCCAGCGCGGCGGCCAGCGACAGGGCGATCAGGGTCGGGGTCCGGTGGTGCATCATGCGCAGTCCTCCTTCAGGCCTTGGCGGGAATCTTCAGGACCTGACCGGGCTTGATCAGGTCGGGATTGGCGAGCTGATCGCGGTTCGCATCGAAGATGCGCTGCCAGTCGCTGGCGCTGCCGTAGAAGTGCTTGGCGATCTTGCTCAAATTGTCGCCGGCGACGACGGTATAGGTCTGCCCGGCGGCAGCCGCGGACGACGCGCCGCCCTCGACATTGCTGAAATCCGCCTTGGGCGCCGCGGCCGACGATTCGGCGCCGCCCTGCACATTGGAAAAGTCCGGCTTCGTTTCGTTGCCCATCGAACGCTCTCCGTTGCGGATGAGCGTGCAGTGTTACCGGGCCGCCGGTTAACGCGCCGTGAGCGGTGCGGGCAGGCGGCGCAGTGGAATGCGACGCCTGGCGTGCCCGGCGCGGCCTCGTCGCGGCCGTGCGCCAGGCCCTGTCGGAAAGGGTCGGTCAGCCCTTGACCGGATAGGTCTGCACGCCGCCGGAACCGGCCGGTGCCGGCGGCTGGGCCGCGGGGGCATTGCCGGACGGCTGCGGGCGCTGGCTGCCGCACAGGTAGGCGCCCCACGCCTGCGAACCGTCGACCGGCTCGGCCAGCGGCTTGACCGTGTCGGCATGCAGCTTGGCGGCCTCGTTGCGCGCCATCACTTCCAGCTCGTCGCGCACCTTGATGTCGTTGCGGTCGACCGGGCCGACATGGTCCATCACGGTGACGGTGACCTTGCCCATGTCGCGGCACGACGAGACGTCGCCGTTCCATGCCGTGCGCACGCTGCGGGCGGCATCGTCCAGGGTGATGCCCCAGGTGCAGGCGCCGAGCAGGGCGGCGGGAACGAGCATCAGCAGGGTCTTGCGCATGGGTGGCTCCGCGGTGGACATAGACGAGAGGCCGGGCAGTCACCTGCCCGGCCTCCATCCTAGCGCGCCGGCGCGCGGGCGTCGCCGGATGCCGGCTTACTTGCCCGCCGGCCGCGCCGCCTTGCCGTCGGCGTCGATCACCTGCACCTCGCCCAGCTTGAGCGCGCGCACCGGCGCCTCGATCTGCTTGAGGTCGCCCACGATCACCCAGGTCAGTTGGCCCGGATGGATGATCTCCTTCGCGGCGGCCTCGACCTGGGCGTCGGTCTGCGCCTCGATGCGCGCCTTCATGGTCTGCACCCAGTCGTCAGGACGGTCGTACAGCGCGATGTCCTGCAGCGCACCCATCACCGCCGAGGTGGTCTGGTACTGGCCGGGCATGCTGCGCACGTCGCCCACCTTGATCTTGTCGATCTCGGCGGCGGTCAGCGGCTTGTCGCCGATCATCCCCCTCGCCTCCTTCAGGATCTCGGCGGCCGAGGGCGCGGTCTTGTCGGTCTGCACCGGCGCATACAGCATGAACGGGCGCTGCCCCTGCGCGTCGCGCAGGAAGCTGAAGGCGCCGTAGGCCCAGTGCTTGTCCTCGCGCAGGTTCATGTTGAGGCGCGAGGTGAAGGTGCCGCCGAAGGCGCCGTTCATGGTCTGGATCGGCAGGTTGTTGGCGGCCCGGGTGGACGGCGCCAGGCTGCCGGCCAGGATCAGGCTCTGCTGCGCGCCGGGGCGGTCGACCAGGAACACGCGCACGTTCTTCGGCGGCGCCACCGTGGCGATGTTCTTCGCCGGCACCTTGCCGCCGGCCTTCCAGTCGCCGAACACCTTGTTCAACTGCGGGACGATCTTGTCCAGCGTGGTGTCGCCGGCGACCAGCAGCTTGACGTTGTCCGGCCGGATGAAGTCGCCCATGAACGCGCGCATGTCGGCCGCGCTCAGTGCGCCGATCGACGCCTCGGTGCCGGTGCCGGTGAACGGGATCGCATACGCGTGGCCCTTGCCGTACAGCAGCGGCGGCAGCGTGCGCAGCGCGATGCCGACCGGCTGGCTCTTCTCCTGCGCGATGCCGGCCAGCCACTGGCCGCGCAGACGGTCGATGTCTTTCTCGCGGAAGGCCGGGTTGCGCACGATGTCGGCGAACAGTGCCAGCGACGGCACCAGCTTGTCGTCGAGCGCGTTGAGCGACGCCACGCAGGCATCCAGCCCGCAGCCGGTGGCGATCTGCGCGCCGAGCCGCTGCTTGCGCTTGGCGATCTCGACCGAATCGAGCGAGGTGGTGCCCTCGTCGAGCATGCTCATGGTGAAGCTGGAGGTGCCCAGCTTGCGGCCCTGGTCGGCGGCGTAGCCAGCATCGAACTGCAGGCCGACCTGCACCGCCGGCACCGCATGGCGCTCGGCCAGGACCACCTCGATGCCGTTGGCGAGCTTGCCGTGCTGCAATTTCGGGAAGCTGAGGTCTGGGAAGGTCTCGACTTCCGGCACGCCCTTGCTGCGGTCCACCCCGCTCGCCACCGTCCGGTAGTCGCCCTTCGGCGACAGCACCGGCGCCGGCTTGCCGGGTGCGGCCGGACGGCCCGCCGTGGTCGCCATGTCGGCGGCGTCGACCTTGCCCGGCGTCACGGTGAGCGTGTAGTCGCCCTTGGCGATCCACTGGTTCGCGGCAGCCTTCACGCTGGCCGGGGTGGCCGCCATCAGCACGCCGAACTCCTTGAGGTAGGCGCCCGGGTCGTTCCGGTAGAGCTGCCCTTCGGCGAGGATCGAGGCCTGCGTGTTGACCCGCTCCAGCCCGCGCACGAAGCCGGCGCGGATCTGCGTGCGCACCCGCTCCAGCTCGTCGGCGCTGGGGCCGTCGGCGAGGAACTTGCGCCACTCGTCGGCCACCGCCGCCTCGACCCGGGCCGGATCGACGCCCTTCTTCACGTCCACCTGCAGTTCGAACAGGCTGGCCAGCACGTGCTGCTCGATGTCCACCGAGACGTCGTCGGCGAGCTTGTCCCGGTAGACCAGCCGCTGGTACAGCCGCGAGGTCTTGCCGCCGCCGAGCACGGCGGCGGCGACCTGCAGCTCGGTCAGCGCGTCGTCGTTGCGCGAAGGCACGTTCCACTCGCGGTAGATGCGCGTCTGCGCCACGTTGTCGGTCATCGAGCCGCGGGTCGATGCGTCGCGCGGCGCCACCCACGGCTGCGGGCGCGGCACCTGCGGGCCGGCGGCGATGTCGCCGAAGTACTTCAGCATCTTTTCCTTCGCCTGCGCCGGCGTGATGTCGCCGGCCAGCACCACCACCGTGTTGGCGGCGCCGTAGTAGTCCTTGAACCACTGCTTCACGTCGCCGAGCGAGGCGGCGTTCAAGTCGGCCATCGAGCCAATGGTGTCGTGGTGGTAGGGATGGTTGGCGGGGAACGCCTCGGCTTGGATCAGTTCGCCGACGCGGCCGTAGGGCTGGTTCTCGCCCTGGCGCTTCTCGTTCTGCACCACGCCGCGCTGCTCGTCCAGCTCCTTCTGGCCGATCGCGCCGAGCAGGTGGCCCATGCGGTCGGACTCCATCCACAGCGCCATGTCCAGCGCGGTGGTGGGCACCGTCTCGAAGTAGTTGGTGCGGTCCAGCCAGGTGGTGCCGTTCTGGTCGGTGGCGCCGGCCAGCTCGAACGGCTTGAAGTATTCGTCCTTGTGGTTCTCCGAGCCCTGGAACATCAGGTGCTCGAACAGGTGGGCGAAACCGGTCTTGCCCTTCGGCTCGTAGGAGGAGCCGACGTGGTACCACACGCTCACCGCCACCACCGGCGCCTTGTGGTCCTCGTGCACCACCACGGTCAGGCCGTTGGGCAGCACGAACCGGGTATAAGCCATCTGCGGGATCTGCTGCGCGGCAGCGGCGTCCGGCGCGGCCCATGCCGGCAATGCGCCTGCGTTGAAGGCGAGCAGACCGGCGATGAGCAGCGCGAGGGGGTTTCTTGCCATGGTGAAGCTTCCTTAATTCCGCGATGAATCCACCGAGGCTAGTGGCCGCGCCGCCCGATCGCAAACCCACCAATGGCACGTCCGGACACTGTCCGCTGTGCTGTCCGGACGGGCGCCCGCGGTGTCCGCGGACAGCGGACGACGCAGGCTCGCCATGGCAAAATATCCATTCGTATCAATGTATTGAATCGAATTCCGGCGGTTGGCACGGCGCTTGCTCCAGAGGGATTACCAAGGACCACTTTCCCACCGGAGACACGACCATGAAACTCGAAACCCTGCTGCTGCACACCCTGTTCGCCGCCAGCCTGCTGCTGTGCGGACTGACCCTGGGCTCGATGCTCAAGGCGCATCCGACCTCCGTGCACCTGGCCAACGATGCCGCCGTTACGGCCGCGCCCTCGGCGCGGGCCGGCTGAGCGGCCCGCACCTCCCCACCTCTTCGCCGGACCATGACCATGAAATTCGAAACCCTGCTGTTGCGCAGCCTGTTCGTCGCCTGCCTGCTGGTCTGCGGGCTGATCCTCGGCGCCATGATCAACAGCCGCTCCACCGCGGTGAGCCTGGCTTCGCACGGCAGCTTCGGCACGCTGTTGCTGGCGGCGCCGGCCAGTTGCACGCTGCCGCCGGACGGCGTGGTCTGCCCGCGGCGCGAGAGCTGATCGCCAGCCGCCCGCGCTCCGTCGATAATGCACGGATGCTGCACGTCATCCTGTTCCGACCCGAGATCCCGCCGAACACCGGCAATGCGATCCGCCTGTGCGCCAACACCGGCGCCGCGCTGCACCTGATCCGTCCGCTCGGCTTCACGCTGGACGACAGCCGCCTGCGCCGCGCCGGCCTGGACTACCACGAATACGCGCAGGTCGCGGTGCACGACGACCTGCCCGGCTGTCTCGCCGCGATCGGCCAGCCGCGGGTGTTCGCCTTCTCCACCCGCGGCCGCCTCGCCCACGTCGAGGCGCGCTTCGCCAAGGGCGACGCCCTGCTGTTCGGCTGCGAAACCGCCGGCCTGCCCTCCGAGGTACTCGACGCGATTCCCGAGGCACAGCGCCTGCGGCTGCCGATGCGCCCCGACAGCCGCAGCCTCAACCTGTCCAACACCGTCGCCGTGGCCGTGTACGAGGCCTGGCGCCAGTTCGGCTTCGACGGCGCCGGCTGAAACGCCGGCCCGGGGTGGCCGCCATCGCCGGCCGCCCCGCTACAATCGGCGCATGAACGCCCCCGCCCCGAACTCCTGGTTGCCGCAACCGCTGCGCAAGCTCGCCGGCCGCGCGCTGGAAACCGCACTCAACCACGCGCTTTCGCTCGATCCGGACACGCAGCAGAAACTGGCCGCGCTGGACGGCCGCAGCGTGCAGTTGCACCTGCGCGGGCCGGAACTCGCGCTGGCGGTGACGGTGGAGGACGCTTGCCTGAAGGTCGGCCCGCCGGACGCCGACAGCCAGCTGCGCGTGGCCGCCAGCCCCGGCAGCCTGCTGGCGATGGCGCTGCGCCGCGGCGACGAGGGCGTAGCCCCGGGCAAGGTGGAGATCGCCGGCGACGCCGACCTCGCGCGCCGGCTGGAGAAGCTGGCCAGCCGGTTCGCGCCGGATTTCGAGGAAGCCTTCGCGCGCACTTTCGGCGACGTGCTCGGCGTGCCGCTCGCCCGCGCCGTGCGGCAGGGCCTGGCGCACGCGAAGGAGACCGCCGCGCACCTCGCCGAGGATGGCGCCGACTGGCTGCGCGACGAAGCGCGGGTGACCGTTGCGCAGGGCGAACTCGACCCGTTCCTCGACGGCGTCGATGCCCTGCGCGAACGCAGCGAGCGGCTGGAGGCGCGCGTGGCCCGGCTGCAGCAGCGGCTGCGGGGACGCCCGGCGTGACGCCGCTGAAGGTGGTGCCGCGCTTGCTGCGGGTGGCTTCCGTGCTGCTGGCCTACCGGCTCGACGAACTGGTCGATGCGGCGCACCTGTTCCGGCCGCTGAAGCTGCTGCGCCCGCTGTTCGGCCGCCCGCCCGTGGACGTGGCGCGGCTGTCGCGCGGCGAACGCCTGCGCCTGGCGCTGACCGAGCTGGGCCCGATCTTCGTCAAGGCCGGCCAGGTGCTCTCGACCCGCCGCGACCTGGTGCCGGCCGACATCGCCGACGAGCTGGCCCTGCTGCAGGACCAGGTGCCGGCGTTCCCCGGCGCCGAGGCGCGCGCGATCGTCGAGCAGCAGTTGAAGGCGCCGGTCGGCCGGCTCTACGCCGCCTTCGACGAGGCCGCGCTGGCCTCCGCCTCGATCGCACAGGTGCACGCGGCGACCCTGCACGACGGCCGCGCGGTGGTGGTGAAGGTGTTGCGACCCGGCATCGACGCGCGCATCGCCCGCGACGTGAAGCTGCTGCGCTCGCTCGGCGAGCTGGCCCAGCGCTGGCACCCCAACGCCGACAAGATCCGCCCGCTGGACGTCGTCGCCGAAGTGGAGAAGATGCTGGAGAACGAGCTGGACCTGCAGCGCGAAGGCGCCAGCGCCAGCCTGCTCCGGCGCAACTTCGCCAGCGGCGCCGACCTGTACGTGCCCGAGGTCCACTGGGACCTCACCGCGCCGCGCGTGCTGACGCTGGAGCGCGTGCACGGCGCGAGCTGCGACGACATCGCCGCGATCGATGCCGCCGGGATCGATCGCAAGGCGCTCGCGGCGAAGGGCGTGCGGGTGTTCTACGAGCAGGTGTTCCGCGACAACTTCTTCCATGCCGACGCGCATCCCGGCAACGTCTGGGTGGACCTGGCGCGGCGCGACGAGCCCCGCTTCATCGCGCTCGACTTCGGCATCATGGGCTCGCTGCCCGAGGCCGACCAGTACTGGCTGGCGCAGAACTTCATCGCGCTGTTCGAGCGCGACTACGCACGCATCGCGCAACTGCACCTGGACGCCGGCTGGATGCCCCCGACGGTGCGCGTGGACGAATTGACCGCCGCCGTGCGCACGGTGTGCGAGCCGTACTTCACCCGCCCGCTGTCGCAGATCTCGATCGCCGAGCTGGTGGTGAAGCTGTTCCAGACCGCGCGCCGCTTCGAGCTGACCCTGCAACCGCAACTGATCCTGCTGCAGAAGACCCTGCTCAACATCGAGGGCGTCGGCCGCATGCTCGATCCGGAGATCGACATCTGGGCGGTGGCGCATCCGGTGCTCAAGCGCATCCTGCGCGAACGCTACAGCCCGCGCCGCACACTGCGCGAGGTGCGCAAGCGCCTGCCCGAATGGTTCCACGCGGCGCCGCAGTTTCCCGAGCTGGTGCGCGACGCGCTGCGCCAGGTGGCGCGCGGCGAACGGCGCGAACTGGCCGACCCCGTGGCCCTGGCGCAGCGGCAGCAGGAAGCGCGCCGGCAGCAACGCATGCTCGGCAGCGGCCTGCTCGGCGGCGCGCTGCTGATCAGCGCCACGCTGCTGTGGACCCTGGCCCCGCAGCACGGTTCGTGGCTGCCGCTGGGCGCGGGCCTGGCGGGGCTGGCGGCGTTCGCCGCCGGCTGGCGAAGAAGTTGAACCGCATTGACGCCAGCCATCCCGCCTGAATGCCGCGGCCTCGCTTGAAAGCCACGGGCCTCGCCTGAACGCCGCCATCCCGGCGAAAGCCGGGATCCAGCGGCTGCCAGCATGGTTGCCGCGAGAAAGGCACTGGATTCCGGCTTTCGCCGGAATGACGTTCCGGAAAGCCCGCTCCACATCGTCCCTCCCCGATTCCTCATGCTCGACACCCTCCACCTGGACAAGCCGCCGCTTCACTTGAAAGCCACGACCTCGCCCAAATGCCGTCATCCCGGCGAAAGCCGGGATCCA
>NZ_LMSL01000018.1:11310-129134 GCF_001428405.1 Frateuria sp. Soil773
ACTTGTCACCAGCACTTTGGTTGCGGTGAGAAAGGCACTGGATTCCGGCTTTCGCCGGAATGACGGTTCAGAAAGCACATTGCCCCCCGAATCCCCATGCTCGACATCCTCCACCAGGACGACACCCTCATCGCGGTGAACAAGCCCGCCGGCCTCGCCGTGCACCGTTCGAAGATGGTGGGCAACGCCGACACCTTCCTGATCGACCTGCTGCGCGAGCAGGTCGGCGGCAGCGTGTACCTGGCGCACCGGCTGGACCGCGCCACCAGCGGCGTGCTGCTGGTGGCGCGCTCGACCGAAGTCGCCACCGCGCTCGGCGAGCAGTTCATGGGCCGCGAGGTGCACAAGCAGTACCTCGCCGTGGTGCGCGGCTGGCCGGAGCCGGAAGAGGCCCTGGTCGACTATCCGCTGCCCGGCTCGCGCGACAGCGGCCCGCGCCGCGAAGCGCGCACGCGCTACCGGCGGCTGGCTACGGTGGAGGTGCCGATCGCGCTTGGCCGCTATCCGCAGCAGCGCTATGCGCTGGTGCTGGCCGAGCCGGAGACCGGCCGCTTCCGGCAGATCCGCAAGCACATGGCGCACCTGCACCATCCGATCGTCGGCGACTGCCAGCACGGCCGCAGCGACCACAACCGCCTGTACAAGCAGCACTTCGGCTGCCACCGCATGCTGCTGCACGCGTGGCGCTTGCACTTCAGGCATCCGGCCAGCGGCGAGCCGATGACGCTGCGGGCGCCGCTCGACGAAGCCTACGCAAACCTGCTCGCCCGGTTCGGATGGACGCTGCCCGGGGATGCCGGGAACGGCATCGGCTAAAGCCCCGCTGGCTGCCTCCGTCTCGCCTGCGCCCGTCCTGCGCACGGCGGCGACGGCATGCGCGGCCCTGCCGGTTCCGGTTCCTCGCTTCCCAAAGCCATGGCCGTCCCGTGCGCCCCGCATGCGACCCGCCGGGCCGCCATGCAGGTTCTCGCTCCCTGCGGCGCCAGCCCCTAAACTTCCCGCATGCTGACGATCAGCCGCACCCTGTCCCTGCCCGAGTCCGAGCTGGTCGAGCGCTTCCTGCGCGCCGACGGCCCCGGCGGCCAGCACGTGAACCGCACCGAGAGCGCGGTGGAGCTGCGTTTCGACGTGGCCCGCTCGCCCTCGCTGCCGGACGAGGTGCGCGCGCGATTGCTGGCGCGGCGCGACCGCCGGCTCACCGACGACGGCGTGCTGGTGATCCAGGCGCGTCGCTTCCGCGACCAGGCGCGCAACCGCGACGACGCGCGCGAGCGGCTGGCCGAGATCGTCCGCGGCGCGCTGACCGCGCCGAAGAAGCGGGTGGCGACCCGGCCCACGCGCGCCTCGAAGGAACGCCGCCTGGCCGGCAAGCAGCAGCGCGGCCGGATCAAGCAGAACCGCTCGCGCAAGCCGGACCTCGAATGAAGGGATACCTTCCGACGCCCGCGCAACTGCCGCCGCGGATGCCGCAACTGCGCGACGGCTGGCAACGCCGCCTCTGCCGCGCCGTGCTGCGCCTGTGCGGCTGGAGCCTGTCCGGCGAATTCCCGGACGTGCCGAAGCTGGTGCTGATCGCCGCGCCGCATTCGTCCTGGTGGGACGGTGTGTGGGGCCTGCTGATCAAGGTGGCGATCGGTGCCGACGTGCACTTCATGGCCAAGCAGGAGCTGTTCCGCGGGCCGCTCGGCAGCCTGTTGCGCCGGCTCGGCGGCATGGCGATCGACCGCGGCGCCGCCAAGGGCGTGGTCGAGCAGATGGTCGACCAGTTCCGCCAGCGCGACCGGCTATGGCTGGGCATCGCGCCGGAAGGCACGCGCAAGCCGGTGGCGCGCTGGAAGAGCGGTTTCTGGCACATCGCCCGCGAGGCCGGCGTGCCGGTGTTTCCGGTGGCCTTCCACTACCCCGACAAGACCATCCGGCTCGGCCCGCTGTTCGCCGCCAGCGCCGACATGGACGCCGACCTTGCCCGCCTGCGCGCGTACTACGCGCCGTTCAAGGGCAAGCACCGCGACGTATGAACCCCGCCAGCAACCCCACTTTCGCCCTGGAATCCCCATGCTCGGCATCCAGCATTTCGACGCCTTCCTGCTCGCCTGCATCGCGCTGAACCTCACGCCCGGCCTGGACACCTTCTACATCCTCGCGCGCAGCGGGCGGGAGGGCCACGCGGTCGGCCTCGGCGCCGCGCTGGGCATCAATGCCGGCTGCGTGGTGCACACGCTGGCCGCGGTGCTGGGCATCTCGGCCCTGCTGATGGCCTCGGCGCTGGCCTTCAACGTGCTCAAGTACCTCGGCGCCGCCTACCTGGTCTGGATCGGCCTGCGCATGCTGCTGGCCCGGCAGGCGGCGCGCGCGCCCACGGTCACCCGCGGCACCGGCTTCGCCGCCGCGTTCCGCCAGGGCATGCTGACCAACGTGCTCAACCCGAAGGTGGCGCTGTTCTTCCTCGCCTTCCTGCCGCAGTTCGTGTCGATGCACGCGTCCCATCCGCAGCTCGGCCTGCTGGTGCTCGGCCTCAGCTTCATCGGCACCGGGCTGAGCTGGTCGCTGGTGCTGGCCCTGCTCGGCGGCCGCATCCATCGCCTGCTGCAGCGCCGCCCCACGCTGGGCCAGTGGATGGACCGCGTGTGTGGCACGGTGCTGCTCGGTTTCGGGTTGAAGCTGGCGTTGCAGCGCCAGGCTTGAAAGGCCGCTGGCAGATGGCCGTTGCGCGCACATTCAAGACAAGAACGACCTCTCCCGCACGACACGCGCGCTCCGCCCCCCATCCGTCATCACGGAAGCAAGGAGCCAGTGTCTTTGAAACCGAAGGCGCTGGATTCCTGCTTTCGCAGGAATGACGGGGGGTGAGGTTTCGCCCAGGCTGGGCGCTGCTTTTTTCGTGACACCTTACGGAAAGCTATCCGGGACTCGTCATCCTCGCGGAAGTGAGGAGCCGGTGACTTTGGAGCCAGCGGCGCTGGATTCCTGCTTTCGCTGGAATGACGGGGTGTGAGGTTCCGCCCAGGCTGGGCGGCGCTTCTTCGTGACACCTCACGGAAACCCATCCGGGACTCGCCATCCTCGCGGAAGCGAGGAGCCGGTGTCTTTGGAGCCAGAGGCGCTGGATTCCTGCTTTCGCGGGAATGACGGGCGGGAGATTTTGCCCGGGCACCGGCATCCTGATTCGCCGGGATGACCGCGCCATCGCGGTGGCGGCGTTCGTGGCCGCCTCGGCCGCGGGCAAGGCGGAGCGCGACGGGATTTGTCGCGGAACTTGCCCCCAAGGATGGTCGCCACATCCCAGCCGGCGCGAACCCCCTACCGTCCCGAATGCCCCGGCTCGTCGTAGTCGCGGTGGGTCAGCAGGCCGGGGCGGATCAGGTCGACGAAGGCCTGCGCCTCGGCGCTGAGGAACTTGCCCTTGCGCATCACCACGCCGTAGGCCCGCTGCGGGAAGTACTGGCGCATGTTGCGCACGGCCAGCCGCGCACGGTCGGCCCCGGTGATGCAGATGCCGGTGACGATCGAAATGCCCATGCCCATCGCGACGTATTCCTTGATCACGTCCCAGCCGCCGACCTCGATCGCCACCCGGTAGGGCACCTGCCGCTGCTGGAACACCAGGTCGACCAGCCGGTAGGTGGACAGCCGCTGCGGCGGCAGGATCAGGCCGTACGGCGACAAGTCCTCCAGCGCGATCCGCTCCTTCGCCGCCAGCGGGTGATCCGGCGGCATGATCAGCATCGGGTCGTAGTGCTGCACCGGCGCCCAGGCGATGTCGTTGGGCACGTCCAGCATGGAGCCGACCGCGAAGTCGGCCTCGTCGGCGCGCAGCATCGCCATGCCGTCCTTGCCGGTGACGTTGGCCAGTTGCAGTTGCACCGCCGGGAAGCGTTCGCGGTAGCGGCGCACCAGCTCCGGCAGCAGGTACTGGATGGTGGAGGTGCCCGCGGCGATGGTGAGCTTGCCGGCCTGCATGCCCTGCACCCGCGCCTGGAAATCGCGGTCGAGGTTGTCCCAGCCTTCCACCAGCGGGCGCGCCAGCTCGTACAGCGCCTCGCCGGCGTCGGTGAGGTTGATGCGCCGGCGGCTGCGTTCGAGCAGGGCCATGCCCAGCTCGCGCTCCAGGGCCTGCAATTGCAGGGTCACCGTGGGCTGCGACAGGTACAGCGCCTCGGCGGCGCGGCTGAGCGTGCCCAGCTTCACGATCTGCACGAAGGCGCGCAGTTGCTTGTGCCGGTTGCCCTTGTAGTAGAAACGCGCCGCCTCGGCGGCATCCCGCGCTTTCGGGGCGGCACGCGACCGTTTCCTGGGCTTGTTTGGCTTGCCGACAGGGGATTTCATGGCTTGAGCGTCAATACCTTGCAGTATGTATTGAGTATGACAATACCAAAGATTGAAACATTTGCTTTGTCAAAGCTTATTTCGACGCCCTAGTTTCCATCGTGTCGCAACGCAACGGAAACTTCGCCATGGCCGTCCCCAAGGAACAGATGCAATCCTCCCGTCCGGCGACCCTGCTGGGCACGCCAGAGCCGCGCCATGCGGCGATCCTCACCCCGGCCGCCCTGCGATTTCTCGGCGGGCTGCATGCGCGCTTCGACGCCACCCGCCGCTGGCGCCTGCACGAGCGCCGCCAGCGCCAGGCCTGCTACGACGCCGGCGCCCTGCCCAACTTCCGCGGCGATACCCGCGCGATCCGCGAGGCCGACTGGACGGTGGCGCCGATCCCGGCCGCGCTGCAGGATCGCCGCGTCGAGATCACCGGGCCGGTCGAGCGCAAGATGATCATCAATGCGCTGAACTCCGGCGCGAAGGTGTTCATGGCCGATTTCGAGGACTCATCCTCGCCCAGCCTGGCCAACCAGCTCGACGGCCAGCTCAACCTGCGCGACGCGGTGGCCGGCACCCTCGCGTACACCTCGCCCGAGGGGAAGGCCTACCGCGTCGGCGCGAACCCGGCGGTGCTGGTGGTGCGCCCGCGCGGCTGGCACCTGCCGGAGAAGCACCTGCTCGTCGACGGCGAGCCGATGTCCGGCGCCCTGGTCGACTTCGGCCTGTTCGCGTTCCACAACGCCCGCGCGCTGCAGGCGCGCGACCGCGGCCCGTACTTCTACCTGCCCAAGCTCGAATGCATGGAGGAGGCGGCGCTGTGGGACGAGGTGATGGACTACGCCGAGGACGAGTTGAATCTGCCGGCCGGCTGCATGAAGGCCACCGTGCTGATCGAGACGCTGCCGGCGGTGTTCCAGATGGACGAGATCCTGCACGCCCTGCGCAAGCGGGCGGTGGGCCTGAACTGCGGGCGCTGGGACTACATCTTCTCCTACCTGAAGACCCTTCGCGGCCACCGCGACCGCCTGCTGCCCGAACGCGGCCAGGTGCAGATGACGGTGCCGTTCCTGAAAGCCTATTCGGAACTGCTGATCCGCACCTGCCACCGCCGCGGCGCGTTCGCGATGGGCGGCATGGCGGCGCAGATCCCGATCAAGGGCGACGAGGCGGCAAACGAGGCCGCGCTCGCCAAGGTGCGCGCCGACAAGCTGCGCGAGGTGCAGGCCGGCCACGACGGCACCTGGGTGGCGCACCCGGCGCTGGTGCCGGTGGCGCAGGGCGTGTTCGACCGGCACATGCCCACGCCGAACCAGTTGCACGTGCTGCGCGAGGACGTGCAGGCCAGCCGCGACCGGTTGCTGGCGCCGTGCGCCGGCACGATCACACGCGCCGGCTTCGACAACAACGTCGAGGTGGCGCTGCGCTACACCGCCGCCTGGCTGGACGGCCTGGGCTGCGTGCCGATCCATCACCTGATGGAAGACGCCGCCACCGCCGAGATCGCCCGCGCGCAACTGTGGCAATGGCTGCACCACGCCGACGGCGGCGCGGGCGGCCTCGAATTCCCCGATCACGCGCCGATCGACTTCGCCCTGTTCGACCATGCGCTCGCCGCGCACGCCCACCGGCTGCGCGAGAGCCGGCATCCCGGCGCCGCGCGCGCCGACGACGCCGCCGCACTGCTGTCGGAACTGGTCCACGCCGACACGCTCGCCGACTTCCTCACCCTGCCCGCCTACGGCCGGCTCGCCTGAGTCGTCCTTCCGCAAAGCGGCTCCAGCACCGCGACCCGACGCGGCAGCCGCCCGCATACGAAATCCTCTGCCACGGAGTCCCGCCATGAAGAGCCCCCTGCCCACCGCCGAACAGATCGCCCTGGACTGGAAGAACAATCCCCGCTGGGCCGGCATCCGGCGCAATTACTCCGCCGAGGACGTGGCGCGCCTGCGCGGCACCGTCGCGGTCGAGCATTCGCTGGCCCGGCGCGGCGCCGAGCGGCTGTGGACCTCGCTGCACAAGGAGGATTTCGTCAATGCGCTCGGCGCGCTCACCGGCAACCAGGCGATGCAGCAGGTCAAGGCCGGCCTGCAGGCGATCTACCTCAGCGGCTGGCAGGTCGCCGCCGACGCCAACGTGGCCGGCGAGATGTATCCGGACCAGTCGCTCTACCCGGCCAACTCGGTGCCGCTGGTGGTCAAGCGCATCAACAACACCCTGCTTCGCGCCGACCAGTTGCACCACGCCGAAGGCAACGATGCGATCGACTGGCTGGTGCCCATCGTGGCCGACGCCGAGGCCGGCTTCGGTGGCGTGCTCAACGCCTTCGAGCTGATGAAGGCGATGATCGAGGCCGGCGCCGCCGGCGTGCACTTCGAGGACCAGCTCGCCTCGGTGAAGAAGTGCGGCCACATGGGCGGCAAGGTGCTGGTGCCGACCCGCGAGGCGGTAGACAAGCTCAACGCCGCGCGGCTGGCCGCCGACGTCGCCGGCGTGCCGACCCTGATCGTGGCGCGCACCGACGCGGACGCGGCCGACCTGCTCACCTCCGACATCGACGCCAACGACCGGCCGTTCGTCACCGGCGAACGCACCGTGGAAGGCTTCTTCCGCGTGCGCCCCGGCCTGGACCAGGCGATCAGCCGCGGCCTCGCCTACGCGCCCTACGCCGACCTGGTCTGGTGCGAGACCAGCAAGCCGAACCTGGACGACGCGCGCCGCTTCGCCGAAGCCATCCACGCAAAGTTCCCGGGCAAGCTGCTGGCCTACAACTGCTCGCCCAGCTTCAACTGGAAGAAGAACCTCGACGACGCCACCATCGCGACATTCCAGCGCGAGCTCGGCGCCATGGGCTACAAGTTCCAGTTCATCACCCTGGCCGGCTTCCACAGCCTCAACTACGGCATGTTCGACCTGGCCCACGGCTACGCGCGGCGCCAGATGAGCGCCTTCGTGGAGTTGCAGGAGAAGGAGTTCGCCGCCGCCGAACGCGGCTTCACCGCGGTGAAGCACCAGCGCGAGGTGGGCACCGGCTATTTCGACCAGGTGACCCAGGCGATCCAGCAGGGCCAGTCCTCGACCACCGCGCTGAAGGGCTCGACCGAGGAAGCGCAGTTCAGGCAGGCCTCGGCCGCCTAGACGCCGCGATGCCGGCCGGGGTCGCGCCGCGAGGCGGCCGGCCCCGGGCACGCCAGACGCCCCGCTGCCCGGCGGCCGGCATAACCCCGCTCCGATCAGGCATCGGGCAGCTCGGACAGCGGCCGGTCGCCCGCAGGCGGCGCGCCCTGTTCCACCATCGGCGGCACCAGGGCGATCACCTGCCAGCCCGGCTTCGGTTCCAGCACGCGCTTGGACGAAGCCACGCGCAACGCACCGCGCTCCTCCACGCCGAACAGCAGCACCGAGTCCGCACCGTACTGCGCGATGAAGTGCGGCCAGTCGAACGCCGCGGTGAGCCGGGTCGACTTGATCCGCCAGCCCTGTTCCAGCAACTCGGCGAAGCGGGCATGGGTCATCGATTCGTCGAACAGCGGCGGCGCCAGCAGGCTTCCGGCGAGCGCCGCGCGGTCGGTGTTCTCGTGCGGCGCCAGGTTGCGCAGGCGGTAGACCTTCTCGCGGCCGAACTCCTGGCGGTAGTGCACGCAGGCCAGCGAGTTGCGCTCGCGGTGGGTCGACATCGCCAGCAGCCGGCCGATGCCGGTGAGGTCGAGATTGCGCTCGGCGTGCGGCGAGGCCGGGTTGCCGTAGAACGTGGTGAGCCCATCCATCCGCGCGCGGCGAATGCCGTCCCATTCGTCGTCGGCCAGCACCACGCGGAAGCCGGCGTCGGCCAGCGCCTTGGCCACCGCGCGCGCCACCGTATCGGAGCCGAACACCAGCACGCCGCGCGGCTCCGGCTCCGCCACCTTCAGCCATAGTGCAAGCGGCCGCGCAGTGGCGCTCTGCAGCACCACGGTGCCGATGATCAGGATGAACACCAGCGGCACCAGCGCGTCGGCGCCAGGCATGCCCAGGTCTTCCAGGCGCAGCGCGAACAGGGCCGATACCGAGGCCGCCACGATGCCGCGCGGCGCCACCCAGGCGATCAGCGTGCGCTCGCGCCAGTTCAGCGAACTGCCGATGCTGGAGATCAGCACGGTCAGCGGCCGCACCACCAGTTGCGCGACCAGGAAGATCGCGATGCCCGCCCACAGCATGCCGTCCGGCAGCGGCCATTGCAGCCGCGCCGCGAGCAGGATGAACAGGCTCGACACCAGCAGCGTGGTGAGGTTTTCCTTGAAGTCGAGGATGTCGTCGATGTGCACGCCGCGGATGTTGCCCAGCGCGATGCCCATGATCGTCACCGCCAGCAGGCCCGACTCGTGGGTGATCGCGTTGGACGCGCTGAAGGTCAGCAGCACCGCCGCCAGCACGCCGTAGTTCTGCAGGTATTCGGGAATAAGCTGGCGCCGCAGCAGGAAGGCCAGCACCCATGCCGCCAACGCGCCGCTGCCGGCGCCGCTGGCCAGCGTGGCGAGGAAGATGCCGATGGTGTGCCCTTCCTGGCGCGACACGATCGCCTCGTAGATCAGCACCGCGAACAGCGCGCCGAGCGGGTCGATCACGATGCCTTCCCAGCGCAGCGTGTTGGCGATGCGCGCGTTGGGCCGCAGCGTGCGCAGCATCGGCGCGATCACGGTGGGCCCGGTGACGCAGGTGAGCGCGCCGAACAGCAGGGCGATCGGCCAGGCCAGCCCCGCGATCAGGTGCGCCGCCAGCGCCAGCAGCAGCAGCGCGGCGATCGCGCCGTAGCTGACCAGCCCGCGCACCGCGCGGCCGATGCCTGGCAGTTCGTGGAAGCGCAGGGTCAGGCTGCCCTCGAACAGGATCAGCGCCACCGACAGCGACACCATCGGGAACAGCAGGTCGCCCAGCAGCCTGTCCGGCAGCAGCAGCCCGCTGACCGGCCCCAGCACGATGCCGGCCAGCAGCAGGAACAGGATCGCCGGCAGCTTCACCCGCCACGCCAGCCACTGCGCGAGGAAGCCGATGCCGAGCATGCACGCCAGCGTGAAGCCGAGTTCGAGTGTCATCCGCAGTCCTTCGCCATGCGAGCCGGGCACGGTATCGGAACACGCGCGAAACGGCGCGTCCAGCAACGAAAGGGAGGGGAGAAAAGAGCAGCCCCGGTATCGGGCGGGAGGGGGGAGGGAGACCGATACCGGGGCGCGGGCCGGTTATTAGAAAACCGACAAGTGCAGATATTACCCAGGGCCGGGCACAAGTCAATACCCGTCAGTACAAAAATTGCATCCCGTCCTCAGAAACGCCGGTATTGCAACGCCTCGGCCAGGTGCGAGCGGTCCAGCAGGCCCGCCCCGCCGTCCAGGTCGGCGATCGTGCGGGCCACCCGCAGGGTGCGGTGGTAGGCCCGCGCGGACAGGCCCAGCCGTTCCAGCGCACCCTCGAACCAATGCCGCTCGGCGGCTCCCAGGGCGCAATCGCGCTCCAGTTCGCGGGTGCTGATCTCCGCATTGGGGCGGCCGGCCCGCTTCAGCGATTGGTGGCGGGCCTTGATCACCCGCTCCCGCACGGTGGCCGAATCCTCGTCGTAGAGACTGCGCGGCGCGCCCAGTTCGGCCAGCGGCACGCGCGGCACCTCCACGCACAGGTCGATCCGGTCCAGCAGCGGCCCGGAAATGCGCGCGCGGTAGCGCTGGATCTGGTCCGGCGTGCACTGGCAGCGCTGGCGCGCGTCGCCGGCATAGCCGCAGGGACAGGGATTCATCGCGGCCACCAGTTGGAACTGCGCCGGGAACGCGGACTGCCGCGCCGCGCGCGAGATCACGATGTGGCCGGACTCCAGCGGCTCGCGCAGCACCTCGAGCACGTGCCGGCTGAACTCCGGCAGCTCGTCGAGGAACAGCACGCCGTTGTGCGCCAGCGAGATCTCGCCCGGCCGCGGGCACGAGCCGCCGCCCACCAGGGCCACCGCCGAGGCGGTATGGTGCGGCGCCCGGAACGGCCGGCGTCGCCACAGCGCGGGGTCCACGCTCTGCCCCGCCACCGACAGCACGGCGCAGGTCTCCAGCGCCTCCGATTCGGTCAGCGGCGGCAGGATGCCGGGCAGGCGCTCGGCCAGCATGGTCTTGCCGGTGCCCGGCGGTCCGACCAGCAGCAGGTGGTGGCCACCGACCGCGGCGATCTCCAGCGCGCGCCGCGCCTGCAGTTGCCCGCGCACGTCGATCAGGTCCGGACCGTGGCCGGCAGCCTCGTCCGCGGCGGCCGCGCCGGCCTGCGGCGCCGCCAGGTCCTGGGCGCCGCGCAGCCAGCCGCAAACCTCGGCCAGGTTGTCCGCCACCAGCACGTCGGCATCGGCGACCAGCGCCGCCTCGTTCGCGTTCGCACGCGGCACCACGATGCGGCGGCCGCGCGCGCGCGCGCGCAGCAGGGCGGGCAGCACGCCCGGCACGCTGCGCAGGTCGCCGGACAGCGCCAGCTCGCCCAGGAATTCGCAATCGTCCAGCCGCTCGCGCGGCACCTGGCCGCCGGCGGCCAGGATGCCCAGCGCGATCGCCAGGTCGAAGCGGCCGCCTTCCTTGGGCAGCTCGGCCGGCGCGAGATTCACCGTCACCTTGCGGTTGGGATATTCGAACGCGGTGTTCTGGATCGCCACGCGCACGCGATCGCGCGCCTCGCGCACGGCCGCCTCGGGCAGGCCGACGATCTGGGTGCCGGGCAGGCCGCCGGAAAGGTGGACCTCCACCATCACCTGCGGCGCCGTCACTCCCTGCTGTGCACGGCTGAGCGTAACCGCCAGGCTCATGCGGGCGGCAGGCCCTGTTCCACGATGTTGCCGCTGCCATGCACCGACATCGAGCGACTCCATCGACGAGCGAATAAATAACCGCCCCCGATCGTTCTCGGGGTGAGGGTGACTGATCGGGGGCGGCTCCCGGGAGCTTGGGTGATGCTAGGGTCCGCTTGGAGCTGCGGCGGCCTCGAGTTCGGCCACGCGCCGCTCCAGTTCGTCGACCTTGGCGCGGGTGCGCGCCAACAGTTGGCACTGGACGTCGAACTCTTCGCGGGTGACCAGCTCGAGGCGACGCAATCCTTGCGCCAGGACATCGCGAAAGTTGGTTTGCAGATCCTGATGCGCCCGTGCCAATCCTGGCGGTACCAACGAAACAAGTCGCAGGGCAATTTGGTCGATATCCCGCCGATCCATCATGGATGGCACCTCGAACTTGTCGGGATGAAGTCTAGATAAACGGGATGTAGGGGCGCCATCGGCCTGCTCCGCTTGAGGTTGTAGGCATTTTCCTACAAGAGGCAAAGTGAGGCGACAGTCGCAGATCCTCGCGGCACAATGTCAGGCCCTGCCGCGAACCGGGGTTCGCGGCCAACGAGAGGAGCATCCATGAAGCTGGTCGTGGCGGTGATCAAGCCGTTCAAGCTGGACGACGTGCGCGAGGCGCTGGCCGAGGTCGGCGTACAGGGCATCACGGTGACCGAGGTGAAGGGTTTCGGCCGCCAGAAGGGCCACACCGAGCTGTACCGCGGCGCGGAGTACGTGGTCGACTTCCTGCCGAAGATCAAGCTGGAGGTCGCCGTGGCGGACGACCAGTTGGACCGGGTGATCGAGGCGATCCAGCAATCGGCCCGCACCGGCAAGATCGGCGACGGCAAGATCTTCGTCAGCCCGCTGGAGCAGGTGATCCGCATCCGCACCGGCGAGCTGGACACCGACGCCCTGTGAGCGCCGGCCGCGGCGCCGGGGTCAACCGGTCGCCTGCGTCCGCTCGAACCGGCGGTGGTGGACCAGCAGGCCGGCGTAGTAGCTGACGTAGTAGCCGATCGTCAGGCCGAGCACGAGCAGGGTCAGCGGGCTGTTGCCGAACTGCGGGGCATGGGCCGCGGCGACGCTCTGGCCCATCGCCGGCGTCAGTACCAGGAAGCGCCAGGCGATGCGTCCGGCCAGCAGCACGGTCAGCGCGCCGCCGATCCACGGGTTCGGTATATAGGCGTCGGCTCCATCGGCGCCGCGCTCGAAGCGGGTCAGCCGCAGGCCGAGCAGGCCCAGCGCGACGCCGCCGGCGAGGCCGCCGAGCAGTCCCTCCAGCAACCGCACATCCTGCAGTCCGCCCAACCCGCAAAGCACGGCGAGCGCGCCCAGGATCGCGATGCGCGCGACCATGCGCCCGCGGCGGATCGGCTGGCGCCCGAAGCTGCCGCGCACGCGGCGCCATACGGCGAATGCCATCAGCGGCGCCATCACCATCGGCATGACCATTTGCGGCGTCATCGGCGAAACCCTCCCAGGAAGATGCCGACAGGCTAGCGGCCGGAGCGGCGCCCGGCCATCGACACACCGCAGCCATCGCGGATGACGGCTGTCACCCGCGATGCGCGGTTCAGCCGGCCTTGCCCTGGCTGGCCACCGCGGCCATCTTGGCGGCGATCGCCTCGGCGTCGCCCAGGTAGTAGCTGCGCTGCGGCTTGAGCGCGGCGTCGAACTCGTACACCAGCGGCACGCCGTTGGGCACGTTCATCTCCACGATCGCCTCGTCGGAGATGTTGTCCAGGTACTTGATCAGCGCGCGCAGCGAATTGCCGTGCGCCACCACCACCACGCGCTGGCCGCTGCGGATCGCCGGCGCCAGCACTTCGTGCCAGTACGGCAGCACGCGGGCGACGGTGTCCTTCAGGCATTCGGTGTCGGGGATGTCCTTCGGGTCGAGGCCGGCGTAGCGCGGATCGTCCAGCAGCTCGTTCGCCGCGCGGTCCAGCGCCGGCGGCGGGATGTCGTAGCTGCGGCGCCAGATCTTCACCTGCTCCTGGCCGTACCTGGCGGCGGTCTCGGCCTTGTTGAGGCCGGTCAGCGCGCCGTAGTGGCGTTCGTTGAGGCGCCAGTCGGTGAGCACCGGGATCCACATCAGGTCCATCGCGTCCTGCACGCCCCACAGCGTGCGCACGGCGCGCTTGAGCACCGAGGTGTGCGCGACGTCGAAGGCGTAGCCGGCCTCCAGCAGCAGGCGTCCGGCCTCCTGCGCCTCGGCCATGCCCTGCGCGGTGATGTCGACGTCGGCCCAGCCGCTGAAGCGGTTGTCGAGGTTCCATTGGGACTGGCCGTGGCGGATCAGTACGAGCTTGTGCATGGCGGCGGATCGCTGGTCGGAAACGCGAAATGGTGAGGCGCGGGCGCGGAACCGTCAAATCGCCCCTGCCGAAGGTCACCCTAAACCAGGCTCGCGGCCGGCGCATCGAAACCGCAGACTATCCCGACAGCCCAAGGAGACACCCCCATGCGCCGCATCCTGCTCACCCTCGCGCTCGCCCTGCCGCTGGCAGGCCTTGCCCAGGACAACGACATCGACAAGGTCAACGGCACCGCGCGCGTCGAGGCCGGGCAGCAGGCCGGCGACGTCAGCACGGTCAACGGCGCGGTGCGCATCGCCGAGCGCGCCGTGGTGAAGGAAGCCAGCACGGTCAACGGCGAGGTGGAGCTGGGCGAGAAGGCCCAGGCCAGCAAGCTCGGTACGGTCAACGGCTCGGTGGACATGGGCGCCGGCAGCCGGGTCAGCGGCGAGGTGGAAACGGTCAACGGCGGCATCCGGCTCGGCAAGGGCGCCGACGTCGCCGGCAAGCTGTCCAACGTCAACGGCACGATCGCGCTGGACGCGGCGCACGTGGGCGGCGGCATCGCGACGGTCAACGGCGACATCGACATCGGCGCCGGCTCGCGCGTCGAGGGCGGCATCCTGGTCGACAAGTCCAATAGCTGGTTCCACTTCGGCACGAGCCGCGTGCCGCGCGTGGTGATCGGCCCGCACGCGGTGGTGCAGGGCACCCTGGAATTCCGCCACGAGGTGGTGCTGCAGGTCAGCGACAGCGCGCAGATCGGCCCGGTGAAGGGCGCCACGCCGGTGAAGTTCAGCGGCGCGCAGCCGTAGCCCGAGGGGCGGGCGGGAACAGGCCCTGAAAGAAGGGGCGCCGGCATACCCGCCGCGCGCCCTTCGCGCGCGCCTACAGCCAGTCGCGCGGCTTCAGGTAGTCGGCCAGCCGAGCCTCGGGCGAACCGGGCTCGGGCGCGTAGGCGTATTCGAAGCGCACCCGCGGCGGCAGGCTCATCAGGATCGATTCGGTGCGCCCGCCCGACTGCAGGCCGAACAGGGTGCCACGGTCCCACACCAGGTTGAACTCCACGTAGCGGCCGCGCCGGTACAGCTGGAACTCGCGTTCGCGCTCGCCGTAGGGCGTGTCGCGGCGGCGCTCGACGATCGGCGCGTAGGCGTCGAGGAAGCCCTGCCCTACCGCCTGGGTGAAACCGAAGCAGCGCTCGAAGCCGCCTTCGTTGAGGTCGTCGTAGAACAGCCCGCCGACGCCGCGCGTCTCGCCTCGGTGCCTGAGGGTGAAGTACTCGTCGCACCATCGCTTGTAGCGCGGGTATACGTCGCCGCCGTAGGGCGCGCACAGGTCGCGCGCCACCGTGTGCCAGTGCACCACGTCCTCGTCGAACGGATAGAACGGGGTCAGGTCGAAGCCGCCGCCGAACCACCACACCGGCTCCACGCCCTCCTTGCTCGCCTCGAAATAGCGCACGTTGGCGTGCGTGGTCGGCACGTAGGGATTCTTCGGATGCAGCACCAGCGAGACGCCGGTGGCGACGAAGCTGCCGCCGGCCAGCTCCGGCCGGTGCGCGGTGGCGCTGGGCGGGAGCTGGTTGCCCGATACCCGGGAGAAGTTGACCCCGGCCTGCTCGAACACCGCACCGTCGCGCAGCACGCGGGTGCGCCCGCCGCCGCCGGCCTCGCGTACCCAAGCGTCCTCGACGAAGCGCGCGCCGCCATCGAGCTGCTCGACGGCGGCGCAGATGCGGTCCTGCAGGGCGCGCAGGAAGGTTTCGGCCCGGTCGGCTTGCTGGCTCATCGGATCGTCCGTCTTCGATTCACCGCGGCAGCTTAGCAAGCCGCGCACGCGGCGCCGCTGCGTCACGGCGCCGCGCGGGACTGATCCGGATCAGGGCGGGCTGCGTCGCAGGTTGGCGCGGATGTCGCCGGTCAGGCGGTCGATCGGTTCCAGGTAGCGCGCGTGGATCTGCCGGTTGCCGGCGCGCTCGCCCTCATCCTCGCCCAGGTTCGCGCCGTCCACGTAGGCGACGTGTACCGCCTGCGCGTCGTAATCGATGCGGATGCGCGCCTCGTGTGCGCGCAGGCGCAGCGTGGCATCGAAATGATCCGCCCGCTGCGCCGTCACCGCCCAGTGGCGATATGCCAACGCCTGCTCGATCGACCGGGCCACGTCGGCAAGTGCGACGCCGGCCGGCACACCGACCGGGGCCGGGTCGGCCAACGCATCCGCCCGCGCCGAGCGCCCGGCCGACAGGATCGCCAGCAACGCCACGAACAGCGCCAGGCAGGCCACCATCCAGCGCCTGGGCATGGCCGGGTGCGGCCGCAGCATGCGCCACGCCAGCCAGAACGGCAGCGCCGCCAAAGACAGCACGCGCGAACGCGGCATCGGACTCCCCCACGAAGTACCGCGGTCGTCGCGGCCGCGGCAGTCTGCTCAGATCGAGGCCGACAAGCAAGTCAGCGAATGCCGACACGTTGCGTCTTCAACTGATCCGCTGCGCCATCCGCCGGTGGCCGATCAGGCGCGCCCAGCGCACGCCGAGGTCGATCCACATCAGGTAGGTGGCCTCCACCAGCAGCAGGCCGACATAGCGCCGGTCCAGCACCAGCGCCTCCTCGGCGGCCACCGGCAGGCCGTCGAAGCCGAGCCGCCGCGCCAGCGACAGGCAGCGGGCCAGGTGGTAACGGCTGGTCAGCAGGGCGACCGGCGGCCGCAGGCCGGCGGCGTCCGAGGGCAGCAGGGCGCGGGCGTGGCGCAGGTTCTCCAGCGAATCGACCGAATCCTGCTCCAGTTGCACCGGCAGTTCGCCCGGCAGGCCCTGCTGGCGCAGCCAGGCATAGCCGGCGGCGGCCTCGCTGAGCCGGCCGCCGCCGTGCCCGCCCAGCAGCAGCAGGGAACTGGCCAGCCGCGCCCGCGCCAGCGCGAAGGCGCGGCCCAGCCGCTGGCGGTAGTCCGGCCCGGGCAGGTCGCCGTGCAGGCGCCGCCCGAACACCAGCACGGCCATCGGCCGCGGCGGCGCCACCGGGCTGCGCGCGGCGACGCGCCACACGTGCAGCAGGTAGCCCAGCCAGACCAGGCCGCCGCTCGCCACTATGGCGAACAGCGCGACCACCGCCGCGTGCAGCACGTCGCAGTCGCCCAGATAGCGCCAGGGCGAGCGCGGGGCGGACGGGATTGTCGCGGGAGGGATCGTCGACACGAAGCGGGCCGGCCACGGGTGGCCCGCGAGTGTGCGCAGCCGGTCCGGCCGATGCAATCCCTTCACCTCGATGAATGCCGGCGTGCCCCGGCGCAGCCCAGGCTAGGCAAGCTTCCGCGCCGCCGCTAGGCTCCCGCGGATGCCTGTTCCGATTCCTCCCCTCGCGGTATCCGCGTATACCGCCACCTCCGCCATGGGCCATGGCCTCGATGCGCACCTGGAAGCCTTGCACGAACGGCGCAGCGGCCTGCGCCCGAACGATTTCGGCAGCGCGCCGCTGCCGTGCTGGATCGGCCGCGTGGACGGCGTGGAAGCCGTCGCGCTGCCGGCCGACCTGGCCGGCTGGGACTGCCGCAACAACCGGCTGGCCTGGCTGGGCCTGAACCAGGACGGCTTCCTCGACCGCGTGCTCGCGGCGCGCGACCGCTACGGGGCATCGCGCGTCGCGCTGCTGCTGGGTACGTCCACCGCCAGCATCGGCGCCACCGAGGAGGCCTACCGGCGGCTCGACGCCGACGGCCGCTTCCCGCCCGACCTGCAGCGCCCGCCGGTCCATGCCCCGCACTCGCTGGCCGGCTTCGCCGCCGCGGCGCTGGGACTTGAAGGCCCATGCCTCACCGTGTCCACCGCCTGCTCGTCCAGCGCCAAGGTGTTCGCCAGCGCCGAGCGGCTGATCCGCCTGGGCCTGGCCGACGCCGCCGTGGTGGGCGGCGTCGACACGCTGTGCGACAGCGTGCTGTTCGGCTTCAACGCGCTGGAACTGGTCGCGCGCGAGCCGTGCCGGCCGTTCGACCGCACCCGCGGCGGCATCTCGATCGGCGAGGCCGCCGGCTTCGCCCTGCTCGAACGCGCCGAGGCCGCGCCGCACGCGCCGCGCCTGCTCGGCTACGGCGAGGCCAGCGACGCGCACCACATGTCCACCCCGCATCCGGACGGGCTCGGCGCCGAGCTGGCGCTGCGCGACGCGCTGGCCCGCGCCGGCCTGCAGCCGGCGCAGGTCGACTACGTCAACCTGCACGGCACCGCCAGCCTGAAGAACGACGAGGTCGAGGCGGCGCTGGTGGCGCGCGCCTTTCCGCCCGCGACGCGCGCCAGCGGCACCAAGGGCTATACCGGCCACACGCTGGGCGCGGCCGGCGCCGTCGAGGCGGCCATCGCGCTGCTGGCGATCGAGCACGGCCTGGTGCCGGGCAACCTCGGCGGCGACACGCCGGACCCGGCCTGCGGCCCGCAATTCGCGTGGGAGAACGAGCAGCGGCCGGTCGACGTGGCGCTGAGCAATTCGTTCGGCTTCGGCGGCAACAACGCCTGCCTGGTGTTCGCCCGCGCGGGAGCGCCGGCATGAGCGCGCTGCGCGTCCACGTGGCCGGCATCGGGCTCTGGTCGGCGCAACTGGCCGATTTCGCGGCGCTGCGCGAGTGGCTGGCCGGCCGGCCGGCCGCCGCGCCGGCCGCGAAGCCGCCGGCCGCCGCGCTGCCGCCGAACGAGCGCCGCCGCGCGCCGGAAAGCGTGCTGCTCGCCGCCGAGGTCGCCGGCCAGGCGGTCGCGATGAGCGGGCTGGCCGCCAGCGAGCTGGCCTGCGTATTCGCCTCCTCGCACGGCGACCAGGCGATCACCGACTATATGTGCGCGACGCTGGCGCAGGCGCCCGCCGAGCTGTCGCCGACCCGCTTCCACAATTCGGTGCACAACGCGCCGGCCGGCTACTGGACCATCGCCACCGGCTGCCACGCGCCCTCCACCGCGGTCTGCGCGCACCGCGCCAGCTTCGGCGCCGGCCTGCTGGAAGCCGCTGCACTGGTCGCGGCCGATCGGCGCCCGGTGCTGCTGGTGTGCAGCGATACGCCGGGCAGCGGCCCGCTGGGCAGGATCACCGGCTGCACCGACGCATTCGCCTGCGCTCTGGTGCTGACCGCGCAGCCCGACGCCGCGACGCTGGCCCGTCTCGACCTGGCGCTGCAGCCGGCCGGCGACGCGGCGGCGAGCTGGCCCGAGGCCCTGCCCGCGGCATGGCGACAGGGCAGCCCGTCGGCGCCGGCCCTGCCGCTGCTGGCCCTGCTGGCGCAGGCGTCGGGGCATTGCCGGCTGGACGTGGCGGATGGGCTGGCCATGGACGTGACGATGGAGAAGCCCGCTTGAACGCAGCCGTTCCGCGCTGGTGCGTGCTGATTCCCTGCCTCAACGAGGAGGCGGCGATCCGCCAGGTGGTCGAATCGGTGCTGGCGCTGGGCGCCCCGGTGATCGTGATCGACGACGGTTCGGACGACCGCACACCCGAGATCGTCGGCGCACTGCCGGTGACCCTGCTGCGCCACGCCACGCGGCGCGGCAAGGGCGAGGCGCTGCGCCACGGCTTCCGCGAGGCCCTGCGGCAAGGTTTCGAGGCGGTGCTGACGATGGACGGCGACGGCCAGCACCTGGCCAGCGACATCCCGCGCATCGTCGCTGCCGCGCGCCGCTATCCGGAGCACATCGTGATCGGCGCGCGCCTGCTCGACCGCGCGCAGCAGCCCAAGGGCCGCCGCCGCGCCAATGCGGTGGCCGACTGGGGCATCTCCTGGGCCTGCGCGCAGCCGATCGCGGACACCCAGAGCGGCCAGCGCTGGTATCCGCGCGCCGCGCTGGACCTGGTCGAGCTGCCGGCCGAGCACTTCGTGTTCGAGGCCGCGCTGCTGATAAGCGCCACCCGCGAAAAACACCTCGGCGTGGTCTCGGTGCCGATCGCCTCGCGCTACCACGGCGAATTCCGCCACAGCCACTTCAGCCCGGTGCGCGACGTCGTCCGCATTACCGCGTTCACCATCGGCCAGGTGGTGCGCCACGGCCACATCGTCCGCAGCTACCGGCGCTCGCGCGCCACGCCGCCGCTGATCGTCCGGGACGAGGCCGACCGGCCGGCCGGCTGACCGCGGCGGCGCTCAGCCCATGCCGCCGTTGACGCCGATCACCTGGCCGTTGACGTAGCCGGCCTGCTCCGAGCACAGGAAGGCGACCAGCGCGGCGACTTCCTCCGGCTTGCCCGCGCGCTGCGCCGGCACCATCTCGCGGATCCGCTCGGGCGGAAAATCCTCGCCGATCATGCGGCCCTCGATCACCCCGGGCGCCACCACGTTCGCGGTGATGCCGCGCGAGGCCATCTCGCGCGCCAGCGACTTCACCGCGCCATGCAGGGCGGCCTTGGCGGCGGCATAGTTGACCTGGCCGCGATTGCCCAGTTGCGCCGCCACCGAGCCGATCGCCACGATGCGGCCGAAGCGCGCGCGCGCCATCGGCAGCAGCAGGGGCTGGGTGACGTGGAAGAAGCCGTGCAGCGACACGTCGATCACCCGGTGCCACTGGGCCGCCGACATGCCTGCCATCGGCGCGTCGTCGTGGATGCCCGCATTATTCACCAGCACATGGATCGGGCCTTCCGCCAGCAGCGTTTCCAGGGCCGCGCGCGCGGCGTCGGCGTCGGTCAGGTCGAACGCCACCGCCTGCGCGCTGCCGCCGTCCGCGCGGATCGCCGCGGCTACGGCCTCGGCGCGCACCAGGCCGCTGTGCGCATGCACGATCACGTGGTGGTCGCGGCCGAGCGCGGCGCAGATCGCGCCGCCCAGGTCGCCGCTGCCGCCCGTGACCAGCGCCCGCCGGATCGCCTGTACGCTCATGCTTCCCTCATCCCGAGCCAAAGCCCGCAGTCTAGCCGAGCGGCCCGCGGCCCTGCTCCGCCGCACGGGTTCATGCGGCGCCCCGAGGATGGATCGCCATGGCGCGGCCTTCGGCCAGCAGGCGCCCGCGATGCTCCACGCGGAAGGCGTACTGCGCACCGCCATCGTCGGCATGCAGGCATTCGGCATGGACGTCCAGACGTCCGTCCAGGCGATCGACGTACTCGACATGCAGCGACACGTCGCGCAGGCTGACCAGCATGCCCGGCCGCGCCGTCTCGACGCCTTGCGCGCGCGCGCGCAGGGCGCCGTGCACCGCCATCGCCTGCGCGCCGTATTCGGCCAGGTGCACGGCGTGCAGGCCGCGCACGCCGCGCAGCGGATGATCGGCCCGCGCATGGCCCGTGCCGACCGCGTGGATCGTGCGCTCGTCCCACGCCGCCACCGCGTCCAGCAGGCACATCGCGCCGGCGTGGGGAATCAGGTGCGCCCAGTCGCCGCGCTCAAGCATCGCCCTGTCCCGCGTGCGGCGCCATCAGGATCGACAGGCAGAAGTGGAAGGCCACGCCCAGGCTCACGGTGAGCCCGATCGCGCGCAGCACCGGGATCGACGCCCACGCCAGCATGCCGAACACCAGCAGCGCGGACAGCACGCAGACGAGGGTCGCGTGCAGGGTGCGCCGCTGCTCGGCCGGATCGCCGGTGTCGCGCTCGAAGAACAGCGCGTAGTGCAGGCCCAGCCCCGCCGCCAGGATCAGCGCGACCAGGTGGAACAGCGAGACCTCGATGCCCATCGCGCGCTCCACCGCCAGCACCAGGAAGGTCGCCAGGGTCATCGGCGCCAGCACGTGCCAGGCGCGGCGCAGGCTGCGCAGGGCCACGCTGATCGTCAGCACCAGCAGCAGCGTGGCCACGCCCAGCGCCCGCAGGATGCGCGTGCGGTAGCTCGCCACCAGCGATTCGGCCGCGCCCTTCAGGTCGAGCAGGCGCACCGCGCCGCCGCTGCGCTCGGCCCAGGCCTGCAGCGCCGCCGCGTCGTGCAGGCCGCTGACCGTGCCCAGCCCCAGCCAGTGGCCGTCGCGCTGCACCAGCATCGCGGCGAGCCGCTGGCCCAGCGGGCTGCCGGCGAACGCCTGCGGCGTCAACGGCGCCAGCGTGCGCGCCACCGCCACATCGGCGATGAACGGCGCGAACAGGTCGTGCCGGAAGGGCAGTCCCTGCAGCGCCTGCGCCAGCGCCTGCTGCAGGGTCGCCTGGTCCGGCAGCTTCGTCTGCCGCGCGCGCTGAGTCGCGATGCTCGGCAGATAGCGCGAGGGCAATTCCAGCGCATCGGCGACGTGGCGTGCCACCAGCGCGTCGGCTTCCGGCTCGAGCCGTTCGGACATCGCGAGCACGCCGTCGGCACTGTCCGCCTGCAGGATCAGCAGGTAGCGGATGTCCGGCGCGCCCAGCGATGCGCGCAGGCGCGCGTCGCGCTGCAACAGATCCTTTGGCAGCGGCGTCAACGCCGCCAGGTCGTTCTGCCAGAACGGGCCGGGCGCCAGGGCCAGCATCAGGACCGCGGCCGCGGCGACCAGCAGCGGTATCCAGCGCGGCCGCGGCAGCCGGTCGACGAAGCGGCGCGCGGCGATCAGCCAGCGCGCATCGGCCACGTCGCGCACGCGCGCCGGCAGCAGCCGCGGCAGCAGGTAGCGCGTGCTGAAGCCGGCGGCGAGCAGGCCGACGATGGTGAACACCGCCAGCTGCTTCAGCCCGTTCACGCCGGACGCATAGAAGGCCAGATAGGCAATGCAGGCCGAGGCGATCGCGGTGAGCAGCAGCGGCCACAGCGCGCGCACGCTGCGCACCGCATCCTCGCCGGCGCGGCGATGGCTGAGCACGCGGATCGGATACTCCTGCGCCACGCCGAGCAGGGTGAAGCCGAAGGCCAGCGTGATCCCATGCACCTGCGGGTAGACCAGGGTCAGCGCAGCGATGCCGGCCAGCGCCCCGCTCGCCACCGGCAGCGCGGCCAGCAGCAACGAACTCAGGCTGCGATAGGCGAACAGCAGCAGGACGATGAAGCCGACCGTGGAGATGCGCCCGATCCAGTCCGCCTGCGCGCGCGTCTGCGCATTGGCCACCACGCTGAAATAGCCGGGACCGGAGAACGCCAGCGTCGCGCCGGCGCTTCCCGGCAAGGCATGGAAAGCCTGCTCGATGCCGTCGATCGCCTGTTGCTGCGCCTGCGGGTCGAAGCCCGGCGCCACGGTCTGCACCAGCAGCAGCGCCTCGTCCTGGCCGGAGAACCACACGCCTTCGCGCACTTGCGGCGATTTCGGCGGCGCCCAGCGCTCGGCCAGCTTCAGCACCTCCAGCGTGGGGTCGCGCGGCAGCAGGCCCTTGAGCAGGCTCGCCGCCGGCGAGGACAGGTCGTCCAGCCGCTGCTGCAACTGGTCGGCGAGGAAGTCCGCGTCCATCGACTCGTGGTCGAGCGTGGGCGACAGCAGGTAGCGGTACGGCAGCAGCCTGGGATCCAGCGCCGCGAGATCGAAGCTGCCGTTGAGCACCTGGGCGTAGCGCGGATCGCCTTTCAGCCTGGCCGCCAGCGCCTGGCTCAACGCCGCCAGCTCGCCGTCGCTCTTGCCGTGGATCGCCAGCAGCAGCAGGCGCGATCCCGGGCCTTCGCCGACCTGCTCCATCAGCAGGCGCTGGTCCGGCGTGGCCGGCGCGGGCATGAAGCTGCGCAGGTCGGTGCTCACCTGCAGGCGCTGCGCGATCAGCAGGCCCAGCCCGGCCAGCGCCAGCAGCCACCCGAGCAGCAGCGCGATCCGTGCGCGCAACGGCATGTTCAGCCGCCCCGGCACAGCGCGGCCAGCGCCTCGCGCGTCGGCGCGGGCGGCATCTTCGCCGCAAGCGGGCCGAGCAGGTCGATCGCCACGTCGCCGTCGGCCTCCTCCATCTGCATGCAGCGCGGCTCGTTGCCGTAGCCGTCGATGCGGATGCGCGCCACCGTCTTCGCCACCCGCGCGTCGCGCGGGGTCAGCGTCAGCGTCCATTGCGCGGCGGCATCGCCGCCGTGCTCGAGCGTGAAGGCCTGCCGCAGCCGCACGGCATCGGCGCCGAACAGCGCGACGAAGCTGTCGACCAGCACCTGCAGTTGCGGCGCTCGCTTCAGCGAGAAGCTGCGCGGCTTTTTGCCGTCGCGCTGCTGGGTCACTTCGCCGTCGGCGATCGTGGCGGTTTCCCGGCGCGGCTTGTCGACGCGGCGCTCCAGCTTGTCGCCGCCCAGCCAGGCCATCTCGCCGGAGACCACCAGCGGCTGCTCCAGCACCGCCATGAAGCGCGCCTCGGCGAATGCGGTGCGCGCCGGCGCCGGCCGGGCCAGCGCGCGGACCAGGGCCGCGCCGTCGTCAGGCGCCGAGGCGCTCGCCTGCCACGGCAGCGTCAGGCCGAGCAGGAGCATGCAGATCTTGCTGCCAGAAATCATAGAAGTTGAACCAGTTGTAGGGAGCGACGTGGACGTAATGCTCCAGCCGCTGGGCGTAACGGGCGATGAGCGCGTCCAGCGCCGGGCCGCGGCCGTGGCGCGGAATCTCCACCCGCTCGGCGAACGGCTCGAACACCAGCTTGTAGCGGCGCCCGCCCAGGTACAGGCCGAAGCACAGCACCACCGGCACCTGCAGCGTGTGCGCCAGCAGCCACGGGCCGACCGGGAACGGCGCCGGCTGGCCCAGGAAGTCGGCATGCCGCAGCGCCTCGCGGTCGCGCCCGCGGTCGGCCAGCAGCGCCACCAGGGCGCCCTGCGCACAGGCCTCGGCGATCGCCAGGGTCACCGAGGTGCCGTCCTTGGAGGCGTCGATCACGCAGGCGCCGACCTCGGGCGCCAGCGCCTCCAGCAACTCGGTCATCGCCGGCGTCTTCTGCTTGTCCAGCAGCACGCGCAGCGGCATGTCAGGGCGGCGCGCGCCGATCGCCCGCAGCGCCTCGAAGCTGCCCTGGTGCGAGCCGAACAGCAGCACGCCGCGGCCGCGCGCGTAGTGCGCGTCGAGCATGTCCAGCCCTTCGGTCTCGATCTCGAACGCGCGCTCGCCGCGGGCGAGCAGGTAGACCCGGTCCATGATCGTGGCGGCGAAGCAATGGATGTGCTTGAGCACCTGCCAGGCCGTCACCGGCCGCGGCAGCACGCGCTGCAGGTACTGCCGCGAGGCGGCACGCTCCGGCGCGCGGCGCAGGTAGAAGTACAGCGTGATCGGATACAGGCACAGCCGGCCGAAGGCGCGGCCGCCATACAGCGCGATCGTGCGGATGAGCCACAGCGCGATGCGCCCCCCGCCTTCCGGACGGCTCTGCCAGTGCCCGCTCATTCCGCCGCCGCCCCCTCGTCCGTGGCTCCCTCGATGACTCCGCGCGCCACCAGCACCTCGTCCCGGCGGATGTCGAAACGCACCCGGCCGGCCGCTTCGCTCAGGTGCAGCGCGGCGGTCTCGCCAGGCTTCAGCGGCGCCACGAACTTCGCCTCGCAGACGCGCGCCAGGCGCTGCCCGCGCCACGCGCGCAGCGCCAGCGCCACCTGCTCCAGCAACACCACGCCAGGCACCAGCGGCCTGCCGGGGAAATGCCCCGGCAGGCAGGGATGCCCGCCGTCGATGCAGAACCTGCCCCGGTAGTCCGCCGCCGTCATGGTTCCGCCCTGCCTCCGCGCACCAGCTGCGGCCAGCGTAGCGCCAGCCGCATGACGAGGTCATGCAGGCGCATGTGCTCGAGATGGCGCAGGTGCCAGCGGCGGAACAGGTACTCGGCGAGGAAGGCGGCCACGAGCAGGGCATAGCCGCCCAGGTGGACGTAGCCCATCGCCCAGCCGGCCGGCAGGGCCAGCGGCGGCGCACGCCCCAGCCTGGCGAACAGCCCGCCCGGCACCGCCAGCGCCTGCAGCACCCCGAGCAGCACGGCCTGCGCGGCCAGCAGCATGGTCCAGAACCAGGTCAACTGGCGCGCATAGCGCGCGATCCCGGGCTGCGCCAGGCGAGACTCGCCCTCGACCGCCTCGATGATGCGCGCGATCAGCGGCTGGCGGCCGGCGCGCAGGCTGCGGCCGAACAGCCAGGACAGCAGCGCGCTCACCAGCACCGGCACCGTGTCGAGCACCTGTGCCGCCAATCCGTGCGAGGCCAGCCATACCATGCCGCCGGCCAGGCCCACCCACAGCAACCAGGCCAATGCCTGCCGTGCGCGCAGGGCCGGCCACATCAGCACGGTCAGCAGCAGCATGAGCGCGGCCAGCGACCAGCCCTGGCGGTGGGTCCACGCGCCGGCCAGCGCCAGCAGCGGATAGGCGACCAGCAGCCAGGACGGCCCGCGCCGCAACGCGCCATGCTCGGGGGAACGCACGGCGGAAACCGGCGCGCGGCTCAACATGCGCCGCGGCATGGCGCGGTGGCGGAATGCGTCCCGTACATTGCGGCGGCCTGCCTGGCGATCAGCCCGCGCGATGCTGCTCGATGTGCTCGGACAGGCTGCGCAGGCTGGTGAAGATCGTGCGGTTGTCGGGATTGTCCGAGCGCAACTGGAAACCGTAGCGCTTGGACACGGCCAGCGCGATCTCCAGCGCATCGATGGAATCGAGCCCCAGCTCGCCGCCGAACAGCGGGGCATCCGGATCGATCTGTTCGGGCGCGACCGCTTCCAGGTTCAGGCTCGCCACGATCAAGGTGGCCAATTCGTGCTGTGCTGCGGTCTGCTCTGCCATGCTCGGTCCCATACTTCATTGTTGCCTCCCCCCGGGCGGCAGCGGCCGCGGAGTGTAACATAGCGACCTTGTCGCTCCCGGTTGGCAATACATGATTCAGGGTTGTGAAAACGTACGGATGGACCCCCTGCTGCGCCGTGCGCCGCGGGTGGCGTACCGCAACGGCGGCGTCGACGAGGCGCTGCGCGAAGAAGGCACCCTGGCCGTGCTCGGCTTCGGCAGGGGCGCCGCGACGGCTAACGATCCGCGCTGCTTCGAAGTGGCGCTGGAATGCTTCGACGCACCCGCGCCGCTGGAGGTCTGGCAGGTCGATGCGCCGGTCGTCCACGGCGCGGAAGGCGCCTTGCGCTGGTCCGCCGGCGGCGGCTGGCTGTTCGTGTCGATCGAGCTGGACGAACGCGAGTGCGGCGGCCCCCGCGACACCGCGTTGCGCGCCTACGAAACGCTGCGCCGCTTCGTGGGCCAGCGCGACGAGCGGCACGTGCTGCGCGTGTGGAACTACCTCGGCGCGATCAACCAGGGCGACGGCGACGCCGAACGCTACAAGCTGTTCTGCGACGGCCGCGCCAGCGGCATGGGCGACTTCTTCGCCGAAGGCTTCCCGGCCGCCACCGCGATCGGCCACCACGCCGACGCCCCGTGCCTGCAGGTCTACCTGCTGGCCTGCGACCAGGCCGGCGCGCGGGTGGAAAACCCCCGCCAGGTCAGCGCGTGGCGCTACCCGCGCCAGTACGGCCGCACGCCGCCGAGCTTCGCCCGCGCGATGACCCTGCCGGCGCAGGATGCGCTGGCGATCTCCGGCACCGCCGCGGTGGTCGGCCATGCCTCGGCGCACGCGGACGACTTGCAGGCGCAGTTGCAGGAAACCTTCGCCAACCTGGAAACCCTGCTCGCCAGCGCCGGCATGGCCGCCGGCTTCGACACCCACTCGCCGCTGAAGGCTTACGTGCGCCACCCGGCCGACGTGCCGCAGGTGCGCGACTTCGTGCGGCAGCACCTGCCCGGCGTGCCCGTGCTGCTGCTGCACGGCGACATCTGCCGCAGCGAGCTGCTGGTGGAGCTCGACGGCTGGCGCTACGCGTAGGGCGCGCTCACTTCTTGGCGGGACGCTTCCAGCCCGGCAGCGTCTGCTGGCGGCCACGGGCGATGGTCAGCTCGCCGTCCGGCGCGTCCTTGGTGATCACCGAGCCGGCGCCGATGGTGGCCTGCGCGCCGATCGTGACGGGTGCCACCAGCGCACTGTTCGAGCCGATGAAGGCGCCGTCCCCGATGCGGGTGACCGACTTGTTCACGCCGTCGTAGTTGCAGGTGATCGTGCCGGCGCCGACGTTGACGCCGCGGCCGACCACCGTATCGCCCAGGTAGGTGAGATGGTTGGCCTTGCTGCCCTCGCCCACGCGGGTCTTCTTGGTCTCGACGAAGTTGCCGATGTGCGCGCCCGCCTCCAGCTCGGTGCCGGGCCGCAGCCGCGCGAACGGGCCGATCGTGCACGGGCCGTGCGTGACCACGCCTTCCAGGTCGCAATGCGGCTGCACCACGGTGCCGGCGGCCAGCCGCACGTCCTTCAGCCGGGTGAAGGCGCCGACGCGTACGTCGTCGCCCAGCGCCACCGCGCCCTCGAGGATCACGTCGATGTCCAGCTCGACGTCGCGGCCGGCCTCGACCTCGCCGCGCACGTCGATGCGCACGGGGTCGCAGACGCGCACGCCGGCGTGCAGCAGTTCGTGCGCCCGGCGCCGGCGGTACTGCGCTTCCAGCTCGGTCAGTTGCAGCGGGTTGTTGGCGCCCGCCGCCTCCATCGGGTCGGCGCATTCGACGCAGCCAGCCGCGCGGTTCTCGCCGGCCGCCATCGCGAAGACGTCGGTGAGGTAGTACTCGCCCTGCGCGTTGTTGCGGTCGAGCTTGCCGATCCAGCGCCGCAGCGCCGCCGCCTCGGCGACCAGGATGCCGGTATTGATCAGGTTGACCGCGCGCTGGCTGTCGTCCGCGTCCTTTTCCTCCACCACCGCGCGCACCGCGCCGTTGCCGTCGCGCAGCACGCGGCCGTAGCCCTGCGGGTTGTCCACGCGGGTGGTCAGCAGGCCCAGGCTGCCCTCGCTCGCCACCAGTTCGTGCAGGGTCTCGGCGCGGGTCAGCGGCACGTCGCCGTACAGCACCAGCACCCGCGCCTCGTCGGGCACGTTGCGCAGCGCGGCCCCCACCGCGTGCCCGGTGCCGAGCCGCTCGGCCTGCAGCACCCAGCTCAGGTCCGGCTGGCCGGCGAAGGCGGCCTGCACCTGCTCGCCGCAATGGCCGTAAACGACGTGGATCGCCTGCGGCCGCAGCGCGCGCGCGGCGGCCAGCACGTGCGCCAGCAGCGGCCGGCCGGCCAGCGGCATCAGCACCTTGGCGCGGCTGGACTTCATCCGCTTGCCCTCGCCTGCGGCGAGGACGACGACGTGCAACGGGAGGCTGGGCATGGGCCTTATCCTGGCTTGGCAGCCGTTGAGGATAACAGCCGGGCATGTTCCGCGGCTGACCCGGGCCAAGCCCCTGCCTCAGAGCCTGCTCAAGGTCTCCCTGTCGGACAGGAATCCCTCATTGCTCCCCCGCTCGTTCCGAAACCTAAAAGGCACTGGATCCCAGCTTGACCGGCCCTGCGGCCGTTGAAAGCCACTGGGATGACGCTTCGTAGGAAGATACTCGGGAAACTGGAATCTCTCACGCTCCCCGCTCGTCATTCCTGCGAAAGCAGGAATCCAGCGACTTTCTACCTTCCTCAAACCTTGAGGCACTGGATCCCAGCCTGCACTGGGATGACGCTTCATTGGGGATACCTGGGAGACCCCGCTCGTCATTCCTGCGGCCTTCAACGGCCGCAGGGCCGGTCAAGCAGGAGGCGCTTTTCAGATAGCCGAAGGGCTGGTCATCCAGCGACTTTCCACTTACCCCAAACCTAGAGAGGTGCTGAATCCCAGCCTTCGCTCGGATGACGCTTCATTGGGGTACCGGGGAGACCTTGAACAGGCTCTCAGGGCGTAGCGGCAGCGTTCGACGACACCACCGCCTGGCCGTCGCGGCATTCGAAGCGGAACACGTAGTCGTAGCTGAAAGGCTGCGCGCCGCCGTCGACCCGGTGGCTGTTGCCATCCGCGTCGGCGGCCCAGCGGTCGATCACCAGCGGCGTGAAGCGCCAGCTCAGCACGGCCTGGCGCACCGCGTCGGCAAAGCGCTGCCGATTCTCGTCGCTCCCCGCGTCGATGCGCACCTCGCCGACGCGGCCGGCGGTATCGACGACCAGCTTGGCCTGCAGTTCCACCGGCGGCAGCCGCAACGGCAGCAACTCCGGCGGGTAGACCGGCGCCGGATTCGCCTCCAGCGTGGCGCCGCGCGCGACCTGGCCCAGGGCGAGCTGGTAGTGCCGGGCTCCGGGCGGCTCGACCATGCGGTAGGAAGCGTCGCCCTGCGGCGGTGGCACTGGCGGCGCGCCGGTGCTGGCACACCCTGCCAGCACGGCGCTCGACGCCATGGCGAGCCATGCGAGCGGATTCCGGGCCATCGGCGTGTTCCTCGCGACATGTCGAAGGCCATAGATTACACGCGTAATCTTTTGATCGCCAGCCCGCCGTGCAAGGCATCGTCTCCACGGCGACGGGCGAGTGGGCTATCGCCGGAAAGCAGAACGCCGGCACGAGGCCGGCGTTCGCGTTTCCCGCAGGTCCGCGGCGGAGCCGCGGCGCTGGGTCAATGCTTGAGGGTCCTGCGCAGGCGCTCCAGCGCCTGCAACTGGGTCAGGGCTTCGGCCAGCTTGGCCTGGGCCTCGGCGATCTCGACCGCATCGGTGCGGTTGGCCAGGGCGGCCTCCGCCTCCTGCTTGGCCGCCAGCGCGGCCGCCTCGTCGATGTCCTCGGAGCGGATCGCGGTATCGGCCAGCACCGTGACGACCTGCGGCTGCACCTCGAGGATGCCGCCGCCGGTGATCGAGATGTCGATCTTCTGGCCGCCGGCCTCGGTCACGACGACCTTGCCCGGCTTCAGGCGCGTGATCAGCGGCGCGTGGCGCGGCGTGATGCCCAGCTCGCCGATCTCGCCGGTGGCGACGACCATCGTCGCCTCGCCCGAGTAGATCTCGGCCTCGGCGCTGACGACTTCGACGCGGATGGTGTGGGTCATTGCTTGTCTCGCTTTGCTCGACGAAATTCGGGATTCGGGATTCGGGATTCGTCGAGCGGGACCGGCTTCGCTTTCACGAACCCCGAGTCCCTAATTCCCGAATCCCGAAAGCCGCCTCAGGCGGCTTTCTTGGCACCCATCTCCTCGGCCTTCTTGATCGCCTCGTCGATGCCGCCGACCATGTAGAACGCCTGCTCGGGGATGTGGTCCACCTCGCCGTCCACGATCATCTTGAAGCCGCGGATGGTTTCCTTCAGCGTGACGTACTTGCCCGGCGCGCCGGTGAACACCTCGGCCACGTGGAACGGCTGCGAGAAGAAGCGCTCGCACTTGCGCGCGCGGTACACCACCTGCTTGTCTTCCTCGGACAGCTCGTCCATGCCGAGGATGGCGATGATGTCCTTCAGCTCCTTGTAGCGCTGCAGCGTGCCCTGCACGCGGCGGGCCACGTCGTAGTGCTCCTGGCCGACCACCTGCGGGTCGAGCTGGCGGCTGGTGGAGTCCAGCGGGTCCACCGCCGGGTAGATGCCCAGCGAGGCGATCTGGCGGCTCAGCGTTACCGTGGAGTCCAGATGCGCGAAGGTGGTGGCCGGCGACGGGTCGGTCAGGTCGTCCGCGGGCACGTACACGGCCTGGATCGAGGTGATCGAGCCGGTCTTGGTAGAGGTGATGCGCTCCTGCAGCACGCCCATTTCGTCGGCCAGGGTCGGCTGGTAGCCCACCGCCGACGGCATGCGGCCGAGCAGCGCGGACACCTCGGTGCCGGCCAGGGTGTAGCGGTAGATGTTGTCCACGAAGAACAGCACGTCCTTGCCCTTGCCGTGCTCGTCCTTCTGGTCGCGGAAGTACTCGGCCATGGTCAGGCCGGTGAGCGCCACGCGCAGGCGGTTGCCCGGCGGCTCGTTCATCTGGCCGTACACCATCGCCACCTTGGACTCCGGCAGGTTGTCGACCTTGACGACGCCCGCGTCCTGCATCTCGTGGTAGAAGTCGTTGCCCTCGCGGGTACGCTCGCCCACGCCGGCGAACACCGAGAGGCCCGAGTGCTGGGTGGCGATGTTGTTGATCAGCTCCAGCATGTTCACCGTCTTGCCCACGCCGGCGCCGCCGAACAGGCCGACCTTGCCGCCCTTGGCGAACGGGCAGACCAGGTCGATCACCTTGATGCCGGTTTCCAGCAGCTCGTTGGCCAGCGCCTGCTCGTCGTAGCTCGGCGCCTCGCGGTGGATCACCCACTGCTCTTCGGCGTTGATCGGGCCGACCTCGTCGATCGGGTTGCCCAGCACGTCCATGATGCGGCCGAGGGTGGCGTTGCCGACCGGCACCTTGATGCCCTCGCCGGTGTTGCGCGCGACCAGGCCGCGGCGCAGGCCTTCGGTGGAGCCCAGCGCGATCGTGCGCACCACGCCGTCGCCGAGCACCTGCTGCACTTCCAGCGTGATCTCGGTGCCGTCGATCTTCAGCGCGTCGTAAACCTGCGGCACCTGGTCGCGCGCGAACTCCACGTCGATGACCGCGCCGATGATCTGTACAACTTTGCCCTGGCTCATTGGGATAGCTCCACCTGATAACTTGAATGTGTCGTAATGGGAATCGGGAATGGGGAATGGGGAATCGTCGAAGCGCGGATCGCTGCTGTTTCGATTCCCTATTCCCTATTCTCCATTCCCGGATGCTTATACCGCCGCGGCGCCACCCACGATTTCCGAGATTTCCTGGGTGATCGCGGCCTGGCGCGCCTTGTTGTAGCTCAGCGTCAGCTCGCCGATCACCTTGTTCGCGTTGTCCGAGGCGCTCTTCATCGCGACCATGCGCGCGGCATGCTCGCTGGCCAGGTTCTCCAGCACGCCCTGGTACACCACCGACTCGATGTAGCGGCCGAGCACGTGCTCGAGCACGGTCGCCGCGTCCGGTTCGTAGATGTAGTCCCAGTCGTGCTTCTGCTCCAGCTTCAGGCCGGCCACCGGGTAGCTGGGCGTGCTGGACGGCTCGGCCTCGGTCGCGATCATCTCCGCCGCGACCACCGGCAGCGGCAGCAGCGCCGATATCGTCGGCTTCTGCGTCATCGTGTTGACGAAGTCGTTGTAGGCCAGGAACACGCGGTCGAGCTTGTCCGCCGCATACGCGTCCAGCACCACCTTGATCACGCCCACCAGTTGCTCCAGCTTCGGCTTCTCGCCGAGGTGGCTGGCGCTGCCGATCAGGTTGACGCCCTTCAGGCGGCGGAAGAACGACACCGCCTTCTGGCCGATCGCCACCACGTCCACCTGCACGCCCTTGTCCTGCCACTCGACGATCTGCGGCAGCAGCCGGCGGAACAGGTTGGAGTTGAGGCCGCCGCACAGGCCGCGGTCGGTGGAGACCACCACGAAGGCGACCCGCGCCACGTTCTCGCGCTGCACCAGGAACGGATGGCTGAAGTCGGTGTTGGCCTGGGCGATGTGCGCGATCACCTTGCGCATCGCACGCGCATAGGGACGCGACGCCTTCATCAGATCCTGCGCCTTGCGGATCTTCGAGGCCGAGACCATCTCGAGCGCACGCGTCACCTTGCGCATGTTCTGCGTGCTCTTGATCTTGGTTTTGATTTCGCGTCCGCTTGCCATGGGTTCTCGCTCGCTTTGCTCACTCGGGGGAATCGGGAATGGGGAATAGGGAATGGTTCAAAGCAGAGCGCGATGCGCCGGTGCTGTTCCGATTCCCGATTCCCGATTCTCGATTCCCGGCTTCTCTCACCAGCTACCAGTCTTCTTGTACTCGTCCAGCGAGGCCTTGAAGGTGGCCTCGATGTCCTTGTCCCAGTTGCCGGTGGCGACGATGGTCTTCATCAGTTCGCCGTGGTTCTGGTGCATGAAGGCATGCAGGCCCTTCTCGAACGGCAGCACCTTGTTCACCGGCAGGTCGTCCAGGTAGCCCTGCTCGGCGGCGTACACCGACAGCGCCAGCTCGGCGATCGACAGCGGCGCGTACTGCTTCTGCTTCATCAGCTCGGTGACGCGCTGGCCGCGGTCGAGCTGGGCGCGGGTGGCCGGGTCCAGGTCGGAGGCGAACTGCGCGAACGCGGCCAGCTCGCGGAACTGCGCCAGCGCCAGCTTCACGCCGCCGGACAGCTTCTTCACGATCTTGGTCTGCGCCGAACCGCCCACGCGCGACACCGAGATGCCCGCGTTCACGGCCGGGCGGATGCCGGCGTTGAACAGGTCGGTCTCCAGGAAGATCTGGCCGTCGGTGATCGAGATCACGTTGGTCGGCACGAACGCGGACACGTCGCCGCCCTGGGTCTCGATGATCGGCAGCGCGGTCAGCGAGCCGGTCTTGCCCTTCACTTCGCCGTTGGTGAACTTCTCGACGTACTCCTCGGACACGCGCGACGCACGCTCGAGCAGGCGCGAGTGGAGGTAGAACACGTCGCCCGGGTAGGCCTCGCGGCCCGGCGGGCGCTTCAGCAGCAGCGAGATCTGGCGGTACGCCACGGCCTGCTTGGACAGGTCGTCGTACACGATCAGCGCGTCCTGGCCGCGGTCGCGGAAGTACTCGCCCATGGCGCAGCCGGAATACGGCGCGATGTACTGCAGCGCGGCCGCCTCGGACGCCGAGGCCACCACCACGATGGTGTTGGCCAGCGCGCCGTACTCTTCGAGCTTGCGCACCACGTTGGCGATCGACGAGCGCTTCTGGCCGATCGCGACGTAGATGCACTTAATGCCGGAATCCTTCTGCGCGATGATCGCGTCGATCGCCAGCGCGGTCTTGCCGGTCTGGCGGTCGCCGATGATCAGCTCGCGCTGGCCGCGGCCGACCGGGATCATCGAGTCGACCGACTTGTAGCCGGTCTGCAGCGGCTGGTCGACCGACTTGCGCCAGATCACGCCCGGCGCAACCTTCTCGATCGGGGCCTGGAGCTTGGCGTTGAGCGGGCCCTTGCCGTCGATCGGGTTGCCCAGCGCATCGACCACGCGGCCGAGCAGCTCGGGGCCGACCGGCACTTCGAGGATGCGGCCGGTGGTCTTGGCGACGTCGCCTTCGCGCAGGTGCTGGTACTCGCCCAGCACCACCGCGCCGACCGAGTCGCGCTCGAGGTTCAGCGCCAGCGCGTAGGCGCTGCCCGGCAGCTCGATCATTTCGCCCTGCATCACGTCGGCCAGGCCGTGGATGCGCACGATGCCGTCGGACACGCTGATGATCGTGCCCTCGTTGCGGGCTTCCGCGCCGAGCTTGAACTGCTCGATGCGGCTCTTGATCAGTTCGCTGATCTCGGACGGGTTCAAGGTGGTGCTGGACATGGGTCGTTATCCTAAAGATCTAGAAACGAGTTAAGAGGAGTGAGTGGTGAGTCGAGAGCGGTGGCGGTTGCGTGTCCACTCGTTTCTCACTTCTCCCCGCTCTTTTCTGCTGTCAGTTGGCAAGCGCGCCGGACAACCGCGCCAGGCGGCCGCGCGCGGAGCCGTCGATCACTTCGCTGCCGGTGTCGATCACCACGCCGCCGAGCAGCGACGCATCGACCCGGGTCTCCAGTTCGATCTCGCGCTTGAAGCGGCGCTTCAGCGAGGCCTTCAGCTGCTCGGCCTGCGCGGCGTCGAGCGCCATCGCGCTGGTCACCTTGACCAGCAACTGCGACTCGGCCTCGCGCTTGTGCGCCTCGTACAGTTCGGCCACTTCCGGCAGCAGGTTCAGCCGGCGCTGGTCGGCCAGCGCCAGGAGGAACTGCGCGAACGGCGCGTCGGACGCCATGCCCTGCGGCAGGTGCAGCGCGGCGAGCTGCGCCGGCAGCACGCGCGGATCGCTGATCAGCGCCGCCACCTGCGCGTCCTTCGCCACCGCGGCGGCGAAGGACAGCGCCTGCGACCAGGCGCCCAGCGCGCCGGCGTCGTGCGCCAGCTCGAAAGCGGCGCGCGCGTACGGACGGGCGAGAGTGATTGCCTGGGCCATGGTTTAGATCTCGGCCGCGAGCTGGTCGAGCATGGCCTTGTGCGCCGATGCGTCGATCTCGCGCTGCACGATCTTCTCCGCGCCCTGCACCGCCAGGCGGCCCACCCAGCCGCGCAGCTCCTCGCGGGCGCGCTGCTGCATGCTGGCGATCTCGTCGGCGGCGACGGCCTTCAAGCGGGCGGCCTCGGCCACCGCGTCCGCGCGCGCCTTGTCGACGATCTGGTTGGCCTGCTGCTGCGCCTTGTCGACGATCTCGGCGGCCTGCTGGCGCGCCTGCTTGATCTCGACGGCCACCTTGGCGTCGGCATCCTTCAGCTCGGCGCGCGCGCGCTCGGCCGCCTCGAGGCCTTCGGCGACCTTCTTCTGGCGCTCCTCGATCGCGTGGTTGAGCTGCGGCCAGATGAACTTGGTGGTGAACCAGACCAGGATGGCGAACGACACCATCTGGCCCAGGAAAGTCAGGTCGATATTCATGAGCTTTCCAATTAACTCCGGTAACGCGTTAAACCGCCGATCGCCGCAGCATGTCCGTGCTGCGGCGACTCACCTCGGGCAGATCAGCCGCCGACGGCGGTCTTCAGCGCGGCGATGAGCGGGTTCGAGAACGCGAACAGCAGGGCCACGGCCAGGCCGATGATGAACGCCGCGTCGATCAGGCCGGCGAGCAGGAACATGCGGCCCTGCAGCAGCGGCACCAGCTCCGGCTGGCGGGCGGCGGATTCGAGGAACTTGGAGCCCATGATGGCGATGCCCAAGCAAGCGCCCAGCGCGCCCAGGCCGATGATGACGCCGATGGCGATGGCGGTGAGGCCCTGGACGTGAGCGACGAGTTCGACGAGGTTCATGGAGTTCTCCTGTGAATCTTTCTAAAGAAAAGTGTGGTTGAGGCTAAGCGGATTAAAGCGGAACCGGATGGAACAAACGTCAGTGATGCTCACGCGCCGTGGCGATGTACACGATCGTCAGCATCATGAAGATGAAGGCCTGCAGCAGGATGATCAGGATGTGGAAGATCCCCCAGGCGGTGTTGAACAGCACGCCCGGCACGAAGCTGATCCAGCTCGCGAACAGGCCCGCGATCAGCATGAACACCAGCTCGCCGCCGTACATGTTGCCGAACAGTCGCATCGCCAGCGACACCGGCTTGGACAGGTACTCGACCAGGTTCAGCAGGAAGTTGAACGGCATCAGGACCAGCTTCACCCCGAGGCTTTCCGCATGGAACGGCGCGGTCAGCAGCTCCTTGCCGAAGCCGAAGCCGCCCTTGGCCTTCATGCCGTGCGCGATGATGATGAAGAACACCGCCACCGACAGGCCCACCGTGGTGTTCAGGTCGGCCGTCGGCACCCAGCGGAAGAAGGTGTGGTGCGCGGCCTCGGCGCCGGCCACGGCCTTCACCGACCAGCCCGGCGCGTCCAGCGGCAGCAGGTCCATCGTGTTCATGAAGGTGACCCACATGAAGATCGACAGCGCCAGCGGCGTGATCGTGCGGCGGTCGCCGTGGAAGGTGTCCTTCACCTGGGTATCGACGAACTCGACGATCATCTCGACGAAGGCCTGGCCCTTGGACGGCACGCCCGCGGTGGCGCGGCGCGCCTTCAGCCAGAACCACAGGCAGAACAGCACGCCCAGCGCGAACGCCACGACCAGCGAGTCCAGGTGGAGCCGCATGAACGGGTTGCTGCCATCGTCCAGCACCAGCGTGTTGTGGTGCAGGTGATGCTGGATGTATTCGGTTAGACCGCCCTGCGGCTCGCTCGCCATGCCTCAACCCTTGAATCTGAATGCCAGCAGATTTATTGCGTACGCAGCCACCAGCCCCGTGATGGCGGCCAGCGGCGGCAATTTGAATTGACCCAGGATCACGACCAGCCCTCCGACGATCGCGATCCATTTGAGGATCATGCCCGCCAACAGCCGTCCCATCGCCAGCCCCGCTCCGCCCAGCCCGGCAAACGCCCGCGCGGAAAGCAGCGCGGTACCGAGCGCCACCAGCGTGGCGCCCGCAGCGGCCGCCATCGCTTCACGGCGCCCCTGCGTCAGGAAAGCGAGACCTACCACAGCCGCCACCACCAGCTGCAGCATCACGATGCGCAGCGCTAGACGTCGACCGGAGGCAAGACTGTTGAGCACGTGAGATTCCCGCGCGGCTTCGCACTAAGCGTCACCCTTGCAGCTACGGGCCACGATCCAATCCCAAAAAGTATATCAGCGAGGCATTTACAGCGACAAGCCGCAGCCGCTGCGACATCTTGTCCTGCGCGGTCCGCATTCACATTCGGGGCGACCGGCCGCCGGGCCAAAGAAAAGGGCCGGAGCGCAGGCTCCGGCCCTAGGCGTCAATCGCGGGGAGGGCAGGCGACGCCAGTCAGTCGAATTACTTGGCGGCGGCCTTCTTGACCGCGGCGGCGACCGGCGCGACGGCGTCGTTGGCGGCCTGCTGCTGCTCCTGCGCCAGCGCATTGAGCGACTCGGCGGTCTTCTGGGTCACGGCGAAGATCTCCTGGCCCACCGCAACGGCGCGCTCGGCGGCCTCGCGGTTCAGGGCGACGCCCTTTTCCCACAGGCCGCGCAGGCCGTCGGCGTCGCGCGCTTCCACCGCGCCGGCGAAGAAATCGGCGGCGTTGCGGGACTGCTTCTCGAGCGCGCCCAGCTGCAGCGCGGCGACCTGCTCGATGCCCTTCAGGGCAACCGCCTGGGCGCGGAAGGCGTTGTCGGTGAACTGCTTGGCGTAGGCGAAGATCTGGTTGTTCAGTTGCTGCGTCATGGCTTGTCCCCTCGCGGGAATTGGGAGTGGAACAAGCCTAGCAAGGAATTTTGTGCAGTGCAATATATTTTTCGTGAACGAACCGATCCGTCATCGAAAATTCAATCAATGCAACCTGTTATGACAAGGCCGCGAACTTCCGCGCCGCGTCAAAAACTGTCCCGGCTGCAGCTCGCGCCGGAGGTGCAGGTCTCGTGCACCACCACCTTGTCGAGGCCGGGCAGCGCCGGTTCGAGGCGGCGGAAGATCCAGCGCGCCAGCGTCTCGCTGGTGGGATTCTCCAGGCCGGCGATGTCGTTGAGGTAGTGGTGGTCGAGCTGGTCGTACAGCGGCGCGAACGCCGCCTTGACGTCGGCGAAGTCCATCACCCAGCCCAGTTCCGGCGACGGTTCGCCGGCCACGTGGATCTCGATCCGGAACGAATGCCCGTGCAGGCGCGCGCACTTGTGCCCGGCCGGCACGTTCGGCAGGCGATGCGCCGCCTCGATCTGGAACACCTTGAAGATATGCATGCCGCGCATTCTAGCGCCCGGGCCCCGACCGCATCACCGCACCGCCTCGGGCAAACCCCAGCTAGGGATCGCCCTAGCTGATCGTGCGGCGACGCCGGTCTATGGTGGGGGCCACATGCCCCGGGGAGGTGTTGCGATGTATCTGGAAACGCAGACCTATCGCAACCATGCGACCGGCCTGGCCACGGACACGGCCTCGCCGGCCGGCGCCGCCCCGCCGGCAGCGGCCGGCACGCCGCACCGGTCCACCCCGCAGCTCGCGTTCAATCCGGCCCTGGCTGGTCTTGCGCGGCAGTTGTTCGCCGGCGGCAACGGCGCGGCCGCCTTCGACGCCCGGGTCCGCGGCACCGATGCCCGGTCGATCGACATGCAGCTGGCGCGGATCAGCCAGGATGTGTACGACCCGTCCAGCCGCGGCATCGATGGCTGGCAGCGGCTGGACGACGGCCAGTTGCGCGCCGCCGGGATCGACCCGGCCTCGCTGGAAGACCCCTCGACCGGCTTCCGCGCGGCTGTCTACCAGGACGCTGGCGGCAACCACGTGCTCGCCTTCGCCGGCTCCAACGACATCAAGGACTGGCTGGACAACGCCCGCCAGGGCGTCGGGCTGCCGGCCGCCGAGTACAACCAGGCGGTGGCGCTGGCGACGCAGGCGAAGGTGGCCTTCGGCCACGACCTGGCGATCATCGGGCATTCGCTCGGCGGCGGCCTCGCCTCCATGGCGGCGCTGGCCACGGACACGCCGGCGGTCACCTTCAACGCCTCCGGCCTCAACGACGCGACCCTGCGCCGGCTGATTCCCGAAGGCGATCCCGCGGCGCTGAAGCGGCAGGCGGAGCAGGGCCTGGTGCGCCGCTATGCGGTCGATGGCGAAGTGCTCACCAGCGCGCAGGAAGGCACGCCGCTGCCGGACGCGGTCGGCCACAAGATCGCGCTGCACGACCCGGCGCCGGTGGCGGCCCCGCAACTGCACTGGTACGACTGGCTGTACGGCAAGGCGGAAGTGCTGGAAGCCGGCTACCAGGCGGCAAAGCTGAAGCATTCGGTCGACCTGCACATGATCGACCCGGTGATCGACGCGCTGGGCAAGGACCATCCCTGGACCGCATGATCCTCCGCCACGCCGCGGCAGCACGCGACGGCGCAGCCGCATCGCCGGCACGCAGGACCACCGCCCATGCCCAGCCGCCATCGGAACAGTAGTCATCGGGTCCGCCGTTGGGCATGCTGGCTGCTATCCGCCGGCCTGCTGGCCGGCAGCGCTTCGGGAACGACACGGATGGAACACGCCCACGCGGACCAGGTTTTCCCCGATACGCGGGTCGCCGCGCTGGCCGACGCCGCCGCCGCGGGCAATGCCGCCGACGTGCGGTCGCTGGTGGCCGGGGGCGCCGATCCCAATGCCCATGGCGAGCACGGCGTCACTCTGCTGGAATGGGCCCTGCTGCAGAAGAACCTTGCCGGCCTGCGCGCGCTGCTCGACGCCGGCGCCCGGCCCGGGCAGCCCGGCATCGGCGGCGCCACCGTCCTGCACATGGCCGCGATGGCGGACGACCCGGCCTACCTTCGCCTGCTGCTCGACCACGGCGCCGACCCGAACGCGCCGCACGGCTCCACCGGCGCGCCGCCGCTGGCTGCCGCACTGATGAATCCGCGCGAGGACGCCTTCGACCTGCTGCTTGCGCACCACGCCGACCCCAACCGCGCCGACCACCTGGGCAACACGCCCCTGCACGTCGCCGCACAGGTGCACAAGACCGCCGCCGTGCTGCGGCTGCTCGAAGCCGGCGCCGACCCGGCCTTGCGCAACCGCCGCGGCGACACCTTCCAGGCCTATTTCAACGTGCTGCCGGCCGGCGGCCTCAATCCCGCCGCCAAGGCGCAGCACGAACGCGTCCACCAATGGTTGCGCGAGCATGGGGTGGCGGTGGAAGGTCCGGCCGGCTAGCCGCGGAACATCGCCGGGCCGGCCACGATGGCCATGCCCGTCAATCCAGCCGTTTGTGGAAGCGCAGCACCGCCGCGGCCAGCGCGACGGCGGAGAACGCCGCCAGCGCGGCCAGTTCCGGCCACAGGTCGCCCAGCCCGGCGCCGCGCAGCACGATGCCGCGCACCAGCCGGATGAAATGGGTGAGCGGGAACAGTTCCGCCAGCCATTGCGCGATCCGCGGCATGCCCTCGAACGGGAACATGAAGCCGGACAGCAGGATCTGCGGCAGGAAGGTGAAGATCGCCGCCTGCATCGCCTGGAACTGGGTTGAGGCCAGGGTGGAGATCAGCACGCCCAGGGCCAGGCAGGCGACGATGAAAAGCAGCGCCGCCGCGTACAGGTCGGGCAGCGCCCCGCGCACCGGCACGCGGAACACGAAATAGCCGAGCAGCAGGACCAGCGTGGTCTGCAGCAGGCCGATCGCGACGAACGGCAGCACCTTGCCGAGGGTCAGCTCCAGCGGCGACAGCGGCGTGGTGATCAGGAACTCCAGGTTGCCGCGCTCGCGCTCGCGCACCAGCGCGATGGCCGTGAACATCACCATGGTCATGGTCAGGATCACGCCGACCAGGCCCGGCACGGTGTTCAGCGGCGCCAGCCGCTGGGGGTTGTAGTAGCTGGCGATCTCCACCTGCGCCGGCGGCGGCGACACCGCCCGCCCGGCCAGCAGCTCCCGCACCGGCAGCGCGCCGACCTGCCGCGCGGCCTGCTGCACCACCTGGTCGGAACCGTCGACCACCATCTGCACGGCCGGTCGGTCCGGCTCGGCCAGGCGGTGCTCGAAGTCCGCCGGGATCACCAGCGCGGCGCTGATCCGGCCTTCCTTGAGCAGGCGGTCGATGCCGGCCGGCGTGGTCAGCCGGTAGCGGAAGTCGAACACCTGCGACTGCGCCAGCTCGGCCACCAGCTCGCGCGCGTTGCGCGTCTGCGCCTGGTCGACCACCGCCGCCGGCAGGTGCCGCACGTCCAGGTTGATGGCGTAGCCGAACAGCAGCAGCTGCATGGCGGGAATGCCTACGATCATCGCGTAGGTGAGCCGGTCGCGGCGCAACTGGCGCAGCTCCTTCACCACCACCGCCCACAGCCGGCGCAGCGCGGCGCTCATGCCGCCGGCTCCGTCGCCGCGCGCGCATCGTCGGGGGCATGCGTGGCGGCGACGAAGACGTCCTCCAGGTTCGGCCTGACAGGCTCGACCTTCGCCTCGATGCCGGCCTGCGACAGCGCGCTGCCGATGCGTCCGGCGACATCGTCGCCATCGTCGGCCAGCACGCGCAGGCTGGCGCCGATCTGCGCACAGGAGCGCACGCCGTCGAGGCGTTCCAGCGCCCGCTGCGCCTTCCGCGGCGCCTCGCATTCCACCTGCAGTACGCGTCCGGGCAGGGCATCCATCAGTTCGCGCGGACGGCCTTCGGCCATCAGCCGGCCGCGCTGCAGGATCGCCAGGCGGTGGCAGCGCTCGGCCTCGTCCATGTAGTGGGTGGAAACCAGCAGGGTGGTGCCGGCGTCGGCGAGCGCGAACAGCGCGTCCCAGAAGTCGCGCCGCGACTGCGGATCGACCGCGCTGGTCGGTTCGTCCAGGAACAGCAGCTCGGGACGGTGCAGCACCGCCGCGGCCAGCGCCAGGCGCTGCTTCTGGCCGCCGCTCAGGGTGCCGGCGAGTTGCGCGCGCTGTTCGCCCAGGCGGTAGACCTGCATCAGCTCATCCAGCCGCCGGCCGGCCGCTGCGCGGTCCAGCCCGTGCACCTTCGCCACGAAATCGAGGTTCTCGGCCACCGTGAGGTCGTCGTACAGCGAGAACTTCTGCGTCATGTAGCCGATCCGCCGCCGCAGCGCCTCGGCCTCGCGCGGGATCGCCAGGCCGAGCACGCGGATCTCGCCTTCGCTGGGCAGCAGCAGTCCGCACAGCATGCGGATGGTGGTGGACTTGCCGCAGCCGTTGGGGCCGAGGAAGCCGAACACCTCGCCGCGGCGCACGGCGAGGTCGAGATGGTCGACCGCGACCAGCGCGCCGAAGCGGCGGGTCAGCCCGTGCGTCTCGATCGCGGTTTCAGCGTCGCTCATCCGGTGCCTCGGCGTGGCAGGGCAGGCCGGCCGGCAGCCGGCGCGCGGCCACGCCCTGCAGCACCAGCTCGGCGCGGTACGACAGCCGTGAGGCGTCGTCGCCGGTGAGCGCGTAGTACGGCGTGAACGCCGGCTCGCTGCGCACGCTGCGCACCACCGCGTCGAACGGCGCATCCACGCCATCGACGTGGACCGGCAGGTGCTGGCCCGGCTGCAGCGAACTGCGCAGGCGCTCCGGCACGTAGATCCGCGCGTACGGCTCTTCGCCGGCGAGCAGGCTGAGCACGGTCGCACCCATGGGCGGCTGGTCGCCGAGCCGGAACGGCAGCGCATCGACGCGGCCGGCGCGCGGCGCGCGCACGTCCAGGCGCTCGCGGGCGACGGCGAGCTGGCGGGCCTTGGCCTGAGCACCGGCCAGCGCCGCCTCGGCCTGTTCCAGTTGCTCCGGCCGGGTGCCGTGCAGCAGTTCGGTGAGCTGTGCGCGCGCGGCATCCGCGCTGGCCTGCGCCATCCGCAAGGCGGTGGCGGCATCGTCGAGCTGCGCCTGCGCGATGGTGCCGCTGCGGCGCAGGGCGAGCGCGCGCTCGTGCGCGCGGCGGGCATTGGCGGCATCGCTGTCGGCACGGGCCAGTTGCGCGCGGCTGGCGTCGATGGTCTCGATGCGCGCGCCGTGGCGCAGTTCGTCCCGTTGCGCGCCGAGCCGCTGCACGTCGGCGCGGGCGGCCGCCAGTTCGGCGTCGGTGCGGCGCGGATCGAGCTGCAGCAGCAACTGGCCGGCCTGCACCGTATCGCCTTCCTTCACCGCCAGCGCGATCACCGGCTCGGAGGCTTCGGCCAGCACGTTCACGCGGTCCCATTCCAGGGTGCCGGGCATGTCGGCCGGCGCCTGGCGATGGCAGGCGGCAAGCAGCAGCGCGGCCGCGCACGGCAGCCAGCGGCGGTCAGTTCGAGGCATGGGGTGGCTCCAGTCCGCTGCCCAGCAGGGCGAGCACGTGGCGGCTCAGGGTCTCGGTGTCGATGTCGGCGCTGTCCGGCAGCCGCCGCCATACCGGCGCGGCGGCGAGCGCGAAGATGGTCAGGCCGACCAGCGACACCAGCAGCAAGCGCGGATCGAGCCCGGGATTGAGCAGGCCCGCGGCCTGTCCCCGCTGCACCAGCTCGCGCAGGCGCAGGGCGATGCCGGGCGCGATCCGGGCCAGCAGGTGTTCGCGCAGCAGGCCCTCCTCGGCGAGGATCTCGCGCACCCACAGCGGCGGCAGCCACGGCGTCGCCGATACCGTGGCGAGGATGCCGGCCGCAAGCCGCCGCAGCGCCTCGCGCGGATCGGCGCTGTCGATCTCCCCGAGCGTGCCGGCCACCCGCTCGACCAGCGGCTGCAACCGCTCCTGCACGACCGCGCCGATCAGCGCGTCGCGGCTGTCGAAGTAGTAGTGCAGCAGGGCCGGCGTGACGTGGGCGCGGCGCGCGATCGCGTTCAGCGGCGTGGCGGCGATGCCGCGCTCGCCGAACAGGTCCAGAGCGGCATCGAGCAGGCGCTGGCGCTGCTCGCCGGATTTCGCTGCGGGCGGGCGGCCGCGGCGGCGCGGGGGGCGTGGAGTGCGGGTTGCCATGCCGGCACATTATTTAAATTTGAATTCAATTTCAAATCATGGCCACGAAGCGGGGAGACCGGCTGGCCGCACGGTTGCAAGCCTTCTCGAAAGCCGATTTCCGGCGTTGCGGCCTGCCGGGCCGGGACGCGGTCGCGTTATCGCAACCGGCCAAAAGCTCCGCTACGGGCGATCGCCTTTGTCCGCCGCGCCGTCCTGGTGGCGCTGCCACAGGTAGCGCGGCAACTGGCGGCTGCGGAACTCCGCCAGATCCACCCCCGACGGGTAGCGCCCGCCCTCCCGGCACAAGGCCAGACGCAGGCCGCGGCGATAGCGGCAGCGCACGCTGTGCATGCGCCTGCGGCGGCGCAGCGCGGCCACCGCGGCACGGCGACGGCGCCCTTCCTCGCGCTGCTCGTCGGTAGGCGCGGCTTCCTCGTCCGGCTCGGCCTGCCGGGCCCGCAGCTCGTCGAGCCCGTCGCCGGTGCGCCGGGTCGCGGCCTGGCCTTCCCGGCCGATCGCATCGATCCGGCCCAGCCGGTCGTTCACCAGGCTGACCTGCATGCTGCGCCCGGCGCCCAGGTCGATCACCCGGCCGGCGCGCAGGCTGGCGGCCTGCGCCGCCAGCGCCTGCGGATCGATGAAGCCCGGTCCCTGCGGCATCGACGACGAGGAGGCCATCATGCTGCCGCCCAGTTGGGCCACCAGCAGCGCCATGATCTGCAGCTTCGCCTCGTCGTTGCCGGCGGCCACCGGCACGACGCTCCAGCTCGCCGAGGGCGACACACTCCAGCCGCCCTGCAGCGGCATTGCCTGGGTCACCGGCGGCGCACGGTCCGTGCCTGACGGTGGTGGCATGGGCGGCGGTGGCGGCAGCTGGCGGTCGTCGGTGCGCTGGCTGTTGGCGGCCTGCATCAGCAATCCGGCCGCCTGTGCATAGCTGAGCGCCTGGCCGGCGCCGTTCGCGCTGCCCGCACCGCCCGCGCCGCTGGCCAGTTGTACGCCATAGCCTGCGGGGACGGCAGCGGCATTGCCCGCCGACGGATTCGCCGCCAGCGGCACCGCCCGGCCGGCCGTGGCGATGCCCGCGTCGTTCGCCGGCTGGCCGGCCAGCCGCACGTCCACCTGCTGCGGCGACGTCGCCAGCACCACCGTGAAGCTGCGCGGCAGCGCAGGCGCGGACGGCAGCTCGTGCCAGTTCTGGCCGGGCGGCGGGTCGCGCGGGACCTGGCCGCGGTTCGCCTCGCTGCCATCGTCGTGCGGAACCTGCCCCGCGCCGGCAGGCAGGTTCAATTGCATGCCCGGCGTGAGCGGCGTATCGGCGCGCAGTCCCGGGTTGACCCCGAGCAGGGCGTCGACCGTGAAGCCCAGGGTCCGCGCCAGCCCGCCAACCGTATCGCCGGGCGACATCGCGTAGCGGAACGGCATGCCGTCGCCACCGCCGTAATCGCCCCGGTGGCCGCGCAGGCCAAGCATCGACAGATCGTGCGACAAGTGCGATGACAGCCAGCCCATGGGAATGCCTCCGTCAGCCGAGCAGGATCGGGTCGATTTCGAGCGTGCCGAGGTTGCCGGCGGCGAACCGCTCGATCAGTTGCGGCGCGCCGTCGACCAGGGCGCGGTAGCTGTCCGCCGAGCGCGTGTCCGCACGCAGGCGCCAGCCCTGTTCGGTGCGGCTCAGCCACAGCTCGGTGCCGGGCAGCACGTCGTCCTTCAGCGTGAGCATGATCTCGCGCGTCTGCGCCGAGCTGCGCGAGCTGGCGTCCGGCACCAGCAACTGCTTCACGTGCCGCTCGATCAGCTCGGCCAGCGCCGGCGCCAGCATGGCCGGGCCGGCCGCGGCCGGCTGCTGCGCGGCATGCAGGATGACCTGCTGCGCCTGCTGCTGGAACTGCAGGCCCACCGGCAGCCCGCCGAGCGATTGGCCGTCGCCCTGGCCCTGCTGCTGCCCGTCGCCGTCCCGCCCGTCGTCGTCGCCCCGCGGCGGCACGAGCGGCTTGCCGTCGGCGGCGCCGAGCTGGCTCTGCAGAAGCTCGCGCAGGGCCTGCTCGTCGGGCGATGCTTTCCTGCCGGTGCCGCCGGCCGTCCCGGCGACCTCTTCGTCGGGCGTGTCGCCGCGCTTTTCCATCAGCTTGCGGAAGCGCGGGGCGTCCTCGCGCTCGCGCGCCGGATCGGCCTTGTCGCGCTGCTTGTGCGTCGCCTGCCGGGCGGCGGCGGCATCGCGCGAAGAAGACGATGATGAAACGGATTCACCGTGCATGGTATGGCCCTCAGCGTGCCGGCGCCTGGTGCAGCAGCAGCTCTTCCAGGCTCTGCTCCTCGCGCCATTCGATGCGGTTGCGCGCCTCGCGCAGCCACCCTTGTTTCAGTTCGCCCACCGCGTCGAGCTTGCGGCGCGCCTGCCGCCACGCCGCGGCGGCCGCTTCCAGTTCGGCCGCCGCCTCGGCGCACTCGCGCTCGCGCTCGGCCAGCACCAGCCGGCTCGCGCCGATGCCGTGGTCGAGCAGGGCCAGGTGGCGCTCATAGCGGGCCATCGCCAGCGCGGTGGGCACGCCGTCGTCGAAGAGATCGCGCCATGAGGAGGTGGCGAACGATTGGCGGTCGGCCTGCGCCTGCTCCAGTTGCGCCTGCGCCGCGGCGCGCTGCCGCTCGGCCTCGTCGTGCCGCGCGCGGCAGCGCTGCAATGCCGACTCCAGCGCGCGCAGGCGGATGTCGCGTACGTGGCGCAGCGGTTCCAGCGGGAATTGGTTCGTACTCATGCGCTTCTTCCGTCTTTCACGTGCATGCCGTGCTCAGCCGGCTGCGCGTCGCGGCGAAGTCGGCCTGTTCGTGGGTGCCCTGGCGCAGCAACTGGTTGATCGCCTCGATCCGCGCGATCGCGGTATCGGCATCGGCATCGCCGCCGGGCTTGTACTCGCCCAGTTGCAGCAGCATCTCGATCTCGCGGTACTTGGCGAGGTAGCGCCGCAGCAGGCCGGCGGCGCGCTGCTGCGCCGGCGCGGCGACGCGCGGCATCAGGCGGCTGGCGCTGGCGAGGATGTCGATCGCCGGGTAGTGGTTGGCCTGGGCCAGCTTGCGCGACAGGTAGATGTGGCCGTCCAGGATCGAGCGCACTTCCTCGGCGATCGGGTCGGTGCCGTCCTCGTCTTCCATCAGCACGGTGTAGAAGGCGGTGATCGCCCCCTTCTCGTTGGTGCCGGCGCGCTCGAACAGGCGCGGCAGCGCGGAGAACACCGACGGCGTGAAGCCGCGCCGCGACGGCGGCTCGCCCATCGCCAGGCCGACGTCGCGCAGTGCGCGCGCGAAGCGGGTGACCGAATCCATCATCAGCAGCACGTTCATGCCGCGGTCGCGGAAATACTCGGCGATGGCGGTGCCGAGCCAGGCGACGCGGCTGCGCTCCAGCGCCGGGCGGTCCGACGTGGCGACCACCACCACGCTGCGCTTCAGGCCTTCCTCGCCGAGGCTGTCGTGCAGGAACTCGCCCACCTCGCGGCCGCGCTCGCCGACCAGCACGATCACGTTGACCTCGGCCTGCGCGTTGCGCGCCAGCATGCCGAGCAAGGTGCTCTTGCCGCCGCCGGCCACGGCGAAGATGCCGGTGCGCTGGCCGCGGCCGATGGTCAGCGCGGCGTCGATTGCGCGCACGCCGGTCGGCATCGCCTCGTCGATCGCGCGGCGCCCCAGCGGGTTGGGCGAGGGCGCGTACAGCGGCACGCGCTCCACGCCGGCCAGCGGGCCGAGCCCGTCCAGCGGCTCGCCGTGCGCGTCCAGCACGCGGCCGAGCAGGCTCAGGCCGGCCGGCGCGGTGGCCTGCTTGCCGGTGGCGGTGACGATGGTGGCGCTGGAGATGCCCTCCAGCGGGCCCAGCGGGGTCAGCAGGGTCTGCTGCTGCGACACGCCGACCACCTCGGCCGGCAGGCTGAAGCCGGTATCGGGCTGTTCCAGCAGGCACAGCTCGCCGATCGCCGCGCGCACGCCGGTGGCGCGCACCAGGGTGCCGTAGGCCTCGGCGACGCGGCCCACGCGCTGCAGGGTGTCGCGCCGGCTCAGCGCACGCAGCAGCGGGTCGTCGCCCGTCGGCAGCGGCTGGAATTCAGGCGTCTGGACGGCCATGCCGGCCTCCGCTGGCCTGCTCGGCGGCGGCGAGGATCACCCGCGCCTGGTCGAGCTGTTCGTTGAACCCGGCGCGCACCACGCCGCCGGCCGATTCGATGATGCAGTCGAAGCGGTCCAGCTCCGGGTCGCCGATGATCTCGGTGTCCGGCGCCACTGCCGCGCCCAGCGCGGCGACCTCGGCGCGCGCCTGCTCGGCCACGTCCGGATGCACGCGTACCAGCAGGTGAGGCTCGAACACCAGCTTCTGCATCGCCTCGGCGACCAGCGCCGCGACCAGCCGCTCGGCGCCCAGCGCCGGCGCGATGTGCCGCACCACGCCGATCGCGATGTCGCCGGCGCGGCGGCGCAGGTCGGCGGTGGCGGCAGCGCGCGCCTCGGCCAGTGCCTTCAACGCGTTCGCGCAGTCGCGCAGGCCGCGCTCGCGCCCTTCCACCAACCCCTCGTGGCGCGCCTGCGTGCGGATCTGCTCGACCTCGGCCTCGGCCTGGCGCAGCAGCGCATTGGCCTGCTCGACGATCTGCTGCGCCTGCTCCAGCGGCGTCCACGCCGACGCCGGCACGACGCCGGCATCGAGATAGAGCCGGAAGCGCTCGCGGTCGGTGACCAGTGCGTTCATGCCGCCGGCTCCGCTTCGTCGTCGCCGGCAACTTCCGCGGCGAGGCCGACGTAATGCGCCAGCCGCTGCGCCACCGCGTCGGCCGGCAGCCAGCACTCGCGCGCGCACGGCTCGGCCGGGATCGCCGCATAGGCCAGCCCCAGCCGCGCCGCCAGCACGCCGCCGGCGCGCTCGGCATGGCCGAGGAATTCGATCTTGCCCCGCTCGAACAGCGACGAGCGCAGCGCCGCGGCGTCGTGCCCGCAACGCTGCAGCAGGGCGTTGCCCATCAGGCGGATGGTCTCCGAGGCGCGGCCGCGCCAGGGGTCGGCCGCCTGCACCAGGCGCCACAGCTCGGCGCCGACCGCCTCGCGCAGGAAAAGCACCGCGTTGCGCTCCAGCACCACGCGCAATGCCGGCGCCAGCGACAGCGCGCCGAGCTCGCGGGTGAAGTCCATCAGCCGCGGCTGCGGCCACAGCAGCCAGGGCTGGTCGTCCTGCCAGGCCTGCCAGCGCTCCTGGTCCGGCTCGAACAAGGCCGGCGCGCGCGCCAGGGCGGCGCGGGTCAGGTGGCGGCGGCCGAGCGCGGAATGGCGGGCACGCTCGTGCAGCGCCGCCGGGAAATTGCCGCAATGCTGCGGATGCAGGCCGTCGAGCAGGGCCTGCGCATGGCACTGGCGCAAGGCGCGTTCAGCGCTCACCCGGCACCTCGCGGCGGCTCAGCGAACGGGTCTGCCGGCCCATCAGCGCATAGCGGTTGCGCCACAGCAGCACGCCGGCAAGGACCAGCGCCAGCACGGCGAAGCCGATCAGCAGCAGCGAGGCGACGTCGCCGCGCATGCTGCCTGCGAGCACGCCGCCGCGCGTCGCGGTGGGCGCCACCTCGGTCGGCGTGCGCTGGAAGAACTGTACGGTGACCCGGCTCGGGTCGGTGAGCCCCTCGGTGCCGTTCATCACGATCGACTTGATGTCCGGCGCGCGGCTCTCGATGCCGGCATTGGGCCGGGCGATGATCATCACCGCCGCCGAGCCGACCGGCGGCTTGTCGGCGATCGGGTCCTTGTCGGGGATCGACAGGCTGACCGAGGCGTCGACCACGCCGTCGAGCTTGCGCAGCGCGCCGGCCAGCAACTGCTCGCGGGCGTAGATGAAGCGCTGCTTGTCCTCGGTCGGCGAGGAGACGAAGCCGTCCTTCTTGAACAACTGGCCGACGCTGTCGGTGCTCTGGCGCGGCAGCCCGGCGTCGTTCAGCACGGCCACGGCCGCCGGCATGTCGCGGCGGTCCAGCACCACCTGCCAGCCGTCGCCGCGCTCGGCCGGCTGCTTGCCGGCATCGATGCCGTGGTTGAGCAGGGCCGCCACCACCTCGTTCGCCTGCTGCTCGTCGAGCTTGGAATACAGCACGTCGCGGGCACAGCCGGCCAGCAGCCCGAGCACGAGCAGCAGGGCCGCCAGCCGCCATGGCCGCGACAGGGAACGAGGCATCGTCCAGCTTTTCACCATGTCGATCCTCAGGACTGCTGGCGGAACAGTTGCTGCACGCCTTCCGAACTGCGGTTGGCGACGTTCGAGGTGAGCTCGGCCTGGAACACCAGCTCGTGGCACTTCAGCGTCATGTCGATGATCTGGCCGGGCGAGAGGTCGCGCGAGTTCGCCTTCATCGCCTCGGACAGCTTGCCGAGGCGGCTGGCCTGGCCGTTGAGCGAATCGAACTGGCCGAGCACCGCCTTGAGGCTGGGCGACAGCTCGTGCGACACCGGCGTCACCGCCTCGGTGGCGGCCGGCTTGGGCGCGGCGTCGGCGAAGCTCTGCTTGAACTTGGCGACGTCGTCGAGATGCGCCGGCGCCGTGTTCGCCGCCGGCGTGGCGGCGAAGTTGGCGACGCTGAGCATCTGGGTCGGGAGCACATTCATGTATCCACCTCCACGTGGGTCCGGACGGCGTTACTGCTTGCGACCCAGCGTTTCCAGCGCCTGGCCCACGGCGTTGTTGGAGGTCGAGGCATTGGTCGAGAGGAACTGCATCTTCAGGCTCTCGGCGGTCAGTTGGGTCATCACCGACGGGGTGTCGCCGCCGCTCTCGCTGATCTTCGAGGACAGCGCGGTGACCTTGGAGGCCTGCTGGTCGAGCGCGTTGCCCCACGCCTTGGCCATCGCCTCGAACCAGCTCTTGGAATCGTCGGCGCTGGCCGACTGCCCGGCGCTGGCGCTGCCGGCGGCGATGGTGCGGGCCAGGTCGGGGAACTGCGTGGTGCTGCCGTTGCCGTTGATCGGGTTGCTGCTCATGTTCATCTCCTCGATTGGATGACGGGGCCACGCCGATCGATGGTGGGCTCCGGGGTGGACCGGCATCGCCGATCCGGTCGGCGCGAACGGCAACCGCCGCACGCGCCCGTGGACCGCAAGGTCCGTCTTGCGTCTATGGCCGCGGCGATGGCGCCTCCGCCGCGGATGAGGACGGCGCCGCCGAACCGGCGGGCGCCGGCGTGATGGCGGCCGCCATCCCGCTGGGGTCCAGGTCGTGCAGCTTCTGGTATTCGTCGCTCTTTTCGAGCTGCTTGATGCTGCCGTCCGGCAGCCGCACCAGCACGTCGTCGCGCTCGTCCACGCTCAGGAACACCCCGCCTTGCGGCAGGGGGTTGCCCGGGTAGTAGCGCGACTGGTCGGCCGTGACCAGGTAGGGCTCGTCGCCGCTGATCACGCGGCGGATGCGCTTGCCGGGGTCGGCCTTCGGCGGCTCCGGCTTGCCCTCGTCGACGTTCTTCAGGGCCATGCTGAGGCCGAGCGCGTCGGTGTTGAGGTTCTGCATGTCGGCCGAACCGAGCACCTCGCGCTTCACCTTCTCGGCGTGGGCCGGGTCGCCGAAGTGGCCGGTCACCTCGATGCCGCCGGTGTCGAGCAGGTGGCTCTCCACGGTGTAGCCGTGCATCGCGAAGATGTCGCGCACCTGGCTCGCCACGCTGGGCCAGTCGCGCACGCTCAGTTCGGTGATCAGGCCGGCGGCGCCCAGGCGCTGCTTGAGCTGCGGCAACTGCGCGGCATTGCCCACCACGCCGCGCACCAGCAGCCGGTCGCCCGCGCCGCTGGTCGCGCTGACGTGGAACAGCGACATCTGCTTGAGGATGCCGCGCACCTGCTCCAGTTGCTGCGCCACGTTGCGCTCCGGCAGGGCCACCGGATGGGTGACCTGCCAACTGCCGAACAGCACCAGCGCCGCCACCAGCAGCAGCAGGCCGACCACCGCCAGCACGCCGCGCCGGCGGCCGGCCATCTGCTTCTCGGTCAGCGCCGCGACGCCGTCGCCGGCGCTGTCGGCGACGTGCTGCCACTGTGCGCTCCAGTGCGGCCCCACCGCGAACTGCACGTCGCCCAGGCGCACCAGCGCGAAATGCTCCAGGCTGATGTTCTCGCCGACGGCGATGCTGCCGTCGTCGGTCTCCACCGTACCTTCCATCGCGCGCAGCAGTACCTGGTCGCCGACCGCGGTGAGCACGCAGTGGTGCGCGGCGATCGCCGGGTCGGCCAGGATCAGGTCGCAGTCGTCGGCCTGGCCGATCATCAGGATGCCGCGCTGCGGCAGGCGCACTTCGGCGCCGGCATGCACGCCGCTGAACACGCGCAGGCTCAACTGGACCTTGGCGGTCCGTTCGAGGCTGCGGTGCTGGGCGGCGGGCCGGCTCATGGGGCGTCCTCCGTGCTCAGCGCCGCGCCGGCACCGGCGCCACCGGCACCGCCTGGATCACGCCGTCGTTCGGCACCGGCGAAGGCGAGGGCAGTGGCTGCTGCACCTGGCTGCGCTTGTGGTTCCACCAGGCGTCCTTGCGCTCTTCCTGCTTGTCCAGCTGCTGCTGCGTCTCGATCGTGACCTGCGAGGAACTGGGCGTCGCCTGCCCGCTGATGCGGTTCAGCGCGACCAGCCGCGGCGTGATCAGGAACAGCCGCTCGGTATGCGCGCGCTGCTTCTGCACGGTCTTGAACAGGTAGCCCAGCAGCGGGATGTCGCCGAGGATCGGGATCTTGCTCTCGGCGTTGTCCAGCTTGTCCTGGGTCAGCCCGCCGAGCAGCAGGCCCTGGCCCTCGCGGATGATCGCCTGCGTGTTCACCGCATTCTGGTAGACGATCGGGTAGCGGATCTTGTTGGCGTCCTTCGCCTGGAAGGTGACGTTGCCGTCCTCGATCTGCACCAGCATGCGGATCTCGCGCTGGCCGTTCTCGGTCACCACGTGCGGCGTCACGCGCAGGGTGGTGCCGGCGATGATGTTGTAGAGGTCCTGGCTGTAGGCGCCGGCGACCGGCACGTAGACGGTCTGGTTGCTCTGGATCACCGCCTCGGCGTCGCTCATGGTGATCACCTGCGGCCGGGTCAGCACGTGGGTGACGCCGTCGTCCTCCAGCGCGTTGACGCTGGCCACGAACTTGCCGGGGTTGCCGAGGATCGCGCCGAGCTGCAGGCCGTTGCCGAACAGGCCGGGGATGCCGCTGGTGTCGCCCAGGCCGAGCGCCGCCAGCATCAGCGCCTGGTTCGCCAGCGAATCGCTGCCGATGCCGGACGTCGCGTTGCCAGTCTGGAAGCCGACGGTGGTGCGGTGGTTGCGGTAGAACCAGTTGACGCCGAGCTTGCGCGCCTTGCTCTTGTCGACGTCGATGATGGTGGCTTCGATCTCCACCATCTGCGGCGCCACGTCGAGGTTGCGGATCAGGTCGTCGTACATCGGCAGCCGCTCGGGCGTGTCGCGCACGATGATCGCGTTGCGGAAGCTGTCGGCGACGATGCGCACGTCGCCGGCGCCGTCCACCGCCTGCAGTCCGCCCGACGATCCGCGCGGCCCCAGCGGCGCCGCCGGCGGTACCAGGCCGTCGTCGTCTGGCTGGCTGCCGTAGTCGCCCAGCGGGGGCGGCAGTTGCTGCCCCTGCGCGGCCAGCCCCTGCCCGCGCAGGCCCTGCTGGCGCGACGGCAGCAGCCGGCTGGCACCGTCGAAGCGGCCCTCGCCGGCCTCGCCGACCAGCGCGCGCAGCACGCTGGCGACGCCGGGGATCGTCACCTGCCGGTTGCCCACGGTCATCGTGGTATCCGAGGCCCAGGCGTACTTGAGCGGGTAGAACTTGAAGCGGGTGTCGACGTTGCGGCCCAGCCCGGACACGGTCTGCGCCATCTGCTTCACCTGCTCGACGAAGCGCTTGGTGCCGGTGGCGGTGACCAGGCCGGTGCTCGGCTCCATCTTCCACACGTTGGCGCTGTCGGACCAGCTCACGCTGGCCATCGCGGCGAGGAACTGCTTCTCGGCCGGCAGCGGCACGCTGGTGTAGTCGGTCTGCCGCTCGGCGGTCAGGTAGATGTAGACGGCCGAACCGTCGTAGTAGGCGAGCAGGTCGTTGCTGTTGGCGATGCGGCGCCACACCTGCGCGTAGCTGCCCTTGAAGTTGCCGTTGACGGTGCCGCCGCGCGCCGCCACCTGCGGGCTCAGCACCACCTCCAGGCCCTGGTCGTGGAAGAAGTCCGGCAGGATCTCGCGCAGGCTCTTGTCGCTCTGCACCTCGGTGGTGCCCTTCTTGAAGGGGATCGCCGCGGCCTGCGCGACTCCCGTGAACAGCAGCAGGCCGGCCAGCAGCCCGCCGAACTGCCAGCAACGCATCCTGTCCTGCCCGCCCCTGTCTCGTCGCATCATTGGATTCCTTGGCCCTTGCATGAGATCCGGCCGCTCAGGCGGCCAATTGTCCTACCGGCACCAGACGTAGATCGGGCACCAGTTCCTGATAAGAAAGCACCGGGATGTCGGCGTATTCGGCCTCGGTGAGCTTGCGCAGGTGGCGACGCACGTCCATCGAGCTGAGCAGCACCATCGTCTCGCCGTGCTCGCCGCGCGCGAATTCGCCGATCTGCTCGAGCAGCCGCGCCGCCAGGTCCGGCTCCACCGCCAGTTGGGTGCCGGCCGGCCCGGTGTGCACCGAGCGACGCAGGCGTTCCTCCAGCTCCGGCCGCGCCACCAGCACGCGTAGCACGTGCGCGTCGTCGGCGTAGCGGTAGCTGAGGTGGCGGCGCAGCGCCATGCGCACGTACTCGGCGACCAGCACGATGTCTTTCTCGCGGCTGGCGGCGTCGGTGATCGCCTCGAATACGTCGCGCAACTGGCGGATCGGCACGCGCTCCTCGACCAGCCGCTTCAACACCTCCGCCACGCGTTGCGGCGACACCACGCGCAGCATCTCGCGCACCAGGTCGGGGTAGTCGCGGCTCAGGCCGTTGGAGAGGTTGGAGGTTTCCTGGATGCCGACGAACAGCGACAGGTGGCGCTCCAGCGCCAGCCGGATGTGCTCGCGCAGCATCTGCGGCGCTTCCAGCGCGCTGGCGGCCGCGGCGCTGTGGCGGTCGATCCAGCGCCCCGGGAAGCCGGCCACCGTCTCGGCGCTCAGCGCCTGCTCGCCCGGCGCGGGCGACGGCAATGCGCCGCGTCCCGGCAGGAACAGCGCGTCCGGCTTGATCACGCCGTGGCCGATCCGCACGCCATAGGCATACAGCGCGTAGCCGTTCGGCGGCAGCGTCAGGCCGGCACGCAGGGCCGGCTTGGGCAGCGGCACGCCGTACTCCTCGCGCAGCATGCCGACCACCTGACGGAACAGGTTGCGCACCGCGGTGCTGCCCAGCGCCTGCAGCGCGCTCATGTGCACTTCCAGCAGCAGGGCCGGCGGCGCGCTCAGCGCATCGCTGTCGGCCAGGTCCGGCGGCAGCAGCTCGGCCTGGCTTTCCGGCACCTTGAACAGGCGGCGCAGGAAGCCGACCCGCTCGCGCATGCGCCAGGACGCCGCGCCGACCAGGGCCAGCCCCAGCGGCAGGAACACCACCACCGGGAACCCCGGCACCAGCATCATGCCCAGCGCGATGCCGCCGAGGATCATCAGCACGCGCGGCTCGCCGGAAATCTGCTTGCCGATGATCGCGCCGAGGTTGCGCTCCTCCTCGTCGCCGGCGGTGCGGGTGACGATCAGGCCGGCCGAGATCGAGGCGAGCAGGGCGGGGATCTGCGCGACCAGGCCGTCGCCGATGGTCAGCACGCTGTAGGTATGGGTGGCGTCGCCCAGCGACATGCCGTGCATCATCACGCCGACGCCGAGGCCGCCGAGCAGGTTGATCACGATGATCACCATGCCGGCGATCGCGTCGCCCTTGACGAACTTCATCGCGCCGTCGAGCGAGCCGTGCAGCTGGCTCTCCACCTCGAGCAGGCGCCGGCGGCGGCGCGCCTCGTCCTTTTCGAGCAGGCCCGAGCGCAGGTCCGAGTCGATCGACAACTGCTTGCCCGGCATCGCGTCCAGCGAGAAGCGCGCGGCCACCTCGGCGACGCGCTCGGCGCCCTTCGCCACCACGATGAACTGCACCACGGTGATGATCAGGAACACCACCAGGCCGACGATCAGGTTGCCGCCGACCACCATGTTGCCGAAGGTGTCGATGATGTGGCCGCCGTCGGCGTGCAGCAGGATCGAGCGGGTGATCGCGATCGACAGGGCCAGGCGGAACAGCGTGGTCAGCAGCAGCACGCTGGGGAAACTGGAGAACGCCACCGGCGCCGGTATGTAGATGGCGATCAGCAGCAGGCCGACGCCGATCAGCATGTTCAGCGCCACCAGCGCGTCGATCGCCACCATCGGCAGCGGCAGGATCATCAGGCCGATGATCGCCACCACGCCGGCGACCAGTACCAGGTCGCTGTAGCTGCGCGAGCCGCCCGGCCCAGGCGCGAAGCGCGCGAGGATCGCCTCGATCGCCATCAGCCTGCGCTCCCCTCGCGACGCGCAGGGCCGCCGCGACGCGGCCGCTGCCACCGGCGATACCTGCTGCAGACTTCGACGACCATGCTGCGCGACACGAAGAACTCCATCTCATCGGAACGGCCGACCGACCGGGACGCCTCCCGGCGCCCCGATCCCTTGGCCGTTGCCGATGTCGCCGCATGCCGGAACATACGATTACTTCAGCCGATGCCCCCTGTCGGCGATCGGTTGTCCGGTGAACCTACACAGCGCCTACAAAATGCGAAACCTAGGGAAAACCCTAGGTTTTGGATTCACTAATGTGAATATGAATCGCAGGCGACCGGAAAATGTCGAACCGTTTACAGAAACGCGAATTTCCGTGAAATGAATCACATTATCCAGACGTATCCTCGCGGCGTAATTCGGCGATCAATTCGACCCGCTGTGCGGTGACACCGAGCACCAGGCGCCGGTCCTGCGCATCCAGCACCACCACGCGCTCGCGGCTGCCCACGGCCACCGCCTGCACCAGCCTGAGCGGGCCCCGCCCCCCTTGCAGCGACTGGCCCCGCCGCAGCCACCAGAGCAGGGCCAGCAACCCGACGGTAACCGCAATCAGAGGCACCAGCAGGCCCAGCCACATGCCGCCCGTGCCGGAGCCGTCCGCGGCGAATGCCGCCGTCGGCCAACATAATCCCGCCGTGACGTTGCGCAGCAATTTGTTCATGGCATTATCCCGATTCCTTAAATGAGGTGATTGCGTATTCGTTGGGGGACGAATCCGATACCCGCCGGCAAGGATAGGCGACGATGCCCGTGACACGCATAGAGCGCAAGCCAGCACCACGCGACGACGCCCCGTCGACGCATGGCCACGCGCTGATCGACGTCCTGCCGTGGCCGTGCATCGTGTTCGACCGCGGCAGCGGCGACGCCCTCGGCTGCAACCCGGCCTTCCGCGGCGAGTTCGCGCAGTGGGACGAGGCGCCGTCGCGCGACGCGTTCGAGGCCGACTTCGACCACGTCGGCGAACAGGACGGACACCTTCTCTATTACGCGCCGGCGAGCCGCCGCTGGTACCGGATCGAGCGGCGCCCGCTGCCGCCTGACGCGGCGGCCGAGGCGGTGTTCCTCACCAACATGAGCGAGTGCATCGAATCGCTGCGCCGCCACCGCGAGCAGCACGAGCAACTGCTGTCCACCTCGCGCATGATGAGCGTGGGCGAGATGGCCACCACCCTCGCGCACGAGCTGAACCAGCCGCTCGGCGCGGCCATCAACTACCTGGCCGGCTGCGAGCAGTTGGCCGAATCGAACGGGCACGACCGCCTGCTGCAAGGCGTACGGCAGGCCAAGCGGCAGACCGAGCGGGCCGCGCAGATCATCGGCAGCATCCGCGAGTTCGTGCGCAGCCGCGAGCCGCACCGGCAGAATCTGGCCTGCGCGCCGCTGGTGCAGGGCGTGATCGAGCTGTTGCGCCTGGAGGCCGGCCAGCACCAGGTGGCCATCGCCGCCGCGCTGCCCACCGACCTGCCGCCGATCTTCGCCGACCGCGTGATGATCGAGCAGGTGCTGCTCAACCTGGTGAAGAACGCGATCGAGGCGATGCGCGACACCCCGCCGGCGCGCCGGCAGATCACCGTGTCGGCGCGCGTCGACTACGACGACATGATCGAGCTGCGGGTGGTGGACCGCGGCTGCGGCATCGACGAGGGCGGCATGCAGCAGTTGTTCACGCCGCTGTACACCACCAAGCCCGACGGCCTCGGCATCGGCCTGGCGATCTGCCGCTCGATCATCGAATACCACGAAGGACGCCTGTTCGCCGAACCCCAGCCGGACGGCTTGGCGATGATTTTCACCGTGCCCCGAGGTACCGCTTGATGACAGTTGCTGCCGAGACCCGCGTCTACCTGGTCGACGACCACCATGAATTCCGCGAGTCGTGCGTCTGGATCCTCGAGCAGGCCGGCTTCCAGGTGCGCGACCACGCCAGCGCCGAGGCGCTGCTAAAGGACCTGGCGCAGGAAGCGCCGCCGGCGCGCAGTTGCGTGGTCAGCGACATCCGCATGCCCGGCATGAGCGGCCTGGAGCTGCAGGCCGAGCTGGGGCACCGCGGCCTGTCGCTGCCGCTGATCTTCGTCACCGGCCACGGCGACGTGCCGCTGGCGGTGGAGGCGATGCGCCACGGCGCGGCCAATTTCATCGAGAAGCCGTTCGACGCGCCGCTGCTGATCGAGGCGATCCACGCCGCGCTCGCCAGCCATACGCCGCAGGCGTCCTCCGGCGCGCTGGCCAGCCTCACCCGCCGCGAGCGGCAGGTGCTCGACGGCATCATGGGCGGCAAGCTCAACAAGGTGATCGCCGACGACCTGAAGATCAGCCCCAAGACGGTCGAGCTGCACCGCGCCAACCTGATGGCGAAGCTCGGCGCGCACAACGTGGTCGAGCTGACGCGTGCCGTGCTGGGCCAGGGCTGATGCGATGAACGGCCCGGTTCCGCCCGCCGCCGCCATGCCCCAGGACACGCCGGCCGACGGCCTGCGCGCGGCCGCCCAGGCCCTGCTTTCGCGCGGCAACCACCTGCAATGGCGCGGCGGCGATGGCGAGCTGGAACTGCGCGCCGGCGTAGGCCAGCAGCACGCCGCCGGCCTTCCCTGCGTCGGGCTGGACCATGCGCACGGCCGCCTGCTGCTCGCGCTGGAGCACGAACCCGACGACAGCGCCCTCGGCGATGCGCACTGGCAGGACTACAGCGGCGATGCGCGCCTGCTGGCGTGGACGCTGACCCACGAGGATCTGGTGGCGGCGCTCGGCCGGCTGTTCGGCGGCGGCCTGCTGCCGGCGGCCTTCCTCGCCGAGGGCGGCAGGGACTGGCTGTGGCTGGCGCTGGACTGGCGCGACGGCCAGCAGCGGCTCACCCGCGGCTGGCTCGGCATGGCGAGCGCGGACGTGCTGCAACTGGGCGTGCACGAGGCATGGCAGCGCGATCCCAACCATCTTTCGCTGCTGGGCGACGCCACCGCGCTGGCATTGAACCTGCTGCTGCCGGGCCGGCCGCTGGAAGCGGCGACGATCGCGGCGCTGGCGCCGGGCGACGTGCTCGTGGTGGGCGACGAGGCGGACGTCGAGGCGCGCCTGCAACCGGACCGCGACACCCAGCGCAGCCTGTTCGGGCTTCCGGACGGCTGGTCGGTGCAGCGCCAGCAGGGGCGCTGGAAGATCGTGGACCGCCCCGCGCTGCAAACGATGTCGCCGAACCGGCCGCAGTTCCTGCTGACCCGCCTGGTGCTGGGACCGCACGACATCGAGGGCCTGCGCCCCGGCAGCGTGTTGGCCGACGACACCCAGCTTCGCGGCAGCACGGTCGGCATCATGCTGGGCGGCCGCCGCTTCGGCGAAGGCGTACTGGTGGCGCTGGGCGGGCTGCTCGGCGTGCGCATCACCCACAAAGAGGGCGAGCATGGACTTCAGTAGCTTTTCGCCGGCACTGGTCATCACCCTGGTGGTGGCGCTGGCGATGGCGCCATTCGTGGCGGTGATGGTGACCTCGTTCACCAAGATCGTGGTGGTGCTCAGCCTGCTGCGCAACGCGCTGGGGCTGCAGCAGGTGCCGCCCAACGTGGTGATCAACGGGCTGGCGATCATCCTGTCGGTGTACGTGATGAACCCGGTCATCATGGACACCTACAAGGGCGTGCAGACCCAGATGGGCACCCAGGTGCCCGGCCCGATGACGATGGAGAAGCTCGGCCAGATCGTCGAGTCGGGCAAGGAGCCGCTGCGCCAGTTCCTGATCAAGCACAGCCACGAGGGCGAGCGCGGCTTCTTCCTGCAGAGCGCGAAGCGGCTGATGCCGGCGGACCGCCAGGGCGACCTCACCGCCGACGACTACATCGTGATCGTGCCGGCGTTCACGGTGAGCGAGCTGACCGAGGCGTTCCAGATCGGCTTCCTGCTGTTCCTGCCGTTCCTGGTGATCGACCTGGTGGTGTCCAACATCCTGCTGGCGATGGGCATGATGATGCTGTCGCCGACGATGGTCTCGCTGCCGTTCAAGCTGCTGCTGTTCGTGCTGCTGAGCGGCTGGGCCAAGCTGATCCACGGCCTCGTGCTCACCTATCAATAGGAGACGCGCATGTTCGACCAGGAAATCCAGCTTGCGCGCGAGGCCCTGTGGCTGGTGCTGGTGCTGTCGGCGCCGCCGATCCTCGCCGCGGCGATCGCCGGCCTGTTCGTGGCCTTCCTGCAGGCGGCCACGCAGATCCAGGAGCAGACCTTCCCCTACGCGGTGAAGTTCATCGTGGTGGTGCTGGCGATGCTCGCCACCGCGGCGATGCTGGGCGGCACCCTGTACAAGTTCGCCGACCGGCTGTTCTCCGGCTTCCCCGGCATGCTGCATTGATGCTGGCCGCTCCGCTGCCGCCGCTGGTCGAGTATTTCGGCCACGCGCTCACCGGCGTGGCGCTGACCCTGCCGCGCATCGTCGCGGCCTTCCTGGTGCTGCCGCTGATGACCGCCGAGACGGTGCCGTCGCTGGTGCGCAACAGCTTCTACGTGAGCCTGGCGATCCTGGTGTACCCGCTGGCGGCCGCGGCCAGTCCGGCCACGGGGCTGATCAGCGGTGCGGACTGGGGGCTGGTGCTGGGCAAGGAGATCTTCGTCGGCCTGCTGATCGGCTTCTGCTTCGGCACCGTGTTCTGGGCGCTGGGCGCGGCCGGCAGCGTGATGGACACCAAGGTCGGCGCCACCATGGCGATGGAGATGGACCCGATTTCCGGCCAGCAGGGCTCGCTGACCCAGGTGTTCCTGATGCAGTTGGCGACCTGGCTGTTCATGGTCAGCGGCGCCTTCATGGTGTTCCTCGACCTGCTGATGTCGAGCTACACGATCTGGCCGATCGCCAGCCTGCTGCCGCCGCTGAAGGCCGGCGGCATGGATTTCTTCGTCGGCCAGTTCAGCTACCTGATGACGGCGGTGCTGGTGCTGTCGGCGCCGGCGCTGGTGGTGATGTCGCTGGTCGACCTCTCGCTGGGCCTGGTCAACCGCTACGCGCAGCAACTCAACGTGTTCGCGCTGGCGATGCCGATCAAGGCCTGGCTGTCCACCTGGGTGCTGCTGCTGGCACTGGGCGCGATGGTCGAGGTGGTGATGCGCAAGCTGTACGAGAACCGCGGCCTGCTGCAGGTGCTGAAGCACATCCTGTAGAGGAGCGCGCCTTTGCACGCATGCCCCTGTCTGCGATGCGCGTCGCGCACAGGGCGCGCTCCCGAAGAGGACCTCGAATGACTGCCCTTTTGCTCGTCATCCCGGCGAAGGCCGGACATGGGCAAGGCTCGCAGAAAGCCCGCAGCGAGTCATCCGGCGACTGTGCATACGCCTGAAGGAAAAGGCCCTGGATTCCGGCTTGCGTCGGAATGACGCGCGCCAAGGAGTTGTTCGAGGTTCCCTACTTGCCGTCGCGCGACTCGCGGATCGACTCGGCCCAGCGCAGCAGTTCGGCGACCGCCTCGAAGAAATCGTTCGGCAGGTAGTCGTCCACCTCGACCCGCTCGTACAGGCCGCGCGCCAGGAGAACGTTGCGCATGATCGGCACGCCGGCCTCCTCGGCCGCCTGGCGGATCAGCGCCGCCTCGTGGTCCTCGCCCTTGGCCACGATCACCGGCAGGTCGTCCTCGTCCGGCTGGTAGCGGATGGCGATCGCCAGGTGGGTGGGGTTGGTCACCACCACGCTGGCGTTGCGCACGCCGGCGAGGGTGTTCTGCTGCGACCACTCCTGGTGCAACTGGCGACGGCGTCCCTTGACCATCGGGTCGCCCTCGTTGTCCTTCAGCTCCTGCTTGATGTCGCGCCGGCTCATCTTCATCTTCTTGGTGAAGGCGAAGCGCTGGTAGAACGCGTCCAGCACCGAGACGAAGAAAAACACGAAGATCACGCCCACGGCGAGCCGCTTCACCGCCACCCAGTGCGCCTCGCCCATCGCCGCCGGCCCGGCGAACGGCAGTTGCACGAACTGGCCGATCAGCGCGAACAGCACCCATGCAAACAGCCCGATCAGCAGGGCGCTCTTGGCGATCGCCTTGAGCACCTCGACCAGGTTTTCCTGCGAGAACAGCCGCTTGACGCCCTCGGCCGGGTTCAGCCGGCTGGCGTCGGGCTTGATCTTCTTGGGCGCGAACACCGGACCGACCTGCAGGAACTCCACCACCACGCCGATCGCCAGCGCGCCGACCAGCAGGGGCACGGTCAGCCACAGCAGCGCCTCGATGGTGGCCAGCCCGACGCTGTGCAGGGCCTGGCCAAATGGCTGATTGAGGCCGCGCAGGGTGATGTCGAACAATCCCTCCAGACGCGCACGGATCAACGGCATGCCCAGCATCAGCATCAACAGCCAGGCCAGCACCAGCACCGTGCTGGTCAGCTCGCGGCTCTTCGGGACGTCGCCGTCCTTGCGCGCGTCGCGCAGGCGCTTGGGCGTCGGCTTTTCGGTGCGGTCGCCGCTGTCCTTGTTTTGTCCAGCCATGATTCGACCTCGGTGCGCCGCGCGGCCCGCGGCGCCTGCCTGCCCGTGCCGGGCGAATGACGTCCCGCGCCAGTGTGGCGGGCCAGGCGCGTCGCTTCCACCTAGGGAACGCCCCAGCTACCGCCGCATGAGCCGGGACCTAGACTGATGTCACACTTCGAACGACCGATCGGCGCCATGAACCTGAGCGACCTCCAGTCACGCACGCTCGCCCCCGGCCTGGACAGCCTGGCCGCGACCCAGGGCGTGCCCGGCCGCCAGGGGCTCCCGTCGATCAGCGGCAATACCCTGCTGGGCCTGGACGTATGGGCCGGCAGCAGCGCCGCCGAACGCTCGCTGAGCCGCCCCGGCCCGGCCGTCGGCGGTACGCTCGACCAGATCGTCGGGCATATCCTCGCACCGCTCGGCTGACCGGCCGGCCGCCTGCAGCGGGCCGGTTTCGACGCTAAGCTGGGCCCATGGCCGCTTCTTCGCCCTTGGTCGAATCGCTGCTGGAAACCACCCGGCGGCTGATCGGTGCCCTGCAGCAGGAACCCTCCGCGGAATTGCGGCTGGTCCTGGCCAAGCGGATCGTGCGCCAGCTCGGCGACGAGGCCTACCCGGTCTTCCTGAAGATCCTGCTGATCGTCGCCGAAAGCGAGGACGCCGCCGCCAAGCAGACCGTAGCCGACCTGCTCGCCACCGCCGCGCAGCGGATGGACCTGCCCAGCGGCCAGCTCAGCTCGTGGGGCAGCTCCAGCCGCGACGACGAGACCGCAGCCAGCGGCTCGCTCAACCGCCGCCGCCTGCTCGGGCCGCTCGAATACCTCACCGTGTGGTACTGCCAGCAGACCCAGCGGCCGATGCTGGAAGAGCCGCTGTACGCCGACGCCCTGCGCAAGCTGCTCGCGCTGTTCGACCTCAACCCGCAGCTGCGCGCGTTCTATGCCGGCAAGCTCGCCGCCGATGCCGGCAACGAGCTGGAAGGCACCTATACCCGCGATACCCGCGACATCCTGCAACGCCTGGCCCGGGGCTGGCAGACCGCGGGCAGCACGCCCGAGCAGATCGTGCAGTCGGCCCTGCGCGGCCAGGCATCGGAAACCCCGGTTCCCTCCGGCTGGATCGTGCACCGGCTGTAGGCCGGCGGGCGCCGCCGCAGCGGCCGGGACGCAGTTCGCGGTTGTCCGGCCCGGCCGGCAAACCTAGGGATAACCCCAGATGGATCGCCCCGGCCTTTCGCCGACACTCGGGCATGCATCGCCGCGCGACGCGCCCGCTGCACCGTGCATCCCCATCTCTTCCGCCGAGTCCATGCCATGTCTTCCAACGCCGATGACCCGGCCTTTCGCCAGGCCATGCTCGACCGCCTCGAAAGCGCCCTGCAGGACCATCCCGACCTGCCTCCCGCCCTGCGCGCCAACGCCATGCAGCAGTTCGACCAGGCGCTGAAGCAGGCCGCCGACAACCCGAGGTCGCCCGCCGAGGTCCTGGCCGCCTGGAACGAGACCGCCGCCGACTGGCAGACACTGGTCGGCACCCTGCAGCAGCAGGGCGAGGTCAGCGCCACCGACGCCGGCGAGCTGTTCCGCCAGTTCGACCAGGTCCGGCAGACCCTGCAGGACCTGCCCGAAGCCGATGCCGGCACGGCGCCGGGCGCCCAGGCCGCCGCGCTGCCGCAGGGCATGCCGGCCGAGCTGGCGCGGGCGATGGAACGCGGCCGGACGCCCACCTAGGGGCATCCCTAGCTAGGAAACGTCCTAACTGGACGCACCGCGCCAGCGGCCGACAATGGAACCCGTAATCACCTCGTCACCCTTCTTATCGGAGAACGCAGATGTCGAACGTACAAGGCGCTACCGCTCCCCAGGTTCCCTCGCTCACCAGTGACGGCGGCTACGGCAGCGGCAGCTGGCTGGTCGCCCTCGCGCTCGCGCTGGGCAAGGCGATGAGCAAGCTGCAGGACGACATGATGAAGGACGCCAAGGAAGCCGGCGGCAAGGGCAAGGGCGCCACCGAGGCGAACGCCCGCCTGCAGGCCGAGAGCCAGCTCTACAGCATGGTCGCCAACGCGATCAACACGGTGATCAAGGCCGTCGGCGAAGCCAACACCACGCTCGCCCGCAAGAGCTGAGCCCCGGCTCGCCCGCTCCGCAAGAACGCCAGGCTTGCGCCTGGCGTTCTTGTTTTCGGCTCTCGTCGTTGCCGCGCGCCAACCGGTCTTCTCCGCGGCGCCGCAGCCGGGAAGATCGCGCCGGCGCCCATGCAAGCTGCGCGACCAGGCCGATGCCCTGCAACGGTGCACGCAAACGCACGCCGTCTTTCCAGACGCCGGATGCTTCCATGTGATGCGCCGACCGGCGCGCCGCCATACGGCGAAACAGAGGAAATCCAAGGATGGTGGCTATGGGTGGACTCGAACCACCGACCCCAGCATTATGAGTGCTGTGCTCTAACCGGCTGAGCTACATAGCCATGGATGGTGACGCTGTGCGGGATCGGGGACGATCCCGGCGGGGCGCGGCAGTGTAGTCGCGTCGACGATCCGGTTCAAGCCCCTTTGCTTGCCGCCGCTTCGCGGGCTGTGGTTGAATCGGGACCGGGTGCCGACTGCGCGACGCGCCGGCAGGCCCGAGGAGGCAGGATGATCGACGTCGATGGCTACCGTCCGAATGTGGGCATTGTGCTGCTCAATGCAGACGGCCAACTGTTCTGGGCGCGCCGCGTCAATCGTGACGGCTGGCAGTTCCCGCAGGGCGGCATGCGCAGCGACGAGACGCCGCTGGAAGCGATGTACCGCGAGCTGGAAGAGGAAACCGGCCTCGCGCCCCGGCACGTCGAAGTGCTCGCCGCGACCCGCGGCTGGCTGCGCTACAAGCTGCCCCACCGCTACGTGCGCCACCACCAGCATCCGACCTGCATCGGCCAGAAGCAGGTCTGGTTCCTGCTGAAGCTGGTCGGCGGCGAGGACGCCCTGCGCCTGGACGCCTGCGAGAAGCCGGAGTTCGACATCTGGCGCTGGGTCGACTTCTGGTACCCGGCGGCCCACGTGGTCAACTTCAAGCGCGGCGTGTACGAACGCGCGCTGCGCCACTTCGCGCCCTTGGTGGAAACCCTGCTGAGCGTGCAGTTGGGCAACCTGCCGCGCACCGGAACGGGGGACGACGGCCATCGTCCCTCCCGCGCCACCGCCTGAACCGGGCAGGGCAGCCGGGCCGGTTGCCGGCTATCATTTGTTGACAATCATTCGCATTCGCGTTCCAATGCGCGCATGTACATCTGCCTGTGCAACGCCGTTACCGACCACGACATCCGCCGCGCCGCGGCCGATGGGGTGCACAGCTTTGCCGAGCTGCAGGCGCGTACCGGCTGCTCGGACTGCTGCGGCTGCTGCGAGCAGGAAGCCCGCCAGACGCTCGACCTGGCCGTCGTCCAGGTGCTCTCGCAGCTCCCCGCCGTGGCCGCCTGAGCGGCCCCGGCCGTCACCCTTCCGCCACCCCCGCTTCCCGCGCCGCCAGCCGGCCGCCATGGTTGCGCGAGCAAACCATTTGCATTCGCGTTCCATCATCGGCATGGCCGGTTCCGTATAGTTTCCGGCCGTACACGACGAGCCGGAGATTTCCATGAAAGGCGACGCCAAGGTCATCGAGTTCCTCAACAAGGTGCTCTACAACGAGCTGACCGCGATCAACCAGTATTTCCTGCACTACCGCATGTTCAAGGACTGGGGCTACCAGGAACTGGCCGAGCACGAGTACAAGGAATCGATCGAGGAGATGAAGCACGCCGATCACCTGATCGAGCGCATCCTGTTCCTCGACGGCCTGCCCAACCTGCAGCACCTGGGCAAGCTGCGCATCGGCGAGAACGTGCTCGAGTGCATCCAGGGCGACCTGGACCTGGAGATGGCCGCGGTGAAGGACCTGCGCGAGGCGATCGCCTACAGCGAGGGCATCGCCGACTACGTCAGCCGCGACATGTTCAAGACCATCCTGCACGACGAGGAAGAGCACATCGACTGGCTGGAAACCCAGTTCAGCGTGGTCAAGGACATCGGCGCCGAGCGTTACCTGCAGAGCAAGCTGGGTAGCTGACCGCCGCGCGGCCGGCCGCGGAAGCGTGCGGCCGTTCCTTGACGCTTTCGTCACGGCGGGGCTATACCACCGCTTTTGCCGGAAACGTCCCGCATGGCTTCACGCCCGCCGCCGCGTTTCGTGGTGCGACGCCACGACGACACCAGCCTGCGCCGACGCCGGCTCTGGCTGGGCGCCGGCTGGCTGGCCAGCCTGCTGCTCACCGCCCTGGTGGTGGGCACGCTGGCCTGGCGCACCACGCCGGCCGCCACCGACCGCCGCGAGCTGAAACAGCTCACGGCGCAGAACGAAGACCTCAAGCAACAGGTCGCGAACCTGCAACGCTCGCAGCAGGTCGGCGAGATCGCCACCAAGTCGCTGCGCGGCTCGCTGGCCGAGCGCGAGGAGGAGATCAGCGGCCTGCGCACCGACCTGGGCTTCTACGCGCGCCTGGTCGGCGGCGACGCCCAGCGCCAGGGCCTGAAGGTGCAGGAGGTACGCCTGCAGCCGGTCGCCGGCTCGCACGGCTGGGACCTCACCCTCAGCCTCACCCAGAACGCCCGCCGCGGCGACGAGATCGCCGGCAAGCTCACCCTCGCCGTGGAAGGCCTGCGCGCCAACAAGGTCGTGCAACTGGACTGGCCTGCGCTCGGCGATGCCGCGCAGAAGGACGGCCTGCCGTTCCGCTTCAAGTATTTCCAGCAATTGCACGCCACCTTCGTCCTGCCGGCCGATTTCCAGCCGACCCGCCTGCGCATCCACGCGCAGGCGGACGGCGCCGAGGCGGCGGACCGCACGGTCGCCTGGCAGGACGCGCTGGGCGACGCCACCACCACGACCAACCAGGGGACCTGACATGCTCAGCCGCAAACGCAACGAGCGGGCCGCCGCCGGCAGCCACGAAACCAGCCTCATCGCCCTCGGCACCGTGATCCGCGGCGATCTGCGCTTCAGCGGTGCGCTGCACCTGGACGGGCGCATCGAGGGCGCCGTGCTGGCCCAGGGCGACGGCGCCGTGTTCACCCTCAGCGAGCACGGCCAGGTGCAGGGCGAGATCCGCGTTCCGCACGCGGTGATCAACGGCCTGGTGCAGGGCGACATCCACGTCAGCGAGAAGCTGGAACTGGCGCCGCAGGCGCGCATCGTGGGCGACGTGCGCTATCACACGCTGGAAATGGCCGCCGGCGCCCAGGTGAACGGCCGCATGACCCACCACGCCGAGAACGAGCCCCCTCACGAGCTGCCCGCGCCCACCGGGCTGGACGAGGCGGTGCCGGCCTGAGCGAACCGCGCACCCGGGCCATTCGCGCTATCCTTGAGGTCGCTTCGCCGCAGCCGCATATACGCTTCATGGAAACCTTCGTCCCGATCCCCGACTACCGCACCGCCGGCGCGCCGCTGACCTTCACCGAGGCCGCCGCCCGCAAGGTGCACGAGCTGATCGTGGAAGAGGGCAATCCGGAGCTGAAGCTGCGCGTCTACATCAGCGGCGGCGGCTGCTCGGGCTTCCAGTACGGCTTCACCTTCGACGAGGCGCAGGCCGAGGACGACTTCGCGCTCGCCCGCGAGGGCGTCACCCTGCTGGTCGACCCGTTGTCGCTGCAGTACCTCACCGGCGCCGAGATCGACTACACCGAAAGCCTGAGCGGCTCGCAGTTCGTGATCCGCAACCCGAACGCGAAGACCACCTGCGGCTGCGGCTCCTCGTTCTCCACCTGAGCGGAGGCGCGTCCTTGGATCGTGTGACACCGCCGCACCTGAACACCTTCGCCGGACTCAGCCTGATCCTCGACCGCGTCTCCGAGCGGCGCGACGAATCCCTGTGGGTGGCCACCCAGGCGGATTCCGCCGAGGCGCGCTACCTGCTGCTGAACCCGGCCGGCGAGACCTTCCTGCTGCGCGACGCGGAAACCCTGCGCTGGCTGGACGCCGGCGAGCGCCAGCACTGGTTCGGCGACCTGCCGGCCAGCCTGCTCGGCATCGCCGGGCAGCGGCCGCACTTCCTGCTGGCGCTGGACGACACCCGCCAGGCCGAGGCGCTGGAAGCGCTGCTCGATGCCCGCCGGGTCGGCCTGCGCGATGCCGGCCTGCGCCTGCCCGCGCCCGAGGCGGGCCTGTTCGCCTACGCCAAGGGGCTGGCGCACTGGCAGCGCGAGACGCGCTACTGCTGCCGTTGCGGCGCGCCGCTGCGCCTGATCGCTTCCGGCCACCGCGCGCAGTGCACCGACCCGGCCTGCGCGCGGCTGCACTTCCCGCGCACCGACGCGGCGATCATCGTGATCGTCGAGCACGACGGCGCCTGCCTGCTCGGCCGCCAGGCCGGCTGGCCGCCGGGGCGCTATTCCACCCTGGCCGGCTTCGTCGAACCCGGCGAATCGCTGGAAGACGCGGTGCGCCGCGAGGTCGCCGAGGAATCCGGGGTCAGCGTCGACCAGGTGCACTACCACTCTTCCCAGCCGTGGCCGCTGCCGGCGTCGCTGATGGTGGGCTTCACCGCCACCGCGCACTCGCGCGCGATCGAGCTGCGCGACGGCGAACTGGAAGAGGCGCGCTGGTTCACCCCGCAGCAGATCGTCGCGGGCCTCGCCGACGGCAGCTTCGTGCCGCCGACCCGGTTGTCCGTCTCCCACCAGTTGCTCACGCACTGGCTGCGCGAGCGCGCCGGCGTCGACCTGGAGTCGCCGAGCGCCGGCTGAGCCGCTCGCTTACAATGCGGCCGTCATTCGGGAGTTGGTATCGATGGCCGTCAGTCTGCTCGCCACGCTCGTCGCCCTGGGCCTGTTGCACGTCGCGCCGCAACTGGCGCAATGGCGGCGCGATGCGCTGTTCCGGCATTGGGTGAACCAGTTGGAGGACACCGCCGGCCGCGGCCGCGTGCTGCTCGCGCTGCTGCCGCCGGTGCTGCTGTGCCTGCTGCTGGACTGGCTGCTCGGCACGCTGCCGCTGGGCGAGCTGGGCCGGCTGCTGTTCGCGCTGGCGGTGCTGCTGTACTGCTTCGGGCCGCGCGAGTTCGAGGCCGACCTGGAAGCCGTCCTCGCCGCCTCCGACCGGGTGGGCCGCGAAACCGCCGCCCAGGCCCTGGCCGAGCCGGGCGAGCGGGTCGACTGGAACGCGCACGCGCTCGGCAAGGCGATCGCGCTGGCCGCGCTGCGCCGGCGCTTCGGCGTGCTGCTGTGGTTCTTCCTGCTCGGCCCGGCCGGCGCGCTGCTGTACCGGCTGGCGCAGACGCTGGGGCGCGACGCCACGCTGCCGCTGGACGAGGCCACCGGCCAGCATGCCCGCTACGTCGCCAATGCGCTCGACTGGCTGCCCGCGCAGTTGCTGGTGTTCACCCTCGCCCTGGTCGGCCACTGGGACGCGGTGATCGGCGCGTGGCAGCGCTGGCAGCGGCAGGCGACGCCGACCAGTTGGTACACGCACGGCCCCGATTTCCTCGGCGACGCCGCCTGCGCCGACATCGCCATCGAGATCGAGGCCGGCGACGGCTATGCGGAGGAACGCAGCGACCCGCTGCTGGAACTGGTGCGCATGCGCAGCGCCCTGCTGCGCGCGCTGCTGGCCTGGCTGAGCGTGGTCGCGCTGGCGGTGCTGGGCGGCTGGCTGGCCTAGCGCCGGCGGCTAGCGGCTAGGCCCGGTCACCGCGCAACGCGCGCACGCGCGCTTCCAGCGCGTCCAGCCGCACCTGCCCGGGCGCTATCGGCGCATCCACCACCAGCTCGACCCGGGCGCGGAAGCGCCGCGGCAGGCGCGCGCGCCCCAGCATCGAGTCGCGCCGGCTCCATACGCTGCCCCACAGGCCGCGCAGGGCCATCGGCACCACCGGCACCGGCCGGCGTTCGAGGATGCGCAGCATGCCCGGGCGGAACGGCGCGATGGCGCCGTCGCGGGTCAGCGCCCCCTCCGGGAAGATGCACACCAGCTCGCCCGCGGCCAGGGCCGCGTCCACCTCGTCGTAGGCGCGCTGCAGCACGGCGGGGTCTTCCTTCTGGCCGGCGATCGGGATCGCCCTGGCGGTGCGGAACACGAACTTCAGCAGCGGGATGTTGAAGATCCGGTAGTACATCACGAAGCGCGCCGGCCGCCGCAGGTTCGCCATCAGCAGCAACGGATCCATGAAGCTGACGTGGTTGCACACCAGCAGCGCCGGCCCTTCCTCCGGCAGGTGCTGCATGCCGTCCACGCGCACGCGGTACAGCGTGTTCACCAGCACCCAGGTGACGAAGCGCATCAGGAACTCGGGCACCAGGGTGAAGATGTACACCGCCACCAGCACGTTGAGCAGGGCGGCGGCGAGGAAGATCCGCGGCGCGTCGAAGCCGAGCATCCCCAGGCCCAGCCCGAAACCCGAGGCCAGGCAGATCAGCAGCGCGTTCAGGATGTTGTTGCCGGCGATGATCCGCGACAGCTTCTCGCGCGGCGCGCGCGCCTGCACGAAGGCGAACAGCGGCACCACGTAGAAGCCGGCGAACACGCCGATCAGGGTGAGGTCGAGCGCGATGCGCCAGCTCCCGGCCGAGCGCAGGAAGCCCAGCCAGTCCAGCCCGTGCGCGAGCGCCGCGCCGTGCCGCGCCAGGTAAAGGTCCACGCCGAACACGGTCAGCCCGAACGCGCCCAGCGGTACCAGGCCGATCTCCACCCGCCGGCCCGACATCCGCTCGCACAGCAAGGCGCCGACGCCGGTGCCGATCGAGAACAGGGTCAGCACCAGGGTGTTCACCGAGCCGTCGCCGCCGAGCGTCTCGCGGGTGTAGACCGGCAGTTGCGCGATCAGCACCGTGCCGAAGAACCAGAACCAGGAGATGCCCAGCACCGCGTTGAACACCGCGCGGTCGCTGCGGGTGATGCCGAGCACGCGCGCGGTCTCGCTGAATGGGTTCCAGTTGAATGCCAGATCGGGCGCGGTGGCCGGCGCCGCCGGGATCTTCCGGCTCGCCAGGTAGCCGGCGACCGCCACCGCGATCGTCGCCCCCGAGGCCAGCAGCGGCCCGGCGCCGGCCACCAGCATCAGCGAGTTGCCGGCGATCATGCCCACCAGCATCGCCAGTTGCGTGCCCATCTCCACCAGGCCGTTGCCGCCCACCAGCTCCTGCGGCTTCAGCGCCTGCGGCAGGATCGCGTACTTGATCGGGCCGAACGTGGTCGAGTGCATGCCCATCAGGAACAGCACCACCAGCAGCAGTGTCGTGTGGTGGGTGTAGAAGCCGATCGCCGCCAGCGCCATCGCGCCGATCTCGAACAGCTTCACCCAGCGGATGATCCGGGTCTTCTCGAACTTCTCGGCCAGTTGCCCCGCGGTGGCCGAGAACAGGAAGAACGGGATGATGAACAGCGCCGGCGCCAGATTGGTGTACAGCGACACCGTGTGGTCGTCCAGGCCCATCTGGAACGCCACCAGCATCACCAGCGCGTTGCGGAACGCATTGTCGTTGAACGCGCCCAGTGCCTGAGTCCAGAAGAACGGTGCGAAGCGGCGGCTGCCCAACAGCGAAAACTGGCTCATGCAGGTCCTTGGCGAAAGCGGCGCCGCTAGCCTAGCCCGAAACCGGCGGCGGCCGCCGCCCGGAAATCGCCGCCATCGTCACATAGATGCTTGGGCTGACGGCATGCCAGCCCCCCCTGTCCGCGCCTGTCCGGACAAGCGGACCGGCTGTCCGCGGACAGCCTGTCCGCTTCGTGCAGTAGTGGCCGGAATGGCTCAGGAATGCGGCCTGACGCGCCTCGGAGGCATTGGCACGGCGCTTGCCATAGATCTCTCGAAAGCTTCCCTTCACTCGCGGAGAACCGCCATGAAATTCGAGACCCTGATGCTGCAGAGCTTCTTCGGCGCCTGCCTGCTGGTCTGCCTGCTGACCCTGGGCAGCATGCTCGCCGCGCACCCGGCCGCATCCAGCCTGGCCGCCAGCCATGCGCCGGCGGCGGTCGTGGCGAACCCGGCCGGCTGAGACCGGCCGACGCGCGCCTTCAGCGGCGGTGCAGCGCCCGATGCGCGATGTCGCGGCGGCAGAACATGCCGTCGTAGCGGATCCGGCCCACGGCGGCATAGGCGCGCTCGCGCGCGGCGGCGATGTCCTTGCCGAGCGCGCACACGGTCAGCACGCGGCCGCCGGCGGTGACGACCCGGCCCTGCGCATCGAGCCGGGTACCGGCATGGAACACCTTGGCGTCGGTGCCGGCGTCCTGGTCGAGGCCGTCGATCACGTCGCCGCCGTTCACCTTGCCGGGATAGCCGCCGGCCGCCAGCACCACGCCGAGCGAGGGACGCGGGTCCCAGTGCGCCTTGCTGTGGTGCAGCTCGCCGTCCAGCGCCGCCTCGATCAGTTCGACCAGGTCGGACTTCAGGCGCAGCATGATCGGCTGGGTTTCCGGATCGCCGAAGCGCACGTTGAACTCGATCACCTTCGGGTTGCCCTGCCGGTCGATCATCAGGCCGGCGTAGAGGAAGCCGATGAACGGCGCGCCCTCGGCGGCCATGCCGTGCAGGGTCGGTTCGATCACTTCCTTCAGGATGCGCCGCTCGACCTCGGGGGTGACCACCGGCGCCGGCGAGTACGCGCCCATGCCGCCGGTGTTGGGGCCGAGGTCGCCCTCGTCGCGCCGCTTGTGGTCCTGGCTGGAGGCCATCGGCAGGGCGTGGCTGCCGTCGCTCATCACGATGTAGCTGGCCTCTTCGCCGTCGAGGAATTCCTCGATCACCACCCGCGCCGACGCGTCGCCGAAGCTGTGCGCGCCGAGCATGTCGCGCAGCGCCAGCTCGGCATCGGCCAGGGTCAGCGCCACCACCACGCCCTTGCCGGCGGCCAGGCCGTCGGCCTTGATCACGATGGGCGCGCCATGCTCGCGCACGTAGGCGAGCGCGGGATTGAGCTCGGTGAACACGGCGTAGCGCGCGGTGGGGATGTTGTGGCGGAGCAGGAAGTCCTTGGCGAACGCCTTGGAACCCTCCAACTGCGCGGCGATCGCGCGCGGCCCGAAGATGCGCAGCCCGGCGGCGCGGAAGCGGTCGACCACGCCGGCCACCAGCGGCACCTCGGGGCCGACCACGGTCAGGCCGACCTTCTCGTCCCTGGCCAGCTTGAGCAGGCCGTCGAGGTCGTTGGCCGCCACGTCGGCGTTGCGCACGCCGCGCTCGCGCGCGGTGCCGGCATTGCCCGGGGCCACGATCACCTCGCTGACCCGCGGCGACTGCCCGAGCTTCCACGCCAGCGCGTGCTCGCGACCGCCGTTGCCGATGACCAGAACCTTCATGTCTCGCTCCGCTTGAGTAGGGCCGCCGTATGGCGCAGCGCGGCATTGTAGCGGCTGCGCGCGACGGCACGGGGCAAGCCCGCCCGGGCGGTTCAGTCGTGGTGGCCGAGCAGCGCCAACAGTGCGGCGCGCGGCAGCTTGCCGGTCTCGTTGCGGGGCAGGGCGCCGACCAGGCGCAGCGGGCGCGGCAGGAACAGCGGATCGACCGCCTGCCGCAAGGCGTCGAGGATCGCGTGCTCGTCCAGCCCCGGCGCCACCGCCAGCGCGGCGATGCGGCGCACGCCGATCGCGTCGGCGTCGTCGAGCTGGAACACCACGCCGTCCTGCACGCCCGGGACCGCCAGCAGGCGATGGGTGAGGTCGCCCAGCGAGGCGCGCTTGCCGGCGATCTCCAGCATGTCGGCCTGGCGCCCGCGCAGGCGGAAGCGGTCGCCGCCGTCGGACAGGCTGACGATGTCGGCCAGGGTCACCGGCCGCTCCAACTGGGGCGCCTCCACCGCGGTGCCGTCCGGCTGCGGATGCAGCCGCACGCCGTCGTACAGGACCCAGTCCTCGTCCACGCTGGGCCGGCGGCTGGCGAAGACGCAGGTCTCGGTGGAACCGAACACTTCCAGCAGCGGCGCGTCGAAGCGCTGCTCCGCCGCGCGCGCCAGTTCCAGCGGCATCGGCGCGGTGGCCGACACCATCGCCGCGACCGGCGGCAGGCGGATGCCCGACTCGACCAGCGCGCGCAGGTGCACCGGGGTGGTCACCAGCACGCGCGGCATCGGCACCTCGGCCAGCGCCGCGGCCACGTCGGCCGGGAAGAACGGCCGCCCGACGTGCACGCCCGCCTGGCCCAGCAGCGGCAGCAGCACCGACATCTCCATACCGTACATATGCTGCGGCGGCACCGTGGCGACGATCTGGAACGAAGCGCCCACCGCCGCCCGCAGCATCGCCAGGTTGCCGGCGTTGCTGGCGTGGAAGCCGCGCCAGGTCTTCACGTTGGCGCTGGGCAGGCCGGTGGAGCCGGAGGTGTAGCCGATCGCCACCACCTGGTCGGCCGGGATCGACGGCATCTGCGGCATCTCCCGCAGCGGCGCGAACGCCAGCGCAGGCAGTCGCTGGTAGCCCTGCGGGGCCGGCGACAGCGCCTGTTCGCCCAGCGCGTAGCAGCCCGGATGCGTCGCCATCACCTCGTCCACCGCCTGCGGCGCGCGCGAGGACGGCAGCAGGTTGGCCTGGCCGCGCAGCGCGATCGCGCAGAACGCCACCAGGAAGGCGTAGCGGTCCTCGCACAGGTTCACCGCGGCCGGCGCCGCCGGCAGCCGGTCCGCCACCTGCCGGACGTGCGCGAAGAACTGCGCCACGCTGACCGCCTCGCCCCCGTGCCAGGCCAGCGGCCGCGCGGGATCGTCCGCGTTCAGCAGCGGCAGGCATGGCGCCGACTCGCGCTGGAAGGTGTCATAGACAATGGCCAATCCGGTGTCTCCCTGCCGCTCGTCCCGCATGTTTGCGGGACAGCATCGCCGCCGGCACATGAAAGCCGGCATGAATGACGGAAATTCTCGTCCCGCGCCCGTTCAGCTTCGATGCCGCGAACGGGCGCGTCCCCAGGACGCTCACGCGCGGATGATAGCGCCAGTGAGCACGTCCCGAATGGTGGTGGGGCTGGTCTGGCCGCCCACCGGGGCCTCCAGCAGGCCGTCCAGCGCCTCGCCGAAATACGCCGCCGCGTCCATGGCGGAGCGGGCCGGCGGCACGCCGTGCGGATTCGCGCTGGTCGACACCAGCGCGCCGCCGAAGGCGCGGCACAGCGCCGCCGCAGGCGCATGCGCGGTCACCCGCAGCGCGATGCCGGCATGCGCGCCGGCCACCCAGGCCGGCACCTCGGCCGAGCGCGGGAAGATCCAGGTATGCGGCCCGGGCCAGCTCGCCTCGGCCCGGGCCATCGCCGCCGCCGGCACCGCGGCGCGGTCCACGTAGCGCTCCACCTGGGCGAACTCCGCCGCAATCAGCAGCACGCCCTGGGTAGGCGGGCGCTGCTTCAGCGCGAACAGCCGCTCGAACGCCGTGCGGTCGTGCGGGTCGCAGCCGAGCCCGTAGACCGCCTCGGTCGGATAGGCCAGCACGCCGCCGGCGCGCAGCAGCGCGGCGGCGGCATCCAGTTCGTCGAGGCCGTAGCGCCGCATGCTCAGGCGTCGCTCTTCTTCGGCGCGGCCTTCTTGCTTGCGGCCTTCTTCGTCGCGCTCTTCTTGGCCGTGCTCTTCTTGGCCGCAGCCTTCTTGGTGGCGGTCTTCTTGGCCGCCGTCTTCTTGGCCGGCGCCTTCTTCGCGGCGGGCGCCGCCTTCTTGGCCGCGGCCTTCTTGCCGAAGCGGCCCTTCTTGACCGGCGCGGCGGCGAGCAGTTCCAGGCACTGCGCCTCGGTCAGCTCCTTCGGCTCCTGCTCCTTCGGGATGCGCGCGTTCTTCTCGCCGTCGGTGATGTAGGCGCCGTAGCGCCCGTTGAGCACCTGCACGCCGTTGCCGAAGTCGAGGATGACGCGGTTGGCGAGCATCTCCAGCTTGTCGGCCACCAGTTGCAGCGCGCGCGGCAGCTCGATGGTGTAGGGGTCGTCCTCGGGCTTGAGCGAGGCGTAGGTGCCGCCCTGCTTCACGAACGGCCCGAAGCGGCCGATGCCCACGCTGACCTCGTCGCCGTTCGGCGCCTGGCCCAGCTGGCGCGGCAGCTTGAACAGCTCCAGCGCCTCCTCCAGCGTGATGGTGTGCATGCTCTGGCCGGGGCGCAGGCTGGCGAACTGCAGCTTCTCGTCGCTGTCCTTGTCGCCGATCGCGGCGTACGGCCCGAAGCGGCCCAGCCGCACGAACACCGGCTTGCCGGTCTTGGGATCGGCGCCCAGCTCGCGCGCGCCGGTGGCCTCGCTGCGGTCGACCGACTCGGTCTTCTCGTCCACCTGCTGCTTGAACGGCTGCCAGAAGCGCTGCATCAGCGGCACCCAGGCCTCTTCGCCGCGGCTCACCGCGTCCAGTTCGTCCTCCAGCTTGGCGGTGAAGTCGTAGTCCACGTAGCGGGTGAAGTGCTGGGTGAGGAACTTGCCGACCGCGCGGCCGATATCGGTGGGCTTGAAGCGGCGGCTGTCGAGCAGCACGTACTCGCGGTTGAGCAGCACCTGGATGATGCTGGCATAGGTCGAGGGCCGGCCGATGCCGTATTCCTCCAGCGCCTTGACCAGGCTGGCCTCGGAATAGCGCGGCGGCGGCTCGGTGAAGTGCTGGTCGGCGACGATGTCGTGCAGCGGCACCTGTTCGCCTTTCTCCAGCCGGGGCAGGCGGCGGCCTTCGTCGTCGTCCTCGGCGCTCTTCTGGTCGCGGCCTTCCTCGTACACCGCGAGGAAGCCCGGATCGACCACGGTGGTGCCGGTGGAGCGGAACCCGGCCGCGCCGCCGGCCGCGTGCGGCAGCTCGAAATCCACCGACACGGTGTTGAGGGTGGCATGGATCATCTGGCAGGCCACGGTGCGCTTCCAGATCAGCTCGTAGAGCTTGCGCTGCTCCTCGTTGAGGAAGGCGGCGACCGACTTGGGCGTATGCAGCGCCGAGGTGGGACGGATCGCCTCGTGCGCCTCCTGCGCGTTCTTGGACTTGGTGCGGTACACCTGCGGGCCGTCCGGCAGCGCCTTGGTGCCGAAGTCGCGCGCGATCACCTGGCGCAGCTCGGCAACCGCGTCGTCGCTGAGCATGGTGGAGTCGGTACGCATGTAGGTGATCAGGCCGACGTTGCCCTCGTTGCCCAGCGCCACGCCCTCGTACAGGCCCTGCGCCACCTTCATCGTGCGGCTGGTGGAGAAGCCGAGCTTGCGCGCCGCCTCCTGCTGCAGGGTGGAAGTGGTGAACGGCGGCGCGGGGCGGCGCTTGCGCTCCTTGGAGCCGACCTCGCTGACCGTGAGGCGGCCATGCGCGGCCTCCTTCAGCGCGGCGCGCGCGGCCATCGCGTCGGCCTCGTTGGTGAGGTCGAACTGCTCGAACTTCTTGCCGTGGAGCCTGGTCAGGCGCGCGCTGAAATCGCCCTCGGCGTGCTTGAGCTGCGCCTCGACGGTCCAGTACTCGCGGGCGACGAACGCCTCGATCTCCTCCTCGCGCTCGACGATCATGCGCAGCGCCGGCGACTGCACGCGGCCGGCGGACAGGCCGCGCTGCACCTTGCGCCACAGCACCGGCGACAGGTTGAAGCCGACCAGGTAGTCCAGCGCGCGGCGCGCCTGCTGGGCGTCCACCAGGTCGTGCGACAACTGGCGCGGCTCGGCCACCGCCGCCTTGATCGCCTTGGGCGTGATCTCGGAGAACACCACCCGGTGCATCCGCTTGCCCTCGGTGAGGCCGCGCTGCTTGAGGATCTCGCTGATGTGCCAACTGATCGCCTCGCCCTCGCGGTCCAAGTCGGTGGCGAGGTAGATGTCGTCGGCCGCCTTGGCCGCCTTGGCGATCGCGTCGACGTGCTTCTCGTTGCGCTCGATGATCTCGTAGTGCATCGCGAAACGGTGGTCCGGATCGACCGCGCCCTCCTTGGGCTTGAGGTCGCGCACATGGCCGTAGGAGGCGAGGACCTGGAAGTCCTTGCCGAGGTATTTGTTGATCGTCTTGGCCTTGGCCGGCGATTCGACGATGAGCAGGTTTTTTGCCATGTGGCTTGGATTTCCGCAAAACGGGCCGCCGTCGCCTCGGCGACGGGACTGGGGAGGATCATGGAGAACCCGGCGCCGCCCGCGGCCCGGGCCGCGGAGGCAGGGGCCAGGGACGCGTCCGCGCCGGGCCCGGCGCCCTGAAGCACGCCGCCGGCGGCGCCACTTCGGGATTCCACATATATCTAGTGAGACCATGCCGACGCTGCGGCTGTCAAGCCGGAGCGCGTGAAACCGTGCAGCGCCGCGGTTCCGTTCAGCCTGCCAGCCGCTGGTAGCGGTTGCCGGGCAGGCCTTCCACCCGCCCCTCCAGTTCCAGCATCAACAGCATCGAGGAAAGCTCCGCAGCGCGCTGGCCGGTGCGCGCCACCAGCTCGTCCAGCGATGCCGGATCGTGCCCCAGCGCCTGCAACAGCCGCTCGTAGGCCGGGTCGCCCTGCCAGCCGGGCGCCGCCGGAGCCGCCGGGCCATCGCCGGCGCCGGCCAGCCGGGCCGTCAACTCCGCGCCCAGGGCGCGCGCCGCCGGTGCCAGCGCCTCGGCCACCTCGGCGGCCGTTTCCACCAGCCGGGCGCCGTCGCGGATCAGCCGGTGGCAGCCGCGCGCCAGTGGATTGTGGATGGAACCGGGCAGCGCGAACACCTCGCGCCCCTGTTCGGCCGCCAGCCGCGCGGTGATCAGCGAGCCCGACTGCAGCCCGGCCTCGATCACCAGCGTACCCAGCGACAGCCCGGCGATGATCCGGTTGCGCCGCGGGAAATGGTCGGCCCGCGCCGCCGTACCCGGCGGGAACTCGCTGACCAGCGCGCCGTGCCCGGCGATCCGCCGCGCCAGCGCATGGTGCTTGCGCGGGTAGACCCGGTCCGGCCCGGTGCCGACCACCGCCACCGTCGCCGCGCCGGCATCCAGCGCGGCGGCATGGGCGGCGCCGTCGATGCCGTCGGCCATGCCGCTGGTGACCGTGAAGCCGGCCAACGCCAGCTCGCGCGCGAACGCCCGCGCATGCGCCAGCCCGGCGACGCTGGCGCCGCGCGCGCCGACGATCGCCACCTGCGGGTGCAGCAGCAGCGAGGCGTCGCCGCCGACGAACAGCGCCGCCGGCGGCTGCGGGATGGTTTCCAGCAGGGGCGGGAAATCCGCCTCGGTGCAACGCAGCAGGCGGTGGCCCGGCTCGGCCAGCCAGGCCAGGTCGGCGGCCAGCCGCACCTCGTCCGGCTGCGCCAGCCACGCGCGCGCCTCATCGCCCGACGGGTGCCGGTGCAGTTGGGCCAGCACTCGCTCGATGCAGCCCTCGTGCGCCGCCAGGCCCTCGCGCAGCCCGCCCGGGCCCAGGCCCGGGGTGCGCAGGGCGACCAGCCAGGCACGCAGCTCTTCCGCTTCGCTCATGCCCGGCAGTCTACGGCCAGCCCGCAGACGACGACGGCGCGGTGGGAGCCGCGCCGTCGTGTCGGGACATGCCGATGGAAGCGCGCCGCGCCTACTCCGGCAGGGCCAGGCGATCGCCCTTGTGCACCGGCTTGAGCCCGTCCATCACCAGGCCGTAGCTGACCCGGTCGAAGGTGCGGAACACCATGACGTGGCCCACGTATTCCTCCGGCAGCGTCACCTTCTTGCCGGTGCCGCGGTCCCAGCTGTTGCTGGCCACGTCGTCGCTGATGGTCTCGCCCGGCTGGAACACCGTGTAGGTCTGGCCGTTGTCGACCCCGTCCTTGGCGCCGATCGACAGCGCCACCACCTGGCGCGAGCCGGCCGCGTCCAGCGCGTCGGCGAAGGCGATCACGCGGGCGTTCTTCGCCACCGACTTCGGCGCATGCGGGTAGTAGTACGGATCGTAGGGGTGGTCGTCGACCGGCAGGATGCGGTCGCCCTTGCGGATCTCCTGGGTGGCGTCGAGCAGCAGCAGGGTCGACGGATCGCCGCCGCGCAGGGTCTCGGCCGTGCCGATCACCGACACCTCCACGCCGAGGTCGTCGCCGCGGCCGAAGTGGCCGTCGTTGCGCGAATCCTCCGCCCACGGCGTGCGCACCATCGACACGTCGCTGTCGAGCGTGTGGCCCACGATCTCGCTGTCGGCGTCTTCCGGGGAATCCTGCTCGAAGCCGCGGAACACGTGGCTCGGCCGCACGATCGCCCAGCGCTGGCCCGGCTCGCCCTGCAGCCCGCGCACGTAGATGTTCTGGCCGACCGCGCCGCGCAGGCGGGCCTCCTCGAAGCCGACCACGTAGGGCGCCGAGCGCACGGCCTCCGAATCCAGCACGCGCCGGTCCTTGAGGAACATGCGCAGCTCGGACAGCGGGATCGCCGCCACCGCATCGCCTTCCGGATGCACCCGGGGCGACAGCTTCAGCCGCGGCCCGTTGATGAAGGACAGGTTGAGCACGTCGCCCGGATAGATCAGGTGCGGGTTCTGCACCTGCGGGTTGGCCTGCCATATCTCCGGCCACAGCCAGGGCTTGGACAGGAACTTGGCCGAGATGTCCCACAGCGTGTCGCCGCGGCGCACGGTGTAGGTATCCGGGTGCTCGGCGCGCAGTTGGGCGCCCGCGGCATACACGGCCACGGTGACCAGCATGCCGGCCAGCAGCCCGATGGACTTTCTGATCATAAGTGGGAATCCCCCATCCCCGATGCTCGGGCGAGTGTAACCGAAGCTCCCGGGCCCGCAACCGGAGACAGTTGGCAAAACTGCCTGCCGGACGCGAGCTTGGCAGCGTACAATGATGCGCATTCTAGATTGCGCCGGGGCTTCGGTTTCACCGATTTGCCCGCATTTTCGGTGCCGAGGTGAATTCCATGTCCATGCTTTCCATCCTTGAATTTCCCGATCCCCGCCTGCGTACCAAGGCCGAGCCCGTGCGCGTGTTCGATGCCGAGCTGAAGCAGTTCGTGGCCGACATGTTCGAGACCATGTACGCCGCCAACGGCGTCGGCCTCGCCGCGACCCAGGTCAACGTGCACCGGCGCGTGCTGGTGGCCGACATGAGCGAGGAGCGCAACCAGCCGCTGGCCCTGGTCAACGCCGAGATCGTCGCGAAGGAAGGCGCGCAGGTGTACCAGGAAGGCTGCCTGTCGTTCCCCGGCATCTATGCCGACGTCACCCGCGCTCTGAAGGTGAAGGTGAAGGCCCAGGACGTCGACGGCAACCCCATCGAGGTCGAGGCCGAGGGCCCGCTGGCGGTGTGCATCCAGCACGAGCTGGACCACCTGGCCGGCAAGGTGTTCGTCGACTACCTGTCGCCGCTGAAGCGCACCATGCTGCTCAAGCGCATGGAAAAACAGCGCAAGCAGGCGGCGAGTGCTTGAACGGCCCGGCCCCGCGCGCGCCGCTGCGCGTCGTCTTCGCCGGCACGCCGGAGTTCTCCGTCCCCTGCCTTGAGGCCTGCCGCGCCAGCGGCGCCGACGTGGTGGCGGTGTACACCCAGCCCGACCGCCCCGCCGGACGCGGCCGCAAGCTCGCGGCCAGCCCTGTGAAGTCCGCCGCGCTGGCCGCCGGGTTGCCGGTCGAGCAGCCCGAATCGCTGAAGTCCGACGAGGCCCGCGCCACGCTGGCCGCCTACCGGCCGGACCTGCTGGTGGTGGTCGCCTACGGCCTGATCCTGTCGCGCAAGGTGCTGGCGATCCCGCGGCTGGGCTGCTGGAACGTGCATGCCAGCCTGCTGCCGCGCTGGCGCGGTGCGGCGCCGATCCAGCGCGCGATCCTCGCCGGCGACGCCGAGAGCGGCGTCGACCTGATGCAGATGGAGGCCGGCCTCGATACCGGCCCGATCCTGCTCGAGCGGCGCACGCCGATCGAACGCACGGACACCGGCGGCAGCCTGCACGACCGGCTTTCCCGGCTGGGCGCCGAGGTGCTGGCCGAGGGCCTGCGCCGCACGCTGTCGGGCGAGGTGCTGGCCGCCTCGCCGCAGCCGGAGGAGGGCGTCGCCTACGCGCACAAGCTGGACAAGGCCGAGGCCCGGCTCGACTTCGCGCGCGACGCGCTCGCGCTGGAACGCCAGGTGCGCGCCTTCGATCCGTGGCCGGTGGCCGAGGCCGAGATCGCCGGCGAAACGGTGCGCGTATGGTCCGCGCAGGCGCTCGACCAGGATCACGCGGCCGCGCCCGGCAGCGTGCTGGCCGCCGGCCGCGACGGCATCGCGATCGCCTGCGGCGAGGGCGTGCTGCGCGTGGACGCGCTGCAACGCGCCGGTGGCCGGCGGATCGCCGCGGCCGACTACCTCAACGCCCGCCCCGACCTGCGGACGCCGCGGTGAACACCGACACCCGCGCGCTCGCCGCGCAGGCGCTGGCCGAGGTCGCCCTGCGCGGCGCCTCGCTGCGCGACGCGATGGAACGCCACGCGCCGAAGCTGCGCGACCCGCGCGACCGCGCGCTGCTGATGGCCCTGCTCAGCGAAGGCGCGCGCTGGTGGCTGCGCTTCGACCCCGCGCTCGACCGCCTGCTGGAAAAGCCGCTGCGGCAGAAGGAACCCCAGGTGCATGCGCTGCTGGTGCTGGGCCTGGTGCAACTGGAAATCCTGCAATTGCAGGACTACGCCGCCGTGGCCGCCACCGTCGAAGCCGCGCGCGCGCTGAAAAAGCCGCGGCTGGCCGGGCTGGTCAACGCGGTGCTGCGCCGCTGGCAGCGCGAACGCACCACGCTGCTCGCGGAACTCGACGCGCAGCCGACCACGCGGCACGCCCATCCGGCCTGGCTGGCGAAGGCGCTGGCCCGCGATTGGCCGGCGCAGGCCGACGCCGTCATGCAGGCCGACAACGTCGAGCCGCCGCTGATGCTGCGGGTCAACCGCCGGCGCAGCGACCGTGCGACCCTGGCCGCGCAGTTGCACGCTGCCGGCCATCCCGCCGAACCGCATCCCTGGCTGCGCGACGGGCTGGTGCTGCCGCACAGCACCGACGTGACCCGCCTGCCGGGCTTCGAGGACGGCGCCTTCGCGGTGCAGGACGGCGCCGCCCAGGCGGCCGCCGACCTGGCCGACCTAAGCGACGGCTTGCGCGTGCTCGACGCCTGCGCCGCGCCGGGCGGCAAGGCCTGCCATCTGCTCGAACGCGCCGCGATCGACCTCACTGCGCTCGAATTCGACCCGCAGCGCGCCGACCGCATCCGCCAGAACCTGCGGCGGCTGCGCCTCGACGCGCGCCTGGTGATCGGCGACGCCGGCGCACCGGCCGGCTGGTGGGACCGCAAGCCGTTCGACCGCATCCTGGTCGATGCGCCGTGCTCGGCCACCGGCGTGCTGCGGCGCCGGCCCGACGTGCGGCTGCACCGCCGAGAAAGCGACATCGCCGCGATGAACGCGCAGCAGCGCCGCATCCTGGCCGCGCTGTGGCCGCTGCTGGCGCCGGGCGGGCGGCTGCTCTACATCACCTGCTCGGTGCTGCGCGCCGAGAACGAAGCCATCGTCGCCGGCCTGCTGGCGGCGCAGCCGGACGCGCAGGCCGTCGCCATCGAGCTGCCGGCCGGCCGGCCGGCGGCGGTCGGCTGGCAGATCCTGCCGGGTGACGGCGACCTCGACGGCATGTACTACGCCGTCCTGCAAAAGAAGCCGGCCTGAGCCGCCGCCCACGGAGAATCCGGTGAGCCCGACCGATCCCGCCTCCCGCATCCAACTGCTCGGCCGCGACAACGGCGCCGGCCTGTCGCGCGACCTCGCCTTGCTGGCCGATGCGCTGCGCAATGCCGGCGCCCACGCCACGCCGAACGGCCTGCCGCATCGCGGCCGGCTCGCCGAATGGGCGACCCGGCTGCGGCTGGCTACCGGCGCGCCGCGCTACGACCTCAACCTGATGCTCGAACGCATCCGCCCGGAGTTCGCCCGCGCCGCGCGGCGCAACGTGCTGGTGCCCAATCCGGAATATTTCCGCCCGCGCGACCGCCACGCCCTGCGCTGCATCGACGAAGTCTGGGCGAAGACCCGCCATGCGGTTCCGCTGTTCGAGTCGCTCGGCGTGCGCACGCGCTACGTCGGCTTCACCAGCCCCGACCGGCTCGATCCGCAGGTGCCGCGCCGGCACGCCTTCTTCCACGGCCCCGGCCGCAGCAACAACAAGGGCACCGCCGCGCTGCTGAAGCTGTGGGCCAGCCATCCGCACTGGCCCGTGCTGACCGTGGCCTGGCGCCGCCGGCACGTCGACCTGGACCGCCTGCCCGCCAACGTGAGGCTGCTGCGCGACCACGTGGACGACGAGGCCTATCTCCGCCTGCAGAACGAACACCGCTTCCACCTGTGCCCCTCGCAGACCGAAGGCTACGGCCACTACCTGGCCGAGGCGATGAGCTGCGGCGCGGTGGTGGTGACGCTGGACGCCGAACCGATGAACGAACTGGTGACGTCCGAGCGCGGCGTGCTGGTGCCGGCGCATCCGGTGGGCACACAGGATCTGGCTACGCTGTACGGCTTCCGTTCCGACGACATGGCACATGCCATCGAACGTTGCGTGGCGATGACCGAAGCCGAGGCCGCCTCGCTGGGTGCCGCCGCGCGCGCCTGGTACGAAGACGAGGCCCAGGCATTTTCCATGCGGCTGCGCGAAAATCTTCTCTGGAGAGGATGAGGCAAAAACGGGCGAACGCCGATTTCGGCGGCCGCCCATTTTCCCAAGCCGTTGCTAATGCCGCACCTGGTTGCTGGCAGAAGAATGTCTTGTCGCAATTCTCCTGTATCAGACTCGATCCGCCGGCACTCGAATCAACCGCAACGCATAACCCAAATAATTCCGTACGATGTTCGAATTCGCGCCGAAGGCACCGTTCGAAACAAATGCCAATGCCGAACTCGCCGCCGGGCCGGCTCACCAACAAACCGTAACCGGGCCGATCAGTTGGGTGAGGCCCACCTGATACTCATGCTTGCCATGGGCTATGCGGCAAGCATCACAGTTCAAAATATTCGAACCACATCCCGCTTCCCATCACCGCTTCGACAGGCCAATGGCGCATATCAATCTGATCACGCACGACAACGGTGCCGGGCTCACCCGGGACATGAGACTGATGGAAAGCACCCTGCATGCCATGGGCCACACCGTGACCACGGCCAAGCTCGGGCATCGCGGCCGCCTGCGCAACCGCCTGCGCCGCCTGGGTGCGCGGCTGCACCGGAACTGGTGGGATGGACGCCTCGATACCCGCTACGACATCAACATCATGCTTGAGCACGTTCGCCCCGAACTGTTCGCCCAGGCCCGCTTCAACATCCTCATGCCCAATCCCGAGTGGTTTCGCCCGGAGTGGCTCGGGGACCTGAAACGCTTCGACCTCGTGCTGGCCAAGACCCGCCATGCCGAACGCATCTTCGAGCAGCTCGAATGCCGCACCCACCGGACCGGCTTCACCTGCGAAGACAATTTCATGGCCGACGTGCCGCGCACGCCCACGTTCTTCCACGGGCCCGGCCGCAGCGTCAACAAGGGCACGCTGCCATTGCTCGAACTGTGGAGGAAGCACCCCGAATGGCCGCGCCTCACTGTCGTGTGGCGGAACAACAGGCACATGGAGATTTCGCCGCCCTCCAATGTCACACTGATCACCGACTATCTCGAAGCCGATGAATTGCGCCGCCTGCAGAATGCCAGCAGATTCCACCTCTGTCCGTCGCAGACGGAAGGCTACGGCCACTCCATCGCCGAAAGCCTGAGCGTCGGCGCCGTGGTGGTCTCGACCGATGCCGAGCCGATGAACGAGCTGGTCACCGACGAACGCGGCGTGCCGGTCCGTGCATGCGCACGCGGCACTCAGCACCTGGCGACGCTGTACGATTTCGACCCGGCATCGATGGAAGCGGCCATAGAACGCTGCGTGGCCATGCCGCCGGAAGAACAGCAGCGCATCGGCCGTGCCGCACGGGACTGGTTCCTGGCCAGCCGCAACGACTTCGAACATCGCCTGGGCGAAGCCTTGGCCTTTGCCCCAAAAAGCAAGACGTGACCATGCCGGCGCACCGTACCGTCAACCTGGTCGTACGCGACAATGGCCTGGGCCTGTCGCGCGATGCGCGACTGCTCGCCAGCGCGCTGACCTCCCATGGCTGCCTGGTCGAATACACGCGCCTCGGTGAAGCGGACGAGCGCGAACGTTGGCGTTACGGCCGCGGCTGGCATGCGCGCTACGCACGATGGAACCATGCATGGTCGCGGCTCGGCGGCCGCGCCCGCTACGACATCAACATCATGTTCGAGCACCTGTGGCCGCGACACCTGCCGCTGGCCCGTTGCAATATCGCGCTGCCCAATCCCGAATGGTTCGATGCCAAGGATCGGTTGCATCTGGACCGGATCGACCACGTGTGGGTCAAGACCCGGCATGCCGAACACCTGTTCCGTGAGCTCGACCGCAACGTACGCTGGATCGGCTTCGCCAGCGAGGATGCCGCCATCCCCGGCCAGCCACGCCAGCGTGCATTCTTCCACCTGGCCGGCGGAAGTCGCACCAAGGGCAGCGAGGAATTGGTCGCGCTATGGCTGCGCCACCCGGAATGGCCCACGCTCACCCTGGTATGCCATCGCGGCCTGGATCCGATGCCAAGGGCGCCGAATCTGCAGGTGATCACGGAGTATCTGGATCAGGACCGGTTGCGCGCCTTGCAGAATGCGCACGCCTTCCATCTGTGCCCCTCGAAAACCGAAGGCTACGGGCACTACCTGTGCGAAGCGATGAGCCTCGGCGCCATCGTTGTCACCACCGACGCCGCGCCGATGAACGAGCTGATCGATCCTCAGCGCGGCCTGCTGGTCGCAGCCACGGCCGAGGGCCGCCAGGGGCTGGCCACGCTCTACCGCTTCGACCCTGCGGCCATGGAGCGCGCGGTCGAATCCTGCCTGCGCATGGACGAGGCGCAAATCGCGGCCATGGGCCAGCGCGCGCAAGCCTGGTTCGCCGCCAACCAGAAAGACTTCTCCGCACGGATCGGCGCGGCACTGGATACGCTAAACGCCTGACGCCCGATCCCGGGGTGCATCGGCCAGATGCCGATCCAGGCCAAGCTCGCAGCGCACGATGCGCTCGGAGACCGTGGCGTGGAACAACCGATTGTTGGGCAGGCTCAGATCGTCGCGATCCGATTGCACGCGCGAGGCATGCTCGAGGTGCGCCGCCAAGGCTCCCCATTTCAACTGCCGCCGCCGCACACCGGCATTGCCGAGCCGCGCAGCCAGCTCCCGATCCTCCGCGCCATAGCCTTCCATCTGCTCATCGAAGCCGTTCACGCGGAGCAAGTCACTGCGCCAGAAGCTCATGTTGCAGCTCATGACCCGGCCGCCGTTGCGCCGGCGCGACTTCCAACGCGCCAGCCATGGCGCACGGAACGCATACAGGCGGCGAATGCCGTCGAACGCGTGGAAATCCGCATCGGCCCAGGGCACGAACACGGGGCGCCCACCGGCCAGGAGCCTTTCCGTTTCCTTCGCCCTGGCCTTGAAGCGCCCTCCCTGCAAGAAGCAGCCGGGGCGCGCCAGCAAAAGATGATCGGCCACGAAGTGCGGGTGAAGCACCATGTCGCCATCGATCAGGATCACGTATTCGCCCCGGCTGGCCGCAATGCCCAGATTGCGGCATCGGGCCGCGCGAAACCCGCGGTCGTCCTGCCATACATGGTGCAGCGGCACGGGGAATTGCGCGGCAGTGGCAGCGACCAGGCGCCTCGTCTCTTCTCCGGAACCATCGTCGGCCACGATGACTTCGTCCGGCAAGCGTGTCTGCCCGGCAATGCTTTGCAGGACGCGCTCCAGCGCGGCCGGCCAGTTGTATGTGAGGACGATCAGCGAAACGCTCGGCCGCATGGCGATGGCGATTCCATAATCGTGCCGGCGCCACGCAAGCCCCAGCCCCATCGCCAGCGGCAACCAGACGAGCAGCCATTCCACGCCAGGCTTCTGCAGCAGGTCGGGAGCGTCGAACTGCAAGGCCACGCTTGCGTACACCCACAGCGCCAGGAGGCAGCTACCCGCCGTCGAAGCGCGAAAGCGCCACGCCCGCCACCCGATTGCCAGCCAGAGTCCGGCCAGCAGCAGCAATCCGGGAATGCCCAGAATGATGGCCGTATGCGTCAGCGCGTTGTGGCTGTGTTCCCACGTCTGCCTCCCGACCTGGATGGTGTACTCGCTCCCCAGGCCGAGGCCATGCCACGGATGCGCCTCGATCAGGCGCCAGGCCTGATCGAATATCTGCGGGCGATAGGAAAAGCCGCGCCGGACCAGGTAGCTCCATCCGCCCAAGGCGGTGACCAGGCCCGCCAACGCGAGCATGACCAAGGCGCGCAACCTTATCCGGCGGTCATGCGACGCCAGCAGCACGGCGGTTGCACTGGCGAGTATCGCGAGCCAGCTCGCCCGGCTGTCGGTGGACAGCACGAAAGCCGCCAGCACGACGAGCGAAATCCATTGCAGCCATCGCGACCACATTCGCGGAGCGTTGATCTGCAGCATCCATACCATGGCGGCTCCGAACGCATAGGCCGCTATGTTGGGATTGTTGAGCAGGCCGAACGCCACCAGCCTCCCTTCGTCCCGCCAGTCCATCGTGTTCAGTTCACGCCATGGGAAGGCCACCATGGCCACGAGTGCGCTGGCGGCCAGCCCGATCCCGCCCCAGTACAGGACCTTGCCCAGCATCAGGGGATGGCTGCGCATGAGCGCGGCCCAACTGAGCACGAACAGGGCGATATAGGCCACTACGACAGCCGCATCCCCGACATGGCCGTGGTTGGCCCACAGCGACGAGATCAATGCCCAGGCCAGGAGCATGAAGAACAGCGGCCCCTCGACGGTGACCATTGCCTGGCGCAGGAAAGAGCGACCATGCCTTGCCACCCACCATAGCGCGGGCAGGGCAAACAGCAGCAGCAGGCTCATGCGGTAAGGCCGGCCGGGATTCCAGATCTTTTCGCCTACCGGGCTGGCGGCCATGCCGACCAGCAGCCACCACATGCCCAGCAGCAGCCAGCACGCTGCCCACCGCGGCAAATCCAGGGGCAATCTAATCAACGGCAGGCGAGAGGGGGTCACACGGGTCCCAGGTGGATGAGCCAGTCAACAAGGCCGGCATCATGCCGGAGCGCGGCTGAAAAACGGCAAACCGCCCGCTGCGCCGCAGCGTGCCGGATTGGCATTTTCGCACGTACCCGCACCGGGACGGGGCCGCAGCATCCATGCAGCACCAGGCTTCCTTTTCTTCAGGCGCTTTTTCTAAGCGCCTGTTCAAAGTCTCCCAGGCATCCCGCTGCGAAGCGTCATGCCAGCGGCTTTCAACGGCCGCAGGAATGACGAGCGGGTTGTGTGGGGGATTCCAGTCCGATAGTGAGATTTTGGACAGGTTCCAAGGCACTTTCCGGGCCGAAAGCACCCTGGCCTACGGCAAGAGCGCTTTCGCAGCCTCGACCGGCCATCACGGTCGCTGCCCGTGCTGCATCAGCCACAGCTTCAGGAACTTGCGCCGCACGTACTCGATCCGCACCAGCGCGTAGAGCAGGCCGCGCCAGCCGTCCAGGAAGCCGCCGCGCAACACGTAGCCGCGCACGAAGCGCCAGCACGGGTTGAGCAGGATCTGCCGCAGGGTGGCGCGCTTGCCTTGGGCGTACAGGTGCTCGGCCATCATCTGCGCGTAGCGCTCCTGCTTGGCGAGTTGCTCGGCCAGGGAGCGGTAAGGGTGATGCTGCAGGTCGCCGCGCAGCCTCTTCACCGGCCCGTCGACGCTGACCGCCTCGTGGATCTCGCGCCGGCCGCGCCAGCCGCCGCGGCGGCGGTCGAACAGGCGCAGCACGCGGTCCGGATACGCGTTGCCGTGGCGCAGGTAGGCGCCGAAGTATTCGCTGAGACGGTTGAAGCGGTAGCCGGCCGCTCCCGCGAAATCCTGCGCGCGGGCCGCCTCGATGCTGGCGCGCAGCGTTGCGTCCACGCGCTCGTCGGCGTCCAGGCAAAGCACCCAGTCGTGGCTGGCCTGTTCCACCGCGAAGGCTTTCTGGCTGCGGAAGCCGTCGAACGGTCGCACGAGCACGCGCGCGCCGCGCGCCTGTGCGCGTTCGCGCGTGTCGTCGGCCGAGCCGGAATCGACCACCACCACCTCGTCGCAGAACGCGAGCGAGGCGAGGCAGTCGTCGATGCGGTCGGCCTCGTTGAAGGTGATGATGCAGGCGGAGATCGGGATGCGGCTCATGCGGGGCGGCGAAGTCGGGGGAACGTGGCGATCGATGGGCGAAGGCGCATAGGCAAGGACGTGGCCTGTATGAAAGTCCGCACGCGGACACGCGGGTTTTTGCGGGCGACCCGCGCACGGTCATAATGCCAGCTTGTGCCCGCGTGGTCGTTTGCCGATGGATTCCTGCCTGCTGTTCGCCACCGAGCTGTATGCCCTGCCGATCCTGCGGCCGCTGGCCGCCGCGGCGCGGCGCGCGGGGATGCGCGCGGCCTGGGTGGTGCCGGAGGCGGTGGCCGCCCACCTGCACGACGACGAGTTGCGGCTGCGCTCGGCCCGCGCGGTGCGCGACTTCGCCCCCGACGCGGTGTTCTCGGCGGCCAACTGGGTCCCGCCCGGCTTTCCCGGCGCCAAGGTGCAGGTGTTCCACGGTTTCAACGCCGAGAAGCGCGAACCGGATCGCGGCCACTTCCGCCTGCGCGGCTTCTTCGACCTGTACTGCACGCAGGGCCCAGCCACCACCGAGCCTTTCCGCGAACTGGCGCGCGAGCACCGCTACTTCGCGGTGGCCGAGACCGGCTGGCCCAAGCTCGACCCGCTGTTCGCGCCGCCGCCGGGCGCCGCCGACCTGCGCCCCGGCGACGGCCGCCCGGTGGCGATGTACGCCGCCACCTTCACCGAGTCGCTCAGCTCGGCGCGGGCCATGCTCGACACCCTGAACCAGCTAACCGCGCGCGGCGACCGCTACTGGCTGCTGACCCTGCACCCGAAGTGCGACCCGGCGCTGATCGCGCAGTACCGCGAACTGGCCGGTCCGCACGCCCGCTTCCTCGAATCGGACCGGCTGCTGGACATGCTGCGCGCCGCCGACGTGCTGGTCTGCGACACCTCGTCGGTGATCGACGAGTTCGCCGTCCAGCTCAAGCCGGTGGTGACCGTGCGCAACCGCCGGCCCAAGCCGTTCATGCTCGACGTGCAGTCGCCGGCGCAGGTCGATGCGGCGATCGGGCAGGCCCTGCTCCCCTCGCCTGCGCGCGAGGCGGCGCTGGCGGCGCACGCGCAGGCGATCCATCCGTACCGCGACGGCCATTCCAGCGAACGCGTGCTGGCGGCCACCGCCCGCCTGCTCGAAGGCGGCGACGGGCCGCTCGCCCGCAAGCCGCTCAACCTGTGGCGGCGCTGGCAGAGCGCGCGCGAGGTGCGCGCGTTGCTGCCGGACTGAACCCGGCCTGACCTCGCCGCGTCCACTGAAAACGAAAGAGCGCGTTAAACTGCGGGCACTTCCCGCCGTGGTAGATCCCGTGCCCGCCAGCGCCTACAGCCGTTCCGAACATTTCCGCGCCCTGTGGCCGTGGCTGCCGCTATGGGCGCTGGCGGCGCTGCTGGCGATCTTCTCGCACGGGCCGATGCCGCTGTATTCCACCCGCACGCTCGCGGTGGCGTGGGAAATGTGGCAGCACGGCCACTGGCTGGTGCCGCACATCAACGGCGAGCCGTACAGCGAGAAGGCGCCGCTGCTGTTCTGGCTGATCCACGCCGGCTGGTTCGCGTTCGGGGTCGGCGACGTCTGGCCGCGCGTGCTTGAGGTGATCTTCGGCGGCACCCAGCTGGTGCTGGTGGCGGAGCTGGCGCGGCGGCTGTTCCCGGACCGGCCCTGGGTCGCCAAGGCCACCCCGTGGATGCTGCTGGCGCTGGGCTACGCGTTCCTGTTCGGCCTGCAGATCATGTACGACGTGCTGCTGGCGGTATGGACGCTGGCCGCGCTGCTGTGCCTGACCCCGCGCCATGACCGCGCCGAGCCGCGCTGGCTGCTGTTCGGGGTATGCGTCGGCCTGGGCCTGCTAACCAAGGGGCCGGTGCTGCTGCTGCACGTGGTGTTTCCTTGGCTGCTCGGTCCGCTGTGGAACGACTGGGCACGGCAACACCGCGCGCGCTGGTACAGTCGCGGCCTGCCGGCCTTGCTGCTGGGCGCCGCGATGCTGCTGGCATGGGCGCTGCCGGCCGGCTTCAGCGGCGGCGACGCCTATCGCCACCGCCTGTTCTTCACCCAGACCGCCGGCCGCGTGGTCGACGGGCTGCAACACGCCGAGCCGCTGCAGAACCACGCCCAGCCGTTCTGGTGGTACGTGCTGTGGCTGCCGGCGCTGCTGTTCCCGTTCAGCGGCTGGCCGCGCGCCTGGGTGGCGCTGGCGGCCCTGCGCCGCCCGCTCGAGCCGGGCCTGCGCTTCGCGCTGTGCTGGCTGCTGCCGGTGTTCGTCACGTTCTCGCTGATCAGCGGCAAGCAGGCGTACTACCCGCTGCCGGAATTCGCCGGCGCGATGCTGCTACTGGCCGGCGCGATCGCGGTCCTGCGCGAACGGCGGCCGGCCCTGGCCTACAACGGCTGGCTGGGCACCTGGCCGCTGGCCGTGGGCGGCATCGTGTTCGCGGTGTTCCTGTTCGTGCTGCCCAACCTGGTGGCGAGCCACCGGCTGAACGGCGAATGGTTCGACGACGCCACCGCCTACAGCCGCTTCTTCAGCGTGGTGTTCCTGCTGCTGGGCTGCCTGCTGCTGCTGCGCGGTCGCGGCGAGATGCGCCGGCTGGCGGTGGCCGGCCTGGTCGGCGTGCTCGCGCTCAACAGCCTGTTCACCCTCACCCTGTGGCACAAGTACGACCTGGCGCCGGCCTCGCAGCTGCTCGGCGCGGCCGACGCGCAGGGCCGCGCGATCGGCTTCCTGGGCAACTACGAAGGCCAGTTCCACTTCGCCGGCCGGATCGCCCACCCCATCGCCGAACTGCGCGAAGCCGGCGCGCTGCAGGACTTCGCCCGCAGCCACCCCGACGGGCTGGTCGTCGTGCATACGTCGAAACTCACCCCGGACGACCTGCGCTATCCGCTGCTGGTGCAGCCATTCCGCTCGTCGTGGGTGGTGGTGTGGCCGGCCGCCGCGCTGGCCGACCTGCGCGCCGGCCATACCCCCGCCGAGCCGACCCAGCCGACGCGGATCTACCCGGACGACGACTGGCGCTACCGCCGCCAGCCATGAACGCGGCGCTGATCGCCAACCTGCGCGCGCAGTGCGGCGGCCCGCGCGACGGGGCGCTGCTGCGCTTCTCGCTCGGCCAGGCCCTGCTGGGCGACGGCGAGCCGGCAGCCGCCATCGAGGCGTTCCGCCAGGCCGTGACCTTCGATCCGCACTACTCGGCAGCCTGGAAGCTGCTCGGCAAGGCCTGCCAGGCCGCGGGCGACGCCGCCGGCGCGGCCGATGCCTGGACCCGCGGCATAGCCGCCGCGCAGGTCCGCGGCGACAAGCAGGCGGAGAAGGAGATGCAGGTGTTCCTGCGCCGGCTGGACCGCCCTCCGCCGGCGTGAGCGATGCCCGTCAGCCCTGGCCTGGCTGGCGCCGGTAGGGGCTTTCGCGGTCGTCCGCGGAGTACCGCTTGTAGTGCCACTGGTACTGCGCGAAGGCCTGCTCCACGCAGGCCTCCACGCCACGGTTGAGCGCCGCGCAGGCCGCCGGGAGATCGCCGTCGTCCAGCCCGGCCGGCGCCGGCAACAGGTGGATGCGGTAGCCCGCACCGCGCGGCAGCCGCTCGGCGAAGGCAAACAGCACGGTGGCGCCGGTGCGCGCGGCAAGGCGCGGCAGCAGCACCATGGTCAGCGCCTCGCGCCCGAAGAACGGCGCGAACTCGCCCTCGCCGGCGCGCGGCTTCTGGTCCGGCAGGATGCCCACCGTGCCGCCCGCGGCGAGGCGCTTGAACAGCGTGCGCACGCCGGCGCCCTCGGCACGCACCTGTTCCGGCGCCAGCGCGCCGCGCACCTTGCGCAGCAGCGCCTCGACCGCGGCGATGCGCGGCGGCCGGTACAGGATCGCCATCGGCATGCGCCGGCACAGCCAGTAGTTGAGCAGCTCCCAGCAGCCCAGGTGCGGCGCAGCGATGATCACGCCCTTGCCGGCCGCCCGCGCGGCGTCCAGCAGTTCCTCGCCGCGCACCTCGCGCACCAGGCCCAGCGCCCGTTCGGCGCCGCCGCCCCAGATCCTGACGATCTCGGTCACCGACTTGCCGCCCTCGACCATCGCCTCGCGCAGCAGCGCCTCGAGCGCGGCCGGCTCGAGCCCGGGACGGGCGATCCGCAGGTTCACCCGCGTGTTGTGCGCGCTGCGCCCGTTGCGCCACAGCAGCAGCCGGCCCAGCCCGGCGCCCAGGCCGTGCAGGACGCGCAGCGGCAGCAGGCCGAACAAACGCAGCAGGAGATAGACCAGGTAGATGTCGGGACGCATCCGCGCAGTTTACGGGACCGTGCGCCCCCGCTCGCGCCCGGCGCATGCGGACGCCCCGGCCCAATCCCGGCCGTCGGCAGGCGTTTCCGGGCGAAGCGGCCACGCCGGGGCCGCCACCGGTTAAGCTTCCAGCCTTTCGCCGCCGAGCTCCCATGATCGCCCTGATCCAGCGTGTCAGCGCCGCCCAAGTCGTCGTCGGGGACGAAACCATCGGAGCCATCGGCCCCGGCCTGCTGGCCCTGGTCGCGGTGCAGCCGAACGACGGCGAGGCGCAGGCCAAGCGCATGCTGGAGCGCCTGCTCGGCTACCGGGTGTTCTCCGACGCGGCGGGCCGAATGAACCGCTCGCTCGCCGATACCGGCGGCGGGCTGCTGCTGGTCAGCCAGTTCACCCTCGCCGCCGACACCCGTTCCGGCATGCGGCCGAGCTTCACCACGGCCGCGCCGCCCGAGCACGGGCGCCGCTGGTTCGAGCGGCTGGTGGAACTGGCGCGCGCCGCGCACGCCCCCGGGGTGGAAACCGGCCGGTTCGGCGCCCATATGCAGGTGCAACTGGTCAACGACGGGCCGGTCACCTTCTGGCTGGAAGTGCCCTGAGCCCGTTGCACGCGCAGACCCATCGCGATCCGGCAAACGCCTATTTTGGCGCGATTTTTGCGTGTGCCCCACGGCATTCCCTTCACTTGAAAACTGGTCAAAAAAGCAGCACATCGCTATACTGATCGGTTCCTGCATCCGCGGCGGTAGGTATGAACAACAAAGCTCCCGAGCAACAGTCCGAAATCAAGGCGCTCATCTCCAAAGGCTTGGAGCAGGGCTACCTGACCTACGCCGAAATCAACGACCACCTGCCCGACGACATCGTCGATCCGGAGCAGATCGAAGACATCATGGCGGTGCTCAAGGGCGTCGGCATCGAAGTGCACGATGCCGCCCCGGACAACGACACCATCGCCGACGGCGCGGCGCCCGGCACCACCGGCGACGACGAGGCCGCCGCCGAGGAAGCCGTCGCCCTGCTGTCCGCCGTCGACGCCGAGGTCGGCCGCACCACCGACCCGGTGCGCATGTACATGCGCGAGATGGGCACGGTGGAGCTGCTCACCCGCGAGGGCGAGATCGCCATCGCCAAGCGCATCGAGGAAGGCCTCGGCCAGGTGCAGACCGCGCTGGCCAGCTTCCCGCTGACCATCCAGTTGCTGCTGGAGGAATACGACCAGCACCTGGACGGCAAGCGCCGCCTCAGCGAGATCCTGGCCGGCTTCGCCGACCTGGAGCAGGCCGCCGACGCCGCCCTGGCCGAAGCCGAGGAAGCCGCCGCCAACGCGCCCGAATCCGAGGAAGAGGACGAGGAAGAGGACGACGACGCCACCGACGAGGAAGAGGCCGGCCCGAGCGGCCCCGACCCGGAGGAGGTCAAGCGCCGCATGGAGCTGCTGCGCGACTACTACGCCAAGTTCCAGAAGGCCGCGCCCAAGGCCGCCAGCATCGACGACAAGAAGATCGTCAAGCTGCGCGACCAGATGGCCGAGGAATTCCTCAAGCTCAAGCTGCCGTCCGCGCTGATCGACGGCTTCGTGCGCAAGCTGCGCGAGGTGGTGGGCGACATCCGCCATCACGAGCGCGTGCTGATGGACATCTTCGTCAAGCAGGTGAAGATGCCCAAGGCCGAGTTCATCAAGACCTTCCCCAGCAACGAGGGCAACCTCGAGTGGGCCGCCGAGCTGGGCCGCAAGCGCCAGAAATGGTCGCCCAACGTCAAGAACCACCGCGAGGCGATCGACGCCGAGCAGGAGAAGCTCGCCGCGATCGAGCGCCAGCTGTTCCTGCCGCTGACCGACATCAAGGACATCAACCGCGCCATGTCGGTGGGCGAGGCCAAGGCCCGCCGCGCCAAGAAGGAAATGGTCGAGGCCAACCTGCGCCTGGTGATCTCGATCGCCAAGAAGTACACCAACCGCGGCCTGCAGTTCCTCGACCTGATCCAGGAAGGCAACATCGGCCTGATGAAGGCGGTGGACAAGTTCGAATACCGCCGCGGCTACAAGTTCTCGACCTACGCCACCTGGTGGATCCGCCAGGCGATCACCCGCTCGATCGCCGACCAGGCGCGCACCATCCGCATCCCGGTGCACATGATCGAGACGATCAACAAGCTCAACCGCATTTCCCGCCAGATGCTGCAGCAGTTCGGCCGCGAGCCGACGCCGGAGGAGCTGGCCAAGGAAATGGAGATGCCCGAGGACAAGATCCGCAAGGTGCTGAAGATCGCGAAGGAACCGATCTCGATGGAAACCCCGATCGGCGACGACGAGGATTCCCACCTGGGCGACTTCATCGAGGACACCAACGCCAGCTCGCCGATCGAGTCGGCGACCGAGACGGGCCTGATGGAAACCGTGCGCGACGTCCTCGCCGGCCTCACCCCGCGGGAAGCCAAGGTGCTGCGCATGCGCTTCGGCATCGACATGAACACCGACCACACCCTCGAGGAAGTCGGCAAGCAGTTCGACGTCACCCGCGAGCGCATCCGCCAGATCGAGGCCAAGGCCCTGCGCAAGCTGCGCCACCCAAGCCGCTCGGAACAGCTTCGCTCGTTCCTCGATCTCGAGTAAGGCAGGCAGCGAAAGCCGCAAGCAAGAAGCCCCGCCACCGCGCGGGGCTTCTTTTTTGCCCCGCCCTCGACGCCCCCGGAACACGCCGCTACCATGGCGCTCCCCGCGCCAGCTTCCCCGCCGGCCACGTACGGGCCTATAGCTCAACGGTTAGAGCAGGGGACTCATAATCCCTTGGTTCCAGGTTCGAATCCTGGTGGGCCCACCATATTACTGTTCGATGATGTTCGAACCAGTTCGGAGGACACGCGACAACCCGCATAGATGCTGAGTTTTCGCCCCCAAGCAGTTCGATTGAGTTCGATCTCATCCGGCCAACAAGTGAGTCAGGATGTGAGTCACATGCCTGCTAATATAGCTCGTGACTCACACAGGCATGACTCACAATGCTCACCGACGCCAAATTACGCTCACTGAAACCCCGCACGAATGCCTACCGCCTAGCCGACAGAAACGGGCTGTGCATCGAGATCAGGCCCACTGGCGCCAAGTTCTGGCGATACCGTTTCCGCCATATCGGCAAGGCAAGCATCATCACTCTGGGCGAATATCCCAGCATGTCGCTCGCCGAGGCCCGGGGCGAGCGCGACAAGGCACGGACCTTGGTGAGGAACGGGAACAATCCTGCTCACACCGCCAAAGCAGAGAGAGCTGCCAGAATTGAGCGGGCGGGCAATACGTTCGCTTCAATCGGCAAGGAATTCCTTGCCAAACGGGAGAGGGAAGGTATGGGTGCGGCCAGCGTGAAACGCGGCCGCCGCCTGATCGAAAAAGATCTCGCCGGCATCGCCGATATGCCGGTGACTGACATATCGGCTCCCGTGCTACTTGCAGCACTTCGGAAGATGGAGCACCGAGGCATCGTGGAATCAGCCCACCGTGCCCGAGGCCTTGCCGGCCAGATATTCCGCTATGCGATCGCCACGGGGCGCGCTGAGCGCAATCCGGCCTCCGACCTCATAGGAGCGCTGGAGCGTCCGCAAACAAAGCACTTCGCTAGCATCATCCTTCCAGCAAAGATCGGGCAGCTACTCCGCGCCATAGACAACTACCAAGGCTCCCCAGCCGTCATCGCCGCACTCAAGCTTGCGCCCTTGGTATTCGTGCGTCCGGGAGAACTGCGGCATGCAGAGTGGGCCGAGATCGATCTGACCAAGTCAATATGGGACATCCCGGCAGAGAAAATGAAGATGAAGCAGCCGCACATGGTGCCGCTGTCCAAGCAGACAGTAGAAATCCTAAGCGATCTCTATCTGCTAACGGGCCGAGGAAAATACGTCTTCCCAAGTATGCGTAGCCCTCGCCGCCCAATGAGCGAAAATACCATTAATGCAGCACTGCGCTACATGGGGTTCGATGGAGATACGATGACCGGCCATGGCTTCCGAGCAATGGCGCGAACTGTGCTGGATGAAGAACTTGGGTTCCCTGTGGATCACATCGAGCACCAACTGGCCCACGCTGTCAAAGATGCTAATGGGCGAGCTTACAATCGCACCACACATCTGCCGGCACGCCGCAAAATGATGCAAGCATGGGCAGACTATCTGGATGCATTGCGGGTGGGTTGCACAGACAGTTCGGCTAGCTCGACACCTGGCGTAGGTCACTTTGGCTCAGGACAGCCCGCTGGAGAATGACTACAAACGGCCAGAAGCGATCCTTCTCGGCCTACCTGCTCGGGGATTCAGCTCCGCATTTGGCTCGCCGGACAGCACCTTGGTTTAGATCTTTGTGCCCAAACCGTTTCTGCGTCGCTGGCAGATACCGCCGGCGAATCTCGTCGCCTTTCATGAGACCGATCCACTGCAAGGGGTGCCGGTCCATCCTGACGACCTGCGATGAATGCCATGGCAGGCCTAGAATGAGCGCTTATGTCCAGCGAGCCTGATACCGACCGGTCCCCTGCTCCGCTCCGCGTCACGAGCGGAGCGGGATTCGACTTCGAAGATCGCGTCAACGCGTGGCTGCTCATGAAGATGCTGGTGGGCGAGCCCGTCACCGCCATCGGCGGTCGTGGCACCCGGGTCCAGGCGCAGGTCGCCACACTGGGTTGGATCATCGACGATCTGTTGGTCACCAGCCGGCAACACGACGGGTCCGTTCGGAAGCTGGCCATCTCCTGCAAGGGCAATGTCCAAGTGTCCGGGGCCGCCTTGCCCGCCAGCTTTGTGTCGGCTGCCTGGGCGCAGTGGCTCCACCCCGACAATCCGCTCTCCGCGTCCAAGGATGATCTGGCCCTGATCACGGCGGCTAGGCATGCCGAGTTCGATGCCACCTGGCGCGAGATCAAGCATGCCTGCGACGACGCGGATTCGGCCTTGGGTCTGTCGCGAATTCGCGCCAACGCAAAGCAATCGCGGTTATTCGATAGCGTGCGTACCAAGGCGTCCGGCGAGCAAGCCTCAGAGGCCGAAACGCGCGAGCTGATCCAGCGTTTGCACGTGCTTCCCATTGAACTGCATGCCGCCGATGCCTTGCGCGAGAACGAAGCCATTGCGCAGTGCCGTCGGCTGTTGGTGAGCGTTGATCTGGCCGAGGCCGAGGCGTTATGGGAGCAACTGCTTGCCATGGCCAAGAAGGCCCGTCTCGAGCGAGGCACCATCGAGCTGCTCGACGCGTGGGCGCAACTGCGTGTTCGCTTCGCGCTGCGCGATCACCCCGATTACCAATCGGATTGGACGATCCTGGCGGGATACTCCACCGACCAGCGCTCGCGCATTGAGGTCGAGCTGCCAAATGGTCACAGCCTGGCACGCACGGAAGTCTCAACGAAGCTACTCGAGACTGTTCGAGCAGAGGTTGTGTCCGTCGTCGTAGGCGAGTCGGGCAGCGGCAAATCGGCCTTGGTCAAACGCGTGCTCGATGCCCATTTGCCCACGGCCGCGCAGCTGTGGCTCGGACCCGAGGAGACGGCCATTATGTTGTCAGCTGCCCGGCGCGGCACGGCAGGACTACGCCACGACCTGTCTGAGCTCATGCGCGGCACGCGCGCACGTCAAAGCGTGCTGGTGCTGGACTCGATTGAGCGCTTGGATCCCGCACTCCTCGCCGTGTTGAGGGCGTTGCTGTCGGGAATGTCATCGCAGTCCGCCGACGATATTGTCCCTTGGCGCCTCGTGGTGACCACGCAACATCAGGGGCTGGCGCTAGCGAGTGCTATCTCGACCCAAGGCCATGGCGTAGTCGAGGTCGGCCCGCTATCGGCTTCGGAGGTCAAGGAGGCCGTCGCGGCTTCGCCGGCGTTGAAGTGGCTGACCAGCCACGATTCCACCATTGAGGCGCTAACCAGCTTGAAGGCGTTGGCTTGGGTCTTGGGCGCCGGCCTGACCGCCCCCGCGACAACCCTGGCATCTCACCTCGACGTCGTCGATGCGCTTTGGAAGTTCTGGACGCAAGGCAACCTCGCTGCCCACGCACTGCTCACGCAGTTGGGCGAGCGCGATGCCGGCCCGAACCGCAGTGTCCCGATCTCGACCCTCGACGCCGGTCAGCTACAGGCGTTCCAGGCAAGCCGCACGACCCTACCTTTGCGGGTTGATGCGAACACCAACCACCTGCGTTTTGAACACGACCTGGCAGCCGATTGGGCTCGATTCCAGCATCTGAAAGAGCTGTCGAACGACCCTCAAACGTGGGCGGCGCTCGCGTCGAACCCGTGGTGGACCAACGCGCTGTGCTTGTTGGGGCAGCAGCTGTTGCGACGCCCTCCCGGGGAAGGCGATGCGTGGCTGGAAGCCTTCGACGTCGACTCCCCGCAGGCGGGGCTGGTGCAAGGCATCCTGTTCGATGCGATTTGCCAGGACCCGCAAGCACTGATTTTCCTGACGCTGCGAGTGAACTGGTTGCTGGATAACCGCGGCCGTCGCCTGAATCAGCTGCTCAACCGCTTCCTGCACCTTGCCACCGTGCCGACGCAGCCTATCCAGGCCACGGGCGGCGTGCTTGAGCTGTACGCTGAAGCACACCGGCGCACCATCGTGATCGGTCGGTGGGTGCCCATGCTGCAGTTTGTCTTGGCACAGAAAGAAAGGCTCGCCGATCTGCTTTCGTCCCCGCTCGCGCGGCTCACACACAGCTGGCTGATGCAGACACCTCTCACGATCGGGGAGAGTCAGCCCACGCCCTTCCGACGCGAACTGGCTGAACTCGCGTTGGCCGTCGTGCGGACAATTCAGGTCCACAAGGGCGTGGGCGACATGCTGATCGACCTGGAACCTGATTTTTTCGCCGCGGCGCTCGCAGGCGCGCCCGATTGTCCAACCGCCGTGACGGAGTTGGCATTGGAGTTATGTGGGCGACAGTCACGCAATGCCACGACGGCGACCCGAATCCAACAACTCCGATCGGAGAGGCAGGCGCAACACGAGCGACGGCTGGCAGCCGACCCCGCGCTGCGCGCACGTCAGGACGCCGCGCGCCAAATGGGAAAGGTGATCGGCCTCGATCGCGAGAAGCTACCGCCCTGGCCAATCGGCGCCAAGCATCCGGTCGATCGGGATTTTCGAAAGGCCTGTTTCAAGAACGGCATCCTTGAGCCGTTGATGCGCGCCGACCCCGCCACGGCGGCGGAGGTGTTGCTGGCATTGATAGTCGACGACACGCCGGAGCGCGACTTCGATGCACGCCGTCGCCCCCATCGAGAACGCCTGGGTCTGGCCTACCCGGAGGATCCGTTTCCGTCGATCTTCTGGAAAAGTCCCTTCTGGCCCTTTCTTCAGATTGCGCCGGACTACGCCATCCCGGCGCTGCTGCAATTGGTCGCGTTCTGCACTGCTCGGTGGGCCGAAGGTGAGCACGGATCGAAAAAGCCCGGCTTGGACATTTGCGTGTCTGGAGCCACGCGTCGGTTCGAGGGCGGTCCGGATGTCTTGGCGTGGTCGCAGAATGTGGATTCGCAAACGGCCAATCTCCATAGTGCTCTCGATAGCCTCGAGCGATGGATGGTGATGCGGGTCGATGCGGGCTTGGATGTCGCGCCCATGGCGTCGCAACTGCTAGCGGCATCCCATTCCATGGCAATCATCGGAGTGCTTCTCAACGTCGGCAAGCACACGCCGGCTTTGTTCAATGGTCCCCTTTCGTCACTGTTGTCGAAGGCCCAGCTCTACGCCTGGGACAGTTTTCGCGTGGAGCACGTCGACCAGAACTTCACCATCAATCTTGCGTCCTCTGGCGAACAGTTGTTCGAGCTGGCGAAACAGTGGGTATTGGCCCCGCATCGGCGGATTGGGCTGCTTGAAGTTGCCATCGAGCTCATCGCTTCCACGCCCGCCTTGGCGGACGACGTTCGCACATGGACGGCGATGTGGTCGACGCCGGATGACACCAAGGCCGCCTTGGAGCGACGGATTCTCATCGCCCAGCTCGATTCCGCAAATTATCGGCGTGGGCACCAAGACCAGCTCCAGTTTGTGGCGCCCAGCGAGTTGGTGAACGAGGTGCAGGCGTGGGAAGAAACACATGCACCATCGCGCAGGCAGCTCACCGCGCCGTATCAATGCCAGCAGTTGCTCGACGCGGGCCAGCCGATCAGCTTCGTACAGGCGGCCGCCCTCTACGAGGCCCTGGAAATTGCGGCGAACGACGAAGCGTGGGTGAAACAGCGCTGCGAACGCGCCGTTGCGGCCACTCTCACGATGCTGGCGCCCGACTGGTTGACAGAAAACGCGTCGGCGCAAGAGAGGATCTCGAAAACTTTCGATGTCGCGCTCGCGTCGCTTCCTAGCACGGCGGAGGGACTGCGCGAGGCGCGATTCCCGACCACGCACACCGGGATGGATTTCGTCGCAATGGCGCTGACCCGGAAGTGGGTTCAAGCACCGGACCGCGAGGCAGAGTTGCGCGTAGTGCGCTTGCTCACCAGCGGCGATCGCCTGGCAGCCCAGAGCGTGGTGGCGGAGGCGTATCGCAACCACCAGGTACTGGGTGAGCGCTGGTGGCGCTTGCTGCATGTCGGGTTGCTTTGGTCGGGCCTGAACATGTTGGGTCCCCGCTATGGGGATGAAGATTTCGTCGGATGCGTGTGGACGACATGGTGGCGGCGACTGCGCAAGTTCTCCTTGAGCGTCACCTGTACGCCCGATCGCCTCGACGTGGTTCGCATGGATGCCGGGTGCGCCCGAATAATGTATCGGCGCCAGCTGCGGGTCCACCAGGCCGACTCCTCGCGACGGCATCCTGACTTCTTGGCGGGAGCGTGCTTGGACACGCAATTGCTGGACGACCTGTTCGCGTGGCTGCTGCGCGGCGTGGGAACGGAAGACGCGGACATCGACCGTGCGCTGCTCTTGCGTTTCTGGCAGCTGGAAATCGCGCACGCGCGCGAGCGTGGACGCGACAAGGATGGCGAGCTGCACCTATCCGGGCAGTTCGCCTATCACGTATTGGAAAGGTTGGCGGCCTTAGCGATCAGCGAGCCGCAGGATCTCGCCCAGCGTGTCTGGAAGCGGGTGTTGGAACTGGGTCCGGCGGGGCATATTGCCATTCGCCATTTCGTGCGAACGCTGTTCGTGGCGCTGTCCAAAGGAGCGGACCCGCAGCGATTCGAAGCACTTTGGCATGCACTGGGCAACTACGCCTTGGCCGCCAATTGGAACCTACCCGGGTTGTGGTTTCACGGCGAGGAAATGCGGCGGTTGATCTTGGGCTTCGGCAGTGAATGGGCCTTGGACAACTTGCCTGCCGGTGCCGCATTGCGGATGAAAACCACTTTGGAGTCATGGGCCAAGACTCACCTTCAGCGCGAAGACAATCTCGCCGCGCTATGCGTTTTTCTCGCGTCGCCGTTCGGGTCCCCGCTACGCCTGGATGGCCTGCTGTGGATCCAGGCAACGCTCAAAACGACCGAGGCCGCTTTCGGGTTCCATCGTGATAGCAGCGGCGACGCGCTGATTCAGCTCATCGTTACAGTGCTTCAACACGACGTGGCCGCAGTGCGCAAACAACCGGACGTGCGCAAGGCATTGATAGAGATCGCTGCTGCGCTGGCTTCCACCGGACGCCAAGATGCTCTCGCCATCCAGGATCGGCTACGCGCCCTGGACTAGTGCTCTCGACACGGTCGCGAAGCCGGAGACTACCGTGACACGTACTGCGGTGAGTGGCTTGAGAAAACGGAGTGCCGAGAGATCGATACTCGTGCCTGTGACCACTCGAGGTCGGTTCGTAGTGAATCGGTAAGCCTCGGCGTCTAACAACAGATTGCTCGAAGCGACGCCTCGCAGCCTGCCGGTGGACATCTCGCCGGGCGTGGTCGGGCCCCAGCACAGAATCGCCCGCGCAGACGCCGATGCAGGCATCAGCGTCCTACCCTGCCCACACATCGCCTGCGCAAAGCAGGATTCCCGACCAATCCGCCGGGGGGCTACTCGCGCCACGGCCACACCATGTCTTCGGTGCTTCGACGCAAGAAGCTTCGCTGCAAGGACAAGCTCGATTTGTCGGCGCCGTGCTTCCAGCGCAGCCGGTTCGCGCGCCAATGCCGGTACTTCGCCGTCCGCAGATCCTCCCTGATCCCGACCGACTCCGCCTCGCGACGCATCCATGTTAGGGCCCGCCGATCGGCACACTGTTCGAACAAGACCCACGCGGCAAAGGCGTCCTCCAAGTTCTCCAACCGCCAGTACTCGCGCCACCAATGGTGGGCGCATGCCTCCAGATACCGCAATCGCGCCGCTCTCCACCGCACCTCCTGGGCCCAGGAGCGCGATTGGCCCTCAGTCCACGCGTCTGCCACAGGCAGCACGTTGTCCGCGACGAAACCATGCAGAATCTGCGCCCGCTGCTGTCGCCAAGGCACATCCGAGGCCAGGTCACGTGCGATCACCGACTCCAGCCACGCGTTGCCGCCGTTGAGTTGCGCTGCCAATGCCACGTCGTACAGCTGTGCATCCGTGTTGGTACGCTCCAGGTCGAGCAAGGCATCGCGCGCCGCGAGCACATCGGTCGAGGCTGGCGCCCGGAACAGGATGTGCCACAGTTCCAGCAGCTTTCCCTCGCCGGTCACGCGCGTGCGCATGGCCGCACTCAATGCACGCCACAGGCTGACACCCCGTGCCGGCTGGTCGCTGAGCAACGCTTCGACGATCGCCAGGAACAGGCCTTCGGCCAGCTGGACGCGCCGCACGAATTCGGTGCTCAAGCTCTCATGTCCCTCGATCCAGCGGGCTAAGGTTTCCGGCCCGTGCTGCAAGATGGCTTGGCCGTCCTCGCGCGTGACGACTTCCAGGTACAGGCTGGCGCCTTCCTTGCGTGCCTTGGCGATGCGCGTACGTGCTGTCTCGCTCGCACGTTTTTGCGCCTCCATCTGTGCCTTTTCATCAAAGGCATGCTTCATCGCCTCGACCGAGTCGGGGTCCTCTGGCGGCAAGGGGCGCGTCGAGTACCACGGCGGCCGGTTTGACGCGTCTGTGCGCTCGATGGACAACTGGGCACCGGGGTCGGGTGCCTCGCGCGGACCGCCGGTGAGAATCGCATCAAGCCGCTCCAAGGCGACGCGGGCTTCGGTGGCATCGTTGCCGCGCATCCGCACAGCCTCGAGCAGGCGCCACGGCGCCAGGCGTCCGGCGACTTGCTCGAACGGTTGCCCGCGGGTGGCCTCCATCAACGCCCCGGAGGCGGCGTGCGCCGCCAAGGTATCGGCGTCCAGTGAGAAACTCCAGCCGATCCGGTCCAGATGCAGGCCCAGTCGGCGCGGGTCGGCCGCCGCAAGCGCCATGAACGCCAGGCGCACATCGATCTCGTCCGGGGAGCTCGCTTTCTCCAGCAACCAGTTCCATGCAGTATCGCTCAGCGTCGGTGGCTGGGTGATGAGTAGGACCAACACGTTCTGCTGCTGCTTGGGCGACCCGAACCGGAATTGTTCGATTAGCTGGTCGACCTGGGCGCTGTTCATCGGCAGCAGGTCATCGGTGATGGTCGTCGGTATCCCCAACAAGTCGGCGTCCACGACCAGCTGGGCCTGGGCCAGGGCGTCGAGTGGCGCCAGTTCGGTCATTAGCAGCTGCGTCGCCACATGGGACTCGTCGCCCTCTCGGGCATCGCGACCGGCCGTTCGTAACGTGCGCGCCGCGGCCACTTGCTCGGGACCATGCAACAGCAGCGCATCGGTTTGGTGCCAAGCGCGCGCGGCGCGGGCTCCCATCGTTGTTGGCGCCGCAGAGGCGAGCTTTCGGTGCAGTTCTGCGAGCAGGTGCGGCGCACAGCGCGCCAACACCGCCTGCAGTTCGTCGAAGGTGTGGTCTTCGCGCGTCGCGTAGCGTCCAGCGCGCATCTTGTCCACCGGGAAATCGCGAAACGCGTCGGCGACCTCTAGACAAAAAGCATCCGGTGGCACGAACGTTGGGTCGAACCACACGTCTTCGCACCGGTGCAGGCGCACGTGCAGCGGCAGCATCTCATCGAGCAACACCGCCGGCACGTGCCGGCGCTCCAGGCGGAAGAACAAGCTGCGTCCCGGATCCGGCAGGTAGTGCTCCTCGTAGATGAAGGAGCGACCCATCGTGACGTCGAGCGCGGCCGCGGCCTCGTTATCAGCTTGCCGCCCCGACACGTACAGCAACAGTTCGGCCGCGCGCCGCGCCAGCTGTGGGTGCACCCCCGCTTCGGGGGTTCGACGGGCCATCTCCTCCGCCGCGGCGCGCACGCTAGCCGCCACATCATCGGGGTCGACCGGATTGAGCAGGTAGACCCAACGCAGTTGATCCCAGGCTTTATGGATCGAGCCGACCGCCGCACCGATCGCGGCCAGGCGCAGCGCAGGCACCGTCTCGACCAGCGGGTAGCGCTCGAGTAGTGCCGGGAGATGGTCCGTCCACTGCCCTTCGTCCCGGTCGACCAGCACCACCTGCTCACCCAACAACGTACGCGTGCCGGATTCATCGACACCCAAGCGCTCGATCCATCGCTTGCGCCGATGGGCCTCGGCGTCAGGTTCGGCTTTGGCGCGCATCTCCACGTCACGCGAGATGCGGCGCAGCCATTCCTCGGCGCGAAAGAAGATGCGCGAGCGCACCAACGTGTTCGTGCGATCGATACCGCGCAACGCCTCCACTGCCGTATGTCGACTGGCGGCATGGGTGTAGCGGTGCGACAGCTCGATCGCATCCAGCAAGGCGTCGGGCATTTCCGCCGCCAAGGCCTGCACCTCCGCCTGGTGGTTGTCGGCAAAATTCTGGGTTTGCAACCACGCCGCCGTGAGCACGCCCAGCAGCGGCCGGGGCGGCCCGGACTCCAGCGCGATCGACACGGCCGCGCGCAGGATTTCCGGGCGCTGATCCATGCCACTGATGGGATCGAGCCACTGCTCGAGTGCGGACTCGAGTGCCTCCCGAGTGGCGTTCGGCTCGGCGGACAGCAGGTGTACCGCGGTGGCACCCAGTGCGTGGTTCACCAGCGAAGGGGTCAATTCCAACGTGCCGTCGGCCAGCCGCGTGAAGAAAGTCGAATCGGCCAGCTCGCTCAGGCGTTGGTAATTTTCCGCCGGCGCGCTGTCCAGGCGCCCGGTCGCGTCGCTGAGCGCCTTGAGTGAATAGGAGCGAATACCCTCTTGGATGCCGGCGGCGGCAGCGCGCAGCCATTCGGCCCATTCGGGCGCCGAGAAGGCCTTGTTCGCCGAGGCACTGGCGGTGTCGCGCCCGTACTCCCACAGCAGGCGATGCAAGGTTACGGCGCCCGCGTCAACGAGACGCTCCCGGAAGCGGATCACTAGGTCGAACAATCGGGGGATTCGCGCCGTGGTGATCAGGTCCGGGGGCAGGGCCGTCCGATCCAACCCGTTCAGCGCCAACATCTGGTCGAATTCGCCGCTAGGCTTGAGGTCGTAGCCATCAACCTCGATGAGCACCGCGCGATCGACCAGCGACGCCAGGCACCGCAGTTTTATCTCGAAATGAAGGCTGCGCGTGGTCGTGATGACGCGTACGCGTCCGACGAACTCCGTGCCCTGCAGCACCTTCAAGAGGCCATCCCAGTGAGCCTGCGGCTGCTGGCTCATGCCGTCGAGCACCACCAACAGGACGGGACCCTCACCCGCCGGGCGCAGCAGCATGCGATCTAGGCGAGACCGCCAGTGCGCGGCATCGCGCACCTGCATTACCTCGTGCAGGCGTTCGGCGAGGAACGATTTCACCTCATGCACCGATCCCAGGTCCCGCCCGCCCACTGCCGAGGCAGGCACGAGCAAGGTGGTTGGCAACTGGTCCGCGCGTTCGATCAACCAATCGGTCACCGCCCAGGTCTTGCCCACGCCGAACAGGCCAGTGACGCACGCCGGCGAGGCGGTCGCGGCATGGGCGCGCCACCACTCGTCCAGCTGGCGCAGCACCTGGGCGCGGTGGATATGTCGCTTGGCGCCTCCAGAGACGACTTGGCCGAAGTGCGCCTGGGATTGCCGCGGGTCGCCCCAGATCGAGCGCAGTCGCGCGAGCGATTTCTGGCGCACGATCGTCGCGCCGATGTGCCAGGCGGCCAGGTCGCGACGCAGACGATCGATACCTGTTCCCAAGTGCGGCTGCAGGCGCGCCGCCAAGTCGCCAGCGTGAGCGTCCAGCAATTTACCGACCAGTGCCGGATTGGAGGCTAGCAATGCCGCCAAGGCCGGTTCGCCCTCGTGGGATTTCCAGTCGACGATGAGCACCGCGATACCATGCGCGTTGCCGTGCTTGTGCAGTTGGCGCTCGAGCTGCTCGTCGGCCTCTCGGGTGGCGGCCAGTATCCACGCTTCCAGCGCTGGATCGGCGTCGAACGCCTGATCCATCGAACCCAGCAACATGCGGTCGTTGAGCGTGGAATCGTCGCGGTAGCGCTTGCACTCAATGCGCAAGAAGCGTCCCTGGCGCCCCACGGTGCCGGCGTCAGCGCCGTGCTGGAACCCCGACTTGGCCACGGCAACCGATACACCGATCAATTCGCCAATCAGCGCGGCGGTCAAGTTTTCCAAGCGGGTCGGCGGGTCAATTGCCTGCACCAGCGCCTTGAGCTGATCGAGGTCTACGGTATGCCCTGCTGCCATTGCCTTTCCTTCAACAAGCGCGCGCTTCTCCGAACAGTACCGTGCCACTGAATGAAGTAGCACGGCCCAGGCCTCGAGGGTGGCACACCAGTTGTCTTACCCAACGAAAGCCCGTCCCAGTTCAGCCGCGAATACAGCCGCCACGTCGGGCACCGCCCATGCGCGACACCAAGAATCTGAGCGAGATACCGGTCAGCTTGCGTGCCTGCTGGTCGCAAGCGGTGATTGGACTGGTGTCTCGACTGACCGCTCTGGGTCGATTGCTGCCATTGGCACACTTGCTCACACTCGAGGTTGAGGTGTCTGCCAACGTTGGTTGGCAGACACACTCTGCTTCAGAGAGCTGCGTCTTTCAGTTTCTTCAACGGGCGCACCTTCACCTTGACGGTGGCAGGCTTGGCTGCAAATACCTGTTCTTCTCCGGTGAACGGATTCTTGCCTTTGCGCTTCGGCTTGGCTGGCACCTTCACCGCATTGATCTTGAACAGGCCTGGCAAGGTGAAGTTGCCAGCGCCCTTCTTATGTACGGCACCGAGTACCGTGTGCTCAAGCGCAGCGAGTACGGCCTTGACATGCTTCGCTTCGACGCTGGCCTGATCGGCTAGATGTGCAATCAGGGCGGACTTGCTGAGAGCATCCTTGATTGGCTTGATTGCGGGGGCTGCCTTCGGCGCAGCTTTCGTTTTCGTGGTTTTCTTGGCAGTGGACTTGGTAGCCATGTTTCTACGGGTCTCTTGAATGCACCGTTCCCTATGGAGCGATGGCCGCTTGGCCTGTCAATTCTAGCCCCGTAGCCACTTTCATTGATCCTGGGCGGACGTGGTTGTGAGGCTGCCCTTCCTTGGCGCAACAGTCGGCATGGCAGAGTCTCAATCCAACCTTTTTTAAATCCACATCACCACGCTGAGCCACCATACCGGTAGCTCCATCCGTACGCCCAGTAACGGATGTCACTTTCAAGGAGCCTCGGTGATGTTCGATAGATCGTGGGTCGCTTACCCCTGTCCCTCGCTGCTCGAATGCCTGGTCGTGTTCGTCCTCATCTTCCTCGCGGGTAGCTTGTGGAGTTGCTTCCTTCGTTGGTACGTCGAGTACCTCATGGAGGAGGATTCCCGTGCGTGATCTGGCCATGGAGCAGGCATGGGAAGGCGATGTCATGGATATGACACTGCGTTGTCCCAAGTGTGGATCAACGCATGTCGAGACGCGTGACCGAGCCCGTCGGTTCGGTGGAGCTCTCGGTGCCATTGCCGGCACCACCAGTGGCGTGGTGCTGGCGGTATCTGGGGCCGAGATCGGTCTCTTGGCCGGCCCGGTCGGTGCCTTGCTGGGCGCGGCGGCTGGTGTGGTGATCGAAGGCATTGTCGGCGGCGCGGCGGGATGCGCGGCCGGGGCCCGGTTGGGCACCGCCATCGATCGGAACATCCTGCACAACTACCGTTGCGATAGCTGCGGCCACGCCTATGGCGGCAAGTCTACGTAAGGTCGCCCACCGTTCCATCCATCTTCGCTTTCACTCTCAAGCACATTCGCCTGGAGCCCGGCCTTGGCCGGGCTCCAGGCGTATATGCCCCTGAAAAAGGAGTTCGTCATGTCACCCGCGTCATCCACCCCCAAGTCTTCCACCGATGTTTCCAGCTCGTCTTTGGAACAGACAATCATGGCAGCTGCCGAAGACATCCTGCGGGAAAAACTCGAGCGGAAAGGCCGCATCAGTTGCCCGACCGATGCGGCTGACTTCCTGCGCATGCGTCTGGGAACCCTGCCAAACGAGGAGTTTCACGTCCTGTGGCTGGATACCCGGCACCGTATCCTCGACTACCAGCGGCTCTTCGTCGGCACCATCGATGGCGCCAGCATCTATCCACGGGAAGTGGTGCGGGCGGCACTGGGTGTTAACGCCAGCGCCGCGATCTTTGCCCACAACCATCCGAGTGGCGAGGCCGAGCCCAGTGCAGCAGACCGGGCCATCACCCGGGAGCTTCGCGAGGCCTTGCAACTGGTTGGCGTGCGGGTGCTCGATCACCTCATCATTGGTGCCGAGTGCGTCAGCATGGCCAATCGAGGGCTCATGCAACGCAAGGTCTCCAGGTAAATCCTCCCCTCCCTTCGTTTTCACCCACCCACGCCACGCACAGGGCCCGGCAGAAGCCGGGCCCTGTGCGTTTGCGCTCACTCAAGGAGTTCATCATGCATCTCGTCCAATCGATGGCCTACGTCGGGGACACCCCGTGGCACGGCTTGGGCTGCCGTCTTCAGCCCCACCAATCCCTCGATGTCTGGAAGCGACAAGCCGGCATGGACTGGCAGATCGAGGAGTCCGATGTCCGTTTCATCGCCGGCACCCGCCATGCCGGCGCCATCCATGCCTTCCCGGAGCAGAAGGTGCTGTATCGGTCGGACACCAGGGCACCATTGGCGGTGGTAAGTCAGCGGTTCCAGGTGGTCCAGCCCGGGGAGATCCTGGAGTTCTACCGCGATCTCACCGAGATGGGCGGGTTCCAACTGGAAACCGCCGGCGTCCTGCGTGAAGGGCGCAAATTCTGGGCGCTGGCCCGCACCGGCCAGAGCGTCACGCTGAAAGGCCGGGACACGGTGGACGGCTATCTGTTGCTGGCTACGGCTTGCGACGGCACCTTGGCCACCACAGCCCAGTTCACCAGCGTTCGTGTGGTCTGCAACAACACCCTGGCCATCGCCCTGGGAGATCGCTGCAACGCTATCAAGGTGCCGCACCGCAGCCGGTTCGATTCGGCGGCGGTGAAGCGCCAGCTCGGCATCACTGTGGCGCCCTGGGGAGGCTTCGTGACCCGGATGAAAGCGCTGGCGGAGTGCCCGGTCGATCCGGACTCGGTCGAAGGCCTGTTGCGTCGTGTCCTGACTTACCCGTCACGGGAGAACAAGGCGACCGTGGTCAACGAACAGGCCGTCGCCAGCATTCGTGCCCTGTACGAGGGTGGAGGCCGGGGATCATCGTTGGCGTCTACCCGTGGTACGGCATGGGGACTGCTGAACAGTGTCACCGAGTACGTCGACCACCACCGTCGGGCACGCAGTGACGACCATCGTCGGGATGCGGCTTGGTTCGGTCAGGGCGCCCAGATCAAGCAGCGGGCATGGGACGAGGTGGCGCAGCTGGTTGACTGAATGGAGCGAGCCATGGGGCCGAAGGGACACGGATGTCCCTTCGTGCCGCAAGTGGGATTGCGCTTATTTTTTTGTCTTCCCGCCAGCCATTTGCTGTGCCAGTCCAAGCAGCTTGGACCGTTCGCTGTCCGAGAGCTTGTCGAACACGAGCAACAGTTCGGCCTGGTCGTCGTCGGTAGCGAACAAATAGGCCAAAGGAACACCCAGCGCCTTTGCCAAGGCGGCCGCCGTGTCCATGTCGGCACGGTTCACCTGTTGTTCGTAGCGGTTGACCCGCACGCTTCCGCTGGCTTTGTCACCGGACACGAGGCCTCCCAGTGCACGCTGCGACAAGCCCCGCATGGTGCGGGCGTCCTTCAGGCGCTTGGCAAAGATGACGGTGACGGACAAGGGCAAGCGAAGGCATCGGTGGCTGAACCACCGACAGCATTGCCTATATACGTCATGCGCAATAGTCTATACCGCAACGGTATATAGAAGCACGCAGTGCCCGTTCCTTGTCGGAGCGGGAATCGGCCACAGGGGGCCGTCGAATGTCCGATGTGAAACCGTGCATCTCCTCATACGTGAGCCACGTTCCAGGCCCCTGATGCCCTCGCACCGTGACGCGTCCGTTCTCCATCCACAACACAAATAAGGATCTCATGGCATGAAAGCACTGAACCATCCCTTTGGACTTTCCTCTTCCCAGAAATGGCGTACTGCTGGGTATGGCGCAGCCATCGCCGTTGCCTTCTCTCTACTGGCGATATTGCTAAGCAACACGGATATCGACATCGACGTTCTGGGTGTCGTCTTCCTGATCACGTTTGGCCTCGTGACCGGCATCAGTCTGCGCTTCGGCACGAAATGGGGATGGATGTACTACGCCGAAAAGTACCAACCCGGCGCGCGCTATGCCTTCACCAAAAGTCTGAAGCTAGGTGTGCTCTGGCGCGTCCTTGCGGTCTGGTTTGCCGGACGCGTCGTGTCGGTAATCCTACTGAACCAAGCGGACAGCGATGTAAGCATGGGTTTGCTAGTGCTCGTCAGCATCGCACTGGTAGTCGCGGCTGCCATATACGTGGGCCTTCGCTTCGGCTGGCAGGCGGCGGATAAGGCCTTGTCCGGCGCTCCGATCGTTGTTACTCCCTGAAAGATCCGTTGCCAATCACTACGTCAAACCCCACGGAGCGTGCACTTCACGGTGTGCGCTTCTTGCATTCAACGAGGAGTAAAACACCATGAAGAGGTTCACGCAGAGTCAACTTGCCGGGGCAGCGGTTGTTGTCATGATGACCCTTGCAGGTTGCAGCAAGCCGATTCTGGACTGGCGTAATGCAGAGGTGACCGATGGATTAATCTACTCCCCCAGCGCCAATGAACCGTTCACAGGGGTGGTTACCCATGTCCCAGATGACTTCCTTTTCAATAATGCCCCGGGCTACAACCAGTTCATGCAAGAGGCCGGCGGTAACCGCTATGCCGTTGCGCGCTTCATGCAAGCGCTGATGGGCAGCGATTCACCGAGCCTTTATTGCCGCATCAATGTGCACAAGGGTTTTGTCGACGGGGACGCAACCTGCGATGTACCGCGTACAGAGACCACGGTGATCGAGGCTCAGTTCGACGGCGGCCGGCTTTCCGGAAAGTTCGTCTACTACAACCCGGACAAGCCTGATCAGAAGCTCATCATGGGACGTTTCGACCAGGGGCAGCCCGATGGTACGCAGAAGATATACAGCGCCTCCACCGGCAAGCTAGTCAAGAAACTCGGCTGGTCTGATGGTGCGTACGATGGTGACTATGCCAGCTACAACGAAACGAACGGCAAGGTAGTTATCGAAGGGGCGTTCGCTGGCGGCAAGCGCACAGGCCGATGGAAGCAATACACGGCGGATGGCGAGCACCTGACTGCGAAGCTTGGCTACAGCAAGGGATTCTACGATGGCGTAGCCGAGAGCTTTGATCCGGGCACTGGAAAACGCATGGTCCTCGTCGACAAGTGGGTCAATGGGAAGATCGACGGGGAAAGGAAGACTTGGGACAAGAACGGCATTTTACTTACGGATGAGGTCTACGTCGATGGCAAACTGGTGAACAGCAAGGACGTTAGTACGGAGCCAGCTAATCAGATCGCCAAAGCCCTTACCGGGCCAATATCTCCTTCCACATCAGAACTGGCTAGGACAGCAGCACCCTCCACCGGTACTCCGGCTTCATCTGTTCCCCCTGTTTCCTTGGATGGATGTGTGCAGGGTTGGACGAAGGCTCATCACGAAGAAGCTGCCAAGGTTGGCGTCGATGACACCATCAGCATAGATCAGATCAAAGAATGGGAAGATTGGTGCAAAGCAGGCAAACAAGCACCTGCCGAAGGGAGCTGAGATTCCATGCCTACGCGGCTGGTGGACTGCACCGCCAGCCGCGCAAGCTCAAGTTTCCGCCTCAACATATCACGCACCACCACTGCATCGGTGCCACCAGTTGCCAGCGCGATACCCCTGCCCAAAAACAGTGTGGTTGCGGGAAACGGAACCAACAAGTACGAACACCGGAACCAACTTTTTTCCTGATTAGCCCTCTCGCTCAGCCCTGAAACCGCCGTCAGCCAGGCCCGGATGGGGGTGCCGGCTTTCTTTCGCCGCATCAGCGGTGCCGTTCGGCAGACGGGCGGCAACCCGCCGCCCGCCATGGCTGCCGCCCGAATGTGGCTGAGGGTTGGGGCTAATCAGGACTTTTTTTACAACAGCCGGCGGGAGGAACCCCCGCCAACGAGCCTGCGAGAGACTTCACCTACCGAAGGCAATATGAGGTTCCATCAACATGACCAATCGCCCTCAGAATCAGGGCATTCAACCACTTCGACTCCAAGAGGTCGCCGCGCGACTTCGCATCAGCAATACGACCCTGCATGAGCTATGGAAAGAAAATTCCCGGTACAGGAATCCGGGTATGCCGAAAAAGTTCTACATCGGCCATACACCGTATGTACTCGAGTCTGAGCTTGATGCGTTCATCCTTGCGAACTTGAAGAACTCGCAGCCAGTCGACTGACCGAAGCGGGCATTAACTTTCGCTCATTTCACCGCCCGCGATATCCCGAAAAATCGAATCCCATGTCCTCGATGTTCCGCATCCAGAGGCAAGGCGACTTCACGCCTAAATTGGGACTCTACGTTGTTAGCTCTTACTGGTTGTTAATCAGCCTTGTTTCTTCTTCTTTGTTCGGCGCCTTGACCAACCCACAGCAGAAGGCCCTCCAGATCGCCTTCTGCCTTTTTCAAAGGATCACTAAGTGAAAGGTAAAAATAAGATTGCCAGTCAATGGCAGAGCAGCACCATCCTCCAGGAAAATGGCATGGGATGTGCCACCGAAGAAATGGATTGCACGACTAGTGTGCGCCAAATCGACGATTTCATGATCATGCTCATTCACCACAATAGCGACCTTGTCGAAAAAGCTTTGAACAATCGACTTATGGCGCTGCCTAACAGCAAGTCCCTGTATTCCACATTCATGACCTGCTTGCGCACGGACCTCGCATTCGTGAGGAAGGTCTTTCCCCAGCATCGCTTCAGCCCCTACTACGAACTGTACGAGCAGCGCATGGGGGACCGCCTCAAGATTTTGGCGCTGATCCACGATGCCGATGCGGATGGCCTGAACAAGGTAGTTGCGACTCTTCGCCGAGCTGCTCGTGCAGATGCTTTTCGCAAGCAGATTGACAAGCACGAGCGTGCTGCACGCAAAAACGGAAACAGCGTCCGGCGCTATATCCGGGCACTCTTTGATCGTTACTCCCGCTTGCGCGTCATCCGTCTAGATCTGACCTACCAACGCAAGTACGTGGAAACAGCCTATCGACTGCTCAAGGAAGACAGTGCTCCACCCGACCCTGTTACTGCCACCGAAGTCGCTCAACACCGGGATGCCTTTCTGGAGCATATCCGCAAGTCATACCCGTCGTTGGTGGGGTACATCTGGAAGATCGAACATGGCGTATACAAGTCTTTCCACATGCACTGGATCATCTTCTTGAATGGCCACGAAGTCATGCAAGACCGGACTATCGCGCAGGCCATGGGAAATCATTGGGCGACCCACATCACCAACGAGCGAGGAAGCTATTGGAACGTGAACGCCCAGAAGGGCAACTACGAGCGCTTAGGGATGCTGGGCATCGGGGAAGTCAACTGGGACGATGAAGACAAACGCCGCGCTCTTGAACGCGTCGCCCTCTACCTTGCCAAGGTGGACTACTTCATCCGCCTGAAAGCACCGTCTCTGGGTCGCATTTTTGGAAAAGGTGTCGCACCGAAGTACGGCCACTCGCGGCTCGGCCGACCACGTAGTCGCAGCGTGAGCGAACACCATACAAGGAGATCCAACCACCGCGACGTGGCCACATCGGAACAGAGCTAGGCGGATACCTCGGAAACCCTCCGCTTACCGTTCTTCCGTGCCGTTTTCCAAGCTTCTTTCAACATCAAAAAGGCGGCACGGAAGTCAGGTTTGCCCCCTTTATCTGTTCGCGTCCACCGGGTCAGCGTCGTACTGAGATCGCTGCGCTTATTCTCACCGAGGCCCTCATTGGCCTTGATCACGGAGACGTCTTTGGCGATGAAGGGAATGATGCCCTTAGTCGTCAAAGATGCTCCTTGATGTGCACGCGTAGCCTTCCCCTCACGCGACGTCATTTGAAAGGAGAACATCTGGCAGTCTTGGCTG
>NZ_LMSL01000019.1:0-15895 GCF_001428405.1 Frateuria sp. Soil773
GTCGCCCGCATAGCTGCCGGCGCCGTAGCTGCTGGCCTCTTCGCCGTCGGCGATGCTGCCGGCACCGGCCGCCGTGCTGCGGGCACCCAAGGCGCTGGCGTCGTCGTTGCCGTCGCCTTCGCCGTCCGCCGCGAAGTAGGGATCGACGGCGGCCACCATGTTCGCCGTCGTGGTCGGCCCCGGTATGCCTTGGGCTACGGCGGGGTTCGCCGCATGCGGCTGTTTCGCGGCATCGGCGGCATGGACCGGTACGGCCAGCGCCAACACGATGCCGGCTACCAGCGCCGGCGCCGCCGACAGGGCGCGCCGGCTCCGTGCGCCGCCACGCTTACCCTTCATCCGGGCGAACTCGCCCGCCACCACGAGCGCGCCCAGGGAGCGGCTCCAAACCTTGCTGTGGATCTTGTTCACGAAATGTCTCCTGAAACCGCGCGACGCGGGCGCAGGCCGCCGTGCCGGCGGGCTGGCGCAGGCGCTGGAAAGGAATGCGATCAGGCAGGGGCGCGATCACGCGCCCCTGCCGCTGCACGACGGATTACGGCGTCGTCGGGACGACTGTCAGGCGGAGCTGCACGTCGGAGTACGCGTCAGCGCCGATCAGCGAGAAGTACAGATAGCCGGCAGCCGGATTGTCGAGCACGATCTCTTCGTTGTTGTCCGGACCGGTGGACTTGTAGGCATACGCGGTGCTGGTCGCCCAGTTCGGTCCTGCGTAGAGATCCACGTTGCCCGTGCCGCCCATGCTGGCGATGGTGATCTTCGCCGTGCCCGCAGGAACGTAGTAGTAGAAGTACCTGGGGTTGGTGGACTTGGGGCCCGACAGGTTGCTGCGCTGGCAGTTGGCAGTGAACACCCTCTCGTCGCTGTTGGTGCACTCGGGCAGCGAAGGCGGCAGCGGGGCGGCCTTGTAGCGCGCATGCACGGTGACCCCGGAGTAGGCCGACTCGCCCACCACCAGCAGGTAGTACGTACCGGGTTCCGGCTTGGCGATGGTGACCGACTCGTTGTTGCCCGGGCGGGCGGACTTGTAGCCGTAGTCGCTCGCGGTCGGCTTGCCGTCCTTCTTCACGTAGAGCGACACGTCGCCGGCTCCGCCCATGGTGCGCAGGCTGAGGCTGGTCGCCTTGGCCGGCACCACGAGCTTGTAGACCTGCGCATTGCCGGCCGTGCCCGACTGCCCGCCGAGGGCGACGTCGTTGGTCAGCACCACGTCCATCGGAGGCTCCGGGATGGCGCCGCCGCACGACGAGCTGTCGCCGCCGTTGACGTTGAGGCAGAGCAGCCAGCTGCTCCAGTCCGTGTCGCTGCCGTAGCGGATGCCTTCCAGGTAGGACGCGTAGTCCGAGTACTTGCCCTTGCGGAAGAAGCCCAGGATGTTGTCCACCTGCCCCGGGTGCCGCTCGAACATGTAGCGGGTGGCGAGGTAGCCCCAGTAGTACACGCGCTCCGTGCCGCTGTTGTAGTCGTTGGCGAAGATCGTGCTCAACGGGTACTTGCCGGTGCCGGCCGCCGACAGCGCGTCCGCGTAGGCCATGTTGCGGTAGCTGTAGGAGACGTACTCGGCGAAGCCCTCGATCCACCAGATCGTCGGGGCGCTGGTCGCCGCGCCGAAGTCGCCGTACATGTTGAAGCGGCCATCGAGGTAGTGGACGTACTCGTGGGTCAGGTTCCAGATCGAGAAATCGGGAAGCCACTCGGCGCGGTAGGCGATGAAGCGCGGCAGGTTGTTGGGACTGGCCGGGTTGCCTTCCAGGTACATGCCGCCGTTGTCGGTGCTGATGCCGAACAGGGTGCCGGCGTACTTCTTGTAATCGGCGCTGCTGTCGAAGACGACCAGCTCGAGCTTGACGTTGTTGTCGTCGGCCACGGGCACCTTGCCGGTCTTGGCGACGTTGTGGAAATAGTCCGTCTCGCCCAGCAGCAGGGTGCAGGCCTGCTCGACTTCCTGCGGCGTCAGGGCCTGCGCGCGCATGTGGACGTTGGGGCTGCAATCGTGCGCGATCGGCAGCACGATGTCCTCAAGGTCGTCCTTGAACGTGCAGATGCCGTAGTAGTCGCAGTTGGCATGGTCGTAGTAGTCGGCCATGTTGGCGGCGGCCACGTAGATGGCCAGGCCGGGCCCGTCGAACGGGAAGGCGTCCAGGACGGCCTTGGTCAGCGGCCGCACCTTGGGCTTGAGCGAGCTGTACTGCAGGAACCGGGTCATCTCGGAGGCCGCGTTCACCACCATGTACTCGGTGCTGCTGCCCGCCTTGGCCGCATTGCGCTGGATGAAGCCGGACAGCGAATCGATGACCGAGGGATCGGCCTGCACCGCCGCGGCGAAGCCGTTGCGGTAGTGCCCGAGGTAGAGCACGGTGAACACGTTGTTGGTGGCCTTGCGCATGCTGGCGAAGGCGTCGTACGTGGCGCTGTTGTAGCTGTCCAGCAGCAACTTGAACGTATCGAGATACGCCGCGTTCTGCTCGGTGCTGTCGATCAGCGTGATGAACTCGTTGAGGATCGGACCGTGGCCGTCGCTGACGTCCAGGAAGTGCGGGCTGGCGGCGAACGCGTCCGTTGCCAGCTTGGCGGCGCTTTCCAGGTTCGATCCGTAGTTCCCCACATCCGACGGATAGGAGTACTGCACGTAGTAGCCCGCGCGCAGGAAGGTGATCAACTGCAGCATCTGGGTGGAGTTGTCGCCGGGATAGCCGGCTGCCGCGGCCTGCATGGCATTGGCGACGGTGATCATCTTCGCTTCGGCGAACACCTGCCCGGCGACGGTCCCCTTCAGGTCGTACAAGGTGTTGAGGCAGGTGACCGGCACGCTCTTGACCAGGTCGACCAGGCCGTTGCCGCTGGCGGCGGCGAAATCGGCCGCATCGCAGGACGCAGCCGCCGCCATGTTGAACAGCCGCAGCGCCTCCGGCTGCGACGGGTCGTGCAGCGGCCGGTCGTAGTCCGCACGCAGCCGCGGATCGTCGGCCTTGTGCGGCGCCAGTTCGGCCGGCGTCAGCGGCCTGCGCTGCACGTGCTCGATATGCGCCTTGACCGGATCGCCGTTGAGCGTCGCCGCCGCGGGCGGCGGTGCATTCGTGGCGGCGTTCTGGGCGTGACCCGATGTGCCGAACCCGCACGCAACCATCAGACTGGCCGCCAGAAGACGGCGCAGCCCCGTGTAGTTTTTCATGTTCCCCTCCGTTACATTGGCCCCGAGAATCTCCCGTGGCAAGCGATGCGCCGGTGTTTCCGCCATCGCCTTGACACGTGCGACGATGTTGGCAGGGGGCCAAAGGGACGTCTTGGTTCTTCTCTATGCGCAATTGAGGAAAACGCACCAAATCCGTTTTCGCATGTGCGAGGAAACCGCAATGACGGTTTGCAGACTGAACCCGCAAGAAGCGTTCATGCGCCAGATCGACACCGGGATGTCCATCGTCTCGCTGTTCGACCGCTTGCCCGACATCGTCTTTTCCATCAAGGACCTCAAGGGGCGCTACGTGCTGATGAGCGAAGCCGCGGTCGTGCGCTGCGGCCTTCCCAACAAGCAGCTTGCCGTGGGCATGACGGCGTTCGACCTGTTTCCCTCTCCCATGGCCGCGCGCTACGCGCGGCAGGACGCCGAGCTGTTCCGCAGCGGCAAGCCGATCATCGACAATCTGGACCTCACCCTGTACCGGGACCGCAGTTCCGGCTGGTGCCTCACCACCAAGGAACCGCTGCGCAACGCGAACGGCGAGATCATCGGCCTGGCCTGCATCTCCAAGGACCTGACCGAGCCAGGCCGCGCCGCGCTGGTCGACACGGAATTCGCCGACACCATCGATTACATGCACGCGAATCTCGGCGAGCCGCTGCGGGTGGAGGAACTGGCGCGCCGCGCCCGGCTCTCGATGGCGCAGTTCGACCGCAGGATGAAGAAGGTCTTCCAGCTTTCCGCCGGGCAGTACCTGATGAAGATCCGCATCGACACCGCAGCCCGGCTGCTGGCGGAAAGCGACCATTCGATCGCCAAGATCGCCCAGATCACCGGCTTCTGCGACCAGAGCAATTTCTCGCGCCGGTTCCGGCTGCTGACCAGCCTCAGCCCGCTGCGCTATCGGCAACTGGTGCGGTTCGGCCAGGCCTTCGGCCTTGTGCTCGCCGGCGCCGTGCAGTGCCTGGGCGGCCTCGTGGCGGCGTGAGCCGGTAGGCCCGCCGAAACGAAAAACCCCCGGCGAACCGGGGGTTTTTCGTTTCGCGCCTTCCCGCCGGGCTTACGCCTCGGCGGGGGCCGTACCGTCGCCGCCCGGGGCGTCGCCCGATTCGGCCGGCGCATCCTCGTCGCCGCTCTCGTCGGCCTCCAGCCGCACCACGCTGACCAGCGCCTCGTCGGCCGGCAGGCGGATCAGGGTGACGCCCTGGGTATTGCGGCCGAGCTGCGAAACCTCGGCCACGCGCGTGCGCACCAGGGTGCCCTGGTCGGAGATCAGCATCAGCTCGTGCGCCTCGGTGACCTGCACCGCGGCCACCAGCGGGCCGTTGCGCTCGGAGCACTGGATACCGATCACGCCCTGGGTGCCGCGCCCCTTCTTGGCGAACTCATCCAGTTGGGTGCGCTTGCCGTAGCCGCGCTCGGTCGCGATGAGGACGTCGCCCTCGGCGGCGACGATCATCGACACCACCTCCGCTCCCTCGGCCAGCCGCATGCCGCGCACGCCGGTGGCGGTACGGCCCATCGAGCGCACGGTGTTCTCGTCGAAGCGGTTCACCTTGCCGTTGGAGGCGAACAGCAGCACGTCGCTGTTGCCGTCGGTGAGCGCGACGTCGACCAGCGCGTCGCCCTCGTCGAGGTTGATCGCGATCTTGCCCCGCTGCAGCTGGAAGGCGAACTCGCTCAGCGGCGTCTTCTTCACCGTGCCGTGGCGGGTGGCGAAGAACACGTAGCGGTCCTCGGCGTACTCGCGGATCGGCAGCACTGCCTGCACCTTCTCGCCCTCGCCCAGCGGCAGCAGGTTCACCATCGGCTTGCCGCGCGCGCTCGGGCCGGATTCCGGCATCTGGTACACCTTGAGCCAGTACACGCGCCCGGTGCTGGTGAAGGTGAGCAGGGTGTCGTGGGTATTGACCACCCACAACTGCTCGACCACGTCCTCGTCCTTCAGCGCGGAGGCCGAGCGGCCCTTGCCGCCGCGCTTCTGCGCGCGGTACGTGCTGGCCGGCTGGCGCTTCACGTAGCCGGTGTGCGACAGCGTCACCACCACGTCCTCGGGGGCGATCAGGTCGAGTACGTTGAGGTCTTCCTGCGAATGCTGGATCTCGGTGCGGCGCGCGTCGCCGTACTCGGCCTTGATCGCTTCCAGTTCCTCGCGGATCACCGCCAGCAGGCGGTCGGGATTCTCCAGGATCTCGATCAGGCCGCGGATCGTCTCCAGGATCTGCCGGTATTCGTCGGACAGCTTCTCCTGCTCCAGCCCGGTCAGGCGGTGCAGGCGCATCGCCAGGATTTCCTGCGCCTGCACGTCGGACAACTGGTAGCCATCGGGCTTCAGGCCGTCGCGCGGGTCCATCTCCTCCGGCCGCGACGCCGCCGCGCCGGTGGCCGACAGCAGCGCGCCGACCATGCCAGGCTGCCACTTGCGCGCCAGCATGCGCTCGCGCGCCTCCGCCGGCGAGGCCGAGGTCTTGATCAGCTCGATCATCTCGTCGATGTTGGCGAGCGCGACGGTGAGGCCTTCGAGGATGTGCGCGCGGGCGCGGGCCTTGCGCAGGTCGAAGATGGTCCGGCGCGTCACCACCTCGCGGCGGTGGCGGATGAACGCCTCGAGCACTTCCTTGAGGTTGAGCAGGCGCGGCTGGCCGTCCAGCAGGGCCACCATGTTGATACCGAAGGTGACCTGCAACTGGGTCTGCTGGAACAGGTTGTTCAGCACCACGTCGGCCATCGCGTCCTTGCGGATCTCGATGACGACGCGCATGCCGTCCTTGTCGGACTCGTCGCGCAGCTCGCTGATGCCCTCGAGCTTCTTTTCCTTCACCAGCTCGGCGATCTTCTCGATCAGCCGCGCCTTGTTCACCTGGTACGGCAGCTCGTGGACGATGATCGTCTCGCGGCCGTTCGGCTCGGTCTCGACCTCGGCGCGGGCGCGCACCAGGATGCGGCCGCGGCCGGTGCGGTACGCCTCGACGATGCCCGAGGAACCGTTGATGATGCCCTGGGTTGGGAAGTCCGGGCCCGGGATGATCTGCATCAGCTCGTCGATGCCCAGAGTGGGATCGTCGATCAGCGCGATCGTCGCCTCGATCACCTCGGTAAGGTTGTGCGGCGGGATGTTGGTCGCCATGCCCACCGCGATGCCGGCCGAGCCGTTGACCAGCAGGCTCGGCACGCGGGTCGGCAGCACCAGCGGCTCGCGCTCGCTCTCGTCGTAGTTCGGGCCGAAATCGACGGTTTCCTTGTCGATGTCGGCAAGCAGCTCGTGCGTGAGCCGCGACATGCGCACCTCGGTGTAGCGCATCGCCGCGGCGTTGTCGCCGTCGACCGAGCCGAAGTTGCCCTGGCCGTCGATCAGCATGTAGCGCAGCGAGAACGGCTGCGCCATGCGCACGATCGCGTCGTAGACCGACGCATCGCCGTGCGGATGGTATTTACCGATCACGTCGCCGACCACGCGGGCGGACTTCTTGTAAGGCTTGTTCCAGGCATTGCCCAGTTCGTTCATCGCGAACAGGACGCGGCGATGCACGGGCTTGAGGCCATCGCGCACGTCCGGGAGGGCGCGGCCCACGATCACGCTCATGGCGTAATCGAGGTAGCTCTGGCGCATCTCGTCTTCGATGTTGACGCGGATGATTTCTTTGGCGAGTTCTGCCATCAATCGGCTTCCCTGAATAACGAAAAAAGGCCGCACGGCGCGCGCCTCATGCGCGCACGCAAGCGACCCGCAAGCAACCTCGGAAGTGTAGCACGAACGCGCCCAAAGCGACAGTATTTAATGCTTTTAAATCAATCGGTTACACGGACGTCTTGGCGCCCTTGAAAAGCGCCCCGCGCGCTGCCGAAAAATTGACCAGTGCGGCCACCGCGGAGCCCGCGGCGGCAGCCACCGCAGGCCACCGGTGCAGGGACGGGAAACCGAGCAGCAACGCCGCGTACACGCCGTAGTTGACCACGGCGCCCACGCTCATCAGCCCCATCCAGCGCAGCCATTCGGCGTGCGCGGCATGGCCGCTGGGGCGCGCCGGGAAAGTGTGGTGCCGGTTCCACCACCAGGTGAACGTGGCGGCGACCAGGAAGGACAGGACCCGCGCCAGGTACGGGTTCCAGCCCAGCGCACCGACCAGGCCCTGCACGATGCCCGCATCGATCAAAAGGCCGGCGACACCGCCGACCGCAAACGACGCCAATTCGCGTCCCAGCCTCATGAACCGAACATGGCCTGCATGGCGATCGCGTCCGGACGCTCGATCACGCCGCGCTCGGTGACGATCGCGGTGATCAGCTCGGCCGGCGCCACGTCGAACACCGGGTTCCACGCCTGGGCACCGTCCACCACGGTGCGGCGTCCCGCGGTAGCCAGCAATTCGGCCGGATCGCGCAGCTCGATCTCGATCTCCTCGCCGGTGGCGGTGGCCATGTCCACCGTGGACGATGGCGCCACCACCATGAACTTCACGCCGTGGTATTTCGCCGCGATCGCCAGTTGGTAGGTGCCGATCTTGTTCGCGGTATCGCCGTTCGCGGCGATCCGGTCCGCGCCCACGATCACCCACTGCACGGCGCCGGATTTCATCAGGTGGGCCGCGGCCGAATCGGCGATCAGTTGCGCGGGAATGCCGTCGCGCACCAGTTCGTACATGGTCAGGCGCGCGCCCTGCTGCCACGGCCGGGTTTCGCCGGCGTAGACGCGGTGGATGCGGCCGGCCGCGACGCCGGCGCGGATCACGCCCAGCGCGGTGCCGTAGCCGGCGGTGGCCAGCGAGCCGGTGTTGCAATGGGTCAGCACGCCGGACCCGGGCGCGATCAGGGCCGCGCCGAGTTCGCCCATGTGGCGGTTGGCGGCGAGGTCCTCGTCCTGGATCGCCTGCGCCTCGCGCTCGAGCGCCGCGGCATCGGCGCCGGCGGCGATGCGCGCCTTCATCCGGTCGAGCGCCCACATCAGATTCACCGCGGTCGGCCTGGCGGCGCGCAGCATGACCAGCACGTCGTCCAGCGACTGCCCCTGTTGCGCGGCCAGCACCACGCCCCAGGCCGCGGCGATGCCGATCGCCGGCGCACCGCGCACCACCAGGTCGCGGATCGCCTGGGTCACGGCGGCCGCATCGCGGCAGTCGATCCAGCGCTCCTCGCCGGGCAGCAGACGCTGGTCGAGCAGGCGCAGGCGGTCGCCCTGCCATTGCACGGCGCGAACGGTGTCGTGGTCGCGGGTAGGCGTCGGAGAAATCGTCATCGGCATGGGGCGCAGGCGGTGGGGGCGGAAAGCCTAGCATGCGGCCGCGCAGGCCCGGCTGGCCCGTGGCCGGCACGGTCAGGGCTGGCTTATAGTCGGCGGCGACCACCCGCGGGAGCGCACGCATGACGCACCATCGCAAGCCCGGCCATGCCGCCCTTCGCCGCTGCCTGCGCCCGGCGCGCCGGCTTGCCGGCCTGGCCGCGATCCTGTTCGCGGCCACCGCGGCGACCGCGGTCCCGGCCACCGCTCCGGCGGCAAAGCCGTGGGCGCCGCCGCGTATCGCCTCGGAGCTGTTCGAATCGCACGGCGCCTTCGACCCGGCGCGCGGCGACTTCTATTTCGTGCGCAGCGCAGCGGACTTCACCGGCTGGCGGATCATGCTCAGCCATTGCGGTCCCGACGGCTGGAGCACGCCCGTCGACGCCAGCTTCGCCGGCGATGGCGTGGAGGCCGACCCGTTCATCACGCCCGACGGCAAGCGCCTGTATTTCATTTCCAACCGCTCGACCGACGGCGAGAAGCACAAGGATCTGGACATCTGGACGGTCGACCGCGGCAGCGACGGCCGCTGGGGCGAGCCACGCCGCCTGCCCGCGCCGGTCAACTCGCGCGGGCAGGAATGGTTTCCGCGCCCGGCCGCGGACGGCTGGCTCTACTTCGGCTCCAATCGCCCCGGCGGTTTCGGCAAGACCGACATCTGGCGGGCCCGCGAAGACAGCCAGGGCCGCTGGCGCGTGGAGAACCTGGGCAAGGCCGTCAATACGCCCGGCGACGAATACGAGCCGCTGCCCTCGCCCGACGGCAAGCGGCTGATCGTGATGGCCGACGGCGGCCTGTACCAGAGCCTGCGCGACGGCGACGGCTGGGCGCCGCGGCACAGCCTCGGCCCGGCGGTGAACGTCAACGGCAGCGAGATCGGCGCGGCGTTTTCGCCCAGCGGCAAGTCGCTGCTGTTCTCGCGCGACACCAAGGGGCCGCGCTCCGGCGAATTCTTCGTGTGGCAACCGGAGGGCGCCGAAGACTGGCCGCCCGCCTGCCCTCGCGGGAAACACTAAGAGCCTGTTCAAAGTCTCGCTGTCGGAATGGAATCTCCCGCTCGTCATTCCTGCGAACCCCCAAAAGGGGGCAAGAGCAGGAATCCAGCGACTTTATGCCCTTCAAAAAAAACCAAAGGCCCTGGATGACCAGCCCTTCGGCTGTTGAAAAGCGTCTCCAGCTTGACCGGCCCTTCGGCCTTTGAGAGCCGCTGGGATGATGCTTCTTCGTAGGGGAGGCCAGGGGGACCTTGGAGCCGAGCCCCTTCAGCGCGAGCGCGCCGCCAGCCACTGGTGGATCGCCGGCGGCACCTCGCGCTGCGCGCGGCCGGATACGTAGATGCCGATGTGCCCGCCGCGGAACGCCAGCTCGCTGTAGTCGGTGCTGCCCACGTGCCGGCCCAGCGCGCGCGAGGCGTCCGGCGGCACCAGGTGGTCCTGCTCGGCGTAGATGTTCAGCACCGGCTGGGTGACCATGCCCAGGTCCACCGGCCTGCCGCCGATCTCCAGCGTGCCCTTGACCAGTTTGTTTCCCTGGTAGAAATCCTTGATGAACTGGCGGAACGCCTCGCCCGCCTGGTCGGGCGAATCGAAGATCCACTTCTCCATGCGCAGGAAATTCTCGAGCTCCGCCGGGTTGTCGAGGATGTCGACCAGGCCGACGTACTTCTGCTGGTTAAGCCGCAGCGGCTTCAGCGTCAGGTAGACCCAGTTCATCAGCTCGGCCGGGACGTTACCCAGCGTGTCGACGAACAGGTCCACGTCGAGATCCTGCACCCAGTGCGACAGCATGTTGTCCGGCGTGCGGAAATCCACCGGCGTCACCATGGTGATCAGGTTCTTCACCTTGTCCGGCTGCAGCGCGGTGTAGCACAGCGAGAAGGCGCCGCCCTGGCAGATGCCAAGCAGGTTGATCGCCTCCAGGTCGTGCCGCTCGCGCACCGCGTCGACGCAACGGTCGAGGTAGCCGTTGAGGTAGTCGTCCAGGGTCAGCCAGCGGTCGGCCCCGTCCGGGTAGCCCCAGTCGATCAGGTAGACGTCCTCGCCCTGCGCCAGCAGGTTGCGCACCAGCGAACGGTCCGCCTGCAGGTCGGTCATCCACACCGTGTTGACCAGCGCGTAGACGATCAGGATGGGCGTCTTCGAGGTCGGTGCGCGCTCGCCCTTGAAGTGCCAGACGGTGAGCTTGTCCTCGCGATACACCGCCTCGCGCGGCGTATTGGCGTATTCGGGCTCGCCCAGGCCGCGCAGGCTGGAAAAGCCCGCCGCCAGCTTGCGCTGGAAGCCGGAGATCTCGCCGAGCAGCTTGGCCGGGTCGAATTGCAGCGGAGATGGCATGGCGATTCCTCAGCGCGGCTTGCGCGGCGCGGCGCGGGCCGGCGTCTTGGCGGCCTTGGCGGTGGTGCGGGACGGTTTCTTGGCGGCCTTGCGGGCGCCAGCGGCGGAAGCGCCCGCCTTGGCCGGCTGGCGTTTCGCGGGCGCGGGCGCTCTTGCGACCGGATCGGCGGCCGCCGGCTTCGCGGCGAGCTGGCGCTTCAGCTCGCGCACTTCGCGCCGCAGTTCCTGCAGCCGCTGGCCCAGGCTGGCGACCTCGCTGGCGGCGGGCATGCCGAGCTGGCGGCAGACCTGTTCCAGTTGTTCCTTCTGCAACTGCCGCACGCGCATCTGGGTGTTCACCTGCGCGCCGTACACCTGGCGGAACTCGTCCGACAGCGCGATCTCGGCATAGGCCTCCTCCGCGGCGTCGATCCACAGGTCGTACAGCGCCTTGAGCGATTCCGGCGACGCGTCCTGGTCGGCGCGCTGGGCCAGCTTCTGCTGCAACCGTTCGGCGCCCTGCACCTGTGCGCGCAGCATCAGGTCCTGGTAGCGCCGGCTCGCCTCGAGATGGTCGAGGATGGCGCGCTGCAGGGCCTGCTGCTGTTCCTGCTGCTCGCGCGTGTAACCGAACGCGGGCGCCTGCAGGAGGTTGCGCAAGTCGGCGAAACCGAACGGCTGTGCCGCCTGCAGCCACTGCTGCCATTGCTGGCCGAGTCCCTGCACGGAGGCGCTGTCGATCCCGGCGAAGGCCTGCGCCAGCGGCGACTGCATGCCGGCGAACAACTTCCGCAACTGCTGTTGCCAGTCGCCGCCCTCCTGCCCCAGCCCGCTGCCGGCGGCCGATTGCAGCCACTCCAGGTAGCTGCGGAAACCCGACAGGCTGCGCCCCAGCGCCTCGTCGACCGACGGCGCGCGCGGCGCGGCCGGCTGCCCGAAGAACGACGGCGCCGGCGGCGGCGCCTGCCAGCTACGGGTCCAGGCATCCCACGCCTGCTGCGCGAATCCCTGGTAGTCCCGCATGAAATCCGGACCCTGCGTGCCCATGCTGCATCCTCATCCGTCGATGCGCCGCATCGTAGCAAATCCATGTTGCGGCAGTGGCGCGGGCATAAACGCACAGGGCCCGGCATCGCTGCCGGGCCCTGCATGTCGCTGCTCAACGATCCGCGGCGATCAGGCGCTGGCGCCTTCGCCCTCGGTCACCGCCTTCATGGACAGGCGGATGCGGCCCTGCTTGTCCACTTCCAGCACCTTGACCTTGACGATGTCGCCTTCCTTGAGCTTGTCGGACACCTTCTCGACGCGCTCGCTGGAGATCTGCGACACGTGCACGAGGCCGTCCTTGCCCGGCATGATCGTGACGAACGCGCCGAAGTCCATCAGCTTGGCGACCTTGCCCTCGTAGATGCGGCCCGGCTCGACGTCGGAGACGATCTGCTCGATGCGCTTCTTCGCCGCATCGCCCGCCTCGCGGTTGACCGAGGCGATCACCACGGTGCCGTCGTCGCTGATGTCGATCGTCGCGCCGGTCTCCTCGGTGATCGAGCGGATGGTCGCGCCGCCCTTGCCGATCACTTCGCGGATCTTGTCCGGGTGGATCTTGATGGTGATCAGGCGCGGGGCGTACTCGCTCATTTCCGTGCGGGCGGTGGTGATCGCCTTGGCCATCTCGCCGAGGATGTGCAGGCGGCCGCGCTTGGCCTGCTCCAGCGCCACCTTCATGATCTCCTCGGTGATGCCGTCGATCTTGATGTCCATCTGCAGCGCGGAGATGCCTTCGGCGCTACCGGCCACCTTGAAGTCCATGTCGCCGAGGTGGTCCTCGTCGCCCAGGATGTCGGACAGCACGACGAAGTCGTCGCCTTCCTTGACCAGGCCCATGGCGATGCCGGCCACCGGCGCCTTCAGCGGCACGCCGGCATCCATCATCGCCAGCGAGGAACCGCACACCGAGGCCATCGACGAGGAACCGTTGGACTCGGTGATTTCCGAGACCACGCGCACCACGTACGGGAATTCCTCGATGCTCGGCTTGACCGCCTGCACGCCGCGCTTGGCGAGGCGGCCGTGGCCGATCTCGCGGCGCTTCGGCGCGCCGAAGCGGCCGGCCTCGCCCACCGAGAACGGCGGGAAGTTGTAGTGGAACAGGAACGGATCCTTCGACTCGCCGCCCGGGGCGTCGATGATCTGCGCGTCGCGGGTGGTGCCCAAGGTGATCACGACCAGCGCCTGGGTCTCGCCGCGGGTGAACAGCGCCGAGCCGTGGGTGCGCGGCAGCACGCCGACGCGGGCGGTGATCGCGCGGACGTCGTCGAGCTGGCGGCCGTCGATGCGCACCTTGGTCTTCAGCACGCTGTCGCGCAGGGTGCGGTACTCGAGTTCGCCGAATTCCTTGACCAGGTCGGCCGTGGCCCAGCCCTTCGCTTCCGCGTCGGCCTTGAGCGACTCCAGCACGTCGGCCTTGATCGCGGCGATCGCGTCGCGGCGCTGCAGCTTGTCGCGCACCTGGAAGGCTTCTTCCAGCTTGTTGCCGACGGCGCCCTTGAGCGCGGCGACCAGCGATTCGTTGCGGGCCGGCGCCTGCCAGTCCATCGACTGACGGGCAGCCTCGGTGGCCAGTTCGGCAATGGCGCGGATCGCGGTCTGCATCTGCTGGTGGCCGAACATCACGGCGCCGAGCATCACATCCTCGGACAGCAGCTTGGCTTCGGACTCTACCATCAGCACGGCGCCGGCGGTGCCGGCGACGACCAGGTCCAGCTCGGAGGTGCTCAGCTCGGTGGCGGTCGGGTTCAGCAGGTACTTGCCGTTGGCGTAGCCGACGCGGGCGGCGCCGATCGGGCCCTTGAACGGGATGCCGGCCAGGCTGAGCGCGGCGGAGGCGCCGATCAGCGCCGGGATGTCGCCGTCGATCTCGGGGTTGAGCGAGACGACCTGCGCGATGACCTGCACTTCGTTCTTGAAGTCTTCCGGGAACAGCGGACGCACCGGACGGTCGATCAGGCGCGAGGTCAGCGTCTCCTTCTCGGTCGGACGGCCCTCGCGCTTGAAGAAGCCGCCCGGGATGCGGCCGGCGGAGTAGAACTTCTCGACGTAGTCGACGGTGAGCGGGAAGAAGTCCTGCCCTTCCTTCGCCTTCGCCGCGGCCACGGCGGTGACCAGCACCACGGTGCCGCCCATGCTGACCATGACCGCACCGGACGCCTGGCGGGCGATTTCGCCCGTCTCCAGCGTGACTTCGTGATTACCGTACTGGAATGACTTGGTTACTTTCGCCACTTTGATGTGTCCTTGTCCGATTAACGGCGCAGGCCGAGGCGCTCGATCAGGCTCTGGTAACGGGCCAGGTCGCGGTCCTTGAGGTAGGCCAGCAGGCTCTTGCGGCGGTTGACCAGTTGCAGCAGGCCGCGGCGGGAGTGGTGGTCCTGCTTGTGCGACTTGAAGTGGTCGGTGAGGTGGTCGATGCGGGCGGACAGCAGGGCAACCTGCACTTCCGGCGAACCGGTGTCGTTCGGCACGCGGCCAAAGTCAGCAATGATCTTGCCGGTCTGTTCTGCGGTGAGGGACATGGGTATCTCTTCCTTAAAAAGCGGGTGCGGAACTTGTGCAACATCACCGCTCGATGACGTTGCACAAGCTCCGCCTTGATGAACGAACACATGGAAACAAGCAGCGTATTGTACCGATCAGACCCCCACCGCAACAAGACTGCCGCATGACGGCGGGAAAACCCGGGCGCGGCGCTAGAGATTGAATCCCCGCTGGACCCGCAGTCGCCCTTCCCGGCTCACCTCGCCGAGCGCGAGCAGCCGCCCGTCGCTGCCCAGGACGGCGCACGGACCGACGCAGGACGCCGGCGCCAGGTCCAGCGGGCGCCCCTGCGACACTGCCAGGCTCTGCCGCTCGTCCAGCCGCAGCGCCGGCAGGTGGGCCAGGCCGGCCGATACCGGCAGCAGCAGGGATTGCAGGGCTTCGTCGCCGTTCCCGGCCGCCTCGTCGAGCTGCTCCAGGGTCACCATCGCCGGCTCGCGGAACGGTTCCACCCACAATCGGCGCAGCGCGGTCAGGTGCGCCCCGCAGCCCAGCATCTCGCCCAGGTCCACCGCCAGGCTGCGGATGTACGTGCCCGAGCCGCATTCCACGTGCAGCCGCAGGCGGTCCTGCTGGTGCGAGAGCAGTTCCAGCCGGTGGATATCCACCTCGCGCGGCGGCGCCTCGACCGCCTCGCCGCGGCGCGCCTTCGCATACAGCGGCTCGCCGCCCTGCTTGATCGCCGAATAGGCCGGGGGCACCTGCACGATGCGGCCGCGCAGGCGGGCCAGGGCCCGCTCGATCGCCGCAGCGTCGAGCGGCGGCACCGGCCGGCGCTCGACCACCTCGCCCTCGAGGTCGGCCGTGGCGGTGGTCAGGCCCAGCCGGCATTCGGCCAGGTAGGCCTTGCGCGAGCCCAGCAGGGTGCCGGCGATCTTGGTGGCCTCGCCGAAGCACAGCGGCAGCAGGCCGCTGGCGAGCGGGTCCAGCGCGCCGGTGTGGCCGCCCTTGGCGGCCCGCAGCAGGCGCCGCACCGCCTGCAGGGCCTGGTTGGAACTCAGCCCCAGCGGCTTGTCCAGCAGCAGGATGCCGTGCAGGTCGCGGAAAGCGCGGCGGTTCATCGCACCACCGGCGCCGTCATTCGTCGGCACCGTCCCCTGGCGGCGTCGACGACTCGCTCAGCAGGCGCTCGATGCGCTCGCCCTTGTCCACCGAGTCGTCGTACTTGAAGCGCAGCTCCGGCACCCGGCGCAGCCGCATGCCGCGCGAGAGCGAGCGGCGGAACTCCACCGCCAGCTCCTTCAGCGCCTTCATCGCCACCGGCGCCTGCTCGGGCTGCAACGCGGTGATCCACACCGTCGCCCAGTCCAGGTCGCGGGTGACCTCCACGTCCGACACGCTCACCGACGGCAGCGCATGGTCGCGCACGGCGGCGTGCACCAGCAGGCCCAGTTCGCGGCGCAGCTCGGCGCCGACGCGGTCGGTCCGCTTGAAATCACGGGATGGCATGGGGAAAGACCAGAAGTGAGGGAGGAGGAGTGAGGAGTGAGGAGTGAGGAGTGAGGAGTGAGGAGTGAGGAGTGAGGAGTGAGGAGT
>NZ_LMSL01000019.1:15906-66887 GCF_001428405.1 Frateuria sp. Soil773
AGAAGAACGCGAGGAACGAGGCTTTACTCTCACTTCTCACTCATCCTTCTCACTCCTCGCCTTATTACAGCGTGCGGGCCACTTCGGTGCGCTCGAAGCACTCGATCTGGTCGCCGACCTTGACGTCGTTGTACTGCTTCACGGCGATACCGCATTCCATGCCGTTGCGCACCTCGTCGACCAGGTCCTTGAAGCGCCGCAGCGACTCCAGCTCGCCCTCGAACACCACCACGTTGTCGCGCAGCACGCGGATCGGCTTGCTGCGCTTGACGTGGCCCTCGGTGACCATGCAACCGGCCACCGCGCCGAACTTGGAGCTGCGGAACACTTCGCGCACCTGCGCCAGACCGATGATCTCCTCGCGCACTTCCATGCCCAGCAGGCCCGAAGCGGCCTGCTTCACCTGGTCGATCACGTCGTAGATGATCGAGAAATAGCGCACGTCCAGGCCCGAGGTGTCGATCACCTTGCGCGCCGAGGCATCGGCGCGCACGTTGAAGCCGATCACCAGCGCCTTCGAGGCCGCCGCCAGCGTCGCGTCGGACTCGGTGATGCCGCCGACGCCGGCCGCGATCACGTTCACCTTCACGTTCTCGTTGCCGATCTGGCTCAGCGACTCGCGCAGCGCCTGCACCGAACCCTGCACGTCGGCCTTGACCAGGATGTTGAGCGTCTGCATGTCGGCGCCCTGGCCCATCTGGGCCATGATGTCCTCGAGACGGTTGGCCTTGCTGACCATGCGCGAATCGCGGCGCTTCTGGGTACGCTCCGCCGCCACCTCGCGCGCCAGCCGCTCGTCGGCCACCACCACGAAGTCGTCGCCGGACTCGGGCACGCCGGAAAGGCCGAGCACCTGCACCGGGATCGACGGGCCGGCTTCCTGCACGGTCTTGCCGGTCTCGTCGACCAGCGCGCGCATGCGGCCGTATTCCACGCCGCAGACCACGAAATCGCCGCGCTTGAGCGTGCCCTGCTGCACCAGCACGGTAGCCACCGGGCCACGGCCGCGGTCGAGGCTCGACTCGATCACCACGCCGGAAGCCGGGCCGTCCTCGACGGCGGTCAGCTCCATCACCTCGGCCTGCACCGAGATGGCGTCCAGCAGGTCGTCGATGCCCATGCCGGTCTTGGCCGATACCGGCACGAACGGCGTATCGCCGCCCCACTCCTCGGGAATGACCTCGAGGTTGCCCAGGCCCTGCTTGACGTGGTCCGGGTTGGCGTCGGACTTGTCCATCTTGTTGACCGCCACGATCAGCGGCACCTTGGCGGCGCGCGCATGCTGCACCGCCTCGGCGGTCTGCGGCATCACGCCGTCGTCGGCCGCCACCACCAGCACCACGATGTCGGTGGACTGGGCGCCGCGCGCGCGCATCGAGGTGAACGCGGCATGGCCCGGGGTGTCGAGGAAGGTGATCACGCCCTTCGGCGTGTCCACGTGGTAGGCGCCGATGTGCTGGGTGATGCCACCCGCCTCGCCCGAGGCCACCTTGGTGCGGCGGATGTAGTCCAGCAGCGAGGTCTTGCCGTGGTCGACGTGGCCCATGATGGTGACCACCGGCGGACGCGGCTTCTTCTCGCCTTCCAGCTCGGCGTTCTGGGTGTGCGCGGCCAGAGCCGCCTCGGCGTTGTTCTCGCTGGCGACGACCGCGGTATGCCCCAGTTCCTCCACCACCAGCACGGCGGTATCGTGGTCGATGGTCTGGTTGATGGTGGCCATCACGCCCATCTTGAAGAGCGCCTTGACCACCTCCGAGCCCTTGACCGCCATCTTCTGCGCCAGCTCGGCGACGACGTTGGCATCGCTCACCACCACCTCGCGCACCACTGCGGCGGTGGGACGGGTGAAGCCGTGCGCGCCGGCAGCGGCACCGCCGCTGCGCGACACGTCGCGGCCGCCGCCCCTGCCGGGCTTGCCGCGCTTGCTCGAGCGGCGCGCCCGATCGGCTTCGGAAAGATGCAGTTCGCCACCGGCGAAACGCTTGCCGCCCGGGCCTTCGTCGCGGTCGCGGCCGTACTTGGCCTTGGCATTGCGGCTGTCGCCCGCGGCCGCAGGGGCCGGTGCGGGAGCCGGGGCCGGGGCCGGCGCCGGTGCAGGCGCCGCCACCTTCTTCTCGCGGCGGCGCGGCTCATGGATCCGCGGCACGATCATGCCGAACGAGCTATGGTCGGTCGAAGTGCTGGCCGCAGGCGCGGGCGCGGCGGCGGGCGCCGATGCGGCGGCTTCCTTGGCCGGCTCGGGCGCAGGAGCGTCCTTCGCGACAGGCGCATCGGACGCCGGCTCGGCGCTCGCGGCCTCCATGCTGGCGGCCGCCTGCTGCGCCTCGGCGAGGCGGCGTGCCTCCTCGGCCTGGCGCTGTTCCTCGGCGGCGCGCTGGCGCGCCTCTTCCTGCCGGCGCTGCTCGGCCTCGATGCGCTCGTTTTCCTCGTGCTCGCGTTGCTGCTGGGATTCCTGCAGCTTGCGCGCGGCCTCGACGCGCTCGCTGTCGGTACCGGCCTCCTCGGCGATGACGCTGCGCTTGACGTAGGTGCGCTTGGCGCGCACTTCCACGTTCACCGTCTTGGCCGCGCCGGCACCGGCGCCGCGGCCGCCCGGCGTGGCGACTTTCAGTTCGCTGACCTTGCGGCGGTTGAGGGTGATCTGGCGCGGCGCGCTGTCGTCGGCCTCGGCCACCGCACCGGCCTTGCCGTGCGTGCGGCGCAGGAAGCCCAGCAGCTTCACCTTTTCGGTGCTGCTGATGACTTGCTCCGGATCGGAGAATTTCATGCCCGCTTCGCCAAGCTGGCCGAGCAGCTTGTCCACCGGCATGCCAAGTACCTTGGCGAGTTGTTTGATCGTGACATCCGACATCGTGTTCTTTCTCCGCCGTTCCGCGCTTGGGCCTTCTACGGTCCTCGGGCCTTCATCGGCCCTTACCGGCGATGCGGCCTCGGCCGCACAGCCACCTCCATCCGTGGTGGAAGACCCCCTGGAGCCTTCCTCGGCGCGCCCATCCCGGGCGCTGCCGGCCCGCGGTTAGCCGCCCTTCTCCAGGCGCTCGATCATCGGCGCGCGCGCAGCCATGATCAGCGCCGCGGCACGCTCTTCGTCCATGCCCTCGATGTCGATCAGGTCATCGACCGCGAGGTCGGCTAGGTCGTCCACCGTGCCGATCTCGCGCGCGGCCAGCGCATAGGCCGTGGCCTCGTCCATGCCCGGCAGCGCGAGCAGCTCCTCGGACGGCTGGTGCTCGTCGATGCCCTCTTCCACCGCCAGCGCCTCGGTCAGCAGCGCATCGCGGGCGCGGGCGCGCAGCTCCTCGACGATGTCCTCGTCGAAGCCCTCGACCGCCAGCAACTCGGCGCTGGGCACGTAGGCGATTTCCTCGACGCTGGAGAAGCCTTCCTGCACCAGGATGTTGGCGATCTCCTGGTCCACTTCCAGCTTGTCCATGAACAACTGCCGCGCGGCTTCCTGCTCGGCCTCGCTCTTGGCGGTGACCTGGTCCTGGGTCATCACGTTGAGCTGCCAGCCGGTGAGCTTGCTGGCGAGGCGCACGTTCTGGCCGCCGCGGCCGATCGCCTGGGACAGCTTGTCCTCGGCCACCGCGATGTCCATCGAGTGCTTTTCCTCGTCCATGATGATGGACTGCACCTCGGCCGGCGCCATCGCGTTGATGACGTACTGTGCCTGGTTCTCGTGCCACAGGATGATGTCCACGCGCTCGCCGTTGAGCTCGTTGGACACCGCCTGCACGCGCGAGCCGCGCATGCCGATGCACGCGCCGATCGGATCGGTGCGGCTGTCGTGGGCGAGCACGGCGATCTTGGCGCGGTCGCCGGGGTCGCGGGCGCAGCCCTTGATCTCGACCAGGCCCTGGCCCACTTCCGGCACTTCGAGCTTGAACAGCTCGATCATGAATTCCGGCGCCGCGCGCGACACGAACAACTGCGGGCCGCGCACTTCCGAGCGCACCTCGTAGAGGTAGCCGCGCACGCGGTCGCCGACGCGGGCCGACTCGCGCGGAATCGTCTTGTCGCGCGGGATGAAGGCCTCGGCGTTGCTGCCCAGGTCGAGGTAGACGTTGCCTCGCTCGACGCGCTTGACGATGCCGGTGACCAGCTCGCCGACCCGTTCCTGGAACGCATCGACCACCTGCTGGCGCTCGGCCTCGCGTACGCGCTGCACGATCACCTGCTTGGCGGCCTGCGCGGCGATGCGGCCGAACTCGGCGTTCTCGATCTGCGTCTCGATGAATTCGCCGACCTGCGCGTCGTCGCGCTCGTCCAGCGCGTCCATCAGGCGCACCTGGAAGTACGGCGATTCCATCTCGCCGTCGTCGGCGATGATTTCCCAGCGGCGGAACGTCTCGTATTCGCCACTGTTGCGGTCGATCTCGACGCGGATGTCCGGATCCTCTTCCGGGTAGCGCTTCTTCGCCGCCGATGCCAGCGCGGCCTCCATCGCTTCGAAGATCACTTCGCGCGACACGCCCTTTTCATTGGCAACCGCGTCGACCACCAGCAAAAGCTCTTTGCTCATTGCAGCAACTCCATAGACGCCGTCGGGACGCCAGATCGTTTACTTTTGCGCCCGTCCGAGGGCGCCAGGATCGCAAAGCGGCCGTGCATGGCCGCACTATTCAATGTTCTTTCAATGTCCGGCCGGCCGGGCGTGGCCGTAGCCACGCCGCCGGTCACTTCGCCGCCTTCCCGGCCGGCGGCTTGCCGCCGCGCTTGGGCTGCGGCACGTAGCCGAGCGCGGCCCAGTCCGGCACCACCCGCGCGCTTTCCACCGCCGCGTGCTCGAACTCGAACGTCTTGCCCTCGGCTTCCAGCGTGACCTGCTCGCCATCCACCTTCACCAACCTGCCCCGCAGCCGCCGGCGCCCGTCGAGCGGCGCCTTCAGCAGGATCTTCACTTCCTGCCCCACGACCTTGGCGAACTGCGCCGCGTTGAACAGCGGGCGGTCGATGCCGGGCGAGGACACTTCCAGCACATAGTGGCCCGGGATCGGGTCCTCCACGTCGAGCATCGCCGACAGTTCGCGGCTGGCCGCCTCGCAGTCGTCGAGGGTCACCTCTCGCCCGTCGCCATGGTCGAGCACGTCCAGGTAGACGCGCAGGGTACTCTGCCCCTGCGACGGGGAAAACTCGACGCCGATGCATTCCAGCCGCAAATCGGCCAGGATCTCGGTGAAGCGTTGTGCCAGTGCCTGCGTATCCATGTCGTCGTCTTTCGATCAACCGTGCCGAATGGGCGGCGACATACGGTCGCCAGAAACAAAAAATGGGCTCGAAACGGCCCATTCCCTTACCGCGCCGATGTCCCGGCCACCTTTCCCTGGCGACGGCTCACGACGGCCGCCGAACCGGCAAACATCCCTAGCGTCCAACAAAAAAGCCCCACGAGGAGGCTTTCTTGGTCTAAGAAAGTTCCGATAGCCAAGAGAGGCATCCAAGCCTGCAACCGGCGAGCCCGCTGCAGCCTTTCCCCGCACTATCAAGCTCTCGATGATAGACCCACGCACCTTTCAATGCAACGGGCGTGCCTTGCGACCGACCTGACATCGCGACACCGTGGCGGCAGGCCAGCCCTCGAACCGGCATGTAAGCCGATACCGATAATCGATGTAGGGAAAATCCTATCCATGATCCACATACCCTTCCCGCGGTTTTTTGTGGGCTAGCTTCGGCAACGCTCCGCAACGGAGCCTTTGCCATAGGGGATCTAGCCAATGAGCATGAAATCATCCTTCGTCGCCCTCGCCATCGTTGCCGCCGGGGGCCTGTTCCACGCTTCGCCGGCACGCGCGCACATCGACTGCCGGGGCTGCGAGGAGAGCTACGCTGCATGTATAGCTGCCGGCGGCACGGACGAAACCTGCTGGACGGGTGCCTGCAAAAAGCAGCGCCCGATGCCGCTGAGCCGCACCGGAAATGCGCTCTCGGGTATCGAGAGCAAGAGCGACTTCAAGATGAACCGCGTTTCGCCTGGAGCCCGGACGGCCGCCCTCGCCCTGGTGGACCAGGCTCCCTGAAGCGATTCCGCACCGGCACGTCCGGGAGGTGGATGAACTGGCGCGGACAATAACGGTGAGGAGCACGAAAAGACGCGACCCCATGGGTCGCGTCTTTGATTTCACGCCTGCCATACAAACAGCACGAACTTCGCGAACCGCTTTGCGCTCGCATCGCCCGCCGAAACGAAAACGGCGACCTCTTCGCAGAGGCCGCCGCTTCGATTGAATAATTGGTAGCGGGGGCAGGATTCGAACCTGCGACCTTCGGGTTATGAGCCCGACGAGCTGCCAGACTGCTCCACCCCGCACCAGAGTCAGCCACTATAGCGACGTGGCCGATTTCCTGCAAGCCTCGTTGCGCATATCCGTCGCAAAAAAGCGGATAGCCCGCGACGCAGGCTCAGGCCGACACCAGCCCGAAGGCCGCACGGCACCAGCCGAGCAGCGGGCCCCAGCACAGGCCGAGCACGAGCAGCAGCAGCGCGTTGAGCGAGAGCATCCAGCGCAGCGAAACGTCCTGCTGCACTTCCAGCCGTACGCCGTCCTGCGGCTTGTCGAAGTACATCACCTTGACCACGCGCAGGTAGTAGTACAGGCCGATGATCGCGAACACCGCGCCGACGATGGCCAGCCACAGCATGTTCGCGTCGATCGCCGCCTGCAGCACCAGCAGCTTGGCGAAGAAGCCGAACAGCGGCGGCACGCCCGCCAGCGAGAACATCGCCAGCAGCATCAGGAACGCCATCCACGGCGAACGCTGGTTGAGCCCCTTGAAGTCGTCGATCTCCTCGCACTCGAAGCCCGCGCGGGCCAGCGCCAGGATCACGCCGAACGCCGCCGTGCTCATCAGCGCGTAGCTGATCGCGTAGAACATCGCCGCGGCATAGCCTTCCGGGCCGGCATTGACCAGGCCCAGCAGCAGGTAGCCCATGTGCGAGATCGTCGAATAGGCGAGCAGGCGCTTGAGGTTGCTCTGCACGATGGCGACCAGGTTGCCGATCGCCAGCGACAGCACGGCCAGCACGGCCAGCATCAGTTGCCAGTGCTGTGCCAGGTCGCCCAGCCCCGATTCCAGCAGACGGTAGGCCATGCCGAACGCGGCCAGCTTGGGCGCCGAGCCGATGAACACGGTGACCGCCGTCGGCGCGCCCTGGTAGACGTCGGGAATCCACATGTGGAACGGCGCCACGCCGAGCTTGAAGCCGATGCCGATGATCATGAAGATCAGGCCGAACAGCAGCAGGTTCGGCATCGCGCTGTGCGCCGCCGCGCCGTGCAACTGGGCCAGCGACAGCGTGCCGGTGGCGCCGTAGACCATCGACATGCCGTACAGCAGCATGCCCGAGGCCAGCGCGCCCAGCACGAAGTACTTGATCGCCGCCTCGGAGGACAGCGGCGAATCCCGGTTCAGTGCCACCAGTGCGTAGGAGGACAGCGTCAGCAGTTCCAGGCCGAGGTATACGGTGACCAGGTTGCCCGCCGACACCAGCAGCATGATGCCGATCACCGCGAAGATCGCCAGCGTGTAGAACTCGCCGACGAACAGCTTGCGGTCGGCCAGGTACGGCCGCGCGTAGACGAACACCAGCACCGTGCACAGCAGCGCGAAGACCTTGAGGATCTCCGCCACCCGGTCGCGCACGAACATGCCGTTGAACGCGGTGGCCGTACCGTCCGGCTGGCCGGCGACCACCAGGTAGACCGCCACCAGCAGCACCGCGATGGAAAGCCAGTGCAGCAGGCCGCGCTGCTCCGGCTTCATGAAGGCGTCCAGCAGCAACAGCAGGCACGCCGCCGCCACCAGGTAGAACTCCGGCAGCAGGACCAGGATGTCATTGAAATTCGGCATGGTTCGTCCCGCTTAGATCTTGTGAACGGCGAGCTGCTGCACCAGCTGCGACACCGAGGCGTCCATCAGGTGGATCAGCGGCTGCGGCCAGATGCCCAGCGCCAGCACGGCGGCGGCGAAGGCGATCAGCACGAACGCCTCGCGGCCGTTGATCTCCTTCATCTCGCGCACGTGCGGGTTGGTGATGTCGCCCCACAGCACGCGCTTGACCATCCACAGCGTGTACGCCGCGCCGATGATCAGGGTGAACGCGGCGAACAGCGCGATCCAGGGATTGGCCTTGAAGCTCGCCAGCACCACCATGAACTCGCCGACGAAGCCGCTGGTACCCGGCAGGCCGGAGTTGGCCATCGCGAACAGCACGTAGAAGAAGCCGAACCAAGGCATCACGTTGATGACGCCGCCGTAGTCCTTGATCGAGCGGGTGTGCAGGCGGTCGTACATCACGCCGATGCAGGTGAACATCGCGCCGGAGACGAAGCCGTGCGAGATCATCTGCACCATCGCGCCCTGCATGCCGAGCTTGGCCATGTCGACGTCGCCGGCGCCCCGCACCAGCATGAAGGCGATGAAGATGCCCAGGGTGACGAAGCCCATGTGCGCCACGGACGAATACGCCACCAGCTTCTTCATGTCCTCCTGCACCAGGGCCACGTAGCCGATGTAGACCACTGCGACCAGGCTGAGCGCGATCACCAGCCAGGCGAAGTGCTCCGAGGCGTCCGGCACGATCGGCAGCGAGAAGCGCAGGAAACCGTATCCGCCGATCTTCAGCATCACCGCCGCCAGCACCACCGAACCGCCGGTCGGCGCCTCCACGTGGGCGTCGGGCAGCCAGGTGTGCACCGGCACCATCGGCACCTTCACCGCGAAGGCGATCAGGAAGGCGAAGAACAGCCAGCTCTGCTCCTGCATCGTCAGCGGCAGCGCCGCCAGCGTGTGCAGGTCGAAGGTGCCGGCCTTCAGGTACAGGTAGATCAGCCCGATCAGCATGAAGATCGAGCCGAGGAAGGTGTAGATGAAGAACTTCAGCGTCGCGTAGACGCGGCGCGGGCCGCCCCAGATGCCGATCAGGATGAACATCGGGATCAGCATCGCCTCGAAGAACACGTAGAACAGCAAGGCGTCGGTGGCGCAGAACACGCCGATCATCAGGCCCTCGAGCACCAGCATGGCGGCCATGTACTGGTGCGGCTTGTCCTGGATCACTTCCCACGCACCGACGATCACCAGGATGCCGACGAAGGTGGTGAGCAGGATCAGCGCTATCGAGATGCCGTCCACCGCCAGGCCGTAGTGCACGCCCAGCGAGGCGATCCACATGTGGCTCTCGGTCAACTGCATGGCGCTGTCGGCCGCATTGAACTGCGGCAGCAGGAACAGGCTGACCACGAAGGTTAGCACCGCCATCAGCAGCGCCAGCCAGCGCGCCAGGTTGGGACGCGCCGAACCGGCCAGGAGCACGGGCACGGCGCCGACGACGGGTAGCCAGATCAGCAGGCTGAGCAAATGATTGAACATGGAGCTGAGTTCCCTTTATTGCCCGACCAGCCAGAAACCGCCCAACAGCAGGATCAGGCCGAGAATCATCGCGAAGGCGTAGTGGTAGAGGTAGCCGGACTGCAGCTTGCGCATACCGGCCGCAATACGCTGCACCACGCCAGCCGAACCGTTGACCAGCGCGCCGTCGATCACGGCCGCGTCGCCGGCCTTCCAGAACAGCCGGCCCAGCTTCACGCCGCCGCGGGCGAAGACCGCGAAATACACGTCGTCGACCCAGTACTTGCGATCCAGCACCGTCCACAGCGGCTTGAACGCGGTCTTGATCTTCCCGGCCATGGCCGGGTTGAACAGGTAGATGTAGGTGGTGATCACGAAGGCCAGCGCCACCAGCCCGAACGGCCAGCTCCAGAACCCGTGCAGCGCCATCGCGGCGGCGCCGTGGAATTCGCCGGCCAGCTCGCCCAGCACGTTGTTGGCCTCTTCCACGTGGATCGCCTGGCCGAACCAGCCGCCGAACAGCATCGGCCCGATCGTGAAGAAGCCCACCAGCAGCGACGGGATCGCCAGCAGGATCAGCGGCAGCGTCACCACCCAGGGCGACTCGTGCGGCGCGTGCGCCAGCTCGCCCGGCTTGTGGTGGCCGTGGTCGTCATGGTCGTGATGGCCATGGCCGTGGTGCTCCACCACCGTGAAGCGCTCCTTGCCGTGGAAGGTCAGGTACATCTGGCGGAAGGTGTACAGCGCGGTGACGAAGGCGCCGGCCAGCACGCAGAAGTAGGCATAGCCCGAGCCCCAGCGATGCGACGCGCCGACCGCCTCGATGATCGCGTCCTTGGAGTAGAAGCCCGAGGTGAACGGGATCGCCACCAGCGCCAGCGAGCCGATCCACATGGTGATCCAGGTGATCGGCATGTACTTGCGCAGGCCGCCCATGTAGCGCATGTCCTGCTCGTGGTGCATCGCGATGATCACCGAGCCGGCGCCGAGGAACAGCAGCGCCTTGAAGAAGGCGTGGGTCATCAGGTGGAACACCGCGCCGGAATACGCCGACACGCCCAGCGCCACCGTCATGTAGCCGAGCTGCGACAGCGTGGAGTACGCCACCACCCGCTTGATGTCGTTCTGCACGATGCCGATCAGGCCGGTGAACAGCGCGCCGGTGGCGCCGATCACCATGACGAAGCTGAGCGCACCCTGCGACAGCTCGTAGATCGGCGACATGCGCGCGACCATGAAGATGCCGGCGGTCACCATCGTCGCCGCGTGGATCAGCGCGGAGATCGGGGTCGGGCCTTCCATCGAATCGGGCAGCCACACGTGCAGCGGCACCTGCGCCGACTTGCCCATCGCGCCGATGAACAGCAGCACACCGATCACCGTGGCGGCGTCCCAGGCATGGTTCTGGGTGATCTGCAACGTCTTGCCGACCAGCCCGGGCGCCGCGGCGAACACGGTCTGGTAGTCGAGCGAGCCGAGGAAGTACAGCACCGCGGCGATGCCGAGCAGGAAGCCGAAGTCGCCCACGCGGTTGACCAGGAACGCCTTGAGGTTGGCGAAGATCGCCGTCGGCCGCTTGTACCAGAAGCCGATCAGCAGGTACGACACCAGGCCCACCGCCTCCCAGCCGAAGAACAGCTGCATGAAGTTGTTGCTCATCACGAGCATCAGCATCGAGAAGGTGAACAGCGAGATGTAGCTGAAGAAGCGCTGGTAGCCGTCGTCGTCGGCCATGTAGCCGATGGTGTACACGTGCACCAGCAGCGACACGAAGGTGACCACCACCATCATCATCGCGGTGAGCCGGTCGACCAGGAAGCCGACGCTGGCGCTGAAGCGGCCGATCTCGAACCAGGTGTACAGGTTGTGGTTGTAGGCCGGCGCGCCGCCCGCGGTGATCTGGTACAGCACGTAGAACGACAGGCCGCAGGACACCAGCAGGCCGAGGATGGTCACGCTGTGCGCGCCGACCCGGCCGATCTGCTTGCCGAGGAAACCGGCCAGCAGGCAGCCCACCAGGGGCGCCAGCGCGATGGTCAGCAGGATGGAAGTGGACAAGGTCATCGGCTCAGCCCTTCATCGAGTCGATTTCGGCGATGTTGATCGTGCTGCGGTTGCGGAACAGCAGCACCAGGATCGCCAGGCCGATCGCGGATTCCGCGGCGGCCACGGTGAGGATGAAGAACACGAACACCTGGCCGGACACGTCGCCGAGGAAGCGCGAGAACGCCACGAAGTTCATGTTCACCGCAAGCAGCATCAGCTCGATCGCCATCAGCAGCACGATCACGTTCTTGCGGTTGATGAAGAGGCCGGCCACGGCGATGCAGAACAGCACCGCGCCGAGCACGATGAAATGCGAAAGCGTGATCATGGCTTGGCCTCCTGGTCGCCCGGCTGCTGCGGCTGCGCGGTGGTCCGGGCAGGCTGTTCGGCGGCCATCTTCACGATGCGCACGCGGTCGCGCGCGTTCACCCGCACCTGCTGGCTGGCCGACTCGTGGCGCCGGTCGGCGCGCTGGCGCAGGGTCAATGCCACCGCCGCCACCACGCCCACGGTGAGGATCAGCGCGGCGATCTCGAACGGCAGCAGGTACTGCGTGTACAGCGCCGTGCCCAGCCATGCGGTGTTGGACATGCCCGCCGCCGCGGCCGGATTGGCACCCATCGGGATCGCCTGCATCGCGCGCACGCCGATCAGCGCCAGCATTTCCACCAGCATGACCAGGGCCACCACGATGCCCACCGGCAGGTAGCGGATGAAGCCTTCGCGCACCTGCTCCTGCTTGATGTCGAGCATCATCACCACGAACAGGAACAGCACCATCACCGCGCCCACGTAGACCACGATCAGCGCGATGGCGAGGAACTCCGCCTCGGCCAGCAGCCAGATGCAGGCCGTGCTGAAGAAGGTCAGCACCAGGGCCAGCACGGCGTGCACCGAGTTCTTCAGCGTGATCACCGCCAGCGCGGCGCCCACGGTGACGACGCCGAAGGCGTAGAAGCAGATGAGTTGGAACAGGTTCGGATCGATCATGTCGGTCGCCTCAGCGGTACGCCGCGTCTTGCGCACGGGCCGCGGCGATGTCCGCCTCGAAGCGGTCGCCGATGGCGAGCAACTGCGGCTTGGTCACCACGTTCTCGCCGCGGTTTTCGAAGTGGTACTCGTGCACCGCCGTCTCCACGATCGAATCGACCGGGCAGCTCTCCTCGCAGAAGCCGCAGAAGATGCACTTGAACAGGTCGATGTCGTAGCGCGTGGTGCGGCGCTGGCCGTCGCTCGCGCGCGGCGCCGAGTCGATCGTGATCGCCAGCGCCGGGCACACCGCCTCGCACAGCTTGCACGCGATGCAGCGCTCCTCGCCGTTCGCGTAGCGGCGCAGCGCGTGCAGGCCGCGGAAGCGGTTCGACTTGGGGATGTGCTCCATCGGGTAGCGCATCGTGTACTTGGGCTTGAACATGTAGCGGATGGTCAGCCACATGCCCTTGAACAGCTCGATCAGGAGCAGGCTCTTGAAATAGTGCGTAATGCGGGACATGGCTTTCTTCAGACCCCCGTGCCGATGCTGACCCAGCCGAAATACTTCATGCAGCCGGCGACGAGGACCCATGCGATGGCGATGGGAATGAACACCTTCCAGCCCAGCCGCATGATCTGGTCGTAGCGGTAGCGGGGGAAGCTGGCGCGGAACCACAGGAACATGAAGGCGAACAGGAAGGCCTTGATGAACAGCCAGATGAAGCCGCCGGTCCAGATCCAGTTCACCCACGGCGAGACGTCGGCGGTGATCCAGCCCTGGAACGGGCTCAGCCAGCCGCCGAGGAACAGCACCGAGGCCAGGAAGCTGACCAGGATCATGTTGGCGTATTCGGCCAGGAAGAAGATCGCGAAGGCCGAGCCGGAATACTCCACGTGGAAGCCGGCCACGATCTCCGACTCGCCCTCCGCCACGTCGAACGGCGCGCGGTTGGTCTCGGCCACGCCGGAGATGAAGTAGATGACGAACACCGGCAGCAGCGGCAGCCAGAACCAGTCCAGAAAGCCCTTGCCGCCGGCCTGCGCGTGCACGATGTCGGTGAGGTTGAGCGAGCCGGCCAGCACCAGCACGCAGACCAGGCACAGGCCCATCGCCAGCTCGTAGGAGATCACCTGCGCCGCCGAGCGCATCGCGCCGAGCAGGGCGTAGCGCGAGTTGGAGGCCCAGCCGGCGAGGATGATGCCGTACACGCCCAGCGAGGTCATCGCCAGCAGGTACAGCACGCCGGCATTGGCGTTGGACAGCACCATCCGCTCGCCGAACGGAATCACCGCCCAGGCCGCGAACGCCGGCACCAGCGCCAGCAGCGGCGCCAGGTAGTACAGGAACCTGTTCGCACTGCTCGGCAGGATCACTTCCTTGATCAGCAGCTTGACCACGTCGGCGAAGGCCTGCAGCAGGCCGAGCGGGCCGATCTTGTTCGGCCCCATGCGCACGTGCATCCAGCCGATGACCTTGCGCTCCCAGTACACGAACATCGCCACCGCCAGGATCAGCGGCACCGCAATGCACAGGATGTAGATGATCGGCCAGACCAACTGGTTGAGAATCTGCTCGCCCATGGATTACGCCTTGCTCAAGGTAATGGCCGCGCCGTAAGGCGGCAGCGTGGCGGTTGCGTCCTGCGCGGCCTCGATCCAGGCCGCGCCGTCGGGCACGGCGGGATCGATCACCAGCGGCAGCGTGGCGTCGCCCACGCGCAGCGGATTGCCCCCGGCCAGGCCCAGGCGCTGCGCCTCGGCGGCGTTCAGGCGCACGGCCGGCGCACGGTTGAGCGGATGGGCGTTCAGCGCGGTGGCGCGGCGCAGCACCGCGTCGCCGCGGTAGATCGGCCAGGTCGCCAGGCGGGCGAGGCCCTGCACGGGCTCGCGCGCGGCAAGCCCGTCGCGGCCGGCGACGGCCCGCTCGGCGATGCCGTCGCGCAGGCCGGCGAGGTCGTCGAACTCGAAGCCGGCCAGTTGCAGCAGGCCGCCCAGCGCGCGCAGCACCTTCCAGCCCGAGCGCGCCTGCGCCGGCGCCTTCGCGCCGGCCTGCACGCCCTGCGCCAGGCCGTCCACGTTGACCAGGGTGGCGTCGGTCTCCGGCAACAGGGCGATCGGCAGGATCACGTCGGCCACGTCGCGCAGCGCCGGGCTGGCGAAGGCGGCGAATGCCACCACCCGCTCCGCACCGTGCAGGGCCTTCAGCGCCAGCGCGCCGTCGGCGAAGTCGTGCGGCGGCTCGACGCCGTAGAGCAGGTAGGTCTTGCGCGGCTGCGCCAGCATCGCGTGGGCATCCAGGCCGCCGTTGCCCGGCACCACGCCGAGCCTGCCGAGGCCGAGCGCATTCGCGCCGACCGGCAGTTCGTCGTAGCCCGCGCCGGTCACCTCGGCGACGAAGCGGGCCACCGCGCGCAGCCACGACGCCTGCGGATGGGTGACCGCGGCCTCGCCGAGGATCACCACGGCCCGGCCGCTCTTGAGCGCGGCGATCGCGTCCTTGTCGCCCTCGTCGAAGGCGGCGCCGTCGATCGCCGCGGCCAGCGCGGCCGGAGCGGCCAGCGCGGCCGGAGCGGCGGCGCCGTCGGCGACGGCAGCCTTGGCCAGGGCCAGCAGCGCATCGACCAGCGCCTGCGGCGCGACCACCGCCTCGCCGGCCAGCGCGTAGTTGAAGTCGAAACGGGCCGGGTTGACGGCGTAGACCTTGGCGCCCTTCTTCACTGCCTGGTGCAGGCGGTGGTTGAGCAGCGGCATCTCGTGGCGCAGGTCCGAGCCGACCAGCAGCGCCGCCTTGACCCCTGCCACGTCCGCTACCGGCAGGCCGAAGCGGGTCGCCACCGCGTTGTCGGCGAAATCGAGCTGGCGCAGGCGATGGTCGACGTGCGCACTGCCGAGGCCGCGCGCCAGGCGCACCAGCAGGTCGCCCTCCTCGTTCGAGGTGGCCGGATGCACCAGCAGGCCGAGCTCGCTGCCCGGCGCCTTCTTCAGCGCCTCGGCGGCCGCGCCCAGGGCGTCCTCCCAGGTGGTCGCCTGCCACTGGCCGTTGCGCTTCACTTCCGGCGCGTGCAGGCGGTCGGCGGCGTACATGCCCTGGTGGCTGTAGCGGTCGCGGTCGGACAGCCAGCACTCGTTGACCGCTTCGTTGTCGCGCGGCACCGTGCGCAGCACCTCGCCACGGCGGGTGTGCAGCCACAGGTTGGAGCCGAGCGCGTCGTGGTAGCCGATCGACGGCTTGGCGATCAGCTCCCAGGCGCGCGCCTTGAACTGGAACGGCTTGTTGGTGAGCGCGCCCACCGGACACACGTCGATGATGTTGCCCGACAGCTCCGTCTCCACCGTCTTGCCGATGTAGGTGCCGATCTGCAGGTTCTCGCCGCGGCTCATGCCGCCCAGTTCGTAGGTGCCGGCGATCTCGCTGGTGAAGCGCACGCAGCGCGTGCACTGGATGCAGCGGGTCATCTCGGTGGCGACCAGCGGCCCGATGTTCTCGTCGGCGATGGTGCGCTTGCGCTCGGTGAAGCGCGACACGCTGCGGCCGTAGCCCAGCGCCACGTCCTGCAGCTCGCACTCGCCGCCCTGGTCGCAGATCGGGCAGTCGAGCGGGTGGTTGATCAGAAGGAACTCCATCACGTCCTTCTGGAACTTCAGCGCCTTGTCCGAGCGCGTCATCACCTTCATGCCCTCGGCCACCGGGGTGGCGCACGCCGGCTGCGGCTTGGGCATCAGCTTGCCGCCCATCTCCACGTCGACCAGGCACATGCGGCAGTTCGCGGCGATCGGGAGCTTGCGGTGGTAGCAGAAGCGCGGGATCGACACGCCGATGGCGTCGGCGGCCTCGATGATCATCGCGCCCTTGCGGATCTGCGTGGGCTTGCCGTCGACCTCGATGTTCAGCAGGTCGGGCGCGGTGCCGGTCGGCTGCGCACTCATGCAGCAACTCCTTGGGGAGCAGGGAATGGGGAATGGAAAATGGGGAATGGGAAGAGCCGCGGGATGCTGCGGTGCGATTCCCGACTCCCGATTCCCGATTCCCGATTCGCGCCGATAGAGACCATCGTCATGCCGCAACCTCCTCGCGCGAATCCACCATCGAGCGGCCGTGCTGCACGAAATATTCGAATTCGTTCCAGAAACGCGCGAGGAAACCCTGCACCGGCCACGCGGCGGCCTCGCCGAACGCGCAGATGGTGTGGCCCTCGATCTGGCCGGCGATCGCCTTGAGGCGATGCAGGTCGTCCTGCGTGCCCTTGCCCTCGACGATGCGCGTGAGCACGCGGTACATCCAGCCGGTGCCTTCGCGGCACGGCGTGCACTGGCCGCAGGACTCGGCCTTGTAGAAGCGCGCGATGCGCTGGCAGACCTTGACCATGCAGGTGGTCTCGTCCATCACGATCACCGCGCCGGAGCCCAGGCCCGAGCCGGCCTTCTGCAGGCAGTCGTAGTCCATCGTGCTCTCGAGCATGACGTCGGCCGGCAGCACCTTCATCGAGGAGCCGCCGGGGATCACCGCCTTGAGCTTGTTGCCATTGCGCACGCCGCCGGCCATCGCCAGCAGCTCGGTGAACGGGGTGCCCAGGCGGATCTCGAAGTTGCCCGGATTGTTGACGTGGCCGGAGACCGAGAAGATCTTCGGGCCGCCGTTGTTGGGCTTGCCGAGGTTCAGGAACCAGTCGGCGCCATTGCGCAGGATTGCCGGCACCGAGGCGTAGGTCTCGGTGTTGTTGATCGTGGTCGGCTTGCCGTACAGGCCGAAGTTGGCCGGGAACGGCGGCTTGAAGCGCGGCTGGCCCTTCTTGCCTTCCAGCGACTCCATCAGCGCGGTTTCCTCGCCGCAGATGTAGGCGCCGGCGCCGAGCGCGGCGTAGATGTCCACGTCGACGCCGCTGCCCTGCACGTTCTTGCCGAGCAGGCCGGCGGCGTAGGCTTCCTTCAGCGCCGCCTCGAAATGCTCGAACGGCTCGTGGTGGAACTCGCCGCGCAGGTAGTTGTAGGCCACCGTCGAGCCGGTGCAATAGCAGGCGATCGCCAGGCCCTCGACCACCGCGTGCGGGTTGTAGCGCAGGATGTCGCGGTCCTTGGCCGTGCCCGGCTCGGATTCGTCCGAGTTGCACAGGATGTATTTCTGCATGTCGCCCTTCGGCATGAAGGACCACTTCAGGCCGGTCGGGAAGCCCGCGCCGCCACGGCCGCGCAGGCTGCTCTTCTTGATTTCCTCGATCAGCGAAGCCGGATCGGGCTTCTCGGCGAGGATCTTCCTCCACGCCTTGTAGCCGTCCACCTTCTCGTAGCTGTCCATCGACCACGGCGTGTCGAAATGCAGCGTGGTGTAGACGACCTGGTGTTCCTGCGGGGCGGGTCCGACGGCCATCAGTGCTTCCCCTCATCGTGCCCGTGCGCGGGGCCATCGACGCTCAGGCCATCCAGGATGGCGTCGAGCTTCTCGATGGTCAGCCGCTCGTAATAGTGCCCGTTCACCGTCATCGCCGGCGCGTACACGCAGGCGGCGATGCATTCCTCTTCCTGCTTCAGATAGACGCGGCCGTCCGGCGTGCTCTCGCCCAGCTTGATGCCGAGCTTCTTCTCGCAATGGCGCACCAGGTCCTCGGCGCCGTTGAGCCAGCACGAGATGTTGGTGCAGATCGCCACGTTGTTGCGCCCGACCGGCTTGGTCTCCAGCATCGAATAGAAGCTGGCCACCTCGTAGGCCCACACGGCCGGCAGGTCGAGATATTTCGCCACCGCGGTGATCAGCTCGTCGGTGAGGAAGCCCCGGTTCTGCTCCTGCGCCGCGAACAGCGCCTGGATCAGCGCCGAGCGCCTGCGGTCGGGCGGGAACTTGGCCACCCACGCATCGATGTGCTGGCGGGTGTGCTCGGTAAGTGCGACGAGCGGGTCGACGTACCTGACCTGCTCGTAGTTTCCGGTGGCTTTCATGGGTGGAACTCCGGGAATCGGGAATCGGGAATCGGGAATGGGAAAAAGCCCACCCGTTTCTCGGCGATTCCAACTCCACTGCAACAATTGCGGCCATTCAATGCGTAAAGGTAGGAGCTGCCGCGATGCGCTCTACCCATTCCCGATTCCCGATTCCCGATTCCCGTATTCATCGGTCGACTTCGCCGAACACGAGGTCGTAGGTGCCGATCATCGCCACCACGTCGGCCAGCATGTGGCCGCTCACGATGGTGTCCATCGACGACAGGTGGGCGAAGCCCGGGGCGCGCAGGTGGACGCGGAACGGCTTGTTGGCGCCGTCGGACACCAGGTAGCAGCCGAACTCGCCCTTGGGCGCCTCGACCGCGGCGTAGGTCTCGCCGGCGGGCACGCCGTAGCCCTCGGTGAACAGCTTGAAGTGGTGGATCAGCGCTTCCATGTCGTCCTTCATCTCGACACGGGAAGGCGGCGCCACCTTGAAGTTCTTCAGCATCACCGGGCCGGGGTTGGCCCTCAGCCACTTCACGCACTGCTGGATGATGCGGTTGGACTGGCGCATTTCCTCGACGCGCACCAGATAGCGGTCGTAGCAGTCGCCGTTGACGCCGACCGGGATGTCGAAATCCATCTCGGCGTACTTCGCGTACGGCTGCTTCTTGCGCAGGTCCCAGGCGATGCCCGAGCCGCGCAGCATCGCGCCGGTCATGCCCCACTGCTGGGCCAGCTCCGGCGAGACCACACCGATGCCGACGGTGCGCTGCTTCCAGATGCGGTTGTTGGTGAGCAGTTCCTCGTACTCGTCCACCTTGGACGGGAAGTCGGCGGTGAACGCCTCGAGGTAGTCCAGCATCGAGCCTTCGCGCCAGCTGTTGATGCGCTTGAGGTCGCTGCCCTTGTGCCACGGCGACTCGCGGTACTTGGACATCTGGTCCGGCAGGTCGCGGTAGACGCCGCCCGGGCGGTAGTAGGTCGCGTGCATGCGCGCGCCCGACACCGCCTCGTACACGTCCATCAGTTCCTCGCGTTCGCGGAACGCGTACAGGATCACCGCCATCGCGCCCAGGTCGAGCGCGTTCGAGCCGATCCACATCAGGTGGTTCAGGATGCGGGTGATCTCGTCGAACATGGTGCGGATGTACTGCGCGCGCTCCGGCGCCTCGATCCCCAGCAGGTTCTCGATCGCCTTCACGTAGGCGTGCTCGTTGCACATCATCGACACGTAGTCGAGGCGGTCCATGTAGCCGATCGACTGGTTGAACGGCTTGGACTCGGCCAGCTTCTCGGTGCCGCGGTGGAGCAGGCCCACGTGCGGGTCGGCGCGCACCACGGTCTCGCCGTCCATCTCCAGCACCAGGCGCAGCACGCCGTGCGCGGCCGGATGCTGCGGGCCGAAGTTCATCGTGTAGTTGCGGATTTCTTGCACGTCAGTTGCTCCGCCAGTCGTCTGCGGCTTCGGCCTGTGCCTGCGCCAGGTCGGCGTCGTCGCGGATCACGCGCGGCACCAGCACGCGCGGCTCGATCGACACGGGTTCGTACACCACGCGCTTCTGCTCGGGGTCGTAGCGCACCTCGACGTTGCCGATCAGCGGGAAGTCCTTGCGGAACGGATGGCCGACGAAGCCGTAGTCGGTGAGGATGCGGCGCAGGTCCGGGTGGCCTTCGAACAGGATGCCGTACAGGTCGAACGCCTCGCGCTCGAACCAGTTCACGCCCGGCCAGACGCCGGTCAGCGAGGGCACCACCGGCAACGAGTCGTCGTCGCAGAACACGCGCAGGCGCAGGCGCTGGTTCAGCTCGATCGACAGCAGGTGGACCACCGCGGCGAAGCGGCGCGGACGGTCCGTCGCGCGCGGCCGGCCGGCCCAGTCGAAGCGGCCCACCGCCTGCCCTTCCACGCCGCGCGAGAAGCCGGTACCGGACACCGTCTCGGTGTCCCACTCGGTCTGGCCGTAGCCCAGGTAGTCGATGCCGCACAGGTCGACCAGCTCGCTGAAGCGGAAGCCCGGCTCGTCGCGCAGCGCGGTGGCCACGCCGAGCAGGTCGCCCGCGGCCAGCTCGGCGGTGATTTCGTTGCGCGCGGCGGCGAGCGAGAGCGTGTCGCCGAATCGTGCGACGAGCCGCTCGGCCAGCGAGATGGGTTGCGTATCGGTCATGGACTGCGCCTTCAGGAACGCGCGATGGTGCTGGTGCGGCGGATCTTCTTCTGCAACTGCAGGATGCCGTGGATCAGGGCTTCGGCCGTGGGCGGGCAGCCCGGCACGTAGATGTCCACCGGCACGATGCGGTCGCAGCCGCGCACCACGGAGTAGGAGTAGTGGTAGTAGCCGCCGCCGTTGGCGCAGCTTCCCATCGAGATCACCCACTTCGGCTCGGGCATCTGGTCGTAGACCTTGCGCAGGGCCGGGGCCATCTTGTTGACCAGGGTGCCGGCCACGATCATCACGTCGCTCTGGCGCGGGCTGGGGCGGAAGATCACGCCGTAGCGGTCGAGGTCCAGGCGCGCCATGCCGGCGTGCATCATCTCCACCGCGCAGCAGGCGAGGCCGAAGGTGACCGGCCACATCGAGCCGGTGCGCGCCCAGTTCATCAGCGCGTCCACCGAGGTGGTGGCGAAGCCGCGCTGCACGACCGGGTTGTCAGCGGCCGGCAGCAGGATGTCGTCGACCAGGTCCAGCGGCTGCGGGTTGTGCATCACCCGGCTGACGGATTCCATCACTCCCATTCCAGCGCTCCCTTCTTCCAGACGTAGGCGAACCCGATCACCAGGAGCAGCAGGAACAGCGCCATCTCGATGAGCGCGACCATGCCGATCTTCTCGAACACCACCGCCCACGGAAACAGGAAGGCGATTTCCAGATCGAAGATGATGAACAGGATGGCCAGCAGGTAGTAGCGGACATCGAAGCGCATGCGCGCGTCTTCGAAGGCTTCGAAGCCGCACTCGTAGGGCGCGAGTTTCTCCGGTTCGGGGCGGCGCGGACCGACGAGCATGCCGATCGCGAGGAGCACCAGGCCGAGGCCGGTGGCAACGCCGATGAACAACAGAACGGGCCAATATTCGGCAAGCACGATGGAACGTACCTCCGCGCCATCCGGCGCATCAGTGACCGTGGGGTGACGGTCCGGCAACTTCGGTTCGGCATGCCGCATGCGGCATGGGCGGTCCGGCCACGATCGCGGGCACTTAGGCTACGAGCGTCCGACTTTCCACGAATCAGTTCGGGAATCGCGGCATTGTATCAGCGCGTGCGGGTGCCGCGACAAGCCTTGACTGCCGTGACAGCGATCGATAGCGCGGCGGCGCGCGCTACATGGTGTGGGTCGGACGCTCCGAGGCGAGCAGTCCGGCCAGGATGTTCTCGATGCGCTGGCGCGCGACCTCGCCGTCGCTGGACTCGTTGAAATGCACGCCGATGCCGGCGGTGCGGTTGCCTTGCGCGCCCACCGGGCTGATCCATGCCACCTTGCCGGCCACCGACAGGCGCTCGGTCTCGTCGGCCAGCGTGATCAGCAGCACCACCTCGTCGCCCAGGGCGTAGCGCTGCGCGGTCGGCGCGAACAGCCCGCCCTGCTTGAGGAACGGCATGTACGCGTTGTACAGCGAAGCGGCGTCCTTGATCTTCAGCGAGATGATGCCCTGGCGGGCCGCGACGGGATTCATGCCTGCTCCTGACCTGCCGCCGGGCCGGATGCCCGCGGCGCCTGCATCGTAGCGATGCCGGCGGCCCCACGCAAAGCGCCTGACATGCCGCAGCGCGCAGTTTCTAGAGTTCGCACCAGCCCCAGCGGTCGAAGATCCACGGCGACGGCAGTTCCATGTGCAGCTTGGCGAAGCGCGGCGCGCCGCGCGGGCCGCCTGCCGGCGCCAGCACGTAGCGCCCTTCCCCGTCGCGCCCGAACGGCGCCCGGTTCCATGGCCATTCGCGTACGCCGTCCGCATCGGCCACGGTCAGGCGCAGCCAGGGCCGCAGCCAGGCGGCGGGGCGCCACGGCAATGCGCCCGTGCCGGAACCGCCCTCCGGCGCCGCCACCTCGAGGTAGCGTTCCGGCCGCTCGGCCAGCCGGCGCATGCGGCCGCCGCTCAGGACCATCTGGCTGTGGTGCCGCTCCAGCGCGGCCAGCTTGCCGGCATGCAGGGCCGGCGAGGATGCCGGCGCGATCGTGCCGCCCGTACCGGTTTCGCGCCCGTGCACCAGGTAGCCGAGCAGTTGCGGCCGCAGCCCGGCGCACTGCGCGAGCGCCAGCCGCACCAGCACGTGGGCGGCGCCATGGTCCGGATGGCGGTCGGCCAGCGCCGGCATCGCCACGATGTCGGGCGCGTAGGCGCCGAGGCAGGCACCGATCGCCTGCAGCGGCCGTCCGGTACCCCCGCGCAGCATCCCGGTCAGGCCCATGTCCGGCCAGCCGAACGCATGCAGGGCCGCCGGCTCCACGCCGAGCAGCCGCAGGGCCTGCTCCACCTCGTCGCGCCGCCGCCGGCCCCAGCGTCGCCGGTCCGCCGGCCCCACCCGCAGGCGACGCTCCAGCCAGCGCTGCGGCCACGGATTGTTGTCGCCGTCGGTCAGCAGCAGGATCCGCACCTCGCCGCCGGCCGCACGGACCTGCTGGATCAGCTCGCCGGTCGCGATGGACTCGTCGTCGGGGTGTGGCGCCACCACCAGCAGGCGGGTCCGTGCATTCAGGTTCAACGGCATCTCAAGGCCTTTTCTCCGGAAGCATATCGGGCCGCCACCCGCGATCCCAGGCTTTGCTCCAGATCAGCGCGAACGCGTGCCCGGATGCCACGGCGATATGGTGGACGCCCTGCTTCAGGAACCAGTGGTCGGCGGGCGCCCCGCTGTCGAGGCTGGCGCTCACCGCCGTCGCGCCGTCGGTCAGCGTGTATTCGCCCGGCTGCACCACCACGACCACGCGGCTGCCGTTCCCCGCGGGAAGCAGGCGGCCGGCGATCCACAGGTTCCCGCCTGCCGGCAGGTAATTGCCTTCGACGAAGGATTCGTCCGCGCGCGGCAGCCGCCCCAGCACGACCAGCATGGTGCGATGACTCACCAACTGGGCGGCGATCGTGTCCCGCATCCGACCGTCTTTAAGCCGGCGCCGGGCGAGGCTCTCCAGGACCGGGTAATAAGGACGCATGCGGAAAATCGCATCGCCCTTGGCGTCCATCACCGTGTCGCTGCCGTCGGTATAGCGCAGCACCTGCGCCAGTTCGGCGCGCTGCGCAGCCAGCCGGTCCCGCCACGGCGGTGACCTCGAAAACAGCGACAGCAGCTCGGCGGCCACCGCCACGACGACCAGGCTCCGGCAAAGCCCGTCGCGCCCGCGCAGCCAGGGCATGCCGGCGATCCCGCCGCAGCACGCCAGCAGCAGCGGCGGGATCGCCGGCAGGAAATCCTGCGCGGTGATCAATGGCCAGACGAACCAGATCAGCGACAGGTAGATGCCTGCCTGGAGCGCAAGGAAGACCTCCCAGTCGAACGGCTGCGAACCCCGGCGCCGCACCAGCCGGGCAGCCGCCGCCGACAAGCCGGCGGCCAGCAGCAAAAAGGCCGCCAGGTTGATCGCGGCATCGTGCTTCCAGGCGCCGTCGACGTTGTACCCGACGATGTCGTACCAGGCGGCGCCGAGGATGCCGTGCGCGGCCAGCCACAGCGCGAAGAGCAGCGGAACCAGCAGCAAGCCGGCGATGCCGGCCAGACCGTGCCGCAAGGGCAGCGGCGTGCGCACCGGCCGTGCCAGGCGCACCGTCGCCGCAGCCGCAAGGGCGGCGACCAGCAGCACCAGGGTTTTCTGCGAGACCGCAAGCGCGGCTCCCGCCAACAGGCCGGCGACGAACCAGCGCCAGGCGCGCGCCGGCGCGCCGGCCACCGCGGCCAGCGCCGCGAGCCAGGCGGCCGACCACAGGTCGTCGGTACGGAATTGCCCGCTGACCAGGAAGAAATGCGGAAACAGGCCGGCCACGAGCACGGCGGCGAGCGCGACGCGCGGACCGTACAGGCGTCGCCCCACCAGCCACGTGGCGAACAGCGCCAGCGCATACCAGGCCTGCATCGCCAGGCGCAGCCAGGCCAGCACGTCGGCGCGGCCATCCAGCAGCGCCAGCAGCGGCGAGTGGAGCCAGCCGAACAAGGGGCCGTGGTTGTCGAATACGTCGCGGTAGGGCATCAGGCCGTGCTGCGTCCATGCCCAGGCGACGTGCGCGTGCTGGGCTTCGTCGGAATTGAGCGGATAGGCGTCGATCCAGCACAGCCGCAACGCGGCCAGCAGGAGCAAGGGAAGCAGCCACGGCCAATGGCGGCCCATGCCGAACGAAGGCGTCATGCCGGGCAGCGTAGGCAGGCCGCCTGTCGATCAGCTTTCCGATCCCCATGGGTTTTCATGCCTCGGCGGTTTCCGGACCCGCCGGGCCGGACCGGCCCTCAACGCCAGCGCGCAAGCAGTTCCAGCAGCAGCAGGTCGCCGCGCAACGGACCGCGCAGCGCGTCGCGGGCGCGGTTCGCCGCCACGTACCAGTCGCCCAGCGCCTCGGCGTCCAGGGCGCTGGCGAGCGGACCGGATGCCGCCACGGCCTGCGCCCTGGCTTCGTCGGAAGCCGCCTGCGCGGCGAACCACAGGCGCTGTTCGGGCTGGCTGTCGAGCCAGCGCTTCACCACTTCCATCGTCTCGCCGCGGCCGGCGGCAAGCGCGGCCAGGTCCTTGCGCACTTCCTGCCGGCGCGCGAGCGCGCCCTCCTCCAGCCAGGCGCGGGCCAGGCCGGGGTTGCCGCTCGCCGCATCGAGCGCGGCGGCGGCGCCTTCCATGCCGGCGGATTCGAGCCACGCAAGCGCCTCGTCGCGCGCGGGCAACTGGAACTCGATCCGCTGGCAGCGGCTGCGGATGGTCTGCGGCAGGCGCCAGGGAGCGTCGGCCAGCAGGATCAGCAGGGTCTGCGGCGCCGGTTCCTCCAGCGTCTTCAGCAAGGCATTGGCGGCGGCGGCGTTCATCGCATCGGCCGGATCGATCGCCACCACCTGCCACCCTCCGAACTGGCTGGCCATGGCCAGGCGTGCCGACAGCTCGCGCACCTGGTCGACCACGATCTCGCTGCGCTGCACGCCGTCCTTGCGCAGGCCGTAGCTCATGCCGACGAAATCCGGATGGGTGCCGGCGTCCAGCAGCAGGCAACTGCGGCAGGTGCCGCAGGCATCGCCGTCGCGCGGCTGCATGCACAGCAGGCCGCGCACGAAGCGCCGCATGAAATCCCGCTTGCCGAGCCCGGCCGGGCCGCACAGCAGCAGCGCATGCGGCATCGCATCGCGGGTGCGGCGCGCCTGCAGGCGCCGCCAGTGCTCGGCATGCCAGGGACGCGCGTTCATCGGCCCGGCTCCGCGAACAGGTCGGCGACCGCCGCGATGGCCGCCTGCAGCACGCCGTCCGGCGGCAGGCTGGCGTCGATCACGCGAAAACGCTGCGGCTCGGCGGCGGCGCGCTGGCGGTAGACCGCGCGCACCCGCTCGAAGAAGCCGTCCGCCTCGGCCTCGATCCGGTCCGCCTCGCCGCGCCCCGCGGCGCGCGCGCGACCGTCCGCCACCGGCAGGTCGAGCAGCAGGGTGCGCTCGGGCTTCAGCCCGGCGCAGGCCCAGCGCTCCAGTTCGGCGATGCGCTCGGCCGGCTGGCCGCGGCCGCCGCCCTGGTAGGCGTGGCTGGCGTCGGCAAAGCGGTCGCACAGCACCCATCGCCCGGCCGCCAGGGCCGGCTCGATCACCTCGCGCACCAGTTGCGCGCGCGCGGCGAACATCAGCAGCAGTTCGGTCTCCGCCGCCATCGCCGCCCGCGACGGATCGAGCACGATCGCGCGCACCGCTTCGCCGATCGCGGTGCCGCCCGGCTCGCGGGTTTGCACCAGGTCGATGCCGCGCCCGGCGAAATGGCCGGCCAGGCCGGACAGCAGGGTGCTCTTGCCTGCCCCTTCGCCGCCTTCGAGCGTGATGAAACGTCCGCGCCGCATGGTCATGGGCAACGCTTCAACTGGTAGCAGGCGACGTTGCGGTTGTGTTCTTCCAGCGTATCGGCGAACACGTGGCTGCCGTCGCCGCGCGCGACGAAGTACAGCGCCGTGCCGGGCGCCGGGTGCAGCGCGGCCTCGATCGCCGGCTTGCCGGGCAAGGCGATCGGCGTCGGCGGCAGGCCGGCCCGCGTATAGGTGTTGTAGGGTGTGTCGGCGGCCAGGTCGCTCTTGCGGATGTTGCCGGCGTAGCTGGCGCCCATGCCGTAGATCACGCTGGGATCGGTCTGCAGCAGCATGTGGTTCTGCAGCCGGCGCAGGAACACGCCGGCGATCTGCGGCCGCTCGTCGGCGCGGCCGGTTTCCTTTTCCACGATCGAGGCGAGGATCAGGGCGTCGTACGGCGTCGCCAGCGGCAGGTCCTTGGCGCGCTGCGGCCACAGGGCGTCGAGGGTCTTGCGCATCGCGGCGTAGGCGCGCTTGAGCACGTCCAGGTCGCTGTCGCCCTTCACGTAGGCATAGGTTTCCGGCAGGAAGCGCCCTTCCGGCGCCTCGCCGGCCGCGCCCAGCCGCTGCATCAGGGCCGCGTCGTCCAGCGCGGCGCTGTCGTGGCGCAGCTTGTCCGCGCGCGCCAGCGCCTGGCGCAGTTCGCTGAAGGTCCAGCCGTCGACGATGGTGAAATTGCGCTGCAGCACCTTGCCGCCGGCCATGTTGGCGAGCAGCGCGCGCGGCGTGATGCCCACCGGCAGCGCGTATTCGCCGGCGTGCAGCCGGCCGGCCACGCGCATCTGCTCGGCCAGCACGCGCCAGTAGAGCGGCAGTGCGTGTGTCGCCCCGCGCTGGCGCAACTGCTCGACGATGGTACGCAGCCCGCTGCCGCGCTCCACGTCGATCGTCTCGCCCTGCCCGGCCACGTCCAGCGGCGCGCGGCTGAAGCGGTCGAAGTCGTACCAGCCCCACGCGACGGCGGCGGCCACCGCCAGCAGCACGACCAGCATCAAGGCACGAAACAACGCACCGCCCCGCATCTTTCTGTGCCTCATTCGGCCTCCATCGGAAAACCCAGCCCGCGCCAGTGCAATTGCAGCGCATGGGCCACCGGCCCGGCCGCGCAGGGGCGGCCGTCCAGTTCGCGAACCGGCAGGATGCCGCGCACGCTCGAGGATAGGAAGAGTTCGCTGGCCTGCGCCAGTTCGCCCAGCTTCAGCTCGCGCACCCGGGCGGCCGGCTGCGCGGACAGGATCTCGGCCCGCGCCACGCCGGCAATGCCGCAGCGGTCGAGCGCCGGCGTCACCAGCACGCCATCGACGACGGCGAACAGGTTGGCCATGGTCGCGCCGATCACCCGGTCGTGCCCGTCGCACAGCAGGCCCTCGGCGACCGCCGGATCGTCCCACTCGGCCCGCGCCAGCACCTGTTCGAGCCGGTTGAGGTGCTTCATGCCGGCGAGCAGGGGCTGCTCGGCCAGGCGCAGGCGGCACAGCCGTACGCGCACGCCGTGCCGGTAATCGTCGGCATTCAACATCGGCAGCGCGAAGCCCGCGACGATACGGGTCGGCCGCGCGTCGGGCGGCGGCGCGTAGCCGCGCGCGCCGCTGCCGCGGGTCACGGTAATGCGCACGACCGACTGCGCCAGGCCCGCGATGACGGTACGCGCCTCGCCCAGCAGCACCGCCTCGTCGGGCGGCGGCAGGTGCAGCCGCGCGCAGCTTTCGCGCAGCCGCCGCATGTGGCGCGGCCACAGCGGCGCATCGGCCGCGCGGAAACGGATCGTCTCGAACAAGCCGTCGCCGTAGCCCAGCCCGCGGTCGGTGGCCGAGACGCTCGACGCCGCCACGCCATCGACCAGCATCCGAAGGCCCGGTACGGCCATCAGTCCGCGTCCCCGAGCGCGCGCAGCAATCCGCGCGCCTTGGCGCGGGTCTCGTCCAGTTCCTTCTCCGCCACCGAGTCGGCGACGATGCCGGCGCCGGCGCGCAGGCCCACTTCGCGGCCGTGCTGGGTCAGCGTGCGGATCAGGATGTTCAGGTCCAGGTCGCCGTTGCGGTCCAGGTAGCCCAGCGCGCCGGTGTAGGCGCCCCGCGGCGCGCCTTCGAGCGCGGCGATGATCTCCATGCAGCGCACCTTGGGGCAGCCGGTGATGGTGCCGCCGGGAAAGGTGGCGGCGATCACCTCGCCCGGCGCGGTGCCGTCGCGCAGGCGGCCGCGCACGTTGGAGACGATGTGGTGCACGTGCGCGTAGCTCTCCACCACCATCAGCTCGTCCACCTCGACCGAGCCCGGCACGCATACGCGGCCGAGGTCGTTGCGTTCCAGGTCGATCAGCATGACGTGCTCGGCGCGCTCCTTGGGATGCGTGCTGAGTTCGCGGATGCGCGCCAGGTCGTCGTCGCCGGCGTGGCGCGGGCGGGTGCCGGCGATCGGCCGCGTCTGCGCCAGGCCGCGGCGCACTTCCACCAGCCGCTCCGGCGAGGAACTGGCCACCGCCCAGCCGGGCTGCTGCAGCAATCCCGCGAACGGCGCCGGGTTGGCCCGGCGCAGGGCGGCGTACAGCGATGCCGGCGCGGGGACCTGCGCGAAGCGCGCGCGCCACTCGCGCGACAGGTTCACCTGGAAGATGTCGCCCGCCTGCAGGTGTTCGTGGATGCGTGCGACGCCGTCGAGGAAGCGTCCCGGCTCGTCCTCTTCCAGCACGGCCGGCAACGGCAGCGGCGCGATGGCCGGCGCGGCCTCGAGGTCCGCCGCGAGCCGGTCGAGCAGCGGCTCGTGCCCCTGCTCCGCCACCAGGATCGTGCAGTCGTTGCGGTGGTCGACGATCACCGCCGCCGGGCAACGCAGCGCGAGCGCCACCGGCAGGCCGGCAGGCGGCGCCAGCCGCAACCGCGGCTCGATCTCGCCGGCCAGCTCGTAGGCCAGCAGCAGCACCCAGCCGCCGTGGAACGGCAGGCCGTCGTCCGCATCGTGCGGCAGCCGTTCGGCCCGCCAGGCGGCGTCGAGCGCGTCGAGGAAACGCGTTTCCCCCGGCATGGCGCCGTGCAGGCGGCCGTCCGCCTGCAGGCTCAGGCCGTGCTGCGGAAACGCGAACAGGATGTCGTAGCGCGCCTGCGGCGTGCCGCGCACCACGCTTTCGAGCAGGCCCGGATAGCGCTGCGGAAACGCGGCGGCCGGCGCGAGCAGGTCGCGCCGGCCTTGCAGGACCCTGCGATGGCAGCCCACGCGTCGCTCAGACGCGACGGAAGGCCAGGGTGCCGTTGGTGCCGCCGAAGCCGAACGAGTTGGAGATCGCCACGTCGACCTTCGCCTCGCGCGCGGTGTGGGCGACGAAATCCAGGTCGCAGCCCTCGCTCGGCTCGTCGAGGTTGATCGTGGGCGGCAGCACCTGGTCGCGCAGCGCGAGGATCGAGAAGATCGCCTCCACGCCGCCGGCCGCGCCGAGCAGGTGGCCGGTGGTCGACTTGGTCGAGCTCATCGCCAGCTTGTAGGCGTGGTCGCCGAACACCTTCTTCGCCGCAAGCACCTCGCCCAGGTCGCCCAGCGGAGTGGAAGTGCCGTGCGCGTTGACGTACTGCACGTCGGTGGGATTGAGGCCGGCATCGTCCAGCGCGGTCTGGATGCAGCGCGCCGCACCTTCGCCGCCTTCGCTGGGCGCGGTTATGTGGAACGCATCGCCGCTCATGCCGAAACCGACCAGCTCGGCGTAGATGCGCGCACCGCGCGCCTTGGCGTGTTCGTATTCTTCAAGCATCAGCACGCCGGCGCCGTCGGACAGCACGAAGCCGTCGCGATCCTTGTCCCACGGGCGGCTAGCCCGGGTCGGCTCGTCGTTGCGGGTGGACATCGCCTTGGCCGAGCAGAAGCCCGCCATCGCGGTGCCGGTGGTGGCGAACTCGGCGCCGCCGGCGATCATCGCGTCGGCATCGCCGTACTGGATCATCCGCGCCGCCAGGCCGATGTTGTGGGCTCCGGTGGTGCAGGCGGTGACGCAGGCGATGTTGGGACCCTTCAGGCCGAACATGATCGACAACTGGCCCGAGACCATGTTGATGATCGAGCTGGGCACATAGAACGGCGACACGCGGCGCGGCCCCTTCGCGGCCAGCTCCAGCGTGGTCGCCTCGATGGTGTAGAGGCCACCGATGCCGGCGCCCACCGCCACGCCGATGCGCGGCGCGTTGGCTTCCGTCACTTCCAGACCGGAGTCGCGCAGGGCCTGCGTACTGGCGGCCACGCCGTAGTGGATGAACGGGTCCATCTTCTTGACGTCTTTCGCGGCCATCCATTGCGACGGATCGAAACCGCTCACCTGGCCGGCAATGCGGGTGGCATAGCCGGAGGCATCGAAGTGGGTCACCGGGCCGATCCCGCTGGCACCTTTGAGAACATGCTCCCAGGCGGTGGCGATATCGTTGCCGACCGGCGAGATGATGCCCATGCCGGTCACTACCACACGTCGTTTGCTCATGCTGTCCTTCCTTCGTGGTTCTTCGGGAACTGCATCGGGCTGGCGCCCGTACCGGCGGGCGCCGTCCAACCCGTAAACCATACGGGATCGGACGTTGCAAAATGCAGAAACGAAAACTGCGCCGGGAGGCGCAGCTTTCGACATCGCTTTCGTGGCGGACGGCGGCGCGGCGCGCCCCTGCCGGCACCGGCGATCAATCCTTGGAGTGGGCCTTGATGTAGTCGACGGCCTGCTGCACGGTGGTGATCTTTTCCGCTTCCTCGTCCGGGATCTCGGTCTCGAACTCTTCCTCGAGGGCCATCACCAGCTCCACCGTGTCCAGCGAATCGGCGCCCAGATCGTCCACGAACGAAGCGTTCGCCGTGACTTCATCCTCTTTCACGCCCAGCTGCTCGATGACGATTTTCTTGACGCGCTCTTCGATGGTGCTCATGTTGCCAAACCTCCCAAGGAGAAATTGCTTGTTCAACGCCGGTACGGTCCGGCAAGGCCGGCGGATTGTAGTGGGTAAGCCCTCAGGCCGCCACGGCTCCGCCGGCGATGGTAAACGCCGTGCCCCTGCCGGGTCGGCGCGAAAGGGCAATTGTCGCCTAAAACGCGGCCGCTGGCGACAACCCCCGTGCCTGAACGCGGGCGTCGCCCGGCCGGATCACGGCATGTACATGCCGCCGTTGACGTGCAGCGTCTCGCCGGTGATGTAGGCCGCCGCCGGCGAGGCGAGGAAAGCCACCGCCTTGGCGATGTCGTCGGCCTCGCCCAGGCGGCCCAGCGCGATCTGCCCCAGCAGCGCCTGCTTCGACTCCTCCGGCAGCGAGCGCGTCATGTCGGTGTCGATGAAGCCAGGCGCCACCACGTTGACGGTGATGCCGCGCGAGCCGATCTCGCGCGCCAGCGACTTGGAGAACGCGATGATCCCGGCCTTGGCCGCCGCGTAGTTGGCCTGGCCCGGATTGCCGGTGAGCCCGATCACCGAGGCGATCGAGATGATGCGCCCCTTGCGCGCCTTCATCATGCCGCGCATCACCGCCTTGGAAGTGCGGTAGACCGAGCTGAGGTTGGTGTCGAGGATCGCCTGCCAGTCGTCGTCGGACATGCGCATCAGCAACTGGTCGCGGGTGATGCCGGCGTTGTTGACCAGGATCGAGACCGCACCGAATTCCTTGCCGATCGCATCGATCAGCGCGGCGACCGCGGCGCCGTCGGTCACGTCGAGCTTGCGCCCGTGGCCGCCCTGCGCGGCCAGCCGCTCGCCGATCGCGGCCGCGCCGCTGTCGCTGGTCGCGGTGCCGATCACGGTCGCGCCCTGCGCGGCCAGCTCGGCCGCGATCGCCGCGCCGATGCCGCGGCTGGCGCCGGTGACCAGCGCGATCTCGCCCTGCAATGTCTTGCTCATCTGTGTCGATTCCTTGGGAATGCGGCCGTTCGGCCAGGTCTGCATCGGGCGGGCGCTCAGGCCCATTCGGCCAGGGCCGCGTCCAGCTCCGCTGGCGAGGCGATCGCGCGCGCCTCGACGCTCTTGTCGATGCGCTTGGCCAGGCCGGTCAGCACCTTGCCCGGGCCGCACTCGGCGATGCGCGTGGCGCCGCCGGCGACCAGGGCCTGCACGCATTCGGTCCAGCGCACCGGCAGGTAGAGCTGGCGCTGCAGCGCGCCGCGGATCTCTTCGATGTCGTCGTAGCTGCGCGCCTCGGCGTTCTGCACCACCGGGATCGACGGCACCCGCCAGTCGATCGCGGCCATCCGCTCGCCCAGCCGGTCGGCGGCCTCGCGCATCAGCGCGCAATGCGACGGCACCGAGACGGCGAGCTTGACCGCCTTCTTCACGCCCAGCTCGGCCAGCCGCGCCAGCGCGCGGTCGACCGCCTCGGCATGGCCAGCGATCACCAGTTGCCCCGGCGAATTGAAGTTCGCCGGCGCCACCACCTGGCCGTCCGCCACCTCTTCGCAGGCGGCGGCGATCTGCGCATCGTCGCCGCCCAGGATCGCCGCCATCGCGCCGACGCCGGCCGGCACCGCCGCCTGCATCAGGCGGCCGCGCTCGGCCACCAGCGCCGCGGCGTCGTGCAGCGACAGCGCGCCGGCGCAGACCAGGGCGCTGTATTCGCCCAGGCTGTGGCCGGCCAGCCGCGCCGGCTGCGCGCCGCCGAGCTTGCGCCACACGCGCCACACGGCCACGCTCGCCGCGAGCAGCGCCGGCTGGGTGTTCTCGGTGCGGTTCAATTCGTCCTCCGGACCCTGCGCGGCGAGCGCCCACAGGTCGCGGCCGGCGCCGGCGGACGCCTCGTCGAAGGCCTGCCCCACTTCGGCATGCGCCGCGGCCAACTCGGCCAGCATGCCCACGGATTGCGAGCCCTGGCCGGGAAAGACCATCGCGAGGTCGGGTCGTGTATCGCTCATAGCAGGTTCCACAGTAGGTTGAAGGTATCCATGTCGCCGTCGGTGGCGTAGTCGACGAGCAGCAATGCCAGCAGCGCCAGCTTGCCGAAGCTCTGGCGCAACGACAACACCGCCACGCCGACGGCGCGCGCGCGGGTGCCCAGGTAGCGCGTGCAGCGGTCGAGGAAGCCGAGCCGCTCGGCGAGACGCCGCACTTCCTGCGTGACGTCGTTGGCGGCCTGCGGCAGCACGCCGCCCAGGATGCCGGCCAGCGCATCGCTGCGTCCAGCGTAGTGGCGCGACACGCCGGCGGCGAACAGCAGCCAGTCGCGCGCCTGCGCATCGCGCAGCGGCATCACCTCGAGCGGGTCTTCTTCGAAATCCAGGAAGCCGATGCGTTCGTCGCCGACCGTGATGTTGCGGGGAAAAGCCTGGCCGAGGTACGCGCCGCGGCCGTGCACGGCCGCGATCTCCCCGGCCGCCTTCTTCACCAGCCGGTCCACCTGCGAGTCGTCGACCGCCCGCTTCAGGCGGTTCGACAGCGACGGGCCGATGTCGCTCAGCAGCAGCGTCCGGTGCCCCTCGCCCAGCACCTCGGGCACCCGCACGCCGCTCGCGCTCAATTCGCCGATGCGGCGCAACTCCAGCAGCTTGGCCTGCTCTCCCTCGTGGCGCGGCGGCGAGCGCAGCGGCTCCGCGTCCAGTTCCTTCGCGACGAAATTCCATAGCCGGGTCATCGCCCGGCGCGGCCGCGGGCTGCGCTCGTAGCGCTTGAGCCAGACGTCGCGGGCTCCCAACTGCAGCTTCTGCACCATCGGTCCTGCCTCCATCCATTGCGCAGGACGCACCGATGGAGCGGTTTGCCGGATGACGGGCGCGCGCACGCAACGGCTTCGCCTGCGAAGCACACCCCTCTCCCTAGTTTTCGTTTCGTCGCGCGGCGGGCTGCGACAGGCCCGCCGCGCGACGCGCTCAATAGCGCAGCAGCGCCGAAGCCCAGGTGAAACCGCCGCCGAAAGCCTCCAGCAACAGGTTCTGCCCGCGCTGCACCTTGCCCGAACGCACCGCGTAGTCCAGCGCCAGCGGTACCGAGCCGGACGAGGTGTTGGCGTGCTGGTCGACCGTGACGATCACCTGCTCCATCGACATGTTCAGGCGCTTGGCGGTGGCCTCGATGATGCGCAGGTTGGCCTGGTGCGGGATCAGCCAGTCGAGCTGGGACGCCTCCATGCCGCCGGCCTGCAGGGTCTGCTCGACCAGCGAGTCCAGCGTCTTCACCGCGACCTTGAACACCTCGCGCCCGGCCATCTTGATGCGCACGCCGTGGTTGGGCTCGTCGCGGAAGCCGGCGGAAACGCCCACCGGATTCCACAGCAGCTCCTTGTAGCCGCCGTCGGCATGCAGGCAGGTGGCGTAGATGCCCGGCTCGCTGGAGGCTTCCAGCACCACCGCGCCGGCGCCGTCGCCGAACAGCACGCAGGTCTCGCGCTCGTTCCAGTCGATCATGCGGGTCAGCGTCTCGGCGCCGATCACCAGCACCTTCTTCGACTGGCCGCTGCGGATGAAGCTGTTCGCCACGCCGAGCGCATAGACGAAGCCCGAGCAGGCGGCGTTGACGTCGAACGCGGCGCAGCCGTTCGCGCCCAGGCGGTTCTGCACCAGGCAGGCGGTGGACGGGAAGATGATGTCGGGCGTGGTGGTGCCGAGCACGATCATGTCCAGCTCGGAGGCCTTCACCCCGGCCGCCTCCAGCGCGCGCTGCGCGGCCTGGAGCGCGAGGTCGCCGGTGGTCTGGCCCTCGGCGGCGATGTGGCGCTGGCGGATGCCGGTGCGGGTGCGGATCCATTCGTCGCTGGTATCGACGAATTTCTCCAGGTCGGCATTGCTGAGGACGCGCTCGGGCAGCGCGCTGCCGGTGCCGATGATGCGGGCGTAGGTCTGGGCCATTGACTATCCGTCGGTGAGGTCGGGCCGGCAGGTCGCGCCGCGTGGGCGGGCGACGCCGCGGCCAGACCGCAAAGTTACGTTCACGTGCGCCTTAACGCAAAACGGCGCGTCGCCGCGCCGCCTTGCGGATTCGGGCCCCTGGCGGGGACCGATCAGTCCTCTTCGACCACCGCGGCGGTCTGGATCACCTTCTTGCCGCGGTAGAAACCGTCGGCGGTGACGTGGTGGCGCAGGTGCACCTCGCCGCTGGTCGGGTCGGTGGACAACTGCACGGTCTGCAGCTTGTCGTGCGAACGACGCATGCCGCGGGTGGACGGGGTCTTGCGGCTCTTGGCAACGGCCATGATGGTTCTCCAGCGAAATCGTTAATTTCTTGGGTTATTTCTTCAGTTCGCGCAAAACCGCGAACGGATTGTCGGAACGCCCTTCGCCGTCGGATGACTCCTCCGGGCCGGGCCCTACCACTTCATCGGGCAGCGCGCTGTCCGGATCGACCGGGACCAGCGGCAGCGCCAACAGCAATTCGTCTTCGATCACCTCGGCCGGATTCAGCTTGCCGTCCTCGCCGACCAGCAGCGGCTCGGAACCCGGCGGCAACGCCGCCTCCTCGCGCTCGGCCCTGATCAGGCCCAGCCGGCTCTCGATCGCCACCGGCAGCACGAACGGCTCCAGCGACCGCTGGCAGAGCATGGTCAGCGGCGCCTTGACGCGAACGTCGAGGTAGGCCGTGCCGAACTCGTCGCGGCCGAAATCCAGCACGTATTCCACGGCCCCTTCGGTGCCCGCCAGGGCCTCGCACAGGCGCGGCATGGCGGAAACGGGCAGCGCCCCGGCGAAAGAACGCCGCGCCGAGACCATGCGCCAAGCGTCCACGGACTCTGGCAGTGTCACGGACATAATCGCGAAATCTTAAGTTTGCGGTGGCCCCAAGTCAACCGGGCCGCCGTGCCGTGCCCCCGCCGGACAGGCATTTTGCCTGCGGCCCGCCGCTTGCGGCAGACTGCCGTTCCCCTTCGCTCCCGCCGAATGCCTCCGTGAATGGACCTTTGACGTTCGGCATCGCCGCGTTCTTCCTGTTGCTGCTGGCAACGGTCTGCTTCGCCCTGCTGCGGCGGCGCCGGCTGGACCGGCGCACCGACAGCCTGCAGCGACTGGTGCGGCTGGCCGACCTGCTGGAGGCCGACCTGAAGGCCTGCCGCAGCGGCCTGCAGCAGGCGCACGCCGTGATGTCGCTCAACCCCGACCTGCCGGCGGCCGGCGAACAGGAAGCCCGTCACGCGATCGATGCCGGCCTGCGCTCGCTGCTGCAGCAGCGCATCTGGATCCGCGACCGCTCGCCCGGGGCCAGCCAGCAGGAACTCGACGACGCGGCGGCCGCCATGAGCGGCACGCGCGACCGCCTGCAGCCGTTGATGCGCGCGCTGGACCAGGCCCAGCACGCGCTGGACGACGCGATGCGCGAACACATCCGCCGCGAGCCGGGCGCATGAGCGGGCCGCGCGTGATCCTCGGTTCCACCTCGTACTACCGCGCCGAGCTGCTGCGGCGCCTGCTCGACGACTTCGGGCAGCGCGCCCCGGGCACCGACGAAGCCGCGATCGCCGGCGAGGCGCCGGCCGACCGCGCCCTGCGCCTGGCCATCGCCAAGGCCGAAGCCGCCGGCGACGGCCTGGACGACGCCCTGGTGATCGGTTCCGACCAGGTCGCCGAACTCGATGGCCGGTTGCTGGACAAACCCGGCAGCAGCGAGCGCGCCTGCGCGCAGCTTGCCGCCAGCTCGGCGCGCGAGGTGCGCTTCCATACGGCGCTTTGCCTGCTCGATACCCGCAACGGGCACCGCACCACCCACGTCGACCTGACGCGGGTGCGGTTCCGCCCGTTGCGGCACGACGAGATCGCCCGCTACGTGGCGCGCGAACGACCGCTGGACTGCGCCGGCAGCTTCAAGTGCGAGGGCCTGGGTATCAGCCTGTTCGAACGCATTGACACCGACGATCCCAGCGCCCTGATCGGGTTGCCGCTGATCGCGCTGGCGCGCCTGCTGCGCGAGGCCGGCCTCGAACTTCCCTGAGCGTCCGTCCGGCTCAGCCGCCGCCGTACTGGGCCGCGTGCGCCTGCCGCCAGACCAGGCAGGACGCTGCGGGCGCGCCGGGCGAGAGCGCGGACGGCGGCACCGTGCCGCGATAGAACGCGATGCGCTTGCGCCCCCCGAACAGGCTCAACCGCCGCACCGGCCGCAGGTCGGCGATGCGCGCGCAGACCGAGCCGAGCCAGGCGGCGCGCTCCCGCTCGCGCAAGGCGCCCTCGTCCACCGCCAGCAGGACCGGCTGGCTGGCGTGCGCCGCGCGCAGGCCAGCCTCGTCGTACCGCCAGATCGCCAGTTGCGGCGCGCGGCCGTGCTTCACGTTCAGGGGGTTGTCCAGCGCATAGACCGGCTGGCCGCGATCCAGCGCGAAATCGAGTTCCGCCGCCAGCATGAAGTTGTCCGCCACCAGCACGGCCGGCTGCCGTTCCAGCAGTTCCCGCGCCGCCGCGGCGCTCTCGCGCCAGCCGACGAAGTTGCCCGGGAACGCTTTGGCGTTCGCCAGCAGGCCGGCGCCCTGGCTGCTGGCGGCCAGCGCGAGATAGCCCAGCCCCAGCGCCAGCCCCAGCGCGGCCAGCCCGCCCGCCGCGGCGACGAACCGCCGCCAGCCGCGCGGCGTTCCCCGCCACAACGCGGGCAGCGCCGCCAGCAGCGGCAGGTAGCCGGGCAAGGGCCAGTGCGCGCGGAAGCGCAGGTCGTCGGCGAACAGGCCCAGAAGGAAATACAGCACGATGAAGCCAAGCGAGGCCACCGCGAACACGTCCCACGGCGCCCCTTCCGAGCGGCGCTTCCAGCAACGCCATGCGGCCCACAGCAGCAGCGCGTACAGCAAAGGCGTGCACGCCAGCGCCTGCTCCAGCGGCTGCACCAGCGCGTCGGCGTGGAACCGCCAGGGATTGCGCTCGACCAGTTGGAACGCGACGCCGGCACCGCGCTGCTGCCAGTTCGATACCGCCAGCGGCACCAGCCCGAGCGAGGCCAGCGCCATCGCCAGCCAGAAGCCGCCACGGCGCCACTGCGCGCGCCCGCGCGGCGTCAGCGCGAACAGCAGCAGGCCGACCAGCATCGGCATCGCCGCGCGGTAATGCGTCACCCAGCATGCCGCCAGCGCAAGGCCGAGCAACCACCACTGCCATGCACGGTCCTCCGCCATCGCGCGCAGCAGCGCATACAGCGCCAGCAGGATCGCCACGGTCAGCGGCACGTCCGGCAGCGCCAGCACGCCGAGCGTGCCGGCCAGCGGCAGCAGCAGGCACAGCAGCCCGGCCTGCCAGCCGGCGCGCGCGTCGAACGCATGCCGCGCCAACGCAACCACCAGCCAAGGCAGCGCGCTGCCCAGCAACAGGAAGGGCCAGCGCATGCCGAACAGGCCATGCCCGGCCACGCTTTCGCCGAGCCGGATCAGCCACGCCGTCAACGGCGGCAGGTCGCTGTAGCCCCAGGCCAGCCGCCGGCTCTCCTGCCAGTAGAACGCCTCGTCGCCGAACGGCGACAGCGTGCAGGCGATCGCCAGCTTGGCCAGCAGCAGCGCCGCGAAAAGGATGACGAAGGCCGCTCGCCAGCGCGCGAGGCCGGCCGCTACACTCGTCCGATCACCGCAGCGCGCCGCTTGCGTCCATTGCCAGGGAACCATGTCCGCCACCACTCCGCTGCCCGAAGAAACCCTGCCACAACGCCTGGAAGCGGCCATCGCCCAGGTCAACCGCGTGCTGCTCGGCAAGTCGCGCCAGGTCAAGCTGGCCTTCGCCTGCCTGATCGCCGGCGGCCACCTGCTGCTGGAAGACGTGCCCGGCGTCGGCAAGACCACCCTGGCCCATGCCCTCGCGGCGAGCTTCGCGCTGGAGTTCCAGCGCGTGCAGTTCACCAGCGACCTGCTGCCGTCGGACATTATCGGGGTCAGCGTCTACGAGCGCGAGACGGGGCTGTTCCGCTTCCATCCCGGCCCGATCTTCACCGGCCTGCTGCTGGCCGACGAGATCAACCGCGCCACGCCGAAGACGCAGAGCGCGCTGCTGGAAGCGATGGCCGAGGGCCAGGTCACCGTGGACGGCCAGACCCACGCCCTGGCGCAACCGTTCTTCGTGGTGGCGACGCAGAATCCGCTCGACCTGCACGGCACCTTCCCGCTGCCCGACTCCCAGCTCGACCGTTTCATGCTGCGGCTGTCGCTGGACTATCCGGACGCCGCCGCCGAACGCGCCCTGCTCACCGGCAGCGACCGCCGCGACCTGCTCGCGCGGCTGACCCCGCAGCTCGACGGCGAAAGCCTGGCTGCGCTGCACCGGCAAAGCCAGGCGGTCACCGCGAGCCCCGCCCTGCTCGATTACCTGCAGGCCCTGCTGCTGGCCAGCCGCCGCCACGCCGACATCCGCGTGGGGCTGTCGCCGCGCGCCGGCCTGGCCCTGCTCGGCGCCGCCCGCGCCTGGGCCTTGCTCAGCGGGCGGCGCCACGTGCTGCCGGAGGACGTGCAGGCCCTGTTCGTGCCGCTGGCGGCGCATCGGCTGGTGCCGGCGCGCGGCGCCAACGGCGACGCGCTGGCCCGCGCGCTGCTGGCCGACGTCGCGGTGGATTGATGCGCGGGGCGTGGCGCCGCCTCCAGCAATGGGGCGAACAACGGCTGCCGGCACTGACCCGCCACCGCCGACCCGAGGCCTTGCCGATCGAGCTTCACCGCCGGCGCATCTACATCGTGCCCACCGGTTTCGGCCTCGGCTTCGGTGTCCTGCTGCTGGTGATGCTGCTGGGCGCGCTCAACTACGCCAACAACGCAGCGCTGCTGCTGACCTGCCTGCTCGGCGCCGCCAGCGTGGCGAGCATGCTGGTGGCCTTCCGCGCCCTCGACGGCCTGCGCCTGACCCACATCCATGCGGGACACGCGGTGGCCGGCGAAACGCTGGCGCTCATTCTCGAATTCGAATCGCAGCGACCGCGCAGCGCGATCCGCATCGACCTCGACGCCACGCACAAGGCTTTCGCCATCGATGACGGCGGCAAGGCACGCGTGGAGATACCGTTGCCCACCGCACAGCGCGGCTGGCAGGCGCTGCCCAGGCTGCGCCTCTGGACCCACTGGCCGCTGGGCCTGTTCCGCGCCTGGAGCTGGCTGCATCCGCAGCAGCAGGTACTGGTATGGCCGCGACCGGAGTTCGGCGGCCCGCCGCCGCGGCCGCCGGCCGAGCACGCGCGGCAGCGTTTCCGCCTGCACCAGGGCGAGGACCTCGCCACGCTTCGCCCCTACCGTGCCGGCGATCCGCGGCGGCACATCGCCTGGAAGGCCAGCGCACGGCAGCAGGACCTGCTGACCAAGGATTTCGAGCAGCCCGAGACGCTCGGCGAATGGCGACTGGACTGGCGCCAGTTGCCCGGCCTGGGCAACGAGATGCGCATCGCCCGGCTGGCCCGCTGGCTCGGCGAGGCCCTGGCGCAGGGCCGCCCGTGCAGCCTGTGGCTGCCGGACCAGCACATCGCGACCGGCAGCGGACCGCTCCACTACGCGCGCTGCATGGACGCCCTGGCGAAGCTGCCATGACGGCGCCACGCGGCATGGCCGCATCCGCCGAGCCGGCGATCGATGCGCGCGCCTTCGACCTGCTGGCGGCGACCATCGCGGTGGTGCTCGTCGCGCACGCGCCGCACCTGCCGGTCTGGCTGGCCGCCGCGCTGGCGGCGATGCTCGGCATCCGCTGGTGGCAGCGGCGCAGGCGCCCTGGCCGCGCATCGCCATGGCTCAAGCTGCCCCTGATCGCCCTGCTCGCCGGTGCCGTGGTCTTCAGCTACGGCACCATCTTCGGGCGCGAGCCCGGCTCGGCGCTGGCGGTGGGCCTGCTGGTGCTGAAGCTGCTGGAAACCGAAGCCTCGCGCGACGCGCGGGTCGGCATCGGCTTCGGCTGCTTCGCCCTGATGGCGGCCCTGTTGTTCGGCCAGGGCCTGCTGGCGACGATTCTCGTCATGCTCGGCCTGCTGCCGGCCCTGGCCGCCCTGCGCGCGCTCGAACCGGCGCATGCGCCGGCCAGCCTGCCGCGCACGCTGCTGCCCGGGCTGGGCCTCCTGGCCGCCGCCCTGCCGCTGGCCATCCTCGCCTTTCTGCTGGTGCCCCGCCTGAGCACGCCGCTGTGGGGCGCGCCGAACACGGGCGAGGCGCGCACCGGCCTGGGCGACACGATGTCGCCGGGCGAATTCTCCGAACTGCTGGTCGACGACAGCCCGGCGCTGCGCGTCAACTTCGACGGCGCGCCGCCGCCCGCGGCATCGCGCTATTTCCGCGCCTACGTGATGTGGGACTACGACGGCCGCCGATGGCGCCGCGGCGAGACCCGCCAGGCGCCGGCGCCGCTCGTAGCCGCCGATGCGGTCGGCTACCAGGTCGCCATGGAATCCGCCGCGACGCGCGTGCTGCCGGCGCTGGACGTGCCGCTGGAAGCCCCGTCCCAGGCCCGGCTCAGCGCCGACCGCGAAATCTTCCGCCGCGCCGGCTCCGGCCAGGACGCCCTGACCTATCGCCTGCGCTCGGCCCTGCATTACCGCCTGCAGCCGGACCTGCCGGACCCGGTACGGCAGCGCGGGCTGCGGCTGCCGCAAGGCTTCAACCCGCGCGCCATCGCCCTGGCCGTGCAATGGCGGCAGCGATACGGCAACGACGACCGCGCCATTGTGCAGGCCGCCCTCGCGCTGTTCCACGACGGCGGCTTCCGCTACACGCTGGCGCCCGTGCCGCTGGGCCGCGACGCGATGGACGATTTCCTGTTCGACACCCGCGAAGGTTTCTGCGAGCACTACGCCTCGGCCTTCGCCGTGCTGATGCGCGCCGCCGGCATCCCGGCGCGGGTGGTCACCGGCTACCAGGGCGGCTACTGGAACAGGACCGGCAGCTACCTGCTGGTGCGCAATTCCGACGCGCACGCCTGGGGCGAGGTCTGGCTGTCCGGGAGCGGCTGGGTCCGCATCGATCCCACCGCCGCGGTCCGCCCGGAGCGGGTCAGCCTCGGCGCCGCGGCGGCCGCCGGCAACCAGCTCGGCTGGTACCGGGGCGGCTGGCTGCGCGACCTGCGCAACCGTTGGGACATCGTCAACCGCTGGTGGAACCAGGGCGTTATAGGCTTCGACGCGCTGCGCCAGCGCGGGCTGCTCACGCCGTTCGGCGTGCGCCGTACCGACTCGGCGACACTGGGCGCGCTGCTGGCGGCGGCGTGCGGGCTGTTCGCCGGCATCGGCCTGCTGTGGGCGCTGCGCCGGCGGCAGGCACGCGACCCGGTGCTCGCCGCCATGCGCATGCTGGAAAGGAAGCTGGCCGGCCGCGGCATCGTGCGCCGCCCGAGCGAAGGCCCGCAGCACTACTTCAGCCGCGCGGCGCGCGCCTTGCCGCAGCAGCGCGGCGAACTGGAACGACTGATGCGACGCTACCTGGACCTGCGCTACGCCCATGCCGAACCACCGCCTGAACTGGCGCGCGCATTCCAACGGGCGGCACGGGATTTTCGGCCGCGCCGCGTGGTCAAATGAACCGCAACACGGTGACGCATCGCATGCCACCGCCCCACCTGGAGAAGCCGCCATGTCCTTGTACCGCCCCCTGATCCTGGCCGCCGGCACCGCCGTGCTGGCCGCCTGCGCGACGGTGCCCCAACCACTGCAGGGCACGTATACCGATATCTCCACCCGCAGCGCCCAGCAGGGCGGCGCCGGCGGCACCAAGGTTCGCTGGGGCGGCGAGATCATCAAGACCGAGCCGGGCGAGCAGCAGACCTGCTTCTTCCTGCTGTCGCGACCTCTCGACAGCCAGGCGCGCCCGAAGAGCGGCGACAACGGCGACAACCAGGGGCGCTTCGTCGCCTGCCACCAGGGCTTCTACGATCCGGAAGTGTTCGTCCGCGGCCGCGAAGTCACCGTGACCGGCACCCTGCACGGCACCGTCTCGCAGAAGGTCGGCGACTACGACTACGCCTATCCGCGGGTCGAGGCCGACGTGGTCTACCTGTGGCCCAAGCGCGTCGCCGTGCGCTACCCGCCGGGCTACTACGATCCGTTCTGGGGTCCCGGCTGGGGCCCGTACTGGGGCCCCTGGGGCGACCCGTTCTGGTATCAGCCGCGCGTGATCGTGGTGCCCCGCACGGTACACCCCCACCCGCACAAGTGACCGAAACGAAAACGCCGGCGCAAGCCGGCGTTTTCGCATGTACCGCGGCCGTGCCGCTCAGCCCGGCGGCCAATGCATGCGCCGCCCGGCCAGCAGGTGCACGTGCAGGTGGAACACGGTCTGCCCGCCGTGCTCGTTGCAGTTGATGACGGTGCGATAGCCCTGCTGCGCGAAGCCTTCGCGCTTCGCGTAGGCGGCGCACGCCAGCAGCAGCTTGCCTAGCAGTTCGGCGTCGCCGGCGACGGCATCGTCCAGGGTCGCCAGCGGGCGCTTGGGGATGAACAACACGTGCACCGGCGCCTGCGGGTTCACGTCGCGGAACGCCAGCACCTCGTCGTCCTCGTACACGATGTCGGCGGGAATCTCGCGGCGGATGATCTTGCCGAAAAGGGTGTCGCTCATGCGGATGCTCCGATGGACCTACAGGCGCAACAGCATACCTTGCGACGCCGGCGCCACCAGCTTGAAGCCGTACTGCTGGTACAGCCGGTAGGCCTCGCCGTCGGCGAACAGGCCGATCATCGCGCCGGCCGGCGCGCGCGCATGCAACTGCTCCATCAGCGCGGCCATGATGCGCTTGCCGATGCCCTGCTGCTGGCGGTCCGGGCGCACGGCGATGTCGACCACCAGGAAGAAGCAGCCGCCGTCGCCGACCACGCGCCCCATGCCGATCAGCTCGCCGCCGTCGCGCACGCACACCGCGCACCAGCTCGCCGGCAGGCCCTGGCTGGCCTGCGGCCCGCTCATCGCGCTGAGGCCGGCCGCCGTCCGCAGCGCGCGGTATTCGTCCGGCGCGGGAATCTCCAGGGTCAACACGGCTTCGCTCTTGCTCATCGCAACCTCATTCCAGTGACTGCCGGCTGCCGAACGCATGCGCCAGCGTGCCGCGGTCGACGAACTCCAGCTCGCCGCCCAGCGGCACGCCATGCGCCAGCCGGGTCGGCTTGACGCCGCCGGCGCGCGCCAACTGCGCCAGGTAGTGCGCGGTCGCCTCGCCTTCCACGGTGGGATTGGTGGCGATGATCATTTCCTCGATCTCGCCTTCGCCAAGGCGCTCGGCCAGTTGCGCCAGGCCCAGTTCGTCCGGCCCCAGGCCGTCGAGCGGCGACAGCCGGCCCAGCAGCACGAAGTACTGGCCGCGGTAGCCGGTGGCCTGCTCGATCGCCGCCAGGTCGGTGGGCGACTCCACCACGCACAGTACGTGGCGGTCGCGGCCGGTGCCAGCGCACAGCGCGCAGACCGGCTCCTCGCTGAAGTTGCGGCAGCGCGTGCAGTTGCCGATGCGCCGCATCGCCTGCTCCATCGCCGCGGCCAGTTTCAGCCCGCGCTCGCGCTCGCGTTCCAGCAGGTGGAAGGCCATCCGCTGCGCGCTCTTGCCGCCCACGCCGGGCAGGCAGCGCAGGGCTTCGATGAGGTCGGCGAGCAGAGGGGAGCCTGATGACATGGGGACGGTCTGAGAAGTGAGTGGAGAGGAGTGAGGAGCGAGAGAAAGGCAGAGGCGCGCAGGCTGGTGCCTGCTCTCGCTCCTCACTCCTCTCCACTCACTCCTGCTCTGTCAGAACGGCATCTTGAAGCCGGGCGGCAGGTTCAGGCCGGAGGTCACCCCGCCCAGCTTGCTCTTGCTCGCCTCGGCCACCTTGTTCACCGCGTCGTTGATCGCGGCGGCCACCAGGTCCTCGGCCATTTCCGGATCGTCCGCGAACAGCTTGCGGTCGATCTGCACCCGGCGCACTTCGTGCGCGCCGGTCATCAGCACGGACACCAGGCCGCCGCCGGCGCTGCCGGTGACTTCCAGCCTGGCGATCTCTTCCTGCGCGCGCTTCATGTCTTCCTGCATGCGCTGGGCCTGTTGCATCAACTGGCCGATCTGTCCTCTCATCTCGATGCTCCGTCGGTTTTCGATAATCAGCTTTCAAAAATCAGCTTTCAAAAGGCTTGATGGATTGCGGTACCACCCGCGCGCCGAACTCGCGCTTGAGCGACTGCACCAGCGGGTCGTCCTCGATCGCCTGCTCGGCCGCGGACTGCGCCGCTTCGCGCACGGTCGCCGCGCGGGCCGCCGGCGTCTGCGCGGCGCCCTGGCCGTCGACCACGAAGCGCAGCTTGATCCGCTCGCCCAGCACGTCGCCGATGCGGTCGGCCATCTGGCTGACCATCGGCTCGACCGCCAGCCCCATGTACATGGACTGCACGACCAGCACCAGGGTGTTGCCGTCGCGTTCGCGCAAGGCGGCGTTCTGCGCGAGTTGGCCCATGCCGCCGCGCAGCCCTGCCCGCTCGATCAGCGATTCCCAGTGCGGCAGGCCGCGCGCATCGGCCGGTACCGGCGCCTGCACGCTGGGCGCCGCGGCGGCGGGTGCCGGTGCGGCAGGCGTTGGCGCCGGCTGGGCCGGCGGCGCGTGCGAAGGCGCCGCGCGGACGGCCGGCGACTCGTTGCGCGGCGTGACGAGCGCGACGGGCGCAGCCGGCGCCGGGCGCGGCGCAGGCACGGGACGCGGCGCGCGCTCGGCCGGCGTGGGCGCGCCCGCTTCGCCCGGCCGGAACGCCAGCATGCGCAGCATGGCCATCTCGAAGCCGATGCGCGCATCCGGCGCCATCGCCAGGTCGCGGCGGCCGGTGGTGGCGATCTGGTAGTAAAGCTGCACGTCTTCCGGCGCCATCCGCTCGGCCAGCGTGCCGAGCGCGTCGTCGCCGTCGGCTTCGCCGCCTTCGTGGCGGTAGCCCGTCACCAGTTGGATCAACTGGAGCCGATGCAGCGTGGCGGCGAGATCGTCGAGCACGCCGCCGAAATCGGGCGAGAACGAGGCGATCCGCTCGCACTCGGCCAGGAGCTGCGCGCCGTCGCCGGCCGCCAGCGCGTCGAGCAGGCCCAGCACCTGGCCGCGCGCCACGCTGCCGAGCATGGCGCGCACGTCGTCGGCCCTGAGCGTGCCGCCGCCGTAGGCGATCGCCTGGTCGAGCAGCGACAGGCCGTCGCGCAGCGAGCCGTCGGCGCCGCGCGCCAGCTCGCCGATCGCGCCGTCTTCGTAGGGGATGTTTTCCGCACCGAGGATGTGCCGCATCTGGCCAGCGATCTGCTCGGGCAGCAGGCGCTTGAGGTTGAACTTCAGGCAGCGCGACAGCACGGTCACCGGTAGCTTCTGCGGGTCGGTGGTCGCCAGCAGGAACTTCACGTGCGGCGGCGGCTCCTCCAGCGTCTTGAGGAGCGCGTTGAAGGCCGGCTTGGACAGCATGTGCACCTCGTCGACCAGGTACACCTTGAAGCGGCCGCGCGCCGGCGCGTACTGCGCGTTCTCGATCACCTCGCGCACGTCGTCCACGCCGGTGTTGCTGGCCGCGTCGATCTCCAGCAGGTCGACGAAGCGGCCGGCGTCCACCGCCGTGCACACCGCGCACTCGCCGCACGGATCGGCCGACTCGCCGCGCTCGCAGTTGAGCGACTTGGCGAAGATGCGCGCGATGGTGGTCTTGCCCACGCCGCGGGTACCGGTGAACAGGTAGGCATGGTGCATGCGCCCGGAATCCAGCGCGTTGGTGAGCGCGCGCACCACGTGTTCCTGCCCCACCAGCTCGGCGAACTTGCGGGGCCGCCACTTGCGGGCGAGTACCTGATAGGACATGCGTCGGAAGCCTGCTTGCCTTGGATCGGAGGTCGATTGTGCCACTAAGGAAGGTCCGATTTTGCCCGTCGTCCCGGCGCGCTGCTTTTCAACAGCCGAAGGGCTGCTCAAGCCGGGATCCGGCGTCCTCGATCCATGGAACGCAAGGACACGGGATTCCCGCCTGCGCGGGAATGACGGACGAAAACGGCTTGTCCGGACTGTCGCCAGGTCATCGCTGACTCATTCCAGATGGGGGCAAATCGGGAGCCCAAAAGGCGGCGACCCTGCCAGCCACACCCCGGCACCCGAATCGTTCGCTACCGTTGCTTCCTTCCGGACCTGGCGGAGTTTACGAACTATCGTCGCGGGGGGACCGACAGGGTCACCATAGAGACGTGCTGTCGCACCGGCCGGGGCCGCTGCGCGGTTTCACACTGGCGGAGAGGGCGGGATTCGAACCCGCGATACGGGGATAAGCCGTATACACACTTTCCAGGCGTGCTCCTTCAACCACTCGGACACCTCTCCGCATGGGTGAAACCGCCTTGCCCGGCACTCAGGCCGCGGCAAAGAAGCGGAAGGATAGCGGGAGCCCCGCGCGGGGACAAGAGCGAGCCGGGGCGAAAAACGGACGCGCACGCGCGGCCTTCCGCGGCCGGCCTTTGGCCGGCTTCCGCCGCGACGCCCGGCGAATTCACTCCACACGGGAAGCGAAGGGTCGCAGCCGCACACCATGATGCGCCCTACCCTTGGATGACTGCGGTATTCCCGGCCGCTATCCGGCATCGGCCCGCGGCACCGACGGCGCGGGCAACGCCACGCGCTCGCCGGCGGCCGCGATGCGGTAGCCGCGCCCGCGCAGCGCTGCGCCGTCCGCCGCGCTGCCGTAGTGGTAGAGCAGCAGCCGCTCGCGCAGCGCGGGCGGGTACTCGCGCTCGACGTCGTCGATGCCGGTGTGCGAGGGGTTGCCGGTCAGGCCGCAATCGTGCGCGACCAGCTCGCCGCCGCCGGCATGCTGCTCCAGCACCTCGGGAATGGGCCGGGTGTCGCCGGTGTAGGCGAAGCTGCCGGGCAGCGCGATGCCGTAGGACGTGCCGGGCACGTGGTGCCGGGTGGCGAACACATCGAACCACAAGCCGTCCAGCCAGAACCCGCGCGTGCACGGCACCAGTTGGAACGCCTCCCAGTAGTTCACGCCGCCCTCGGCCAGCACGCCCGGGTAGTCGGCCACCCGCGCCTGCAACCACGGCAGCAGGCGGGCGTGCAGGAATACCCGCGTCTTGCCGCGCAGCCGTTCGTCGAACCACAGGCGGATGAACAGGCGCTCCATCCCCGCCACGTGGTCCATGTGCGTATGGGTGATGAACAGCGCGCGCGGCAGCGCGCCGTAGGCGGCCAGGTAACGGTCCAGCGTATCCGGGCCGCAGTCGATCAGCAGCACCGGCTCGCCATCGCGCTCCAGCACCGCGGCCGACGCGCCCAGTTCGACGGCATGCGCCGCGCCGACGCCAAGGAAATGCAGGGACCAGTTCATGCGGCCAGCGTACGCTCGTAACGGTAGACCAGGGGTTGCCACAGCGTTTCCTCGAACCGCGCCTCGCCCTCGCTGGCCGCCCCCAGCTTCAGCAGCGACCGGCGCAGCCGCAGCAGGTTGGCCTGGCGCCAGGACTCGGCCGGCCGACGCAGCCGGCCGCGGTCGAAATCCAGCAGGTACAGCCCGCCCGGCGCGACCAGCACGTTGTGCGCATTGAGGTCGGCATGCCAGATGCCCTCGCGGTGGAAGCGCGCCACCAGCGCGCCGACTTCCTCCGCCAGCCCGGCATCCAGCCGCCCTGCGGCCAGGCGCGCGGCCAGCGTGTCCGCGTCCGCGATGCGGCCGGTGATCAGGTCGGCGGTATAGAACGGCCCGCGGCGCACATAGCGCGCCGCCACCGCCCGCGGCCCGGGCAGGCCCAGCTCGGCAATGCGCGCGAGCAACCGGAACTCTTCGAAACAGCGCGTCCTGTCCGCGCCGGTCCACAGGTAGCGGTCGCCCATCAGGGCGGCCACCAGGCCGCCTCGGCGGTAATGCCGCAGCACGCATTCCCCCGCCGGCGTCGCGATGACCGATACGCCGCCGCGCCCGCCCGACTGGACGTGCAGGCCGCCCTGCGCGCGCCAGTACGCGGGCGAGAACCAGTCGTCGTCGACTTGTGGGGACACCGCGGCGTCGAACAGAATCGCCCCGACCGCCCCTTCGCGGATTCGTTCCTGCATCTTCATGCCCGGCCGTGCCGCGGCGCCATCAGTCCAAGTCCCGCGATTCTAGCCCAAGCCCATGACCGTTCCCGCCTCGCTCTGCCTGCTCCGCACCTCCGCCATCGGCGACGTCACCCATGTCGTCCCCCTGGTGCGCACGCTGCAACGCGCCTGGCCGGATACCGCGCTGACCTGGATCGTCGGCAAGCTGGAGCGCAAGCTGGTCGGCGACCTTCCCGGGGTGGATTTCGTCACCTTCGACAAGGGCAAGGGCTGGGCGGGCATGCGCGAAGTGCATGCCGCCTTGCGCGACCGCCGCTTCGACGCGCTGCTGCAGATGCAGGTGGCGATGCGCTCGAACCTGCTCAGCCTCGGCATCCAGGCCGGCCGCCGCATCGGCTACGACCGTGCCCGCTCGCGCGACCTGCATGGCCTGGTCGTCAACGAGCGCATCCCCGCGCGCACCGGCGAGCATGTGCTGGATGCACTGGGAAGCTTCTGCGAGCCACTGGGACTGAAACAGACCGAGGTGCGCTGGGATATCCCGGTGCCCGACGAAGCCCGCGCCTGGGCCGCCGAACAATTGCCGGGCGAGGCACCGACCCTGCTGGTCAGCCCCGCCTCCAGCCACGCCCTGCGCAACTGGTTGCCGGAACGCTACGCCGCCGTGATGGACCATGCCGCGACGCGCGGCTGGCGCGTGGCCCTGGTCGGCGGCCCGTCGCCGGGCGAACGCCGCATGGCCGATGCGGTGCTCGCCGCCTGCAAGCGCGCGCCGCTGGACCTCACCGGCAAGGACACGCTCAAGCGCCTGCTCGCCATGCTCGGGCGCGCGCAGTTGCTGCTCACCCCCGATTCCGGCCCCATGCACATGGCCAACGCCGTCGGCACCAAGGTGCTGGGGCTGCACGCCGCGAGCAATCCCGACCGCTCCGGCCCCTATTCCGACCGACGCTGGTGCGTGAACAAATACGACGAGGCCGCGCGCCGATACCTGGGCAAGCCGGCCAGCGAGATCGCCTGGGGCCGCAAGATCGAGCGACCCGGCGTGATGGAGCTGATCGGCGTGGACGACGTGGTCGAGCGCTTCGAGGCCGCGGCCCGTCATCTCGATCTGCCGTAGCAAGGCTCCCCGCGCAAGGAGGCTGGAATCCTGCACTGGAGACCGTGGGGGCAACACTCTGCATGGGAAACGGGCGAGAATGCTTGAGCCGCAGCGAGCCGATCGGGAATACCGCAAAAGCGCTGCGATTGAAGCGGGTCCACCGGCGCATCACGCCCGTCCCGCCTACGGCACGACGCCCGCGCGGAACTAGACCGCCCGATAATCCTGGTACGACTTCTCCTCCACCAACTGCGAACCCAGCTTGAGGTTGATCTCGCGCTTCACCGCCGCGCGCACGTCGTTGCGGAAATACACCGAGCGCGCCAGCTCGATGAACTCGGCATCGAACGCCTGCGCCTTCTCCTTCAGCCGGATGCGGTCCTCGATGTCCCACAGCTCCTCGTTCACCGCCAACAGCCGCGCCCGCTCGTCCGCGATGTCCGTCTGCGACGCCGCATCGTTCGCCCACGTCGCATTGAGCAGGTCCAGCTCGTTGCGCACATTGGCCAGCTTCGCCTCGTCGCGGATCTGCCGCGACTTGATCTCAAGGATGGTGATCTTGTCGATCAGCTCGCCGTATGACACGGGGGTTTGGATCAGGCTCATGCAAGGCTCCGGACAAGGGGATTACGCAGTCCCTCCCTCCGTGAGGGCCAGGGACAAGGGCACATCATAACCTCGCCTCCAGCCATCCGTAGCCTTCCCCGTCAAGTAGCGCACTCAAAAGGAGAAGTTTGCCGCTCGCAGTGTT
>NZ_LMSL01000020.1 GCF_001428405.1 Frateuria sp. Soil773
CGCCGGTGCGCTCGGCGTGGGCGCCTCGGCGTTCGGCAGCGGCGCGGTAGGCGCGGCGGACTACGCCACGGCGGCCGGCTACGGCGCGGTGGCCTCGGGCATCAACAGCGCGGCGTTCGGCGCGGCGGCGGAAGCCTCCGGCGCCGGCAGCGTGGCGGTGGGCGGCAACGCGGTGGACGAGGACGGCGACCCGATCATCACCGACACGAACGGCAACCCGATCACCACCGGCGCGACCAGCGCCGGCCTCGGCGGCACCGCGATCGGCGCCAGCGCGAACGCGGGCGGCTTCGCTTCGACCGCGCTGGGCCTGGGCGCCTACGCAAGCGGCGCGCAGTCGCTGGCGCTGGGTGCGGTCGCCAATGCGGTGGGCGACTACTCGCTGGCGGTGGGCACGCAGAGCGCGGCCATCGGCAATGGCAGCGTGGCGGTCGGCGGCTCGGCCGAACTGATCCCGGGCTCGGGCTTCTACGTGGATACGGTCGCCAATGGCGAGCAAGCTACGGCACTCGGTGCCGGCGCGATCGCTACCGCCGACCTGTCCACCGCGGTCGGCGCGATATCCGCCGCCGAAGGCATCGGCAGCACGGCAGTCGGCTACTTCGCCTACGCGCCGGGCGACAATGCCACGGCGCTCGGCATCAACAGCTGGGCCTCGGGCGAAAGCAGCGTCGCGATCGGCGACTCCAGCACGGCGTTCAACGCGAACAGCGTGGCCCTGGGCGACCATTCCTTCACGGACCGCGACAACAGCGTTGCGGTGGGCGACACCGCCAACGGCCTGACCCGCCAGATCACCGGCGTCGCCGACGGTACGGAAGACACCGACGCGGCCACGGTGGGCCAGGTCAAGCAGGCGACCAGCAACAGCCGCTTCTTCCAGGCCGACGGCGCGACCGACGGCAGCGAGGACGCATCGGCGACGGGCGTGCACAGCGTGGCGTCGGGTGCGGGCAGTGCGGCGAGCGGCGAGTCGTCGACCGCGGTGGGCGGGATCTACACGGACAGCGACGGCACGAGCTATTCG
>NZ_LMSL01000021.1 GCF_001428405.1 Frateuria sp. Soil773
CAGCGACGGCGTGGTGCACGCCGCCAACACCCGCCAGATCGCCAACGTCGCCGCCGGCACCGAAGGCACCGACGCGGTGAACCTCGACCAGCTCAACGCCGTCGCCGGCACCGCCAGCCACTACCTGGCCGCCACCGGCAACGGCGACGGCAGCGACGACGCGCAGGCCCTGGGCGAGTATGGCACCGCGGTCGGCTCCGGCAGCTTCGCGATGGGCAACCAGTCCTCCGCGTTCGGCTCCAGCGCCAGCGCCCTCGGCGAGTTCGCCACCGCCGCCGGCTACGGCAGCGTGGCACAGGGCGACCACAGCGCCGCGTTCGGCGACAACGCGCAAGCCACCGGCGCCAGCAGCATCGCCATCGGCCAGGACAGCAACTCGCAGGCCGGCGCCGGCGTCGCGCTGGGCGCGGCCAGCCAGACGCAGGGCTGGGGCGCGGTCGCCGTCGGCGGGCAATCGGCCGCCAGCGGCATGGGCGCCACCGCCATCGGCATGTTCGCCTCGGCCGACGGCTTCCAGAACGCGACGGCAGTCGGCCTGGCCGCGACGGCCGGCGGCTGGAACAGCGTCGCGCTCGGCGGCGGCTCGTGGGGCAACGGCATGTTCGCCACCTCGGTCGGCGCGGAAAGCCAGGCGCTCGACTTCGGCGTCGCGCTCGGCCAGGGCACCTACGCCGATGCCGGCGGCACCGCGCTGGGCACGCAAAGTTCGGCGGGCAGCGGCGGCGTGGCGGTCGGCGGCACGGCGAGCGCCTGGGGCGACCACGCCCTCGCACTGGGCAGCAATGCGCTCGCCGGCATGGACGCCAGCAGCGTCACCAAGGGCGATTTCACCACCGCCGTCGGCGGCGAAGCCTGGGCCACCGAGGACGGCGCCAGCGTGCTCGGCTACAACAGCTACGCGCAGGCGGTGAACTCCACCGTGCTCGGCTCCAATGCCTGGGTCACCAAGGACGCGGCCAACAGTGTCTCGCTCGGCAGCGAATCACTGGCCGACCGCGCCAACACCGTCTCCGTCGGCGCCGCCCACGAGTGGACCAGCAGCGACGGC
>NZ_LMSL01000022.1 GCF_001428405.1 Frateuria sp. Soil773
ATGCGTTCAACCGGAGCGAGCAAGAGGGACTGCGGGAGGGCGACCTGGTATCGGTGTGGCGCTCGCAGGTGGAGGCGACGCCGGATGCGTTGGCCGTGGCGTGGGGCGGGGAAGAGTGGACGTATGCGGAACTGGACCGGCACTCGGATGCGGTGGCGGCGTACCTGCAGGCGCAAGGGGTCGGCCCGGAAGACCGGGTGGGTCTGGGCATGCGCCGGGACGCGTGGCTGCTGGCGGCGCTGCTGGGGGTATTGAAGGCCGGTGCGTGCTATGTGCCGCTGGATCCGGGCTATCCGGAATCGCGACTGCGTGCGATGGTCGAGGATGCGCGGCCCAAGCGGGTGCTGTGCGACGAGGTTCCGGTGGCGGCATTGGCTGCGGCGCCGGGGTTGAGCCTGCGTCCGCACTGGCAGGGAGGCGGGGGTCGGCCGTTGGCGGTGCCGATCCGGCCGGAGCAACTGGCGTACGTGATCTTCACGTCGGGCTCGACGGGTCGACCGAAGGTGGTGGGGATCAGTCACGGCAATGCCGTGAACCGGCTGGGCTGGGCGGTGCGGATGTATTCCCGCGAGGAAGTCGCACGCGTGCTGGCGGGCACGTCCTTGAACTTCGATCTTTCGGTCTACGAGTTGTGGTCGGCCTGGTCGCAGGGCGGGGCGGTACTGTGGGTGGACAACGTGCTGTCGCTGTCCGAGCAGGCCGAGCTGCGTCCGAGCCTGATCAACTCGGTGCCCTCGGCGGTGAAGGAGCTGGTGCACGGCGGTTTCATTCCCGACAGCGTGCGCACGATCAACGTGGCGGGCGAGCCATTGCCGGCATCGCTGGTCAATGCCCTGTTCGAGCGGACCGGGGTCCGGCGGGTGGCGAACCTGTATGGCCCGTCGGAGGACACGACCTATTCGACGGGGGTGGACTTCCATGGTCCGGTGGAGCGGGAGCCGAGCATCGGCCGGCCCTTGGACCGGGGCCGGGCGTATGTGCTGGATGCGCAGATGCAGCCGTTGCCGGTGGGGGTGAGCGGGGAGCTGTACCTGGGCGGGCCGAGCGTGGCTCGCGGTTACCTGGGCGATCCGGGGATGACGGGAGGGAAGTTCGTGCCCGATCCGTACGGGCCGGCGGGGTCGCGCCTGTATCGCACCGGCGACCGGGCGCGTCGTCGCGCCGATGGGGAGCTGGAGTTCCTGGGGCGGCTCGACCATCAGGTCAAGCTGCGTGGTTTCCGCATCGA
>NZ_LMSL01000023.1:0-194 GCF_001428405.1 Frateuria sp. Soil773
TTGCGAGGCGAGCCGAAATAGGCGCGCATCTACTTTCTCCTCGCTCTCTGGCTTGCCATCAGGGTCGAAATCTCCCGCATGAGGAATGCCGGTCAGTGATGTGGCTTTAAGGGATAGCTGTGTTTTGCCTGCCAATAAATGTATTTCATGCACAAGGCCGGCAGCACCGGCCATGTCGTCGTGATAGCGTAGGT
>NZ_LMSL01000023.1:246-3431 GCF_001428405.1 Frateuria sp. Soil773
TAATCGCACAAGGAATCGCCCTACACAGGTGGAGTACATGTTTGGGGTCAATGCCATGGTCTGTCCTTGCTTGTCGCTGACCCCGCAGTTGCAGAGTGCCAGTGTCAGCGCAATGCCAGTCAGCAGAGGGCGGCCATGCTTGCAGAATGATGAGTTCACCGCGTCTAAATCAATGACTGGTGACTATCGCTTCGCTTGAAGCGGTGTCATTGCTATGCATTATTTGTCGCCTGAGCGAAACCTGATGGAATTCAAGAACCGATCGAAGTACTCCGTGGCTTCTTGGGTGCTTTTAAATGAACTGTGGTTATGATTCTCTGCGTCCGTATTCAACTCGACACTCATGGCTGGTCGTTTCACATCATTCGGTACGCCGGGTGCCTCCCAAAGGTATTTATATGTCATCGGCCCAGGGTTGTCCGGATCAGAGCCGCTAATGGCGATGAGGTAGCCTGACTGACCTGCGGCGACCCGGTCGCCGCGATGAATGACTTTGAGATCGTGAGTAAGGTTGCGCAGTCGATCCAATTCGTCATCCACGCTCGAGCTGAGCGGTGGCTCGGACGAGTGTTTTTCTATGTCCGAAGCTATAAAGGTTAAGCTCATGCCTGGGTGCTGTGGATCAGTCACTACCAGTGTGACATTGCCTCTAGGCTCCGGGGAGCCTTCGTCCACAAAAATGCCGTTCTCTACAATAAATCCTGGGGGGATGTGCTTCGCTCTTGTCAGGGAGGCTAGCGACTTGAAGTGCTTTGCTATGGCAAGCAGATCTGCTCGCTGCACGGCGTAATCGGACGCGCCAATACGATTCCTACTCAAGACTACATCATGCCCATCAACCCATTTGTGCAACTCGATATTGCCTGCAAAAGATCGCGTGTCTGGCAGATACGCAATGATCACTTCATTGCTCTCTGCATGAACATCGAAGCCTATTAACTGGCTCTCGGTTCGTTCCATGGCAGGGTCGGCGCCTCCCGCTCGTAATATCGCATCGTCTTCAGGATCGAACGGAGCTTTGCTTGCGGTATATTTCTGACTCTGCGTTTGTAGACGTTGCTTCAATGCCTCGAAACTTGTGACTGTACCTTGGTCAGCCACTTGAATCCCCTGATATTTTGTGTCGATGCGTATAAGCGCTTTGCGTGGCACTTTCATCGAGAAGCGCCCGATGTGTACCGTGCGGTCGGTGGGGCCGTCGTTGCTAGTCATGGCGGATACTTTGCCGCTTGATAGCAGGGCTAGAAGCGCCATCAAGGCGAGACGTCCCCATAACGCTCGATTGGATCGCATGGTGTCTCCAGTAATTCATAGTTCTTTCGCCTCCTGCAGGAGCTTACAAATGCTGTAGAAGGTGGTTGGTTGCACACGCTTGTCATTGTAAGACGCCTGATGTTCATAATCGTCCAGGCGGAAGCTTTGCTTAATGGCTGCGTCGCTTTTGGATGAATAATGCCTGGCCGGATCACGCAGGCATGGTATTGTTTCACGGTTGCTGCTCATCCATACCCGAGAGTCGGAAGACTTTCGAATGGCTAGGGCACTCTTTTCATTTCTTCAGTCCGCGCGGGCTATTGTGGATTTCCCGAGGTTGCACGCACTGCGCCGGGGCGAGGTTGGAACGATTGGATAATCGCATCCCATAATTCGAGTGATTCGTTCTGAGTCAATGTAGACGACAGATAGCGGCCATCGGATAGCTGGTTGCCCGTACTCAACTTGATGTTGACACCTTCTTGCGCAAAAGAGGGGGGCTCGGGACGAGACTCAAGGACAAATTTGAGCTCCTCACGATCCGTAACAATCCGTGCTGCCTTTTCTTCTGCAGGAACATTCGCTAGTGTCGTATGTCGCGAGCGTAAGATTGACAATCCGTGACCGTCATACTGGTCAAAGTCTTTCATGCGCCGAAGAAGGCTTTCCGGAGCATTATCCTGATTGGTCATCGACACTGTGAACGTAAGATCAGGATGCTTCTCCATGTCGAAGATGAAATCTCCCCGCTCGAAATCGTTCTCTGAATCGACCACCACCGAGCCCAGGCAAAAGCCGGGACCGGCCTTGGCGGGGTCGTTTACTACATGAACCTGAGAAGCAAGCTTCAACATGCGCTTCTCAACGGCGGGAGACAATTTGTCCGGACTACTGTCGTCAACACCCTCGTAAGAAGAGCCGAAGATCACGATATGCGCGTGGCCCACGAGCAAATGCAATTGATGGTCGATTCCAATACCTGAAGAATCGCTGTAATAGCGCAGCATGGTTTGGCTACTAGGGGCGATTTTTTCAGTGGAAAGCAGAAGCGACTTTTGCGCATCATTAAAGAGCTTCTCTTCCTGAAGTCGGGCAATCTCCTCCGCAATGACTTTATCGAATGACTCTCGCGATGTTCTATCATCTATAATCTTGACGTTTAAGGTCTTGAAATTGGTTTCTAGTCCGTAATATAGCGTCAACTCCGGTTTGTGCGCGATGAAGCCTTCCGGCAATTCAACTAGATAACGACCAATACACTGCGGACGCAGAGAACTGCGGAGATCGGTCATCATTTGTTTCTCCTGAGGCGTAGGGTCGCGGTGGCAGGCGGCGACGCTAGTGGCGAATGCGACGGCAAGGGGGAAGTGCATCCAACGCATCAAGTCGGCACCTTCGCCGCGGCGGCGATCTTCTGCAGCGCATATAGCGTCACAATTTGAGCTGTCGAGTCTCGGTATGAGCCTTCATGCTTGAAGCCCTTCAGTCCGAACTGCTGTTTGATGCCATTGCCACCTAACGAGCGCGGCATTGCGCCTGAGCTGCATGGCACCGTGCCGTCGCCACCGCCATCCTGCACGGCATATTGCAAACTGTGCGGCGCCAGTGGGTCGTGCAGAGCCTGTACGTCTAGCTTCACGCCATTAGCCCGACGTGTCTCGGCCAGCCGTCGATACCCTTGTTTGCTGCGCGTGGTGCCGTGATGGCAGGTCACGGCGAGAGCATTCGTCACTTCCTTGCAGTCATTAGAAGCGGCGATCAAAGTGAGGCATGACAAGTCATAGTGCACATCTCATGTGAGGAAAAATTTGGCGTCAAGACTTTCCATGGATTGCATCGGGGCGCAAGCGGATCGATTTTACGATGGTATCCCAGAGCGCTACTGCCTCATTGTCTGTCAGCGAGGCGTCGACATACTCACTGCTGTCCGC
>NZ_LMSL01000023.1:3571-3702 GCF_001428405.1 Frateuria sp. Soil773
ATCAAAATCTCCCGCATGAGGAATGCCGGTCAGTGATGTGGCTTTAAGGGATAGCTGTGTTTTGCCTACCAATAAATGTATTTCATGCACAAGGCCGGCAGCACCGGCCATGTCGTCGTGATAGCGTAGGT
>NZ_LMSL01000023.1:3758-5926 GCF_001428405.1 Frateuria sp. Soil773
CAATCGCACAAGGAAGCGCCCCACACAGGTGGAGTACATATCTGAGGTCAACTGGCTCACGGCCTGTTTCTCCTTGTCGGTGGGGCCGCAGCCGCAGAGTGTCAGTGCCAACGCAATGCCGGCCAGCAGGGAGGTGTACCTGGCCGTCCGTTTCATGCCTTGAAAACGGCTTGCGCGGCGATCTTTTGCAATGCGTACAACGTCACGATGCGTGGCCCTTTTTCACGGTAGCAGCCCTCGTGGGCAAACCCTTCCAAGCCGAATTGCTGTCGGATGGCCGACCCGCCATGTTGGCGAGGAAACGCCCCGGAGGATGTCGGTACCGTACCGTCACCGCCGCCATCTTGCTTCTCCACGTATAGCTCCCAATAGCTGGTTTCATAGGTCTGATAAGTGGCGAACCCATATGGCGTGGGATTGGTTAATGTGGTTGAGCGCCCACCTACATATATGGGATTGGAGCCTTTGTCGCGTACAGCGCTCATATCCATATTCGAGACATCGGACGGCGACGGTGGTGCTCCTTTGTCAGGTGCGTTACCCTTTTTTATTCGCCAGTGAATGCCTTCGAAGCTTTTTTGTTTGGCATCCTTGCCATAGAACACGTAGGTCATTGGGTGATAGGTGTCTCTTATGCCATCGTGGAAGGTCCTGGCCGCTTTGATATTTGGCGCGTAGTCGGCCCAAGTGATGGGAACACCTCCCGATGGGCGCAGCCACTCTTCGCGAACTAATCCCCACCAGCGATCGTGTCGAAGGTAGATGTCGTCATATAAGTCACCGACCGGGTGTTTACCAAGCGATTTTCCATCCGGACCGGCCAAGGTAAGCCAGCCAGGGCGATACTGCTGGGTAGGCAGTAGTTGCAGCGCGCCTGGCGCCTGCGCGAATACCGCCGTCACCTCTTGCCCTGTGCTGCCGATGACCAGGCCTGCGATGGCATCTTCATCGCCCATGCCGACCTTGCAGCGTCGATAGGCGACGGCTGCCCCCACGGTGGGCATGACGCCGTGCACGATACCGGCGATCTTCTTGTCCATGCCGGCTAGTTTCTGGCAGGCGCGAGCCACCAGACCACCCATGGAATGGGTGACCAGTACCACCTGCTCGCACTTCGGGCCGTTCTCCTTGATGATTTGTTCGATGCGCGTGCGTAGGCGGCTGGCTGCCACGAGGTTGGAGTCGAGCCAGTTGTAGCCGCAAGCGTAGACAGGCATGCGAAAGCGCGCGCGCTTCAGAAGATCGTCGGAAGACAGCGTGGCAACGCCGGATTCGCCTATCGGCGGCAGGCCGCGCATCTGCATGGCGATGCCGGGCATCAGCTGGGGTTCGGGATGGCGCTCGCCGGGTTTGGGCATTGCGCTGAATGCGGTGTAGTAGAACTCCTTCCATTTGGCCGGATTGAAGCCTTGGCCGTTCAAGGCTTCCTCGAGCCATAACAGAAACTCGTGATAGCTGCCTTCTCCGACCTCGCCCCAGCCACGCTCGCGGTAAGTTTTGGCATCGAAGACTGAGCCGACTCGCTTGCTTGGGATAGCTCCCCTGTTATCGACTTCCGTGCGTGCGGGATGCATTTCCTTCTGTCTTTTGCCGGCATTCATGGATAGGGCCATTTTTCCGGCAAGCCCAGCCGGCTGGTTTCTTAAAAACCAGTGGTTGAGCAGACTGGGCGGATTGTCCAGTCGCCAGACTTTCGATTTGTCTTTGTTGTTGCGCAGATTGGACCCCATGATTCCCGGTATCAGGATCACCGGCAGCACATGGTCAGGCGGAATGATGAGCTTGATCGGATCGGTCAACTTTGGATCCGTCAGGTTCCAGTGAAAAACGTAAGTACCATCCTTGGCCATGCCTCCGGGGGCATAGCGATCTTTGGATGAAGGATTCCAGCTCATCAGCTCGTTTCCTCGCCTTGATCCAAGAACCGAAGCATGAGTCCCTCCGGGCTCACACCCTTTTGCAGTCGAATGATGCCATCGGCATCCGTGGTCCCTTGAATGCGCGCACCATCGGCGCGTACCAGTTCGTAGGGGCGGTTTGCCGCAATGCTGCCGTCTGGGTAGTGCGCCTGGAAGCTGTCGTTGAATTTCGCCTCGCCCCAGTCGTTCATCTCCCGCGACAAATGCGCAGGCCCGACGAAGGACTTCCTGCCGGCATGGACGGTGAGC
>NZ_LMSL01000023.1:5973-6136 GCF_001428405.1 Frateuria sp. Soil773
CCTCCAGCGCCCCCTGGCCGGCCGCCAGGGTCAGCCCCACGCCGTCGGCCCGCTGCGCCCCGGCCAGCCAGCCGAGCGCCTGGCCGCCGTGCAGCCGGAGCCGGTGGTTCACCGCCAGGTTCGTCGCCTGCCCGCTGCCCAGGGTCAGCGTCTCGCCCGCGGC
>NZ_LMSL01000023.1:6179-6457 GCF_001428405.1 Frateuria sp. Soil773
ACCCGTGTGCGGCAGCCGGCCGTCGCCGCCGCGGCCGTCGCGATCCGGCGCCTCGGCCAGCCCCTGTGCGTAGCGCGTGCCGTCCACGGTGGTCGCCAGCGTGCGCTGCAGTGCCGCCAGCGGCGCCTGGTCGGCGACCAGGCGGCTCCGGTTCGCCTGCTCGACGCCCCGCACCNTCTCCAGCGCCCCCTGGCCGGCCGCCAGGGTCAGCCCCGCGCCGTCGGCCCGCTGCGCCCCGGCCAGCCAGCCGAGCGCCTGGCCGCCGTGCAGCCGCAACC
>NZ_LMSL01000023.1:6657-6936 GCF_001428405.1 Frateuria sp. Soil773
TGGCTCTTCAGCCCGGACAGCGCCGCGGCGTGGCCGTGGTTCGCTCGACCGCCGCCCTGGCCGTGCCANATGGCCCAGGGTGAGCTGGCTCATCGCCTGGGTGCTGGCGAACTGCACCCGGCCCTGGCCGTCGCTGTCGTCGAACACCAACTGGTTGTGGCCCGTGCCGTCGAAGCCCNGGTGAGCTGGCTCATCGCCTGGGTGCTGGCGAACTGTACCCGGCCCTGGCCGTCGCTGTCGTCGAACACCAACTGGTTGTGGCCCGTGCCGTCGAAGCCC
>NZ_LMSL01000023.1:6963-7141 GCF_001428405.1 Frateuria sp. Soil773
GGCCGGGCTGTGCCCGCCGGCCGGGTTGCCCTGGGCGCTGGGCCGGTGGTCGGCCGCCTGCGCATAGGCGCGGGTGTCGTCCGTGGCCGCCGCACCGCCCGGGGTGGGCGCCTGGCCGGCCTCGCCCTGGCCGTTGTACAGCGCCCCCACGATCACCGGCCGGTCGATGTCGCCCTCC
>NZ_LMSL01000023.1:7257-7389 GCF_001428405.1 Frateuria sp. Soil773
GGAGTCTCGGTGTCAGTGCCGGTCCCGGCCGTGCCCAGCCGGGCCAGCGCGGCGTGGCGCAGCGCCTCGGGCAGGTTGTTGATGCCGGCGTGGTGCAGGCGCGTCCAGACGAACGCGTCCGGGCCGGTGGCC
>NZ_LMSL01000023.1:7420-7796 GCF_001428405.1 Frateuria sp. Soil773
GCCCCGGCGGGCCCCGCGTCCTGCCACGGCGCCTGGCTGAGCCGGAAGCGCGTGCCGGCGCGGGCGCTACGCACGGTGCCGCGACCTTCCCAGCGCCGCTGGCGCGCCTCGTGCGCCTGGGCCAGCCGGTGCGCGCCCTGTGCCGCCNTCCCGGAGGCTGGCCTGCGCGGCGGTGGCCGCGCCGGTCTTGTAGTCGTGGCTGAGCAGGGTGACGGCGTCCGGCGCCAGCGCCTGCACCGCGCCGAGCGCCTGGAGGGCATCGCTGGCCTCCACCGCGGCGNGCGCGATGGAAGCGCAGGCCGCCGGTGCCGGCGGCGGAGCTGGCGTCCTCCGGCAACTGGGTGCTGTCGGCGAACACCACCAGCACGTGCCCGGC
>NZ_LMSL01000023.1:7806-8595 GCF_001428405.1 Frateuria sp. Soil773
CGGGGCCGAGGGGTCTTCCTCGAAGGCGTAGCCCAGCCCGTCTTCGGCCAGCAGGCGCTCGACGAAGGCCAGGTCGGTCTCGCGGTACTGCACGGTGTAGCTGCGCGAGCGGGCCGTGCCGACCTGGGCGCGCGCGTCCGGCGTCACCTTCCAGGCGGCGCGCGGGGCGTAGGCGCCGAACACCGCCTCGACGATGTCCAGCACGCAGCGGTCCTGGAAGACCCGGCTGTGCCGGCCCTGGCCGAGCAGCCACAGCCACGGCGCCAGCACCAGTCGGTAGCGCGCCAGGCCGCCGTCGGCACCCATCTGGCGCGCCTCGCGCACCAGGCCCGAGCGCAGCGTGCGCGTGCCGTCGGCCAGCGTGGTGCGCAGCGCGCCGCGCCGGCCGAGCAGGNGGGGGCCGAGGGGTCTTCCTCGAAGGCGTAGCCCAGCCCGTCTTCGGCCAGCAGGCGCTCGACGAAGGCCAGGTCGGTCTCGCGGTACTGAACGGTGTAGCTGCGCGGGCGGGCCGCGCCGACCTGCGCGCGCGCGTCCGGCGTCACCTTCCAGGCGGCGTGCGGGGCGTAGGCGCCGAACACCGCCTCGACGATGTCCAGCACGCAGCGGTCCTGGAAGACCCGGCTGTGCCGGCCCTGGCTGAGCAGCCACAGCCACGGCGCCAGCACCAGCCGGTAGCGCGCCAGGCCGCCGTCGGCACCCACCTGGCGCGCCTCGCGCACCAGGCCTGAGCGCAGCGTGCGCGTGCCGTCGGCCAGCGTGGTGCGCAGCGCGCCGCGCCGGCCGAGCAGG
>NZ_LMSL01000023.1:8603-39864 GCF_001428405.1 Frateuria sp. Soil773
GTGTCCAGGGGGAGGTTCGCATCGGTCGACAGCGCGTCGATCGTCCAGGCGTAGCACGTCGACAGCGCTTCCTCGCCGTACCATCGTTCCACCTGCAGTTGCGCCAGNTGCGCCGTCGCCTTCCAGGGCGTACAGGCGGGTCGCGGCGCTGAACATGGCTGACAGCAACGTCGCGGCATCCATCCGTTCCATACGAACCTGCCTCCTTGGCAGGAGATGCCCCGTGGCGCCCCGGCGCCCGCATTCCTGCGTCCAGGGAGGCTAACGCACGGGTGCGCGGCAGGAAAGCGACCGGCGTCACCGATAGCCGGACGATTGTCCGCCGCGGTCACTTTGGTGGTGTGGCACGGAAGCGGAGGGTAAGCCAGTAACCTTCGACTCGTTCCCCAAGAGTGCCCTTCGTTGGCGGCAAGCTTTGGTCTGGGTGTTCGGGAGTTTTTAGCTGCCTATTCGGCAGCGAACCGTCCATGGGCTAAGGTCCGCCTTTCGCGACTTTTCTTAGCTGCCTGCCTACGCGGCGCGAACACGCTGGAAAGCCTGATGGCCGCAGGCTACATTTTCTTAGCTGCCTACGCGGCAGCGAACATCAGCTACCAGATCGCTTACGGTGCCAAGGTTTTCTTAGCTGCCTACGCGGCAGCGAACCTGGACGAACAGGCCGAGGCCGGACTGCCGCATTTCTTAGCTGCCTACGCGGCAGCGAACTCCACCAGCTGCTCCTTCACCTCGTCGGTGAATTTCTTAGCTGCCTACGCGGCAGCGAACATGTGATGCGCGGATCGAGCGCCGGCGCGAGCATTTCTTAGCTGCCTACGCGGCAGCGAACAGCATCGAGCCTTATGCCGGTACGTTGTGCAATTTCTTAGCTGCCTACGCGGCAGCGAACCATCTGCGCCTTGATCTTCGGATCGGTGAGCATTTCTTAGCTGCCTACGCGGCAGCGAACCCCGGCGTCAGGTACTCGCACCGGATAACCTGTTTCTTAGCTGCCTACGCGGCAGCGAACTGACTTGGCCGAAATCGGTTCTGCCGGGGATTCTTTCTTAGCTGCCTACGCGGCAGCGAACCCACCCGACGAGGCGGCCCGCGACCTCACGCATTTCTTAGCTGCCTACGCGGCAGCGAACGCAGGGCTTCCAGCGCCGCGATGTACGGATCTTTTCTTAGCTGCCTACGCGGCAGCGAACTGGCGCACCGCGTGGCGTGGGCGATCCATACCTTTCTTAGCTGCCTACGCGGCAGCGAACCGCGACCACGAGGCCGAGCAGCGTCGCATCCATTTCTTAGCTGCCTACGCGGCAGCGAACCCGTGTTGTCCAAGGACAACCCGTTCCGCGAATTTCTTAGCTGCCTACGCGGCAGCGAACCGAAGCTCTTGGGATCGAGCGTCGCCGGGCCGTTTCTTAGCTGCCTACGCGGCAGCGAACTGCATCGGCCAGCTCCACATATCGCAGTGTCATTTCTTAGCTGCCTACGCGGCAGCGAACCGCGCTGGCGAGGTCGCGGCACCCGACGTGCTGGTTTTCTTAGCTGCCTACGCGGCAGCGAACTGGATCGATGGAACCGACGAGGAGGACACGCCTTTCTTAGCTGCCTACGCGGCAGCGAACCGCAACCGGCCTTCAGCCCACGGTACGGCTTTTTTCTTAGCTGCCTACGCGGCAGCGAACCTCAACAACACTTGAGGCTCGGCTCACGGATTTTTCTTAGCTGCCTACGCGGCAGCGAACGCTCCGGCGGCATCACGGACGTCGCCTCTACCTTTCTTAGCTGCCTACGCGGCAGCGAACCATACGGAGCAGGGCACGCGCTACGCCGTCCCTTTCTTAGCTGCCTACGCGGCAGCGAACAAGTGTTTCCTGGGGGGATGGCTGCGTGCGCTTTTCTTAGCTGCCTACGCGGCAGCGAACGCCATTCCCCCCTGCAAGAATTTTCACGGTAATTTCTTAGCTGCCTACGCGGCAGCGAACATCGCACATGCGGGCAACGCTTTCGGCGTCAGTTTCTTAGCTGCCTACGCGGCAGCGAACAGCGGGTGGCGCCGATCCCGACCCGTCCAAGGTTTCTTAGCTGCCTACGCGGCAGCGAACGATCGGAGGCTCGAATGTCGGTAGGCGGGTCATTTCTTAGCTGCCTACGCGGCAGCGAACGGTGTCGCCACCGGACACGCACGCCCCCGGCTTTTCTTAGCTGCCTACGCGGCAGCGAACGGCCGGTGAAACACTGCGTGCGCGGCATTGACTTTCTTAGCTGCCTACGCGGCAGCGAACCGCGGGTGTGGGTGGACTGGCGGCCCTGGTGGTTTCTTAGCTGCCTACGCGGCAGCGAACGTGGAGTGGCGGGCGGATCAGTCCCGAGTCCTTTTCTTAGCTGCCTACGCGGCAGCGAACCTGCTCCGCAGCCCGACAACAGCTTGGTTAGTTTTCTTAGCTGCCTACGCGGCAGCGAACCGGATCAGACTGCCACGAGCCCGGCTCGCCTGTTTCTTAGCTGCCTACGCGGCAGCGAACGTTCTCGGCTTGCTTGGGCGGCTTCTGTACAATTTCTTAGCTGCCTACGCGGCAGCGAACGAGATGGCGCTGGAGGCATGAAAAAGCCCGCCTTTCTTAGCTGCCTACGCGGCAGCGAACGCAGCTGCTCCCGGCCCTGCCGACACCATCGTTTTCTTAGCTGCCTACGCGGCAGCGAACAGGTCGATAGCGGCCTGACCGCCGATGCGCGTTTTCTTAGCTGCCTACGCGGCAGCGAACCCCTGACGGTGGAGCAGGGCGCTCAGATCGGATTTCTTAGCTGCCTACGCGGCAGCGAACGCTGCTATTCGCGGCATCGACACGACGACGCATTTCTTAGCTGCCTACGCGGCAGCGAACAAACGCAATGCTCGTGGTACGCGCATGCGCATTTTCTTAGCTGCCTACGCGGCAGCGAACCTGGGGAGGCGGTGACATGAAGGCATGGTTGTTTTCTTAGCTGCCTACGCGGCAGCGAACAGAGCAAGCTGCGCCGTTGGGGCGTGGGTGTGTTTCTTAGCTGCCTACGCGGCAGCGAACACTGCAGCCATGGCTCGGGTTGCGCGCTTGCATTTCTTAGCTGCCTACGCGGCAGCGAACGCCGTAGGGGGTGAACTCCACCTGCGCACGCATTTCTTAGCTGCCTACGCGGCAGCGAACGTTCGCGCGGAGCCGCGTGGTCAGGTCGCCCATTTCTTAGCTGCCTACGCGGCAGCGAACAGAAGTCGATAACCATATGCCATCGCCCAGCATTTCTTAGCTGCCTACGCGGCAGCGAACTTCCTGAGCCGCTGCTAGAAGCGCTTGCGCGATTTCTTAGCTGCCTACGCGGCAGCGAACGTCGATACGTCGGCGGGCAGCGTGCGTCCTCATTTCTTAGCTGCCTACGCGGCAGCGAACGCGTGTACCTGGACACCTGGTCATTCATCGAATTTCTTAGCTGCCTACGCGGCAGCGAACGGCGCTGGAAAAGCTCGACAAGCGCGCGGCGATTTCTTAGCTGCCTACGCGGCAGCGAACAAGCCGGCATGGCTCGATCCGGCTTATGAGCTTTTCTTAGCTGCCTACGCGGCAGCGAACCACAACGCGGTGAAGGAAGCCATCACCAAGCATTTCTTAGCTGCCTACGCGGCAGCGAACCCGCCAAGAAAGCACCGGCCAAGAAGACCAAGTTTCTTAGCTGCCTACGCGGCAGCGAACGCGCTTGTAGGGATCGTATGTGCCACCCTCAACTTTCTTAGCTGCCTACGCGGCAGCGAACGTATCCACCTCGCCGTCCGTCGCCTGCGCGAATTTCTTAGCTGCCTACGCGGCAGCGAACTACGTAGACCAACTGCCCCACCTGTTCTGAGTCTTTCTTAGCTGCCTACGCGGCAGCGAACGCTATCCGGAAGAACTCACCGATGCTCAATTGTTTCTTAGCTGCCTACGCGGCAGCGAACGCAGTAAAGACGCGGCTGTGTGCGCACCGTGATTTCTTAGCTGCCTACGCGGCAGCGAACTCCATACGTCCACCCCAAAAAAAAGGGCGCGATTTCTTAGCTGCCTACGCGGCAGCGAACTGACGCGGGAATCGCTGCCCTCGCGTTTCAAATTTCTTAGCTGCCTACGCGGCAGCGAACAGCAGGCGCGGGGCGGTCTGTTCAAAGCTGGCTTTCTTAGCTGCCTACGCGGCAGCGAACCCGAGAAAGACACCACGGACCGCAAGGTGCCGTTTTCTTAGCTGCCTACGCGGCAGCGAACATTCCGCCTATCGAGTTGCTGGGTAAGCCCTGTTTCTTAGCTGCCTACGCGGCAGCGAACCAAGAAAATCGGCCGCAGCGTCGCCAGCCATTTTTCTTAGCTGCCTACGCGGCAGCGAACCATGACCGCCTGCGCCGGCTGCGGCGCCGGCTTTTCTTAGCTGCCTACGCGGCAGCGAACAGTCGGAACCGACGCAGCAGAAGAAGAGTGAATTTCTTAGCTGCCTACGCGGCAGCGAACGCGAAGCATGGTCATCACGGTATTGATATCGTTTTCTTAGCTGCCTACGCGGCAGCGAACCTCGGCTGATAAAGCGTTCCAATAACACCAGATTTCTTAGCTGCCTACGCGGCAGCGAACGGTAATCAGGGGTCGAACCTGGGCACGGGGCATTTCTTAGCTGCCTACGCGGCAGCGAACGCAATGAGCAATATCCAGTGCGCCATATTCAATTTCTTAGCTGCCTACGCGGCAGCGAACCGCGTGGCCGAGAAGGGCCTGCTGGTCCAGCATTTCTTAGCTGCCTACGCGGCAGCGAACGTGGATATCGAACGCGTAGGGAACCGAAGCCATTTCTTAGCTGCCTACGCGGCAGCGAACCGCCAAGCGACGAGGCCACATCCAGGCCCGTTTTTCTTAGCTGCCTACGCGGCAGCGAACTCCGGGTGCGATGGGCGGCTCGTGCCCCGTTTGTTTCTTAGCTGCCTACGCGGCAGCGAACTGCAATTACGCAGGTGGGCGCATTGCCTAAAGATTTCTTAGCTGCCTACGCGGCAGCGAACTGCCCGGCGGCGAAATACTTGGATGCCCACGCTTTCTTAGCTGCCTACGCGGCAGCGAACATGGTAATGGTGGTAAGGGTTCGGCGAGTGGATTTCTTAGCTGCCTACGCGGCAGCGAACTAGAGCTTCATTCCGCCAAGTATTTGATCAACGGGCAAGAAAGGCAAAAAAAGAAGGCTGGCCCCTTTTGGAAGGCCAGCCGCCAAGTTGTTGAATGGTATGGCCTGAAAGGTGCGGTGCTGAAAAAGGGTCAGAACCAGGGGATGGTGGTGGTCCCGCCCAGGCCGTAGCTGTTGAAGCTGCCCGGAGTCGCGGCCGGGGCGAGCGGTCCGAGGGCGATGAACAGGCAGAACGGTTGCCCGGTGCTGTGGCTGCGCAGGTGCACGTAGGGCAGGCCGGGGCGGCGTTCCATGGTGGATGGAATGGCCTGGGCCGCCTGCTCTGCCGTTTCACCCTTGCGCCGCATGCGCCGCCTCCGCAGCCGGTCGGCGCTGGTCTTGAACTGCTTGCGCTGGACGGTGCGGTGCGGGGCGTTGGACGGAGCTTCGGCGATGTCCGTCATCCGGACATGGTCGCGCATGCCCTTGAGCCAATCGGTTTGCAGCAGCGACCGCAGCGTGTCGCTGCCGCCGTGCAGGCGCAAGGTGGCGCCGAGCGTTCGTGGCGCCATGCCGTAGCCGGGGAAGCTGATGCCGACGCTTTCCAGCCGCTGCTGCACCAGGGCGAGGTGCAGCCTGTCGTACAGCGCGCCGAGCAATGGCGGCACGCCGGTCTCCGGATCGGGTACGACGGTGATGTCGACGTAATGCGTAGTCATGGCGATCAACCGGCTTCGCCGAACACACCGCCGCGGATCAGAGTGGCGATGACGAAGTGCTGTTGCTCCAGGTCGGGTGCCTTGTCCTTGATGATCCAGTTGTCGAGCAGGTTGTAGAAGTCCAGCTTCTCTTTCGGCTGGCGGTACGCCTTGCCCTGGGTAGTGACCGAGCCGTAAGGCTCGACGGCGATGGGACCGTTGTCCGCGGCGCCGGTGTACCAGGTGTCGATGGTGCGCAGGGCGTTGCCGATCTTCTGCGAGTGGATCGCGGCCACGCCATCCACGTGGTACAGCGTCTTGCTCTTGTCGCCCCGGCCGCGATCGAGGATCAGTTCCTGCGAAGGGAAGACTTCCAGCCCGGCGCCGATGCGCACGAAAGCGGTGACTTGCAGCAGCACATGCGAATCGCCCGCCAGCCCGGCGGCGATCGCGCCGGCCAGTTCGGCGAGTGCCTTGGCGTCATCGGTCGAAGCATCCAGATCCCGCATCGAATGGTCCAGGGCATCGAAGGTCCATCGAGCGACGGCCTTGCCTTCCTTCAAATGGGCGACGATCACTTCCACCTGTTCGGCGCCGATGCGGTTGCGCCACAGGAAGCGACCGTTGGCGAGGTTGGCCGCGTAACGGCGCGCCAGTTCGCCGAAGCCGTGCCGTTGCACGTAGCTGCCGACGGTGGCGAGCAGCTTCTGCCGGTAGGCGGCGTCGTTGCAGGCGGAGGGCTGGCCGGTGCCGGCCAGCACGCGCAGGGAGAACTGCACTTTGAGCGTGTCCGCATCGGCGGGCAGGGCGGCGACGTCCACGGTCTGCAGGTTCGGGTTCTGGATCGCCGCATCCAGCTTGGCGGGGTCCTGACCGCTGGTCTTCAGGCGATTGGAGATGGTGCCGCGCACGGACTTCTCGCGCAGCGTCACCGCCGCCCACGCTGCCGAATCGTCGCGTGCTGCCCAGTCGCCTGCGAAAAGCAGCGCGTCGGAGGGGTCGAGCTTGCGCTCGAAGGCGAGCACGGAAGCGGTCTTGAGTTCGTTGGCCATGATGGAATTCCTTGTCGTATCAGAGAGTGGAGCCGACGAAATCGGCCACGGGGCGATAGTCGTTGCGGCAGCGGTACAGCTTTTCGTCGGGGCGACTGTCGGCGTACCAGAGCAGGTCGTGCGGCGAACGCAGGCGGTGCGGGCCGATCCATTCGCCCATGGAGTACAGGCTTTCCACGAAGCGGAAGGGCGTGGTGGCGTCGCGCGCATTGGGTATGCTGCCGGCGGCGTGCAGCTCGCCGAGCGCGCCGTAGCCGACCGGGATGGGTACCGCCCAGCCCAGGTCGGCTCGGTCGTGCTTCCAACTGCCCTTGTCGTCCTCTCCTTCGGCGTCGCAATGCCAGTTGACGCGCGACAGCGACAGCCAGGCGTCGAGCCGGGTGGCTTCGGGCGTCTCGGCATGCAGGTCGGCCAGGCGCCGGTCGATCAGGTCGTCGCGCGAGACCAGCGTCGAGCCGGGCAGCAGGCGCACGCATACTTCCCGGAATGCCTTGCGCTGGTCCTCTTCAGTGCCGGTGAAGTCGGCCAGCCATGGCTGGTAGCGCCGTGGCTGCGGGCGTTCCGGCGAAAGTACCGTGCCGCCGGCTACGCGCATGCCGGACACCAGCTCGACGATGGCGGAGAGGTCGGCCTTTTGCGCGTCGGCATCCCAATGCCCGGCGTGAACCGCCAGCACCAGGCTCAGGTCGAGGTGGATGCGGCCTTCCTCGACGATGGCGGCCGTGCTGCCATCCTTGTCCACCGGATTGCGGGTGAGGCGGAACGCCTTGACGAAGCCGCCTTCGGTTACCTGTTCCTGATGGCCGTGGCTGACCACGCCGACGGCATTGAATTCCAGCGCGATGCCGGCCTTGCGGGCCTTGCGCTCGAGCGCCCATGCCAGGCCGAGGAAGGCCGTCATGGATGGGAAGCCGTGGGTGAGCGGGCTCGAGATGGCGTTGGCGTTCTGCACGCGCAGGCGGGGCAGAACGAGTAGATGGCTGAATCGCGGGCAGGTGGTCATGCTGCGTCTCCCTGCGCGCGGCGTTGCAGCGGTATCGGCCATGCCACGTCGAGGATGGCCTGGCGTGCCCAGTGGCGCATTTCAGGGCCGGCCATCGTCGCCAGTCCTTTGTCGCGCAACTGCTGGTTGAGCCAGAGGCCGAAGCGGCCGGCGACCTGGTCCGGCCAGTCGCCGAATTCGTATGCTTCCCTGAATGCCTGGTCGTCGGTCGTCCAGTCCTGATGCTCGGGATCGTTGCGGACAGGAAGATCGATGCGGTCGGGGTCGAGCCAAACTTGCTCATAGAGTGGTAGCCCACAGGCCGTGTCGCGGGTCCAACCAGCCGGATAGCGCGCCCGGACCGCAACGCCGAACATCGCCAGCTCCTGGCCGATGGCCTGCGCGATGGCCTCGCGCCGCTCACGGGTTTCCATTGTCGGATCGGGGTTGTCGAGCAGGAATTTGGCGAACGTCCGTATCAGGTCGCGTACGCCGCCGTACCAGTGAAGAACCTCCAATGCCGATTCTCGCTTGAGCAGGTTCGATGCGCGTCCTTGTTCCCAGGCAGGCGGCGGCAACGAGGGGAGCAGGTAGTTCACACCCCCGCGCTCGCTGTTCAACTGCGAGATATTCTGCGGCTTGGTGCCGCCGAGCTTGCGGGCGACAAGATTGCGATAGTCGCGATAGGAGGCCCTGGACGACTTTTTGTCCCGGAACGCCTGGCGCGCTTCCTTGTTTGCCTCGCCGAAGCGCGCCTCCTGGATGTCGGCGTGCACGGCATGGGCCAGCGTGCTGGAGAACATGGGCTGGAGCAGATGGTATTGCCCATCGTCTTGCGGTTCCTCGCCGACCAGCCAATAGATCTGCTTGGCCATCGGGTGCGTGGATGGCTGCGCCTCTTTGCGCACCAGCGATGCGAAGGCGCTCATCCAGCCTTCGGCCAGTTCGGCATCGTCGGACAGCGCCGCCCGCAGGTCGGCGTCGCCGGCCTGCATCCAGTCGAGCAGGCGCCTGCCGTCGACCACGACCTTGAGCAGCTTGAACACATCCAGTGCCGCGGCGTTGCCGACCACGTCTTCGGCATAGTCCTCGCCCAGCAGGTGACTGCCGATCTCCGGACGGCTCGGGAGGCTGGCCGGTGCGACGTGCAGGCTGCTGCCGCGCGCATCCGGATGCGTGGCCTTGAGCACGTGGGTAACGGCCTGGATCTGGCCGACGCGGCGCGCGGCATCGGCCAGCCACGTCGCGTAGGCGTACTTCGATGCCATCTCGGCATCGTCGTCCTTGCCTTTCAGCTTGGCCTGGCGCCGCGCTTCGATGAAGCTGGCGATGGCGGTGCGGAAACGGCCGGAACGAGATTGCGGTTCCATTTCCTCGGTCATGGGAATCCTTTCATGCGCCCCTGGCGGGGCATGCCTGTAGAATCCCCACGGCAGCAAGCCGCCGTGGGGTGCGGATAGGTATCCGCTTCACATGACTGATGAGGTCATGTGCGGGTTCTTCCACACATCCAAATCCTCCTGCACGTCAACCTTCGTGCGTTGGGGCCGGGTTCTAATCGGCAAACTGCAATGCCCTCGGCGTCGCGCCACGACGCCGAGGGCAATCTGAATCTGCCATGGACCCCTATTTTTTTCAACCATTGCGTTGTAAGTTTCCATCGTATGATCAGTTTACTGCTGGACAAGCAGCTCAGAAAATTGCGTGATAGGTTTCGCAATTCTGGTTTGCTGCCGTATAGGCAGCTCGGGGCATGGATGCCCTCTTACTTCCTCTTTCCAATCCCCAGTGACGGATGCCAACGCCAACCTTGCTCGTTGCGTGGTACCTCCACAGAGGTGAGCTTGCAGGCGGCTTCGGTAAGAGTCAGATCGAGAGCGTCGGCGTGTTCAGCGAGCAGGGCCATGAGGTCGAACTCCCCCCAGGGACCGATCCCCGGGGCTGATTCCAATGCGACGCGGTGCAGCAACTCGGTCGCCGGGACATAGACCGATTCGCCACGTTTGGCCGAATCGTCTTCGACGCGGTGCGGTACCAGTGCTTCCTCTTCGGCATCGGGGAGAAACACCAGTTTGGAGCCGAGCTGATCGTGTTCACGAAAGGGCTGTTGCTGCGGCAACACGCCGATAAGCGAGGCTTGCGGGAATTGCCAGGAGGAGGCGGACTGGTCGCGCTCCAATGCCGGTGCGGTGGCGGCGCGGCGCGACGAGGTCGCTGCCGATGGCTGGGCCTGCGGAAGCAGCCCGGCACAGAGGCGCGCCTGCTCCAGGTCTACCCAGCGCCGGGTCGGCTGGCGTTCGGCGACGGGGCGGGGCTGGATGCGCGGCACGGCGTCGAGGCGGCGGTATTCGCCGTCGTCCAGCAGGGCGCGCAGGCTGTGGCTGGCCAGCAGGAAACGGCCGTCCTGCGTGGCTTTCTCGAAGCCCGGCCGGACGAAGACCGGTTCGTGCGTGCCGCGCTGCTCGAAGTGCTTGAGGTTGGTGTCGAACACCAGCACGTTGGGCGCCTCGGGCGGCATGCGGCGGTGCCGCTGCACGCGGCCGGCGAGCTGGATCAGCGAGCGCATCGAGGAGGGTTCGGCCACGGCCCAACTGGCGTCCCAGTCTCGGCCGACCTCGCAGACCGGGGAGGCGAGTACGACGAACAAATGGTCGCGCTCCGCATGCGTATCGAGCGCGGCGCGGACGGCCGGTTGGCGCCAGACGGCCCGTGCGTCACGGCGATCCAGCGTGTTGTCGAGCATGAACTCGATGGCCGAGCGCTGCGCCAGCGGGAACCGCGCGTGATAGACGCACAGGTGGATGCGGGTTCCCTCCGGTGCGCCGAGCGCGTGCAGTGCGTGCGCCACGTCGATGATCGGATCGATGTTGGCCATCCGAACCAGTCCGAAGCTGACGCGCTTGCCGGTGGCCGGGTCGGTTTCCGCATGGAGCGGGTGAAGGCGCAGGCAGGCGTCGCGCACGTGGCCGGCGAATTCGGCGCGGATGTGTTCGGGCCGGGTCGCGGCGATGGCGAGCGGCAGCAGTTCGGCGCGGCGCAGTGGCGGTGCGGCCTCCAGCCGGGTCACGCGCTGCCGGACGAACTGTGCATGCGCAGCGGAAAAAGCGCCGTCGTCGCCACAGTGCTGCACCTGCACGCCATATTCGTCGGTCCACAGGCAGGGGACTTCGGCCGGAGCGTCGTCGCGGCCGCCATCGCGTCCCCGGTTGCGCTGGTACTGGCGGCGGCCGGCGCGATAGGCCATGAACATGCCTTCCACCAGGGCCGGCGGCAGGGTGGCCGAGGAGAGCAGCACACGGGTGCCGAGCAGGGCGGCCCAATGCACCAGGCGGGTCAATGCGGGCAGATCGTCGAGGTCATAGTCGTCCAGCTCGTCCAGTACCAGGTCGGAACTCATCAATCGCAGCATCGGGGCGATCTGGCGCCCGGCGCGCAGCGATTCGGTGGCTGGAGCCAGGTGATCGACCGTACACACCAGCATCGGCGCGGACACCAGCCTGCGGATGTCGTCGTTGGCCAGGGCGCGCGACAGCAGCGGATGGTCGGCCAGGTTGCCGTCGTAGAGGACGTGGCTGTCTTCCTCGAGCAGCGCCTGCATCGAGGCCGATCCGCCAGCTTCGGCCTTCTGTTCGTAGAACTCGAACAGCGTCCGGCTGGCCGAACCGCCGACCAGCACGGCCAGTTCGTCCTCGCCCAAGTGAAGGTCGTGGCGATAGCTGCGCCCGGTTTGCAGGGTGAGCGTGCGCAGGCCCAGCGCGTAGGTGGCGCGCAGGCCCCGCTGCGGGTCGGACAGTGCGTACAGGATGCGGGCGTTGGCCAAGGTCTTGCCGCAGCCGGTGGATGCCATGTTGACGATGAAGGCGCCTTGCGCGCTTGCCGCCTCGCGCAGGCACAGGGCGGCATCGAAAGCCTTGTCCTGCCAGCCGAAGCGCGGGTCGGCGCTGCGCTTGCGCAAGCCGCGGTGGTTGGCGAGCCGGGGCAGGTGGTGCTCGAAGTCGGGCAGCGCGTGGGCGATCAGGCCGGCGGCATGGCCGACGCCAAGCAGGTGTTCGACGAGCGACTGGTTGGGAACGGTACGGCCATTTCCGTCGCGTCGCGTATTGGCGGCGATCGGATGGCCATCATGGAGGAAGGCCTGGCGTTCCGGCACCGGCTTCCCGTGCTTGTCCACGCCGAGGCTGGAATAGTGATGGTCGGCCAGCATCAGGCTCAATCGCGCCAGGTGCATCACGTAGACATTGCCGGTCCAGTCATGCGTGGCGCCGCGCCGTTCGCGCAGCGCCAGCAGGCGCCTGCCCAGCCTTGCCGCCTGCGTGCGCCATCCCGCCTCGGCCACCGGCAGGCGTCCGGCCGGCTGCCAATACGGTTCGGCCTGGGCCTGTGCGGCCGGTTGGCGAATCTCGTTCCAGTCGTGCGCCACGGCGGCAAGGGGTGTGTCCAGCCAGGCTCGTTCGAAATGGCCGACACGCCGGCCCCACCAGGATCTCTTGCCATCGTCGTCCCTGGCCGGGGCCACCGGCAGGCGGTGATGGGTGAGCACCAGCCAGGCCACGGCGGCGGCCAGCGGCGGCAGTTGCCGGAAGGGATAAGGGTTGGCCGCGTCGAGGCCGTCGCGCTGATAGCGGCCGGGCGAGATCCAGTCCTGCTCGTCGAGCGCATCCGGATCGGCCAGCCGCCGCAGCCAGCCCTCGTCGTCGTCGCTTCCGACAAAGGCCTGGAACATCCGCAGCGATACCCATTCGTGGCGATAGAGATTGCGTTCCGTGCGCTTGCCTTGCAGCCGCTCCTGAAAAGCGACGCTGGCCTTGCCCAAGTCATGCAGCAGGGCGGCGAGCTGTGCCAGCAGGCGGATGTCCTCGGCGGTGTGCCAGTCGTTCTCGTCCTCCCGCCTGAGCACGTTGCGGGCGGTGGTATTGGTCGGCACCGCGCCCTCGGCATTGAAGCGGCGTGCGTCGCCGACGATCCACAGCAGCTCGCTGTGGTCGAGCCCGCGGATCCAGTGGCAGGCCACGGCGGTGTTCTTGCGCGCGGTCCTGCGCAGCAGCTTGCGCAGCGTGTCCAGGCCGGCCTGGGTGATCGGCGTCTGCCAGGCACGGTCGCCGCGGCGTTCGGCGAACTGGTCGAGGATGCGGCGGGTCTCGGTGAGGGCTCGCTTGTCGCACTGGCTGACCAGCAGCACGTTCACGCCGTGGCCTCCGGGGAAGAGGCGGCCAGCGCAGCGGTATCCAGCGCCACGGCCTTGAGCGTGTCGATCATGAAGTCCAGCGATTCGCTGCGTGTCAGCGCCTCGATGCAGCCTTGGCGGAAGGCCTGTTCCTCGTCGCCGCGCATGGCCGACAGGAACGCCTGCGGCAGGATGCAGGCATCCTTGACCAGGTCGGCCACGTCGAACACCAGGCCGCCGCGCCGGGTCTTGCCGTGCAGGATCGCCAGGCCGTGGGGCAGGCCGAGCACCCAGGTGGCGGTAGCGCCGAGCCCGTAGGTGAGGTAGTTGCCGTGGTCGAGGAAGCGGTTGGCCGGATCGCTGCCGCTGCCGCGCTTGGCGCGGGTGAAGTCGCCGTAGCCGACCGTGTCTACGGCCAGCTTGAACAGGGCCTTGGTGAGCCGGGCTTCCTCGGTCAGCAGGCCGGTATTGTCCCGGGCAAGGTCGATCTGCCGGCCGGTCCGTTGCAGCAATGCCTCCAGCCGCTTCGCGTCGACCCTGAAGCCGGCGTCGCGCAAGGCGCGGTGCTGCCACTGCTCGCGGATGCGCACGGTGCGGGCGTGCTGGAAGGCCTTGGCGGCGGCAAGGCGCAGGTCGTCGTCGAACCAGAAGCGCACCCATGCCTGCAGGTATTCGGTGGGGCGGTATTCGCTCTGCGGCGAGAACCAGGCGGCCTCGACGTCGACCTCGTTCGCGCTGAACAGCGGCGTGCCGCCCCCGCCGCAGAAGCCGACCGGCACGCCGGCCTTGGCCAGTTCGCGCATCGCCGCCTGGGTGACCGAGGTGCCGGTGCCGAGCAGCACCGTCGTGGTGTTGGCGATCGGGATGTTCCAGTACAGCGACTGCTTGCCGCGGTCGGTCACGTACTCGACCCGGCCGCCGTTGACCAGCACCCTGCAGTGCTCGAGGTAGTAGATGTTCGCCCGCTTCGAATGCAGGATCGATTTCAGGTCGGCGGGACCGAGCTCTTGCATCGCCTTGCAACCCCCTGTCGCATCAGCTCGGGCCAGCATGCGGGCAAGGCGTCTCATCGTGCAAGACAGTGGCTGAGCCATGGGCCGTGTGGATCGGCAGGGGCTGCCTTGGCATCGGGGCGGCGGGCGCCGCGCTTTCCCGGGCGCGGCGAAACCGCGACAATGGGCAGCTTTCGCGAACCCCGGCGGACGGTCCGGAGGGCGAGCCCGACGAGCGGATGCCGCATGCCACGCGTGCGCGTTTCGACGCAGGCGCCGATGGCAGCAGTGCACCCTTTCCCCAGAAATGCCGTAGCAAGAGGCCCGTGCAGACCATGTCCAACACCCCCAAGATCATCTACACGCTGACCGACGAAGCCCCGTTCCTGGCGACGCAGTCGCTGCTGCCGATCATCGATGCCTATACCGGCACCGCGGGCATCAAGGTGGAGACCCGCGACATCTCGCTGGCCGGGCGCATCATCGCGCTGTTTCCGGAGCTGCTGAGGGACGACCAGAAGATCGCCGACGATCTCGCCGAGCTGGGCCGGCTGGCGACCACGCCGGACGCGAACATCATCAAGCTGCCCAACATCAGCGCCTCGATGCCGCAGCTGAAGGCGGCGATCAAGGAGCTGCAGGGCCAGGGCTACGCGCTGCCGGACTATCCGGACGCGCCGAAGGACGCGGCCGAGAAGGACGTCAAGGCGCGCTACGACAAGGTCAAGGGCAGCGCGGTGAACCCGGTGCTGCGCGAGGGCAATTCCGACCGTCGCGCGCCGCTCTCGGTGAAGAACTACGCGCGCAAGCATCCGCACCGCATGGGTCCGTGGAGCGCGGACTCGAAGACCCACGTGGCGCACATGGACGGCGGCGACTTCTACGGCAGCGAGAAATCGGCGCTGGTCGACCAGGCCGGCAGCGTGCGCATCGAATGGTTCGGCAAGGACGGCAGCCACAGCGTACTGAAGGAGAAGACCGCGCTGCAGGCGGGCGAGATCATCGACGCGGCGGTGATGAGCCGCAAGGCGCTGGCCGCCTTCGTCGATGCGCAGATCGCCGACGCGAAGCGGCAGGGCGTGCTGTTCTCGCTGCACCTGAAGGCGACCATGATGAAGGTGTCCGACCCGATCATGTTCGGCGTGGTGGTATCGGAGTTCTACAAGGACGTGCTGGCAAAGCACGCCGACGCGCTGAAGGCCGTCGGCTTCGATCCGAACAACGGCATCGGCGACCTCTACGCGCGCATCGGCAACCTGCCGGCGGAGCAGCAGGCCGCGATCAAGGCGGACATCGACGCAGCCTACGCGACACGGCCGGCGCTGGCGATGGTCAATTCCGACAAGGGCATCACCAACCTGCACGTGCCCAGCGACGTGATCGTGGACGCCTCGATGCCGGCGATGATCCGCGACTCCGGCCGCATGTGGAACCTGGAAGGCAAGCTGCAGGACACCAAGGCGGTGATCCCCGACCGCTGCTACGCCGGCGTGTACCAGGCGGTGATCGAGGACTGCAAGGCGCACGGCGCCTTCGACCCGGTAACCATGGGCAGCGTGCCGAACGTGGGCCTGATGGCGCAGGCGGCCGAGGAATACGGCTCGCACGACAAGACCTTCCAGATCGCCGCCGACGGCACGGTGAAGGTGACCGACGAGGCCGGCAACGTACTGCTGGAACATGCGGTGGAGGCGGGCGACATCTGGCGCATGTGCCAGACCAAGGACGCGCCGGTGCAGGACTGGGTGAAGCTGGCGGTGACCCGCGCGCGCCTCAGCCACACGCCGGCGGTGTTCTGGCTCGACCCGGCGCGCGCGCACGACGCCCAGGTGATCGCCAAGGTCGAGCGCTACCTCAAGGACCACGACCTCGACGGCCTGGACATCCGCATCCTGTCGCCGGTGGAGGCCACGAAGTTCTCGCTGGCGCGCATCCGCCAGGGCCAGGACACCATCTCGGTGACCGGCAACGTGCTGCGCGACTACCTCACCGACCTGTTCCCGATCCTGGAGCTGGGCACCAGCGCGAAGATGCTGTCGATCGTGCCGCTGATGGCCGGCGGCGGCCTGTTCGAGACCGGCGCCGGCGGCTCGGCGCCCAAGCACGTGCAGCAGTTCGTGGAAGAGAACTGCCTGCGCTGGGATTCGCTGGGCGAGTTCCTCGCGCTGGCCGCGTCGCTGGAGCACCTGGCCAACCGCTACGGCAACGCCGCCGCGGCCGTGCTGGCGAAGACGCTGGACCAGGCCAACGGCAAGTTCCTCGACAACAACAAGTCGCCGGCGCGCAAGGTCGGTGAGCTGGACAACCGCGGCAGCCACTTCTACCTGGCGCTGTACTGGGCGCAGGCGCTGGCGGCGCAGGACGAGGATGCCGCGCTGAAGGCGAAGTTCGCCCCGCTGGCCAAGGCGCTGACGGACGGCGAGACGGCCATCGTCGGCGAGTTGAACGGCGCGCAGGGCAAGCCGGTGGACATCCACGGCTACTACCATCCGGACCTGGCACGGGTGAGCGCGGCGATGCGTCCGAGCAACACCTTCAACGCGGCGCTGGCGACGCTGGCCGCGTCCTGATGCCGATGTGCGTTCGATGAGGAGGAGGGCCGCGGGCTCGCGGGCCTCGCGGCTTTGCGCCCGTCGCCTGCGCGGATGATGTCCGTCATTCCTGCGAACCCCGAAAGGGGGCAAGAGCAGGAATCCGGGGCTTCTCGACGTCACGGGATGACCGGCGCTTCGGTTGTTGCGAAGCGCCTCCCGCTTTCGCGGGAATGGCGGCACGATCGTTCCCTGCCATCGATCGCCCTCGGGCATCAGGTATCCGCTCGCCACGACGAGCATCGGGAAAGGGCAGTCCGGCGCCCTTTCCCGTGATGCGTCGCCCGGCCGTCACGGTGCGGCCGGTGCCGACTTTTCCCGCACCGGAGGCATCGGCAATGAAGGCCCCGTGTTTCATTCCGTCGATGCCGGGCACGAGGTGGCACTGGGGAACCGGCACCGCCCCGTGCGGTCTGTGGCATCGTCGCCATCCCCTTCGAGCAAGCGAGCGCCGCGCATGACATGGAAGCCCTCTCTCCTGCTGCTGGGGTGCCTCGCGCCCGCCGCCGCCCTGGCGCAGACCGCGCCTTCGCCGCCGTCCAGCACCGCCGTCACCGACCTGGCGCCGGTGATGGTGAGCGGCGTGCAGCCCGGGCCCGGCCTGTGGAAGGTCGGCCGCGGCGGCCACGTGATGTGGGTGCTGGGCGTGAGTTCGCCGCTGCCGGAAAAGGTGCGCTGGGAGTCGAGCGACGTCGAGCACGCGATCGCCGGCGCGCAGGAGGTGATCGGCCAGCCGACGCTCAAGTTCAAGGCGAAGGTGGGTTTCTTCGGCAAGCTGTTCCTGCTGCCGTCGATCTACAGCGCGCGCAAGAACGCCGACGGCCGCACCCTCGACGAAGTCGTGCCGGTCGCCGACTATGCGCGCTGGACCGCGCTGAAGGCGCGTTACATCGGGCGCGACCACGGCATCGAGCGGTGGCGGCCGATCTTCGCCGCGCTGGAGCTGGCGAACCGGGCGCTGAAGGCGGCCAACCTCAGCAGTTCCGGCGGCGTCGCCGACGAGGTGAAGCGGCTGGCCCGGCAGTACCAGGTGCCGATCACCCAGGTCCGCTACGAGGTCGATGTGGCCAACCCGCGCGCGGTGCTGAAGGCGTTCAAGGCGGCCGGGCCGGACGACGTGGCCTGCTTCCACAGCACGATGGTGGCGCTGGATACCCAGTTGCCGCAGATGGCGGCGCACGCCAACGCCTGGGCCACCGGCGACATCGAGGCGCTGCGCAAGGCCGCCGGCGTGGAGGATCCGCGCCAGACTTGCATGGAGGCGATCACCGGCGCCGGCTTCGCGCGCCAGCTCGGCATGGACGACATCGTGCCGCGGATGCGCGGGATGTGGCTGGACGCGGCGCGGCGCGCGCTGGCGATCCATCCGCAAAGCTTCGCCATGCTCTCGATGAACCAGTTGCTGGCGCCGGACGGCTACCTGGCGACGCTGCGCGCCGAAGGCTACGAGGTGGTCGCGCCGGACGACGAGGCGGCGACCGTCCCGGTGGCGCCGGCGCCGGCCGCGTCGTCGCCGGCGCCGGCTTCTTCGGCGGCGCGCTGAGCGCCACGATCAAGTTTATCCGCCGGTCCAGCCGTCCTGCGTCATTCCTGCGGAAGCAGGACAAAAGCGGGCTTTGCGAGCGTTGAACGGCCGAAGGCCGGCCCCGAAGGGGCGAGCGCAGCGAGTCATCCAGTGACTGTTTCCTCGAAAGCCCAACGACACTGGATCCCAGCTTGACCGGCCCTGCGGCCGTTGAAAGCCGCTGGGATGACGTTTCGTTGGGCACCTGGGATCGTAAGCCGGCTCACAAAGCGGGCCAGCCGGATCGGACATCGTGCCTGGCGAGGCAACGGCCCGCTCGTCCGGCCCGCTTCGGTGCCGGCCCGCCTACGCGGCGCTGGCGGCGTCGAGCGCGGCGATGTCCTCGCGGCCGAGTTGCAGCTTCGCCGCGCCGAGCAGTTCGTGGAGCTGTTCCACGCTGGTCGCGCTGGCGATCGGCGCGGTGATGCCCGGCCGCGCCATCAGCCAGGCCAGGGCCACCTGGGCCGGCGTGGCGCGGTGCACGGCGGCCACTTCGTCCAGCGCGGCGAGGATGCGCAGGCCGCGCGGGTCGAGGTATTTCTTCACGCTGTCGCCGCGCGCCGCGCTCTTGGCGAGGTCGGCCTCGCTGCGGTACTTGCCGGTGAGGAAGCCGCTGGCCAGCGCGTAGTAGTTGATCACGCCCAGGTTCTCGCGGCGAGCCAGCGGCTCCAGCGCCGCCTCGTAGCCGGCGCGGTCGGCCAGGTTGTATTCCGGCTGCAGGCTCTCGTAGCGCGGCAGGCCGTGCTCGCGCGACATCCGCAGGGCTTCCTCCAGGCGGTCCGCGCCGTAGTTGGAGGCGCCGATGGCGCGCACCTTGCCCTGCTCGATCAGCCGGCCGAAGGCGCCCAGCGTCTCGGCCAGCGGCACGCTGGCGTCGTCCTTGTGCGCCTGGTACAGGTCGATGCGGTCGGTCTGCAGGCGCTGCAGCGAGGCATCCACCGCCTGCTGGATGTTGGCCGGCGACAGCCCGGGGTGCTCGGCCCACTTGCCGACCTTGGTGGCGATCACGACGCGGTCGCGCTTGCCGCTCTTCTTCAGCCAGCGGCCGATGATGGTTTCCGATTCGCCGCCGCGGTTGCCCGGCACCCAGGCCGAATAGACGTCCGCCGTGTCGACGAGGTTGAAGCCGGCATCGACGAAGGCGTCGAGCAGCTCGAACGAGCGGGCTTCGTCGGCGCTCCAGCCGAACACGTTGCCGCCGAAGGCGAGCGGGGCGATGGAGAGCGGGGAGTTGCCGAGCGGGCGCAGTTGCATGGGAGGACCTCGGATGGGGAACGGGCGGGGCGCGCCGCCACGACGGCGACGCGCACTCCATCCGAGGTAGTTGCGCCGGGCGCGGGAATCAACCCACGCGGCGCCGCTGCGGCGGGATCAGGCGCAGGTGGGTTCGCAGCAGCCGTCCGGCGTTTCGCAGGCCGATGGCGTCTGCGCCGCCGGCCTGGCCCGGGTGCCGGCCTCGTCGCGGGGCGCGTCGGGCCGCCAGGCCAGGTCGCCCGAGTGCGTGACGTGGCCGTGCAGGAACAGCAGATTGGTCCAGATCGAGCTCATCGCGGACACCTCGCGGGGGGAAGGTGAGTGTGGGGATACGCTCAAGATACGCAGGCGGCAAAGCCGCAAAAAGCGATATATTCGCAAGCCAGCCTTGAGGGATCTTCAAGATGGGAAAGCTGCCCCTGGGCCTGCTGCAGCAGTTCGTGCTGGTCGCCCGGCAAGGCAACCTGTCGCGCGCCGCGGCGCAGGCGAACCTCACCGTCAGCGCGCTCAGCCACCAGATGCGCCAGCTCGAGGAGCGGCTGGAGCGGCGCCTGTTCGAGCGCGGCCCGCGCGGGGTGACGCTGACGGTGGAGGGCTGCAGCCTGCTGGAGGCGGTGGGCGAGCACGTCGACGGCATCGAGCATGCGCTGTCGCGCTACCGCGAGCGGCGCCACGGCGCGCTCACGCTCAGCGCCAGCCCCGGCATCCTGTCGAGCTGGCTGGTGCCGCGCCTGCCGCGGCTGGTCGCCGCGCATCCGGAGCTGGAACTGAGCCTGCAATCGACGTCGGCCCTGGTGCACTTCGACCGCGAGCCGGTGGACTGCGCGCTGCGCTACGGCCGCGGCCAGTGGGCGGGGCTGCATTGCGAGCGCCTGTTCGGCGAGTGGATCGCGCCGATGGCCGCACCCAGCCTGCTCGAACGCATGGGCGATGCGGACCGCGACGACCTCACCGGCTGGCCGCTGCTCGGCGATCCCAACCCGGCCGACCGCTGGCGAAGCTGGTTCCAGCGTTTCGGCGGCACCTTGCCAAGGCGCTACGTGGCGAACTTCGACAGCGTCGACGCGGCGCGCCATGCGGCGCTGGAAGGGCTGGGCGTGGGGCTGGGGCGGATGGTCACCTCGAAGTCGCTGCTCGACGCCGGCCACCTGCAGGTGCTCGGCCGGCATTACCTGAAGGTGCCCGAGGCGTACTACCTGGTCTACCCGTCGCGCTCGCACGACCACCGCGGCCTGCAGTTGTTCCGCGAATGGCTGCATGCCGAGGCCGACGACTACTGCAAGCGGATGCCCGCGCTGCAGGACGGCGGCACCCTGGAAAGCTGAGCCGGCGGCCGCCGCGGTTTCGCCGCGCGCGGCGTGGCGTCATCATTGGCGGTCGTCCGTACGCACAACATCGAGGAATCCCGCCATGAAGTCACGCGCCGCCGTCGCCTGGGAAGCAGGCAAGCCACTCACCGTCGAGCAGGTCGACGTCGCCGGGCCGAAGGCCGGCGAGGTGCTGGTGCGCATCGTCGCCACCGGCGTGTGCCATACCGACGCGTTCACCCTGTCCGGCGCCGATCCGGAGGGGCAGTTCCCGGTGATCCTCGGCCACGAGGGCGGCGGCATCGTGGAGGAGGTGGGTGAAGGCGTCACCTCGCTGAAGCCGGGCGACCACGTGATCCCGCTGTACACGCCCGAATGCGGCGAGTGCAAGTTCTGCCGCTCGGGCAAGACCAACCTGTGCCAGAAGATCCGCGCCACCCAGGGCCAGGGCCTGATGCCGGACGGCACCTCGCGCTTCTCCCTGAACGGCAGGCCGCTGCTGCACTACATGGGCACCAGCACGTTCAGCGAATACACCGTGCTGCCGGAGATCTCGCTGGCGAAGATCAACCCGGCCGCGCCGCTGGACAAGGTGTGCCTGCTCGGCTGCGGCATCACCACCGGCATCGGCGCGGTGCTGAACACGGCCAAGGTGGAGCCCGGCGCCTCGGTGGCGGTGTTCGGCCTGGGCGGCATCGGCCTGTCGGTGGTGCAGGGCGCGGTGATGGCGAAGGCCGGGCGCATCGTGGTGGTGGACACCAACCCGGCGAAGTTCGAGATGGCGAAGCTGCTGGGCGCCACCGACTGCATCGATCCGAAGGACTACCCGGACACGCCGATCCAGCAGGTGATCGTGGAGCTCACCGACGGCGGCGTGGACTACTCGTTCGAATGCATCGGCAACGTGCAGGTGATGCGTTCGGCGCTGGAGTGCTGCCACAAGGGCTGGGGCGAGTCGATCATCATCGGCGTGGCCGGCGCCGGCCAGGAGATCAGCACGCGGCCGTTCCAACTGGTCACCGGGCGGGTGTGGCGCGGCTCGGCGTTCGGCGGCGTGAAGGGGCGCAGCCAGTTGCCCGGCTACGTCGAGCGCTACCTCGCCGGCGAGATCCGCATCGACGAGATGGTCACCGAGGTGCTGCCGCTGGAGCGCATCAACGAGGCGTTCGAGCTGATGCACGAAGGCCGGGTGATCCGCTCGGTGATCCGCTACTGAGCTGCCGCGCCGGCGGCGGATGCCGTAGAATCGCGCCGCCGGCCCTTCCGGCCGGCGGCCGTCGCGACACGGCCCGTCAGCTACATCCATAAGGATTTCCTATGAGCCGTACCGCCTTCCTCGTCGATGGCGCGTTTTTCCTTGCCCGCTACCGCAAGGTGTGGGGCGACCGCGACGCGAACGACGCGCGCACCGTGGCCAAGACCGTGTTCGGCATGGCGCTGGAGCACCTCAAGGCGCTGGACCGCCCGCGCGAATCGCTCTACCGCATCTTCTTCTACGACTGCCCGCCGCTGGAGAAGCGCTTCGTCAAGCCGGTCAGCGGCGACAGCATCGACTTCGGCCGCACCGGCGCCGCCGACTTCCGCCGCGACCTGCACGACCAGTTGCGCCGCCAGCGCAAGATGGCGCTGCGGCTGGGCCGGCTCGCCGAGCGCGGCGAGTGGAAGCTGAAGTACCACGCCCAGCAGCAGTTGCGCGACGGCACGCTGCACTCGGACGCGCTGGGCGACGAGCATTTCGAGCCGGACATGCGCCAGACCCAGGTGGACATGAAGATCGGCATCGACATCGCCGCGCTGGCCTACAAGAAGCAGGTGGACCAGATCATCCTGGTCGCCGGCGACGCGGACTTCATCCCGGCCGCCAAGCTGGCCCGCTACGAAGGTATCGATTTCATCCTCGACCCGATGTGGCAGGGTATCGCCCCGGACCTGCACGAGCACATCGACGGCCTGCAGTCGGTCTGCCCGCGTCCGTTCTGATCCGTCCACCTCGCCTTTACGCCGTTGCCGACAGGCTTCGTCCACCCGGAGCCGCAGGGAAGTCAGGGAGCCACCGATGAAACATCCGCTCGTGTCGTCGCTGTATCTGGCGCTTGCGCTCGCCGCGCCGGCCATGGCGCAGGACCAGCCCGCCTCGGAACTGGTGCCGCCGACCAGCGCCAGCCAGTACACCGCCGAGCAGCTCGACCAGGTGCTGGCCGGCGACTGGCGCTCGGCCGCCAACCGCGCGCGCGACGCCTACCGCCATCCCAAGGACACGCTGGATTTCTTCGGCCTGCAGCCGGACCAGACGGTGATCGAGATCACCCCGGGCGGCGGCTGGTACAGCGAGATCCTCGCGCCGCTGCTGCGCGACAACGGCCACTACGTCGCCGCCGAGAAGCGGCCGGCCAGCGACGGCGAGGCGCGCAGCGACGACTCGGCGCTGCGGCGCAAGTTCGCCGCCGACCCGGCGCACTACGGCAAGGCCGCCATCGTCGCCTTCGATCCGCAGGCGCCGGTGCTCGGCGAGCCGGGCTCGGCCGACCTGGTGCTGACCTTCCGCAACGTGCACAACTGGGTCATGGCCGATACCGCGCCGGCAATGTTCAAGGCGTTCTTCGCCGTGCTGCGACCGGGCGGCGTGCTCGGCGTGGTGGACCACCGCGCGGCCGACGGCGCCACGCTCGACCAGGTCAAGGCCAGCGGCTACCTGCCGACCGCCTACGTGAAGAAGCTGGCGACCGATGCCGGCTTCGTGCTCGACGGCGAGAGCGAGGTCAACGCGAACCCGAAGGACACCAGGGACTACCCGAAGGGCGTGTGGACCCTGCCGCCGACCCTCACGCTGGGCGAGCAGGACCGCGCGAAGTACCAGGCGATCGGCGAGTCCGACCGGATGACCCTGCGCTTCGTGAAGCCGGCCGCCGCCAGGCACTGAGCGCGCCACCGGCATGCTGCTCGCGCTCAACAAGCCGTACGGCGTGCTGTGCCAGTTCACCACCGACGACGGCCGGCCCACGCTGGCCGACCACGTGCGGCAGAAGGGCGTGTATCCGGTCGGCCGGCTGGACCACGACAGCGAGGGCCTGCTCCTGCTCACCGACGACGGCGCGCTGGCGCACCGGCTCACCGACCCGCGCCACAAGCAGCCCAAGACCTACCTGGTGCAGGTGGACGGCGCGGTCACCGCGGCCGCGATGGCCGCCCTGCGCCGCGGCGTGGCGCTGAAGGATGGGCCGACCCTGCCGGCCGGCGTCGAGCCCGTGGCCGAGCCGGACTGGCTGTGGCCGCGCGACCCGCCGGTGCGCTTCCGCAAGCTGATCCCGACCAGCTGGCTCGCCATCACCCTGCGCGAAGGCCGCAACCGCCAGGTGCGCCGGATGACCGCCGCGGTCGGCTTTCCCACCCTGCGGCTGATCCGCGTGCGCGTCGGCGACCATGCGCTGGACGGGCTGGCGCCCGGCGAGACGCGCGTGCTGCAGCCTTAGTGCCCCTCTTTCCGCGACGTTCTCTCGCGGGGCGATGCCGGCCGTGAACGCTCTGCTGGAAATCCCTGAGAGCCTGCTCGAAGTCTCCCAGGCATTCCCCATGAAGCGTCATCCCGGCTTGCGCTGGGACGACGTTTCGCTGGGGTACCCGGATATCGTGGGCAGGCTCCAGGGCATCGTGACCGAAGTCGCTCCTGCGCCAGCCTTGCAGTGGTTGCCGCAGCCGCTCCTCAGGCTTGCGCTGTGCGCGGCAGCCCGAAGAACGCCTCCGCCGTCGCCGTGCTGTTCGCCGCGGTGACCTCGGCCGGCTCGCCGCGGTCGCGCGCGATTTCCTCGCAGATGTGCCTCAGGTACATCGGCTCGTTGCGCCGGTGGCTGGGCGCCGGGCGTACCGTGCGCGGCAGCAGGTAGGGCGCGTCGGTCTCGATCATCAGGCGGCCGGCCGGGATCTCGCGCACGAACTCGCGCAGGTGGGTGCCGCGCCGCTCGTCGCAGATCCAGCCGGTGATGCCGATGTGGCAATCCAGGGCGAGGTAGTCGTGCAGCGCCTCGCGGCTGTCGGTGAAGCAGTGCACCACCGCCGCCGGCACCCGGTCGCGGTAGCGCCGCAGCAGCGCCAGGAAATCCCCGTGCGCGTCGCGCTGGTGCAGGAACAGCGGCTTGCCGCAATCGGCGGCGATCCGCAGTTGTCGCTCGAACGCCGCCAACTGCACCTCGCGCGGCGAGTAGTTGCGGTTGTAGTCGAGCCCGGTCTCGCCGACCGCGCGGACCTCCGGCTCCAGCGCCAGCGCGCGCAGCCGCTCGTCGGTGGCGTCGTCGTAGTCGATCGCATGGTGCGGGTGCACGCCGGCGGTGGCGTACAGCGTGCCCGGATGCCGGCGCGCCAGCGCCAGGGCGTGCTCGCTGCCGTCGCGCGAGGCGCCGGTCACGACCATGCGCCCCACCCCATGCGTCTGCGCACGTTGCAGCACAGCAGGCAGGTCGTGGTGAAACGACTCGTGCGTGAGGTTGGCGCCGATATCGAGCAACTGCATGGGTTGGTCCGGGGTGAAAAAACCGATTGTCACAGACCCCGCGCGCCGCGCAAAACGGCAAACCATTGCAGTGCGTCATGACGTCCCCCGGCGGCCGTCGAAGGCGGCCATCGGAACATGAAAAAGTCGCATTGCGGTCGTAGGAAATCGCTGTTAGTTTCAGTGACGGATTCGAAAGAATTTGAGGTCTTGGTCAGCTAGGCAAGCATCCGTGAGGTGCCTTGCCGAAGCGTGGAATGGGGGGATTCCACGGGGCGCCCGTCGCTTGGGCCGCTTGCTCCGACCAGGCAACGACGGGGAAGGGGCATGGATGTGGAAGGCGAGAGCGAAAGCCGCTGCGCGGCTGCGGGAGAGGCTCGGCAATCACCACCGACGCGATGCGGGCGGCCTATGGCTTCGCCCGGCGGGAGCGTGCGCGCGCCGCAGCGAACGGCACGCGATCCATGAGGTTCCCCGGGCAGGTTTTCTTGCTGTGGTGAAAGTATTGGGCGGGATCCATCCCGCCCCGGTCTTGCAGGCCGGCAAACGGCCTTGCATCTCAACGGGAGGAGTGTGCATGCACAAGAAGACGATGGTCCAGGCATTCGGCCTGGCCCTCACCGGCCTGTTCGCCGCCGGTGCGGCGATGGCCGCCGATGGCCAGCAGCAGGCGGCGCCGCAGGGGGTATCCGCGCAGAACAGCCAGGTTACCTTCATCGATCCGGCGACCGGCAAGCGGCGCGCGCCGACGGCGGCGGAGGTGGCCAAGCTCAACAAGATGATCGAGAGCAGCCGCGCGGCGCAGGGCGTCGACCGCGGCCCGCGCACGATGGCCGATGCCCACGCCACGCTGCGCACCCTGAAGCTGCGCAGCGGCAGGACCGTGACCGGCATGGACGTGCCGGAAAGCCTGTCCACCCGCCTGGTCGCCGAGCGCGCCGCCGACGGCAGCTACCGCATTCATCACGAGGGCGAAACGAGCGCCGCTGCCGTGGAGGTGACGAAATGATCCGCCGTCGCAAGCTGTTCAGCGCGCTGTTCTCCGCCGGCCTGCTGTGTGCGGCCGGCCTGGCCTACGCCGGTGACATCAACATCAAGAACCTGGATGCCGGCAGCGGCCAGGGCCTGGACGATCCGACCCCGGCGGCGCCGGTCGGCGGCAATCCGGGCACCACCCGCGGCGAGCAGGCGCGCATCGTGTTCCAGTTCGCGGCCAACATGTGGGGCGCCGTGCTGAAGAGCGACGTGCCGGTCAACATCGACGTCGCCTTCAAGAAGCTCGAGTGCGATTCCACCAGCGGCGTGCTGGGCTCGACCCGCCCGCTGGGCATCTATTCGTTCAACCCGGGCCAGGCCCCGGCCGGCGCGCTCGACCAGACCTGGTACCACGTGGCGCTGCTGAACATGTTCGCCGGCGAAGACGTGGACCCGAGCAAGTCGGATATCCAGATCCAGTTCAACGGCGGCCTGGGCACCACCGGCTGCCTGGACAACCTCGGCTGGTACTTCGGCCTCGACGGCAAGACCCCGTCCGGCCAGTCCAACCTGCTCAACGTGATGCTGCACGAAATGGCGCACGGCCTGGGCTTCTCGGCGTTCAACGACCTGACCAGCGGCAAGCCCGCGTCCGGTTCCAATGGCCCGCTGCCCGACATCTACTCGCTGTTCGTCTACGACAACGCGAAGGGCAAGAAGTGGTACGACCTGGACGACAACGGCCGCAAGGATTCCGCGCTGAACGACGGCCACCTGGTGTTCACCGGCGCCAACCTGAAGGCGCAGATGCCGCTGGTGCTGACCTATCCCACGCTGCTGCGGGCGAGCGCCCCGGCGGGTGCGGCGGGCGACTACGCCTTCAACCAGGCCAGCTTCGGCCCCGCCGCCACCGTTTCCAACTTCGCGCCCAACACGGCCGTGGTGGCTGCCACCGGCAGCAATGCGGAAGGCTGCACGGCGTTCGACAACGCCGCGGCGGTCAACGGCCACATCGCGCTCATCGACCGCGGCACCTGCGGCTTCGCCGTGAAGGCGCGGCTGGCCCAGGCCGCCGGCGCCACCGCGGTGATCCTCGCCAACAACCAGGCCGGCTCGATCATCCCGGCCGGCGACGACCAGGGCGACCCGACCATCCCGGTGATCGCGATCAGCCAGGCCGATGGCACCAAGCTGAAGCAGAACGCCGCCGGCCTCACCATCGGCATGGTGCTGGGCGACCAGATCGGCGGCGCCGATGCGGACGGCAACGTGCTGATCTATGCGCCGACGACGCTGAACCTGGGTTCGTCGTTCTCGCATTTCGACACGCGCCTGACGCCGCAAGCGCTGATGAACTTCCAGGAAGTCTCGGGCCTGCAGGGCCAGTACGACCTCGACCTGACGCCGGCGGTGTTCATGGACGAGGGCTGGAAGCTCAACGACACCACCCAGAAGCTCCTGACCTGCGATACCGGCGTGCCGACCTGGGTGCCGGGCGGCGTGGTGGTAGGCGCCAACGTGCTGGCCAGCGCCAAGCTGAAGGCCGCTTCGGCGGCGGACTTCGCCGACTACAAGGCGCTGATGCAGGCCTATGCGGCCGGTCTCGCCAGCGACGGCGTGATCACCTCCGGCCAGGCCAGCAGCCTGAACGCCTGCCTGAGCGATGCCGAGCTGCAGAACCAGCTCGATGCCTGGGGCGCCTCCAGCAACCCGGGCGACGACGCCATTGCACTGACCAAGGGCGTCGCGCTCGGCGGCCAGTCCGGCGCGGCGGGCAGCAGCAAGCTGTACAAGCTGGACGTGCCGGCCAACTCGCGCAGCCTCAACCTGCGCACCTTCGGCGGCAGCGGCGACGTCTCGCTGTACGTGAAGGTCGGTGCGGCGCCGACGACAACCGACTACGGCAGCAAGTCCGTGCACACCGGCAACAGCGAGTCGGTGGTGACGGCACTGCCGGCGGCCGGCACCTACTACCTCCTGGTGGTGGGCGAGAAAGCCTTCTCCGGCGTGTCGGTGCAGGGCAGCTACAGCGCACGCTGAGCGTTCCGAGCGGTAACGCGGTGCAGGCCGGCCAAGCCGGCCTGCACCTCTGCGAATCCAGTGAGCGGCCGGCGGCTCCGCTGCCGGCCCGTGACCAACGAAGAGGTTTCCACATGCTACGCAAGAACCTGACCGCCGCCCTGCTCGTTGCGCTCGGCGCGACTGCCGCTTCCCCGGCTTTCGCCGCCTCCACCACCGTCACCGTCAGCGCCAGCCAACTGGGCAAGGCGACCCCGGCGGCGATGGCCTCCCGCCTGAATCTCGGCAGCGGCGCCTCGTACGTGGCGACCACCGCCAGCGCGACGACGCAACGCGGCAGCGTGAAGACCCGCGAGCAGCAGACCTTCAACGGCATTCCCGTCTACGGCCGCAGCGTGGTGGTCGAGCGCGACCGCAGCGGCAACGTGCTCTCGGTGAAAGGGCACGCCGAGCGCGGCATCGTGGCCGACCTTCCCTCGGTGACCCCGCGCCTGAGCGCGGCGCAGGCGCAGTCCACGCTGAAGGCGGCGCGCCAGTTGTCGTCCCGGCAGGCGGTGTCCAACGCCAAGTCGGAACTGTTCGTCTACCCGGGCGCGGGCAACAAGGCGCGCCTGGTCTACCGCACCTCGTTCGTGGTCGACAGCGGCCACGGCATGTCGCGCCCGACCGCGCTGATCGACGCCAGCACGGGCCAGATCATCAAACAGTGGGAAGGCATCACCAACGGGCGGCTGCCGCCGGGTCCGGGCACCACCACCAACGTCCAGGCCACCGGCATCGGCGGCAACGGCGCGACCGGCTCGTACTACTACGACGGCAGCGGCGCCGGCCGCGAACTGCTCGACGTGCAGCGCACCGGGCTGACCTGCTACATGCAGAACGACCGCGTCGCCACCTACAACCTGGCCGGCGGCCAGCGCGTCACCCAGTGGTCGTTCGGCTGCGGCGCGGCGCCGTATACCAGCGGCGGCGACGCCGTCAACGGCGCCTTCTCGCCGATCAACGACGCCCACCATTTCGGCGGCGTCGTGCACGACATGTACACCGACTGGTTCGGCGAACCGCCGCTGAAGAATCCCGACGGCTCGGCGATGCAACTGCACATGTGGGTGCACTACGGCGTCAACTACGCCAATGCCTTCTGGGACGGGTCGGAGATGGTGTTCGGCGACAACGACGGCAAGAACAGTTACCCGTTCGTGGTGCTCGACGTCACCGGCCACGAGATCAGCCACGGCTTCACCGAGCAGCACTCGGGCCTGGAGTACGACGCCCAGTCCGGCGGCATGAACGAGGCGTTCTCGGACATGGCGGGCGAAGCGGTGAAGTTCTTCGACCGCGGCAGCAACGACTTCCTGGTCGGCAAGGATCTCATCAACCCGGCCAGCGTCGGCCCGGGCGACCTGCCCTCGCTGCGCGACATGTGCACGCCGAGCCGCGACGGCGCCTCCATCGACGACGCCGACCAGTACGACGACTCCCTGGACGTGCACTACTCCAGCGGCGTCTACAACCGCGCGTTCTGCCTGCTGGCCAAGACCAGCGGCTGGGACACGCGCAAGGCGTTCGAGGTGTTCCACGATGCCAACGCGCTCTACTGGCAGCCGAACGAGACCTTCGACGGCGGCGCCTGCGGCGTCGAGCAGGCGGCCACCGACCGCGGCTACAGCGCGGCCGACGTGACGGCCGCGTTCGCCACGGTCAAGGTCACCTGCGACCAGGTCCCGTGAGGTAAAGCGTCCTGCCGCGCCGTGCGCGGCAGGACGTGGGCCGTGATCGATCGCGCCGTGCCGCATCGGATTCGCCGCTTCGCAAGTATCGGAATCGCTCCCGCGCGCCTCGGCGCGGCCGGTAGATGCGGTTCCGCCAGACGCAATTCTTGAGGATTCGAAGTCATGAACAAGATCTACAGCAAGGTTTGGAACAAGTCGTTGGGGATGCTCGTGGTGGCTTCCGAGTTCGCCAAGGCGAATGGCAAGGGCAGTGCGTCGAAGCGCGTGCGCGCCACCGTGGCGGCCGCCGGCGTGGCCCTGCTGTTGAGCGCCGGCCAGGCATCGGCCGGCCAGCTCGAAGCCGATCCGGACGGGAACCCCGTGGTGGTGCCGGTGGTGGGCGCCGGCGGTACGGCCGGCGGCCAAGCGGCCCAGGCCGCCGACTACGCGACGGCGATCGGCTACGCGGCGAATGCCGCGGGTAACTATTCCGCGGCGTTCGGCATGAACGCCGTTGCCGGTGGCATGTCGGCGGTGGCGAACGGCTACTTCAGCTCGGCCAGCGCGGTGGGCGCCGCGGCGATCGGCGCGAACAGCAAGGCCAGCGGCGTCATGGGCACCGCGCTCGGCTACGACAGCCATGCGACCGATGCGCTCTCGACGGCCTTGGGCGCGTCGAGCGAGGCCTCGAGCATCGGCACGACGGCAGCAGGCGTGAACGCCAAGGCCACCGGGCGCGGAGCGCTGGCGGTCGGGCTGGACGCGCAGTCGGGCAGCGCGAGCAGCGTGGCGATCGGCGAAAGCAGCCGCGCCACGGGAGCGGAAAGCACGGCCATCGGCGGTCTCGGCGAGAACGGCTCGGTGAAGACCCAGGCGACGGCGTTGCGTGCGACCGCAGTGGGCGCGGCCAGCCGCTCCACCGCGCAGCAGGCTTCGTCGTTCGGCTACAACGCCAGCGCCGAGGGCTACAACAGCACGGCGCTCGGCACCGGCTCGCACGTGGATGCCGCCGCGTACAACGCGGTCGCCCTCGGTTCCGACTCGGTGGCCGACCGCATCAACACGGTATCGGTGGGCAGCGCCGGCGCCGAGCGCCAGATCGCCAACGTGGCGGCCGGCACCGCGGGCACCGATGCGGTGAACGTGGACCAGCTCAACGCCTCGGTCGACGACGCCACGCGCTTCTTCCAGGCCAATGGCGCGACCGACGGCAGCGAGGACGCATCGGCGACGGGCGTGCACAGCGTGGCGTCGGGTGCGGACAGTGCGGCAAGCGGCGAGTCGTCGACCGCGGTGGGCGGGATCTACACGGACAGCGACGGCACGAGCTATTCG
>NZ_LMSL01000023.1:39886-156891 GCF_001428405.1 Frateuria sp. Soil773
ACCGAGGCGGGCGCCTTGGCGGCGAGCGCGCTGGGTGCGGGTGCCGGCGCGATGGGCGTGGGCAGCACGGCGATCGGCGCGCTGGCCTATGCGACGGAGCAGGGTGCGTTCGCCGGNCGCGCCGTCGCCTTCCAGGGCGTACAGGCGGGTCGCGGCGCTGAACATGACTGACAGTTCGCCTGCGACGCTGAAATCCGATTCAGCCACCACCATCCATCTCCTTGGCCGCACGATCCCGCCCGATGTCGCCGGGCGGCTTTCCATGGCAAGTCGCAAGAATACCCGCAAAGCCTGCCCGCGACGTGAACAGGTAGCGTGAAGTGTGGCGCACAACTCCCTTATGATCGGTGCGATGGATTCGCCGCGCACGCCACCTGCCCGCAGGCGGAGTCACGCGGTTTCTTCGCGCCGCGGACCGCGCAACGACATACCCTCGCCCACGGATCATTCCAGCCAGGATCGCTGACATGCTCGACCTCCCTTCCCTGCTCGCACCGATCGCCGACGGCCAGCCCTGCGGCGAGGATCTCTCCTACTCGGCGGAATTCGACGCCATCCAGGAGTTCCGACGCGCCGACGATCCTTCGCTCGACCAGGGCGAATGGGTGACCGAACTGAAGAGCGCCGACTGGCCGGCCGTCGCCAGCCACTGCTCGGCATTGTTGCAGGCGCGCAGCAAGGACCTGCGCCTTGCCGCCTGGCTGACCGAGGCGCACACGCGCCTGCACGGGTTCGCCGGGCTCGATGCCGGCCTGCGGCTCACCGCCGGCCTGTGCGACCGCTATTGGGAGACCCTGCATCCGGAACTGGACGGCGAAGAGAACGAACTGCGTACCGGCACGATCGCCTGGCTGCTGAACCAGTCGATCCAGTGGGTGCGTTCGGTGCCGCTCACCGACGGTGCCCAGGGGCGCTACGCGCAGGTCGATTTCGAGGCCGCGCGCTCGCGCCATGCCCACGAGGGCGGCGAATCGCACCTGCCCGCACCGGCCCAGCTCGAAGCCGCGCGCGCGGCCACCGCCTTCGCGTTCTACCAGCGCCTGGCAGCCGAGGCCCCGGCCTGCCTGCAAGCCCTGCAGGCTCTGCAGGACGTGGTGGATGCGCGGCTCGGCCAGCAAGGGCCGAGCTTCGCCGCCACCCGCGACGCCTTCGAATCGGCGGTGCACACGGCGCTGCGCTTCGCGCGCGACGCCGGCGTGCACGCCGACGGCAGCGAGCAGCTCGCGGCCGCATCGCCGGCCGGCGATGCTTCGCCGCCGCCGGCCGATCGGCCGGCCGACGCCTCTTCGTCCCGGGCCATCGCGCACGGCGAGATCGGCTCGCGCAAGGAAGCGCTGGCGCAACTGCGCAAGGTCGCCGAGTTCTTCCGGCGCACCGAACCGCATAGCCCGGTGGCCTACCTCGCCGACAAGGCCGCGCGCTGGGGCTCGATGCCCTTGCACGTATGGCTGAAAAGCGTGGTCAAGGACAGCGGATCGCTGGCCCACCTGGAAGAACTGCTGGACGTGGGTCCGGACGAATCCCGCGACGCGTGACCAAGGCGCCGGCCCTGCCGGCGCGTCGACATCGGCGGATGCGGCCCGGCCCGGGCTAGTTGGCCTGCCTCGGCGCCGGGCACGAGGGCGTTTCGCCGAGGTGCCCGGCGCAGATCCGCTGGCGGCAGGTGACGCCGGCGACGGTATTCGCGGCCGGGCACACTTTCAGGCGGCGCTCGATACGCTCGGCCTCGGAGACCTGCACCGCCGCCGCGGCCCTGCCGCTCCCCGGCGGCGCCTTCGGCCGGCTGTCCAGGTGCCGCATCAGCGCAGTCAGCAGGTCCACGTCGTCGTCGCGCCTGGTCGACTTGCCGGCCGGGCGCCGCTCCGCCGCTGTCGTCGCCGCCGGACGGGCCGGCGGCGCGAAGACCTTGTCCAGTTCGATCGCCGCCTGGCGCTGCGCGGACGTGGCGGCGGCCGGCGCGGGAACCGCCGCCTGGCTTGCACGGGCCGGCGCGTCGCTGACGATCATCGCGGTCGCCTGGCCTGTCGTCGCGTCGATGGTGGCGCCGGTTCCGCCGGCGCGCCCCTCGCTGCCTGCGGCGGCCTTCGCAGGCGCGTCCGCCGCGGTCGCGGCCACCGGGCTGCGCGGCGATTCGTCCGAGGACAGCCACAACAGCAGGGCGACCACGCACACCCCGGCCACGCCGAACGCGATCCAGCCGAACCGCCGCGCTTTCGCCGGTCTCCCGGGCTTGGCCGTGGTGCCGGCGATGTCGGCTAGAATCCGGTTCCGCTGCGCGGCCGGTTCGGTATCGCCGACGAATAGGCTGGGCCGTTTCGGCCGTTGATCCTGCGGGTCCAAGCGTAACTCCCTTTCGGCTTTGGCCTCGGGCGAAGCACGGGACCCTGCGTGGTCCCGCCGCGATTGTAATCATCGGACCGGCTCGGTCCAACCAGTCTTAAGGATGGGGCTGCAACACGAAATGGCTTTCGCACTGATCCCGCTGTTCGTCGCCGCGCTCGCACTCGCCTGGCTGTGCTGCTTCCCGGATGCCCGCGAGCGCCTGGGCGCCCGGCTCGGGCGCATCGGGCAAGGCTTCGCCTCGCTGCTGCACCGACTCGGCCGACGCACGCATCGTACATGGCGCAACTCTTCCGATTCCGTGCGCCAGGGCAGCACATCGCTCGGTCGCGACATCCGCCGCCACCGCGCGGCCCTTGTCGCCATCGTGGTCCTGCTGCTGGTGCCCCCGCTGCTGGTGATCGGCCTGCGCCGGCACGTGATGCTCGACGGCTTCGACGTCACCCTGCGCGACGGCGGCAGCAATGCCGAGCTGGTCGCCAGCCTGCTGCGCGGCGAGCAACTGGTTCCGCCGCCGCCGCTGCCCCCGGAGATCTTCACCACCCGTGAGGTCGAGATGATCCGTCCCGACCTGGGCGGCGCGAGTCGCGCCTGGGACAGGCTCGACGACGATTTCCGCCAGCGCCTGCTGGCGGTGTTCAAGGTGATGAAGGAGCGCTACGGCTACGACATGGCGCTGCTGGAGGGCTACCGCAGCCCCGAGCGGCAGGCCATGCTTTCCACCCAGGCCAAGACCGTCACAAACGCCGGCGCCTATCAGAGCTACCATCAGTACGGTTTGGCCGCTGACAGCGCGTTCTATCGGGATGGTAAGGTTGTCATCTCGGAAAAGGATCCGTGGGCGATGCGCGGCTACCGGCTGTACGGCGAGGTGGCGCAGGCCGCGGGACTGGTATGGGGCGGACGCTGGAAACTGATGGACTTCGGCCACGTCGAGCTGCACAAGGCCGGGGCCGGGCCCAGCGCACGCCGGCATTGAACCCGGTCAGGGATTTTCGGTAGGGACACTGAGTATGACGAAACCTTTCATCGTGATCGGCGACAGGACCAGCCACGGCGGCGTGGTCACCGGCTCGTCCACCACCAGCGACGTCGCCGGCAAGAAACTCGCCCGGGTGGGCGACAAGGTCAGTTGCCCCAAGTGCGGCGCCAACGCGATCGCCACCGGCGACACCACCGTCATCATCGACGGCCAGCCCGTTGCACGCCACGGCGACACCACGGCATGCGGCGCCACCCTCATCGCAAGCCAGAGCACCACTGGCGCGGGCTGAAGGATCGGCCGGCGCCGCAGGCGCCGGTGGTGAGGAACCGTACATGGCGAAACGCCCGAAACTGCGCACGCTGCTGTGGATCGCCCTGGTCTTCGGACTGGTGTGGGCCGGCATGATCGTCTACTGGCGCAGTACCTATCGCATCCCCAACGCCGCCGACGTGGCGGTCTGGTTCGTCGGCCTGCCGCTGGCGCTGGTCGTCGGCTTCGTCGGCCTGCGCAGCGGCATCGACTGGCTCAAGCGCCCCCGCCCGTCGCCGTCCGCCGCCGGCGATGCGGTCCCCGCCACGGCCGAGGCCGCCGATCCGACGCTGTCCTTCACCCTGTCCCTGCTCGACAGCCGCCTGCGCCTGCCGGCGGGCGAAACGCCCGAGGAGGTCGCCGACGCCGCCCTGGCGAACCGGCGCCCGGGGCTGCATCCCTCGCTGCGCGACGCGCGCGGCCTGCCGGTGTACGCCGCATCGGTGGACGCGGTGGCGCCGGACGCCTTCGAGGACACCTCGACGGAACCGTTCGACGGCTGGCAGGACGAGCACAAACGGTCCCTCCTGCTCGCCGCCGAGATCGCCGCCGAACTGCTCGAACGACATGCGGCCCCCGCCGACGACGAGACGCCGGAGCCGACCGCGCCGATCGCCATCCAGTTGCTGCTGCCGGAGCGCTGGAGCGAGGCCGTGCGCACCGCGGCGGTGGCCTGGTTCGGCCACCGGCTGGTGAGCGAAGGCTGGCGCGCGCCGGCGATCTCGCTGCATGCCGTCGCGGTGGCGGACGGCGTGCAGGCCCTGGCGCGCATCGACGAGCTGAACCTGCTGCTGAACCGCAACGGGGCCGACTCCCGCCACCTGCTGCTGGCCTGCGACTCGCAGGTGGGCGAAACCGCCGTGGCGGCGCTCGCCTCGGCACGGCGGCTGATGGGCAACGAGCAGCCGGAAGGGCTGATTCCCGGCGAAGGCGCCTGTGGCCTGCTGCTGGCGCGCGGGCCGGCGTCCCCGGCCCTGCCGGCGGCACGCCTGCACCGGCTGCTCGCCGGCCTGCGCGAGCACTCCGCCGACGCCGCCGGGCGCCCACGCATCGACACGGTGGTCCACCTGCTCGAGCAGGCGCAGCAGCAGGCCGGGCCGGACGCGACGCCCGCCTGCGTGGTCAGCGATGCCGACCACCGCGCCAGCCGCGTCACCGAGATCACCGAGGCGATCGCCGCCGCGCATCCCGACCTCGACCCGACCGGCCAGGGGCTGCACCTGGGCATGGCCGGGGGCGACAGCGGCGCCGTGGCGATCCTCGCCGCGCTGGCGGTGGCCGCCCAGCGCAGCCTCGCCGGGCAGCAACCGAGTCTTGTCGTGTCCGTGCGCGAGCCGCATGCGCGGGCCGTCGTGCTGGTCGGCCCGCCACACGACGACGACGCAGTTCAAGGCAAGGCGGCCTGACCGCCGCACCGTTCCGACAGGGAAATCGCTCCAGATGAATCGTCTCCGCTATTTTCTCACCGACTCGCGCACGCTGGCCTCGATCGGCGTGGCGGTCATCGCCGCCATGTTCTTCCTCGGCAGCAATACGCTGAAGATGCTCGCGTTCTGGGCGGCGATCGCGCTGGCGGTGGTCCTGCTGGTGCTGCTGGCCCTGTGGATCGCCCGCCGCATCCGCCACCGCCGCGCCGCGCAGCAGCTCGGCGAGATCGTCACGCACAGCGCGCCGGGCAACGCCAAGGGCAGGCCCAGCGCCGAGACCGACGCGCTGCGCGAGCGCATGCACGAGGCGATCAAGGCGATCAAGACCTCGCGCCTGGGCCAGACCAAGGGCACCGCGGCGCTGTACGAGCTGCCGTGGTACATGGTGATCGGCAACCCGGCCGCGGGCAAAAGCACGGCGGTGATCAACTCCGGCCTGCGCTTCCCGTTCGCCGACAAGCAGGCCAGCGTGATCCAGGGCATCGGCGGCACGCGCAACTGCGACTGGTACTTCACCACCGAGGGCATCCTGCTGGACACGGCCGGCCGTTACTCGGTGCACGAGGAGGACCGCAGCGAATGGCTGACCTTCCTCGAACTGCTGCGCAAGAACCGCCCGCGCGCGCCGATCAACGGCATCATCATCGCCGCCAGCATCGCCGAGCTGACCGGCAACCGGCCGGAATTCGCGATCAACCTGGCCAAGAACCTGCGCCAGCGCGTGCAGGAGCTGACCGAGTGGCTGGAGGTGATCGCGCCGGTCTACGTGGTGTTCACCAAGGCCGACCTGATCTCCGGCTTCAGCGACTTCTTCCGCACGCTCGACCCGGCCGAACGCGAGAAGGTGTGGGGCGCCACGCTGCCGTTCCAGCCGGAGACGAACCGCGACGCGGTGGACCTGTTCGAGCGCTACTTCGACGAGCTGTCCGAAGGCCTCAAGGAAATGGGCCTGGCGCAGATGTCGCTCAACCGCGGCAACGCGCAGGCCCCCGGCCTGCTGACCCTGCCGCTGGAATTCACCGGCATCAAGGCCACCCTGCGCACCTTCATCACCACCCTGTTCGAGGACAACCCCTACCAGTTCAAGCCGGTGTTCCGCGGCTTCTACTTCACCAGCGCGATCCAGGAAACCGCCTCGGTGCACCACGCCTCCGAGCGGATCGCCAAGCGCTTCGGCCTGGGCCGCAGCACCGAGAAGCCCGAGGCCGGCATCGCCTCCAAGGATGGCTACTTCCTGCTCGACCTGTTCCGCAAGGTGATCTTCGCCGACCGCCAACTGGTGCAGCAGTATTCCAGCCGCAACCGCGTGCGCATGCGCTATGCGGTGCTGCTCGGCTCCGCGCTGGCGCTGGGCCTGGCCCTGGGCGGCTGGGCGTGGTCGTACACCAACAACCGCCAACTGGTCGCCAACGTGCAGGCCGACCTGGACAAGGTGGTGCAGTTGCAGAAGGACCGGGTCGACCTGCAGTCGCGCCTGCAGGCGCTCGAAGTGCTGCAGGACCGGCTCGAACAACTGGGCCGCTACAAGGTCGACCACCCGCTGATGCTCGGTCTGGGCCTCTACCAGGGCGGCGCCATCGAGGCCAAGCTGCGCGGCGAGTACTTCGCCGGCATGCGCTCGCTGATGCTGCAGCCCGCCACCCAGGGCATCGAATCCTACCTGGGCGAAGTCGTGTCGCACGCCGCGGAGCTGAAGCCGGCCCAGGCCGGCGCCGCCAGCGAGGGCGCGGCCAGGCCCGCCAGCGCGAACGACCTCTACCAGGGCCCCTCGCCCACCAACGCGCAGGACGCCTACAACGCGCTCAAGGCCTACCTGATGCTGGCCGACGCAGGCAAGGTCGAGCAGGTCCACCTGGCCGACCAGCTCACCCGGTTCTGGCGCCGCTGGCTGGACGCCAACCGCGGCGTGATGTCGCGCGAGGAGCTGAGCCGCAGCGCCGAGCGCCTGATGACCTACTACATCGCGCAGTCCGGCGCCCCAGGCTGGCCGACCATCGAGAACAAGATCTCGCTGACCGACGACACCCGCCAGGCCCTGCGCCAGGTGATGCGCGGCCTGCCGGCGCGCGACCGCGTCTACGCCGAGATCAAGGCGCGCGCCGCCACGCGCTTCCCGCCGGTGACGGTCAACAGCCTGCTCGGCGAACAGGACGGCAAGATCCTTGTCGGCAGCTATGCGATCCCGGGCACCTTCTCGCGCGAGGCGTGGGAGGGTTACGTGAAGGACGCCATCCGCGACGCCGCCAACAAGGAGCTCAACAGCACCGACTGGGTGCTGCAGGCCACCCAGGCCGAGGACCTCACGCTGTCCGGCAGCCCCGAGCACATCCAGAAGGAACTGGAGGCGCTGTACGCGAACGAATACGTGCAGCAGTGGAAGAAATTCCTCGCCGGCGTCGCGGTGACGCCGTTCGCCGACTTCGACGATGCCGTCGCCGCCATGAACCGCCTCGGCGACGCGCAGAACACCCCGATGCGCAAGCTGCTCGACGGCGTCTACCGGGAAACCTCCTGGGACAACCCGTCGCTGGTGAACGAGGGCCTGAAGAAAGCCCAGGGCGGCTTCATCAACTGGTTCAAGCGGGTGATCCTGCGCCGCCAGCCGCGCGGCGTGAACCTCGACGTGAACCTCAAGGCACCCGGCGGCGGCGAGATCCCGGTCGGCCCGGTCGGCAAGGAGTTCGCGGGGGTCGCCCGCCTGATGGTGGCGCGCGACAGCAATCCCCCGCTGGTGCAGAGCTACCTGGACGTGCTCTCGCGCATCCGCACCCGCCTCAATGCGATCAAGACCCAGGGCGATCCGGGCCCCGGGGCACGCCAGTTGATGCTCAAGACGCTCGACGGCAGCGGCTCGGAGCTGTCCGACGGCCTGCAACTGGTCGACGAACAGATGCTCACCGGCGTCACCGACAGCCAGCGCCAGGCCCTGCGCCCGCTGCTGCTGCGCCCGCTGGTGCAGACCTTCGGCGCGCTGATCGCACCCACCCAGACCGAGATCAACAAGGTGTGGGCGGCCCAGGTCTACGAACCGTTCCAGAAGGAACTGTCCGGCAAGTACCCGTTCGACGAACACGGCCAGGTGGAAGCGGCCAATGCCGAGATCGCGCAGATCTTCGGGCCGGACGGCGCCATCGCCAAGTTCAGCAACGACGCGCTCGGGCCGCTGGTGATCCGCCGCGGCAACACCATGATCGCCAAGCAGTGGGCCGACCTGGGCATCACCCTGGCGCCGGCGATGATGGCCGACTTCGCGCAGTGGGTCGCGCCGCTGGGCCAGACCACCGACAGCAATTCGCAGTCCACCTTCAAGCTGCAGCCGGGGCCGGCGGCGAACGGCATCTCCGAGTACACCATCCAGATCGGCATGCAGTTGCTGCGCTACCGCAACACGCCGTCGCAGTGGACCACCTTCGTGTGGGACAGCAGCCAGCAGGGCCAGGTCGTGCGCATCAGCGCGGTGACCTACGACGGGCGCACCACCGAGATCGCCAGCTACAACGGCCAGCGCGCGCTCACCGAACTGATGACCTCAGGGCACCCGACCCCGGTGGAAGGCTCCAAGGACGTCTACGACCTGAGCTGGACGAACGGCCCGTACACGGTGCCGGTGAGGCTGCAGATCATCAGCAGCCCCGGCCGCAACGCGAACGGCACCCAGCGCCAGGGCCTGCGCGGCATGACCCTGCCGGCCACCATCGCCGGCAACGCCGAGCCGGCGCCCGTCGCCGCTGCCGGAGCCGCCCAGTGAACGCCGCGGTGAACGGCCTGGAACAGTCGGTGGGGATCAGCTATTTCGGCAAGCTCCCCACGCGCGGCGACTTCGTCAAGGCGACCGACAACCACCAGTTGATCTCGATCCTCGACCGCTGGGTCGGCCAGGGCATCGAACTGCTCGCCCAGGACGTCGCCTGGAAGCAGTTGTACGACGGCGGCGTGCCGATGCACTTCGCCTTCATGGGCTCGCGCAGCAAGGCGGTGATCGCCGGCCACCTGCTGCCCAGCCAGGACGCCTCCGGCCGCCGCTTTCCGTTCATCGCGGCGGCCTCGATGGAGGTGGCGCAGCCGCTGCGCTTCATCGCGCGCAGCCCGCTCGGCTTCTCGCGCCTGTACGCGCGCCTGCAACGCGAGGCCCACCAGGCGCGCCACGCGCCGGACCCGGGGGAAACGCTGCAGAACCTCGCCAGCCAGCGCATCGGCGTGAATACCCATGCCGATGCGCTGGAGCCGGCGTTCCAGGATTTCCTGGAAATGCAGTCGATCGGCTCGCTCGAATCGCTAATCGCGGCCAGCGGGCACGCGGTTTCGGTGCGGCGCATCCTGATCGCGCTGGGCATCCTGCTGCAGCCGGTGCTGGGCGGCGGCGCCGGCCGGCTCGGCAAGGGCCTCACCCTGCCGCTGCCGCAGGACCCGATGTACCGCAGCCTGGTCGCCACTTTCTGGCTGGACCTGGTCTCCGGCTTCCTCGGCCGGGCCGACTTCGAGCTGCTCACCCTGGTCAAGGACGGCCCGGCGCCCACGCTCACCATCGGCTTCAACGGCGCCCAGGGGCGCAGCCTGCAGGCGATGTTCGACCGCAGCGTCGACGAAGAGGAAAACATCCTGCTGGACGACCCCGACTGGGCCGACGACCACGCCGACGACGACTACGCCTTGAAGAAACTGTCCAGCTACACCGGCCAGGAAGGGCTGTCGCTGCGCACCGCGCGCGACACCTTCCGCGAAACCTTTTTGGGAGCCTGACCCATGCGCATCCGATCCGCCGCCCTGCTCGCCCTGCTCCTCGCCGGCACGGCCGCCGGCGTCCCGGCCGCTGCCGACGGCACCGCCGCCGGCAACGACAAGGTGGTCGTCAGCGGCACCTTGCCGAGCGAGGCGGTCAAGGCGCAGATCCTGGCCAAGCTGCGCGAGATGTACGGCGCCGACAAGGTGGTCGATCGCGCCGAGGTCAGCAACGTGGTCGCCCCGGGCAACTGGGAGCAGTACGTCACCGCCATGCTCGACGCCAACCTCAAGCAGGTCAGCCACGGCCAGCTCAAGGTCGAGGGCAACGAGATCCGCATCAGCGGCGAGGTGCCCAACGAGTACCAGCGCCAGCAGGTGCCCAGCCAGCTGGCGGCGCATTTCAACGGCACGTACCATATCCATCCGGACCTGCGCATCGGTACCTCCGACCAGCAGGTGCTGGACCAGGCGCTGGCCAACCGGGTGGTCGAGTTCGAGAGCGGCAGCGCGATCCTCACGCCGCGCGGCCGCCTGGTGCTGGACGAGATGGCCGCGGCGATCGTGAAGCTGCAGGACCCGAAGATCGCCATCGTCGGCAACACCGACAGCTCCGGCAACCGCGCGGCCAACATCCAGCTCAGCCTGGCCCGCGCCGCCGCGGTGCGCGACTACCTGGCCGGCAAGCGGATCCCGGTGGCGAGCATGACGGTGAGCGGCAACGGCCCGGACCAGCCCATCGCCGACAACGCCACCGAGCAGGGCCGCGCGCGCAACCGGCGCATCGATTTCAAGATCCTGCGCTGAGACTCGGAGACTGCTCAAAGTCTCCCAGGCATCCCCCTGAAACGTCATCCCGGCGGCTCTAAACGGCCGAAGGGCCGGTCAAGCCGGAACCCAGAGCTTCTAGGTTTGGGGGAAGAGAAAGTCGCTGGATTCCTGCTCTTGCCCCCCCCCCTTTTCGGGGTTCGCAGGAATGACGAGCGGGGAGCGTGGGGGGATTCCAGTCTCCCAGGTATCCCCCTACGAAGCGTCATCCCAGCGAAGGCTGGGATCCAGTGCCTCTAGGTTTTAGGGAAGGGAAAAGTCGCCGGATGACCAGCCCCTCGGCTGTTGAAAAGCGCGCCCAGCTCGACCGGCCCTGCGACCGTTGAGAGTTGCAGGAATGACGAGCGGAGAGCGTGAGGGGAGCCAGTCCGACCGGGAGACTTTGAACAGGCTCTCAGCGCGACGGGCGCGCCTGCGCGATGCGCTGGCGCAGGGCCTCGTGGAAAGCGCGCGGCAGCTCCGCGCGCACTGGCACCCGCCACCAGTGCGGCTGCGCGAAGCGCTGGCACTTGACGGCGTCCTTGTCGGTCATCAGCACCGGCAGGGCATCGCCGAAATCCAGGTCGCCCGGTGCGAACAGGTGGTGGTCGGGAAAGGCGTGTTCGATCACCTCGATGCCCCGCTGGCGCAGGCTGTCGAAGAAGCGTTGCGGATGGCCGATCGCCGCCACCGCATGCACGCGCTCGCCGGCGAAGGCGGCGACGGGCTGGTGGTGGCCGTCGGCCAGGGCGCAGGCCTCGTCGCCCAGCAGCGCCATCGTATAGGCCCCCTCCAGCGCCGCCCCGTTGCAGACGCGCAGGTCGACCGCCCGCAGCCGCTGCAGCGGCTCGCGCAGGGGGCCGGCCGGCAGCAGCCTTTGGTTGCCGAAGCGGCGCACGCCATCGATCACGCAGATCTCCACGTCGCGCGCGAGCCGGTAGTGCTGCAGGCCGTCGTCGGCGACCACCACGTCGCAGCCGGCGTCGAGCAGCAGCCGCGCCGCCGCCGGGCGGTCGCGCCCCACCGCCACCGGCACGCCGCCGCCGCGCAGCAGGCAAGGCTCGTCGCCGAACTGCTGCGGATCGGGTGCCTCGCCCAGCAGCGCGGGCTCGCGCTGGCGCCCGCCGTAGCCGCGGCTGACCACGCCGGGGCGCAAGCCGTGTCCGCGCAGGTCCTCGACGATCGCCAGCGTGAGCGGCGTCTTGCCGGTGCCGCCCACCGTGATGTTGCCGACCACCACCACCGGCACCGGCAGGCGCTCGCTGCGCAGCCAGCCGAGGCGATACAGGCGCCGGCGCAGCCGGACCACGCCGCCGTAGAGGAACGCCAGCGCCCCGGCCCACCAGGGCGCGCGGCCGTTGCCGTACCAGGAGGCTTCCAGCGTGTCGGCCAGCGCCACCGCGGCGGCCTCAGTCGCCGGCCGGCTCGTGGAATTGCATGCGGTGCAAGGCGGCGTAGTGCCCGTTCGCCGCCAGCAGTTCGGCGTGCGTGCCGCGCTCGACGATGCGGCCCTGGTCCATCACCGCGATCTGGTCGGCGCCCTCGATGGTGGACAGCCGGTGGGCGATCACCAGCGTGGTGCGGTTCAGCATCAGCTTCTGCAGCGCCTGCTGGATCAGCCGCTCCGACTCGGTGTCCAGCGCGCTGGTGGCCTCGTCCAGCACCAGGATCGGCGCGTTCTTCAGGATCGCCCGGGCGATCGCGATGCGCTGGCGCTGGCCGCCGGAAAGCAGGTTGCCGCTCTCGCCGATCTCGTTGTGGATGCCCTTGGGCAACTTGGCGATGAACTCCATGGCGTTGGCCGCCTCGGCCGCGGCGACGATCTCCGCCTCGCTCGCGCCGGCCAGTTCGCCGTAGGCGATGTTGCTGGCCACGGTGCCCTCGAACAGCACCACGCTCTGCCCCACCCAGGCGATCTGCCGGCGCAGCGAGGCCAGCGTGTAGTCGGCGATGTCGTGGCCGTCGACCAGGATGCGCCCCTCGTTCGGTGCGTAGAATCGCGGCAGCAGGCTGACCAGGCTGGTCTTGCCGCTGCCCGAGCGCCCCACCACGGCGGTGACCGAGCCGGCGGGACACGCCAGGTCGATGCCGTGCAGCACCGCCGCCGTCGTGTTCTCGTAGGTGAGGCCCACGTGCTCGAAGCGGATATCGCCGCGGCTGCGCTCCAGCACGCGGCTGCCGCTGTCACGTTCCGGCGGCAGGTCGATGACGGCGAAGAGATCCTCGGCGGCGGACACGCCGCGCTGGATGTCGGCCTGCACGTTGGTCAGGCGCTTGAGCGGGGTCATCAGCCCGGCCATGGCGAAGATCACCGTGGTGTAGGTGCCGGCGGTCATGCTCTCCATCTGGAAGGGGCGCGTCGCCAGCCAGATGATCGCGGCCAGCGCCAGCGCCGCGGTGGCCTGCACCATCGCGCCGGACAGCGCGCTGGTCGAGGAGATCTTGAGGTTGAACTGCGCCGTGCGCTCGGCCACTTCGTCGAAGCGCTGCTGCTCGACGGCCTGCGCGCCGTAGATGCGCACCTCGCGGTGCCCTTCCACCACTTCCTTGACCGACCCGGCCACCGAGCCCATGGTGTTCTGCACGCGCTTGCTGATGCGGCGGTAGCGGCGGCTGATCCAGGTGACCACGCCGATCACGGTGGGCACCATCACCAGCAGCGCCAGCGTCAGATAGGCGCTGGCCAGCAGCATGTTGCCGATCAGCCCGACCACCACCAGGCCATCCTGCAGCACCGACTTGAACGCCGTGGTGGACGCCTTGGCCACCTGGTCGGTAGTGTAGGTGATGCGCGAGATCTGCTGGCCCGAGGATTCGTTGGCGAAACGCGGCACCGGCAGGCGCAGGTAGCTGGCGAACACGTCCTTGCGGATGTCCTGCACCACGTTGCGGCTGAGCAGGCCCATGCCGTAGTCGGAATAGTACGAGGTGAAGAAGCGCACCACCGCCAATGCCACGATGCCGATCGGCAGCCAGAAGATGGTCCAGGGGTCCTTGTCCACGAACAGGCCGTCGATCATCGGCTTGATCGCGCGCACGAACAGGGTCAGGCACAGCGCGTCCACGATCATCGCCAGTATGGTGCCGACGCCGGCCCAGCGGTAGGGCAGCAGGTAGCTCAGCAGGCGGCGGTAGACCTGCCAGGTCTGCATCCAGTCGATACGGCTTTTCTTGCTCACCGTGCGTCCGCCCTGGCTGGCGTCGTCGCGATGGAGAGCCGGGTGAAGCCGAGCTGCCCCAGCGCATCCATCGCGGTCACTACGTCCTGGTGCGGCGTCATCGCGTCGGCGCGGATCGTCACCTGGCGGTCGCGGTCCTCGCCGGCGACGCGCGCGATCGCCTGCTTGAGCGGGTCGATCCCCTCGCCCAGCACCTCGTCGCTGCCCACGTAGTAGCGGCCGTCGCGGTCGATCATCACGGTGAGCGCGGGCGCCTGCATGTCGCGGTCCTCGGTGCTGGCCTTGGGCAGGGTCACCTGCATGCGCGAATGCTGCACGAAGGTGGTGGTCAGCACGAAGAACATGAGCAGGGTCAGCAGCACGTCGATCAACGAAATCACGTTGATCTCGAAATCGTCCTGGCGGCGGTCGTTGCCTATGCGCATCGACGGCTCAGCCCGCGCTCGGCCCGACGGCGGCGGCGGGCGCCGCCGCGCGGCGCGTGCGCGCCGGGGCCGGCGCGGACACCGTCAGGTCGTCCAGCAGGGCGATGGCCTGCTTCTCCATCTCCACGCAGTAGCCGGCCACCCGCGAACGGAAGTAGCGATGCAGCACGTATGCGGGAATCGCCACGATCAGGCCCGAGGCGGTGCAGATCAGCGCCTCGCCGATGCCACCGGCCATCTTGGTCGGGTCGGCCATGCCGCCGCCCATCACCTGCATGAACATGCGGATCAGGCCGATCACCGTGCCCAGCAGGCCCAGCAGCGGGCCGATCAGCGCGATCGTGCCGAGCGTGTTGAGAAAGCGCTCCATCCGGTGCACCACGTGCCGGCCGGTGTCCTCGATGCGCTCCTTGATCTGCTCGCGCGGGCGGTTGCGCACGGCCAGCGCGGAAGCGAGCAGTTCGCCCAGCGGCGAGCCCTGCGCCAGCGTCTCCAGATGGCCCGGATCGAGCTGGCCGGCGCGCGCCCACTGGCGCACCTCCTCGCCCAGCCCGGGCGGCAGCACCACGCTGCGGCGCAGGGTCAGGCAGCGCTCCAGCACGATCGCCAGGGCCACCGCCGAACAGATCAGGATCGGCAGCATCGCCCATCCGCCAGCCATCAGGATTTCAAGCACGACGACTCCCGCGCTCCGCAGCTTGTGGAAAGCGCGCATCATAGCAGTCCGGCCCGGCGGTTCCGCGGCACCGGTGGCAGTTGCGGCAGCGCGCCGCCGGTGCCTATTCGCGCCAGTAGCGCGGCCGGCGCCGGCGCCAGGCATGCGCCGCGTGCGGCGCGTCGTCGACCGGAAACTCCAGTTGGATCGCGCCGCTGTCCGCCGTGTTCAGCAGCGGCACGCCCGCCGCGGCGTAGCGCTGCACCACCCGCGGGTGCGGATGCCCGAAGCGGTTCAGCCAGCCGGCCGAGACCACCGCCAGTCCCGGCCGCACGTCCGCGATGAAGGCCGCGCCGGACGAACTGCGGCTGCCGTGGTGCGGCACCAGCATCACCGTGTTCCCGTCGCGGCCGGGCCCGAGCGCCGCGGCCACCTGCGGCTCGACGCGGCGGCCGATGTCGCCGGTCAGCAGCAGCCGCCCGCCGCGGCCCTGCACCAGCAGCACGCAGGAGCGGTCGTTGTTCCGCGCCGCGGCGGCACCGGCTTCCGGAAACAGCACCCGGAAATCCACCCCGTCCCACCGCCATGCCTGCCCGGCCGCGCAGGCGCGCATCGGCAGCGGCATGCGCTCCGGCTCGCCGGCATAACGCCGCGCCAGCGGGAAGGCGGCCGCGACGGCGGGCGCGCCGCCGGCGTGGTCGTTGTCGGCATGGCTGACCATCAGCACGTCCAGCCGGCGCAGGCCCAGCGCATGGATCGACGGCAGCACCACCGCGCTTCCCAGGTCGTAGCCGGAGGGATACGCGGCCCCCGCGTCGTACAGCAACGTGTGGCCGCGAGTGTGCACCAGCACCGACAATCCCTGCCCCACGTCCAATACCCAGGCCTGGAACGCGCCGTCGTCCGGCACCGTGCGCCACGGCACCGCCAGCGGCAGGAACAGCAGCGGCGCCAGGCTGCGCAGAGGCATCCCCGAAGGTGCGAACAGCCAGAGCGCACCGAGCATTGCCAGCAGCAGCGCCCACGGCTGCACCTCGGGCAGGTACCAGTGCGCCCCCGGCCACGTCGCCATGCTCTCCAGCAGCCACCATTGGCCGTGCGCCAGCCAGCCGGACAGCCACCACAGCGGGGCGGCCGCCGGCGGGCACAGCAGGAGCAGCAGGGTCCCGGCCAGGGCGCACGGGACGATCACGAAGCTCACGAACGGCACGGCCACCAGGTTGGACAACGCCCCCACCAGCGACGCCTCGCCGAAGAACCACATCGTCAGCGGCAGCAGCGATACCGTCATCACCAGTTGCCCCATCGACAGCTCGTGCAGGAAGCCGCGCAGACCGGCGGGCCGTGCGGTCAGGCACAGCATCAGGAAGGCCACGCCCACGAACGACAGCCAGAAGCCTGCGCTCAGCGTCGACAGCGGATCGGCCAGCAGCAGCGCGACCAGGGCCAGCGCCAGCGGCTGCGCCCCGCCGCCGTGCCGGCGGCTGCAACGCGCGATCGCGACCACGGCGATCATCAGCAGGGTGCGCACGGTGGGCAGGCCCCAGCCGGCCAGCGCTCCGTACAGGCCCGCCGACGCCATCGCCGCCGCAGCCTGCGCCTGCAGCCTCGGCAATCGCAGCCCCCAGCGCGGGAACAGCCGGTAGCCCAGGCCGGCCAGCCACAGGCCGAACACTGCGGCGACCCCGACGTGGAATCCCGAGATGGCGATCAGGTGCGACACGCCATTGGCCCGCGCCACGTTCCAGTCGTCCGGGCCGAGGCCGCGCGTGTCGCCGATCGAGAACGCCTGCAGCAGGGCCGCGTCGTGCGGGTCGCGCACGCGTGCTGCAATGCCCCGCGCCAGCCGGTCGCGCAGGCCGTCGAGGCAGAAGCCGGGCTGGCCGAGCGGGTGGTTCGACGGCCCCTCGCGCACATAGCCGCTCGCGGCGACGCGATGCTCCAGGGCCGAGCGTTCGCGGTCGGAACCGCCCGGATCGACCAGCCCTCGCGGCCGCTTGAGCCGTACCCGCAACCGCCAGCGCGAGCACGGCGGCAGGGGCAACGCGTGCCTGTACCAGTTCAGGTCGAGCCGGCCATGCAGGGCGACCGGCCGGCCGTCGAGCGTGGCCCGTTCGATCCGCAGCGCGAAACGGGTCGCGTCGCTACCCACCCGCGGCAGGTCGTCGAGCGTGCCGGTCACCTCGAAATCGCGGCCTTCGAGCGCGCGCGGCAGGCGCAGTTCCAGCGCCAGCGAACCGCGCCACATCGCCCATGCCGCGCCGAACAGCAGCACGGCCAGCCAGCTTGCTGCGGACGGCCAGCGCCGGAACGCACCGGCCGCGAGCAGGCCCAATGCAAGCAGGCCCGCCAGCCCCGACCATCCGCGCGGCGGCAGCCCGGGCAGCCATTGCACCAGCAGCACGCCAAGCAGCAGGGCCACGCCCGTACCTGTCGCGCCCGGCATCCTTGCCGTTTGCGCCATGTCCTCGATTCCAGTGCAACGTATCGGGACAGCCTAGCCGGGTCCGCGCATCGCGGAAGCCGAAAAACGTGTAGGCATACGTCCCGCAACGGCGGGTTGCCGCAAGCGGCCTCAGAGTCTGTTCACAGTTTCCAGATGTCCCGCCATGAGACGTCGTCCCAGCGGCTTTCAACGGCCGAAGGGCCGGTGAGCTTTGGAGCATCAAGTCACTGGATGACCAGCCCTTCGGCTGTTGAAAAGCGCTTCCTGCTTGACCAGCCCTTCGGCTGTTGAAAAGCGCCCCGCAGGAATAATGACGAGGAGACGGTTGGACCGACGAAAAGATCGTCAACAGGCCCGCAGAAAGAAAGTACCCACGGCCGCGCCATCGGCCGAGCCGACGAGCGATCCACGCGGAATTCCCGCCGATACGCCCCCTGCCCCGTTCACGGCCAGCCTGCGCAGGGAAGGCAGGTTCGCCCGCGTTCGGACTAACCGCGCGGCCGCTCGATCAACTCGCCGTTGTGCAGCTCCAGCGTGCGGTCCATCCGCGCCGCCAGGTGGCTGTCGTGGGTGACCAGGATGAAGCTGGTGCCGATCTCGCGGTTGAGTTCAAGCATCAGGTCGTAGACCTGCGCGGCATTGCCTTCGTCGAGGTTGCCGGTGGGTTCGTCGCCCAGCACGCAGGCCGGCCGCGTCACCAGGGCGCGCGCCACCGCGCAGCGCTGGCGCTCGCCGCCGGAAAGCTCGCCCGGCTTGTGCTGCATGCGCTGGCCCAGCCCGACCCGGTCGAGCAGCACACCGGCCCGCTGCCACGCCTCGCCGATCGGCGTGCCGCGGATCAGCAGCGGCATGCACACGTTCTCCAGCGCGGTGAACTCGGGCAGCAGGTGGTGGAACTGGTAGATGAAGCCCATCGAGCGGTTGCGCACGCGGCCGCGCTCGGCGTCGGAGAGCCTGGACAGCACGCGCCCCTCCACCTCAACCTCGCCGCGGGTCAGTGTGTCCAGCCCGCCGATGATGTGCAGCAGCGTGCTCTTGCCCGAGCCGGAGGCGCCGACGATGGCCAGCGTCTCGCCGCGCTTCAGGGCGAAGCTGGCGTTGCTGAGCACGCGGGTTTCCAGGTCGCCTTCCCGGTAGGTCTTGGCGATGCCGCTGGCGCGCAGCACGATGTCGTTGGGTGCGGTCATGGGCTCACTCATAGCGCAGCGCCTGCGCCGGCTGCGTGCGCGAGGCGCGCCACGCGGGGTAGAGGGTGGCGAGCAGCGAGAACGCGAAGGTGACCAGCGCCACCCAGCCCACGTCGGTCGCCTGCAGCTTGCTCGGCAGCTCGCTGATGTAATAGATGTCCGGCGACAGGAAGGTCACCCCGGTCACGTGCTCGATCCACTTCACGATCACCGGCAGCTTCCACGACAGCAGCGAGCCCAGGCCCACGCCGAAGCCGATGCCGACGATGCCCACCAGCAGGCCCTGCACCATGAACATGCCCATGATGCTGCGCGGGGTAGCGCCGAGCGTGCGCAGGATGGCGATGTCCGCCTGCTTGTCGGTCACCAGCATCATCAGCATCGAGATCAGGTTGATCACTGCGACCAGGACGATCAGCGACAGGATGATGCCCATCACCTTCTTCTCCATCGAGATGGCGGAGAAGAAGTTGGCGTGGCTCTCGATCCAGGTTTCCACGCGGTAGAACTGGCCGAGCGAATCGGCAAGCTCCCGGGCCACCGGCCGCGCGTTGTAGATGTCGTCCAGCTTCAGGCGGATGCCGGTGGGCCCGCTCAGCCCGTTGAGCGCCTCGGCGTCGCTCATGTTGATCAGGGCCAGCCCGGAGTCGAACTCCTGCATGCCCATCTCGAAGATGCCGCTGACCCTGAAGCCGCGCTGCTTCGGCACCGAGCCGAACGGCGTGCCGCGGAACTGCGGCACCACCATGATCACCTTGTCGCCTACGCTCACCCCGAGCGTCATCGCCAGCTCCCTGCCCAGCACGATGTTCCAGCTATGCGGGGTGAGCTCGTCCAGCCGGCCCTCGACCATGTGCTTGCCGAGGTCGGACACCTTCGGTTCCTCCGAGGCCTCGATGCCGCGGATGAGCGCCGGCCCCGGGCGGCGCGCCAGCAGCATCGCCTGTGCTTCCACGTAGGGCGCTGCGCCCTTCACGTGCGGATTGGCGCCGACGACCTGCACGGCCCGCTGCCAGTCCTGCACGGACTCGCCCGGCAGGCCCGACACCGTGGCGTCGGAGATCGCGCCCAGGATGCGCGAGCGCAACTGGTCGTCGAAGCCGTTCATCACCGACATCACGGTGATCAGCGCCATCACGCTGATCGTGATGCACACGATCGAGATCGCGGAGATGAAGGAGATGAACTGGTTGCGTCGCTTGGCGCGCGTGTAGCGCAGGCCGATGAAGAGCTCGAGCGGTCGGAACATGGGCGGGTCGCTTGGGTCGAAGGGCTGGCCGCCCAGGCAGGCATTATCGGGCATTCGGTGAGACTGCGCCGCACCGATAAAGTGCCCGGCTCAATGCAATGCGTTCAATGCGGCGCGGCGGCCGCCTGCCCGGCGGCGAGCCGCATGCGCAGCCGGCGGCGGATGTCGGCATCGCTGTTGTCCGGCGCCAGCAGCAGCACCGGCCGGCCGACCGGGCCGCAGTGGAGTCGAAGCCAGATCACGTTTCCCCATGCCCTGTGCGAGACGAGCGTGGCCGGCACGTCGCCGCCAGGCCGCAGGCGCAGCGTCCAGCGACCGTCGCCGGCCCAGCCGGCCGCCGTCACCGGCAGGCCGGCGTGCGCGCGGACGGCCCGCCAGGCGGCCAGCGCGATGGCCGGCACCAGCAGCGCCTTCAGCCAGCCGTCGAGGCCGCAGCACAGCACCGCAACCGCCGCCAGCACGGCCATGCCAGCCAGCAGGCGCGCCATGCCCGTCGAGGGCCGGTACTCAAAGCCGATGGCGGGCGCGGATGCCATCGACGATCGCCTGCCAGTCCATCCGTGCCGGCCGGGCGTGGCCCATCAGCCAGTCCCACAGGTCCGGGTCCTGCACGTCCAGCAGTTCGCCGAATGCCTGGCGCTGCGCTTCGTCGGCCGCGGCGAAGCATTCGTCCAGCCAGCCCCCGAGCAGCGCATCCAGCTCACGCGTACCGCGCCGGCAGCGCCAGCGCAGTCGCCCCTCGGTCATCGGACCGCTCATCCGCGCAGCAGGCCGACGGCCAGCGCCGCCCACAACGCCCACAGCGCCAGGCCGCTGGCGACGTAGGCGTAGAAGCGGTGGATGACCTTGTTGTAGCCGCAGTGGATCGCGCTGTGCACGATCCGCAGCAGCACGAACGCCCAGGCCAGGGCCAGCGTGACCGGGCCGACCTGCCCGGCCTGCGCCGCGACGACGGCGGCGACGTAGAACAGCACCGGCAGCTCGAACAGGTTGCGGAAATTGTCCGCGGCCCGGCTGTCGGTGAGCAACGCGGCCGCCTGCGCCGAGGTGGCCACCTTCTGCGGGTGGATCCGCTCGCGCTTCATCTGGCCGATGCGGACCACGAACATCCGCAGCCACACGGCGAAGGTGAGCGCCGCCATGACCAATACCGGGAGATAGATTGCCCTGCCTTCCATGCCTCGGCCCTCGGTTGCGCGCGACGCTCAGGGAGAGCGCCGCTCCACGATCAGCTTCTTGATCTCCGCGATCGCCTTGGCCGGGTTCAGGCCCTTCGGGCAGGTGCGCGCGCAGTTCATGATGGTGTGGCAGCGATACAGCTTGAACGGGTCTTCCAGGTCGTCCAGGCGTGCGCCGGTGTCCTCGTCGCGCGTATCGACGATCCAGCGGTAAGCCTGCAGCAGGATCGCCGGGCCGAGGTACTTGTCGCCGTTCCACCAGTAGCTCGGGCACGAGGTCGAGCAGCAGGCGCACAGGATGCATTCGTACAGGCCGTCGAGCTTCTTGCGGTCTTCCGGTGACTGCAGGCGCTCCTTGTCGGCCGGCGCCGGGCTCTGCGTGCGCAGCCACGGCTTGATCGAGGCGAACTGGGCGTAGAAGTGGGTCAGGTCCGGCACCAGGTCCTTCACCACCGGCATGTGCGGCAGCGGATAGATCTTCACGTCGCCCTTCGCGCATTCCTCGATGGCGCGCGTGCAGGCCAGCGTGTTGGTGCCGTCGATGTTCATCGCGCACGAGCCGCAGATGCCCTCGCGGCAGGAACGGCGCAGGGTGAGCGTGGGGTCGATCTCGTTCTTGATCTTCAGCAGCGCGTCCAGAACCATCGGGCCGCACGCGGCCAGGTCGACCTCGTAGGTGTCGATGCGCGGGTTCTGGCCATCGTCCGGCGACCAGCGGTAGATGCGGAAAGTGCGCGGATTCTTCGCGCCCTTCGCCGGATAGTGCTTGCCCGGCTGGATCTTGGAGTTTTTCGGCAGGGAGAATTCGGCCATGGCTTTGATTTCCGGGATTCGGGATTCGGGATTTGGGATTCGTTCAAAGCGGGATGCGGCTCGGCTGTTACGAATCCCGAATCACGTATCCCCAATCCCCGCTCTTAGTAAACGCGCTTCTTCGGCGGCACCACCTCGACCTCGTCGGTCAGGGTGTACATGTGCACCGGACGGAAGTCGAAGCTGGCTTTGCCGGCCTCGTCCACCTTCACCAGCGTGTGCTTCATCCACACCGCGTCGTTGCGCTCGGGGAAATCCTCGCGCGCGTGGCCGCCGCGGCTTTCCTCGCGCTGCGCGGCCGAGTGCATGGTCGCCACGGCCTGGTCGAGCAGGTTGGCCAGCTCCAGCGTCTCGATCAGGTCGGAGTTCCACACCATCGAGCGGTCGCTGACCCGCACGTCCTTGAACGACTCGCGGATCGCGGAGATCTTCTCGGAGCCTTCCTTCAGGGTGGTGCCGGTGCGGAACACCGCGGCGTCGCTCTGCATCGTGCGCTGCATCTCCAGGCGGATCTGCGCGGTCGGCTTGCTGCCCTTGGCGTTGCGCAGCCCGTCGAAGCGCGCCAGTGCCTTGTCCAGGATGCTGGCCGGCAGGTCCTTGTGCGGCGTCTCCGGCTTGATCAGCTCGGCGCAGCGGTGCGAGACCGCGCGGCCGAACACCACCAGGTCGAGCAGCGAGTTCGAGCCCAGGCGGTTGGCGCCGTGCACCGACACGCAGGCCGCCTCGCCGATCGCGAACAGGCCCGGCACGATCGCGTCGACGTCGTCGCCCTTCTTCTGCACGACTTCGCCGTGGTAGTTGGTCGGGATGCCGCCCATGTTGTAGTGCACGGTGGGAATGACCGGGATCGGCTCCTTGGTCACGTCCACGCCGGCGAAAATGCGCGCCGATTCGGCGATGCCCGGCAGGCGCTCGTGGATCACGTCCGCGCCCAGGTGCATCAGGTTGATGAAGATGTGGTCCTTGTGCTCGCCGACGCCGCGGCCCTCGCGGATCTCCATCGTCATCGCGCGGCTGACCACGTCGCGCGAGGCCAGATCCTTCGCGTTCGGCGCGTAGCGCTCCATGAAGCGCTCGCCCTCGGAGTTGGTGAGGTAGCCGCCCTCGCCGCGCACGCCCTCGGTGATAAGGCAGCCGGCGCCGTAGATGCCGGTGGGGTGGAACTGCACGAACTCCATGTCCTGCAGCGCCAGGCCCGCGCGCAGCACCATGCCGCCGCCGTCGCCGGTGCAGGTATGCGCCGAGGTGGCGCTGAAGTAGGCGCGGCCGTAGCCACCGGTCGCCATCACCACGGCATGGCCGCGGAAGAAATGCAGGGTGCCCTCGTTCATGTCGAGCGCGAGCACGCCGCGGCAGACGCCCTCCTCGTCGAAGATCAGGTCGATCGCGAAGTATTCGATGAAGAAGGTGGCGTCGTGCGCCAGCGCCTGCTGGTACAGCGTGTGCAGGATCGCGTGGCCGGTGCGGTCCGCGGCGGCGCAGGTGCGCTGCGCGGTGCCTTTGCCGTAGTGCGTGGTCATGCCGCCGAACGGGCGCTGGTAGATCTTGCCTTCCTCGGTGCGCGAGAACGGCACGCCGTAGTGCTCCAGCTCGATGATCGAGGGAATCGCCTCGCGGCACATGTACTCGATCGCGTCCTGGTCGCCGAGCCAGTCGGAACCCTTGACGGTGTCGTAGAAGTGGAAGCGCCAGTCGTCCTCGCCCATATTGCCGAGCGCCGCCGAGATGCCGCCCTGCGCCGCCACGGTGTGCGAGCGGGTCGGGAACACCTTGGTGATGCAGGCGGCCTTGAGGCCCTTCTCGGCCAGGCCGAAGGTGGCGCGCAGGCCCGCGCCGCCAGCGCCGACCACGATCACGTCGTACTTGTGCTGTTGGATCTTGTAGCTTTCCATCGACCTCAGGCTCCCAATGCGATGCGCAATACGGCCAGCACGCTCGCCAGCGCGCCGAGCACCGCGAGGAACTTGATCGCCACCAGCAAAGACACTTCCTTCCAGCGGGTGTGCACGTAATCTTCCACCACCACCTGCAGGCCGAGCACGGCGTGCCAGAACGCGGTGACCAGGAAGGCGATCAGCAGCACGGCGTTCCACGGCTTCGCCACCGTGGCCTTCGCCGTGGCGTAGTCGGCATGCAGCAGGCCGAGCACGGTGATCACGAACCACAGCCCGAGCAGCACCAGCCCCGCCGCGGTGACGCGCTGGGTCCACCAGTGGCCCACGCCGGCCTGCGCCGAGCCGAGGCCGAGCGCGCGCTTCAGCGGATTGCGCAAGTCCTTCGCGCTCATGCGGCACCTCCCGCGCTCAGCACATAGGCCCAGACCGCCACGGTGAGCAGCACGCTGACGATCACCGACAGCCAGCTCGAACGCACGAACTGCGGGATCGCGTAGCCCGCGCCGGTGTCCTGCACCAGGTGACGGATGCCGTTGCACAGGTGGTAGAACAGCGCCCAGCTCCAGCCGAACAGCAGCACCAGCCCCAGCGGGCTGCCGATGCAGGTCTTGAACTGCCCGAAGCTCGCCTCGCCGCCGGCCAGCGCAAGCAGGCCCCACACGATCAGGAGCGTGCCCACGGCCAGCGCGATGCCGGTGGCGCGGTGCAGGATGGAAGTCACCATCTGCACTTGCCAGCTATAGATCTGGAGATGGGGTGAGAGCGGTCGTCGCGTATCTGCCATGGCGGCTATCCTGAGTGGAATCGCTGATGCCCGACTGCCTCTCCCCCTGTTCCGCGCCGGCAACGCCGGCACCGGCCGTCAGAAGTCGATGCAGCGTCCGTTTTTTTCCCAATCGCCGTAGCGGGTGGGATCCGGCGCCGGCCGCTCCGGCCGACTCGCGTCGCCCACCGGCTTGCCGGGCACGACCGCCCGTTCCGCGGGAGCGGAGGCAGGCATGGATTCGGTTTGGGAGAAGGTATCGGACATGGTTTTTGAAAGCCGCCGAAGCGTAATACTTGCGGCAAAGCAGCACAACCTTGACGCCGGCGCGCATCCCCGGCAGCGCGCGTGCCGGGCCGTTTTCCGCAGCGGCAAGTTGTCTTCCGTTTCCGAAGCCCCAAGATCATCGCGATGCCCGAACCCTACCTCGCCCAGACCCTGACGATCGAAGGCGCCGATGCGGTCGCCTTCGCCCAGGCGCAATTCAGCAGCAACGTCGCCACGCTCGCCGTCGGACACTGGCAATTCAGTGCGTGGCTCGACGCGCAGGGGCGCGTGCGCGCCCTGTTCCATCTGGCCCGGCCCGCCGACGACCGCCTGCTGCTGCTGTTGCGCGGCGGCGACGCGGCGGCGATCGCGGAGGCGCTGAAGCGTTTCGTGTTCCGCGCGAAGGCGAGGATCGAGGCGCAGCCGCCCCGGCGGCTCGCCACCGGCGAAGCGCGACCGCTCCATGCCCTGTGCACGGCCGGCGGCATCGAAGGCTTCGGCTGCGGCGACCACAGCCTGCTGCCCGAAGCGGCGCAGCATGACGAGCGCTGGCGCCTCGTGCAGTTGCGCGCCGGCTGGCCATGGCTTCCCGACGCCTTGCCGGGCGAACTGCTGGCGTCGACGCTGCGGCTCGAACGCCTGCACGCGACCTCCATCGACAAGGGTTGCTATCCGGGCCAGGAAATCGTCGCGCGGCTGCACTACCGCGGCGGCAACAAGCGGCATATGCAGCGCGTCGTATTGTCGCAAGCGGTCGAGCCAGGCACGCTGCTGCGCGTGGACGAGCGCGACGCCGTGCAACTGCTGGATGTCGTTCCGGTCGAGGGTGGCGCCGAGGCGCTCGCCGTGATGCACGACGCCTTCGCGGAACGGCTCGCGCAACAACCGTCGAGCATCGACGGCATCGCGTTGCGCGTCGCCGAAAACGGCGGCGCCGTGGATGCGTGACTCGCATCAAGAGATCGTGAGCGAAAGATGAATCGGACCGGCACGGCACTTGCCAGCGGCGAAGGCCGCCACTAGGCTCCGCCGATCATTTCATGGCGCCCACTCCAGTTGGGGCACCGTTTTACGCGACGAACCGGAGGGGTCCGGATCGGCGCGACCCGGCGGAACATGCCGGATGGAACACCTCCGCCTCACGCGGAATGCAGTTGCAGGCTACGGGGTCCCGAGGACCCGGCAACGCCCGACAGCACAATCAGCCGGTTGGTATCGGATCAATCGACCGGCAACGCCACAATCCCGTGGCAAAGCGCCCCCGGCCACAAGTTTCGGCCACGGCGATCAATCCAGGTGGAACGGCCTGCCCGCCCGTCCACCGCAACGGCGAGCGCAATCGAAGTCTGGTCGCGCACGTACAGCACGTTGGAGGCAGACAATGAAACTTTCCATGCTGTTGTGGCTGGCGTCCGTGCTGCCCCAACCCATCGCCGACCAGACCTGCCTGGCGACGACGGTCTACCTCGAAGCGCGCAGCGAGTCGATCAACGGCCAGATGGCCGTGGCCGAAGTGGCGCTCCGCCGCCGCGAGCGCGGCCAGTGGGGCGACACCGTATGCAAGGTGGTCACCGCGCCGCACCAGTTCGCCATCACCATGACGCCGGGTTCGTTCGAGTTGAACAACCTCGATGCCTTCGGCAAGGCATGGAAGATCGCCGGCGAATCCATCAGCAACTGGCAACTGCCGCTCGCGCAGCGCCGGCTGCTGGTGCCGCACGCGGACCACTTCGCCACCGTCGCCATCGCGCCCGCCTGGTCGCTCAACCGCGCCAGCACCACCATCGGCGAACACAGGTTCTACGCGGTGAACTGATCCGCGCCGCAACCGCCACGCAAAAAAAAGGCCATCCCTCCGGATGGCCTTTTTCGTTGGACGTCCAGACGTCCAAAGGAAAGCTACCTCGCGTAGACGCGATCGCCGCGGATCTCGACGTAGTCGCCCGGGCGAAGGCCCGGGTCCTCGCGTTGCGTCACCGTGGCGTACTGCCCGTTGTCCATCCGCACGCTGACGCGCCAGGCAGGCGTATCGCCGCTGTTGTGCTTGCCCACCTGGTTGCCGATCACGCCGCCCGCCACCGCGCCGGCTACGGTAGCGGCCTTGCGGCCGTCGCCCTTGCCGACCTGGTTGCCCAGCACGCCGCCGGCGACGGCACCGATCACCGCGCCCAGCGTCCCGCCGTTGCCGCCGCCCTGCACGTACACCTGCTGCACGTCCTGCACGACGCCGCACGACTGGCAACGCCCGCGGACGTAGCCGCCGTCGGAAGACGAATAGCCGCGGCCGTAGCCGCCATTGCCGTAGGAGTTGGTGGCGCACCCGGCCAGGGCGAGGCTGGAGGCCAGCGCCAGGGTCAGGACGAGCTTGCCGGACAAGGCGTTCATGGGAGGCTCCTTCAGCGGGCGTCGGAAACGGCGGTTACGCCTTCCTGCACCTGGACGCGATCGCCCGGATCGTGGTCCATGCGCACCGTGCGGGTCACGCCGTTGTATTCGTAGCGGACGTCGTAGCCGACGACCTTGCTGCTGGTGTTGTCGACCGTCGAGCAGCGACGCTCCGTCGTGGTGGTGACGGTGCCGTGCTGGCGGTCTTCCTGGATCTTCTTGCCGGCATAGCCGCCGCCGACCGCGCCAGCCACGGTTGCCAGGGTCCTGCCCTTGCCGCCGCCGACCTGGTTGCCGAGCACGCCGCCGAGCACGGCGCCGATCGCGGTGCCGGCGATCTGGTGCTGGTCCTTCGGCGGCGCCGTGTGGCTCACCACCTCGTCATGGCAGACCTGCTTGGGATTGTTCACGGTGGTGCGCACCGGATCGACACTGACGACCTTGGCGTACTTCGGGCCGTTGTCGGCGGACTGCGCAGCGGACTGTCCGGCGGCCACGCCGGCGTCGGCGCTGGCGTCGCGGTTGCAAGCCGACAAGCTCATCGCACATGCCAGCGCGATCCCCATGCTAAGCGTATTGACCATCAACCTGTTCATGCTGAATCTCCTCGTTGAACGCGGCGCGGCCGATGCCGATGCACGGTCCCGTCGCCTGCCCGAGCATTGAACCCGCGTCATACTGAATCCGGCCTAGACCAAAATCGTCACATGGCCTTCACGTCGTCGAGACGGCCGTGTCGGCGATCACAACTCCGGACATCGAGGCAAAAACCCCTTTGAACGAACTCGCCGACAGCCACGTCCACCTCGACGACCGCGCCTTCGACGACGACCGCGACGAAGTCGTCGCACGCGCCATGGCCGCGCAGGTGCGCACGCTGGTCATACCCGGCGTCGACATTCATAGCTGGCCGCGCATCAAGACGCTGTGCACGCCGGGTAGCGGCCTGTTCGCCGCCTATGGATTGCACCCCCTCTTCCTCGACCGGCATCGCGAAGCGCACGTGGCGGAACTCCCGTCCTGGCTCGAGGACCATCCAGCGGTGGCCGTCGGCGAGATCGGCCTGGATTTCCACGACCCCGCGCTCGATCCGGAGCGGCAGCGCTTCTTCTTCAGGCGACAGTTGGACGTCGCCCGCGAACACCGCCTGCCGGTGATCGTGCACGCGCGCAACGCGCTGGAGGAAGTGATCCAGACCCTGCGCCGCCTGCCCGGCCTGCGCGGCGTGGTGCACAGCTTTTCCGGCAGCGAGCAGCAGGCGCGGCAACTGTGGGACATGGGCTTTTGCGTCGGCATCGGCGGGCCGGTGACCTACGAGCGTGCGCAACGGCTGCGCCGCATCGTCTCCGGCATGCCGGTCGAATTCCTGCTGTTGGAAAGCGACGCACCCGACCAGCCCGACGCCGACCATCGCGGCCAGCGCAACGAGCCGGCGCGGCTCGCCGGGATACTGCGCTGCGTCGCGCAACTGCGCGGCGAAACGGAAGCGGCCGTGGCCGCCGCCACCACGGCCAACGTGCGGCGCCTGTTCGGGCTCGCACCGCCCGCTGGCTGATCGCCCCCCACTCCGGCGGGGCGATGCCCCACGCCATCGATCATGCCGGCACTTGCGGCCGGCTTTTCCTTCTTGCTACTTTTTATTTCATCAATGAAATGTAAGCTGGTGAAATGACGCGGCTGGCAAAATGCATCGACATGATGGACGAGGGCATCGACCGGATGAGCCGGATCATCCCGCAGGTGCCCGCGCTGGAGGCGCGGCTGTGCCGGTTGATGGCGATGGTCGGCTGCACGCTGGACGAAGAACTCGAATCCAAGCTCAAGCCGCACAAGCTCAACCACAGCGAATTCCTCACCCTGATGATCCTGTACAGCCGCCCGGACGGCAGTTCCACGCCGGGCGAACTGTGCGAGTTCACCAGCCAGGGCGCGACCAACATGACCCGCATCGCCAACGCGCTGGCGAAGCGCGGGCTGATCAGCCGCGGCGCCAGCGACGAGGACCGCCGGCGCGTGGTGATCCGCATCTGCCCGGCCGGGCGGGAATTCGTGCAGAAGATGCTGCCGCCGATGTTCCCGCGGCTGGTCACGATGTTTGCCGACTTCAGCGAAACGGACAAACGCACGTTCAACCGGCTGCTGCGCAAGCTGGCCGCCGGCCTCGAACGCCTGAGGGCGGACCATTGAAACCTTTGAAGGACGCACCGATGAAGCATGCCCTGCTCCGCGGCCGCACGGCGCTTGCCGCCGCGACCCTCCTTACGCTCGCCGCCTGCGCCACGCCCCCGACCAAGCTCGACCGCCCGGCACTGCGCGACGACGTGCCGCTGGCCGGGCTGCGGGCGCCCACCCGCGCCGGCTGGCCGGACGCGCAGTGGTGGCGCGGCTACGGCGATCCGCAGCTCGATCAACTGATGGACCAGGCCATGCGGCAGGCACCCGACCTCGCCGTGGCGCAGAGCCGGGTGCGCAGCGCCGAGCAGTCGGCGCGCCTGGCCGCCACGCAGATGGGCCTGACCGTCGGCGGCAGCGCCCAGTTCGCCCGCCAGCGCATGAGCGAGCACGGCCTGATCCCCAGCAAGTTCCTCGGCTTCACCTGGTACAACCAGGCCGACCTCGGCGTGCAACTGCAATACGACTTCGACTGGTGGGGCAAGAAGCGCGCCACCGTGGAAGCCGCGCTGGACCAGGCGCACGCCGCCGAGGCACAGCGCAGCGCGGCGGCGCTGGCGATCCAGTACGCGGTGGCCGACACCTATTTCGGCTGGCAGGCCGACCAGGCCCGGCTGCGGCTGGCCGAGCAGATGCTGGACGCGCAGCAGCAGTTCGCGCGCATCGCCGAGCTGCGCGTGAAACAAGGCGTGGACCTGCCCGACGAAGCGCAGAAAGCCCGGGCGCAGTTGGCGGCGGTGCGCGAGATGCGCGTGGCGCTGGACGGCTCGGCACAGATCCGCCGCGTCGCGCTCGCATCGCTGCTGGGGGTGGCGCCAGCCCAGTTGCCGGCATTGCAGGTGCGACCGCTGCCGCCGATCGAGCGCGGCGTGCCCACCGGCGCCGGCCTCGACCTGATCGCCCGCCGCCCCGACATCGCCGCCAGCCGCTGGCAAGTGGAGGCCGCGCTGAGGCAGACCAACGCGGCGCGCGCCGAGTTCTTCCCGGACGTCGGCATCACCGCGCTCGCCGGCCTGTCCAGCATCGACATGGGCAAGCTGCTCACCGCCGGCAGCCGCACCTTCGCGTTCACCCCGGCCCTGCACCTGCCGATCTTCAGCGGCGGCCAGCTCGAGGCGAACTACGGCCTGAGCAAGGCCCAACTGGAAAGCGCCGTGGCGCAGTACGACAGCACCGTGCTCGCCGCCGCCCGCGAAGTGGCGACGCAGGCGCTGGGCGCGGAACAGCTCGCCGCCCGCCGGCGCGAGCAGCAGGCGCAGGTGGATGCCGGCGAGCGCCTGTTCGCCAATGCCCGCGCCCGCGCCCGCCAAGGCGTGCGCGACGCCCGCGAGGAACTCGGCGCGCAGGCGCAGTGGCTGCAGCAGCGCGACGATGCGATCCAGTTGCAGGCGCAGGCCGTCAGCACCGACCTCGCCCTGATCAAGGCGCTCGGCGGCGGCTACCGCAGCGCGGACCACTCCGCCGACACCGCCACCGCCGCTTCCCCCACCTCCCCCTCAGACATCGCTGGAGCCGCCGACCATGAGCGCCACTGAATCCGCCGCGTCGCCCGCCGACCGACCGACCGACGACAGCGGCCTGGCCGCCAAGAACCCCGCCAAGCGCCGCCGCGCCCTGCTGATCGTCACCGCGGTGTTCGTCCTCGCCGCCGTGCTCTGGGTGCTGCTGTGGCTGTTCGTGTTCTCCACCCGCGAGAAAACCGACAACGCCTATGTCGGCGGCAACCAGGTGGCGATCTCGGCTCAGGTGCCCGGCACGGTGGTGGCGATCCTCGCCGACGACACCCAGCGCGTCGAAGCCGGCCAGGTGCTGGTGAAGCTGGACGGCACCGACGCCGACATCCGCCTGCAGCAGGCGCGCAGCGCGCTGGCCCAGGCCGTGCGCGGCGTGCGCCAGCAGACCAGCTCGGCCGGCAGTGCCGACGCCCAGGTCGTCGCGGCCCGGCTCGACCTGAAGAAGGCCGAGGCCGACCTCAAGCGCCGCTTGCCGCTGATCGCCGCGCAGGCCGAGTCGCCGGAGATCGTGCAGCACCTGCGCGACGGCGTGGAACAGGCGCGCGCCGCCGTGGCCGCCGCCGAGGCGCAGTCGGCCGCCGCGCATGCCGCGATCGAAGGCACCGACGTGGCGCGCAACCCGGCCGTGATGCAGGCGCGCGCGAACTTCCGCGCCGCCTGGGTCGCCGCGCAGCGCAACGCGATCTACGCGCCGGTCTCCGGCTACGTCGCCGAGCGCAGCGTGCAGCTTGGCAACAGCGTGCAGCCGGGCCAGCAGTTGATGACCGTGGTGCCGCTGCACGACCTGTGGATCGACGCCAACTTCAAGGAAAGCCAGTTGCGCCACATCCGCATCGGCCAGCCGGCCAAGGTGGTGTCCGACCTGTACGGCGGCGACGCCGTGTTCCACGGCAAGGTGATCGGCCTCGGCGCCGGCACCGGCAGCGTGTTCTCGCTGCTGCCGGCGCAGAACGCCACCGGCAACTGGATCAAGGTGGTGCAGCGCGTGCCGGTGCGCATCGCGCTGGACAACCGGGAGCTGGACAAGCATCCGCTGCGGATCGGCCTGTCCACCGACGTCACCGTGGACATCACCGACGACAAGGGCAGCGTGCTCGCCGGCACGCCGTCGCAGCAGCCGGCCGCGCAGACCGACGTCTACGACCAGATGGCCAGCAAGGCGGATGCGGAGGCCGACCGGGTCATCGCCGCCAACCTGTCCCGCGACGGCGCCGCGGACTGAGGCCCGGCCATGGCCACGCCCAACGACGAGGCGCCCGGCGCCGCGCCCCTGAAGCCGCTGCACGGCGCCCCGCTGGCGCTGCTCACCATCGCCGTCGCGTTCAGCACCTTCATGGAGGTGCTGGACATGACGATCGTCAACGTCGCGGTGCCGCACATCGCCGGCAGCCTCGGCGTGAGCCCCAGCGAAGGCACCTGGACGATCAGCTCGTACGCGCTGGCCAGCGCGATCATGCAGCCGCTGACCGGCTGGCTGGCGCGCCGCTTCGGCGAGGTGAAGACCTTCGTCGGTTCGGTGCTGATGTTCGTGGTGTTCTCGATGCTGTGCGGCCTGGCCACCAGCATGCCGATGCTGGTGATCGGCCGCCTGCTGCAGGGCGCCGGCTCGGGCCCGATGGTGGCGCTGTCGCTCACCCTGCTGCTGTCGAACTACCCGAAGGAACGCCAGGGCGTGGCGCTGGCGCTGTGGGCGATGACCGTGGTGGTGGCGCCGATCTTCGGGCCGATCCTCGGCGGCTGGCTCACCGACAACTTCTCCTGGCCGTGGATCTTCTACATCAACCTGCCGGTCGGGCTGGCCGCGGCGGCGGTCACCTGGGGCCTGCTGCGCAAGCGCGAGACCAAGACCGCCAAGGCGCCGATCGACATGGTCGGCCTGGGCCTGCTGGTGGTGGGCGTGGGCGCGCTGCAGTTCATGCTGGACAACGGCAACGACCACGACTGGTTCGCCTCGCCGATGATCCTCACCCTGGGACTGGTCGCGCTGGTCTGCCTCACCTTCCTGGTGGTGTGGGAACTGCACGCGAAGCACCCGGTGGTCGACCTGTCGCTGTTCAGGCAGCGCAACTTCACCGTCGGCGTGGTCAGCCTGTCGCTGGGCATGTTCGCGTTCTTCGGCATCAACGTGGTGTTCCCGCTGTGGCTGCAGGTGACCCTGGGCTACACCGCCACCTGGGCCGGCCTGGCCACCGCGCCGGTCGGCATCCTGGCTTTCCTGATCTCGCCGGTGCTGGGCAAGAACATGCACCGGCTCGACCTGCGCGCGGTGGTGACGTTCGCCTTCCTGGTGTTCGCGGGCACCGCCTGGTGGTTCTCCACCTTCGACAGCTCCGCCTCGTTCGCCACCCTGGTGGTGCCGCGCTTCGTGATGGGCCTGGCGATCCCGTGCTTCTTCATCCCGCTGAACCAGATCTACCTGTCGGGCCTGCCGGTGGACCAGATCGCCAGCGCCTCGGGCCTGTCCAACTTCTGCCGCACGATCGGCTCCAGCGTGTCCACCGCGATCATGGTCACCCTGTGGCAGCACCGCGGCGAGACCCACCACGCCACGCTCACCGAGTACGTCAGCCCCGGCCATCCGGCGGCTGCCCAGTTCGTGGGCCAGTTGTCGCATACCGGGCTGTCGCATACGCAGAGCCTTGGGCTGATCGACCAGTTGCTGACCCGCGAGGCGTTGACCCTCGCCGTGAACGACGTGTTCTGGGCGTGCGCGATCCTGTTCGTGCTACTGATCCCGATCCTGTGGTTCGCCAGGCCGCCCTTCGGCAGCGCCGGCGGCGCCATGGGGCATTGACGCGCGGATTGCTGCACCTGCGGGTGCAGCATGACCGGCTGGTGCAGCGCAATACCTTCTGCTAGGTTTGCCGCATGGCACAAACGACCCGCATCATCAAGAAATACCCGAACCGTCGCCTGTACGACACGGAAATCTCCAGCTACATCACGCTGGAGGAGGTCCGCCAGCTCGTGCTGGACAACGAAGTGTTCGAAGTGCGCGACGCCAAGAGCGGCGAGGACCTGACCCGCTCGGTGCTGCTGCAGATCATCTCCGAGCATGAGGAGAAGGGGCAGCCGATGCTGTCCCCGCAACTGCTCAGCCAGATCATCCGCTTCTACGGCGATTCGCTGCAGGGCTTCATGGGCCCCTACCTGGAACGCAGCCTGCAGGTGTTCCTCGACCAGCAGCAGCAGTTCCGCACCCAGCTCAACAGCCTGATGGGCCAGACGCCCTGGTCGATGCTCAACGACCTGACCGAGCGCAACCTGGACATGTGGAAATCCATGCAGCGCGGCTTCCTCGACGTCGCCGCCCAGGCGCAGCCCGCGACGCCACCCAAGGGCGGACGCAAGCCGGGCTGAACCGCGGCATCGGCCGCCTGCGCGCGGGTGGTCTCAGCGCACTTAGAGCCTGTTCAAAGTTTCCCTGTCGGATTGGAATCCCCTCACGCTCCATGCTCGTCATTCCTGCGGCTTTCAACGGCCGCAGGGCCGGTCAAGCAGGAATCCAGCGACTTTCCCTCCCCCAAAACCTAGAGGCACTGGATCCCAGCTTTCGCTGGGATGACGCCCCGTAGGGGAGATCCGGGAGCTTTTGAAAAGGCGCTTGGCGCCGTTCGCCGCGCCGGGCATGGGCGTCTCCGCAGGCCGCGCCGCCGCCGGCGAAATCCGCCGGTTGCACGAACGCGGCGCTTGCGGAACAGTGGCGCGATCCCCTCGGCGGAATGCAGCATGACGCAGCAACCCATCACGCTCATCGGCGGCGGCCTGGTCGGCGCCCTGCTCGCCCAGCAATTGGCGCAGCGCGGTTTTCCCGTCGACGTCTACGAGAAGCGCGCCGACCCGCGCCTGGCCGGTTTCAGCGGCGGCCGCTCGATCAACCTCGCCCTGGCCGAACGCGGCCTGCAGGCGCTGCGCAGCGCCGGCCTCGCCGATGACGTGCTGCAGCGCGCCGTGATGATGCGGGGCCGCATGGTGCACACCCGCGACGGCCGTTCCGGCCTGCAACGCTACGGCGTGGACGACAGCGAAGTGATCTGGTCGGTCTCGCGCGGCGCCCTGAACATGCTGCTGCTGGACGCCGCCGAGGCGGCCGGCGTGCGTTTCCATTTCGGCCAGTCGCTGCTCGACGCCGATTTCGACGCACGGCGCATCCGGCTGGCCGACGAACAGGGTGCGCAGCGCAGCATCGACGCCGGCCTGCTGATCGGCGCGGACGGCGCCGGCTCGGCGCTGCGCGCGGCGATGAATGCCCATGCCCCCCTGGGCGAGCGTGTCGAATCGCTCGGCCACGCCTACAAGGAACTGGAGATCCCGCCGGCCGACCGCCTGCCGGCCGGGGCGCTGCGCGACAGCGGCGGCCAGCGCCAGTTCGCGCTGGAGCCGCATGCGCTGCACATCTGGCCGCGCGGCGGCTACATGTGCATCGCGCTGCCCAATACCGAGGGCAGCTTCACGGTCACCCTGTTCCTGCCGGCGCAGGGCGCACACCCGAGCTTCGCCACCCTGCCCGATGCCGCCGCGGCCGGGGCGTTCTTCCGCGACGAGTTCCCGGACCTGCTGCCGCTGATCCCGCGCTTCGCCGAGGACTACGACGAGCACCCGGTCGGCACCCTGTCCACGCTGTACCTGGACCGCTGGCACCTGGACGGCCGCGCCCTGCTGGTCGGCGACGCCGCGCACGCGATCGTGCCGTTCCACGGCCAGGGCATGAACTGCGGCTTCGAGGACACCGTGGCGCTGGCCGACCTGCTGGCCGCGGAGCCCGGCGACAGCGCCGGCGTGTTCGCCGAGTTCCAGCGCATCCGCCAGCCCAACGCCAACGCGATCGCCGCGATGGCGCTGGAGAACTACGTGGAAATGCGCGACTCGGTGGCCGATCCGCACTACCTCGCCAAGCGCGAGCTGGGCGCCCTGCTGGGCGAACGCGCGCCGGCGCACTTCATGTCGCGCTACCGCATGGTCACCTTCACCCACCTGCCCTACGCCTACGCGCTGGAGCGCGGCCGCGCGCAGGACCAGTTGCTGCAGCAATTGCTGCGCGGATCGGACCGGGCCGCCGACGTCGACCTCGACGCCGCCGTCGCCGCCCTGCAGGCCACGCTGCCGCCGCTGCCCGCGCTGCGGCATGGATAAGGCACTGGTCGAGGCGTTCGAGGCCACCGATTACCTCGTCTGCCTCGATCCCGCCGCCTGGGCGACGATCCGCGTCCGGCAGCCCCTGCCGGAATCGCTGCAAGCCCTGGTCGGCAACCGGCCCTGGGGATTCGTCACCGCCTGGAACCCGCACGCTCAGACGCGCCCCTGGCGCGCCAACCTCGCCGCGCAGGCCGGGCTGCTGGCCGCGTTGCGGGCCCTGCCGGAAACCGCGTCGGTCCATCCGGGGATCGGCATCGGCGCCGGCGGCTGGCACGAGCCGAGCCTGTTCGCGGTCGGCCCGGATACGCCGCAACTGGACAGTCTGGCCAACCGCTACGAACAAAGCGCCTATGTCCATGGCCGCGGCGGCGAAATCGCCCGCCTGCGCCTGCTGCATCGCTGAGGCGTCACTGCGCCGCATGGACAAGCGCGCCGGGCATTGCGGACAATCGTGCGGATGACTGCCGCCGCCAACGCCATCCCGCTGCTCGAAGCGCGGGGCCTGTCCTTCCTCCGTTCGGACGAAGCAGTGTTCGGCCCGCTGGACTTCAGCCTCCACGCCGGCGAACTGGCCCTGGTCGAGGGCGACAACGGTAGCGGCAAGACCACCCTGCTGCGCCTGCTCGCCGGCCTGCTGCACGTGGGCGAAGGCGCGCTGGACTGGCGCGGCCGGCCCCGGCGGCGCGACGACGCCCCGGGCGAGATCCATTTCCTCGGGCACCACCTCGGGCTTAAGGCCGACCTCAGCCCGCGCGAGAACCTGCGCGTCGCCATCGGCCTGCATGGCTGCCGCGCCGGGGCCGGCATCGGCCAGGCCCTCGCCGACGTCGGCCTGGCGGGCTACGAGGACGAACCCGTGCGGCGGCTCTCCGCCGGCCAGAAGAAGCGCGCCGCACTGGCCCGGCTGCGGCTGCTGCCGGCCACCCTGTGGCTGCTGGACGAGCCCTACGCCAACCTCGACCGCACCGGCATCGAGCTGGTCAACCGCCTGCTGCGCGAGCACGTCGCCGCCGGCGGCGCGGCCCTGGTCACCAGCCACGGTGCGGTGGATTTCCTCGGCAGCGAGGCCAAGCGCATCCGGATGCACGCATGACCGCCGCGCCGCTTCCCGCCGCCTGTGCCGCCGTGCTGCGGCGCGACCTCACGCTGGCCTGGCGCCGCCGCGGCGACATCGCCATGCCGGTGCTGTACGCGCTGATCGTCGCCACCCTGTTCCCGTTCGCGCTGGGCCCGGAGCAGGCGCTGCTGCAGCGGATCGCCGGCGGCGTGGTGCTGGTGACCGTGCTGCTGGCGATGCTGCTGGCGCTGGATGCGATGTTCCGCAGCGACATCGAGGACGGCTCGCTGGAGCAACTGGTGCTCGCGCCGCAGCCGCTGGCCGTGCTGCTGGGCATGAAGATCCTCGCCCACTGGCTCACCACCGCGCTGCCGCTGATCGTGGTCGCGCCCTTGCTGGCCGGCATGCTGCACCTGCCCGCCGAGGTGATCCCGGTGCTGCTGCTGGCGCTGCTGCTGGCCACGCCGATGCTCAGCCTGCTCGGCGCGGTGCTGGTGGCGCTGACGGCCGGCACGCGGCGCTCTGGTATGCTGCTGGCCTTGATGCTGCTGCCGCTGTGCGTGCCCGTGGTGATCTTCGCCGCCGGCGCCGTGGCCGCCGCGCAACAGGGGCTGCCATGGCTCGCGCCGATCGCCTGGCTCGGCGCCGCGCTCGCCCTGACCCTGGTACTGGCGCCGCTGGGCTGCGCCGTGGCCCTTCGCATTGCCCTGGATGCCTGATGTCTGACTGGATCCCGCTCTGGTTGCACAAGCTCGGCTCGCCGCCGGTGTTCTACCGCTTCGCCGGCGCGCTGCGGCCGTGGATGCTGGCGCTCGCGCTGCTGCTCGGCGCCGTCGCCCTGTACGGCGGACTGGTGCTGGCCCCGGCCGACTACCAGCAGGGCGACGCCTACCGGATCATCTTCATCCACGTGCCCAGCGCGTGGATGAGCCTGTTCATCTACGGCGTGATGGCGGTGGCCTCGTTCATCGCGCTGGTGTGGCGGATCAAGCTGGCCGAGGTGGTGGCGATGGAATCGGCGCCGGTCGGCGCCTGCTTCACCTTCATCACCCTGGTCACCGGCTCGCTGTGGGGCAAGCCGATGTGGGGCACCTGGTGGACCTGGGACGCGCGGCTCACCTCCGAGCTGGTGCTACTGTTCCTCTACCTGGGTGTGATCGGCCTGTACCACGCCTTCGAGGATCGCCGGCAGGGCGCGCGCGCCGCCGCCTTCCTCGCCATCGTCGGCATCATCAACGTACCGATCGTGCATTTCTCGGTGAACTGGTGGAACACCCTGCACCAGGGTTCCACCGTGCGCATCCTCGGCCCCTCGAAGATGAGCGGCGACATGCTGTGGCCGCTGCTGACGATGATGGCGGCGACCAAGTTCTACTACCTCGCCAGCCTGTTCGGCCGCATCCGCGCCGACCTGCTGGCGATGGAGAGCGGCAAGGACTGGGTGCGCCAGATCGCCGCGCGGGAGGAAGCACGGTGAGCATGGGGAGCTTCCTCGCCATGGGCGGCTACGCCGCCTACGTGTGGCCGGCCTATGCCGTGTTCTTCGTGGTGCTGGCCGCCGACTTCTTCGCGCCCGCGCTGCGCCGCCGCCGCAACCTGCGCGAGCTGCGCGCGCGTTTGGCGCGCCAGAGCGCCCGCCAGCAACGTTCCGCGTCGTCCTGACCGCGCGCCATCCCGATTCCGCGATTCGCCAGAGCCTGCCATGAACCCCACCCGCAAGCGCCGCCTCACCATCGTCGTCTCGGTCCTCGCCGCCGCCGCGGTGGCGATCGGCCTGACCGTGTTCGCGCTGCAGCAGAACATGAACTACCTGTTCACCCCGAGCCAGGTGCAGTCGGGCGAAGCGAGCGCCTACAAGACCTTCCGCCTCGGCGGCATGGTCAAGGCCGGCTCGATCCAGCGCGCCAGCGATTCGCTTAAGGTCACCTTCACCGTGATCGACGCCGGCGGCGCGATGCCGGTGGAATACACCGGCATCCTGCCCGACCTGTTCCGCGACAACCAGTCGGTGATCGCCACCGGCCACATGGACAACGCGCGCTTCATCGCCACCGAGGTGCTGGCCAAACACGACGAGACCTACATGCCGAAGGAGCTGAAGGACGCGATGGCTAAGGCCCACGAAGGCAAGAAGGTGGACGGTGCCGCCGCGCAGGACAACAAGCCCGGAGCCCCGCAGCCATGACGCCGGAACTGGGACAACTCGCGCTGATCCTGGCCCTGCTGCTGGCGCTTGCGCAGGGCGTGCTGCCGATCGTCGGCGCCTGGCGCGGCAATGGCGCGCTGATGGCGGTGGCACGGCCCGCGGCGGCCGGCCAGGCGGTGTTCGTGGCGCTCGCCTTCGGCCTGCTGGTGTGGGCCTTCGTGCATTTCGACTTCTCGGTGCAGTACGTGGCCGACAACTCGAACCTCGCCCTGCCCTGGTACTACCGTATCGCCGCGGTGTGGGGCGCGCACGAGGGCTCGCTGCTGCTGTGGATCTTCATCCTCAACCTGTGGACGGTGGCGCTGGCCGCGTTCAGCCGGCAACTGCCGGAGGTGTTCGCCGCGCGCGTGCTGGGCGTGCTCGGGCTGGTCGCGGTTGGCTTCCTCGCCTTCATCATCTTCACCTCCAACCCGTTCGGCCGGCTGCTGCCGATGCCGGCCGACGGCGGCGATCTGAACCCGGTGCTGCAGGACCCGGGCATGACCTTCCATCCGCCCGTGCTGTACATGGGCTACGTCGGCTTCTCGGTGGCGTTCGCGTTCTCCATCGCCGGCCTGCTCGGCGGCGAACTGGAACAGGCCTGGGTGCGCTGGGCGCGACCGTGGACCAACGTGGCCTGGGCGTTCCTCTCCGGCGGCATCGTCGCCGGCAGTTGGTGGGCCTACGCCGAGCTGGGCTGGGGCGGCTGGTGGTTCTGGGATCCGGTGGAGAACGCCAGCTTCATGCCGTGGCTGGTCGGCGCCGCGCTGATCCATGCGCAGGCGGTGACCGAGAAGCGCGGCTCGCTGCGCGCCTGGACGATCCTGCTGTCGATCTTCGCCTTCTCGCTGTCGCTGCTGGGCACCTTCCTGGTGCGCTCGGGCGTGCTCACCTCGGTGCACGCCTTCGCCTCCGACCCGCGCCGCGGCCTGTTCATCCTGTGCTTCCTGGCGGTGGTGGTGGGCGGCTCGCTGCTGCTGTACGCGCTGCGCGCGCCGAAGGTGGCCGGCGGCAAGCCGTTCCGCGTGGTGTCGCGCGAAACGGCGATCCTGGTCAGCAACCTGATGTTCACCGTGGCCGCGGCGATGGTACTGCTGGGCACGCTGTTCCCGCTGGTCGGCGACGCGCTGCACCTGGGCAAGGTCTCGGTGGGCCCGCCCTATTTCGGCTTCCTGTTCCCGCTGCTGATGCTGCCGGTGGTCCTGCTGCTGCCGTTCGGGCCGTTCCTGCGCTGGGGCAAGAGCGACGCCGCGCCGCTGAAGAGCGTGCTGCTGCGCGTCGCCATCGCCGCGACGGCCTGCGCGATCGTCGCCGCCTTCCTCGTCGACGGCCAGCTCAAGGCGATCGCCGGCGTGGCCGCCGCGGTATGGTGCGCGGTCGGCACCCTGCTCTACGTCTACAAGCGCTGGCGCGAAGTGCCGCGCGGCCGCCGCTATCCGGCGGAGATGGCCGGCATGCTGCTGGCGCACTTCGGCGTCGGCGTGTTCCTGGTCGGCGTGCTGCTGTCCGAGTCGCTCAGCGTGACGCGCGACGTGCGCATGGCGCCGGGCGAGACGCAGACCATCGGCAGCTACCAGTTCCGCTTCGACGGCGTGCACGCCAGCCGCGGCCCCAACTGGCATGCCGAGCAAGGTGTGGTCACCGTCACCCGCGACGGCAAGCCGGTGGCCGTGATGCACCCGCAGAAGCGCACCTACCTGCGCGGCCAGGTGCAGACCGAGTCGGCGATCGACCCGGGCATCACCCGCGACCTGTACGTCGCACTCGGCGAGCCGATGGACCCGGCCAAGCTCGAAGGCGCCTGGGCATTGCGGCTGTACCACAAGCCGTTCGTCCGCTGGATCTGGGCAGGCGGCCTGTTCATGATGCTGGGCGGCTTCGCCAGCGCGGCGGACCGGCGCTTCCGGGTCAGGCGCGCGGCGGCCGCGGCGCAGATCGAGCCGGTCGCCGGGGAGTCGCGCGCATGAGCCGGCTGGCCCCGTTCTTCGGTTTCATGCTGCTGGTGGCGCTGTTCGGCTTCGGCATCTGGTGGAACACCCGGCACGACCAGCGCGAGGTGCCCTCGCCGCTGATCGGCAAGCCGGCGCCGGAGTTCGTGCTGCCGCTGCTGGACGATCCCGCGCGGACGGTCAGCAAGGCCTCGATGCTCGGCAAGCCCTACCTGGTCAACGTGTTCGCCAGTTGGTGCATCGCCTGCGGCGAGGAACACCCGGTGCTGATGGCCGAAGGCCGCACGCTGGGGATCCCGGTGGTGGGCTACGACTACAAGGATGCGCCGGAGGACGCCAAGGCCTGGCTCGCCCGGCACGGCAATCCCTACGACATGGTGATCGCCGACCGCGAGGGCCGCACGGCGATCGACTTCGGCGTGTACGGCGCGCCGGAAAGCTTCCTGATCGACGCCAAGGGCGTGATCCGCTACAAGCGCATCGGCCCGTTCACTCCCGAGGTGATCGCCAGCGAACTGAAGCCGGCGATCGCCGCCTTGCAGAAGGAGGCCCCGTGATGCGCATGCTGCCGCGCCTGCTGCTGGCCGCGACGCTGGCGTTCGCCGGCCTCGCCGCGGCCCAGGCGATCGATCCGCTGCCGTTCAAGGACCACGCCCAGGAAGTGCGCTTCCAGAAGCTCACCGCCCAGTTGCGCTGCCTGGTGTGCCAGAACGAGAACCTGGCCGATTCCAACGCCGACCTCGCGCGCGACCTGCGCCACGAGGTGTTCGGCCTGATGCAGTCGGGCAAGAGCGACGACGAGATCAAGCAGTACCTGGTGGACCGCTACTCCGACTTCGTCCTGTACGACCCGCCGGTGCAGGGCAACACCCTGCTGCTGTGGTTCGGTCCGCTGCTGATCCTGCTGGCCGGCGCCGCCACGGTGGCGGTCACCGTGCGCCGGCGCAACCGCGGCACGACGCCCGCCGCCGTCGACAGCAAGCTGCTCGACGGCGCGTCGAACGACCGGGGGGACGACTGGTGAAGCTCGCTTTCTATATCGCCGCCGCCGCGATGATCGCGGTGGCGCTGGCCCTGCTGTTGCTGCCGCTGGTGCGCCACGGCCGCCGGCTCGGCCGCCCGCGCGGGGTGTTCGCGCTGGCCCTGCTGATCGCCTTCGCGGTGCCGCTGGCCACCGCCGGGCTGTACCTGCTGGTGGGCACGCCGGTCGCGCTGAACGGCGTGCCGACGCAGAAGCCGCCGCTCGACATCGACCAGGCCGTGGCCGAACTGCGCCAGCACCTGGCGGCGACCCCGGACGACCTGCAAGGTTGGATGCTGCTGGCGCAGACCATGAACGCGATGCACCAGCCGGAGCAGGCGCGCGACGCCTACGACCGCGCGCTCAGGCTCGACGGCAACAACACCGCCGCGATGGTGGGCTGGGCCGAGGCCGATTCGATGACCCGCCCGGACCACCGCATCGAGGGCCGCGCCCAGGACCTGCTGGAACGCGCCGTGCAGCTCGAACCGGAGAACCAGCGCGGCCTGTGGCTGCTCGGCATCGGGCAGTTCCAGCACGACCGCTACGCCGACGCCGCCGCGACCTGGCGCCGCCTGCTGCCCCTGCTGGCGCCCGGCAGCAACGTGGCCAGGGCGGTCGCCGAACAGATCGCGGTCGCCGATGCGCGCAGCGGCAAGCAGCCCGTCCAGCAACCGGCCCAGCCCCTGCAGCAGAATCCGCAGGGCCCGCAGTTGCAGGTCGAGGTATCGCTGTCGCCAGCGCTGAAGGACAAACTGGCCCCGGGCGACACCCTGTTCGTCTACGCCCGCGCCGAGCAGGGGCCGCCGATGCCGCTGGCGGTGGCGAAGCTGCCGGCCAGCACGCTGCCGACCACGGTGACGCTGACCGACGCGATGGGCATGACCCCGCAACTGAAACTCTCCGCGGTGCCCAGGGTGTTCGTCGGCGCGCGGATCAGCCGCAGCGGCCAGGCGATCGCCCAGGCAGGCGACCTGGAAGGCGATGCCGGCGTGGTCGAGGTGAACCGCAAGACGCCGATCCCGATCGCCATCGACAAGGTGCACTGAATGGACGCACGCATCTACCACGCCCTGCCCTCGCCGTTCCCGATGAAGCGCGGCGGCAGCCTGCACGGCGCGCGCGTGGCCTACGAAACCTGGGGCCGGCCGAACCCGATGCGCGACAACGCGGTGCTGATCCTCACCGGGCTCTCGCCGAGCGCGCACGCCGCCTCCTGCCCGCAGGACACGGCGCCGGGCTGGTGGGAAGACATGATCGGCCCGGGCAAGGCGATCGATACCGACCGCTGGTTCGTGGTCTGCGTGAACTCGCTGGGCAGCGACAAGGGCTCCACCTGCCCGGCCTCGATCGATCCGGCCACCGGCGCGCCCTATCGCCTCGGCTTCCCGGAGCTGTCGCTGGAAGACGTCGCCGACGCCGCGCATGCGGTGGTCCGCGACGGCCTCGGCATCGAACGGCTGGCCTGCCTGATCGGCTGCTCGATGGGCGGCATGAGCGCGCTGGCCTACATGCTGCAGCATCCCAGCAGCGTGCGCGCGCATATCAGCGTGGACACGGCGCCGCAGGCGCAGCCGTTCGCCATCGCGATCCGCTCGCTGCAGCGCGAGGCGATCCGGCTCGACCCGGACTGGAACGAAGGCAACTACCGGATCCAGGGATGGGAGGGCGGCGACACCGGCGCGGAAGACGGGCAGCCGGACGGCCGCTACCCCGACACCGGCATGAGCATCGCGCGCAAGCTGGGCGTTATCACCTACCGCTCCGCGATGGAGTGGAACGGCCGCTTCGCGCGCATCCGGCTCGATCCCGAGCAGCGCGAGGACCAGCCGTTCGGCGCCGAATTCCAGGTCGAGTCGTACCTGCAGGGGCATGCGCAACGCTTCGTGCGCACGTTCGACCCGAACTGCTACCTCTACCTCTCGCGCGCCAGCGACTGGTTCGACATCGCCGAGTACGGCGACGGCAGCGTGCTCGAAGGGCTGAAGCGGATCCGCATCGAGAAAGCCATGGTGATCGGCGTCAGCACCGACATCCTGTTCCCGCTGGAGCAGCAGGAACAGATCGCCGACGGCCTGCGCGCCGCGGGCGCCGAGGTCGAATTCGTGGCGCTGGACTCGCCCCAGGGCCACGACGCCTTCCTGGTCGACATCCCCAACTACAGCCGCGCGATCGGCGGCTTCCTCGCCCGGCTCTGAACGGGCGGCGGCCGCCCCGCCGCCGCGCTGCTAAGATAGGCCGGCAATACAGTCATTCGAGAACGCCATGCTCACTACGGAATTTCCCGGTTGTCGCGAACTGATCGATGCGATCGATACGGCGGTCAGCAAGGATTCCACCTTCGCCATCACCGACAGTCTGCGCAACAGCCTGTGCAAGCTGATGCGCAGCGGCGAGGTGAAACTGCCCGAGTGCGTGTTCGAGACCGCCGAGGGCCGCTACGCGCGGCGCGAGCTGTACCGCAGCGAGCGGCACGGCTACTGCGTGGTGGCGATGACCTGGGGTCCGGGCCAGGGCACGCCGATCCACGACCATTGCGGCATGTGGTGCGTGGAAGGCGTCTGGAGCGGTGCGCTGGAAGTGGTGCAGTACGAGCGCCTGGCCGACGAGAACGGCCACTACCGCTTCCAGCCGGTCGGCTCGATCCAGGCCGGCCCCGGCTCCGCCGGCAGCCTGATCCCGCCGCACGAGTACCACACCATCCGCAATCCCAGCGACGACGCCATCGCCGTCAGCCTGCACATCTACTCCGGCAACATGACCCACTGCGCCGTGTTCCAGCCGCTGCCGGAAGACCACGCCTACCAGCGCTACGAGCGCCAACTGGGACTCGACCCGGTCCACTGAAGCCGGCATAATGCGCCGCTCGCATGCCGGTGTGGCGGAATGGTAGACGCGGCGGACTCAAAATCCGCTTCTGGCGACAGAGTGTAGGTTCGAGTCCTATCACCGGTACCATGTGAGGGTTTCAGGCGGTACCACCGAAACCCATGAATCTCCCAAAACCCGCATAACAGCGGGTTTTTTCATGTCGGGCATGTCCCAGGCAGTCCCAAGGGATACCAGCTAAGCCGATGGTATCTGTTGGTACTTTTGCTGGTACCTGTGGCAGGATGCGGCCCCATGAGGCCCGCAACGGGTCGCCAGGCCCCGCCATGCTCACAGATACCAACATCCGCCGAACAAAGCCCGCAGCCAAGCCGCTCAAGCTCAGCGACGGCGGCGGCATGTACCTGCTCATAAAGCCCGATGGCGGGCGGTACTGGCGGATGAACTACCGCTTCGAAGGCAAGCAGAAGACGCTAGCCCTTGGCGTGTATCCCACTGTGACCCTCGCAGACGCACGGCAGCGCCGGGAAGACGCGCGGCGCCTACTGGCGAATGGCAATGACCCCGGTGAGGTCAGGAAGGCCGCCAAGGTTGCGCGCGCCGTGGCCGCAGCGATTGCCGCTGACACCTTCGAGGCCGTGGCGCGCGAGTGGCTGAAGAAGCGCGAGGCCAACGGAGAGACCTCAGTCGCTACCATCGGCAAGGATCGATGGCGGCTGGAAGGGTACCTGTTCCCCGCCATCGGCTCCCGACCGATCACCGAGGTAACGGCCAAGGAGCTACGGGAGGTGCTGCGGTCTATTGAGGACAGCGACAAGCGCGAGACCGCGAGTCGCGTGAAGATCACGGCCGGACAGGTGTTCCGCTGGGCCATCCTGGAAGGAAAGACCGAGACCGACCCCACCGCACCACTACGCCGCCAGTTCACCACGCCGACCCCGAAGCACCGAGCGGCCCTCACCGACCCCGCGAAGATAGGCGAGCTACTGCGAGCCATCGACGGGTTCACCGGCCGGGCAGTCACCCGCGCAGCCCTGAAGCTGGCCCCGCTGGCGTTTGTGCGTCCCGGCGAGCTGCGAAAGGCGGAATGGGCAGAGTTCGACCTGGACGCGGCAATGTGGCGCATCCCGGCGGCGCGCATGAAGATGAAGCAGCCGCACCTAGTCCCGTTGTCTGAGCAGGCCGTCGAGGTGCTGCGGGAGCTTCAGGCGCTCACGGGTAGCGGCTCCCTGGTCTTCCCTGCCCTTGGCAAGGCTGGCCGACCGATGAGCGAGAACACAGTGAATCAGGCTCTCCGGCGCCTTGGCTACGGCACCGACGAAATGACCGGGCACGGATTCCGCAGCATGGCAGCAACCCGGCTCAACGAAATGGGCTGGAATGCGGATGCCATCGAGCGCCAGCTAGCGCACGCCGAGCCGAACAAGGTCCGCGCGGCCTACACCAGCGCCGCGCAGTATCTCGATGAACGCGCCCGCATGATGCAGACATGGGCCGACTATCTGGACGGTTTGAAGACCGGCGCCAAGGTTGTCCCCTTCCGGCGCCAGGCGGGCTAAGAGGCGCGCGCGCGTTCCGCTTGCGTCTGTGCTGATCTGTCGTTTTCAACCATGCCCTCCAGCCGCCGCACCGCACGAAGGAACCACACCATGCTCAATACGCACGCCGCCGAAGCTCCCCGCGACGACAGCGAACTAGCCAAGCTTCGGGCGGAGACTGCCAAGCTGATAGCGGAGACCACGAAGATCGAGGCACAGACGCGGCGCGTACCATACGTGGCATTTGCGAAGGTCGCGGCCATAGCGGGCATTGTCGCTGTACTGGTGAAGCTGCTGATCGAATAACCCGGCCTGCCACATATGAAAACAAAACGGCCCCGTATGGGGCCGTTATCGTCTCTGCTGAAGCTAATAGGCGCCTCAACAAGTCAGGAGGAACCGTCCAACCTCCAGAGAGAAACGCGGGTATGTCGAAGGTGGCGCCGCATCGGACTCCTCGCCAGGTATGCGAATAGGTGGCAACTCGGTCCCCTCAACCCACAAAGTCCACGAACGGAAATGAAAAGTAGTAGCGGAATCGCCGAATCCCGACAAGTTCCGCCCGAACCACCCGTGCCCCCTCAGCCTCAACAGAAGCCCATCGTTCCGCAAAGTGAACACGTGACCAAAAGCACGGACAGCAATCTCGACATCAAGCATGAAATACCCCTGTAACCCCGCAGAAAACCACAGCCACACCGGCAGGAAACGATGTGGCAAGGGGAAAGGTATTGATAAGAGATAATCATGCAAGTTATATTTGATAGCGCTTTCCGCGATAGTAATTCCGATAAGTCAACTATCCCGATAAGTCAACTAGTAACGACTGAAAAATGCCAGCCGCTACGCGGACTACCATCGCTAACCAATGAAGACGCAATAGGCCGCTACGGTACAGGCGGCTCCTTCCACTGTTCCGCATTGAAGTCGTATTCATACCCATGCGCCGTGAGTTTCAAATACAGCGCATGGCGCCGCGCTCGACCCCGCTTTTCTTGCAAATAGTCACGGGCCAACCATAACCCACAGACCAGCAGAGCCATGTAAGAGAAGGTCACCCCAAATTCCCCAAATTGCGCGTAAAGGGCGGCCAGCGCCTCACCACCCCGAAAGATACGCACGGTACCTGCAAGACCAACAAAGCCAATTACCAGCAGCCACATGCGACGCTTACGGTTCGCAGTCAATTCGGCGCGCAATGCGGCATGTTCACGAGTGGCGGCCCATCCGTCGAAAAACTCTTGCGCCATAGTCATCTCCCCTGTTGAGGCAGACATCCTAGTCAAACATGCACGCAGTCGGAACATCTGCCAGGTGCCGCGCCGGATAAATCTTGCAGCCTAGGGGGAACGTAGTTCCTCCCCTACCGGCATGCCCATCCGGCGAAGCTTGGCCGCCGAATGTGTATAACCCCGAGCCTAGGAGCAAGCGGTATAAGTCGGAACCTAGAAGGAAGGCGGGCGCCACGACGAATAAAACCCGGAACCTAGGAGCATGGAGGCCCTAGCAGGCTCAGGCGGCGGCAAGGGGTATAACCTGCAACGTAGAAGGAACAAAACTCGACTCTCGCAGACAGGCCCTCGGCATCTCGCCGAACTTCGCCCACTCTTGCGACGCCTCCCACATGATGCTGTCGGTCTGCACAGCCTTGGATAAGGGGGCCATACGGGCCGCACTGGCACTCAGGGGTTGCCCTGTCGTTTTTGGTCAATCGGCATCACTCAGTCTCACTCAAGACCGCCGCCCCACGCCCCGTCCCGCACGATTAGGAGGGCCTCTGCTGTCTCAAGGCAGCGAGAATCACGAGCCCCGCAGCAGTTCCACCGCCAGGTTCCACCATGACCAAGCCAGGTTCCACCGCCAGGTGCCACACCTAATAAAAACTGCAACCTAGGAGGAACGTAGTTCCTCCCCTTAGGTTCCCTAAAGACCCCTCAGGGTCTCCTCAGAACCGCCCGGCACCACCGGGAACCGAGAGGCACTCCACGGTCTCCCGGCGCTTCGCCGTGTCCGTCATCCGGACACATCCACCACCGACCCACAGAGGGAACAACCGCAATGACCGACCTTGACCCACAGACCCTAGCGGCAGCCGTTGTGCTGGCCGAGCCTTTCGTACTGCGAACCATCGCGTTCGATACCCCCACGTTTGACCGGCTGAAGGCAGCGCAGCGCAAGCTAGAAAGCTCACTACGCAGGGACACCAGTAACGCCGAGGTGCTGAAGTACCTGCTACACACCCACCCGGAAGCCCGACAGGCCACGAGGTGAACCCACAGGCAGCACTAGAGCGGCTGAAGGCTGCCGAGGTGCGACCGGTGCCACTGAAGGCATTGAAGACCGATGAGGCCCTGCAACCCCGTGAGGGGCGCATGGTGCCCTTTCGGGAACAGACGCGAGTCGAGGCTCGCAGCGCCGAGCACGTCGGCACGATGCGGCTCGCGCTGGAGGCTGCTCAGCATGTCGAACTGGAGCCGCTGCTGGTGGTCGAGATTGACGGCCGCCTGCTGGTGGTGGATGGACACCACCGCCTGAGGGCATACCACCTGGCAGGCCGGGAGACCGTGCCGTGTCGCGTGGGGTCAATGGATCATCACGGAGCCGTCATGGTGTCCAAGCTGGTGAACTGTGCGGAGCGGTCGCTGGAGATGCACCGCGAGCAGCGCGCGGATGCCGCATGGCAGTACGTGGCACACATGACCCGACAGGGGACCGATGGGCTGCCCGTGGGGGAATCCCGGCGAACCATTGCGGGCCGCTTCGGCATCGGCGTCGCCACCGTTCAACGGATGCTGCACAAGCTCCCAAATGTGAACCCGCGAGAATACGCAACCGAAGCCCATGATCCCGGCACGGGCTTTCCTCGCTGGCGGTATGTGCGAGAGGCCGGCGCGGGCTGGCAAGACATGGAATCCAAGATGACCCCGGAGCAACTGATGCAGCTCGAAGCCGAGAAGCTGGCAAGGAAGATTGGCGCCCTGATCGACAAGGCGTCCCCCGAGGCAACCCGTAGGGCACTGGCGATGCTGGCGAACGAGGCCAAGCTGGCCGCCAGCAATGCGGACGCGTTGGACTTCCTGACGGAGATTGCCGAGCCGGACAGCGGGGAGTTCTGAAGCCCCTGAGGGTGTTCCATTGGAACACCTGCGAATGGCTCAACCACGCGGAGCGGTGTTCCATCTCAAGCGTTCCATTGGAACACCTCGCCACCCCTTCGCTCCCGCCGTCACTCTGCCACACCAGGCACCCGCCACCACCCGCACACTGCCTCGCTTGCTTCCGCTTCGCGGACGGCAAGCCATGCTGCACCCATCACCCATGAGGGAATCATGAACACACAGACCACAGACGCACCTACGGAAGCCGCCTACTACCCCTTCACTGGTCACCCGGCCGATAGCCCGATCACCTTCCACACCCCCACCATCGACGCCCTGCGCCACATCGCCGAGCACATGTGTCCCGCCGACCGCGCCGAACTGGCCGCCACAGGCCAGCATGACCCGCTGGCGTCCCTGATGAAGTCCGTGGAGACCAGCCGAGAATCTTTCGTCGCCGAATGGAACGGCGAGCCGCAGGCTGCGCTCGGCGTGGCCGATCTACCGCAAGACCACCGCTTTGGGGTGCCGTGGATGTTGTCCACCGGCAACGGCTCGCAGCATGCACGCGAGTTCATGGCTGCCTCACGGTCCATCGTGGAGGCATGGGCACCGATGTACTTGGCGCTTGCCAACGTTGTGAGCCGAGAGCACCACGTGGCGCGGCGCTGGCTGCGGGCGCTGGGCTTTGCCCCACTGGCTGAGCACACAATTAACGGGCATCTGTTCGAAGAATTCGCTAGGTTCTCGCATGTGTGAGCCAACCACGATTGCGCTGGCGACGATGGCTGCGCTCTCCGCCGCAACCGCCATCTACGCCTCGAACGAGCAAAAGCACGCGACCGAGGACCAGCTCAAGCTCCAGCAGAAGCAGCAGGATGCGGCGGCCCAGGTACAGACCAATGACCGCCTGAAGGCCGCGCGAGAGGCCCGAGCCTCCGCCCGAGCGGCTGCGGCGGAAGTTGGCCTCTCCGGCAACTCCGCTCAGGCCATCCTCCAGGACATCCAGATGCAGGCCGGCACGGACGTTTCACGCATCGAGAAGAACCGGGAGAGCGGCAACATCGAGGCAACCCAGCAGGCCAAGTCCCGCTTCGCGGAGATCAACGGCAACCTTGCACAGGGTGTGGCCGGTGCCTTCAGCCAAGGCATGAGCGCATACGCAAACAGACCGCCGCACAGCAACGGCGCGCAATACGACTTTGTGAAAGATGGTGTTGCGTCAGATGTCGAGGGATATAAGCGAGACCTCAGCCGCTTCACTATCCGCGATGAGCGCCCCTCGCTTCCGTCGCTTCCGCGACCGGAGCGCAGACAGTGACTGACGGCCAATCACATACGGCGCACTAACCAACGGTAGCCCGCACACCGCGCAGTAACCGTTACACACCCCAAACCGCGCCTCCTGACCACCGCCCGCCTCGCGGGCGGTGGCGGGCGGCTATTGCCTTTAGAGAGATAGACGCATGATGAAGAAGTACAAACAGCAAGCCCCCACAACCTACACGACTGACGCCACCGGGCAGCGCCTCGCGCATGTCGCCCTGACGGGCACCTGCCAACGGGCCACTCTGTATGCCGATGACCTGGAACGCTTGTTGGAGGCCGGATGGTCGCCGCACTGGTCATGGTGCAAGACCAACCCCCGTTTCTCATATGTGCTGGTCGGCGCTCGCACGATGAAAGGGGTTCAACGGTCATTGACCGTTGCGCGACTGATCGCGGATGCCGGCAAGGGGCAATGTGTCGTATACAACGATGGCGACCGCACCAACCTGCGCAGGGACAATTTGCGACTGGTGCGGGGAAGTGGGCGCGTACAGACCCCTGCGGCCGCCGTACTGCCAAAGCTGGGCGAGTGCGTAGCGGAAGACGCACAAGACGCCTCAATAGGGCCACAGAGGGCCACGCAGGGGGTGGGCAATACCATCCCCACAGATCAGGCGGAGAACGCCCCTCCGCGCCATACCTCACCCGTCACGCAGCAGGCCCTTTCAGAGCCCCGCCGCCTCTTTACGCCCCGCGTGGTGAATCGTGCGGCCCTGTCGGCAAAGGTGAAGGTCATGCACGCCAGGAGCAGCGAAGGCGCCCCCTGAAATATCTGCCGCAAATTTCCGTCGGGGTATCAGACGGAGAGCTTCGCGCGCCGATCCCCCCGTACCCCGTCGATTGCATAGCGCACCATGGCACCCCGGCACCTCAGCCGGGCGTGCTGTCGTGCCAGAGAGAATGAACGCATGAAGCAAGCCTTACCGAACGGCCCTGCCCTACTCCGCCTCCCTACCGTGCTCCAACTAGTCGGTGTCAGCAAAAGCACCTTGTACCGCTGGGCAGAGGCGGGGATGTTCCCAAAGCCGCGCGCCCTCACCCCGACCCGCAGCACAGTGGCATGGTCAGCCTCAGAGGTTCATACGTGGATCGCGGCGAAGCTCGGCGCAACAGCAGCACAAGAAGCGGCACCCGTTGGTACTTTTGTTGGTACCTTTGACTTACGCCACCCACAGGCCGCATAAATGCTGCATTTCCCGTTCCTATCACCGTACCAATACTTAGGCCGCTTTTGCGGCCTTTGTTTTGGTCCGCGAAATAGCGAGTCTGCCCGCAATTCGACCCATCCAGCCGTCACGTACGACCGTCCGGCTGCCCGAGCCCCTACGGCGGCGTGGACTGCACGGCCTCGTAGTAGGCGCCGCGGTCGCCGAAGATGAGCCGGCTCCCCGCCTTGAAGAACTGCTGGCATCCGGTGTCCAGGAGACCTTCTCCGGCAGGCCGATATGCTGCGGCGACAGGTCCCCGGGCGAGCCCAGCTCCATGGCGGAATCCACCACTCTGGCGCTAACCGCGTGGCCCGCGAGTCGCCCCCTCTTCCACCTTGTCCGCCGATATCGTCACGATCGTGCCGACGAGGGCCTTCATATCGGCCTCGCTCATCGATCCGTCGCCTGCCGCGACAATCCTCGCCACCTTCCACGTACCGTAGAAGTCGGCCGGCCTGACCGTATCCGTGGCGCCGCACGCGCCGATGGCGAGCAATCCGGCAAGAAAAATCGCCGAGGCTTTCACGGGCGGCCCCCATCGAACGGAGCGGCTTCGCGGTTGCGGCGGTTCACCAAACCGGCGCTGATCCGGCAGCGCCCGGGCACGATCCGTCCGGAACGGTCGCGTTGGCAGACATGGACGAAACCGCGCATCCGCGAAGCAACGCCAGCCATGTCGCCCTCATTGGCCGGCCGCAATGCCGACAGGCCGCGATGCCCCGTGCTGTACACGAAGGAAACCGCGGCATCGAATTGCTCCTGCGTAAGATCGTGGCCCGTTACCGCATTGCGAACCTGGCGCTCGGCGACGGCAAGGCTGCCATCGAGACTCCGCTCGACCATGGCGTCGGTCACGGGAGCCGCCATCTCCGTCGCCGTGCAAGGTCCGAAATGGACCAACGTGCCCACCCCATACGTGCAGTTGTTGCCCTGGTCGTCGTAGTGCGCGCGGCGCACCGCTTCGCCATGCATCATGCGTTGCGACCGGCGGAACTCATCCGCATGTTCTCGTTGGCCATATCGGCATTCTTCGCCAGGGATCCAGCCGAGCGTAGCGGCTGCGAATCGCGCCGTTCAATCCATGTGCGCTTTTCGGGACGGACTTCTCGTCGATTGGCAGGCTGCGTGCCCTCAGGAACCGTCCAGCGGCTCGTCCGCTTCGGTGAGCGCGGCCACGGTGCGCTCCACCGCCCGTATCTGCATCACGCCCGCGGGATACCGCTGCAACTGGTTGCGCAGCAGTTCGCACTCCAGCTTGAGCTTGTCGCGCTCGGCGCGCGTCTCGGCGAGCGCAAGCAATAGCGACGCGGACGTCCGGTTTGCCGGCATGGCTACCTCCCTTCGATCTGCGCGAGCTTGCCTTCCGGTTTGTCGATGCGCCGTCGAGAAGGCGTTGGATTGGCATTGGCCCCGCGAGTCCGGCGCCGGTTTTCCTTGCAGCGACGCGGGATCGCGTCCGCGGGACGTGTCAGGTGGATGGCCTCGACACGTCGTCCGCCACGGCCTCGTGCCAGCTACCGTCGCTTTCCTGCACCTGCACCGGGGGATGCGCGTGCCCCCACGCGCGGGCGAGCTTGGCGCGCATGGCGATGGCCGCGGCGATCGCGTCGGTGCGGCTGGCGTAGGTGCCGACGCGGGTGACCTCCCGCCGCACGATCCACGGGCTGTCCACGCTGTAGGGCACGTACAGGCTTACGTTTCCGGGGTTCATGGCGCCTCCCGCGGTGCTCTTGCCGGGCTGAAGCCCTTTCGGCCCCGGCGAAGGGTTGCGAAAGGACTGCCGGCCGCGCCTGGCGCGGCCGGAAAGCCAGTCTTGCACGATGCCTGTTGCAGTTGATGGAGCATCGCGGCGTGCATATCGCCGCCGTTCATCAAGCGAACGCGGCCTAGAGTTCCCGCACCACGCGAAAGCCGACGCGCCCGCTGCGCACGCGGCCTTCCGCTCCCTGCCGGTAGGCCGAGCGCACCTGGTCGGGCGAGCTGCCCCACGAGCCGCCGCGCACCACGCGGACGCTGCAGCCGGGATTGATCCAGGCGCTGCCGTCGTGCGGCGCGCGCACGTAGTTGTCGTGCCAGCAATCGGCCACCCACTCCGAGACGTTGCCGTTGATGTCGTACAGGCCGAACGGATTGGCCGCGAAGCTCATCACCGGCGCCGGTCCCCAGTAGCCGTCGCGGTAGTTGCTGAAGGCGTTGCTCCAGCGCCGGCCGCTGGCCGAACGGTCGCCGGAGCCGGTCAGGTTCTCGACCCGGCTGGACGGCGTGCCGTTGCCCCACCAATAGCGGCTCTGCGTGCCGCCGCGCAGCGCGTACTCGAACTCCGCCTCGCTCGGCAGCCGGTAGCGCTTGCCAGTGCGCTTGCCGAGCCACTCCGCGTAGGCATTGGCATCGGCCCAGGAAACGTTCACCACCGGCAGCTTGTCGCCGGCCGGCTTGCCGGCGTAGTCGTCCTGCCAGGTGGCGCGCGGGTCGTCGCGCAAGGCGCCGCTGCGCTCGTCGTACACGCTGGCGCCGCCCAGCCGGGTCGAATCGGGTACATAGCCGCTGGCGCGCACGAAGTCGCGGAACTGGCCCACGGTGACGGCGCTGCGCGCCATCGCGAAGCCCTTGGCGAGGGTCACCTGGTGCCGCGGGATCTCGGCGTCGCTGCGCCCGTCCTCGTCATCGGCCGCCCCCATCTGGAAACTGCCGGTGGGGATCACCACCATCACCGGCGTCCGGCCGGGCAGGTCGACGAAACGGTCGCTGAAGGCCTGGCCCGGCTTGTAGCTCGCGTACAGCCGCGCATTGGTGAGGCGTTCCTCGAAATCGTCGAGGCCGGCCACGTCCGGGCTGATCGACTGCGCCTGCCCGGCCAGTTGCCGGGCCAGCTCCAGGTTGCCCGAGTCCAGCGCCGAGCGGGCCTGCGCGAGCACGCCGACCGCCCGCTGGTGACGGATGCCGACGACCCGTTCGCGCACGTCCTGCAGTTGCTGCGAACCGGGCCGGATCGCATCGGCGGCGGCCAGCGCACGGTCGGCGGCGGCAAAATCGTTCTGCGCGACCGCGGCCAGCGCGCGATCGAGCACCGCGCGCTGCACCTGGAAGATGCCCTGCTCGGCCATCGCGTTGGCCGGGTCCAGTTGCTGCACCTGGCGGTAAAGGTCGAGCGCGCTGCCGCCCTGCGGCTGGTCGACCTTGCCCTGCTGCAGCAGGCTCGCCGCCTGCGCGAGCATCGGCCGCACCTTGGTCAGGGTCTTCAGGCTGGCCGCCAGTTGCTCCACGTCGTCGGCCGCGTCCGGCAGCGAACGCAGCGCATCGAGCAGGTCCTGCGCGGATTCGGCGTCGCCCACCGCGATGTCCTGGCCGATCTGCGCCACCAGCCTCGCATGCACCTCGTACAGTCCCTTGGCGGCGGCGCGGCTGTCCGGCTTGTCCTTCAGCGCCCGCATGTAAAGCGCGGCCGCGCTGTCCTTGTCGCCGGTGAGCTGGCCGGCGTGCAGCGCCTTGGCGGCCTGCTGAAGCAATGCCTGCACTTCGGGCGTATCCGCGCTCAACTGCTCGGGCAGTTGCTGCTCGCGCTTGCTCATCCGCGCGGCGATCACCTCGGTCGGCGCCAGTGTCAGCGGCGGGCCCGCGTCCTGCTCGTTGTCCGCCTGCGCACGGGCCGCCGGCGCGCCGAACGAGGATGCCGGCGCGGTTCCCATCGACATCGACCGGCGCGGCGCCATGGTCGCCGGGTCCACATGGAAGACCCGCGGGAAAAAGTGATAGACCAAGGCGCAGCCAAGCACGATCACCCCCAAGGCACCGCCCAGGGCGCGCTGACGGCGGATGGTCTCGTTGCTCGGCATGGTTGGGCGTCCTGCGGCCTGTTATCGTGCGCCGCTCACCATAGGCACAAACCGATGACAGGGCAATCGACACGCCGGTGCCCGGTCAGCTTCGAGGAAACCGCATGTCCCTGTTACCCGCCAGCCCCAGCGCCGCATGGATCGACCAGCGCGACGCGCTCGATGCGTGGCTGGCCGAACTGCCCGCCGACGCGGCGGTCGGCCTCGATACCGAGTTCATGCGCCGCAATACGTTCTACCCGCAACTGGCCCTGCTGCAGTTGGGCTGGAACGGTCGCTATGCGCTGGTCGATCCGCTGGCGTTCGGGATCGGCGACGCGCTGCGTCCCGCGATCGGCGAAGGCACCGCCGTCACCGTGATGCACAGCGCCAGCGAAGACCTGGAAACGCTGGCGCCATGGCTGCCCGGCGGGCCGCGCACCCTGTTCGACACGCAGATCGCCGCCGCCTTCGTCGGCATGGGCCTGGGCATCAGCTACCGCGCCCTGGTGGCCGAGCTGGCCGGCGCCGAGCTGGACAAGGGCGAGACGCGCTCGGACTGGATGCAGCGTCCGCTCACCGAATCCCAGCGCAGCTATGCCACGCTCGACGTGGTCTATCTCGAACCGATCCACGAGCAGTTGGCCGAGCGGCTGCGGCAGCGCGACCGCAGCGCATGGCATGCCGAGGACTGCGAGCGGCTGAAGCGGCGCGCCAGCCACCGCGAAGGCGACCCGCAGCCGCAGCGCGCCCTCCGCGGCGCGGCGGAATGGCCCCGGGCGCAGCAGGCCCTGCTGCGCCGCATCCTGCTGTGGCGCGACCGCGCGGCGCGCACGCTCGACCGCCCGCGCCCCTGGCTGCTCGAAGACGCCCTGGCGATGAGCCTCGCCCAGCAGCGCCCCGCCGGCCTCGCCGAGCTGGACCAGCGCACGCGCGGCCAGCGCGCCCTGCGCTCGCCCCAGCGTGCGGAACTGTTCGAGCTGCTGCTGCCCGCCGTGGACGCCGACGAGATCGACGCCACCGCCTCGATCCCGGCGCATCCGCAGGGCGAGGCCAAGAAGGCCCTGGCCGCCATGAAGGACAGCGTCGACCGGCTCGCGACGGAGCTGGACCTGCCCCCCGGACTGCTCTGCCCGCGCAAGGTGCTGGAAGAATACGTCGCCACCGCGGACTGGCCCGAATTCCTCGAAGGATGGCGCACCCCGCTGCTACAGCCGCGGCTCGCCGGGTTGCTTCCCGGCTGATCGAAAGGTCTTGGCGAAAGCCTTGCCACGCTGCTAACATGCGCGGCTCGTGTGGGGCGGTAGCTCAGCTGGGAGAGCGTCGCGTTCGCAATGCGAAGGTCGGGAGTTCGATCCTCCTCCGCTCCACCAATCCTTCCAGACAAAAGAGCCCCGGAAACGAATGTTTCCGGGGCTTTTTCGTTGCTGGGCGCCCTGCTCCGCCTCCAGTCACGCGGAAGCCGGAGAAAGGCGCCCGCCGCGGCTTGTCACTCCTTCGTGACCCGCCATACCGCGTTGCCGACGTCGTCCGCGATCAGCAGGGCTCCGCTCTTGTCCAGCGCCAGCCCCACCGGCGCCCCGTGGAGCCGCGATTCGTCCTTGGAGTAGAACCCGCTCACGACCGTTTCCGGCCGGCCGACGGGCTTGCCGTCCTCGAAACGGACGAACACGACCTCGTAGCCGCTCAGCGGCGAGCGATCCCAACTGCCGTGCTCGCTGATGAAGGCGCCGTTCGCGTACTTCGCCGCGAGCCCGTCGCCGTGCACGATCAGGAACCCCAGCGGGGCGACGTGCGAACCGATGGCGTAGTCGGGGACGATGGCCTTGGCCACCAGGTCGGGCCGTTGCGGCATGGCGCGGCGGTCCACGTGTTGCCCGTAGTAGCTGTAGGGCCAGCCATAGAACGCGCCTTCCTTCACGGAAGTCAGGTAGTCCGGCACCAGGTCGGCGCCGATCTCGTCCCGCTCGTTGACGATCGTCCAGAGCTTGCCGGTCTGCGCATCCCACTGCACCCCGGTGGGGTTGCGCAGGCCCGAGGCATAGATGCGGCTGGCGCCGGTGGCGACGTCGACCTCCAGGATGTTCGCGCGCCGGTATTCCACTTCCAGCCCATGCTCGCCGATGTTGCTGTTGGAGCCGACGCCCACGTACAGCCTGGTGCCGTCCGGGTTCGCGGCGAGCGACTTGGTCCAGTGGTGTTGGATCGTGTCCGGCAGGTCGGCGAACATCGTGCCGGGTGCGGCGATCCGCGTTTCCCCGGGCACATAGGGATACTTCACGATGGCATCGGTGTTGGCGACGTAGAGCGAGTCGCCGATCAGTTGCACGCCGAACGGCGAGTTGAGGTGCTCCAGGAAAACGTGCGGCGTCCATTTCCCGGTCGCCGGGTCCGGACGCAGCAGCGTGATACGGTTGCCGCCTTTGCTGGCCTTGCCCGATCGCCCCTTCACATACCCCGCGATCAACGCCTTGGGCGTCTCCACGTGCTCGATACCGGGGCTGTTGGATTCCACCACCAGCACGTCGCCATTGGGCAGGGCGAACACTTGCCGCGGGTGTTTCAGGTCGCCGGCGATCTTCTCGATCTTCAGGCCGGGCGCCACCGTGGGCGTCTGCCCTTCCGCCCATCCCTGGTAACGGGGCACCTGCATGGGCGGGACGAGGAAATTGCGGGCACCCGGCAGCGGCGGATTGGCGCCCGACTGCTGTGCGGCATCGTACGAAGCGCGGCCGCTGCATCCCGCGAGAACGGCTGCGGCCAACACCCATACGCTGCGATACGCGTGCTTATTCACGGTCCAGACCTCCCCGCTTGCCGGTCACGGCCATTGCGACCTGGCCGATCGAAAGAAGGATGACCGTGCAGGCCGAGAGCCAGACGCCGGCCGGCACCACCGCGTAAGCATCCCGGCTGTGCACGAACGCATTGACGATGGCCACGACGATCGCCACGAGGTAGAGCCAGAAGCCCGCCTTGTCGGCCGACGTCGCACGGACCCTGGCGGTGATCCATACCCGCGCCAGATTGATCAGGCGCGGCACGATCGCCAGCACCAGGCCGAAGGCATTGAGCCACGCCGCACCGTTGTTCCACTGGACGTCGGCCGTGCGGGCGTAGAGGATGTCGAAGATCAGCGCGGCGACGAAGAATCCGAACGGCAGCGGATTCAACAGGCCATAGACGGCATCGACGAAGACCGAGCCGCGTGGACGAGGAAGGGCGTTCATGGCGTTTTCTCGCGCGAGGAGGCGGTGGTGTCTGCCGGGTCGCTCCCGGCGATGTTCGTACGTAGCCCCGGGACCATGCCGGCCCGGGAATGGAGCACCTTCGCCTAGCGTTCTTCGTATCTTGTCAACGGCGTGTCAATTCATCCGGGGACGGCGGCCGTGTCGACCGTCGCTCTGCTCGCATGCCGGGTGGCGGGATGCCCGGACGCTCAACGGCAGCAGCGATTGGCGCCATATCCGTGCGCCGCGCATGGCCGGGCCGCTCCACCGGCCGCTCCCCACCGGCGTCGGCTGCGTCGATGGACACGACGGCATCGTGTAGTCGCGTCTGCATGCCGGCCAGCGGATGGAAGAGTGCGGGCATCGCATGCAGTCGTCCGGCGAGCGAACCCACGCGCTCATACGAACTCCCGAGCGGATGGCGACGCACCTGAGCGACCGGTGCATACCTGGTCGCCCTGCGCGATCTCGCGACGATGGCACGGGTCACGCAAGCATGGTCGAGTCCAACGCGCATATCCCGCACGGATTTCGAGGCAGCGCGGTCGTCCGGCGATCATTGCCGGATGACGGAAATTTCACCCGCCGGAGTCTATTGAGGGTTGCTCCACTGCTAGCCATCCCCAGGAGAGCAAGCCATGGCTCAGCCCACCAAGCGCCGCCCGGACACCTCCCGCAACGCCACCGCCGACCGCAGAGGCAATGGCGACGAACTGCACCAGCAGTCGGGCGGCAAACATCCGCCGCTGACCACCAACCAGGGCATTCCGGTTGCCGACAACCAGAACTCGCTGCGGCCGACGCCGCGCGGCCCCACGCTGCTGGAGGACTTCATCCTCCGCGAGAAGATCACCCACTTCGACCACGAGCGAATCCCGGAACGCATCGTGCACGCGCGTGGTTCGGCGGCGCACGGCTATTTCGAACTGACCAAGTCGCTGAAGAAGTACACCACCGCCAAGCTGCTCACCGAGGTCGGCGAACGCACCCCGCTGTTCACCCGCTTCTCCACCGTGGCCGGCGGCGCCGGCTCCATCGACACGCCGCGCGACGTGCGCGGCTTCGCGGTGAAGTTCTATACCAAGGAAGGCAACTGGGACCTGGTCGGCAACAACATCCCGGTGTTCTTCATCCAGGACGCGATCAAGTTCCCCGACCTCGTGCATGCGGTGAAGATGGAGCCCGACCGCGGTTTCCCGCAGGCTGCCTCGGCGCACGACACCTTCTGGGACTTCATCTCGCTCACCCCCGAATCGATGCACATGATCATGTGGGCGATGAGCGACCGTGCGATCCCGCGTTCGCTGCGCATGATCGAAGGCTTCGGCATCCACAGCTTCCGCCTCGTCAACGCCAAGGGCGAATCGACCTTCGCCAAGTTCCACTGGCGCCCGAAGCTCGGCCTCCAGTCCACGGTGTGGGACGAGGCGGTGAAGCTCGCCGGCGCCGATCCGGACTTCCACCGCCGCGACCTGTTCGAGGCGATCCAGCGCAGCGACCATCCGGAGTGGGAATTCGGCGTGCAGCTTTTCACCGAGGAGGACGCGGCGAAGTTCCCGTTCGACCATCTCGACGCCACCAAGCTCATTCCCGAGGAACTCGTGCCGCTGCAGATCGTCGGCCGCATGGTGCTCGACCGCTGGCCGGACAACTTCTTCGCCGAGACGGAGCAGGTGGCGTTCTGCCCCGCCAACATCGTTCCCGGCATCGACTTCAGCAACGACCCGTTGCTGCAGGGCCGCCTGTTTTCCTACCTCGACACCCAGCTCCTGCGCCTCGGCGGGCCGAACTTCCACCAGATCCCGATCAACGCGCCCAAGTGCCCGTTCGCCAACCTGCAGCGCGACGGCCACATGCAGATGCACGTGCCCAAGGGCCGCGTGAACTACGACCCCAGCTCGCTGCAGGCGGACAGCCCGCGCGAGACGCCCGACGGCTTCCGCACCTTCGCCCAGCCGGCCGACGACGGCAGCAAGGGCCGCATCCGCGCCGAGAGCTTCGCCGACCACTACAGCCAGGCGCGGCAGTTCTACCGCAGCCAGACCGCGCCCGAGCAGGCGCACATCGCCTCGGCGCTGGTGTTCGAACTGTCCAAGGTGGAAGCCCTGCATGTGCGCGAAGCCGTGGTCGGCCACCTGCGCCACATCGATGCCGACCTTGCCAAGCGCGTCGCCGACGGACTGGCGCTGGACGCCCTCCCTCCCGCACCGCCGGCCGCGGTGAAGCCGCAGGATCGCCCGCCCTCGCCCGCACTGCAGATCATCGGCAAGATGAAGGCCACGCTGGAAGGGCGACAGGTCGGCATTCTGGTCGACCACGGCTCCGACGCCGCCACGGTAAAGGCCCTGCGCAAGGCCGCCGAAGACGCCGGGGCCGGCGTCAGGATCGTCGCGCCCAAGGTCGGCGGGGCCAAGCTGAGCGATGGCCGCAAGCTGGCCGCGGACGGCCAGCTCGCCGGCACGCCATCGATCGTCTTCGACGCCGTCGCCGTGGTGCTGTCGGCGGCCGCGGGCAAGGCGCTGGCAAAGGAAGCGGCCGCGGTGGACTGGGTCCGTGACGCCTTCGGCCACCTCAAGGCCATCGCCTTCGACAGCGGCGCGGAACCGCTGCTGCAGGCCGGAGGCATCGCCAAGGACGCGGGCGTGGTCCAGGCCGCGGACACCAAGGGCTTCATCAAGGCGGCGAAGACGAGGCAATGGGCGCGCGAGCCAAAGCTCCGCACGCTCGCCTGACCAACCGCGGCACGCGCTGCCGCCGTCAACGGCGGGCAAGCCGCTGCGACCTCCGAGCGGACTGGCGGGTGGCCCGAACGCGGCGAACGGCAGGCCAGGTCGACCCTTGGCCTGCCGTTCGCCGCAACGCCGCGGATACGGGCTCCTCACAACTGCTGGGCGACTGGTGCAGTCGTCGCTTCAAATGCGACGTCGCAAGAGCCCCTGCTTCCCGCTTGACGCGCCGACCCGGCATCGAAAGCCCTTGCCGGCGCCCGACCCAGGTCGGCCCACGAAGCGGCCTGGCCCGAGTGGATTGTCAGGCGCCGCTCATTGGTCCCCGAGCGGGTAGAAATCCTCGGCCACTTCTATTTCCTGCATCTTGTCGTCCTTGAACTTGAGCACATAGGTCGCCCCCCAGAGTTTTTCAGGGTGGTCGAGGACCTGGAAGGTTTCCCTCTTGAGGGGGTCCATATCGATGAGCTCTCGCGCCTGCGCAAGCGACACCCAGCGGCGCTCGGCGGGGCCGGCCTGATCCTTCTCCGTTTGCCTGACGGTTCCGGACTTGAGATGGGCCACGTAATGCTGGCGGAACGAGGCGCCCTTGTGATCCGGAAGTCCATCGAAAATGTACAGATAAATCGCCGCCAATCTGGGCTGCGTGATCGACACTCCCATTTTTTCGGCGAGGTCGTCGAGCGCGGCAAGCGTAGAAACCTCACGATTGGATCTGAGGGAGGGAGTCATCCAGCCCGCAGGATGCTTCTCGAGGAGGATTTCGTTCTTGTCGTTCAGCAGGATCAACCTCTGGATCGTATAGTTGTCGTAGCTCCTGGGCTGGTCCGCGGCCCGCCCCGCGACAGGGAGCAGCACGGCAAGCACCCACATGACGATGCAGGCAATCGCTTTCATCGAGAACCTCCTGAAGCGGTCGGACTGGCACATGACTCTGGAACCGAGCCGCTCCTCGCAACAGGCTCGGCTTGAACGATCGAACGGCATGGCGCGAGAGGAATCCGCCATGCATGCTACGCCGAAAACGGCGAGAGCCGTTCACCGGCAGGGCGCCAGCGACCAAGGCGAATCTCCCGACCGACAAGTTCGCCATGCGGGCGGCCAGCGATCCCGAGACCGACGCATGCGGTGACCGGGACAAGGCCGATGACCCATTGCCATCACGCAGCCTGAAGCATCCTTCTCCCGGTCTTTTATGGCCGTCGCCCACGCCGCAGGAAGCTTGCACCGGCTTCGGGGATAATCGCGCCTCCCCTCCATCGACCGCCATACCGCATGACCGAACCCGACCACCGCGTGCACGGCCTGGCCGACGACGACGTGGCGCCCGACTGGCCGCCGCTCGACGCATCCGAGCTGGACGCCCTGCTCGGGCTCTACCCGGGCCTCGCGCCGCGCGGCGCGATCCGCTGGCACAGCCCGCGGCCATTGTCGGCGGCATGCCTGGTGGACACCCCGCACGGCACGCTGTTCGTCAAGCGCCATCACAGCACGGTGCGCAGCGCCGCCGTGCTGGCGGAGGAACACGCCTACATGGACCGGCTGCGCGCGGCCGGCGTGCCGGTGCCGAGGGTCCTGGCCGACCGCGCGGGCCGCACCGCGCCGACGCTCGGCGAGTGGACCTACGAGGTGCACGAGCGCGCCGAAGGCATCGACCTCTACCGCCACGCGGCCTCCTGGACGCCCTTGCGCGACCTGGGCCAGGCGCGCAGCGCGGGCGCCATGCTGGCGCGAGTGCACGCTGCGGCCGAAGGCTACGCCGCACCGCAGCGCGGCACGCACCTGCTGGTCGCCCGCAGCGAGCTGATCGAGGCGGCCGACCCGCCGGCGGCGCTCGAAGCGCAATTGCCGCACCGCCCCGGACTGGCCGAGTACCTGGCCCGGCGCGACTGGCGCGCCGAGCTGGCCGCCGTGTTCGCGCCGTTCCATGCCGCCGTGCAGCCGCAGCTTGCGCGGCAGCCGCGGCTGTGGACGCACGGCGACTGGCATGTCTCCAACCTGTGCTGGAGCGGCAGCGGAAGCGACGCGCGCATCACCGCCGTGCTCGATTTCGGCCTGGCCGCCCGTACGTTCGCACTGTTCGACCTGGCCACCGCGATCGAGCGCAACGCGGTGGCCTGGCTCGCGCTGGATGCCGGCGACCGCGCCGTGCATGCCGATACCGCGCAGGCGCTGGTCGCCGGCTACCGCGGGCAACGTCCGCTCGACGCGCGCGACGTCCGCCTGCTCGCCGACCTGCTGCCGCTGGCGCACGTCGATTTCGCCCTGTCGGAAGTGGAGTATTTCAGCGCCGTCACCGGCTCGCCGGCCAATGCCGACGTCGCCTACCACACCTTCCTGCGCGGCCATGCGGCCTGGTTCGCCACGCCGCCCGGGCGCGCCCTGCAACAGGCCATCCGCGACCTCGCCTGAGCGCGACGGCGCCGCGCTTGCGGCAGGCACGGCCCATCCGTGGTTCAATAGGCGTCTTGAAGCGGGGGTGCCCGGCGATACCGGGCTGAGAGAGTCCCTTGGAACCTGATCCGGTTCGCACCGGCGTAGGGAGCTTGCATGGAGTGGCGCGGCCGTCCGGGCGTGCCACTCCGCCGTCGCTTCGTCCGCACCTCATTCGACGACGACGATGATCCTTTCCCGCACACCCCTCGCTCTCGCCCTGCTTGCCGCCGCCAGCGCCGGCCATGCCGCAACCCCAGCCACGCCCGCCGGCAACCCGCCGCAGGCTACCGACCTGGCGCCCGTGCGCGTCGACGCACGCACCCGCGACGACCGCAACGGCATCGACAGCTACGGCAACGCCGCACTGCACGACACGCCCGCCGCGGTCACGGTGATCGCCCGCAGGCAACTGGACGACCGCCAGATCCGCACGCTCAGCGAGCTGGCGCGCGAGGACGCCTCGCTCGGCGACAACTACGCGCCGGTCGGCTACTACGAGGACATCGCGATCCGCGGCTATCCGCTGGACCTGGCCACCGGCTTCCGCGGCAACGGCCTGAGCATCGCCGGCGAGCAGCGCATCGCCCTCGAAGATCGCCAGCGCGTGGAGATACTCAAGGGCCTGGCCGGACTGGAAGCCGGCGTGATGGAACCCGGCGGCGTGGTGAACTACGTCAGCAAGCGGCCGCAGGACGTGCGCACCGCCACGCTCGGCACCGACTCGCACGGCTCGCGCTACGGCGCGGCGGACGTCGGCGGCTGGTTGACGCCGGCGTTCGGCCTGCGCGCCAACGTGGCCTACGAGGACACCCACGCCTACGTGGAGCACGCCGACGGCCGGCGCAATTTCTACTCGCTCGCCGCCGACTGGCACATCAGCTCCAGGGCCACGCTGGAACTGGACGGCGACTACCAGGCCAGCGCCCAGCGTTCGGTCTCGGGCTACCAGTTGCTGGGCGGCCGCACGATTCCCGCGCACGCCAGCGCCACCCGCCTGCTCGGCTACCAGCCGTGGCAGCAGCCGGTGGGCATCCATGCCGGCAACGCGAGCGCGCGCTTCGGCTATGCCTTCGACGACGACTGGCGCCTGCGCCTGGCCGCCGGCCACAGCCGCAGCGTGATCGACGACAACGTCGCCTTCGCCTACGGTTGCTTCTATTCGCCCGACTGCGCCAGCGGCGCCACGCCCGGCTGGTTCTTCGCGCCCGACGGCGACTACGACGTGTACGACTACCGCAGCCCCGGCGACACCCGCCGCAACGACGAGGCGCGCGCGGTGCTCGAAGGCCGCTTCGACACCGGCGCGGTCGGCCACGAACTCACCGCCGGCATCGGCGCGTTCCGCCGCGGCATCGACCGCCGCCCGTACGTATACGACTACGTCGGCACCGCCAACATCGGCGACGCCGAGCCGACCGTCTTCGCGCCGTCGCCGAACCAGCCGGGCGACCCGGTGCGACGGCTCGCCAGCTGGCAGCGCTCCGCGTTCGCGCTGGACCGCGTCCACCTCGGCGGGCATTGGCAACTGCTTGCCGGCGGCCGCTTCGTGCGCCTGCACGAACGTGCCTGGGGCAGCGACGGCGCGCCCGAGCGCGACACGCGGCTGAGCAGGACGCTGCCGCAGGCCGCCGTGCTGTGGCAGCCGACCGATCCGCTGACCGTCTACGCCAGCTACAGCGAGGGCCTGTCGCTCGGCCGCGAGGCGCCGTACTGGACCAGCAACGGCGGCAGCACGCTGGCGCCGCTGCTGTCGCGCCAGCTCGAGGCCGGTGCGAAGTGGAACGGGAGCGAGGCGCTGAGTGTCACCGGCGCGCTGTTCCGCATCCGCCAGCCCTACCAGTTCGCGCAGCCGGACGGCTCGGCCGAAGGCTTCACCTTCGTGCAGCGCGGCGAGGAGGTGCACACCGGCCTGGAGCTGGCGGCGAACGGCCAGGTGAACCGCAACCTCCGCCTCGTCGCCAGCGCCAGCGTCATCCGGGCGCGCGCCGGCAGCACCGGCACGCCCTCGTACGAAGGCCACCAGGTGGTCAACGTGCCGCGCCTGCGCGCCACGCTGCAGGCGGACTACCGCCTGCCGTTCGCGCCGGCGCTGAGCCTGCTCGGCGGCTGGCGCTACGCCGCCGCCAACGTGGCCACGCCGGACGGCCGCACGCGCGTGCCGGCCTACCACGTGTTCGACGCCGGGCTGCGCTATGCCGGCCACTGGCGCGGCCGTGCGCTGACCTGGCGCCTGAGCGTGGACAATGTGTTCAACCGCTTCTACTGGCGCGATACCGGCAGTTCCGGCGGCGACAGCTACCTGTTCCCCGGCGCGCCGCGGCTGGCCCGCCTGTCCGTCACGGCCGCGTTCTGACATGGCCTGGACCGAACTGGTCGGCGCGCTGCTGAGCGCCTGGGGCGTCTGGCTCACCGCCCGGCGCCGGCCATGGTGCTGGCCGGTGGGGTTGCTTGCGGTATCCGCCTATGCCTGGGTCTTCGTCGGCGCGAAGCTCTATTCGGACGCCCTGCTGCAGGCGGCCTTCGGCGCGCTGATCGTCTATGGCTGGGTCCGCTGGCTGCGGCACCTGGATACCGACGGCCGCGTGCAGATCGCCCGGCTGCCGGCCAGGCAGGCCGCGTTCCACCTGCTCGCCGGCGTCGTCGGCGCGCTCGCGCTGGGCTATGCCATGCACCGCTGGACCGACGCCGCCCTGCCCTGGCTGGACGCGGCCCTCACCGCCTTCAGCCTGGTCGCCCAGTGGTGGCAGGGCCGCCGGCACACCGCCGCGTGGTGGCTGTGGATCGCGGTGGACGTGCTCTACGTGGGCGAATACCTCTACAAGGACCTGCTGGTCACCGCGTTGCTGTACGCGGGATTCGTGGTGCTCGCCGCGATCGGCCTGCGCGACTGGCGGCGTGCGGGACGTTCGCATGCGGCGGACGTGCCGTCCGCCGGCTGAAGGCCCGGGCGGCGCATCCGCGCGCAGGCTCCCGGTTGACCGCCGGGCGCTGCGGGTGGAGAGTGCCGGATACGGGAGGGTCGTGGCATCACACGGTGCCGGTGGCGGGCTCGGCTATGTGCAAGGAGGTTCCATGAAACGGCTTCACGCAATGGCATTCTTCGGCCTGCTCTGCGCTACGGGAGGTTCGGCATGGGCCACCTCGGGCGCGCTGAGCCCGTTCAGGCCCAGGCTCCTTCCCGTCCTGGTGAACGTGAACTCCCACGGCAAGATCACCGATATCTCGCCGGCCATCGAGCTTTCGCCCCCGATGAGGCGGCTGCTCGAGAAGAACCTCGGCGAGATGATCACCAAGCCGGCGTTCAACCATGGGAAACCCGTTTCCAGCCAGTTCGTGGTCAACCTCGCGCTGAAGGCGACTCCCCGCGCGGAAGGCGACTACGATGCGCAGTTCAGCTACGTATCGACCTCTCCCGTGCCTTTCGGGAACTGGCACTGGGTCAACATCGAAGGGCGCCGCTTCGCGCTGGCCGGCCCCAACATGCGCCTCCCGGAGCGGGTCCGTTTCCACGACGGCCGGGCGGGTTTCGCGCCGCCGATGCGGAACAGCTACCCGCGCAGCATGCCTAGCCCGCCCGTGCAGAACGCCACGCAGCACGCACCCAGCCCCGCGCCGGCAAGCGCCCCCGCACGCGGCCGATAAGCGCAGGCGGATGGGCTGGATGGCCCGTCGGCATCAAAAGCCCGTCGAAATCGACGGGCTTTTTTTTACGGAGCGCCAAGCCGCCTGACGCCTCACCGGCAGGCGGGCTGCTTCAGGCAAGGCGCCGAAACCGACAGTGCTCTCGGGCTCGAACCGTCAAGCGCCGACGAACAGCGCCTGGATCCGCGCGTAGGACATGGCTCCCTCGGCCATCGATTCGGAACGCCCGGCCTGGATGAAATCCTTAGCCAGTTCCTCCGCCTGCCCCCACAGCATCTGCGAAATGCCGGAGCCCGCGCTGAGGCGGCGCACGCCCAGCTTCCCCAGCGCATCGGCCGGCGCCAGGCCGGGCCAGGCCAGCACGTTGATCGGCAACCCGGCGCCTTCCACGATGGCCGCGATGTCCTCGGGAGCAACCACGCCCGGGACGAACAGCCCGTCGGCGCCCGCCTCGCGGTAGACCGCGCCGCGCGCCAGCGTCTCGCCGACACGCTTGGGCCCGTCGACCAGGCCGGCCAGGTAGACGTCCGTCCGGGCGTTGACGAAGAGGTTCGATCCCGACTTCGCCGCGGCGTTCTTGATCGCCTCGATCTTGGCGGCGAGCAAGGCGGGCGCATTGGTGCCGTCCTCGATGTTGATGCCGGCGACGCCGAGGTCGATCAGCCGCCGCGCCATCCCGGCCACCGCCGCCGGGTCGTCCGAATAGCCATTCTCCATATCGATCGACAGCGGCGCCGTGAGTACCCGGGCCATGCTCGCCGCTACCTGCAACGCCACCTCGGCAGGCAGCCTGCCGCCGTCGGGATAGCCCTGCGCCCATGCCACGCCCGCGCTGGTGGTGGCGATGGCCGATGCGCCCATGCTCTCGAACAGCCTCGCGCTCCCGGCATCCCAGGCATTGGGAAGCCGCAGCGGCGACGGGCCTTCGTGCAGCCGGCGGAAGATTTCGTATGAGGACACCTGCGTTCTCCGTTGGGTGAAACCGCGTGCAGGCGAAGGGTAACGCTCACTCTCCCGCGCGAAACAGTGCTGCCTGGACCGTGGGCTCCCGGCCCGGGGCCCGGCTTCCGGCAGGCGCATCGCGCCTCGCCGCCGCGCCTGCCGTCGTGCCTGCGCCTTCCAGCGCGAGCAGCCAACGCTTGGCGTCCAGGCCGCCCGCGAACCCGGTGAGCGACCCGTCGGCGCCGACGACCCGGTGGCACGGGGCGACGATGGAAATCGGGTTGCGGCCGTTCGCGGCACCCACCGCGCGCACGGCGTCGGGATGGCTGATCTGCCGGGCGATGCCGCTGTAGCTGCGGGTCTCGCCGAACGGTATGGCAAGCAGGGCCTGCCATACCTTGCGCTGGAATGCCGTGCCCGCGAAATCGAGCGGCAGCTCGAACCGGCGGCGCGCACCCGCGAAGTACTCCTTCAACTGGCGCTCCGTCTCCAGCAGCACCGGACGCTCCCGGTCCTCGTGCATGGCATCGAGGCGGACCCGCCCGGGCCTGTCGTTTTCCCACAGGACGGCGGCCAGCCGGTCGCCCCTCGCCACCAGCGTCAACCTGCCGACGGGCGAATCGATGGTGCTGAAGGCGTGGGTCATATCGCGTTCCTCGGCAATCGGAGGCGGGAGATCGGGGGCCGCCGCATCGGATCGGGCTGCCGTCGGGATCATGCGAGGCGCGGAAACGTCCGGCCATCCGTTTCCTGCACGGTCGCGCCCGCCGCTTCCTGCGGGCAGGTCCGCGCAGCGGACGATAGCAGGGGACGGCAACCGGGCCGTTACGATCGGGCAAAGCCGTGCCACAGTTCCTGCAAGTCCATGTGCGCGTCGCTTATGCTTGGGGCCGGCACTTCCATCGGAGAAGCAGGATGAGGTTCTGGTTTGCAGCTTGTTCGGCAACGGCGCTGGCCGCCCTGTCTTTCCACGCCATGGCGGCGGCGTGCGGCACCACCGATGCGTCCTCCCGCCCCGACCAGGTGGTCCAGGCCCAGGTCGCCGCCTACAACGCGCACGACATCGAGGCCTTCGCGGCCTGCTATGCCGACGACGTGAGCATCGTCGATCTTTCCGGCAAGCGTCCCGAGGTCAAGGGCCAGGCCGCGCTCAGAAAGGCGTTCGCCTTCCTGGACAAGGCGCCCCGCGATTTCGGCGTGGACATCGTCAAGCGCGTCGTCAACGGCCCGGTGGTCATCGATCTCGAACACCCGCACGGCCTGCCGCCGGGCAAGCACGCACCGGATTCGCTCGCGGTGTACGAAGTGCGCAACGGCAAGATCGCCAGGCTGTGGTTCCCGCCCTCGACCTGAACCACATCGCTCCGGCCGGATGCCGCGCGACGCATGAAAAAAGCCCGCCGGACCGGCGGGCTTTTTCCTGGCGCAGGGCCGGCGCCGCAACCTTCAGGACGCCAGCAGCACCCGGTTCATCCGCTGCACGAAAGCGGCCGGGTCCGGCAACTGCGCGCCGGCGGCGATCTCGGCCTGTTCCAGCAGCAGGTTGGCCAGGTCCTTCGCCCTGCCCTCGTCGGTCTCCGTCTCGACGCGCTTGACCAGGGCGTGCGCCGGGTTGATCTCGAGCGTGGGCTTGGACTCGGGCATGTCGTGGCCGGCTTCGCGCAGCAGGCGGGCCAGGTGCGGCGCCATCTCGTAATCGCTCAGGGCGAGGCACGAGGGCGAATCGGTAAGGCGGGCCGATACCTTGACCTCGCCGACGCGGTCGCCGAGAAGTTCCTTGAGCTTCTTCAGTAGCGGCTCGGCCTCCTTGGCGGCCTCTTCCTGCTTCTTCCTGTCGGCCTCGTCCAGCGGCACCTCGCCCTTGGCGACGCTCTTGAGCTTCTTGCCGGCGTATTCGCCGAGGCTGCCGAGCATCCATTCGTCGATGCGGTCGGACATCAGCAGCACCTCGATGTCCTTGGCCTTGAACGCTTCCAGTTGCGGGCTGCCGAACGCGGCGGCGTAGCTGTCGGCGGTGATGTACCAGATCGCGTCCTGGCCCACCGGCATGCGGCCGATGTAGTCGTCGAGCGATACGTTCTGCTGGCTGCCTTCGCCCTTGGTGGAAGCGAAGCGCAGCAGCTTGGCGATGCGCTCGCGGTTGTTGGCGTCCTCGCTGATGCCTTCCTTGAGGGTGTTGCCGAAGGCCTTGTAGAAGGTGGCGAACTTCTCCGGCTCGTCCTTCGCCAGCTTCTCGATCAGGTCGAGCACGCGCTTGACGCAGGCGGACTTGATGCGCTCGAGCTGGCGGTTGTGCTGCAGGATCTCGCGGCTGACGTTGAGCGGCAGGTCGTCGGCATCGACCACGCCGCGCACGAAGCGCAGGTAGTTCGGCAGCAGCTCCTCGGCCGCGTCCATGATGAAGACGCGCTTGATGTAGAGCTTCAGGCCCTTGCGCTCGTCGCGCCCGCCCATCATCAGGTCGAACGGCGGCTGCGAGGGGATGTAGAGCAGCGTGGTGAAGCTCTGGCTGCCCTCGACGCGGTTGTGCGTCCAGGCCAGCGCGTCGTTGAAGTCGTGGCCGAGCGACTTGTAGAAGCTCTGGTAGTCCTCGTCGGAGATCTCCGATTTGGGCTTGGTCCACAGCGCGGAGGCGTCGTTGGCGGTCTCGAATTCCGCGGTCGGCTTGCCGTCCTCCTCCTTGGGCACGCGGATCGGGAAGGCGACGTGGTCGGAGTACTTGCGGATCAGCGACTTCAGTTGCCAGCCCTTGAGGAACTCGTCCTCGTCGGCCTTCAGGTGCAGGGTCACCGCAGTGCCGCGCTCGCCCACCTCGACCTGCTCCAGCGAGTACTCGCCCTTGCCGTCGCTCTCCCACTTCACGCCCTCACCCACCGGCGCGTCGGCGCGGCGGGTGATCACGGTGACCTTGTCGGCGACCACGAAGGCGGAATAGAAGCCCACGCCGAACTGGCCGATCAGGCGCGCATCGGCCTTCTGCTCGCCGCTCATCGCCTCCAGGAAGCGTCGGGTGCCCGAGCTGGCGATGGTGCCGATGTTGGCGACCACCTCGTCGCGGCTCATGCCGATGCCGTTGTCGCGCACGGTGACGGTGCGCGCCTCGGGATCCCAGCTCACGTCGATGTGCAGCTCGCCCTCGCCGGCCAGCAGCTCGGGGTGCGCGATCGACTCGAAGCGCAGCTTGTCGCAGGCATCGGAGGCATTGGAGATCAGCTCGCGCAGGAAGATTTCCTTGTGCGAGTACAGCGAATGGGTGACCAGGTGCAGGACCTGGGCGACTTCGGCCTCGAACTTTCGGATTTCGGCGGGTGCGTTCATGCGTGACGTTTCCTGACTTGCGTTGACATGGATTGCTTCGATTGTCATTCCGGCGAAAGCCGGAATCCAGCGACTTCCGTGCCTGGGAGGAACTGGATCCCGGCTTTCGCCGGGATGACGGCTATTTCGTTCCAGGATGGCGACCGTCCCGACTGCCGCCGTCCCGGCCCGGTCGACCTTGCCACTGGAGCAGGGCCGGCCAGGGGCGGTCCATCCGGCGCTCAGCGGTGCGGCGAGGCGTTCTGCAGCGCGGCGATGCGCTCGTCCAGCGGCGGGTGGCTCATGAACAGGCGCTTGAAGCCGTCGGCCAGCGGGCCGGAGATGCCGAACGCGGCGATCGTGTTCGGCAAGGTGTTCTCGCCATGGTTGGCCTGCAGCCGCTGCAGGGCGGAGATCATCGCGCCGCGGCCGGCGAACTGCGCGCCCGCCGCGTCGGCGCGGAACTCGCGCCAGCGCGAGAACGCCGCCACGATCATCGAGGCGAACAGGCCGAACACCACCTGCAGCACCATCACCACCACGAAGTAGCCGATGCCGCCGCCGCGGTTGTCGCGTCCGCCGGACAGCCAGCTATCGACCGCGCGGCCGACGATGCGCGCGGCCAGGATCACCAGCGTGTTGAGCACGCCCTGGATCAGGGTCAGCGTGACCATGTCGCCGTTGGCGACGTGGCCGATCTCGTGGCCGAGCACGGCGGTGACCTGCTCGCGGTCCATCTGCTGCAACAGGCCGGAACTCACCGCCACCAGCGAGCTGTTCTTGGTCATGCCGGTAGCGAACGCATTCATTTCCGGGGCGTCGTAGATCGCCACCTCGGGCATGCCGATGCCGGCGTTCTGCGCATGGCGGCGCACGGTATCGACCAGCCAGCGCTCGGTCTCGTTCTGCGGCTGCTCGATCACCCGGGCGCCGGTGGACATCTTGGCCATCCACTTGGACATCGCCAGCGAGACGAAGGCGCCGCCCATGCCGAACACGGCGGCGAAGGTGAGCAGGCCGCCCATGCCGCCGTAGCCGTGGGCGGCGGCCATCTGGTCGATGCCGAGCAGGTGGCAGACGATGCTGAGCAGGAGCAGGACGGCGATGTTGGTGGCTAGGAAAAGTGCGATGCGGCGCATGGCTGTCTCTTTGGCAGTCACGAAGGAGGAACGCGGCGGTGCCGCCGCCCAAGATTCGGGGCTGCGGGCCGGCCTTTCAAGGGGAGCGTGCGGCCACCGGCGCCTTCCTTGGACCGCGGATTTCCACAAATGTGCCGCGGGCCAGACAACGCCGCGAAACCATCCGCTAGGCTGGCGCGCCGCAGCCTGTCCGGACGCCGGGTTGCGCCTTTCCGGTACCACATTTTCGGGGGAATCCATGGGCATTTTCGGCAAACTGTTTGGCAGCAAGACCACGGACGACACGCTGACGGTTCCGTCGGTGCCGCTTTCGCCCGTCCGCACCATCGGCTACGACGCCGGCCTGGTCGGCTCGCTGAAGCACGACCATGCCGAGCTGGTCGCGCTGTACCAGCGCATCGGCCAATTGCAGCAGGCGGGCCGGTACGCCGAGATCCGCGCCGAGCTGGTCAATTTCAAGACCCGCTTCGAGGCCCACCTGCTGACCGAGAACGTGCGTTTCTACACCTACCTCGAACAGAGCCTGACGACCGACGCGCACAACGCCGAGCTGATGCGCGATTTCCGCCGCGAGATGAACACCATCGCGCGCGGCGTGGTCGACTTCGTCAAGCGCTACCAGCCCGTCGCCTTCGACGATGCCCAGCGCGCGCAGTTCGCCGAGGACTACAAGGCCATCGGCGGCCTGCTTAGCCAGCGCATCGAGCGCGAGGAGTCCAACCTGTACCCGCTGTACCAGCCCGGCTAGCCATCCGCTACCAGCCTCCCGGCGGGGACGTGCCGGTACACTGCGCGGATGACCTACTGCGGCCGCTTCGCCCCCTCGCCCACCGGCCTGCTGCACTTCGGTTCGCTGGTGGCCGCGGTGGGGAGCTGGCTGTGCGCACGCCATGCCGGGGGCCGCTGGCTGCTGCGGGTGGAAGACATCGACCCGCCCCGCGAGGTGGCCGGATCGGCCCAGGCCATCCTCGCCGCCCTGCCCGCGTTCGGCCTGCCGGCGGACGGGCCGGCCCTGTTCCAGTCCCGGCGCACCGCCGCCTACGATGCGGCATTCGCCCGGCTGCGCGCGGACGGCCAGGTGTTCCCGTGCTGGTGCAGCCGCAGCGACCTGGCCGCCGTCGGCGGCATGCACCGCGACGGCCGCTGCGTGGCCGCGCCCGATGCCTCGCGCGAACCGGCCTGGCGGCTGCGCGCGCCCGACCTGGACGTCGCCTTCGAGGATGCCCTGCAAGGGCCGCAGCGGCAGAACCTGCGCGAAAGCGCGGGCGACTTCGTGATCCGCCGGGTCGAGGGCCTCTATTCGTACCAGTTGGCCTGCGTGGTCGACGATGCCCACCAGGGCATCACCGAAGTGGTGCGCGGCAACGACCTGCTCGATTCCACGCCGCGGCAGATCTGGCTGCAGCGCCTCCTCGGCCTGCCCACCCCGGCCTACCGGCACCTGCCGCTGGCGCTGGATGCGGAAGGCCGCAAGCTGTCCAAGTCCACGCGGGCGCATCCGGTCGATCCGTCCGACCCGATGCCTGCGCTGCGCCGCGCCCTGGCTTTCCTCGGCCTGCCGGCGCAGGCGGAGCCGCGCGACCCGGCCTCCCTGCTCGCCGGCGCGCTGGCCGATTTCGACCCGCGACGATTGCCGCACTGCAGCGCCCGTTCCGCGGCATAAACGGATATAAAGAATCGCTGTCCGGAGTGGCCGCCGATGCGGCGCCGGCGGCTGGCTGCGACGGCGAATTGCCATGTTGCGCAGCTATACATGGCGGCGGCCAGCCGGTATCCGGCTGGAGGGCACGGGCAAGTTCACGGAGAAAAGGCATGACTCAACGCACGGCACTGGTCACTGGCGGCACCGGCGGCATCGGCAGCGCGATCATCCGCTACCTCGCCCGGCAGGGGCACCGCGTCGCCACCAACTATCGCGACGCGGCCCGCGCCGAGGCGTGGCGGCAGGCGATGGCCGCCGACGGCATCGAGGTGTGCATGGTGCAGGGCGACGTCTCCGACCCGGCCGCCTGCGAGGCGATGGTGCGCGCGCTGGAGGCCAAGTGCGGCCCGGTCGACATCCTGGTCAACAACGCCGGCATCACCCGCGACACCACCTTCCACAAGATGAGCTACCAGCAGTGGACCGAGGTGGTGAACACCAACCTCAACGCCTGCTTCAACGTGACCCGGCCGGTGATCGAGGGCATGCGCACGCGCAAGTGGGGCCGCATCGTGCAGATCAGCTCGATCAACGGCCAGAAGGGCCAGTACGGCCAGGCCAACTACGCCGCGGCCAAGGCCGGCATGCACGGCTTCACCATCTCGCTGGCGCAGGAGAACGCGAGGTTCGGCATCACCGTGAACACCGTCTCGCCCGGCTACGTGGGCACCGACATGGTGATGGCCGTGCCGGAGGAAGTGCGCGAGAAGATCGTCGCGCAGATCCCGGTGGGCCGCCTCGGCAAGCCGGAGGAAATCGCCCACGCCGTGGCGTTCTTCACCGGCGACGAAGCAAGCTGGATCACCGGGGCGAACCTGGCGATCAACGGCGGCCACTATATGGGGTGGTAGTGGGGCGAGGAACGAGGAGTGAGTGAATAGGAGTGAGGAGTGAGAGGAGGCGTCCGCTTCGGCGAGGGTTGCTCTCTCTATTTTCTCACTCCTATTCACTCACTCCTTAACCTGCCGCCTTCGTCTTCTCGAGCAGCTTCTCAAGCACCTTGCCGACCGCAGCGAACGCGAACGCCCCGGTGACGTGCGTCGCGGCGCCGAGTCCGCCGCCGCAGGCGAGGTTCAACGCGTCGCCGCCGGGTGGGCGGTTGCCGCAGACCGTGCCGTCCGGCTGCGGGTACTGCACGTTCTGCAGCGAATACACCGCCGATACGCCGAAATAGCGGTCCGGGTTGCGCGGGAAATGGAAGTCGGTGCGGAGCTTCTTGCGGATCAGGCTGAACATCGCGTCGTGCTCGGTGCGCGAGAGGTCGCGCACGCGGATCTGGGTCGGATCGGTGCGCCCGCCGGCCGATCCCACGCTGACGATGGGCAGCTTGCGCCGCCGGCACCAGGCGATCGTCTCCAGCTTCACCCGGAACGCGTCGCAGGCATCGAGCACCACGTCGTAGCCGCGGTCGAGCAGTTCGTCCAGCGTGGACGGGGTGAGGAAGCGCTCGATCGCCTCCAGCCGGATCGTCGGGTTGATCGCATGCGCGCGCGCGGCGATCACGCCGACCTTGGGCTTGCCGTATTCGCCGTCCAGCGCATGCAACTGGCGGTTGGTGTTGGAGACGCACACCTCGTCGGCGTCGATCAAGGTGAGCCGCCCCACGCCGCTGCGCGCTAGCGCCTCGGCGGCCCACGATCCCACGCCGCCGATGCCGATCACGCAGACGTGGCTCCGCGCCAGGCGGCCGACGCTGCCCACGCCGTAGAGACGCTCGACGCCCTGGAAGCGCTCGGCCGGGAAGCCTGCCTCGCTCATGCGCGCCCTGCCGCCGCGCGGCGGGCCTCGCGCTGGACCACACATGCCATGGAGCCGATCCTGTTCGACGGAAACGGGCCATTCTAAGGCCTGGGAGCCTGTTCGCGATCCATCCGCCGCTCCAACCGCCTCATCGTCATTCCTGCGGCTTTCAACGGCGGCAGAGCCGGTCAGGCAAGACAAAAGCGGGCGTTGAGCGGTCGAAGGCCGGTCTCGAAAGGGTGAACGCAGCGATCCGGTGACTCGATTCCTACCATCCACAGGCACTGGATCCCAGCCTTCGCTGGGATGACGCATGGTGGTGGAGCTTTGGGATGACGCATGGTGGTGGAGCTTTGGGATGATGCGTGATAGAGGAGCCTGGCGATCGTGGACAAGTTTCGAGAGCCTGTCCACGATCTATCGATCAACCGCCTCGTCGTCATTCCTGCGAGGCGCTTTTCAACAGCCGCAGGGCTGGTCAAGCAGGGGCGCTTCCCAACAGCCAAAGGGCTGCTCATCCAGTGACTGTTTCCTCGAAACTCGACGACGCCGGATGACCAGCCATTCGGCTGTTAAAAGGCACCTTTCGCTTGAGACCGACCATGCAGCCGTTGAAAGCCGCTGGGATGACGCTTCGTGGGGGACAGGACTCCTGCAGGCTCCAAGCTGCATCCGGCGCTTGGGTTATCCTCGGTGTTCCGCAAGCTGACTGGATGAGACGAATGCAAAAGCGTGCCGCCCTTCTGATCCTGCTGGGACTGGTGATCGGCGTCCTCGGTACGGTGTTCGCGATGAAGGCGCTGCGCCAGCGCGATCCGTTCCCGCAGGCAGTGATGAGCGTGATGGCCCATCACGTCGGCGCGATCAAGCGCGACCTGAAGGCGCAGCGCTGCGACGCCGCGCAGAGCCGCGAGCACCTGCTGCGCCTGCAGTCCACCGCGGCCGACATCCCGGCGGCCTTCGCCGGCGTCGACCAGCCCTTCCTCGACGAGGCCGGCAAGCTGAGCCGCCACCTGCAGGAAGCCGTGCAGGCCGCGCCGGCCGACTGCGCGGCGCTGGCCGCGGCGATCAAGCCGGTCGGCGAGACCTGCCAGTCCTGCCACCAGCAGTATCGCTGAGCGCGTCTCCCGCTACAGGCGGATCCTGCCGCGCAGGATCTGCCAGTACATCACCCAGTCGCCCATCAGGCTGTAGAGCGGATGCCTGAACGTGGCCGGGCGGTTCTTCTCGTAGACGTAGTGGCCGACCCAGGCGAAACCGTAACCGGCCAGCGGCGCCAGCCACAGCCAGCGCAGGTCGCCGCTCACGATCGCCAGCAGCACCACCAGCAACACCAGGGTACTGCCGGCGAAATGCAGCCGGCGGCAGGTCGGGTCGCGGTGCTCACCGAGGTAATAAGGGTAGAAATCCCGGAAGCTGGCGAAGCGTGCCATGCGGGTCTCCGGCAATAGGAATGCGTCAAGCCTGCCCCTGCCGGCGGTGCCGTTGCAAGCCGCCGCGGCGGAGTGACGCGGCAGCGCTTCTCCTTCGATTCACCACGCGCGCTGGTACTGCACCGGGGCTTGCAGCGTACGCCCCAGGCGCTGCGCCGCGCGTCGCGGAAAATAGGGATCGCGCAGGCTTTCGCGGGCGATCAGCACCACGTCCGCCGCCGCGCCGGCGACGATCGCCGCGGCCTGCTCCGCCTCGGTGATCAGTCCCACCGCGCCGGTGGCGATGCCGGCCTCGCGGCGCACCTGCGCCGCGAACGGCACCTGGTAGCCCGGCCCCAGCGGAATCTTCACGTGCGGCACCAGGCCGCCGCTGGAGACGTCCACCAGGTCCACGCCCAGTTCGCCGACCTGGCGTGCCAGCCGCACGCTGTCCTCGGGCGTCCAGCCGCCGTCGGCCCAGTCGGTGGCCGAGATGCGCAGCCACAGCGGCAGTTCCGCCGGCCAGACCTCGCGCACCGCCGCGACCACCTCGCGCACGAGGCGGCTGCGGTTGTCGAAGCTGCCGCCGTAGGCGTCGTCGCGGCGATTGCTGAGCGGCGAAAGGAACTGATGCAGCAGGTAGCCGTGCGCGGCGTGGATTTCCACCAGTTGGAAGCCTGCTGCCAGGGCGCGCGACGCGGCCGCGCGGAAATCGGCCACCACCTGGGCGATGCCCGCGCCGTCCAGCGCCTGCGGCACGTGCCAGCCCTCGTCGAAAGGCAGCGCCGACGGCGCCACGGTGGGCCATGCGCCCTGCTCCGCGGTCAACGGACCGCCGCCCTCCCACGGCCGCAGCGTGCTGGCCTTGCGCCCGGCATGCGCCAGTTGCACCCCGGCCACTGCGCCCTGCGACTTGACGAAGCCGGCGATCGGCCCCCAGGCCTCGACCTGCGCGTCGTTCCACAGGCCGGTGTCGCCGGCCGAGATGCGGCCTTCGGGCGACACCGCCGTGGCCTCGGCGATCACCGCGCCGAAGCCGCCCACGGCGCGGCTGCCCAGATGCACCATGTGCCACGCAGCCGGCAGGCCGTCGGCGGCGGAGTACTCGCACATCGGCGATACCGCCAGGCGGTTGCGCAGGGTGAGGCTGCGTTGGACGAGCGGGTCGAACAGATCCATGGGGCTGGCCTTGGGAGGGGAGCGGTACCAGATGCCGGCACGGCGGCTTCGCTTCAAGTGGCGGCCGGCGCCGGCGGGCTCAGGAAGCCGGGCCTGCCTGCCCGTCCATCCAGCCGGCGATGCGCGCGGCCACGGGTGCCGGGGCCTTCATCCAGCCGAAATGGTCGGCTCGGCCGGCCAGCTCCTGCGGCGAGAGGACGTCCAGCGTGCGGCGGGTCCGCGGCATCTTCGACAGCAGCCACTCAAGCGAGGCGGCCGGCCCCAGCCAGTCGTCGCGCATGCGCAGGGCCAGCAGCGGCAGGTCGACGCCGGCCATGGCCCGCTCCAGGCCTACGGCCATCCGCTCGGCGCGGTAGACGCCGGTGCGGCCGCTGCGCGACCAGTCGCGGATCACCCCGCGCGCCTCGTTGCCGCCGAAGCCGATCCGACGCCCCGGCAGGTGCCCGCACAGGGCCGCCAGCCACGGCGCCGCCACGTAGGCCATGCGGACCAGGCCCGCGTGCGCGAAGCAGCGCCAGTACGGCGCACCGCTCGCCACCAGCGCCAGCCCGGCCGCCTGCGCCGGATGCAGCGCGGCATGCAGCGCCGCCAGTTGCCCGCCCAGGCTGTGCCCACCCAGCCAGCAATCAGCCTGCGGCAGTTGCTGCCGCGCCACGGCGAGGCCCGCCGGCAGGTCCAGCTCCAGCAATTCCCGATAGCCCCAGTCCTGTCGACGCCCCGCGCGCCGGTTGCTGGAACCGATGCCGCGCCACTCGTGCAGGGCCACCGCCACGCCCCGCGCCGCCAGCGACTCGGCCAGCGCGAGGTAATGCCGCGCCGGCATGCCCATGGCCGGCAGCCAGTACAGCAACCGCCGCGCTTCGCCGGCGGGGCGCAGCAGCATCAGTTCGCTCGCCGCCCCGTCGGCGGCAAGCACCGGCAGCACCTGCGGTACGCATGGAGATGGATCGGAACCGGATGGCGGCATGCCTCGCTCCTGGGCGGTGGTCTGGTGGCGACGCCATGCCCCGCCCGCACATGCCCGCTTGCGGGAACGGATACGCCGGCTCAGGTATCCAGGTGCGGGCGCATCAGGCCCTCGAACCATTCCAGGAAAACCGCCAGCCGCCGCGAGCGCAGGCGCCGATGCGGATAGAGCAATGATACCGGCATGGCGGCGGCGCGATGGCCGGGCATCACCTCCACCAGTTCCCCGGCATCCAGCAGGTGCTGCACGTCGAAGCGCGGGATCTGGATCAGCCCCAGCCCGGCGAGGCAGCAGGCGATGTAGCTCTCGGCATTGTTGGCGATCACCCGGCTGGGCAAATCGGCCGTGAGCGTCGCGCCGTCCTTGGTCGCGTATTCCCAGGGCAGTTCCCGCCCCGTCCGGGGAGAGGCGTAGCCCACGGCCCAATGCCCGGCGGCCAGATCGCCGGGATGCCCGGGTTCCCCGAACTCGTCCAGGTAGGCCGGGCTGGCGCAGTTGACCAGGGCGATATGGCCCAACGGCCGCACCACCAGGCTGCTGTCGTGCAGCGTGCCGATGCGCACGGCGCAATCCACGCCTTCCTGGACCAGGTCGATGGCGCGGTCGGTGGAACCCAGCGCCAGTTACAGCCGCGGATGGCGTCGCAGCAGGCCGGGCAGCGCGGGAGCGACCAGGCGGCGGGCGATCCGGCTGGGCACGTCGACGCTCAGCCTTCCGGACACCTGGCGCTGGCTGACCTGGAACAACTGGTCGATGTCTTCCACCTCGGTCAGCAAGGAGCGCACGCGACCGAGCAGTTGCTCGCCGTCGGCGGTCAACCGCACCTGCCGCGTCGTCCGGTGCAGCAGCCGCACGCCGAGTTGCGCCTCCAGTTGCTGGATGGCCGCCGACACCGTGGCCCGGGGCAGTTCCAGGACATGGGCCGCCCTGATGAAGCTGCCCATCTCCGCGACCTGGGCGAATACGCGGTACTGGTCGAACCTGTCCATATGCCTCCGCCGGCGCCTCGTTGGGTTATCCGCGCTGCGCCGCCGATCCGGTAAAGACCGCTCCCATGGCCGGAGCCGCGGCATGGAAAGCGGCCAGGAAGCTCCACGATGCTGCGCCTTCCCTTCCAAGCACGAACCGGCCGCCAGGCCAGCCCATCAGGCCACCAGGCACGGGCGGACGGCCGTTGGAAGCATAGCCGCAGGTCCCGGCACCCGGCGCCCTCCTCCGATGGCCCCCGGCGCCGGCCTCGCCGCGATGAGGATCATGCCGCGAAGGGCCGCCTCACTTGGTGGTGTAGCCGCCATTGACGAGGATGGTCTGGCCGGTGATCCACCAGCCGTCGCTGACGAGGTGGCGGATGAAGGGCACCACATCCTCGATGTCGGTCAGCCCGGTCTTCGAGAAAGGCGACAGCGCGGCGGCCGTCTTGTGGTAGGCCACCGCGTCGGCGCCTTCGGCCGGGTAGAAGAACGGGGTGTCCATCGGGCCGGGGCCGACCGCCGTCACCGAGATGCCGCGCGCGCCGAACTCCTTGGCCGCCGCCCGCGTGAAATGCTCCACCGGCGCCTTGGTGCCGGCGTAGGAGGCGTAGAAAGGCGTGAAGGCGCCCAGCAGCGAGGTCACCAGCGTCACGATCTTGCCGTTGTCGTTGACGTGCCGGCCGGCCTCCTTCAGGAAGAAGAACGCGGCCTTGGCGTTTACCGCCGCCATGGCGTCGTACTCGGCCTCGGTGATCTCGACGAGGGGTTTCTTGAGCACCTTGCCCACGGTATTGATGGCGATGTCGGGCCGGCCCACGGCGGCGACGGCGTCGGCGAACAGCTTTTCGACCGCGCCGGCGCTGGTCAGGTCGCCCTGCAGCGCCACGGCCTGCGCGCCGGCGGCCTCGATCGCCGCCACGGTGGCGTCGGCATCGGCCCTGGAAGCGGCGCTGTTGTAGTGGATCGCCACCGCCCTGGCGCCCTGCGCGGCCAGGTCGCGTGCGATCAGGCCGCCGAGGTTCTTGGCGCCACCGGCGATGAGCGCGACCTTGCCCTTGATGGAATGGTCTGCCATGGGAAGTCTCCTTCACGGGTGGGTGGAGGCTTCAGCTTAGGCAGCGCGGGCCGGCCGGATAAACTGCGGCCGCCTGGATGGATTATCCAGAACGCCCATTCAATCCGGCATGGATTGGGCAGATGAGCCGCTCAATCCAAAGGGGCCATGGCGCCCATGAAAAAGGCCGGCATGCGCCGGCCTTTTTCTTCCAGGGGCAACCCGGCTCAGACGGGCGACACTTCGTCGGCCTGCAGGCCCTTCTGGCCCTGCACGACCTTGAAGCTCACCTTCTGGCCTTCCTTCAGGCTCTTGAAGCCCGACCCGGAGATCGCGCGGAAATGCACGAACACGTCCGGGCCGCTCTCGCGGCTGATGAAACCGAAACCCTTGGCATCGTTGAACCATTTGACTGTGCCAACTTCACGATCCGACATGACTCACTCCGATCTGCTCGATACTGAGACAAGTCAGCCTCCCCTTTGGCCGACGGCTTACTGGGCATGCAGGGAGCGGGTGAAGAGGCGCGATTGGGCAAATCGCCTCGGGCACGCACGTGGACCGAGCAGACACAGTGCCCCAAGCATAACGGATTTTCCGGAATGCAAGCATTTCCGTCCGCACAGTGCAAAAGGCCGAACGGAACCAGGCCATCGGGCATAAAAAAACCGGGCATCGCTGCCCGGCTTCTTCAACGGTCGGCCAATGCCGCGGCGGTCAGGCCGGGGACACTTCGTCGGCCTGCAGGCCCTTCTGGCCCTGCACGACCTTGAAGGTCACCTTCTGGCCTTCCTGCAGGCTCTTGAAACCGTTGCCCTGGATGGCACGGAAATGCACGAACACGTCCGGGCCGTTGTCGCGGCTGATGAAGCCGAAACCCTTGGCATCGTTGAACCACTTGACGGTACCGATCTGACGATCAGACATAAAACACTCCATAAGGCTTTTTCGAGAGACTCGGCCACCGCCGAAGCGCGGGACCGATTTCACTGGTGTGCAAGGAAAACCCTAGGAGGTGAAACGATGAGGCAGATCAAGATCGGCGCATCCGGTCACATGACACTAGTGACCCCAGCAAACACAGTGGCGGAATGATAACTGGAGACCGGGGCCGGATGCGACTGGGCACGGCGTCAAAACTGAATGGAACGGGCTGCCGGCGGAAAGGCCGGATTAATGCCCGCCCGGGTTTTCAGGTTTTCTTTACGCCGCGGATTGTCTAGTGTGGAGCGCGACCGGCTCCCAGGAACGCCGCCAAAGGAGATCCGCCATGATGCCCGCCCTTCCCCGCCTGGCCCTTGTCGCGCTGACCGGCGGCCTGCTGCTGGCCGGCTGCGCCGACAAGCCGACGCGATCCGCCCCCGCGACGCATGCGACCACGACCGCCCGCACGAGCCGCGCGCCGGCGGCACAACGCCCGCACGCCAGCCAGTCCGCCGCCGCCCACAAGGCGGAACAACGCAACAGCCGGCTGCCGGACAACACCGGCATCGCCGCCTGCGACGACTACCTGTCCAGCTACCTGGCCTGCCATCGCGCCGCCCGCATCTACGCACCCGACCAGCTCGAAGGCCGCTACCAGGCGATGCGCACCAGCCTGCTGCGCGACTCGCAGGATCCGGACATCCGGCCGCAGCTCGCCGCGCGCTGCAATTCGCTGGCCATCCAGTTGCGCCAGGCCCTGCACGGCAAGCCCTGCGAGCCGGAGCCGGCCGCGGCCGCCAGCAGCACGCCCTGACCGACGCTCAGGCGTCGCGCAGGGCCGCGCGCAGCGGCACCGCCAGCGTCGCCGGCCGGCAGCGCCCCAGCCGCACCGCAGGCGTGCCGTGCCATTGCGCCGTCCGCGCGATGGCGGCGGCGAGGTCGCGCAGCAGCATTGGCGTCGCCTCCACCCCGGGTTCGAGGAACAGCGCCTTGACCTCGAACACGCCGCCGGCCCGGTGCGCCTTGGCGTCGAGCCGGCCGACCAGGCGGCCGCGGTGCAGGATCGGCAGCACGTAGTAGCCGAAGCGCCGCTTCGGCGCGGGCGTGTAGCACTCGATGGCGTACTCGAAGCCGAACATCGCCTGCACGCGGGCGCGGTCCCATACCAGCGGATCGAACGGCGACAGCAGCGCCGTATGCGTGGCGCGCAACTGCCCGCGCATCGCCTGGCCGAGCAGCTCGGCGTGGCCGGGGTGCACGTACCCCGGTGCGTCCCAGCCCTTCACCCGCACCTGCAACAGATCGCCCGCCGCCACCAGCGGCGCCAGCTCGGCATCGCCCACGGCCGGCTTGAGCCGGTAGTAGTCGGCGATCCAGCGCGCCTGGGTCACGCCCAGCGCATGCACGCTGTCGAGGATGAAGCGGCGGCGCAGGGCATCCGCGGGCGCATCGCAGGGCACGAACGGCGGATCGAGCTTCGCCAGCACCCGTTCGGCCAGGTCGTAGACCCGCTGGAAGCGGTCGCGCCGGGTCACCATCAGCTCGCCCAGGGCGAACCAGGCTTCCAGCCAGCGCTTCTCCGGCTTCCACTCCCACCAGCCGCTCGCGCCGCGGTCTTCGCGCGGAAAGTCCGCCGCGCGCACCGCGCCGTCCGCGCGGATGCGCGCCAGCAGCGCGTCCATCGCCGGACGATGCTCCCTGTGCATGCGCGCGGCATGCCGGTGCGCCCAGTGCCCGTCGCGCTCGCGCCAAGCGCGGTGCAGGCCGATCTCGGCCGCCGGCACGAAGCAGGCCTCGTGCGCCCAGCATTCGGCCAGCCGCCCCTGCGCCAGCGCTTCGTCCAGCCATTCCGGCGGGTAGGTACCCAGGCGCGCATGCAGGACCAGGTACGGGCTGCGCGCGACGACGTGGATGCTGTCGATCTGCAGCAGGCGCATGCGCTCGACCGCCGCCACCACGTCCTGCGCCCGCGCGCGGCGGCGCGGCGGGCGCAGCAGCCCCTGTGCCGCCAGATGCAGTCGCTGCGCCTGGACCAGGCCGAGCGGCTGCGATGCGGGGATGGCCGCCCTGGATGAAGGCTGACGCAACGACAACGCCTGTTTCACGGAACCTCGATGGTTATTGAGTCGCTCTATACAAACCGTCTGCTAGCGTGATTCCCGGCACGGCATCCGACGCCGCGCTCCGTCAGCGTCCGCGCCGACATCCGCTCGCAAGCCTCGCATTCTGGCATGGAGTATCGTCAATGAAATCCCGCAAACCCTTGCTGTCTGCCATCGCGGCCGGGTGCCTGTTGTGCACCGGCGCGCTCATGGCCCAGAACCAGCCGCAGAACCAGCCCATGCCTCAGGAGCAGCCGGTTCCGCCGCCACCGACGACCCAGCCGCCCCCACCGCCGCCCGATGCGCAGCCCGCGCCGATGCCGCCGTCGAGCATGCCGGCCACGCCGCCGCAACCCGCCGCGCCCGCGGATACGCCGCCGACACCGTCTTCGGCGCCGCCGGCCCCGGCCATGCAATCGTCCAGTCCCGACCAGACCAATCCCGGCCAAGCCGGAGACACCACCAACGGCACGGCCAGCATGAACACCCCGCAGGGCGAGGTCACCGTGCATTCGGGCATGCCGCCGGCGCCGTCCTTCGGCCCGCCGCCGGACTTCTCGCAACTGGCCAACGGCGGCAAGTCGATCAGCAGCGACCAGGCCGTGGCCTATCCGCCGCTGGCGAACGACTTCATCCACGCCGACCACAACCGCGACGGACGCATCAGCAAGAGCGAGTACCAGCGCTGGATCGACAACAAGTAGTCGCGGGCATCGCCCCGGCTTTCCCCGCGCCGGCCGCCGATGGCGGCCGGCGTCCTTCTTCATCCCGCGCTCACGGCGACAGGCAGGGCGCTCGGCTAGACTGCGCACCCGCCCGCGTCCCATGGAACCCTGCATGAAGCGATTGACCGCAGCCGCCGGCGTGGCCCTGCTCGCCGGCGTTTCGGCCGGCCCCGGCCACGCACAGAACCCCAACCCGATGGACATCCGCGCCTGCACGGCGATCGAGAGCGACGCCCAGCGGCTGGCCTGCTACGACCACGCCACCGGCCGCGTGAACATGCCGGTGGCGCGCAAGCGCGTGGACGAATCCACCGCGACGCCGGACATCTTCGGGCACGAGCGCGGCGACCGGCGCACCGCCGCAGCGGAGGACAACAGCGAGGTTTCCGCGCCGCTGTCGCTGCTCGACTCGCGCTGGGAACTGTCGCCGGAGAGCAAGCTCGGCACCTTCAACGTGCGCGGCTACAAGCCGGTCTACGTGCTGCCGGTGTTCGCCACCAGCCACCAGAACGACCGCCCGCAAAGCCCCAACCCGGACAACCGGGTCGACACCGCGCAGAACCTCGACCGCATGGAGGCGAAATTCCAGTTGAGCCTGAAGACCAAGGCCTGGCAGGGCGTGTTCGGCGACGCCGGCGACCTGTGGCTGGGCTATACCCAGTCGTCCCGCTGGCAGGTCTACAACAGCAAGCTGTCGCGCCCGTTCCGCGAGACCAACTACGAGCCCGAGGCGATGCTGGTGTTCGACACTCACTACCGGGTGCTCGGCTGGGAGGGACGCCTGCTCGGCATCGGCGTGAACCACCAGTCCAACGGCCGCTCCAACCCGCTCTCGCGCAGTTGGAACCGGGTGATCGCCGACGTCGGCTTCGAGCGCGACGGCTGGACGGTGATGCTGCGCCCGTGGTGGCGCATCCCCGAGGACCGCAAGAACGACGACAACCCGGACATCACCGACTACATGGGCCGCGGCGAGATGCAGGTCATCCGCGAATGGAACGGCCACGAGTTCGGCTTGCTGCTGCGGCACTCGTTCCGCGGCGGCAACCGCAGCCACGGCGCCGGCCAGTTCACCTGGAGCTTCCCGGTGGCCGGCAACCTGCGCGGCTACATGGAGTTGTTCAAGGGCTACGGCGAGAGCCTGATCGACTACAACCACAACGCCACCTACCTCGGCATCGGCGTGTCGCTGCTCGACTGGTACTAGGCCGGCGGCTCAGCGCCACCACGCGCGCTTGGTCCCGGTGAGGATCTTCAGCGTCTGCCCGCGCGCCAGCGGCAGCCGGCCGAGCGGGTGGAAGCAGCGGTCGCGCAGCCCGGCCAGGGCATCGCGCTCGGACTGGAACAGCGGCGTCAGCCAGCGGCTCAGCCGCTGGTACACTGCCAGGTGGTGCCGGCGACGCCTGCGGTAGGCATGCAGGGCCGCGTCGATGTCGCCGCCCATAGCCAAGGCATCGGCCAGCGCCTCGGCGTCGAGCAGGGCCATGTTCACGCCCTGCCCCAGTTGCGGGCTCATCGCATGCGCCGCATCGCCGACGAACACCACCCGCCCCTGCACCGGCGAGCGCAGCACCACGTCGCGGTAGCGCGCGCGGTGCAACTGGTCGGGCGACCGGACGCCGGCCAGCAGCGGCAACGCCTCCGGCCACAGCGCGCCGACGCGATCGCGCAGCCGCGCCAGCGCCGCCGCGTCGAACCCGTCCACCTGTCCGCCGGGCAGGCTGAAATAGAAGGTCAGCCAACGGCCGTCGCGGTCGGCGCGCTGGCCCACCGGCAGCAGGCCGATCATCTCGCGCACGCCGCCGTAGCGTTGCTGCAGCGTGTCCGCGTGCGGCCAGCCCTCGGCGGGCAGCAGGCACCACATCGCGCCCCACGGGTACAGCGACTGCCGCCGCACCAATGCCGGCATGCCGGCGCGCAGGCGCGAGTGCGCCCCGTCGGCGGCGACGATCAGGTCGAACGGGCCATGCCTGGCGCCGCGGCTGTCGCGCAGGTGGCGGTCGCCGTCGATCGCCTCGATGCACACGCCGGTATGGATCGCGGCGGCTTCCGCGTAGGCGTCGCGCAGCAGGGTGAACAGCGTGCCGCGGGTCAGGCCGACGCCGAAGCAACCGGCGGCATGCTCGGCATAACGCATGTCCATGACCCGGCGGCCCTGCACGTTGCAGCCGTACAGCCGCTCGATGCGCTGCCCGCGCGCCAGCGCCCGGTCGTGCAGACCCAGCCGAGCGAGCACGCCCAGCCCGGTCGGCTGCAGCAGGAAGCCGGCGCCGACCGGGCCCGGCGCGGGCGCCTGCTCGAACACGCTGAGCCGGTGGCCCTGCGCCGACAGGAACAGCGACGCCGCCTGGCCGGCGGCGCCGTAACCCACGATGGCGATACGCAGACCGCTCCGCATGCCCCGCTCCCCGATGGCGTCCTGCCGCGGCGCGGCCCCGATCCGGCTATTCGGCTCAGTGGTGGTGGCCGCCCGGGCCGTGCACGTGGCCGTGCTCGCGCTCCTCGGCCGTCGATTCGCGCACGTCGGCGACCTCGATGGCGAAGTGCAGGGTCTGGCCGGCCAGCGGATGGTTGCCGTCGATGAAGACCTGGTCGCCATCGACCTTGGTCACGGTGACGTTGATCGTGCCCTGCGGGCCGCTGCCCTGGAACTGCATGCCCGGCTGGATGTCCTGCACGCCCTGGAACGCCTCGCGCGGCACTTCCTGCACCAGCTCGTCGTGGCGCACGCCGTAGCCTTCCTCCGGCGCCACGTCGACCTTGAACTGGTCGCCGGCCTGGCGGCCGGCCATGACCTTTTCAAGGCCCGGCACGATCTGGCCGCTACCGTGCAGGTAGGTGAGCGGCTCGCGCCCTTCGGAGCTGTCCACGACCTGGCCCTGGTCGTCGGTCAGCGTGTAATGGAACGAAACCACGGAATGCTCGGCAATCTGCATGATTTTCTCGCCAATGGGGGGTGGGAAAACGCCGATCGGAATGCCGGCACGAAGTTCCAAGCATAGCAGCCCGCCCCGGCGGCTCCGCCCCGCGCTCCGCCGCGCCCCGGCCGTGTGACAATCGCCGCTTTGCCGAAACCGCCCGCCGATGAAGCCCTTGCTGGACGACTGGCGCCATCGCCCCACCCATCGCCGGGTGTGGGGGCTGGCCACGCCGATGATCCTGTCCAACCTCAGCGTGCCGCTGGTCGCGCTGGTGGACAGCGCGGTGGCCGGCCACCTGCCGCAGACGCACGAGCTGGGTGCGGTGGTGGTCGGCAGCGCCGTCTACGCCCTGCCGGTGTGGAGCATGGGCTTCCTGCGCATGGGCACCACCGGCTTCGCCGCGCAGGCCGCGGGCGCGGGCGACGGCTCGGCGCTGCGCACGGTGCTGGTCCAGGCGCTGGCGCTGGCCGTGCTGTTCGCGCTGGCGGCGGTGGCGCTGATGCTGCCGCTGCTGCCTTGGCTGATCGCACAGATGCGTCCCTCCGCGGCGCTCGGCTCGCTCGGCGTGGACTACCTGCACCTGCGCCTGTTTGGCCTGCCGGCGGCGCTGCTCAACTACGCGCTGGCCGGCTGGTTCATCGGCGCGCAGAACGCCCGCGTGACGCTGGCCCTGCTGCTGGTCACCAACCTGGTCAACATCGCCCTGAACCTGTGGTTCGTGCTCGGCCTGCGCCTGGGCGTGCCGGGCATCGCGCTGGCCTCGGCGGGCGGCGAATGGTGCGGCGCGCTGTTCGGCCTGTGGCGCGCCCGCGCCGCGCTGCGCGGGACGGCCGGCCGGATCGACTGGGCGGCGATGCGCGGCTGGCCACACTGGCGGCCGCTGCTCGCGGTCAACCGCGACATCTTCGTGCGCACGCTGGCGCTGGAAGGAGTGTTCTTCTCGCTGTCGGTCGTCGGCACGCGGCTGGGCGACGCCACCGTCGCCGCCAATGCCCTGCTGCTGAACGGCCTCATGCTCACGGCGTTCGGGCTGGACGGCCTGGCCAACGCGGTGGAGGCGCTCAGCGGCCACGCCATCGGCGCCCGCGATCCGCTGGCGCTGCGCCGCGCGCTGGTGGTCGCCGGCGGCTGGTCGCTGCTGGCCAGCCTGGGCTACGCGCTGTTCTTCGCGGTGGCCGGGCACTTGTTCGTCGACCTGCAGACCGACCTGCCGCAGGTGCGCGCGCTGGCCTACCGCTACCTGCCCTGGCTGGCCGCACTGCCGCTGGTGGCGGTATGGAGCTACCTGCTCGACGGCCTGTTCATCGGCGCCACCCGGGGGCGCGAGATGCGCGACGGGATGCTGCTGTCGGTGGCGCTGTTCGCACTGTTCGCCTGGCTCGGCCGCGGCCTGGGCAACGACGGCCTGTGGCTGGCGTTCCTGCTGTTCATGCTGGCGCGCGGGCTGAGCCTGGGCTGGTTCGCCCTGCGCCTGGGCCGCCGCCGGGCATGGGCGGGCTGAGCCTCAGCCCGCCAGTTCCTGCTGCAGGTCCTTGGCGATCTTCGCCGGGGTGTCGGTCGGCGCATAGCGCCGCACCACCTGCCCGTCGGGGCCGACCAGGAACTTGGTGAAGTTCCACTTGACCGCCTCGCTGCCGAGGATGCCCTTGCCCTCGTGCTTCAGCCACTGGTACAGCGGATGCGCGCCGTCGCCGTTGACCTCGATCTTGGCGAACATCGGGAAGGTCACGTCGTACTGGGTCGAGCAGAAGGACTTGATCTGCGCCTCGTCGCCCGGCTCCTGGTGGCCGAACTGGTCGCAGGGGAAACCCAGCACCACCAGGCCGCGGTCGCGCTGCTGCTGCCACAGCGTCTCCAGCCCCTCGTACTGCGGGGTGAAGCCGCACTTGGAGGCAACGTTGACGATCAGCAGGGTCTTGCCGCGCCATTCGTCGAGCTTGCGCTCGTTGCCGTCGATGTCCCGTGCGCTGAAATCGTAGACGCTGGTCATGCCATGCTCCCGGCCTGTGGTTCCCCCGAGTCTACGCGCTTGCGCATGACATAGAATGCCCTGCCCGGTGCTTGCCCCAAGGACTGCCGTGATCCGCTTCTCCGATGTGCACAAGTCCTACCGCGTGGACGGCCGCGACATTCCCGCCCTGCAGCCGTTCGACCTTGCCATCGAAAGCGGCGAGGTGTTCGGCATCATCGGCCATTCCGGCGCGGGCAAGTCGACCCTGATCCGGCTGATCAACCTGCTCGAGCGACCCAGCGGCGGGCGCATCGCGATCGACGGCGTGGAGATGACCACGCTGGACGAGCCCGCGCTGCGCGTGCAGCGACGGCGCATCGGCATGATCTTCCAGCACTTCAACCTGCTCGCCTCGCAGACCGTGGCGGACAACGTCGCGTTCCCGCTGCGCCTGGCCGGCGAGCGCGATGCCGGGACGATCCGCGCGCGGGTCGACGAGCTGCTGGCGCGGGTCGGCCTCGCCGCGCATGCGGACAAATACCCGTCGCAGCTCTCCGGCGGCCAGAAGCAGCGCGTGGGCATCGCCCGCGCGCTGGCGAACCGGCCCTCGATCCTGCTCTGCGACGAAGCGACCAGCGCGCTGGACCCGCAGACCACCGCCTCGGTGCTCGACCTGCTGGCCGAGATCAACCGCGAGCTGAAGCTCACCATCGTGCTGATCACCCACGAGATGGACGTGGTGCGGCGCGTCTGCGACCGCGTCGCCGTGCTGGATGCCGGGATAATCGTAGAGAGCGGCGCGGTGGCCGACGTGTTCCTGCACCCGCAGCACCCGACCACCCGGCGCTTCGTCAACGAGGCGCTGCCGGAAGAGGCCGCCACCGAGCAGGCGCCGTTCGCCCGCGTGCCGGGCCGCATCCTGCGCCTGTCGTTCCGCGGCGAGGCCACCTGGACGCCGACGCTGAGCCGGGTGATGCGCGAGACCGGGGTGGACTTCAACATCCTCGCCGGCCGCATCGACCGCATCAAGGCGTTGCCCTACGGCCAGCTCACCCTGGCGATGGAGGGCGCCGGCGTGGACCGGGCGCTGGCCGCGCTGCGTGCCGCCGGCATCGAGATCGAGGAGATCGCCGCATGAGCGCCCCCGTCCTGCAGACCCTGTTCCCGCACATCGACGACTGGGCCGAGATCGGCCGCGCCTGCGTCGATACGCTGCTGATGCTCGGCGGCTCGCTGGCGCTCACCGTAGTGATCGGCCTGCCGCTGGGTGTGCTGCTCTACCTCACCGGCAAGGGCCAGCTGCGCGAGATGCCGAAGCTGTACGGCGTGCTGTCGCTGCTGGTGAACGTGCTGCGCTCGATCCCCTTCATCATCCTGATGATCGTGCTGATGCCGGTCACCTACGCCCTGGTGGGCACCAAGCTGGGCATCCGCGGCGCGATCCCGCCGCTGGTGATCGGCGCGGCGCCGTTCTTCGCGCGGCTGGTGGAGACCTCGCTGCGCGAGGTGCAGCAGGGCGTGATCGAGGCCAGCCAGGCGATGGGCGCCAGCGTGTGGCAGATCGTGCGCCACGTGCTCCTGCCGGAGGCGCGCGGCGGGTTGATCGCCAGCACCACGGTCACCGCCATCGCCCTGGTCGGCTATACCGCGATGGGCGGCGCGATCGGCGCCGGCGGCCTGGGCGACCTGGCCTACCGCTACGGCTACCTCAGCTACCAGTCCGACTACATGCTGGTGACGGTGGTGCTGCTGGTGGTGCTGGTGCAACTGCTGCAGATGCTCGGCGACCGCATCGTCTCCCGTTATAACCGCCGCTGATCTGGTTATTTGCCCGTGGCGGTATGGACGGCTATTCTGTTGTGCAACGCACAAAGGCCGATCCCATGAAACTGCTGCTTGCCGCCATCGTCGCCCTCTCCGCCCTGTTCCTGCTCGCCTGCTCGTCGTCGGGCGGCGACCCGGCCAAGGAGGACACGCTGACCGTGGCCGCCACCGCGGTGCCGCACGCCGAGATCCTCAAGCAGGTCAAGCCGCTGCTGGCGAAGGAAGGCGTGGACCTGCAGATCAAGGTGTTCGCCGACTACGTGCAGCCGAACCTGCAGGTGGCCGAGAAGACCATCGACGTCAACTACTTCCAGACCAAGCCTTATCTGGACGCATTCAACCGCCAGCGCGGCACCCGGCTGGCGATCGTCACCGGCGTGCACATCGAGCCGTTCGGCGCCTATTCGCGCAAGCTCAAGAGCATCGACCAGCTTCCCGACGGCGCCACGGTGACCCTGCCGAACGACCCGAGCAACAACAGCCGCGCCCTGCTCCTGCTGGCGAAACATGGGCTGATCACGCTGAAGGACCCGAACAACGAGCTGTCCACGCTGAAGGACATCACCGCCAACCCGAAGCAGCTCAAGTTCAAGGAACTGGAGGCGGCGATGCTGCCGCGCACGCTGGACGAGGTGGACCTGGCGCTGATCAACACCAACTACGCGCTCGCCGCCGGGCTCAACCCGCAGAAGGACGCCCTGCTGATCGAGAGCAAGGACTCGCCCTACGTGAACTACCTGGTCAGCCGCGAGGACAACAAGGACGACCCGCGCGTGCAGAAGCTCGCCAAGGCGCTGACCAGCCCCGAGGTGAAGGCATTCATCGAGCAGAAGTACCAGGGCGCGGTGCTGCCTGCGTTCTGACTTCGCCCGGGCCTTTCGCCAGCGCACCGCCGTCTGCGGGCAGGGGAGCCCGGTTTCCAGAGCCCCGGCCTTTCTTCGTAGGCTCACGCCCTTCCCCGCCTGCGGAGAAGAATCTGGGGAGAGGTGCGCGGCGGGCTGATCGCCGGCCCTCAAGCCCTTTCCGGCCGCTCCCGTTCAGGGGAGCCGGGCAAGTCAAGCTCCCTGTGACGCCGGAATCCCGAACACCTGCCGCAGGTAGGCGACGTAGGCCGCGTCCTCGCACATGTTCTTGCCCGGCGAGTCGCTGAGCTTGGCGACCGGCTGGTCGTTGCAGCGGACCATCTTGATCACGATGTTCAGCGGCGTGGGGCCGACATCGTTGGTGAGGTTGGTGCCCACGCCGAAGGCGAGCCTGCAGCGGCCGCGGAAATGCGCGTACAGCTCCATCACCTTGGGGATGTCCAGGCCGTCGCTGAACACCAGCACCTTGCCGCTCGGGTCGACCCGGTTGGCCTGGTAGTGCGCCAGCACGCGGTCGCCCCAGACGAACGGGTCGCCCGAATCGTGGCGGGTGCCGTCGAACAGCTTGCAGAAGTACATGTCGAAATCGCGCAGGAAGGCGTCCAGGCCGTACACGTCCGACAGCGCGATGCCGAGGTCGCCGCGGTATTCCTTCGCCCACGCCTCCAGCGCCGCCACCTGCGAATCGCGCAGGCGCGGACCGAGCGCCTGGTGCGCCTGCAGGTATTCGTGCGCCAGCGTGCCCAGCGGGGTCAGGCCCAGCTTCCAGGCCAGCCATACGTTGCTGGTGCCGGCCAACTGGCCGCCAAGCTCGTCGCGCAGGATCGTCGCCACCTCGGCGTGCCATTCGCGCGAATAGCGGCGGCGGGTGCCGTAGTCGGCGACCTTGCAGTCCTCGTAGCCCGGGGCGTCGCGCAGCAGGGCGATCTTCGCGCGCAGCCGGCGGCGTCCCTCGGCCAGGTCCAGGCCCGCGCTGGTACGGCGGAAGTACACCTCGTTGACGATCGCCAGCAGCGGCACCTCGAACAGGATCGTATGCAGCCACGGCCCGCGGATGCGGATCTCGATCTCGCCGTTGCCGCTCGCCGCCGGCGCGATCTCCACGTACTTGGCGTTGAGCTGGAACAGCCCCAGGAAATCGACGAAGTCGCTCTTGATGAAGCGCCAGCCGCGCAGGTAGTCCAGCTCGGCCGGGGTGAAGCGCAGCGAGCACAGCGCCTCCAGCTCGGCGCGGATCTCGTCGATGCACGGCACCAGGTCGATGCCCGGGTTGCGGCACTTGAAGCGGTACTCGACCTGCGCGGCCGGGTACTGGTGCAGCACCACCTGCATCATCGAGAACTTGTAGAGGTCGGTGTCGAGCAGGGAGGAAATGATCATCGTGCGCCCGGTGGGGGAGCTGCGCGGGGTTGCGCGGCGGGGAACCCGATTATCGGCGCGCCGGGCACGGCATGGCGAGCGCATCGGGCCCCGGCACAAAAAACCCCGACAGCCAGGGGAGTAGCTGTCGGGGTCCGTCAGGTCGGCGCGTCATAAGTTGGGGAGTGAGAGGGGCCGACCCCCCAGCGGTGCGATGGACTGCCCCGCTTCCTGTCGCCGTCACGGCGATACGCGGACTTAGTGCGGCCGGCGCGCGACAAGTTCAAGGGTGCCGGCGGATCGGTTCAGCTTCCCGCCAGCCAGGCAACCGTCGCACCCGGCCTTGCCGGTTCAGGGCGCCGCCTTCGGCGGCTTCAGCTTCGATCCGGGCCGCGCGAGAGCGTACATCTCCCAACTGATCTGCTTGAGCAGGCCCTGGCGGTCCTTGCCCTGCACGTACAGGTCGCCATGCGTGCGGTCCGGCAGGAAGCGGAAATCCGCCTTCGCGTGCAGTCCGTCCAGCACGGCCTTGAACCGGTGCGCGGCGCCGTCGAGGTAGAACGTATCGGCGGTGCCGACGATCAGGTGGATCTTGCCGTCCAGGTCCGGCTTCAGCGCGGCCCAGTTCGTCTTCACCCGGTGCGCGATGTCGTAGTGGTCGCGCCAGTAGGCGACCACCGCCGGATCGACCGCGCCGGTGTCGCGGTCGAACATCGGCTGCGGCCGGCCGTCCTTCCCGCGCGGCGAGAACACCCATTCGAACGAGGCGAGCTGGCCGCCATAGTCGCCCAGCACCCGCTCCAGCCGGGCGAACTGCTCGAAGGTGCCCAGCACCTTGCCGTGGTCGCGCACCAGCGGAATGGCCGTGCCGTCCGGCCGGCGGTAGGCGTTGGCGTCCGGCGCGTAGAGGTCCACGCCGGTGAAGTCGTGGAAGTCGCTGGGGTCCGGCGCGGTGGACCAGGTGCCGCCGAACAGCTTCGGATAGCGCGTCTGCAGCCACAGCGTGGCCCAGCCGCCGGACGAATGGCCGTTGAGGAAGCGCCCCTGCGGGCGGGCATCCATCCGGTACTTCGCTTCCAGTTGCGGGATCAGCTCCTCGGTGAGCGCATGCCCCCAGGGGCCGTTGTTCACCGAGTCGGCGAACTCGTGCGTGCCGGTGGGGCTGGATTCGTCGAGGAACACCCAGATCATCGGCGGCATCTCGCCCTTGGCCATCGCCGCGTAGACGTTCGCCAGCACGCCGGTGACACGGTCGTTGTTGCCGCCGAAACCCTGCGTGTAATAGACGGTGGGATAGCGCACCGCCGCGCCGGCGTCGTAGCCGGGCGGCAGCAGCACGCGGCCGCGCATGGCGATCGGCCGGCCCCAGAACGCCGACAGCGACGGGCTGGCGAAGTCGATCGGTTCGGCATGCCTGCGCGCCTCGTCCAGCGCCGCCTGCATGCCCTCCGGCGCCGAGGCGGACGCCTTCCACGGGTCGCGCGCCGGCAGCGCCTTGTCCAGGGTCAGCGTCGGCGTGCCCGCCGCCGGCAGGTGCAGCTTCACCACCGCGCTGACCAGGTCGCCCGCGCCACGGCCGGTGTAGTTGTAGCTGTGGTCCACGTCGAGCACCGCCTGCACCAGGTAGTCGCCCGGCGGCAGTTGCGAATAGCCGGTAGGGAAGGCCAGCCCGTCGGTGTCGATGTCCACGCCTTCGCGTGGCGCCAGGCGGCTCACCTCGCGCGCCGCCACGGCGGTCTGCGTGGCGCGGAACGGGTTGGCGTCGACCTCCTCCACCTTGCCGCCCTTCGCAGCCGCCTCGGCCGCCCGGGCCTCGGTGGCGAACAGCAGCAGGCGGCCGGACACCGGCTGGGCCGACGCGCCGCCGAGTTCGACGCGGAACTGACGGTGGGCGGCCGGCGCGGCTGGGCCGGCCCAGGCCGCACCGGCCAGCAGCGACGAACACAGCAGCACGACAACGAAACGACGATCACGCATGGGAAAGACTCCTTAACAAGTTCCCGCCATGGAGTGCCGTCGCGGGCGGCCATCGCCCGCGCCGGCAAGGGATTCACGGCCGGGCGGTCACTCCGGCTTGTCCGCCTTCACCGGCGCCAGGCGCAGGTCCTGGAAGTCGAAGCTGAAGTCGGTCAGCGGCGAGATCGGCTGCATCCGCGCCTCGCGGACGTGGCCGTCCTCGTCCAGCGCGAAGCTCACGAAGGCATCGGCGTTGAGCGTGCGGTCGTCCCAGCGCACGGTGAAGGTGTCGTGCTGCCAGGGCGTCATCGTGCCGACCAGTTGCCGGGTCTTGCTGAAGCGCAGGCGCAGCTTGCCGTTCTCCTGGCTGACTACGACGTCGCCGTACCACGGGTCGCGGTAGGTGCCGGCGTACTTCGCCAGCGCCAGCGACGGCTTGCCGTTCTTGTCGCGCGCGGCCTCGTGCCTGGCGAAGCTGTCGTCGGCCTTCGACTCGGACAGCTTCACCGCCTTGGCGTAGGCGGCGACCCAGTCGGTCTTCTGGTCCGGGTTGAGGTAGGCGTCGAGCGCGCGGTAGGTGACCGCATTGAAGGCCGCGCCGGACTCGGCGTTGGTCAGCACCACCACGCCGAGCTTCAGCTCCGGCACCAGGGTCAGCCGCGAGACCATGCCCGGCCAGCCGCCGGTGTGCCACACCAGCTTCCTGCCGCGGTAGTCGGACAGGAACCAGCTCTCGCCGTAGCCGGAGAAGTTCGGCACCAGTGGCGCCAGCTCGGGGATCGGCGGCTTGCCGATCCTGATCGGGGTGAGCACGCTCCACATCTCGTGCTGGCTCTCCTCGGAGAACAGCCGCGCCGGCTTGCCGTCGGCGCCCGTGGCGGGCAGCGCGCCGCCGGCCAGTTGCACGTTCATCCACTTCGCAAGGTCGTGCACGCTGGCGTAGATGCCGCCCGCGCCGGGGTCGTTGAGCCAGGCCATCGGCGGCACCGGCTTCAGGTCCTTGAAGTCGGCCTTGGCATGGCCGGTGGCCACGTCCATGCCGGGCTTGAGGTAGGTCATGTCGACCAGCGATTCGTCCATGCCGACCGGCTTGAAGATGTGCTCGCGCAGGTAGTCGGCGAAGCTCTGCCCGGAGGCCTGCTCGATCACCAGCGTCGCCACGGCGAACAGGATGTTGTCGTAGGCGTAGCCGCTGCGGAAGCCGTTCTTGATCGGCACCTTCGCCAGGCGCTCGACCACCTCTTTGGTGGTGTACGAGGTCGGCGGCCAGTACAGCAGGTCGCCCGCGCCGAGTGACAGGCCGCTGCGGTGCGCGAGCAGGTCGCTGATGCGCATCTCGTGCGTCACGTAGGCGTCGGACATGCGGAACCACGGCAGGTGGTCGATCACCCGGTCGTCCATCTTCAGCTTGCCGGCCTCGGCCAGTTGCTGCAGGGCGGCCGCGGTGAACGCCTTGGTGTTGGAGGCGATCGCGAACAGCGTGCGCGCGTCCACCTTGTCCGGCTTGCCCATCTCGCGCAGGCCGAAGCCCTGCTCCATCACCACCTGGCCGTCCTTGACGATCGCCACCGCGATGCCCGGCACGTCGAAGGCCTTGCGCGCGCTGTCCACGTAGGCGCCGAAATCCTGCAACTGCGCCGGCAGCAGCGGACGCGCGCCGTCGTGCGTGGCGACCGGCAGGTCGGACGGCTTCGCCGTCGCCGGCGTCTGCGCCCATGCGCTGGCGGCGAACACGAACAGGGCACAGCAACCCGCCACGCGCGGGGAGAAGGCTCGCAGGGACATCGTCGGCTCCGGCTGTTTCAAAGCCATGAACTATCCCGGCAAACCGCCGCGGATGCCAGCCCCGCAAGTCATCCGCGCGGCGCCGCGGCCACCGGCCTGCGGCAGGCTAGCCGGCGCGTGCCGCCGCGCGGTGCGCGTCCAGCCAGGGCGCCAGCGAGACCGACCAGAGGTTGTCGTTGCCGTTGTCCCACGCCTGCATGCGCGCGATGTCCTGCCCGGCCTGCGCGGGGGTACGCGGATAGGACACCTTCACTCCCCGGACGCTGCTGAAGTAGAGCGTGCGATGGTCCGGCCCCAGGTGCGAGCCCCACGGGTTGCCGATGTTGACCCGGTCGCCCAGGTCGATGGGCGCGCCCCAGCGGCTGCCTTCGCGGAACGCGATGTACAGCCGGTCGGGCGCGTCCTTGCCGGCGTAGTTCGCGTCGAACACGATGAACGACTCGTCCGGCGCGACCGCCGGGTCGAGCTCGTGCGAATCCGGCGAGCCCAGGCCGACGGCCACCGCCTCGAGGTAATGGCCGTCGCGGTACTGCGAGCGGTACAGGCGGAAATCGCCGTTGGCCGGATCGGGGCGCTGGAAATACACGCTGCCGTCGGCGGCGACGCTCGGCGCGTAGGTGCGCGTGCTGGCGTTCACGGTATCCGGCAGGCGCACCGGCACGCCCCAGCCGTCGCCGCGGCGGTCGACCCGCCACAGGTGGCCGCCGGAACCCGGCTGCACCTTGCCGTTGGCCATCACGGCGTCCAGCGGCCTGCCGCCCCCGGCGTCCGGCCGGTTCGAGCTGAAGACCAGGAAGGAACCGTCGGGCGCCATCGCCGGATCGTGGTCGAGCCATTGCCCGGAGAACGGCGCGATCCGCGGCGCCGACCATCCGCCGGCGCCCTTGTGCGAGACCAGGATCGCCGCGTTCGGCCAGCGGATACGGTCGAAGAACACGGTGTTGCCGTCCGGCGTGAACGCCGCCGAGTCCTCGCTCGCCGGACCGGAGATCGCGCCCGGGGCGAACACCTCCGGCACCGCCGCCGCAACCGTGGCGGCGCGACTGCCAGCGGCCATGCCGCAGGCGAGCGCCACCGCAAGCAACATGTCGCCGGCATGCTTCATGGACGTCATCCTGGTGGGGGATCGGGGAAACGACTGGATACGCCGGCGCCCGCGACGCGGCGCGTGCTGGAAGTCATGCGCCCGCGCGCACCGGCGTGGCAAGATGCGATGCCGCCTTGCCCACGATTTCCCCATGACCGCTCCCGCCCCGCATGGCGACCTGTTCGCCGGCACTTCGCCAGCCTCGCCGATCCGCGTCGGCATCGGCGGCTGGAACTACGCGCCGTGGCGCAGGAACTTCTACCCCGACGGACTGGTGCAGCGGCGCGAGCTGGAATACGCCAGCCGCCAGTTGCGCGCGATCGAGATCAACGGCACCTACTACGGCGCGCAGAAGCCGGCGACCTATGCGAAGTGGGCGGCCGAAACGCCGGACGGCTTCGTGTTCTCGCTGAAGGCGCCGCGCTACGTCACCGAGGGCAAGCGGCTGGCCGACGCCGGGCGCGGCATCGATGGCTTCGTCCGCGGCGGCCTGGAGGAATTCGGCGCGCGGCTGGGGCCGATCCTGTGGCAACTGCCGCCGTCGCGCACGTTCGACGCCGACGACCTGGCCGCCTTCCTCGACCGCCTGCCGCGCGAACTGGCCGGACGGCCGCTGCGGCACGTGCTGGAGGTGCGCCACCCGGGTTTCCTGTGCGAGGCCTATGTGTCCCTGGCCCGCGCGCGGGCCGTGGCGACCGTGTTCACCGACTCCGACGTCCACCCCTCGCTGGCCGACCTCACCGGCGGCTTCGTCTATGCGCGGCTGATGCGCAGCCAGTCCGGCATCGCCACCGGCTACGCGCCGGCCGCGCTCGACGAGTGGGCGCATCGGGCGCGTGAGTGGGCGCAGGGCGGCGATCCGGCGGACCTGCCGCACGTCGCCGGCCCGTCCGCCGCGGAGCGGCGCGACGTGTTCGTGTTCTTCATCAGCAGCGCGAAGGAGCGCAACCCGGCCGCGGCGATGGCCCTGCAGCAGCGCGTGGACGCCGCCTGACGCGGCCAGCCGAACGGCCTGCCGCATCCCGCCCGCCTACCAGGGTCGCTCCAAGGCTCTACACTCGGCGCCTCGCCCGCCTCCGGCCGCCTCCATGCGTTCACTGAAATCGCTCGCCATCCTGCTGGTGCTGCTCGCCGCCGCCTGGTTCTGGCACCGGCCGGCACCGCCGCAGGCCGCCGCGCCGCAGGCCAGCCAGGCCGAGGCCGCGTCCGCCGCCCTGCCCGCCTTCCTGCCGCCGGAAGCGCGCGACACGCTGGCCCGGATCGCCCGCGGCGGTCCCTTCGAGCATCGCCAGGACGGCAGCGTGTTCGGCAACCGCGAAGGCATGCTGCCGGCCATGCCGCGCGGCTACTACCGCGAATACACGGTGGAGACGCCCGGCCTCGGCTATCGCGGCGCGCGCCGCATCATCGCCGGCGGCGACCCTCCCGAGGTGTACTACTACACCGACGACCACTACCGCAGCTTCCGCCGCTTCCAGGCCGCCCGATGAACCACACGCCTTTCCAGATCGACCCCACCGACGCCGGCGGCAACGGCGTGTTCTTCGTCACCGCCGACGACCTGCCGCCGCTGGCCGAATCCGCCCGCAAGGCCGGTCTGGCGCTGGCCCGGCTCAGCCTGCACGGCTGCCACGACAAGCGCGAACTGCTCGACCGGCTCGCCGTCGCGCTGCGCCTGCCGGAGGATTTCGGGCGCAACTGGGACGCGCTGGCCGACAGCCTGCGCGACCTCGCCTGGCTGGACGCTCCCGGCTACCTGCTGCAGTTCGAGCACGCCGACGACCTGCAGGACGCCGACGAGGAAGAATTCAGCACCCTGCTGGACATCCTCGACGAGGCCGCGGCCAGTTGGAGCGACGAAGACGTGCCGTTCTTCGCCTTCCTCGCCCTGCCCGCCGATGCGTTCGCGGAAGAAGACGACGACGCGACGCCAGCCGCCGCGGCCGGGCCGGCCGCGCAGCCGCTGGTGTTCCACCTCGACCGCGACCACGTCGAACTCAACCAGTTGCTGAAGCTGATGGGACTGTGCGACAGCGGCGGCGCCGGCAAGGCGATGGTCGCCAGCGGCGCGGTCGCGGTGAACGGCCGGCAGGAGCTGCGCAAGACCTGCAAGATCCACGCGGGCGACCGCGTTGAGGTCGATGGCGTGGTGATCCAGGTGCGGGCCGCCGGCTGACGCCGAGCGTTCAGCGCCGGCCCGGCGGCCGGTCGCCGCGCGGCCGCCGGCGCGGCGTGCGCGCCTTGCGAAGCGCGGCGGCATGCGCCAGCCGCGCCCACGGCAGCATGGCCTGCGGATCGTCCATCGCGGCCGCCGGCACCGACCAGTAGCTGAGCGCCTTGCCGGCATATTCGAACGGCCGGCAGCCGGCGGCGGCGAACGCGGGCCGGGTCTCCTCGTCGGTCTTCAGGTAGACGCCCTCGCCCATCGCCAGCGCGATCATCCGCCCGTCGTGATACAGCCCGTGGCCACCGAACATCGACCGCGCCCGGATCGGCCCGAGCAGGCCGAACAGGTCGCGCAGGTGGTCGACGAAGCCGTTCATGGCGCCGGCGCGGGCCGGGTCAGCCGAGCGCGGCCAGCCGCCGGTCCAGCGCGTCGCCGGGTGGCAGGCGCAGCAGGAACTCGGTCTCCAGCACCTGGCGGATCTCGGCGACGTCGCCGAGCACGCGCCGCAACGGCTCCGCCTCCGGCCGGCGCACGGTGAATTCGCGGTTGCGCAGGGTCAGCCGGCGGTCGTGCGCGGTGCGCGCCACGATCAGGTCCGCCAGGAAATGCGACTCCGGATAGGTCGACACGTAGTGGTTGCCCACCACGTAATCCACCGTGTGGCGCGGTTGCAGGTCGAACCGGTACAGCGTGAGCCACTGGCCGCGCACCTGCGCCTGCATGGCCCAGTCGCCGCCGTCGACCGGCATCAGCCGGAACGGCTCCAGTTGCGTCGCCTGCGCGACGCCGGGCTCCAGCCGCAGCGCGCCCGCCAGCGTCATGCTGCCGAAGCCGACGTCGGCCAGCCAGCTCTGCCCTTCCAGCTCGATCCGCAGCAGCATGTGCGTCTGTGCGGTGATCGCGTCCTCGGGGCGGTTCCACAGCACGCGGGCGATCAGCCCGGACACCTGGAAGCCGACGAGGCGCAATGCCTCGGCGAACAGCAGGTTCTGCTCGAAGCAATAGCCGCCGCGGCCAGCGTGCACCAGCTTGCGCTCCAGCGCGGCCGGGTCCAGCCACACCGGCACGCGCAGCAGCGGGTCGAGGTTCTCGAAGGCGATCGCCGCCACGTGCGCGGTCGCCAGCGACCTCAGGGTGGCGAGGTCGGCGGCCACCGGCCGCGCGTGGCCGACGCGCCGCAGGTAGGCATCCAGGTCGATGGTGTGGGACATGCGCAAGCCGGACAGGGGGAGTGCCCAATCTACCACCGCACCGGAGACTGGCAGCGGACCCGGCCCTGCCCGCCGGATGCCTGGCGACCGGTCCGGGCGTAACCTCGCGCCGTCGGGCGGCGAATGTCCTTGCGTCCCCCCGACCTTCGGAGATCCGCCATGGCCTTCCATCGATTCCGGCGCCTGTCCCGCGCCGTCTTGCTCGCCGCGCTGGCCGGGCTGGGCGCCTGTACCGCCGCCTCGGCCGCGAACGACGCCGTGGCGCTGCCGGACCCGGCCCTGGACCCGGCACCCGCCGCGCCCGGGGAGCAGGTGGCGGTCTTTGCCGGCGGCTGCTTCTGGGGCGTGGAAGCCGTGTTCGACCACGTCAAGGGCGTGCGCCGGGCCTGGTCCGGCTATGCCGGCGGCAGCGCGGACACCGCGAACTACGAGCGGGTCAGCGAGGGCGACACCGGCCACGCCGAATCGGTGAAGGTGCTGTACGACCCGCGCCAGGTCAGCTACGGGCAACTGCTCAAGGTGTTCTTCTCGGTGGCGCACGATCCGACCCAGCTCAACCGGCAGGGGCCGGACCGCGGCACGCAGTACCGTTCGGCGATCTTCTACGGCAACCCGCTGCAGCGGCAGGTCGCCGGCGCGTACATCGCCCAGCTCGGCGCCGCCCACGTCTACCCCGCCCCGGTGGTGACCCAACTGGTGCCGCTGAAGGCGTTCTACATGGCCGAGGCCTATCACCAGGACTATGCCAGCGAGCATCCGGACAACCCCTACATCGCCATCAACGACGCGCCGAAGGTGGCGCGCCTGAAGCAGTTGTTCCCCGATCTCTACCGGCCGCAGGAATCGGTGGTGCAGGTGCGGTTGCGCTAAGAGCCTGTTCAAAGGCTCCCAGGTATTCCCTGCGGGGCGCCATCCCGGCGGCTCTCGAAGGCCGAAGGGCCGGTCAAGCTCTAGGTTTTGGGGTAAAGGAAAAGTCGCTGGATTCCTGCTTTCGCAGGAATCCAGTGCCTCCATGTCCAACGAGTCGGAAACGCCGAGCGACCTACCCATCGGCTGTTGAAAAGCACCTTCGTCACGCGCTGGGGATGACGGGCAGAACCGGCCTTCGCCCAGGCCCCGCCAACAACCCGGCCTCAGCTCTTGCTCGGCGGCACCAGTTGGAGCTTGGCCGGACCGGGGCGCAGTTGCGGGCGCAGCAGGCGCACGACATCCTCCGGCGGCATCGGCCGCGAATACAGGTAACCCTGCCCTTCCACGCAGCCGGCGCGCAGCAGGAACTCATGCTGGGCGGTAGTCTCGATGCCCTCGGCGATCGGACACAGGCCCAGGCTCTTGGACAGCGCCAGCATCGCCTCGACGATCGCCGCATCGTTGGCGTTGTCCGGCAGGCCGGCGACGAAGGACTGGTCGATCTTCAGGTAGGCGATCGCCGGCAGCTTCAGGTAGGCCATCGAGGAATAGCCGGTGCCGAAGTCGTCGATCGCCACGCCCACGCCGAGCGCGTGCAGGGCGTTCATGGTCTTCTCGGTGTCCTCGCCCAGGCGCAGGATCGCGCTCTCGGTGACTTCCAGCAGCAGCCGCTGCGGCGCCAGCTGCATCGCCTCCAGCGCCTGCCGGATGTCGTTGACGAAGGACGGGTAGCCGTAGGAAGTGGCCGAGACGTTTATCGCCATCCGGATCGACGGCAGGCCTACGGCGTCCCAGCGCCTCATCTGCGCGCAGGCGGTGCGCAGCACCCATTCGTCGATGTGCCGGATCAGGCCGAGCTTTTCCGCCATCGGGATGAACTCCGCCGGGTGGATCTCGCCGCGCTGCGGGTGCTGCCAGCGCAGCAGCGCCTCCACCGCGAGGATGCGCCCGCTGCGCAGCTCCACGCTCGGCTGGAACACCAGCCGGAACTCGTCGCGCGCCAGCGCCTGGCGCAGCTCGGTCACCAGCGCGAGGCGCTTGCGCGCATCGGCCTGCATCATCGGCGTGTAGAAGCGGAACGCGTTGCGCTCCTCGGTCTTGGCCAGGTACATCGCCGCGTCGGCATTGGCGATCAGCGCCGTCGGGTTGCCGCCGTCCAGCGGATAGCCGGCGATGCCGATGCTGGCGCTGAGCACGATCTCGTAGTCGCCCACCGGCAGCGGCTCGGACAGCACGGTGAGCAGTTGCCGGGCCAGCAGGCCGGCCTGCTCGCGCGATTCGAGCCCGCCGAGCAGCACGGTGAACTCGTCGCCGCCGATGCGGCCGACCAGCCCGCGCCCTTCCACCAGCCGCCGGATGCGCTCGGCCACCTCGCTCAGCAGCAGGTCGCCGATCGCATGGCTGTAGCTGTCGTTGACCACCTTGAAGGCGTCCAGATCGACGAACAGCACGGCCAGCGCGCTGCGGTCGCGCGCCGCCGCGGCGATCGCCCGGGCGCAACTGCGCTCGAATTCCACGCGGTTGACCAGGCCGGTCAGCGGATCGTGGGCGGCAAGGTATTCGAGCCGCTGCTGGTTCGCCTTGGTCGTGCTGATGTCGGTGATCACGGCGACGTAGTGCTGCACCCGCCCCTGCTCGTCGCGCAGCGCGCTGATGCTCAGCCGCTCCGGGTAGCTGGTGCCGTCGCGGCGGCAACTCCTCACCTCGCCCTGCCAGTTGCCGCCCGCGGCGACGATCTGCCACAGCGACGCCGGCAGGCTCGAACCGTCCGGCAGGCAGCGGGTCTCGTCGATGCGCCGGCCGCGCAGGCCGTCGCCGTCGAAGCCGGTGATCGCGTTGTGCGCGGCGTTGGCCGAGACCACCCGGCGTCCCGCATCGGCGATGATCACGCCCTCGGCGATGCTGGCCAGCGCCTCCGCGCCGATGCGCCGCTCCTGCTCCAGTTGCATCCGCTCGGTGACGTCGCGGATGATCGCCTGGCGCACCACGCGGTCGCCCCAGTGGACCAGGCTGCTCTGCGTTTCCACCGCGCGCTGCCGGCCGCGCACGTCGCGCAGGACGCCCGGCCCCTCCTGCTTCGGCGACATGCCCAGCAGGTGGCTGAACGATTCGCCGATCAGCGCGGCCGCCCCGCTCCCGGTCAGTTGGGCGGCCGCGCGGTTCGCGTCGAGGATGCGCTCGCTGCCCTCGTCGATCATCACGATGGCGTCGGCGGCGCTGTCGAACAGCAGTTGGTAGCGTTCCTCGGTGCCGCGGATGCGGGCCAGGATGCGCCGCGCCAGCAGCAGCCACACCAGCGAAGCGAGGCAGGCCGCCACCGAGACGCAGGCGAACAGCACCCAGCCCATCCAGGTGGCGCCGAGCGCGATCGCCTGCGAGAACAGCTTCGCGCGCGGCTCGATGTAGCTGTTCAGCGCATGGATGCGCGCGCGTTGGCGGGCGACCTCCGCGCCGCTGACGGCGCCGCCCGCGTAGGCGCGCTGCAGCTCCCCGGCGATCGTGCCCAGCTCGGCGATCGCCGCGTCGGTGGAGCGCCAGGCACGCAGGGCGTCGCCCACGTAGGGCGCGTCCGGGAAATGGTGCAGGATGAAGATTACCCCGCGGATCGCCGCCGGGATGGTGTTGCCGTGGCTCAGCACCGCCGCCACCTGGGCATAGTCGTAATGCCCGCTGGCGGTCACGTCGCGGACCCAGCGGTCCGCGCCGAGCACGGCATAGTTGCGCCTGAAATTGTCGAGGTCGCCGGCCCGGCCGTCGGCCGCATAGGCGTCCAGGTCGATCACCGCCTGCTTCTGCGCCTTGGACCAGACGCTCTCGCCGTTGAGGAAACCGGCGAGAGCGACCTGGATCTGGAGAGCTCCCCAGGTGAGCGCCAGGGTCAGCCCGATGACGGCTGCCAGGGCATACACCAGCGGCACCAGTCGCCGTGAAAGCGGTCTTTGCAAGGTAGCCCCGACACTAGGCATCAAGCCATCCGGTTCCATAGTGGCACAGCGATGATTCCACAGGCCTACCTTGGGCGACAGGGGTACGTGTCAGGCGGCGGCGATCTCCGCCAAACCGAGGCCGCGCGGCTCCCCCACGCAGCGATCCGCCAGCACGCGCATGCCTGTATAGCTGCGCCGGATGCACTCCGCCAGATGCTCCACCTCGTCGACCGCGGGCGAATTCCCCACCAGGGTGCAGACGATCTCCAGCGCCTCCCACGGATGGGTATCGTCGTACGCCGCATGCAGCTGAAGCCAGCGCAGGCTCTGGGTGCGGGTTTCCGCGGGCAGGCTCTGCGCGTAGGTCGGGCTGTCGTAGACCAGTTGCGACCATTCCCCGGTCGCGCCTTCCACCGCGTAGTTGGTGGCGGCGATGCTGGCCGCCAGCGAGCCGCGGCTGCTGATCTCCTCGCACCATTGCGCCAGCGCCTGGCTGCCCATCGGGGCGCTGCCGCGCAGCACTTCCTCGCGCGGCACTCCCGCCCCTTCGGCCCATTTCAGCCAATGGTCGGCGTGGTTCTGCTCGACCCGGATGTTGCGCACTAGCCAGCGCCGCGCGAGATTGTCGCCCGGGCTGCGACCGTACTGCGTCTTCAGCAGGCTGTGCGCCATGTAGCCCGGGAAGCGCTCGATCACCGGCCAGATGCCCACCATGAAATTGCGGGTCGAGGCCAGGCTGAGCCGCGCCTCGCACATCAGCGCCCACAGCTCGTGCCGCAGCACCTCCTGCTTGCTGCCTTCGCATGCGCCCACCATGTCCTGCGCCCACTGCGGGTAGCTGGAAAGCTCGGTCAACGGGCCGGTGAGTTCGAAACGGTTGTTCATGTCTGTCTCCTGAGATTGACTCCGTGACCGCCGCCCGAAAGGCGGCGGCCCCGGCGCCAGGACGGCACCGGGAGCCCATAGTGGGCACGCGCCGGAGCCGATGGATAGGCGGAGACGGCCCGCCGGCCGCCGGGGAGCCCGGCGGCATGAGGTTTGTGCAAGGAAGTGCGAGCCCGCGGCTTCGCCGGGCCGGCCATGCCGGCAGGCAGCCCGGCGGATCGGCCCGGCATGAGGCCGGGAAACGGCAACGACGCCTGCCTACGGCAGACGGCACGCGGCTCGGGAACCGGGCGGAACGGCGGCTCCGCTCCAGGCCGGGCTATTTCGCCAGCCGGCTCGCGTGGCTGGCGGCGAGCACCCAGTGCCCGTCGCGGCGGACCCAGGTGTCGGTGTACTGGAAATCGCCGGTGAACGCGGCGCCGCCGGCATGCCCCTTGATCGAGGTGATCCCGGTGATGATCGCCGCGTCGCCGTACAGGCGGACCTGCTGCCCGTGGTTGCGGAACATCTCGTAGGACGGCTCGCGCTTCGCCACCTCGTCGAGGTTCTGCGCGCGATCGGTCACCTGGCCCCTCGAATCGGTCAGGGTGAAATCCCGCGTCAGGCCCTTGCCCAGGGTCGCGGCATCGCCGACCTCGAAGGCATGGCAGAGCACGGCCTCGGCGCGCAGCAGCTCGCGCCGGTCCTGCGCGGCATCGCGCGCATGCGCCAGTCCCGTGGCGAACAGCAGTACGGCAAGCGGCAATCCGGGCTTCATGGACGATCCCCATGGCAATGGCCGGTGCGCAGCATCGCACCGGCCGACCGGCGGCGCCAGCCGCCGCGACTGCGGCGCAGCGCCGGGTTGCGAAAGCTCCTCGCCGAATCGCCATGCCCGGGCGCGCATGGCCGTGCTCCGGCCATATGGCACGGCGGTTACGCGCCGACGCGCCGGGCGGTTTACAGCGACTTGCGGTACACGAGGAAGCCGGACTTCTCGGCCAGCGTGTCGTAGAGGCGCATGGCCGCGGCATTGGTCTCGTGGGTCTGCCAGTACACGCGCTTGCTGCCCGCCTCGCCCGCACGCGCGTAGACCGCCTCGATCAGCGCACGGCCGACGCCCCGGCCCCGGGCCGCCTCCACCGTGAAAAGATCCTGCAGGTAGCAGCTCGGACCGGGCTGGATGGTGCTGCGATGGAAAAGATAATGCGCCAGGCCGAGCAGGCCGCCGGCGGCATCGGCGGCGACGAGCGCATGCACCGGCTCGCCGGCATCGAGGAAGCGCGCCCAGGTCGTCCGGGTGATTTCCTCCGGCAAGGCGGTCTCGCCGCTGCGCCCGTAGAAGGCGTTGTAGCCGTCCCATAGCGGTTTCCAGGCGGCGAAGTCGTCGCCGCGAACGGGGCGGATCGTGATGGGGTCGCTCACTCGGATGCCTCGGAAATTTCGCTTGAAGGAACGAATGCGCGACCGGCCTGCGAGCACCCGGCCGGCCGCGCCGCTGCGCTCAGCGCTCCACCGTCGATTTCAGCCTGAGCAGCGCGCTGTCCCACTGTGCGGCAATCGCATCGAGCGAGCGCCGGGCCTCGGCCAGCCGGTCCGGTGCGAACGCCCACAGGCGCTCGCGCCCTTGCCTCACGTCGTGCACCAGGCCGGCGTCGGCCAGCACGTGCAGGTGCTTGGTCACCGCCTGCCGCGTGATGTCCGTGCCCAGGGTGAGCTGGGCGATCGACATGGCCCCGCCCGCGCACAGCAGGGCGACGAGGCGCAGGCGCGTGTCGTCGCCCAGCGCGGCGAACACCGGCGCCGACTTGCGCAGCGCCAGGGCGGCCCGCGCGGCACTTCGCCCGGAGGCTTCAGGCCTTGGCGACATAGGCTTCGACGTTCTTCATCTGCGCGTCCCAGCCGCCGCTGTTCATGCGGAACGCCTCCTCGCGGCGTGCCGGCGGTATCGCATCGAAACCCGACTCGACGACGCGCAGCAAGGTGCCGCCGGCCGCCTCTTCCAGCGTGAACTCCACCAGCGTGGTGGGTTCGTGCGAGTAGTCGGCCGCGGGGTCCACCGCGTACGGGTGCCAGCGGAAGGACAGCCGCCGCTCCGGCTCGATCTTTTCGATCAGCACGTCCCACAGCAGGTGCTCGTAGCCCGGATGGGTGATGTGGCCCTTCGTACGCTGCCCCGCCACGAAGCGCTGGCCCTTGAGCGCCACCCCGAACCAGTCGCCGAATGCCTCGGCGTCGGCGAGCGCGCGCCACACTTTCGAGCGTGGGGCCTCGAGCAGGAGGTCTCTTTCGATGCGATCGGTCGATGCGTTCATGGGCAACCTCGTGTTCGTGAGCAACCTTTTGGTTGCAGGTTAGGCTTGCCCCGCCAAAAACGCAACCCGTAAGTTGCATGTTATCAGGCGACTGGCGCCCTGGCCCGCAGGCAGGAACAATTCGGCCCATGGACTACCCGTGGATCCTCTTCGACGCCGACGACACGCTGTTCCACTTCGACGCGTACCGGGGGCTGCGCCTCATGTTCTCCGCCTTCGGGGTGGATTTCACGGCGCAGGACTTCGAGCACTACCAGCAGGCCAACAAGCCGCTGTGGACCGATTACCAGGACGGCCGGATCAACGCCGGCCACCTGCAGGTGACGCGCTTCGCCTCGTGGGCGGACAGGCTCGGCGTGGCGCCGCAGCGCCTCAACAGCGCCTTCCTCGCCGCGATGGCCGACATCTGCACGCTCCTGCCCGGTGCCGAAGACCTTATCCGGAACCTGCGCGGACGCGCCCGGCTCGGCCTCGTCACCAACGGTTTCACCGAATTGCAGACCGCCCGGCTGGAACGCACCGGGCTGAAGGACGCCTTCTCGCCCCTGGTCATCTCCGAGCAGGTCGGCATCGCCAAGCCCGACGCGCGCATCTTCGCGCATGCCCTCGCGCTGATGGGCGAACCGCCGCGCGGGCAGGTGCTGATGGTGGGCGACAACCCCCACTCGGACATCCTCGGCGGCCTCAACGCCGGCATCCGCACCTGCTGGTTCAACCCGCGCGGCGAGGCCGCCCCGCCGGGCATCGAGCCGCACCACCAGGTCGATTCGCTGGCGGCGCTGCAGCGCCTGCTGCTGTCCTGAGAGCCTGTTCACGATCTTTCGGTCGATCCGACCGCCTTGTCGTCATTCCTGCGAAAGCAGGANNNACCGGAACGACGCGCCGCGTGCGGCGATACTCACCATCGGATCACGAGCCCATGCCTGGGCTCGGCGCAGCGATGCTCGTCGGCCGTGCGGGCGACCTGGGCCGGCGTAACGTGATGCTCCAGCAGCGTCTCGATCGACATCGTCCGCCAGACCTCGACGTCGAGGCAGGCCGGATCCTGCGCGCCCGCAAGCGCGCCGATCAGGTGCACCACGCCACCGAGGCCGCGCAGCTTCGGATCGATCATGCGGAAAGCGGGGGCATGCGCGCGGGGCGCACCCGGAAGGCGGATGGCGGGCGCGGCATCCGGCAACCGGAACCCGCCGCCCGCCACGTAGCCCGGCACCGCCGGCACGGTGGCCGGCGGCAAGGACAATTTCACCGGCCCCGTCGCCAGTGCAGCCTCGACCGGCAGCGGCGGCTCCGTATGCCGCGCAGGCGATGCCGCAGGCCGCTTCGGCAACGCCGCCGCGCGCGCATTCGCCGCCGGGCGGAATGCCTCGCGCCGCAACGGCGCGGCGAGCAGACGCACGCGCAGGGCGCGGCGCGCCTCCTTCGAGGCCATCGGCAGCGCCGCTGGCGACCGGGGCGCCAGGGGTCGCAGCAGCGCGACCAGCAAGGCCAGGTGCAGCACGGTGACGACGCCCAGCACGATGCCGTTGACCGGCACTTGCCGACGCCATCGCACCGGCCAGCCCCGCGCCGCTGCCATGGACGATGACGCCCTTGCCCCCATGCCGCTCTCCATTCGCTGCCGCCATCCGTCGGCGCGGGCGACGCCATCGCCGCCATCCGCCGTACCGGCAACAAGGACACATGCGGGGCGCAAAAGTGCCCGGCGGGACTTTCTGTCCGTGCCCGCCGGGCCGGAGGCGGGCGATCATCGACCGCCGTTGCAGTTGGCAAGACCCGCGCGGCTGCGGATACTGGCGTATTTTCCGCCCGCCAAGCGACGCCCCGCGGCGCGCTGGCCGCCAGAGCCGACCATGAAAGACACCATCCGCCAGCTTATCCAACACGCCCTCGCCCGCCTCGCCGACGACGGCGTGCTGCCGCCCGGTGCCGCGCCGGCCATCCAGGTCGACGACACCAAGGACAAGAGCCACGGCGACTTCGCCAGCAACATCGCCATGGTGCTGGCGAAACCCGCCGGGCTGAAGCCGCGCGACCTCGCCGAGAAGCTGCTCGCCGCGCTGCCGGCCGATCCGCAGATCAGCAAGGTGGAAATCGCCGGCCCGGGCTTCCTCAACTTCACCCAGGACGGCCAGGCCCTGGCCCGCCGACTGGACGCGGCGCTGCAGGACGCGCGCCTCGGCGTACGCAAGGGCTCGCCGGCGCAGCGCGTGGTGGTCGACCTGTCCTCGCCCAACCTCGCCAAGGAGATGCACGTCGGCCACCTGCGCTCGACCATCATCGGCGACGCGGTGTCGCGCGTGCTGGAGTTCCTGGGCGACGAGGTGATCCGCCAGAACCACGTCGGCGACTGGGGCACCCAGTTCGGCATGCTGCTGGCCTACCTGCAGGAGAAGCCGGAGGCCGGCGAGACCGACCTGGCCGACCTCGAGGGCTTCTACCGCGCCGCCAAGCAGCGCTTCGACGAATCGCCCGCCTTCGCCGACCACGCCCGCGAGCTGGTGGTGCAGTTGCAGGCCGGCGAGCCCGAATGCATGCGCCTGTGGCGCCGCTTCAACGCGATCTCGCTGTCGCACTGCCAGCAGGCCTACGACCGCCTCAACGTCAAGCTGGCCCCGGCCGACGTACGGGGCGAGAGCACCTACAACGACGACCTCGCCAACGTGGTCGGCGACCTGCGCGACGCGGGCCTGCTGGTCGAGAGCGACGGCGCGCAGTGCGTGTTCCTGGACGAATTCAGGAACGCCGAGGGCAACCCGCTGCCGGTGATCGTGCAGAAGGCCGGCGGCGGCTACCTGTACGCCTCCACCGACCTGGCCGCCACGCGCTACCGCAGCCGCGTGCTGAAGGCCGACCGCGCGCTGTACTTCGTGGACCAGCGCCAGGCCCTGCATTTCCAGCAGGTGTTCGAGGTGGCGCGCCGCGCCGGCTTCGTGCATCCGGGCATGCAACTGGAGCACATGGGCTTCGGCACCATGAACGGCGCCGACGGCAAGCCGTTCAAGACCCGCGACGGCGGCACGGTGAAGCTGATCGACCTGCTCGACGAGGCGCAGGCGCGCGCCTACGCGCTGGTGAAGGAGAAGAACCCGGCGCTGGCCGAGGACGAGCTGCGCCACATCGCCCGCGTGGTCGGCATCGGCTCGGTGAAGTACGCCGACCTCAGCAAGCACCGCAGCAGCGACTACAGCTTCAACTTCGACCACATGCTCAGCTTCGAGGGCAACACCGCACCTTACCTGCTCTACGCCTATACCCGCGTCGCCAGCGTCTTCCGCAAGCTGGGCCGGGACGATGCCGGCGACCTCCCCGGGCGGATCCGCCTCGACGCGCCGCACGAGCAGGAGCTGGCCGCCCGGCTGGCGCAGTTCGGCGAAGTGCTCGTCCAGGTCGGCGAAAAGGGCACGCCGCACACGCTGTGCGGCTACCTGTACGACCTGGCCGGCCTGTTCTCCAGCTTCTACGAGCATTGCCCGATCCTGGCCGCCGGGGACGAGGCCACGCAGCAGAGCCGCCTGCGCCTGGCCGCGCTGACCGGCCGCACCCTGCGCCAGGGCCTGGAACTGCTGGGCCTGGAGACGCTGGAGCGCATGTAGCGCACGCGCGGCCGCCGCGGTCGCGGCGGCATGTAAACGCTGCGGCCCCGGGCCGCATCCCATGCCTGTCGCCAACCCCGGAGTGAACACCGTGCACAAGATCCTCGCCGTCCTGCTGCTGACCGCCACCCCGCTCGCGGCCTTCGCCGCGATGCCGTGCAAGTACAGCGAACCGCGCAATGCCGACATCGACGCCGCCGGCCTGAAGCGCCTGCAGATGAGGCTGGGCTCGTCCGACCTGGAGATCCAGGGCGTCCCCGGCCTGTCCAAGGTCGAGGTGCGCGGCACCGCCTGTGCCTCCGAGGCGGCCCGCCTGAAGAACCTGCAGATCGACACCGGCCACTCCGGCGACCAGGCCACGGTGGACGCCGAGAACCGGGACGACGGCAGCGGCTTCAGCCTGTTCGGCTCCGACTACGCCTACCTGAAGCTGCATGTGCGCGTGCCGGCCGCGATGGCCGTGGACGTCGGCAGCGGCTCCGGCGACGCGCGCGCGGACGGCCTCGCCTCGCTGGACTTCCATTCGGGCTCCGGCGACCTGGTCGCCAACCGCATCGACGGCGCGCTGGCGCTCCAGCTCGGCTCGGCCGACGTGAAGGCCAGCCAGGTCGGCAGCGTCAAGCTGCGCGGCACCGGCTCCGGCGACGTACGCATCGACGGCGTGCGCGGCGACGTCGAGGCCGGCAATTCCGGCTCCGGCGACCTCAGCTTCAGCAACGTCGACGGCAGCGTCAGCGTGGGCCACACCGGCTCCGGCGACATCACGCTGCGCCGCATCGGCCGCGACGTGGAGATCGGCGGCACCGGCTCGGGCGACGTCGACGCCGACGGCATCGGCGGCAACCTCCGCGTGCGTTCCACCGGCAGCGGCGAGGTCGACTACCGCAACGTCAAGGGCAAGGTCGACGTGCCGAAGCGCCACGACGACTGACGGGGCCGGGATGCGGGGCTGCCGCAGAAGCGGTGCGCGCAGGCATCCTGCGCGCTCAGGCCCCGCTTTCCGCCGCCGCGGCGCCGCTCCCGCCCGGGGCAGCCATCCTCGACACGCCGAGCATGACGCCGGTGGCGACGAGGTTCGCTACCGCGCTGGCGAGGATCGGCAGCGCATAGCTGTGGCTGACGTCGAAGGCGAACCCGGCGGCGCTGGGGCCGACCAAGGTGCCGAACGCCACGCTGGTATAGAGCACGCCGATGATGCCGCCCACATGGCGCGCGCCGAAGTAGTCCATCACCAGCGCCGGCAGGATCGCCACGAACCCGCCGTAGAACACGCCGAAGGCGAGCGCGAAGGCCAGCAGCGACCATAGCGCGACCGACAGCGGCCAGGCCGCCAGCGACAGCGTCATGCCCGCGAACATCGCCAGCAGCGCGCGCTGGCAGCCCATCCGGTCGGCCATGCCGCCGAGGAAGAAGCGGCCCGCGGTGCTGCCCACGCCGATCGCGCCCAGCAGCAGCACCGCCCACGACCGCTCGACGCCGTGGTCGAGCGCGTACGGGACCAGGTGGACGAACGGCACGAACAGGCCGAACGAGCAGATCAGGCAGGCCGCATACAGCCCGACGAAGCGCGGCGAAGCCAGCGCCTCGCGCACCGAACAGCCCGGCACCGACGCCGGCAAGGGGCCCGCCGGGGGCGGGTCGCCGTCCGGGTACAGCCCGCGGCTGCGTGGATCGTTCTCGATCAGCAAGGCCATGCCTCCCCCGATCGCCATGGTCAGCACGCCGAGCACGACGTAGGCATGGCGCCAGCCCAACGCGCCGATCAGCCATGCGGCCAGCGGCGGCATCGCCAGCGTGCCCACGCCGATGCCGCTGACCGCCAGCCCGGAAGCGAAGCCGCGCCGCCGCACGAACCATCGCTGCACGGCGCTCACCGCCGGCACGTAGGCGCAGCCGACACCCACGCCGACGCCGAGCCCATAGGCGGCGTACACGCCCAGCAGGCTGTGCGCGATGCCCGCGATCGCCAGGCCCGCGCCGGTCAGCAGCATGCCGGCGACCGCCAGGCGGCGTGCTCCCCACCGGTCCGCCAGCGGCCCGCTCACGATGCCCAGGCCGAAGTACAGGAACCCGGCCAGCGAGAACACGATGGAGACCGAACCGCGCGAAGCCGCGAATTCCCGCTGCAGGGAGCCGACGAACGCGCTGAAGGTATAGGCGCTGCCGAAGCCCACGAAGGTGATCGCGAACGCGGCGGCCACCACCAGCCAGCCATGGAACAGGCGCGGCCGGGGCGATGCGGATCGGATAGTCAAAACGGCCTCCTGGGAAGATACCGGATCATGGCGGGCACGCGGAACGGCCCGCCGGCGTGTCGCCACCGGCCCGGTCGCGGATGGCCGGGCGTCGGCGATGCCATGACGTCGCGCGCTGGAAAGCCGCACCCGCGCGAACCAGGGTGGCTTCGCCCAGGTGCGCGGCCGCAAGCTGGAAGCCCACCGGCAGGCCGGTATCGGCGAAGCCGCCCGGCAGGGTGAGGGTCGGGTGGCCGCTCATGTCGAACGGACAGGTATGGCGCAGCAGCCGCGACACCTGCTCCGGCTGCGCGCCCAGGGACTGCATCGCCGCCAGCGTGGGCGGCGCGAACGGATGCACCGGCGCCAGCAACAGGTCGATGCTTTCGAACAGTGCGGCGACGCGGCCGCGGAAGTCCATCCGCCGCAGCAGGATTTTCTGGTAGTCGGTGCCGGCCAACGCACGCCCTTGGTCGAGCACCGAGGCCAGCACGGCGCCGTACTCGTCCCTGCGCGCCGGGTAGGTGGCCTCGTGCGCGACCGCCGCCTCCACCGCGCAAAGCGGGAACCAGTCGGCGACGGCCTGCGCCGCATCGGGAAAACGCACCTCGACGATCTCCGCGCCGAGCATGCGGAATGCGTCGGCCGCATCCGCCAGCACCGTGCGCGTCGCCGCATCCACGTCGTCGTTCCATGCGGCATCGACGCCGATGCGCAGCCCCTGCACGCCCTGCCCCGCGGCCGCCCGGTAGTCCGGCACCGGCGCGGCCAGCGCGGTGGGTCGTACGGATCGGCGCCGGCGATGGCGCCCAGCAACACGCCCGCATCGACCGCGCTGCGCGCCAGCGTGCCCACGTGGTCCAGCGAAGCGGCCAGCTCGAACACGCCGTGCCGGCTGACCCGGCCCCAGCTCGGCTTCAGCCCGGTCACGCCATTGGCGGCGGCCGGCCAGCGGATCGACCCGCCGGTGT